>NZ_JBBOSA010000001.1:0-1882500 GCF_038004885.1 Sporosarcina sp. FSL K6-6792
GAACGGGTTCATCCGTGAAACATTCCTTGAAGGAGAAGTTGAAGCCGGACTTACAGAAATTTCACAACTGACAAGCAGTCTCACCGACGAAGCGAACGACATTATGAATCAGGTCGCCGATATCGTTGCCCTTCCACATTTGAATGATAGTGATGTGCAGGAAGGGGTTCGGGATGCACGGAGGAAACGGGATCATACGATTGCCGATTTGTATGAATTTGATGCGAACCAGACGAGGGCTTTAATAGGGATTGAGAATGACCTGAAGACAATGGAAAAATGGCTTTCTGATATTGAAGGATTGTTCACTGACGGTGTGACGGCCATCGACTTCCCGATGGATAAATGGGCAGCATTGTCGGCGAAAAATACACTTCAGACAGATTTAGCACAACGGACAGCCGGGATGGACGGCGTAAATGGGGGACAAGGATCCGGTAATGAACCTGGCAATCTAGTAGGGGCGAATACGTCTGAAGATGAGCAATTGAAGGCACTCTATGCCGCAATGGAAAAAGAACAACATGTGGGTAATCCTGTGAATGACTACCCAATCGATCCGAATACGGGCGAATACATCATGATGAACCAAGGACTCGTTCGTGTTTCAAAGGATTACGGACCCAAAGAACTGAGCCTCATTGATAAAGCCGGGTTGGGAGTAGCTAACTTCTTAATCCTGGATGACTTAAAAACAATCACGGATCCCGATAGTTCCTACATGGCCAAGGGACTGTCCATGGCCTCGATTACCCCTTTTGGGCCAGCGATAAAAGCGGGTACAGCGGGTATTAGACTTGTTAGGAAGTCTTCAATTGTGAAGTGGATAAGTCCTAAGAAAGTTGAGAGTGATATTGGTAAGGCTACGGGAAAAGGCAGTTCTGGTGGAAGTAAAAAAACAAATGTGGATGACTTTGATACGAAAACAGCTACAAATAAACAAAAAGGTAATTTTGGTGAAATAAAATCAACTGATAATCTAGTAAACAATCAAAGTTTAAAAGATGCTGGGTTTGACTTAAAGCCAATAGGCAGAGATGCACCATCAAGTATAGATGATAAAATAGTAAAAGGGATTGACGGACTATACGAAAATGCAAATGTGGATTCAAATATCAAATATGTTATTGATGAAGCTAAGTTTGGTAGTTCACAATTAGGAAAAGCTAAAGATGGAAAACAAATGTCAGATGATTGGTTGACAGGTGTGGTAACTAAAAAAAGTAGAGTATTGAAAGCTGTTGATGGAGATAAACAATTAGCAACAAAGATTGCGAGATCATTAAAAAAAGGTGAAGTAGAAAGAGTACTATCAAAAGTTGATAGTACTGGAAATGTAAAAACATATAAGCTAGATGCCAATGGTAAAATCATTGGAGAATGGCCATAATTCAAAAGCTAGGAGGAATCAAATATAATGAGAGATCATTTATGTATAGAAGAAAAATGTAGAGAAGGAATAGAATATAATAAAAAAATTATTGAAGAAGATAGAGAGGAAATTAATAGTTTAGAAGAAGATGAAAAAAATGGTATTCAAAGATATCCTAATGATAATAAAAGCATCATAGAAGAAACTTATCTATCAAATTTTATAAATGAGACGGATAATGTTATTGCAAAGTATTCCTTAGGAGAAGACATTAGTACAATAGAAGAAGATTTTCATAATGCAATTGATAATTTAGAGCATACAGGGACTAGGAATGTTGGATATGTAAATCTACTTTGGGTGATTTCCTTAGGAATATTATTAGAAACGGATAAAAAGAATATAGAACGACTAAGTAAGTTAGTTGAGAAGAAAAATATGAGTGATTCAGTGATTGACTTTTTATTATGTGCTAGTGATATTGGCTGGAAAAAAATCACTAATGTTTATTTTAAAGAAAATCCATATGCAAAAACGAGAGAAATTATAGAACTTGCGCAAACTGATAAAAGAGAAGCTTCTAAAAGCATGCAAACGTATATGGAAAAGGAATGGTTTAAAGGTCATTATGATTACGAATGGAAAAATTCCCATAAAGAACCGGGATATATAGGGTATTGGAGCTTTGAAACAGCAGCACTAGCAAAGATACTCGAACTTGATGATGCAAGCCTCATAAATCATAATCACTATCCATATGATTTGGCGCATTACAAGAATTCAATGAAATTCAAGCCCCTCTCTACAAATGAATACAACAATGAACATGAAATTGAAGAGTTAGGTGAAATAATTGAAGGAATTGACAAAAATCCTTTATTGGAAAAGATTATTCCAACAAGATGGCACTCATTTATCAATGAATTGATACAGGATTATGAGGTTATGGATGATAGTAGTTTCTATGAAAAATACAAAAAAACTATAGGATTAGGCCAAATCTGGTTCTTACTACAAGAATATAAAGAAGAAAATAAGCAAAAAAATCTCTTAGGAAGTTTAATTGTTTTTGCGATGACCGAAAAAGAATATATATTGCAGTTGGATTATAAAGAAGATGTGGAAGAATACTATTCTAGTATGAAAAATTACTGGAATGATACAAGCACAAAGTTGGTTCAATTTATTTTAGATAATGATCAAAATTATTACGCATTGGTACCGGAAGATGAAAAAGTTGGAGATATGTATGAAGTTGTTGTTAAAGATGTAAAGTAAGTTAACTTGAATGAATGATAAAGTGGTGGTAGTTGGGAAATCCGACTGCCGCCATTTCTTTAAAGAGATATTACGATTGCCGATTTGTATGAATTTGATGCGAACCAGACGAGGGCTTTGATGACTATAGAGAATGACCTTTCCATCATGGAGACATGGCTTGCAGATATCGAAAGTCTCTTCAAGGGTGGGCTCACCGGCGTCCATTTTGAGTCTAAACAGTGGGCGGCAATTACACTGAACAGTGATTAGAATAATCTGATCGGTACGGAAATCAAAGCAGGAGCCTTCCAGACACTTGAAAGAGTTGCATTTACGGGAGAGGAATTCCTTATGTCGACCAAAGTTCTATAGATTTTGAGATAGAACATACCTATGAAAAATTATAGAGCGTTCATATTCGCCCTCGATGTGCGAACGATTTTCTATTAAATTTATAAAAAGTTTCCGTTTGTATGGTCTTTGAAATTTGTTTTGAAAGAACCGGTAACTCAGGACTATCAATAAAAGAAACCAATAATCCACCATTTGCCTAAGCCGTAACAGCTTTGAAACCACTCGACTTCTGTTAAATCTGTATCTTTCCGAATGTACTCATCGTATTTGAAGTGCAGTATAGGGAAGTGCGTGAACTTACTAAATCTCTGAGTCTTTTGATAGGCATACATTACCCTCTTTGATCTGTTTGGATTTTCTTGAAAAGTTAACAAAGTAAATGCCAAGTAAAATCAGAAATGCTCCAATAAAATGGTGGAGGAGGAACGCCTCTTGAAGAAAGACCACCCCTGCTAAAACTGTGATGAGTGTGGCCAAATTACTAAAAATGCTCATTTGCACTGCTGGAATTTTAGCTAACACATAGTTTGAGAGAAATGACGTCAACAAAGATGAAAGCAGGCTTAAATATAGAATACTGAGTATAAACTCTCGGGAAGCAAACGATTCAAAATAACTTTCTACAGAACCATTCAATATCCGGCTTCCAAGGGAAAATGCATTAAAGAAAACAAATCCAAACAATGTGATGATATAGGTAAGCTGAAAAGGTGTGTAGTGCTTTGTTAACTTGCGGACAAGCACATGGTAAAAGGCGATGGAAAGAGACGAAAAAATAATTAGGAGACTTCCCCAAAAATTAGTGAGTCCTTGTTCTCCATTCATATTAATCATCAGATATACGACGCCTACGACAGAAAAAGCAATGCCCAATTTTTGTTTACTTGTCGAAGATTCCTTCAATAATAGGCTAGCAAGTTTTAATGTGAATATGGGTACAATCGCTTGAAAAATTCCAGCCTGGGAAGAAGATATATAGCTGAGCCCATATACTTGAAATCCGAAAAACAATACTGGATACAACAAGGCAATCATGAGAAACAAGGAAAGATGCTGCTTCTGAATCCGTATCCGTCTTTTTTGAAAAAGCAAAATAAGGCTTGCACCGACCCAGGCAATCGTGAAGCGGTGGGCTAAAGTTTCAAGTGGGGACGCTGTGCTTAATGTCCACTTAACAAACAAGAAAGATAAACCTATAATAATTGAAAATGAAATAGCTGCTATCAATGTCTTGGGATGCATGGTTTCCCTCCTTTTCTTCATTAGGTTAAGCATATAGGTATTCCTATACCGAAGTTTCGAAAAAAAATGTAACTGTACCGGTACAGTAAAAGGGTATAATGAGGAAAAGTTCCAAGTGGATTGAATAAGGAGGTCAGGTAGATGAGAAAGTACATGCTTGTTTACCAAATGCTAAAAGAACAAATTGAAACGGAACAGTTGCAGGCAGGTCAGAAAATATCTTCTATTCGGTCCCTCAGCGAACGTTTGGGTGTAAATAAAACAACGATTATTGCTGCACTACAAATGTTAGAACAGCAACACCTGGTATACGCTGTTCCGAAAAGTGGATATTACGTGATGGATCATCTAAAAATGGTAGAACCAAAAATGAATTATGCCTATGATTTTGCGACAGCTACTCCAACGTGGCATGCTTTCCCATTTCAAGATTTCCAACACTGCATTAATAAAGCGATTGATACATATCAGGAAGAATTATTTAACTATGGGACACCTCAGGGAATGCCAGCCTTACTGAACGAAGGCAGAAAGCTTTTAGAGGATTATCAGGTATTCAGCAAACCGTCCCAGTTATTCATAACTTCTGGTATTCAGCAAGCACTATTCATATTAAGTATGATGCCCTTTCCTAACGGAGGATCAACAATTCTGGTTGAAGAGCCAACCTATCACCTCTATCTTCAGCAACTTCAAACCTACAATTTGTCAGTAAAGGGAATCAAACGCAATACAGAAGGAATAGACTTAGAAGAACTGGAACGGATATTTCAGCAAGGGGATATTAAATTCTTCTATACCATGCCAAGATTTCACAATCCTTTGGGGTGTTCCTATGATACTGCGACGATAAAGGCGATTGTCAAACTCGCAAAAACATACAACGTCTATCTGGTGGAGGATGATTACTTGGCTGACTTTGAATACCGTCAGCGCAGAGATCCGCTTTATGCTTTTGATGCTGAAGAAATGGTCATTTACTTAAAAAGCTTCTCCAAAATCATGTTTCCTGGCTTGCGTCTTGGCCTCGTTGTCTTACCCTCTCAATTGGTCCCTGTATTTCAGAAGTTCAAGAATACAACTGACATTGACAGCTCTATGGTCTCACAGGCAGCGCTAGCTCTTTACCTTAAAAGCGGCATGTTTGCTCATTACCAAGAGAAGGTGAGCAAGGCTTATATCGGGCGCGCTAAAGTCTTACAAGAGGCACTAGAAAATCACTTACCCGAAATTAAAAAAGCCGCTGAACTAGTGATGCACACTAGTCTAAAAGTTCCTCCGAATATCAATTTGGGTTCTTTAATTGAGGATTGCCGCAAAAATAATGTCTTAATCGAAGCTGTGAACGGGAATTACTTAGAAGGAAGTTATGTCGACAGAATTTTAAAACTGAATGTTTCCAATCTACATGTTGACTGGATTGACGGAGGCATACAACTCATTGCTGAACAATTAAGAAGTTCAAATCATTACTTCCAATGAGCCAATTAAGGAGTCAACGTATGATTCAATTCAAAGCTGTTTCATAACTTAATACCTTTTTCTATCAGAACCAAAAAGAGATTAAGGATATTTTTCCATGACCTTTTTACATATCTCACAATTCTGTTTGAACAACTAGCCAATGTAGATACAGAAGATATTAATGTTTTGATCAGCTACTTCCAAATAGGTGTGGATTATATTTTACGCTTACGTTATATACACAGTAGACATATGCGGATTGCTACACATGCTTCATGTTATCTAAACAAACCAATGATTGGTATCGAGAAAAGTTAGTTGAAACTACAGGATATCGATTTTGTAATGGTTGAAAATTAGAAAGGCGCATATACAGATATAGTAATTAAAAATGATCTATATGGAAGGTACTTATGAGCGAGAGAAAATGTAAAATCCATTTTTGTTTCTTGCGGCAACTGGATTGAACAAGTTATAAATTGAATACATTAAGTTATAAAGCATTTCTTTGTAATGAAAAATGCTTTTTATCTATGTCTAAAATTAAAAGGAAATTCATATAACGATAAAAATGTGGTAATAAATGATAATATTTTATTGTTAAACGATAAAATATGTGCTAAAATAAAGTTAACAATAAATAAGTGAGGTGTTTTTTTATGAAACAAGGTTCAACACTTTTTTTAAAGATAGCTGTATTTCTTATTGGAATCCCAGTTCTTGCTTTGTGCATATTCGGGTTACCTTGGTTAACTAATAATCCAGTAGATCCAGACTATGCCCACATACTATATCCCATTTTAATAGGCATTTATGTATCAGTTATCCCGTTTTTCTTTGCATTGTATCAGGCATTTAAGCTTTTAAGCTATATTGACAAGAACCAATCTTTCTCTGAACTGTCTGTCAAATCTCTGAAAAAAATCAAGTTTTGTGCAATGTCAATCAGTGGTTTGTATGTTGTAATTATCCCATTTGTTTATCTCGTAGCAGATCTAGACGATGCCCCAGGTCTCATAATAATTGGAATGGTCCCTATCTTTGCTTCAATGGTAATCGCAGTATTCGCTGCTGTTCTTCAAAGACTTTTACAAGAAGCGATTGATATAAAATCGGAAAATGACTTAATAGTCTGAGGTGATAACGATGGCAATTATAATCAATATTGATGTGATGCTGGCTAAAAGGAAAATGAGCGTTACGGAACTTTCGGAGAGGGTTGGAATTACGATGGCTAATCTTTCTATATTGAAAAATGGAAAGGCAAAGGCGGTTCGACTATCGACTTTAGAGGCGATTTGTAAGGCTTTAGACTGTCAGCCTGGAGATGTTTTAGAATACAAAAGTGATGAAGACACGATGCTTAATTGATAGAGCCTCTGGACGCTGGAGGACTCCCGCAGTCACCTCCATATAAACGAATTGATGGTAATTGCATATAATTTAAATAAGGATAACCTTGCTATATCGGCAAGGTTATCCTTATTTATATTAAAGAAAATATACTATATATGTTGAATTAAAGAATCCCATTGAAGCTGTGGCGCTCAATAAGGAGAGAGTTGTAATTCGGGGTGTGGATTGTAGAACAGTTGGCACTTTGGAGATGTCTTTACCGCGCCTTCGCTAGGGTGTTCATTATCGAGAGAAATGTGATTTTGAGATGTACATGCTGAGATTATAAGGTGATTACTAGTTGTTATTAATTATATTCAAGAAAGACGCACTCCAGGTTGCAGATCTTATCACAAATTATGAAATGCACTTTCTCACATAGATCATCCAGCGAAGGCGCGTCTTCGTGGTAGCCGGAGCGATAAGACTGAAAGCGGTCTTCTTTCTGGCTTATCGCGGGAGGCATCCACAAAGCGTCCAAGCGGTATTGGCGGGAATTCTAATTAGTTCTCAGTATCGGGATTTTTTCAGTGATCTCCCAAAAGTCCTTGTAAAGCGCATACGCCGTATTCATTTATAAAAAAAATCCAAATTTAAGACAATCAACGTTGCCCTCCACCTCCCGTAACGATGCGATTATTGAAGGTCCACTACAATCAAATACTGCACAAAAAAACTAATCTCACTTTAACTTCTGTAAGCTGTTGACAATCTTCTAAAAAGTATCTAGTATATAAATGAGAGTGATAATCGTTATCAATTAAATTTAACGTATAACTAATCCTTAGAAAAGTAAAAGAAGGAAAGAAACCTTAATCAATCGATACGATTACATATAGAAAGGAAGTACTGAAAATGTCAGCTATTACAGTAGATCAAGTTGCGATTGGTTATTCAAGCACACTAATAATTGATGAATTAAGTGTGTCTATTCCTGAAAAAAAGATAACTACGATCATTGGTCCGAATGGCTGTGGGAAATCTACTTTATTGAAAGCGATTTCGCGCGTATTGAAAACGAAAAGCGGTGCGGTCTATCTTGATGGACGTGCAATCCATCAGTTAGAAACGAAAGAAGTAGCCAAGAAGATGGCGATTTTGCCACAGTCAGCTAACGCTCCAGGGGGACTTACTGTATTTGAATTGGTTTCCTATGGCCGTTTCCCGCACCAAAGTGGCTTTGGTTCATTAAAGAAGGAAGATTATGAGTATATTTACTGGGCAATTGAAGTAACCGGATTAAATGAGTTTAAGGATCGCCCTGTTGAAGCATTATCAGGTGGACAAAGGCAACGCGTGTGGATTGCGATGGCGCTTGCGCAGGACACTGAAATTCTAATTCTCGACGAACCGACTACATATTTAGATTTAGCGCATCAACTCGATATCTTACTTCTCCTACAGCGACTTAATGAGGAGGAAGGCCGGACAATTGTCATGGTTCTTCACGATTTGAATCATGCATCCCGTTTTTCTGATTATTTGATTGCCATGAAAGATGGCACATTAGTAAAAGAGGGGACACCAGAAGAGGTGATGACTTGTGCTAATTTACAGCTTGTATTTAACATAGACGCCAGGATTACAACTTGTCCATTTAGTGAAAATCCAATTTGTCTATCGTATCAATTGTGTCAGAAGGAACGGTAAACCTTTTTCTCAATGAGGTATGCCGTTTGTAAGTTCGTTTTGGGGAGGAAAATGTATGTCTGCTTCAGCAGAGGTTTCTGCCGAGATAGAAAAGCTAACAGAAATTAAGAAACACTCACATCCAATTGTGGCTGTTGTTGTTTTATTCGGAGGTATGTTTGCATTACTTGTTGCAATTGGTCTATCCATTTCATTTGGAGCTGCAGACATTAAGTTAGCAACTGTTTGGACGGCTGTGTTTCATTTTGATCCTGATCTAACACAGCATCAAATTATTCGAGAAATACGCATGCCGCGCGTTCTTGGTGCTGCAATGGTTGGATCATGTTTTGCTGTAGCTGGTGCACTTATGCAGGGGATGACTCGGAATCCACTAGCGGATTCCGGTCTTTTGGGCTTAAATGCAGGTGCTGCATTTATGCTGGCACTTTGTTTTGCTTTTTTGCCCGGCCTACCATATATGTACTTAATCATGTATTCCTTTTTAGGTGCTGGTCTAGGTGTTGGAATCGTGTATGGAGTCGGCTCGATGTCACGAGGCGGTTTGACTCCAATGCGACTTGTCCTTGCTGGGGCTGCAGTAAGCGCATTGTTAGGAGCACTTAGCGAAGGAGTTGCCCTTTATTTCCGTATTGGGCAAGATTTAGCCTTTTGGTATGCTGGCGGTGTATCGGGAACGAAATGGGTTCATCTCCAAATCATGACCCCATGGATTATCGTTGCAATGATCGGTGCACTAATTCTTTCACGTTCAATCACACTCTTAAGCCTTGGAGAAGAAGTAGCAATTGGACTAGGACAACGAACAAAGACGATTAAACTAGTTGGGATGATTATTGTGCTAATCCTAGCTGGAGCTGCTGTTTCTGTAGTAGGGGCAGTTGGTTTTGTTGGATTAATCGTTCCTCATCTTACTCGTTTTCTAGTTGGTCATGATTATCGTTGGATTATTCCTTGTTCAATTGTGTTGGGTGGTCTTTTAGTAGTTTTGGCGGATCTCGGAGCACGAATGATTAATCCTCCATATGAAACACCAATTGGCGCATTGATTGCTTTAATTGGGGTTCCGTTCTTCCTGTATCTTGCACGAAAAGGAGGAAAAGAACTATGAAAGAAAAGATTAATATGACAAAGAACCAACATCGGGCAAAAACTAAAAATCTGATGATTATCGGTGTTCTTGGATTGCTCATTGTCGTTGCTTTCATGATTAGCATGAATACCGGTTTTATTAAATTGACACCGTTTGAAGTGATCCGAACGTTGTTTGGGTTTGGAACGGAGAAGCAACACCTCATTCTATTTGAATTTCGATTACCTCGTATAGTTATTGCAGTATTGGTAGGGATGGGACTAGCAGTTTCGGGCTGTGTGCTACAAGGGATATCCCGTAATGCTTTGGCGGATCCGGGCATATTGGGGATTAACGCAGGTGCTGGGCTAGCTGTCATGCTATTTATATCATTTTTCCCATCAACTACAGCTACACCTGTCTTTTTACTTCCTGTTTTAGCGTTTTTAGGAGCAGGAATAACAGCGGTGATCATTTATTCGTTAGCTTATAAACGACATGAGGGAATTTCACCTATGCGGCTACTGCTCACGGGTGTGGCAGTAGCGGCCGGTATTAGTTCGGTCATGATTGTTTTAACACTGCGCTTAAGTCCAGAGAATTATCAATTTGTTGCTACTTGGTTAGCGGGCAGTATTTGGGGGTCAAATTGGAAATTTGTGCTGTCCTTGTTGCCCTGGATCCTCGTTTTAATACCATTTGTATTTTCGAAAGCACGTGTATTAAACGTACTAAATTTAGGAGATTTAACAGCAGCTGGCTTAGGTGCCTCGATTGAAAAAGAGCGGCGTATATTACTTGCTGCAGCTGTTGGATTAGCGGGAGCTAGCGTGTCAGTTAGTGGTGGTATCGGATTTGTAGGGCTGATTGGTCCTCATTTGGCACGTCAATTAGTCGGATCTAGACATCAATTTTTAATACCAGCTGCAGCTTTGACCGGGGGGTTGTTAGTCCTTGTTGCGGATACACTTGGTCGTTGGATACTACAGCCATCAGAGATACCAGCAGGAATTGTCGTCGCTGTTATTGGGGCACCGTACTTCCTTTACCTATTGTCACGCTTGAAAGATTGATGTATCTGAGCCATCGTCTGTGTAAAAATCCTTATGAAGTTATTGTACTCTATAGAATTGTTATTTCTTTGATAAAAAAACGAATAGTAGGAGAATGAATCGATGTTAACTAATAAAAAAAGAACTGTAATCATGTCTAGTTTTCTAGCACTATCACTAACTTTAGTTGGGTGTGGCGACACTAGTGAAAATGGTGCCAAAACCAAAGATACCAAAACAGAACAGGCAGCGGAAGAGCTTTCAACAGAACGAATACTAACAGATGCAATGGGGCATGAAGTGACAATACCTGCAAAACCTGAGCGTATTATTGCTTCTTATTTAGAAGATAATTTAGTAGCACTCGATATTACGCCTCTTGCACAGTGGACAGTAAATGACGGCGCATCGATTCAAAATTATTTACAAGACTATTTAAAAGACGTACCGACAATTCCATATGACCTTCCATTTGAAGTCGTGACAAGCTTTTCTCCGGATTTACTCGTTATGAGCTCTGCGGAAGCAGTGGAGGGGGGGAAATACGAGCAGTATTCAAAAATTGCGCCTACATATGTGCTTGAAGTAGAGAATAACAGTGATTGGCGCGAAAAATTATTAAAAGTAGGTGAGATTTTCGAGAAAACGGATGAAGCAAAACAGGTATTAGAAGAATATGAGAAAAAAGCAACGGACTCAAAGAAGATTATACAGGATTCGATTGGCTCTGAATCAGCTGCAGCTGTTTGGCTCGTTAATAATACATTCTTTATAGTTAGCGAAAATGTATCCAGTGGAGCTGTCTTATACGGTGATCTTGGTCTTTCAACTCCAAATGTGGTCAAAGAAATTTCAAGCACCGCTACAGGAAATTGGTCGGAGATTTCCTTAGAACGATTAGCTGAACTAGATGCAGATCATATCTTCTTGATTAATAGTGATAAAGGAAATGGCGCAGAAATGTTACTGGATCCAGTATGGAAAAATATACCGGCCGTGAAAAATGGACATATTTATGAATATGCCGCTGAGACTAGCTGGTTATATTCAGGACCGATTGCTAATACTCAAATTATTGATGGTGTTGTAGAATCACTTACCAAGTAAAACTCGTATAGAAGAGAATATAATCAACTCCAATTTTAAACAATAACACGTTAAAATTGACGTAGTTGGCTATATTTTTTTATATGTCATTGAGAATGAAAATCGTTATCAATAAGGAGGATATCAATGTTTAAGAATAAATCTCAACTTATCTTTAGTCTATTACTCGTTATACTTACTATAATGATTGCTGCTTGTGGAAGTTCGAGCAGTCAAACATCTGATACTAAGAAAGGTACGGAAGAAGCAAAGAAAGATAAGGCTGAAAGTGAACAACCAGAAACAAGAATTGTTAAAACAATTCACGGCGATATTGAGATACCGGCAAACGCAAAACGAATTGTTGTAGATAGCTATTTACCTACACTACTTATCCTTGGAGAAAAACCTGTTGGTGCAACAAAAACAGATCTTGAGAACGTACATATACAGGATTTGATAACTGGTATTGAGAGTACCGGTGAGAGTGCTGTGGAAACAATATTGGGTTTAAATCCAGATTTGATTATTAGTGCGGATTCTGAAAAAAGCACATTTGAGAAGTTTTCCAAAATGGCACCTACTGTGATTATTCCCTACGAAACATATAGCGATGCTTACGAGGAAGTAAGAGCAATTGGGGAGATGCTAGGCAAAAGCAAAGAAGCAGAAGAATGGCTGACTTCTTTTGATGAGAAAATTCAACAACAAAGAGATAAAGTCAAGGCGGTAATGGGAGAGGGAGAAACAGTTTCTATCTTCGGTGCATTCGGTAAAGACTCGTACATCTATGGTGATGGTATTTATCGAGGCGGACAAGCAATCTACAAACATCTTCAGTTAACTCCGCAGGAGCGTATTAAAACAGAGTTAATAGATGCTGGGGAGACATTCAAACAAGTTTCCTTTGAAGTACTGACTGATTATGCTGGTGACTATATCTTTTTCGATCAATCACATGGTGGTACGTTAGATAAAGAGGATCCTGTTTGGGAATCTGTAGATGCAGTCAAAAAGAATAATGTTTTCTATCTTGATGGAAAACGGTTTTGGCCATATGATCCGATTGCCGTGTTAGCGCAAGCGGAAGAAGTAGCGGATATGCTTGTTGAAAAGAAACAAAAAGAAAAATAATTCATAAAGGGGAGGCTAGTTCTGAATGGGGGGTGCTGTCAGACCTAGCCTCTTAACATTTTCACCAAGTGAATAGTTGATGAAGGCCCCACACAAAAACAATAATGTAAGGAATGTGATACCTATTGCTAAAACGTTTTTTCTCTTATTATAAACCATATAAAAAACTTTTCATTTTGGACTTTTCCTGTGCAGTCATAGCCGCATTACTAGAGTTAGCCTTTCCACTAGCGGTCCATCGTGTAGTGGATGATTTGTTACCTAGCTCAAACTGGACCTGGATTCTATGGGGGTGTGTCTCGTTACTTGGAATTTATATTATTAGTGCAGCTCTCCATTATGTTGTCACTTACTGGGGCCATAAGCTGGGCATTAATATAGAATCGGATATGCGAAAAGATCTCTTTACGCACGTACAGAAGTTATCGTTCCGATTTTTTGATAATAATAAAACAGGTCATTTAGTTTCTAGAATGACAAACGATTTAATGGATATTGGTGAAATCGCGCATCATGGACCGGAGGATTTCTTCATAGCACTTATGACACTCACTGGTGCATTTGCAATTATGTTCACGATAAACCCAGAATTAGCTGTACTCACTTTTATTATTGTTCCACTTATTATTAGTCTTTCTTTATACTTCAGTAAGAAAATGTCTGTAGCATTTAGCCGCTTCTTTACGGATATTGCAGATTTTAATGCACGTGTCGAAAATAATGTGAGTGGAATGCGCGTTGTTCAAGCATTTTCCAATGAAGATCATGAAATTGCTCAATTCAATAAAAACAACGTTCGTTTTCGAGATTCAAAGTTAATCGCTTATCGTGTTATGGCTTGGAATTCATCGATTAGCTATATTCTCATGAAAATTGTCACATTGTTTGTTCTACTATGCGGAACATGGTTTGTTATCAATAAAAACATGACGTACGGAGAGTTCCTTGCCTTTATCCTACTGTCGAATGTGTTTTTAGGACCGATTCAGCAAATCAATGGTGTTATTGAAATGTATCCCAAAGGAATTGCTGGATTCAAGCGATTTACTGAAATGCTAGATACAGAGCCAGATGTAGCAGATGCTCCGGATGCAATGGATGTCGGTCATTTGGAAGGAAATATAAAGTTCGAGGACGTATCGTTTGGTTATGAAGGTAAAGATAATGTGTTGGAGCATATTAATTTAACGATTCGTGCTGGAGAAACAGTAGCCCTTGTTGGACCATCAGGTGCTGGAAAAACGACGATTTGTAGTCTATTACCTCGTTTTTACGATATAAAGGAAGGTTCTTTACTGATAGATGGAATTGAAACTAGAAAAATGACCCTTGCCTCTCTCCGTGCCCAAATTGGAATTGTTCAACAAGATGTTTTTCTATTTGACGGATCGATTCGAGAGAATATCGCATATGGCGATCTAGATGCTTCAGAAGAAGAGATATGGGAAGCGGCGAAAAGAGCTCAGTTGGAAGATATTATTCTTTCTCAATCAGAAGGAATGGATACGATGATAGGAGAGCGTGGTGTTAAACTTTCAGGTGGACAAAAACAGCGTCTATCTATAGCTCGAATGTTCCTGAAAAATCCATCTATCCTCATTTTGGATGAAGCTACATCAGCACTTGATACTGAAACTGAGGTCGCAATTCAACAGGCCTTAACTGAGTTATCTATTGGGCGTACAACACTTGTGATTGCACATCGATTAGCAACGATTAAAAATGCAGATCGGATAATTGTTGTGACAGAGGAAGGTATTACAGAACAAGGCAGTCATCAAGAGTTACTCGATCTAAAAGGGGCTTATAATAGACTACACGAAGCACAATTTGGTGTGTAAAAGAGAACCCAAGCTATGGAAAGAAAATGGCACTCTAGTACTTTCTACAGTGTGTTCCTTACTTACTTTAAAAAAAGAGTATGCATCTTATCATGCAATGGACTATAAGAAAGAGACTCTTGGTATGTCAACACTAAATCAAACGATATTATTAAGGGCTATTTTTTTATAAGCAACCGGACTTAGGTAGCCTAATGTACTGTGCGAACGGATATTATTATACCAATTGACATAATCGAAAAGCTCAAGAGACAGCTGGTTAAGGGTTTGATAATGTGCTCCGTTGATCAATTCTGTTTTTAAAATCTTAAATGTTGCCTCTGCCACTGCATTATCATAAGGATTCCCTTTATGGCTGAGTGATCTTTTAATTTTGTATCCACTTAATAATTCATCGATACCAACGTTTTTAAATTCAGAACCGCGATCTGTATGAAATAAGTTCACGTTTCCCAATGGGTATTTAACAGAATCGAAGGCACGCTGAACTAAAGCAGCGTCTTTTTGTGCTCCGACGCTCCACCCGACAATTTCACGATTGTATAGATCGATTAAGAAACAAACGTAACTCCAACGGTATCCTACTTTTACGTATGTTAAGTCGCTTACTAACACAGACATCTCTTTGTCCACTTCAAATTCTCGATTTAATACGTTTCGAACGGATTCTTCATTTGGTCTTGTTGCCATTGGTTTATAGGAAGGTTTGGCGTATTTTGATTGAAGTCCAAGTTCGCTCATCAATCTTCCAATTCGGCGTCTCGAGATTGTAAGGCCTTCTGTCTCTTTATCTAGTTCTATTTTTAGTTTCCGAGTACCATAAACGTGTCGGTTTTCATTGAAAACCTTAGCGATCTTTTCTTTTAATACGCGTTCTTCTGCCTGTTTTACTTGTTCTTTTTGAGCGGATACTTCAGTGTCATAATAGAAGGTGCTACGCGCAATTTTTAGGACTTTACACATTGCTGATACCGAATAGGTGTGACGGTTTTGTTGAATCACATCTATTTTCGTCCCATGATCAGCGCTGCTTGCTTTAAAATATCTACTTCCATTTCCAGTTGCTTATTTCTCTTCCGTAAGGCAATCAATTCCTGTTCCTCTGGAGAGTGATTATCTTTCTCTAAGAAAGAACCTGACTGCCTAAATTGTGTAATCCACCTATCAAGAGCTGATGCGGTTAATTCATATTCTTTGACAAT
The DNA here is from genome assembly GCF_038004885.1 of Sporosarcina sp. FSL K6-6792. Lineage (NCBI taxonomy): Bacteria > Bacillati > Bacillota > Bacilli > Caryophanales > Caryophanaceae > Sporosarcina > Sporosarcina sp. FSL K6-6792. The sequence continues at coordinate 16,125 of NZ_JBBOSA010000001.1, forward strand.
ATCTTGTCGGCTTTTCCCGTTTTCATATAGAGCTACCACTTGTTTTTTGAAATCTGTAGAAAACGTTCTTCTTTTTACGGACATAGTAGATCTCCTCACTTCTTGTGTATTATTCTACTAGCCCTTAATTTAATTGTCCAACTAAGTGTAACCTATCCACTCTTTCTTAAATAAAAAAGACAAGACTCTGGAGAAGACATCAGCCGCCAAAATTGTATCTTTGGCGGCTTTTACACAGATAAGAAGCACAGCTATTCTCTCGTCCGGAAAAACGTTAGCACTTTGTGTACGTATGCATTTGGAGCGCGAAGGGTGAATAAACACCATACGATTATCAAAAAAATGTGTAGGGATGTGATTAACTCGCATTCCTACACATCAAGACATCTTGGTAATCGTATAGAGGTCGTTTAATCCAAAAGTGATCCAATTATACTGTACACGAAGCGCCTAGTGTTTGGTTCAGTTATTTACTGTTTTTGTTGGTTAATCAGCACATGTGTGATTTTATGTGAGGAAATGATTTCTATATAATTGAGATACTTAGGTATAGTCAATTGTACTGTTACTAGTTGGAAATTAAGTGATTAAGAGGGGATGTAGTGATGGCTGATCATTTATCTAAGCATAATATCTCATTATCTCATACATATTATTACCCTGTAAGCATAGCTAACTGGGAAGGTTCTTTACCTAGTATTGATGAAGAAATGACACGATTCCCTTGTATTCTCGTTATTATAAATGGAAGCGGTTTACTAAATCTTCAAGAACAGCAATACGAATTGTCACGTGGTTGTGTAATGCTATGGCATAATTCCCATGAATTGAAGGTGTCTACACAATTGCATACAAGTTTTAAGGGGACATTGATTAGCTACCGTTGCTTAACGTCTGATGGTATTCAACCGAATGTATTAAAGCATCCTGAACCTCTTCGGAACTGTTCTTTGAACATATTAAGTCTGACGGCCGAGCTAGAAAGGGCTTCTAAACAACTAAGTGAACGTAAACCGTTTCAATTTCAACAATTATTCGTTGAGCTATTAGCGGTGCTATATGATGAACTAGAGGGACAACAACAGAAAAGTAACGCGTGGATGGAACAAGTTCTTCATTATATAGACACACATTTCCATGAGGATGTGACGCGTGAGCAGATGGCCACAATCGCACAAGTAAGCCCTGAACATTTCTCGCGTGCATTTCGCAGACATACTTCTCAAACCTTCAGTGACTATCTTGCCTTGTTACGAATTCGTGCATCTCAGAATAGGCTGCTATACGATATGCCAAAACTAGAGAAATTGGCACAGGAAGTGGGCTATAAAGAAGGTGCTTATTTAAGTCGGAAATTTAAGCAATTTGTCGGTTTATCTCCTACAGCCTATCATCAAAAGCAAAAACGGGTGGTTGCTCTTAATAGTAATCATACTGCATGCTTACTGGCATTAGGTATCACTCCGGAACTAGGCGTATATTCCTCTTGGATGGAAAGTGTAAACCCTGTGACTCCCTTGCAAAAGCTTAATGAATCTGGCATAAGCTCCACCTCTTTTTATGACACCATTGCTTCCACTCAGCCTGATTTAATCATTGATTATTTTACTGCGAAGGGAAGCAAAGAACTTCTACCACTGGCTCCCGTACTTGGCCTTCCTTTTATGAACATGAGCTGGAGAGAGCAATTTCGCCTCATTGCTGACGTTGTAGAAAGACAACAGCAGGTAGAGGAATGGCTCGCCCATTACGATGAACAAATATGGACCTTTAATCAGAAACTGGACCAGCAGCTTGGAAAACGGGGAACAGCAGTATTGTGGGAGATTGGTACAAGTTCGGCTTACAGCATTCATAGTAGTCATGGGAGAGGAAGCCAAATCTTGTATGAAGATATCGGCTTTCGTCCTCCAGGCTCTTTGCTTAAGCATGGTATTGAACAACGGGGGTTTGTAGAGGAAGAGTTTGAAGCTATCGCAGACCACCCAGCCGACCATATCTTTATTACTGGGGTACCTTCAAATCCAGGGACAAAGAAACGAATGAAGCGCTTATTTCAGTCAGAGTCTTGGCTGAAGATGGAGGCAATCAAACAAAATCGGATGTACTTAATTGACCAGCCAGATTTGTTTTATGGCTATGACCCGCTGTCCTCCCAGGCTCAGTTGCATGAGCTGATGAGGGTGTTAATATCACAAGAATGAAAGGGGACGGATCATTTTTGTGCATAGACAATTTCGTCCAAACTCCTTAATATTATAAGTGATAATGATTATCATTATTAATTAAGGGGGATTTAAAGTTGTATACACAAGAAAACCATCATTGGGCGCAGAGGCTGAGGCTAATTGTTCCGTTAGTATTATTTCTAATCTTGATAGTCCTTTCCGCTTGCGGAGCGACAGAGAAAGCTTCAAATAGCGGGGCGGCCGATAAAGTGGAATCGGACCAAAATTCTGAAGCTAACACGAACAGCACAACGAAAACCATTGCTACAGTAAATGGAGAGATTGAAATACCTGTCAAACCGCAACGTATTGTAGCAGAGGAATACCTTGGCAGTCTGATTGCTTTAGATGTTATTCCGGTGGGAGCACCGGAACTGACAATTAATAACTATTATTTTGAAGATGAACTTTTGGGTGTTTCTGATACTGGAGTTTACGGAAGTCCGTCTGCTGAAAGTATTCTTGCCCTTAACCCGGATCTTATCATTACTGGAAATGGAGAGAGCTATGAGATTTTAAGCAAAATCGCTCCAACAATCGTTATTCCATATGGTGATTTGAAAAATGCTCACGAGGAACTGACCTTTTTCGGTCAACTACTTGGTAAAGAAAAGGAAGCAGAAGTTTGGCTAAATAATTATGACCAGCAAATTGCAGACGCTAAAGCTAAGGTTGATGCAGCTATCGGCAAAGATGCAAGTTTCTCGATTATGGAGGACATTGACAAATCAACATATGTATACGGTGATAATTTCGGCCGTGGCGGACAGCCAGTCTACCAAGCACTAGGACGCAAACCACCTAGCGTTATTGCCGATGAAATTATGGAGAAGCAATGGGCCGAACTCTCGGCGGAAATGTTAGAAAGTTACGCAGGTGATTATATCATTATGACTTCCAACAGTCGAACAGTTGCCGATTTTGAAGCAGATCCTGTTTGGGGCAGCCTCCCAGCGGTCAAGAATGGTCACCTCTATGTATGGCCAGAGGAACGTTCATGGTATTATGATCCGATTGCTGTCCTTGCTCAGACAGAAGAGCTTGTAACTTGGCTCACTAGTTTAGAAAAATAGAAAAAGGTGCTCCACAGCCTGTTGTATGGCTTAAGGAGCATCTTTTCTTTGCGATATTATTTGATTACTCAAAGTAGGTTGGCTTCATAAGGGCTTCTTTATTTTTTAACATCGAATTTGATGGATGTCTATTTAGGATTAATAAAATAAGTCACATCTGTTTATTAACCAAAAGTAACCAGTGAATAACATAATCTCCTACTAGGCGCTACTTGTATAGTTGCATTTTTCGATTGCTTCGGATTGACTGACTTCTAGCCATAGTAGGACCCCTCAGTAAATCTGTCATGAATCGTTAGTAGAAAGCGGGCCGAAAATAGTGCAGTGAAAATGAAGGTCATAAAGTCCTACTCCCTAGTATTTTATGCGAATAAATGGTTAATCAACAGACGTGAAAATAAGTTATTGTATTTTTCGATTTTGTCGTATACACTTAGTTAGTGAAAATGATTCTCATTCTCACTCGTGTTGATTAACTTGAGTAAAAAAGTTATTTAGAAAAGGGGTTAAACGATTGTGAAGAAAAACAAATTAATGATCATGACTGCAATGCTATTCTTGCTGGCTTCAATACTAATTGCGTGTAATAAATCAACGACAAAACCTTCAGAAACAGAGAATGAGACAGAAAAAGCAGAAATAGAGCAACAAACCGCAGAAACTCGGTCGTTCGAGACCGAAAGAGGTACCGTTGAAATCCCAACAAAGCCATTGCGAATTGTTACAGATTATTACGGAGGAGAGTTGCTTTCTGTTGACGCAAATGTCGTAGGTGTTGAGCCAACAGCTTTTGACAATCCATTTATTAAGGATTTATTAAAAGATGCCGTCGAGATTGGAACGCCAGTGAATATTGAAAAGGTATTAGAACTAAAACCTGATTTAATTGTTGTTATGTATGATGAAAATTACGAGCAACTTTCGAAAATTGCACCAACAATTCATATTCCATATGGAACGGCAACAAATATTCAAGAAACGATCAAATTGTTTGCAGATATTACCGGAAATCATGAGGAAGCGGATAAATTCATAAGCAAATTTGACCAGAAAGCAAAAGAAGGAAGGGAAAAGCTATCAGCCGTTATTGATGCAGATGCAACATTCGGTATTTATGAATTAACGGACAAAGGTGATCTTTGGATCTTTGGAGACAATGCAGGACGCGGGGGGCAAGCACTGTATAATGCGTTGGAACTTAACATGCCACATGAAAACAACAATGAAGAACAAACACTCCAGCTGTCAATGGAAGTATTACCAGAGTACGCCGCAGACTATATGTTTTTGACAACCTACGATCCTGAGAAAAAAGGAGAGGCTTTAAAGAACTTGAAGGATTCGTCTGTTTGGCAAGGATTGGATGCGATGAAGAATAATCGAGTGTTTTATAACGACTTTGATACATATTACCGATACGATCCGATTGCGATTTATGAGCAAATAGACTTGTTTGTAGACATGCTGATTGAAAATCCAACGAAGTAATTTTTTCATGGTAGTGCTACGTGAGCGTATTTTAACAATATCGTTGTGATTGTTAGTTAAGTATTGAAAACGATTCCACAATGATTTATACTGTTAAATAGTGAGAATGATTATCATTATCAAAAAGATGAGGAAAGATCATTTCAGGTAAATTTTTACGTTTAGCTAGGCGTAGAGAAGGTATTTCGCCTATAAAGAAAATTGATAATAGATATCGTGGCGACAGATTGTATTTTGGGTACTAGTTTGGCTTTCTCGCGCTGCATAATGACTAAATGAAAAAGGAGCATGGATGATGAATTCAGAACAGTTATATGATGTAACAATTATTGGTGGTGGCCCAGCGGGACTTTTTTCCGCTTTTTATAGTGGTTTAAGGGAAATGAAAACTAAGATCATCGAGTTCCAACCTTATTTGGGCGGAAAAGTGCATGTCTATCCGGAGAAAATGATTTGGGATATTGGCGGGCTCACACCGGTTACAGGAGAACGACTGATTGAACAAGTAATTCAGCAAGGATTAACTTTTGAGCCCGAGCTTGTATTAGGGGAAAAAGTAACTTCGATTAACAAAAATGAGGATGGAAATTTTGTTATTCAGACATCTACAAACCAAAAGCATTTGTCCAAAACAGTCATTTTAGCTGTTGGTGGGGGAATCTTGAAACCAACAAAATTAGAAATTGAAGGCGCAGAACGTTTTGAAGTTGCAAATTTGCATTATACAGTGAAATCTCTTGCACGTTTTAAAGGGAAAACCGTATTGATTTCCGGAGGCGGTAATGCCGCTGTTGACTGGGCGAATGAGTTGGAACCGATTGCGGAAAAAGTCTATTTAACTTACCGGAAAGATATGTTGAAAGGGCATGAGGCAGAAGTATCGAAGCTATTCAATAGTTCTGTCGAGTGCTTATTGAATACATCAATCCAAAAACTCATTGCAGCAAGTGACCACGAAACGATTGAGAAGGTGGAGTTAGTTAACGGAGAAGATGGAGATCTGATTCAGCTGTCTGTTGATGAAGTGATTATTAATCATGGCTATGATCGTGATAAAGAATTGACTTCGAATAGTGGGTTAGATATAGAAATGGCGAATGAATACAGTGTTGCAGGCAGTCCCATGAGTGAAACATCTGTACCAGGGCTCTTTGCAGCAGGAGATATTTTGAATCATGAAGGGAAGCTTCATTTAATAGCAGGGGCGTTTCAGGACGCGGCTAATGCTGTGAATAAAGCGAAACAATATATCGCGCCAGATGCTTATGGGCACGGAATGGTCTCTTCACATAATGACATCTTTAAAGAGAAAAATCGTGAATTGGTCAAACATTTGTATGCAGTGAAAAACTAACTTATTTTAATAGTGGCATACCAGCGTGTCTTTCTAACTTAGTATCGAGAAGCGTTGAATTGCAGAGGAAAAAGGAGTAACAAAAGATGAAACCAAAACTATTATTTCACACATTATTTATAATAACGCTTCTATCCTTAGCGCTGGGGGGATGTAGCGAACAAGAAACTAATAAAACAGATTCTGAAAAAGAAGCAAAATCAAGTGAAAGCAAAGAAATGAATACATCTACAAGAATCTATAAGGATGTAACCGGAAGAGAAGTAGAGATCCCCGTCAATCCACAGCGTGTTGTGACGACTCAATATTTAGATGCGATGCTTGCGCTTGGTGTGAAGCCGATTGGCGCACCAACACATGTATTGGACAATAACTATTTAGGCGAATTACAAGCTGGGGTAGAAGACCTTGGAAGTCCATTCAGCATCGAGAAAGTGCTGGAAATGGCACCGGACTTAATTATTTCAGCAGATCCTGAAGAAGTGGAGCAACTAAGTAAAATTGCGCCTACGATTGTCATTCCATGGATGTATGGAGATGTTTTCACTCAATTTAAAGAGGTAGCTAATGTCTTGGGTAGAGAGAAAGAAGCCGATGAGTGGATTGCCAGATTAGATGATAAAGCTGCTGAAGGAAGAGAAAAAATTGCTGGTAAAATAGGTAAAGATCAAGTCGTATCGATTTTTATGACATATGAGAAAGATACACTTAGACTTTATGGCGCACGAAACATTGGTCATGTCCTTTATCGATCATTACAATTAACTCCGCCTTCGTTCATTCAAGAAAAGCTGGCAAAAGACCCTGATTTTGAAGAGTTTGTTTACGAAGATATATCAATGGAGAAGTTGCCGGATTATGCAGGGGACAAAATTATCATGTTAACGTATGGGGAAGAAACACAGCAGAAGGATAGTATGCTTTCTCAAATCGAAGAAAGTTCTTTGTGGAAAAGTATTGACGCTGTAAAAAATAATGATGTCTATTATATTGGTGATGATCCGTGGTTTACATATGCTCCGATTGCAATCGAGAAATCATTAGACGAAGCAATTAAACTCTTGTCTGAGTAACGGAGAAAAGAGAAGCAGGAGTGGCCAACCACTAAACTAGATGTGATATAAAAAATCTTCTGAATGCTATTTTAATTCGTAAGAAGAAAGGGAACTGTCTTTACGGTCTTTTTACAGACTTAGGAAGACAGTTCTTTTTAATTAAGGCTCTTTTCGTAAAGATTGTTGCTAATAGAGCGTAAATTTAGAGGGGAAAGTATAGAATAAGAGAAAGTAAACGAAAGGGGTGTAAAGTATGAAAAACAACTTAATAGCACTATCTATTTTTTGTTTGGCGTTATCCTTTATGATAGGAAGTTGGTTAATCACTAACGAATTAAGAGAAAATTCAACCAGTGTTAAAGAAGTTTCACTAAAAACTGAAAAAGAAAAAGAAGTAATAAAACCACAATTTTTTAATAAGAGTGAGTTAGCTATTTATTTAGGTTTGAGCGAGGAAGATGTTAGCATGTTGGGACCAATTCCATCTGGAGAAAACAGTACATCAAGTGAACTTCCGTATATACAGATTAATGGCACGTTATACTTTTCCAAACAAGCAATTGATAAATGGTTACAAAATCATGGTTCGTTCAGCGTTACCCGTTAAGTTCCATGGGACCAATTAAATTGGTCTTTTTTTACGTTGTTTTCAACATTGCTACCGTTGTATGATTGGATTTTTGACACGCTGAAATAAGCATTTGCTCTACCCGATTCTCAAATGATAAATTCTTGCCGAGGTCAAGCCAGCGGAACCAGTAAAGGTAGTTGTCAAGGTACTTGGTGGCAACTCCTTGAAAACGTACCATCCAAGACTTTAAACGATTGTGGAAGTTGTTTACGTGTTGGATGTGATAGATACCCTTCTTAACACGTTGTTTTTGTCGTTCATTTACCGTTTCGTGCTTGAGTCCTTTTATTTTTGCGAACTTCTTATAGTTCGTAGCTGTGTCTGTAGATAGCAAAGCAGATGGGTGAATGTATTCACCTATCACCGTGTCAATTTCTTCGGCTTTTGGGCGACCTCTTCCCGCAATACGAGCAACCACACTTCCATTTCGGTCTTGTGCGACTACAACGGCAATTTTCAGGTTGGAAATTCCCCGTTTTTCATCTTTCTCTCCACGCTTCTTCGCCTTTCTATGGGGGATTTCATTTCCTTTCATAGACTCACGAAAGAAGGTTTCATCACTTTCAACGATACCTTGTAGTTGATTAAAGCCTTGGCTTCCTAATGCATTCAAGATTTTATGTCTCCAGTAAAATGCCGTAGAGAGATGAATTTGTAGGCGTTCAGCAATTTTTATAGCCTTCCACCATCAGCTCAATGTATTTGACCCACTTTTCGGGGTAACGTGAGCCTGAAAATGGCGTGTTGGTCATGTCGTTAAACGATTTCCCGCAGCCACTACACAGGTACCGTTGTCTTGAGCGATATTTGCCATTACGTTTGACTGACGTACTCCCACAATGGACGCAACCCAAACCAGAAGCAAAGCGTGCTTCACGAATGCTTTTAAGTAGTGATGTGATTTTATCTGGGTCATCTGGAAATAAGTCTTGTTTCATTGCTTCAAACAACGCCAATTGCTCCAATTTGGTTAAGTCGCTGAAGTCTTCATATACATCTGTCCACATACTTGAATGCCTTCTTAACCGTATTGTATCAACCTTTTAACAGTATGGTCAAAAAGCAACAATCTATGCGAAAACAGCCTTAATTAATCATAAGTAAAATGGGGAATATATATCGATGAATTGGTATTACTATACTGTATAAATTTGTTCATGCGACTATTCTACATAAATTGAACTACTGATTCTATATAATGTCCAGCGAAGACGTCTACTGAGGCCAAGCTTTGTTGGGAGGATTCTTTATTACAACATCACGTCTGTTGGTTAACCATTTATTTGCATAAAAAACTGGTGAGTGGGGCTTGATGACCTTCATTTTCACTGCACTATTTTCACCCCGCTTTCGACTATCTATTCATGACATATTTACTAAGGAGTCTTATTGTGGCTAGTAGAATGTCGCGTTCCTACACTATTCAAGTGAAAAATGCAGTTGTCGTGGCAAAACTTTCCGGAGATGATGCAGAATTACTGAAGTTGCGATCAAAATTCGAACTATTGTAGGTACCTACAGTAATAAATCATGAAAGTTTAGATAGTTACGATAGTTTCTTGCAAAGGCAACTGACACTAGCGTTGCATAGTATTCATAAATAGTAAAAAAAGATAGATTATACCACCTATAAAACAAAAAAAGGAAACACGTCCGTAAATGAAGAATTGTTTTCTTTTTTTATACAGTAGAGTTTTTTCTTAAAAAATGCTCTTTAGTAATCGGGCTTACAATCGCGAAATCTTCTCCAAAACGGATTTCTATCGGTTTGGAATCCGGCAACCTTTGCCTTCCTTTGCTTTTCTTTAACCGACGTTTACAGGTAGTTAAAAGTTGGCTGATTGGATTGAAAATATAGAGACGAAATACCCTTAAAAACGCCCATACTGACTTTTTAGGTTGATGAATGAGTCGCATGATTTCAATAAGGGCAAAGGTAATCAACGTGATAAACAGCTGATTCCAAATACCTGCGGGCGAATGGCTGAACAAATGGCTGACCTTTAAATGCTGCTTAATCCATTTGAAGAAGAGCTCGATGTACCAGCGGTTCTTGTATGTCTCTAAAATTTCTGCTTCACTTAAATCGAGACGATTCGTGATTAGATGGAAGGATGTGCCCTCAGAATCAACAAATTCAATGTAGCGTAACGGTTCTTCACGTGTCCGAATTGACACCAATTCATTTTTCACGACATTTGGTAGAGTGGGTGTATATGATTTGAGTGTTTCTGTCGTGAAAGTTTTCCGAACACGCACGAGAAATTGTATATTACGTTGCAACCAGCCACCCATCTTCGTTTTATGTGCATACCCTCGATCCATTACATACAAAGCATCATCATCGATGATGTGATTCACGGCATCAGAGTCCGCTATATTTCCCGTGGATGGAATCATTTTTTCGGGAAATATACTATTCGAAGAAGCAACTACTACACGAATATGCAGTTTAATCCCACTGGATACTTTGGAAATGGCTGTCCAATTTGATGCGTTGTCTGGTAGCTTGATATAGGTTCCATCAATAATACGCAAAATCCCGACTTTGGGATTTATCCCTTCTGCATGCCTTTGTAATAGCCAATAGTGTCGAGCTAAGCGGCCGAGCAAGTCGGCCAGATCAGCCGTATTCAAATCGATGAGTCGACGACTAATTTGTGAGTAACCAATTGACGTAAGCCCCAAATCTCTTTGAAACGATTTTTTTGACCGAATGCCTTCTTCGATTTCGCGAAGACTTTCCCACTTACATAAGTTGGCCATAATCAAGATTTTCACAAGGGAAAAGTCAGTTAGCTTTTTCGCATCATAATTCATCAATGGACAAGCCAAAATGTTAACTGGCAATAGAGATAAATATTGACGAAAGACTAAGTTTTCCTCTACACTTTTCATAAGGAAGCTCCTTTCTGTAGAGTAGGTAACTGATTAGTCGTCAGTTTTATTTTACAGTAGGAGCCCCTTTTTTTGCATTATTTGAACTTCTTTTCATTAGCTAGTGACATAAAAACCATTATTTTACTGCTATGCAACGCTAGTGGGCAACTGACACTATGGAATTTCACGTGTCGAAGATTGTAAACTATGGCACAATGGAGTTAGAAGCTAGTGAATAGTAGGGGGAATGAAAAGTGAAACCAAAAATTTATTCAACATATTCTATACCTGACCAAGTGAAAGACTATATGGATCAGTATTGTGATATTCGTGAATGGCATGGCGATGGGCGAACTCCGAGGGATATTCTGTTAGAGGAAATTGCTGATGTTGAAGGGTTATATACTGGGGGTAGCAGTATGGTTGGAAGAATTGATGAGGAGTTACTGAATCACGCCCCTCACCTAAAAGTCATTAGTAACGTATCTGTTGGTTACAATAATTTTGATATAGACGCTATGACTAAACGAAATGTAATTGGAACCAATATGCCATATGTATTGGATGAAACAGTTGCAGATTTAGCATTTGCCCTCATTTTATCCACAGCTAGACGTATCACTGAGTTGGATCGATTCGTCAAAGAGGGAAGCTGGAAACCGACGACAAATTATCGCGAAATCTATGGGGAAGATGTACATAGTACCACGTTAGGCATCATTGGGATGGGGCGAATTGGAGAAGCGATTGCGAGAAGAGCAAAATTCGGATTTAATATGGATGTTCTTTATTTTAATCGGAATAGAAAACCGGAAGCTGAAGAGAAGTATGGTGCGGAGTATTGCGATTTGACGTCACTGTTAACACGTGCCGACTATATTGTGTTGATGACACCTCTTACGTCTGAAACGTTCCAAATCATTGGTAAAGAGGAATTCAAATTGATGAAGAAATCTGCTGTTTTCATAAATATATCTCGCGGTCAGACTGTCGATGAACAAGCGCTTATTCATGCTTTGCAAAACGGAGAAATTCATGGAGCAGGTCTGGATGTATTCGAAAAAGAGCCTGTGGATCCAACTAATCCATTACTTCAAATGTCGAATGTCGTGACAGTCCCTCACATCGGATCAGCTACAGCGAGAACGGAAGCGGCAATGGCGATGCGAGCGGCAGAGAATTTAGTAGCTGTTTTAACGGGGAAAGAACCAATAGATCCCGTCGGAAAATAAATTTTGGGTATGTTGTGTGCAAGAGGAGCATCCTGAAAGTTCAACCCATAATGAATTTACTTAACAAAGGAACACATCATCATTTCACTTTACTGATGTTCCGAAAAAAACACTGGAAATCCATCGGCAGAACATAGATGGGTTTCCAGTGTTTTTTTGAGCTTAAGAAATAATTATTCGATGTATCCTTTTTCGTTTTAAGTGTCTATATAAGAAGTGAAATGGGTGGTCATAAAATCAGTCTAAAGTTCCTTGAAACGTTATTAGCTCTTCATTAAACGTGTTGATCTACAAGAATGGAATTCCCATCTGGATCTTCAATTGTAAAACTCGCAGGACCTACGCTTGACTCATCTGCTTCAGTCAACATTTTAATTCCTTTTGCTTTAAGATGTTTTTGAAGGTCTCGTATATCCGTAAACGAATCGAGATTTTCGGCATTTTCATTCCAGCCTGGATTAAAAGTCAGAATGTTTTTTTCAAACATTCCTTGGAATAGTCCTATTATGCAACTTTCATTCTTCATAATAAGCCAGTTGTGGGTTATATCCCCTCCAAACACTTGAAATCCCAGGTTTTCGTAAAATGCTTTTGATTTATGAATGTCTTTTACACTTAGACTTGAAGAGAATGCTCCTAGTTTCATATTTCCTCCTCTTAACAATTTGAAAAAAATCAGATTGTAGTTTTTATGGGTAAGTAAAAATTTGCATAAGTTAATTATAAATGAGTACTTTGAAATACACAATATTCACCATATGAAGTATGGGGGCAGCTTCAACCACAACCCGGAGAGGATGAATGGTGTCAGTAACTGTCAATGTGAATTTTTCTTCATGTTCATGGTCTTTATTTTGTGCTATATATGTTGAACAAATGAATACGGCGTTTGCGCTTTACTAGGGCTTTTGGGAGGCCACTGAAAAAGCCCTTGTATTTGGAATGAATTAGGCTTCTCCCTAATACCGCTTCACCGCTTTGTGGATGCCTCCCGCGATAAGCCGGAAAGAAAGACCGCTTTCAGTCTTATCGCTCCGGCTACCACGAAGTCGCGTCTTCGCTGGATTGTCTATGTGAGAAAGCGCATTTCATTAGCTGTGATGAAGTCTGCAACCCAGATTGCGGATTTCTTGACTATAATTAGTATGAAATAGTAATCACATTAAAGTCTCTCCATATACATCTCAAAATCACATTTCTCTCGATAATGAACACCCTAGCGCAGGCGCCTTAACAGGGGTCGCCGAAGCCATCCCCAAAGCGCCAAGCGTTCTACAATCCACACCCCGAATTACAACTCTCCTATTATTGAGCGCCACGGCAGATTCAATGGGACTCATTAATTCAACATATATAGTTAAATTACTAATTTCTAGAGTAGATGTACTATACTTCTGTAGTGAAAATCCAATGAATAGAGCAAATTAGATTGAAAATGTGCAAACTTTACGTAACTTGACCTTGTAATAATTCAATGACAGTATTTCGATAGATCTGCGTCTAATAGGCGTTTGTAGTGATTGCTAAATGACATGCAGGTGACAATTCGGTGTCGTGGAGGGATATGGGTTTATCTTTTGATGAATGTTCGTTAAGATACAAACTAAGCTTTAGAAAAAAAGAGCGGCAGATTTGAGAGGGGTTTACATGATATGAAGATCAAAAAAGTACTAGTTCCATTTATAGCAGGTGCACTAGCATTAAGTTTAGCTGCTTGCGGTGGCGAAGATAAAGCGGCAACTGATAAAAAGCCTCAAGAAGAAACCAAACAAGAAGAAACTAAACAAGAAGATACTAAGGAACCAGAAGCTACAAAAGAGCAAGAAGCATCTGCAAAAGAGATGCAAGAGAAGCTAGCTGAACAGCAAGTGGATGACAAGAAGATTGTGGCTGTTGTAAATAAGGAAGAACTTAAAGGTGACAACTATAATGCAGCGGTGACATCAATTCAAGGTCAAATGCAACAAATGGGACAAGACCCATCGAGCAAAGAATCAGCGGAACAAGTAAAAATGCAAGCACTTGATATGCTTGTTAACCAGGCATTGATTCTTCAAAAAGCAAAGGAAGCTGAAATAAAAGCATCTGCATCTGAAATTGATAAAGAGTATTCAGTATTTGAAAAGCAATTTGGCGGCGAAAAAGAAATGAAGAAAGCGCTCAAAGCTCAAAGCATGGATGTAAAAACATTGAAAGAACAAATCGCAGATTCCATCATCTATAAAAAGTACCAAGATAAGATAGCTCCAGCGAAAAAAGTATCAGATAAAGAAATTAAAGAATACTACGATCAAGCTGCGTCTTCATCAAAAGAAGCGGGACAAGAGATGCCACCGCTTAAAGAAGTAAGTGAACAAATCCAAGAAATGATTAATCAAGAACAACAACAGAAGTTACTTGCTAAACATGTTGAAGAGCTAAAAGAAGATGCTAAAATAGAGTTAAAAATTTAACTCATTTAGGTGTAAACAGGTACTGATAAAAAGGATTCACGAACTAGGTGTATACTTCGGAAACCTTTATGAATAAAACAATAGGACATGGAATGTTTGACCTTTAGGGTTAAGCGTTTCATGTCTTTTTGAATTTTCAATAAAAATCACATCTGAAATTTGAACTTCAATTCAATAAACATAGGAACTTCTTTTTGGGACAACCTAATGAGAAAGAAAAAGTGATAATGAGGTGATGGTTATGATAATTGAAAGGTCGTCTGAGTGGAAAGAAGGCTTTACAGAGCGACTGGAGAATCGTGAGGCATGGGATAATTGGACATTATATAGGATGAGTTATGAGGCGGTAAAAACGAACTTGATTACAGATTTTAATGGCCTTCAATCACCTAAATATTTACCCAATCTTACACCCCTAGCCCATCAATTGAAAGTGGCGGAAACGGTCATTGAAAGGATGAATGGAAAAGCGATTCTTGCAGATGAAGTGGGACTTGGTAAAACCATCGAAGCTGGTTTGATCTTGAAAGAGTATTTAATCAGAGGCCTTGTGAAGAAGGCGTTAATTTTGGTTCCAGCATCACTTGTCAATCAATGGATTGAAGAACTGAACCAAAAATTTCATATTCCAGCGATGCAATATAAAAAAAATTACGATTTAAACCATTGTACGATTGTCGTTATGAGTATAGATATGGCAAAAAGAAGCCCCCATAAAGAAAACATCTATGATCAAGAGTATGATTTAATCATCATTGATGAAGCTCATAAATTAAAGAACCACAAAACTAAAAATTATGAGTTTGTACAAAACTTAAAGAAAAAGTTTTGTTTGTTATTGACTGCCACGCCAATTCAAAATGATGTATTCGAACTCTTCTATCTCATTTCATTACTAAAACCAGGGCACTTAGGAAATTACGAAACCTTTCAATCGTCTTTTTCCGCGAGTAAGCACAATGTGGAACACGACGATTATTTAAAAGAATTGGTTAATCAAGTGATGGTAAGAAATAGAAGGCAGGATACTGGAATTGAATGGACAAATCGTCGTGTTCAAATAATACCGATTGATTTTACGAAAGAAGAACAAGAAGTATACGATCTGATTTCAGAACTTAAAAATGTTTGTCCCGTTTTTTCGGATGCCTTCTCTATGATAACGCTGCAAAGGGAAATGTGCAGCAGTAAGGAAGCTACATGCTTAACGTTAACTAACATGCTTCAAAAATGCATTAAACCAGAAGACATTTCTTATGTGGAAGGAATTATTCAAAAGTTGATGGGACTAGACATAAATTCAAAAGCAGAAAAAGCTTATGAAATTATTACTCAGGCAAATGATAAGGTTATACTCTTTACCGAATATCGAGCAAGTCAAACCTATTTGCAATGGTATTTACAGTCAAAAGGAATCACAAGCGTCCCTTTTAACGGACAATTCAATAAGAATAAACGGGAGTGGATGAAGCAGCTGTTTAAAGAACAAGCGCAGGTGCTAATTGCGACGGAATCCGGCAGTGAAGGGATTAATCTACAATTTTGTCATCACGTCATTAACTATGATTTACCTTGGAACCCCATGAAGTTAGAGCAACGCATTGGACGTGTCCATCGGTTAGGGCAAGAGCATGACGTTCATATTTATAATTTAGCCATTCAGAATACAATCGAAGACCAAATATTGGATTTACTTCATGTTAAAATTGGGGTCTTTGAACAAGTAGTGGGTGAGTTGGATGATATTTTATCTGCTTTTAAAGAGTCCATTTGAGGTGAAAAAGCTTGGGGAATTGAAGGAGGAATTACATGTACCCACAACAAATTCACAGTTATTTACTGCAGTTTTTTAATGAAAACAATTGCCAAATAGTAAATGACAATGATTATTATATCAACGTTCAATTAACGGTTGATATGGATAAAAAAATTATGAATAGACCATATTATTGGAAATACTTAGAGAGTACAGATGGCGTGCCCAGTCCAGCACAACTAACTTTTATCACTGATAAAAATAGGCTTGTTGAAGACGTTAAAGGGGAAGTTATACACTTCGGTTCCCCACGGCTCAGTCAACTGTTTGAAGCAACAAAAGAGATGGGTTCATATGTCCAGATGTATGAACGGGTAGCAGATAAACTTGGAACGCAAACCATATTAACACCTTGGTTAGCTGTTAATTATAAAATTTCATATTACAGCGATCAAACGAAGGAAATTCTTCATTCGTTAGGTATAAACTTAATGACGGGCCAGGTGAATGAAGGGTTTCAGGAATTGTTAAGTGCAGTGGATTTAGATACCACTAAATCGGAAAACACCTTTAATTTACCTTATATTATTAAACCCATTCGTGCCCTTGAACGATTGGATGGGATAATTGATAACTTCATACAGAAAGCTGATCACACATGGGCTGAAGAAGCGAAGTTGAGATGGCGAAAGGATCGCAGGGTATTAGAATACTTCTATGAAGGGGTAGAAAATAAGCCGGATTGTTATGAGATTGAGAAAGAAGCGATGGACCAACAATACGAAGCGAGAATTAAAATTGACATCATCAATGGTGGTTTATTTTATTTGAAATGAATTTGAAGTATTTCTGTGAGAAACTATCCCAAATAGGTAAGACCTTTCGCAAGTTTACTGAACATGCGAAAGGTCTTTTCTTCGATGTTGTGGATTAATTACGTTAAAATAGGTAGTAGCCATAACATTAGATGAAAATAATTGACGAGGGTGACATATGAAAGCATATATTTTAAAACTTTCCTTTGAAGACATAAAGCCGCATATCTGGAGGCGCATTATTTTACCCGCAGGTGCGACATTTAACCGTTTACATGAAACAATCCAGAACGTCACAAATTTTCAAAGCACACTTGAGCCGTACCATACCTTTGGAGTGGAAATAGATGATTATTTTATCACAAATAATGAATCGATTTTAGACGAATATAAAGGGAAGACCTATTATGGTAAAACGGTCAAGCAGCCAGCGAGTATAAAAATAGATTCGTATCTTGAAAAACACAGTCATTTCATTTATAACTATGATTTTGGTGACGACTGGCGGATTCTTGTGGAGCTTGAAGAAATAGTAGAGGATTATTATTTTGGCTATCCCACATTACTTAATGGAGAAGGAACGGCGCCACCGGAGGATGTTGGCGGTCCCCCAGGATATGAAGCTTTTCTAGAAGTGTATCAAGATTCGACACATCCAGATTATTTATCCACATATGCATGGGCGGAGGAGCAGTTCTACTTACCTTTGGACATTGCTTGGCTGAATGATCGTTTAAAATATGTGAAATACAAAAAGACAGAATGGCAATATATCGATCATGAAAATTATCATGTGCTATCTGATAAATATCGCGGTGCAAAGTCGGTAGATCCTGACTTACTGCCTAACAAAAACCTTATCGTCCAGTATGCTATAGCATGTACTAATTTATATGGATTGATTGAGTATCCAAAGTTTTTGGAGATTTATAATTCTCAAAATGAGCCAGCTGTATCGAGTAGTGAACTACAGGCACTGTTAGCAGATACTCATTCCGCAAAACAGCTAGCTAAAGAAAGTGTGTTTACACATAAGAGTGCATTGATCCATGAAGCCATTGAATATGTCGAGAATTATTCTGCGTTTTTAGAAGGAACCATAGGAAAGCCATTTTATGTACCTACAAAAGAAGAGCTACTGCGCTACGCAGATGATTTATATTATGAAAAGACAAGCCACCAAGAAAAGCTTGGAAATATGCTTGCGAAAGACTTTTATGGTGGTAGTACGCTCATGATTAAAGATGAAATTGATGAATTGGTCGGTCAATTACAAGGTGTGCACGTTAATTTCCAAGGAGTAGTGCAGAATTTTTTAGGGCGTTTTAAATGTAAAGATATGAAGCAAATGAATGAATATATGCAAGTTATCACCATGATTGCGAACACCACGCGCATTTGGGAAAATAGAGGTCATACACCTCATGAACTTGCACAAATGGAGAAACACCATTTAATGCCGCTACCTAGCACCCCATTTAGCGTAATTGAGGGTGGGAGAACGGGCCGGAATGAACCTTGCCCATGTGGCAGTGGGAAAAAACATAAAAAATGTTGCGGAAAATAAAGCACAACTAAAATCGGTTGTTACTTGGAGGAAGCAATTTGTATGATCCCACAATTTTTGAAAATCTAAAAGTAGCATTTGAAAATCAGGTGTATGATTTAGATAATGTAGATCGGAAAATCATGATTACTAACCGGGTCGACCGAATGGATTTTGCCATTATGGCTCGAGATTTTGCTATTCAATTTACGCTAGCAGATCACCCCCATGTGACAGCAGAGATTGTATTACGGGCATCCGTAAAAGATTTGGCAGGGGAGATTTTAGAGCTGCCTAGTAAAAATCTAGGTTGTTTATTAGTAGTACGCTTTAACAAACCTGTTCAAAATGTAGCCGTACAATGCAAGCGAATTGAGCAAGCATTAAATATCATTTGGGAAACTGACATTCAGTTAACGCAAACAGTAAGCTTCGTGTATGAACAAGAAGCGTCAAGTTACCAGAACTTTATTGAAGTGAAATTCAAATCTAAAATTAACGAGGAACATATGGGTGACATTGCAGAATTTCTAGATCATGTGTTGGAATCGTTGGAAGTCTTAAATGATATAGAAGCATAATGTCGGGCTCCGTTTTGCTGGAAGGAAATCCTCTAGCTAATTTCAGCATATAGTGCAAGGACAACAATTGAATTTGAACAGGAGGGATTGCGTTTTACGGGAATCGTACATTGTTGGACTTGAAGACAGGAGATGTAAACGGAGACGGTATTCTAGACACGGTTTATTTATATGGTCAAGTCGCTGGACCACCGGGTATCTTTGCTGACAATATTACACTTATTATTCAAGATGGCAAGTCTTATAAAAGTACAACCGTACATCTCAAAAACAACGCGGGATATAATGCACGGTTGTTCCTTGGCGATTTTGACAACGATCTTGTACCTGACATAATGGTAAGCATTGAAACGGGTGGGAGTGGGGGATATGGCATCTTTTATATCTATTCCTTTAGAAATAACAGTTTACATGAACTCTTTAATGTCGATAGCTACAATGAAAAATACACATTCCAAGTAAATTATGAGGATTTCTATAAAGTGCGTGTTGAAAGTTCTCGGCAAAACCTATTGTTCACCATAGATATCAGCAACAAAGGCCATGATTATTTAGCACAGTATTACGATGATAATGGACTACTAAAAAATCCGTTAAAAGGTGAAGTTCTTGCCTTAGGAGCTTTACATCCAATCATTACAACTAACGAAAGTTACAATTATGATCTATTGGCCCTACAGCGCATTATTGGACCAACAAATGCAGATACATTAGGATATGTTGAAAACCTTTTGACATGGAAAGACACTCAATTAATTTCTAATCGGTTGGCTGTTTCTATACCAAGCACAAATTAGTAGCACTTCCACACCTGATGATTAGTGAATAACATGATTACCTATTTAGGCGGTACCTTTGCTACTAGTAAGCAAAGAACGCATTGTATAACGTGCGAGAGTGCCCGAAAGTGCATCTTCGGGCATTTACAATCCCTCTAGAAAGTTGTCTATTCTATATTTCAAACAAAACTGTATTTCCACACATAATTGGTTTAGTGAATAAGTACCGTATTTAGAATAGAAAACACCTGAAATCCATTGACCAAACGTCGGTGGACTTCAGGTGTTATTTTTTTGTGGACCAAACTAATCTAATTAAAATCAACTAAAGAGTAATAGTGAATCTATTTTATGTTTTCACCGATACAATAAATAACTTAATTTGTATATTGATTATTAGCATACTGGAACAGAACTAGGAATAGTATTGGTAGAGTATTATGGAGGTGGAGTAGATTGGAAACAAAATTGAAAAGCTTATTATCGAATGCTGTTTTCTGGAATATATTCAAGTGGATTCACTCCCTACATAAGATAGGACAATCCATAAGAGGTCTGCTCGTCGGGAATCGAGATTTGCTAACAGAAAGATTATTAAATAGAAGTTTTTTTTCTACTGAATATAACCCATAGAGATTTCACTTCTAGGCTTTAGTGCTATTGTATTGTCTACTAAATTTACGTTGGAAGGGGAATCGAATGTCAGAATTTCATCAACAATCATCAGTTGAAGTCATGGAGATGTTGGACGTGACAAATCAAGGATTGAGCGATTATGACGTCCAAAATAGGCAAGAAGTATACGGTTATAATGAATTGCTGGAAGGAAAAAGGACAAGTACATTCTCCGTTTTCTTTGGACAGTTTAAAGATTTATTAGTCATTATATTATTGATTGCCGCTTTCATTTCATTTCTATTAGGTGAAGTAGAAAGCACGATTGTGATTATGATTGTCGTTATATTAAACGCAATCCTGGGCACTGTGCAGCATGTGAAGGCAGAACAGTCTTTGGATAATCTGAAAGCATTGACCTCTCCAGTTGCAAAAGTGATGCGAGATAAACAGATAGTAGAGATTTCTTCAGAAGATATAGTAGTTGGAGATCTTCTCTATTTAGAGGCTGGTGACTATATAAGTGCTGATGGCAGATTAGCAGAAAGCCATAATTTGCATATTAATGAAAGTTCACTAACAGGTGAATCATTGGCTGTTGCGAAAAGTACCGCGCCCATCAAAGAAGATCGTGTTACGATTGGCGATAAAAAGAATATGGTGTTCACTGGAAGCTTTGTCACCAATGGACGTGGTACCGCCATTGTTACATCCATTGGTATGGAAACGGAATTCGGGAAAATCGCAAATTTACTGGATACTGCGAAAGAGAAGAAAACACCTTTGCAAGTAAATTTAGATCGTTTTGGGGAAAAATTAGCTTTAGGAATTACGATGATCTGTTTAGCCATTTTCATTATTGATCTTTTTCGAGGACGCGAGTTAGTAGACTCGTTTATGTTTGCTGTTTCGCTGGCGGTTGCGGCAATTCCGGAAGCGTTAAGTTCGATTATTACCATTGTGCTGGCATTTGGGACACAAAAAATGGCGAAGGAAAATGCCATTATACGTAAACTCTATGCTGTTGAAAGTCTGGGAAGTATATCCGTTATTTGTTCAGATAAAACGGGAACATTAACGGAAAACAAAATGAGTGTTCAACAAGTATATATTAATCAAAAAGTCATTTCGCATGATGAACTACATACAGAAAATGCGATTGAGAAAAATCTTATCGTAAAGGCACTATTGTGTAATGACGCCTTGGAAAGAGATGGTAAAGAAATTGGTGATCCAACTGAAATTGCACTTGTGAAATTGGGGAAGCAGTACAATCTTGACGAATTAATCGTAAGAAATCACTATCCAAGGCTGTCCGAAATACCTTTTGATTCAGACAGAAAGCTAATGAGTACAGTACATCAGTTCAATCAGCGCTATACTTTGATTACAAAGGGAGCAATAGATGTTCTTCTATCCAAAATTGCGAAAATTGAAACCTCAGAAGGTGTACTTTATATTACGGATGAACATCGTAATAAAATTGAAGAAGTGAATCGTGACTTTTCTATGAATGGTTTACGAGTACTTGCAATTGCTTACAAAGAGATATCGAAAAATCAACTAATCGATGTCGAAGTCGAAAAAGATTTAATCTTTGTCGGATTAATAGCGATGATGGATCCTCCGAGAAAAGAGTCAAAATCAGCGGTTGAAAGCTGTATAAAAGCAGGTATTAAACCAGTTATGATTACAGGTGACCATAAAATAACAGCAACTGCTATAGCCAAACAAATTGGTATTTTAAACGATCCATCAGAAGCGATCGAAGGACATGAAATTGAAGGATTAACTGATCAACAACTACAAAAAAAGGTTCAAGATTTCTCTGTCTATGCCCGTGTAACACCAGAGCATAAAATTCGCATCGTTAAAGCTTGGCAGGAAAAAGGAAATGTAGTTGCGATGACGGGAGATGGTGTCAATGATGGTCCTGCCTTAAAACAAGCCGATATCGGTGTGGCGATGGGGATAACCGGTACTGAGGTAGCGAAAGATGCATCCTCTATGATCTTAACGGATGATAATTTTTCAACGATTGTCAAAGCTATTTCGAATGGAAGAAGCCTCTATACGAATATTAAAAACGCCATTCTATTTTTATTATCAGGGAATGCAGGTGCTATTTTTGTTGTTTTATATGCAACAGTATTAGGTTTACCCGTCCCTTTTGCACCCGTGCATCTATTATTTATTAACTTACTTACCGATAGTTTGCCGGCAATTGCAATAGGTTTAGAGCCGCATAATAAAAACACAATGAAGGACAAGCCAAGAGATATTAACACTCCATTATTAAATAAAACATTTACGACTCAAGTGATACTCGAAGGCTTATTAATTGCTATAGCTACGATTATTGCTTTTCGAATAGGGTTGTCAACGGGGGATACGCAAACAGCAAGCACAATGGCATTTGCAACATTATGTTTGTCAAGATTAGTACATGGCTTCAATTCTAGATCTAAAGAATCAATCTTCACAATAGGTGTGTTTTCGAATCTCTATACTTGGCTAGCATTTTTAATAGGTTTTCTATGTTTACATTTAGTGTTATTTGTTCCATCGCTTACGGGTGTGTTTGAAGTCGCAACATTAAGTGGGATACAATTAGGTTATATTTATTGCTTGTCCTGTATGCCGTTTCTAGTAAATCAGTGGTATAAAGTATTATTCGTGAGAAGTAAATAATGCTAATATAAACTGGCTCCAGTTGTATGAGTGTCAGAAACCATACACATCTGAAATAAAGTCTTACTGGTTATTAAAAGTTACAGCGGTTTATCCCTTTGGATACTAGTATCCAAAGGGATTTTTAAAATTTTTTTATGCTTCAGCATTCAAAACCCCGAATTAGCGATCCACTGACGAATTCCATCATAAACAGGCTCTGTTCTTTTGGTGATTATCTATGGGGTGTCACAACGTAGAAATAACAAAAAGAGAAATTAGATTATATTTGCATTTTTAATATGGATCGTGTACGATTTAGTTGTGAACGATTTAAATAAAAGAAAAAGGAGTTTTTGACATGAAAGCACTTTATGAAACGACGATCATTAACACAGGCGGACGTGATGGGTATGTCTATTCACCGGACAATATTTTCAATTTGGATGTTGCAAAACCAGCAGCATTAGGGGGCGATGTCACAACTGCAACGAATCCGGAGCAGCTATTTGCTGCAGGTTACAGCGCATGCTTTAACAGTGCGCTTGAGTTACAGTTGGAGAAGGGGAAAGTTGACTTTTTAAGCAGTGAAGTAATAGCGACTGTTTCTCTTTACCCAGATAAAGAAGATAAAGGTGTTAAACTTGGCGTCAAGCTCGAAGTAACAATTGAGGGCGTTGACCATTCCGTCGCGGAAGAATATGTGAATAAAGCGCACCACTACTGTCCGTACTCTAAAGCACTCAATGGTAACGTTGATGTTGAAATAGTGATTAACTAAAAGGAGACTTAAAATGGTATCAGTTTATGATTTTGAAGTAAAAAAAACAAATGGGGAAATCACGTCACTGAAAGAATATGAAGGCAAGCCTCTAATTATTGTAAATACAGCTAGTAAATGTGGATTAACCCCTCAGTATGGCGGATTGCAGTCGCTTTATGAAAAGTACAAAGATGAAGGGCTGACGGTTTTGGGATTTCCTTGCGATCAGTTTAATAATCAAGAGTTTGACGATATTAATGAAACAACAGAATTCTGCCAAGTGAATTATGGTGTCACTTTCCCCATTTTCGCGAAAATAGACGTGAACGGTGACAATGCGGATCCACTTTTCACTCATTTAACGACAGAGAAAAAAGGGTTGTTTTCGAAAAAAATCAAGTGGAACTTTACGAAGTTTTTAGTGAATCAACATGGGGAGGTTGTAGAGCGATATTCGCCGCAAACTGAACCTGGAAAAATCGAAGAAGATTTGAACAAGATTTTATCATGAAGGATTTTCTGTCATTGAACAGCCAGCTTTGTTTCGCTGTATACGAAACGGCTGGAGAGTTTAATAAGCTGTATACAAGTGTGTTGCAGCCGTTTGGTTTGACGTATCCACAATATTTGGTGCTTTTAGCATTATGGGAAAAAGACGAAGTATCGATGAAAGAACTTGGTACACGACTCGACCTCGGAACCGGAACGCTGACACCGATGATTACACGTATGCAGGAAAATGGCTGGGTACGAAAAGAACGCTCAAAAGAAGATGAACGAAAAGTTTATATTTATTTAGAAGAAAAAGCGCATCGCGAACAGGGTCCTATCACGAAACGAGTCGCAGAAGAAATTCAGCTTTGTAACATCAGCTTGTCTGAATATGATGAGCTGATGACGCGGCTGAATGAGCTGCATCAAAAAATGAAAGAACGGTCAAATTCTTCTGGTGCGTAAAGCGTAGAAGGACAGTCCCTTAGTAGCATTCACCCTTTTATTATTCATTGGCGCGGTATGGATGTGATATTAAGTCTATATTTTAGGGAGAGTAAAAGAGTTAATTGTACAAATGGTAATCAACTAAATTTAACCATTAAATTACTGCTTACTTTTGCGGTGAATACTAGACACCTCATGTACACGTGCTTGCGGATCGCTTTGGATTGAACGACTACTGCATCATTATCGGGATTTATAGCTGTTTAGGGGTGCGATAAAGTCGCACCCCTAAACAGCTATTTTCGTTAATCGTATGGTGGTCTTTGATCCGTCGCTTTCCGAAGGTACAGGTACACGAAGTGCTAAAGATTTTGGGAACGAGTGAATAACTACTTACTCGATCTTTATAACATATCGTTATGAATTTAAGTCATTGTCACTTTCTATATAGCGTCTGCTCCAAGGCAATTCTGAAATCAAAGAGTTTACTTCATGCTTACCCAAACGGGATGGATTTGACATGTGGAAAGATTTACTGAAGATAACAATCGATGAGTTAACGAGCCTTGATTCATTCAACAAAGGGAAATGATTAAGAACAGTCCCAAGCCTCTATTTTTTATAATAAACACAAACGACGTAACATTGACAGTATGTATACGTTTGTATACAATTAAGATAATGACACTAAGTATACAAACGTATACAAAGGGAGGAGAATACAAATGAGAGAAGAACATATCAAGGGAGAAGGTCGTCATCGTGGCAGACGCCACGGTGGGGAAGAGGGCGTGCATCAGCGTGGTGCGAAAACCTTTCGTCGAGGAAGAGCAATTGCGTTTTTAGAGCGTATGCATCTAAAGCGTTCAACTATTATGCAACAGTTAGATCAACCCGAGTTTCTATCAATCCAGCCAATTTTAGTCGGTGAATTAAAAGCGATTGATATGATCATTAATGAGTTTATTCAACTTTTTGAAATCAATGTAGATGAAATGTCGGATCGCAAGCCAATGGTAGATGCTAATGAGGAAGGGATTGAGTTGGATGAAAAAAATTAACGGATATATCGATTCAGTGTTTACGAAGCAAGATACTCTGATGGAGGAAGTGATTGCATCGATCGAAGGAAACGGTATGCCTGCCATATCGGTTTCACCTTCTTCTGGCAAGCTACTTACGATGCTGACAGCCATTTCAGGGGCGAAAAATGTGCTGGAAATTGGGGCGCTTGGCGGCTATAGTGGAATTTGTCTTGCCAAAGGGTTTGGTAGTGAAGGGAAATTAACTTCCCTTGAATTAGAGGAGAGATATGCAACGTTAGCAGCTAGCAATTTAGCGAAGGCAGGCTTTGGTGATCAAGTATCTTATAGGACGGGGCCAGCTTTGCAAAGCCTTGAAGGATTAGTTGACGAGGGGCAGCGATTTGATTTTTTCTTTATCGATGCAGATAAAGAAAACTATGAAAATTACTTAGACTATTGCATTCGACTTGCGGAGGCGGGTGCGTTAATCGTGACGGATAACGTACTGGCTGGCGGTAGTATAGTGGATCCGGAGGCGAAATCAAAACGTTATACAGAATTAATGAAAACATTCAATGAAACGGTAGCAAATCATCCCCAATTGGAATCGCTTCTTATTCCAATCGGGGATGGGATGACGATTTCACGAGTGAAGAGATAACAGAAGAATTTCAGTGTCATAACTAACGGGGTCTCTTTTTGGGGAATAAACAAATAACAATGGAAATCGTACTTTACTCAGAACGTTAAAGAGAAGACTATCATCGATAAAAGCATTAAAAAAGGGCGCCCTATAAGCGCTCTTTTTATATAGTTTTTTTGTGAGTTATGAGAGACACTTTACAACAACTTATCAACTACAACTATAAGCATCCATTAGTTGGGTGATTTCTTTTGAAATTTCATCATCTACTTTCCTTCTTAATCGTCTGATAGAAGCGTTCTCAACATTTTCTTATCACCAAGGTACTTAATCTCCTCAATTCCACCTGGGCGAAGAATCGCTATCCCTGTTATTTCTGCATCCACTTTATCTTCCCCTTTTTTTTCATATTCAATATAAACAGTAAAGTAATAATTCGTTGGGGTGTCTTTATTTTGCTCTATAACGATTTTACTAACAGTTGTCTGATAATCGTATTTGTCCGCCGCTAAGTGGAACATTAATACATAAGTTCTCACTAATTTATCGTAACCACTTTCGGAAAAATAAGGTCCGTAGCTATCCTTTAAATATGCGCTATACTCTTTACTGAATGGTACGCTCGCCTGGTTCTGTTTCTCAACCCACTTCCACAGTTCATTGTGTCTTGTATTGCTTCTTTATTTGGAGTAGTCAATTCATACTCCAGATAGCCTTGAATAAGTTCTATGTTTTTGTCTAGTGGTTCGTCTTGAGTGCAGCCTACAAGTAATAGGAATGTAAGAGCTGCAGATATGACAACGCCAGTCTTCCCTCGAAAGACCCTCTCTATGAAAAAGAAATACGATTCGAATGTGATTTATGGTACATAGTCTCAACCACTTCCTCTTTTTTATCTACTCCTTATACGGAAATTATGTCACAAAAGTTTCATTTTTCTAACTATTGTATGAGACAGTGACTGGCGCCAGTCACTGCCTTTCACATGATTATCATTGTCTATACCACTGTCCGATATTGAAGAACCCCCCCCGTTGTAAACTGTAGGCGCTGTTTATTTCTCGATAGATGACTTCTATTTAAGTGGGATGATTCATCGGATTTCCAGCGCCAACTGAATGAGTTACTCAACAGTAGTATGACGTTACCTATAAGAATAGTTGGTGCAAAGACATCTATGGTGAAAATATAGTAATTGGATGATTAAAATGACTGAGTATCCATCAAACTGTTATGTAGAACAAGAATCTTTCAGAGGCAAATTCGACATGTTCTTTGTAAAAGAAAGCAAGATGCATTTGAAGCCGAATACCTTTTTTAATTACATTCCAAAGTTAGGAGTTATATAAAATGACAATTACTAATTTAAAAAAATTAGAGGAAATCAGACAGGCACTCAATTCAAGGTTTTTCGAACGAGAGAACGAAGTTGAGGGGATTCTTGTAGCTCTGCTCTCTAGACAGCATATGCTCATGATTGGACCTGCTGGAACTGCGAAATCCGCATTGGCGTTTGAATTAGCAAAAATCGTACAAGGAACAGAATACTTCCAATGGTTGCTGACAAGGTTCAGTACACCCGAAGAAGTTTTTGGCCCGTTGTCGTTAAAAGACCTTGAACAAGGTGTGTACAAGAGGAATACAACAACTAAAATGCCAGAAGCTAATCTAGTTTTCCTTGACGAAATATTCAAAGCAAACTCGGCAATCTTGAATAGTTTACTGACGCTTATCAACGAACGACTCTTCTATAATAACGGAACGCCAGTAAAGGTTCCTTTAATGTCAGTTATTGGTGCTTCGAACGAATATCCTGAAGAAGGAGAAGGGCTTGAAGCTCTTTTCGACAGGTTTTTACTTCGGTTCGAGCTAGACTATATTGCGGATGATACGAATTTTGTTTCTATGATGAAGGGGACCGGTCAAAATCAGGCCATGCCTTCCTTTACGATGGATGAATTGATTCAACTCCAGTTTTTGACGGACAGGGTTACAATACCGGATGAAGTGTATGAAATTCTTTCGGAAATTCGTACTAATTTGCGTGACGAGGGAATTCGGCCTTCTGACAGGCGGTTTCAACAGTCGCTTTCAGTCCTTCAAGCGAAGGCGTTGATAAACCAAAGGCAAGTTGTGAAGATAGATGATATTGTCATCCTGGAAAATGTACTCTGGGAAACGGTGGATCAAAAAGATACCGTGTCTTCCATTATTCGCAACCATTCACAAGATGTTGTTACTCAGATTCTCTACTCCATACAAAATGAAGCAAATGAAGTATTCTACGCCATCCTGCAGGATCATTCGCCAGAAGCAGGAATGGAAGCAACTCAAAAAATGAAAGCTTTAGTGGCTGATTTGAAGAACCTCCAAAGTATCAATCAAAGTAGGAAGGCTGATATTGGCCCATTACTTGATAAAGTGACCTCGATGGAACATGAAATCCTGGATAGTATTTTAGAACCGTGGTATTTTGAATCCCAAAATGACAAGAGGGGCTCCACCAGCACCTTTTTTAATATGTGAAAGGGGGTATTCTTTATGAAGAATCGTTCAGTCTTGAATACGGACGCATACGATAAAAGACGTTTCAAAGAAATTTTCGACATGTCTCTGGGTCTTCAAAAGGTAAGAGGTGAAGGTGCTTTGCCAATGTTCGAACCATTATTGGCTGATATTTGGGCTTCCTTATATAAGATGAAACCAGAAATTTTGGCAGGGGACGTAGACAGTGTACTTAAGGTGAATAAAACACTCATGGACAGAATCATGGCGGATGAATCCTTTGTATACTACCGAAGCTTCACCCGATTGGATGATTTATTGTCAGCTATCGGCACGGTGAAATTCGGAGAAAAGACGAATCAATGGCTAGCTGACCAAAAAGAGGAAGATGAAGACTTTCAAAAACAGATCCAGGAAATTCACGCAATGCAAAGGCGACTTCAAGAGCAGGATTGGCAAGAAGAGCCGGGAAGTGGAAGTCGGGTGTCAGAAGAGATTTTTAATGAAATGATGACTAAATTTGATGAGAAATTGCAACAGTTGCTTCAAAATAATAGTCATAGCTTTTCACAAGCATTGGCTCAAGCCATGCAAGAAACAAAACAAGTGAAAGACGGTCTAAAGTCTTTGCTTGGCGGCTGTAGTGCAGGGAGTGGTGATGTGGAATTAAAAAAGGTTCCTTTACGCGACCAACTAGCATTAGCTGAAAAAATGGCTTCTGATAAAACGATGAAAGAAATAGCGGAGTGGGCGGGTAGATTCAAACAGATAGCCCGTAAAAAGCAGAAATCCATACATAAGGAGTCTATGGGAAGAAGGGGAGTTACGTTAGGCAACGATATCGAGAGGTTACTCCCGATGGAATTTGGCTTATACATGCATTCACTATCGAAGAACGATTTTCTTCGTCGCTTTGTGGAAGGCCAAACCATGCAATATGAACAGAAAGGGCGTGAGGTATTGGAGAAGGGTCCAATCGTACTTTGTCTAGATCAGTCAGGCAGTATGTACAAACTGGATACACAATCCAAAGGTTTTATACTAACCCTAATGTCCATTGCGAAAAGGCAGCGAAGGGATTTTTGCTTAATATTATTCTCTACTCTGACAGAAATTCATAAATATGAAAAAGGGGAAATTAAAGGGTCTGATATGGTTAGTTTGGCTCGAACCTTTCTAGGTGGTGGTACGAATTTTGCACTTCCGCTTGATCAAGCGATGAATGTAATCAATGAAAGTCGGTTTAAACAAGCCGATTTGGTTTTCGTTACGGATGGTGAGGACACTTTAAACGATTCATTTCTACTAGAATTCAACAAAAAGAAAAAAGAAAAGGATTTCAACGTTCTTTCCCTAGTGCTCGGAAGCAGCATACATATAGTAGAACAATTTTCAGACAGGGTTATTCAAGTTTATGATTTTGATGACGCAGGCAGTTTTACTGCGTTTGAAATATAAACTATATATGTTGAACCAATGAATCCTGCGTATGCGCTTTACAAGGGCATTTGAGAGATCGTTGAAAAAGTCCTAATACTTAGAACTAATTAGAATTCCTGCCAATACCGCTTTGACGCTTTGTGGATGCCTCCCGCGATAAGCCAGAAAGAAGACCACTTGGGAGGCACCCCCTAGCGCCAAGCGTTGTTGGTAAGATTCTTTATTACAACATATTTAATTTTATATCTGCTATTCTGTCTCGTCGGATAACGATGTAGAACGATCATCCAAATAGCGATATAAAGTAGACTTACTAATTCCAGTCGCTTCTTTTATGTCATATAACGTATAATTTTTACTGTCATACATTGAAAAAGCCAGCTGTAAATTGTCATCTGGTTTTCGTGGACGACCAATCGATTTACCCTGCTGTTTAGCAGCTTGTAGCGTAAATGTAGAAGAATGGCTTAGAAATTTAGATTGTAAATCCGCGAAAAAAGTAGCACTTTGAAGTAGTGAAGCTTTTTGTATTGTTTGATTGGATAATTGTTCATCGAGGAAGTGAATGGCGATTTGATCTCGTTCTGCTAGTCGTAAAATATCTAAAAGCTGCTGCAGGGAATCAGCTAATACTACAATATTTTGGACGAATAGTTCATCATCTTTTTTAAGTGCCATTAATAAGTGTTCAAGCTCTGTTCTTTTCCTGGCAAGTCCATGTGTCTCTTTACATAATGTATCAATGAAAAGTTCATTTAATTGGTGGGCGCAATGTTGATCCAAGACAATCGGACGGATATATCCGTATTTCATTTTTTCGCTCCTAACTTCCCAAAAGTATTACCTTATGGGACTAAAAATGATATGATATTAACATTCTAACATTGGCATAAGCTTTTTTATAATTTTAGACATCATGAAAGGGGAACCGTATGTATACTTTAAAACAACAGTGGTTTGGGAATGTGCGTGCCGATCTTTTAGCAGGTATGGTTGTAGGACTGGCACTCATTCCTGAAGCATTGGCTTTTGCGTTCATTGTGGGTGTAGATCCACGTGTCGCGTTATATGCTTCATTTACAATTGCGGTCATTATTTCGTTTGTAGGTGGCCGACCTGGTTTAATTTCAGCTGCGACAGGTGCGATGGCTTTAGTGCTCGTCAGCTTAATGGCGAATCATGGTCTACAATATGTACTTGCAGCCACAATTTTAACAGGAATTATTCAATTAATACTCGGTGGACTTGGTGTTGCGAATTTAATGCGCTTCATCCCAAACTCCGTCATGCTTGGATTTGTGAATGCACTAGGGATTATGATTTTCATTACACAATTGCCTTATTTACTGGGCTCAAATAGTATGACCTATCTATTTGCGATTGTTACATTAATTTTAGTGTACGCGATTCCACGATTTTTCACGGCTATTCCTGCACCTCTTGTTGCGATTGTCGTTATGACTTGTATTGCGCTCATAAGTGGTGTGAAGTTACAGACGATTGGTGATCTAGGGACGATGCCAAATTCATTGCCGGTTTTTTTTCTTCCAGATATTCCACTTAACTTTGAAACGTTAAAAATCATATTCCCTTATGCTTTGGCTTTATCGATTGTTGGTTTATTGGAATCATTACTTACTTCCCAAGTATTGGATGATATGACTGATACGTCGAGTAATAAAAATAAAGAAGCACGTGGACAAGGGATCGCCAACTTTATCACTGGTTTTTTCGGTGGGATGGCAGGTTGTGCTTTGATTGGTCAATCAATCATCAATATTAAATCAGGTGGACGAGGACGCTTATCAACATTAACCGCGGGTGTATTTCTACTGTTTTTAATTATCGTTTTAGGTGACATAGTTATCAAAATTCCGATGCCCGTTCTTGTCGGGGTGATGATTATGGTTAGTATTACAACATTTAATTGGGGTTCGTTTAAGTTTTTGAAACAAGCGCCTAAATCGGAATCACTTGTTATGCTCATTACAATTGCGATTATTTTATATACACATAATTTAGCGATTGGAGTTGTTATTGGTGTTATATTAAGTGCGCTATTCTTTGTTGCAAAAATTTCTCGTGTGACCGTAACGCATGATTTGGATGGATATCAGGTGAAAGGACCTTTGTTTTTTGCATCTACTACGAAATTTATTCAGTCATTCGACAATGTTACAGAAAATGAAATCGTCATTAATTTTGAAAACAGTCAGCTGTGGGATGAATCTGCAGTCGGTGCAATATATAAAGTGAAACAGAAGCTTGAGCAAAAAGGTGTGAAGGTACAGATTCAAGGGTTAAATTCTTCAAGTGAACAATTGTACAAACGATTAACATAAGGGAGGAATCCACATGAAGATTGCTGTAGCAATTGATGGATCAGAAAATGCTTTACGTGCGGCAAAACATGCTATTACGCTTGTCCGTTACTTACCTGACGCGCAGTTAGAAGTTATTTATGTATCAGATTATAATAAGGCGAAAGATGAGCGTCTGTTATCGCAAAGCCCAGAGAGCTTAACATTGAAACGAGAGCAAAAAGTGCATCCTATTTTAGAACTAGCAAAAGATGTCGGAGTGAAGACGAAGACTATCATGTTGAAGGGGAATCCAAGTCAAGAAATAATAAAGTATGTGAATTCAGAAGGAATTGACCAACTTGTCATCGGGAGTCGCGGCTTAAATACTTTTCAAGAAATGATAATCGGCAGCGTCAGTCACAAAGTAATGAAGCATGTAAATTGTCCGATTACAATTGTTAAATAAAGAGCTTTCATACCCAATGCTATCTGATGCGTGACTGGTGAGAAATTGAGTAAAGAGTGCCTGTGCATTCCCTTATAAAGAATTTTTTCGTTTGGACTCCTTCCTATTTTGGGGGTTATGTGTATTACTAATTTCACGCACATATTAATGCAACAGGAATGTAATTAAATCTTTACATACTGAAATAGGAGGTGTTCGTTGTGAAAAAAATGATTAAGTCCCTTACCATCATTTTAATATCTACCTTGCTTTTGATAAGCTGTAGCAATAATGAGGAAAAACTAAGTAAAGTGAATGTGAAACAATTAACTAGAGTTGATGTTCAATTGGTGAAATCTGATGAAAGCTATGACGAAGCGGTAATGATTACCGATAAAGATATTGTGGATTTGTCGAGGGTGATGTTTGACCAAATTGAATGGCAACAAAATGTAAAAGCTGAGATGGATAGAAGAGAAGATGTAAAAGTAACTTTATTTTTCAGTGTTGATAAACATATGACTGAAAAATTAGTTGAATACTTTATTTGGTTTAATGATGGTAATGAAACGGCAACAATTATTGATAGGGTTGAAAATACTTACGGTACAATGGACAAGGAAAATGCCACGAAATTGAAAGAACTAGTGTTAAGGAAATAAAAAATAGTACGTTATTTCCTGAAATGAAAATAGAAATTATCGGTGCTATAATCGATGCTTTTTTGGGGCGTTGAAATAAGTGTGGGGTGTCCACTAGCTTTGCATAGTGTATTATTACAACAACTTGCGCTTGAAGTCCTGTAAGATTCTCTTGATTGAGTAAAATAAAAAATCCTGTACCGTACTCAAAAATAAAGTGTCTGCGCACAAAAAACAGCTTAATAGCGCAAGACCAAGCACAAACAAATAACAAATAACAACTTCACCCGCTACGCCATTTCATAATGCGTACCAAAGCGGGATTTTTTAATAGCACAATAAACCATCAAATGGGATATTGAATCACATAAATAGATGATTTGTTATATAAATCCCTTGTAGTGTACGGGGGTGTTAAAATAAAGTCACGGATAGTATGCTAGATGACTACCCTTAAATTTGGTACTATTGGTTTCTTTGAGTTGGTAAAGGGGGATTTCCATATGAGAAAAAAGGACTCGTTAGGGCTAGCACACTATGTAGATTCAATTGAAGCACAACAAAAGCTTTATAAGCGGTCGCTATTCGTTGTCGTGATGTCCCAGATTTTTGGTGGGGCGGGGCTTGCAGCTGGGATTACTGTGGGGGCATTAATTGCTAGGGATATGTTAGGAACTGCCAGCTTTGCAGGGTTGCCGGCTGCATTGTTTACACTTGGATCTGCGCTTGCAGCGTTCTTAGTGGGCAGGATTTCGCAGCGTTTTGGTCGTCGGTACGGGTTGTCACTTGGGTTTATCACAGGTGGAATCGGTGCGATAGGTGTCATCTTCGCAACGACTATGGACAATGTGTTGTTATTATTTATTTCGCTATTTGTTTATGGTGCAGGGACTTCGACGAATCTACAGGCGCGTTACGCCGGAACAGATTTGGCTAGTGACAAGCAGCGTGCGACTGCCATTAGCATCGCAATGGTTTCAACTACGATAGGTGCGGTGGCGGGACCTAATTTAGTGACACCGATGGGGAACTTCGCAATGACGCTAGGTATACCAGCTTTAGCGGGGCCATTCATATTAGCAGCGGCGGCGTACCTCGTAGCTGGACTAACGTTGTTCTTCTATTTGCGTCCTGATCCATTTCTAGTTGCAAGAGCAATTGCGGTAAAGCAGGAAAGACAAGTTGATTCAAATACTACAACAGTAAATAAAACACGACAGAGTAAAGTAAACCGAATCGGTATTTTTGTCGGTGCGATGGTTCTCGTCTTGTCTCATCTCGTCATGGTTGCAATCATGACAATGACCCCAATCCATATGCAAAACCATGGATCTGGACTGACGGTCGTTGGAATGGTGATTAGTCTACATATTGCGGCGATGTATTTGCCATCGCTTGGTACAGGTCTATTAGTCGATAAATTCGGTCGTACAGTGATGGTCATTGCTTCGGGTGTCACGTTATCAATTGCGGGATTACTAGCAGCCTTTTCTCCAGGTGATTCCCTCGTTTGGTTGACGATTGCGCTGATAATGCTAGGACTTGGATGGAATTTCGGCTTAATCAGCGGAACAGCAATCATCATCGATTCAACTGATATGACAACACGTGCAAAAACACAAGGTTCCGTTGATGTGTGGGTGGCTTTAGCTGGAACTGCAGGCAGTATATTGTCAGGAATCATTGTAGCCTACTCAAGCTATGCTGTTTTAGGCTTTCTCGGCATGTACCTTTCGTTGCTTTTGATACCACTTATTGTTTGGAAACGGTTTAAAGAGAAAAAAGAACATCCAAAACTTAATGACAGAAGCAGATAGTCATGATTCTGTAGCAGTTAGCACATGTGATATGAAGAAATAAAATGTGAGAGACTTACATCTCATTCTATTTAATAGAAAACACCGGAAATCCATCGACCAAACCTCGGCGGGATTCCGGTGTTATTTTTTGTATTAATCAACACGTCTGATGATTAACCAAACTTAATTAAATATGTTGAATTAATGAATCCCATTGAATCTACTGTGGCGCTCAATATGGAGAGAGTTTTAATTCGGGGTGTGGATTATAGAACGCTTGGCGCTTTGAGGATACCTTTGCCGCGCCTGCGCTAGGTTGTTCATTATCGAGAGAAATGTGAGTTTGAAATGTATATGCCGAGACTTTAATGTGATTACTATTTCATACTAATTATATTCAAGAAAGACGCAATCCAGGCTGCAGATTTCTTCATAGATAATGAAATACTCTTTCTTTCTGGCTTATCGAGGGAGGCATCCACAAAGCGTCGAAGCGGCATTGGTAGTAGTTCTATTTCATTTCATGTATCAGACTTTTCAGCAGCCGCCCAATTCATTTGTTCAACATATAAGCAGCCGCCCAATTCATTTGTTCAACATATATAGTGTAACTAACTTGATCTCTCTCTTGCCGCTACTTGTATAGTTGTGCTTTTGGAGTGCTATGGATTGAATGACTTCTATTATGATTAACGGGATGTCTGGATGTGTATCGGGGTACATCGAGCCATAAAAAATACTCCCCCTAGCTTAAACAGATCTTTTTCTTTCATCTGTCTATCTAATGGGGAGTATATCAGTTCAATGACTTTTGAATGACTATATATGTTGAACTAATGATTTTATATAATCTCCAGCGAAGGCGCCTCAAGCGTTGTTGAGTGGATTCTTTATGTCAACATATAATAGTAGTTTTTTCACGCAAACCATCAGTCGTTGTTACTTGGAAAAGCAAATGTTGCCGCGGATTCGCTGTTTTCTTCAAACCACTTTTCTGAAATGGTTTTGGTCTTGGTGAAGAAGCGGGCTTGGTCAGGCCCAAACATATGCCCCTCACCGAATCTTGAGCGTTTCCAACCGCCAAAGTTATGATAACCAACAGGAATTGGAATTGGTACGTTTACCCCAACCATGCCGACGTCAATCTCCGTTGTAAATTTGCGAGCGGCCGCTCCGTTATTTGTGAAAATTGTCACACCGTTACCGAGCTCATGTGCATTGATTAAGTCGATTGCTTGCTCTAATGAATCTACCCGAACGACATTACGAGCAGGTCCAAATACCTCTTGCTCATAAATTTCCATGCCAGGTTTGACGTTATCTAATAGGGTAGGACCTAGATAGAAGCCATTGGAATTTTTAGCGATGTCTGGATTGCGACCATCGCATACGAGTGTAGCACCTTCATCTAGGCTACGGTCGATAAAGCCAATGATCGCGTCCTTTGATTGCTTTGTAATAACAGGCCCAAAATCAACGTCTGAATCTGTGTATGGCCCTACTTTTAATTTTGCGATTTTATCAGCCAGTACTTTGACAAGGTTATTCGCTGTTTCTTCGCCAACGGGAATGATTGTGGAAATAGCCATACAGCGTTGGGAAGCGGCACCGTAGGCCGCGCCTAAAAATGCGTTTGCGACCTGTTCTAAATCTGCATCTGGCATGACAATCATATTGTTTTTACCGCCACCTAATGCCGTAACGCGCTTGCCGTATTTTGAACCGGTTGTGTAAATATAATCAGCGACAGCTGTGGAGCCGACAAACGAAATGGCTTCAACAGCAGGGTTTTCTAATAGCTCGTTGACCGCATCCTTGTCGCCATTGATGACTGTCCAAACACCATCGGGTAAACCCGCTTCTTTCCAGAGTTCCGATAAAAATAATGCGGAGCAGGGCACGCGCTCGGACGGCTTTAAAATGACGGAATTGCCGACTGCGACCGCCATAGTTGTAATGGCAAGTGGCACCATCACTGGAAAGTTGAATGGGGAAATCGCTGCAACAACGCCGAGTGGTGCTTTTGCGGAATAAGCATTAATATTCCCACCAACATTGACGGAGTACTCACCTTTTAATAGGTGAGGGGCATTGATGGCTAAGTCGACGGATTCTAAACCACGTGTGATTTCACCCTTGGCATCCTCGATTGTTTTCCCGCTTTCGATACAAATGATGTCGATGAGCGCATCCATACGTGCGGTCATCAATTGACGAAACTTCATGACAATTTCAACGCGTTTGCCAATCGATAGGGCGCGCCATGCCGGAAAGGCTGCTTTAGCTGTTGCAATTGCGCTTTGCACTTCCTCTTTCGTTGCAATAGGGACGCGTGCAATCACTGCCCCTAAACTCGGATTGAAAACATCTGAGAAGTGACCACTTGTGCCTGCAACGATTTCACCATTAATAAAATGCCCTAGTTCTTTTACCTCTGTATTTGTTACCATACATTCATTTCCCCCTTGTGTTTTACGCTTTTTGCAGTAGTTCATTTAAAGCGTGCGTAAGTTTTTCAACAATCACATCTTTTTCTGCTAATGAAATAATCAGTGGTGGAGCGAGAGTTAACGTATTGTTAAAGCCTGCAACCGTGACACCATTTTTCCCGATGATTAACCCTTGTTCTTTACATAAAGCGATGACTTTGTTGACAGCAGTTACATCAAGTGGCGCTTTGCTGTTTTTGTCACTCACAAGCTCAATGCCAATCAGTAAGCCTTTCCCGCGGATGTTGCCGACATTTGGATGATCCTTTAAGCGTTCTTGTAGTTCCGCATGAATTATTGCGCCCATTTCTTCTGAGCGAGCAAATAAATTTTCATTTTCCATGATTTCGATATTTTTGAGGGCAACCGCACAAGCTGCTGGAGAACCACCGAATGTGTTGACGTGGCGGAAAAAGTCGTACTCCTCACTCCCATTGAAAGCCTCATAAATTTCGCGACGCACAGCTGTAGCAGATAACGGCATATAAGCACTTGTTAAGCCTTTTGCCATTGTGACAATATCCGGCTGAATGCCATAGTTTTGGAAGCCAAATGCTTTGCCTGTACGACCGAAGCCGCAAATTACTTCATCGACAATGAGCAGGGCCCCATGCTTTTCACAAACAGCTTTTACCCCACGCAAATAGTCCTCATGGGGCATAATCACGCCGCCACCGGTAATAATAGGCTCAAGTATTACGCCGGCAATCGTCTCGGATGATTCCCAAGTCATGACATTATCGATTGCCTGAACAGAAGGTAGGGCAGTTGGCTCTGTAATATGATCTTCGTTTGCACGGTAGGCATCTGGTGGTGCAACATGGAGGAAACCAGGTGCTAACGGTTCGTACTTATATTTGCGTTGTGCTTGCCCTGTTGCCGCTAATGCCCCCATTGTATTGCCGTGGTAGGCACGATAGCGGGAAATAAATTTGGTGCGATTTGTATGACCTTTTTGCTGATGGTATTGACGTGCGATTTTGAAGGCGGCTTCATTCGCCTCTGAACCACTATTAGAGAAAAACACTACATAATCATCGCCTAATAATTCGCTGATTTTTTCGCTCAGTTGAATGGCAGGGATGTGCCCAACGGATAGAGGAGTATAGGCATTTTCCAGTAATTGCTCGTAAGCGACTTTGGCGAGTTCCTCTCGCCCGTAGCCCACGTTCACACACCATAAACCAGACATGGCATCTAAATAACGTTTCCCATCAATGTCCGTTATCCAAGCGCCCTTCGATTTCTGAATGATTGTCGTCGCATTTGGGTTGTAGGGCTTCATGGAATGCCATACATATTGTTCATCTTTTACTTGCCAATTTTGACTCGTTAAATTCGTCATCGAGCATCATCACTCCTTCATTTATCATCATGCTATCACTAGCGTTGCATAAATACAGGCAGAAAATTCACTCTATTAAATTTCACAGTTCAGAGCCAAAAAGGGAAACACTTCAATAGAGGTGATTCCATCCATTTGGTTTTTATATACAATTATACTTGTGCGACAAGTTCGTTTTCATCTGGATTTGGAAGGGTACCAGCTGGCTTTATCCATTATGAAAGACTTTTTAGTTTGCAAAAATTAAATTAATGAATATTTTGAGTATTTAGAGCGAGTGGGTAGAAATAATGCGACGCTAGTGTCATGCTATAAATCTATTATCCGATTTTTCGGTAAAAATAGCATTATACACAATGTAAAATAAATAGGCTGTTGCTTTTCACATAAGGTGAGTGAAGAGAATGGTTAGTTGTAGCTAAACAGTATTAACTCTAGTGCTAATCGCTTTTCTGTTTGCATAAAATCTGAGCCTAGCAACTGCTCAATTTTTTCCAAACGATGGTACAGTGTTTGTCTAACGATAAACAGGCGTTCGGCAGTGTCTTTTTTTTGACCATTGGTGTGTAAATATACTTTTAACGTTTCGACTAATTTACTGCTATGCTTGCGGTCATAGTCAATAACGGGCTGTATATATTCGGTCATCATGTCCATAATATATGGATTTTTTTGTAATTGCAAAATTAAATGATGGAGGTGTAAATCCTCGTAAAAATACGAAAGCTGTGGATCTTTCCATCGAATGTGTAAGGTGTCTTTGGCTGTTAGAAAGCTAGTATTGAGAGCTTGGAAATGAGTCACGTATTTTCCTACAGCGACTGAAATTTTAAAGTCACCATATTTATATTTTTGCTGATTGTCATGGATTTGTGTAATGGCTTGTTCGATACGTTGCTTATATGTTTCTTGCGCATGTAAATTCGCTAAAATAAAAATAAGCTGTTGTTGCTTTTCTATGATAAACGGATAGAAATCTAACTTCTCTAAAATATTGCGCGTAAACAGCTTATAGTACGTTAAGTCACTGCTTTTGCTTTTGTGGATTTGATGAATCATGACCAGCCAATTACTTGTCGTGATATCTGCATGATGGTCTTGCAGGAAATGCGTTAATTCCTCCGTATTGGATAACCCATTCAGCCATTGCTCTAGAACTTCACGATCCTCCACAGCCTTTTTTTCCTCGCTATACAAAACCCGCAATAAATAGTGTGAAAGTGCAATAACCGTGCGATCTAAAATCAGTGCATCGTATTCATTGACGACGCGCTGTGGGGAAAACAAACAAACCTCCCCATAATATTGGTTGAAAATATTCACCTCACAGCGAATAACATGTTTTTCCATATAATCAGGGCTTGCCTGTTGTTGCATCTTATCATACTTGTCCTGCTGAATATTAGGAATAAACACAGGCTTTTGCCCATTAAATGTAAAGATGACCTGCAAGCCAAGATGTTTATAGAGGTGCATTAAAATTTGCTCGTAATTGTTGGCGGTCAGTGTATATTTATTAATTTGCTGTGCGTAGTTCTCTAGGTTTTTCACCATGCCATATTGCTGATTGATGAGGATACTGTGTATTTCTTGTGTGATTTCGACAAAGGCTACCTCCTGATGAAAGATGATGAGAGGGAATTGGTAGTCCGTCGCCAGTTGCTGTATGCAATCAGGAATTTCTTGAATGACGCTACCGAGCTCAATGCACAGCCCAGCTGATTTGGATGCTATTAATTGGTGAATAAAGTGATGGAAGTCATCATCATTGTTTTTCAAATGAATACCCGTCGTCAAAATTAATTCATTGCCCTTTAATAATTTTGCAGCATCCATAGTTTCGACGATATGCACCCATTTGATGATATTGAGTTGCCCCTCTGCACCAGCAAGAAGATTCGCGCTACTGAATAACTTTTTCGTCAGTACATCTGCTACAGTGAGTGGAAATTCATTCATAGTGTCCTCCTATCACGCATAATTATTGATGCGTCAACACATCTTCTATTAAAAAGGCCATATACAAATTGGTTTTTGTAAAAGGGTTGGTGGCGTCCATATCTAATAGCAGTTCAACTTTTTTGATTTTATATAGGACAGTGTTGCGATGAATGAATAGACGTTCACTAATTTTGCTCGTACTGCCGTTTTCTTCAAGGAAAATACGTAAAAAAGACACGTAATCGGTGTTGTGTAAATCATCATATCGATAAAGCTGCCCAAGTATATCCTGGCTAAAAGATTCAATTAATGTCCGGTTTTGCACACCCATAATAATTTTATAGGCTCCAATTTCTTTATATTTGTATAAGAAGCGGTTGTTATGCAACTGTGCTAATTGAATGACAGTGAGTGATTCCTCGTAGCTTTTATGGATATTTTCGTAGTCTTCATAAAAATTACCTTTGCCGATGATGACATTTAAGCTTCCGTTTTTCTGGGTGATTTTGTCGTAGATGTCTTCAACTGTTTTTGAGAAAGGACTATTGGATGTAGTGATTTGTGTTCGATTGATGAGAAAGATGAGGTGGTTTTTGTGCTTGAGTCTTAAAAAACGTTTATATCTATTTTGGAATGCGAACTGAATGAGGACCTCGTAACGGCCAATGCTACTGCGTGCATCTGTTGTTGTACAAGTGATGATGGCCAATTCTGCGCCTTGTGGAAATCCAAGTTGGGTTAAATTTTGCCTTGTGGAATCGACGTGCTGTTTGTAATGAAACAGTAAGTTGTAAAGGACTTGGTCTTCGGTGGATTGTTCTTGCTCGTGGGTGGCGATAAATTGAAATGTCGTTTTTAAAAGGTCGGCTACACGGCGGTCCCAAGGCATTTGAAAAATGGGCAATTCATGCTCATTGGCAAACGAGATGACCGATTCAGAAATGTCAGGAATATAAGGTCCCGTATTCACGATAATACCAGCTATTTTTTTAGTGTACGCCAGTTTAACGAGTTGTTCTAAGGATGTATTTTGGTGTGGAAAGTTAATGCCTGTTGTCACAACTAATTCATTTGGTCGGCAAAACGTGATTAAATCAATGCTTTCTACTACGTTAATACCTGAAACTTTTCGATACAAACCGCTTTCTCCAGCTACTAATGTCAGCATCGGGAATAGAGCTCCCTCTAGGATTTTGCCAATCGTTCCCATAACAGCCCCCCTTATTATACAAATAACGTACCATAAATATTGTGCACTTGCACATACTTTCTTAGTTTTATATCCATATCTTCCAAATAGTTTCTATTTTATGATTGTCATAAACAACCACTTACCGATAACTATTAATTTAGAATTTTCGTATACAACCACTATTTTATTACTGTGAAAGAGAGGACTTGCATATGTATAAATGTAATAGTAGTAGATTACAGGGGTTAATTGAACAATTTAGTCAATTTGGTGCAACTGCCAATGGAGGCGTAACCCGTTTGTCCCTTTCAAAAGAGGATGTATTAGCGAGAGACTATTTTTGTGAAATATGCATAGAGTTAGGCATGGATATTCAAGTAGACGATATGGCAAATATCTATGCGATTCTACCAGGAAAAAAAGAGTGCCCACCCATCGTAATGGGATCACATTTAGATTCGGTTGAAAAAGGTGGCAGGTTTGATGGTGTCTTAGGTATTTTAACCGCAATAGAGGCGATACGAACGTTAAAGGAAAACGACATTGAGCTCGAGATCCCATTAATGCTTGTGAATTTTACGAATGAAGAAGGTGCGCGCTTCGATCCGGCGATGATGAGTTCCGGTGTCATTGCTTCAAAATTCAGTAAAGAAAAAATGCTAGAATCTATCGATAAAAATGGTATTACTTTTCAAGAAGCATTACAGGCGAGTGGCTACGCGGGGGAGCAAGGAAATCGCTTAACAGAAGCCCTTGCATATATTGAGCTGCATATTGAACAAGGACCGGTATTAGCAGCAAAGCAACGTGACATTGGGGTGGTAGAAGGCGTTTTAGGCATGGTGTGCTATGAAATTACCGTGACAGGTGAATCAAATCACGCTGGCACAACGCCAATGTCGATGCGTAAAGACCCGATGATTGTGGCGTCTCGTATAATTTCATCTTTGCATGAGCAGCTAGGTAAAATCGACGAAGAGCTTGTGTTCACATTTGGGCGTATGCACGTGGCACCTAATATTCATACAGTCATTCCTAACGAAGTAGTGTTTACCATGGATTCGCGTCATCAAAATCCAGCGGTGATGCTCAAAGTAGAAAAGCTATTGACAGGTCTAGCTTCAGAGGAAAGCGGTTGCCACATTAGCCCGGTCAAGCTATGGGGGCGGGAGACCGTATTATTTGATGCAGCTATTTGCAATGAAGTGGAAAAATCATGCCATGACTTTGGTTATTCCTTCCAACGTATGTTCAGCGGGGCGGGGCACGATGCACAGTATATCGCGAGCTTCATCCCCTCGGCAATGATTTTTGTTCCAAGTATCAAGGGGAAAAGTCATTGCGAGGAGGAAGAAACAACATTTGAAGACTGTGCAAAGGGGGCAGACGTGTTACTGGAAACCGTGTTGACACTACAAAAGAAGTTCAGCATGGGCGAAAAATACACACTAAACTCATGATGAGTGCAGGCTGAAATACTATAATTCGCTAGCATATTGGTTCATCACTAAAAGTTAGAGATGACGTTGGATTAAACTGCATATCATTAGAATGCGGGTTGATTGGAGTGAAGGTTGGACGACCCCAGCTAGACGGAAATTACCACCCCTCCACGGTGGAGAGCTAGCGTATTAATGGATATTGACAAACTTTACATTAATTAATCGAAGGGTGAGGGTAGTGTGAAAAAAGTGATTACAGGTGGACTTATTGTGACAGCAACAGATATGTATGAGGCAGATATTTTAATAGAGAATGGAAAAATTGTGCAAATCGGCAAAAACTTATCAGCTTATGGAGCGGAAATTGTAGATGCTACGGGTAAATACGTGATGCCTGGGGGAATTGATCCGCATACGCATTTGGATATGCCGTTCAACAACACGGTGACAGACGATGATTGGAAGTCGGGAACAGTTGCAGCAGCATTTGGTGGGACGACGACTATTTTAGATTTTTGCTTATCTGCGGGTGAAGAAAAACTTGCGACGGCTGTGGCAAAGTGGCATGTAAAAGCAAAGGGCAAATCAGCCATTGACTACGGTTTCCATTTAATGATTGGTGATTTAACGCCTGAAACAGAGGCCGAGTTACCGTTGTTACTAGAGCAGGAAGGGATTACGTCTGTCAAGGTGTTCATGGCTTACGCGAAAGAATTCCAGGCGACAGACCGTACGCTGTTCAAAGCCTTTAAAATTGCAAAAGACATTGGCGCTGTTGTCATGGTGCACTGTGAAAATGGCTCAGTCATCGATGAATTAGTTGAGGAGGCGAAGCAAGCTGGTCAGACGGCGCCAATTTATCACGCACTGACACGTCCCGCGGAATTAGAGGGTGAGGC
Organism: Sporosarcina sp. FSL K6-6792; assembly: GCF_038004885.1. Taxonomy (NCBI): domain Bacteria; kingdom Bacillati; phylum Bacillota; class Bacilli; order Caryophanales; family Caryophanaceae; genus Sporosarcina; species Sporosarcina sp. FSL K6-6792. The sequence goes on from NZ_JBBOSA010000001.1 coordinate 61,092, forward strand.
GACGAAACGGGCCATTGAACTAGCGCATATCGCAGGTGCCAAGCTGTATGTTGTACATGTGACGTGTAAAGAGGCTTTGGATGAAATTATCGCAGCGCGTGAAAAGGGCTATGACGTGTATGGCGAAACATGTCCACCTTATTTAACGCTCGATCAGTCAGCGTTAGCACAGCCAGGCTTCGAGGGAGCGAAATATGTTTGGTCACCGCCACTTCGCCCGAAATATCATCAAGAGCATTTGTGGAATGCGTTAAAAGCCAAGCAACTGCAAACAATTGGTTCGGACCAATGTTCATTTAGCTTTAACGGGAAAAAGCAATTAGGGTTAAATGACTTTTCTAAAATACCAAATGGTGGACCGTTTATCGAAGATCGTTTCAGCATTTTATTTTCTGAAGGTGTGGCGAAAGGGCGAATTTCCATCTATGACTTTGTCGATATGATTTCGACAAGTGCCGCAAAAATTTTCGGCTTATATCCACAAAAAGGAACGATTGCTATTGGTTCTGACGCGGATATCGTAATTTTTGATCCTACTGTAAAACGTGAAATTTCAGCGAATACCCATCATATGAATGTAGACTACAACCCGTATGAGGGCTGGGAAGTGACTGGAGAGCCAATCAGTGTACTTGTGCGTGGAGAATACGTCATTAAAAACAAACAATTTGTAGGAGCATTAGGCAATGGCCGATATATCAAGCGTGCACTACAACCGACGATCGCGCAAACAATCAACGTGTAAACATCAATCCATGAGGAGGAATGTTTCAATGACTTCGCAACTCGAACGGAATTTTGTGGAAATGACTAGCAGGATGACAAAAAATGAAGCACAAGAAGAGGCTAATCGTTGTCTGTACTGCTATGACGCACCTTGTATTACAGCTTGTCCGACAAGTATTCAAATTCCGAATTTCATCAAAAAAATTGCTTCCAGTAATATGAAAGGTTCGGCCATGACAATTATGGAGGCCAACCCGGTTGGTGCAAGCTGTGCGCGAGTATGCCCGACCGAGGAATTATGTGAAGGTGCATGTGTGTTAAATTCCTCGACAAAGCCTATTAAAATAGGGCATTTGCAACGTTATGCAACAGATTGGGCGATGGAATCAGACGTCGAGCTATTTAAAAAAGGTCAATCAAATGGACAAAAGGTAGCGATCGTTGGCGCTGGTCCAGCTGGTTTATCGGCAGCACGTGAGCTTAGTCGCTTTGGCTATAGTGTCACAATTTTTGAAGCAGAAGCAAAGGCGGGTGGCTTGGGCAACTACGGCATCGTGTCATTCCGATTACCGAATGATGTAGTGGATTGGGAAGTGGCGCAAGTTGTAAAGCTTGGTGTTGACATTAAAACAAACACAACAGTAGGCGTGGATATTTCTGCTTCAGAAATTTTAGCGCAATATGACAGTGTTATTTTAGCGGTTGGTATGGGGGCCGTGCCTAATCTTGGTATTAAAGGTGAGGAACTAGCTGGCGTTCATGATGCTATTGAGTTTGTAAAGCACACGAAAATGGGTGCACTGACAGAGGACTTAATCGGTAAACGTGTTGCGGTCATCGGTGCTGGTAACACAGCTATCGATGGTGCAACCTGTGCTGTGCGACTAGGTGCGGAGCAGGTAGACATTCTCTATAGAAGAACAGAAAAAGAGATGACTGCCTATCAGTTTGAATATGAATTTGCCAAGCAGGATGGCGTTGGATTTAAGTGGCTGACAGCGCCGAAACAAATTATCGGTGATGAGGCAGGGAAAGTAGTGGGACTTGAATGCGTCAAGATGAAACTTGGAGAGGCGGGTGTAGACGGCAGGCAACGACCTGAAGTAATCAAAGGATCTGAGTTTGTTATAGAGGTGGACGCGGTCATTAAAGCAATTGGACAAACGCGCTTTGTCTCACTCATTGAAGCGTTTGGATTACAACATACGAATGGAGTTGTAGACATTGACGAAACGACTATGCAAACATCGAATGACAAAGTGTTTGCCTGTGGAGATGTCGTGTTCGGTAATGGCCAAGGGGAAGCAATGGTGGTAACAGCTGCACAGCAAGGTAAAGATGCTGCTTACATTATTCATGAGCGTTTAAGAAAACCGAGCGAGATTGCATAGGGGGGATATGTAGCATGGCGGACTTACGAATTGACTTAGCGGGGATTAAATCACCGAATCCATTTTGGTTAGCATCTGCACCACCGACTAATTCGGGCTATCAAGTGCAACGTGCATTTGAAGCGGGCTGGGGTGGCGCAGTCTGGAAAACATTGGGTGAACCAATTTTAAATGTTTCATCGCGCTTTGCGGCTGTCAGCTTTAACGGACAGAGAGTAGCGGGTTTTAATAATATTGAGCTCATTACAGATCGTCCGTTAGAGGTTAATTTACAGGAAATTCTTGAAACGAAAAAAAGGTTTCCTAATCATGCCATTATTGCTTCATTAATGGTAGAGCCACAGCAGGAAAAGTGGCATGAGATTGTCAAAAAAGTAGAAGCTGTCGGGGTTGATGGTCTTGAGCTTAATTTTGGTTGTCCACATGGGATGGCAGAACGAGGAATGGGGGCTGCTTCTGGTCAAGTCCCTGAATTGGTTGAAAAGCAAACGCACTGGGCGAAGGAAGTTGCACGTACACCTGTTATCGTCAAGTTAACGCCAAACATTACGGATATTACGATGACGGCGGAAGCGGCAGTGCGTGGTGGGGCAGATGCCGTTAGTATGATTAATACGATTAACAGCTTAGCGGGTGTCGATTTAGATTCATGGAATACGGTTCCACATGTTGGTGGGAAGGGGGCACATGGCGGATATTGTGGGCCTGCTGTCAAACCGATTGCACTAAATATGGTCGCAGAATGTGCGCGAAATCCTTTCGTCAATGTACCAATTTCAGGCATTGGTGGGATTTCAAATTGGCAGGATGCTGCGGAATTTCTGCTGATGGGTGCAACAGGCGTACAAGTTTGTACTGCAGCGATGCACCACGGGTTTAGTATTGTCGAAGATATGATTGACGGACTTAATAATTATCTGGATGAGAAGGGCATTGCCTCGGTGATGGATATTGTCGGTCAGTCGGTACAACGTTATTCTAACTGGGGTGACTTAGATTTAAACTACAAAGTTGTTGCTGAAATTAATAATGATGTCTGTATTAATTGCAATAAATGCCATATTGCGTGTGAAGATACGTCACATCAATGTATTGACATGTACACAGAGAGTGGTCGTCCGATGCTAAAGGTGCGTGAAGAAGATTGTGTAGGCTGTAATTTATGCTCGATTGTGTGCCCAGTAGACGGTGCGATTTCGATGGTCGAAAGAATGTCCTCTATTGCGCCAATGACTTGGAACGACCGTCAATCACTTATCAGCAGTTTTGCTCGTTAAAAAGTAAAGTTCATCAGTAGTGGAATATGCTCTCAAGTACAGATTTTGGTGTAGAGCCATAAAAAAGAGGTCAATTGTTTGTTTGCAGGTAAGAAAGTATACGTTTTTAGACTTGGAGCAGTGTCTAGACTGAAGCGCCTAGCCGCTCGAGTCGCTTCAGTTCTAAGTTAAAGGGGCAAAGAGCGCATTTATCTTAAGGTCATCCAGCGCTCTTCGGGTCTATCAAGGCGCCTTCCACTATTCATTGTGTCCAGGCTCCAGGCTCCAGCCGCCAGCCGCTTTTCATTGTTAACTGGAAATCTACTATAGGGGAGAGACATGAATGGCGAATGGTGGGGATTATTTAAAATCACCAGATTTACTTCCAGTTACACATCAAAAAAGAAGTATCGGAACATTTGGTTTTGCAGTGATTTGGGTAGGCATGGCCATCGTTTTAGCCGCCTTTGCAATTGGTGGATCTGCTATTATAAGTTTGCCATTGCCGATGGTGATTTTAGCGACAATGATAGGTTCTGTTTTAATCGGCGTATTTATGACATTAATCGGTGATATTGGTATTGAGCACGGCTTGTCCTTCCCGGTTTATATGCGTGCCCCATTTGGTACAATTGGCACGCATATACCATCGCTCGTTCGTGGGGTGACAGCGGCTTGTTGGTTCGGTCTTAACACCTATTTTGGTGCAATGGCCATCAATGGGATTTTGAATTTATTATTCGACTTTAATAATTGGTTTTTATGTTTCCTTATTTTTGCGGCATTGCAGTTAATTAACACATCGCTTGGCATTAAATCCATTGAGCGCTTTGCGGATTTTGCGGCGCCGGTTATTATTTTAATATCGTGCTGGATGTACTATACGCTTGCCGATAAAGCAACGGCACAAGGGAAAGACGTGTGGGCATGGGTGGAATCACCAACGACAGGGATGGCAGCTTTTACTGCTTTCATGGTCGTGATGATGGCGAACATGGGATTCTGGGCAACGTTAGCAGCTGATATGCCAACACTATCACGTTTCTTTAAAGCGCCAAAAAATGAGCGCAATTGGTTCAAACGCAATAAAACACAGTTAGTTGGTTCTTTAATTGTGATGCCGATTACCAACACATTTATCGTAGCCATTGGTGCAGTATGTTATATGGCCGTGGCATCTGCTGATCCGATAAATGCCTTGCAGCAAAGTGCAAGTGGAATTGCGTTAGGAATTTTATTGCTGATGATTGTGTTAGCGCAATGGTCGACAAATACGTCCGCAAACGTGATTCCTGCGGCCACGATTTTCTCAAACATTGGTGGACCCAAAGTACCGTTCTGGGCTGGGGTTATTATTGCGGGAATTATTGGGATTTTAGCACAGCCATGGAGTCTATTTGGCGTCTTAGTAAATGCGCTATTAATAATTGGTGGTATTTTAACAGCAATTGTGGGGATATTATTCGCCGATTATTATTTAATCCGTAAACGTCGTGTGAACGTAAAAGATCTGTACGAGTTAGACGGCCAATATAAGTATATGAATGGCTTTAACTTAGCGGGGCTAATCGCTTGGGTGATTGGTGGTGTCTTAGCGAATATGTTCCCAACGTATTCTTCATTGGTGGGCTTTTTCGTGGGGGCACTCGTGTACTATGTCTTGGCGAAATATTGGTGGTTTAAAAAGTACCCGCAAGCCGAACTAGACGATCCTAGTGACGCCAAGTATTTAGGTATTACAGTTGGTCACGATTGGGACGATATTGTCGTGCAAGAAATCGAAGCAAAAGGTGCAGAATAAGAAAAGCGAGGTGTGTGTATGTCTGATTATTTACTAAGCATGGATGAAATGAAAAAAGTAGATGACTATTTAGATAGGGGCTTTAAAGTCCATTATGTGTATGAAAATTTAAGCGGGATGTTTGTCGAGTTTGAACGGCAGGAAGAAGTTCGGTTGCAGATTCTGACCGCCGACGCGCGTAAATATCTCGCGGCAAAGCTCCAAGAACAAACGCAGTTGTAAGAAGGCATGTCAATTTAATATGAAGTGGTTAAAGCTCTATTCTATTACTTACTAGAATAGAGTTTTAAAGTTGTACAATGATCTTCATTAGCAAAGGGGGCCAATATGAAGGTATAAACTTTGTGGAAAATGTAGGACGTTGCAACCAAGAAAGAGGAAGTTCACCAATAAGTTTTGGTTCACTTCCTCTTTTGTTAAACATTTCATACACGTGATGGGATAGGAGTGTATTCATTCATTTCTTCTTTAAGTCTTGGATTTCCTTTATAATACTTTGTTTAGCCTTTTTTTTATCCTCTTCCAGTTCTTGAATACCTTCCATTTCTTTCTGATATTGCTCTTCCACGTCACTAGTCGCTGGGATAAAAGGCTCGTTATTGTAGTCGGTTCGTTTACCATGCCGTAGCATTTCATAAATGATCATTCCGTTATTCGGCTTACCGTTTACAGTTATCATGGGAATGGCGTCAAAAAGTACATAATAGAACGCATAGAAAATAAATCGCTCCCAAAATGTTCTATACTCGTGAAGCATCCCATTGGCTAGAAGTGCATTTATAGTAACAGCAAATACAAGATTGGAAAGAATCGGTCCCAAGTAAACACATATATATGCAAAATTATTTTTTCTTTTCAACGAGTCATAGGAAAACCAACTATACACATGATAATATTTTCGCACATCAAAGAATCCGATTTTGAAAATCCGAGGACCTGATCCAATGGTCAACCTTGGGTTCTTAACACCGAAAATGCCACTGACAATAAAGTAACCAGACTCCCTCAAAAAAATGACAAGAGGCAAGATGATAAATGCTGAAGTAATCAATGACAGTAAATCTTTGAGTCCAAACATATATATATCCCCTTCTGTAAAACAAGCTTCACAACTTGTGATACCCGCAGAGGGAAGAGCTGAACCCTTTATGTTGAAAACCGAAGTGTCTGGAAGGGATTGGTATAGAGGTTGGTTTTAGGTAGTTTTTGCTAGACTACCACTTAGTAGTGAGTGTTCAACATAAAAGTATTTTCATTGGTGAATATAGCTAGAGAACATGAACTGAAAATTTTATATACGGAAGTGGAACGGGAATTCGTACGCTCTTTTGACTGAAGTATTTCCAAATCTGCTAATAACTATGGTTGATTGGAATGACCAATTCCAGGATATTTTGAAAAAACAACGCCTTGAAAAATGGGGAGACAGAGTGCGTACGCCCCATTAACCCCATCTCTTCCCGTTAACTGAAGCCGTAAGAAGGGTATAGATTCTCCCTCAAAAGGCTATTCTAGGGACAAAGATACAAATGAGGTGAGTCTACTGTTTAACAAAAAGTCCAAACGATCTTCAAAAGAAAAACAGGAAACAGTTGTGGCTGAAGAAAACACAGAAGAACTTCAAATACAGATTTCAACTTCTGGTGATGTTTTTATACAGTCGATAAAAGAGGCTACTCACAATTCATCTGATTTAATCACTAAATCGATAACCCCGAATCTTAGGCTCATTTATATAGATAATCTAGTGGATGTCCCGACGTTAAATAATCATATCCTTCAAGTCCTATTGAAGCATACAAATGAATCACCAGAAAATATTACATCCAACCTGACAATAGCACAGGTGAAATTGACTGACAAAGTAGGGGATGCCGTAATAGCAATAATGAATGGGACCGTACTTATTCATGTTGAAGGCTACTCGCAAGTTGTATTGGCTACTATCCCCACTAATGATTCACGGGCTTTGTCAGCACCGGAAAATGAATCCCAGGTCATCGGTGCCCAAGTCGGTTTTAATGAAAGTCTATCAACAAATATATCCTTGATTCGGAGATATATAAAAAATCCAAATCTATGCAATGAAAAATTAGAAGTTGGAAAGCAATCGAAGACAGCAATTTCGATGTTGTACATTAAAGGTATTGCTTCCGATGAAATGGTGAACACGCTAAGACAAAGAATTGCCGACCTTAAAGTGGATTCAGTATTAGATAGCTCGATTCTCGAACAAATGATAGACGACAACTCATTATCGATTTTTCCGCAAATGTTACTAACAGAAAGACCGGATAAGCTTTGTGCTGAACTTTTGAATGGTAAATTGGGCGTTATCGTGGATGGAAGTTCTCTTGCAATTGTTTGTCCACACTCATTTCTTGAGTTCTTCCAAAGTCAGGAAGATCAAAATCTACGGTGGCCGATTGCTACATTTACGCGGTTATTAAGATTTAGTGCAGTCGTCTTATCTGTTTTTTTATCCCCTTTATATGTAGCAGCATTGACATTTCATTATGAAGTAATTCCGCAATCGCTTATAGTTCCGCTGAGTGAATCAAGAGCATTGGTTCCTTTCCCGCCTTTATTGGAGGCTCTACTGTTAGAACTCATTATCGAGCTACTGAGAGAAGCTGGAATTAGACTACCATCGAAGGTTGGTCAAACCATCGGTATTGTTGGCGGTATTGTTATTGGAACCGCAGCTGTGCAAGCAGGAATTACAAGTAATATTTTAATTATTATTGTCGCCTTAGGGGCATTGTCATCCTTCACAACACCAAGCTATATGATGGGTAACGTCATCAGGATCATTCGCTTTCCATTAATCGTATTAGCAGGACTTTGGGGGTTTTACGGCATTATGCTGGGACTTTGTTTTATCCTAATCCATCTTTTGCGTCAAACAAGCCTAGGTTCTCCGTATACAGCGCCTTTTTATCCTCCTCGCTTGCTTGATTGGCGGGATAGTCTTGTTAGACTACCGTTGCCATTTACATTTAAGCGACCTTCAAATACAAGACCGGAAGATGAGGACAAATATAAACCCGAACCCATAAATCCTGAAAAAAGTGAACAGAAGGTGAAATAAGTGAAAAATTCCATACAAATTGGTCCCACTGATACAATTAATGCTTTTCTACTTTTTTTCATCATTCATACTGCTCAAATCGGAATCGGGATACAAGGGTTTCAACGGATTATATACCAGGACGCAAAACATGATGCATGGATTTCTGTACTACTTGCAGGTCTCGCTACGCATATTATCGTGATTTTCATGCTTAAAACATTGGAAATATACGGTTCAAATGATTTATACGGCATTCATCAAGATGTATTTGGTAAATGGATAGGGAATTTATTTAATATAATTTATATTTTTTATTGTTCAGGTGCTTTTTTCTCCGTTTTGAGAAACTATATTGAAGTTGTTCAAACATGGGTTTTTCCGGATTTGAATACTTGGTTTTTTTCAGCTTCATTGCTGCTAATCGTGATTTATACGTTTACGGGCGGTCTACGGGTAATTGTGGGCGTTTCTTTTTTTAGCTTTGTACTTTCCATATGGCTTTTCCCCTTGTTGGCTTATCCAATGAAATATATGGAATTGAGAAGTCTTCTTCCTATTTTAGAGGCCGATATGAGCGGAATACTGAAAGGTGTAAAGTCCATGACCTTTACAATTGTTGGATTTGAAATATTATATGTGATTTATCCCTTTGTAAAGGATAAAAAGAATGCAAAAAAATATATTCATCTTGGTTTGCTCATGACGACCTTGATTTACCTTGCCATCATGTTGGTTACGCTAACGTATTTCAGCGGGGAACAATTAACGAAAACCATTTGGGCGACTTTGTCTCTGTTTAGTATTGTTAAATTTCCGTTCATTGAAAGATTTGAGTATGTAGCAGTTTGTTTTTGGATGCTAATTATATTGCCGAACCTGTGTCTATTTCTATGGGCCGCTTTTCGCGGAACCAGACGACTAGTAAAGGTAAGTGCGAATAAATTTGTCTGGGTATTCTCGTTCATCATATTCGCTGTAAGTTTAATGCTTAAAACTCGACCTCAAATAAATACATTTAATGATTACTATGGCCAAGTGGCGTTTTATATTGTATTTGTATATCCTATCATCTTGTATCTCTTAGCAGTGGCGAAAAGGAAATTTAAATCACGTAAGGAGCAAATAGAATGAAAAAACTTCGTTATTTTTTACTACTGCTATTTCTTTGCATTGCTTTGGTAGGATGTGCAGAAACAAAACTCCTTGAAAGAGTAGGTTTAGTCACTTTAATTGGCTATGATTTGGGGAAGGAGGAAAGCGTGGAGACTACAGCAGTTGTACGCCAAGTGAGCACAGAGTTAGAAAGTAAAGTTGCAGTTATTACCGCTGAAAACGAAACAAGTCAAGGGACACGTGCAAAAATCAATCGCAGAGCAGCTGAAAAAATAATGAACGGACAATTGAGGGGGGTCTTATTCGGTGATGAATTTGCCAAAGACGGCATTGGTCATTACATTGATAACTTGTTGAAAAATCCTGCAATGAGTGGGGATGTTATTATGGCAGTTGTTGAAGGTCAAACGAAACCCTTTCTAGAATATCAGTATCCAGATATAGAGGATATTGGGGAACATATTTATAAGCTGTTAGAACAAAACGTTAAAAGTGAGCAAGTGGTTTTATCCACACTTCATGAAGTAGCCAAAGATTATTATTTCATGGGTAAGGACATAGCGATGCCTATTATAAGAAGAGATGAGGAGCTTATAGAGATTTCTGGAATCGCTTTATTTAAAAAGGACAAAATGATAGGTGAAATATCTGTTGATGATAGCTTCTATATAAAGTTAAGTCGAGATGACTATCACGCTGGAGTATATGAATTAAAAATAAAAGGCGATGATTTACCTTCATCTGTAATGAAGAATCCCCCCGATGAAATTAACTTGGTATTCGATCCAATTAAAACGCATAAAGATGTGAAGTTAGTCAATGCCACAACGCCCGAATTTGACTTACACCTTACAGTGCAAGCCAGATTATTAGAAATAAAACCAAATGTTAATACAGGGAAAATCAAAAATACAGAAGCGCTTGAAAAAGCAATTAGTAATAGTCTGTCAAGTGAAATTTCGAGGGTAATTGCCTACTGCCAAAAAATTGGATCGGATGTTTTTGGCTATGGTGAGTATTACAGAAGCTCTGTACGTCATTCTGAATTGACGGAAGAGAAATGGCATGAGTTGTACAAGGAAATGAAAGTTAACGTCCATGTTGATTTTACACTGCTTAGAAGTGGCGTCTTTGAATGAGTAGAACTCACCTTATTTTGACTGTTTACCTGTCATGACAGACAGGAAGTTGTGGAAAAATGTCTCGTAGTCCAAGTCAAATGCAATGCGGTGATTTTTTTCGTTGTCATAAAATTGGTCACCTGGGCGTATATCAGCAATACTTTGCCCCCTTGCAGGTCCCTCCAAATGCTGCCCGATTTCGATAGGGCGCGAATTGAACGTAAACATTTCAGGGTGTATGACCGCCATAAGTGTAAGCGCGTCATGCACGGGGCTTCCTTGAAGAGTTGGATCCCGTTCTTGATAAAATTCGGTGTAAAAGTTCATTAACGACTTAAAGATTGCGGTTTTTCCAAAGTGATCAATATAATCGACCATTTCAGGTGTTACAATTGCTTTTTGTGTTGCGTTTAAAGGGATTATTGTGACATTATTGGCATAAGAAAGGACGATTTTCACCGCTACAGGATCTGCATGGAAGTTTGCTTCCGCGACAGGTGTTACATTTCCAGGTACCCCGAATGCTCCCCCCATAATATAAAATTCCTTCACGTTACCCATTAATTCTTTATAAAGAATAAACAATGTAGCAAGAGAAGTCAGGCGGCCAATATTTACGATAATCAGCTCATCCTTATACGTTTTAATTATATTTACAATCTCCAGGAAGTTTTCTATCACGAATTCATAGTCATCCGGTACTATTGGCCCGAGACCATGTACGCCATGGATTTCCGGATAGTAGGTGGGGAGTTCTGCAGTCATCGGCATTTCTGCACCACTTATGACTGGAATGTTATTGGGGAAATTAAATAGGTTAAACAAATAGCGAATATTTGACATTGCATCTTCTCTTGATACATTCCCATAATCGGCTACCACTCCGACGATATCAATCTCGTCATTAAAGTAGGCGTAGATAATGGCCACTGTGTCATCTATTCCAATGTCACCAAATAAAAGAACTTTTTTTGCCAATAGAATACCCCTCTTTCGGTGTGATTATTTACTGAACTGAAAAAAATGTGCTCAATTTTTGTATTACCAAAGTATGTGTCGCAGGAAAGTTCTTATCCACACGGGATTTCAGTTAAATCCATTTATACTATATTATGGTGAAATGGCCGGGTATATCACACTGACCTGATGGTTCCAATGTCGTGTTAAAAAATGGCGTAAGTTTTGAGTATTGCTTGCAGTACACACGTACCTAAACGACAAAAAGAACCTAGAATGTTTTTGGTAGGCACGCTGTCGACCACTAGATACGACACTTAGAGAATTCACATTCATGTAGCCTGCATAGGTAGCGAAAAACTAAGGGAGTTACCAACGTGTGGAAAGGGTATACTAAATTAACAGAAGAAGACACTACGTGGGACTACCTGATGGATAGGTATACCATGATTTATGTTTTATATAAAAAAATCAGGCAAACAGACGAAAGGAAGATAGAAGATACGATGACAAATCGAAAAGAACTAATAGAATCAGGCTGGAATTTAGATAATAGTTATGCCCATCTGCCAAAAACATTTTTTACCAACCTCAGCCCTAACCCTGTACAGTCACCGAAGTTGATCATTTCCAATGATTCCTTGGCAACTTCCTTGGGGTTGGATGTCCATGAGTTGCAAAGCGAAGATGGGGTGGCGGTGCTTGCTGGAAATCGAATTCCTGAAGGCGCTTTGCCGCTTGCTCAAGCGTATGCGGGCCATCAATTTGGGCACTTTGCGATGTTAGGGGACGGCCGGGCTATGTTAATTGGCGAACAGATAACCCCTTTAGGTGAACGGTTTGATATTCAGCTTAAGGGTTCGGGCCGAACACCCTATTCCCGCGGGGGAGATGGTCGCGCGGCACTTGGACCAATGTTACGCGAATACATCATCAGTGAAGCCATGCATGCGCTTGGTATTCCTACTACTCGAAGTCTAGCAGTAGTGACAACCGGTGAATTTATCATCCGTGAAACCGATCTTCCAGGTGCCATTATGACTCGTGTGGCCGTCAGTCATCTACGCTTCGGAACCTTTCAATACGCTGCAAAATGGGGAACGGATGAGGGACTACAAGTTTTGGCCGACTACGCACTACAGCGCCATTTTCCTGAAGTTGTAACTGATGAAAGGCGCTATCTTGCGTTGCTTCAGGGAGTGATCAAGCGTCAGGCGGCCTTGGTTGCACAATGGCAACTGGTTGGTTTTATCCATGGAGTAATGAATACCGATAACATGACGATAAGTGGGGAGACCATCGATTATGGTCCGTGTGCCTTCATGGATACCTATGACCCAGCAACGGTCTTCAGTTCCATTGACATTCAAGGTCGCTACTCTTACGGCAATCAGCCGAATATCGTCGGGTGGAATCTTGCGCGATTTGCTGAAACCCTAATACCATTACTGCATGAAGATTATGCAGAGGGTGCCAAACTGGCGCAAGATGCCATTTCCGATTTCCCTGAGCACTATCATGGAAATTGGCTCGCGGGAATGAGAGCGAAACTAGGACTATTTAATGAAGAGAAACAGGATGAATCACTTATTGAAGACCTTCTTCGACTAATGCAGAAGCATCGCGCTGACTTTACCAATACTTTTCGCGCGTTAACGTATGATAATTTAGAAGATAATGTCCTTTTTGGGACTCCGGAATTTACCAACTGGTATGCACTGTGGCAGTCAAGACTAGGCAGACAGCAAGAGTCAAAGATCAGCTCACAGCAGTTAATGCGGGATAGTAATCCTGTACTAATCCCACGGAACCATCGGGTAGAAGCTGCACTAGAAGCCGCGGTGAACCAAGGTGATTACAGTGTGATGGAAAGGCTATTAGAAGTTCTATCAAATCCGTATGCGTACACGCCTGGGAAGGATGATTATTCCACACTTCCCGCGCAATCAACAAGGCCATACCAAACATTTTGTGGGACTTAATAATTGGCTTTTCATGGTTTGCTAGCAGTACAAAATAATGCTACCTTATGTATTGGGTAGCATTATTTTAGTTTAGGGATGACTATACTTAATCATAAAAAACGGGGTCAAATAATAATAAATGAGGTTACTTATATGAGTGAAAGAAGTTTTGAGGATTATAATATAAGCGATGAAATAACAAGAGCACTTGCCTTGTTGAAATATGAAAGGCCAACGGAGGTTCAAAGTGAAGTCATGCCGAGAGCACTGGAAAATCAGGATCTCATCGTGAAATCTCAAACAGGCAGTGGCAAGACGGCATCTTTTGGTATCCCTCTTTGCGAAATGATTGATTGGGAGAAGGAAAATCCACAGGCATTAATTCTTACACCGACTCGAGAGCTTGCTGTTCAAATTCAAGAGGATGTAACAGCTATTGGGCGTTTTAAAAGAATTAAAGCCCTGGCGGTTTACGGCAAAGAATCCATTAGTAAACAAGAGGAAGAGTTGGAACAAAAAACGCATATAGTAGTCGGTACACCTGGACGTGTGATGGACCATATTGAAAGAGGAACATTACGTGTAGATGAAATAAAATACTTGGTTATAGATGAAGCTGATGAAATGTTGACCATGGGCTTTGTTGCCCAAGTAGAAGCTATCATACAAAAACTTCCGCCTACTAGAGTAACGATGGTATTTTCCGCTACGTTGCCTAAAAAGGTTGAGAATCTTTGCCATACCTATATGAAAAAACCTATTTCTATTCAAATCACTTCTACGGGAGTCACGACGAGTGCAATTGAACATAGCGTAATTGAAGTGAAAGAAGCAGGGAAAATGGCGTTGCTGAAAAACATTACTGTTGTTGAAAACCCAGATAGCTGTATTATCTTCTGCAGAACTAAGGGGCGTGTAGACACTGTGTTTGCAGAATTGGAAAGGTCTAACTATTCTTGTGAAAAGATCCATGGTGGAATTGTACAGGAGGACCGATTTGCGGTTATGGAAGGCTTCAAAATGGGGAATTTTCGTTATCTTGTGGCGACCGATGTAGCTGCAAGGGGAATTGATGTAGCTAAAATAACACTTGTCATCAACTTTGACGTTCCCATGGAAAAAGAGAGCTATGTTCATCGAACTGGCAGAACCGGTCGTGCTGGTAATAAAGGAAAAGCAATTACGTTTGCAACTCCAAATGACAGCAAACTCCTTAAAGCAATTGAAGCATACATTGGCTTTGAGATACCTGTTTTGGAAGCGCCGACGCAGCAGAAAGTAGCTGTTGGAAAAAATGCTTTCGATGAAAAAGTCAGTGGTCGTCAGAAAACCAAAAATACTATACATATGCAACCAAACAAGGATGTCATGAAACTCCATTTCAATGGTGGAAAAAAGAAGAAGCTTCGAGCCGTAGACTTTGTTGGCACGATTGCGAAGATAGCTGGAGTAACAGCAGATGATATCGGTATAATTACCATTCAGGATGAGTTGACTTATGTTGATATTCTGAATGACAAAGGTTCATTAGTTATGCAGGCAATGAAAGAAACGACAATCAAAGGAAAGAAATTAAAAGTTAGCAAGGCTAAAAGCATTTGAAGCTGCAATCCGCAAATTTAAGTCGGCGAATGAATTGTTTGTTTTTGAGTCTTTAACAGGTAATTTATAAAAACGGGGAATGGGGAAATGGCTATGCGATTAGTGAGACCATCCATTGAATGGAAAAACGAGCATGAAGATTACGTGAAAGAGTGGGATGAATCCCGGATAACGCCCAGCAGTTTTAATGTAGCTGGTCACGAGGACTATGAAACGTATTTAGAAGCACTGCAAATCCGAGAAAGCGGAGACGGAAAATGGGTGCCTAGCACGAACTATTTTTTGGTGGATTATAATGACCGGGTATTAGCGATGGTTGACATCAGGCACGATCTGACAGATTACTTACATAATGTCGGCGGGCATATCGGATATGGTGTGAGACCTTCGGAAAGAAGGAAAGGCTATGCGACATGGATTCTTGCAGAGGCGTTGAAGAAATGCGGTGAACTCGGAATCGATCGGGTACTGGTAACTTGTAATGAAGACAATATTGGATCAGCAAAAACGATAGTGAAGAATGGTGGCATTGAAGACAAGAGCTTTATTGAAGAAGATGGAACGGTGGTTAGACGTTTTTGGATAGAAAGTTAATTGCATGGATGCTGTCATATTTTTCAAATAAACTTGAAAGTATAAACGATCATGATTGATCAGTGCATATATGCATCCGAAAATTACAGGAGATGGTCTTCTTCAGTTCTTGGCTTGTTGGGAATAACTGTGGGAATGTCTAGATATATTTAATGAAAACGCCAATTTCGAAGCGAACTTGGCGTTTTCGCTATTTTTTTGACCACCATTCACTTATGCGTCAGGTTTTAAAATTGTTCTATAAATATTGCATTGTTATGAATTCATTATCACTTCTGTATCGTCTTTGCCCGATACACCGGAATTTTCGAATGTAGCCATCTCATTGATCATATTGACTGCGGATTGTAGAATCGGGAAAGCGACGGCTGCACCGGTCCCTTCGCCGAGACGCATATTTAGTTGGAGTAACGGCTCTTTTTGCAAATGTTTGACTGCCGTTGTATGTCCAGGTTCTACTGATTGATGCGATAAAATCATATAATCTACTACAGTAGGAGCCATCAATTTAGCTAGACAAGCGGAAACCGTACAGATAAAACCATCGACAAGAATAGGTATCCGCTTTTCTGCAGCGGCGAGCATTGCACCAGCCATTGCCGCCATTTCAAGTCCGCCCACTTTCGACAGGATATCAATGGCATCCGTCGGTTTCGGCTGATGTAAGCTGATTGCATCACGAACAACCGCAACTTTCCGATTATGCTGTTCAGTGGAAATACCAGTCCCAAATCCGACAATTGCAGCGGGGTCTGCACCAGTAATCGATGCTAGAACAGCGCTACTTGCTGTCGTGTTGCCGATACCGACTTCACCGATAATCAGGCATTTAATCCCACTTTCTATAATCTGAATCCCTTCTTCATAACCGGTGAGCACCGCTTTTTCTGCTTCTTCTCGTGTCATTGCTAATTCGGTGAGGAAGCTTCCAGTGCCCTGACGTATTTTCTTATGAACGACTTGCTCCTCTGTTACATCTCCCGCTACACCTACGTCGACGACTTTGAATTTTGCACCGATTTGTCGACCAAATACATTGATAGCGGCTCCGCCATTTACAATATTTGCTACCATTTGGAGCGTCACTTCCTGTGGATAAGCGGATACACCTTCTTTTACAATGCCATGATCGGCAGCAAATACGATGATACCTGGTGGTGTAATCTCTAGAGTCAAATTACCTGTCATTTCTGCCAGACTAATTGCGATTTCTTCCAACCTGCCCAAACTTCCTAAAGGTTTTGTTAATGTTGCTATGTAAGAAGTTGCTTTTTCTCCCGCTGCTTTATTCAACAAAGGTATGTCTATATTCATCATTGTTTGTCCCAACTCTCTTTTCGATTTTAGTAAGGGGGCTATAGGACCGTGTGAAAACAGTCTTGTAAAACATTATACTAGTTTGAAGTATGCTGTGTAAGAAACACTTGTGAATGTTTAGATGTACAGGTAATAGAAAAATAACCCAAAAGCATGAGGTGCTTCTGGGTTATTTATTGGGGGAATTTGAAATTAAATGAAAGATACATCTAACTTCATAAGGTCTTTTTGATTGAAGGTTAAACCAGGAAGAGTGAAAGTCTCTGCATTTATTGCAAAAGTATTCGCAATAACATTCGGACTTCCAGGATGAAAGATTCTAACTTCATAGTGGAATGGTTCAACGAATTGACTTAAGTTGATGTGTTGATTCGGTAAAAGAGTCACTAATTGATTGAGTAGGACTTCTGGACCACCGCTATTCCAATTGATAACTTGTACCCTTACTTGAAAGGTTCTAGTTGGATCAAGGTTAGCTACTTCAATATGAGCTGCAGTTTGGCCAACAACCGTATTCAATACACCTGTTGATAATACCATAGGTTTTAACCTATGATCATCTTTATGTTTATCTTCACATTTGCATTTATCTTTACGTTTGTCGTCACATTTGCATTTATCTTTTCGCTTGTCTTCACATCCGTATTCATGGTAATACTTACATTTGTCTTCGTTTCTATAATCACGCATTTTATCACCTCCTTTTGTATAAGCTATTACTAATATATTAAAATTGTTGGAATGTGTTACAAGTTGTCCCGATTTCCAGAAATTTATTTTCCGGGAATAATGGTTTTTATCAAAATTTGGAGCACTCTTTCATAATAGAATCAGGCAATGGGAAAGTTGTTTTGCTCGAAATTCAATCCGGAATATACATATATGCCTTTCACCCTATTAAAAATGTATTATACCTTTTGCTTAATTTACAAATTCTCTGATAAGAAGAACCTCATTCAGTTCAATGATTGGATATAGCTGAAAAGGTATTTGTAGTGAGTTAATCTGGAATACCCATTTAATAAACTTGGGATAATAGTTAGGGCATTGAAACTGTTCTTATGTCTGTTTCCTATAATAAGTAGATTCAAAAGATTTAATAGTGGGAAGGGGAATTCGGGGGGATTTACATATCTGATTGAGAGGTAACTGTGAAGAAATTGAGTAAAGGCAAGTAAGAAATACTTAATGAAATTTCACCAGGAATTACCGACTACAATTTCTGGTATATATAAGAAACAGTCATGAAGGTTTAACTTTCATGACTGTTTGTAGATAGCCTTTAGTTGAACTTTATAGACTTATTAATCCACTGTAACTTCGATCGTGGCCGTAATCGAAATTCCATTCAGCGCTTGTGTTGCCAGCCGATCCGCTTCTGAATTTAGCTTCCGCTGTACCAGTTTGTATTCTGGTTGGATGCCGAGGTCTTTCAGCTTATCTTCTATCCGGTCTGCCCAGTTGGACAAATTATTTTCGAGCGCTGGCCATTCCTCGGTCAGCTGGTTGATGACCACCTGTGAATCCCCGATGAAGCGGACAGGTAGATGATGGACATTCAAATACTCGAGCTCCTGTAGGCCAAGGTAGAGTGCTGCATATTCTGCCTCGTTATTCGATGAGAGTTCGGCAGAAGGTGCATTTTGCCGTAACCTATACGATTTCCCGCTTTGTTCATAATAGATGACGCAGCCTAATCCTGATTTACGTGTTGTAAGATCGAAGCCGCCGTCGAAATAAACCGTGATGTTATGTGGTTCGGTTTCAATTCCTTTCAAATAACCTTTCATCTCTTTGACCGTCCACGTACTGTCGAACTGATCAATGAAAAGTACATTTTTGGTACGTCCGGTCCGTGCCAAGTCTTCCGCAACTAGTATGGCTTGTGCTGCCGGCATCTCCTCGGAGCGGAAGACGGTTTCTGCTCCTTTTGGAGATTTGTAAATCCATTCGATTAGTATATTCATCGCCAATCCTCCTGTATCAGTAAGTCTATGTATTCATCTTCTATCTCTCTCAAAAATGCAGATACAATATGAGTATACCCAATTCAGGCTATATTTATGAAACGACTCAATTTATTGGGTACCTAAGTGGGGCACTACAATTGCATGAGCATAGCAAGAAAACCAGACAGCTCAATGTCTGGTTTTTTAATGTGTATTGAGAAATGTGAATTACTTATTTTGCTCCTCTCACGTGGAAACTCTTAAGGTGATTTTTACCGATAACCATTTCTTGATTTTCTTCGTATTCAAATGGCCAACAAAATCTAGGAAAATAGACTACTAATCGCAAATATAGTAGTGGCAAAGAAGGCGAAATTAATCCCATGTAGTATTTCATCTACAGAAATAATACTGAGGTGTTTCGATTGCTCACGCAATAGTATGGAGCGTATTTTGCACGCTGTACAATATACGTGTAATTTATTTGGCAATGAATTTAATCAGCAATCGAGAGGTTATTGAAAATAGTCATCGAGGTTATTTAGGAATGGGTTCCGATTTCATTTAATCGATCACGTTCGATGGAAAGCCAGTTGTGTTGAATGACTATCATCTTGGAGACAAAGTACATGACATTAATTTCTGAGAGCATAATTTGTGGGGAATATACAGAAGAAATCATTACACCAGTGGCCAAGTTTTGTGCTGGAGCAATTGGACCTGCGACGAAAAAGCTGCTTGTCACATGTGAAAATAGGTTCTCTTAAGTAAGACATGACTTTTAGATACAAGTGAAAGTGACGTGATTTTACTAGAAACAAGCCAAGTTATTTAATTTGAAAAGACCTGAAGATATTGGTATGCAGTTAAGAGAAGGATTGTTGATGGAATCCAAAGTATGCGTATCTGCGATGGTATTCGCTCATCCAGGAGCGAGGTGTTTTTTGCAGCGAAACTGAAATGCCTATTGTCTAATAAAGTAAGTATTGATTGATAAATAGGCGGTTAAAATCAAAACAGAGTTAGTTTAAGCTTACAAGAATACCAATGGACTACAGCATAACAAACGTATGAAAAAAAGAGAAATAGCTCATGCTGAATACTATAAAAGGGACATGACCCGCCGAATAATGTGATTTTTATTAGATGAATTTAATCGTATTCATAATAGAAAGTGAGGGATAGAGAGTATGCGGTTTTTTAAAAAGAGAAAAATAAATAAATCAAACGTCGCTGTTCCCTCACAAAGTCAAATGGTGGACCCAAATGAAAAAGACGGTCTGAAAGTTAGTCTTCAGGAAAATGTACAAATCTTAAAAGATACACTTGGGAAAAGTACGGATATTGTCTTTCGAGAAATTCGAATTGGAAAAGAAGGAAGCATTAAAGCGGGCATTATATACACTGATGGGTTAACAAATACAACTTCGTTACAAGAATTCATTTTAGAAACACTTATGTTGGATACTAAAGATATTGAATTACAGGTAAAGTTGTCAACTGGGCAAAGTATTATTAGCATTTTAAAAGATTTTTCCATGACAGTAGGAGAAATTAAAGAATTTACTACTTTTGAAGTACTTTATAATGGTCTTTTGTCGGGCGATACAATAATACTAATCGATGGCAATACACAAGGATTAGTCATTTCCAATAAGCACTGGCTTGAGCGTGGGGTAACAGAACCAGTGGCTCAAACGGTAGTGAGAGGACCCCGTGAAGGATTTTCCGAAAACTTACGTGTAAATACGGCATTAGTTCGGCGGAAACTGAAAGATCCTAATCTTTGGGTGGAGTCAAAGGTGATTGGAACACGGACGAAAACGGACATTGCGTTGATGTATATTAACGGTGTTGCAGATGAAAAGGTAGTAAAAGAAGTCCATTTACGCTTGGATAATATAGATATTGATGGAATTCTTGAAAGTGGAAATATCGAAGAATTAATTGAGGATTCACCGTATTCACCTTTTCCCACTATTTTCAATACAGAACGTCCAGATGCGGTAGCGGCAGCACTACTGGAAGGAAGAATAGCCATTTTGGTAGATGGAACACCATTTGTACTAATCGTACCTGCATTGTTCATTCAATTTTTCCAATCTTCTGAGGACTATTATCAACGTGCGGATATTTCGAGTTTTATTAGACTCCTTCGTTTTGGCTCATTTGGTATTGCATTGCTAGCACCAGCATTGTTTATTGCAATCACAACTTTTCATCAGACAATGCTGCCACCAGCACTGCTAATTAGTCTGACTGCCCAAAGAGAAGGTGTTCCATTTCCTGCATTTTTTGAAGCATTACTAATGGAATTGACCTTTGAAATATTACGGGAAGCAGGCGTAAGAATGCCTCGATCGATTGGATCTGCCATGTCTATTGTAGGTGCATTCGTCATAGGAACAGCAGCTGTCGAAGCAGGTGTAATTTCTGCGGCGATGGTAATTATTGTTTCAATAACTGCTATTGCGAGCTTTGTTTCTCCAACTTATGATATAGCGATTGCTGTAAGATTACTGCGTTTTGGTTTTATGGGAATAGCTGCCTCGTTCGGTTTATTTGGAATTATGGTGGGTTTAATTGCCCTCGTACTGCATTTATGTAGTATTCGTTCTTTTGGCATTCCCTACATGTCTCCATTGGGTCCATTTAATATTTCCGATCAAAAGGATACATTTATTCGATTGCCTAGATGGGCGATGATTACTCGACCTCGTCTTATCAATCAACAAAATATAGTTCGGCAACAAGATTCGGCTTCTGCAAAACCAAAGCCACCAAAAAATGAGGAGTAAAAAGGAGCCTTAATGATGAAAAAATATACTTTCGTGCTCCTAATTCTGAGTCTTGTTTTAACGGGGTGTTGGGACAGGAGGGAATTAAATGAGATTGCGATTACATTAGCGCTAGGAATTGATAAAGTGGATGAAGAATTTCAATTAACTGCTCAAGTAGTTGTACCGTCGGAAGTATCCATGAAACAAAGTTCTGGTCGTTCAACAGTAACGTTGTTTCAAGC
This sequence comes from Sporosarcina sp. FSL K6-6792, assembly GCF_038004885.1. NCBI lineage: Bacteria > Bacillati > Bacillota > Bacilli > Caryophanales > Caryophanaceae > Sporosarcina > Sporosarcina sp. FSL K6-6792. The sequence goes on from NZ_JBBOSA010000001.1 coordinate 82,978, forward strand.
AGACGGTGAAACAATATTTGAAGCCTTTCGAAAAATGACAATCGACTCACCCAGAAAGATATATCCCGGTCATCTTCGAATGCTTGTGATTGGAGAGGAATTAGCTAAAGCAGGTGTAAGTGAGTCATTAGATTTACTATCAAGAGATTGGGAACTACGATCTGATTTTTATGTTGTTGTTGCAAAGGATAATACAGCTGCAGAAACACTGAATGTCACAACACCGATTGAAAGCATACCAGCAAATAAAATGTTTAATACGCTTAAAACGTCTGAGGAAAACTGGGCCGTTACGAAAGGGGTTACATTAGATGAGTTGTTAGGCGATTTGATAACTGATGGAAAGGATGCAGTCTTAACGGGTATTCAGGTGTTTGGAAACCGAGAAGTAGGTTCCAGCAAACAGAATGTGGAGTCGATTACGCCTGCTACCCAAATTCAATATGATTATTTGGCGGTATTTAAGAAAGATAAACTAGTGGGATGGTTAAATGAAAGTGAAAGTAAGGGATATAACTATATTATCGACTCCGTTAAATCGACAGTTGCATCTATTTCATGTCCCGAGGAAGGGAAAGTTTCGATAGAGGTAATTAATTCTAAATCTGAATTGAAAGGAAAGATTAACAAAGGGGAGCCGGAAGTAAATGTAACTATCGAGGTAGAGGGGAATGTGGGAGCAGTGGAATGTCACATCGATCTGAAAGACACAAAAGCAATAGATGCGTTAGAAAAAAGTTATGAAAAAGAATTGAAGGAAATCATTCATCAAACAATTGAAACGGTACAAAAACAATATAAGACAGATATTTTTGGATTTGGACAAGCCATTCATCGATCAAATCCGAAAACATGGAAAAAAATTAAAAATCAGTGGGATGAAATATTTCCGGAATTAACAGTGAACGTTGAAGTTGATATGAAAATATATCATACGGGTACAGTAAGTAATTCATTCTTACAAAAGTTAGAGGAATAAAGAAATATGCTGAAAATTATTGGAATCCTGTTGATAGTAGTAGCAATCGTACGGTTTGAAGTTCCATCCCTCTTACTAAAAAAAAATAAAAAAGAATTAGTTGTCTTTTTACTCTTTCTTTCTGTTGGAACAGGTTTAGGGATTGCTCAAGCATTAGGAAAACCCATTCCAAATCCAATGGACTTACTAACTTTCATTCTAAGACCAATAAATGATACGCTCTTCCGTTAGTTAAATTGAGAGGTAAGAAAGGTGAAGAGTTGAAATGATGCATAATATTAAAATAAATTCAAATCAGTTTCTAGTGTTAGTTATCTTTTTTACGATTGGGACGAGCATTTTAGAAGTTCCATCAGTTTTAGCAGCAAAAACGAACCAAGATGCTTGGATTACAGCAATAATTGGTACAGGAATTGGGTTATTAGTGGTATGGTTTTTCACGGCGATAGCACTTTGGTTTCCTCACCTCACTTATGTTCAAATCAATCAAAAGGTATATGGAAAATGGATTGGTAATGCCGTTTCAGTTTTATTTGCAATGATGTCACTTCTTTATGCTTCAACTCTTTTATTTCAATCAGGTAATTTTTTTAATACCCATATCATGCCGAATACGCCCTTGTCAGCGCTTAATATTCTGATGGCTGGAGTTGTGGTAATGGGCGTTTACCTCGGGTTAGAGACCATCGCACGTTCTGCAGAAATCTTTGGTGCCTTTTTCATCATCATCTTTATTATATTTACCGTTTTAATTGCACCCGATATCCAGGTTGACCACCTAAAGCCTGTGTTTGAGGCAGAACCGAAAACGATGATCAAATCCTCCATCTTTTATGTCCTTATGTCTTCTGGAAATGCAATTGTTTTATTAATGATTTTCCCCGCATTTGTAAATGATGTTAAACAGGCAAAAAAAACCTTTCTACTTGGAAATTTAATTGGTGGACTTATTATTATTCTCATTACATTTTTGAGTATTTCTGTGTTAGGAGCAGGAAAAACGGCAAACGAAATTTATCCAAGCTATGAATTGGCCAAAAGAATTAGTGTTGGAAATTTCATAGAAAGAATTGAAGTATTAATGGCTTTACTATGGATTCTTTCTCTCTATTTTAAAATGATTCTTTATTTTTACGCTGCTGTTTTAGCGATTGCACAAATTTTTTATTTGAAAGATTATCGCCCCTTAATAATGCCAATAGGGATAATTACCGTGGTTCTTTCCCTTGTTATATATCCTAATATTATCTATAAACAGAATTGGGACAATACGACGGGGAATTCTCTTACATTAGTAGTTGGAATTATATTTCCCTTATTGTTAGTTATCGTTTACGGAATACGAAGGAAGGGTTTGAAGAAAGAAGTTACAAAATAACAAGATACGTAACGAATAAATTTGTAGTGGAAGTATTTTGCTAGAGGGTTAGATGACCAACTCTGCTTAGGCGGGTACGTTTATTTGATACTTAGATATTTGTATACCAAATTGATTTTGTACTGGCTTTTGTTTCAATGTTTTTAAAAAATCTGGGCACCATGCCTTATGATAGAACGATCACGACGATATCCAATGGTGAAAATTCTACCATTCAAGATCGGACTATTATATAACTGAATCCGTTGTTAAATCGACAGAACTTGATGAGAAACGGTTAATTGAAACGTTGTAATAATTGAAGGATACTTATGTATATATATTTAGATACATAAATTGCTCGATTATCTGTCTGGCAATTATTATTAATCAGTATAGGAATAGTCCTAGGCTTTATCTGTGGAAAAATATTTAATGTTAAAATAACCCACCATGGTCCGTATTGTAAGAGGCGTGGTGGGTTCTGTTGTCGATACTATACATATAGCTAAGAAATTGTGCGAAGCATACATACGTAGTAGAAATGCACAACTAGGCACAGTGTCGGCTAAACCTATACTTACATTCTTTTTTTATACCCGTTAATTCGTGATTCTTCTTCTGCCCGTATTTCAGTTTGTAATCCTTCAATGCTTTCTTTACGTCGCTCGTTTTTCTCCTTGATTGCAGCAAGTTCTTTCCCCTCGGCGAATTCCATCGCTGCTTCGGCTGCTTCCATATTACTGATGGTTTTCTTTAGCCTATTTACATTGTCATCTGAATCATTCGGTTTGATGTTAGTCATTATACTTCCTCCTTCAACTTTTTTAAAAACCTTCAAGAGATAGCGTTCCCAAATTCACAATAATTATTTGTCGATTACAGTTCTCGGGAAGAAGACGATTACTACAATGATATTTTCCGTATGGCAAAGAATCCTCATATCTGGCGTTTAGAATATGTATGACATAGTGGAATGGGACGTTAATCTACTAGAGTATTATTGGGGGAGAAAGTAGGTTGAATAGCAGATGAAAAGTGTGAAATGCCGAATTCCAAAACAATTACTAGCCGTTTAGGAATCCGGTATGATTTATTTTACTTCAGCGTTCCATTCATATATTAGATTAGTTGATTTCAACCTATTTCTAACAGTAATGCCAGCCCATGCTGCCAGTGTCGCTTTAATAAAGCCAACAAGAAGAAACGGTGCAAATCCACCTGTAAATGCTGCGGTCCAAGAAAGATTTGCAATGACTTTTAACCAAACCGTTCCAAAAGTTAACGCAATAAACATTCCGATGACGTTTGCGATGATTGCATTTTTAACCGTAAAGCTCGTTTTTTCAAGAAAAAAGCCAATGATAAGTGCAGTTGGGATGAACCCGATCAAATACCCACCAGTTGGCCCGACTAGAATCCCTAAACCACCAGACATCTGTGCGAATACCGGTATCCCTATTGCGCCCATGCATAAATAAATGAGTACTGACAATGTACCATATCGTGCGCCCAATATTGTCGCAGCAAGTCCGATGGCAAGCGTTTGTCCAGTAATTGGTACAAGTGGTAATGGAACTGTAACTTGCGCTAATACACCAATAATTGCTGCGAATAGTGCTGAAATAATCATCATTCGTAGTTTGTAACTTGACTCAGTCATAGTGTGCAAATCCCCTTTTTGTGTTAACTTTATTAAAATATTGGTTGACTCATTAATTGTATAGTAACCCAACTGCTTTCGTCAATACGATTATTTTTAAATGAAATGTATTGTATTGTTTAGGTATTGACTAAACCTACAGTACCTTTGTAGGGGAGTAGTGTGAGTTGTGAAACCTTCATGACTGTTTATCGAATAGATGCTCGAAATCCATCACTTGGACTATACAGGTGATGGATTTATTTTTGCGAATATGAAGTTGAAATCCAACTAGTTGTTTGCTACTATTTCTATTAACAGATAGTTCTAATTGTTAATTCTATTTGTGTATCTGAAAGGGGCAAATAAATTGAAAGTTATCGACTTACATTGTGACGTATTGCTGAGATTGTATGAATCAAAGGGGGAAATGAAGTTTCAAGATTCTTTGGAACTCGATACGAGTTATGAAAAACAAATAAAGGGTGGAGTAAAGGTACAAGCATTCGCTATCTTCGTGTATCCCGAAATGAAGTCGGATCAGAAATTTCAAGCTGCTTTAGATCAAATCCATTATTTCTATACAGATGTGCTTGGGAACAATCCGAATATGAAACTGATCAAGGAGTGGAGCGATTTCGATCAGTTAAAAGACGGAGAAATTGGAGCGATGTTGACGCTTGAAGGTGTGGATGCAATCGGAAACGATCTGCAAAAGCTATCTATTCTTCATCAATTGGGAGTCCGTTCGATTGGTCTTACTTGGAATAATGCCAACTTGGCAGCAGACGGAGCGGGAGAACCACGTGGAGCGGGGCTGACGTCGTTTGGCAAAGAGATTGTTCATTTCAATAATGAACATAAAATTTTGACCGATGTCTCCCATTTGTGTGAAAAGGCTTTTTGGGATGTCATGGAAGAAGCAAACTATCCAATTGCGAGCCATTCGAATGCCAGAGCATTATGCAATCATGTTCGTAATCTGACAGATGATCAGGCAAGAACACTGTTTGAAAAAAATGGGCTCGTCCATGTTGTCTACAATCCGCCGTTTGTGAAGGTACAAGGGGAAGTTGCGATAAAAGACCTAATCGAACATATTGACCATTTCTGTTCTTTAGGCGGAGAGAAACAAATTGGGTTAGGCTCAGACTTCGATGGTATCTCGTCGAAGATTGTTAATTTGGAAGATGCATCTATGCATCCGAATTTACTAAATGAGTTGCTAAAAAAATACAGTGAAGAGACGGTCAAAGGTTTTGCCTACCAAAACTTTATGGATCATCGTCCTAATTGAACGGTAATAAGAGAGCCAATCAAGCTGAGTGAGAAGTAGAAAGCGCCGAGGGGTAAAATATAGGCTAGTAAGGGAAACTGTTTTAAATAACTCGGGTTTTCTCCGTTTTTACCTTCTACGTCCTGTATAACTTGCTCGCGTTTGCTAAGGGTTGAATAGAAACGTCTCGAGTTGTTGATAAATCTAGTGAAAAAACCATCTTGGATGATGAGTAATACACTGCCGATTAGTAACATGATGATGCCGATATAGAAAAATAAATCAAGTAAAATAATGATATACTTTGGGGCCATAAATACAGTAGAGAATAAAATAACGAAAGATGTGATGCAAAAAGAAAGAAGTAAGCTTTTCTTTTTCATAGAGGTTAACAACTCCTACCTTATTTATAGATTAATAGGGATATATCTATTAATTAAAAATATTATTGCTATTGTGATTGTAAGCACTTACAATTATATATAGTTACTAGAATAGTACAAGGGGGGAATGGGAAATGAAGAAAAAAACATGGTTAGGCTTAATTTTCTTGGCCATTTTTTCTTTGATTGTTTCGGGTTGTAATTTCAGCTCATCAACTGAAGAGAAAGACGACAAGAAAGAGGATGAAAAAGAAGCAGACGGCAAGGTTGCACAAGTACTTAATTTGAGTGCAACGGCTGATATTCCAACATTGGATTCAACAAAAGCGCATGACGCTATTGCATTTGACGTTTTGAATAACGTGAATGAGGGGCTGTATCGTCAGGATCAAAGTAACCAATCTGTTCCCGCGCTCGCAGAGAAGCATGAGAAAAGTGAAGATGGCATCGTTCATACATTTACAATTAGAGACGCGAAGTGGAGCAACGGCGAACCTGTAACAGCTGCCGATTTTGAATACGCGTGGAAACGTGTTATGAAAGAAGCTGGTGCATATAATTACATGCTTGTTACTGCAGGCATCAAGAATTCCGAAGCTATCATGAACGAAGAAATGGATGCAGCAGAACTTGGTATTAAGGCAACAGGAGAAAAAACGCTTGAAGTGACACTTGAAAGTGCAAATCCATTATTTGAAACATTACTGGCATTCCCGACATTCTTACCGCAAAATCAAAAGTATGTAGAAAAGCTTGGAGATCAGTATGCACTCGAAGCTGACAACATTTTAGCAAATGGTCCATTCAAACTTGTTAACTGGTCACAAGAACAAAGCTGGAAACTTGTTAAAAATGAAGATTATTGGGATGCAGGCACAGTGAAAATTGAAGAGGTAAATGTATTTGTCGTTAAAGATCCGTCTGCCGGAGCGAATTTATATGAGACAGAGAAGATTGACCGCGTCAAATTAACTTCTGCACTTATCGACCAATATGTTGAGGATAAAAACTTTAAAGTTGAAAAAGACTCAGGTATTGTCTTCTTACGCTTTAATCACAACCATCCAGTGCTAAAGAATTCAGAAATTCGCCGTGCGATTGGAATGGCAGTTGACCGTCAAGGTTTGACAGATGTTATTTTGAAAGACGGTTCTTCACCAATATACGGAGTAGTTGGAGAAGGATTTTACTTCTCGCCTGAGAATAAGGATTACCGAGAGTTAAATGGAGACTTCAATAAAGGGACTCCTGAAGAAGCAAAAGCAATATGGGAAAAGGCTTTAGCTGAAGTTGGACAAACAGAATTGACAGTGTCACTCAATATTGCTGACTCGGATGAAATGAAAAAAGTAGCTGAGTACTTACAAGCGCAGCTTGAAGACAATCTACCTGGATTTAAGCTTGATATTAAAGCTGTACCATTCGCTCAGCGTCTTGAAATTGAAAAAGCAGTTGACTATGAACTTTCTCTTTCTACATGGGGACCAGATTATAGTGACCCGATGACCTATTTAGATATGTGGGTAAAAGGCAGTTCTTCTAACCGTATGGATTATAGCAATCCAAAATTAGATGCATTAGTTCATGATGCACGCGGTGAGACGGATCTAAGCAAGCGTTACGAGATGTTGCTTGGTATTGAAAAGGTTTTGTTGGAAGAAGATGCAGCAGTTGCGCCTCTTTATCAACGAGGGTCTGCTATTCTTGTACGTGATAAAATCAAAGATTTAGCTAAACATCCAACGGGTGCTGAATTCACTTACAAATGGGCTCACATCGAATAAACATATGATTTAAGCAACAGATAAGCGAAGGTGTATCCAACTGGAGCATCTTCGTTTTCTGATTGTTGAATAACTTGAGGAAATGAATATCTCTTTAATCTGAGCGAAGGCGCCTTACAAGGGGTAGCCGAAGCGAATTCAATGGGATATTTTATATCAACCTTTATAGTAGGAAAATCAAGAGCTTTTTAAGGAATTGGGGTGTCCGATTTGAAGCGCTACATAGTAAAAAGATTCGGTTTTATGATTATTACATTGTTTATCATTATCACAGCAACGTTCTTTCTTATGCAATTCCTTCCGGGAACGCCGTTTACAAACCCGGAAAAGTTATCTGATAAGCAACTCGTTATTTTAAATGCCAAATATGGATTAGATCAACCGGCAGCAATCCAATACATTCGCTATTTAGGGAATTTAGTACAAGGCGATCTTGGCTATTCATTCCAATACGAAGGACGAACTGTAAAAAGTATGATCGTTAATCGTATTGGCCCTTCTGCGCTCATTGGTTTACAAGCACTTGTATTTGGGACGATTGTAGGGCTAGTACTCGGTATTATTTCTGCATTACGACATAATACACTTCTTGACTATGGTGCTGTGACACTTGCAGTACTCGGGATGTCTATCCCATCGTTCGTTTTTGCAGCATTGCTACAATACTTCATCGGTGTGAAGTATGAATTGTTACCTGTTGCTCTATGGGAAAGTTATGCGAGTACCATTTTACCGTCGTTCGCACTTTCCGTAACAGTTATCGCAACGGTCGCACGTTTCATCCGAAGTGAAATGCTCGAAGTATTAGGACAGGATTATGTGACGACAGCAAGGGCAAAAGGCTTGCACGAATCCACGGTTATGGCGAAACATGTCATTCGAAATGCGCTAATCCCTGTTGTTACGATGCTCGGTCCGTTAGCAGTATCGATCATGACAGGAACATTAGTTATTGAAAAGATATTTTCAGTACCTGGTCTCGGGGAACAGTTCACATTGTCAATTATGGTCCTCGATTATAGCGTAATTATGGGAATTACCTTGTTTTATAGTGCGTTGTTCATATTCGTTGTCTTTATTGTTGATATTTTATATGGTCTTCTGGATCCTCGGATTGATTATAAACAGGGGGGACAGGCATGAACAAAATCGAAAAAGATTCGTCCATTCAAAGCAAATCTACGGATAACTTTAAAATGAATACAGATGGAATTACAGCTGATCTATTCGTGCCCGCACCGCTGGATCCAATGGAATTGGAAGACATCAACTCGCCATCTGTCTCATTTTGGCAAGAGGCATTCCACCGATTATTTAAGAATAAGGGAGCAGTTATTTCACTGGTTTTACTCGTATTGCTAATCATTTTGGCCCTAATAGGTCCCTTAATGAATGAACATACGTACCGAAGTCAAAACTTGGTTCACTCTAATTTACCTGCAAAAGTCCCTGGACTTGGGTGGCTTGGTTTTGATGGAACAGATATAAAAGGTGTAGATGTTTATGAAAAAAGAAATATAGAAGCAAATTACTGGTTCGGGACAGATGAATTTGGCCGGGATTTATGGACAAGGGTATGGAAAGGAACGCAAATCTCACTCTTCATTGCGCTTGTTGCTGCGGCTTTAGATTTAGTTATTGGTGTCGTTTATGGCGGTATCTCCTCCTTCTACGGAGGCAGAGTAGATAATGTTATGCAACGAATAATTGAAGTATTAATGGGAATACCGAATTTGATTATCATTATCTTATTCATACTCATTCTTGAACCGGGTATTACGTCCATTATTTTAGCGATGGTGATAACCGGGTGGGTAGGAATGGCACGTGTTGTACGCGGACAAATTTTGCAATTGAAAAGTCAAGAATTTGTCCTAGCTTCCCAAACGCTCGGTGCATCAAATTCTAGATTGATTTGGAGGCATTTATTGCCAAACGTAATGGGGCCGATTATCGTTACCATCATGTTTACAATTCCTACAGCTATATTCTTCGAAGCCTTTTTAAGTTTCATAGGCTTAGGATTGCAGGCGCCACAAGCATCGCTTGGTGTGTTAATTGAAGATGGTTATAAATCTATGAGGTATTTCGCATACAAGCTACTATTCCCAGCACTTGTAATAAGTACGATTATGATTTGCTTCAATCTACTCGCTGATGGATTACGTGATGCGTTAGATCCGAAAATGAGAAAATAGGGAGTGGGTCTTTAATGAATGAAGAAATATTGTCAGTCAATAATTTACACATTTCCTTCCAGACCCAAACAGGTGCGGTTAAGGCAGTAAGAGGTGTGAATTTTAAGTTAAACAAAGGTGAAACGTTGGCGATTGTTGGTGAATCAGGTTCAGGGAAATCCGTTACCGCAAAGTCAATTATGCGTCTTTTACCAAAGCATAATACCTTAATTCCACAAGGGGACATTACTTACGAGGGGCGGGATCTTTTAAAACTATCGTTAAGTGATATGCAGAAGGTAAGAGGCTCAGAAATATCAATGGTGTTCCAAGATCCAATGACATCCTTGAATCCGACGATGAAAATCGGGAAACAAATTATGGAGGGCCTCATAAAACATCAAAAGATGACAAAAAAAGAGGCCAAACAAAGAGCATTTCAAATGCTTAAAATGGTCGGTATACCGAATGCTGAAGAACGCCTAGATGGATATCCGCATCAGTTTTCAGGTGGAATGAGGCAGCGCGTTGTCATTGCAATGGCGCTTGCTTGTAATCCCAAAGTATTAATAGCTGACGAGCCGACAACAGCTCTCGATGTAACAATTCAAGCGCAAATCCTGCGGTTAATGAAGGACTTGCAAGAAAAAATGGATACGGCAATTGTTTTAATAACGCATGATCTTGGCGTTGTCGCAAACATGGCTAATCGAGTCGCTGTCATGTATGCGGGTGAAATCGTGGAGCAAGGGACGCTAGATGAAATTTTTTATAAACCACAACACCCGTATACGTTAGGACTTCTTCATTCCATGCCTAACTTGAATGCCAGTCGATCCGAACCACTTATTCCTATTCCGGGTTCACCGCCAGACCTAGCAACACTTGGTACAGGCTGTCCATTTGCTGCCCGCTGTCCGTATACGATGAAGGTCTGTCATGACTTCCATCCAGAAACGACGCAGCTTGGTGAAAGTCACTCAGTTTCATGTTGGCTGCAAGATGTGCGAACGCCGGCCGAACATGTCCCGGAAAAAGTTAGGAGTGCAAAATAATGAATATGAATGAAGATTTGTTAGTCGTTACAGAATTGAAAAAACATTTCAAGCTTAATAAGAATAGTACATTAAAAGCCGTTGATGGAATTAGTTTTACGATAAAAAGAGGGGAGACGCTGGGTCTTGTTGGTGAGTCAGGATGTGGGAAATCGACAGTCGGGAGAACCATTACTCAAATTTATGAGCCTTCGAGTGGAGAAATTCTTTTTGCTAATGAAGTAGTCCATTCAAAACGCGGTAAACAAGAGCAAAAAAAGAAGAAGCGCAATATGCAAATGATTTTCCAAGATCCCTATTCTTCATTGAATCCGCGTATGACTGTTATGGAAATCATTTCAGAGGGGCTAGTCATTCATTCATCCGAGTTATCATTGAAAGAACGGGAAGAAAAAGTGAATGAACTGCTAGAGCTTGTTGGCTTGAACAAAAAACATTCGCAAAGGTATCCTCATGAATTCAGCGGAGGGCAAAGGCAACGTATCGGTATTGCACGTGCATTGGCCGTTGAGCCAGAATTTATTGTCGCAGATGAACCAATCGCTGCACTGGATGTATCGATACAGGCCCAAATCGTCAACTTATTGAAGAAACTCCAAAAAGAAAAAGAGCTTACTTTTTTATTCATTGCGCATGATTTATCAATGGTGAAATACATAAGCGATCGAATTGCAGTTATGTATTTAGGGAAAATTGTGGAGTTAACGGAAAGTGAAACGCTTTATGAGAAACCATTGCATCCTTATACAGAGGCTCTACTTTCAGCTATCCCATTACCCGATCCGAACCTGGAGCGCTCTAGAAAACAAATTGTCCTGAAAGGTGACGTCCCTAGTCCAATCGATATTCCAAGTGGATGTAGGTTCCGGACGAGATGTCCGAAAGCGATGAAAGTTTGTGCGGAACTTGAACCGGCGTTTATGGAAGTAGAGAAGGGCCACTTTGTCGCGTGTCATTTGCACGATGAAAAAGTAATGTCCCGACAAGATGCAGTTCCAATTAATGTAGAGTTGTCCTGATTAGCAGGGGCAACTTTTTTGTTTGCTAAAGATCGCTTAAGATAACGTTATCTACTAGCATAATCCCTATAAATGTAATATCTATAATTAATTAAGCGAAGGCGCCTTAAAAGGGGTAGCCGAAGCCCTAAGACTGGCAGCAAAGCTTCTTGGCTTATGGCGGAAGGCATCCCCGAGTGCCGCAGCGGATTCAATGGTGTTCTAGATTTCAACCTATACAGTCTTATTATTAACACAATCATTTCCTGTCTAATACTACCTATCTACTTAATAACAATAAACTTACGAAGGGATTGATACAATTGATGCAGTGGGAACAATTTGAAAAGTTTATAGAGGAAGTAATGGAAAAGGAACAAATACCGGGTGTTGCAGTTGCACTTTCGAAAAACGGACAATCCATTTATGAGCGAGGATTTGGGACAAGGAATTTTGAAACGAATGAGCCGGTCACCTCAGAAACGATTTTCGGAATCGCGTCAATCACAAAATCATTTACCGCACTTGCTATTATGAAACTGGCAGAAGAAGGGCGTTTACAAGTTGAAGACGCGGTGATCGAGCATCTTCCTGAATTTCAATTAGTCGATTATGCCGATATGGAGGATATAAAAATACGTCACCTCCTTTCTCACACAACAGGTCTTGCAACAATGGAGCGAAAGGAACAACTCACGAAATTCGATGAACATCTTCATTATTTAAACGAAAAAGCATGGAGCTGGGTAGGGAAGCCTGGGGAATATATGTGCTATAACAATGATATGTTTCTCTTACTGGGCGCAATTATTGAAAAAATAACTGGTGAAAATTATCAGGCATATATCAATAATCAAATTATAAACCCCTTACAAATGACCAGAACGACATATAATCTTCTTGGATTACAGAGTTTTGAAAATGTCACAACACCATATGTGCTGGAGGATGGTAAGCCGGTAGCATGTCCGTGGCCGACGTTAGGAAATTATGCCGTTGGGGGTGGTATTCGGTCGACGGTAGTTGATTTGTTGAAATACGGAAACATCTATGTGGATGTACTTGAAAGGAATATTGTCAGTAGGGCGTATACTTCACAAATGGCACAACCCGTTCATCAAACGAATGGCAAGAGTTTTTATGGGTTTGCCCTTCAAACGACTCCAAATTACTCAGCGGTTACATTAGTCGAACATGGCGGAGGCCAGCCGGGTGTATCTTCTAATTTTGGTTTCATTCCAGAAAAGGGAATTGTTGCTGTCGTTTTAGCGAATATGAGCGGTGTAAGTGCCGACGCAATTTGGCTTGCGGCTGTGAATACTGCATTAGGTATCCCAATCGACCAAAAGAGAAACACAGAGCCTGAATTTGAAATGACTAAAGAACAAAAACAGCGTGTACTCGGGACATATATATCAGCTGAAGGGTCCCAAGTTGATATTTCATTAGAAGATCAAACCGTCATGGCAACAATTGATAATAAAACCTACGCACTTCGTGCAAGTAATGAGACAACACTAGTTATTATGCCGCTCGAGAAGCCGATTCGGTTCTTTATTGATGAAAAGAATGATGCATGGGCACTATTTATTGGGCTAAGAATGCTAGTAAAGAGAAGGTAGTAATCACGAGTATGTATATAGTGAAATATTTCATCAAACCCGCATCGGCTACCTCTTGTAAGGCGCATACGCTCAATTTATACAGGTATTCATAAGTATATATGTTGAATTAAAAAATCCTATTGAATCTATTGTGGCGCTCAATAATGAGAGAGGTGTAATTCGGGGTATGGATTGTAGAACGCTTGGCGCTTTGGGGATGCCTCTCGCCCTAAGCCTGGATTGGCGCTTCGCATCCAGTCTCACGGCTTCGGCTACCCCTTTGCCGCGCCTACGCTAGCGTTGTTCATTATTGAAGAGAGTTATGATTCGAAGTGTATATGCCGAGATTATAATGTGATTATTTTTTGAAAGTGATTTCGTTCAAGAAGGACGCACTAGAGATTGCAGGTCTCATTCCGATAACGAAATGCTCTTTCTCACATAGTCCATCCAGCGAAGGCGCGACTTCGTGGTAGCCGGAGCGATAAGACTGAAAGCGGTCTCCTTTCTGGCTTATCGCGGGAGGCATCCACAAAGCGGCGAAGCGGTATTGGTAGGAGTTCTAATTAGCTCTAAGTATTGGAGCTTTTTCAGTGACCTCCCAAAAGACTTTGTAAAGCGCATATGCCGTATTCATTTGTTCTACATATATAGTTGTTTTTAAAATACAAAAAGACCAGATCTGCAGAGACCTGGTCTTTTTTATAATCGCATATTATCATTTGCGGATTTTTTCGATTTCATCCGCAACGAATTGTACATTTGTGCCAACAATAACTTGAATACTTTGTGGACCTACCACGTTTATTCCTGGTACGCCTGTATCTTTAATTTTCTTTTGGTTGACCGCATTCATATCTTTTACTTCTACACGTAAGCGTGTTGCACAGTAGTCAACGGAAGTTACGTTAGCGTCTCCGCCTAAGCCATCAAAAATCGTAGCGGCCATGCCTGAGAATTTATTACCTGTTGTTGTGCTTGCTACTCCGTCTACGTCCTCATCTGCTACATCCTCATCGTCTTCTCTACCTGGTGTTTTTAAGTTGAATTTCACGATTAAGAAACGGAATAGGAAGTAGTAAATGACTGCAAAGACTAAACCTTGAACGATTAACATATAGGGTTGGTTAGCAAGTGGTAATCTGAAACTCAAGACTAAATCGACAAAACCAGCACTAAATCCAAATCCTGCCGTCCAGTGGAACGTAGCGGCAATAAACAACGATAAACCTGTTAACGCAGCATGCACAACATAAAGAGCTGGTGCCAAGAACATAAATGCAAATTCAAGTGGTTCAGTAACACCTGTAAAGAATGCAGCGAAACCTGCTGCTAACATCAAAGATGCTGCTTGTTTTTTTCTTTTTGTTTTAGCTGTATGATACATTGCAAGTGCTGCAGCTGGTAGCCCAAACATCATAATTGGGAAGAAACCTGCCTGATACATTCCGGTAACACCCTTCGTGCCTGTTCCAGCCCAGAAGTTACCAATGTCATTAATACCAGCAACATCAAACCAAAATACGGAGTTCAATGCATGGTGTAATCCAGTAGGGATCAATAGTCGGTTAAAGAAGCCGTATAATCCTGCACCAGTAGCACCTAATCCACTAATACCTTCACCAAAACTAACTAAAGCTGTGTATACAATAGGCCAGATAAAGAATAATGCTGCTGAAGCGACTAACATAGCGGCAGCTGTCATAATGGGAACTAAGCGTTTTCCACTAAAGAAGGCAAGTGCATCCGGTAACTGTACATGACTAAAACGATTGTACATAATGGATGCGATAATTCCAGACAATATCCCGATAAATTGGTTTTCAATTTTTTCAAATGCAGGATTTACATTAGCAATATCCGTGCTAAGTAACATAGCTACCGAATCTGTTGATAGCAATGTCGTAGTTACGAGGAAAGCGACCAAACCACTTAACGCGGCAGAGCCATCCTTATCTTTGGACATACCCAGTGCAACCCCGACTGCGAAAAGAATAGACATATTTTGGCTGTCGAGAATCGAAGACCCGGCTTTGATTAAGAAGGCAGCTAATACGTTTCCTGAACCCCAACCATCATGGTCAATCCAATACCCGATCCCCATTAAAATTGCCGCAGCAGGTAATACAGCTACAGGTAACATCAAAGAACGGCCAAGCTTTTGAAGGTATTTCATCATGTTAAACTCACCCCTATTCATAGTTTTTAGATAGTTTGTTCGGAAGAATATATATGATGACGACTCATGTTAACTTTATTGCTTTCTTAATCGTTCAATATGAAGTGCGATATAGCCCAACTCTTGTTCATGCAGCTCGACTGCATGTAACACAACTAATTCCTTTGCAACCTCGGTTGCACAATTATATGAAAGAGGAAACTTCTTTTTAATCATGACCAACATTTCCTCATCCATCGTGTGAAGCCCATACTGATTCATTCTTGTTAAGGCGGAGCGAAGATGCGTAATCAGGCGATGATAAGAAATATCATTCTCTTCAATCGTGATCATTAAGTGTTCCTTGATTGTTTGGACCATGTCTCTAATAATCGCCGTTTGTCTTACGGTTTGATGCAAATCACCTCCTTGCGGTTTCATGGTATGGATATGAAGGGCAATATAAGCGGCTTCATCCTCAGGCATGTCCACTTGACATCTTTCTTTTATATGTTGGATTGCCCAAAGCCCAATTTCAAATTCTCTTCTATAAAGTATTTTTATTTCATGCAATAACTTATTATTTAGATGAATACCATCTCTAATTCTTTCGATTGCAAATGACAGATGATCAGTAAGGACGATGTGAATATGCTCGTTTAATTTCGTGCCCATATACGCCTCTGCGTATGTAATAATTTCTTCTGAGATGGTGAAATGCTCTTCTGGAATTCGACTTAGAAGCTGCTGTAACTTGTCATTCTCCCTCATAACAAATAACTTTTCGATTTTTTTGACATTCACAATATCGTTGCGTTTCTTATTAAAAGCAATCCCAGTGCCAACAGCAATCTTCTCATGCTGGCCATCTAGTACGACGACAGCGTTATTATTGAGAATCTTTGTTATTTTCATCGAAAGTCACCGCCTTCTTTTCACTGGATATACTCATGCATTACTTAGTGGAAATTGTCATTAACACTGTTTCTCCCATGATGCCTTCTTTTGCAACTTCGCACTTTACATTCCGTTCCGCACTATTTGTAATCACGATGGGTGTTATAATGCTTTTGGCATGTTCGCGAATATAATCCCAATCTACTTCGATAAGTGATTGACCGACCGAAACTGCGTCGCCTGCTTTGACTAATACTGTAAAACCATTTCCTTTTAATGAAACCGTTTCCAATCCGATGTGAATAAGAATTTCTGTCCCATCACTTGAACGGAGGCCAATGGCGTGCTTTGTATCGGATACTAAGATGACAGTTCCATCTATAGGAGCATGAATACTACCTTGCTTTGGCATGATAGCGACTCCTTCGCCCAACATTTTTTGGCTAAAGACTGGGTCCGGAACTTGGTCAAGTGGGATTATTTCTCCATTAATAGGTGCGAATATCTGTAATTTACTCTTCTTGAATAATTTTGAAAGCATGTCTGTGGACTCCTTTATTGTCGGTGATGTAGGGCTCGTATCCCTCGATTTATATTGTGCAATCACAACGAGCAGAACAAGAAAAGGCATGGGGTAAAAAAGAAGATTTTTAAAAAACCTTCTAAGTTTACCACCATGCCTGATCGAGTCAGTAACATGTGATCCGCTATTAAACTTCTATTCGGATAATAACATTTAATTTATTATAATGCAATAGAAAAATAAACTTTTTTTTACAAGGTTGCAAGCTTATAGTCCTATCGGTTTATTCACCGAAGGGACTTATGCTTTTCTTATTTAGATTTTAAGCTGATAAGGATGAGTAAAATTCCGCCAAAGAGACAAATCATCCTTACGAATGAAATTTTTTCAGTTAGTCCAACCAATGCTATTCCTGTCGTAATAATTAAAATACATGGACCTACTAAAGCAAGTAGGGTGTTGATATAAAAGGCTTTTTCTAAATCATTAAATTTAAACATAAACATTGCTGCTGTAATATCAATACTTCCTGATAAAATTCTCAATAAAATTATGAAAATAAGTGCTTTTTCCATCAATGAATAAGACGCCTCCACCCTTTGTTATCCAGCTATATTAGCCTGCCCCTTGTCGTAGTTACTAAAGTGTATGTCTGCTTACCTTCTATTAGTAGAGAAATATGAAAAGCTCTTAGACAGGCTTTACGGCTGAGATTAGAATCTTTCTATTTTCACCACCTTGAATTAGAGAGGTTTTTTTGAAGAACCCCTTGATGTTTCAAAGTAATAAGGTGTATATTCTCGGCTTGGACAAGTATCAGAATTAGTACCTATCTATCAAAATGCTTACATTACATATACTCATGAAGCTGGAAGTCTGAGCGATTCTTGCAAAGAAAGTAATGGTAATTTGAAAATGCTGAATTAATAAATATTTTGTGGTAAGCTAAATAGAATTAGCTTGCTAGGGGGTCTCCAAATTGAGAAATTTTAATGGGTTTGAGATAGATGACATTGTTCCTTCAACTAATAGAAATAAGTCCTTATCTGGAAATTTGTCAAGTAAGATTAATAGTTTTCAAGTGCTATGTATTTATAACCAAAAAATAAAGCCTAGTGATAATGGTTCTGAGGAATCACTTTATAAGAATATTATTCAGGGAAATATAACAAATATGCCAGTCTTCCAAAATAACTTCAAATCTAATACATTTATTATTTGGGAGCAATCCTATCAAGAAAATGAAAAATTATTTATAAACTTACGCCTAGCAGCTAGAAATCATTTAATTTTGCGTATAGGTGAAAATATTGTTGGTTACTTAATAAAAAAATATGAAGACTATCTTGGAATCCCTATAAAAACTCATTCGAAATTAAATGATAAAGGTTTTATAGATCACTTGATACAAAAATTCGATTCCATTTTGAAAAAGGATACATTTTTGAATGAAAACCTTATTTGGGAAGACTTTTGCAATTGGTTTAGAATTTATCTAACTGATTGGATTCTTGAAGATATAGAAAGTTCGATTGGCTTTAGTGAAATGGAGAAATTAAATAAAAGCGAATTAAATGAGTTATTTTACAAGTCTATTACTGAAAGTTTTTCGGAAGACTTAGCGTTCATGGAGAAATTCACAAAAATAATAAATAATTATACACTAGCGTGGATAAAAAAAGTGATGTCCTTAATGGGGATTGATGAAATTTCCATCGAGGGAATAATGGAACTGCTTGATGTTAAAGAAGAAGCGCAGTTAGATAAGCAGTCAGGATTGGTAGTGAAAAAAGATATTACATTTACATTGATTGATCAAGGCAACTTACTTGTGATGAGTAATGCACCTTATCAATTGGTAAGGGAAGCACTTTCTAAAAAGAAATTTATGAGTTATGAGCACACGCCTTGGCCAACAGTTCGATTAAGTAAAGGAAGTGTCGAAGGAATAGTACAAATAATCCCATGCAAATATAGCGACAAAGGAATATCAATTGATGACACTACAGTTCAAAAGGCTTGGAGTCTAACAAAGGAATTATCGGAACTGGATGTTGATATATTTGACGCACTTTGTTGTTTTTTTTTATCCAAGGCAAAGCATCATAAAGATAGTATAGAAATTCATCTTGATGATTTGTTATCCATTCGCGGTTTAAAACAAAAACTGGGGGGGAGTGGTCGAAGAGGTGGATATGAAATTGATCAACGACAACAAGTTTTGAAAGCGCTCTCAAGAGTGCAGAGTTTGTGGATTGATTTGGAAAAAGCAATTGTTTATAAAAAAGGAAAGCCTATTCAGATGAAACTACAAGGACGAGCGTTTATTTTTAATAATCAAAATGGCGATCAGCATCATATAGAAGAACAACCGATGGAAAAGAAGTTTGTGTTTACTATCGGTGAAGTATTTTCCCACTATCTTTACGGATCAGGGAGACAGGTCGCACTACTTCCCATACAAGCGTTACAATATAATCCCTATCGACAAAGATGGGAAAAAAACCTCATTAGATATTTAAGTTGGAGGTGGAGAACCCAAGCAAGAAAAGGAGACTATTTGCAGCCCCATAAAATAAGAACCCTATTAGAAGCGACAGGTAAAGAAATGAACGAGCGTACACCGTCTCGTACGAGAGATAGATTGGAACAAGCTTTTGACACATTACTTGAGGATGGGGTCATTGCAGCGTGGCATTATGAGAAATGGGATGAATCGATTGCATCTACTAATGGGTGGTCCCGAATTTGGGAAAATTCAACGGTTTTGATTGAGCCCCCCGTAACAATTAAGGAACATTATCGTCCGATAGAAAGAAATCGAAAAGTTCAACGTAAATCTCCCGAACAACCAAAGTTCATGGATAAGCAAAGAGATGTGGAACACATCGGTGAACAAATTAGAGCAATCCGAAAAAGTTTTGGATTTACTTTATTGCAGGTATCAGAGGAATTAGATATATCAGTTTCCTATTTAAGTAATATTGAAAGAGAAATAAAAATGCCATCAAATAAAATACAAACACGTATGATAAAGTGGGTGGAATCTCTTGGGGGAAATCTTCTGTCGACATAACATGAAATTTAAGCTCAATGAAGCAGTCTTATAGGAGAGACAGTAGAAGAATCTTGTGCACAGGTAAGTATTGTGCATGGGGTTCTTTTTTATTGCTGCGTTCATATTAGTCGTTTGTCGGGGTTGGTATGTACGGTTGTCGGGCTTATTGAGATCATAAATAATCTGGAGCTTTTTTTAACCCTTGATATGAAAGGCGTTATCGTCATTTATTTAATAATTTCACAGCTTAACAATTAAATTAACTCAGTTGATTTAATTTTCAGAATAAAATAACTCAATCATTTAAGATTACTAATAGGATATTCATTAATATAAGAAGGGGTGTTGAGAAATGACTCATGAGCCGGCTTCACATTTAACGCTAGAACCATTATTTAATCCTACCTCTGTAGCAATATTGGGGGCATCTGAAAATAAAGGGAAAATAGGGTATATGCAAGTGAAAGCTTTATTGGATGGGAAATTTAAGGGCGATATTTATCCGATAAATCCGAAATCGGAAATGATTGAAGGATTAAGATGCTATTCTTCTCTATCAGAAGTATCGAAGCAAATTGATTTAGCGATATTCTGTGTAAGCGCTAACAGGGTGAAGTCAAGTCTTGAGGAGTGTGTTCGAAATAAGGTTAAAGCCGCAATTATTTTTGCTTCGGGGTTTTCCGAGGCAGGAGAAGAAGGGATCAAAGAACAACAATCAATTTGCAAAATTGCCAAAGAGAGTGGCATTCGACTTATCGGTCCAAATTGTGTGGGGTTAGTGAATACTACTAATGGATTAATCGGTACTTTTTCGGCGGGCCTCACAAATATCCCTTTAAATGATCAAAAAAGTGTAGGTTTTGTTACACAAAGTGGCGCATTTGGAGTTTTAACTTATATTGCAGCTGCCCAGAGCGGGCTTAGCTTCAATTATTTTGTGAGTGTGGGAAATGAAGTGGAAACGGAATTTTCAGATGTAATTGAGTATATGATTCATGATCCGAAAACTAGCGTAATTAGTGGCTATTTAGAAGGAGAAAAGAATCCTGGGAAATTACGACAGCTTGCGGAACAAGCATTAACTATAAATAAGCCAATCATTATTTTGAAGACAGGGCGTAGTTCAGCAGGTATTAGAGCGGCGGCCTCTCATACGGGTTCATTAGCGGGTTCAGATAAAATCTATGATGGCTTTTTTAAACAAACTGGAATTGTTCGGGCAGATGATTATGAAGATATCATTTCTTTCTCTAAACTATTTCTTACAAAAAAACTACCAGCTGGTGGAAATACTGTAATTGTTACGAGTTCAGGTGGTCGAGGAATAAATGAAGCAGACCGTTGTGAAGCTTATGGACTTAAAATTAACCCTTTGAAAATTAACGTTCAGGAGGAAATAAAACGCAATATCCCGCCATTTGCGAGCACTTCCAACCCGATTGATTTAACAGCAGCTGCAGCTGTTTCAAATCCAGAGTTATATCTTGAACCCCTTAGAGTTCTTGTTAATGATCCAGATACTGATATTATCATTTTTACAGAATTTCCGATGCGGTGGAAAGCAGATGATCCATTGCTGAAAGAATTTATGGACCTGTGTAGAAATTCGAGTAAATTCATTTTAATAACAACTTTTCCGTTAGAAGGAATGTCTATTCCGGTATCGGCCTCTGAGTTGGAGAAAAATGGAATTCCTGTCATTCCGGGAAACTTAAATCCTATACGAGCCCTGGCGAAGTTAGTTGAATATAGCGATAAATACAGAAAAGCCAAACAAGGTACTATTCAAAAAGTACCGGAAATCAAGGGGGAAATAGAGTTGGCAGATTTATTACTACCCGGAACCAAATTAAGCGAATCCCAAGCCAGTGATATATTGAATTCATATGGGATTCCGACAACTACTAGAGCCATTTCCACCACGGAAAAAGAAGCTATTCGTTATGCAAATGAGATAGGATATCCCGTAGTTCTAAAAGTGGATTCGCCGGATATACTCCATAAATCAGAAGCAGATGCAATTAGGTTGAATATAAAAAATGAACTAGAAGTACGTAACGCTTTTAAAGAAATTATTCGGAATGCAAATAACTATAATCCGAATGCTGAAATCAATGGCGTTTCAGTACAAGAGATGTTACCCGAAGGAGTCGAAGTGATTGTAGGTGTAACAAATGATCCCGTTTTCGGACACGTTATTATGTTTGGTCTAGGAGGAATATTTGTAGAAATTTTTCAAGATATTTCGTTTAGAGTTGCACCACTAACAAAAAATGATGCTTTTGAAATGATTGAAGAAATTAAAAGTTACAAAATCCTTAAAGGAGCTCGTGGTAAACCGCTAGTCGATGTAGATGCGATTGTCGATGTTTTATTAAAAGTATCAGCTTTAGTTTCGGATTATGGTGATTATATAGATGAATTGGATATAAATCCTCTTATTGTATACGAGAAAGGAATTAAGGCAGCAGACGCTATGCTTGTAGTCCGAGATTCGGTAAATCAAACAACATTAGTTGGGGGGTAAATTAGGTGGATTTAGATAAAAGTATTATTGGTTTATCAGGGAAATCATTTATTTTTGAAGTAGAGAAAAGACATGTTCGACAATTTGTAGAAGCAATCGGTGATTCTAATCCATTATACCTTGACGAAGAATATGCTGCCAAAACAACGTATGGAGGACTGATTGCACCTCCCACCTTTCCAATTGCTGTTGCGTCGGAAGGTGGAGAGTTGCCAATTGACCTTGATACTAGACGAATGCTACATGGGGAACAGGAATTTATTTACTACCAATCTATTCGTCCGGGAGATCGTCTACACTGCCAGATGAAGATAGCTGATTTATATGAGCGTGTTGGTAAAAGCGGGAGTATGCAGTTCTTAGTACTTGATACTGAAATGAGGGATGGTACTGGAGAGATGGTGGCAATCAGTCAAATGACGATTGTGTATCGGAATTTGGCCAACTAAGAAATGGAGGGAATCGAATGGTGTTGGAATTTGAGTCACTGAAAGAAGGACAGCAGCTTGAATCATTAACAAAGCAAACGATTACAAAAGTACAATTAGTGAAGTATGCAGGTGCATCAGGAGATTTCAATCCGCTACATACGGATGATGAATTTGCTCAAAAGGTTGGAATGGATGGCGTAATTGCCCATGGCATGTTGGTGATGGGGTTTTTGGGTGAATATGTCATGGGGATCGCTGGAGATTGTGCCGAACCATCTCGATTTCGTATGCGATTTGGTGCAGTGACCAGACCAGGTGACCGAATTACATGTTCCGCAATTGTAGAAAAGGTTTATGAAGAAGTTGGTGTACGCTTTGTTGATTTAGCACTAAAAGCTGAAAAAGCACCTGGTGAGGTAGTTGGTTCCGGTAAGTCCACATTACGTTTTCGATAAGAAAAATCCAAGTAAATAGAAATACGGAGGTTTTATCATGGGGAAAATAGCTGACCGCTATGCAATTGTTGGAGTAGGAGAAAGTGAACGTTCGCGAAAGTCTGGAACAACTCCACTGCATTTAGCATTAGATGCTGCCAGAGCGGCCCTTAATGATGCTGGTCTAGATGCTCGAGATATTGATGGGTTTATGAGTTATAACGAGAATGACTCTTGTACTTCCCATCAGTTGGCAACCTATCTAGGTGTCCGTCCGAAGTATGTTAAGGATATTTTAGGTGGTGGGAGCAGTACGGAGATGTTAATAGCAGATGCTGTCGGACTAATTGAAACGGGACAATTAAATACTGTTTTAATCTTCCGCTCTATGAACGGTAGTTCAGGGCAACGTGTGGGTCGTGGATATGATCCTGATATGTTACAAGAAGCTTTACCAGGTGGAAGTTATATTATTCCATATGGTTCCGCAAGCCCTTCACAGTGGTTTGGTATGTTTGCAACTCGTCATATGCATAAAACGGGAATTACTAAAGAACATCTTGGACATGTTTGCACAAGTTTCTATGAGCATGCGCAAAGGAATCCAAAAGCATTTTTGCATGGTAAACCTTTGACAATGCAACAGTATCTAGAAACTCCGGATATCAGTTATCCATTTAATATACATGATTCTTGTCTTGAGTTGGATGAAGCAAACGCAATTATTGTGACATCGGCGGAGAGAGCCAAGGATTGTAAATCAAAACCTGTATATATTATGGGGATGTCAGCTAGGCAATGTCATCCACATGCTCATTATTGGTCCGATTTGGACCAGGTGGCATCAGATTATGTGGCAGCTGAATTGTATAAGTCTGCCGGTGTGAAGCCGGAAGATATTCAAGTTGCTTCTATCTATGATTGTTTTAGCTGGGTAGTTCTTCGCCAACTTGAAGCGTATGGTCTTGCGCCTAAAGGGGAAATCGGAAACTTTGTTGCAGAAGGTAATTTGCGGATAGGTGGCAAGTTGCCAACCAATACAGCTGGAGGGATGTTATCCGAAGGCTATACACACGGTATGAATAACGTGCTAGAAATTGTTAGGCAATTGCGCCATCAGTATAAAGGAACAGATCGTCAAGTGAAAGAATGTGAAATTGGAATATGTACGGGCTGGAGTGGTCCAGATATTGCCGGTGCAATGATACTTAGAAATTAGGAGGGATTACAATGGGATACCAAAAACCAATTCCACTCAAAAATCAAGATAACAGTCCTTATTGGGATGCGGCCGATCGCCATGAGTTGAGCTTGCAAAGATGTGATAGTTGTCATGAGTATGCACATCCTCCTGGACCAAGTTGTGCAAAGTGTGGAAGCACGGAACTTAGCTGGATAAATCTTGGCAGTGATGTAAAAGCAAGAATTTATTCGTATGTCATTTCCTATCGCCCATTCTTACCTGGTTTCCAGGATGAATTGCCATTGATTATTGCGCAAGCTGAGTTAGCAGAAGTACCAGAAGTGAAAATCACATGTAATGTACTGCAGTGTAAACCAGAAGATATTGAAATTGGCATGCCTGTTCAAATGATATGGGAAGATATCTTGGAAGACAGAGCACTTCCACAATGGATTTCAGTGAAATAGACAACTCTACAAGGAGGAGGAATAATTTATGGATTTCTCATTCACAAAGAAAGAAGAAGAATTTCGTTTGGAATTAAGGACATGGCTAGAGAATAACCTGCCAGCAGGATGGTTAGAAGGAAATAGAAAATTGCCCGAAGAAGTGGATGAGTACTCAGATTTCTTGAGAAAGTGGCAAAATACTTTATATGAAGGTGGATGGGCAGCTATTGCTTGGCCTAAACAGTATGGGGGACGAGATGCTACATTGATGGAAGAAATCGTCTACCAACAAGAAATGGTACGGGTAAAGGCGCCACCACTTGTCAATTATATAGGTCTTCACATGGTTGCTCCGACATTAATGCAAATAGGCACTGAAGAACAGAAAGAACGGTATATTAATAAAATACTCACTGGAGAAGAAGTTTGGAGTCAAGGATACTCAGAACCAAATGCTGGATCGGACTTATCCGCTATTCAAACGAGTGCTGTAAAGTCAGGTGATCGATGGATTATTAACGGTCAGAAGGTTTGGACGAGTTTTGGCCATTTGGCCGATCGATGCTTCTTGCTAGTTCGAACAAGCCATCAAGAAAAAAAACACAAAGGAATCACTGTATTTCTCTTAGATATGAATCAACCAGGAGTTGAGACTAAACCGATTGTACAGATGGACGGAGAGCAAGAGTTTAATGAAGTGTATTTAACCGATGCAGTCGCGTATGACACTGATATGGTGGGTGAGCTTGATGAAGGTTGGAGAGTCATGATTGCCTTGCTCATGCATGAACGTACAGGTATTGGAGCTCAATTATTTACGTTAGAGCAACAGTTTGATGAATTAGTTGCGTTAACAAAAGAACTTCGTGTAAATGGACAGCCAATGCTAAAAGATCCTTTTATACGTCAGAAGATGGTTAGTATCTATATTCGTTTTCGTGGTTCTCTCTTGAATTATTATAGACACCTGACAAAAACGCTTAAAGATGGTCAACCTGGTGCAGAAGGTTCAATGGATAAGCTAATGGTCAGTGAATTAACAAAAGAGTTATTTGGATTTGCTATGTCGATTCAAGGTCATCAGGGCGTTTTATGGAAAGAAGATGCACTTGTGGACTCAAGCTGGCAAGAGAAATTTCTTCAGTCATTTGGAATGACGATTGGTGGAGGAACAAGTGAAGTTCTCCGCAATACAATTGGAGAGAGAATACTTGGTTTGCCAAAAGATATGGGCCGATAGATTAAATGGAGGTGTGGATCATATGGATTTTTCGTTAAATCAAGAACAAGAAATGTTCCGTGGGTTTGTTTGCAAATACTTAAATGACGTTGGACAAACCAAGGTTGCTAGGGAGTTTATTAAAGGTGATATAAAAGCTTTACAATCAGTCTTTTCTGGTTTGGCTGAACTTGGTTGTATGGGTATCACTATTTCAGAAGAATATGGAGGTCTAGGTCTCGAAGCATTAGACCTCGTTCCTGTCTTTGAGGAAATCGGAAAAGTGATATTGCCAGGGGCTTATTTGGAAACAATGGCTTTGGCGGTCCCGCTACTTGAGAAGTATGGTTCGGAAGGACAGAAAGAAAAGTACTTAACGGATATTGCATCAGGATCTAGAAGTATAACCCTTGCTTGGTTAGAACCGAAGAAAGACTACAATCCGGATGAAATTGAGTGTTGTGCACGATTAGATGGCGATGATTTGATTATAGATGGGATTAAAACATTGGTTCCTGATGGGGATCTAGCTGATACAATTATACTTCTCGTTCGGACGGATGAAGGTAATGAGGGAGATGGGCTATCCCTAGTGCTACTGGATCGCACAAATGAAACAGTAATTAAAGTACAACAATGTATAGATGAAACGCGTCACCTAACTGAGTTAACCTTTACTAATGTAAGAATTTCGAAAGAACAACTACTTGGCCCAATCAATCAAGGGTGGCCAATTTTACAAGAGGGATTATTATACTTGAATGCAGCGCTTAGCAGCATGATGGTTGGAGGTATGGAGCGGGTTGTTGATATGGCCACAGATTACGCAACTATTCGCAAGCAATTTGGTCAACCAATTGGTCGTTTTCAAGCAATTAAGCATCGGATTGCAGATATGAAAATGGACTTGGAAGCAGCTCGTTCTTTAAGTCATTACGCTAACTGGGCACTTGAAAATGACTATGAAGACCGTGAAGGCGCGATACACAGTGCAAGATCTTTTTCAACAGAAGCTTTTATCCGCATAGCTTCGCAAAATATCCAAATCCATGGTGGAATTGGGTTCACTGAAGAAATCGATTGTCACCTATATTTGAAGCGTGCTCGGTTCTTTGAAAATTATCTTGGTTCAACTCAACATAACAATGAACAGGTAGCTTTAGCATTAGGATGGTAATATAAATCTACTTATCCCAACCATTAGAAAGGGTGAATTAGTTTTGATCACTGCTAATGAATTGAAAAAGTATCATAATCTAATAAACGGGGATCAAACTCCAGCATCTACGGGAGACATGTTAGATAATATTGACCCTTCAACAGGCAAGGTTTGGGCTAAAATACCAAGAAGTACTATAGAAGATGTTGAAACGGTCGTAGCTTCAGCACGTAAAGCTTTTCCAAGCTGGGCGGAACTACCTTCTATAGAACGGGCAGAATACATGAGGCGCATTGGTGATTTACTAGCCGAGCATGGTGAGGAATTATCAGCGTTGGAAACAAGGGGAAATGGGTGGGTCATTAGGGAAACTAGCTATGGTCTTATTCCTGCGCTAAAACAAATATGGTATGATGCGGCGGGAGCCGCATCTGAAGGCAGTGAAGGTGAAACGATTCAAATGGGAAAGAGTAGCTTCGGGTGTACGCTACGTGAACCTTTAGGGGTAGTGTTAGGGATAACGCCTTGGAATGCACCACTGTTTACATTCACGATAAAAGCAGCCTATGCTCTTGTAGCAGGTAATACAGTAATAATTAAACCATCGGAGCACGCAGCGGCATCTTCACTACGTTATGGTGAATTGTTAGCCGAAATTCTACCTCCAGGTGTACTTAGTGTTATTTCGGGTTTAGGTAGTGAAATAGGAGATGCTTTAGTTAGTCATCCAGAAATAAACAAAGTGAGCTTAACTGGTTCTGGAACAACTGCTAAGGCAATTGCTCAAACTATAGCTGGAAATCCTAAACCATTAATATTTGAACTTGGAGGAAAGTCTCCAAATATTGTCTTTGCAGATGCAGATTTAGATAAAGCGGCTGATGGAATAACCGGAAGTATTTTTACAGGAAACGCAGGGCAATTATGTGTCGGCGGTTCCAGAATACTTATTCAACGATCTATCTTCGCGGAGATGATAACACGCATTAAAGGAAAAATGTTGAATCCAGAAATAACGAGACTAGGTGACCCAATGAATCCGGAAAGTACAATGGGGCCAATCGCCAACTTGGCGCAGTATGAGAAGGTTTGTTCTTATATTGACTTAGGTGTAGAAGAGGGAGCTGAAATAGTCTTTGGTGGAAGACATGGTGGAGAAGTTTTCTTTTCTGACCAGCCGCAACTATCCGAGGGTTATTGGGTCGAACCAACATTGTTAAAGGTTAACAGTAATTCCCTTCGCATCTGCCAAGAGGAGATTTTTGGTCCGGTTGCAACTGTTATGCCTTTTGATACAGTAGAAGAAGCGGTTGCAATTGCAAATGATACCTCTTTTGGTTTAGGTGCAGGGGTATGGACGAATGATCTGAGTCGTGCCCATCAGATGATTCGTAGAATTGCGGCAGGTAATATCTGGGTGAACACTTATGGCAGGGTAGGTCCTGGGTTACCATTTGGTGGATTTAAAGAAAGTGGATACGGCACCGATTCGATACTAGAATACACGCATAAAAAAGCGTGTGTTATCGAGCTAGGATAGTAAATTTAAGGGCAACTATACAGTTGCCCCATTTTTATAATGAAATTGAGAAGTTGAAGACGTTAATTTAAGTGAATTAATTCTTGGTCGCTCTTTTCTAAGTGAACTGTTTGGGGATTAAGTTGAAGTGAGCATTAAATTCTGAATAAGTGCTCCGTATTCAACATTTTTTTGCTGGTTTCGATACGCTTGTTCAATGTGGAAATGGAAGTAGGAGATAATTCAAAAGGGGAGTTAAGCAAAAGAAAATCCGTAAAATTAACTGAATATTCTTATTGCGGTGTTTGGCTAGATTTCCTACGACTCCAACCAGAACGTATCTACTTAAAAACCAAGGGGGTAATAATAGTGGAAGAAAAATTATTTGATGAGAAATCAATTACTAGAGGTTTTTATTTTATATGCTTTGGGACATTCTTTGTTATGTTAAGTTTAGCTACACACCTACCAGCATATCCCCACATGTTAGCAAGTTTTGATTTAGGTCCAGGGCATGCGGTATGGATGCAGTTAGGACTTGCTCTTGGCCTAACTGGATTCCAGCCTTTATTAGGATGGCTAGGTGATGCTTTTAGTCTAAAGGTTGTTATTCTATTAGGCGCAGTATTTATGGTGATAGGATCTATGTTGGTTGCACTTTCACCGGCTTTTTGGGTATTAGTAGTAGGTCTCTTTTTCAAAGGAATGGCCGGCGCTGCTATAGCTCCTTCTGGCATTGCTTATGCCGGAAGGTTTTTCACGGGCGAGAAGCGTGGAAAGACACTTGGTTTATTTATCGCATTATCTACTATTGGTGCCCTATTTGGTCCGGTATTAAGCGGGATATTTGTAGATACTTTAGGATGGACATCTAGTTTTTGGTTTACTGCAGTTCTTGGAGGCGTCGCATTTTCATTGTTTTTCTTAGGCGTACCAAGTATTAAAATGGAGACTCGACGTTCTTTCGACTTCTTAGGTGTGGTTTTCGTACTAGTTGTATTAGTAGGTCTTTTAACAATCCCAACGTTTATTAATAATTATGGATTTACTTCCGGTTTGTGGCTGCCTTCCTTTGCGGTTTTTGCTATTGGCTTATTCTTATTAATCAGTGTTGAAAAAAGACGGAAAGAACCTCTGCTTGACTTGAATTATGTGACTAACCGAAGTTTTTGGGTTCCGACAGTGATGGCTGTTTTGTTGCTGGTTGGGTTCGCGGGCGTCATGTATTTATTGACATTTTTTGTGCAAAATGTACAAGGGAAATCTGCTACGACTGTTGGCATCTTGCAAATGGCGATATTCTTAGGGGCTTCAGGGGCTGCAATATTGAGTGGTAGAATTATTAAAAGGTTTTCTGCTCGTGTGATGCTCGGAACGGGTATAGTTACTTTTATTGTAGGCTTAGTTATGCTAACCATGGTTAAGATAGATGCTTCATTTACGTATCTATTTATCGCAATGAGTTTAATAGGAATTGGCTCTGGTTTCAATAACCCAGTAATAAAAGCGATTATTGTTTCAAAAGCAACTTTATCCCGTATGAATGTTATTACATTTACTAATACAGTGATTGAGAATGTTGCACAACGTTTAGGGGCTTCTTTCGCACTAGTAGGGTTTGCTTTATTCGCCGCTAAAGGCAATGGAGTAAATGCGTTAGCTAATACGTCATTGATTTTTATAGCACTTGCGGCGGGGTCTTTGTTATTTCTTGTATTAATTCCTAAAAAAATTGAGGGAATTCATGAGGTGAATGAAAGGGTAGAAGGTGTTCAAGAGGTAAATGGTTCAATAATTACTAGTATTAAAGTAGATAGTATTGAGAAAGAAACTATCAAAATATAATCAAATTCATGATGGAATTCTGATAAATGTGAGGATTTGAATGAAAAGTAATTTAATGAAAAAACAAGCATTATCGGATTCCAAATGGCTTGTTTTTGCAGGTGATTGCGGAGGATTCATTGGTATTTAATCCTGAAAATAAAAGTCATTGTATACAAATGAACAAGGGGACGACGATTGTATCTACCGATGAAACAAACTATTATGTAATTCATTGGATATATGATAAACTAGATGTAAGTTAATATATTGGGTTTGAGCTAATGAGAGACCTCAGGGAATGGTTGCGTATCGCAACTTATTTCTTGAGGTCTCTTTTTCACTTATAAAATACCATAATTTAGAAGGAGACGAGATAAATGACAAACTTTTCATCATTAGAACGGGAAGAGACATTAGACAAATTAGCAACAGAGGAATTTGATTTACTCATAATCGGAGGCGGAATTTCAGGAGCTGGAATCGCTTTAGATGCTACGGCACGTGGGTTGAAAACAGCGCTTGTCGAGATGCAAGACTTTGCTTCGGGCACTTCAAGCCGTTCGACAAAACTTGTCCATGGCGGATTACGTTATTTAAAACAATTTCAAATTAAAGAAGTAGCGGAACTTGGAAAAGAGCGGGCAATCGTCTATGAAAATGGACCACATGTCACGACTCCAGAATGGATGGTCCTTCCTTTTCATAAAGGAGGAACGTTTGGCAAATACTCGACTTCCTTTGGTTTGAAAGTATATGACTTTCTCGCAGGCGTTAAGAAAGCTGAAAGAAGAAGGATGTTAACAAAAGAAGAAACCCTTCAGAAAGCACCGCTTGTGAAACAAGAAGGATTATTAGGCGGCGGCATTTACGTCGAATACCGCACTGATGATGCTCGCCTAACAATTGAAGTTATGAAAGCGGCCGCTGAAAAAGGCGCAACCTTAGCAAACTATGCGAAAGCAGAAACCTTTATTTATAAACAAGAAAAAATTGCTGGTGTGCAAGTGTTAGATACATTAACAAATAAAAAAGTTGTTATTAAGGCGAAAAAAGTTGTCAATGCGGCTGGACCTTGGGTAGATGATGTGAAGGGGATCGAAGGCGAGGCTACAACAAAAGGAAAACACTTAATTTTATCAAAAGGTGTGCATCTTGTATTCGATCAAAAAGACTTTCCGTTGCACCAAGCAGTTTATTTTGACACACCCGATAAACGTATGATTTTTGCAGTGCCTCGCGATGGAAAAGCTTATGTGGGAACAACGGATACATTCTATGAAGGAGATCCGAAAGTGATGCAAATTACTGAAGAGGATCGCTCGTATATCTTAAATGCGATTCAATATATGTTCCCTAGTCTTAACTTGACAGCGGAAAACGTAGAGTCAAGTTGGGCAGGAGTCAGACCACTCATCCATGAGGAGGGCAAAGGTCCGTCGGAAGTATCGAGAAAAGATGAGATTTGGGAATCGGAGAAAGGTCTTATTACAATTGCAGGTGGGAAATTGACCGGCTATCGTAAAATGGCGGAAACTGTGGTGGATAAAATAGTTGATCAGCTTAGTCATGAAGAAATTCGTCATTTTAATAAGTGTGTGACGAAGAATTTGCCAATCTCAGGTGGTGATATTGGTGGTTCATCAAATATGAACCGATTTATGGCCAAGGCGATTGAAAAAGGTCAATTAGCTGGATTTACAGAACGACAAAGTCGACACTTGGCAACACTTTATGGCACCAATGTTGACCAAGTATTTGCGATACCCTTTGAAGCACACACAGCAATTCCACGTATTCTTTATGTGAAATTACGCTATGCAATCGAATCTGAAATGGTTGCCAAACCAACTGATTTCTTTGTTCGGAGAACTGGGGATATGTTCTTCAATATTGACAACGTTAAAGCAGGGAAAAAAGATGTGCTAGATGAAATGGCATTCATTTTCGAGTGGACAGATGCAGAGCGTCAGCAATACGAAAAAGAACTGGCTGATGAGCTGACAATTGCAACAACAGTGTTGTAACATGCTATATTGGAGACAGGAAGCATGAAAGGAGGCAGTGCAAAAGATGCCTTTTCACGATCAAAAGATATTGCCCGCTGCGCGAAGCTTAAAGCAGTTTGAACAGTTGCTAAAAAGCCCATTTGAATACATTGTTCTTTTAGAAGTGCATGTTGGCAATCTTAAAACGCTCAAAACAGAAGCAGAGAAATATGGGAAAAAAGTAATCATCCATGCCGATTTGATTCAAGGATTGAAAACGGATAATTTTGCTGCCGATTTTCTATGCAATGACATTAGACCAGCTGGCATTATTTCGACGAGGTCCAATATGATCATGAAAGCGAAAGCCAAAGGAATTATCGCTATTCAACGCATGTTTCTCTTAGATACAATCGCTTTGGAAAAAAGTTATTCCTTGATTGATCAGACAGTTCCTGACTATATTGAAATGTTGCCGGGGGTAATACCAGAACTCATTAGCGAAGTGTATGATAGAACAGGAATTCCAATTATTAATGGAGGCTTGATTCGGACAAAAAAACATGTCCAAGATGCATTGGATGCGGGTGCTGTCGCAGTAACAACATCAGACCATGAGCTGTGGGATTCATTCATCAAAGATTGACAGTCTTTTTTAATAAGAATATACTAATAGCAAGTCAATAGTAAGTGGTTGAGCTAAGGAGTCCACGTTTGAACCCTACGTAATGTAGGTGTTTAAACGTGGGCTTTTTCATGTCTAAAATCAACCACTACAAAATAGAAACGAAGGTGGATTAAAAATGACACCCTTTATAGCAGAGCTAGTTGGGACAATGATTTTAATTGTTTTCGGAGCTGGAGTCGTCGGTGGTGTTTTGATGAAGAAGTCGAAAGCCCAAGACTCTGGTTGGATTGTAATCACAATTGGATGGGGACTCGCCGTTGCAATGGGGGTATATGCAGTTGGTGGTGTCAGCGGTGCACACTTGAATCCCGCGGTGACCCTCGGAATGGCTTCCATTGGTGAATTCCCATGGGCTGATGTCCCCGTGTATATGCTAGCTCAAATACTTGGAGCGATTTGTGGAGCAATCATTGTTTATTTCCATTACTTGCCTCACTGGAAGGAAACTGAAGACGAAGCGGCGAAGTTATCTGTATTCGCTACAATTCCGGCAATACGTCATCCACTCTCCAATTTAACGAGTGAAATAATTGGTACGTTCATTTTACTGCTTGGTTTACTAGCAATCGGTGCAAATGAGTTTACGGAAGGCCTGAATCCACTAATTGTAGGTGCGTTGATTGTTGCCATTGGGGTCTCATTGGGTGGAACAACTGGCTATGCCATTAACCCAGCCCGTGATCTAGGCCCGCGTATAGCCCATTTCTTTTTGCCGATTCCTGGGAAAGGGAAGTCGGATTGGAGTTACGCATGGATACCTGTCGTAGGTCCGTTATTGGGCGGAACATTTGGAGCGCTGTTTTATCAACAAGTGTTTGAAGGTGTTACTAGCATTGCATTTTGGATTGTTGGTAGTATTGTGTTAGCGGTATTGTTAGGTGCACAGTATTCATTAAGAAAAGAGTCGGCACAAGTCGCAAAACAAAGTGTTACAGAATAGCTAAGAAGATTCATACATTATGTAATAAAAACTCACTATATGGGGGACTAACTAATGACTAAAAAATATATAATGGCTCTTGACCAAGGCACAACAAGTTCGCGGGCAATTCTATTCGATAAAAGCGGTAAGATTTTACATACAGTCCAACAGGAATTCACTCAATACTTTCCTCAATCTGGATGGGTCGAACATAATGCAGACGAAATCTGGAGCTCCGTTTTAGCTGTGATTGCAGGTGTATTGTCAGAAAAGAATATTGCAGCTGAACAAATCGAAGGCATTGGCATAACAAATCAGCGCGAAACAACAGTAGTATGGGATAAAAATACAGGAAAACCCATTTACAATGCCATTGTTTGGCAATCACGTCAAACTGCCGAAATATGCGACGAACTGAAAGAGAGCGGTTACAATGATCTGTTTCGAGATAAAACTGGCTTACTTATCGATGCGTATTTCTCAGGCACAAAAGTGAAATGGATTTTGGACAATGTACAAGGGGCAAGAGAAAAGGCGGAGCGTGGAGATCTTCTATTTGGAACAATTGATACATGGATTGTATGGAAATTATCTGGCGGGAAAAGGCATGTAACCGACTATTCCAATGCTTCGAGAACACTTATGTACAATATTCACGAATTAAAATGGGATGAGGAATTGCTTTCTATCTTAGACGTCCCTGCATCAATGCTACCAGAGGTCCGTCCCTCTTCTGAGATTTATGCGCATACGGAAAAAAGTCACTTCTTTGGTCATGCTGCTCCGATTGCTGGAATCGCCGGTGATCAACAAGCCGCATTGTTCGGACAAGCTTGTTTTGAAAGTGGCATGGTAAAAAACACATATGGAACTGGTTGCTTCATGCTGATGAATACGGGGGATAAAGCAGTCAAGTCAGAACATGGTCTATTGACAACCCTTGCGTGGGGGATCGACGGAAAAGTAGAGTATGCACTCGAAGGTAGTATTTTCGTTGCAGGATCTGCCATTCAGTGGTTGCGTGATGGACTTAGAATGTTCCGTAATTCATCTGAAAGTGAAGAATATGCTAAACGCGTTGAATCGACAGAAGGCGTTTACGTTGTGCCAGCATTTGTCGGCCTTGGAACACCTTACTGGGATAGCGATGTAAGAGGTGCCATTTTCGGATTGACACGTGGCACAGAGAAAGAACATCTTATCCGTGCAACATTGGAATCACTTGCATATCAAACAAAGGATGTACTTGATGCAATGGAAGCAGATTCTGGAATCTCTTTAAAAACGTTACGTGTAGACGGCGGCGCAGTTGAAAACGATTTCCTTATGCAATTTCAAGCAGACTTATTAAATGTACCTGTCGAGCGTCCACTGATTAGTGAAACAACTGCACTAGGAGCTGCTTACTTAGCAGGTCTTGCCGTTGGTTTTTGGACGGATCGCTCAGAAATCTCCGCTCATTGGAATCTAGACCGACCTTTCGAACCGAAAATGGAGCAGCAACAACGCGAAGACTTATACGCTGGGTGGCAAAAAGCAGTCAAAGCTGCTATCGCTTTTAAGTAAGATTTGCTGATAATACGCATGGGCATAGATACGACCTTGTAACAACCGAAAGAACATAATAATAGTATACAACTAAAGAAATAGATGGATGCTAAAACAATCCGCTACTATTAGTTAGGGGTGTGTCTATGCCAGCGATTACAGGAAACGATTATCTTGAACGAATTGATCGGCTACAAACGAATGTATGGATAGATGGTAAACTTGTAACGGACAATATTTCTAAACATCCTGCATTCAAAGGTGTCATGGAAAGCCAGGCAGCGCTATATGATTTGCAATATGATGCGACATGTAAAGACGTCATGACCTATCCATCGCCATCAACTGGAGATTCAATAGGTCTGTCTTATTTGCAGCCGAAATCAAAAGAGGATTTAGTTAAAAGGCGGGCAATGGTTCAACAGTGGGCTAAATCGAACAATGGTATGATGGGAAGAAGTCCAGATTATATGAATACTGTGTTAATGGCTCTTGCATCGTCTGTGGGTTTATTGGAAGGAAAAGAAAATTGTTTCCCGGAAAACATACTTGCGTTCTATGAATATGCACGTGAAAATGATTTGTCCATGACACATACATTTATTGACCCACAAGTAAACCGGGGGCAATTCTATTTTGAAGATTCAGATGAGCCGATTGCTGCCAAAGTGATGGATAGAAACGAAGCGGGAATCATTATAAAAGGTGCGCGGTTGCTGGCAACACAGGGCGGCATAACGGATGAAATCATGGTGATTTCAGCGGGTGGGGTTGATGATAAAGCGTATGGATTTGCGTTTTCTATCCCTAGTAATAGTCATGGTCTAAAGTTTGTCTGCAGAGAATCATTTGTTGGGGGCGACTCTACATTTAACTATCCATTAAGTTCGCGGTATGAGGAAATGGATACGATCGTTGTTTTCGACAATGTATTGGTCCCATGGGAGCGCGTGTTTTACTACGACAACATAGAAGTATCGAACAGTTTCGTGGCTTTGAGTTCGTTCTTACCATTTACATTGCATCAAGTTGTTTCTAGACAAATTGTCAAAACGGAATTTGTATTGGGAATAGTTCAGTCAATCATCGAGACCATTAATATCGGTGAATATCAGCATGTTCAAGAAAAGGCTTCTGAAATTATTGTAGCTTTAGAAACAATGAAGGCATTGGTATTGAAATCAGAAATTGAAGCTGAAATCGATGAATGGGGATTCATGCGACCCAATCGAACAACACTGCAAATCGCGATTAATATATTTCCACGGGTTTACCCGAGATTTACTGAAATTATTCAGCTTTTAGGTGCAAGTGGCTTGATGTCCATTCCAACGGAAAAAGCTTTTCAATCAAGTGTTAGAAAAGATTTAGATCAATATTTGCAGGCTAAATCCAAAAATGCAGAGGATCGCGTCAAAATATTTCGTTTAGCATGGGATTTAACGATGAGCTCTTTTGGTACTCGCGAAACGTTATATGAACGATTTTTCTTTGGCGATCCTATTAAACTTTCGTGTGAATTATATCGTTCCTATGATAAGAGACCATATGTGAAGCGAGTGATTGATATATTGGGATAAATATTCAATGGAAATTGATTGGCTCTTTTTTAGGAGACAATCAATTTTTTTTATGGAGAAAAAGGGCATGGCGAGCATAAACTCGTGTGTGGCGGTCATAATGTGCTTCAAGACGGTCATAACCCATTTCATGGTAATGATATCCTTTAACACGCGAAAAAACGCACAGCGTGACTTAATCGAAACCGTATTGTAATGACACGCTAGAGGAATTAGGCTAAATGAGTGGAATTTACTAATAGATTGGGTAGAGAAGATAGACACCTTTTGTTTGAATGAATGGTTGTTACTAATAGAAAGGCGGGATATTGGGATGAGAATTAATATTGCATTACTACGCGGCATTAACGTGGGTGGGCATAATAAAATAAAAATGGTAGAACTACGACAGCTATTTGAAATGCTGGGCTTTAGCCGGGTGCAGACCTATATTCAAAGTGGTAACGTTTTGTTCGAATCAGATGAAAGTGAGCAATCCCTAATCAAGTGTATTCAAGGGGAGATTGAGAAGGTCTTCGGATTTTCGATCAATGTTGTAATCAGAACGGCTGCAGAGTTGGAATGGATTACTAAGAATTGTCCGTTTACTGAGGAAGCTGTAGCAGAAGCAAAACTTACTTCAGAAGGAGAAAGCCTTTACGTTTCTTTATTGCAGGACAAACCTTCACAAGAAGGAATCGATCGATTGGCCACTTATAAAAGTGACAATGATGAGTATATGATCGAAGGGCGGGAAGTTTATCTGTTGTTACGGCGTGGTGTTCGAAACGCTAAGCTTGCGAATAATTTACAAAGACTAAAGGTTCCTTCAACGATGCGGAATTGGAAAACAATCTACAAGCTCTCAATGTTAGCAAAAGAAATGGAGAATTAACGTTCTGAAATGGGGACATTATAGGAAATGCCTCGTAGGCAATCAAATAGTCGAACGGTTTGGAAATAATCTAACGCACTATGAATTTGATGCGGATAGGGAAGGGAATAAAGAGACTGCTTGCTACATTTTTTCTTTTGTTGTCCTTGTAAATGTTGGTAGTATTTTTCCGCCTTCTTTTGTGAATGCTGTTTATAGAGCAATTTACAAGGAGGAAAAACAATGTTGAAATTACAAACTGAGCTTGATGGGCAAAGGGCTTCATTTGGTGTTGTGAGTGATTGTATTCAAGGGCTCGGCTATCACTTAGGTGGAAACTGGGATTATCATAAAGGATGTTTTGACCATATTTTATGCCGCGAAGGCGGTGAAACTATTTATGTGCGAATTCCATTTTTCGTAACGGACGGAGAACTTGATGAATATAATGCTTCCATAGAATTTGAAACACCTTATGTGATTAAGCATGTCGTGCATGTTGGTCTAGATAGTGATGAAAGTTCATTGTTAAATGCAACTGGTTTTAGCCAATTCCAAAAACCGATTGATCCAGATGGGGAAATCGTTGATAAAAATAGGTGGATTCATGCAGGTGAAGTTGCCGTAAAAGAACTTATAGATTGTTTGCATGCTCAAGAGCACCTAAAATCAAGTTAATGGAAATGTCATGATATATAGGTTGAAATAAAACCCCCCATTGAATTCGCTTGGGGATTCCTCCCGTCATAAGCCAAGTCAACGGGCGTGATAGTAGAAAACAGAAAGACGTTAAGTATTGGATAAAAAGATCTGGGATTGACGTCGGGTGCATGAAGTTAGTTGGTAAACAATTTACAAATGCATAAGAAAAACTACGAACCAACCGACAGTAATCCGGTTGGTTTTTTGAACTATCATTGCATTACGATATGGCTGCATCAAAATAAGTTATGAACACATTTTTAAGTTTGTTTTATCTTCATAAGGGAAAGATAGGGAGAAGATTTCAATTATCCCAAGAGGTGATTCTGTTGAATCGGTTATTTGCCATCCTTGTTATCACCGGTGTCCCACTCGTGATTGCTGGTGCATTCCTAAATTGGTCGGACATCATGATGTTCATCCTTTGCTGTATAAGCATCATAGGGCTTTCAGGATACATAGGTCGGGCTACAGAAAGCCTTGCTATTGTTAGTGGACCGAGGATTGGTGGGTTGTTGAATGCGACATTTGGCAACGCAGTCGAACTCATCATTTCCATTTTTACATTGAAGGCAGGAATGGTGGGCATCGTCTTGGCTTCGCTTACAGGCTCTGTACTTGGGAATCTGTTGCTGGTGCTTGGGCTTTCCTTCTTCGCAGGGGGCATCAAATTCAAACGTCAAAATTTCAGTCTCCATGATGCACAATACAATTCGGGATTGCTAATTTTTGCTGTCATTGTGGCATTTGTCATCCCAGAGATTTTCTCCATGTCAATGGATACACAAACGACATTTAACTTGAGTATCGGCATCGCGGTAATACTAATTGCCCTTTATCTTGCGGGGCTGTTCTTCAAACTGGTGACGCACCGTGGCGTCTTCGCCTCTTCAGATAAGGTAGTGGAGGAGCAGGAAACGCCGGAATGGACAAAGCGTAAGTCGATTCTTGTGCTATTTTTAGCGACGCTAACGGTTGCTTTCGTATCAGAGCAGCTGGTTCATACATTTGAAATGCTTGGTGAAAAGTTTGGATGGACCGAATTGTTCATTGGCGTCATTATCGTTGCGATTGTTGGAAATGCGGCGGAACATGTGTCCGCAATCACAATGGCGGTCAAGAATAAGATGGATGTAGCTGTGGAAATTGCAGTAGGTTCCACGTTGCAGGTTGCCATGTTCGTTGCGCCAATCCTCGTACTCATTTCACTAACAATGTCGGAACCAATGGCCCTTGTTTTCACTGTGCCAGAGCTGGTGGCGATGGTATCCGCGACATTCCTTGTCATTACTCTATGCAATGATGGTGAATCGAATTGGTTTGAAGGTCTGGTCCTTTTCGCCGCTTATCTGATTATGGGAATCGGTTTTTATTTACTTTAAAGTCTGCAGATAGTTGGAAGAGGTAGCTCTTAAAAGAATGACAGACGAACTTATCATCAGCCAAACTGCTACTCGAATGTTCTCTTAAGAAGCTTAAATCATAAAAGAACTTTTTACGGGCATACTTTGAGTATTATTTCAAAAGTAGGAGGCTATTAAATTTGATTAAAACTGAAAATAAATTATCAGTTTTTGCACTAGGTGGTATTAATGAAATTGGGAAAAATATGTATGTCTTACAATATGAAGACGATATCGTTGTGATTGACTGTGGTGCTAAGTTTCCAGATGAAAGTTTATTAGGAATTGATTTGATTATCCAGGATATTTCATACTTACAGGAAAATAAGGATAAGATTCGGGCGTTAGTTATCACTCATGGACATGAAGATCATATTGGAGGCATTCCGTACGTATTAAAGCAATTAAATATGCCGATTTATGCGACACGATTAACGCTAGGTTTAATTGGGCTTAAGTTAAAAGAACACGGACTTTTTAGGCAAACTGAGTTAGTTCTGATTGATTCTGATTCAGATTTGGAGTTTGGAACAGTGAAAGTAACATTTTTCAAAACAAACCACAGCATTCCTGATTGTTTAGGTGTTGTATTTCATACGCCAGAGGGGGCGGTTGTGCATACTGGTGATTTCAAGTTCGATTTAACGCCTGTCAATAATGACTATCCGGATATTCATAAAATGGCTAAAATCGGCAGTGATGGTGTGTTGCTATTGTTATCAGAAAGTACCAATGCGGAACGTCCTGGTTTTAATCCGTCTGAGATACTTATAGGCGGACATATTGAAGAAGCATTCCGCAAAGCCCGTCGGAAAGTATTTATTTCTACTTTCGCTTCTAACGTTCATCGTGTACAGCAAGTAGTAGATGCCGCGCAAAAAACGAACCGCAAGCTTGCATTGCTTGGCCGAAGTATGGTGAATGTAGTAGCGGTTGCTTCAGAACTCGGATATTTGACTATCCCTGAAGGAATGTTAATTGATAAAAATGAAGTTAGGGGAATGGATCCGGAGAAGGTTGCTATTCTTTGCACGGGAAGTCAAGGAGAACCTATGGCGGCTCTGTCACGTCTATCCAGTTCAAACTTCCGTGA
This sequence comes from Sporosarcina sp. FSL K6-6792, assembly GCF_038004885.1. Taxonomy (NCBI): domain Bacteria; kingdom Bacillati; phylum Bacillota; class Bacilli; order Caryophanales; family Caryophanaceae; genus Sporosarcina; species Sporosarcina sp. FSL K6-6792. The sequence goes on from NZ_JBBOSA010000001.1 coordinate 124,391, forward strand.
GGTAGAAGTCCACCCTGATGATACGGTTATCTTTGCTTCATCGCCAATTCCTGGAAATGAAAAAAGTGTATCACGTATTATTGATAATTTATATCTTTTGGGAGCCAAGGTGATCTATGGCTCGGGGACTGTTACGGGTATGCATGTTTCAGGACATGCCTGTCAGGAAGAATTGAAACTAATGCTAACCTTAATGAAGCCGAAGTATTTCATTCCCATTCATGGTGAGTTTAGAATGCTTTATCAGCATCGTTTATTAGCAGAATCCGTAGGTGTGGAAAGAGAAAATATTTTCGTAATTAACAATGGTGATGTTGTTGATATTAACAACCGCATTGCCCGCCAAACACGAAAAGTCCAATCAGGGAACATTTTCGTAGATGGATTGGGCATTGGTGATGTTGGAAACATCGTGTTACGTGACCGGAAATTGCTTTCTGAGGAGGGCATGCTCGTTATTGTTTTAACGCTAAGTAAAACAGATGGTCAGTTAATTTCCGATCCGGATACAATTTCACGTGGATTCGTCTATAGGAATGATGCACATGCACTTTTGAATGAAGTGAATCAGTTAGTCATTACGACCATTAACAACTCGCGAGGCGAAAGTGGAAACCAACGAATTAATCTCAGACAACACATAAAAAAATCGGTTGAAACACTTTTATATACACGGACAAAAAGAAGACCGATGATTCTTCCAGTCATTATTGAAATTTAACTTGATCGTTAGCCCATAAAAAGAGCGAACCCCTTGAAAGTATAGGGAATTCGCTCTTTTTTAGCTCAAGTAGTTGGAGTCTCCATCTGAATAGTTTCCCCAAGTTTCAAAACAGTTAACTTCTTGCCATCTAACTTTCTTTTCTCCCATTCAGCTTGTAATCTATCAAGTGCTTCTTTAGGTGTGTCGTCGGCTAACCTATAAGCGCCGTAATGCATCGGAATCATCACTTTCGACCGCGTATTGATGAAAGCTTTGACAGCATCTTCAGGGTTTACGTGTTGAGCAGCCATGAACCATTCCGGCTCATATGCGCCAATCGGCATCAAGCAATAATCAATGGCATACTTTTCTCCGATAGTGTGAAAGCCTTCGAAATAGCCGCTGTCTCCTACGAAATAGAGTGTTTGATTTGGATTTTGGATAATCCATCCCCCCCAATGTGAGTGATTTGTATCCGTCGGTGTTCTTTTTGACCAGTGCTGAGCTGGAACAAAGGAAATCATTAATCCGCTTATTTGTTGCTCATCCCACCAGTTAAATTCCACGGTTTTGTTGAATCCTTTTCTTTTAAACCAGTTACCAAGTCCAATTGGTACAAAAAAAGTTGGATCACCTTTTAGCCTTTTAATAGAACCATAGCTCAGGTGATCGTAATGGCTATGTGAAATTAGGACCATATCGATTGGCGGTAATTCCTTAATTGGCAGTCCTGGTGGTGTCAGCCGTTTATCTGTGCCAAGACGATTTGCCCAGACTGGATCTGTTAGGATATTCAGTCCATTTAGTTGGATTAAAAATGTGGAATGGCCAATCCAAGTGATTGTTGGAATCGTCCGATTTGATTGCAAGAACGCAGTTTCCGTTTTATCTACTAGTGGCACTTGGAATGATAAATCTTTCAGTTTGCCTTTTCTTTCTTTGCGCCACTGTAGTAAATCTTTAAACGTGGCAAGTGATACATTTTTATCCGTATTTTCATAGCGTGTTTTTTTCATAGATAGACACCTCAAATGATTTTAAGTACCCCTTAATGATAGGACAATGGGTTTAGGACTATGCCTAGTATACATGACAATCATACACTTGAATTACGAAAAGGTCTGTTGGCGTTACCCAGTGCCATGACTGTTGTCTTAGTAGAAGGTTTAGTTTACCGGGTGTACTGTCTGAATGACGAAAAACCAACCCCATATCTCGGATTGGTCGTTGTATTATCATCCGTTTTTCGTCGGAAGTACCGTATATCTGTGATTAGTAGTATAGTCGTTAGAGATAGAATATATACTTGGGTAAAAAAAGATACTAGGCATCCAAAAAGTCATGCTAATGGTAGTTGGAGGGAAAAAAATGAAAGTAACAATCGCTGTGTTGGGTGATACAGCCATTTCGAAAGTGAATCAATTACATACGAGTAAAAGTAGATACCTAACATTGACAATGATGGCTGGGGTTTTCGTTGGATTTGGAATCATACTTATTTTTACGATTGGTGGTTTGTTAGGACCAACTGATTTTGCAGGAACGAAAATTATTATGGGCGTTACATTTGGGATTGCGTTAAGTTTAGTGTTAATGGCAGGGGCAGACCTTTTCACAAGTAATAATATGATCATGACGATTGGTATATTGACGAAGAAAACGACTTGGTATGAAACCATACAAATTTGGACATTCAGCTATGTTGGCAACTTTGCAGGCTCTATTCTCGTTGCGGCACTTTTTGTCTATTCGGGACTGGCCATAGGTGGGACGGCGGACTATATCAATTCAGCGGCAAGCGCCAAGATGAATACGCCATTTGTAGAGTTGCTTATGCGTGGAATTCTGTGTAATATACTCGTTTGTCTGGCTGTTTGGTGCGCATTTAAACTTAAGGATGAAACAGCAAAATTGATTATGATTTTTTGGTGCTTATTTGCTTTTATCACTTCGGGGTTTGAACATAGTATCGCAAATATGACCTTGCTTTCCCTCTCGTTGATGATCCCTCACCCGGACACTGTTTCATTGGCCGGGATGACGGCAAACTTAGTACCAGTAACAATTGGCAATATAATTGGTGGAGCTGTGTTCGTTGGGGCGGCATACTGGTTCGCGAATTCTGAAAAGAATTAGGGAACTTTTCATCGATAACGAGAGGAATACTTTTTAAAGATTGAGTGTATTCGAGTAGTCGATGTCCTAGTATTTAACCCGCATTAACGGGCTGTAAGGACCCCCCTCTGATTGAAGATTAACTTTATCTGGATAATTACTAAAAAAATGAATTGAATAATCCCTCATTTTAAACGACATAAAAATGTCTTTAGCAAAAGTGTTTTTCACTAAATTACTTGCGAAAAAAGAGAAAAGCTTCTATTGTAGGTAGGGAAACAAAAAGATGACTAAATCAGTTCCTACACTATCAAATAGGCGTACACAGTAACTGTACTATCATGTAAAACGTACCACTTGCAAACAACAACAACGGAAAAGATTTCTGAGGTTATCAAAGGAGATATTTAAATGATTTTAGGAAAAAATACTATCATCCGAAAAGAGTTATTTAAAGCAATTGAAGGGTTAACGGATGAACAATTCAATAAAATACCTTCAAATGGCGGATGGTCTCCGAAACAAATATTTGAACACCTTGTACGTATGGAGACAGTCATAGCGACAAATATAGCCAAAGAACTAACAAATCCTGATAGCCCGAAATCGATGAAGAAACCAATTGCACTTTCCACGATTCGTTTCATAAAAGTGGAAGCTCCAGGCTATACTGCACCAACGAAAGAGTACAAATCAAAAATAGAGATGAAAAATGCACTCTATGATTCGCGCCTCTTTTTATTAGATGTATATGAATCAAGTACAAAGGACGTACTTCGTGAAAAATCATTCAAACACCCAATTTTTGGGCGAGTGCCATTGATTCAGTGGTTTCCTTTTGTCGGATTGCATGAAAAACGCCACTTAAAACAATTGAAGAAAACGATTATAATGGACTATAAATTATAACAATCTAATTGAGTACGATGACTTTTGATTAGGTAATAGATTAACCTTATAATACAACTATATAATTTTCTGTCAGGCTTATTGTGGGAGGCATCCCCTAGCGCCGAGTGTTGTTGGCAGGAAACTTTATTACAACATATATAATAGGTAGCAGCACTTCTGTTGATTACCCAGTTTTTTGCATAAAATACTGGTGAGTCGGGTTTGATGACCTACATTTTCACTGCACTATTTTCGGCCCGCTTTCGACAAACTATTCATGATAGATTTACTGAAAGAGTGTTGCGAATAGTTGCCTATCGCGTTTCTACACTATTCAAGTGAAAAATGCAGTTGCTTTGAAAGAAATGAGTAGATGACTTTCTACAGAGAGTGTAAGTGCCCGAAGATACAATTTCGGGCACTCTAGCACTTTGTACAATGTGTTCCTTGCTTACTTTTAGTAAAGATTATGCATCAGACTCATGTGATGTCTTATAGAAAGCATAAGCCGCCAAAATTGCATCTTTGGTGGCTTATTTCCAGTTAAGAAGACAGCTATTCTTTCGTCAAAAAAAGTTTCAGCACTACGAGTACTTATGCATTTAGAGCGCGATGGATGAAGGACCACCATACGATTACCGAAAAAACTGTGTAGGGATGCGAGTAATTGTATAGAAGTCATTCAATCCGGAGCACTCGAAAATGCAACTATACAAGTAGCGTCTAGTAGGAAATTATGATATTCACTGGTTACTTTTGGTTAATCAATAGATGTGAGCTAGTAGCCATTTATAAAGACGAGATTTTGCTTTACAATCTCTTGTCTTTGTAGGTGGCTCTTTTTAGTTGGATTGATTCTATTTCCATCAGGGGCATTTTTACTGTGGGGCTGCTCTTCATTCGAAAAAAACACTATTAGTTTGACTTTTAAGAATCATCAAACTAGGATGGGGCTAGTAGGTAGTGATATGGAACTGCGAAGTCCCATGAAGAGATGGAGTAAGAAATAAAGCGTATACTTAGGGAATAAATAGGGTAGTAAAGAAATAGATAGGTTTGTTGAATAAATAGAGAGTGGAGGTAATAGGAAATGAAACATCATTTAATGTATATAAACGGTGAATGGCTTGGGGGAAATCTAGAAAAATTAAATGTTATCAATCCAGCTAATGGTCAAATCGTAGGTAGTGTGCCAATTGGTGGGGAAGAAGAAGCACATGTGGCTATTGACGCTGCTTATGATGCATTTCAAACGTGGTCACAAACGACGGCTTATGAGCGTGCGATCTATTTGAAAAAGCTCTATGAACTGATGATAGAACATCGTGATGATTTGGCTCAAACGATGACGATGGAAATGGGCAAACCAATTAATGAATCCATAGGAGAAGTGACAAGCGCCGCTGCATTTCTAGAATGGTTTGCTGAGGAAGGCAAGCGCGTTTACGGTGAAATCTTGCCTACACATACGACGAGCAAACGTTTGCAAGTATGGAAAAAACCAGTTGGCGTTGTAGCCGCTATCACTCCTTGGAATTTCCCAGCTGCTATGTTAGCGAGGAAAATGGGGCCGGCTTTAGCGGCGGGGTGTACCATTGTTATTAAACCTTCAAGTGAAAGTCCGCTGACAGCCATTAAAATGATCGAGTTATGTGAAAAAGCTGGGTTCCCTAAAGGTGTCATTAACTTGGTGACTGGATCTTCAAGCAAAATAGGGAAAGCAATCATGGAAAATGAAAAAATTCGAAAAGTAACCTTTACTGGATCTACCGAAGTCGGTAAAATTTTAATTGAACAAAGTGCTCATCAGGTAAAACGATTATCACTCGAACTCGGTGGTCATGCTCCTTTGATTGTATTAAATGACGCCAATGTAGATCTAGCAGTGAAAGGTACGATTGCGTCAGCATTCAGGAATGCTGGTCAAACTTGCGTTTGTGCTAATCGTATTTATGTACAGTCAGGTATTCATGATGAGTTTGTAGAAAAGTTTTCTGAAGCAGTTAGCCAGTTGAAAGTAGGAAATGGTACGGATGTAAATGTAGATATTGGACCATTAGTAAATCGCGCAAGTCTTGAGAAGGTGTCACATCATGTTGAGGATGCACTGTCTAAAGGCGCTACCCTTATGACAGGAGGCGAGCTAATTACAAAAGATGGGGGGACTTTCTATGCCCCTACAGTCCTTAGCAATGCGGATCCGTCCATGGTTATTATGAAAGAAGAAACATTTGGACCTGTGGCTCCTATACAGAAAGTGGAAACAATAGAAGAAGCAATCGTATTAGCAAATGATACACCATACGGTTTGGCTGCTTATGTATTTACGGATAGCATTGCTATAGGGACACGTTTAATCGAACAACTTAACTTTGGTATTGTGGGTTGGAATGATGGCACTCCTTCTGCAGTACAAGCTCCCTTCGGAGGTATGAAAGAAAGCGGTGTTGGACGTGAAGGCGGACGTGAAGGGATTGAGGCTTTCTTAGAGTCGCAGTATGTTTCAATTGCGATTAGTTAACTGAAATAATAGTGGGGTGTTTTCACTGCCATGCGATGAAGTGATATCTTTTGGTTGATAAATGACTAACAAACCATTCATCAGAATAAATCGGTGCCAAGTACCAACGCAATTTTAAATTGTGTTGGTGCTTGGCATTTTTTTGATTCTTTTACTCCCCGTTTTCATACAATGTCGTGAGGAGGGAATCCGTTTGTCGGCATGGATTTGGAGCTTGTTAATTTTTCAATTTCTACTTGCTGGTGTCACTTATCAGTTTTTATACAGGCGAAGAAAGTTGATTGATTTTCATCTGGGCATGAATATCGCCATGGTAGCGGGCGGAGGACTGGCTCTTGGAACGGGCGTCCTCTTGATTTATGAATTCCCGGTCTATTATATGGAAGTGACCGTAGTAGCTGCATTAACAGGGATGCTAGTGGGGAGTTTGTTCGGAGGAATTTTTGACAATCAAACGTTGCTCACCGGATATATTAGCGGGCTTATGACGGGAATGATGGCACCAATGATTGGAGCTGCTGCGTCATATAGTATTCCGTTTGCCATCATGATGGAATTATTCGTCTTGTGCTCATTTATGATGTTGTTTAAAGCGACAAAGTCTTCTCGAAAAACATAAGGAGAGGCATACGATGATCTTATTTGGATTATTTTTGCTCGTGTTAAGTAGTTTGTTGGGCGTTTATATGTATGCATTATTCTATAAGTTACGTTTTGGAATCAGCGACCGTCTCAGATTTACAGTTACCTTAGCCGCGGGGCAGATTACCAGTTTTGTCATCGCGATCACATTATATTTGGTTTTTCCGATGGATTTTACGGTTATCTGTACGATTAACCTATGGATTGGCATTGTAATAGGCACTCAATTTAGTTCGGTGGTAAAGAAACAATCGGTTCTTGCCGGTTTTTTTAATGGAGGAGTAGCAGCAATCATGGGGACGATGGTAGGTGCTATCTCTTTCGATCCGACGCTTTGCGGTTTGCCTGCATCGACCCTAACATTACAAAACACGGGTATTGCGGTTGGGATCTTCGGATTGTTGTTGCTTTGTGCCACGACGTTATTAGTGAGATTTTCGTTGATGAAAAAATGAAGGGCGCTAGATAATGAAATGGGTTTAAACTATTTTATAACCGAGTAAAAAGTTATGCCGGGATCATTCTAGAACCCGGTTTTTTTGTGCTTTTATAGTCAATAAATAACTCTCCATTACTATTTTTTTATCTTTCTCCAGAACTTCAAATCCTTTAAGTGGTGAAATCCCCCCTAAAATGAAAATTCAACTCTGAGTATCTACATTACTGAAAGTAGGAATTAAATCGATGAAATATGATCGTATTAGTTCTTTATGCATGCTTTGTTTATATTTATACAAGTTACAAATACCTATTTATTCCTATCTGTATAATTGGAAATTGGCATTAATTTATCATACCTAGTCATATCTATGTATTTATTAATTATGATGCAAAAAAATGGTAATCTATCTTCAATTCAAGTCATCAAGAAAACGCAATGATACCAAGGGCGTAGCATACTCATTTGTCGAAGTGCTAATTATTTCCATAGAACTTTTCTACTGGAATAAATAGGGTTAGAGTAGATAAAAACTATCAATTGGTAAAGTTCTGTCAATATTCGACAAAAAGAGATTTAGTATCCGTGTATGTTTAGTAGTATCAACTAGATTTTCACAAGCGACACCGTCGGGTACCTACACTAACTTTTAGGAAGGGGGCAAGGGGTGTTTTTTATTGAGTTGAAAAAATGTAGTTCAATCGTTGTAAAAATCGGAGGGAGGAATGAAATTGAAGAAGCGTAGTCGAATAAGAATGTTCAGCATTATTGCATCGTTACTCATGGTGTTTTCCCTGGTCACACCTGGAGTTGCGAACGCAGAGCCGAATAAAAAACTCCACGAATCTGTAAATAATTCTAATGTGATTTCAAAGGACAAAGTAAGTGATCGCTTGCTGGAAAGCTTCGGAAAAGCTGACACCGTCACTTTTTTGATAAAATTTAAAGAAAAAACGGATACGGAAAAAGTAGCGAGTGAAGCAAAGCAACATGCAATTAATGCAAATTTATCGGCACAAAAAGCGGAACTTATGCAACGATCGGCTGTCGTATCCGAGCTGAAAACAACATCTATCGAAACACAACAAAATGTTAAACAGTATCTTGAACAGCAAGTTAAAGCCGGAAACGCTAAAGACATTACCTCTTACTTTATCGTAAACGGTATGGCTGTTACGGGCACGAAGGAAGTCGCGCAAAAGGTAGCGACATTCGCAGAGGTTGAAAAAGTGCTACCCAATGAAACGCGCGAACTTTTTGCAACAAAAACTGAAAATGCAGTTGCTCCTGAATCTAAAATTGCAAATGTGGAATGGAACGTTGAGCGTGTCAATGCACCGCAAGTTTGGGACATGGGCATTGACGGTTCCGGTACGGTTGTTGCGAGCATCGATACAGGTGTTCAATGGAACCATCCCGCATTGAAAGAACAATATCGAGGGTACAATGCGGCATCAGGTGATGTGAACCATGATTTCAATTGGTTTGACGCAACTGTAGGACAAGCTACACCATATGATGATGTCGGTCATGGAACACATGTTACTGGCACAATGGTCGGTAGCGAACCGAATGGATCTAACCAAATCGGTGTTGCTCCAGGTGCTAAGTGGATCGCTGTTAAAGCATTCACTACGGCTGGTGGGTCAGATAGAGATTTACTGGCTGCAGCTCAATGGATTTTGGCACCGACAGACGCCAACGGTAATGTACGCGTCGATCTAGCGCCAGATGTCGTGAATAATTCATGGGGAGGTGGACCAGGACTTGATGAATGGTATCGTGATGTTGTCAAAAACTGGCGAGCAGCAGAAATCTTCCCAGAGTTTTCTGCAGGAAACACGACGCTATCAAATCCAGGCGGACCCGGATCAGTTGCAGCTCCATCGAATTACCCTGAATCTTTTGCAACTGGCGCAACGGACATTAATAACAAAGTAGGCAGCTTTTCTCTACGTGGTCCATCTCCATATGCAGAAATTAAACCCGACATTTCTGCACCGGGTGTGAATATTCGTTCATCCGTTCCAGGCAGCGGTTATGAAGGCGGCTGGAATGGAACATCAATGGCAGGACCGGCTGTATCGGGCGTGGCAGCGCTACTTCGCCAAGTAAACGCCAACTTAACAGTCGATGAAATGGAACAGATTTTACTTGATACAGCGACACCGTTGACTGACGCAGTATATCCACAGTCTCCGAACCACGGCTATGGATATGGACTTGTCGATGCTTACGAAGCTGTTTCATCAATCGCTAGTGGCCTTGGGAAAATTGATGGTCAAGTTTCAAAACAAGGTGACGATCATGAAGCACCAACATACAAGCATGATGCGCCTGCAGAAACATACGCGGGAATGGATTTAGATTTGAGGGTTCAAGCGACAGATAATATTAGTATCGCGTCTGTCACATTGAACTATAAGGACGCAGCTAACAAGTGGCAAGCGGTGGAAGCTAGCCGTAAGTCGGGTAATTACCAGTCAGGTGAATTTGGAGCAACGATTGCGGGCGAAAGTATCGCAGGCAATACATTCACTTACAAATGGACAATCAATGATTTTGGGAATAATGAAGTGACAAGTGAAGAATACACGATTCAAGTGAAGCCGGGCATCACAATCGGCTTCTCAGAAGACTTTGAAACAACGCCGATTGGTTGGACTTCATTTGGCGAGAAGAACAGCTGGGAGTGGGGCGTACCAATATCTGGCCCAAATAGCGCCTCTTCAGGTGAAAAAGTATATGCGACAAATCTTGCAGGCACATATGAAACCAATATGAACGCAACACTTGTCATGCCTCCAGTTGACTTGCCAGAAGGGGATTCCTTCTTGCAATTTAAACAATGGCATAACTTTGAGCAATCTTCGGCCGGCAGAGCATGGGATTACGGTCATGTATTCATTTCCACAGATCAGGTGGAATGGAGCCAACTACTCATGGTTCAAGGTCAATCGGACGGTTGGATTGACGGTGAAGTTGACTTGTCGGAATATAGCGGTCAACGTGTTTACATCGGTTTCAATGCATTTTCCGATGCTAGCGTTGTAAAAGATGGCTGGTATATTGATGATGTAGCACTGACAACTACTTCAAAAACGGGCAAAATGCAAAAAGGAACTACACAAGATAGTAACGGAAACAAAGAGGGAAATAGCGGTAAAAATCTTGAAGCTATTAAAACCGAATCTGGTAAAGACCTCGGTATTATTAAAGAAAAAGAAAAAGATGCATTCAAAGAACCTATCGATCCGACAAAAATTCACCCGGTAGTTCCTAAGAAAGAACAACCGCCAGTCCAAGACGAAAAGGCAAATCCTACACTGCTTCCTTTAAGTGCACAAGTCAGTGTGCTTGAAACAGGGCGTTCGGTCTATTCGAACCCTGCTGATGGAAAATATTCACTGACGCATGGAGCAGGAACATTTACGGCGAAAGCGGAAGCATACGGATTCCAATCTGAAGAGCAATCCGTAACAATTGAAGCAGACAGTTCAACGAAAGTTAATTTCACGCTAAATGAAATTACACAATCCACGGTAAGCGGAACGATTACTGATCAGTCAACAGGTGAAGCAATTGGTGGAGCAACATTGCTGCTAATCGAAGATGCAAACATTACACCTGTCGAAACAGATGGAAATGGGAATTATTCCATCACCGCTTATGAAGGCGACTACACGTTGAAGGTGATTGCACGTGGCTACCATAGTCAAGAAGCGGCTATCACAATTGGCGACGGCACGACTGAAAAAGATTTCGCACTAGAACCATTTTACACATATCCAGGCGGCGAAATTGGGTATGACGACGGCACAGGCGAGAATGCGCGTGCATTCTACGATGCAGGTAATGGCTGGGGAGTGAAAATGTCTCTTCCAGAAGGTAAAGAATCCGGAATTGTCACAGACGGCGTACTCCGCTTCTGGGATACGGAATGGCCAGTTCCAGGAGGGACGGCTTTTGCAGTAGAAGTATGGGATGCAACGGGTGCTGACGGAACTCCTGGCAAGAAACTTGCAGGACCAATCGATGCACAGGCTCTGCGTAACGGAGAGTGGACAGTTGTAGATTTAACTGAGCACAACATAGTTGTCAGCGGTGACTTTTACATGGTTTACATCCAGAAAGATCCAAGTCCAAATTCACCTGGTCTCGCGACAGATGAAACTGGAACGAACGCGGGAAGAAGTTATCAATATGTATCGGGCGCGTGGTCAGCAGCACCTGCGGCGGAAGGGAATTACATGATTCGTGCACGTGTCAGCTATGAAGTCCATGCACCAATTATTACTTCACCTGCAGAGAACTTCACGACAAATGAATCAAGTATTACGATCGAAGGGACAGCATCTCCGACGACAACAATCCAGCTGAAAAATAACGGAGAAGATGCAGGTACGGCAGTGGTTGGAGAAGACGGCAAATTTACAATCGAAACTGAGCTTGCAGAAGGAGTAAATGAGTTCAAGGCAGTTTCCACGCTTAATGGCAAAGTGACAGGCGAATCTGCTCCAGTTACAGTGACATTAGATACTGAAAACCCTGAACTGACAATCGATAACCCGAAAAACGGTGATAAATCGAATCGTGAAACGGTTATGGTTGAAGGGACGGTTTCTGATGCTAACCTTGATTGGGTAAAAGTAAACGGCCAAAATGCGGAAGTCGTAAATGGAAACTATTCCAAACGTATTTTGCTTGATAATGGTGAAAACGAAATAACGGTTGTTGCAAGTGATAAAGCGAATAACCAAACTTCGAAGACGGTGGTAGTAACAGCTCAATATAATGCACCATCAATCGAAAATTTAACACCAACTAATGATGTCTACTTAACAACAGGCAAAAGTGTAAAAATAGAATTTGACAGTGCCCCAGGACTAAAAGCTAGTTTTGTAATCCACATGCCACTGACAAATGTAGGAAACGAAGTGACAAATGCCACCGAACTTCCATTTAGTGAGACATCACCAGGTCACTATGTAGGTTATTGGACAGTACCGTTTGGCGTCACTGCTGACGGAGCGCGTATTGAAGCAAAAGTTATTGACAACTTCAAAAACGAAGCGCGTAAAATGGCGGAAGGAAAGTTGTTTATAAACATGGAGAATGGAGAAAAAGTGGAAAATGGTGAGATCATTCAAGACATTGAAAGCATCGAGAAAAATAGCATGAGCAATTGATTTACGTATTAAAAATGGACATCGGCAGAATTTTGCCGGTGTTTTTTTGTTTTTGGGAATTGTCCCAGAAGGTATTCAAAGTATAGCAAGAAGGAACAGCAGAAGTACCTGAACATCTTCTTGAAGATTTAGAAGATGCATAAGTCGGATGTCCGACAGATTCTATTAAAGTGGGCGACCAAGAATTAAGTAAAGAGACTGTTTATGGAAAAGAGATACGGTATTATCGGATTCGTATGTCTATAAATATAACTGAGTTTTAGATTAACGTTATGTAAGTGTTATATGTTTAGTCGGAAACACATACCTTAAACTAGGGGGCTGTGAAATGACGGGTTTATACAATTCGGAAGTAGAGAAGTTAGCTCACTTTACGCAGAGGATTGAAGCAGGTGACAAAATTGAAGCTGATGATTGGATGCCTGAAGAATATAGGGTGACATTGATTAAATTGATTTCCATGCATGGAATGAGCGAAATAATGGGGGCTCTCCCAGAGAAAGAATGGGTACCGAAAGCCCCGTCCCTTTCTCGTAAGTTAGGCATTATGGCCAAGGTGCAAGACGAAATGGGTCACGGTCAACTGCTTCTTCGCGTAACTGAAGATTTACTTAAACCATATGGCAAGAATCGCGGAGATTTAATGCAGGACTTATTCAATGGAGACTTGAAATTTCATAATGTATTTCACATGAAAACAACTACATGGGCAGATGCTGGAATAATCGGTTGGCTCGTTGATGGGGCTGCAATTATTACACAAACAAATATGCTTGGGGCTTCTTATGGGCCATACGGGAGAGCGTTACAGCGTATTTGCGCTGAAGAAGTGTTTCATGCACAGCATGGTGAATCTATTATTATGGCACTTGCGGAAGGTACAAATGATCAAAAATCGATGATTCAGGATTCAATCAATTATTGGTGGGAATCTCTGTTAATGTTCTTCGGACCTGCGAGTAAAGAAACAACAGGATCTTCGAAACAAGATTTGACTATTAAATATAAAATCCGGACAAAAACAAACGAAGAGTTCAGGCAAATCTTTTTTGATAAATATATCCCGCGTATTTTATCTCTTGGACTAACAATTCCAGATCCGACCATAAAATTCGATGCTGAAAGCAAAATATGGACGTACAAACAACCGGATTGGAATGAATTCAAGAAAATTATTAGAAATGAAGGACCTCGTTCTCAGGCACGCCTGAACCTGCGTCGTACATCCTATGAAAATAACACATGGGTGCGAGATGCTTTAAGTGCAGTCGTTAATTAATGGAAGGAGTCAGTAAAATGACTGGAGAAAAAACATTTTATCAAGAATATGAAGTGTTCAGTAAGCGGACACCGAGCTCGGCATTCCAACACCAATTCAGCTTACTGGCTCCAAATGAAGATATGGCACTTATTTTGGCACAGGAAAACTTCATGCGCCGTGAGCCAGTTGCAGACATTTGGATTATAAATCGAAAGAATGTTAGGAAAATGAATGCCGAAGAGAAGATGACGCTCACCAGGCTTGACAATAAAGAATACAGGACGACAAAAGGCTATGGTTACTTAAAGAAAAAATGGCGTCAATATGAACAGCAAGTGCTTGATGAAAAAGAAATTTTGTCATGGGGAGGGGAGCGGAAATGAGCATAACAGACAATGGCATGAGCATGGAATATAAAGAAGCAATCACTAGTTTGTTGTTCCAATTAGCAGATGATGATTTTCTGTACGCATTCCGCGGATCTGAATGGCTCGGACTCGCTCCTCACATTGAAGAAGACGTAGCTTCCTCATCCATTAGCCAAGACAGTATGGGGCATGCGGCGATGTACTACAAATTACTTGAAGAGCTTGGAGCTGGAAAAGCGGATGACTTGGCCCATTTACGTCCGACAGATGAAAGAAAGAACAGCATTTTGACGGAACGGGTGAACGGCGAAGGTTATTATATGGAAACACCCAATTATGACTGGGCCTATCAAGTCGTAAGGAGTTATTTTTATATACAAGCGAAAAAGGTAAAAATGGATTCGTTATGTGAAAGCTCATACAAACCTATTGCTGAAGTGGCGATAAAAGTGAAAATGGAACTTTATTATCACAAGTTGCACTGGGAAACGTGGTTTAAGCAGTTAATGAATTCTACGGATGTGGCAAAAAAGAAAATGAATGATGCAATTACGCTTGTTTTGAATGATTTTGGAGATGTATTTTCTTTTGGAAATCAGAAACAAAAGATTGAAAGCAGTAACTTAATAGACAGTGAGGAAGAAATGAAGAAACAATGGCAAGCTATCATCGGTCCGGTGTTCGAAACCCTTCAAATGGAAGTACCGTTGATCCCGAATCATCCCGTGATGAACGGACGAAACGGCGAGCACACAAAAGACTTGGATGAAGCACTAGGCACGCTTTCCGAAGTTTACAAACTTGACTCGGCAGCTGTCTGGTAAGCGGTACCAGGAAAGAGGTGAATAATATGACTGCTTCTGTAGATGTTTCAACTGAGCGTATTTTTGAAGTACTTATGAATGTGAAAGATCCGGAAATTGACTCAGTGAGTATTATTGATCTTGGAATGGTAGGCGAAGTCACAACCGAAGGAAATAACGTGAAAATCACACTTCTACCGACTTTTTTGGGATGTCCTGCACTTGAATTTATTAAAACGAATACAGTAAATGCTGTAAAAAAACTACCTGAAGTTGAAACGATTGAAGTAGAATTCGTCTTTCATCCGCCATGGACATCAGACCGTATAACGGAACAAGGTCATGTGAATCTGAAAAAGTTTGGGATTGCTCCACCGCCCCGCTATTTTGAGGAAGATGGATCATGGCATGTGGATTGTGCCTATTGCGGATCTGGCTATGTATCAATGGAAAATATTTTTGGACCGACGGCTTGCAGAAGTATTTTGTATTGCAAAAGCTGTAAAAACGTATTTGAGGCAATGAAACCTGTGTCTACATTAATGTAAAGTGAGGAGAAGAAAAAATGGCTAAACTAATTGCTTTGTACAAACACCCTGAAAACAAAGAGGCTTTTGATGATCATTATTTCAATGTACATTCACCACTAACAGCAAAAATCCCTGGTCTCCGTGAAATGAAGGTAACAAAAATATCAGGATCTCCAATGGGAGGTGAAGGGAAATATTACCTCACATGTGAGATGAAGTATGACAATCTAGAAGCGTTACAGGCAGGTTTGCGCACAGCTGAAGGAAAGGCATCAGGCAAAGACTTGATGGGGTTTGCGGGTAATCTTGTCACATTAATGATTGGTGAGGATGCCTAGTGTACAGTTTTGAATTCATTGAAACGACAGTAACGGGAAACATCGCGGTGATTGAACTGAATCGTCCTCGCCAGTTAAATTCCTTGAATCGGAAAATGGTTTGTGAAATCGTTACTGCAATGGAAATGTTTGATCGAGAAGAAGAAGTTCGCATTATCGTCCTTACTGGAAAAGGCCGTTCATTTTCAGCTGGGGCTGATATTGATGAAATGACTGGAGATGACCCAGTCAGCCTTGAACTCTTGAACCAATTTGCTGATTGGGACCGTTTTACACTTATTAAAAAGCCAATCATTGGTGCAGTAAAAGGCTTTGTTTTAGGAGGGGGATTTGAGCTTGCATTGTGCTGTGATATTTTAATTGCAGCAAGCGGTACAGAATTTTCATTCCCGGAAGCAGGCCTCGGCGTCATGCCGGGTGCAGGAGGGACACAGCGGTTAACGAAACTTGTCGGACGTACAAAAGCGCTCGAATGGCTTTGGACAGGAGAGCGTATTTCCGCGGAAACAGCACTCAAACATGGAGTCATTAACAAAGTTGTTGCTCCTGAACTATTAATGGAAGAAACGCTGAAGTTTGCAAATCGACTATCCAAACAACCACCGCTCTCACTGCGCCTTATTAAAGATTCGGTTAATAAAGCAGTGGATTATCCCTTGTATGAAGGAATGCAGTATGAACGGAAAAATTTCTACCTTCTTTTCGCATCACAGGATCAAAAAGAAGGTATGAGCGCATTTGTTGAGAAAAGAAGGCCGGATTATCAAGGAAAGTAAGGAGTGTGCTAAATGTTTGAGACAATTCGTTACGATGTCAAAGATGGAATTGCGTGGCTCATCTTAAATAGACCTGACAAACTGAATGCTTTTATCTCGCAGATGAATCGTGAAGTAAAAGATGCAATCAAAGCGGCATCATATGATGAACAAGTGCGCTGTGTTGTCATTACAGGTGAAGGCCGGGCATTTTGTTCCGGACAAGATTTATCAGAAATTGATGAATTTATGGATCATGGTCAAGTGTTAAGAGATCATTATGGACCGATGATCCAGCAAATCAGAAAATGTGAAAAACCGATCATTGCGGCAGTAAATGGTGTAGCAGCAGGGGCGGGGTTTAGCCTTGCGCTTGCTTGTGACTTTAGACTAATGTCTGAGCGTGCCAGTTTATTAAATGCATTCATCCATGTGGGGCTTATTCCGGATTCAGGTAATCTTTATTATTTAACACAATTAGTCGGACAATCTAAAGCTGCAGAATTAGCCATTTTAGGAGAAAAAGTGTCAGCTACAGAGGCGGTTGCAATGGGTCTTGCAAACCGACTGATTCCATCAGAAACATGGGAAGAGGATGTATCTGCATTTGCAACACGACTTGCCGCTTTACCAACAAAAGCAATCGGATTAATCAAAGGCTCATTGATGACGATATCAGAACTTTCTTTTGAAGAATATCTTGAACATGAAGCCCAAGGACAGCGAATAGCTGGTTTAACAAAAGATCATCGCGAAGGCATCAACGCATTTATGAAAAAAAGAAAACCTGTTTTTACAGGCCAATAGGGGGAAGTAAACCATATGACAAAAACCCATGAAATCGAAATCGAACAAGAAACGATGAAGCGTGATTTCTACAAACTTTTTATCAACGGTGAACAAGTCGAAAGTAGCAGTGGCGAGCGCACAAAGATTTATAATCCGGCGACGGGTGAACTACTTGCTGAAGTAGCGAAAGCAACGAAAGAAGACGCTGAAAAAGCTGTTCAAGCTGCCAGGGATTCATTTGATAATGGCAAATGGAAAATAACTCCTGCAGGACGGCGTGCACGTGTACTAAACAAAATTGCAGCAATTATGGGTTCACGCTTTAATGAACTTGTAGAACTAGAAATTTTGAATACGGGTAAATCACTTGCAGCTGCTAAAGGGCAGATTTCACAAGCCATTGAAGACTTTGAATTTTATGCGGGCGCTATTGTTGGACATGGGGGTTCTGTGAATAATGTACCTGGTCAATTCCATAATTACACAGAAAAAGAACCACTTGGTGTATGCGCGCAAATTATTCCGTGGAACTATCCACTTATGATGGCTGCTTGGAAGATTGCTCCAGCTATTGCAGCAGGGTGCTCCGTCGTTATTAAGCCAGCGTCTCTCACGCCACTTACAGCTATTATTCTTGGAGAAATTTGCTACGAAGCAGGGGTTCCAGCAGGCGTCGTTAACATTTTGCCAGGATCTGGATCTGAAATCGGTAACTACTTGGTAGAACATGAACTAGTGAATAAAGTTGCATTCACGGGTTCTACACCAATTGGAAAAGACATTATGGCAAAAGCAGCAGGAACAGTAAAACGTGTAACACTAGAACTTGGTGGAAAATCCCCAAGCCTTGTTTTTGAAGATGCAGATATTGACGCAGCCGTTGATGGTTCACTCTACGGAGCTTTCAATAACACAGGTCAATCGTGTGATGCGCGTACACGCATCTATATTCATGAAAATGTGTACGATGAGTTCGTTGAGAAATTTATTGCAAAAACTGAAAAACTTACGATTGGGGATCCGTTTGATAAAGCAACACATATGGGCGCAGTTATCGATCAGTGCCAGTTGGACACAGTGAAAATGTATGTTCAATCTGCAATTGATGAAGGTGCTGAAATCCTTACTGGTGGTAAAGAATTAAAACCAGAAGGCTTTGAAAACGGATTTTGGTATGCGCCGACAATAATCGGAAACGTAACACAAGACATGAAAGTTGTTCGTGAAGAAATCTTTGGACCAGTTGTCGTCGTATCGAAGTTTAAAAATGAAAAAGAGGCAATTGCATTAGCAAATGACTCAGATTTTGGGCTAGCTTCTTCTATTTGGTCAACAAATACTGCAACTACAACACGTGTTGCGAACCAAATTCAAGCGGGAATCGTTATGATCAATACGCCATTCTCTGCATTCCCAGGTACACCATTCGGTGGCTATAAACAATCTGGATTTGGCCGTGAGTTAGCAATCGGATCGCTTGATCTTTACACTGAAACGAAAAGCATTATGTCGTACTTTGGCAGTCGTCCAGTAAATCCATTTGGACTATGAAAAGCGCAAGGCGCCGTCTAGCCCCGACAGGCATAAGACGTTTTGCGAGGAGGCGTACTTCAGCCCCCACAGCAAAATGGCTTATGACCCGAGGGGCTGGCGCCTGGAGCTAGACACAAAGAAAAGCGCAAGGCGCCGTCTAGCCCCGACAGGCATAAGACATAATGGGAAGGCAGTCTAGGATCGCGACATCCTGTCGCAACGACTACATACCTGCATCCTTGCAGGCACGTAGGAGGCGTACTTCAGCCACCACAGCAAAACGGCTTATGACCCGAGGGGCTGGCGCCTGGAGCTAGACACAAAGAAAAGCGTAATAAATAGTCGGCACTTAACAAATAGTATGTTCTTCCAACACCGCTTAGTCGCTTGGTGATGGCCTCACGCAATAAGCCCGTCAGAAGATCACTTGGGAGGGATTGAACTGCTTCCCTCCTTGGTCTTATTGCTCCGGCGCCTGCAGGATGCGGGTGTGCAGCCTTTGCCGCATGACGCGGCGAAATTGGGCTGCCTTTCATTAGTGTCGCTCCTTCGCTAGATTTGTTCGTTATACGGGTGAGGTATATCACCTAATTAATTCTAAATAAGTAGTGCCGAATATATAGATGAAAGAATACGGACAGGGATGTATGATCTCCTGTCCGTATTCTTTCATCATAAAAAGGAGGATCACTTATGATTAATCAAATAGTTGTTGTCGGTTCCGGTTTGATGGGCAGAGGTATTGCCTATGTCGGAGCGATTGGAGGATATACAGTTACAATTGTCGACATTAATGAATCTGCATTGGAAAATGCGCAACTAGATATTGATAGTCTCTTTGAAAAAGGTCTCGCACGCGGAAAGATATCAGCAAATCAGGCTGAACAAGCGCATCGTAATTTAAGTTATGAAAGTGACTTGGCTAAAGCAGCAGGGAATGCAGATTTAATCATTGAAGCTGTACCTGAAAAAGCTGCCATTAAAAAACAAGTATTTGAAACGATTGAAGAATATGCACCAGCACATTGTTATTTTGCAACGAATACATCGACGATGAGTCCGACAGAAATTGCTTCTTTTGGTAAACGCCCAGAGAAAACAATCGCCATGCACTTTTTCAATCCCGTACATAAAATGACTCTTGTTGAAATTGTCCGGGGCTTGGAAACGAGTGATGAAACGGTAGAGACGATTAAACAAGTTGCTGTTAATATGGGGAAGGAAATGGTTGTTATTAATGAATTTCCTGGGTTTGTTACGAGTCGGATTAGCGCACTAGTCGGCAATGAAGCATTTTATATGCTGCAAGAGGGACTTGGAACAGCAGAAGAAATTGATAAAGCGATTAAGCTCGGCTTAAATTACCCCATGGGTCCATTCGAGCTCGTGGATTTAGTGGGTCTTGACACACGTTTGAACAACTTGAACTATTTATATGACAAGCTTGGAGAAAAGTACCGTCCAGCGCCTCTCCTAGAACAATATGTAAAAGCGGGGCGTCTTGGACGGAAAAGCGGCAAAGGTGTCTACGATTATACACTTGGAGAAGAGTTGATTACGAAATGAGAGAAGTAGTCATAGTAGATGCTGTTCGTACACCTATTGGCAGGTACAATGGCGCGTTAAAAGACGTACGTCCGGATGATTTAGGAGCTGTCGTTATTAAGGCACTTATTGATCGAAATCCTAATCTTCCCGCAGAGCAGATCGAAGAGGTCGTTCTTGGAAACGCCAATCAGGCTGGAGAAGATAACCGCAATGTTGCACGTATGGCAGGTTTGTTGGCGGGTCTTCCAGTCGAGGTGGGGGGCACGACGATTAACCGTCTTTGTGGTTCAGGCATAGACGCTGTCATTTACGCTGCAAGAGCAATTGCAGTTGGGGATGGTGATATTTTCATTGCAGGCGGAACGGAAAGTATGACACGTGCCCCGTTTGTTATGGCGAAGCCGGATAAGGCAAATCCACGAGGTAATATGGAATTACAAGATACAACAATTGGCTGGCGCTTTACAAATGAAAAACTGCAAGAAATGTACGGAACGGATTCGATGCCGCGTACCGCTGAAAACGTCGCGCAGCGATACACGATAACGCGAGAAAATCAGGATTTGTTTGCGTATGAAAGCCAACAACGTGCAAAGGCAGCAATAGAAGCTAACAGATTTTTCGAAGAAATTGTTCCAGTTGTTTATACGGATAGAAAAGGCAATGAAATCACTGTAGATCAAGATGAACATCCGCGGCCGGACATTACGCTTGAGAAACTGGCACAATTAAAACCATTATTTGATGGCGGTACAGTTACAGCAGGCAACGCATCAGGTGTTAATGATGGCGCGTGTGCATTGCTTCTTATGAGTGCCGAAAAAGCAAAGGAACTAAATCTTAAACCTTTAGCAAAATATGTTACGGGGGCAACGGCGGGGCTTGAACCGGCTGTTATGGGGCTTGGTCCGATTATTGCTTCAAAAAAAGCGCTAGTACGTGCGGGACTGACGATGAATGATATAGGACTCGTCGAATTGAATGAAGCCTTTGCTTCCCAATCACTCGAGTGTATTAGACAGTTAGAGTTGGACGTTAAAAAAGTAAACGTCAATGGTGGAGCAATCGCTTTTGGACACCCTTTAGGCGCAAGCGGTGCCCGAATTTTAACGACACTCTTATATGAAATGAAAAGACGGAATGTTCAATATGGACTCGCAACAATGTGTATCGGGGTAGGCCAGGGAATTGCGGCAATTGTTGAGAATGTCTCGGAATAATAAAAAACTGTCGAATCGTGATACATCGATAAGGAACGAAAAAAGAAAGAGTGAGTATCATGGCAAATACACAATCAATGATTTTTACAATCTACGGTGATTATATCCGTCATTACGGCAACAAGGTATGGATTGGCAGCTTGATTCGGTTATTGAAGGAATTTGGTCATAATGAACAATCGGTTCGAGTAGCTGTCTCAAGAATGATGAAACAAGGATGGATTCAATCCGAAAAACAAGGCAACAAAAGTTATTACTTCTTGACGGTGCGAGGGGAAGCACGGATTGAAGAAGCGGCAATTCGTATTTTCAAATTAAACCCAACTGAGTGGGACGGGAGATGGCGTATGCTTATGTATACGATTCCGGAAGAAAAAAGACAAATTCGTGATGAACTTCGAAAAGAGTTATTATGGAGCGGATTCGGAAGTTTTTCAAATGGATGCTGGATTTCGCCAATTGATCTCGAAAAAGAAGTGAACCTTCTTATTGAAAAGTATGATATTCAGTTTTACGTGGATTTCTTTGTATGTGACTACAAAGGACCGCAAGCGGACAAGTTGCTCGTTGAAAAAAGCTGGCCACTTCAAGAAATTGAAGGGAAATATCAAGAATTCATTGCGACGTACAGCAAAAAATACATTGTCCACCAAAGTATCATAAACAAAGGTAAAATGACGGATGCAGAGTGTTTCGTGGAGCGCACCAACCTTGTGCACGAATACCGAAAGTTTCTCTTTACAGATCCAGGTCTCCCAAAAGAGCTGCTGCCTGAAGTGTGGAGTGGTAATCACGCCACTCTGTTATATGAGCAATATTATAAATTGCTCGCTCAATCAGCAAGCCGTTTTTTCGAAGGAGTATTCCAAGAAGACAACGACATGCGCAGGAAAGATAAAACGTATGACGCAGATGACCACCCGCTTATTAGTGACTACTTAACAAACTAAAAAGTAACTGACTGCACAAAGTCACGGGTTCTGTTCGGCTGATAAAAGGTCATTAAACAGATCAAACGGTGTCCCTATTAGCACGCTTTTAGAGTATCAATTAGCATCGCATTTAGCGGTGCTTTTATTTTTTTTCTTATATAATCCTGCATCTCGGCTATAAAGAGCGCTTGCCTTATGCCTTCGTAACTTTAGTAATGAAAATATCGGAAAAAATAAGTCTTATGGAGCGTTTTTTCTCAAATGGGAAAATTATTCCTCTTTATATTCGTATGACATAATAGGTAAATGTTTTCATTCATCAGATTTTTGAATGCGGCGTGGAGAGGGATGTTTATCGTTAGGGGATTATTTGCTACTAAAAGAGATTTGGAGCAGTTGATGTTGGTTTGGAATAAAATTTGATCTGAAATATCCCCAAAATCCATATTTTAAGTTAAATGATAAGAACTCGTTTTGAAAAATGATTGATCAAAACGGGTTAATTCTTTGTGAAATACTATGCGATTTTTATAATAAAGCATGATTATTTTCTACCTAGTAATTCTAAAACAATCGGGCCCGATTGCGGTATAAATATTATATTTTTGCTAAGACAGAGTTAAAAAAATCGGATTTCTCTTCTGGATATTTGTGTCTACTATGGGTCAAGACGTTGATAGCTTACATTTCTTTGAGGGAGATCCTATTCTACTAAGGATTCTGTTATTTTCCCATCTAGATTTTTAATCGCCAACATCGAATTATCCTGAATGATACCTGTATCTACGAAACCAAATGAAGCGTATAATGTTTTAGCTATGACATTACTTGTTCGATAAAAGAGGGCTACATATTCTGCTTCTCCATCTGGCGTAGTTTCAATATCCATCAACATTTTTTCAAAAGCAAGCTTGCCATAACCTTTCCCCTGGTAACTCTTTTCAATCATAATATGCCAAATGAAATAGCTCTTCTTCCCATAAAAAACTTCATTTTCAAATGATTCATGATCCAACGTATCATAAATATACATCAAAAATCCAACCGCAACTTCATCGGCATAAATGGCAAAGGGAGTTGCTGGTATACCGTCTGCGTTCAACATATGAGCATCTGCAAAGCTTCTGAGGTTAGTAGTTTCTATTAAGTCTTCCTGTCCTTCTTCAACTTCAAGTGCTATTATTTCATCTATGTTATCCCCGGTTATCTTTCGTAATTCAATCATTTTTTTTCCTCTCCTCTCCTAAGACAAGCCACTACTACACATGGCCTAAAAAATTCCAAACATCATTTCCATGAATCTCGAAATAGGTTACACAAAATATTCACCAATGCTAACTCTTTTTCCCCTGTGATTTCTAAACCTTGTTCCGCAAAATGGCTCGTTTGTTGAATTGTCATAATCCATCTTGTCAATGCAATTGTATCAAACCTTTTTACAAATTATCGGACTTTATTACAAATGATCAATCTTTATTTTAAATCTACAGTTGAAAGTAATTGTCATTGTTGCCGAATAATCGGGGGGGATACTTTTTGAAGGTACTTGATGTTCATCCATTAAAGGATGGACTCCATCGGAATATCACCATGCTTGACCGTCTAGGCAACGAGATGGAAACCATCGATCGAGCGGTTCAAGGACTTGTTGCGATGGAAGATTCGTTGAAAGGCGAAGGGGGAAACGCAATCCTTGCATTTTACGCGGCTTGCCACTTGCCGTTCCTTCAGTTTTTCAAGCTATTCCAGAGCCGTTTCACACACGTCCTAAAACAGATGGACGCTGCCCTTGATGGACTCGAACCAGATTCGTCAGGTTTCATTCGTGAGCATTTCCTAGATGTAGAAATCGAACGTGGGTTGAAGAACATTGCGCAACTAACGGAGAGTCTAACGGATGAAGCGAACAGCATCATGAATCAAGTTGCGGACATCGTTGCCCTTCCGCATCTCAAGGATAACGAAGTGCAGGAAGGCGTTCACACTGCTACAATTAAACGAGAAACTACGCTCACACAATTGCATGAGTTCGATGCGAATCAGACGACTGCTTTGGCGCCAATTGCGCAGGATTTACTGACAATGGAAACATGGATTTCGGATATTGAAGGGCTGTTTACGGACGGAGTTACTGCCGTTAATTTCTCAGCGGATCAATGGGCTGCATTGTCGTCAAAAAATACGCTAAAGTCTGAATTAGCGCAACATACAGTAGCTGTGGCTGGTCTTCCTGTCAGGATGGGCATGAATGGTCAGCCGACAACGATGCTTGGAGCGCTGTTAGCTGGTGAAGATCCGGTTGAGTTTAGCTATGGATTAGTGGATGGAACGAGAACTCTTTATGGGTCGAGTATTTTAACGCTTCCAGGTATGGCGACGCATGCCGGACCAATGGATTGGTCGAATGATTCAACCGCGAGAAATTACGAAATGTATAGCGGAAAAGTCTGCACTGTTCCCGCTCCCACGTCTACTAGCAATCCCAATCCTTTCGTGAAATCTTTCAATAGTTTTAAGGGAATGGGAACCGACTTTGTAGACGGAGTAAAAACACGAACCGGTAAAGCACTCGATTCTCCATATGATTTTGCGAATTATGTAACAATAGGTGCTTCAGATGCGCTTATTTCGGGATCGAAAAGTAGAACGAGTAAGTTGTCAGATTCACCAGAAGACTTTTTCGATTTCGCGACGTTGGGTATTACGGGAATGGTAAAAAGCGCATTAATGCCGGAGGATCCATTTTCCAAGGAACATTGGGAAAACAGCTTTGGGGCTGCGACCTTAGCAGTGGGAGGCGTAAAAGGGCTAGGCTCGAAAGAATCCGTGAGGACTGTTGATGTTAAGGATACGGGTAAGATTCAAGAGCCGACTAAATCTCCTGTGGGTGATGTTGATGTTAAATACGATGACAGAGTTTTGAAAAGAATAGAAGAAGATACAGGTACACATCATAACTTCCCTACATCCTTTGATAATACGATACTATCCAACAAACCAACAATTGTTAGATCTGATGGACGTGCAGAATACTTACACACAGGAACTATCAATGGTCAACAAGGTGTCTATCATATTACACGTAGAAACAATGTAATAGAACATCGTTCGTTTATTCCACAAAGTGATTGGAAGCGGTATTCTA
Organism: Sporosarcina sp. FSL K6-6792; assembly: GCF_038004885.1. NCBI lineage: Bacteria > Bacillati > Bacillota > Bacilli > Caryophanales > Caryophanaceae > Sporosarcina > Sporosarcina sp. FSL K6-6792. The sequence continues at coordinate 150,113 of NZ_JBBOSA010000001.1, forward strand.
ACCGTTGGGAGTTACCACCCAAGGTCACTCCATAAAAAAGGAGGTAGAAACACTTGAAAAAACTTGAATATAAAACGCATGGAGAATTTACAAATGAATCATTAACACTACAGTATGACTCGCAAGTAATATATGAGGGATATACTGATGATTTAATAACATCTGTAACCGGTAATTTAGAGATGAATCTAAATTTTGGAATGCAGAATACTTCTTCGGTAATCGCTAGGAAATATGGTGATTATATAGTATGGATACCGAAATTCCCTTTAGATTCATATTATAAATACAAAACTATAATTTTTACTACGCATCAGTTCAAAGAATTATGGATATTCTTAAAATATGAAGCGAAAGATGACTTAGAAATAATAAAAAATATAAGTACTAATGAATTAAAACTAATATGGATGATTTCGGCTAGAGGAACAGAACAAATTAATGATATTTCAAGTCTACTAAATTCAGTTGAAAAGAATACCATCGCACTTTCTCAAAAATTAGAACATCAGCAAACAACTTTTTATAATTGTATTGAAAATGAATGGGTGTTTAACAAAGATGAGATAACAGAAAGTAGAGACGACTGGGAGACATATATTGCTTATCTTGATAAGGGAGAATATGAAGAGTGGGAGGTATTCAAAATAGATAATAAAGATAATCTATATATTCATTTAGGGAACAGATTTTGTGTACTAATTTAACAGCATTAAACCAAAAGACGGCTATTATTTTGATAGCCGTCTTTTGTGGGTTTGATAAAAAAATACTTAACGGTGAAAATCCCTAACATAACATTGGAAAAAGGTTATTGCAAAATAATTCAGGATTATTTTGTAACCAGGTGCTTTTCACAATATAGCGCAGCTATGGCTAGTCTTCCTGTCAATATGGGTGTGAATGGTCAGCCTACAACGATGCTTGATCGTCTAAGTAACGAAATGGAAACCATCGATCGAGCGGTTCAAGGACTCGTTGCGATGGAAGATTCGTTGAAAGGCGAAGGCGGCAACGCAATTCGTTCATTTTACTTGGGCTACCACTTGCCGTTCCTTCAGTTTTTCAAGCTATTATTACATCACGAATTTTTCGAATCAAAATTTGAAGGTATATTCCAGACTAACTATAGGTCAGCGCATGACAAAACAATAGAATCAGAAAGACTGTGGAATTGGGAGAAGTGTTTAAAACGAAGGTGGATGTAAATAGTATTATGTATCTGTCCGTAACAAGTAGCATTCTTAAAGACTTTTTTCGGTGGTAATTACTTATTGTTGTGCATTTTTGTTTTTGTATTTTCTAAGGTGTGGTAGTTCGATTGTTGAAAGGCAGTTGAATTGAATAAAAAAACGCGGACACAAAAAACTGATAAATTTAAATATTTATATATTAAGTTTGGGGCAATATGTATAATTGATAAGGAATGGGGGAGATATCAATGTTGAAAACAAATACAGAAAGCGTTAAGGGATATAAAGAAATAAATATTTCTTATACGTTGTTGAGAGCCGAAGAAAACTCGGGAAATTTGACCATCTTTCTTCCGGGTGCAGGATATACCATTCGGAGTCCTCTTTTTCATTACTCAACAGATATATTCTTAAATAAAGGCTTTGATGTATTACAAGTTAATTATCAATACAATGACAGAGTCTATGCAGAATTTAGTATGGAAGAATTAAGCGAAGCAATTAAATACGATGTGAGAACAGTAATTGATACTGTTTTAAAGGAAACTTCGTATGAAAACTTTTATATAATCGGCAAATCTCTTGGAACAATTGCTATGAGCTCAGAGTTAAGGAGGGATATCTTCGAAGAAGCTAAAGCAGTATGGTTAACTCCGTTGATTCAAAGGGATGATGTTTTCGATGCAATGGTTAGCAGTACTAATAGGGGGTTATGTTTCATCGGAGATAATGACCATTGTTACACAGAGGAAAGATTTAATCAATTGACAAACAACCCAAAAATGGTTGCGAGACTCATTCCTAATGTCAATCATAGCTTGGAATACGAACATAACACAGTCGAATCAATTGAGGTTTTAAAAAGTGTAATAGATGACATTAATAATTTTTAAAAGCATAGCTAATTGTTATGCTTATTTGTTGTAAATTTGCAGTCGTCGGAGCAACCTATCCACCTGATGCAAAAAAGGTCAGAGAATTGTTACCACATTCCATATTTTTAGTTCCTGGGCTGAGAGTACAAGGTGGAAATGTTGAAGATTAAGCCGAGTACTTTGATGAAAAAGAGCTAGGGTACTAAAAGTGCGGACTGCCAGAGAGTGTCGAGCGAATTAAGAACCACCAGTTCCTAAGCCGGTGATATTGAACTGCATTCAAACCGTTGAACTTGAATAGTTCAGCGTTTTTTTGTCGTTAATAAATCATGTGTTTTGATTAACTAAAATTAACCAGGAAATAACTTAATCAAACACTAGGCGCTTCGTGTACATTATTTTTTATTGCTTTGGATCGAACGACTTCTATACGATTACCGAGATGTCTTGATAAAAGCAGCCAAAGATACAATTTTGGCTGCTGAAGCATTCTCAATAGTTTTGTCTTTTTAAAATTTTAGGAAGTGTCACTTTCTTATAGACCATCGCATGATCAAAGGCGTAAATAATACTTAAAGTAAGTAACGATTACGGCGATAAGAATGTACCACTTCTGCCATGTTTTTTACCAGCGATTTCCGCAAGATTTACCACTCGTTGCCAATGAGGTAGTGTCAAGAAAGTGCAAATTTACAACGTTAAGGATTTTGAAAGATAAAAAAGCCTACCCCCTCCTTATCTTGAATGAGGAATTAGGCTTATGATACTCCGCAATCGCGCCCGATTCCGGTATAAATTACGCATTTATATTTTTACTGGAAATGCCAATTATAGTGCCTATCCATGTTCCTAATAGAACGCTAATCGCAACGAATCCTAGTCCCATACCTTCCCATCCACCAACAACAAATATGCTGTATATGACTAAGCCGAAACAAATCAAGCTCAATACTAACGAAACTGTATATAAGGCTTTTCGTGATACCTTACGAGATATGAAGTAAATGCCAACAATAAATATAGCACCCAGAAGTAATATGGGAGTCCAACCTTCTAGCATAAATGCATTCATTTTTGTTAACTCCTTAATCATTTTTCGCTATTATCTGGCCCGTTTACGGAAGATTGATCTTATTGAAAATCAGCCGAATTTGTATAACATTATCGTTTTCGAAATATGGTTTCTTATCTTTAATCATTCAAAAGGTATGAAGTGGTAAACAGTCTGTCATCATTGGCGAAAAATATGTCAAGGATGGTACATTTCATTGGTTGTAATCAAGTAAGGAACGCATTGTACAAAGTGCTAGAGTGCCCGAAATTGTATCTTCGGGCACTTACAACAGTTATAAAAAGTCATCTAATCTTTTTTTCTAAAGCAAATGCATTTTTCACTTTGTAGGGACGCGACAGACAACTATTCGCAATAGGATTACCAGAAATTGTGTGGCTAGGAACGACGAAGTCATTCCTAGCCACACTTGCCCATGGGTAAATATGTTGTTATGAATATTTCGCCGAAAGCGGACCGAAAATAATCCAGTGAAAATGGGGGTGTTCAAGCCCTTCTCATTAGTGTTTTACGCAAGTAAATGGTTGATTAACAGAAGTGTTATTGTTCTTCTTTTTTAAAAATCTCCCGATAGTCATAGCCTTTTTGAACATATGAATCGATCGATAATTGAATGATTTCGAAGTCTTTGTCGTTCAATTCCCTTACTACTTTACCTAGAGAACCGACAACCAATGAACGAGGGGGGATTTTCTTGCCTGGTGGGATTAATGTGTTGGCGCCAATAATACATTCTTCACCAATTTCTGCGTGGTCCAGAATTGTAGAACCCATTCCAATAATCGATCGCTTTCCAACTTTGCAGCCATGCAGGATAACGTTATGCCCAACGGTAACTTCATCTTCTATAACGACTGGAGCATCTTCATATAAGTGAATTGTTGAATTATCCTGGATACTGCATTTATTACCGATTGTAATCGGCCCTTCATCTCCCCGCAAGACCGTGTTAAACCAAATAGTAGATTCTGCCCCAACTTGAACATCTCCAATTATTTTTGCACCCGGAGCGACGAAAACTGAAGGATCAAGAACAGGACTTTTTCCTTTAAATGTGATTAACAAAACTATTCCCCCTCAAATTAGTTTACTAATCTTAATTATCTTTTAACTCTTCTTAGCATAACATAATTGCACAGGGGTGGACGAAAAATGATATACGTTTGTAAAGTGCTTCAAATCACTCTTCCAATTATACAAGGTGGAATGGGGAATATCAGTAACGCAAAACTGACAGCGGCTGTTTCAGAGGCAGGGGGACTCGGCACAATTGGATGCGGAACAATGACTCCGGATGAAGTAGAAAAAATAATAGTTGAAACGAAAAAACTGACAAACAAGAGTTTCGCAATCAACATCGCAATCAGTATTTCACCATACGTAACAGAGCTGATTAATCTTGTCATTAAACATAATATATCAGTTGTTTCGCTATCAGCAGGAAATCCAGCACCTTATATTCCCCTACTACATGAACAAGGCGTGACAGTCATTGCGCTTGTAGCCTCAGTAAAACACGCACTTAAAGCTGAGGAAGCGGGGGCAGATATTCTCGTGGCAGAAGGGTTTGAAGCAGCTGGCGTCAACTCTAACCTGGAACTGACGACATTTACGCTACTACCGCAAATAGTGAAGAATGTAAACGTGCCGGTAATTGCTGCGGGGGGAATCGGTGATGGTAAAGGTTTGGCAGCTGCGCTGACATTAGGGGCGAGTGGTGTGCAAATGGGTACCCGTTTAATAGCGACAATGGAAGCTCCATTTCATGACACGTACAAGCACAACCTTGTGAATGCAAGTGATACCGAAACGTTACTTATTGGACGTAGTGTAGGGCGGCTGAGGCGGATATTAAAAACGCCTTATGCAATGAAGCTATATTGCTTAGAAAAAGCGGGAATGTCATTGGAACAATATAGTGAAATGACGTCGGAACAACAACATGTCTTGGGTGCGATCGACGGCGATATGGAAAATGGTTTTGTCAATAGCGGCCAGATTGCAGGATTAATTGAAAACATCCCGACTGTGAAGGATCTACTTGATAGCATGATGGAAGAAGCAGAAAATCAACTGAATAAATCGATAGAAGAAATTAAGGACATAAGAAAAAATGAGTAATTTAAACTATAACTTAAGTAGGGATAGCGGATGAAGAGTGGGCTAAACATTGGTAGAGAAGAGACGATCGAAATAATTGTGACAGAGGATATGTTTGCTTCTTTTGAGGGGAAAGTTGTACATCCCGTCTATTCAACAGTAGCAATGACATATCATATGGAGTGGGTTTCTCGAAAAATTATTCTTCCATTTTTGGAAGAGCATGAAGAGGGAATGGGTGCATCAGTCCAACTAAAGCATCTTGCTGCGTCTCCACTTGGCTCTAGAGTTACCTTGACAGCCAATTTAATTGAGTTTCGTGACAATAGGGTTGTGACAAAAGTCACTGCAGAAAATCATCTAGGGCTTATCGGAAAAGGTGAAGTGATCCAAGTTATATTGTTAAAGGAAAAAATTGCGGAAAAGCTGAATGAAGCTTCATCCTGAAAAAAGAGGTTTTCATGACCAATCTTAAAGGGGAGAATCGAGTAATGCTAGCTGAAAGAACGTCAATGACAAAGGAATTTGAACTCTTCGATCGAATGAGTGAGCATGAGCAAGTCGTTTTTTGTAATGACTCTTCAACAGGTTTGCGTGCGATTATTGCAATTCATGACACAACGCTTGGACCAGCGCTCGGCGGATGTCGCATGCAACCTTATAGCAGTGTGGAAGAAGCATTAGAAGATGTTCTTCGCCTTTCAAAAGGAATGACCTATAAATGTGCGGCAGCCGATGTCGATTTCGGGGGTGGGAAAGCAGTTATTATCGGTGATCCGAAAACAGATAAATCACCGGAATTATTTCGTGCGTTCGGTCAATTTGTGAATTCACTGGGCGGCCGTTTTTATACGGGAACGGATATGGGAACGACGATGGATGATTTCGTTCACGCAATGAAAGAAACCAATTTCGTCAATGGTCTCCCTGAGGTATATGGGGGTGGCGGAGACTCATCAATTCCAACAGCTGCAGGTGTTTTGTACGGTATAAAAGCGACCAATCAGATGCTCTATGGAAATGACGATTTAGGCCAACATATATACGCGATTCAAGGTCTTGGAAAAGTTGGATTCAAAGTTGCAAGTGGATTGCTTGAAGCAGGAGCTCGCATTTTCGTAACGGATATTAATGAAGAGAGTCTGCGGGCAATTGAAGAAGTTGCAACAAAAACTACTGGTAACGTACAAATTGTTGCAAATGAAGCTATTTATTCGCAGGAAGCGGATATATTTGTTCCGTGTGCATTTGGTGGAATTATTAACGACGCTACAATTCCTCAGTTTAAAGTAAGAGCGATTGTAGGTTCGGCTAATAATCAGTTATTAGATGATAGACACGGTAAATTATTACGAGATAAAGGGATATTATATGCACCGGATTATATCGTCAATTCTGGTGGGCTTATTCAAGTAGCAGATGAATTGTACGGCATTAACCATGAGCGGGTACTTGTGAAAACGAAACATATATACGATGCAATTTTGGAAGTTTATGAGGAAGCTGCGAATAGTGGAAAAACAACAGAGGAATCCGCTAATGCAATGTGCGAGAAAAGAATAGCGGATCGAGGAAGAAGGAATAGCTTTTACTCAGCACCAGCTAAACCAAAGCGGTCGTTTCGCAATCATTCCTGATTGGAGGCAAGTTAAGTGGAACATAACTATCCTATAAAAAGAATAGTAGATAATAAAGGCTTTCTTGTTGATACAAGCTTTGAAAAGCAGATAGATGAGCAATTGGTTAAAAATTTGTACTATCACATGTTACGAGTTCGTACATTTGATAGAAAAGCAATTAATTTGCAACGACAGGGACGTCTAGGTACTTATGCGCCTTTTGAAGGACAGGAAGCTGCTCAAGTTGGTAGCGCACTCGCACTAAATGCCGACGACTGGGTGTTCCCGACGTATCGTGATCATGGTGCGACGATAACGTTCGGGAAAAGTATGGCCAGAACATTTTTGTATTGGAATGGGAGAGTAGAAGGTTGTGTAGCTCCAGCGGATAGAAATATATTCCCGCCAGCTGTTCCAATTGCGACTCAACTCCCCCATGCCGCAGGAGCTGCATGGGCTGAAAAGAGAAGAGGAACACAAAATGTTGCAATTGCCTATTTCGGCGACGGTGCTACCTCGGAAGGGGATTTTCATGAAGGATTGAATTTTGCAAGCGTATTCAAAGTACCAGTCGTCTTTTTCAATCAAAATAATGGGTATGCGATTTCGGTTCCGATTGAAAAACAGATGAATTCTGCAACAATCGCACAAAAATCAGTTGCCTATGGTATGCCAGGGTATCGAATTGATGGTAATGATTGTTTTGCAGTTTATTTTGAAACGAAAAAGGCCTTTGACTATGCCCGGTGTGGAAATGGCCCGACATTAATAGAAGCGGTTACTTGGCGAAAAGGGGCCCATACGACTGCTGATGATCCGTCTAAATATCGTCCTGAAAAACAAGGAGAGAATTTTGTTGACCCTCTTATCCGATTAGAATTATTCATGAAGAATTACGGCTACTGGAATGATGAGTGGATCCAAGCGACTAAAGAAGAAACGACTAGTGAAGTTGAAGCAGCAGTAGAAGAAATGGAAAAGTTTCCGCCGCCGAATGTAGCTGACGTTTTCGATCATGTATACGCTGAAATGCCAGCACAACTCGCTGAACAAAAAGAAGCGTACCTTGCACATTTAGGGAGGCAATAGTTGATGACACAACTGAAAGAGTCGGATCCAAAAAACGAAACGACAAAACAAATGACACTAATCCAAGCGATTAATGATGGCATGCGTTTGATGCTAGACGAGGATGATCGAACCATCATACTCGGTGAAGATATCGGTAAAAACGGTGGAGTGTTCCGTGCGACAGAAGGACTTCAGGAGCAGTTTGGGGATGACCGGGTAGTCGATACTCCGCTTTCAGAGGCAGGAATTATTGGCACATCAATAGGTCTTGCAGTAAACGGTTTTCGACCGGTTGCAGAAATCCAATTCCTTGGTTTTATCTATCCTGCGTACGAACAGATTATGACACATGTTTCAAGGATTAGAATGCGGTCGATGTCTCGTTTTACTGTGCCTATAGTCATTCGAGCACCATACGGGGCAGGAATTCGTGCGCCCGAAATACATTCTGATAGTACAGAAATTTTATTCACACATATGCCTGGCATCAAGGTAGTCTGTCCGTCTAATCCATACGATGCTAAAGGGTTATTGATTGCGGCGATGGAAGATCCTGACCCTGTTCTAGTTTTGGAGCCTATGAAAAACTACCGTTCGAAGAGAGAAGAAGTACCTGTTGGAAAGTATACTGTGGAAATTGGTAAAGGGAAGATCGTGCGTGAAGGTTCGGATGTCACACTTATTGCTTGGGGAGCTATGATTTCAATCGCAGAAAAAGCAGCCGAAATGGCCGGGAAAAAGGGGATTAGTTGCGAAATTATCGATCTGCGAACATTGTATCCAATCGATCGGGACATCATTACTCAATCTGTGCAGAAGACAACGAGAGCGGTCATCATTCATGAGGCGCATAATACCGGAGGGCTCGGCAATGATATTGTTTCGATTATAAACGATACCGCTTTCCTTTATCTACGAGCTCCAATTGAACGCGTGACGGGATTCGACGTACCGGTTCCATTCTTTACATTAGAAGAACATTATCTTCCAACTACGGCACGTGTCGTTGAAGGAATAGAAAAAGTGCTTCATTTTTAAGGAGGAAATGGAATGCTCGAAGTAAAGTTACATGATGTCGGGGAAGGAATGACCGAAGGGGAAGTGCTCCATTATTTAGTCAAAGTTGGGGATTCGGTTATGACAGATCAACCGCTTGTTGAGGTACAAACAGACAAAATGGTCGCTGAACTTACTTCACCCTGCTCAGGTATCGTGAAAGAAATACGTATTGAAGCAGGGGAAACCGTTCAGGTCGGAACAAGTCTACTTTATATTGAAATTGATGAAGCTGTTCGAGCTGTACAAAAATCATACGTAGAAACGAAGTCAATTGCTGAGGAGCAAGCAATCCCGACAATTAAACTAGAAGAGAAATCCCCTCATATGCCTTTTAATCGAATACTAGCTGCACCATACACACGCAAGATTGCTCGGGATAACAACATAAATATTGAAGATGTCCATGCTAGTGATCCCTCTGGAAGAATAAGCGAAGAAGATGTTTTACGATTCTTAAAAGGACAACAAACCGACACGGAACGAAAGAAGGATAGTAAGCATGCAGAGGTCGGTCATGGGATTCCTGATGAAATTCCTTTTAGAGGAATCCGAAGAAAAATCGCAGAAAAAATGACGAAATCACTCTTTACAATTCCGCATGTTACTCATTTTGACGAGGTCAATATGACGAACTTATTTAAAATGAGAGAGCAATTGAAAGCTGATGGTGAATCAGTTAGTGTATCAGCATTTCTTATAAAGGCACTCGTTATTTCGTTGAAGGATTTCCCGATATTCAATGCTGAACTTGATGAAGAAAATAGCCGGATACTACTCAAGAAAAACTATCATATCGGTATCGCAACAAATACCGATAGCGGTCTAATTGTTCCTGTTTTACATGATGTTGATAAACAATCCATCAAAGAGATTAATGCAAATGTCAGAAGTTTGACAGCAAAAGCAATCGCGGGCAAATTGCAACCGTTTGAAACGAAAAACAGCACATTTACGGTGAGTAACGTTGGGCCTCTGGGTGGTATGGGTGCCACACCAATTATCAACTACCCTGAAACAGCTCTTATTGCTTTCCACAAAACGAAAAAACAACCGATTGTCAATGAGCATGATGAAATTGTTATCGGTCATATCATGACACTGTCAATGGCGTTTGACCATCGTGTCGCTGATGGTGCGACAGCCATTGCATTCACGAATCGTTTTGCAAGCCTAATTGAACAGCCTCACAAGCTGATGATGGAGATGATTTAAAATGGTTGTTGGAGAAATCAGTCAGGAAAGAAATCTCATTATCATAGGAGGGGGACCGGGCGGCTACTCTGCTGCTATACGTGGTGCACAGCTTGGTCTCTCAGTGACGCTAATTGAACAGGCAGAATTGGGTGGTGTTTGTTTGAATGAAGGATGTATCCCATCTAAAATATTTACACATGCAGCAGCTATGCGCTCAGATATAGCCCATTTGCAAGAACTTGGAATTGGGAATATGGAAAAGCTAGTTGATATTAAAAAGCTGGTTACCTATAAAGACAAAGTTATCAAACAGCTCAGGTCTGGCGTAGAGAGTCTATGTAATGAAAACAAAATTGAAATAATCCGTGGCAAAGTTACTTTCCTCGCAGTAGACAAAATCGGTGTAGAAAATGGCCATCAATTCGACATTTTTGAATTTGAGCAAGTCATTATCGCAACAGGAAGTTCCCCAACTATGCCACCAACAATTCAAGAAAAAGGGGAAAGGATTTTATTGCCTCATGAACTATTTAAACTGGAAGAGATACCTAAGCATCTTATTGTTAGAGGTCAAGATACCATTGCACTCGAAGCAGCTTCAAGTTTTACAGCATTAGGAGCGCAAGTAAGTATTGTAATTGACGATCAAGCAGGTTTTCCATTTGACGAATCTATTAATAAGGAATTAAATCGTTTATTTAAAAAGCGAAAAATGAAAGTCTATAAAGAACTTGAACTCATATCAACACATGAAACGGAAGACGGAATTACGCTAACATTTCAAACGGATAAAAACGTAGAAGAGACAATTAGGGGATCATATCTATTCGTTTCTGGAACTAGGAGACCCAATTTGGAGGCTCTCGGCATAAGCCGCTTCGGAATTGTACAAACAGCCGAGGGTTTCATAAAAGTAGATGGAAATATGCAATCATCGATACCTTCTATATATGCAATTGGTGATGTAACAGAAGGTCCCCTATCGGCTGTGAAAGCAATTAAACAAGGAAAAGCTGCCGTAGCATCAATTGCAGGAGAACAAACTGAAGTCAATCTGACATTTATGCCGGTTGTGGCACATACAATTCCACCAATCGTTTCTGTAGGGCTTACAGAACAAAGTGCGCGCGATTTTGGATTGGCTATTCGTGTCAGTCAATTTGCACTTGGTGGCAATGGCTATGCAACAATTACTGGTAAAAAGGATGGGTTTATTAAAGTTATTTCTGATGCAACAACTGAAATCATTCAAGGCATTCACATGATTGGTGAAGGGGCCGTTGAAATGTCAGGTTCGTTTGTGCAGTTGCTTGAAATGGCTGCGAAAGAAGAAGATATTAAATTCCCGCACTATGCACATCCAGGGTTCAATGAAGGACTACTTGAAGCGGTTGAGGGGCTAATCGGACAAGCGATTCATGCTGCGCCGATAAAAAGAAAAGACATGTTGACGATCTAACGCATCTAAAAAGGAGTAAAGGAAATAAAAATCTCATTCAACCCGTTTTGGCGCTTAGTTCATCAATTCAACTAGGCAAACCAAACGCATCCCACACTGATTCCTAGGATTCAAATAAATAGTAAATATACTAGCATAAAAAGGGGGCATTGTAATGAAGAACGGTTCGAAAAAAATGTTGGCTATTATTTTCAGCGCAGTATTACTACTTGCAGCATGTGGGAATAGCGGGGAAGTTAAGGATAAGAAAACTTCTTCGAAGAAATATAAAATAGGTGTCAGTCAAATTGTTGAACATCCCTCCCTCAATGCAGCTTATGACGGCTTTAAAAAGGCTTTAGAAGATGCAGGGATTGATGTGGAATATGATGTTCAAATTGCTCAAGGCGATAACAGTGTAAACACAACGATAGCGACAAATCTTGTCAGCGCAGATGTCGATCTAATATTCGCGAACTCAACTCCTAGTGCTCAGGCAGCTGCTAGCGCTACAACGGAAATTCCAATCATTTTCACATCGGTAACAGATGCGGTTGGGGCGGAACTCGTTGACTCAATGGAAAGCCCTGGAGGCAACGTTACAGGAACAATTGATGCGCATCCTGATGCAATTACCAATACAATGAAGTTCCTTAAAGAAGAATTGGGAGCAAAAAATGTTGGAATGGTGTTTAACTCTGGAGAGCAAAACTCTCGTGCTCAAGTAGATGCAGTTAAAGAAATGCTGAAAGATATGGATATGACTGTTGTCGAAGCGTCTGTTGCTACATCCGCAGATGTGAAACAAGCGACTGAATCCTTGCTTGGCAAAGTAGATTCTATGTACATCATCACAGATAACACGGTTGTTTCGGCGCTTGAATCTGTAATTTCAGTCGCCAATGACAATAAAATTCCGATGATGGTTGGCGAATTCGACTCTGTAAAACGAGGCGGCTTAGCAGCATATGGATTTGAATACTTTGACATCGGTTATGAAGCAGGACAAATGGCTGTGAAAATCTTAAAAGGTGAAAGTAAACCAGCTGACTTACCAGTTCAAATTCCACAAAAGTTGAAATTGATTATGAATAAAGACACCGCATCTACTCTAGGACTCGACATTAAAGACGAATGGAAAGCTGAATTTAGTGAATAGATAGGAGGGTGATTCTACATGTTTTCAGCTGTATTTGGCTCTGTAGAGCAAGGAATCATCTATGCAATTATGGCACTTGGCGTGTATATTTCATTCCGAGTTTTGGATTTTCCAGATTTAACGGTTGACGGAAGTTTTGTTACAGGAGCTGGAGTTGCCGCCACGATGATTATCTTCGGATATCACCCGGTGGCGGCTACAGTAGTAGCCATTGTTATCGGTTTTCTTGCAGGATGTGTAACCGGCCTTCTGCACACAAAAGGGAAAATCAATGCACTTCTATCTGGAATATTAATGATGATTGCCTTGTATTCCATAAATTTACGCATAATGGGACTGACATCTGAGAATTCGATTGGTCGTCCGAATATCCCATTGCTAAATGCCGAAACTTTGTTTGTTCAGTTCAAAACATTTTGGAGCCCTTTAGGTATCGACACAGCGATTAGTAATTTTTTTAGCATGCTAGGATTCCAACACTTGCCTTCAACCTGGGGTACATTGTTCATCATGATTATTATCGTTTTGCTAATCAAATTTGTCGTCGATTGGTTTTTGAAAACCGAAGTCGGGCTTGCGATAAGGGCTACTGGTGATAATAAGAAAATGATTCGTAGTTTATCAGCCAATACAGACACACTCGTTATTGTAGGTCTTGGCTTTTCAAATGCACTCGTTGCCTTTTCGGGAGCATTGATTGCTCAGTATTCAAAGTTTGCTGACATCGGAATGGGAATCGGAATGATTATCATCGGGCTAGCTTCCGTTATTATTGGTGAAGCAATTTTCGGTACGAAAACGATTATGCGAACGACGTTTGCTGTAATTGCAGGAGCCATTATTTATAGAATTGTACTTGGACTTGCACTTAGAGTGGACTTTCTCGATACGGGTGATATGAAATTAATTACAGCAGTTATTGTAATTGGTGCGTTGATATTACCGCAGTTCTTTGAAAAAAAGCGAGAAAAAAGCAGGAAAGCTAAACGCCATGCTGAGAGGCTAGTAGAGCATGAACAGTTGCTGATGAGGGAGGGAAATCCCGTTGCTAAAGCTCAGTCAGATTAATAAATTATTTAATGAAGCAACACCTGATGAAAAAGTAGCTTTGGATCAAATTAATCTAACATTAAATCCAGGAGATTTTATGACTGTGATTGGAAGCAACGGTGCCGGTAAATCGACGATGTTAAATATGATTTCAGGTGCTCTTTCTCCTGATTTTGGTGTTATTGAAATTGCTTCTAATGATGTGACAAAAATGCCTGAATACAAGCGCTCACAAATGATTGGAAGGGTATTTCAAGATCCAATGGCGGGGACAGCTCCTACAATGACGATTGAGGAAAACCTCGCAATGGCCTATTCACGAAACAAAAAACGTGTATTAAAAAAGGCTGTTGATAAGAAACGGCGTGAATTATTCCGCGTATCTCTTGAAGCCCTTCATTTAAACCTTGAAAACCGATTGAATGCAAAAGTAGGAATGCTTTCTGGTGGGGAGAGGCAAGCACTTTCACTGTTGATGGCTACCTTTACACAACCATCTATTTTGCTACTTGATGAACACACTGCTGCACTAGATCCAGCACGAGCCGAATTAATTACAAAATTAACAAAGCAACTTGTTGAAAAAGATCAGCTCACAACGCTGATGATCACTCATAATATGCAGCAAGCACTCGACCTAGGGAACAGGCTTATTATGATGGATAAAGGGCAAATCATTTTGGAAATAGAGGCAGATGAGAAGAGGAAATTAACCATTCCTAAACTGATGGATGAATTCCAACGCATTCGCGGTGAAAAGTTAACGAGCGATAAAGCATTGTTATCAGTATAGTAATTTGTTTTCTTTGTTTGTTGCAAAGGAGTGGAATGGATGAGTAGAGCAAGGATTAAAGTGTTTGGGGCAAATGAATTAGTTTCAGTGGATGTGAATATAGTTACGAGTACAATCACGATAGAGGACTGCGTGGTAAGTGCTAATGAAATACAACTCGACATCCCGATAACAGGAACGGTTTTTGGTACACTGCTGAACTATAAAGGGGCACTTAAAAGACTTGGTGATGCTGTAAATGACAAACCATATAGTGCACCACCAATTGCCCCAGTTCTTTATATTAAACCGGCAAATACTTTCAACCGTTACGGTGCAGAAATCCCTATGCCAGCTGGGCTTTCAAGGCTGGAAATGGGTGCGGCACTCGGATTGGTCATAGGAAAGCAAGCCGTTGCTGTGGATGAAGAAAATGCGCTGGCTTATGTGGCGGGCTATACGATTATCAATGATGTCAGCGTGCCACATGATAGCGTATACCGTCCAGCTGTCCGGCACAAAGCACGTGATGGGTTTTGTCCTATCGGGCCATGGATTATCGACCGTCAAGAAGTGGATACCCCAGATGATTTAACTATCCGCGTATTCATCAATGATAAACTCCAGCAGGAAAATTCAACATCAAATTTGATTCGTTCGGTCTCTCGGTTACTCGCCGATGTAACCGAGTTCATGACGTTGAATCGAGGAGATGTGCTACTCGTAGGGGTCCCCGAAGAAGCACCGCAAGCCAAGATAGGCGATAAAGTTCGAATCGAAATAGCGGGTATTGGCAGTTTAGAAAATTTTATAGTTGACGAAAAAGAATCAAAATGGAGGGGGACGATATGAAAAAAGCACGAATAGCATATGGGGGTGCCATCCATGAAGCAATTGAATGGGAAGGGCAACTCAAATTAAATGATGGTCGACTAGTAGAAGAGAGCAAAGTAACTTGGCTTACGCCGATAGAGCCACGTACGGTATTTGCGTTAGGCCTTAACTATGCGGATCATGCAGCAGAACTTGCATTTGCCGCTCCATCTGAACCACTTGTCTTTTTAAAAGGACCGAATACATTTATCGGGCACCAAGCATATACTCGTCGTCCCTCAGACGTTACTTATATGCACTATGAGTGTGAATTGGCCGTCATCATCGGTGATACAGCTCGAAACGTCAAAAAAGAAGACGCCTATAACTATGTTAAAGGCTATAGTGTCGCTAATGATTATGCGATTAGAGATTATTTGGAAAATTATTACCGTCCCAACTTGCGCGTGAAGAATCGTGATACTGGGACACCATTCGGGCCGTGGATTGTTGAGGCGGCAGATGTTGCGGACCCAATGAATTTAAAATTGACGACGCATGTCAATAACAAACTCGTTCAAGAAGGAACTACAGCGGATATGATCTTCGATATTCCCACACTTATTGAATACTTAAGTAGTTTCATGACATTGAGTGAAAATGACGTCATTCTTACAGGAACCCCTAAAGGTTCTGTCAATACTGCCGTCGGAGATGTTGTCGTCACGGAAGTTGAGGGAATCGGACGGTTAGTAAATACCATTATCGGAGATGAATCTTTTATCCCGCATTAACGGGCAGTAAGACCCCCACTTCAAGTCTTCAAGGACATAAGAAGAATAAGTGGGGGATCAACTTCCCGTAAAAGCCCGAATGGTTAAGGTCAACGAGGAGGAATTGCAGTTCATTCCTCCCTGTTGGTTACTTAGGCTTTGCCACAGGACGTGGCGCACTTAGCCTAAGTTCTTTAAACAATCAGTTGGGGATGAAGAAAACCCCCTCTGATTGAAGATTAACTTTATCAATCGATAGTAAAAGGAGGAGAAGAATCTGCTTGCCACATTTTATTGTAGAGTACACGGACAATATTAAAGATGAAGCGAATATTGCAAAGCTATTTGAAGAGATTCATAAAGTCTTGATTGCACGAGATACGATTTTTCCGATAGGGGGAATCCGCTCAAGAGCGATTGAATTAAAGGAGTATCGGGTGGCAGATGGTGTTAAGGATGACGCTTTTGTCCATGCCAAGTTAAAAATAGGGGCTGGACGCTCAGAAGAAATAATAAAAGAAGTTTGTGATGCGCTATTTGAAGTCATGAAAGAACATTTCTCGCAAGTAATGTCCAAACGCTATTTAGCATTGTCAATGGAAGTAATCGAATTTAGTGAAGCGGGTACTTATAAACAAAATAATATTCATGCGAGATTTAAAAAGAAGTAAAAAATGACTATATAGTCGGCACTTAACAAATAGATTTTTTCTAACACCGCTTTGTCGCTTGGTGATGGCCTCACGCAATAAGCCCGCCAGAAGATTACTGTCGGTCTTACTGCTCCGGCTCACACTTGTCGCTCCTTCGCTAGATTTGCTCGTTATACGGGGGAGCTATACTACCTAGTTAATTCTAAATAAGTAGTGCCAAATATATATATGGACTGCACATCTGAATTATTTATGTCCTTACGCTCTTTGAGATTGTTTGGTGTGGCCTTTTCTACTCAGTGTGCAGTGTCAGTAACTGGAACAATACATTTTTCTTCATTGTACTAGTAATTTCCTTACCTGTGTAAATTTAGCGTAGGCGCCTTAAAGGGGTAGCCGAAGCCCTAAGACTGGCAGCGAAGCTGCTTGGCTTAGGGCGAGAGGCATCCCCAAGCGCCGCAGCGGATTCAACGAAAATTCTTTATTTCAATACAGTATAGAATGAACTGAAAATGTCGCTTGTCATATTGAAATTTCACTTTATCCAAAAATAAGGAGGAAATAGAATGGGCGCACGAACGGGGAAAGAATATATTAAAGGTATTAAAGAACGGAACACGGAAGTATGGATACATGGTGAGAAAGTAAACGACGTTACCATACATCCAGCATTTAAAAATGTGGTGGAGAGCGTTGCAGGTCTTTATGATTTACAACATGAGAAGCCTGAAAAAATGCTTTATACATCACCGACATCTGGGAAAAAAGTTGGGCTTTCTTTTATCGCTCCTAAAACGAAAGAAGATTTGTTCAAAAGACGTGAAATGCATACGGAGTGGGCAACTTTTTCCGGCGGCATGATGGGACGTTCCCCAGACTACCTGAACACTAGCATTATGGCATTCGGTACAGCCAGTCAATTCTTTGCGCAGGAAGGTGGTGGTAGTGATCAATTCGCAAAAAATGCAGCAGATTACTATGAATATGCACGTGAAAATGACATTAGTTTAACACACACATTAATTCATCCACAGGTAAACAGGTCGATGCTAACGCAAGCAGAGCAAAAAGATCCATTTCTCTCCGCACGTATTACGAAAAAGACTTCAGACGGAATTATTGTGAACGGTTGTCGTCTCTTGGCAACATTAGGCGGCATCACTGATGAACTCGTCGTATTTCCTTCCACTATAAACAGAACGCCAGGTACTACAGATGACCCCTTCGCATTTGCATTTGCGATCCCAAATAATACAAAAGGTTTAAAATTCCTATCCCGTGAATCATTCGACTATGGTAAAAGCAAATGGGATCATCCATTAGGTGCTAGGTTTGATGAGAGTGATGCAATCATTTCATTTGAAGATGTATTTGTTCCATGGGAAAGAGTTTTTGTAAGTGAAAGTACAGATATATGTAATCGTACGTATACCGAGACAAATGCGGTTATACATATGACGCATCAAGTTATTGCAAAAAATGTTGTCAAAACAGAGTTCATCCTTGGTGTTGTCATCAGTATGATGGAAGCAATCGGTATTGATAAATTCATGCATGTTAAAGAAAAAGCGAGTGAAATCATGGTTATTTTAGAAGTGATGCGTTCCCACTTATTCAAATCGGAGCACAATGCAAAAATCGATCAATACGGTAATATGACGCCGGACTTTGAACCACTTAATGCAGCACGTAATTGGTTCCCGAAAATGTATCAGCGTATGAATGAAATCATTAAAATTCTAGGCGCTTCCGGATTAATGGCGCTTCCAACTGAAGCAGACTTTAGCAATACGGATGTTGGACCGTTAGTTCATCGATACACACAAGGTGCGAATATTAACGGCGAAGAAAAAGTACAGCTATTCCGTTTAGCATGGGATATTTCTATTAGTGCGTTCGGTAACCGACAAGCTCTCTATGAATATTATTTCTTTGGAGATCCAGTGAGAATGTCGAATGCCTATTATGATGGATTTGATAAGCAACCTTATAAAGACATGGTGACAAACTTTTTAAATAAAACTAAAAAAGAAGCTGGAATAGTATTTTGAATAGAAAAACGTATGGCCGCCTAAAGCCTAGACGCTGTACGGTGTCGAATAACTTATACTTTCTTAGCTCGAAATAATTAAACAGGTGAATTGAAAGTGGAAAGGAGAATATATTATGCAGCAAGTAGATCACGAGATTGATGATCGTTTATTTAGAAATGCTATGGGCAGTTTTGCAACGGGTGTAACGGTTATTACAACGGAAGTTGCTAAAGAGGTACATGGCATGACAGCAAATGCTTTTATGTCCATATCTCTCAACCCGAAGCTAGTCGCAATTAGTATTGGAGAAAATGCAAAAATGCATCAGCATATCAAAGATGCTAATCAATTCGCGATTAACATATTATCGTCTGACCAACAAAATGTGTCAAAGCAATTTTCGGGTCAGCTTAATGGAGAATCTAAAATTACATTTGCCACCTATAAAGGATTGCCAATTCTAGAAGATGCGTTAGCCATTGTTACATGCAAATTATATAGCGAATACGTAGTAGGAGATCATACGGTTTTTATTGGTCATGTTACTGGCGTTAAACTTGAACAAAAAGAACCATTACTATTTAGTCAAGGAAAGTACCGTGAACTAAAAGAACTCGAAGAATAATGAGTGTGCCAGTTTACCTTATTCGTGGTGTGACAGAGAGTCGAGTAGGCGAGTTATACAGCTGGAATACTTTTCTTGAAACAGATATTTAATAATTTAGAAGGAGTGGATTCTTTTGATATACGATGAAGCCAAAATGAAGTTAAGAGGTTCAATTTGTCCTGTTGTTACACCATTTACTGAAAGTGGTGCGATTGATGAAGATGCATTCATCGAGCTGATTAATTGGCAAATTGACAGCGGAAGTCATGGGATTTCTGTTACAGGAACGAGTGGTGAACCGAGTTCTTTAACAATTGCTGAAAGAAAACGAGTTATGGAATTAGCAAAAGAAACAATTGCTGGACGCGTATTTTTTGCACCTGGTACAGGGTCTACTAATCATGATGAAACAATGGAGTTAACGAAATATGCAGAAGAACTAGGTGCAGATGCTGCAATGGTTATTGTGCCTTACTACAATAGACCGAACCAGGAAGCACTTTATCAGCACTTTAAAACGGTTGCTGATTCAGTTACAACGCCAATCATTATTTACAATATCCCAGGTCGATCCGCCGTCAATATGGAAGTTAGCACGATGAAACGCTTAGTTGAGGACTGTCCCAACATTATCGGTGTAAAAGAAGCAAACAAAGACTTTGAACATGTAAATCGTGTACTTCTAAATTGTGGAAGAGACTTCCTGTTATTCTCAGGAATCGAACTGCTTTGCTATCCAATGCTGGCAATTGGCGGAGCTGGATTTATTAGTGCCACAGCAAATGTTGAACCAACTAAAGTAGCCGAACTTTACAATGCTTGGGTTGCTGGAGACGTTGCGAGAGCACAAGATCTTCACTTCGAATTAATGCCATTAAATGATGCACTCTTCAAAGATACCAATCCAGCCCCCGTTAAAGTAGCACTTGGTATGATGGGGAAAATTACGCCGAAGCTTCGCTTACCTCTAGGATTACCAACAGCTGTAATCCAACAAGAAGTTCGTGAATCACTAATTGAGCTTGCTATTTTACCTAAGGAAGTTACTGCGAAATGATTAAAAAAATAATATATATGTTGAACAAATGAATGCCTATATAAACTGAGTGAAGGCGCATTACAGGGGGGCAAAGGAAGGAAGTCTAAGTTCGTGGCGTCATGTCGCAACGACTGCATGACCTGCATCCTGCAGGCCAAAGCGAATTAGATGGGATTCCTTATTTCAACATATATAAGAAGGAAATAGGTGATAAGTATGGTGTCAACCCATGGGGTAGTTTCTTATAAACATGAAACACAACAGAATATTTCACTCTATATAAATGGAGAGTTCACTCCCGCTTTAAGTGGGACGACGATCAAAAATATGAATCCGTTTACTAATGAACAAATCAATGAAGTTGCTGAAGGGCAATCTGATGATATTAATAAAGCAGTGGCAGCTGCGCGGGAAGCCTTTGATCATGGTCCATGGAAAACGATGAAGCTAAAAAAAAGAATGGCCTATATTTATCGAATTGCAGATTTGATTGACGAAGATATAGAGAGAATCGCTTACTTGGAATCACTTGATACGGGACTTCCAATTAGTCAAACTCGAAATATGGTAAGCCGTGCTTCAGAAAACTTTCGATTTTATGCACGTATGGTAGAAAGCCGTCTTGTTGGAGATGCCTATCAAGTAGATGATGAATTTATCAACTACACGATTCATGCGCCTGTAGGAGTTGCAGGATTAATCACGCCATGGAATGCCCCCTTCATGTTAGAAACATGGAAAGTTGCGCCAGCACTTGCTACTGGTAACACAGTTGTTTTAAAGCCAGCAGAACTTTCGCCACTTTCGGCAAATCTATTAGCTGAAGTGATTCATAAAGCGGATCTTCCAAAAGGTGTTTTCAACGTTGTTCATGGCTACGGCGAGACAGCGGGGGATGCGCTAGTCAAGCATCCTGATGTCCAGCTTATTTCATTTACTGGCGAAACAACGACGGGTACAACGATCATAAAAAATAGTGCGGATACACTGAAAAGTTGCTCGATGGAACTTGGTGGAAAATCACCAATTATCGTCTTTGAAGATGCTGATTTCGATCGTGCTTTAGATGCTTGTGTCTGGGGAATATACTCTTTTAACGGTGAACGATGTACGGCAAACTCACGCTTGTTTGTGCAAGAAGAGATTAAAGATAAATTTATCGAAGCTTTAAAGATACGTGTTACGAATATTAAAGTTGGTGACCCCCTCGACGCATATACGGAGGTGGGACCACTAATCGATAAAGGGCATTATAATAAGGTCAAAAGCTATTTGGAAATTGCGAAAGAAGAAGGTACCGAAGTGGTTAATGGAGACATCCCAATTGAATTAGTTAAAGGAAACTTTGTGGCACCGACACTTATACTAAATGCTGAAAATCATATGCGCGTTGCACAAGAAGAAATTTTTGGTCCAGTACTAACCGTGATGACATTTAAAGATGAAGAAGAAGTCATTAGGTTGGCAAACAGTATTGAATACGGACTTGCGGGTTATGTTTGGACGAACGATATTAAACGAGGTCACCGTGTTGCGCAAAAAGTTGAAGCAGGAATGCTTTGGGTGAATGCTCAGAACGTTCGTGACTTAAGAACACCTTTTGGAGGTTCGAAATCTTCTGGAATCGGTCGTGAAGGTGGCCATTACGGCTTCAATTTTTATACTGAACAGAAAATTATTCATGTTTCAATTGCTGATCATCGTATTCAGCAGTTCGGGAAAAAATAGTGGAAGGTATGGTGAACACGATGGATTTTTCAATCATACGGATCGCGAGAACGGTTCTTCATGTAGTAGATTTGCAGGCGTCTCGTAAGTTCTATGTTGAGGGATTAGGCATGATTGAAACAGAAAGTGATGAAAATCATATTTACTTAAGAGGTTTAGAAGAACATTCGCATCACAGTTTACTATTGAAAAAAGCAGACAAAGCCGTTGTTGAGGTACTTAGTTACAAAGTGGAAAAAGAACAGGATCTCGATGAAATTGAAAAGCTTTTCATCTCACTGGGTCTGAAAACAAAATGGGTAGCGAAAGGGGTACAACATGCAATTGGAAGAACCCTTCGAGTGCATGATATCTCAGGAATTCCATTAGAGTTTTTTGCAGAAATGACTATCGTTGACCGGATGTTGCAGCGTTATGATCTTTATCGAGGAGCGAAAATTCAAAGGATTGACCACGTAAACTGTGCAGTACCAGATGTTCAAAAAGCCTTTGATTTTTATGTTGATCACTTAGGATTCTCGTGTTCAGAGTATACGGATACTGAGGATGGGGACTTGTGGGCAGCATGGCTTTATCGAAAGCCGACTGTTCATGATCAAGCATTCATGAGCGGTCCTGGACCAAAATTGCATCATTTTGCTTACTCATTAACAGATCGACTAAGCGTGCTCGATTGTTGTGATATTTTAGCGAGTATGGGCTATGCAGATTCAATTGAACGCGGACCCGGCCGCCATGGATTATCCAACGCCTTCTTCCTCTATTTAAGAGATCCAGATGGCCACCGCATTGAACTTTATACGGGCGATTATTTAACAAGCGACCCAGATTTAAAGCCGAAACGCTGGGATTTAAATGATCCACTTCGCCAAACATTCTGGGGTCACAAAGCACCGGATTGTTGGTTTAATGAAACAAGTACGTTCATTGATATTGAAACGGGTGAAGAAATAGAGTGTCAAGAACCGTTATTAGCACAAAGACAACCAAAAATTATGGCTTAAGTACTGAACTAACCTATAGAACAATATGAAACACCTACGAAAATGTACCTGTTAACTTTTTCGTGGGTGTTTTTTTGTGTTGGAATGAACTAGCGATTACGAAACGATAAGAAAATCTCCAAATTAAATTGTAGCTTCAACCGGATCCAATTTGGACATGCTGGGAACTATCCAATGCGAAATAATCTAATGTAAGCGCTTAAATATTCATAATGTTTGGAACCTTATTGACTATCAATCACAGGCAGTGTAGCATTATGAAAAATTAACTGTTAGAATCAAATTTTTACAAAATATGCAGGTTTAATTAAAGGAGGAAAAAGAATGAAGATTTATTTGAAGAAAATGGCGGTTGTCATTTTTGGTGCTGCATTACTACTTGCGGCATGTGGAGAAGGAGAGAAAAAAGAGTCGAGTGCTAATGGGGACACAAAGAAATATAAAATAGGTGTCACACAAATTGTAGAACATCCCTCGTTGAATGCCGCTTATGATGGCTTTAAAAAGGCATTGGAAGATGCAGGGCTTGACGTAGAATATGTAGTTCAGAATGCACAAAATGACAATAGTGCTAACACAACGATTGCTACAAATCTTGTTAACTCGGGTGTAGACTTGATCTTTGCAAATTCGACACCCAGTGCACAAGCTGTAGCAAGTGCGACTCAAGAAATTCCAATCGTTTTCACATCAGTTACAGATGCTGTTGGTGCTGAATTAGTAGAGTCATTGGAAAGTCCGGGTGGTAATGTAACAGGTACTATTGATTTGCATCCTGATGTAATTCCACAAACATTGAAGTTCCAACAAGAACAATTAGGTGCGAAAAATGTAGGCATTATTTATAACGCGGGGGAGCAAAATGCACGCGTTCAAGTGGATAAGATTCATGAAGTAGTAAAAGATATGGATTTGACTATTGTTGAAGCTCCTGTTGCCACATCAGCGGATGTAAAACAAGCGGTTGACTCATTGATTGGTAAAGTCGATTCTTTGTATATCATTAAAGATAACACGGTTGTTTCGGCGCTTGAAACTGTCACTTCAGTTGCGTTCGACAATAAACTACCCATGATGGTCGGTGAACTAGACTCCGTAAAACGAGGTGGTTTAGCAGCATACGGCTTTAGTTATCATGATCTGGGTTATGAAACAGGCCAAATGGCTGTGAAGATATTAAAAGGAGAAAGCAAGCCGTCTGAATTACCCGTTCAAGTTCCGAAAAAATTAAAATTTGTTGTTAATGAAGATACTGCATCTAAAATTGGTCTTGAGATTAAAGAAGAGTGGAAAGCTGAACTTAGTGAATAGATAGTTGGTTATTTTTCATATTTTTAGTTGTTTTTTAGTTCCATGTTCAAATTTGCTTATTAGCGTATAAAATGAGGCCGATTGCATATAGTGCAATCGGTTTTATTTTGTAGAAAAAAACGGCGGATAATTTAATAACAGCAGGGTGCTTTAAGAAGTCTCACTATAATATTCCTACCTAAAAATATAGTGATTTCTTAAATTGAAAGGCCATTCTAAAATAATACTAGGCAGTATTGATCCAGTTCTAGGGAAATTCCTAATAAGTAAAAAGCGTCTCAAAGCTAGATGTTGGAAGGACAAAAGAGGGAAATCACGAAGAGGAAATAGGCTATTCAGAATTAATGATTGATTTTGAATGCGATTTCACTATATAATTAGAATACTAAATCGGTTTACTAAACCGATTTATTAAAACTACTATTAAAAAATAGGATATTTACTATCGGAAAGGGGAGTTTGTGTTGCCATATATTTATCTAGTATTTTTACGCAAGGCGAAGCTCTGATTACGTTTAATCCTTCTAGGGTGGGAGCCTTACGCTTTTCATGTCAAATTTATCACCAATTCGAATGTGTTAGTTTAAACTTTTCTCGTAGCAAAAGTATCGACATGGGCGATGTGCGTTTTGTAGAAGGTTACCCGAGAACTTTCGCTGATAAAGAAATTCGTGGGGAGGGTCCCGGTAAGATATTTTCATTTGAAAATGTTATTGAAAGCGTATACATTGAGTGGGGAATTTGAAATTAAGCAGTAAACTATCCCGAATCATAACTAAAGAGGACAAATGAAGATATCGAAATACTCGCTTCTTACTCAACTCACTGAAACTAAAGATGTTGCCACTATCCGGGAAAATGATGCAGAAGAAATTATCCAATCGACAAAAACTGCTATTGAAGGCGGCTTTTAAGCTAACCTATACAGCTCCAGATATACAATCATTGCGTAAATAGAACACGAATAATTAAAAAATATACATATTGTGGGAGAAAATAAGCTTGGGGGAAATGAATATGGAATGGATTATAAATTATTTGCCTATTATTTGGGTAGCTCTAGGAGTAGCTTTACTGCTTTATTTGAACATTGTTGTAAAACTAAACAGTGTACTTGCTCTTTTGATCGTCGCGATACTGGTAGGTATTTTAAATGGTTTAACACTAGATGCAGTTGTCCTGTCGATCAAAACAGGTTTTGGCGGCACGCTTGGAAGTTTGGCAATCATTATCGGTATGGGTGCTGTACTTGGTAAATTGATGGTTGACTCCGGGGCTGCTCAACGCGTAGCTTCTACCTTGTTAAACAAATTTGGAGTGAAAAACGTTGAGTGGGCAATATTAATTGTTGGAGCAATTTTCGGTATTTCGGTTTTTTACGAAGTTGCTTTCATCATTTTGGCTCCACTAGTAATTAGTATTGCTGTAGAAGCAAAAATTCCTTATTTACGTTTAGGGATTACTATGGTTGCCTCCGCGACAATGGCGCATAGTATATTCCCTCCACAACCGGGTCCAACTGCACTTGTTCAGGCATACGGTGCAGACATGGGTATGGTATATATATTGGGATTGGTTGTTGTCATCCCATCTGTTATTGCCGCGGGTATTATTTTACCTAGAATGCTACGTAATTTAGATCGTCCTGTGCCACCATTGTTGAAAAAGTCGAAAGAATTCACAGAAGATGAAATGCCTGGTTTTGCAATCAGTATAATTGTTCCATTGTTGCCAGCAATCATTATAACGACAGCTACTGTGATGGATCTATTTATTGAAAAAGGAACGATGTTCTACCAAATTATTAATTTCCTTGGCAGTGCCGAAATTAGTATGTTACTTGCGGTATTAGTTGCGATTTACGTATTCGGTACACGAAGAGGTCGAACAATGCCGGAAATCATGACTTCTTTTTCCGGGGCAATCGAGGGTATTGCGATGATTGTATTCATTGTTGGTGCCGGTGGTGCATTCAAACAAATCATTTTAGATACAGGAATTGGTGACTTTATCGCTGGAATGATGGAAAATACAAGTGTATCTCCGTTAATTATGGCATGGGTCATCACGGCAATGCTTCGTATTGCAACAGGGACAGGCGTTGTTTCTGCGATAACCGCTGCTGGAATCGTAGGTCCGCTTATTCATACGTTTGATGTGAATCCTGTATTAATGGTTTTAGCAACAGCCGCAGGAAGTAACACGATTACTCATGTAAATGACGCATCGTTTTGGTTGTTTAAAGAGTACTTCAACTTATCCATTAAAGACACATTCAAAACATGGGGCCTTCTTTTATTCACGAACTCGATTGTTGGTCTTGGTGTTGTATTACTACTTAGCTTATTTATTTAATGAAATGAAAAGCTGTCTTCAAAGTCCATGTGCAGAGGATTTTGAAAACAGCTTTTTCTAATCCATTATTAACTTGTAAATGTAAGTGTACTCACAATTCGTTTTAGACTAAGCACGTGAGGGTATGCTAATAGTGAATCGAAAATTAAGGAGGTTAATGTAATTATGTCATTAAGCAAAGAACTTAAAACCTTAAAAGACTTTCACTGTGATGACCGTTGTGTATTGAGTGTCTATTTAAACACTAATCCCGGTGATCCTGATCAACTAAACGGGGCATGGAGAATTCATTTGAAGAGTGGATTGAAGCGGATTGATGAATATATTAAAGCTTCCAATGATGAAAAGGAATTGAATGATTTTACTGAACTTAGAAAGAAAATTGAAAAAGAAGTCGAGGATAATAAGAATGATCTAAGCAAAGGCGTCGTGATTTTTGCATCATTAAACCCAGAATTATGGGCAGTTCACTATGTTCAAGTCCCTGTGAAAACAAGTTTCCACTGGGAAAGTCACCCAGTTACTGAAGAGATGGAATATATGTACAAAGCATATCCGGAAGCCGGGATTATCTTACCGAGCTTTGGGGAAGTCCGTATTTTAGATACTGCAATGGGAGCTGTTATTGGTGAAGCGACCTATGTATTCGACCCAAATTTGGAAGGGTGGGGTAAAAAGGGGAAAAAAGACGCTAACGAAACACTAACTGGGAGTACTCGTGACGACGCTATAGAACCACGTTTGAGGGAAAATCTTCAGCGGTTCTATAAAGGCATGGGTGAAATTGTTGGGAAGTTGAAAAAGGAACGTGGCTGGCAAGAAATACATGTGTCGGGTGAAGCTGATTTAGCGAACGCTTTCGCCGAAACATTGCGTGAAAAACCAGCAAGCTGCATTTATAAAAACTTGAATAACAGTAAACCGAGTGATGTGCTTCACCAAGTCTTTGAAAAGTAGATAAGCGAAATTAGAAAAACGAACGGCTCTTTTTTAAAAAGAGCCGTTCGTTTTTTTGTGCTTTCTACTTTGAATGAATGTCATAGTTAGAACATACCGCCCGCTAGACGAATAACCTAGGTGTGGGTAGAGCAATTGAATTCTGTTCACATTTAACGTGGGAAATTACGATGTTGTCAAAATGGAAGGATGTGTTAGCGATGCAACTTTTTTATGTAGTTAGGACTGGCGACACATTAAATAACATAGCTAAGCGGTGGGAACTTCCAGTGAAATCCCTTATTGCCGCAAATAATTTAACGCAACCATATAGAATCACTATCGGGCAACAGTTGTCAATTCCACCTGGCGTCAATAAATACCGCGTTAAGTCGGGAGATTCCGTGTACCGGATTTCTCAAATGTATGGTGTTCCTGTTTCTTTGATTGTCGAAACAAATAGGCTAAGGCCACCATATGCCTTACAGGTAGGTCAGTTACTTGAAATCCCACCTGGTGTAGCTTATTACATCGTTCAACCTCGGGACACATTGGTTCAGATTGCCAAGCGTTTCAACGTGACAACAGGTGGTCAAAGTAATCCTAAGTATTTACAGACGACCAACGAACTGCCATCCACAGCTCTAACTCCTGGAATGAAATTAAGTATTCCTTTCGCACCTACCGCTGATCGAGGATTTCTTGCTTATACATCTAATCGCGGAGGGCAGTATGATATTTGGGTGTATAATCCGCGGACCGGGAAAAATAGACAACTTACAAGTGGTTTAGGCGATGCACGCTCGCAACCAATTTGGTCGCCGGATAGCAGCCGAATCGCATTTGTTGGGAAGGATAGGATTATCTATGTTATTTATACAGCAACGGGTTTAATCGCTGGTATTGATCAGTTGGAAGAAGGGGGAGATTTCAGTCTGGATTGGTCTCCAGACAGTTCAAGTTTAGCTTATGCGACCCGAGGAATGATTATACTGTATAACGCCACGTTGCATGCAGCGAAGACGATCAGGCAACCTGGTGCATCAGAAGTGAGCTGGTTTCCGAGTGGCACGGAATTAATGTTTCAAGCTCTGGATGCATCAGGTATAAGTCAGCTATTCAGCAGTGATACAAATGGAATGGCTAAAAAGCAAATTACTAGAAATACGAACGGTCCTCTTCATGATGCGAGTCTATCACCCGATGGTAGCTTTGCTCTCTATACAACACCAGGTGCAAGTGTTTCAATTATTTACACTGTGGAGCTTGCTACAGGTGTTGTGCATGAAGTGAAAGGGGGACCAGATGGGAAAAACTATTTCCCGGAATGGTCACCTGATTCTTTACGAATCGCGTATAGTGCGACCGCATCTGATGATAGAGGCTATTTTACGCAAATAAGAACTGTGGAGCGACTTGGGAATGATGATCGGATATGGGCAATTTCGAATTGCTTTTCGACACCAGTTACTTGGTCGCCTGACGGAAGAAAAATTGCATACCTTTCTGGGTGTAAAGAGCAGGAATTTGCCAATGAGCTGTGGGTGCTTGAACTAACCCATCCTGTCCCAATTAGGCTCATTGAAGACGTGACTATCACGTCAGTGCAATGGTCGCCAACACCGATTATGGATTTGTCAAAAGCGGAATTTACGAACGAGACTTTTGACGTTAACTTTCAATATCCCGCAAGTTGGCATAGGGTAAACAATGAAAGATATGAAGGCGATGATGGCTTTTTTCAGATTTCAGCTCTTTTGGGATCCGATTCGATCGACAAGGTATGCCATGACGAAGCTTTTCAAAAACTAATGCCCTATGGCTCGACGCCTCGAATAATAAAATCACAAAACCCATATGAACAGTCATGCACTATTTTACCTTCTGCCGATCAACCAGCTGAAATGAAGGGGCAGGCAGCCTTTATCGCAAATTATCCGAGTCCAATAATGATTGATGGAATATCTTATAATTACTTTATATTATGGGCGGATAAGGAACATATTGATGGAATTTCCTCAACAGTTTTGTTTTTGCCGTAGGGTACTTCGAAAAAATAACCACTAGGGTTGGTTACTCCTAGTGGTTTTCAGTAAATATCTTCTATTATTTATAAGTCTTTTCCGATTCACTCTTTTGTCTGTCGTTTTGTGTCATCGGTTCATGCTTCGGATTTAAGTTTCCGAGTTCGGCTAACTCAAGCGAAATTTCTTCTTTCATTGTATTCGATTTTAATTTTTGATGTTTCGATGGGGTTGATTTGTTGGTAGTTCCTTTTGGATTATCTTTTGTCATAATAAACCCTCCATTTCAATAAGTGTATTCTACGTTAATATGGCTTCAAAACCGATTTCAATTCGTATTAGCTATGAAGAAATTTATTGAGACGAAAAAAGCATGATCCATGAAGGACCATGCTTTTTCATTCCCCTATGAAAGGGGTGCACTCGGAAAATTTGTTTTTTCAATGATACAAACTGTTTTTACTGACGATTATTTAATACTCGTCTTTCAGCTTGATAAGCCTGACGTGCGCCGCCACTTTTGGCAAAGCTGTCAGTATTCAAATTGCACTTAAACAAAAAACGTAACGCTTACTGCTTGGTCTAACACTTCGTGATTAACCTGTATTACTTAGTTAAAGCCTTAATTATTCATCCATACTGCGGATGAATAGCTAAGTGTTACACAACTTAACTCTAAATCAGGTGGTTCTCATCGAATGTAACTAGTCGCCAGTAAAGCAAATTTTCCGCCAAGGCTGTGCATTTCATCCTTAGAAGTTACTTGTAGGTTACTCGTCTACGAATAGCTTCTTCAGGTTGTTTCACCTTGTAATCTATCTATACCCAGTTGAATATGATGTAAACCATTTTAAGTGAAATAGTTAAAAATACAACCAATTTACAAATGAAAACATGTTTAAAGCGTTAAGAATCAACTAATACGACTTATATTCCTATGACTTGTGACAAATTTATGAATTAATGTAATCTTGACTTAATACGACATTTTTTTTAAACATCATGTTGTACGATGAACTAGTTGCTTCCGAACCTACTAGATAAAGAGCGCATAATTTGAAGCCGAATATATTATATGGAGGAAGATTTGTGAAAAGGCTACTGAATGAAAAGGCGTTGTTGTTTCAAATTGGGATTAAGAGAAAAGTCATGTATAGAAAAGCAAAAACTTTCGGATATACGCATCCCCTTGTTGTCGCGTGTAGTCAAGAATTGGATGAGTTAATTAATAGATATCAAGAAAAAGTATCGTAATAAATGAAGTAATTACTCAGCTCAAATGCGGATTATCCCTAATTGTGTAGAAAAACGGTCAAAACTCCTTCGGCGGGTATTGGTCGTTTTTTTGTACGTAAAAATGAACCAAGTAATTCGTTGAGTTTTTATACATTAAAATGAATCGTTAATAATTAAAAAACAAAAAACACTATTTAGAAAATGTAAGCGCTTCAATGTTTAGAATACTTAAAATTCCATTGACTAACATTTGCAAACAGTGTATTGTTACGAATAATTATCGTCGTAAAGACAAGTCTATTAAAGAAGGCGATAATGAAAAAGGGGGAACAAAAATGAAAACAAATTGGTTAAAGTATGCAGTGGCATTATTTAGCGTTATTTTCATCCTTGCGGCATGTGGAGAAAACAAAGCAGAGAATGCATCCAAGCCATCAAATGATGAAAAAGAGCAAGGAACTAATGAAGAAACGAAGAAATATAAAATTGGTATGACTCAAATTGTCGAGCATCCATCTTTGAATGCTGCGGCAGACGGATTTAAAAAAGCCTTGGCTGATGCAGGTCTTGACGTGGAATACGTTGAGCAAAATGCTCAGAATGATAATAGCTCTAATACAACGATAGCTAATAACTTAGTCAGTTCAGGCGTTGATTTAATTTTTGCGAACTCGACGCCTAGTGCACAAGCAGTCGCAGTAGCGACACAAGAAATTCCAATTGTATTTACATCGGTAACTGATGCTGTAAGTGCTGAACTAGTTGCTTCAATGGAAAGTCCAGGCGGCAATGTGACTGGGACAATTGATAATCATCCTGAAGCAATTCCATCAACGATGAAGTTCATGAAAGAAGAATTAGGCGTTAAAAATGTTGGAATGGTCTTTAACGCTGGAGAGCAAAACTCACGTTCACAAGTTGATGCGGTTAAAGAAATATTGAAAGATATGGATATGACTGTAAAGGAAGCGCCAGTTGCAACATCCGCGGATGTGAAGCAAGCTACTGAATCATTGATTGGTAAAGTAGATGCTTTCTACATTATTACAGATAATACGGTTGTGTCAGCACTTGAATCGGTGATAGATGTTGCGAATGCCAATAAGATTCCGTTGTTAGTCGGTGAGTTCGACTCCGTAAAACGCGGTGGTTTAGGCGCATATGGATTTGAATTTTACGATATAGGTTTTGAAGCAGGTCAAATGGCTGTTAAGATCTTAAAAGGCGAAAGTAAACCGGCTGACTTGCCCGTTCAAATTCCTCAGAACTTAAAATTTGTTATAAATAAAGCTACAGCTGATACACTTGGTCTTGATATCAAGGACGAATGGAAAGCTGAATTAAGCGAATAAATTAGGAGATGATTCTGTATGTTTAGTGCTATATTCGGCTCTGTGGAGCAAGGAATCATCTATGCAATCATGGCACTCGGTGTGTACATCACATTCCGGGTGCTAGATTTTCCCGATCTAACGGTTGACGGAAGTTTCGTAACAGGGGCAGCGGTTGCAGCCACGATGATTGTCTTTGGGTATCATCCGTTATTCGCAACAGGAGTCGCCATTGTTATTGGATTTATTGCCGGTTGTATTACGGGTCTTTTACATACTAAAGGAAAGATTAATCCATTACTTGCGGGTATCTTGATGATGATTGCCTTGTACTCTATCAATTTAAGGATTATGGGGATGACGTCGGATAGTTCTGTTGGACGTCCCAATATTCCTTTGTTAAATGCAGAGACGTTGTTTAGTAAATTCTATGTATTTTGGAGTACGCTTGGCATTGATGAGTCAATCAATCAATTCTTCAGCATGCTAGGCGTTACATACTTACCTTCTACATGGGGAACGTTATTTTTAATGATTATAGCTACATTGCTTATTAAAGTCGTTGTAGATTGGTTTTTACAAACAGAAATCGGGCTTGCAATACGGGCAACTGGTGATAATAAGAAAATGATTCGCAGCTTTTCAGCGAATACAGATACTCTTGTAATCCTAGGGTTAGGCCTATCTAATGGGCTTGTCGCTTTTTCTGGTGCATTGATTGCTCAGTACTCGAAGTTTTCCGATATCGGTATGGGTATCGGTATGATTATTATCGGACTAGCTTCTGTTATTATTGGTGAAGCAATCTTTGGTACAAAAACAATTATGCGAACAACACTTGCAGTGATTGCAGGTGCTATTATTTATAGAATCGTATTGGGTCTTGCACTTCGAGTAGAATTTCTCGATACAGGAGACATGAAGTTAATCACCGCCGTTATTGTTATAGCTGCACTTATTTTACCGCAATACATTGATAAAAGACGGGAAAATAAGAGGAAAGCGAAACGTCATGCCGAACGATTAACAACTTATGATCATGTATTAAACAAGGGAGGGAATGCAATTGCTGAAACTCCAACAGATAAATAAAGTATTTAACGAAGCGACTCCCGATGAAAAAATCGCACTTGATCAAATCAACTTACATTTGAAAAAAGGAGATTTTGTAACTGTCATCGGCAGTAATGGTGCGGGGAAATCAACAATGATGAATATGATTTCTGGAGCACTTACGCCTGATTTCGGTGTCATTGAAATCGCGGGTAAAAATGTTGTGAAACTGCCTGAATATAAACGTTCGGTAATGATCGGCAGAGTATTCCAAGATCCAATGGCAGGAACCGCTCCTTCTATGACAATTGAAGAAAACCTAGCAATGGCGTACTCGCGCAATAAAACACGCGGATTACGTAAAGGTGTTCACAAGAAACGTCGTGAACTATTCCGGGAATCACTAGAAACACTTCATTTGAACCTAGAGGATCGATTGAATGCCAAGGTAGGTATGCTATCAGGTGGGGAGCGTCAAGCACTCTCTTTGTTAATGGCTACTTTTACACAACCGTCCATTTTGCTTCTTGATGAACATACAGCGGCCCTTGACCCATCAAGGGCGGAATTGATCACGAATCTAACGAAACATCTTGTAGAAAAGGATCAATTGACAACGCTGATGGTCACACATAATATGCAGCAAGCAATGGATTTAGGCAATAGGCTCATTATGATGGATAAAGGGCAAATCATTTTGGAAGTTGAAGCTGAGGAAAAGAAGCAGTTGACGATCGAAAAGTTAATGGCCGAATTCCAACGCATTCGCGGTGAAAAGTTAAACAGTGATGCCGCGTTGTTATCTGTGTGAAGTGAATAAGGATAAAACACCACAACTCGACATGGTTGTGGTGTTTTTTATGGAGTTGCGGGTAAATTCGACAAAACAATGTTAATCGGTCAAAATTCAGTATAAGAACTGGTATGATTAGAATAAACTCAAAGTGGAAAAGGTGTTTTATAATGAAGAAATTTATCATCATAGGCTCAGGAATTTTAGGAGCGTCGACAGCGTATCATTTAGCCAAATCTGGAGTTAAAGTGACAGTTATAGATCGTCAGGACGCGGGGCAGGCGACGGATGCGGCAGCGGGCATTATCTGTCCATGGCTATCCCAACGGAGAAATAAAGCTTGGTACGCCCTTGCGAAAGGCGGGGCGGCATATTATACGTCACTCATCCAACAGCTTGAAGAAGACGGAGAAACGGAAACGGGGTACCGACGCGTTGGTGCGGTTAGCTTGCACACGGATGCTGTCAAACTCGAGAAAATGAAAGAACGTGCGGTAAAAAGACGAGAAGATGCACCTGAAATTGGCGATATCCGTCAATTGAATGCAAGTGAAACATCGGCTTTATTTCCGCCGCTTTCTGGGGAATATGAATCTATTCAAATTAGTGGAGCGGCTCGTGTAAACGGGCGAGCTTTACGAAATGCGTTGGTCAGTGCCGCAAAAAAACATGGTGCAGTGTTCGTAAATGGGTCTGCAGCACTTATTGCTACAGACAAAGTTGTCACGGGAGTTCAAGTAGAAAATCAACAGTTTTTAGCGGATAAAGTCATAGTCACTGCCGGTGCATGGGCGGCAGAATTAGTTGAGCCGTTAGGCATTCATCTACAAGTGAGTGCTCAAAAAGCACAAATCGTCCATCTACAACTTGAAAAAACACAAACCACCGAATGGCCAGTCGTCATGCCACCAACTGACCAATACATTCTTGCCTTTGATGATGGAAAAGTAGTCATTGGAGCAACGCATGAAGATGATAAACAGTTTGATATGCGCGTTACTGCTGGAGGCTTGCATGAGGTATTAGGTAAGGCTCTAGCAGTCGCGCCAGGATTAGCAGACAGCGCTTTTACCGAGGTACGTGTAGGTTACCGTCCGTTTACCCCAGGTTTCCTCCCGATTATAGGAGAAGTTCCTGGAGCAAAAGGAATTTTACTAGCGAATGGATTGGGTGCTTCAGGACTAACTGTCGGACCTTTCTTAGGAAAACAACTAGCAAAATTAGCAATGAATGAACCGGTTGACATAGACCTTGAGTTGTATAAAGTTGTAAGTGCAATCAAAGCTGAGTAACAGTCGCCTGAATGTATTACTATAATTTACTTCATTCTCAAGCCGTTTTTCAGCTTGAGAATTTTTTTGGCATAAAATTTTAAAACGACTACATAAAAAAAGACAAACAGACCATGCTATCGTTACTGACAAATTTGAAGGAGGATTATCAATGACTAAGATGTTGCGTGTTTTGGCTACTTTGCTCGTCATTTTTTCTTTGATGGGTTGTGGAACGAAGAAAAATGAAGAAGTGAAGGACAATGCAGTGGGTACAGAAACAGAAACGGATGTAAACGATACTACCACCAACGGTACTACAAACGACTCGGCAACGGATACCAATCCAAATAGTGAAGGTAATCAAGAGCTGACGGTCGCTGATGATGTTGCTGATAAAATAGTGGAAATGGAAGAAGTGGAAAGCGCCAATGTCATCGTAACTGACACAAATGCTTATGTGGCAGTCGTGCTAAAAGAAGGAGCAGATGGTTCAGAGGTGACTGAGAATAAGATTGCGGATGAGGTCAGGTCGACTGATGCTAACTTTAAAAATGTTTATGTATCGATGAATCCCGATTTTGTAAAACAAATGGACGAATATGGAACTAAGATTAGAGAAGACAAACCAGTGGAAGGATTCTTTGAAGAGTTTTCAGATGCGATGAAGCGAGTATTTCCTGACGCCCATTAAGCTATCCGTTTCAACTGGCTATTCAATAAAAGGCTCATCATTCTTCCAATGAATGATGAGTTTTTTTGATGAATAAACTATTTTCGGAATTACACTTCAAGTTCTCGCTAATGGACAGTTAAACCTGTTTATTTCTCGCATCGTGCTTAAAAAAAGGATTAACAAGTAAGAAAAAGGGGAATACGAATAAAATCGAGTATTTTTTGTGGTTTATATAAGGAGAGAACTATATGAAATCAAAAAGAGTTAGCGTAATTGTCATTAGCGCTTTATTCATACTGGGTGGATGTTCATCAAGCGCGGATCAAGTTGTAGAGACACCAAATATTACCGAAACGGATACACCCGATAAACAAATAGAAAGCCCCGAAACTAATCCAGAGCAAACACATGAAGAAATCTTAGCGCAGGTAACATCTGCTATAGAAACTGATGTGAAATTGATGTTGCCAGAGGATATTTTTGTAGGGGAAGGTTATCTGACGGCGACTACTGCATCGAGCAAAAATAATTACGAAGTAAATTATTATGTCACAAATGTACCGATTCCTGTAAATGATCCTACCTTGTACGATGCACACCCTTATATGATTGTTAATGGGACAAGGTATGATTCAGCGGCTAGTGCTAAAGCGAAAATCAATTACCAACCCATTAATGATGGCGCTCAAAAAGTTGATTTGGGAAATGGCATTACGGGATACCAAGATGCCGGTGCAGGGAGTACTTTCCTTACATGGCATGAGGGGCGCTGGTCATTTTCTATGCGTAATCGGAATAGCGAAGCAGGAAGTGCGAAAATGAACGATTTGGCAAAAGAGATTGTCGCAAAGTTGGAAAATCAATTATTACCAGCGCCACAAAAGATCGGGGCTGCAATGTTTGATATGAATAGTGAGGGGGCAGCTGCGAATAGCTTTATGTGGCAGGAAGAGGAAGTCGTTTACGAGGTATATACGGTAGATCCTTTGTTACTTGTTGATACTGTAACAGACCAGATGAAGTAAGAATAGTGCTGAAGTCAAGACACCGCTCCAAGAGAAAAATGTAAACATTCTTCTCTTTAAATTAATGCTTCCTTGCCTGTGCTAAACACAATTTGAAGTTGTGTTCAGTACAGGCATTTTTCGTATTGCGAATTATTTTCCAAATTAAAGAGGTATTCCCACAACTATTGTGAATAAAATAGAATAACAAACGATAATTACGGGAGGGGGGATAATTATGTTAAAGCCTGTAAAAAGAGCCGCTTGGGTTCATTTTTATACCTGTGATGATGCTATTGTTAGCGTTAGCGTTCACAATACTAACTAATTTTAATTTGATTGGCTATCATTATAATTTAGATGAAAGTGCATCTTTCATAACGATTGAAGAAGGTTTTTTCAACAAAGAAAAATATAATATACAAATTAATGATGATAACACTATACAAATCTTACAAGAGGTAATGATTCCTGTTAATTCAGCAGAGCGTATATGGCAATCCGATTTGATAATAATCTCGTTATTTATCGGATTATTTGCATACATATTTCAATCAGCTGCAAGACAAAGAAAAACCTTTAACTGGTTCGTACAATTATATGTAGGCATGACTTTTTGTTATCCATTTATTTGCAAAAAAATAATGGTGAGTAGGGGTTGGGGAAATCCATTTTCACGGGATCATTTCCGGTCCGCTTTCGGCGAAATATTCACGACACATTTATCGAGAGGCATGTGTGGCTAGAAGTGACTCCGTCACTTCTAGCCACACTATTTTCGTTAATCCTGTTGCGAATAGTTGCCTGTCGCGTTCCTACAATATTCAAGTGAATAATGCAGTTGCTTGGAAAGAAAAGAATAGATGACTTTCTATAGGGAGTGTAAGTGCCCGAAGATGCAATTTCGGGCACTCTTTCACGTTGTACAATGTGTTCCTTTACTTACTTTTAGCAAAGAGTATGCATGTAGTCATGTGGTCCTTTATATAAAGTGACACTTCTTTACTAGTCAAAAAGAGCAAGCCCTAAAGAGAGTTTCAGCCGCCAAAATTGCATCTTTGGCGGCTTTTATCCAGGTAGATGCCCCTCTATTCTTTCGTCTCAAAAAGATTTATCACTTCGTGTACTGATGTATTTGGAGCGCGACGGATGAAGGGCCACCATACGATTAACGAAAAAATATGTAGGGATGCGACAAAGTCGCATCCCTACATATCCAGACATCTAGGTAATCGTATAGAAGTCATTCTATCCAAAGCAATCCAAAGTCAACTATACATGTAGCGCCCAGTAGGTGATCATGTTTTTCACTGGTTATTTTTTGGATAATCAAGAGGTGTGATATGTAGTAAGTCTTATCGTCTTTGTAACATAGAATATTAGTGTCCATAGCGAGATACTGGAGAACATAGGGGAGTTCAATAAACGAGGTTTATAGATCCCGAACAAAGCCGTTGAGATTTGTTTATTAATGAAAAAATGAAACCAATTTGAGTAAGTAACGTATAGTAAGTTAAATCAAAAAATGGGAGGAATACATATGAATGGACAAGATGAATGGGAAACCAATCTGGACAAAGAAATGATAGCGCTGAAAGCCAAAATAGATCATTTGGAGAATGAAATCAAGGAAATGGAATTTCTTGTGCCAAAACCATTTATCACCTCGGAACAAATCGGGCAGATTGGCAAATTTCTATTAGGAGCAATCGTTC
Organism: Sporosarcina sp. FSL K6-6792; assembly: GCF_038004885.1. NCBI lineage: Bacteria > Bacillati > Bacillota > Bacilli > Caryophanales > Caryophanaceae > Sporosarcina > Sporosarcina sp. FSL K6-6792. The sequence goes on from NZ_JBBOSA010000001.1 coordinate 189,070, forward strand.
TAATCGGAATTTTTTGGCGATGAATGAATCAACTAGGCTAGCTGTAGCAGGAGTTTCATTTTTAAGAGGCGAAAAATTGAACGTATGTTCTTTTGTGCTATAGTAGGAATGGAAAGAGAATTCGCAGAGGTTAATCAAAGGAGTCAATCTATATGAAATTAGTATCATGGAACGTCAACGGATTAAGGGCATGTGTTAGTAAAGGTTTCTTAGAATACTTTGAAACGGTGGATGCAGACATCTTCTGTGTACAGGAGATAAAACTGCAAGAAGGTCAAATTGATTTACAGTTGGATGGTTATCATCAATATTGGAATTACGCACTAAAAAAGGGCTATTCAGGTACGGCTGTATTCACGAAAGAAAAACCATTGACTGTGAAATACGGTGTAGGCGATTTAGATGCTCAAGAAGAGGGACGGATTCTTACGCTTGAGTTCGCGCAGTTTTATTTAGTAAACGTCTATACGCCAAATTCGCAGCGGGATTTGGCACGATTGCCATTTCGCTTGGAATGGGAAAACGACATGCGTGATTACTTAAAGAAACTGAATGATATGAAACCAGTCATTCTATGTGGTGATTTGAATGTCGCACATCAGGAAATAGATGTACGAAATGTGAAATCGAACATCGGTAATTCGGGCTTCACCAGTGAGGAACGCGGAAAGATGACGGAGCTATTAGGGGAAGGATTCATCGATACGTATCGGTATTTCAATCCAAATCTAGAAGGAGCATATACTTGGTGGTCGTACATGAGTAAGGTTAGGGAGCGGAATATTGGATGGCGGATTGATTATTTCATAGCCTCCAAACAATTGGAATCTCTATTGAAAGATGCTACCATCCATCCACATATACTCGGCAGCGACCATTGTCCGATCGTTTTAGAAATTGATTTATAAATAAAGATGTTAGGGGAAATAACTTATAGGGACTACCGACCAAAAATAACGACGTTTCTTATCTTTGCTTATGTTTGAAGGAAATGCATAAAATGCCATGAATTTTTACACAGCCGTTTTGAGGAATCGGAAATTCTAAATGTAGTCCATCAAGAAAACGGCATGATCATGCACGCCACATTCACAATAAAAGGACAGGCGTTCATGTGCATCGACAGTTCTATCAACCAAGAATTCACATTCACTCCTTCCACTTCATTGTCAGTGACAAGTTTGGTTGGAAGGAGATAAATTCGGCGTCTCCTGGCAATTGAACTATCCAAAAAAGTGATGGAAGTCAATCCGGAAAAGGAAAAGGAGCTTGCCTAAGTAAATCATACTTAAGCAAGCTCCTTTTTAAAGGAATAAGAAAATATCTGTTTTTCAATCTGGAGCAGTGTCGAGACTCCAGGCGCCTTACGGTTTTCTTAATTATTAAAATCGTTTCCGGTCGATTAAAGAATCATTATTTAATTCATTCCGCTCAAATGGATTTGTATCCAATGAATGTATGGCCGTCCCATCACGTTCATCTAGTACTGAATCGGTCCGGTCGATATCCGCTTCTTCACGGCGTAGGGTTTCGTTAACCGTTTCTGTATCATGAACTTCACGTTTGCCAACGACGATTTCTTCACTAACGACAGGACGTTTTGTCACTTCAACCCGCTCTTCCATAACAGGTATATGAATATTTTCACCATCATCAAACACTTCTCCGGCAGCAGTCTCTTCAGTTACTGCGCGTCGTTCAATGTACACTTCTTCACGTGTGACGGGCACTTCTACCGTTTGTGTCTCTTCGACAATGTGCTTACTGACGTTCACTTCACCCGCCTGATAGCGTTCTTTGTCGACATTGAGCTTCTCTTCGTGCAATCTTAGATGTTCTTCCTGTTCTGCATCTGTTCCTAACCCTAACCCTTGGCTGTTCATTGCTAGATTGGGATTATCATAATCATCAACAACAAGATTTGAGCCGATATTAGGATCTGTATAACCTGCTTGATATTCCATCCCTTGATTTCCATAGAGATTACCGTATTCCTGGTCCACGTATAGAAGAATTCCGCCAGCTTTGACTTCATTGAAATAACGGTTGGATTCTTCGTCGGTGAATCCCATGTTAGTGAATGCACCTTTGACGGGTTCATCTCCGCTCAGGAAAGCGATGAACTTGTCCATCCAGTTACCTTCAGGCGATCGGAGATCCACATCAGTTTCTCCTCGGATAATCGATAATGTATCTGCATCATTCGTCACAATATAAATATCGTTTTCAGTATAACCTTGCGCTTTTAACTCATCAATCTTATTCAAGACTTGGGTTTCATTATGGAATGTACCTACAAACTTTTTGTCAGCCATTTCAAATTGCCTCCTAAGATTTTTATAGTGTTAGTGCTAGTCTTTAAAATACCCAGCTTTCAAATAATAAAACCTATCCGCAATTTGCTGCTGAAGCATATTGAATTCACGTTAACGATTACCTGTTGAACCCATTTGATTAGTAGCAACTGATGCAAAAATGAAAAGAATGAAAGAGAACTTTATCCATTTGCCTCGTAGAAACGGCAAGAACTCTAGGGGAGTTGTCTGTATATGATTTATAGTTGGGTTAGTATTAACTGCCATTTTGATAGAGAGGTTCTTTTGATAGCCCAGTAGAATAAAGAGGAGAAGGTCAAAACGGATGTTGTAGCCGAGTAAAAAAATGATAACTTGAAAAAGGCTGTAAACCAATATTGGTTTACAGCACTTTTTAGGTAGTAGAAGATTTCTAAGCACCTACTCTGGAGTAACGAAGGTGTTTTTCCCTGCTTTCAAGCCTGATAGGAGGACAATTAAAGATGCAATGATAATAATCAGCATGGGCACTGTCCAACCTGATGTGAAATCGTGTAATAATCCGAAGAGTACTGGTCCAACTGCTGCAAGTAAATAGCCGAAGGACTGTGCCATACCTGATAAATCTGCAGCTTCATGTGGTGTCCGTGTGCGTAATGAGAAGAACATCATTGAAAGTCCAAATGCTGCGCCACCTGCAACTCCAATCAAAATCATAAAGAGTGGAACCAGTGCAGTTGTGCCTGCCATGATACCGCCATAGCCCAAGAGGTATAATAGTGCGACACCCGCTACAATCCAGCGCTGATCTTTTACTTTTCCTGCTAGAATCGGAACTATGAATGTCATTGGTAATTGCGCAAATTGCAAGAGGGAAACCATCCATCCAGCACTATCTGGACTTATTCCTTGCGTTTTTAACACCTCAGGCATCCATGCGGAAGTTGTATAAAATATCAAAGATTGGAACCCCATAAAGAAGGTAACACTCCAAGCCAATGGGGAACGCCATAAAGAGGGTGATTTGGCCTTTTCCAAATGAACATCCAATGAATTTGGTGATTTCTTGTTTTTAAGTTGCGGGAGCCAGACGAGTAGAGCGATAAATGCTAGCAGCGCCCAAACTCCTAATGCGCCTCTCCATCCAAACTGTGTATTATGAGAAAGTGGTGCACTGACGCCAACCGCGATGGCTGCGGATAAATTCATAGAGACCGAATAAATACCGGTAATGAGACCCATATGCAGTGGAAAGTTGAGTTTTATTAGACCTGGTAATAAGACATTTCCAAATGCAATGGCAAGTCCTATTAGGAAAGTGCCAATGAGCAAATTAGGTGTTGTGCCTAGAGAACGAGTAATAATACCTGCTGTCAATAATATGAGTGATACGAATAATGTCAGTTCCATTCCGAAGCGACGTGCAATTTTCGGAGCGAACGGTGAAATAAGTGCAAACGCGAGCAGAGGAATGGTCGTTAGGAATCCCGCTAATACATTTGAAATGGCCAAACTGTCTCTAATGGAAGAGATTAATGGTCCGACAGATGTTAAAGGCGACCGAAGTGTGGACGCGATGAAAATGATTCCGATAAGAAGAAACCATGTATTTCGTGTGAATTTTAATTTTTTATTTGTATTCATGGAATGTGGATTGGTCAAGATAATGCCCCCAAAGTCTACTTATTTCATCTACAATAACACATTCACCGCACATAGTACGTTCATTGAATTGAATGAATCATTATTTAACTTTTGAGTTTGTTGAAATCTGAAATTCCCGTGCTATACTAATAACATTCTAATAGCATTCGCTCATATAATAGCGGGAATATGGCCCGCAAGTATCTACCGATTTACCGTAAATAAATCGACTATGAGAAGCAACGAATTGAAAAAGTCGTACTCATTTAATTGGGTATGTCTCTTTCTTTTCCATTCAGCAAATAAGCCTGAATGACATTGCTCCTCTCATGGTTTGATTGGATGCATGGTCATAGGGCTTATTTTTGTGGCTCTTGATTGTGAAAACAAGAAGGAGGAAAAATAAAATGAAATTGTTAAAAGATAAAATTGTAAAAGACGGTAAAGTATTATCGAATCAGGTGCTAAAAGTAGATTCATTTTTGAATCATCAAATCGATCCACCTCTTATGCAGGCGGTTGGGGAAGAATTTGCAACACGATTTAAAGATGCGGGAATAACAAAAATTCTAACGATTGAATCGTCGGGTATTGCTCCATCAATGATGGCGGGCTTGATACTAGGGGTACCGGTAACTTTTGCACGTAAAAGGAAATCACTAACGTTAGTGGACCATTTGTATACGGCGAGTGTCCATTCATTCACAAAAAACGAAACAAATGATATTTCCGTTTCAAAAGATTTCATTACAGCACAAGATACAGTCTTACTCATCGATGACTTCCTTGCAAACGGACAAGCTGTACTTGGCTTGCTAGATATCATTGAGCAAGCTGGAGCGAAGTTGGCAGGCGTTGGTATTGTTATCGAAAAAGGTTTCCAACCTGGTGGGGCGCTAATCCGTGAACGCGGCATCCGTGTAGAGTCACTTGCGAATATTGCTTCACTCGAAAATGGGCAAGTGACATTTATTGAGGAGGAAACTTCCAAGTGAGCAATCCACTTAAGTCAACTGCTTTAGGGCTCCAACATGTTTTGGCGATGTATGCGGGGGCGGTCCTCGTACCATTAATCGTCGGTAATGCACTGGGCCTAACTTCTACACAACTGACTTATCTTGTTTCCATCGACATTTTAATGTGTGGGATTGCAACGATTTTACAAATTATGAATAACCGTTTCTTCGGAATCGGATTGCCCGTTGTATTAGGCTGTTCGTTTACAGCGGTAGGACCGATGATTGCGATTGGCACCGAGTCTGGAATTCCCGCTATTTATGGGGCAATTATCGTATCGGGACTTTTCGTCATTGTTATTAGCCGTTTCTTCGGTATGCTTGTACGATTTTTCCCTCCAGTTGTAACAGGTTCTGTCGTTACGATTATCGGTATTACGTTGATACCCGTAGCTATTAACAATATGGGTGGGGGACAAGGTGCAAGTGATTTCGGTTCATTGTCAAATATAGCATTGTCTTTCGGAACGTTGCTTTTTATCCTCCTAGTCTTCAAGTTTTCCACTGGTTTTATGCGGGCTATTTCCATCTTACTCGGCTTGGTTGTCGGGACTGTTGTTGCTACGTTTATGGGGAAAGTTGACTTCTCGGCCGTTCGGGATGCAGCCTATTTCCATATGGTTGAGCCTTTCTACTTCGGTATGCCGACTTTCGAATGGTCTGCTATCTTTATAATGATCTTAGTGGCAATGGTATCCCTTGTTGAATCAACAGGCGTTTACTTTGCGCTAGGTGATATTTGTGAGCGCGATATAAAGAGAAAAGATCTTGAAAAAGGGTATCGTGCGGAAGGCATCGCCGTCTTACTAGGCGGTATTTTCAATGCATTTCCGTATACGACGTTTTCACAAAATGTCGGTTTAATTCAAATGTCAGGTGTCAGATCACGAAAAATCATTTTAATCGCGGGTATTATGTTGGTTACGCTCGGTTTTGTTCCAAAAATCGCAGCTTTCACAACAATTATTCCAAATGCTGTTTTAGGCGGCGCGATGATTGCAATGTTCGGAATGGTCGTTTCCCAAGGTATTAAAATGTTAAGCAAAATCATTAGTGATTCTCAAGAGAATTCTATGATCATTGCTTGCGCAATCGGGATAGGACTTGGTGTGACAGTCGTACCTGAACTCTTTGCACAATTCCCTTCAGATCTTAAAATATTAACGAGTAACGGTATTGTCGCGGGAAGTGTCACTGCGATTGTGTTGAATATACTCTTTAATATGTTGCCTTCACGTAAGAAGAAATTTAAAACTGAATAAAATAGTCCACATGTTTTGATATGGACTATGATGTATGTCGCTCTTTAATCATTTAGATTAAGGAGCGACATTTTTTGTGTGAAAAATAATGCATCTGAGAGAAGTAAATAAGAAAAACAAACAACTACATTTATTTCTTGAAAAGCGGAAGTTAATCAGCGACACCATCTTGCTATCCATAAACTTATGGTACAATCAGTTGTAATTGTTGATGGATTAATGCGAATATTTAGATGCTAGTGCTTTTTACGACTTCAGATTTTTTAATGAGAAAATAATAACTTTGTGTGGCATAAATTAACTATTAAAAAACGATAAGGAGCATGATTAAATGACAAACTTAATAGATTTAACTAAAAAAGCAGGTATTGTATTAGAGAAGAAGAAACTAACTGGCGTTAAAGCAGAAATCATATTAGCAATCGATCAATCGGGCTCAATGAGTTCACTATATAAGAATGGGACTGTACAGCAGATTGTAGAGCGTTTACTAGCCATTGGTATGAACATGGACGCTAATAAAGAAATTGATGTATTTCAATTCAATAACGGTGCAAATTTTGTTGGTACAGCAACAGAAGCGAACCATGCAACATTTGTAAAGGACACTAAAATGACTGTAAGTGGTGGAACGAAATATGCTCCAGTTATGGAATTGATAGTGAGTAAATATGGAACTGCACTGAGTGGGAATCAAGAACCTGCTAAGAAAAGTTTGTTTGGTGGTTTATTCAGTAAGAAAGCAATAAAGGTCCCTATTAAGCCTGAACATCCTACTTTTGTACTCTTTATAACGGATGGGAATAACTCTGATAAAAGTGAGGCAACACGGATTGTGCGTGAAAGCGCAAATCAACCTATTTTCTGGCAGTTTGTTGGGATTGGTAAAGAAAAATTTGCTTTCTTGCAAAAGTTAGACGACCTTAAAGACAGGTATGTAGACAATGCAGATTTCTTTAAAATCAGTAATATTGCAAAGGTTTCCGATGAAGAGCTGTATGATAAGTTGCTTACAGAGTTTCCAGACTGGTTACTTCAAGTGAAAGCCAAGGGGATGCTAAGCTGATAAATTACATCTTTTTTGCGAAGATTAGCTTCTGGGAAGTGGAGTTAGGCAATCGGATCGAAGGTTTGCGTATCGTGACTCGAGGTAGCCACAAAAAACGCCTGTAAGTTAGTGACATAACTATTTTGTTTTCCAACTCTCAATTTAAACATATAATTTTTGCGAGATGAAAAGTATCTTCACTAGACAGTGTAAGCAACAACATGCGACGATAACTAGATAGCATTAAGTAAAGGGGGAATTCCATGTATAAACTAATTGCGATTGACCTTGATGGGACATTACTTACGGATGAATTACTGATTACGCCAAGAACAATCCAGGCTATTCAAAAAGCGGTGGAATTAGGAACAGTTGTCACGATTGCGACAGGGCGTATGTTTCCATCTGCGAAATTATTTGCACAGCAACTTGGCATCAATGTACCAGTTATTACGTATCAGGGTGCAATCATTAAAAGCATTGATGACGATGAAGTGATATATGAACGACTTATACCTCCTAACATGGCACAAAAATTAGTTGAGATTGCTCGTGATAAAAAAATACATTTGCAAGTTTATCAAGATGATATTCTTTATGCTGCATCAGAAAATGACAAGATTATTGAGTACTCCAAAAAATCGAAAGTCCCGTATAAAATAGAACCGGATCTTGGCAAACTTGCGAAACTAGGATTTACGAAAGCTCTCTTTATCGAAGAGCCTGCCTACCTTGCAACCTTACAAGATGAATTGCGGGCATTGTTTGGAGGGAGTGCACATATCGCCAAGTCTCTAGTAAACTATCTTGAAGTGACGCATCCGGAAGCTAACAAAGGAAGTGCTTTATTGCACCTAGCGAGTAATCTTGGTATCGATCGTACAGAAATTATCGCTATAGGCGACAATCACAATGATATTGAACTGATTAAGACGGCTGGTTTAGGTATCGCGATGGGTAACGGGGTCCAGGAATTGAAAGACCTTGCGGATTATATCTCACTGACGAACAATGAAGAAGGAGTGCTCCATGCAATCGAAAAATTTGTTTTAGAGCCTTTGGGAGCAATGATAGAATGATGGTGAGGTAACTTCCTTTGGTGTTGATAATAGTTGAATAGGATTACTTAATGAAAAAACGCCTACGATAGATGCACTTTTAATAAGTGTGTCAATTACGTAGGTGTTTTATATTGTCTCAGTAATTTAGGTAAGGGCATAGTTTTTCCATTTAATTAAGCCTCTTGATTATTTGGATTTAAAAATAATATTCTTCGAAAAATGGGGTTTATCAAACTTCAATAGAATGGCCACGACTGTGATGTTTTACCTAGAAGTTTCTTCAAATTCAATAGTAACTACTTTTTCAGTTTCGGTAATATACTCAATTCTTATAAAAACGCCGAATTCGTGGTTACCATCTTTTAACCATAACTTAAACTTTTCAATTGTTGAATCCTTTTTAGATTCGCTTCCTTCATGAAGGTAGTCAACAATAGTTGCATTGGGATATTTTGATTGTGTTTCTTTTATAGCGAGTTTACCCCACTTAGCGTAAGCTGGAATTTCTGGTGGTGTATGAGCAATGGTTGGGATATATGTTGGTGCTGAATTAACTGTAATAATAATTCCAAGTGCAATAAATGTTTTTCTCATAATTGATGACATCTCCTTTTTTATAGGATGGGTAATTTTTTGAAAGTCATTCTAAGACCAATTGCTTACCATCGTTTAATCCATTTTTTTGATTACAGTTGTTTCTTTTCTTCGTAAAAATAGACATTGGTAACAGGATATAGAAGATGATTGTACTAAGACTTTCTTATAGGTCAGCTGTATTGACTTAAAGGGTAGTCTTTTTTTTGTTGTCTTAAAATGTGAGCGTATTCAAAAAACGACGAGTAATTTCGGATAAATGTGGAATACTAACTGCTGAATCATTTGGAAAACATAGTTTTTCCTATTTTCCGCACAATTTATTTACTTATGTCATTTCGTTTGCTAAACTCATTTAGTTGTATGACGTCAGACAACGAAAATGAGCTTTCCATAGTGCGAATTGGCGTATTAGTAACAAAATTATAAATGGAAAACTTCCATATGAAGAGGTGTACTAGTTGAATTTATTGTGGGGGCTTTTGGGGATAGTTGTGGTATTAGGAATTGCATTTCTTTTATCTAATGGAAAGAAATCGATTAATTACCGGACTATCGTTGTTGGTTTAATCATCCAAGTGACATTTGCATTCGTCGTCTTGAAATGGGAGGCGGGTAGAGCTGGATTAATATGGTTTTCTGGACTCGTGCAAAATGTCATTGACTACGCTGGTGAAGGAGTTGCATTTCTTTTTGGTCCAGCAGCGGATGTTAATGAATTCGGTTTCGTCTTTGCATTCCAAGTGTTGACGATCATCATTTTCTTTTCTTCCTTGATTTCCGTGCTATATTATCTTGGGATTATGCAGGTGGTTATCAAACTGATCGGAGGCGCATTATCGAAACTGCTTGGCACGAGTAAAGCAGAATCGGTTTCTGCGGCCGCGAATATATTCGTCGGACAGACGGAAGCTCCACTTGTCATCCGACCTTTTTTGGCAAACATGACGAAGTCAGAGCTTTTTGCAGTCATGACAGGAGGACTTGCATCTATTGCTGGTTCTGTTCTCGCGGGTTATGCACTCCTGGGTGTTCCACTTGAGTATTTAATTGCAGCAAGCTTCATGGCTGCACCTGCAGGATTGATTATGGCGAAAATATTTATACCGGAAACGGAGAAGTCAGAAGTTGAAGATTTTGAGATGGGTAAGGATCAGGAATCTGTGAACGTTATTGATGCAGCAGCACGTGGGGCAGGAGATGGATTAAAACTTGCCTTGAATGTCGGTGCCATGCTATTGGCGTTCATTGCGCTTATCGCTATGATGAATGGCATGTTAGGCGGAATCGGTAAATGGGTGTTTGGCTTTGAATCGTTGACCGTTGAGGGGATTCTCGGCATTCTATTTGCACCGCTCGCATTCGCCATCGGTGTTCCTTGGTCAGAGGCAGTAACAGCAGGTGGATTCATTGGTCAAAAACTTGTGTTGAATGAGTTTGTCGCGTATGCATCATTCGCACCTGAAATTGCATCACTCAGCCCTAAAACAGTCATCGTCGTGAGCTTTGCACTTTGTGGCTTTGCGAACTTAAGTTCACTGGCAATTCTTCTTGGCGGATTAGGTTCTCTTGCACCAAGTCGACGTCCTGACATTGCAAGACTGGGTGTTCGTGCGGTGGCAGCTGGGATGTTAGCCTCGTTATTGAGTGCCGCTATTGCAGGGATGTTCATTTGAAAATGAAAATTTGAATTCCAAAAAGGACTGGACGGCTACGATGCCATCCAGTCCTTATTGGTTTAAGTGCTACAGCAGATTATCTAATTAACCGTCGCTACCATCTTCGATATGGTCGTCATCTTTCTTATCATCAACGACGCCATCGTCATCAACCTCAACATCTTTATCTGTTTCATCATCAGTATCTAAATCTACATCCGTATTTGTTCCATCCTCAGGATTGACATCTTCTACAGGTTCGTTAACATCCACGTCAACATCGTCGTCATCCCCATCGCCACATGCAGCAAGCATTCCGACTGAGAGCAATGTTGCCGCTCCTAGCTTTAACCATTTCTTTTCGCCTTTAAGTTTTAAATCCATTTAAATCTCCTCCAAGAGTATGTCTAAGATGAATGGTGCATGTTCTTGTAATACCCACATTTTATCGTGTGAATCATTTAGATTTTTCAGATAGGTGAAAGAAGCATAGTAATTAGAGTCCTGTTTCCTAACTAGTAACTTCATGTTCTTGCTGGAATTCGTATGGTTACCGTCGTGCCTACTCCGAGCGAGCTATCAATCTCAATGCCATATTGATCACCAAAATAGTACCGTATTTGATCATGGACATTTTTAAGCCCGATATGTTCTTCGGTTAATGTACTGGAGGATTGTGCAAGGCGATTTTTCAAGTATTGTAGTTGTTCTTCATCAATACCGACCCCATTGTCACTCACCGTTATTAGCATATCCTGGCCGGAAAAAACAGATGAAACTTCAAGTATTCCAGCTCCATATTTACGCTCTAACCCATGGACAATACCATTTTCGACAAGAGGCTGAAGGGAGAAATGCAAAAGTCGTATAGATTCACTAGTTGGAGCTAAGTTTTCGACGTACTGAATTTTATCTCCGAATCGCATTTGTTGTACTTGGATATACAGGCGAATGTGGGTCAATTCTTCTTCCAATGTGATTGTTTCTTTCCCACTTTGGATATTAATTCGAAATAACTGTCCGAGTACCCCAATCATTTCAGCAATATCCCGTTGTTTGTTTAACACCGCTTTCATTTGAATCGATTCAAGTGCGTTAGCTAAAAAGTGCGGATTGATTTGACTTTTTAGCGCGCGGTAATGTGCTAGCTTTTGTTGAGCTTTTAACACAGAGGACCGTTCAATGTAATCTTGTATGTCCGTGACCATTTTGCTAATTCCCTGATAAAGTCCGCCAAATTCATCCTGACGTTTGCTAGTCAAGTTAACATCGAATTTTCCGCGACCGATTATTTTCACTTGCCTACTTAAAAAGATAATTGGTTCAGTTACACGTATGTATAAGATCACCATAAATAACATAGCCATACCAATCGAAAAGAAAGCTAACCCTAAAATAACTTTGCGAAGCATTTCCGCATGCTTAGTCATTTCCTGTTCTTCTATATATTGAATAACTGTCCAGTCTGAGTAGGGAGAAGTGACAAAATTAAAAAATGAATTAACCCCGTCTACCGGTGCGTAAAAATTTCCGGATTCCTTATTTGAATCGGAAAGGAAAGGCTGGATAGCGGGTTTAAATGTCATATTGGAGTCGATTTGATCTAGGTCAGAAGCGTAAATAACACTGCCAAGAGGATCCAAAATAACGAAATTCCGATTATGATTTTCTGATAAATTTAGGATGTTACGTAATGAATCTAAACGGATATCAATAAGCAAAACACCTAACGGTTGTCTGCTTCCATTTTTATTAATTACCCTTGCGATTGATATCACTGATTCATTGGAATTTACCCTATTAAATGGTTGGTGAGTACCAAATAAGACGATTCTACCTTTTTGATCAATGGTTTGTTTATACCATTCTTCGTTTGTTAAGTTACTCACATCGTAAACGGATTTTTTAAGTGTCGAATAAAATACATGGTCACCTATATAAATTTGGACGCTGTCGACATTCTCAATGGTTATTTCAATTGTACTGATAAAATGTTCAATCGCATTTTCGTATTCTAAAATTTGAACATAGTCTCGTTCTGAGTCATCTCCTTGCCAATTTTCAAGCGCATTTTGTAGTTTACTGTCCATCTGTGCAGTAAGCGCCCCCATCTCGATGCTCTGCAAATATTGATCGAAATTAAAAGATAGATTATTAAGAATGAGATTCGAACTATTTTGATACTCTTTTTTAGCTGATTGAATTGAAAACATGTAAATCATTACGGATAAAATCAGCAGCGGGATGGTAATCGTCAAAATCATAAGGACAAAAATTTGATGATTCACATGTTTAAATTGGAAAAATGGTAAGAAGCGCTTCAATTGTTTCATAATATCATAGCCTTAACTGTTTTCTATATTCTGTTGGTGTCATTTGGGTAACACTTTTAAATACTTTTACGAAATGTTTATAACTTTTATACCCACATAAACTTGCCACGTCGGCGATGGAATGTTGCGACACCTTCAGGCATTGTAGCGCATAATTAATTCTTATTTCGCTTACAAAAGTCATGTAGTTTTTATTTAATTTTGTTTTGAATAGCCGACTTAAATAAGAAGGATGATAAAAGAAATGTTCGGCAACCATATTGAGTGTTAATTCTTGATCCAAATGCAGTTTGATATAGGACTCTATTTTTTCGAAAAGTTGAAGGCCTTCTTCGGGCGCAATTCCAACCCCTTGATTTGTACCTGGATCTGTCAGCCGTTCAAAAGATTGTGGCATCAGCTGCTTTAGGCGTATTTTTTCTAAGCAATTTACAATAACTGAAAAACTTTTTTCGTATTGCAATGGTTTTAGTAAATAATCATATACACCGCCATAATGAATGGCTTTTTGCGCGTACTCGAATTCATTGTGGCCAGTCAAGATAATAAAAAGGGTATCGGGCAGTTTTGATCGGAGCTGTCCAATCATTTCAAGTCCATCCATTACAGGCATACGAATGTCTGTAATCACCAAGTGGGGGAGCTCGATTAAAGCTCTATCCACTCCGTCTTTCCCGTTTTCCGCCTCAATAATTGTATGGACCCCTAACTCTTTCCAATCGAAGTACTGTTTTAATCCAGAACGTATGAGAGGTTCATCCTCAACAATCATCAATTTGTACATCGTATTCCCCCAAAAATGATTTGATAGTAGTTGTTGTTTTTTAGGAATGTGTTAAAAGACCTCTAAATTTCTATTACTTACTTAAACAGCCATTTTGTGAATCTATTTTAAGTGTACACGATAAAAAAAGTTTCCCCAACAATAAATTGGGAGAAGATTCAAACAGGTGTGGAGGTTAATCTTTAATGGTGGCGTAGTGAAGTTGGAATTATTAAATAATTTTAAGGGGTATGGAGCATTTATGTCAGAATAGGGCTATGAATGTAAAGTTCATGGGATTGTCATGTCTGGTTATTGACTTTATGCTTAAAACAGGAAATGAAAGCGCTTCACCACTATTTCCGGATATAAAAGGAGGGGGAGATATTATGCGAGGTTCGAAAAAGGTTTCTGTCTTGTTAGTTATAATGGCTCTTGTATTATCACTATTTTTGGCCGCTTGTAGTCAAGATACAGCTAAGGAAAGCGAAGGTGGCAAAGACACAGACAAAAATCCAAGTAACGAAAAACAGGTGGAAATAACGTGGTGGAATTTCCCGAACTTCCAAGCTTTAGATGGAGAAGTAGGTAAGTATGAGAAAGAAATTATTGCCGCTTTCAATGAAAAAAATCCAGACATTAAAGTGAAGTTAGAGATGCTTACTTTTGAAGGTGGACCTGAAAAGCTGAATGTAGCAATCGCTACGAACACAGCACCAGATATGATCTACGACGCTCCAGGGCGGATCATTGATTGGGGTAAGAAAGGGTTACTTGCACCACTAAATGACATGATGCCAGATGATGTGAAAAATGATATATCTCCAGCGTTAATGAAACAATCGATGGTTGGAGATCAGATTTATATGTATCCATTCAATACAGGGCCATTCATGATGGCTGTCAACAAGACTTTATTTGAGGACATTGGCGAACTTGATTTGCTACCATTAGATCGACCAGATCGGACATGGACTGTAGCGGAATATGAGAAAGCGTTACATGCAGTTAAAGAAAAGGCTCCGGGTATCATTCCATCTGGTTTCTATGCAAAAAGCGTTGCGGGAGACCAAGGGACACGAGGATATATTACTAATCTAGGAACTAGTCGGTTTTTGAATGAAGACTATAGCGCTGTTGCGATTAACTCAGAAAGCGGGATTAAAGGGCTTGAATGGGTTGTTCAAGCTTCAAGAGATGGACTGGTGGCACCGGGCGCTGCTTCATTAGACGCTGGGGATCATAATGATTTATTCTTGCAAGGTAAAATGGCATTTGCTATTAACTATTCTGCTGTACTTAAATCACTTTTTGCTCCAAATAAAACAGAGGACTTTGAGGATGTTTTACTTCCTTATCCAACACCGGATGGATCTGATCCGAAGCTTGAACCATTTCTTGGTGGTCTAGCAGTCTTTAATAATGATGACGATAAAAAAGCTGAAGCAGCAAAGAAATTAGTTGACTTCATCGTGAACGATCCTGAATGGGGCGAGAAAAACTTGATTCAAACAGGAGGTTTGTCAGCGCGGAACTCAGTTACAGGCCTTTATGAAGGGTCTGAGTATGAGTATTCAGAGCTGGCACGTAAATTCATTACAGATCCACCAACGATTGCAGACGGCTATGCAGAAGTGCGTACTTTCTGGTTCCCAGCACTGCAAGAAGCAATCCTTGAAACGAAATCAGCCAAAGAAGCGTTAGATGAATTTGCGGAGAAGTCCAATGCCGCGATTGAGAAAGCGAAAGCAGCGAATAAATAAAGTGAAGAGGAGCAGCATTATTTATTCGCTGCTCCTTTCCATAAAGAATTAGATTGGGGTGAAACAATTGTTAGCTACCATTCGTAAACCAAACAAAAACAAATTACGTGATTGGATGATGAGTTATTTGTTTTTATTACCTGCATTAACATTTTTCCTCATTTTCGTTGTGTATCCCATGCTGCGAGGAATATACATGAGTTTTTTCGATTACAACATTACGAGTTTTGAATTTATTGGATGGGATAATTATGTAACTCTTTATCATGATAAAACGTTCCATAAATCTATGATTAATACAATTGTACTTGTTGCAGTTGCTGTTCCTATCGTTATTGGTTTTTCTATTTTTGTAGCGATGTCCATCTATAAGAAAAGTGAATTTATAAGATCATTTTGTAGGGGGATATTCTATCTACCTGCTGTAACCTCAGTGGTGAGTGTTACTGTCGTATGGGGTTGGATCTATCATCCTAACTTTGGAATCCTAAATTATATTACTAGTTTTTTTGGAATAGAGCCGGTCTCCTGGCTGGGAGATCCTAAAACAGCTTTGATGGCGATTACAGTTATATTAATCACGACTTCCGTTGGACAGCCAATTATTCTGTACGTTGCTTCACTAGGTAACATTCCAACTACTTATATTGAAGCAGCCCAGATTGATCGAGCAACACCGTGGCAAATTTTTCGGAAGATTATATGGCCGTTACTAATGCCGACAAGTTTATATGTGATTGTCATTACGACAATTAATTCGTTTCAGTGTTTCGCTCTCATCCAATTGCTAACCTCTGGAGGTCCAATATATAGTACATCGACCGTGATGTATGGCGTATATCAACAAGCATTCCTACTTGGTAATTTTGGCTTAGCTTCTGCAATGGGTGTCATTCTAGCTTTAGTAATTGGAGTGATTTCTATCATTCAATTTAAATACTTAGGCAATGATGTTGAGTATTAGGGGGAGGGAAACGTCGTGAAAGTACAATCCCAGTTAAACATGAAGAAAAAGTTTAATCGATCTAGTAATAAAAAATGGTTTCGTGAATTAAGCGCATTCAAAATAATAGCTACTCTATTACTGATTCTCTCTGCACTATTCTTTGTTTTTCCGTTTTATTGGATTATCACGGGGGCATTCAAAGCTCAAGTTGTTGCGATAACGATACCACCAGAATGGTTTCCACTAAAACCAATATTGGATAACTGGGTAACACTATTTAGTAATCCGGTTTGGCGCTGGACATTTAATAGTTTTTTTATTGCAAGCAGTGAAATGATTGCAGTCTGTTTTGTAAGCGCTACAGCGGGCTTTGTTCTAGCTAAAAAAGTATTTCCTGGGCGCAAGCTGATCTTTATTGTACTAATTGCTGCAATGGCACTACCTAAACAAGTTATTCTTGTTCCATTGTTCACAATGCTAGCGGATTTCGGATGGGTAGATACATATAAAGGGTTAATCATTCCGGCAATCGGCTGGCCATTCGGTGTATTCCTTATGAAACAGTTTTCTCAAACGATACCCAATGAACTGTTGGAAGCTGCAAAAATAGATGGCTGTGGTGAAATTCGTACGTTTTGGCATATTGTTCTTCCGATGCTTAAACCAGCTCTAGGTGCTTTAGCAATCTTTACGTTCATGTTAAGTTGGAACGATTATTTCAGTCAACTTGTTATCACTCGTTCGACGGAAATGATGACCCTACCACTAGGTATTGCTACGATGCAGGGTGAGCATAAGACTGATTATGGGGTCATGATGGCTGGAGCAGCACTTGCATCTGTACCGATGATTGTCATATTCGCATTGTTCCAAAAGTCCTTTACACAAGGAATTACGATGGGCTCAGTCAAATAAACACCCGCTTCGTCGCTCGGCGAAAGGCTGCCTCTTGTAGAGCGCCTTCGCTCAGTTTACATAGATAGTCAAGAGGGGAGAAAAGAATATGTTACTTGATAAGTATAAAGGAATTATTCCAGCATTCTATGCTTGTTATGATGAAGCAGGAGAAATATCACCAGAGAGAATTAAAGCGTTAGCGATTCATCTTTATGAAAAAGGAGTACAAGGTCTCTACGTTGGTGGCAGTTCGGGGGAGTGTATTTATCAAAATCTTGAGGAGAGAAAGGCGACATTGAAATATGTTGCCGAAAGCCTGAAAGGGCAACTTACGTTGATCGCCCATATTGGTGCACCATCAACAAACGAAAGCGTTGAATTAGCGAAGTACGCGGAAGAATTAGGGTATGATGCGTTGTCTGCTATACCGCCAATTTATTTTCAACTGCCTGAAAGTGCAATTGAAAAATACTGGACGGAAATTATGGATTCAACGGACCTGCCGTTTATTATTTACAACATCCCTCAAACGACCGGATACAATCTTTCCATTAATTTACTCAAGAAGTTAGTGCAGAACGACAAGCTAATTGGTGTGAAAAACTCTTCGATGCCAGTCATGGATATTGAAAGATTTAAAGCGGCAGCACATGAAGACTTTATTGTTTTTAATGGTCCAGACGAACAATATGTATCCGGAAGGTTAATTGGTGCGGATAGCGGGATTGGCGGAACTTATGGTGTGATGCCGGAGTTGTTCCTGAAAGCGGAAGAATTTGTATCAGCCGGGAATTTCTCAGAAGCGCGGAAAATTCAACATGACATTAATGATATCATTATGGCATTATGTTCATTGAATGGTTCAATGTATTCCGTTATTAAAGAAATCTATAAACTAAGAGGTGTAAATATTGGTAGCGTTAGAGGCCCATTAGAGCCGGTATCTGGAGACGATATTGAGAAAGTTGAAGGTATTAAGACTAGGATTGACGAAGTAATAATGAACTATCAGACTCAAAATTAAAATGTTGGCGGTGGACAAATGAAACCAATTGTATTGAATTCAGAAACGATTTTGGGCGCTATATCACTTGAAAAAAGTGGAGGTCTTATTAGTCCTTGGAGAATTTTTCATGAAGATAAAGATTTTTATACGCCAAATCAACTTAACCGAACAGCAGAGATACCTGCTGGCGTTCGAATAACGTTTGAAACAAACTCCCCAACGATTAAAGTGGAATTTGCAGCATCTGAAGTTGAAGTAGAATTCGATGTTGTGATTGATAGGGAATTAGTGAAAACGATAATCGTTAATCCTAAGGATACGTCTTTTACAGTAGATGGTCTTTTAGCAAGTAATAAAGTTGTTGAAATTTATTTATCGCAACGACAAAAAATGGCCGTAAGGAATGTTTATATTGCTGAAGAAGCGAATTGGAACGCTCACCCTTCTTTAAGGAGGAAATGGCTGGCTTATGGGAGTTCCATCACTCAATGCCAGGCGGCAGAAAGCCCTTCACAGACATGGCCGGCTATTTCTGCGGCCGAATTAGATATGGATTTAACTTGCCTAGGATTCAGTGGACAATGTCAGTTTGAGCCGATGATCGCTAGGACGATTAGGGATACGCCTGTTGACTTCATTTCCCTTTGTGCGGGCATAAATATATACGGTGCAAACAGTTACAATGAACGAACATTTCAAGCGATTATCATTGGATTCATAAAAATTATTCGTGAAAAACAGTCGACTGTTCCAATTGTTTTAAGTTCTCCTATTTATGGAGCATTTAGAGAGGGAACTCCTAATCTAGTCGGCTTTACGCTTATTAAGATGAGACAACAAATACAAGAAATTGTAGAGATATTTAGAAGAAATGGTGATAATCATCTTTTTTATGTGAACGGGTTGGATATCCTTGGGGAAGACCACGCCGGCTTACTACCGGACGAACTTCATCCGAATGCAGAAGGCTATAAGCTGATGGGGCATAATTTTGCAAATGAGTTTAAGGAATTTTTTAAATGAAAGCAAGGTTAGTGGAGGTGTATCTAACTGAAAACTAAAGCGGAAACTTTTACTGCTATAGAACATGAACTAATTGTTTCTTGTCAGGCACTTCCAGAAGAACCAATGCACAGTCCATTTATAATGGGGAAAATGGCATATTCCGCAATGAAGGGCGGGGCTAAAGGAATTAGAGCGAATAGCGTTGAAGATATTAAAGAGATTAAAAAAAATGTGGAATTGCCGATCATTGGCATCATTAAAAGTGTTTACGAGGGATCTGATGTTTTCATCACACCAACCCTAAAAGAAATAGATTTACTTTATCGAGAAGGTGTGGACATTATTGCGTTAGATGCAACTAATAGAATCAGGCCGGATGGTAAACTCATAAGCGAGGTTTTCCCTACTATTCGCGAAAAATATAGTGATCAACTATTCATGGCTGATTGCTCAACGTATGAAGAAGCGAAAGAAGCTTATGCATTAGGATTTGATTGCCTAGGAACAACACTTAGTGGCTATACCGACTATACGCGAGGGACAAGTTTGCCGGATTTAAAGTTAATTGAGAGGCTAGTGAAGGATTTTCCTATCCCGATTATCGCAGAAGGCGGTATTTGGACACCAGAACAACTTAAGCGCGTGTTCGAACTAGGGGCTTACTCTGCTGTTGTTGGAACAGCAATAACAAGACCTATGGATATTACAAAAAGGTTTGTTGATGCTATTAAATGAGAGATATTTATTGAACAGTAAAAAGGAGCTAAAACCATAGCGGTTTATAGCTCCTTTTTTGTGTAGGTAACCCGTGGCGGTGATAATACGGCAGATGACGGTCATAAGTGTGCCTATGGCGAGCATAACGAGCTCTATGCCGGTCATAATCAGATGGCCGGTCGCTTTTACAGCAAGAAATGCCTTGAATCTGAGGTGCAGTAACGTATTTAGTTAATTGTTTGTTCCTTCAGGAGTGAATCAAACGCGATGCTCTTTGTAATTGTGTATTTTTGCGATATGCCCTAACTGAGTGATTTCTTCGTCAGTCGTTTTTTTCTCGTAAGCGATGATTGAATCGAGCAATTGCTCAGTTGTGCGCGCACCAACGAGGGCTGACGCTACTGTTTTATCATGAAGGGCGAAAGCAATTGCCGCCGCGTGAAGGTCTTCTGATTGTTCACTCAGCGCTTGGACTGTATGTGTTAATTCACTCGCATTATATTCGACAAATCCATTCGCTTTTGCAGCTCTTGATAAACCTTCAGATGTCAAAAAACCTTTGGCAATGGTTCCACGCGTAATAACAGAGGCACCGGCCTCGTGGATCGTTGGAAACCATTCTTCTGGTCTGCGGTCAAGCAGGTTATATTGCATCATGACAGAGACTGCTGAACTAGTATCCAAGAATCGCTTAATAACATTCGGACGAATCGAAGAAATGCCATATTGACGAATAAGTCCATCTTTTTTTAAGCTTTCAAATGCATCAATTGTCTCCTCCACATTGTCTTCCATTGTCCCGCCATGAAGCTGGTAGACATCGATATAATCTGTGTCGAGGCGAAATAGACTCTGTTTGACTGCCTCCATAATATGCTCTTTTGAAGAATCCCATGTCCATCCTTCACCATCCGGATTCATCTTATTGCCGGCTTTCGTCGCAAGGATAATATCATTCCGTCTTCCTTTTAACGAAGACCCCAGAAGTTCTTCATTTTTACCGCCATTATACAAATCGGCTGTATCAAAGTAATTGATGCCTGAGTGAATCGCAGCGTCGACGATGTTTTTCGATTCGGTTAAATCATCTGGCAGTGACATACATCCGAGTCCGATTTCGGAAATGTATAGACCGCTTTTACCCAATTCTCTTTTCTTCATGAAAGCACCCCCTGTTTTGTTCATGGTACAATGACGTCACACTATTATCCATAAAAAGGAGTCGGAAACGATGAATAAATATGAAGAAAAAACAATTTCAGGTGAAACACTTTATGAAGGTAAAATTATCACACTGCGTGTTGAGGAAGTGGAACTTCCGGATGGTAAGAAAGCGACACGTGAATTGATCAAACATCCGGGGGCAGTTTCCATCATTCCGATTACTGCTGATGGAAAAATTGTACTCGTTGAACAATATAGAAAAGCGCTGGAACGTACGCTGATTGAAATTCCAGCGGGGAAAATTGATCCGGGAGAGGAACCGGCAGTGACGGCGGTCCGCGAACTGGAAGAAGAAACGGGATACGGCGCGAAAGAATTTACTTATATCCAGTCCTTTGCAACGTCCCCTGGTTTTGCAGATGAAGTAATTCATATGTATTTAGCACAAGATCTATATAAAATCGAAAACCCGGCAGCGGGAGATGAAGATGAATTCATTGGACTACTAGAAGTGACACTCGAAGAAGCGCAAGAAATGGTTGTGTCAGGAGAAATTTTCGATGCAAAAACTGCGTTCGCTGTTCTTTATGCCAAAAACCTTTTAACAAAGTGACCTAATTTTGAACGGACAAGCATATGTTGTATAAGGTGACACTTCAATCGATGGGGGAAGTCTTATCCCCCCGCGGATTGAGGCAGGACTCAGACTTATTACGCCGTGTTCTATGGCAAAAAGGAGGGATGAATTTCAATCCCTCTCTTCTGAGTGACCGACAGGGAGGAATGAAGTGCAATTCCTCCTCGTTGGCCCGAACCAATCGGGCTTTTACGGACAGTTGACCCCCATTTACGTTTATTCTTACGCCAAAACTTAAATGGGGTTCTTTTGACGTACTACTGCCGATGATGCCACAGGAAGTGGTGTTTCTAGTCGGCTTGTCCGTCACCGTTAATGCAGGATAAACTATGCGGAGGTGAAGCTTTGGTCCGTTCTTTATCGTTCATCCACTTATTTGTCATTCTTGCAATTGGCTTTATCGGTGGAGCGCTCTTATTTCGCGAGATGCCTACAACTGCGGTAGAGAGGGTAGTTACATTTTATGATGCTCGGGTCGTTCTAGGTCATGATGCAGGTTATATAAAACCTGTGGGTATGGCAGCACTCTTTTTTATCATTGCGTTTATACTGGCGATGTTTAGGAAAACAAGATTCACCGTATTACTTTTCGGAGCAGTGAAATGTGTTCTTTTCGGATTGTCTTCTTCCTATTTACTAGCTTCAGGCACGAAAATAATGGCTTATTCAATTTGGTGGTTTCCGTTTCAGTTTCTTATTTGTTTTCTGTTTTTAGTGTATTGCGCAATCCTAAGTCCACCTTATTTTATGCGTTCAACGATGGGGAAAGGCCCTAATACACGCGCATTACCGATGATTGTCGGCATGTCGATTGCCATACTTGCTATCGAAATTATCGTCTTTCAATTCATTTTAAAGTAGAATATTTTCGTCTTTAATTATCTGTCTGCTCCCTTTCTGTTGTCATAAGGAAAGCCCATTTGTTATAATGGATACAGTTTGAGGGGGGCGTCGTATGGAGAGCCGAATCGATCGGATAAAAAAACAATTGCATGGGGCCAGCTACAAGCTGACACCTCAGCGCGAAGCGACGGTTTTGGTCCTCCTTGAGCATGAGGAAGATCATCTGAGTGCTGAAGATGTATTTTTGCTAGTCAAAGAGAAAGCACCGGAAATCGGGCTTGCTACCGTGTATCGTACGTTGGAATTGCTGACAGATCTTAAGGTAGTCGATAAAATCAATTTTGGTGACGGAGTATCGAGGTATGATCTGCGGCAGGAAGGTGCTGCCCATTTCCATCATCATCTTATTTGTATCGAATGTGGAACAGTGGATGAAATTCAAGAAGATCTTCTCGGAGATGTCGAAAAGATTGTTGAAAGTCGCTTTGAATTCGCTATTAAGGACCATTGGTTAACGTTTCACGGTATTTGCAAAAGGTGTAAATCGGATGTAGATGAAAGTGAGAAGTGAGAAGAGGGATGGCATAATGCTGTCCCTTTTGTCGTTGGATAGGAAATTATAAAATTCTAGGCCTGTAGAAAACCCGCGGAAAAGCTATTCCACGTTCAGACTCCAGCACTTTTGTCTTGGACATAAACCTGTAACAATCGAAGGGGGGAAGGGATTTGTTCAAATTAAAGGCAAATGGAAACGGTTTTTCTGTTTCCCGCTTGTTATGAAAGACATCCGTTTTGCGCTTGAAGATTACATGCACTTTTTACAAGTGGAGCGGCAGTTGTCAGGAAATACAATTATTTCATATAAGCGTGACCTTGCCGAATATCTAGACTATATGGAACAGGCGGGTTACGAATCATTGGATGATGTAGATCGTCCTGTTATAGTGGGGCATTTACATAAATTGAAAGAAGGCGGGAAATCGGCTAGGACCATATCTAGACATATTTCATCAATCCGTTCATTTCATCAATTCCTTCTTCGGGAAAAGATCACGACCCAGGATCCAACAGTCCATTTGGAACTACCGAAACTTGAGCAGAAATTACCACGTGTTTTATCAATGGAGGAAGTAGACAGACTAATCGAGGCGCCAGATCGTTCAAAGCCACAGGGCGTCAGAGATACTGCATTGCTTGAAATTTTGTATGGGACAGGTATGCGTGTAAGTGAACTGATTGGACTTAATATGGATGATATTCATCTCTCGATGGGGTTCGTCCGTGTATTCGGTAAAGGTGGGAAAGAAAGAATTATCCCTCTCGGGGGGAAATCAATTACGGCGTGTAAGCGTTATATCGAAGAAGCACGTCCAATTTTTATAGAAAAACAAAAAGGTGCCGAGGCATTATTTGTCAACATGAGGGGAACAAGACTTACGAGACAGGGTTGTTGGAAACTGTTGAATGGACATGCCCTAAAAGCGGGTATACAGAAAGAGTTGACGCCACATATATTGCGTCATACTTTTGCTACTCACCTCATCGAAAACGGGGCGGATCTGCGGGCAGTACAAGAAATGCTCGGACACGCCGATATTTCCACTACGCAAATTTATACACATGTCAGCCGTTCAAGGTTGAAAGAGGTCTATGTGAAATTCCATCCAAGAGCATAGAATTCTACAAGAAAGATTATTTTTAAGGAGGACTAACTTATGGGGAAACAACAATTCAAACGTATCCATCTAATCGTGCTCGACTCTGTGGGCATCGGAGAATCACCGGATGCTTCTGCATTCGGCGATGAAGGTGCTGATACGCTGGGACACATCGGGGAAGCAATGGGGGGCCTGCATATGCCGAACATGGGCAAACTAGGTCTTTCTAATATTAGTGAAATTAAAGGTATTCCAGTTGCAGAAGAACCACTTGCTTTTTACGGTAAAATGCAGGAAGCTTCTGTAGGGAAAGATACGATGACGGGGCATTGGGAGATCATGGGTCTTAACATTGACACGCCATTTAAAGTATATCCAAACGGCTTTCCACAGGAATTGATCGCGGAACTTGAACAAAGAATAGGACGTAAAGTGATCGGCAATAAACCGGCTAGTGGCACCGCAGTCATTGATGAATTTGGACAGGAACATATGGAGACGGGCGCAATTATTGTCTATACGTCTGCAGATCCTGTGCTACAAATCGCGGCGCACGAGGGGATCATCCCGATTGAAGAACAATACCGGATTTGTGAAATCGCACGTGAGTTGACATTGGAACCAGAATATTTAGTTGGTCGCGTCATTGCACGTCCATTTATTGGAGAACCGGGCAACTTTACACGAACAACAAATCGACATGATTATGCACTTAAACCATTTAATCGTACAGTGATGAATGAATTGGTGTCTGCGGATTATGATGTTATGGCGATTGGCAAAATTGCTGATATCTTTAACGGTGAAGGCATTACAGAATCCGTTCGCACTGTGAGTAATATGGACGGCGTCGACAAATTACTTGATGTTATGAAAAAAGATTTCAAGGGTCTCAGTTTCACGAATCTCGTTGATTTTGATGCGTTATTTGGACATCGGAGAGATCCGCTTGGTTACGGCAATGCACTACAAGAATTTGATGTCAGGTTGCCAGAAATTTTAGAATCACTGCGTGATGACGATCTACTTATTATTACAGCTGATCACGGTAATGATCCAACTTATCCTGGAACGGATCATACCCGTGAATATGTCCCACTCGTAGTCTACTCGCCTTCATTCAAAACTGGTGAGGAAATGCCACTGAACGAGACTTTCTCAGATATTGGTGCTACGATTGCGGAAAACTTTGAGGTGAAAATGCCTGAGTTTGGTAAGAGTTTCTTACGTTTATTAAAAGAAAAGGTGTGATGAAATTGTTCAGAATGGTAGATGTAATTGAGAAAAAACGAAACGGTGAAGTCCTTACAAAAGAAGAAATCACCTTTTTTGTGAACGGCTATACAGTTGGTTCGATTCCGGACTATCAAGCGAGTGCATTCCTTATGGCAATTTACTTTAAAGGGATGACTGCAGAAGAACAGGGATATTTGACGATGGCGATGGTCGAATCTGGAGATCAGATTGACTTATCCGCAATCGAAGGGATTAAAGTCGATAAGCATTCTACGGGCGGAGTTGGCGATACGACTACGTTAATTCTCGTCCCCCTTGTCGCGGCGTGTGGCGTTCCTGTCGCGAAAATGAGTGGTAGGGGTCTTGGTCATACAGGCGGGACACTCGACAAGCTGGGGGCTATAGAAGGGTTCCATATCGAATTGACAGAAGAGCAGTTCGTCAAGCAAGTGAATGATTTGAAATTAGCGGTCATCGGCCAAAGTGGCAACTTGACGCCTGCTGATAAAAAACTCTATTCATTGCGCGATGTGACAGCAACTGTTGACAGTATCCCGCTAATTGCCAGCTCAATTATGAGTAAGAAAATTGCGGCGGGTGCAGATGCGATTGTCCTTGATGTTAAAACGGGTGACGGTGCATTCATGAAGACAGAGGCAGACGCAAGAGCACTGGCTCATTCGATGGTGGCGATTGGTAAACAAGTCGGTAGAAATACGATGGCGGTTATTTCGGATATGAGCCAGCCGCTTGGGTTTGCAATTGGGAACTCGCTTGAAGTGATTGAAGCGGTTGAAACGCTAAAAGGGAATGGTCCTGAAGACTTGACGGAACTATGTCTAGTTCTTGGTAGCAAGATGATTGTTGCAGGCGAAAAAGCTACTTCAGTTGAGGAAGCTAGGGAAATGTTAAAAGCGGTCATTACTGACGGTTCAGCACTTGAACTGTTTGGTAAACTGATTGAAGCGCAAGGCGGAAATGGGGCAATCATTCATGATACATCTCTATTACCGACAGCGAAATATCAGATTGAAGTACCTGCACTTTCATCGGGTTATGTAACGAAGATGGAAGCGGATGACATTGGTGTTGCCGCTATGCTTCTTGGCGCGGGTAGAGCAACAAAAGATGATGAAATCGATCTTGCGGTAGGTATTGTGCTTACTAAAAAAATCGGAGATGCTGTGCAAGAGGGAGAACCACTTGCCATTATCCATTCGAATACTGAAGCTGTAGAACAATCCATGACACTGATCCAGAAACATATAACGATTGGAAAAGAAGCAGTGGAAAGCCCGCGCCTTATAGGCGACATGATTACGGGCTAAATAGTAGTTGAAAATAAAAGCTACCCTATCAACCGAATTTGGTTGGTAGGGTAGCTTTTTGAAATTAATCACACCCGCAGCCCGACCGAGCATATCCGAGCCAAATCAATCATACCTGCAGCCCACCCGATCATAATCGTCCCAAACCGATCATACCTGCAGCCAACCGAGCATATCCGGCCCAAACCGATCCTACCCGCAGCCAACCGAGCATATCCGATCCAAACCGATCCTACCCTCAGCCCGACCGAGCATATCGGAGCCCACCCGATCCTACCCTCAGCCCGACCGAGCATATCCGGCCCCACGCAATCAAACCCGCAGCCAACCGAGCATATCCGAGCCAAACCGATCATACCTTCAGCCCAACCGAGCATATCCGTCCCAAACCGATCATACCTGCAGCCAACCGAGCATATCCGTCCCAAACCGATCATAACCGTCCCAAACCGATCATACCCGCAGCCCGACCGAGCATATCGGAGCCAAACCGATCATACCTGCAGCCCAACCGAGCATATCGGAGCCAAACCGATCATACCCGCAACCCAACCGAGCATATCCGGCCCAAGCCAATCATACCCGCAGCCAACCGATCATAACCGTCCCAAACCGATCAAACCTGCAGCCAACCGAGCATATCCGAGCCCACCCGATCAAACCCACAGCCAACCGAGCATATCCGTCCCCACGCAATCAAACCCGCAGCCCACCCGAGCATATCTTCCCCCAAACATTTCTTTTTTTTATCGGATGTGTAAATCGTATGGAAGACGTACATACTTTCATCAGTAGTGGGCAATGTCGAAACATAAGAACTTTACGCTGACTGTGACTAGTTCTGTCAGGCGAAAGGGTTTCGGCCTCCAAATGTGGAATATTTCGCAGGAAGGAGGGGGTTCAGCATGGCTGACATCGAAATTATTGACAATGGGATTTTAATTGCAACACTGCAAGGGGAATTGGACAATCATGAGGCAAATCGAATCCGGTCCCACATTTCTTCATCTATTTATAGCGGACAAGTCCGAGCGATTATTTGGGATTTGTCGAGGCTTGGTTTCATGGATAGCGCAGGAATCGGGCTCATTCTTGGAAGGATGCGCGATTTAGCACCTGTGGAAGGGGAAACGCTCATTTTGAATCCGTCCACGACAATGGAGAAGATATTCACATTTTCCGGTCTTGGACCAAATATAAGACATAGTACGGTCGATTTAGCGATCGGTGAAATCGGAGGGGTATTACATGAACAATGAAATGACGTTATCATTCGTCGCAATTGAGGAAAACGAAGCACTGGCAAGGATGGCAATGACTTGTTTTATAACGCCGTTGGACCCGACTATTGAAGAAATTTCAGAATTTAAGACCATTGTGTCTGAAGCCGTGACGAATGCAATTATTCATGGCTACGAATGTGATGGGAAGAGTCTTGTCACAGTCCGCGCTGTGATTGAAGAAAACAAAGTTACAATGACGGTCCGCGATGAAGGAATGGGTATTTTTGACGTAGAACAGGCGATGGAACCGATGTTTACGACACGCCCCTTCATGGAGCGTTCAGGAATGGGATTTACGATAATGGAAAGCTTTGCCGACAGTTTGTCCGTCGAATCAGTATTGGGAAATGGAACAATCGTCAAGTTCGAGAAAACGTTTTCTCCGGTCCCGGAAGCAAGCAGAATGAGGTGACCCATGGACGCATCCGTTGAAGTGAAACCTGCATTGTTGACCCAAGAAAAGATGAGAGAACTCATTAAAGTTTCTCAAGAAGGTGATAAAGAAGCGAGAAGAATGATGGTGGAGGGAAATACGCGGCTTGTCTGGTCTATTGTCCAGCGGTTTGCTTCCCGTGGCGCAGATCCCGAGGATTTGTTCCAAATTGGTTGTATTGGGCTTATGAAATCAATTGATAAATTCGATTTGTCGTATGAAGTGAAATTTTCTACTTATGCGGTACCTATGATTGTCGGAGAAATTCAGCGTTTTCTAAGGGATGATGGAATGGTGAAAGTGAGTCGATCCATCCGTGAACTTAGTTTCAAAATCCGGCATGCAACTGATGATTATATTAAATTGCATGGAAAATCGCCATCGATTTCAGAGGTTGCAGCAGTCTTGGAGGTATCCGTCGACGATATTGTTCTCGCATCTGATGCTTTACGTGATCCTGCATCACTTCATGAACAGCTATATGAAAGCGAAGGGGATAGCTTAACGCTGATGGATCAGTTGCGAGATGATCGGTCTGAAAGAGTGTTCGACCATATCCCACTTCGGGATGTCATTTCTAAATTAAATAAACGAGATCAAACAATCATTTATATGCGTTACTATTTGGATTGCACGCAAAGTGATATTGCAGAAAGAATTGGCATATCACAAGTCCAGGTGTCACGGCTTGAAAAGAAAATTTTAGCCCAATTGAAATTATGGATGGGCGTTGATTCGGAAGAAATTATACTAAATGTGAGGACGGATTGAACTAATGGAAAAGCTATTCCAATCGGTGAATGAAGGGGAAGAGTGGTTCTATACCTGTTTCGGTAAAGACAAGACGTTCGATGCTACTGCCAGATCATTGCATCTTTGGGATATGCCTGCTCTGTTGCTTTATATTAATGGACTCATAGACAGTGAAACAATCACGACTTTATTGACTGAAATGCAAGGGGCTAGAGGAAAAGAGGACGAAAACCAGGAGGATGGAGGGGGACGATTCCTCTCCTTTTTCCCGTATCACGCCGTTTCCAATGTGAAAGATAGGGACGAATTACTTACTTCAATATTAAGTGGACAGGCAGCCTTCATCACGCCTGATGGCTATGTGTTTACCATTGATATTCGGTCTTATCCAGGCAGGCAACCTGAAGAGCCTGACAATGAAAAAGTCGTCAGAGGATCGAGAGACGGATTTACGGAGAATCTTATTCAAAATACCGCGCTAATTAGAAGGCGGCTTCGTACTGAGGATTTACGATTTGAAATGCATAAAGTGACGATGAATGGGAAAACAGATGTAACAATCACCTACATGCAAGGAGCAGCAAGTAAAGAACATCTTGATTATATTCGTGAAAGACTGGATGCTATTCACCATGATGGGCTGACAATGACGGATAAGTCGCTTGAAGAATTTTTGTTCAAACAGCGGTTTCATCCAATGCCTTTCGTTCGTTTTACAGAGCGTCCTGATATATGCGCGGCGCATTTATTGGAAGGGCATGTCGCTATCATCGTTGATACATCACCTTCTGTTATACTTGTTCCGGCTCCACTATTTCATCATTTACAACATGCTGAAGAATACCGTCAAGCCCCGCTTATTGGAACATTTGTCAGGATTATGCGTTTGTTTGCAGCTACCATGAGTCTTGTTCTTTTACCATTTTGGTACTTGCTCGCAACGAACCAACACTACTTACCCGATTTCCTCAGTTATATAGGACCGAAAGATATCGGGGAAATCCCATTACTTGTTCAGCTTCTTATCGCAGATGGCGGAATCGAAATACTTCGAATGGCGGCTATTCATACACCGACACCGATGTCGACCGCGATGGGGCTTGTTGCAGCGATTGTCATTGGACAAGTAGCGATAGACGTTGGTCTTTTCACCCCAGAAGTTGTTTTATATGTGGCGGTAAGTGCAATTTTCACATTCTCAATACCTTCTTACGAATTAAGTCTTACGACAAAAATCTTCAGGATTTGTATTCTGTTGTCGACTGCATTATTAGGAGCACCTGGATTTTTCTTGTCCATCACCGTACTTTTCTATTACTTATGTGCATTGAAGCCAATGGGGGTACCGTATTTGTGGCCCGCTGTACCATTTTTTCCAAAGGCAATGTTACGTGTTCTTATTAGGTTTCCAATGACTGCCGATGCACCTAGACCGTTTATAACGGATTCTCCTGATCGAGACCGTGTCTCTTAGATCATTGCCTCAACCCTTCTTTATATGATAAAATTTTAGTTATCTAATTCGAGAGGGGCAGGCAACATGCATTTATATGGAACACAATCAGTCAACGAACGTGGCCATCTGACAATTGGTGGCACAGATACGGTTGATCTCGCACATACTTATGGAACACCACTTAACGTCTATGATATTGCCTTGTTCCGTGAACGGGCAAGCGCCTTTAAGAAAACATTTGAATCGATGGGCATCCGTGCGCAAGTCGCTTATGCGAGTAAGGCATTTTCGTCTATTGCTATCTACGAAATCGCCGAACAGCAAGGACTTTCTCTAGATGTTGTTTCTGGAGGGGAATTGTTTACAGCGGTGTCTGCGGACTTCCCGCGTAATCGAATTCATTTCCACGGTAACAATAAAAGCTTTACCGAATTACAATATGCTTTTGATGAAAAAATAGGGTGTATTGTTATTGACAATTTTTCAGAAATCGAACTGGTTAAGGAAATCGCAGAATCTCGTAAAGAGTCTATGAACGTACTTATCCGTGTAACACCGGGAGTTGAAGCTTCCACACATGATTATATTACGACAGGCCAGGAAGATTCGAAGTTTGGTTTTGATTTGAAAAATGGCCAGACGGATGAGGCTTTCCTTCAGTTATACAATCATCCTTACATCAATTTGTTAGGTATGCATTGCCATATTGGTTCTCAAATATTCGAAACAGATGCTTTTCGTTTAGCGGCAGAGGTGCTTATGAATAAGATGGTCGCCTGGCGCGATAATTATGAATTCATCTGCACTGTTCTGAACTTGGGTGGTGGATTTGGTATTCGTTATACTGAAGAAGACAAACCGCTTGAACCGTCAGTATACGTCGAAGAAATGGCGACGGTTGTTCTTTCAATGACGCGGAGCCATAACTACCCATTGCCAGAAATTTGGATTGAACCCGGCAGATCGCTAGTCGGAGATGCAGGTACAACTCTGTATACTGCTGGCAGCTCAAAAGAAGTTCCTGGTATTCGGAAATATGTCGCAGTTGACGGTGGAATGTCGGATAATATTCGACCGGCATTGTACGGTGCAAAATATACTGCCGTTTCGGCAAATCGTATGAACGAACCTCACGTCGATAAAGTGACGATTGCAGGGAAATGTTGTGAATCCGGTGATAAGCTTATTGAAGAGGCTCAACTCGCTGATCCAACTGAAGGAGACATCATCGCTGTTTTCTGCACAGGTGCTTATGGCTACTCAATGGCTAGTAATTACAACCGTCTTCCAAAACCGGCAGTTGTATTCTGTGAAAATGGACAACATCAGCTTGTCGTCCGCAGGGAAACTTATGAAGATATTGTCAGATTAGACATTCCGTTGCAACTAGTAAGACGGGAGGAGAGGATTTGAGAAAACGCAACATCCTCCTTTTCATCTTCATTGTAGTTGCAGCTATTATGTGGGGAGCGGTATACTGGAAGTTCGTCATGCCAATCATTGATCCGCGATAAAGTGAAACTTCAATCAGTAGGGGGCTTTTCTTCCACTGATTGTTAGTTGCGGCCACAGGGATTATGTTCCGATTGATCTGGCTTTTCCGGAAGTGGGTCCTCCACTTAATGTGTTAAATCACTATATATATTGAACAAATGAATACCTATATAAACTGAGCGAAGGCGGCCTTTTAAGGGGGAGCAGAAGCCAAAAGAATGGCTGCGCAGCTGCCTGACTGATGGCGGAAGGAATCCCCTAGCGCCGCGGCGAATTCGATGGGATTTCTCTATGTCAATATATATAGGCCTTAAATGGGCTCTTACTGCCCATTACTGCGCGATAAAGGAAACTGCTTATCATTGGAAAACGTAGTTAGTTCTATCCAATGACCAAAGTGTTTTCAGAAAAGAAGGGATTCAATTGATACTTTTGCGTTATAAGAAAACGTACGAAAAAATTGCGATGGGGCTGCTTTCTTATATGCCCGGCGATAAAACCGTCAAGAAATTGCAGGAATGGATTCAACGATATGAAACAGATGATAGTTGGCAACTATATCTTTTGAAAAAAGATGAGGACTTCATCGGTTTGATAGGCATCGAATTAGGGGAAGAAGACTACACTTTACAGCATCTCTCTGTCAATCCATCTTTCCGTGGTGAAGGAATTGGTCAAGAAATGGTCATGAAGCTGCAAGCGCTCTTCCCTGATAAAACATGTATTGGAACTGAAGAAACTGATTTATTCATACAGAAATGTAAGCCTAAAGAAGAAGGTTCAGACTAATTAACGTCTGCCCTTCTTCTTTTCTTCGCGTTCCCGAAGAATATCACTACGGTCTCTGAGCATATGTTTATGAATGACAGCATCACTGCCGAATGGTAGAAGTGTCATAGATTGTTCCAACTTACTAGCCAGGTCAGTAACGTTAGCTGATAGGATAGTGATGGGGAACGATTCGAATGGCAGATCTTGCTCCAAACGGTTGACTGCTTTTGTAACATCGTAAACTAATTGGTCAAAATCAATTTCTTCCGTGTATTGAGGGTAGTTAGCAAGGAAAGTCGGAAACTTTGTCATTGCTTTGTTAAGTGTACGGGATGCTCCCGGCTCATTGCCTCTACGCCAATGATACATTCCTGTCGCAAGGAGGATATAGGCTGTCAACGGGTGATCTTTATCGCTGTCAGGAATAGACTTCCAATACTCCTCTAGTACTTCGTGGCATTCAAAATAGTCTTGATTGCCATTGAAATAAACAATAAAATTTACGAATAGCGGATGATGATACGGATGCATGTAATCAGCCCTTTCCATAGTCTGAAAGATAGGTAGGTGTCACGAATGACATATCAAGTAAAATTAGAGGCTTTTGAAGGGCCACTAGATCTATTATTGCATTTAATCAACCGACTTGAAATTGATATATATGATATCCCGATGGCGGAACTGACAGCGCAGTACATAGAACACCTCCAAGCGATGCGAGTACTGCAATTAGATGAGTTAAGTGAATACCTTGTCCTCGCTGCGACGCTGATTGAAATTAAGAGCAAAATGCTTCTACCAGTCCACGAAGGAGATGAGTTTGATGACGACTTTGATTTTGATATGGAAGACGATCCACGTGACGAGTTAGTTGCGCGCCTGATTGAATACAAAAAATATAAAGAGGCAGCAATTAGTCTGAAAGAGTCTGCAGATGAGCGATCCGGTCATTTTACCAAACCACCCGAAGATCTTACGGAGTTTGGTGAAATTGTGGCGAGTGAATCAGATGAAAGTTTGAACGTTTTCGATTTAATTGGCGCATTTCAAAAGATGCTTAACAGAAAACGTTTGAAGGCACCTATGATAGCAAGTATATCTAAGACGGAAGTTTCTATCAGTGAAAAGATGGATGAAATTATGGCAATACTAGAAAAGGGCGGCGGGAAATGTGATTTCTACTCCTTATTCGACAAAGGTGAAACAACAGATCTTGTCGTAACTTTTTTATCGTTGCTTGAATTGATGAAACGGCGGGACATCATTGTCAATCAGGAAGGTAATTTTGACGATTTGACAGTATCGTACCGACGGGAGGATGAGTGAAATGGAATTTAAAGACCGTTTGCCTGGGATGATCGAAAGTTTTTTATTCATAGTAGGGGATGAAGGGTTAACGATTAAACAGTTAACATCTCTAGCTGAGCGTAAAGAATCAGAGGTTACTGAGGCAATTGACTGGCTACGTGTGAGTTATGAAGAGCGCAAAGAGAGCGGCATTATGCTGAAGCAGTTTGGAGGGGCATATCGTCTTGTGACGAAAGCTGACTTCGCGGAAGATATAAAACGGTTGTTGGAAAATCCATCTCCGAAATCTATGACCCAGGCATCACTTGAAGTATTGGCAATTATCGCATATAGGCAACCTGTGACACGTGTTGAAATTGACGATCTTCGGGGTGTTAAATCCGAGGGACCTATCAATACGCTAATTGCTAAGGGACTCATAATGGAAAAAGGTCGATCGGAAGGAAGTGGACGAGCGATTCTCTTTGGCACAACAGACTTGTTCCTGGACCGTTTCGGTTTGGCATCACTAAATGGATTGCCACCCCTTTCGCAGGAAGAAGAAGGCGAAACAGTTGAAACAGACTTGTTCATGACAAAGTTCCAAGAAGCGTTTGCGATGGAAAATGACGGAGGAGGAAGCATTTCTTGAAACGGGCGATAATCGTTGTCCTATTTTTCACGTTACTTGTTGGCGGAGGTTTGAAAGAAGTCGCTGCGTCCGGCCAAGCATGGGCCGTTATTGACG
Source organism: Sporosarcina sp. FSL K6-6792 (assembly GCF_038004885.1). Taxonomy (NCBI): domain Bacteria; kingdom Bacillati; phylum Bacillota; class Bacilli; order Caryophanales; family Caryophanaceae; genus Sporosarcina; species Sporosarcina sp. FSL K6-6792. The sequence goes on from NZ_JBBOSA010000001.1 coordinate 224,168, forward strand.
CTGATACAGGCAGATTGTTGGAAGGTCATAATGAAAACGTTAGACTGCCGATAGCCAGTCTAACAAAAATCTGGACGGCGTTTACGTTCCTTGAAAGTGTTACAGAGCCCGGAGACGTCATAATTTCGCCACAAGCTGCTTCGGCCGAAGGTTCGTCCCTTTATTTACCGCAAGGGATGAAGATTGAAGCAGATGCCCTGCTAACCGGTCTAATGCTACGGTCAGGCAACGATGCAGCGCGTGCGTTAGCAGAACACGCGGGTGGTTCAATGGACGGATTTGTGGACCTGATGAACGACAAGGCACTGTTGTATGGATTGAATGATACTGTCTTTTCGAATCCTTCAGGTCTGCATGATGAACGTCACTTGTCTACTGCATACGAGACAGCGCTCATGCTACATTATGCTATGGGAAATGAACAGTTTCGTACTATTGCTACCACAAAGAATTTTAGCTATCAGGGGAAGGATCAAGCCTATAGCTGGCGTAACAAACACCGCCTCCTACATTCCGAATCGACTGCGATTGCAGGAAAGACTGGTTTTACAAAAGCCGCGGGCAGAACGCTTGCAACTTATTTCGAGAAAGACGGCAAAAACATCATCGTTGTCACTCTGAACGATGGTGACGATTGGAATACACATAGAAGTTTGGCCAATAGCGTGTTTTCCTCATTCAAGTTGGTGACTGTTGCTAAAAAAGGGGTATATGATATTCTTCCCGGTGTAGAAGCAGAACTGGCCAAGCCAATCCGTTTGTTATTGAAAAAAGGGGAGAAATCGCAACTATCAAATGTTATAATTATCCCTCGTGGAAAAAATGAAAAAAGTACAGGGCATTGGACCGTGTCACTCAGTAATGAGCCACTTATTACGACGGAAGTACTTATAAAACAATGAACTTGTTACCAGTGGCAAAAAACACAGCAAACTTCAAGCGAATATTAATCGAAAATATGCAATTGTGACGGTTTGGGGAAGACTGACGCCATATAGGTCAGTCTTCTTTTCATTTGCTACAAAGTGTGACATAATTTTTTCAAAGGTAAGAAAGTATAAGTTTCTTGACATGGACCAGTGTCTAGACTTCAGGCGCCAGCCGCTTTTCTTACAGAATGAAGATGGGGTGACTTAATGGAAAGATTACAGAAAGTGTTGGCACAAGCAGGTGTGGCATCACGTAGAAAATCAGAAACACTAATTGTTGCAGGAAAAGTGAAGGTGAACGGTGTCGTCGTAACAGAGCTTGGAACAAAGGTATCTAGTTCGGATCGTGTAGAAGTTGAAGGCGTTCAGCTTGTTAAAGAGACTTACGTCTACTTCTTATTATATAAACCAAGAGGAATTATTTCGACAGTGGATGACGAGAAAGGCAGGAAGACGGTGTTAGACCTATTCCCGCAAATCGAACAACGGATTTTTCCGGTTGGACGACTTGACTATGATACATCCGGTGTTATTATCATGACGAATGATGGCGATTTCTCTTACTTAATGACGCATCCGAAATTCGGTATTAAGAAAAAGTATATTGCAAAAGTAAAAGGAATCCCTAGTCGTGAAGCGCTGCGCAAACTTGAGACTGGAATTGACCTAGAAGACGGCAAAACTGCCCCTGCACATATAAAAATGCAGTCAGTAGATAAAAAAACTGAAACTGCGCTTATTGAGATTACGATCCATGAAGGAAGAAATCGTCAAGTACGCCGTATGTTCGATGCAATTGGATGTCCGGTCCAAAAACTTCGCAGGGAATCATTTGGTAACGTAACAACTCACGGAATGAATGCTGGAGAAGCTCGGGAATTAACAAAACATGAAGTGAAACAGCTACGTGTACTCGCGGAAACAGGTAAAATAGGCTGATTGTGAGTCAATTGCGCCTCGATTTAATTGCGTCTAAATTTTGAATTGCGCTTGTGGCCGCAGGACGCGGCGAACTCAGGTTATCTTCCCAAACTCCTTTCAAAATTTGTGACATCCGCCTGGGGCTTGCCGTAATCAGCATGAGACTTCTGCTGATTACGGCAATTGTTCACAATCCCTTCAATTATGATGCGTTTATACAAAGGTCTATTTGTTATAATTAAAGGCAGAACTTATTTATTGTAAGGAGGCATTACGTATGGCTAAGGCGGATCAAAAGAAAACACGTCTTATTATAAGGACAATCGTCCTGTTAATCCTCGTCTCGGCAGTTGTCTATACAATCGCTTCAAAAGATAAAGTGAAGGTATTAGCAGTTGGAGATAAAGCACCCGATTTTGAGCTTGTCGATTTGGAAGGTAACAAACAACGACTTTCTGATTATAAAGGTGAGGGAGTTTTCTTGAATTTTTGGGGAACTTGGTGTCCCCCTTGTAAAAAAGAAATGCCCTATATTGAAAGACAACACAAAGCTTTTGAGGGAAAAGGCGTCCATGTATTGAGCGTTAACATCGCGGAATCACGGTTGAAAGTTGAGACGTTCAGGGACCAGTATGGAATGACATTCCCAATTGTGATTGATAAAGGTAAGAGTGTCATGGGGGTCTATAATGTCGGGATACTTCCGGCGACATACCTCATTAATAAAGATGGCAGAATAGAACAAATCATAACCAGGGAAATGACTGAAAATGAGATTGTTACATTCATGGAAAGCATTCAACCCTAATAAGGAGTAAATCCAAAATGAGCAAAATCAAATGCCAGTGCGGTCATGATAATCCATTTGGCACAGTGCTTTGTGAGCGATGTGGTAGACCGCAAACTGAAGAAGCGAAAGAAAGCAAACTTGTCGACATGCGTTACGAAGGTGCGGCAAGAAGATCGCAGACATATAAACGGTCGATCATCGATAAAATATGGAATTTCTTTTCGAGTGTGAAAATTGGAATTAGTATTATCGTTGCCGTTCTCGCGACAGCTGCGATAGGCACTATTTTTCCACAGAAACTGTATGTAGCCGCGTCAACTGAGGCGGAGTATGCAGCTTACTACGAACGGCTTTATGGATTGGCAGGCACGATTTATTACAAACTTGGTTTTCATGACATGTATAATAGCTGGTGGTTCATCACGTTGGTCGGGATGCTTGGAACTTCCATCATTATTGCCAGTGTCGACCGAGTTATACCGCTTTATAAATCATTGAAAAGGCAACGTACAAAACGCCATCCTTCATTCATGAAAAAACAACGAGTCTATGGTGAAGGACCGTCGGAAGACCCAGAAGCTGCACTTCTAAAAGCTGAGGGGAAATTGAAGGAACTTCGTTACAATGTGAAAATTGAAGACGGAGCTTTGCTTGCAGAGAAAAATCGTTTTTCAAGATGGGGTCCGTACGTCAATCATTTAGGACTTATCATTTTTCTATTTGGTATTCTACTGCGCGGTATCCCTGGGTTTTATGTTGATGAAACAATGTGGATTCGCGAAGGGGAAACACGCTCTATTCCAGGTGCAGAAGGTTATTATTTGGAAAGCAAAAATTTCATTATGGAAAACTACACGAAAGAGGAAGCTGATGAGGTATTCGGCGATGCGCTTGAACGTGTCGGCATGATTGCGAAAAACTATCAGACGGATGTCGCTCTATATCAGACACCTGAAGGCGGTCTTCCAGGATCTGATGAAATGGACTTCGTTAAAGAATACTCTATCATTGTTAATAAGCCATTGAAATTTGATGGATTCAACGTTTTCCAAATGGATTTTCGTTTAGATGAATTAAAATCGATGACATTCCAATTAACTGAAAAAGCTACGGAATCTTCACTTGGGGAGTTTACAGTCGATCTTACTAATCCGGAACGTGAATATGAACTTGATAATGGCGCGCGCGTTATTTTGAGCGATTATTATCCGGATTATGACGGGATTGAAGACGGAGAACCGAAATCGAAATCTCCAGTACCGAATAATCCAGCATTCATCTTTAAAATGGTGACCCCAGCCAAGCCGGACGGCGAGATGAGTTTCGTCGCCATCAAACAAACGCTTGAAACGGAAGTCAACGATTATAAGGTGAAATTCGTTAGTGCAGAAACCCGTGATATATCTGGGCTGACAGTACGCAAAGATAAAACATTATATCTCCTTTTACTAGGAGGAATTATCTTTATGATTGGTGTTTCGCAAGGATCTTACTGGAATCATCGACGAATCTGGATTCAAAAAGGACCTAATGGCGAGCTACTAGTTGCAGGACATACAAATAAAAACTGGTTCTCCTTGAAAAAAGAGTTAGATCAAGTGAAAGACGTTGCTAATTTACCGTCCTATGAAGACAGACAGGACAAGGAATCTATCTTGCGAGATAAGGAAGTGGACAAAGTATAATGGGACTTGCATCGTTAAGCGCTAACTTGCTGTTAGTTTCATTTATCGCTTACCTCGTCGCGACGCTATTTTTTGGCGGCGCGGTGAAAGGCGCTAAATCTGAAGCATCTTATAAAAATAACCGTTGGGGAAAAATTGCGATTACCATCACGGTCATCGGATTCATTACCCATGTAGGTTACTTCATCACACGCTGGATTGCATCAGGTCACGCACCAGTAAGTAATATGTTCGAATTTACGACTGCCTTTGGTATGATGCTCGTTGGGGCATTCATTCTTCTATATTACTTATATAGAACACCATCACTCGGCTTGTTTGCTTTGCCGATTGCGATTATTATTATCGGCTATGCAAGTATGTTCCCGAAGGAAATTACACCACTTATTCCAGCACTGAAAAGTTACTGGTTGACAGTTCATGTAATTACAGCTGCACTTGGTGAATCGATCCTCGCGATTAGTGCCGTAGCTGGGTTAATCTATTTATTGAAGAATATCGATTTGACGAAAAAGTCGAAACAGCGGTTCTGGCTAGAGGCGGTTATTTTCACGCTTATCTTAGTAGTCGGTTTCGTATTATCTTCGTCAACGTTTAAATTGACTGGCTATGAAGCACATTTCACTTATATTGATAAAAATGAACAAGCTGCTAAAATTGAGTACAATTATCCACCACTTTTCGGTATGTCTGGCTATGAATCGCTAACACCGGACGCGATGACGCCTTGGGCTGAAATGCCACCAATCGTCAATGCGAAGACACTGACGACGTTCGTCTGGTCAATCGCAAGCGGAATCATTCTCTACTTGATTCTTAGACTCATTTTCCGTCGTCCAATTGCGGCATTGTTGCAGCCATTCGCTAAAAAAGCGAATTCGCAACTAATGGATGAAATTGGATACCGTGCGGTTATGATTGGTTTCCCTATCTTTACACTAGGTGCTCTCATTTTCGCAATGATCTGGGCTCACGAAGCGTGGTCAAGGTTCTGGGGATGGGATCCAAAAGAAGTATGGGCCCTTATCACATGGTTATTCTATGCTGCATTCCTTCACGTGCGTTTATCACGCGGTTGGGATGGCGAAAAATCGGCATGGCTTGCGGTTATCGGTTTCGTCATCATTATGTTTAACTTGATTGCCGTGAATTTGATCATCGCAGGGTTGCATTCATACGCTTAATCGAAAACTGCCTAGTAGTTAGCTAACTACTAGGCAGTTTTTTTGTTTTATAAGTGGAAATAAAAAATCCCTTCAAATCTACTTCGGTGCTTAGTTTATGCTATACATTGGCTTAACATATATAAAGGGGAATTATAAGATTCGGTAATGTCAATGTGTTGTAACTTCTAGGTTTCAAGTCAAGTGCTTGGGGCCATTTATGATCGGTTGGTAAGGGTATATGGTTGGTGTGTGTCGATTATGATCGGTTGGCAAGGTTATATGCTCGGTGTGCGTCGTTTATGATCGGTTGGTAAGGGTATATGCTTGGTGTGTATCGATTATGATCGGTAGTCAAGGGTATATGCTCGTTCGTACGCCGTTTATGATCGGTTGCAAGGTTATATGCTCGTTCATGTGGGGTTTATGATCGGTTGGCAAGGTTATATGCTCGGTGTGCGTCGATTATGGTCGGTTGGCGAAAGTATATGCTTGGTTGTGTGTTCACTTTTGATCTAACTAGACACCGGTTCGCCATTTTGAAGTTGCGCTTAAGAACGTCGCTACGGCTTTTCTGTTTCTTTTTTGCACAACGACTTGTACAATGAAGATAGTAGCTAGTTGAAAGGGGTAATCATTTATGGAAGAAAAAGTGACGTTGTTAGTAGTAGACGACGAGGAAAGAATCCGTCGTCTGTTAAATATGTATCTTACTCGTGAAGGGTATGAAGTCGAAGAGGCTGTCGATGGCGCGGATGCACTCGAAAAAGCGCTTGTGAATAACTATGATTGTATTTTACTCGATTTAATGATGCCTGAAAAAGATGGATTAGAAGTGCTAGAAGAACTGAGAGAAAAGAAAATTATGACGCCTGTCATGATGCTGACGGCAAAAGGCGAAGAGTCAGACAGAGTAACTGGTTTTGAGTCTGGAGCTGATGATTACATAGTGAAGCCTTTTAGTCCGCGTGAAGTTGTTCTGCGGGTTAAAGCAATTCTTAGAAGGTCTGTTACGTTCCCAGGTGCCGCTTCATCATCTACATCGAAGGACTTGGTCGTCTTCCCTCAATTAACGATAGATCACGATGCACACCGGGTTACAGCTGAAGGAGAAGAAGTCGGGCTGACGCCGAAAGAGTACGAATTGCTCTATTTTCTTGCGAAGTCGCCTGACAAAGTATTCGACAGAGAGCAGCTGTTAAAAGAAGTGTGGCATTATGAATTTTTCGGAGATCTTCGTACAGTAGATACGCATGTCAAACGGCTACGTGAAAAGCTAAGCCGCGTTTCTGAACAAGCAGCAAAAATGATTGTTACTGTTTGGGGAGTCGGTTACAAGTTCGAGATTCCTAATGAATAGAATATGGAATTCAATTGTCGGGAAGCTATGGGCAACCATATTGCTTCTCGTTTCTTTTGTATTATTTATTGTTACGGCCTTGCTCCTTGAATTCCTAGATGACTTCCATACACAACAGGCTGAGGAATCATTGCGAAGGGAAGCAACAACGATCGGGAAAATTGTTAATGATCACGAAAGTCAAACTTCGATGAACTTGATTATTGATGACATTCTTGACGACGAAACGAATGCGATGATTGTCGATACCAATGGGGAAGTTACGCATTCATTTCATAAAGGATTGAACAAGGATAGAATAGAAAATAAAGTGCTCTATGAATCCATGTTTTACGCCGCTGAAAAGAATAATAAACAAGTTGTAAAAGAGATGATTTTACCTTCGATTAATGAAGAGAATGTCATGGAACAATACCTTGTTCTATCCTATCCACTTGAAAAAGGAGAGCAACTCGGTAGCTCAGTTATCATTTATCAAAGCCTTGAAGCCGTCCATAGGACAACAGAAAGTACTACACGTATCGTATTCTTATCAGCATTTATTGCCTTTATTTTAACAACATTTTTTGCCTTTTTCCTGTCAACAAGAATTACTTCGCCTTTACGTGGATTGAGGCAGGCGGCATTTGAATTATCGAAAGGGAATTTCGATACAAGATTGCCTGTAATGCAAAATGATGAAATTGGCCAGCTTGCAACTGCATTCAATCAGATGGGTAGACAGCTTAAATACCACGTTGAACTTATTAATCAGGATAAAGAGCAGCTTTCAAGCATCCTTACATCGATGACTGATGCAGTCATTACATTTAATCGAGATTATACAATCCTGCTAAGTAATCCACAAGCTGAACAGTTATTGCAGAATTGGTATTTTAAAAATGGCGCACAAGAGGGTAACCATCATATCCCACCGGCGATTTTTCATATGCTTGAACATGTTATTACGTTCGCTGAGGAAGTTGACGATGAATTAGAATTAGGTGGACAGTTTTATGGAATCTCTATTAGCCCGTTGTATAGCGGAAATAGTATTCGTGGGGCAGTTGCTGTATTACGTGATATGACAGATCAGCATAAGCTTGAGAAACTTAGATCCGACTTCATAGCAAACGTATCTCATGAACTTCGGACACCGATATCTATGTTGCAGGGGTATAGTGAAGCCATTATTGATGGAGTTATAACAAGTGATGAAGAGCGCGACGAAATGGTACAGATCATACACGATGAATCGAAAAGGATGGGCCGACTTGTGACGGATCTTCTCGATCTCGCAAGGATGGAATCAGGACATATGCGACTTTACAAAGACGATCTATCGATGATTCCTTTTCTCGACCGGATAGTCAATAAATTCATGCAAGTTGCGCGTGAAGCAAATGTCGATTTGACTTTCGAATTCTTGGAAGATACAGTACTCATTTCAAATGTAGATGAAGACCGTATGGAGCAAGTATTGACGAATTTAATAGACAATGCAATCCGCCATACACCTGATGGGGGAAGTGTTAAACTCGGAATACAAAAACAAGTTGATATGATTGAAATAACAGTGACGGATACAGGTGTTGGAATTCCGCAAGAGGATTTACCGTATATCTTCGAACGATTTTACAAAGCGGATAAAGCGAGAACTAGAGGAAAAGGCGGAACAGGTCTTGGTCTCGCCATCGCCAAAAGTATTATCGACTCACATGGTGGCAAAATCGCTGCAACAAAAGGTGACACTGAAGGAACAATTTTCAGTTGTATATTGCCTTTAAAAAAGATGTAACTTAATAGCTTGAAATACGACTAATTGATAGAACGGGGGAATTTCATGGACGACTCCGTTTTCCATCGGCTTTACGAACAGTACCATCAGGATGTGTTCAAGTTTCTTATCTATTTGACGAGAGACCGTGACCATGCTGAGGACCTCATGCATGAAGTCTATGTGAGGGTACTGCGTGCTTACGCCGGTTTTGAGGGGAAAAGTTCCGAGAAGACATGGCTCTTTTCAATTGCTAAAAATGTAGCAATCGACCATTTCAGGAAAAATACAGTTCGTAAAAAGCATCTGTTCGATAAGTTCGACTGGGAAAAGAGCGAACTCGTATCGACAGGTATCCTGCCGGAAGAAATCGTATCACTCAGTGAAGAGATGCAAGAGCTGCTGCAAGCACTTAATACATGTACTGGTGATCAGAAAATGGTTATCATCATGCGCTATTTCCAAGATCTTTCCATAGCTGAAACAGCTGAAATTCTTAGCTGGACAGAAGGCAAAGTGAAGACAACACAACATAGGGCGATCAAAGCATTACAAAAGAAATTGAATGCTCTTCCGACAGAAGGGGGGAAACTAGATGACCCACAAAGATTGGAACGACAACAAGATTGAAAAACTCCTCGGTGATGTGCCTGACATATCAGATAATCGTCCAATGTCGGAAATACTGGCACGGCTGAAGCAAGATGAACGGCTGAATACGCCTCACCGTAAAAAATCAAAGAAATGGATGCCAGCACTTGTCGCTGTTGCTGCTTTGCTTGTTATCGGCCTGTTGGTTCCTTCTATGTTTGGTGAAAATGAATTATCAATGAAGGACCAAAGTACCGACAATAAAATGATGCAAAGTGAGGACGCCGAACCTTCTGCAAGAGGTGCGAGTTTGGAAAATGAATCGAGTACGGATGAAGAAGCGGAAATGGGCACAATGGATGGATTTTCCACTAAGATGGCATCTGAAACAGGGAAGACACACCATTTTGCTGTCTACTCCGAAGACGTTACCGATAGTACACTATTCCATTTAGGTCTTGCAGGTGATCAAGCTTTAAGCATTGCCGTTACATTTATCATTCCGAACAGTCAAATCAAGGAGGATATTGGTTTCTTGGAGCCAACGAGTTATGATTTGTACAAAAAATATGCGGATCGTCTCGATGAAAGTGCGCTAGGTTTTCAAGAGTATCATCCTTATAAAGGCGACATAGCTGCAGATGATCATGTAATTATCCACCGACTACCGCAAGGTCATGGTTATGACATAGGTTCGGGATCGATGGAAGTCTATCTCGACTCTTTACAAGATACGTTTTACGGTTATCAGGAGGTCCGATTTGAGAACGAGGATGGAACTGCTACCATGTTCTCTGAAGTAGGTCAACCGAGCACACCGTTGATTTTGAAAAGTGGTCGTAATCATTTGAATTACTATATGTTTGAACAACAAGATGGACAGCAGTTTCTTACTTCGAACTTTTCACAACAGCAGCCATCGTTGAACGAGGCATTACAGCAGATGAAAGTGAAGCCGAATGATGTTTTCAAGCCAGTCATTCCAAGTACTTTAAATTTTGAAGTAAAGGCAGATGACAAATTGACGACCATCAAATTCACACAACCGCTGGATTTGGACGCGATGGAGCCGGAAAAAGCGATGCAAATGGTTGAGGGCATGCTCCTGACAGCAGCTGAATTTGGTGAACAGCTTCAATTCGAAAATGTCGTTCAAGAAGAATGGAACGGTTTTAACTTCAGCCAGCCTTTACCGGTACCGGTTGGATCTAATCCACTACCACTTATATTGAAGTAAATAGAAAGACCTTTGTAAACAGCCTTGTTTACAAAGGTCTTTTTTTTGTATACAATAAGGTTGTAACAAAATATTGATTCATCTTCGGGGCAGGGTGTAATTCCCGACCGGCGGTAAAGGAAAGTCACTTTCCAAGCCCGCGAGCTTAACAGCTGATACCGGTGTAATTCCGGAGCCGACAGTATAGTCTGGATGGGAGAAGGTGAAGGTGCGGCCATCTTTTTGTGTTGTCTACAAAAAGAGGTGCTTATTTAAATGTGGGTTAAAAGAGAAAGAAACAATCTCTTTTCTACTCTCTATTTGAGTATACCTTTCAAATCCCTCGAGCTTATTTGCTTTTGGGATTTTTTGTCGACATAAACAAGATGGAACGGCCTTTCCTCTTTTGAAGTGAATCGCAAAAGGAGAGAGGAACAAATGAATAACAAAAAGTTGCGAAAGATGATTCTCATCGCGATGTTAGGGAGTATTGCAACTGTTTTGATGCAGTTTAACTTCCCATTACCTGCACTACCTGGATTCCTGAAAATTGATTTCAGTGAGATTCCAGCGGTTTTGGCAATAATGACGATGGGACCTGTAGCAGGTATTGCGGTCGAACTGCTCAAAAATATTATGCACTGGTTCATGTCAGGTAGCCCGACAGGTGTTCCTGTTGGTGAAATTGCAAACTTTGCAACAGGCGTGCTTTTCATAATGCCGATTTATTTTATCTTTAATAAATTTAAAACATCTATTGGTCTAGCGGGAGGCCTCATTGCTGGAACTGTCTCGATGGCTATTGGCATGAGTGTCTTGAATTACCTACTGTTTTTACCAATGTATACGTATTTCATGAATTTCCCAGCCATGGCAGGGAATGAGTTAGCTACTTTTATTGTTTTAGGAGTTCTACCATTTAACTTGATCAAGGGAATTATGCTAATGATTATTTCCATGCTGCTTTTCAAGAGTATGAAAAAATGGATTGCACAACAGCGTACCCAATTAACTTCATAATATAAAAGAAAGGTCGTCCCGGAAAATACCGGGACGACCTTTCTACGTTCGATTTATCTAGCTTCGTGACAATGGTCTCTCAGCCAATTGGTAGAGCCACTCACGAGTCTTTAACACTATTGTAGAGTAACGTCTGTCTGGAAGCCCGCACGACAAGTTGTCGTAGTTTTAAAGCGACTTCTGTTATCGACGGCGATTGCCTAGTTAATCTTCGTATTTAAGTGCATCGCCATCAAATGGTGCGTCGGCGGTTTTGATAGAATCGGTTGGACAGCCATCGAAAGCGTCTTCTAGGTCTTCCATCAGTTCTTCTGGAACTTCAGCTGTTCCCATGTTATCATCGAGGATAACATAAGCAATTCCTTCATCATCATAATCGTATATATCCGGGGCAGCAGCTCCACACGCACCACACGCTATACATGTATCCTGATCAACGATTGTATATTTAGGCATAGTCTTTCTCTCCTCTTTTCTCCGTACAAACAATTTACTTCACCTTTCATTCTAATGATGTTGACAAGAGTTTTCAACAAAAAACATTTGTTAATCGGAGGAATTCAAAATGAAACTATCTTCAATACTATTAACCATCATAGGCAGAATAGACGGTGAACGAACAATCTATGCGGGACTTCACCTATTACGTGGCAAACGATCGGGACAAACACTGCAAGATGTTGAATACTACGGTTTGAAGGAATTCTTTGGTATTGTACCAAAACTGACAGCTGAACGATTCGATGAGGCAGCTAAACAGTTAAGTGATAGGGGTTTCATCTCAACAATGGATGATTCTTTCGTCAAACTGACGGAGCAAGGTCGCGTGGAAGTTGGCAAATTACCGTCCTACCGATTTAACGGCTGGGATTATAGAGGGAGAGAAATGATTTTTTTCGGAAGGTTATCGCTTGTTGTGCAGACGGTTTCGAATTTCAAAGCAAAGGAAAAATCGTTTATGCCCGCTCAAAAAGACCGTGATATTCAAACTTTTGTTAAAATGCTACTACATAATCAGCGAATCAGTGATCCAGTATTTGCTAAAGGCGTCAGCGAAGAAATTCGGCTATGTATTACTCGAAGTGAAATGGATGAAAGACAAAAAACAATTATCACTCATCGCTTAAGTGGTTTCGGACTGACAGGCTGGACATGGGATCAGTTAGCAGATAATTTGAAACTAAATCCATTCGATATCCGTCTACTATTTATAGAAGGTCTACATATGATGCTTGCTGTCATTATTCTGTCTCCTGATTTGCCTTTTTTGCGAAAAATAGCTGAAAGCGTCAAGGTTTCGACATATTTGACGGATTCCTCTGTAAAAACGAAGCAACTTTTTGATCGTGGCTTTTCTCTTGAAGAAATTGCGATGGCGCGCAACTTGAAACAGAGTACAATTGAAGATCATTTTGTAGAAATGTCTATTAATGATACAGAATTTCCGCTAACACAGTTTGTTTCTGAGGAAGATGCAGAAGCAGTAGCTGGAAAAGTGAAGGAAATTGGAACCCGTAGACTTCGCTTGCTGAAATCTGAATTCGAAACGCTTTCCTATTTTCAACTTCGTCTCATCTTAGGTGCGCGGACGGGAGGGGGCAACTAATGGCTATTCACAAATTATTAAAAGAGAGATTCGGTTTTGATCAATTCAGGGCAGGCCAAGAAGATGTCATTCGAGATGTGATTGCGGGTAAGGACACGATTGCAATTTTACCTACAGGTATAGGGAAGTCACTTTGCTACCAATTACCTGCCTATGTACTTGAAGGTACTGTCTTAATCGTTTCACCACTCGTTGCGTTGATGGAAGACCAGGTGGCAATCATGAAAAGGAACGGTGAAAAAAGGGTTGTTGCGTTAAACTCATTTCTTTCTTATTCTGAGAAAAACAGGATAATGGAGGAATTAGGCCGCTATAAGTTCATTTTCATATCACCTGAAATGTTGTTGCAAAAAAATGTGACTGCTCATTTACGTAACATTCAGTTGTCGTTAATTGTTGTTGATGAGGCTCATTGTATTTCTCAATGGGGATTTGATTTTAGACCAGAATATTTGCGGCTAGGAGAATTTTTTGAAGGATTGAATCGACCAGGTATTTTGGCTCTTACCGCAACGGCCGATGATAAAGTAAAGGCTGATATTTGCAGGTATCTGCAACTTCAAATGCCTGCAATTCATCAACATTCGTTGGACCGCCCTAATATTTCTTATTCAATTGTCAAAGTTGATAATGGGATGATGAAAACGGATTGGATTAAGAACCGTATCGTAACGACGGCGGGTCCTGGAATCATTTATGTGGCATCGCGAAAGCGGGCTGATGAACTATCTCAGCTTCTTCAGCTGGAGGGTGTTTCTGTGGCATCTTATCACGCCGGCAAAGAGCAAGAAGATCGAGCGTTCATTCAGGAACAATTTATCACTGGTGAAATTAGCTGGATATGTGCTACAAATGCGTTTGGAATGGGTATACATAAAGACGATATCCGTCAAGTGATCCATGAACATGTACCTCAAGCTATCGCAAGTTACATTCAGGAAGTGGGGCGTGCGGGACGTGATGGTGATTTAGCGGCAGCGACGTTACTTTTTTCGTCCGATGACGAAGGAAGAACGCGTTTCATTATCCAAGACGATCTCCCTCAAGAATGGGAAATCAAGCACTATAAAAGTCTTCTCATAGAGAATTATCCGCCTGCTGAAGCAGCTGAACTGGCACGGATTAGCGAAACAGGAAAACGTGTCATAGACTACTACATCGAACGGATGCCGATTGAAGATGTCATTATTCGTATGTCTGAATTGATACGTGAAAAAGAAGAGCAACTACAGACGATGCTTCGATTAGTTCATTCTGAAAGATGTATTCGGGAAGAGATTTTAGGTTTTTTCGGCGAGGCATGTGGAATGAAACCGAAGTTTTGCTGTTCGGTTTGTGGAACAGCGGATGGTCTAAAGCTTGATGTACAAAAAACAATCGTGTTGGATAAACGAATGGTGGATTGGGAGGAAAGGTTGACGGGGCTTCTTGGATAACAAATCTGTTGTCCATTTAACTTCATTCTGAAGAACTATGCCTGATGACTCGTGGAACAAGGAAAGTTGCAGTTCAATCGCCCCTCTGAGTAACCAATATCCTGTTGGTGCAAATACAGCAAGGTGTATTTGATTTTTACGACAAAATTCGTCATAATGAAAGAATAGCACGATGTGATAGGAGAATGTAGCGATGAAAAATGATGATTATAAGACTGACTTTGAAGAGCACAGGAAGGAAATCGGTCTAGACGATGGTCATGAGGTTAGCAAGCTTCCATCGCGTAGCGAATTGCATAGGAAAGGTCGTAAACCTAAAAAGAAATCCAGCCATACGATGATTAATGTTATTCTTGGGTTATTCACACTTATTCCGGTACTCATTTTAGTGTATATTATTTCCGATTTTTATACTCCGGGTGATCGTACGTCAGCAAAAGGTGGGGAAACCGGCACGCTCTTTGAAATGAACAGTGAAAAGCCAGTTGAAAAAACTGCCGATGCTGATAAAGACGATGAAAAAAATGCAACTAGTAATGAGGACGAAAAGAGTGCTGTGAAAACTGAAGCTGAAGCAAAAGTTGAGGAGAAGCCAGTATCTAAACCAGTAGTGAATGTCAATCCAACACCAGAAAAGAAACCAGAAGTAAAAGTAGAAACGAAGCCGGAGAAGAAACCGGAAGTAAAACCGGAGTCTAAACCAGTAGCAAAAACGCATACGGTTGGTAGTAATGAAAACCTTTATCGTATTTCTTTGAAATATTATGGTAACGGTGGAGGCGTCGAAAAAATCAAAAGCGCAAACGGCTTAACATCGAATGAAATTGGGGTTGGACAGCGACTTGTCATTCCTTGAGGAATAGCAGTATGAACAAGGCGAAGTATAGATTCTTTGCCTTTTTCTTATGATAATAGGGAAATCTGGGTTTTTTGACACGGAACTGTGTCAAGCTCCAAGCGCCAGACGTTCGGGTCATAAGTGAGCCCGGCTAATCGGCAAAAGAATGCCGCTTCGCCGGTCCGCCCTAAGCCTGTCGCATCTACATGGCACTTTGCGCTTATCTTATGAAGGGTGGGCATGATTACGGTTAATAAAATGATATGGTCATCTGTTTCGCTGATGATTGGATTTTTAATATATATGTTTATGAGTGCTAGAAGACGGAATGTTATTTACCATAATATGAATGTTGCGTCTGATAGTCAGGCTGACAAAAAAATGTCGGTATTTTTCATTTCAGATATCCATCGGCGTAAAATCGATGATAAATTGCTGGCGAAAGTTCAATCTGCCCATGATATCGATATTGTTATCATTGGCGGTGATCTAGCTGAAAGAGGAGTACCACTAGTACGGATAGCTGAAAATATCCGTAAGTTAGCGCAATTGGGACCGTTATTTTATGTTTGGGGTAATAATGACCGTGAAGTTGGAGAAGAAGAAATGCGAGAGATTATTACTCGTTATGGCGGGAAAATCCTTGACAACGAAAGTAGTGTTATTCCTGGACATCCGCGTTGGGGTATAGCTGGAACGGACGATCCGTCAAGTCGTAATGTCGATATTGACTCGACCCTCCGTGTTGTCAGTCAGTATGACAATGTTATTTTGGTCACGCATACGCCTTCGCTTTTTAGGAAAGTGGAGCAGTTATATGAGCCTCGATTGATGCTTGCGGGGCACACACATGGCGGACAAATTCGAATCGGGAAATACGGTCTACAGGAAAAAGGATCGTTCCGATTGAAGAAGGGTAGAGCGAAGCTAATCAGTAATGGATACGGCACGTCTACGTTGCCACTGAGGCTTGGTGCGGCGCCTGAATGTCACGTCATCGTCATAAATTATGGAGAAGTGTACTAAAGGAGTGTATTAAATAAAATGATACAAAAAGATGTAATAGTAGTAGGGGGAGGTCCATGTGGCCTGTCAGCAGCAATA
This sequence comes from Sporosarcina sp. FSL K6-6792, assembly GCF_038004885.1. Classification (NCBI taxonomy): domain Bacteria; kingdom Bacillati; phylum Bacillota; class Bacilli; order Caryophanales; family Caryophanaceae; genus Sporosarcina; species Sporosarcina sp. FSL K6-6792. The sequence continues at coordinate 240,583 of NZ_JBBOSA010000001.1, forward strand.
GAGCTGCAAAAACAGGGACTGGATGTTCTAGTTATCGAAAAGGGCAATATAGTCAATTCGATTTATCATTATCCGACGCATCAGACGTTTTTTAGTTCAAGTATGAAGTTGTCTATAGGGGATATTCCATTTATCACGGCTATAGATAGACCGAAGCGGAATGACGCACTTGTTTATTACCGGAAAGTTGCGGAACTGAAAGAAATTCCTATTAATAGTTTTGAAAAGGTAGAGGATGTTGCGAAAATAAGTACGGGATTCCGTGTTTTGACGGATAAAGACGAGTATTTAGCAACCAATGTGGTAATTGCGACTGGCTATTACGACAATCCAAATCAACTCGGTATTGAAGGGGAGGACCTCCCGAATGTCTTCCACTATTTTGAAGAGGCACATCCTTACTTCAGAAAAAAAGTGGTTGTAATTGGAGGAAAGAACTCTTCCATCGATGCTGCTCTCGAATTGGAACGTGCTGGGGCACTGGTTTCAGTTGTTTACCGCGGTTCCGATTATTCACCAAGTGTTAAGCCCTGGATTTTACCTGGTTTCGATAGCCTTGTTCGTAGTGGTGAAATTGCCATGCATTTTAATGCGGATGTTGTCAAAATCACGGATGCTTCCGTCACGATTGATATCGCAGGGGAATTGTTTGACATTGAAAATGATTATGTCTTCGCAATGATTGGCTATCATCCCGATCACACTTTCCTAAAAAAGGTTGGTATTTCGATTGAAGAAGAAAGCGGTCGCCCTTCTTTTGACGAAGAAACAATGGAAACGAATGTCGAAGGGCTCTTTATTGCAGGTGTTATTGCTGCGGGGAACAATGCCAATGAGATTTTCATCGAAAATGGTAAGTTTCATGGTGAAATAATTGCGCGTACGATTGATGCAAAACAAAATAGTGTAAAATAAAAGCTACCCTTCAATCTAGGAAAACAGGTTGAAGGGCAGCTTTTTGACATTTACATCTACAACAATTTTACTTCGTACAAAGTTCGAGTAATAGTTTTAAGCGTGCTTTTTGGCCACTTAGCCCGTGTTCAAAGCGCACACCCATATCTTTCAGCATCTTACCTCCGCCTTCATACGCATAAATATCCTGTGCAATCCCATTGAAGCATCGGGAAACTAGGATGACTGGAAGACCTTCAGAAAGTAGACGTCTGATTCCGCCGACCACATCAGGTGGGACGTTCCCTTGGCCTAGTCCTTCAAGTACGACACCGTCATAGCCAAGAGAAGATATCGAAACAAGCAAGTCGGATTCCATTCCGGCATAGATTTTAAACATGGCTACTTTTTTGTTGATGGACACGACAGGGAGATAGGTTCTTGATAATGGTGCATGGTGGAAATGAATGGCTGACTTCGTTACAATGCCGATGGGTCCATATTGCGGACTTTGAAAAGTAGAGACACTGCTGCTATGTGTTTTCGTCACATTCGTCGCTGTGTGGATTTCATCATTAAGTACGACGAGTACCCCTTTACCGTTTGCATCGTCTGCTGCGGCAACTCTGACAGCTGACATCAGGTTATAGACGCCGTCCGATCCAATTTCATTGGAAGAACGCATTGCACCCGTCAATACAATTGGGATATTGAAATTTGTTGAGAGTTCAAGGAAATACGCTGTCTCTTCAAGCGTGTCTGTGCCATGTGTAATGACAATACCATCAAAGGAATTATTCTCCGTCAGACGGGAAATCAGCTCTTCGAGTTCAAGCATTCGTGCTGGTGTAATATGTGGAGAAGGTAAATTAAAAGCTTCCACTTCTGTTATGTTGGCGAATTGCTGGATGTTGTCTATTTCTAATGCGAGTGGATTTGCCGCACTTAACATTACTCCGCCGGTTTTGGTATCCAGTTCCATTGAGATCGTACCGCCTGTATGAACAAGCAGAATGTTTTTCTTCATAGTAGTTCCTCCTGTTTAAGGGAAATCATGGTATAATAAAGCAAAATGGGGGCCGGCCGATGTTCATATTGTTCACTGTAGCGATTGCGCCGGGATTGGCGCTCTTTAGCTATTTTTATTTGAGAAAACAGATTGCGAAAGAACCATCACTTACATTATTTCATACATTCATATACGGCGCTATCATGACTTTTCCGATAATGTTTATCCAACACGTATTTGAAGAGGAAAACATCTTCTCCCACTTTTTCATTCGGAATGTTATTTTTACAAGTGGACTTGAGGAGTTCTTTAAATGGCTCATCCTGTTGCTTGCCATTTATAGGCATGTTGAATTTGAAGATGCATACGATGGGATCTTATATGGTGCCAGCGTGTCATTAGGTTTTGCGACGGTTGAAAATATTATTTATCTACTTACATTTGGAGCGGACACCGCATTTCTTCGGGCTTTATTGCCGGTTTCCAGTCATGCACTATTCGGTGTAGTAATGGGCTATTATTTTGGCCGAGCAAAATTCGCAGTAGAATCAAACATCAATATGTATTTGTTTCTAGCATTCCTTGCCCCATATAGTCTTCACTTCATCTATAACGGCATCCTCGCTGTAGATAATCTCTGGCTCTATCTGATTATTCCTTTCATGCTGTTTCTTTGGTGGTTTGGCTTAACTAGAGTTAAATATGCACATACGTTCGCAATGCAGCAATTCAGACGCAAAGCACGAACAAACACAAAATGATTCAGCTTTTGCTGGATCATTTTTTATTTGTTAATAATATTGCTGATTTTGGACAAACTATAGAAAAAGGAGGAATGAAAGTGAAAAAACTGGTCATCCGTATGATAACAATCATCTTGCTCCTTGGATGTGCTTATGCAACCTCACCTGTCCAAATTAAAGCATTCAGTTCCCAAAATGTCGCACGCGGCGCATTTGGAGATGATGTAATCGAGCTGCAGTCGAGACTTCAGTATATTGGTTATTACACTGGGACGATTGATGGAACATTTGGCTATGGAACCTATTGGGCATTGCGCAATTTCCAAGAGAAGTATGGACTTCCGGTAGACGGAATTGCAGGATTGAAGACTCGGAAAAAATTGGTGGATGCATCACAGTATGATGAGAAGTTCGTAAAAGATAATTTGAATAAAGGGAATAAGTTCACGTATTACGGAAGTAAACCGCTTGCATCTCAGGTAGGTCAAGGAGCGGGTAAAACGGAAAATATCCAATTGCCAGCAAAATATTCGGATCAGGATCTTAAGCTGATGGCGAATGCTGTCTATGGTGAGGCAAGAGGAGAACCGTACGAAGGGCAAGTTGCAGTAGCTGCAGTCATATTGAACCGGGTTGAACATCCAGATTTTCCAGATACAGTTGGCGGTGTCATCTTTCAACCGCTTGCTTTCACAGCGGTCGCTGACGGACAAATTTGGTTAACACCGAACGAACGGGCAAAAGAAGCCGTTCTCGATGCTATTAATGGATGGGATCCTTCCGAAAATGCAATTTACTACTTCAATCCAATTACAGCGACGAGCAAGTGGATTTGGTCACGACCTCAAATTAAAAAAATTGGTTTGCATATATTTGCCAATTAATCAATACGGAAAAGTATTGAAAACTAGTGATAAAGGAGGGGAGGCGGAATTTTCCGGAAACAACGAAAGTTTCCGGCGATATTTTGCCGAAATATGAAAAAAATGATTTTTGTATTAGTGTACTCAATAGCAGCACTTTCAATCTTTTCTTACGGTAAAGCAGCTGAAAATGAACAATTATCTATCGCACTAAGTGGACAATACGCCAGTAAAATGACAGATGCATCGGAGAAACTGGAAGAATTGGATAATGCGGTGAAAAAGACTTTATTATTTAATGAGGCGGATGGATCCTCAAAAGCGCGAGATGACATTTGGCGTCTGTCATCCGATATTAAAAACTCTGTATCTTCATTACCTATGGATCCAAGCTTTTCAACATCGTGGTTGAATTATCTTGGACGTCTTGGTAATTATGCCAAGGAAGCAACTCGTGTAGCCGATAACGTCGAATATCACCGGGTTATGGAGCTGGCTTCTAAGAACCTTCGCTCAATGGCGGATGAGTGGCAAGTGGCAACTGCGGGCATGGTAAGTGGGAATTTATCGATAGACGGTTGGAAAAAGAGATTGGATGTTGCTGATTCAGGCCATGATTGGACCGCTATGGGTACTAGTGTTAAACAGTATACGGAGAGTGATTTCCCACTGACAGCAAGTGAGTCGGATTCTATGAAGAAAAAAGATTTGAAAAATATTGCGGATCCTGAAGTGACTCGTGAAGAGGCCATAGCTGAGTTCAAAAAACTTTTTCCACACCTATCTAATGAGACTATCGGTGTAGAAATGAGCCAACCAGGCTCACCTTATCCGTTTTATCACATTCGTTTTGCCGAAGCTGAGTCAGTCGGTTATATTGATATCACGGAAAAAGGGGGGCATGTCCTTTCATTCCTTACAGAAAGGCCATTTGGCAAGGAGATTCAGCCATTTGACGAACTTAAAAAGAAAGCAGAGACGTTTTTAAAAGATGCAGGTTATAAGGACCTTGTTTACGAGGAAGCAAGGGAAAATAATACGGCTTGGCATATGGTATTTGTCAGAGTAGAACCGGAATATGGAGCGAAAGTATTTTCAGATGTAATCCATTTAAAGATTGCAAAAGATAATGCGGGCATCGTTGGTCTGGATGCTTCCGAGTATATTCGGAAAGAGAAGACTGAACGACAGCCGATCACGAAGAAGAATTGGAAGACATTTTTCCATTCGGGCGTCGAAATTGTCAAAGAAGAATATGCATATGTTGAAAATGATCGGTTAGAACAAAGGCTAACGCATTATTTGACAGTTACGATAAATGAGAATGAGCAAATAGGCACATATGCAGTAATCGTCGATACGGAGACCTCTGAAGTGATCAAAACCGAGAAATTACAGTAAAATGAAGTGTAAATAGTCATTGGAATTTCCATCCCGTCATGACATAATAGTATCTATGAATAGCGACACGCGCCGATAGCGCCTGAAGCTAGACCATATGACATAGGGATGGCGGGTGCTTTAATATGCTACTTTCGATTGGGACGATTATTGTTATCGATAAAGACTTTACAAAAGATAGCGAAAAGTTCAAAAGTAAAGTGGTTGATATAGGAGACGGTTTCGTAATGATTGACTACCCAAGCCATATTGAGACGGGACGGACAGCATTTTTTATGGATGGCACGCAGTTGCACGTTACATTCATAGATAGTATGAAAATGTCTTATGCTTTCCGGACTGAAGTGAGCGGCCGCCTTAATAAGGGAATTCCAATGATTAAATTATCCTATCCTGGTGATGAACAGCTTATCAAGATTCAACGACGTGAATTTGTACGGGTAGAATCAGCAATTGATATTGCTGTTGAGAAAGATGGACGCTTCAGCCAGTTTGTGGCGGCAGACCTTAGCGCAGGCGGAGTCGCGCTAACTCTCCTTAACCCCGACACTTTCAAAGAAGACGAGCTGTTATCGCTGACCATCGTGCTACCTTTCATGAACCGTGAAATTAAATATGTCAAAGCTGATGCACGGGTTATAAGGGTTTTTGAGAAAGATGGCAGACTAATTGCCTCATTACAATTTGAGACAATCAATCAAGTTGAGCGTCAATACGTTATCCGATTCTGTTTTGAACGGCAGTTGCAAATGAGAAATGAAAAATAGAATTTAGTTGGGGGAAGTCTGTGCGAATGAGACTTTTCCCTTTTTAATTGTCCAAACTCCAGCCAGTTAACCAAGGCGCTTACGCTTTTCTTGGTGTCTAGACTTCAGGCGCCAGCCGCTTGGACCATAAGCAATCCAGCTATGTGGCAAAGAGCGCCACGTCGCTGGATTGACTTATGCCTGTCGCGTCTAAACGGCGCCTTCCGCTTTTCTTGGTGTCTAGACTCTAGGCGCCTAGACCCTGGGCCCACAGGACGTGGGTCATGCAGCTGTTGCGACAGGATGTCGCGATCCTAAGCTGCCTTCCTCTGTCGCTTCAGTCCTTAAGTTAAAGGCAAAAAGCGCCTTTATCTTAAGGCCCTCCAGCGCTTTTCGGGTCTACCCAGGCGCTTACGCTTTTCTTGTGATACAATATTGTCTAATTGACTACGGGGGTAGATGAAATGGCATTAGAGATAAAAATCGCGATTGATGGTCCGGCTGCGGCTGGAAAAAGTACAATTGCTAAAATTACAGCTGAAAAATTGGGTTATACGTATATCGATACGGGTGCTATGTACCGAGCACTAACGCATAAAGCGTTAGTTCACAACATAAATACTAGTGATGGACAAGAACTTGAAAAGTTATTGGAAGAGACGGAGATAGTTCTTAGGCCGTCTATAAACGGTCAAGCGGTCATTGTAGATGGTAAAGACGTAACAGAAGACATCCGTTCACAATTAGTGACGGCTTCTGTATCCTCTGTCGCTACTCATATGGGTGTCCGTCAGCTGATGGTTGATAAACAGCGGATTCTAGCTATAGGTGCGGGTGTTGTAATGGACGGGCGCGATATCGGGACGGCCGTCCTGCCGGATGCGGAACTAAAGATTTTCATGACAGCCTCTGTTGAGGAGAGAGCGATGAGACGTCATATTGAAAACGAAAAACGTGGCTTCACAACGTCTCTTGAACAATTGAAAGCTGAAATTGCTGAACGTGATCGCGCGGATAGTGAAAGAGAAGTGTCTCCACTCAGACAAGCGGAAGATGCTGTTCTTATCGATACGACTTCGATGTCAATTACAGATGTGGCGGAAAAAATCAGTGAACTTGCAGAAAAGAGGATGAACTTATGAACTTATATCCACTTGGTAAAATGCTCTGCAGTGCAATATTTTATCCGTTATATCGCATTAAAGTAATTGGTGCGGAGAACTTCCCGAAAGAAGGGGGTGTTCTGCTTTGCACGAATCACATCGATAATGTCGATCCTCCGGTTGTCGGTAGTACTTGTCCTAGGCCTGTTCACTTCATGGCAAAAGAAGAGTTATTCAAAATGCCATTGCTAAAAAGTATTCTTCCGCAAGTGAATGCATATCCTGTGAAACGGGGTATGAGTGACAGGGAAGCATTCCGGAATACATTGAAAATCCTTAAATCGGGAAAAGTTGTCGGGATGTTTCCAGAAGGAACGAGAAGTAAGACGGGTGAACTTGGTAAAGGGCTTGCAGGCGCAGGATTCTTCGCGCTGAAGGGTGGCGATGCGGTCGTTATGCCTTGTGCAATTATAGGGCCTTACAAAGTGTTTAGAAGATTGAAAGTTGTCTATGGTAAACCGTTAGATCTGACAACTTATCGTGAAAGTCGGACTTCAGCTGAAGACATGACAGAGATCATCATGAGTGAAATTCAAAAACTTATCGAACAAAATAAATAAGATAAGGGTAATTTTTTGTTATTTTGAATAGATTCGAATAATATAGAAGTAGGATTCTTTATGAAGGAGGACTACATAATGACTGAAGACATGAACTTAGAAGCAGCGAACATCTACAATGAAGGTGACCGTGTTACTGGGAAAGTGACTAAAATCGAAGAAAAGTCTGTGACAGTTGAAATTGCGGGAGCACCTTTTGATGGTGTTATTCCAATCAGCGAACTATCGAGCCTTCACATTGAAAAAGCTGAGGATGCAGTTGCAGAAGGCGATGAAATTGAACTGATTATCACGAAAGTGGAAGAAGATAATTATGTCCTTTCAAAACGTAAAGTCGATGCAGAAGATGCATGGGGTTCTCTTGAAGAGAAATTCAATAATAAAGAAACAATCGAAACAGAAGTAAAAGACGTTGTTAAAGGCGGACTAGTTGTTGACCTTGGTGTACGTGGTTTCATTCCGGCATCACTTGTCGAAGATTATTTCGTCGAGACTTTTGAAGAGTATAAAGGTCGTTTGATGACATTTAAAATTGTTGAAATGGATAAGGAAAAAAATCGTTTAATTCTTTCTCATCGTGCAGTTATCCAAGAAGAAAAAGCATCACAAAAAGGTGAAGTTTTGGATAATCTCAAAGAAGGTGAAGTACTGGAGGGGACTGTTCAACGTCTTGCAACATTCGGTGCTTTTATTGATATCGGTGGCATTGATGGACTTGTTCATATATCTCAACTTTCTCATGATCATATCGAGAAAGTTTCAGACGTTCTAAAAGAGGGCGACAAAGTGAATGTGAAGATCCTTTCAATCGACCGTGATTCAGAACGAATTTCACTATCCATCAAGGATACATTGGCTGGTCCGTGGGAAGGAATTGAAGAGAAGGCTCCTAAAGGATCTAAGTTTGAGGGGACTGTGAAACGTCTCGTCTCATATGGTGCATTTGTAGAAGTGTTCCCTGGCGTCGAGGGCCTTGTCCATATTTCGCGTATTTCCCACCAACACATCGGTACTCCGCATGAAGTGTTGAAAGAAGGTCAAAAAATCAATGTCAAAGTACTAGAAGTCAATACGGATGATAAACGTCTATCTTTAAGCATTAAGGATCTTATTGAAAAAGAAGACAATAACTCTTATGGAAATTATGAGATGCCAGAAGAAGCATCAGGTTTTTCACTGAGTGATGTCATCGGAGATCAGCTGAAGAACTTTTCAACTAAAGACTGACTAAGAAATGTTGTTTAATTTACTCGATGTGACTAATTTGTGAACATAATGAACGAGAATTTGAAAAGATGATGATGCCCCTTGTGGGCATCATCATCTTTTTTGTTGCATAGGAAATGATACTATTCCAGATCCCGGCATAATTAATAACGTAGGAATTGTCATAGGGGTTGTCTAAATAGTTACATATAATAGTAAGCAAGGTATTTTCTTGTCGGCGTGATAAGTGGGGGATTAGTAAGAGGCCTTTATTCCGCCGACAGGGCTTTAGTAAAAAAAGAAGGTGAATAATATGCCATATACAATAATCAACAACTACATTCCGACGTCTCTTTATCCTCTGAAAGCGACGTATCCGATGACGCCGGAATACATCACCATCCACAATACAGCCAATGATGCGACGGCAATAAACGAGATTGCTTTCATGACGCGGAACACGACTGCGACGTCGTATCATGTGGCAATCGATGATAAACATGCAGTGCAAGCTATCCCGTTTACACGCAACGGTTGGCACGCTGGGGATGGTCAAGGGGCAGGTAATCGGAAATCCATAGGGATTGAAATCTGTTACTCACAATCAGGCGGTCCAAAGTATGTTAATGCGGAAGCGAATGCCGTCGACTATATAGCACGCATACTTAAGCAATACAGCTGGGGTATAGATCGTGTTAAATGGCATCGGGATTGGAGTGGTAAAGAATGTCCGCACCGTATCATAGATGAGGGGCGTATGACGACCGTTCGCAATGCCATAGTTAAACGTCTGGCAGAATTGAATATCCCAACGCTACCAAAGGAGGATGTACGCATGTTTAATCCAAGCTCAGCAACGTTAAAAGTTGCTTATGAACAATACTTGTCGGATGCCGTAAAAGAAGGTTTAATTTCCGACAAATGGTTAACGGACTTTAGGGCAGGTAAGTTGTCACTAGATGATGCACTCGCACTAAAAGTCTTTATTGACCAGCGCAGATGAGGTAATTAAGGTAGGTAAGATCAAAAGGCGGTAAATCCATCAAGGACAGTCGTCATTTTCAAAAGAAAAGAACGTATAAGTTTTTCATCGGAGCGGTGTCTAGATTCCAGCGCCTAGCCTACCTTTCTCTTAAGGCTTTCCAGTGCTTTTTCGGTCTACCAAGCGCTTGTGCTTTTCTTATTTGTCATAATAAGAACGTTCGCTCCATATGTTGGTGGAAAGGGAGGGAATGAGTGTGCGTAATCAATTGGTCAAGTCGATGAAGTATAATGAGTCATTAGATATGATGTACCAGGCGAATGACGGTCAAATTAGTAAGAGGCGAATAAGGGTGCTAGATGTCGGTGAGGTATCGTTCAGAGCATACTGTTTTCTGCGTAAGTCGAATCGTACGTTTACAAACGACAACGTGTTGGCGCTTGTTCCCGTCATCATAAAAGAAAGATCCGTGATCTAACAGTAGACGTTTACAGATTGTAGTATGAAGTGTTGCGCTATTAATAGAAGAAATAAATTTAAAATTCGCAAAGTATAGCGCGGCAGGTTTCATTTACGCTGTGCGAAAATCAGTAGCAGCGATAGTGGATATGCGGAAAATTAATCGGTAATAATAAGAAAGAGCGACTTCTCAGAAATGGGATAGTCGCTCTTTCGATTATTAATACGAATTGTAGGACTTACTTCATTTTCAAAGTTCTCAAAAAGCCCCACATACAAATAGTTTAGCCTTGCGGAAGTTAAATTCACATAAAAATGATATACTGTCGTAGTGTGACAAAGACAGTGTATACAGTTATAAATGTGCCTGTTTAGACGTGTTAATGATTATTGTGTATAATATGCAGAAGATAAGCTGGAAGGATGTTAGATTATGAATAAACCAACAGTAGCGATCGTCGGTAGGCCGAACGTCGGGAAATCGACAATATTTAACCGAATCGTTGGTGAACGAATTTCAATCGTAGAAGACGTTGCGGGTGTTACGCGTGACCGTATTTACAGCTCCGCAGATTGGCTCGCACATGAGTTCAACCTTATTGACACAGGAGGAATCGATATTGGAGATGAGCCTTTTCTTGAGCAAATCCGATTACAAGCGGAAATTGCAATAGACGAAGCGGACGTTATCATTTTCCTTGTGAATGGTCGTGAAGGGGTAACAGATGCTGATGAGCAAGTTGCCAAGATCTTGTACAAAACGAAAAAACCTATCGTACTTGCTGTAAACAAAGTTGATAATCCAGACATGCGGGACATGATTTATGATTTCTATTCTCTTGGATTCGGAGAACCGTATCCGATTTCTGGTGCACATGGACTAGGTTTAGGGGATTTGCTTGATGCAGTAGCGAATGATTTCCCAGAACCAGGTGCTGAAGAAATTGAAGATGATGTCATCCGGTTTTCGTTAATTGGGAGACCTAACGTTGGTAAATCATCGCTTGTCAATGCATTTTTAGGTGAGGAACGGGTCATAGTTAGTGACATACCTGGAACAACAATAGATGCTATCGATACGGCTTATGAATATGATGGACAGAAGTATAAAATTATTGATACTGCTGGTATGCGTAAAAAAGGGAAAGTGTATGAAAATGTGGAGAAATATGCTGTTCTTCGTGCACTAAAAGCGATTGATCGCTCTGATGTCGTTCTTATCGTTATCAATGGTGAAGAAGGCATACGTGAGATGGACAAGCGCATCGCCGGCTACGCAGAAGATGCTGGAAAAGGCGTCATGTTTGTTGTTAATAAGTGGGATGCTGTCGAAAAAGATGATAAGACGATGAACAAGTTTATTGCGGATATCCGTGATAATTTCCTATTCCTCGATTACGCACCGATCGCTTTTGTTTCAGCAAAAACAAAACAGCGTGTTAATACGTTGTTTGAAAAAGTTAAATTAATTAATGAGAACCATGCACTACGTATTCAGTCAAGTGTCTTGAACGAAGTGATTGAAGATGCTGTTGCAAGAAACCCTGCACCTAATAATAAAGGACGCAGATTGCGTATTTATTATGCTACGCAAGTAGCTGTTAAACCGCCAACTTTTGTCGTCTTTGTGAACGATGTAGAAATCATGCACTTCTCTTATGAACGCTTTTTACAAAACCGTCTTCGGGAGTCATTTGGCTTCGAAGGAACTCCGATCAGGATTATTACTCGGGCAAGAAGCTGATCGACGTTACGGGAGAAAGGATGTCTGTATGAAATGGAAAAAGTAACTGTTATCGGAGCCGGAAGCTGGGGAACGGCGATTGCTTTTGTTCTTGCTGAAAATGGTCATGATTGCTTACTTTGGGCGAGGCGTTCTGACCAGTCCGCTGAAATTAACGAAAATCATACAAATAAGTCATATTTACCAAGTATTTCTTTACCTATTAATTTGAAAGCAACATCAGATTTGGAAGCGGCGGCGATGCATAGTGATACTGTCATCATCGCTGTTCCAACCAAGGCGATTCGTGATGTCTGTTCTGAACTGAATGCAATGGCGATTAGCCCTAAATTAATTGTCCATGTTTCAAAAGGTATTGAACCAGATTCGTTAAAACGAATCTCAGAAATGATTTCAGAAGAGCTAGATTCCTCGAAAACAAAGGCTATTGTTGTTCTCTCGGGTCCAAGTCATGCTGAAGAAGTTGTTCTGCGTCATCCGACGACAGTAACGGCTGCATCATTCGATTTGGAAGCGGCAGAAAAGATTCAGGACCTATTTATGAACCATTATTTCCGTGTCTATACAAATCCGGATATAGTTGGTGTGGAAATCGGAGCTGCGCTTAAAAATGTAATTGCATTGGCAGCCGGTATTTCTGATGGACTAGGTTATGGTGATAATGCCAAAGCTGCGCTTATTACGCGCGGATTAGCGGAGATTTCAAGACTTGGCGTGAAAATGGGTGCGAATCCACTTACATTTTCAGGTCTAACAGGTCTCGGCGATTTGATTGTTACATGTACGAGTGTTCATTCGCGCAATTGGAAAGCGGGCAATATGCTCGGAAAAGGGAATAGTCTAGACGAGGTCGTATCAGGCATGGGTATGGTCATCGAAGGTGTACGGACGGCTAAAGCGGCACATCAGCTTGCAGCCCAGCACGGAGTCTCTATGCCGCTCACAGAGGCACTGTACTCCATACTATTTGAAGGAATACCGCCGAAACAAGCTGTGGACCAACTTATGAACCGTATGAAGAAGCAGGAAGTTGAAGATCTCTTCGGCAACCGTTGACTCTGTAATTCAAAAAGACTTGTGAAAAACGTCTTCAGATTACGTTGCTAGCCTCCCCCTCCGCTCCACACGTATAAAAGCCAGCACATTACGTGCAAGCGAGGGACTTGGGGCTATGCTCACTGGTCCTTTTCTTCTGTCTTTTAAATACTGAATATACGAAAGGAGGACTTCCTTTGTCCTCGATGGATAAAATGTGGCTGTCGTTCTATGCGATGGGATTCATGGTTATTTCCATGGGTCTTATTTATGTGAGTCGGCATAAGCTTCAAAATAAAGTTTTGAAATTACTATTTGCTATAATAGCCTATTCTTTATTAATCTTCTCGTTTTTTGCGATGATTTATCTCGTATTTAATGGGCCGACAGGAGGGGCATGATGACTATGTCAGTAAAAAAAATCGGGCTACTCTTCATATCTTCCTTGGTTTTTGTTCTATCTGGATGTATGTACCCATCCGAAAAAACAACTGGACAGGAAATCCCCTATGCTGATCAGCTGGAATCAATGCAAAAAGCGGTTGATGCTTATCAGCAAAATTCGGGAGGATTATTGCCTATCAAAACACGTGACCTTGAAACGGATATTTACATCAAATATCCCATTGAGTTCTCCAAAGTTGTACCAGCTTACACGGAAAAAATGCCTTCAAATGCGTATGAAACTGGTGGGATCTATCAATATGTGTTGATAGACGTTGAAACGACTCCCACGGTAAAGCTTGTTGATTTGCGCTCAGCGGAACATATTCGCGATTTAAACCTAAGGAAAAACGTCAATGGTCGAGCTCCATTCAAGGAGTCCGTGGGTGACCATGTCTATACAGTCGATTTCGAAGCAATGGGCTTTAAAGAGCCGCTGACGGTTCCTAGCCCCTATTCAGATGCAATCTTACCGATTGTTATCGGTGGGGATGGTGTTTTTTACATCGATTATTCGATTGACTTAAACCGAATGTTGCAAGAAAAGCCCCAGACCGTTAAACCAGGCGAGGATATTCGTCACCTTTTAACGGATAACTATCCCGTTTTACCTGCTTATTCATTACCTTATACAGTGAATGCAGACAACGAACCAATATTCATGAACAAATCAAAATGAAAAACGTTTCATGCCACGTGCATGAAACGTTTTTTTTTTACATAAACTAATATGCGCATCTAAAGGAGGACGATAGAATGAAAGAGGAATTATATGAAAATCTGGCTAGACGCACAGACGGTGATATTTATATCGGTGTCGTCGGACCTGTTCGTGTAGGGAAATCTACGTTCGTGAAAAGAGTTATGGAAGAAGTCGTTATTCCAAATATGACGGAAGCATCGGATCGAATTCGTGCGCAGGATGAGCTTCCTCAGAGTTCACCAGGCTCAGTTATTATGACATCAGAACCGAAATTTGTGCCCGCCCAAGGGACTTCGGTATCTGTAGGGGATGGTGAGCTGAAGTTTCAAATCAGGCTTGCAGATTGCGTTGGCTATGTGATAGACGGCGTAAAAGGCTATGAAGATGAGAATGGCCCGAAATTGGTTCACACGCCATGGCACAACGAACCGATACCGTTTGAAGAAGCGGCGCGTATTGGTACGGATAAGGTGATTCGTGATCATTCTACGATTGGTATTCTTGTTACAACGGATGGAACAGTAAACAATATTCCGCGGGCAGCAGCACAAGTTGCTGAAGAGGAAATCGTTAATAAGTTGAAAGATATTGGTAAGCCTTTTGTTATTGTTCTGAATTCTAAAATGCCGGCCAATGACAGAACGATCGCATTAAAACAGGAACTACATGAAAAATATGGGGTTCCTGTCATTGCGATAAGTGCTGATCAGTTAAACGCACAGGAAATTCAACTTATTTTAAAAGAAGCATTGTACGAATTCCCGATTTCTGATATTGAAGTCCAAAAACCAGATTGGATGGAAGTGCTCGGAAGTGAACATGAACTGAATGCCAACATCGACAGAGTGATTAATGAGGGGTTTTTGGGTGTATCAAAAATCCGTAAAATACAGGAGTTGGCAGAAAGTTTAAAAGATGAAAAATATGTTAGGCATGCAGAAGTCGTTGAAGTAGATGCTGGTAAAGGAAAAGCAATCGTGAAAATTACTATGGATGAACAGGCTTTCCGTGAAATTTGTGAAGGAATTATGGGACAGGAAATCGGCTCGAAAAAAGACTGGTTGTTGTTTGTTCAGGAAGCGGCCAAAGCGAAAAAGTCGTATGACATGTACTCGGAAGCAATCGATACAGCTAGAAAGCAAGGCTACGGTGTTGCTCTTCCGACAATTGAGGATTTCAATCCTTCTGCACCGGAACTTATCAAACAGAACAACTTTTTCGGCGTTCGCATGAAAGCAACAGCACCGTCGCTTCACATTATTCGGGTTGATATGGAAGCCGAATTTTCTCCATTAATCGGTTCCGAATTTCATAGCCATCATTTATTAAAAGAATTAAAGAATGCTTATTTGCATGATAGAGAGGCATTATGGGAAACACAGCTATTCGGAACACCGCTCCATGAAGTCATGAAAGAAAGCATTCGTTTCAAAACAGCTTCTGTTCCGATTAAAGCAAGAAAACGTCTGCGGGAGACGATTGAACAGATGGTGAATGATGGAAATAAAGGCATGATTACATTTATCGTCTAAAGGAAAAAGATCCGTCAAAAGCGGATCTTTTTCCGTTTTTTTAGCTAAAAGTGCATGATATTAGCGATTACGCGATAATATTGTTGCGTCAGGGATTTTCTTGTGATACTCTTTTTACAGTATTAGAAGCTAGCTAATGCCCTTTGAGAGGAGGTGAATGGTGTGAATAAAACAGAATTGATTACCTCTGTAGCTGAAGCAGCAGAACTAACTAAGAAAGATGCTACAAAAGCTGTCGAAGCTGTATTCGATACGATCCAATCTACTCTTGCAAGTGGTGAGAAAGTACAATTGATCGGTTTCGGTAACTTCGAAGTACGTGAGCGTGCAGCTCGTAAAGGACGTAACCCGCAATCTGGGGAAGAGATCGATATCGCTGCAAGCAAGGTACCAGCTTTCAAAGCAGGTAAAGCGCTTAAAGACGCAGTGAAATAATTCTCAAGTTTACATAGAAGTCCGTCCGTCGTATCTAATTCATTAGATACTTGGGGCGGACTTCTTTCCATTTTTATCTTATTGTCCAATGTAGAGTGAACGAACTGTACGGAAATGGGCGAGTATGCTACTATTTTTGTTGGAATAGCTTTATTTCCGATTGGGAGGTTTCGAATGATGAATGTTGTCGATTATGAGAAAATAGAGAAGGCAGTTTCAATGATCTTGGAAGCAGTCGGTGAAGATCCCGAGCGTGAAGGGCTGATAGATACTCCAAAGCGTGTCGCAAAAATGTACGCTGAGGTATTTGAAGGTTTGAATAAAGACCCTAAGGATTATTTCAAAACAGTGTTCCATGAAAATCATGATGAAGTAGTTCTTGTAAAAGATATACCGTTCTACTCGATGTGTGAACATCACCTTGTACCGTTTTTTGGGAATGCGCATATTGCATACATACCGCGTGATGGAGTTGTTGCTGGCCTGAGTAAATTAGCGAGAGCCGTCGAAACGACTGCCAAAAGGCCACAACTTCAAGAACGTATCACATCCACAATTGCGGAAGCGATGATGGAAATGCTAAATCCAATTGGTGTCTACGTAGTGATCGAGGCGGAACATCTGTGTATGACGATGCGAGGCATCAAGAAACCAGGCGCGAAGACAGTGACTACAGTTGCGCGTGGTATTTACGAACAGGACGATGTGAAACGGGCTGAGATCCTATCACTTATTAAGATGTCTTGAAGCCTTTGCGAGTAACGCCTTTTCTATGATATGATAAGACCATAAAAGAATAGACAGGAGAGGTGAAAATGACACAAACCGACTATATCGTTATAAAAGCGAAAGAAGACGGCGTGAACGTAATCGGTCTGACACGAGGAAACGATACGAAGTTTCATCATACGGAAAAATTAGACCGTGGTGAAGTGATGATCGCACAATTTACTGATCATACGTCAGCAATGAAAATACGTGGCAAAGCTGACGTTCATACCGCATACGGTGTCTTGTCAAGCGAAGGGAAAGACTAATTCGTATTTGACACACTTTTCCGTAGACGTCTTTGAATGGAGATTCGACGATGGAAACCCAAAAAATTAAACTGCATATCGAAAATTATATAGGTGAAGTAGAGAATGCAATTCGCGAGCCGATTGTGGATAGAGATGTTGGTCAAATAACAATCGATGCTGTAAAAGCCTTTATTCTCCTGTTGCCAATGTTGAACGGGGAAAGGTGGAACAATCGTTTACATACAGCGTCAATCGCAGTTGGTGCTGTTCACGCTGCTTTTGATGCGCATGATTCGATTAATGTATCTGACGCTACATCAAAGCAACAGCAACTTACTGTTTTGTCGGGGGATTATTTCAGCGGAATCCATTATCGGCTACTCGCATCTCTGCCTGAATTTGGTTTCATCCGTTCCTTGTCTGAAACAATTGGACAAATCAACGAGACAAAAACGATTTTTCACGACCAATTACCAAATGGACCTGAAAAGTTGATTGAAACAGTTAGAATCATCGAAGCAGGGTGTATAACTGATTTTTTATATACATTCGGATTTGCACAATATGTCCCGCTAGCCAGTGCAGCATTGTCGCTTTTATGGTTTGAAGAAGGGAGTGCTGAATGCAATTCTATTTCGGATAAGCGTTCACGCCGCACAATGAATGTTGCTGATGCGGATCATGCGGTTTTTCAGCTTCATGCTGAAATGCAGGAAGCACTTGATGCAGCCGATTATCTGCAGCCTTTTTTACAGCGAAAAATCCGTAACCTAGTGACACCACTAATTGGTAAACTGAATTGAAGAAAAGAGGTATAACTCTTGTCGATATCAAAAGAACAGAAAGTCCACACCGTTTTTGAAAAAATATCCGTCGATTACGATAAGATGAATTCCGTGATCAGTTTTAACCAACATAAGAAATGGCGCGATGACATCATGTCACGCATGAACGTCCACGAAGGTGCTCGTGCATTGGACGTGTGTTGTGGAACTGCTGATTGGACAATCGCTATTGCAGAGGCGACAGGTGCCTCTGGGCATGTGACAGGACTCGATTTCAGTGAAGGCATGTTAGAAGCCGGCCGACCGAAAGTTGCAGCATATCCAACTATTACGCTTGTACAAGGGAATGCGATGGAATTGCCGTTCCCTGACGACTCGTTCGATTTTGTTACAATTGGTTTCGGATTGCGTAACGTACCGGATTATTTAACAGTATTAAAAGAAATGAATCGTGTCTTAAAGCCTGGTGGAATGATTGCATGTCTAGAAACTTCTCAATCTGAACTTCCAGGCTACAGGCAATTATTCCGATTTTATTTCAATTTCATCATGCCCGTTCTCGGGAAAATTTTTGCGAAAAGTTACAAAGAATATTCATGGCTTCAAGAATCGGCAAATGATTTTCCAGGGATGAAACAACTGGCCCAGCTATTTACGGAAGCGGGCTTCACTGAAGTGTCCTTTAAGTCATACAGTGGCGGCGCCGCGGCTGGTCACGTTGGATATAAACAATAAAGACAGCAGGGGAAGGTAATCGTTTTGGAGAAATTGAAGTTATTGTCACTTTATGGTGATTTTCGAAAGGATCTCGCTTATATAGAAAAGGAACTTGAACGATCCCTCAATTCATCTTCCCCTATCATTCGGCAAGCATCACTTCACCTGCTTCGTGCGGGTGGAAAAAGGATTCGACCTATTTTTGTTATCCTGTCATCCAAGTTTGGCAACTATTCGTTGGAGGATGTGGCAAAGGTAGCTGTCTCACTTGAGCTTGTCCATATGGCGTCTCTTGTCCATGATGATGTTATCGATGATTCAGATATGCGTCGTGGCCTCGAAACAGTAAGGGCGCGTTGGGATAACAGAATTGCGATGTATACGGGGGACTTCATCTTTTCACGTGCACTTACATCGATAGGTGAGATTGAAATTCCTGCTATTCATCAGCTACTTGCAGAGACTATGCTTGAAATTTGTAAAGGTGAAGTCATCCAGATTGATCATCAGCGAAAAACCAATCAGACGATTCGGGATTATTTGCGCCGCATTAAACGAAAGACCGCACTTCTCCTGTCCTCCAGTTGTGAACTTGGTGCGCTTGTTTCAGGAGCGGACCCTGCGAATGTAAGGAAATTGCGTCGCTTCGGTTATTTTGCAGGCATGGCTTTTCAAATTGTCGATGATATTCTTGACATTACATCAACGGATGAAGAGCTTGGAAAACCGGCAGGCAGTGATCTGTTGAATGGTCATCTGACTTTGCCCATCCTATACATAAAAGACGATGTGAATTTCCAACCTTATATGAAGCGGTCGTTTGACGGGACTTTAACGGAATCTGATCGTGAAGAAATGTTGACTTATATTCGCGGAACAGAGGCCATTCAGATGGCGCAAGCTGTGAGCGATTTGTATTTGCAAAAAGCAATGGATGAAATAAATGAGTTGCCTGATGGTGATGCAAATGCTAAAAAGGCATTCATGCAAATATCTGCTTTCATTGGCAGACGTAAGTATTAGTGCATTAACAGTTGAAAAATCAGGCATCGGGTGGTACGATCGAAAAGGAGAAATCCTGATACATATATAAGAAGGAGTGTTAAATATGGAAAGAACATTTTTAATGGTTAAACCAGACGGCGTACAACGTAATCTAATCGGTGAAATCGTGGGTCGTTTCGAAAGTAAAGGTTTCCAACTTGTAGGCGCTAAGCTTATGACAATTTCACAAGAACTTGCTGAGCAACACTACGGCGAACATAAAGAGCGTCCTTTTTTCGGCGAGCTTGTTGATTTCATCACATCAGGTCCTGTATTCGCAATGGTTTGGGAAGGCGAAAACGTTATCTCAGTTGGCCGTCTAATGACAGGCGCAACGAACCCGAAAGAATCTGCACCTGGAACAATCCGCGGTGACTTCGCTGTTACTGTTGGCAAAAACATCATTCACGGTTCAGATGCTCCAGAATCAGCTGTTCGTGAAATCGGTCTTTTCTTCAAGGAAGAAGAACTTGTTACTTATGACAAATCAATGAACAACTGGATCAATTAATTACCTTAAACAGCCCTGCGAATTTCGCTAGGCTGTTTTTGTTCTTTCGAAATGGGTTCCAATCCGTTATAATAGTAAGAATATATGAACGGGGGGGACGCAGGTTGCCGGATTATGCTGTATTTATTGGAAACGTCAAGAAAAAGACGGGTATCGATCTGTCACTTTATAAAGAAGCACAGATGAAAAGAAGACTCACTTCTCTATATGAGAAAAGAGGGTACCGAAATTTTATAGAGTATTATGAAGCTATACATAATGATAAAGAGCTACTTGAGGAATTCCTTGATCGGATGACCATCAACGTTTCTGAATTCTACCGCAATGCCCAGCGCTGGGACGTGCTGGAAAAGAAGATATTCCCCAAGCTCCTTGCTCAAAGTAAAAAACTGAAGATTTGGAGTGCTGCCTGTTCCACGGGTGAAGAACCATATTCGATCGCGCTTGTTTTATTATCGCATGTGCCACTGCGTGATATATCAATCTTGGCGACTGATCTGGATTTAGGTGTAATTGAACGGGCGAAAGTCGGTTTATACCCTGAAAGAGCTTTGAAGGAAGTGCCTGCCTCAATCGTGAAACAGCACTTTGTCAATGAAGGTCATTTTTATCAGGTGAAGGATGACATCAAACGGACTGTGACATTTAAGCAACAAAATTTGTTAGAAGACCGATACGATACAGGGTTCGATTTAATTGTTTGTCGCAATGTAATGATTTACTTCACAGAAGAAGCGAAAGATCAGATTTACACGAACTTCTCCAAGTCGCTGAAACAGGGTGGGATTCTTTTTGTGGGAAGTACAGAACAGATTTTCAATCCTTCAAAATACGGATTAGAATCAGAAGACACATTCTTTTATAGGAAAATTTAAAATATCCGGATAACTTTCCGGATATTTTTAATATAAACATATAGTCAAAAGCATCTTACTTTGGTAGAGTGCTATAAAACGAATGTTAATCCATTCGTCGGAGGAGGAAATGGAATGAGATATTTCACAGCCGGTGAATCACACGGTCCGCAACTAACAGCAATCATTGAAGGGCTACCTGCTCAAATGGAATTGACTGCTGAAATGATAAATGGGGAACTTTCAAGGCGTCAAGGTGGACATGGGCGCGGAAGACGTATGCAAATAGAAAAAGATCAGGTTGTCATTTCATCAGGTGTCCGCCATGGTAAAACACTTGGGTCACCGGTGACGTTGACGGTTGTTAATGATGATTGGAAGCATTGGACATCAATTATGGGGGTAGAACCACTCGCTGATGATGTTAAGCCAGAAGATGTGAAACGACAAATAACGCGTCCAAGACCAGGTCATGCAGATCTTGTGGGCGGCATGAAATACGGTCATCGAGATTTGCGCAACGTTCTAGAACGATCGTCCGCGCGTGAGACGACGATGCGTGTGGCAATCGGTGCGGTCGCAAAACAGTTCCTACGCGAACTGGGTATCGAAACTGTCGCACATGTAACAGAAATTGGGGGATTCACAACAAATCCAGATACATATGCAGGAAAAGGGACGGAAGAGCTCCGCAATATCATCGAGAATGACCCTGTCTACTGTGCAGACCCTGAGGCTTCAAAACTGATGGTACAAGCCATTGATGATGCGAAAGGCCGTGGAGATACAGTTGGAGGCGTCGTAGAAGTGGTTATTGAAGGATGTCCACCTGGAATCGGGAGCTATGTTCAATTTGATCGGAAGATGGACGGGAAGCTCGCGGGAGCGATGATGAGCATCAATGCGTTTAAAGGTGTTGAGATTGGACTCGGGTTTGAAATGGCAAAAATGCCAGGCAGTAAAGTGCATGATGAAATTGCGTGGAGTGAAGAACTAGGCTATTTCCGTAAATCAAACCGATTGGGTGGCCTTGAAGGCGGAATGACGACAGGTATGCCGATTGTAGTCAGGGGCGTTATGAAACCTATCCCTACCTTGTACAAGCCGCTTGAAAGTGTCGATATTGATACGAAAGAACCGTTTGTTGCAACAATCGAACGTTCGGACCCTTGTGCGGTACCCGCAGCTTCTGTTGTAGCAGAACATGTCATTGCAACTGAGATGGCGAAAGCCATTATGGAAGAATTCCGTTCGGACACAATGGACGGTCTAAAAAAGGATATTGAAGAATATAGACGGTATGTAAAGGAGTTTTAATATGGGGAAACTTACAGTTGCTGTCCGGGATCATCAATATAACGTCCATATAGGTCAAGATACGTACGAGCTATTCGCCACAGAATATGCTGAACTTCTAGGCACAGTCGACCGAATTGCTATCATTGCGGATGAGCGGGTAGCAGCTATCTACTTGCCGCTGCTACAAAAGTCGTTGCAGTCTGTAAACTGTGAAATTAGTGTAAAAACAGTCCCAGCTGGAGAAAGCTGTAAAACATCCGCTGTGTATGTCGATTGCCTATCTTTTTTGTTAAATGAAAAATTCACCAGGGATTCTCTCCTTATCGCATTTGGGGGAGGCGCATGCGGTGATCTCACTGGGTTCGTCGCTGCGACATTCATGAGGGGGATTAGGTACTTACAATGCCCTACAACAATCTTGGCTCATGACAGTGCAGTGGGGGGCAAAACGGCAATCAATATGCCGGAAGGGAAAAATATGGTAGGCTCTTTTCATCAGCCAGTCGGAGTTCTATTCAACACGAGGCTCTTCGAATCGCTTCCGCCTCGAGAAATCAGATCGGGTATGGCAGAATTGTTGAAACACGCGCTTATTTCAAATGAGGAATGGACGCTTGAGCTATTGTCTACCCCTTCCTTTTCTCAACCAAGCATTGAATGGTTATCACACGAATTGTTACGGGGAATAGAAGTTAAAGCGAAAATCGTCTCAGTAGACGAATTTGAGCATTCGACTCGAAAGTATCTAAACTTCGGTCATACATTCGGCCATGCTGTAGAAGGTGTATGTGGTTTCGGGGGGTTAAGCCATGGAGAGTCGGTTATGATTGGCATGGTATACAGTCTTATTTTAAGTGAAGACACTGGCGCGGTTGATGAAGCGTTGACAATTCGATTCATCCAATTTGCAAATACGCATGGCTATACATTCCAACCAGTTCATGAACATGGATTCGATGTATTTATGAATTACATGGAAAAAGATAAAAAAGTCTCTTTCGGAAAGCTTAATTTTGTTTTGCTTGATGGGATAGGAAAACCCTATGTAAAAGAACTGTCAAAAGCGCAATGTGAACAAGCATTCCATCAATTGAGACAAAGAACGAAAGGGGATGTGAAGAAATGATGGTAAGAGGATTAAGGGGAGCAACGACAGTCGAGAACGACGAAGAACAAGCTGTTCTTGAAGCGACGCAAGCGTTGGTCGAAGAAATGGCGAAAGAGAACAGTGTTTTACCTGGGGATATCATTTCGGTACTTATCTCTACTACGACGGACATCAAATCGACCTTTCCTGCAAAAGCAGTTCGATCGATTGATGGATGGATATACGTCCCGGTTATGTGTACGCATGAGATGGACGTCCCGGGAGCAATGCCATTATGCATCAGAGCGCTTATGCATGTGAATACTGATATTCCGCAACGTTATGTAAAACATATTTATCAAAAAAATGCAGTTAAGTTACGACCGGATTTACAAAAATAACCCATATCTATTGACCGGAGGGAATTTTATGAACTGGAAAAAAGCGCTTGATAGTATGCAACCTTATAAACCAGGTAGATCGATTGATGAAGCTAAACGAATATACGGTCTGGATGATGTTGTAAAACTTGCTTCAAATGAAAACCCGTATGGCTGTGCACCATCCGTCAGAGACTATTTGACATCAGCCGCAATCCAGCATGAATTGTATCCAGACGGCTATGCGGGGGGACTACGGAAGAAACTTGCGGAGAAACACGGAGTTGACGAAACCTCTTTGTTATTCGGAAATGGCTCAGATGAAATCATTATGATTATTTCAAGAGCGCTCCTTGGCAATGGAGTAAATACCGTTATGGCGACACCGACCTTCCCTCAATATGCTCATAATGCAAGAATAGAAGGGGCCGAAATCCGGGAAGTACCGCTGAAGGATGGCCATCATGATTTGGAGGGGTTCTTGGGAGCTATCGATGGTGAGACTGCGGTTGCTTGGCTATGCAATCCGAACAATCCGACCGGTAACTTGATTCCCAGCGACACGTTAAAGGGATTCCTTGAACAAGTTTCAGAAAATATCCTAGTCGTTCTTGACGAAGCGTATTTCGAATACATTACTGGCTCTGAGCATATCGACTCGATTTCATGGCTGGAAAAATTCCCGAATGTCATTATTTTACGGACGTTTTCCAAAGCATACGGATTGGCAGCATTCAGAGTTGGCTATGCAATTGGTCACCCGGAGGTCATTTCTAATCTCAATAAAGTGCGGAGCCCGTTCAACAATAACTCGCTTGGTCTAGCAGTTGCGGAAAAAGCGCTCGAAGATGAAGCATTCATCGAACATTGTCGTAACATGAATCATGAACAAAGGCTACGGTTTACACAGTATGCTTCGGACAATAAACTGCATTTATTCGATTCCGAAACAAATTTCGTTTTAATTGCAGTGCCAGGTGATGCAGATGATGCTTCAGAAAAGCTGTTGCAGCAGGGATTCATCGTTAGAAGCGGAAATGCACTTGGAACCCCCGGTTATATAAGGGTGACAATTGGGTCGGAAGAACAGACTAGTAACTTCTTCAAAGCATTTGATACGTTGTTGCAATCCGAGGGTTCAGCCGTATGAAACCGAATATCGCGATAATTGGACTTGGCCTGATTGGTGGTTCGCTCGGGCTTGCTTTGAAACGTAACCCCGGTCTGCAAGTAACGGGGTACGACCGATCCTTCAGTACGTTGGAACAAGCTTTCCGTAGGGGGATCATTGATACAATTGCCACATCTATTGAGAATGCATGTGAACATGCGGATGTCATCATCTTTGCAACGCCGGTCAATACGACGGTTGCAATGATGCATCAAGCGGTCAACTGGAAATTGAGAACGGACGTTATTATGACGGATACGGGCAGTACAAAAGGTCCAATAATGGATGCTGCAAAACAATTGCTTGAACGTGGAATTACATTTATCGGTGGCCATCCGATGGCGGGTTCTCATAAAAGTGGAGTAACTGCGGCTAAAGAGCATCTATTTGAAAATGCGTATTACATATTGACACCAGATTCACAAACAGACAGTGCAAAGGTCGAACAGCTCCGCGTTCTACTTGGTCCAACGAAAGGGAAAATTGTCGTGCTCGATTCTGAAGAACATGATCGGATGACGGCAATCGTTAGCCATTTTCCGCATCTCGTCGCTTCTTCGCTCGTTGGAAGGCTATCAGCACAACAAGAAGAGCAACCGTTTGTTAAAAAACTTGCGGCGGGCGGGTTTCGTGACTTGACTCGAATTGCATCTGCAGATCCCATCATGTGGCGTGATATTACGACGCAGAACAGGGAAGAGTTGTTAAAGCAACTGGATGGATGGCTTGAAGAGATGGAAAATGTTCGAAATATGCTAAAATCGAATGACCCCGACGAAATATATAATTATTTTGCAGGGGCGAAACAGTTCCGAGACGACTTACCGATTACGTCTCAGGGTGCATTCTATATGACATTCGATTTGCATATTGATATTCCTGATCACCCGGGTATCATTTCGGAAATCACAAAAATACTTGCGGATGAACGGATCAGTTTAACAAATATCCGAATCGTTGAGACGCGGACGGATGTCTTTGGAATACTTGTTATCAGCTTCCAAACTACTGATGACCGGGAACGAGCAAAATCCGCTCTTTCCAAAACAATGAATTTTAGCATGTACATAGTTTGAATGGGGGGCTTTTCTTGGTGGAGACGAAACTAGTGGCGTTCAATAAACCAGAATTGAAGGGTAATGTGGTAGTTCCAGGTGATAAATCGATATCGCACCGGGCCGTAATGCTCGGTTCTATCGCCGTAGGTAAAACACAAATTACCGGATTCCTGGACGGAGAAGATTGCCTGCGAACAATTGATATTTTTCGACAACTCGGCGTATCAATTGAAAGGGATGGCACTAACGTCACAGTAGATAGCCCTGGAATGCAAGGGTGGCAAACGCCGTCTGAGGAACTTTATGCAGGTAATTCAGGGACAACAGCACGTCTAATTCTTGGAATACTTGCGGGCTCAACTATTAAGTCCGTTCTGACAGGCGATGAATCACTGTCAAAGCGTCCAATGAATAGAGTTACACTACCCTTGTCGTCCATGGGAGCTTCTGTAGTAGGAGAACCAGATGGCAATCTCCTGCCACTCACAATTACGGGTGGACCGCTCTCTGCAATTGAATACGACATGCCTGTTGCCAGTGCCCAAGTTAAATCGGCTATTCTGTTTGCTGGTTTGAATGCGGAAGGGACAACTGTTATTAGTGAGGAGACAGTTTCGCGCGACCATACTGAACGTATGCTGCAGCAATTTGGAGCAGAGGTTCAGGTGGACGGAACTAAAGTTAGTGTCAAGGGCGGGAATGTGCTCCGGGGCAAAGATGTGTTAGTTCCAGGTGATATTTCATCAGCGGCATTTTTCATGGTTGCAGCTGCAATGATTAAGGGAAGTTCCGTTACGTTTACGAATGTCGGGCTTAATCCGACAAGGACGGGGATATTGGACGTGCTTACGAATATGGGTGCTTGTGTTGAAATCCTTGAAGAAGTTAACGGGGCTGGCGAACCGTATGGTACTGTAAAAGTATCCTACGAAGGTTTGCATGGTACTGAAATCAGTGGGGACTTAATACCAAGGCTCATCGATGAGCTGCCTGTTATCGCATTGCTCGCAACGCAGGCCGAAGGAACAACAGTTATCAAAGATGCCGGGGAACTACGGGTCAAAGAGACAGATAGAATTGCTGCGGTAACAACAGAGTTGAAAAAATTGGGTGCAAATATCGAAGCTACGGACGATGGGATGATCATTCATGGACCTACGGAACTCTCGGGTGGCACACTTGTTTCGTACGGCGATCATAGATTGGGTATGATGGCTGCAATTGCAGCACTTGTCGCGTCAGCTCCAATCCAAATCGAAGATCCGTCATGCATAGCTATTTCATATCCAGGATTTTTCACAGACTTGGAAAAGCTCGCTGTTTCTATAAATACAAAAGGATAACAGCTTGATGTATACATTTTGAAAGTTCAGGTGAAAATATGGGACAGTTAGAAGAAATTGAACGAACTATTTTAGAAGGTGATGTAGAAGTACTCACCGGTGTTATTGATCAGTTAACGGGGTCGACCGATTTCGATTTGCTCTATGAAGCGGCAGATTTATTTGCTAGTTATGGATTTATGGGGGAGGCTGATCGCCTTTTTGAAACGTTGCGCCTTCATTTACCGGATGAAGCCCAGTTGAAAATTGATCGCGCCGGTACATTACTTGAGCTCGGGGAAGAGGACGAAGCGCTTCTTCTTCTCACGGATGTAGGGCCGGACGACGAAGAATATGTCCAAGCCCTTTTAGCGTTAGCGGATTATTATCAGATGTCCGGAATGGCGGAAGCAGCTCTTGCGAAGATTAAGGAAGCTCATGAACTTGTACCTGATGAACCTGTCATTCGGTTTGCGTATGCGGAATTGCTCCTTGATTCTGGGAAGTACGGAGAGGCTACACGGATGTATCTTGATTTGAATGATGAAACGGAAGAAATTGGCGGCATTCGTATTGTTTCAAGACTTGCGGAAACATATAGCGCTGGTGCTGCTTATGAAGAAGCAATACCTTACTACGAAGAAATGCTACAGGATAACGCCTTGCCAGATACACTTTTCGGGGCGGCATTTGCTTACTTCCAAAGTGGCAATGCAGAAAAAGCAGTCACATTGCTAGACGATTTAATTGAAATGGATCCAGATTACTTTTCTGCTTATATGCTGGCAGGACAGTCTTTGTCAGTTTTAGGTGATGATCAAAGAGCATACGATATGTTCAAAGATGGAATCCGCAGGGACGAATTTGATAAGGAACTGCAATTGACCGCTGGGAAATCAGCATTGAAATTAGGTATTCCAGAAAAAGCAGAAGAACATTTGAAAGAAGCATTGGCACTCGATCCAGAATACATTGAAGCACTTATTACGCTTGCCTCACTGTATAATGAGAGAGAACAGAGCCCTGAGTTGCTCGATCTACTTACGTACTCACAAGATAATCAAGTTGACATACCTTTATTGGATGCGTTTATGGCCTATGCATATGAACGTGAAGAACAATATGAAGATGCATACACATCCTATGGTAAGGCATATATTGGGATGAAGGATGACCACAGTTTTCTTGGGAATTTCGCGAAATTCCTGATTGAAGAAGGAAAACGTGATGAAGCCCTCAAAATAGTCAAGGAATTGGTTGAACTTGACCCTGACGATGAGAATTGGAGAGCTTATCTGGAAGCACAAAATGACGAGGAGGTGTGACATGACGGCCATGGTTCCTGTCGCTGCTAAAAAGGACTTTGTGCGATGGTTCTTAAAGCGCTACAAATTGAAGCGCCGTGAATGTGTGTGGATTTTGAATTACCTTCTAAGCCACGAACAGCTTCTGCAAAACGTCCACTTTACGGATGAAGCACATTACTGTCCAAGGGCGATGGTGATGTCAACAACGGGTTCGGAGAGCATTCCGTTTCGTTTTTATAAAGGGAACTTAATGACTGCTGATGCCGAGAAGTCATTTCATGACTTAAGACTTCATCCAGATGATAAGATGTATATACAATTAAATTTTTCGAACAGCCACTCTTGCCCAGAATATGCAAGTGTTCGTGAAGAAAATCCTTTTCTTCCGGATTATTTACAGGTAAGTGAAGGCGATCGGGAAATTGCAGAACAATTGCTG
The DNA here is from genome assembly GCF_038004885.1 of Sporosarcina sp. FSL K6-6792. Classification (NCBI taxonomy): domain Bacteria; kingdom Bacillati; phylum Bacillota; class Bacilli; order Caryophanales; family Caryophanaceae; genus Sporosarcina; species Sporosarcina sp. FSL K6-6792. The sequence continues at coordinate 269,495 of NZ_JBBOSA010000001.1, forward strand.
GAGGAAAGTGCTGCTTTAATGACCGTTGATATGCTTATGAAAAGGGTTGATGAGGCCCTCGATACCAACGATAAGGAACGGTTTATCGCATTATCTGCGCTGTTGAATGACATGAAGGTATCGAAGAACTAACGACTCCGCCCAATTTGGTGGAGTTCTTTATTGATTTTTCAAGGAGGTAATTTTGCAATGAACTGGACTGCACAAGATATGGATACATATTTGCAACAGAAAGAATATATCGATACACTTATTGTACCCTTACTTAAAGTAGAGACTGTGCCGGGGAATATGAAAACCAGCGCGTCATCTTCAGAGTTTCTGATGCATCTTACGACTTTCATCGAAACGCAATTCAAAGGGCGTATGATGCTAATGCCACCATTTGCTTATACGCAGTCAATGGATCTGACGGAGCTGGCTGCAACACTGTCTCGGGACTTTGCGGCGGTACCATTTAAACACGTATTTTTCTTGACGACTGATGTTACGTGGACAAGCCTTAAATTAGATGGTGAAGTGATCTGGTTACCGTCAATTCCGCTGGAAAGCATGGATCCACAATTAAGAAAAACAATCATTGAAGATCAGCTTCGGCAGGTTTTACCACGCTTCACGGAAAAATGGTCGGCGCAGTAAAATTCGATATTTGTTCACAATCTTACATCTGTTCGGAAAGCAGGATTGAATTTCCTTTAGTATTGATATATCATAGATATGTCCTAGTATTACAATTAGCAAAAGAATGTCCGTTGGACTGACCTTTAAGTAAGAGGAGGGAAATTAATGAGCAAGAAAGTGTCAAGACGCCAATTCATGAGTTATACACTTATGGGTGTTGGTGGATTCATGGCGTCAGGTATGTTGATGCCAATGGTCCGTTTTGCAATCGACCCTGTCTTGCAGAAGAAAGATGAAGGAGACTTCATTCCGACTCCGCAAAAAGTGGACGAGCTAACGGAAATGCCAGTTCGTGTCGATTTCACTATCAAAGATCGTAAGGATGCCTGGTATAAATCTGACGTGTCAAACACTGCGTGGGTTTATAAAAATGGCGATACGGTTATCGCGCTTTCCCCTGTCTGCAAACACCTTGGTTGTACAGTGAACTGGGGCGGCGATGAAAAGCATCCAGACCAATTTTTCTGTCCATGTCACGCAGGACGTTATATGAAAAATGGCGACAACGTACAAGGAACGCCACCGCTTGGACCACTTGACGAATTTGATGTTAAAGTCGAAGGCGGATTCGTGTATCTTGGAAAAACAAAACCGAACACATTAGTTTAAAAATGTAAGGGGGTACGACCGAAGTGCTAAATAAAATTTATGATTGGGTTGACGAACGGTTGGATATCACCCCGATTTGGCGCGATATCGCTGACCACGAAGTACCTGAGCACGTAAACCCTGCACATCACTTTTCTGCATTCATCTATTGTTTCGGAGGACTGACATTCTTTATCACTGTCATCCAGATTCTTTCTGGTATGTTCCTTACAATGTATTACACACCGGACATTGAAAATGCATGGAAATCCGTTTATTACCTTCAAAATGAAGTAGCATTCGGTGAAATTGTGCGTGGGATGCATCACTGGGGAGCGTCATTGGTTATCGTTATGATGTTCCTACATACGCTGCGTGTATTCTTTACGGGCTCTTATAAGAAACCACGTGAACTTAACTGGGTTGTCGGAGTATTGATCTTCATGGTCATGCTTGGCCTTGGTTTCACTGGTTATCTACTGCCATGGGATATGAAAGCATTGTTTGCTACGAAAGTAGGAATTGAAATTGCGGCTTCCGTCCCGTTCATCGGTGAATCAATTAAAGTTCTCCTTGCAGGAGACTCAACGATTCTTGGTGCACAAACACTAACACGTTTCTTCGCGATTCATGTATTCTTCTTACCGGCTGCTTTGCTTGGGTTGCTTGCAGCACACTTTATCATGATCAGAAGACAAGGTATTTCAGGACCGCTATAAGATTGACTGGCGTCCAATGAAATTAATAAGGAGGGGACATTATGCACCGCGGAAAAGGGATGAAATTTGTCGGAGATTCGCGCATTAAGGCTAATAACAAGATGCCGAACGTCCCGAAAGATTACTCAGAATATCCGGGTAAAACGGAAGCATTCTGGCCAAACTTCCTCTTGAAGGAATGGCTGATTGGTGCAGTTTTCCTTATTGGATATTTAATATTGACAGTTGCTCATCCGTCCCCGCTTGAACGTCAAGCGGACCCGACGGATACGATGTATATGCCGGTTCCAGACTGGTATTTCCTATCTATGTATCAATTGTTAAAGTATCAATTTGCTTCAGGACCGTTTAATATTATTGGTGCTATTATCATGCCAGGTCTTGCAATGGGTGCCCTGATGCTTGTTCCATTTATGGATACTACAAAGGAGCGCCGTCCGTTTAAACGTCCGCTACCTACTGCATTCATGCTTCTTTCATTCGCAGCTTTGTTCTACTTGACATGGGAATCATACGTGAACCATGACTGGGATAAACAGAAAATACAAGGTGCGATTGTCGAAGAAGTTGAATTCGACACTGAATCTGAAGGTTATCAAATCTACGCTGGAGCGAGCTGTATTGGTTGTCACGGTGATGCATTCCAGGGTGGACTAGGTAAGCCCTTAGTAAATACTGGTCTGGCTGCCGATGAGATCGTGAAAATTGCTCATGATGGACAAGGCGACATGCCTCCTGGAACATGGGAAGGCTCAGATGAAGATTTACAAATACTTGCCGAGTTTATTGAAGGCTTGAAAAACTAGTAACAAAAAAGAGTCAGGAAACTGACTCTTTTTTTATTACTTAGGAAACAATAAAGTTCGAGGTTAGTGGATAAGCTACGGAGGACGATATTCTACGTCAAGACTCTAACATCTAGAGGCTCGCTTTTGTTGATACATATTAAGTTATTTTGGAGAGGTGCCCATGGGTTTATTTATACAGAAAATTTGGCTCGTGCTTTCTCATAAATCATTTCTTTGGATTCTGTTATTTATTAACTTGAGTGGAACGGTGTTCGGCTATGATTGGTATATGTGGCAACTTAAAATCACGGAGCCAAAGTTTTGGATTTTTGTGCCAGACAGTCCTACGGCCAGTCTGTTTTTCACGCTTGCAATCATCGGTTGGCTAATCGGTAGGAACTTTAAGTTAATCGAAGCGCTTGCACTTATAACGCTTGTAAAATACGGACTTTGGGCGGTCGTCATGAATCTATTGACGCTTGTCGAGACAGGTTCAATCGGCTGGATAGGCTGGATGCTTATCGGTTCGCATTTCGCGATGGCACTTCAGGCAGTATTATACAGTCCGTTATATAGATTTTCATTTGTCCATATTGCAATTGCGGCGGTTTGGACACTTCATAACGATGTCATCGATTACGTTTACGGGCAAATGCCAATCTATTATGACTTGATGAAGCATATGGATCATATTGGTTACTTTACATTCTGGTTATCGATTGCCTGCATCACACTGGCTTATTGGGTATTGAAGAAGAGGTCGAACACTGTTATATGGTAATAGTAAATAGTTGCGGATGAAGTGTGACCGCTATAGAATGGGTCATATAGAGAAAAGGGAGGAAGTTGACTATGTTCTGGATTTACTTGGGTGCAATTATACTATTGCCGCTTTATGCCCAATTCAAAGTGAAAAGCACATACAAAAAATACTCTAAAGTGCGTTCTACATCTGGAATGTCAGGTGCGGAGGTCGCGCGTCTTATCCTTGACCGAAATGGGTTACAAAATGTGCAAGTGATTGAAAGCCAAGGATTTCTGACTGATCATTATAATCCGGTTACGAAAGTTATTGCATTATCCACACATAATTTCCGGGAGGCATCTGTAGCAGGTACAGCAATTGCCGCACATGAAGTTGGTCATGCAATACAGGACAAGGAAGCCTATTCATTTTTACGTTTCCGTCACCGTTTAGCGCCAGTTGCGAGCATCACTTCCAATGCATCTTGGGTTTTCATTATGATTGGTGTGATTTTCTCAAGCATGAATTCCTTGCTTGGAATTGGTATCGCGCTACTAGCAGTCGGGGTTCTGTTTCAAGTTGTTACATTACCAGTTGAGTTTAACGCATCTACACGTGCGATGAATCAGATTGTTACACTTGGTATTATTCGCAATGAAGAAGAAAAAAGTGCGAAAAAAGTATTGAGCGCAGCGGCGATGACTTATGTCGCAGCAACTGCTGTTGCAGTACTTGAACTGGTTCGTCTTATCCTGATTTTTAGGGGCAGAGACTAAGTAGAATATAGAAAATCCGTTCCTCATATTTTGAGGAACGGATTTTTTTCGGTTACATTTAGTAGAAAAGAAAGTCACACGTGTTGATTAACCAAAAGCAACCAGAAAACAACTGAATCAAACACTATGCGCTCCGAGTACAGTTGATTTAGATAGCTTTGGATTGAACGATTCCTATAGATTAAGATATCTCGGTAATCGTATGGTGGTCGTTCATCCGTCGCTTTCCAAAGGTACACGAAGTGCTAAAGCTTTTTGGAGTTAAAGAATAGTCGGCTTCTTATCTGAATAAAAGCAGCAAAAGATACGATTTTGGCTGCTCACTCCTTCTCTATGGTTTTTCTTTTTTTATTTTAAGGAATCGTTAACCTCTATAGAAAATCACATGAAGACAAGCGAAATTTTACTGGAAATAAGTAAGGCACGCATTGTAGAAAATGCAAAGGTGCCCGAGATTGTATCTTCGGGCACCTGTAACTTCTGTGAAAAGTCATCTATTCTTATTTCGCACGCAACTTCAATTTTCACTCGAACGTTGTAGCCACCCTTGTTCCCCGGTAACACTGTCGTGATTAGTTTAGCCGAAAGCGAGCCGGAAACATACTAGTCCAAATGAAGACTTTTGCGCTTTCTGCTTTACTTATCGCTCAAGCGGCTGTTTTTGTTCATCCAGCGTAAAACCTTCACCCATTACGTCGTGAACATCGGTGAGTGAAACGAAGGCATGCGGATCGACTGACGTTATGATGTTTTTCAAACGAACAATTTCATTTCTTCCGACGACACAATAGAGAATTTCTCGATCAGATTTAGTGAAATGACCGTATCCTCTGAAAACAGTTACACCACGATCCATTTCTTCAGTGATTTTCGTTGCGATATCATCTTGGCTATCAGAGATGATGAAAGCACCTCTAGCTGCGTATGCGCCTTCTTGGACGAAGTCGATGACGCGGGCGCCAACAAACAGCGCAACAAGCGTATACATCATCGAGCGGTGGTCTAGATAGACAGCCCATGAAACGAGAATGACAAGCGCGTCGAATAGAAACATTGTCTTTCCCATACTCCAGCCGATGTATTTATGAGCAAGACGTGCGATAATATCTACACCACCAGTTGTTCCGCCATATCTAAAAATGATACCGAGCCCGATGCCGATAAACACACCCGCGAACAGGGCAACAAGGAACATATCGTCTTTTAGATGGATATCAATTTGATAAATCATGAATACTTTAAGGAAAACAGACACAGCAATTGTTCCAATGACTGTATAGACAAATACTTTTTTTCCTAATAGTTTCCAACCGATAATAAACATTGGAATGTTTAAAATGAGGTTCATAATCGCTGGATCCCATTTGAAAGCGAACAGGAGAATCAGTGTAATTCCTGTAAAACCACCTTCGGCAAGTTCGTTTTGAATATTAAAATGGACGAGACCGAAACTGAAAATTGCAGCGCCAAGAATGATGAAAAAAATATTTTTGAATTTGATCCCGTCGAGCATGTAGCGCACACCTTTCTTTTTCAAGCAATATAACTATTATCAGCTATAATTTTTATTTTGACAATAGTGTTATTAATTTATACGATGGTAGAGGGAGTTGACGCAAATGGAGCAATCGCAGACGATGGAAAAACTACAACAAGAAGTAGATTTGTACATAAACGGCTTTAAAGAAGGTTACTTCCCCCCGATGGAACTGGTTGCCAGGTTGACTGAAGAGCTTGGGGAATTGTCGAGAGAAGTACAACATGTATATGGCATGAAAAAGAAAAAATCGAGTGAGGCGATAAAATCACTGGAAGAAGAAACAGGAGATTTGTTGTTTGTTCTTATTTGTTTCGCCAATTCACAGGGAATTAGTTTGGAAAAGGCACTTTCAACCGTTCTTGATAAATTCAAGGATCGGGATGCCGACCGCTGGACAAAAAAGGAGGAAACGATATGACAATAAAAGTTGCAATTGCCGGAGCACGAGGCAGATTGGGGAGCGCGGCGTTAACTGCGATTATGAAGGCTCCAAATATGGATTTGGTTGCTGTTCTCGATTATAAGTATGAAGGTCAGTATTTACATGGAACTGAAGTGAATGATGATGCGAGCGGGATCCCGATTTATACATCCTTAGAAAAGTTGGCGGCTGCCAACAAGCCAGATGTACTTCTTGACGTCACAGATCCAGATGCTGTTTTCAAAAATGTACATGATGCCATCACACTTGGAATCCGACCTGTCGTAGGGACATCTGGGCTTTCTAAGGATAATATTGCCCTTTTGACAGATTTAGCAGCTAAGAATCTGATTGGCGGGATCATTGCGCCAAACTTCTCAATCGGAGCGGTATTGATGATGAAGTTTTCGGCCATTGCAGCGCGTTACTTAGGTGATGTAGAAATACTTGAAATGCATCATGACAATAAAGTCGATGCTCCATCAGGAACGGCAGTAAAAACAGCTGAAATGATTAGCGAGGTTAGGGACTCACATAGACAAGGACATCCAGACGAAAAAGAACATCAAGCCGGAGCACGTGGAGCGGATTTCGAAGGTATGAAAATACATAGCATCCGTTTGCCAGGGCTACTTGCACATCAGCAAGTGCTGCTTGGCGGCGAAGGTGAATTGCTAAGTATTCGCCACGATTCTTTCGATCGAAAATCATTTGCGCCGGGGATTCTTATGGCGATACACAATGTTATGGAACGTCTAGATTTGGTTTATGGGCTTGAAAATATTATCGACTAATAGTGAGGAAATAGTACTGTAAGTCGAAAGGGGCGCTGTTATTGGAAAAGTTGAAAGTCGGTGTAATCTGCTATCCCTCTCTAGGGGGGTCTGGGGTTGTAGCAACCGAGCTTGGAAAAATGATGGCAGATAAGGGCCATGAAATGCATTACATCACATCGAGTAAACCGTTCAGATTTCTGGATGCACACCAAAATATACAATTCCATGAAGTGAAAATCGATGGTTACTCGGTGTTTAAATATCCACCTTATGATATTGCGCTCGCCAACCGTATTGCGGAAGTAATCGAGACAGAAAAACTCGACCTTCTTCATGTCCATTATGCTGTACCTCACGCGGTATCGGCTGCACTTGGTAAAGATATGGCGAATTCCACGATTGGCGTCATCACGACGCTACATGGAACAGATGTAACTATTCTTGGACATGATCCGGGACTGCGAAACACAGTGCGTTATGGAATCGATAAATCTACGATTACAACAGCTGTGTCCGAATCGCTTCGATTAGAGACATTGGAATTGATTCAACCGAAAAAAGATCTGGTAACTATTTATAATTTCATCGATGAAAACAAATACCATCCGGTCAATCCTGGTACACTAAAAAGCGATTTTGGGATTAAGTCGGATGAAAAAGTGATTGTCCATATTTCGAATTTCAGGAAAGTGAAACGAATTCCCGATATTATTGAAAGTTTCAGGGGCGTATTGAAAGAAATCGATGCAAAACTGCTTCTTGTCGGGGACGGACCTGAAAAAGTGGAGATGGAAGCGCTCGTTATGGAATTAGGTTTGCAGGCTCAAGTTATTTTCACGGGAAAACGGGATGACTTACCTGAACTTCTAGCTATCAGCGATGTCATGTTTCATTTGTCGGAAAAAGAGGCGTTCGGCCTTGTTCTGCTGGAAGCGCTCGCTTGCGGATTACCTTCAGTTGCGACAGATGTCGGTGGGATTCCGGAAGTGATTGAAGATGGTGTCAACGGTTTTCTTGTCCAAGTAGGTGATACAAATGCGGCAACACAAAAAGCGTTGCTACTACTGAAAGACGATGACTTACGTGCTACATTCAGGGAAAACGGACTGATAACAGCGGCAGACAAGTTCCATTCATCTACAATCGTTAATCAGTATGAAAAACTTTATTATGAGGTGGCGGGTAATAAATGACGACATCATTCGGAACCGTGCCGAGCCGCGAAGTTATCCATATCCTTGAAAATGCAGGATATGAAGCTGTTTTTGTCGGAGGTGCGGTACGGGATCACCTTTTAGGGAAAACGGCGACGGATATCGACATTGCAACTTCTGCGGAACCTAAAGAAGTAAAAGCAGTATTTCCGACAACTGTAGATATTGGTACAGCACATGGTACGATCCTTGTGTTGATGAATGGTGAACCGATTGAAGTGACTACTTACCGGACAGAAGGCACGTATACAGATCATCGTCGACCGGATGAAGTTCATTTCGTCAAATCTTTACAGGAAGATTTACGGAGACGTGATTTCACGATAAATGCGCTGGCAATGACAAAAGATGGTGAGCTAATCGATTTGTTCGGCGGTAAGGCAGATATGGCTGAACGAATCATTAGAGCTGTAGGAAACGCAGCAGATCGGTTTAACGAAGACGCACTCAGAATGTTCAGGGCTATCCGTTTTACTGCCGTCCTTGGTTTTGATATAGAAGAACAGACACTTAAAGCGATTCGTGATAATGCTACGCAAATTCGTTACATATCCGTAGAAAGAATAAAAGCTGAAATGGATAAATTATTTGCAGGTGATTATGTAGTTAAAGCTTTTCACAACATACAAAATACAGGATTAAATTTGCATTTGCCTCTATTTCCAACAGACACCGAAAAACTCAACCGTACTGTGCCATTCGAATCGGCAGTTGAAGGTTGGGCTTGTTTTATGATTGTAGGTAACTTTTCACCGTCGGATGTTGCAAGAGCGTATAAATTATCAAACGTTGAAAGAACATTTCTATCAACCGTAAAAGATGCGTACGTGAATCGAATGGATTGTCAATTTACGCTTGATGATTATTACAATTATGATTTAGCTACTTTGATTACAACTGAAAAGTTGATTCGATCAATTCACGCTAATGGCGAAGCAATTTCATTTACGGAAATTAAAAAGATGAAACAGTCACTACCGATTCAGTCCATAGCAGATCTTTCTGTAGACGGTAAAAAACTGATGGAGTGGACAAGCCAAAAGGGCGGCAGATGGATCGGTGAATGGATAGGGAAAATCGAAAAAGCCGTCTTGCACGGGACATGTAAAAATGATCCAAACGACATAAAGGAATGGTTTCTATATGAATTCAATCGTGAAAAATGAATTGTTGAAAAGACTGTTCGAAGCAGAAGGTGAACCCGTCTCCGGACAAGAAATTGCTGATCAATTCGGGTTATCAAGGACTGCCATTTGGAAATACGTAAAAGAGCTCGAAAAGGATGGCTACGTGATTGGGACGATTCGAAAAAAAGGGTATTATCTTATCGAATCACCGGATCGGGTGAACGAAGCGAATGTACAAAAGTATTTAACAACAAAAAAGTATGGTCGACATATCCATTATTACGAAACGTGTAAGTCGACGCAGTTAATCGCGCATGATGAAGAACAGAACGGTGCGGCAGATGGAACTGTTGTTGTTGCGGAAGAACAAACTGCTGGTAGAGGCCGTATGGCGCGTCCATGGAGCTCCACAGCGGGTAAAGGGATTTGGATGAGTGTAATTACCCGGCCATCATTAACACCACAACAAGCCCCACAGATGACGTTAGTTGCAGCGGTCGCTGTAACACGTGCCATTCAGGAAATGACAGGAATTGATCCAGATATTAAATGGCCGAATGATATCCTGATTAAGGGAAAAAAAGTGACGGGTATTTTAACGGAGCTTCAAGCAGATCCAGATCAAGTAAAGGCAGTCATTCTAGGGATTGGCATGAACGTTAACCAGAACGAATCGGATTTTCCGGAGGAACTCCAAGGCATAGCTACATCACTAAAAATGCTAACCGGGAAGCCCATCGATCGTTCGCAATTGATCGCAAAAACGCTTGGATTTCTTGAAATATATACTGATCTCTATGTTAAACACGGATTTGGGCCGATCAAGATGTTATGGGAAGGCTACTCTAATACGACTGGGAAACGAATTCGAGCGGTTATGCTCAATGAAACGATTGTCGGGACAGCTCTCGGTATCTCTGAAGAAGGTGTGCTCGAACTTAAACTTGATGATGGTACCATCCGAGGTATCTATTCGGCAGATATCGAACTTTCAAATTGATCGCTATACATGGTACTTCCAATTTGTTATAGTAGTTTCGAAGGGCGGTATCTAGTGTGAACTGCACCTGTTAGAAATTTCGGTAAACTTAAATTCAATATGATCTGCCTTGATCTTTACTAAAAGACAGGGACGGAGGAAACCATCACAAGATGATACAACCCTTCTGTCCATTTTTGGCGCAGAAGGGTTTTTATATCCGGTTTCTTCTCAAAGAGAGGGGAATAATACTATGAAAAGCACAGTTGATTTTATCAAAATGAAAAAGGCTAACGAGAAGATTGTTATGCTGACGGCTTATGATTATCCATCTGCAAAACTTGCGGAGGAGGCGGGAGTCGATATTATTCTCGTGGGTGACTCACTTGGCATGGTCGTTCTCGGCTATGATTCGACAATTGCGGTTACTACGGAAGACATGATTCATCATGGCAGCGCGACTAGAAGAGGGGCGAAGGAGACGTTTCTTGTTGTTGACATGCCATTCGGTTCTTATCACGGCAGCGCAGACAGAACATTAACAGATGCGGTTCGCATTTTTCAACAAACAGGTGCTAATGCATTAAAACTTGAAGGTGCAGGGAACGTGGTCGATACGATTCGCCTCCTAACTGGAACAGGAATTCCGATTGTGGCACATCTTGGTCTATTGCCTCAGTCGGCATCCGTTGTCGGCGGTTATAAAGTACAAGGGAAGACGGCGGAAGCGGCTCAGCAACTTATAGATGATGCACGTGCATGTGAAGCAGCAGGGGCATTTATGATCGTCTTAGAATGTATTCCTTATCAGCTCGGGGAACAAGTTGCTGCAGCAGTTTCGATACCAATAATCGGCATTGGTGCAGGAGCGGGAACGGATGGCCAAGTGCTTGTATACCATGACACTGTGAAGTATGGCAGTCATCACGTCCCGAAATTTGTTGAGACGTTTGCGGATGTTGGAACAGTTATCCATGAAGGTTTGAAAAAGTATGTGTCGTCAGTGAAAGATGGTTCATTCCCGGCAGAACGCCATCATTTTACGATGAAAGAGGAAGAATTAACGGCGTTATACGGAGGCAATACGGATGGCAATTGAAATGGCGGTCGTTCACTCGATTGAGACCCTGCAAGGCATGATTGACCGTAATAAACGTGAGGGTCGTACAGTTGGATTCGTGCCAACGATGGGTTTTTTACACGAAGGTCACTTGACGCTTGTGAAGCATGCAAGAGAGCATAATGATGTGGTTGTCATGAGTATTTTTGTCAATCCAGCGCAGTTTGGCCCTGGAGAAGATTTTGAAGCCTATCCGCGTGATGTAGAACGTGATGCAAGTCTGGCTAAAGAGGCAGGGGTCGACATTTTGTTCATGCCGACTTCAGAAGAAATGTACCCGCAAGATGGCGGTGTTCGCATCTTGCCGGGACCTCAGTCAAAAGTTCTATGCGGAGCATCTCGTCCCGGTCATTTCGATGGCGTTCTGAAAGTTGTCTTGAAACTTTTTAATATTGTTGACCCGGACCGTTCATATTTTGGTATGAAAGACGCGCAGCAACTGGCGATTATTGAGACGTTTGTTCGTGATTATAACTTGAGAACGTCAATTGAACGGGTTCCTATTGTACGCGAGAAAGATGGCCTTGCGAAAAGTTCTAGGAATGTCAATCTTACTCAGATGGAACGTGCAGAGGCACCAATTATCCAGCAATCACTTAAAAAGGGTGTATTGTTGTTTAATGAAGGTGTTTCGATCAATGAAATTGAACGGGAAATCACAGCTTATATTACGGAAAATAGTTCGGGCATAATGGATTATGTTTCGCTGCTGTCTTATCCGGAACTTACAGAATACGATGGTTCGTCAGACGAGGCAATTCTTGCATGCGCTGTAAAATTCGGAAAAACAAGGTTAATAGATAATACAATTATGTCAACAAAGGATGGTACTCATGTTCAGAATGATGATGAACAGTAAATTACACCGAGCAACTGTAACAGAGGCGGATTTAAACTATGTCGGGAGCATTACGATTGACGCTGATCTCCTCGACGCAGCAGGTATGTTGCCAAATGAGAAAGTACATGTAGTTAACAACAACAATGGTTCACGCTTTGAAACGTATATCATTGCAGGGGAACGCGGGAGCGGTGTTATATGCGTCAACGGTGCGGCTGCACGACTTGTGCAGCGTGGCGATATCGTTATCATCCTATCTTACGTTTATGTTACGGATGAAGAAGCGCGTACGCATGAACCGACCGTTCTTATCATGGATGAAAAAAACCGCGTGCAAGAAATTATTCGTGAAAAACAAGGTATGACTATCTAATTAAAGAGGGCTCATTTTGAATCGGTACGCATGATTCCGAATGAGCCTTTTATATTTCTTGTCAATTTGTATATATTGAAATAAAGTACTTCATTGAATTTGCCACCGCTCTCGGCTGCCCCTTATAAGGTGTCTTGGTTCAGTTTATAGAAGTATTCATTTGTTCAACATATATATGGGCTTAGTACCGACTCGAAAGCCAGAATGTGATACAATCTGCAGTAGTATGTTAAACAGGAAGTTGATGATTGAATGCACAACAAAACGTATGCAGTCGTCGATCTTGAAACAACCGGCCATTCACCGGCTAAAGGGGATCGGATGATTCAAATCGCGATTGTGTTTATAAAAGATGGGGTAATTGGGGAGAAGTATGTCCGTTTTGTAAATCCAGGACAAAAAATCCCGGCTTTCATCCGTCAATTGACGGCTATTTCCGATGAAGACGTGAAAGACGCACCGTTTTTTGATGAAATTGCAGCAGAAGTTGCTAGCCTTTTGGAAGGGACGGTATTTATAGCACATAATACTGACTTCGACTTGTCTTTCCTCCAAAGTGAGTTTGCGAGATGCGGTGTAGGTAAGTGGGCAGGGAAGAAAATCGACACGGTTGAACTTTCTAAAATCTTAATCCCATCCGCTCCAAGTTACAGGTTACAAGATATTACTGAAGAGCTTGGGATACCGCTGGGGTCGGCCCATCGCGCTGATGATGATGCAGAGGCGACTGCAAAGCTGTTTCTTATTTGCATGGCTAAATTGCATACATTACCAGAGGATACGCTGAATCTTCTGCACCGTAGATCGTTTCGATTGAAATCCGATCTTTCGACCCTTTTCTACGAAGCGTTAAAAATGGCGCGGATGAAAAAAATAAGCCCGGATTATTCATTTTTCCGGGGAATCCCTTATCGGAATATGTCCATTGCAAGGGATAATCACTTTGATCATCCTGTGTACCCAATCGACAATCAGGAGAAAACGGCTCAATTGAAAAAAGCTTATCCTGATTTTGAGCGAAGGGAATCGCAATTTGGATTTATGGATACAGTTTGGCATGCATTGTCTGGACAATCAGAAATTATTGCAGAAGTGCCGACTGGAATCGGAAAAACCATGGCTTATCTCTTACCAGCAGCAATTCATTCAATAGCGATTGGGAAACCAGTGGTTATCAGTACATACACCAATCATCTTGCTGATAAAATATTGGACGAAGAACTAGGTAAAGCCAGACTAATACTTGGATTTGATGTGACTGCGACCGTATTGAAAGGTAGAGAGCAATACATTTCACTTGGTAAATTCGAGGAACTGCTACGAATTGCTGATGAGTCGTATGATGAAACGTTTGCCATCATGCAAACACTTGTCTGGCTTACGGAAACTGTGTCAGGTGATTTGGAAGAACTGAATGTATCGGGTGGAGGCCAGCTGTTTGTAGACCGAATTCGAAAGCGGTCCAATGTGCTTGCAAAAGATGAAAAAGTTGCTGATTATCATTACAGGTTGCTGGAAAGATGCGGACATTCAAATTTAATCATCACAAACCATTCCATGCTCCTTTCTGATATGAATAGAGAGCAAAAGATTTTCAGCTCACTCGCTGGACTCATTGTCGATGAGGCCCATCAATTTGTTCAAGCGGCAACATTTATGAATGAAACCGTATTTTCCTACACGAATTGGAAGTATGTAATGGGACAAATAACGTCTGATGCGACGGGACAACTGTTGCATCAGGTTGATAGGCTTAATACTCAATTCGGAACAAATCAATCTCGCAGTAGAGCTCAGTTGGATTCTGCATTTATGAAATTTTTGACATTGTTCGATTATGCGGTAGGCATCTTGACTACATTTAACCCTGCAAAGCGCAAGAAGCAACAGGGCAACAGAATCATTTATTCGTTAGCTGAACTGAACTATGGTAGAAACGATTTTTCAAAAGTTGCTGAAGCGATGTCAGACTACATTCATCAAGCTGAATTGTTCACAAGCGGCTTAGCAATTCATCTTGACAATATGACCAAGAATGAACAGGCACTACTTTCGGAATGGGATTTTTGGGTCCGTGAAATGACCATCAAAGCGGGAGAATGGGTTGAAGTCTTTGTAGATGAAAATTTAGATGATTTTACAGTTTGGATGGAAAAAGATATGCGCAGTATTCCGGGGAGTCTAACTGTTATCAAACGTTCACTAGATGGATCTGGGCTGATTCGTGCGCTCATTGACAGGCTGAAGGATGAACAAACCGGCATTGTGTGGACATCTGGAACACTTGCGATTCCGGAAAATGAGCGTTTCATTGCAAGACAGTTGGGTATCACTGATTCAATACCACTCTTAACATTTGATGCGCCTGCTCATTTCTATGAAGGTGCGGAAGTATTCATTGTTAACGATATGCCTGATATTCAGCAAGTCAGTCAATCAGATTATATCGAAGCCGTTACAGATGCGGTCGTTCAGACTGTCTTGGCCACGGGCGGGAGGCTCTTTGTCTTGTTCACTTCACAAGACATGCTCAGAAAAACCTATGATCTAATATCAGAAAGTCAGCAGTTAGAGGATTATACATTGTTTGCGCAAGGAATTAGTTCAGGTAGTCGGATCCGATTATTGAAGTCTTTCAGGCAGTTTACTAATTCCGTTCTATTTGGAACGAACAGCTTTTGGGAAGGTGTCGACGTACCTGGAGATGCATTGGCTGCCGTTATCGTCGTCAGGCTACCGTTTTCATCCCCAGAAGAGCCAGTTTACAAGGCGAAGGCGGCTAAGCTGACGGCTTCTGGGATGAATCCATTCACTGAGCATGCATTACCAGAAGCGGTTATGCGATTACGGCAAGGTTTCGGCAGACTCATTCGTTCATCTTCAGATAAGGGCTTTTTCATTATTTTGGATAGACGGATTGAAACAAAGTCGTATGGCCCGCGTTTCTTGGAGGCATTTCCAAATGTACCTGTGAAAAAAGTGTCACTCGAACATATGGTTAATGAACTCGAAAATTGCTATAATGAATAGGTATCTTAAAGGAAGCGAGTCATAATGATTCGAAAAAAACATTTTTACGACGTACAGGACGTGAAGATTTATGCTGAATTGGATTAAATTCATCGTCGTCTTCCTTATAATGTTAACTTCGGTCATCACCGTCATGGTTTTAGTTAATGCCGAAAAACCTTTTTCGGCGGCTAAAAAGGCAGCAATCGAATCCGCGGTTCAATCGGGACAACTCGCATCAGTAAGTTCTGCTGATGTTTTCAATGGTACAGTTCCGACTGTAACGGTATTCGGTGTGGACGCGGATGGCAAAGAAAAAGCGGTCTTCGTTGATGAAAACTCAAAAGATGGTTTTAAAGAAGTGAAGTTGACGGATGGGATTTCGGCAGAAAAGGCTGTTGCAAACGTCAAAAAGGAACTGGATGTAAAAAAAGTTCTTCATGTAAAGCTTGGCCTAGAGGAAGAGGGCCCAGTTTGGGAAGTCGCATTTAAAAGTGATAACGGAAAACTTAATTACGTTTATGTGTTTTTCGAGAACGGTCAATGGTGGAAACGAATATTGAATCTCTAAGGGAGCGATACAGTTGACGAAATCATTAGCATCCAGGGTGAATACTCTTTCGCCATCAACGACGCTTGCCATAACGGCAAAAGCGAAAGAAATGAAGGAATCAGGTATAGATGTAATTGGTCTTGGAGCGGGAGAGCCTGATTATAATACACCTGCTAACATTATTGAAGCGGCGTATACATCGATGAAAGAAGGCAAGACGAAATATACGCCTGCCGGGGGTCTGCCTGCTCTAAAAGATGCCATCATTCAAAAGCTACAAAAAGACCAGGGATTAGACTATTCTAGAAAAGAAATCATGATTGGGATTGGTGCAAAGCATGTACTATATACTTTGTTCCAAGTTATTCTCAATCCGGACGATGAAGTAATCATTCCATCGCCTTACTGGGTCAGTTATCCAGAACAAGTGAAGTTAGCAGGAGGAGTTCCTGTACATATCGAAGGGACCGCGGTAGCACAATTTAAAGTGACGGCCCAGCAAATCCGTGACGCGGTTACATCTAAAACAAAAGCAGTCATCATCAACTCGCCGGGAAATCCGACAGGCATGATTTACTCAAAAGAAGAATTACAGCAAATTGCCGATGTTTGTCAAGACAAAGACATCTGGATTATTTCGGATGAAATTTATGAAAAACTTGTATATGATGGGGCGAAACATGTTTCCATTGCCCAGCTCTCCGATGACGCCAAAAAAAGGACACTGCTTATTAATGGTGTATCCAAATCACATTCAATGACTGGCTGGCGGATTGGTTATATAGCGGGTGATGAAGAAGTTGTTAATGCGATGACAGATCTTGCAAGTCACTCGACGTCAAATCCGACGACAACTTCCCAGTATGCGACAATCGAAGCCTATAATGGGCCGCAAGATGCAGTTGAAACGATGCGTAAAGCTTTTGAGTCTCGTTTGGAACAGGTCTATCCGCAACTATCGGCTATTCCTGGGTTTAACGTTATTAAGCCGCAAGGCGCTTTCTATCTTCTTCCGGATGTATCAGAAGCAGTAAAGAACACAGGGTTTGCGAATGTGGATGATTTCGCAGCTGCATTATTGACGACAGCAAATGTCGCTGTAATCCCTGGATCTGGTTTTGGTTCTCCGGATACTATTAGGTTGTCTTATGCAACATCAATCGAATTACTTGAAGAAGCAATTCGACGTATTCATGCATTTGTAGCAGCAAATTGGAAAGACTAAGAAAAGCGGAAGGCGCCGTCCAGCCCCGACAGGCATAAGACGGTTTGCGAGGAGGCGTACTTCAAGCCCCACAGCAAAACGGCTTATGACCCGAGGGGGTGGCGCCTGGAGCTAGACATTATTCCATATTGTAACTTATACTTTCATGTCTTTTAAAAAATAGAGAAGTTTAACTTTCGGAGGTTATTATGAAAACAATCATGATACATGAAATGCCAAACCACGCTGGTGAAACAGTTCGTATCGGTGGATGGCTTGCCAATAAACGCTCTAGCGGAAAAATTGCTTTCCTACAGCTACGTGACGGTTCGGGATTCGTACAAGGAGTCGTAGTTAAAGAAGTTGTAGGCGAAGATATTTTTGCAAAAGCAAAATCAATGACACAAGAAAGCTCTCTTTATATTACAGCAGAAGTAACTGTAGATGAGCGTTCTACATTTGGTTATGAACTACAAGTGAAAGAAATTGAAGTTATTCATGAAGCAGTCGATTATCCAATCACACCGAAAGAACATGGAACAGAGTTTTTGATGGACCACCGTCATCTATGGCTCCGGTCTCGTAAACAGCATGCTGTTATGAAAATCCGCGACGAAGTAATTCGTGCAACGTATGAGTTTTTCCATATGAACGGATTTGTTAAAGTAGATCCTCCCATTTTGACAGGCTCTTCACCAGAAGGAACATCTGAACTGTTCAAAACAAAATATTTTGATGAGGACGCATTTCTTTCACAATCAGGTCAGCTCTACATGGAAGCTGCGGCTATGGCACTTGGAAAAGTGTTCTCATTTGGGCCGACATTCCGTGCAGAAAAATCAAAAACACGCCGTCATTTGATTGAGTTTTGGATGATTGAACCTGAAATGGCTTTCGTTGAGTTTGAAGAAAGCTTGGTTGTACAGGAGCAGTATGTGACGCATGTTATTCAATCAGTGCTACAAAACTGTCCAATTGAACTAGAAAGACTTGATCGTGATTTGTCTAAGCTTGAAAAAATTCAAGCGCCATTCCCACGTATTTCATACGATGATGCCATCAAATTCCTGAATGATAACGGCTTTGATGACATTAAATGGGGAGAAGATTTTGGAGCGCCGCACGAAACAGCGATTGCTGAAAGTTATGATATGCCAGTATTCATCACACATTACCCAATCGGCATCAAGCCGTTCTACATGCAACCACATCCTGACCGAGACGACGTTGTCTTGTGTGCGGATTTGATAGCTCCTGAAGGTTACGGAGAGATCATCGGTGGTTCTGAACGAGTTCATGATTATGAGCTGATGAAACAACGAATTAAAGAGCATAACCTAGATGAGTCTGCTTATGAATGGTACTTGGACCTTAGTAAATATGGGGCAGTACCGCATTCAGGATTTGGGCTCGGACTTGAACGTACTGTCGCTTGGATTTCCGGTGTAGAACACGTACGTGAAACGATTCCGTTCCCACGTCTATTGAACAGATTGTATCCTTAATACCTAAATAGAAGAGAGGAGTTCGGACATGCAACACGAAGAACGGCTCCGAATTTGGATTGAGCAGGGGAATGTAAACATTTCCCAGCTCTTTTTTCACAATTATAAAAGTCTCGGGATCAAAGATTTGGACGCAATGCTAATCATGCATATGACAGCATATAAATCCGAGGGCAATCATTTCCCAACTCCTAACGAGTTTGCAAGTCGTATGGATTTAACGGAAAATGAAGTATCCATGGTTTTACAACGTTTAATGCAACACGGTTTACTCCGAATTGGTCAAAGTGAAGATCAAAAAGGGGTTTTACATGAAACTTTTTCTTTGCAGCCATTGTGGGATCGATTAGTCGATCAGATTGCATTCGCAACGAATGAGGCTGAGGAAGAGACCCATAAGAACGCGGAAGGAGAAATTTTTTCGCTGTTTGAACAAGAGTTTGGACGCTTTCTGTCACCAATGGAGTGCGAATCAATCACGATGTGGTTGGATGACGATGGACATACAGTCGAAATTATCCGTGCAGCATTAAAAGAAGCTGTCATAGCACAAAAATTAAGTCTCCGGTATATCGATCGGATTCTTTTTGAGTGGAAAAAGAAAAATGTTAAGACATTGTCTGATGTTGAGCGTCAAACAAAGTCATTCCGGACCGTAGGGACACGTCCGTCACAGCAGCCAGAAAAAACTGTTTCGGTAAAACGTGTTCCTTTCTATAACTGGCTGGAAGAACGGGATTAGGTGGGAGTACATGCTGACAAAAAAACAATGGGAATTTTGCCTTGAACAATTTGGCGAAATGTTCCCAGATGCACATTGTGAACTGGTGCATGACAATCCTTTTGAATTGACAATAGCAACGCTGCTATCTGCCCAATGTACGGATGTTCTCGTGAATCGGGTGACGGCGGAGCTGTTTAAAAAATATAAAACACCTGAAGATTATCTAGCGGTTGATGTCGAGGAACTACAAACGGATATCAGGTCGATTGGATTATTCCGCAATAAGGCGAAAAATATTCAAGCCCTAAGTCAAATGCTTATTGATAATTTTGATGGGGAAGTACCGGCTAATCGTGACGTTATGATGACGTTACCAGGCGTTGGCCGTAAAACGGCGAATGTTGTCGTATCGAATGCATTTGGCATACCTGCTATTGCTATCGATACACATCTAGAGCGTGTAGCGAAGCGACTTGGTATGAACAGGTGGAAAGATTCAGTGCTAGCTGTTGAAGAAAAAATCATGCGCTGGACACCAATGGAAAAATGGACAGATACGCATCATCAAATCATTTTTTTCGGAAGGTATCATTGTAAAGCGCAAAATCCCGGATGTAATGTTTGTCCACTCCTGCCGTTATGCAGGGAAGGGAAGAAGAGGATGAAAGCAAATGCCAAATGAAGTAAATCGTATAAGTAAGGAGCTACTGGCACCTTATTTTGATCAATGGGAAACAGTACGGGATCAAATTGAAGCTTTTTATGACCAAAAAGATCATCAAGCAGTTGAGTTGATGAATGTGGCGATTGACAATTATAGTGAATTACTTGAACAAGGTGGGAAAGTGTTAGATGACCGTAAAGGACAGGTTGTTTATACGTTACTTCCACTGAACGGCATAGAACGTTTCGAATTTGTGAAAGATAAAATAACGAGCCATTACGCCCATGTTCAACTGGATGCACTATTTACAGAAACCAAAAAGAAAGTTGCCAGATTGTCGATACAAAAGAAATAAAAAAAGCAGAAAGCGAAATGCTGATTAGGCATTTCGCTTTCTGCTTTTTAGTTTAGTTACGGGGAACCAGTACCGTCATCAGTAGTGGTTCCATCAGTCCCGGTTCCTGGTTCTGGTGGAACCGGGGTGCCGGTTCCATCATCGGGGGGCGTACCCTCGTTACCGCCATTACCATTGTTGCCGTTATTACCGTTGTTGTCATTGTTACCGTTATTGCCGTTGTTCCAGTCGTTACCGTTATTGCCATTGTTCCAGTCTTCACCATCTGGGTTTTCAGTATCAATTTCTTCATCAGGTTCTGGGACTTCTTCGGTAACCTCTTCAATCTGAACGGTCGTAGTCGCTGGACTACTAACTAAGTCATCGAGTTTAGCAACGACGGAGAACGTATATTTCCGACCAGCTTCGGCTCCTGAGAATGTAACTGACGTGTCTGTTGTCGTTGTCATTTCTTGCATATCGCTTCCATCAACACCCACTAATACGGTGAACTCTACATTGCCTATGATAGCTTCCGAAACTGGAGCATTATGGGACCAGTTTAAATCAATAGAACTCGTTTCTTCATTATATTGAGCAGCCAAACTATTTGGTGCTTCAAGTTCGATAATTTCTTCTTCAGCAACTTCTACGGGCGCAGTTCCTCTGACGAATAGTTCTGTACGCTTCCTATTGCTAGGTGTCGTCCGACTTGCTAAAACAAGTGGATTTGAACCGTATTCAATCGTCGCTTCCTCCACAGAGTCAGGTTTTTGGAACCGTGATGTATTTTTCCCAGCAGAAATGTCACTCATGACCATGCGAAACAGATTTTGAGGGACATACCTGCCTTTATCGAATGTAGTGATAGGTGTTGCATATTTCTCGTAACCACCCCATACGGCAATTGTGTAATCTGTCGTATAGCCAGCAAACCATGAATCGGGAACGTCTGAATTTTTCAAGCCGTTCTTTGTTATGATTTCAGATGGATAGTTTGTTGTCCCGGTTTTACCGGCAATATCCAGACCTGAAATAGCTGCTTTGGTTCCTGTTCCAGCTGTTAATACTTCACGTAAAATGTCCGTTACCATATATGCAGTCGAATCTTTCATGACTGTTTCGGATTTTGGTGTCATGTTAGGTGCTTTTTTTCCATCTCTAAAAATAATTTCCTTGATGGCATACGGTTTTGTGTAATTCCCACCGTTACCAAAGGCTGAATAGGCTCCTGCCATCTGAAGTGTAGAAAAATCATATTCTCCGCCGCCAAGTGCATTGGAAGAATTCAATTTATCAAACGGAAGTCCGAGCCCTTTCGCAAAAGCGCCTGCCTTTGCAGTACCGACCTCTTCAAACACTTTTACTGCAGGAATGTTGCGGGATTTGTATAATGCTTCTCGAATTGTCATTGTCCCTTGATATTTACCGTCGACGTTCCGAATGGCTTTATCTGTCCCTTTATAGTTGTAAGGTTCATCTACGACCGTATTTCCTGTTGACCAGCTAAGGTTTTCGATGGCTGGGCCGTAAGAGAGAATCGGTTTAATCACCGATCCGGGTTGACGTTTTTGGTCTGTAGCAAAGTTCCAGTCCGTTCCGGAATAATTACGCCCTCCACCGACTGCAACGATTGCACCCGTTTTGGTATCAAGAACGGTCATTCCGGCTTGCATTTTTTCGGATTCATATAAATCGTTAGTATTTAAAGCATTCTCCACAGATTGCTGAGCTGCAGGATCCAAATTCGTTTGAATTTTTACGCCTTCAGCAAGCAAGTGTGACATACCCGCTTCTTCCAATTCAGAGAGCACTAGATCGACATAAGCTGGGTATTTTGTGTTGCTAACCTGTCTTTTGTCATCAGCCAGTAATGTTCCTGTGACTGGCATCGCCTGTGCTGCTTCCATTTCGACTTTAGTAATTTTTTTATGCTGGTACATTAGCCCAAGTACGATATTGCGTCGTTTTTTAGCACGTGCCGGGTTTTTATAAGGATTGTATCCGTTTGGACTTTGTGGAAGTCCCGCTAACATAGCGACTTCGTGTAGTTCAAGTTCATTCAGACTTTTACCGTAAAAGTATTTTGAAGCTGTTCCAAATCCGTAGTTATTTCCGGACATCAGAATCTTATTGAAGTACATTTCAAAGATTTCTTCTTTTTCATACTTACGTTCAAGCTGGAAAGCGAGCCATGCTTCTTGTGCCTTCCTTTTTAACGTTTTCTCTTCTGACAGGAATGAGTTCTTAATGACCTGTTGGGTAAGTGTGCTCGCTCCTTGAGAACCGAAACCACTTCTAAAGTTCGCGATGACTGCACCACCAAGTCTCCAAAAATCCATCCCGTGGTGGGAATAGAAACGGACGTCTTCCGTTGCAAGTATTGCATCTTGCATCGGGTCCGGGATTTCAGCGTAGGGAACAAACTCCCTTTTTTCAGCGCCCGACTTCATGAAGACATCACCGTGGATATCAAGTAAATCAGATGATAAGGGGTCTTTTAAAAGGTTTTCGTCGAGATCAGGTGCAGAACTTGCATAAAAAGCGAATAAGCCCGCGCCGCCAACTAGTATGGCAACTCCGATGGCGACGATTGCCAGAACTATCTTCTTAATGATGCCTTTTCCCTTATTCGTCTTTTTACTTTTTTTCTTTGCGCGTTCTGCCTCAATGTTTTTTCGGCGTCCAGCTCTTGAATTTATATTATCGCTCATACATCTTCCTGCCTTTCAGTTGCATTGTTTGATGTCGTTGTCATAATAGACACCGCTTTTAAATAATCGAGCCTTGGATTGAAACGTGGTAGAATCTCCAAGGACATGGTCTCAAACTCTATAAGTGTGATCGATTTTCTTCCACCTTTTTTCATTCTTTCCCAATATTTCTCAAAACTATCATAAGGGACGATAAAATAGCGGTCAAGTGAAGTGAATTTGACGATGAAAAAAACAACTCCACCTTGCTTTGACACAGATTGCATATGTTCCACTTGATGGTCATGAATATTTTGCAATGGAAAAGATGTCGCACTCTTGGTTTCTTTTGCTTCGAAATCAATATAGTTCCCTTGCCATACTCCGTTAAAGTCAGTTGTAGACGGTGTCCTAAAATAGGCTTCGGTTATGACAGCGGCACTTCGCTCCGGATAATTCACGTTTACGACTTGGATTGGAACGGGTTTCTTATGGATGACAGCAATGCCGCGACTTAAATAGAACTCATTCGTTTCATTCAATTCATCTTCCAATGACTTCCCTCGGTTACTGAATGAAAGATCGACTTTTTTTTGATGGCCTATCTTCTGAATGGGTATATATTTCTTGCCGTTCGGATAGCGTATTGTCATAGGTATCACCTCGCATCTCACTATCATACCATATCAATTGGACGGATTAGTGCTCGGAAAGTTGCAATCTAATGTCCAGATATTGAACAAGCTTAAACCTATTCAATAAATCGGAAATAATTATTTATCATATAGGGCGTAAAAAATGTGGCGATATAGATAATGAAGGCTACTAATTAGGACAGCCGATAAGAGTAGAAAGGGGAGTGGATACAAGAAAGGGAACAAGGTATGTGAATAAAATGTAACGATAAAGCTGTTATATCATAGAAGAATGGACATCCAATTACAATCCAAAATAAGCCGATTGCCGATTAGTACAAGGCAGTCAGCTTATTATTTTCGTAAACATAATCTAGTTCCTACATTTTAATACCTCACCCAGCTTAGCCCAGTAGTACCTTCACCTGCATGTACGCCCACACAGACGCTGAGAGGGAGAACTTGTACTTTCAAGTTTGGGAATTCCTGCAATAGCTCTTCTTTCCAACTTTCAGCATTCATTACATTGTTACAGTGGATCACTGCGATTTCTGGGATGCTGCTATTTTCCATGTCGCTGCGCAGTAAATCTGTCACATTTATTTTAGCTCGTTTATTGGCACGAACTTTTTCTTTCATCACTGGTTTTCCATCTTCAAACGAGATGACCACTTTAATATTTAGCAAATTACTTAGAAATGCTTGTGTTCCAGAGACACGACCGCTTTTATGGAGCTGATTTAGATTAGCAGGTATGAAGGATAACTTGGAATTTTCCGTCATTTTTTTGATGGCTGCAACGACTTCTTTAATGTCATGTCCCTGTTTAAGTAGTTCATTGCCAATTTCAATCATTTTGATCATCGGATAGGAGCCGATTTTCGAGTCAATTGGATAGACCTTGAAGTCTACCATTTGTGCAGCTGTTTGCGAGCTATCAAATGTGCCGGATAGGCCGCTAGACACATGCAAGGCAATTGCACAATCATAGCCTTGCTCCTGTAGTTTTTCATAAAGGGCAACCATTTCACCAATAGCGGGTTGGGATGTTTTGGGGGGATTTTTGGCAACACGTAATTTGTCGTAAAACTCTTCCTGTGTCATATCGACTGTTTCTTTAAAAACACCATCAGCAAATACGATACTCAATGGTAATATATGTACGTTATGTTTTCGTATAAAAGATTCATCTAGTTGTGCAGCTGTATCAGTAATCCAAGCGATTTTCGTAGCCATTAACAAAGTTCTCCCTTAATGATGCATATTTTAACGTTGAAACAAGCTATCTATTATCGTTAATGTACCTTACACGCGAAAGGAGCACTAGTATTAGTTGTCATATAGAGAAGAAGTTTTAATTTCTGTGACATAATTTGAACATAATTATGATGTACACTTGTATCAAAGACGTTATTCTGCTGGGGAAAAGTGGAGAGTGCAAGTAGTCCAGCTGAAAAATTAACTATATAGATTGTGCTAATGATTCCAATTAATAACGCTTCGACGCTTTAGGGATGCCTTCCGCAATAAAATAAGGCACTGAAAAAGTACGATTTCCTTCAATCCCGTTGATTTCCGTTCCGAGCGGACGCTTTTCGCGGGCACGGCTTCAGCCAATCGAACAGCAGAGGGTTCGATTTGCCGTATTTCTGCGTTCTTGGCAGAAATTAAGGCATTCTTGCCCCGTGCTCCCAACGCTAGCGCTTTTGCTCCCAACGCTAGCGTTGGGAGCAAAAGCCGTTCTTCGTAACGGCTCTTCCAGCGGGGTCTTCAGCTCGCGCTGTTCCCGCTGGAGTCGCCGCTCTTCACTACAATCAACTAGTTCTTACTATAAAAAGAACTTTTTCAGTGGCTTCCCATAAGCCTGACAAGCTTCGCTGCCAGTCTTATGGTTCCGACTGTCCCCTTGTAAGGCGCCTGCGAATAGTTCATATGACGTATTCAATACATCAACCTAAATAGCACTTTATCTAGTAATGAAGGATTAGTAATACCAAGGAATATACGTTCCTATGAATTTGGTGCATCTCGGTCATATCTGTTAAAATAAAAGAAACGTCCGGAAAGGGTGTATCATTATGAATCTACAACACAAAACTGAAGCGCTACTTGCTGTTTGTAAGGAATGCTTCGAGCGCCATGCGCAGATGAGAGAACTCGATCGGGAACCCGATTTTTTCATAGAAGTAAAACCATATGCAGATCAATATCATACGTTGCTTGATGAATGGACAGAGGAAGTATCTGAATTCATCAAGACAGCCAAGCCGAAATATGTTCATCCAATTCAAATTGAAACACTGACTGACTCTATGAAGCAATTCATCGTCCAGTCATTTTATCAAAAGACAGGTAAAAAACGTTTTATCTTATCGATTAATTCAGCTGAATATACGTTAAAAACAATTTTGGACGCACTACGTCTTGAAAAAGAAGGCGAAGTACGATGATAAAGAAGAAAGCGGTTCACGAAGTGTTAGAAAAACTGCGCACTGACGCCTCTTTTTCCGCTAACGTCATCCATACTAAAACGATTGCTGGGAAAGAAGCAATCTACGCTGAATTTCCGGAAAAACTCCATCCATCGATTATTAAAGCACTTGCGTCAAAAGGAATCGATAAATTATATAGTCACCAAAGAGAAGCGTTCGATCTGGCATCATCCGGACATTCTTTTACTGCCGTCACACCGACAGCTTCCGGAAAATCCCTTTGCTATCATTTACCCGTTATGCAAAGCATCCTTGAAGATGATACATCGAGAGCCATTTATTTGTTTCCAACAAAAGCACTGGCCCAAGATCAGTTGGCGGATCTCCATGAGTTGATTGAAGCGAGTGGGGAAACTATCCTCAGTTATACATACGACGGGGATACTGCGCCTGGGTTACGTTCGAAGGTGAGGAAGTCGGGTCATATCGTGCTGACAAATCCCGATATGCTGCATTCAGGTATTTTGCCGCATCATACAAAATGGGTGTCGTTATTCGAAAACTTAAAATACATCATCATCGATGAATTGCATACGTATAAAGGTGTTTTCGGCAGTCATGTCGCACATGTGCTGCGAAGGTTGAAACGAATCTGTAACTATTATGGCAGTGACCCAGTGTTCATCTGCACATCTGCGACAATTGCAAATCCACAAGAACTAGCTAAGTCATTGATAAATGCGGATATGCAAGTAATCGTCAAAAATGGAGCACCCGCCGGAAAGAAACATTTTGTCTTCTATAATCCACCGGTCGTCCATCCAACGTTTGGTATCCGAAGAAGTGCTGTACTCGAAGTGCGAGATATCGCCGCGCTTTTATACAGGGAAGGCATCCAAACGATTATCTTTGCAAAAAGCCGAGTACGAGTTGAAATGCTTGTCACGTATATGAAAGCATTGACGAAAAAGAAACTGTTCGATGAAACGGTAATGGGCTATAGGGGAGGTTACCTACCTTCAGAACGTCGGAAAATTGAAAAAGGGCTTCGGGATGGAGCTATCCGTACGGTTGTTAGTACAAATGCACTTGAACTTGGCATTGATATCGGGCAACTACAAGCGTGTATTATGACAGGTTACCCGGGAAATATTGCGAGTGCATTTCAACAGGCAGGGCGTGCGGGAAGGCGGCAAGATGAGGCGCTCATTATTTACGTCGCCCAATCCCTGGCTCTCGATCAATATATTATTGAACACCCCGACTATCTACTTGGCCAATCACCAGAAGAAGCACGGATTCATCCGGATAATATGTTTATCTTAATGGATCATCTTAAATGTGCTTCATTTGAACTGCCATTTTCTTCGACAGAAACATATGGTGAATTTGACGTTCAAGAATTACTCGCATTCCTTGAAAGCGAAGGGGTTTTGATTAAGACTACAGACAAATGGCATTGGATGACAGACAGTTTTCCAGCAAGTGAAGTGAGTCTTCGCTCTGCAACACAGGAAAATGTCATCATTATTGATAAAACATATCCAAAAGAAACGAAGGTCATAGGGGAGATGGATCGTTTTAGTGCGATGACGCTCCTCCATGAAGAAGCAATTTATATCCATCAAGGAACCCAGTTCCAAGTTGAGCAATTGGATTGGGATGAAAAGAAAGCCTATGTCACAGAAGTCGATGTCGATTACTTCACGGATGCCAATCTTGCAGTGGAACTAAAAGTGATGAATGAAGATATCGCTGAACAGTTCGGAGATTACAAGGCCGCTTATGGTGATATCGCTGTACTTGCAATCCCGACGATTTTCAAGAAAATTAGATTCGATACACATGATAATATCGGTTCCGGTCCAATATCATTGCCCGCGGAAGAATTGCATACGTCTTCTACGTGGTATACATTCGATATACCTGAAGGATGGACGGGCGCTGGACTAACGGATGCGATGACGGGTGCAGCCTATGCGATCCAGTCATTTATCCCGTTATTCGTCCGCTGCGATAAAACGGATATCCATGTTGTGCCACAAGTGAAAGCCGTTCATACTGGCAAGCCGACTATTTTCATTTACGACAGTTACCCAGGTGGGATAGGTCTGAGTGAAAAAATCTTTGAACGGTGGGACGAGCTGTTGCAAAAAGCGGCTGATCATGTGTCCACCTGTCGCTGCGAGTCGGGTTGTCCAGTTTGTATCGGTGCGCAAGAAGCTGGTATGGGCATGAAACAGGATGTCGGATCCCTTCTTAAGACCCTAGCAGGAGGGGAACGTAATGTCATATGAACAGAAACTGATGCAAATGAAGAAGTTGTTGAAAAAAACAACTACTAAAATGGTAGCTGAAGATGTGCCAGAAGTTGTAAAACCTGTTGCAAAAGTACCTGCCTATGAACAGCAGTGGCTGGACGCGGGTTTGACAAAAGCCGTAAATAAACACGGCATCGTCTATAAACGTATTGTTGAATACGACACTGACCATCAGCACGGAAACATTATTCTTTCGGGTTTGAAGTCAACGATCGATAAATGGAAGAAGTCCGGTGAAGTGCATCCACTGTCACCGGATTTTTCAAAACCGCTTGTTTTCTTTGATACAGAAACGACAGGTTTAAAAGGTGCAGGCACACTGATATTCCTCATGGGGTTCATTGAACAGACGGCATCATCTTTTAAAATGACGCAGTATGTCCTTCCGGGTCCTGATCACGAAGCGGCATTCCTTTATGCAACTGGATTATGGGAAAAGCCGTCGACACTCGTTACGTATAATGGCAAAAGTTTTGATATCCCAATGGTGGAAACACGGTGGACGATGAACCGTAAAGAATTACCGCCACTTCTCAAGCATACCCAAATCGATTTGTTGCATGGTTCCAGACGTATTTGGAAAGGTGAGATGGCAACGTTTCGACTACCTGCAATTGAGGAGGAACAACTTGGTTTCTTCCGACAAGGAGATATCCCAGGGCATATGGCGCCAATCATCTACCAAGATGCTGTTAAGAATGGTCGCGCGGAACTATTAATGAAAGTTCTCGTCCATAATGAATGGGATATCCTTTCACTAGTTGCGCTTTATATACGGTCAACCGATTTGCTATTGAAAAGCGATGTCCGAGAATCGGCCGTGACCCATACGAATATTGGGAAATGGTTTGGTGATTTAAAGTCGCATGACCGTAGTAAACAAATCTTTGAAAGTGTCATTGCCGAGTATGGGATCAATCATCCCGCGACACATTTTCACTTCGGGTTCGTCTTGAAAAGGGAACAGGCTTACGAGGAGGCAGTCTCTTCATTCAAGATAGCGGCAACAGGTCTTACCGGACGTGAACGAATTATCGCATTAGAGGAATTAGCGAAGCTTTACGAGCATAAGCTGAAAGAGTTAAACAAGGCATTAGACTCCACGAAAGAGGCGATTAAGCTCCTGAAGGCGGATTCCTACTTGGCGGAAAGATTTCGGGCACGTTCGAGAAATGATTTCTTGAAAAGGGAAATAAGGATAACTAGAAAATTATTTCCCAGGCAAGCGCACGAAGCGACAAAAAACGGTTAAAAGTCGGCTTTAGTAAGACAAAGTCGGACAATATATGTTATAATCAACGGTATGTAAACAGAGACGGAAGGGCGATTTTTCATGGACACTAAATTGGATACAAAAACGATTCTTGAGAAGGAATTTAAAACGGGCCTTCGCGGCTATAATCAGGAAGAAGTAGATCTCTTCCTTGATGATATTATTCATGACTATGAAGCTTTTAAAAAGACGATTACAGAATTGCGTACCGAAAATGAACGCATGCAAAGAGAACTTGAATCTGCACAAAAACGCCCTGCGGCTGGAAGTGCTGGAACAACGAACTTTGATATATTGAAGCGAATTTCAAATCTGGAAAAGCATGTTTTCGGAAGTAAACTCTTCGATCAAGAATAATATATTGTAAATGAAACATAAGTACGGTATACTAAAAATAACATAGTGGAATTTAGGTAATCGCTGCAACATCCTATGTTGTAGAGGAAAGTCCATGCTCACACGGATCTGAGATGACCGTAGTGTTCGTGCTCGGCGAAAGAATAAGCCGTGGCTTCGCGTATAACGCGTTGACGGCGGGAATAAATCCTAAGTCTTCGGATATGGATGAGGTTCCCTGAACAGTGCCACAGTGACGTAGCTGTCTCGGAAACGGGTCAGATGGAACGCGGTAAACCCCACGAGTGAGAAACCCAAACTATGGTAGGGGCACTCTTCCGAGGGAAATGAACTGTAGGAAGAGACAGGTGTATACCTGTAGATAGATGATTACCACCCTAAGTACGAGGCGTGAGCCGTTTGAGTACACGGGAACAAAACATGGCTTATCGAATTTCCTATGGTATTATTTTTAAATTGATTGCTCTCCAATAAGATGGGGAGCTTTTCTTTTGGAGAATTAAAGTGTGAAAAAAATATGGTTATATTGGCAATACTATAAAAAGTTAACCCTTGATGAATTCATGGAAATGATTGATGGTATAGAATTGGAGTTGGAAATGCATGACTGAATTTAAACTAGTGGCAACATCTGCAATGGGGCTTGAATCACTTGTGGCAGATGAAGTAAAAGCTCTTGGTTATAAAACGACTTCGGAAAATGGGAAGATTTATTTCCAGGGCGATGAATTGGCGATTGCAAAAACGAATCTATGGCTCCGAGTAGCGGACCGTGTTCGTATTGTTGCAGGTGAATTCGAGGCTACGACGTTCGATGATTTATTTGAACAGACAAAAGCGATTCCATGGGAACGTTTTTTGCCAGTTGACGCAGAGTTTCCAGTTGCGGGTAAATCAGTGAAATCTACTTTGTACAGCGTGCCTGATTGCCAGGCCATTGTAAAAAAAGCGATTGTTGAACGCTTGAAGATTGCTTATAAACGAATTGGTTTCTTTGATGAATCAGGTCCTTTATTCAAATTGGAAGTATCGATTTTAAAAGATAAAGTAACATTAACGATCGATTCAAGTGGAACGGGACTACATAAACGCGGATATCGACTTGCACAAGGGGATGCACCGTTGAAAGAGACACTTGCAGCAGCGCTTGTGAAAGTGTCACGTTGGAATCCAAATCGTCCTTTCGTTGACCCGTTTTGTGGTTCAGGTACAATCGCAATTGAAGCTGCGATGATCGGGCAAAACATTGCACCTGGATACAATCGTGAATTTTTAAGTGAAGAGTGGCCATGGATCAATAAAAATATTTGGGATCAAGTTCGTGAAGAAGCGGAAGACCTCGCAAAATACGACCAACCACTTGATATTTCAGGATTTGATTATGATCCCCGAATGATTAAAGTGGCACAAGAGAATGCGGCAGGAGCTGGATTCATGGATTTGATCAAGTTCCAAACATGTGACGTGCGGGACTTGACGTTAGAGGGCTTGAACGGAGTTATGGTGGGGAATCCGCCATACGGTGAACGTCTTGGTGAGGTAGAAGAGGCTGAAGAAATTACGCAGGAACTTGGCCGTATAATGAAAAACTATCCATCATGGTCTGTTTATATGTTGTCTTCATTGGAAAATTATGAAAAAATGTACGGACATAGAGCAACGAAGAAAAGGAAATTATTCAATGGTTTTATTCGTACTGATTTGTATCAGTTCTGGGGCCAACGTCAATAATTGATAGAATGCGGAAGAGGGAAACTCCTCTTCCTTTTGCATGTAATAAGGAAGGGGTAAACGATGAAGAGCAAGATGCCATTCCCGTTATCAAAAGATAAATCGTTCTATGAGTCACTGAACGACTGGATAGGGGATACGTTATACGATGAATTGACTGAAAAAGGATTTGAATGCCGTGATGAACAAATCTATATGGCGTTCCAAATTGAACAAGCACTGAAAGAAAAGAAAGTTCTTTTTGCGGAAGCGGGTGTAGGGACAGGTAAAACAATTGCTTATCTACTTCCTGCAATCGCTTATGCTCGCTATACTGGCAAACCGGCTCTCATTTCATGTGCGGATGAGACACTGATTGACCAGCTTGTAAAAGAAGACGGTGATATCCGGAAAATTAGTGAAGCGCTCGGTCTTGATATCGATGTTCGACTTGCTAAATCACGTGACCAATATTTATGCTTGAAACGTTTGGAAGAGGCGGGTAATACGATTGACGAAGACTATGTTGATGTTGTGGCAGATGAACTACCTGAATTCGTTTACGGTTCCGGTTCATTGCAATCGATTTTTCCTTACGGAGAACGTTCGGATTATCCAAATTTAAGTGATGAAGAGTGGAAAACAGTGAACTTCCATCCCATCCAGCAATGTGCTGCGTGTGATGTTCGTAATCGATGTGGTCAGACAATTCACCGAAATCATTATCGCGAATCGGTCGAACTCGTAATTTGTTCTCACGATTTTTATATGGAGCATATTTGGACAAAAGAATCCCGTAAAAGACAGGGACAATTACCATTATTACCAGAACCGTCAATGATTGTCTTCGACGAAGGCCATCTTCTTGAGTATTCGGCTCAGCGTGCTTTGACGTATGAGGTACAAAATAGTACATTGCTAAACCTGCTTGAACGAATTATGGTCGATGGAATAAGAGAGTCGACACTTCAACTGATGGAGCGCCTAATTGATTCGCATGAAGCATTTTTTAAATTACTCGATGCGCTTGCGGATACAACGGAAAATGAACGGAAAGCGATTGAGAAAACACCTGAACTTCTGGCAATTGGAAAAGAGGTTGTGAAAATCTCGAATGCGCTTCTTGAAGAATTTGTTTTTGAAGGTGAACTCTATATCATTCCGGCATATGATTTGAGAATGGTCGAGGAATATCTGGATCAATACATTTACTCAATGGACCTCTTCACCTCTCAAAATGATGCAGTCGACTGGCTTGAGGGTCGCGAAGGCGAATCCACACTGGTTATCATGCCACGTCTAGTGACGGACATTCTAAGAGAGAAACTGTTTTCATCCAACACGCCAATCGTCTTTTCATCCGCTACATTATCAGTCGGTGAAACGTTTACTTATTTGGCAGATGGTCTTGGTATCCAAGATTACTTGTCATTCTCGGTGGAATCTCCGTTTGATTATGATGAAGTGATGGAAGTATTTGCGACGGATGTAGAAGCCGGTGGCAAAGCGAAGCGAGCGCTTGAACTTTTAGAAGATGGAGAGCAAACACTGATTCTCTTCAAGTCAGAACGAGCGATGAACCATTTCAAAGAGCGCGTTCCTAGCGAGTGGCAAGACCGTATCGCTTTCGAAGGTGAACGAGAATTGTCTTCTATCGTGCGTGACTTCCAACAGAAGAAAGTACCTGTTTTATGCTCTTATCACTTATGGGAAGGGCTCGACATTCCTCAAGATGCATTGACACGCGTCATTATTTACGATTTGCCATTACCACCATCGGATCCGTTGTTCGACGCGAGACGTCAGCACGCTAAGGATCCTTTCCGTGAAGTAGACTTACCATTCATGCTGCTAAGGCTACGCCAAGGTGCCGGACGACTCATACGGACGTCTGCCGATTCTGGAACAGTACATCTTTTGCTAGAAGGTAAAGAACAGGAAATGAAAGCTGAAATTGAAGGTATTTTCCCTGTTAAAATGAAAATGACAGTTTAACTATAATTTGTAAGGCTCTCCTAGTAATATTGGGAGGCCTTTTTGTATTTCTGAGGGAAACGCTATTATTTAGGACTGTCCAGCTCGTGCTGTTTATACAAGAAATGTATAAACGTTGTGAAGGACAATAAATAAAAAACACTAATTAAAGGTATGAATAGGTCCTGTAAAAAAGATTCAGTCATGCACATGTAATTTTTAGTTCTACATTAACTCACATATGTTGATTAACCAAAAATAACCAGTAAATAACTTAATTAAACAGCAGACGCTTCGTGTACATTATATTTGGATCGCTTTGGATTGAACGGCCTCTATACGATTATTCATCCGTCGCTCTCCAAATATATACGTATACAGAGTGCTTAAGCTTTTCGGAACGAAAGAATAGCGGAACTTTTTATCTGGATAATAGCCGCCAAAGATACAATTTTGGCGGCTGAAGTCTTCTCCATAATCTTGTCTTTTTTAGTTAAGGAAGAGTCACTTTCTTAAAGTATACCGCATGATAAGACGCGTAATCTTTACTAAAAGTAAGCAAGGAACACCTTGTACAAAGTGCTAGAGTGCCCGAAATTGTATCTTCGGGCACTTACAACCTTTCTAAAGAGTCATCTACTCTTTTTTTCAAAAGTAGCTGTATTTTTCACTTAAACGTTCTAGCCACATTCGCCCCTCGGTAAAGTTGTCATGACTATTTCGCTGAAAGCGGACCGGAAATGATCAAGTGAAAATGGCGTTTTTCAAGCCTTTCTTACCTGCTCTTTATGCAAGAAAATGGTTAAACAGCAGACGTGACATTAGCTAATTGTTTTATTTCAGCATAGTTTAATTACTGAAATAAAACTGGTCTCCTATTAGGAGACTATATGAGTTGCCCG
The DNA here is from genome assembly GCF_038004885.1 of Sporosarcina sp. FSL K6-6792. Lineage (NCBI taxonomy): Bacteria > Bacillati > Bacillota > Bacilli > Caryophanales > Caryophanaceae > Sporosarcina > Sporosarcina sp. FSL K6-6792. The sequence goes on from NZ_JBBOSA010000001.1 coordinate 304,473, forward strand.
AATTATGTTAAAATAAAGACCAGTATAGTAAGTAAGGGGGAATGGATATGTCTACAGAAGAGAAGTTCGTAGCTTTGCTAAAGAAAATGAGTGCATACTCAGAAGCCGTTTCAATCATGTATTGGGATATGCGTACGGGCGCACCGAAAAAAGGGATTCCGGCAAGATCGGAAGCTGTCGGTACATTGTCGACTGAATTATTTAAAATGAGTGTCTCAGAGGAAATGGGTGGCTATCTCGAGGAACTAGGCAATAGGAAAGACACACTTAACCCAATTTTGTTGAAAACAGTTGAAGAAGTAAAAAAAGAATATGACTTAAGCAAAAAAATTCCGGCGGAGGAGTACCGTGAATTTGTCGTTCTGACTTCTCAATCGGAATCAGCATGGGAAGAAGCGAAAGAGAAAGCTGATTTTGACATGTTCCTTCCATATCTTGAGAAAATCGTGGCAACGACTAAAAAGTTCATTGGCTATTGGGGAGAAAAAGATGGCAATCCGTACAATACATTGCTCGATCAATATGAACCGGGGATGACAACAGACATCATCGATGAAGTTTTCGGCCAATTGAAAGAGACAATCGTGCCACTTGTGAAGAAAATTTCAGAATCAGGTAACCAACCCGATACGTCATTTTTATTCAAAAAATTTCCGAAAGAAAATCAGAAAGCATTCAGTCATGAGATATTGAAGCAACTTGGTTATGACTTCGATGCAGGTCGATTGGATGAAACCGTTCATCCATTTGCCACAGGCATCAATATAGGGGATGTCCGAATTACGACGAAGTACGATGAAAATGATTTCCGTTCCGCCGTTTTTGGAACAATTCATGAATGTGGACATGCACTTTACGAACAAAGTATTGATTTAGAACTTGAAGGATTACCAGTTGCAGATGGTACTTCGATGGGGATTCATGAATCGCAGTCATTATTCTATGAACAGTTTGTCGGACATAATGAAAACTTTTGGACGTATAATTTTGATTTATTAAAGAGCCAATCACCTGAACAGTTTGAAGGCATAGCGCTCGAAGATTTCCTTCGTGCAATCAATGTGTCAAAACCATCGCTTATTCGGATTGAAGCAGATGAACTGACGTACCCACTTCACATTATGATTCGTTATGAAATTGAAAAAGGGATTTTTAACGGCGATTATGAAGTGGTAGACCTTCCTGAAATTTGGAATGATAAATATGAGGAGTACCTGGGTATCCGTCCAAAAAATAACGGTGAAGGTGTTTTACAAGACGTTCACTGGGCTGGCGGATCATTCGGTTATTTCCCGTCATATGCACTTGGCTATATGTACGCGGCTCAATTGAAAGTGGCAATGTTAAAAGACCTACCTAATTTTGATGAACTTTGTGGAAATGGTGATTTTGGCCCAATTCTTGACTGGTTAACGGAACATGTTCACAAATACGGCAAGATGAAACAGCCACTTGAAATTATTAAAGATACGACAGGTGAAGGATTGAACGCCAAATATTTAGCAGATTACTTATCTGAAAAATACACGAAGTTATATAACTTATAAAAAAGTAAAAACAGTCCCGTGAACCCGAAATAATCCAGGGAAGGGACTGTTTTTAGTGAACTTTAATTTTCATCAATTGTTAACAGGACAGTCAACATTCCGCCGCCGTCGATCTTGACTGGCAATTTAAATGCCTGTTTGAAACCATAAAATTTCGTTGTTCCCGTCATCACGGTAGGGGGGGAAATATCAAGGATGAGGCCGTCTTTTTCGAGTATTGTACATAAGTTTCCAGCAACCATATTGCCAAGCTCGCCTGTGAATGATTCAATCATTTCACCTTCGATTGACATGCCAAACATTGCTTGTCCAATCGTATTAATGGCGTCTAAAGATGCATCAATGATAAGCCTTCCTTTTATGCCTCCGACAAGTCCAATTAAGACGCTTATCTCTTTTTGTTCATACGGTTGAACTGTAATCGACGGAGCAAGGACATCCAATTTGACCGGAATAACAGTTGATAGTGAAGAGATTGTCCCATTTAAAATCATTTGTACATTCTTCGAAGTGCTCATTTTAGCTTCCGCCTTTCTGAAATATAACGATAGGTCGATTATATCATGACGAAAGGTAGAGTAAACAAAAAACGACAAAATATGCACAGAAAAATTTGTTGATAATTCGAACGCCGATAAATGGTATGATAAAAAGAGCAATTGACGAAGGGATCGAAAGATAAATGCCAGAATTAGATAACTTATTACAACAAGCCGCGACATACGGCCTAGTTTTCAAAAAAAATGATGATGAAGACCGCTTTAAGAAAACGGCGTTATTCGCCAAAAAACTCATAGATAAAGAATATACGATTGGATTTTCCGGTCATTTTTCCGCCGGTAAATCATCGATGATCAATGCGCTAACAGGCCAAGACTTACTGCCGTCAAGCCCGATTCCGACAAGTGCTAACATTGTGAAAGTGCGGAAAACTGAAACGGATTTTGCTATTATCCATCATACGGACGGTACCGCAGTGAAATACGGCGGGCACGGATTTCCGGCTGCCGTTAAGTCGTTTAGTAAGGATGGTGCGGCCGTTTCACTCGTTGAAATTGGTCATACGGAATCGAATTTACCAGAAGGAATTACCGTTATGGATACACCCGGTGTGGACTCAACGGATGATGCACATCGTCTTTCGACAGAATCCGCACTGCATCTCGCGGATCTCGTCTTCTACACGATGGATTACAATCATGTGCAATCGGAATTGAATTTCCGTTTCACGAAAGAATTGATGCGTTACAACGATAACGTTTATTTGATTATCAACCAAATTGATAAACACCGTGACAGTGAGTTACCATTTGTGGAGTTCAAAAAATCGGTTGAGGATTCATTTAAAATGTGGGGTGTCGTTCCGAAAGGGATTTTTTATACCTCATTGAAAGATTTAACGCACCCGCATAATGATTTTAGTGCCGTGAAAGCGATTGTTGATGGGTCGATGGAAAACTGGCAAGAACGATTCGTCGACAATGCTGAGATGACGTTAGTAAAACTGAAGGATGAGCATAGCCAATTCTTGTCTGATGAAATCGTGGAACGAAAAAACACATTCTCCGAAATTGTTTCAGAAGATGAATGGACAAAGCGAGTTGAGCTTCAAGAAGAGGCTTTAGAATCTAAAAAAATGCTGAAGCTTCTCTCGGGAGATGCATTTTCTTTAACATTTGAAAAAGAACGAAATGACCTATTGCAAGGGGCGGCAATTACACCATATGAAACACGTGAACTGCTGAAAAACTATTTGGAATCGCTGTCGTCTAGATTTAAAGTTGGTATTTTGTTCGGTGCGAAAAAGACGGCGGAAGAAAAGGCACGAAGGAAAGATGCACTTGCTGACAATATGGGCAAACTTGTTCATGCCCAAATTGAAGTCCATCTAAAGTCGCTTATGAAAAAATCGTTGAAAGAAGCGGGGATTTTAACGGATGAGCAATCACTAGTGATTGACGAAATCAACTTAACGATCCCATTTTCTGATATAGAAAAAGAGTTTAATGTATCTGATACCATAACTGGCGACACCGTCCTCAACTATTCTGAACGCATGAGAACGACGATTCAAGCCACATTTAGGCGAATGACCGAGGATTGGAAACACGCAATGTCCGAAATCGCATTAGTAGCGGGGAATGACAACGCTGGTATTCTTGAACAAAAAGTGTACCGATTGGATGAGAAGTTACATGCAATCCAACAGGTAAGTGAAGTGGAAGCTCAATTGGCAAATCTCGAACATGAAATTATAGGCTCGACTGCGGAAGTCAATGTACTTCTTCAGCAGTGGAAAGTACAGAAAACGCTACAATTAGTCGAATACAACGAAGCGGAAGAAGTACTTATCCTAGAGAATACCTCTGACCAGACGGCAGAAGTCGAGCAAGTTCAGCGAGAAGTAGCTACATTGGATTCAGATTCAGTGGTTAAGCACGCTATTCGTATCGCGAATTCGGTTGAAGCGATTCCAGGTTTTATGGAAACAGCAGACTACCTTCGAAAAAAAGCTGACCGACTAGATGGGCAAGAATTCACTGTTGCGCTATTCGGTGCGTTTAGTGCAGGGAAATCATCTTTTTCCAATGCATTAATTGGTGAAAATGTCTTACCGGTTTCTCCAAATCCAACTACTGCAGCCATCAATCGGATACGTCCGATTTCAGTGGGAAAAGAAGATAAAACGGCCGATATTTTATTGAAAACAACAGACCGGATGACAGAAGATGTTTTCCGCTCTTTTGAAGCACTTGGTGTTGGCGCAACATCGTTGACTGATGCTTTTCAAAAAGCGGATGATGCACTAAATACAGAATTGACGGATGAGAGTCTCCATATCCATAAAGCATTTATTGCCGCATTCAAGAGAGGGTATCCTCTTTATCATGAAGCACTTGGCACAATTATTAAGGTCGGGCAGGAAGAATTCGTTAAATTTGTTGCTGAAGAAGATCGAAGCTGTTTCGTCGAATCAATCGACTTCTACTATGATTGTGAATTGACTAGGAAAGGAATCACCCTCGTTGACACACCAGGAGCCGACTCCATTAATGCGCGTCATACCGATGTTGCATTTGAATATATCCGAAATGCGGATGCGATTCTTTTCATCACGTATTATAATCATGCATTTGCGAGGGCAGACAGGGAGTTCCTAGTCCAGCTTGGTCGAGTGAAGGATGCTTTCGAGCTTGATAAGATGTTTTTTGTTGTCAATGCAATTGACCTTGCATCTGACGCGGAAGAGGCGGAAGCGGTTAAAACGTTCGTAGGGGATGAACTACGGAAGTTTGGTATCCGTAATCCTAGAGTTCATGGCATTTCAAGTTTGCAGGCACTCGAGGCGAAAGTGGATAATCGGATGGATCCATTTATGGCGCCTTTTGAAGAAGAATTCCATCATTTCCTTGAACACGATCTAAAAGGACTTGCTGTTCAGGCACTCGAAGAAGAGGCGTTAAAAACGATTGAACGACTCTCGTCACTTATTAGCCGGACAGAAACGAATCGAACTCGTAAGGCAGAAAGATTGGACGAATTGAACGAACTTGAAGGAGAAGTGCGTCAACATTTCGCACATAAGTTTACACAAGTGCTAACAAAAGCGACTCATGATGAACTAAGCGAACTTGTCTATTACATTTTACAACGTGTATTTTTACGTTTCGGTGATTTCTTCAAAGAGGCATACAGTCCATCTGTTTTCGTTAACAATTCAGCAGACCGGGCATTGAATGGTGCACTCGCTGAAACCGTGCAGATGATTGGATTTGATTTGACACAAGAGCTTAAGGTGACGAATTTACGGATGCTAAACTTCATGAAAAAGCAGTTGGCAAATCGGCAGCGTTTAGAAATTTCGGGGTTATATGAAAAAGATAACTCCATAGCACCTTCACCGTATGAACCACAAGATGCTGATATGTTGTCTTTCGGAGCTCCATATACTGATTCTACTAAATATAGAAGTGTCAACCGATTGTTCAAAAATCAGAAAGCATTCTTCGAAAAGGGAGAGCGCGATATCTTGAAAGCACGACTGGAAGAATTATTGAAGACAGATGCATCAATCTATCTTGGGCTTGAAAAAGAACTGCTTGAAAAGTGGGCAGACCGTTGGATTGACAGTGAAGCGGAAGGGCTTAGACAGCACTTGTTGAAAGAGAGTTTGAATCAGATTGCCTCTGAGCGAACACTTCTTCAAGGAACGGAACAACTAAGCGAATGGCGTACAGTATATGAGAAACTACAAACTGAGGAGTGGGTTTGATTGGCTACCGTTTTTGTTTCGATAAAAGATATTGAGCATGCTAAATTCAAATGGGTAGATACACGTTTTTCATTGCAAGATGCGGATGAAGGCAAGCAGAAATACACAAAAAGCCATGTAACAGGGGCAGTGTACTGGGATCTCGAACATGATTTGTCCGACATGACGAAATCGGAAGGAAGACATCCGATGCCAGAGAAGGCGACTTTGACCGAGCTCTTCAGAACGAGTGGACTTTCAATTGACGACCAAATCATCGTTTATGATGACGGTGGAAGCCCTTTTGCAACTCGTGCTTGGTGGCTATTGCAATATGCTGGATTTAACAATTCATATATCGCACTTGAAGGATTCGAGGCAATGAAAGAAGCGGGTTTACCTTTAGATAATCATCCACCGGAGCCACTGAGGACTTCAGTTACTCCTCAGTGGGATGAAACAATCTATGCCCCTAGAGAGCACGTTGAAGAAACAGTGGCTGGAAAAACAGCGAGTGTCCTGCTAGATGCCCGCTCAGCAGAGAGATACCGGGGGGAGAAGGAACCAATCGACCCGATCGCTGGACGGATTCCAGGAGCGCTAAACTTTGACTGGGAGCAATTAAAAAAAGGAGGCGCCTTCAATTTGGATGGTGCTGTAAGAGAGCAATTGCATACTGTGGTGGAACCGGCAGAAGAAGTAACGGTTTATTGTGGTAGCGGTGTAACAGCAGCCCCATTATATGCTTTACTCAAACACAATGGCTATGAGAAGGCCCGTCTGTATGTCGGAAGCTATAGCGACTGGATATCACAACAAGGTGTCAAAGTCGAAAAAGATTGACTTTCAGGAGGCTTATAAATGCATTATGCACTTCTTGGTGACATACATTCCTCTAAAGAGGATTTAGAAAAAGTACTCATGGATATTTCGGAGAAGTATCCGGAAGCAGTCCGTGTCGGGACGGGCGATCTGTTTGAATGCATAATTAGTAAAAAGAATATTACTGATCAGAAGTTTACGAAACTTAAAAACGTTATGATCATTCCAGAAGGGTTTACCGAGCTATTAACATTCTTGTCGGTTAGCGGCAATCAGGAAGACCGAATAATGATGATTACAGAAACAGACGATCCGCTTCGAGAAAAACTGGGCACTATGCCGGAAATGCTGGACATTGCGACGGCTAAAATAATCCATGGTCATCAGTGGAAATGGGGCGGTGAACCGTGGGCGCTTATTCAAGCGGAAGTGGATGAATCTCCCGTGTTTTATGGGCATAGTCATACGTCCAAATTATCCCGAAATGGTGTGAATGAAGCAATTGAATTTGGAATTCCATATGATGTAAGTGGTGACAAGGTCCTCGTGAATGTAGGGGCAGTCGTCATTGATCGAGAATGGGCGCTGTATAATGTATCGGAGAATACGGTTACTTTTATGAAAGCCTAACAAAAAAGACTGAACAGATAACTGTTCAGTCTTTTTTATGAATTGCTTCTCGTGCAAGTGCGTCTGCAGCGCGGTTATCTACATCGGGAATCCATTTGATGAAAAAAAAGTCAAACGTGTCTGCAAACTCAAGTATTTTTTTCAAGTATTCTTTATATGCTTCATTTTTCACGAATTTCTTTTCCACGGCCATGACAACGATTTGGGAATCAGAACGAGCTGATACCATGCCAGTCGTCAGTTTGGATGTTTCTTCCAAGCCGCGTAATAGTGCTTGGAATTCGGCAGAATGATTATCCGTAGGTTCGATTTTTTCGGATAACTTTATTGCATGGCCCTCACCTTTAATGAAAATTCCAATACCACTTTTCCCAGGATTTCCTGCACTTGCACCGTCTACGTACAACTCAATCATTTGATTTAGCACCTCGATTTAATTGGATTGTTGCACCAGTGTTCAAATAGTATTAGAATATATGAATCGTGTCTTTTGGGGGTAGTCATTATGAATAAAACAATCATTATGAATGAAATAGATGGAATTCTAGATGCCTATTGCGATGGCTGCTTCCTGAAAACACAGCTGTCAAAAGACAAAGGGAAGTCGGGATCACATAAGTTTTGTATTACCGTGTGTACAATCGGAGAGCAGCTTCGGTTTCTAGGCCAGGAAATGAATAAAATCACAAAATAATATCCCGCTGGAAATTGCATCAGCGGGATTTTGTGTTCGATCATTCATCTCCAAGTTTTAAGACATTCGCTGCCTGAGGACCGCGATTCCCTTCGATGATTTCGAAGGATACGGATTGTCCTTCATCAAGCGTTTTAAAGCCTTCAGATAGAATACCGGTAAAGTGGACAAACACATCTTCCCCGTCATCCGCTTCGATGAAACCATAGCCTTTATCATTACTGAACCATTTGACTTTTCCCTGGTACATGTATATTCCTCCTCGGCGATTCGATGTCCCATCCATTAGATACATGGATGCATCAACTATACATGAATCGACATTGTGCGTCAACGATATGCCTAAATATTCAGACGCATTTTCACATAAAAAATCTTTTTATAGGAGTGATTATATGATAAAAACGATAGAAAAATGCATGCAGATAGTCATTGGAATTTACAATAAGTTCGATGCAAGTCATGATTTCGCTCACATCGAACGCGTAATGAAAAATGCGGAAGAAATCTTGGTTCGGGAGCCTTCAGCGAATGAGGAAGTTGTCCGTCTTGCTGTTTTGTTGCATGATATCGAAGATGCTAAATATAAATCAGATGACAACCCATCCGTCCTAGACATTTTAAAGGAAATTGGTCTCGAAGATGAATTAACTAAGAAAGTAGTTTCGTGTATTGAAAGCGTGTCATTCAGTGGTGGTAATGCGAAGGACATCACGTCCATCGATGGAGCCATTGTGCGCGATGCAGACCGACTTGATGCAATCGGTGCTATTGGGATTGCACGCACATTTGCGTTCGGCGGTGCAAGGGGAAGGAAGCTATACGATACAGACGAGATGGTTCGTGTTAATATGTCTGAAACAGAATACCGTAGCAAGGAAACGGCATCAGTTACACATTTCTATGAAAAGTTGTTGCTGTTAAAAGAGTTGATGGTGACAGAAGAAGGGAAGCGGCTCGCGGAGCAACGACATGACTATATGGAAGGTTTTTTGAAGCAATTAGATCGTGAAATCGGTTCTTAATGCAAAAGTAACCCCTTGTTCAATAAGAGACAAGGGGTTTTTGAATGATGTCTGTGGGCGTGTTTTAGTAATTATTTCTCAATGGTTGCCTGAATTTGATCAGTGCCGATTGTCACCTAAAATTAAACGATCTTATGCGAGGGACTATTCACACTCATATTCACGGTCATGATTACATGTGACTGAACACTCAAAAAACTATCCTCTAAGAATAAAAATACTGGGTGAACATCGCCGTGTAAACCACTACCATTTTTTGAAGTCGCATTGTACAAATCACTGTTTTTCAACCGGCTAATTTCGGTGCCTATACTATCCATATAATCAGGTTGACCCAAAGGATATAAATTGAACTTAGCGGAAACATATTGTTGAAATGGAGCGTATGTTTCTTGATTAATACGGACTTTTTGTTCGGAAGGTTCATAAAATTCATGAACTCCCGAAGGACATCTCGAGGAAAACGTACCATTGAATGCTATATGAGTCCCACTTTTTGAGGCGTGAATAATCATCGCTTTCACAGCGTCAAAGACTGCTTCCTGTTCGCCAATCATAGTTGTAGCTACGTCGTCTGTAGACATTGTCACATTTGAGGTGTTGACTCCACGAAGTGCACCTTTTATGATCTCGATAAAGTTGTTAGTCATCGGATGGATGGAAAATTGGAGAGTGATTAATTTTTTTTTCATTTCAACGTCCCCCTTGTTGGTCATACCGTCATTTGTGTCTGCCATCCTTTTCATAGTATCATAGCATTAGTATTTATCTGCTAATTCGGTAATTTATGGGCTTCAATGCGAGTCATAATTCTAGTAAAGAGATTACTTTAAATGGGGGGACATATGTTCAGAATCAAGAAGGATCAGCTATTCAAAGTTATCAAAGTGATGTTTCCACTATTATTATTACTTTTAGCCATTTATGAAATTCAACAAACAGCTCGCGGTGTAGACGTCGAGATGCTTCGGAACGAAGTGGATCAATTGCAACCATGGGAGCTTGGACTAATACTTATTGTTTCCTTTTGTGCCGTCACGCCCATGTTTTTCTATGATATCATCTTAGTGAAATTACTGGGAATAAAAATGAAGTCAAGCAAATTAATAGAGCATTCTTTTATTGTTAATACTTATTCGAACCTTATTGGGTTTGGTGGACTTGTCGGCCTGATGCTCCGCAATTATTTCTATTCGAAACATAAAAAAGAAAAGGAGGGCGTATTAAAAAGTATCGCTTCCGTCACTCTCTTCTATTTAACGGGAATCTCACTGTTAGCATGGATTGTGCCAATCTTCTATTGGGATTTTCCGTTACTAAGGGAAACAAAATGGCTATTTATCGCAATACTTATTGTCAGTTTATATGTTCCGATTTTTACAAGTATTTATATAATCCGTTATAAAAAAGTAAATGCTTCTATGTTGAATGGTAAAGTGGCTTTACAGCTGATTGCGACTTCGGTGGTTGAATGGATTGCTGTTTTTTTAGTTATTTGGTTTCTAACCTTTATGTTGAATATTTCCATTGAACCTTCAGTATTAATTCCAATTTTTTTAATTGCATCTTGCGCAGGGATAGTCAGCATGATTCCGGGTGGAATTGGTTCATTTGACCTTGTTTTTCTGTGGGGTACTCAAAGCGCAGGGATTGCTGATGAAAAAGTACTTTTCTTACTGATTTTATATCGAATGGGTTACTTTGTTTTGCCGTTTCTATTTTCATCTCTCTTATTCATAAAAGAATATTGGGAACGGTGGAATCGTTCGTGGGATGATTTACCGAATAATGTCCTGCAAAAAGTTAGTCACACACTGTTAACGATTATGGTATTTCTATCCGGAATTGTGTTGCTACTTTCCGCATCCGTTCCAGGTATTTTGAGTCGCTTGAAAATCGCTCAAGAGTTCTTATCTTTACCGATTATGAACGTATCACATCAGTTGACTGTCGCGGCCGGTTTCATTCTCTTAGGGCTGTCCAGAGGGATTAAATATAATGTTAAAAGGACCTATCATTTGGCAATCATTGTATTAATTAGTGCAGCTCTATTCTCGGTTTTTAAAGGATTTGATTATGAAGAGGCCATCTTTTTACTCATTGTTACGGGGTTGCTAGTTGCGTCAAAAAGCCAGTTTTACCGGGAGAGTTATGTTTTAACATGGGGGATAGCACTGTTTGATCTAGCTGTCGTGACAATCATCACTGCGATGTATGTATTCATAGGCTATTTGAACTTACCCGCCTCAAAAATTCATATTCCAACTGTGTTGCGTGATTATATCATAACGGATTATAGGGACTTGTTTTACAGTGCGATTATTGGAATACTTATAGCTTTAGTCATATTAGTCATTGGACATATGATTCGCAAACCGAAGATGATGGAAATGGAATCATCTATTCATCAAGAACAGAAGATAAAAGATCATCTTGAGCGATTTACGGGGACTGAGTTTTCCCATCTTATCTTTTTACATGACAAATATGTATTCTGGAATCAAGACGATACAGTTTTATTTTCGTATCAAGCGTATGCTGATAAAATTGTTGTGCTTGGAAATCCTGTTGGATTAGAAAGCAATTTTTCGTCTGCAGTCGAAGAATTTTTGGAAACGGCAGATCAATACGGATATACACCGGTCTTTTATGAAATCAACAATACCATCCTACCTCAATTACATGAGCATGGATTTGGCTTCTTTAAGCTTGGGGAGGAAGCGCTTGTCGATTTGGATAACTTCTCATTTACCGGAAAGAAGATGAAGGGATTTAGGGCCGTTAAAAATAAATTTGAAAGAGAGAATTTTTCAGTTGAATTAATAAACCCACCTTTTTCGACAGAAATGATAAATGAATTAGAAGAAGTATCGATGCAGTGGTTGCAGGGAAGAGCAGAGAAAGGGTTTTCTCTTGGCTATTTCGATGAACAATATCTGAACACTTCACGAGTCGCTATTTTAAGGGATGAAGTGGGGATTATCGGTTTCGCAAGTTTGATGCCAATGTATGATAATGATGTACGGATTTCCGTGGATCTTATGCGTTTCAAACCAGGTGCTCCGTCCGGAACGATGGATTTCATATTCCTCTCCTTATTCGAATGGGCAAAGGGAGAGGGCTATACCTTATTTAATATAGGAATGTCCCCGTTATCGAATGTCGGTCAATCAAAGTATTCCTTTTTAAGCGAAAAAATTGCGGCTCAACTATTTTTACATGGACACTATTTTTACCATTTCAAAGGACTAAAAAGTTTTAAGGTAAAGTATGCGGATTTTTGGGAATCGAAATACGTCGCCTACCGAAAAAAATCTTCCTTGCCGTTTACAATGGCACAAATAACGTTATTGATTGGCAGAAAGAGAGCTTAATGTATGTTTGTTTGGTTAACTTTTGCGGGAAATAGGTAAACGCTTTAGTCCAGACAACTCCTTTACATATTATAGAAAATGCGTATGTAAAGGAGTAATTAAATTGACGAATACGAGAGGACATAACAGTGGTTGCGGGGGCATCAGAAATATCCATTACGGCTATTCTAGACTTGAGGTATGTGGTTTCCAGAATACGCTAGTATAGGAAATCATGAACATTTAAATATGGTCATCATTATGGTGAGAAATGACGATAGATATTCTCGAAAAAGATCCAGCAACATAGTGGATTTACTCGTTGTGTTGCGGGATTTTTTAATTGAATGCTACGAGACTACCTTCGCAATACAAGTATGATGATGGCTTAACCAAGGATTCCTCTACTTTCATAAAAGAATGGTTTATTGACTGGATTCAAGGATTTAATGCAGCAGCGGAAAAAGATGAGATGTATATACTCAGGGTCTTCAGAAAGGAAGATGGTGTCAATGTAGGGAAGGTAGAGTTGAGTACAATTCGCAGAATGAATTATAATTGGGCAATGATGGGGTACTCCATACATAATCAATATTTCCGGCAAGGGTATGGGAAGGGAAAGTGTCATAGCGGCAAGCGAATTGTTTTTCAAGGAACTTAACTTCAATAGAATTGAACTTCATATCAATGTGGACAACGAATCATCTAAAAAGTTGGCATTGAGTACGGGTTTTAATTATGAATGTACGAGAGAAGCATTTTCATACGAAGACGGTAAATGGACTGACTTTCTAAATTACTATAAAAACCGTGTGTATAAAGAGGATATCCCTGCAAGCAGTTTTTCAGGAAAGGAAGCATTAATTCCTGTAGAAAAAAATAAGTAAAATAAAACTACCTGACACCAAATTCATTTGGTGTCAGGTAGTTTAGTCTTTCATCTGAATTTTTTCAGGTTAGGATAGATTAAAATTCAAGCTGTTTTGCAATATAATCTTTCACTTCTGAAATAGGCATACGTGTTTGTTCCATTGAATCACGGTGACGAACTGTCACTTGACGATCTTCTTCGGAATCAAAATCATACGTAATACAGAATGGTGTTCCAATTTCATCTTGACGACGGTAGCGTCTACCGATTGATTGTGCATCATCGTATTGAACGTTGAAATGTTTACGCAGTTCTGCATAGACTTCATCTGCGCCTTCTGCGAGTTTTTTCGATAATGGCAGAATCGCAGCTTTTACCGGTGCGAGCGCTGGGTGGAAACGAAGAACAGTACGTTTGTCGTCGCCTTCTAGCTCTTCTTCATCAAATGCATCGCATAGGAATGCAAGTGTCACACGGTCCGCACCAAGTGAAGGTTCGATACAATAAGGTACAAATTTCTCGTTTGTGATAGGGTCTAGGTAGTTGAAATCTTCACCGGAATGTTCCATATGACGTTTCAAATCAAAATCAGTACGGTTCGCAATGCCCCATAGTTCACCCCAACCAAACGGGAATTTGTACTCGATGTCAACAGTTCCTTTTGAGTAATGCGAAAGTTCGTCTTCATCGTGTTCACGTAAGCGCATATTGCCTTCTGTCAAACCAAGGTTCAATAACCATTGCTTTGAGAATTCACGCCAGAAAGCATACCATTCCATGTCTTCGCCAGGCTTACAGAAGAATTCAAGTTCCATCTGTTCGAACTCACGCGTACGGAATGTGAAGTTTCCAGGTGTAATTTCATTTCGGAAGCTTTTTCCGATTTGTCCAATACCAAAAGGCATTTTCTTTCTCATCGAACGCTGTACGTTTTTGAAGTTTACGAAGATACCTTGTGCAGTTTCAGGGCGAAGGAAAATTTCATTCGCTGATGAATCTGTAACACCTTGTGATGTTTTAAACATCAAGTTGAACTGACGAATATCTGTATAGTCCATAGCGCTACAAGTAGGGCAGACAACGTTATGTTCGTTGATAAGTTCTGCCATTTTATCGAAAGATAGACCATCGACAACCATTTCGATGCCTTTTGTATCAAGTGCATCTTCAATTAGTTTGTCAGCACGATGACGTGTGTTACATTTTTTACAGTCAATCATCGGGTCGTTGAAGTTTCCGATATGACCTGAAGCTTCCCAGACTTTCGGGTTCATGAGGATAGCCGCGTCAAGACCGACGTTATACGGCGATTCTTGAATGAATTTCTGCCACCAAGCTTTTTTGATATTATTTTTTAATTCGATCCCAAGTGGGCCATAATCCCACGTATTTGCAAGACCTCCGTAAATATCAGAGCCTGGGAAAACAAAACCTCTTTGCTTTGCTAAGTTAACGACTTGTTCCATTGACATAATAAATCCCTCCAATTATTAATCAAATACGCCTTGGCGGATTTGCGTCCAGATTTTGAATTGAGTTTGCTCAATTAATTCCCCTCAAAATCTGTGACATCCGCCGGAGGCTTTAATTTGGTTCAGCGGGGGCTTATGCTGAACCAAATTAAAAAGCACCCATCCCTGGACATATGTCCAGGGACGAGTGCATGATTACCCGCGGTTCCACCCTAATTGGCTGACGAACAGCCCTCTTTAATAGTGCATTAGCTCCAGGTTGCCGTTTCATGTCGGTACGGGCTTTCACTATCCCCGCTCGCTTCAATTTGACATTACTCATAGACCCATCTTCGCCTATTCAATTCTAACTTAGTTTAGCATGGTTCCGATTTCTTCGCAATAGCTCGCGTCTTCGTATATAATAATCAAGGATAAACAATTGAACGCTTAGGGCGGTGACATATATGGAACTGAATAAGCGTCAGACGGAAATTTTTGAAATCGTTAAAGCAGATGGCCCAATTACTGGCGAACAGATCGCGGAGCGGCTTAAGCTAGCGAGGGCTACAATCCGTCCTGACTTAGCTATTTTAACAATGGCTGGCTTTTTGGATGCAAGACCTCGAGTAGGCTATTTTTATTCGGGAAAAAGACCTGCCCAATCAGTTGCTGACAGTATGACCGGCATGAGGGTGCGTGATTTTCAGTCAATTCCGGTCGTTGTGGAAGAAAATATTTCGGTTTATGATGCAATTTGTCAAATGTTCCTAGAAGATGTTGGGACATTATTCGTCGTCGATCAATCTTCATTTCTTACCGGGGTTCTTTCGAGGAAAGACTTACTAAGAACGAGTCTTGGGAACAATGAATTGGAGAAAATTCCGGTCCATGTCATTATGACGAGAATGCCAAATATTACGTATTGTGATAAGCAGGATACGCTCCTTCATGCGGCGAAGAAAATGATAGACCAGCAAATTGATTCGCTACCTGTTGTCGTTGACAATGGGGAAGGGCTTGAAGTTGTTGGTAGGGTGACCAAAACCAATATTACTGCAGCCTTCCTATCACTTGCGGATGATCACGAATTATGAGGGGGATACTATGAAGAAGTTAATTTTGTTCATCGTTTCTGACTCAGTCGGTGAAACGGCCGACCTTGTTGCAAAAGCAGCGGCAAGTCAATTCAGACAAGGGCTAGAAACCGTATTAATTAAAAGATTTTCACATGTAGAGGATGAATCGCAACTTGATGAAATCGTCTATTTAGCGAAACAGCAAAATGCAATCATTATCTATACGCTTGTGAAAAATGCAATGTGTCAAAAACTAAAGCAAGAATGTCGAATTAAAGAAATTCAGTGCATCGATCTCCTTGGGCCAATTATCGAACGGATAGGTATGGAACTTGGTGAAAAGCCATTAGAAGAACCTGGACTTGTGCGGCAACTTGATGAAGATTATTTCAAAAAAATTGAAGCAATTGAATTCGCCGTTAAATATGATGATGGTAGGGATCCGCGAGGTATTTTGAGAGCAGATATTGTTCTAGTAGGTGTTTCAAGAACGTCGAAAACACCCTTATCGCAGTACCTTGCACATAAACGTTTTAAAGTGGCGAATGTTCCACTAGTACCTGAAGTCGAGCCGCCGGAAGAACTATTTATGATTGACCCAGCTAAATGTTACGGACTTGTTATCTCTGCGGAAAAACTAAACTTCATCCGCAGAGAACGTCTCATCGCACTTGGTTTAAAAGATGATGCGAATTATGCGCGAGTTGAACGGATTGAAGCTGAAATTACGCATTTTAATAATGTCGTCTCGAAAATCGGTTGCAATGTTATCGATGTAACAAACCGGGCTGTAGAGGAAACTGCAAATGTTATACTAAGTGAGCTTACGAATCGTCATTCGTAAGCAAGAAGTGGGAGTTACTGTTAATCCTGAGGTGGAAGGGTATTCATAATCAGGACACAGTGATGAAGAAGGACCGACCGCTAATACGGGTTGGTTCTTCTTTTGCGGATGAAGAAATTTTTTTGAAATATGAGGTTCATATAGAGATAAAGCTTTACTATTAGTGTAGTATGAAAGATTCCGAGCATAATCGAAAATATTTTGTCGAAAATGAAGGGTTTTTGAATACTATCTCGAATTTAATCTTGATAGAGTGGTTGGTGATAGGATGACGAGAATACCAGAAGAGACTATAGAAGCCGTCCGATCAAAGACTGATATTGTAGATTTAATTGGAGAATATGTGCAACTTACAAAAAGAGGAAAGAACTGGTTCGGGCTTTGCCCGTTTCACGATGAAAGTTCACCTTCTTTCTCAGTTACAGAAGATAAACAACTCTTCCATTGTTTCGGATGTGGCGCTAGTGGAAATGCGATTACCTTCATTATGGATATTGAAAATAGCCCTTTCACCGAAGCCGTTGTAAAGCTCGCTGAACGAACTGGTATTGAAATCGATGCTACAGTGGGTGAAGGATCCGGAGCAAAGCAGCATAATGAATTTAAATCTATGATTGAAGCGCATGCTCTTGCTGCAAACTTTTATAGTCATCTACTCCTAAACACTGTAGAAGGTGAAGAAGCACTAGAATATCTTGAAAAAAGAGGGTTTACGAGAGAGAGTATCGAAAAATATGGAATCGGGTGGTCGCTAAATGATAATGAAGCGCTGTCGGGTCTACTAAAGCGTAAGAGTTTCGATATGAGGGATATGGAACGTGCTGGGCTTTGCATCATGAAAGACGATGGGACTGGCTATTTTGACAGATTTCGAGCACGTATCATGTTCCCGCTTCATGACGACAATGGTAACGTTGTAGCATTTTCTGGACGTATACTTACCGGTTCAAAACAGGAAGCCAAATACCTAAATAGTCCCGAAACCCCAATATTCGAAAAGAGTCATATTCTGTACAATTTTCACAATGCACGTCTTAACGTCCGGAAAACGGGTAAAGTAATACTGTTTGAAGGATTTATGGACACGATATCGGCTGATCGTGCTGGTGTGACGAATAGTGTTGCCGTAATGGGCACATCTTTATCAGATACACATCTGCTGAAATTAAAAAGAATTGCTAAAGATCTTATCATTTGCTGTGACGGAGATGATGCTGGATGGGAAGCGGCAAAACGATTCGCAGACATGGCCACCCAAAAAGGGTTGGATGTTAAAATCGCGTTGTTGCCTGGAAAGATGGACCCCGACGACTACATCACAGAGCATGGCGGTGATGCATTTCGCGAAAAGGTCATCGGTAATCCCCATTCATTCATGTCATTCATAATGGCATATGCAAAGCGATCAAAGAACCTATCTTATGAAAACGATGTGTTGCAATATATCCATGAAGTATTGGAAGAATTAGCGAAGCGTTCATCGCCAGTAGAGCGGGATCTTTATTTCCGGCAGCTTTCAACCGTGACTGGTGTATCAATCGAAGCCATTAATCAGCAGTTTATAAAAATGGCGGGACATCAAGCGAAGAAAGCAAAAACAGAACCAAAGCATGGGGAAACTATGCGTCCCCAACCTACTGTTCCAATCAGAAAGAAGACCGGTACTGAGCGTGCAGAGCGATTGTTGCTCTTTCACCTGCTGAGTGATGGGGAATTGTTTGATCGAATACGATTGGACAAGCAAAACCTGTTCGTTCGAGAAGATTATGTTGCCATCTTCATTCGGCTCGCTGGGTTTTATGAACAACACGGAATACCTGATTTCCACAGGTTTGCGGAATCGTTGGAAGACCGAGAACTTAGAAAAGTTGTATTAGAATCTGCAATGGTGGAAAGAGATCCTGAACACGCTGCGGAAGAAATAGCTGATTGTATCAGTCACCTTGAAAAATATAAAATTAGTTTGACAATCCATGCAAAGATCCATGAATCGAAAGAAGCAGAAAAAATAAATGATCATACCCGGGCGCTGGAGCTGGCCAGGGAAATTATACAGCTCCGGAAATCATTGACGACATTGTAGTCGTTTTCCGGTGTACTTAGGAGGAACGGGTAAGATGAGCAAAAAAGAGCAAACAGAAGATATGGAAATTGAAATGACTGTTGAAGAAGTGAAGGCAAACCTGTTGGAGGCCGGAAAGAAAACAGGTGAACTTACGCTCGATGAGGTAACTGAGAAGTTATCTGTGTTTGAAATGGAACCTGAACAGTTCGAAGAATTCCTTGATTTGATTGAAGTACAAGGAATTGAAATGGACCGCAAAGCCGATGAAGAAGCCGGTGATGAGGGGAAAGTAGTGGCAGAAGAAAAGTTCGATTTGAATGACCTCAGTGTCCCACCAGGTGTTAAAATCAACGATCCTGTAAGAATGTACTTGAAAGAAATTGGGCGTGTTGATTTACTGACAGGTGCGGAGGAAGTTGAACTTGCAATTCGCATCCTGGATGGCGATGAAGAGGCGAAAAAGAGGCTTGCAGAAGCCAACTTGCGTCTAGTCGTAAGTATTGCAAAACGGTATGTCGGACGTGGCATGCTGTTCCTTGATTTAATTCAAGAAGGAAACATGGGGCTCATTAAAGCAGTCGAGAAATTCGACCATACGAAAGGCTTCAAGTTCAGTACGTACGCAACGTGGTGGATACGTCAGGCAATCACCCGTGCAATCGCCGACCAAGCCCGTACAATCCGGATTCCGGTTCATATGGTTGAAACGATCAATAAGTTGATTCGTGTTCAGCGTCAATTACTACAGGATCTTGGTCGTGAACCATCTCCAGAGGAAATTGGAGAAGAAATGGATTTAACTGCTGAAAAAGTACGTGAAATCCTAAAAATTGCACAAGAACCTGTATCACTTGAAACGCCAATTGGGGAAGAAGATGATTCTCACCTCGGTGACTTCATAGAAGACTCAGAGGCTCAGTCACCGTCTGATCATGCAGCATATGAGTTATTGAAAGAACAACTGGAAGACGTACTCGATACGTTGACAGACAGGGAAGAAAACGTGCTTCGTCTGCGTTTTGGTCTTGATGATGGTCGTACAAGAACACTTGAAGAAGTCGGTAAAGTGTTTGGCGTAACCCGTGAACGAATTCGTCAAATCGAGGCAAAAGCATTACGCAAACTGCGTCACCCATCTAGAAGTAAACGACTAAAAGACTTTCTTGAATAAAAAAGGGCATCGGCATAATTTGTGCCGATGCTTTTTTCACTGTTAAGCAACAGGGCAGCTGATTGGCGCTCTCCGATTTACCTACACTTTTCAAGGAGCGATTTATACTATGAATCCACAGCGAAAACGAATGATTATTTCGGAAATAAAATATTGGAAGCAGAATAAGTTGTTGCCGGAACATTACTGTGATTTTCTAATTACTCTCTATGCTCAAGGGCAGGATGAGAAGGAAGTGAAAGCCACCGAAGCCATTCTTGTCAAGGAAAAAAAGAAATTGGAACGGAAAATTGTTTTGATGACCATACTAGCGATAATCGTTAGTGGAGGCATGTTCGTATTTACCCAATACCCAGGGTGGACACTTACCTTGACGGCTGTTGTTTTGTTCTCGTTTCTCCTGTTGACGATGCGTAAATCAATGATTCAAATGGGAATAGCACCTATTTTATACATACTGGCATCCTTGATGTTGTTATTAATGTCACTGAAGCTATGGGTTGTCTTTTTCGATGGGCATACGATGTTACTAATCGGATTACTTATGTTGAACTGTGCGCTCTGGCTATTTGCAGGACGTATGCTAAAATTACAGTATTTCACAATCTCTGGTGCAGCTGGACTACTATTAATCATCGTATTTTTACTTGTTTCGTTCTGAATTCTCCTATTCTTTCAGTAATAGTTGTGAAAACGGTAGACAATTCGTTATAATTGAAATTGTAAGCGTTCACAACAAAGGGGATGAAGATGTTGAATTTCGATTTGACAGAAGAACAACAGATGATTAAAAAAATGATTCGGGAATTTGCAGATGAAGTTGTTGCACCAGGTGCAATCGACCGCGACCGGACAAAAGAATTTCCAGTACAGGTGTTTAAACAGCTCTCCGAAATGGGAATGATGGGTTTACCGTTTTCTGAGGAATATGGGGGCGGAGGAGCCGACACAGTAAGTTTCGCAATTGTTACGGAAGAACTGAGCCGGGCATGTGCATCAACAGGAATTACATATTCGGCGCATATTTCTTTGGGAGGGGCACCGCTCAACCTATTTGGCACTGAAGAACAGAAACAGAGGTATTTGACGCCAATTTGTACAGGGGAATCATTAGGCGCATTTGGATTGACAGAATCGAATGCGGGCTCGGATGCGGGGGGGACGCAAACGACAGCAAAAGAAGACGGGGACGATTATGTCATCACCGGTTCTAAAGTGTTTATCACGAATGCGAGCTATGCCAAGCACCTTGCAATTACTGCTATCACTGGGAATGAAGACGGAAAGAAAGAAATTAGTGCAATAATCGTTCCGACTGATGCAGAAGGCTTCACGGTTATTGATAACTATGAAAAAATGGGGCTAAATGCTTCTAATACGACAGAACTTGTGCTTGACAACGTCCGAGTACCAAAAGAGAACCTGTTAGGGACTCAAGGTAACGGTTTCCGACAATTCCTCGTAACATTAGACGGTGGACGTATTGGGATCGGTGCTATGGCAGTAGGAATCGCTCAGGCGGCATTTGACCGGGCACTCCGCTACTCTAAAGAACGTAAGCAATTCGGCAAAACTCTTTCTGAATTCCAGATAACACAATTTAAGCTGGCAGATATGGCGATGAAAATTGAGCTTGCACGCAATATGGTCCATAAAGCAGCATGGCTGAAAGATCAAGGACGTCCATTCTCGAAAGAAGCTTCCATGTGTAAACTATATGCATCGGAAATTGCTATGGAAGTAGCGAGTGAAGCAATCCAGATTCATGGCGGTTATGGCTATATGAAAGAATATGAAGTCGAACGCTATATGAGGGATGCCAAGCTTCTTGAAATTGGAGAAGGAACTTCGGAAGTCCAAAGAATGGTCATTGCCAGACTAATTGGCTGTTAACAATAAAAGCGTCTTGCACCCGCTTAGACCCGCGCATTTGGTGCCTGTAGCTAGATAATAATAAAATATTTGTCGAAATTGTCACAAACACCGAAAAGATCATCGTTAACCCTTTCAGTTTTCTATTGAATACAGTACAATAATAGTTGTGTACTGTATTCATTACAGAATAGATCCTGATAAAGGAGGGTAATTCAATGGGAAAAAATCCAATAATTCCTTATATTCTTATTTTTGCGCTTGGAATCGGTCTTATTTTCTTCATGTCCCTTTATGGACTTGAACAGAAAAGTGAAATCGCTGAACAAGGCGAAGAGGGGGTAACTGAAGAAGCTCCAAGTTCTGCGGAATTTGATGCTGAAGCAGTTGCTCAAGGGAAATGTATCGGCTGTCACGGTGGAGACCTTACAGGCGGAATGGGACCAGGACTGGTTGGAACTAAACTGTCTAAGGATGAAATTAAAAACATCATAAAAGACGGTACTGATGGCGGAATGCCAGCAGGACTCGTTTCGGATGATGCCGAGCTTGACGCTATGGCAGATTATATTTTATCACTTAAATAATCCTTAATTAGGAAGAGCTGTCAGTTAGCAGAGCATTTCTGTAAACTGATGGCTTTTTCTGTTTTTTATGTTGAACAATTGAATACTTACATAAACAAAGCGAAGGTTACTCTTAGCCCCGCTGCGAATTCAATAGGATTCTTAATTTCAACAAATAGGATAAAGTGCAAAATACGACAAAATCCAATACAATAAAAGTATTGAAAGGCGGCGATCAATTGAATTCCGAACGATTATCTAACAGATTGAAGGCGGTTGCTTCTTTCGTTGACGAGGGTGCAGTCGTTGCAGATATCGGCAGCGACCATGCTTATTTGCCATGTTTCCTCATTCATACAAAGAAAGTGAAGAGGGCAGTCGCAGGAGAAGTAGCCAAAGGGCCATTTGAGTCTGCGGTTAAAAATGTGAGACGTGAAGGTTTTTCCGATGCGATTACCGTGCGATTGGCAGATGGTTTATTCGCTATTGAAGAAAATGATGCTGTCGATACGGTGACAATCGCGGGGATGGGTGGACCGCTCATCGCTACAATTTTGGAGAGCGGAAAAGACCGTCTTTCTCAAGTGAAGCGAATCATCGCACAACCGAATATATATTCTAGAGCAATCCGAGAATGGGCCGTTTCTAACGGTTGGAAAATAATAAAAGAACACATTTTGAAAGAAGACGGCAAAATATATGAAATCATCGTGATGGAAAAAGGGCAAGCGGTCTATGAGGAACTAGAATTAATGGCAGGACCTTTGTTATTGACTTCAAAAACCGACGTATTCATTGAAAAGTGGGAAAGTGAATTGTTGGAATGGAATCGCGTACTTGATTCCCTCGAAAAAACAATTGAAACAGAGGCAATAAAAACGAAAAAAGTACAGTTGGCACGTCATATTGCGTTAGTTAGGAAGGTGTTGACAACGTGAAAAAAGTGAATGGTCATGAAATTATTGCGCTTTTTGAAAAGTGGTCCCCAAAACGATTTGCAATGGATGGAGATCCAGTCGGTCTTCATATCGGGCAATTGAATCGAACTGTAGAAAATGTGCTTGTTACATTGGATGTCAATGAAGAAGTGATTGATGAGGCGATTCGAAAAGGTGCCAACCTTATTATCGCGCACCATCCACCAATCTTCAGGCCGTTGAAAAGCCTATTAACAGACACGCCGCAAGGTAGCATGATCGAAAAGTGCATTAAAAATGATATAGCTGTCTATGCGGCACATACTAATCTTGACGTTGCACCGGGCGGAGTGAATGATATGCTCGCTGAAAAACTTGGTTTGGTTGACACGAAAATAGTTGAGTCGACGCATTCTGAGTCACTTTATAAACTGGTTGTCTTCAGCCCCGCAACACATGCGGATGACATTAGACAAACGCTGGAAAAAGCGGGTGCTGGTGCAATTGGCGATTACGTCGGATGCAGTTTTAGCACATCAGGTATTGGGCGTTTCACACCTGTCGAGGGGGCTGAGCCGTTTATTGGTGAAATGGGTAAAAGTGAGGCAGTTGAAGAGGAAAGAATCGAAGTGGTTGTCCCTGGACCTATTCGCAGTAAGGTACTAAAAGCGATGTTAGAAGTCCATCCATATGAAGAACCTGCGTATGATTTAGTTGTTCTTGATCAACAGTCAACTGACTATGGTCTTGGTCGTGTTGGGAAACTTTTGGAAAAGACAACGCTTGGACAATTTGCGGAACTTGTAAAAAAAACCTTTGATGTCCCGGCACTTCGATTTGTGGGTGATCCAAACAAGCAGATTCGAAAAGTTGCTGTCTTAGGCGGAGATGGGAATAAATATATAGGAGCTGCTAAACGAAGCGGAGCGGATGTTCTGGTAACCGGGGATTTGTATTACCATGTTGCACATGACGCAGAAGCGATGGGTATTGCTGTCATCGACCCGGGGCACAATATTGAGAAAGTAATGATTCAAGGTGTTGCGGACTATATGCAGGCAGCTTGCGCGCAGGCTAGCTATAATGTCTTGTTTATCGAATCGGAAATTGTCACAGAACCGTTTACTTTCATTTGATAATGTTTGACGAAAAAAACCAGCCTCTGTAAAAGAGGCTGGTTCATTTTAAAGATAAAATATGTTTTTCGACACGGAATAGTGTCTAGCTCTAAGCGCCAGAAGCTTATCTTAAGTTGTTGTGTACGGTTCAATTCGTATCACAGGTGTAGGGTTTTTAATTTTAGGTAGAATTTTTTCTACTAGGAATTTCCGTTCTGGAAGATGTGTAGAAGTATCTTCAGGATCGAACTTCTCAAGGAAAGCAATTACTTCACGAACAATCAAAGTTGGTGTCGAAGCACCCGCAGTGACAGAGACAGTTTCAACACCTTCCAACCACTTCACATCGAGCTCCGAAAGATCCGAGATTCGGTATGATGGAGTGTTGGCAATTTCGACAGAGACTTGTGTCAGGCGATTCGAGTTGTTGCTCTTCGGATCTCCTACGACGATAAGAAGGTCTGATTCCCCGGCATGCTGTGCGACGGCCTCCTGCCTTACTTGAGTAGCAAGACAAATTTCCTTATGAACTTCGATATGTGGATATTTCAGTTTAAGTGCGTCCATAATGTGAACAACATCCCATTGGCTCATTGTTGTTTGGTTTGTGACAAGCAATTTAGGGTTCTGTACAGTAAGGTTTTCGACATCCTTAATCGTTTCTATCAAATGGACCGCGTGAGGTGCCACACCGATTGCACCTTCTGGTTCTGGATGATATTTTTTTCCGATGTAAATGATGTCGTAGCCTTCTGCAGTTTTTTCCCCAATCAAGTCATGGGTGACAGTTACATCAGGACAAGTTGCATCAATCGATACAAGGCCTTTTCTTTTCGCAAGCTCCCGCACTTCAGGAGAAACACCATGTGCTGTGAAAATCACTGTACCCGTCTCAACTTTTTCAAGAATTTCTAGACGATTTTCACCATCAATCGTGATGATGCCATCTTCTTCAAACGCATCTGTAACATGTTTGTTATGGACAATCATTCCCAATATATAAATGGGTCTCGGCAATGTTTTGTCGAGTGCCGCATTTCTTGCGATGATCATTGCATCGACAACCCCATAGCAATAACCTCTAGGGGTAATCTTTAATACTTTCATGTCGTTTCACTCCTCTAATAGGATCTACCATCCATTATAACGGAGTTGGACGGCGGATTCAAAATTATCGGATGGGCGGCTGAAAAATACGGGGGGCTGACAGTCCGGAAGTGACATTAGCAACTGACCGAGCGGCAACTGCTCCACTTGTAGGTAAACTAGCGGCACCGGCTACCGGAAGTGATTGAAAACCTTTGTACAATCTCCACATTGCGGGCAAGTTTTGAACCATTGGCGCGAATTGTTGGACCACAGGAGCGAATTGTTGGGCTGTGTTTAAGAATTGGTTTGCCGTTTGCATATACGACTCCATTTTTGATGGAATTGGTTGCTCTCCTGGACCACCCATAGGGCCACCACCTAATGGATTGTTCTGCTGGCCATTCATTTGAGCACCCAATGGATTGTTCTGTGGACCCCCCATAGGGCCACCAAATGGATCGTTCTGTGGACCATTCATGAATGGTTGTATAGGTGCCTGCAATTGCCCCATTTGAGGAGGTGGTCCGAAGTTCATTTGTCCCATAGGAGCCGGTGGCGGTTGTTGTCGCGCGAATGGATAAAAGGATTCATATCTCATAATTATCTCCTTTCAATAAATCAGAATGGACTTTCACATAGTATACTATGCGAAAATCGCATACGGCGGAACGAAATCGTGTTATAATAGGTGTACATTAGGAGGGTTACGAATGTCTAAATTTACAGACTATCAATTTAAACCGTTTTTACGGGAAGCAATCGGGAGGCTCGGCTTTGAAAATCCGACACCGATCCAAAAGGAAATCATACCGCTTATTCTGAAGGGTACAAATGCAATCGGACAAGCACATACAGGAACGGGGAAATCCCACAGTTTCCTTATACCGATATTACAACGGACAGATGCAACTGTCGATGAACTGCAAGCAGTTATCACGGCCCCGACAAGAGAGTTGGCGACGCAACTGTACAATGAACTTGCGAAGATGACAGAAGGCACGGAGGTGCGCAGTTCGCTGCTCATAGGTGGTACGGACAAGCAGCGGTCTATCGGGAAATTAAAATCGAATCCGCATATTATCGTTGGAACGCCAGGACGAATTAACGATATGTCCGAAAATGGGGCACTTGTAATTCATACAGCAAAAATCTTGGTTATAGATGAAGCGGACCTTGCATTCGACATGGGCTTTATTGAAGATATCGATAAGTTCGCAGCAAAAATGCCTGCTAAACTTGAAATGTACGTATTTTCTGCAACGATTCCGGAAAAGCTAAAACCGTTCCTAACTAAATACATGGAATCACCTGTTCATGTAAAAATTGGTGAACGCAAACCATTGACGGAAGGGATGCACTACTCCCTAGTACCTGTTCGCAGTATGAGTAAAAAGAAAAAGTTACTGCAAGTAATGGAAGGGATCAATCCTTATTTGGCGATCATCTTTATGAATACAAGACAAAACGCTGAAGGACTCGCAACTTACCTTGCAGAAAGCGGCATTAAAGTCGGAAGAATTCACGGCGATTTAACACCGCGTGAACGGACACGAATGATGAAGCAAATCCGGGATCTAGAATTCCAATATATAGTAGCGACAGACCTTGCGGCACGCGGAATTGATATTCCTGGTGTCAGTCACGTTATTAACTTCGAACTTCCTGATGACCTTGAATTTTTCATTCACCGCGTGGGCCGTACTGCACGTGCTGGGCTTAAGGGAACGGCAATTACACTGTATGAACCTTCTGAAGACGATAAAGTAGTCAGAATTGAAAAGATGGGTATTCCGTTTGTTCATGAAGAAGTAAAAAATGGTGAGTGGGTTGAAGTAAAAGAGCGTCATTCAAGACGAAATCGAGTAAAAGAAGTAGATGATATTGACCGTAAAGCAATCTCATTCGTACCAAAGCCGTCGAAAGTGAAACCAGGCTATAAAAAGAAAATGGCTCAGCAAGTAGAGAGCTTCAAAAAGAGAGAAAGGAGACTGAAACGTAAAAAATGACAAATGATAAGCCACTATTGCTTGGCTCCCATGTTTCGATGAGCGGCAGCAAAATGTTGTTAGGCTCAAGCGTGGAAGCTGCAAGTTACGGAGCAACTACATTCATGATTTATACCGGTGCACCCCAGAACACACGGAGGAAGCCGATTGAGGAACTGAATATTGCAGCGGGCCATCTTAGTATGGAGGAAAATGGTCAGTCAAATATCGTCGTCCATGCTCCTTATATTATCAATATTGCTAATACGTTAAAGCCCGAGACATTCAGACTTGGTGTCGACTTCCTTCAAAGTGAAATCGAGCGCACAGCTGCACTTGGCGTTGACCAGATTGTTCTTCATCCAGGCGCGCATGTTGGTGCTGGTGTTGACCTAGGGATCGCGAAAATTATCGAAGGACTAAATGAAGTGCTTTCCCAGGACTATCCAGTCCGCATAGCTCTCGAAACGATGGCGGGGAAAGGGACCGAATGCGGTCGTAACTTTGATGAAATTGCCGCGATTATCGATGGAGTCACACATAACGAGCGTTTATCGGTTTGTTTTGATACTTGTCACGTTCATGATGCGGGCTATGATATCGTTGGTGATTTTGAAGGAGTGCTAAACGAGTTCGATAAAATTGTGGGCATGGACAGAATATCTGTTATTCATGTTAATGATAGTAAGAACGAGCGCGGTGCAATGAAGGACCGACATGAAAATATAGGTTTCGGCCATATCGGCTTTGAACCACTTTCTTATATTGTCCATCATGAAGGATTCCAATCGATTCCTAAAATTCTTGAAACACCATTTGTGGGTCTGGATCCAAAGAAAAAATCGGCACCTTATAAATTTGAGATAGAAATGTTTAAGGCGAAATCGTTTCAACCAGATAAGATTGATCTGCTAAGAATTTAAATAGAAAACCCGCCTGCAAAGTATATATACGCAGGCGGGTTTTCTTCTTTTAAATAAATTTATCACTTGGTGGAGTCTAAATACTTCTTGAATAGGATTTCAGTCTTTCTATCACCAATAGCTCCACGGATTTTATTGATAAACGTTTCAGGAACACCAGTGAAAAGCCAATGGAAAGAAATTTCATCAAGCAATGGTCGAAGTGCCCTTATTTCTGTCTTAGAAAAGTCAATTCCATATTGCTTTGCAATGATTTTCACTTCATCATCACTTCTCATTTTGACTTCATTCAGTAGTTGAGCATAATCCACTAATAATCCCTTCTTTCTTAAATGGTTGTATCCGGTCGTGTCATGGTTTATAATTTGACGAGTGAATCGGAATGATTCCTGTTTCAAAGAAAGGATAGTAAAATGACAAATAATCTTATTCAATTGGACGATGTCAGTTTCAATTATGAACAGTCAATCGCCCTTGATCATATTTCTCTTGAGGTAGGAGAGGGTGAATTTTGGGCGTTGATAGGGCCAAATGGTTCTGGTAAATCAACACTCATCAATATTATTCTCGGTCTCTTACAACCAACGAGTGGAACAGTAAAGCTTTTCGGTTCGGAAATAGAATCATTTAAGCACCGGGAACGGATTGGCTATGTTTCACAGAAATCCAATTCTTTTAACTCTGGTTTCCCAGCAACCGTTCTTGAAGTTGTGCGGAGCGGATTAACTCGGAAAGTAGGAATGTTCAAAAGCTTTTCAAAAAAAGATGAGCAGCGAACATTAGAAGCGCTTAGCATAGTCGGTATGGACACTTTCGCACAACGGAATATGGGCGAGCTCTCCGGTGGCCAGCAGCAGCGTGTGTTCATTGCAAGAGCGCTTGCAGGAAAACCAGATCTTCTTATTATGGATGAACCGACAGTTGGTATTGACCAGCAAAATGTCGCGTCGTTTTATTCTATGCTCAATACATTAAATCGTGAGCACGGAATTGCGATTTTACTTGTGACACATGAAATTGACCTTGTTACTGATCTCGCAACCCATGTGGCTTGTTTGAACCGAACAATTCATTTTCACGGTAAACAATCCGATTATAAAAAGATGGAAGATGATGACGTTTCTAGATGGTATGGACACCCAGTTCGCCGCGTCCATCAGCACACGGATGAGGTGGAACGATGATTAATGATATTTTATCGTATGAGTTTTTGCAAAATGCATTTCTTTCGGGCTTAATCATCGGTGTCATCGCTCCTTTACTTGGCTTGTTTATCGTCGTCAGACGTCTTTCCTTGATTGCGGATGCGCTCAGTCATGTTGCACTTGCGGGAATCGCTGGAAGCCTTTATTTAAGCCAACAAGTGCTCTTCTTTGCTGCACTGAACCCAGTTTACCTTGGGATCGCATCTGCAGTAGGTGGGTCACTACTGATTGAGAAGTTGCGGGGGGCATACCGTCATTATGAAGAACTTGCAATTCCGGTTATTTTGTCGGCAGGTATTGGCCTTGGCGCTATTTTCATCTCATTATCGAAAGGCTATGGCTCTGATTTGATTGGCTATTTATTCGGTTCAGTGTCAGCGGTTAGCAGGCAGGATCTTTTCGTTGTTATCATCATTGCAATCATTGTCATCACTTATATCCGATTTCTTTATAAAGAACTATTTGCCTTATCATTCGATGGGGAGTATGCCAAGGTTTCTGGTATTAATTCACGCTATATCCAGATGGTGTTCATGATCATTGTAGCGCTTGTTATTGGGGCTTCTATGCGAATTGTAGGTATTTTACTTGTATCATCACTTATGACGATTCCGGTAGCGGCAGCTATCCAACTTGCGAAAAGTTTTAAGAGCGCGATGATCTACTCCATTATTTTCGGTGAGTTAGCGGTTATCATTGGACTTGTTTCTGCCTATTATCTTGATATTGCTCCGGGGGGAACGATTGTCGTCACATCGATAGTTATTTTGTTAGTGGTACTCGCTTGGAAGAAAATACAAGGCAGACGTAATGCCCGTACAGTGAAGGGGGAGTTGGTATGACACTCGATGAGGCATGGCGGATTCTTCAGGAAAATCAATTTAAACGGACGAAAAATAGAGATACAATTTTACAGTTCTTTTCGCATAAAGACCGCTATTTAACGGCTCTTGAAGTGAAGAATTTCATGGCGAAGGATAACCCTGGAATAAGTTTCGATACAATTTATCGAAACTTGACGACGTTTTCTGAACTCGGTATTCTGGAAGAAACCGATTTGAATGGGGAACGAAATTTCCGTATGCAATGTGATCCAGGCATCCACCATCATCATTTCATCTGTACTGCATGTGGTAAGACGCGCAGCATCCCGCATTGCCCTATGGAAATGATTACTGTTAATTTACCCGACTATGAAGTGGAAGGACATAAATTCGAAATCTACGGAAAATGTCCGCTATGTGTGGAACAATGAAAAGCGGAAGGCGCCTTCCAGATGCGACAGGCATAAGTCGATCCAGCGACGTGGCGATCTTTGCCACATAGCTGGATTGCTTATGACCAGAGCGGCTGGCGCCTAAAAGGAACGCAGCATAAGTGCGCCACTTAAGAGGAAGCGGTCTTAAAACCGTGACGTCTTGTCGCGACAAGGAGGGATGAAGTTCAATCCCTCCCCACTACGTACCCTGCAGCCTTGCGGGTACGTAGTGGCGTCTCTACAAGGCTTGAAGCGACTCGAGGGTCTAGGGCGCTGAAGCTAAACATAATTCTAAGTCGAAAAAACGGTGTGAAACTCTATCATGAGAGTTTCACACCGTTTTTTTTAATTAAATGAAGGTTCTTCTATAGGAAATAACTTCTTGATCCAACTATTCGCTTCTTGCCAATCGTAGACTCGGATGACGCCTTCAGGAATCGGCATCCTGTTATACGGTGTGTCAAATAGTATGACAGGAATGTCGAGTTCTTCATGGATCTCAACCGCGTTATCATGCTTGTCTTCAAAAAATGCATGAACACCGAACTTTTTCGCGGTCTCAATTTTATAATGACTTCCGACAAGTTCGATATGATCGAACGGGATTTCCTGTTGTTTGAACCAGTCCAGCGTGGAGTCATAGACATGATGGCCACGGGCAGAAATGTAATACAGTTCAAACTGCGCTTGAAAGCTAGTTAAAATGTCTTTGGCATATTGTTGTGCGGGAGACGTTTTGTAAATATGTGCCTCCGCACCTTTATACCACTCGTAGAATGCTTTTTCATCTACTGTAAATGCTTTTGTTAAGTCATATTCTTTAATATCATCAAGGACAAGATTACATCCGAACTGTTCATTGATATGCGGCAAGAGAGAAGTGGGGCATGTCACTGTACCATCAATGTCGATGCCGAAGCGGAGGTTTCTCATTCCGCTGTCTCACCTTGCAGGAGGAGTTCTTCCTGTCTTTTCTTTTCGAAATACTCTTCCGCAAGCTTGTCGATTTCGATTTTTAACTCTTCAACCATCGTAGCTTCCGGTACTTTACGGACTGTTTTTCCTTTCATGAAGAGAAGGCCTTCGCCACGTGCGCCCGCGATTCCAATATCCGCTTCACGCGCTTCGCCGGGACCGTTGACTGCACAGCCAAGCACTGCCACTTTAAGTGGAGCTTTAATATGTGAAATATATTCTTCAATTTCATTTGCGATCGTAATAAGGTCAATTTCAATTCGTCCGCATGTAGGGCAAGAAATAAGTGTCGCGGCGTTTGAGGAAAGACCGAATATTTTTAGCAACTCCCGTGCCACTTTAACCTCTTGGACAGGATCGGCACTCAGTGATACACGCATCGTGTTGCCGATGCCTGCTGATAGGAGGGTGCCGAGACCCGCAGAGCTCTTAATAGACCCCGAAAACAACGTCCCAGACTCTGTAATACCGAGGTGCAAGGGATAATCGAATGCTGCTGCAGCTTTTTGATACGCTTCGACCGCTAAATTTACATCGGAAGCTTTTAAAGACACGATGATATCGTGGAAATCAAGGTCTTCCAATATTTTAATATGATGCAGAGCACTCTCTACCATTCCGTCGGCAGTTGGATAGCCATATTTTTCAAGAATTTTTTTCTCAAGTGAACCGGCGTTGACACCAATTCGAATCGGAATACCTTTTGCTTTAGCTGCATTGACGACAGCTTCGACTTTTGCCTGTCTTCCGATATTACCAGGGTTAATCCGAATTTTGTCTGCCCCTTGTTCAATAGCGATCAACGCTAATTTATAGTCGAAATGGATATCGACGACAAGAGGAATGTTGATGCGTTTTTTGATTTCACCGATAGCATATGCCGCGCGCTCATCTGGACACGCAACACGGACAATTTGGCATCCGGCATCTTCTAAACGCATGATTTCTGCGACTGTTGCTTCGACATCATGTGTCTTAGTCGTTGTCATACTTTGGATGAAAAGCTCATCACTTCCGCCGATTGTCAGGTTACCAACTCGTACAGGACGTGTGTTTTTTCTGTTTATCATAGCATTCATTTATTTCGCTCCTTAGTCGGCATTAGCCTCATAACTATAACTATTTTAGCAATCTTCATAGCAAAAAGACAAGGGACAACCCTTATCGATTAGACTCTATGCATTTTTCCGTTTGCATAACGGTAAGTGGGAGTACGATTTTCTCGCCTCCAATAATCTGTTGATTTTGAAGATGTGGGTTCAATGAATAGAAGGAAGCCAATCTATCGATGAAGCCAGATTCGGGATCGGGATACAATGAGAATAGTGATTCAATCGTATCTCCATCAACTGTTGTGACAGGTATCGTCTTGACTTGTTCTTCTTCACATGCAGGCTGTTCTTGAACAAAAGAAGCAAGCGGGATTGTGCCTTCCATTAAATCGAGTCGGATGAAATGAACGGTTACGAATAATAAAGCTGCGAGTAGTAGTATTCTCATGGAAATTCCCCCTTTCGCCACTATATGCACGAAAAGAGGAAGTATTCATCGAGGTATTTTGGGATAGTACTTAGCCGCCGCCGCAATATAAGCGAAGTGGACAAGGGATGTAATACCTGTACTAACGTTTTTCATTGCCGGAAAGAAATCAAGGCCGATAGTCAGAAGAATAGGGATGGTAATCGCGATAGCGGAAGTTCTCCACATATGACGGTATTCTCCTCGTCTTTTCATCAGTTTTAACAACAGGATTCCCACGTAACCAAAAATACTGATTCGGATGAAGATATAAGTCGTACTGATAACGAGCTGCAGAAGAAATGCAATTGGATATATGAGTCCACCGATTGTTTCTCCATGTTCGAGCAGTTCTGGCGATGATTCGAATAAGACTGCATCTCCTGCTATATAACGGGTGAATGATAGCAATGTGAACAACGCAACGAAAATGAAAACATAGCGAAACACTTTGCCGATAGGTAATAGGCGAAAGGCTGCTAATTTTTTAGGTTCATGGATTGCTGCTTTGACTAGTTGGTGGAACTTCACTTTTCAACCCCCTCCATCAATAACAGTCTATCATTTTACGACGCAATTGTGCGCGCTACTATTTTCGACAGATTGATGACGTTACGTAAATCAATTGTAAAGGGAATGTAAAGATTCGACTACTACTATTTACAATTTGGGGTGACTATCCTCATAATGAGATGCAATACATAAAGTATAATGAGGGGTTGACTGCGTAATGGAGGTAAACTGGCAGGAAATGCTGTTTCAGTTTCTTGGTGGACTCGGAATTTTCTTGTTCGCTATAAAGTATATGGGAGATGGCCTTCAAAAAGCGGCGGGTGATAGGCTCCGCGCAATCCTTGACCGATTCACGACGAATCCGTTCATGGGTGTACTTGTCGGAATTATCGTCACAGTCTTGATTCAATCGAGTTCTGGGACGACTGTTATTACCGTAGGACTTGTGAGCGCAGGTTTCATGACGCTTCGTCAAGCGATTGGCGTCATAATGGGAGCGAATATCGGAACGACTGTTACTGCTTTTATCATCGGATTAGATGTAGGAGCCTATGCACTTCCGATTATGGCGTTTGGAGCGTTCCTCATCTTTTTCATTAAAAAGAGTTCAATTAGAAATGTAGGTGAAGTTATTTTTGGATTTGGTGGCCTGTTTCTAGGACTTGAATTAATGAGTGGTGGGATGAAGCCGCTTAGGGAATTAGAATCGTTTACAGATCTAATGATATCGATGAGTGACCAGCCTATGCTAGGCGTCGTGGTTGGAACGGTATTTACTTTGATTGTTCAAAGCTCCAGTGCGACAGTTGGTATTTTGCAAGGACTTTATGCAGAAAATCTCGTCGATATCAACGGAGCATTACCAATTTTATTCGGAGATAATATTGGAACAACGATTACAGCTGTGCTTGCTTCAATTGGAGCATCGGTGGCGGCGAAGCGTGCTGCTGCAACGCACGTATTATTTAACATCGTCGGAACAGTAATCTTCATGCTACTTCTTATACCCTTCACTGCGTATGTCGAGTGGATATCAGGGGTATTGGCCCTTGAAAATAAAATGCAAATTGCATTTGCACACGGTTCGTTCAATATTGCCAATACAATCATCCAATTCCCTCTAATTGGAGCATGGGCTTGGTTGGTTACAAAAATGATCCCAGGTGAAGATGTATTAATAGAATACAAGCCGAAGCATTTGGACAGGCACTTTATAGAACAATCACCTGCAGTTGCAATCGGACAAGCGAAAGAAGAAATTATTCGTATGGGTGAATTCGGTGTCCGTGGTTTACAGGAGTCTTTCGAATACTTGAAAACGGGTAATAAAAAACACGCAGAGACTGCTTATCAAATTGAAGATGCCATCAATAACTTGGACCGCAAGATTACGGACTATCTTGTTGAAATTACTTCAGTTAGTATTTCGCCAGTTGAATCTGCACGTCACTTTATGCTTATGGATACGGTTCGTGATATTGAACGCATTGGTGATCATTTCGAAAATATCATTGAACTCATTGACTATCGTGATGTTAACCGCGTAAAATTGACGGAAGATGCGATGAATGATTTGACGGAAATGTTCACGCTAACGATTGAAACCGTTCAGAAAGCTGTTGACGCACTCAATCAAAATGATATGGAAATGGCAAGAACGGTTGCCGAAAAAGAAGTTCTCATTGACAAGATGGAACGGAAATTTAGAAAAAATCATATTTTGAGGCTTAATGAAGGTCGTTGTACAGCACAATCTGGAATGGTATTTGTCGATATTGTTTCTAACTTAGAGCGGGTCGGTGACCATGCCGTAAATATAGCCGAAGCAATTCTTGGAAACAGAGCATAATCGTTCGAATAAGGGGATGATTTTATGGAAGTTATAGGTTGGATTATTGCGATTGCCATGTTTATTATTGCTTTTGCCGGACTCGTATATCCGATCATTCCAACGGCTCTTTTCATTGTAGGAGGTTTCCTTCTATATGGACTCATCGATACATTTGAAGGGATGACTATTTGGTTTTGGATCATTCAGGTATTATTCGTTATCTTGCTGTTCGGTGCAGACACACTATCGAATCTCGTCGGTGTGAAAAAGTTCGGTGGCTCTAAGGCGGGGATGTGGGGAAGTACAATTGGACTTCTTATTGGTCCTTTCGTCATTCCGGTTGCCGGTATTTTAGTAGGGCCATTTTTAGGTGCGGTCATCGCGGAACTTGTCGTATCTCGGTCCGGAGTGAAGCAGTCTGTAAAGACAGGCATTGGTTCGCTCGTTGGATTTCTCACTTCGGTTGTGACAAAAGGACTTGTCATGGTTGTGATGATTGCAGTCTTTATTTTCTTTATCAAATGAAACGTTCCTAAATAGTCCATTTTATTTGAACGTTATTCATAATTTTGATAATGTTGAAAGGTAGCATATTTATGAATCTCTTGAGGAGGAATGGACAAATGACTTACAAATTACCAGAACTACCTTACGCTTATGATGCACTTGAACCACACTTCGACAAAGAAACGATGAACATTCATCACACTAAACACCATAATGCATATGTAACGAACTTGAATAACGCTCTTGAAGGAAATGAAGAACTTCTAAACAAATCTATCGAAGAACTTATTGCGAACCTTGATGCAGTACCTGAAAGCAAACGTACGGCTGTCCGTAACAACGGTGGCGGTCACGCAAACCATTCACTTTTCTGGGAACTTTTATCAGCAGAAGGTGGCGGCAATCCATCAGGCGCACTTGCTGAAGCAATCGACAACAAGTTTGGTAGCTTTGATGCATTTAAAGAAGAATTCGCAAAAGCGGGTGCAACTCGTTTTGGATCAGGATGGGCTTGGCTCGTACTGAATGGCGGAGAACTTGAAATTATGTCAACTCCAAACCAAGATTCACCAATCATGGAAGGCAAAACGCCTCTTCTAGGACTAGACGTTTGGGAGCATGCTTACTATCTAAACTATCAAAACCGTCGTCCTGACTATATTTCAGCATTTTGGAATGTTGTTAATTGGGACGAAGTTGCAAAACGTTTCGGTAAATAAATTTATAACTTTATCTAGAAGGAACCAAGCACACATCTTGTTCGTCAAGATGTGTGCTTTTGTTGTTTTGAGTGTTATAATTCAAAATGATTAACGAGGGGGGACATTATGAAAAAACAGGTGCGTAAGGCGGATCAGGCTAAAATACGCCAACGAAAACATATCGCATTCCGAATGAACTTCCTATTCTTTTCAATCTTTGTCCTATTTTCATTGCTCATTTTTCGCCTTGGTTATTTACAAATCGTTAAAGGGGAAGAATATTCCCGCGAGTTGGAAAAAAAGGAAGAAATCCCTATCAATACAAGCGTGCCAAGGGGGAAAATATTTGACCGCATGGGACGCGTTCTTGTTGATAATGATCCGAAAAACGCCATTACATATACGAAAATGACGTCGACGACTTCAGCAGATATGCTAAAAGTCGCTGAGCAACTTGCGATCTTGATTGAACAAGATACGAAAAGGATTACCATTGGGGATAAGAGAGATTTTTGGATTTTAAAGAATTCTGAGGCTGCGTTGAAAAAGGTTTCTATAAAGGAACAAGAGGCGCTGGAAAAGGATAGTACACTTTCACGGACGGAATTGCAGAAGGAGATTAATAGGCTTACACGAGAACGAATTACGGACGAAGAAATTGATTCTTTTACGGAAGAGGAGCTAGAAGTACTTGCGATTTACAGAGAAATGATGTCGGGCTATGCGTACTCCCCACAAATCGTTAAAAGTGGGAATGTGACGGACGAGGAATTCGCAACTGTATCTGAACGTCTAGGAGAGTTACCGGGCGTGGATACAACGACAGATTGGGAGCGTGTGAGGAAATCAGACAATACGATTCTAGGGACAACCACGAGTCCCATTGAAGGTATTCCTAAATCTCGTGAGAAGTATTTCCTGGCACGGGATTATTCAAGAAATGACCGTGTTGGAAAAAGTTATATTGAGCAATATTATGAAGATTTATTAAAAGGGCAAAAAACAATTGTGAAGAATATTAAAGATCGTAGCGGCCGTGTCGTCGAAACGAAAACAATCCG
This sequence comes from Sporosarcina sp. FSL K6-6792, assembly GCF_038004885.1. Taxonomy (NCBI): domain Bacteria; kingdom Bacillati; phylum Bacillota; class Bacilli; order Caryophanales; family Caryophanaceae; genus Sporosarcina; species Sporosarcina sp. FSL K6-6792. The sequence goes on from NZ_JBBOSA010000001.1 coordinate 342,316, forward strand.
ACAAGGCGAACCTGGCAAGGATCTTATTCTGACGATTGATAGCGAACTGCAAGAGACGCTTGAAAATATAGTTTCGGATAAACTGTTGGAATTAAAAAGAAAACCAAATACCGGAGAATTGGACAGAGCTTTCTTAGTCATGATGAATCCGAATAACGGTGAAGTTCTATCACTTGTAGGCAAGCAGGTTGTTACGAATCCAGAAACAGGCAAGCTCGAAATTTGGGACTATGCATTTGGTACGTTCACTGCACTTCACGAGGCTGGATCAACAGTGAAGATGGCGACGCTTCTTACAGGGTATCAGGAAAATGTGGTACGTATTGGCGAAACGAAGATAGATGAACCAATTAGAATCGGTGGTATTACAAAAAGATCGCTGTTTAATCAAAACTCTAGGGTTGCTGTAACTGATATTGAAGCAATCGGTAGGTCTTCGAACGTATACATGTTCCGTATTGCATTGGCCTTGGCGAATTCTAACAATAGCTCTGAAGACTCGGCACTTATTAGAAAAAATGCATTCGATACGTTCCGGCAATCTTTCGCTTCTTTCGGACTTGGAACAAAAACCGGCATTGATTTACCGGGCGAGTCAGGCGGTCTGATTGGGGATAGTAATTCAATAGGTATTTTATTGGATTTATCCATTGGACAGTACGATACTTATACAACACTACAACTTGCTCAATATGTCTCAACAATTGCAAATGGTGGTTATCGGGTGGCTCCGAAAGTGTTAAAAGAAATTCGTGAACCATCTGAAGACGGTAAAATTCTTGGTCCCCTTATTCAAGAAACAGAGGTCAATATCTTAAATAGGATCCAGAATACTGATGCGGAAATTGCTCAAGTGAAGCGTGGAATGCACTACGTGTATTACGGGGCTAAAGGGACGGCCCCGAATTTCTTTGCTGGAAAAGAATATGATGGAGCCGGGAAAACGGGGACGGCGCAGGCATTTAGCTCTGGAAAACCGACAATCAACCTATCACATGTCGGTTTTGCGCCTTATGAAAACCCAGAAATAGCTTATGCAGTCGTCATTCCTAATATCTCTACAGTTCCGCGTGGCTACACATATGCAAACAATCAAATTGCAGAACAAGCTGTGGATGAATATTTTAAATTGAAAGCAAAAAGAGCTAAAGAAGAAACGTCCACAGCGGCTAAACAACTTATCATACAAGCACCTAAAGTAGACTCCAATTAAAAAAGTAGGAAAACCATTTGGTTTTCCTACTTTTTTACTGTCGTAATTTCTTTGGCGATTGTTTTGAAATTCATTGAAGAATCGACTTGGTGTTCACCAATCTGTATTTTGCCAGTTAAGTTATATTCTTCAAGATATGACTCGAAGATGGCTGCATTCTCGATAATCCCCAATTCCTCTAGGGTTGCTGAGACAACTGTCGAATTCGAACCATTTTCAATCGTTAAAATGGTTTTAACAATCGCATCGGAGGAGGGGTTACTTTTGGCTGCGTCATCTTCCTTGCTAACGGCTTTCTCTGCATCTGTTTTTGGAACATTTTCTTTAACTGAAGATGTAGTCTGTGCAGTAGCTAATAGCTCTTTCGTTTTAGCAAGTTCACTTTGGAGTTTCTCAACATTTGCCTGCAATTGTTGCGTGTCATTGTCTGAAGGAACCTTACTATCAATGGTGAAATAAAGGATTCCCGCGGCAAGAATACAACCAATCCCGACTGCCCGTAAAATTTCACGGATCATGTAATCACGCCTTTCGATTGTAACACTGCGATTACATCGTCGTTTGATAAGGAGGAACGTACAGCGATATCACTGATAGAATAACCTTGGGAATGCAATGATAGAATTTGATTGACAATGATTACGTGAACAGGTTTTGCAGTTGTTTGCGTTTTGCCGACTGTAGTTAGCGGACCAACACCAATCATTAACTCTTCTTCAACAGCCTTCAATCTTTTCTTTAAGCCATTCGTTTCCTGATGAATACTAATTGAAACCTGTTCCAATTCATCGGCGTAGCTGGATGAAGAATTGCCGAGGAAAAATGAAGTTATTATACATATAAGTCCAATAATAATCAGTATTATCGTGATGTCCATTTTACCACTCCTCTGGTGAATCATTGTGCTACTATTTTATCATAAGAAAGCTGTTGTGGAAATTATGATTTTTTTAGTGGACATTTGCTGTTGATGTGGTATACTTGATAGGTCGTATAAGTTATGCTCATATAAAACTTTACATTCTTGATGAGTGGGAGGGACCAACAATGCGCGTAAATGTTACACTTGCTTGCACAGAATGCGGTGAACGCAACTATATTTCTAAGAAAAACAAACGTAACAATCCAGAACGGATTGAAATGAAAAAATATTGCTCACGTGAAAAGAAACAAACTTTGCACCGTGAAACGAAATAATCGCTCAGGCCAAAACCTTCACCGGTTTTGGTTTTTTCATTTCAGAACGGGGGGATACTAAATGAGTAAAGAGATTTTAAGGAATCAAGTGTTAGTTACATTGAATAATATAAATCGTACTGAACATCTAAAAAAATCTTTGAAGATTACAGACAGGGTACTTGCAACAGATGAATTTCGAAGTGCGGATACAATCGGGGTAACGATTTCTCGTTACCCCGAAGTGGACACACGCCCGCTTATCGAAGCGGCTTGGGCAGCTGGTAAACGAATTGCTGTACCTAAATGCATCCATGCAACCCGGAAGATGGATTTTCGTCTTATTACATCATATGAAAGTTTGGAAACGGTCTATATGGGCCTTTTTGAGCCGATAACTGATCAAACACTGTCGGTTGAGAAAAACGAGATTGATTTGCAAATTGTACCTGGGCTAGTCTTTTCTGACGAAGGATATAGGATTGGTTTTGGTGGAGGATATTATGACCGCTACATGTCGGATTACAATGGTGCTACATTGTCGTTAGCATTTGTAGCTCAAACGAATCATAGGATACCTGTTGAAAGTCACGATATTCCTGTTAGCAAAATAGTTACAGATGAAAAAGAGATTATCTGTATATGAAAGACTATCTGGGTGTTCTCCAATTGCTGAAGCGTTTCGGGATTTATGTCTATACGGGGAATCGAAAAGATGACATTGATATGGTGCAATCAGAAGTGAAGGATCTTTATGACAATGGACTGCTAATGAAAGAAGACTATTTGAAAGCGGTGCTAATCTTGCGTAGTGAAATAGCAAAACTATGAGGATAGACCCAGTATCATCGTTCATTTGGACTTATTTTGGTAATTAGTGAAACTTTTCTTCAGCTACCCCGTCTATTATGTAGTAAGATTTAGTTCGAACGTTTTTTATGTGAATCTATTTTCGAAAGGAAGAGATGGAGTGAACAAAATAGTATGGTCAAAACATTCCGTACTCATAGTAGCAATAGTGGCGACTTGGTTGACAACATATTTCGGTTATCTTACAAGCTTCAATATGAAAATCGATAATATAATGCAGGAATTCATTCTTTTTCTGAATCCTCTTAGTTTCCTTTTATTTGTTTATGGTATTGCACTATTCATCAAGAGTACGAAAAGACGCAACATTTATATACTGACAATAAGTGTGATGACTTCAATTGTTATGTTTAGTAATGCAGTTTTCTATAGATTTTTCAATGATTTTATTACCTTGCCAGTCTTGTTCCAAACGAGTAACTTCGGAGATCTTTCATCTTCAGTTACTGCTAATCTAATGGTCACGGACATATTCTTTTTCACAGATGTGTTCATAATCTTTTTGGCAATCAAATTTATACCTAAGACTGATCGGGTGGAACAATCAAATAAAATTGGACGTAAACTTTACTTCGTAATGACTGCTGCAGTTATAATGGTAAACCTTGGTCTAGCCGAAATGGAAAGACCGCAACTATTAACTCGCAGTTTTGATAGAGAACTTCTTGTGAAAAATATCGGAACATATAATTACCATATTTACGATTTGTTCATTCAATCCAAATCCCATGCTCAACGTGCGCTTGCGGATGGCAGTGAACTAGTAGAAGTAGGTAACTATATTAATGCGAATTACGCTGCTCCAGATCCTGAGATGTACGGAGTTGCAAAAGGTCGTAATATTATTGCAATCTCGCTTGAATCCTTGCAGTCGTTTGTCATTAATGAGGAAATGGATGGACATGTCATTACGCCATTTTTGAATGAATTAACGAAGGATCCGGATACATTCTATTTCTCTGATTTTTATCACAATACTGGTCTAGGAAAGACATCGGATTCAGAGTTTATCATTGAAAACTCACTGTACCCGAGAAATGGTAGTGCTGTATTTTTCACGCATAGTGGAAACACTTACCAATCGATGGCGGCTCAGCTAGGTGAAAATGGCTACTTCACGAATGTAATGCACGCAAATAACCGAAGTTTCTGGAACCGCGATATCATGTACGGTGCTCTCGGTATCGATAAGTTTTATGATCTTGAAAGTTATACAGTCGGAGAAGGAGAAGCGGTCAACTGGGGCATGAAAGATATCCCGTTCATTGACCAATCGGTAGAGTTGATGAAAGAAATGCCGCAGCCTTTTTATTCAAGGCTGATTACATTGACAAACCATCATCCATTTGACTTGGATGAAGAAGATAAGCTTATTCCTGAATATACATCAAATTCAAATACGTTGAATAAATATTTCCAAACGGTACGCTATATGGATGAGGCAATAAAAGTTCTTTTCGAAGACTTGAAAGCAAGCGGTTTGTATGACAACTCGATTATTGTTATGTACGGAGACCATTATGGTATATCCGAGAATCATAACAAGGCAATGGGCATGTATTTAGACAAGGAAATTACCCCTTATGATAATGCGAAATTACAGAGGGTTCCATTGTACATTCACATTCCTGGCTACGGTAAAGGGAAGACAATGGATGAAGTATCGGGACAAATCGACTTGAAACCTACTCTCCTACATTTAATGGGGCTTGAAACAAAAGACGATATGTACCTTGGTTCAGACATATTCTCGCCTGATCATGAACCGTTTACTATTTTCCGTGATGGCCGTTTTGTAACTGATAAAAATGTTTACGCGCAAGAGGTCTGTTATGATAGTAAAACTGGTGAAGAAACTGATATGGCTGAATGTGAGCCGTTTATCGAACGTGCTGCCACTGAGCTAAATTATTCCGATATGATCATTAATGGAGATTTACTTAGATTCAAGGAAGAACAGGAACAATCACCGAAATTAAACAGTAAAAGTAAAGAATGATAAGGTTCTGCACGGAACTTTCCGTGCAGCCTTTTTTTTAAGATAAAGTATAAGTTTTTTAACAGGGACAATGTTAAGCTCCAGGCGCTCTGGCTATAAGTCAAGCCAGCTAGGAAGAAGGATTGAACTGTGCATCCTTCCCGGGCAAAAGAACGCCGGTCCGTCTTATGCCTGTCGTATCTGGAACGGGACCTTGCGCTTTACTCAGTTTAAATACAGAAAGGGGGAGGCGCGGTGAGAAAAAGAATATTCATCTTTTGTGTAACAGTCATGTTACTAATGGGCTGTTCAAAGAAGACGAATGAAATTATCGATGGACCAACTGCCGTTGAACAACCAGGGAATAACGAACTGATTAAAGAGGAAGTAACTAAAACGTTAGTTGCTGATCCATCAAAGTTCCATTTCGTTGCGGACTGGTTAACCGAGTCAAAAGTTATCTATGTCGAAAAGGTAAATGGGCATTATCAAGTGAATAGTTTTGATTTTGAATCAGGTCAGACAGACACGTTATATGAGGATGAATCTATAATCATCGACCTCCTCATTCATCCTTCAAAAAAATATCTATTATTACATACTAGTGATAATGCTGCATCTGCAACAATTAAAATCGTGACTATGGATGGTGCGGTACAAGATGAAGTTATAGTTGCTTCAACAGAGTTGGCGATTGAATGGAACGATACTGACCCCTCCCTTATTCTTCTCACGGCTTTTCATCAAGATTGGACTTTTGATTTATTTATTTATAACGGGAAAGTAGAGAGTTTGGACCTGCTTGCGATTGAAGATCCATTCCCGAAATGGCTAGGTGAGGATAAAATTGCTGTAGGATATGTCGAAGGCCACGTACTTGATGGTGGAGAGATACATACATATGAACCACTTACTAAAAAGTGGGGACAGCTAGATGTTAGCGGTGTTGTTTACTTTGATACATATGAAGATACGCTACTCGTTGTGCGAATAAATGGAGACAAGGATGCGCACTACACCATCATGGGACAGGATGGGATGATTAGCTCGGAATGGACGATGCCCGTCATTAGTAATTATTCAGAGTGGGTAATACCTGATGTTGAATGGGGTTCAAGTGAAACCGTGTTCATACCCGCTCCTGACGAGGGGGGGCAACTCGATGAACTCCTATCACCATATCGACTTATTCGCGTTATAGAAGGACGTCAAGACGTTGTAGCCGATGATATCACGGCGGGTGTTCTTCGATGTTCACCGTCGGGGCAAAAGTGTTTAACTGGTTACTCTGCGGAAAAATTGATTGATATAAAAAAGAAAACGCAGACGACGTGGTTAACGCTTCCTGAGTAAAAATAAAACAAGCTTAGATGAGGCAAGTAGCAAGCTGCTGGATCTAGCTGTGAAATCAACTGCTAATTGTTACTCACAGCTCAAGACTTTATTAACTTTAAGGAAACAAAAAAACATCCTTTGTGTATAAATACACAAAGGATGTTTTTGGTTGTCCAAATTTAGACTTACACTTTCTCGATTATAGAGTTGGTGGGAATCCTTGGAAAACAAGTGTAGCAATTGTGAAGCCTCCAAAAACGACTGCAGCTCCAAGATTGAACAAAATACTTAAAACGTTACGTTCTTTGAATGCTTGGACCGTACCGACCACCGCTAAAATTGCAATGAGTCCAAAAATAATCATCAATAAGTTCATAGGGAAGACACTCCTTTCAATAGGAACTTCTGCTAAAACCGCTCACAATCTGTTGTGAGCAATACAGAAGTCAGCACATACTGTGCAAGTCCGATTTAGCGCTATTCCTCTTCTATTGTACTGTTTGCAATCAAATTTGTCGAGGGATATTAGTGACGATTGTTTGAAATCGTATTTCACATTGCGTAATATAAGTTGCAGGAGGTGCCGACCATGTTGAAAGTTAATACATATCCGCTCGGACCAATCCAGACAAACTGTTACATCATCAGTGACGAATTAGGGAATTGTCTAATCATGGATCCGGGTGAAGAAAGTGGACGTATTATTAATAAAGTGAAAAGTAAAGAGTTGACTCCTGTCGCGATTTTATTGACACATGCGCATTTTGATCATATTGGGGCGGTTGACAGCATAAGGGACCGTTATACTATCCCGGTCTATATCCATGAAGAGGAGCAAGACTGGCTGTCTGATCCGAGATTAAACGGTTCTGCCAAGTATCAAGGATTACCTGACGTCCGCATTAGAAAAGCCGATAAGCTTATCAGCGATGAGGGAATGATGACTGTGGGCCCGTTCGAGTTTGAAGTGAGGCATACGCCCGGTCATTCTCCGGGGAGTGTTTCGTATATCTTCGGACCATCTCGTTTTGCCATTGTTGGCGATACACTTTTCCAACAGGGAGTCGGAAGGACAGATCTACCGGGGGGGAATACAGGGGTTTTGCTGACATCTATCCATGATAAGTTGCTTTCCCTAGATGATGATTTTATCATCTATCCAGGTCATGGACCGTCTACAACTCCAGAAGAGGAAAAAGATTCGAATCCATTTTTGAATGGATTTTGACCAATATAAGTATAGAAAAACAAAAAAACAGCCAATAAAAAAAGGCTGTTTTTTTGTATGTACTTTTCTTTTAGTGGCCAGCGCCTGGTACGTGTATAAACGTTGTGTAGTAGCTGAATCCGACCATAAATATCATCAGATATGCTCCAAATAAGTACATGTACATCCGCTCTGTTAGGTTCAAATATCCAAGTAGCAGGAAGAACCCAGTGTTCGCAACAAAAAGAAGTGCGGCTGGCAGCATGTCTCCCATATAAAACATAACTGCGAATATGCCTGTCCAGAAGCCCATCAACTTGAACATGTTATCCATGTGTGCGTCCCTCCTTAATAAAACATTACAATAAGCTCCCATTCATTATAAGGGATAACGACAGCAGATGTAAACTCCAATCGTTCTTTCATTGTGACAAACACGTGTATAAGGGTGATTGTCACGAAAAATGATATTTGCTGTCGAAAAGTGGGGTGAATTTCAAGTATCGCCCTCTTTCTAGGGATACACAATTCGACTTTGAGGGAAAGTATTCCAATGCATATGTGTAAGTCGTATACTGTGCCCAAGGATGAATTGCGGTTTATCCGACCGGGTTGGATTGAACTTCACCCAACCCAAAAGAAAGAGGGGTGTTCAATGATTAAGAATGATAACGTCGTAGAACAGAAAAGTTTTCGACTATTAGAGAAAGCAATTAAGTACGAAGCGACTGACATTCACCTTGTTCCTATGAAAGAAGGATATGATGTGTCGTTCAAAAAAGATTCAAGGCTGAACCGGTCCGGTATTCTTCCCCCACAGTTGGCGGGCCGCATGATTTCATTTTACAAATTCCTATCCTCACTCGACATTAGCGATAAGCGTAAACCCCAAAGTGGTTCTTTTCATAAACAGATACAAGGTGAGAATTATTCTTTCCGAGTTTCGACAATCCCTTCGATAATGAAAGAAAGTGTTGTTATACGATTGCAAAGGCATGACCAAATCGTTTCAATCGATGAATTATGCATTGAAAAAGAGTGGGCCGATAAATTACGCCAGGCTGTATCAGGGCCGCAAGGGTTAATTATACTGACCGGGCCGACCGGATGTGGAAAAACGACCACTATATACTCTTTAACAGCTCATTGCGTCAATCATCTAGAACGGCATGTAATCACATTGGAAGATCCTGTTGAAAATAATCATTCACATCTGCTTCAAATTCAAGTAAACGAACGGTCCGGTATGACGTACTCGGCAGGTCTAAAGGCGATATTACGCCATTCACCAGATGTCATCATGATTGGAGAAATACGTGATAGTGAAACGGCAAAAATTGCAATTCAAGCCGCCTTGACTGGACATTTAGTACTGACATCCGTGCACTCTAAAGATCCAGCAGGCTGTTTTTATAGGATGATGGATTTTGGTATTTCTGCCGAAGAATTAAGACAAACCATTGTCTGTATTTCAGCGCAGCGTCTCATTCGCAGTGCTTCCGGAAAAAGGGGAGCGGTATTTGAAATTATTCAAGGAGACACGCTTAATCGAATGACGGACACCATCATGAAAGGTGAAAGAGTAATTGTTCCTGAGGAACATAAAGTGGAGTCGCTTTTTCAGAAATATAACAGGCCAAGTGTGGTGCAAGATGGATAAATCAAAAAAACGATTGTTATTTCACAAAAAAGAAAAATTCCAAAATCGACCGGTATTTCTAGAAAGACTTTCTGTGTTATTAACTGAGGGATACACATTTCATGATGCAGTTACTTTGTTAGTACCACATCATTTGAAAGATTATAATCCTGTGCTGGAAGCAATGAATAAAGATTTTAAGGAAGGGTTCGGTGTCACTCATATCCTTGCTAGTTTTGGGTTCTCATCCGGAACGCTTCTTCCTATCGCGATTGCTGAAGTGGACGGGCGAGTCGCGCAGGCTTTGAGGGGCATGGCTGTTCGTATGAGAAAAGCAGAAGAAAAAAGGAAGAAGTTAAAAAATCTACTTATTTATCCTGTGGTTCTTTTTATTCTGATTGCCGCATTGCTTATGGCCTTCCGAAGGTACTTTTTACCTAACATGGAAGCGTTAGCGATATCTCGAAAAGGTCAAGGGGGGGGATTTGTTTCGTCATTACCCTCGCTTGTGACGAGAATCCCCGATTTCATCATAAGTATGGTGTTAGTCTCTGCATTACTAACGGTATTATGCACCATTATCTACAAAAAGTTTGCGCCTGCAACAAAAATTCGCGTATTAATGTCCATCCCTGTCGCTAGTACATTCTTTTCGATAGTAAAGACTCGCGACTTTTCTAGTGAAATTGGGGGATTGCTTCAGTCGGGCCTTTCCTTGCAAAATGCTTTGGATGTATTAATTGATCAAAATTTGGATCTAGTGTTAAGTGAAATTACGAAAAATGTCAAAGAGCAGGTAGTTTTTGGAGATTCATTCCACACCGCGATCAGTAGGACAGAAGGATTGATGGACCAACTGGCTGCATTCGCCAAGCATGGTGAAGACAGCGGTTATCTACCGAAAGAACTTCAGATTTACAGCGAACATCTAAGTGAAGCGATTGATGAGAAGCTAGCGAAGGCATTGGCGCTACTTCAGCCAGTTTTATTTAGTATCATTGCAATCTGTATTTTGGCAGCATATCTCGCTTTACTTTTACCGGTTTACGGAATGATGGATAAATTATGAGGGGGAGAATTTGATGAAATTTATTCATAATGAAAAAGCGTTCACGCTAATTGAAATGATGATCGTTCTCTTGATTATTTCGGTTCTCATTCTCATTGCAATCCCGAATGTCACAAAGCATTCTAAGTCAATTGATGAAAAGGGGTGTGATGCTTATATGCAAATGGTTCAAGGACAAATTGAGGCGTTTAAAATGGATGAAAAACATCTGCCGACCTCGCTTGCAGAAATGACTGAAAAGGAATATCTGCCCGAAAATGCCCAGTGCCCTGATGGAACGCAATTGTCAATTGATGGAGATGGGAAAGTGGATAAGGTGGGGGGATCCGCCAGTTTTGGAGCAGACTAAGGAAAGTGGATTCACGTTCCTTGAAATGGTTCTAGTATTAGCTGTTCTGTCAATTATAACAGCAATCATTTTGCCTATTGGTGACAAATGGATACAAGCTGAATCTGAGGATGACGCGCTTCAAGCATTTATAGCTACTGTCTATAATTTACAAGCTTATTCGATGGCAAACTATGTAGCAACAGGATTGCAATTCAAGGATTCGGGAACTGAATATATCACATCTTATTTGGTGGACGGGGAAGTGAAAGTTGAAGTTGCACGAAACGTTTTTCCTAAAGGGATGCGTTTGGCAGGCACGAGCCAATTGAAGGCGATTGAATTTCGTGGAAATGGAGATATCCTGAAGTCTGGTACAATGGCATTCTTAACGAGTTCCGGAATTATCGAAATACGATTTCAATTTCAGCGTGGAAGGATGATTATCTATGAATGAAGGGGGATACTCATGGCCGGAAGCGGTACTTACATTGACGATTGTGATTGTAATATTTGGGACACTACTTCCATTTGCTTCAATAGTGACCTCAAAGTTACAAATAAAGAAGGCGCATATGTATGCGGCGGAAACTACTCATCAAGGGGCTATTTATTTTAGAGCGTATGGTTTGATGGAGGGTGTCCGTCAAGTTGATGGAGTGGATTATAATTGGACTATTAACGGACAATCCGTTTGTGTGTCTTATGAGATAGTCGAGAAGGTGTTCAATAAATGCGTTCATTCGTGAAGAAACCAAATGAACAGGGCTATACATTTTTAGAAAGTATCTTTCAACTAATCATCATGACCATTTTCATTCATCTATTCTTATTATTTTTCTTCTGGAAAGGCTCGATAGAACAACACTATACAGATTACTCATCAACTGAATGGGAATTATTCTCGGCCGATTTACAATACCTTCTATCTGACGTCAACGAAATCCGATTGGTTAACGGCGGAAGTGCAATCCGGCTTAAGAACAATCGGGGGCTGATTGATATTGAACAAAGCGGAACAGTTATCCGGAAGCGAGTAGACACAACTGGGCATATTCCTTTAGTTACAGGAGTAAAGGCAGTCACGTTTACATTTGATGGCATAACTATAACTGCTAATGTGACAATGTTGAATGATTCCATTAAAGTAAGGGGTTTTGCGGTTGGATTATATCCGAAATGAACATGGAGCCATGCTTGCGGCCGCAATTATTTTATTATTTTTCGTTAGTCTCTTTCTTTTCTCCCTCGTTTCATGGCATGATAGTATTCAAAGAAGTTATGATTCGCTTGAAACGTATTATGAAAACGAAACGGTGAGAACAATGAAACGGAACGGATAAAACTATTCGTTCTGCCAAGTGGGTGATGACATGAAAAAAGTGTATTTGATTGGCTATATGGGATGTGGGAAGAGTGCGATCGGTAAACGACTCAGCTTTGCGACGAAAATGCCATATTATGATATGGATACTGAAATCGTGAGGATGACTGGTTTGACGATCCCCCAAATATTTGAAATGTATGGTGAAGAACGTTTTCGTGAAATGGAAACGGAGTTCCTTCGCACGTTCCGTGATGAATTTTGTATCATTGCGACAGGTGGTGGTGTGGCGATGCGTAAAGAAAATAGGGAGATTATGCGGGAAACAGGTCTTGTCTTTTTTCTGAATGCTCCGTTTCGTGACATATGGCGACGGATTTCCACGGACCGAAACCGTCCGATTGTACAAAGATCGACACGCTCCGACCTTGAACAGTTGTTTAATAATCGAAAACCTCAATATCTACATGGTGCACATTTTAAAGTCGAAACGGAAAATCGATCTTTGCGTGACATTGTGGATTATATCGCATTCCAAATAGGAAGACTTAAAGGGGAAATATAAATGAAGACGAAAATAAACCACCGATTATCGTTTTCTTATTCCTTTAATTGGACGAAAATTTAATTAATGGCCAAAAAGACGAACGATTTATAGTTAATATCTATTTTAGTTCGTTAAAACGACTGTCAATTAAAAAGTATTGCGCTTTTAAAAATGAAATGTTAAGATATAAGGCGAAAGGGCATTAGTTGTCCGAATCTTAGTTATCTTTATTTCAATTGAATAACGCGAATGATTGTATGGGGAGAGCACGCAATGGCGTCGCCGAAGGAGCAAGTAACTTATTGTTATGAATCTCTCAGGTAACAAGACTCATACATGACGCATCTCTGGAGAGCGCCGGTTAAGCTGGTCACCAACGAGGAAAGCCGCAAGGTCAAACTTTCAGGTACAAGGACAGAGGTTTCCTAATTAGGGGACCTCTGTCTTTTTTTATCAAATTTTTAAGGGGGAATAGAACTTGTCAGAGTCATTGAAACGCACGGTTCTTTTTGACAGTTACGCTGAATACGGCGGTAAAACGATTGATTTTGGTGGTTGGGAATTACCTGTTCAGTTTTCAAGCATTAAAGCTGAACACGAAGCTGTACGGACAAAAGCAGGCCTTTTTGATGTTTCGCACATGGGTGAAGTGCTTGTTACAGGAGAAGGCGCATTATCATATTTGCAAAAGATGGTTACGAACGATGTGTCGAAACTTAAAGACGGACAAGCTCAATACACGGCTATGTGTTATGAAAGTGGCGGGACTGTGGATGATCTTTTAATCTACAAACGTGGGGATAATAATTACCTTTTGGTAGTCAATGCTTCAAATATCGACAAAGATCTTGAGTGGATGAATAGCCATACTACGGACGATGTCAAAATTGAGGACGCATCATCTTCTTACGCACTGCTTGCATTGCAAGGACCTATTGCGCAAGAAGTACTTCAAAAATTGACGGATGAGCCTTTAGCAGACATTAAGTTTTTCCGTTTCAAAGAAAATGTTGACATTTCCGGACACCAAGTTCTTGTTTCGCGTACTGGATACACGGGAGAAGATGGATTCGAAATTTACGGCTCTCCTGAAGCAATTGTCGCATTATGGAGTGTTATTCTGAAAGCGGGCGCAAGTGAAGGTGTTGTACCAGCAGGTCTTGGTGCACGTGATACACTACGTTTTGAGGCTGGTTTACCACTATATGGACAAGAACTATCAAAAGATATTTCACCACTTGAAACGGGCCTTGGCTTCGTTGTGAAGTTGAATAAAGAAGAGGATTTCTTTGGTAAAGAAGTTCTAGCTTCCCAAAAAGAAAATGGTGTGCCGCGTAAACTTGTCGGCGTGGAAATGATCGACAAAGGAATTCCGCGTACAGGTTATAAAGTATTCCTTGGCGAAGAACAAATTGGTGAAGTAACAACGGGTACACAATCACCGACACTTAAAAAGAACATTGGTTTTGCACTTCTAAACAGTGAACACACTGCTGAAGGAACTGAAATTGAAGTCGAAATTCGTGCTAAGCGTTTGAAAGCAGTAATTATCGCTACACCATTTTATAAACGCTAATCATATACCATCTATGAAAAGGGGTTAAGAGGACATGCAGCATCGTTATATTCCAATGACTGAAACCGATCGCGATGAAATGATGAAAACAATCGGAATTACTTCCGTAGATGAACTTTTTGAAGATATTCCTGAAAAGGTTAGATTTAAAGGCGAGTACAATATTAAAAAAGCGAAATCCGAGTCTTCTTTGACAAAAGAACTTTCAAAACTTGCAGCGAAAAATGCGGATGCGCGTACATATGCATCATTCCTTGGCGCAGGTGTCTATGATCATTACAAGCCGATCATTGTCGACCATGTCATTTCACGATCCGAGTTCTATACGGCTTATACACCTTACCAACCGGAAATCTCGCAAGGTGAATTGCAGGCTATCTTTGAATTCCAGACAATGATCTGTGAACTGACAGGTATGGATCTTGCAAACTCATCTATGTATGACGGCGGAACGGCTCTTGCAGAAGCGGGTACGCTTGCATCAGGTCATACACGCCGTAAAAAACTTCTTATTTCTGAAACAGTTAACCCTGAATCGCGTGATGTTGTACTTTCTTATGCGTCTGGGCAGTATATCGAAGTGGTCACAATTCCACAAAAAGATGGCGTAACTGATATGGCTAAGCTAGAAGAAATGATGGATGAGGATACAGCTGCTGTCCTTGTACAATACCCAAATTTCTTTGGTCAAATCGAAGACATTCAAAAAATTGGTGAAATTGCACATGCTAAAGGCGGACTGTTCGTTGTTTCATCAAATCCGCTTGCACTTGGCATATTAACACCACCAGGGAAGCTTGGTGCCGACATTACAGTTGGTGATGCACAACCATTCGGTATTCCTGAATCATTTGGCGGACCACATTGTGGTTATTTTGCGGTGACGAAAAAGTTGATGCGTAAAGTTCCAGGTCGTCTTGTTGGAGAAACAACTGATGATGAAGGCCGTCGTGGCTACGTGTTGACACTTCAAGCACGTGAACAACATATCCGCCGTGATAAAGCGACGTCTAATATCTGTTCAAATCAAGCGTTGAACGCACTTGCTGCTTCTGTAGCGATGACTGCGCTCGGTAAAATAGGCGCACAAGAAATCGCCTACCAGAACATTGTTAAAACACGCTATGCGAAAGAAACCTTTGAAAAAGCTGGCTTCGACGTTAAATTTAGTGGATCACATTTCAACGAAATCGTCGTTGATTGCAAACGGTCTGTAAAAGAAGTAAATGCAAACCTATTTACAAAAGGGATTATCGGTGGTTATGACTTAGGCCTGACGTATCCTGAATTTGCTAACCATGCACTAATCGCCGTTACAGAACAGCGTACGAAAGAAGAAATCGATGCACTTGTGCAGGAAATGGAGGCCCTTCATGCATAAAGATAACCAAGCGTTAATTTTTGAACTTACGAGAGAAGGCCGGATAGGTTATAGTCTTCCTGAACTAGATGTACCTGAACTTGACCTTTCCAATCTATTGCCAAAGGGATTTGTACGCGAGGAAGCTGCTGAACTTCCGGAAGTTTCTGAACTTGACATTATGCGTCATTATACTGCACTTTCCAATCGTAACCACGGTATCGATTCAGGATTTTATCCACTTGGATCATGTACGATGAAATATAATCCGAAAATCAACGAATCCGTTGCACGTTATCCTGGATTCGCGAATATTCATCCATTGCAAGAAGAGTCGACTGTTCAAGGTGCGCTAGAGGTTTTATATGACCTGCAAGAGCATCTTGTAGAAATTACAGGAATGGATGAAGTGACACTACAACCTGCAGCAGGAGCGCACGGCGAGTGGACAGCTTTGATGATGATTCGGGCTTTCCATGAAGCAAACGGCGACTTCAAACGTACGAAAGTACTTGTTCCCGATTCTGCACACGGTACAAACCCAGCATCAGCTACAGTTGCTGGGTTCGATACGATCACAGTAAAATCAGGTGAAGATGGTCTTGTTGATCTTGAGGACTTGAAAAAGCATGTCGGAGATGACACGGCGGCACTAATGCTGACGAATCCGAATACACTTGGTCTTTTTGAAGAAGAAATTCTTGAAATGGCTGAAATCGTTCATGCTGCTGGCGGAAAACTTTATTATGACGGCGCAAACTTGAATGCGGTTATGTCTAAAGCACGCCCTGGCGATATGGGCTTCGATGCTGTTCACTTAAACTTGCACAAAACATTCACAGGACCACATGGTGGCGGTGGACCAGGTTCAGGTCCGGTTGGTGTGAAGAAGGATCTTATTCCATTCCTGCCGAAACCAGTCCTTGTGAAAAAAGATGAAGTTTACACATTTGAATACAATTTACCACAATCGATTGGACGTGTTAAACCGTTCTACGGTAACTTCGGTATCTATCTGCGGGCATACACGTATATTCGTTCAATGGGGCCAGATGGCCTGAAAGCTGTTACGGAATATGCCGTATTGAATGCGAACTACATGATGCGCAGATTGGAGCCACATTTCGATTTGCCATATAACCGTCATTGTAAACATGAATTTGTTCTGTCGGGTCGCCGTCAGAAGAAACTTGGCGTGCGTACGCTAGATATGGCGAAGCGACTGCTTGACTTTGGCTATCACCCGCCTACAATTTACTTCCCACTTAACGTTGAGGAAGGCATGATGATTGAGCCTACAGAAACAGAATCGAAAGAAACACTCGATGCATTCTGTGATGCACTTATTCAAATTGCGAAAGAAGTGGAAGAAAACCCAGAAATCGTACAAAACGCACCGCATACAACTGTTATCAATCGTCTTGATGAAACGAAAGCGGCACGTTTCCCTGTACTTCGTTATACAAAAGCATAAGTTTGTAATTAGTCGCTAGTGCAAGAGCAAAGCATGCAGAGAAAGCAATTTATTTCTCTGCATGCTTTTTTGTCATTTTTAGGAGTAACTTTGAATGGAGAAGGATATGATCACATTGGAACAATTTTTGTTTGAATTATCTTTATATCCCGAGGGTAATGCTGAATTGGTACTGTAATAATTAGTGGAGGTTAGGTAACGTAGCTTGGTTCGTTAGGAAAAAGAGAAATCAATTATAAATCCATTGGTTTCTCTTTTTGACCGATCATATTCAATTCGCATTATGGAAGTGATTTTACTTTTCTTTACTACATATAATTAAAGAAAAGGAGTGGGGAAAATAAAACAGTCAAAAAGGACTTTATTTGTACTGTGTATTGTAGGCGTTTTTCTAGTAGTTTACGGATCAGCCATCGTCTTACGACTTCTATTAGGGAATTTTTTATTAGATGGTGGACTAACCAATCTGAATTACTTATTACTAACTCTTTTATGTGTGGTGCCATTTCTATTATATTTATTGATCAGCAAGAATTATTGTGAAAAAGTTACGGAAGTAATTTTGATAAGCGGGCTCTTCTTTTTGATTTTTTTCATTTACTCTAACTTTATGCTTGTGTTTTCTATGACTGAACAATCACAAGCGATTGCAGTCAGATTATTGATGATTTATCCCACGTTAGCACTAATATTAGTAGTTGTTTTACATTTTACTCAAGGTAGTAATGTAGGAAGTAAGAATTTAATTGAACGTTAATGTGCTTTCTTTTTAACGTTGGAAATCTTATTCATCATCATAGCTTTCTTCGAAATCAGAGTAAGAAACTCTAAATAAAAAGATGATATTTCGTTCGAATACGAACGGAATATCATCTTTTTAAATTCAAATAAACTTACACACTTACGAACGTTTTCCAATGAAGGAAGAAGTTTCTGTTTTATTTACTTTTCACTTTACCTGTCCATTGACGAAAACCGCCTTGCAGGTGAAACAGTTGTTGATAGTCTTTTTTCTTTAAGAATAATGCGCTACGTGCACTTTTTCCGCCATTTTGATCGTACAAATAAACGGGCTTGTCCGAACGGATCTCTTTAAACCGTTGACGGAACTGAGAATAAGGGATATTGCGCGCTCCTAAAATATGACCGGCATCATAATCTTTTGCCTCACGTACATCAATCAGTTGTGCTTTCCGATACCCTTCGATAAATTGCTCCTGCGTCAAGTTTGTAACGGCTTTACGCAGACGTAGCATCGTCACAACGAAATAAATGATTACGATGAGAGCGACGGCTCCTAAAAATATATAATTCAAAACAACTTTCCCCTTTCTCTCTACCTTTTCATTATAAAGATTGAACAGCACTTGTTCAATGGGCAAGCTCTTTTTTGATGTCGGTTAAAAAGCCATTATGATCAAAAGTTTGAACTTTTACTGGTTAATCCCTCCTTTTATAATTCGGATTTCGGTCATGTGGTGCTATAGCAGGTAGTAAAAGTGGTAAGATACCTTTTCACTAGAAGAGAACGAAGTGACTAAGGGACTTAGTTGTCCTTCAACTTAGCTAGTAAATAACCTAATATATAACCATAAATAATATGCCCAGCCATCCAGTATGAAAAAGAAGGAAAACTCCTGAAGTCAGGTGTTTTGTCTGAAAAGGTTGTTGTAGGAAAAAGGGCGATACCGATAATGAGACAGACAGTAGTAGCCGTAACTATAATTTGCTTTCGGGAAGATATCTTTAGGTGAACAAACAACAGATACAAACAAATTGCTAAAGCGATTGAGACGAGTAGGTGAAAACCTGCTTCAATTAGTTCTGGAAAAGCGAACTTGTTGATATAAGGAATATAATCGACGTTTAATAACAGTGTGTAAACTGTTAAGTGAGTAATTAATTCAACGCCTTTCAAAAATGTTGCTAAAACTAAACCGGAGAGTAATCCGTATAAAATAGCGTTTTTCAATCCTGTCTTTGTTAAAATCATGCCATCACTCCTTTTAAATTTTTCCATGTACGCAAACCGTGTTTAGCTTCTTAATTAGTGAGGCAAACTACAATAATGTTGAAAAAAGGGAGTAGATCATTATGAATGCAAAAAAAACAGCACTGAAAATCCTAAAAGAAAGCTTCGTGGGTACGATGGCGACTATTCAACAGAATAAGCCCCATACAAGATACATGACGTTTTTCAGTGATGAATTTATACTATACACCGCAACATCGAAAAAAACGCAGAAAGTGGATGAACTTGAAAAAAATCCATATACGCACATATTAATCGGTTACGATGGAAAAGGTATTGGAGATGACTATCTAGAAATTGAAGGAACTGTCACTATTTCAGACGATGAAAGCTTTAAAGAGAAGGTTTGGAATAAGCATATGGCATCATGGTTTAGTGGTCCAGAAGATCCGAATCTCATCATTTTGAAAGTTTTACCCGATTCAATACGCTTAATGAATAACAATGGTGAAGAACCGCAAATGATTGAATTATGAATAGAGGGTGCCGGCTAAACAAGCCGGTGCCCTATTTTTGATCACTAGGATTGCCCCCAAAAAAATTCTTAGTTGCATAGTCGATTGCACTCGTGCCCCTAAGGTGAATATCGGTGTGCTCATTTTTTAGGGCTAATTTTTCGTTTTATTTATAATAAATTGGAATCCTTTTTAAAGGAAATAGTTGTTTACGCTCTGACTATTCAAAGGGGAAAAGGTTACGGGATAGGGTTTAAATCTGCAATATGCATATAGAAACAGTATTATGGAAGAAGTGTTACAGTCCGAACAAGCTAAATTATGACTATCGATGCTGTCGGTTGATCCGTAAACATATCCTAAATAGAGAAACAAGTTAGACTAGATTAGTCTTCCTCATAGGATATAGGACTTGTAAAATTGTATGAAACGAAGTGTAAGCCGATTTATGTTATATTACTATATAAAAAGAATGGATGTGAGACAATGTTTTTAGCTTGGAATGAAATTAAAAAGAATAAATTGCGATTTACATTAATTATAGGAATATTAATGCTCGTTTCATATTTAGTATTCTTTCTATCAGGTCTCGCAAATGGCTTGGAAAATATGAATCGAGAATCCGTCGACAAATGGGAAGCGACATCAATCATTTTGACTGAGGAATCAGACAAAAGTATGAATCAATCATCTCTTAAACTGGCTGATGTGGATAATATCGATACCAAGGAAATTGCTGTAATTGGTCAAATAAATGCTATCGCAGGAAATGGAGATCAGAAGAGCAACGTCTCTATTTTTGGGATAAATAAAGATGAATTCATCATGCCAAAGGTTACGGAAGGAGAAGTATTTGCAGGCAATAACGAAGTGGTCGCGAGTGATGCATTAAAGGAAGACGGATTTAAAGTAGGCGATGAATTGCAACTATCTTCCTCCGATGAAGTTTTAACAATTGTCGGATTCACAGACAAAGCGCGATTTAATGCAGCTCCAGTACTTTATAGTGACCTTACCACTTTCCAACGGGTCAAGTTTGGAGAAGCGGCTGAGGCGAATAAGGAAAGCATAAATGGAATTGTTGTCCGAACTGGGGATACTTCAGGTCTCATTCGGGATGATTCACTCGAAGCTATTGAGATTGAAACTTTCATACGGAGTTTACCAGGTTATACAGAACAGAATTTGACGTTGAATTTCATGATCTATTTCTTGTTTGTTATTTCGGCAGTCATCGTAGCAATTTTCTTGTACGTATTGACAGTCCAGAAGATAAGTATGTTTGGTGTTATGAAAGCACAAGGCATCTCGAATAGGTATCTATCTCGCTCAGTCGTTGCACAGACATTCCTATTGTCGGCAATTGGTGTAGCCATAGGTTTTGGATTCGCGTTAATTACGGGAGCATTTTTACCAAGTGCGGTGCCTGTTGCATTTGACCTTGTAACTATGCTCATCTATGGACTGATTCTGATTGCCGTTGCGATATTGGGCGCATTGTTCTCGGTCCTTACAATTGTGCGAATCGATCCATTGAAAGCGATAGGAGGATAAATGATGGCAGTTTTAGAATTAATTCAAGTGAAAAAAACATTTGGCAGCGGTCATAAACAAGTTGAAGCAATGAAGGCAACAGACTTCATTGCAGAAAGAGGAGAACTTATCGCAATTATCGGTCCTTCGGGTTCGGGCAAAAGCACATTCCTTACGATTGTGGGTGGGCTTCTTACGCCTACTTCAGGAGATGTAATAATTAACGATAAGAATCTTGCGGATTTAAATGAAAAGGAACGGTCAAAAATTCGGCTGAAGGAAATTGGATTCATATTACAGGCGTCTAATCTTGTCCCATTCCTAACCGTTGCAAATCAATTAAAACTGTTGGATCAAGTGAAAAAAGACAATATGACAAAAAAACAACTCGAAGAACTCTATGAAGACTTGGGAATTGGCGACTTGCGTTCTAAATATCCAGCTGATTTGTCCGGTGGTGAACGTCAGCGAGTGGCAATTGCCAAAGCACTTTATAGTAATCCATCTATTATTTTAGCTGATGAACCAACGGCTTCCCTAGACTCAGATCGTGCCTATGAAGTGATGGAACTGTTGAAAAATGAAACTAAGAATAAGAACACTACGACTATTGTGGTCACGCATGATACCCGTTTAGTTGGCTATTGTGACAAGGTATATAACATGACGGATGGTGTTTTGATCTTAGATGATGAAAATAGATAGCTTAAGTGTTGATGGGAATGTTAAAATGATAGTCGTTGTGAAGGGGGAATTCGGATGGGGAAAAAGGTTTGGCACTTCATTAATTCAGGGAAATGCCGCGCTTCGTTCAACATGGCGCTCGACGAAGCATTGCTGGAATGGCATAGTAAAGGGGAAATTGGTCCAGTGCTTCGATTTTATGAATGGGAGCCGGCGACACTGTCGATTGGTTATTTTCAAAGTGTTGAAAAAGAAATAAATTTGGATGAAGTGAAAAAACATGGTCTTGGTTTCGTCAGGCGACCTACTGGAGGAAGAGGCGTTCTCCATGAACATGAACTTACATACAGCGTAATTGTCAGTGAAAGTTATCCGAATATGCCTGAAACGGTTACGGAAGCATACCGCGTTATCTCGGGTGGGGTGCTTGAAGGGTTCCGTAATCTTGGGCTGGATGCAACATTTTCAGTGCCACAAACGGCGCAACAGAGCGATGATTTAAAAAAACCAAAAAGCGCCGTGTGTTTTGATGCGCCTAGTTGGTATGAACTGGTTGTTGAAGGAAAGAAAGTGGCTGGCAGTGCGCAGACGAGACAGAAAGGTGTCATTTTGCAACACGGTGCGATACTTCTAAGTCTGGATGTGGATAAGCTCGTTTCCCTTTTTACATTCAAGTCAGAAGTGCAGCGTGAACAAATGCGTACAAGCTTGCCTGAGAAAGCGGTGGCGATCGATCGATTGGTTGACCGTCCAGTGACCGTTAGCGAATGTGCGGACGCGTTTTCAAAAGGATTTGAATTAGCGCTCGATATGGAACTGGAACCTATGGAATTAACAGAGCAACAGCTCCAATATGTCTTTGAAATTGAACGTACTAAATATGCAAATGACGACTGGACATTTAAGAAATAATACCTAATTAAATGAAAAAGCGGAAGTAGCCATAATCGGCAGCTTCCGCTTTTCTTAAGTTACAGGAACAGTTTCTGTTTCAGAATCGCTCTTCGTTACAACTTCCATAGCCACAGCGCCATGCTCTTCAATCTCTAACAATCTTTCGAATGAAGCAATTGCAACTTCTACTTGCTTGTCGTCCGGATCTTTTGTCGTCAATAACTGAAGCCACAATCCAGGATAACCTAAATATTTCAGTACTGGAACGTTACGAAGGGAGTTTGTTAATTGTAAAACCTCGAAAGAAATACCAAGCACAACCGGAATAAGAAGAATCCGGTTCACAATGCGTAACCAAAATGGGTCGGTCGGCACGAGGAAGTAGACAAACATCCCAACAATTACAGTGAATAGCATGAAACTACTGCCGCAACGGAAATGAAGTCTTGACTGTGCCTGAACATTTTCGACTGTCATGGGCAATTTATTTTCATATGCGTTGATTACTTTATGCTCAGCCCCGTGATATTGGAATACCCGTTTAATAAGGGGAGTCATCGAGATGAGGGAAACATACGTCAGTAGCAAAATAAGTTTGAACAAACTTTCAAGTAAAATTTGGGCAGTTTTCCCTGGAGCAAAAAACTGCAATGCTTGTGCAAGAAAAACTGGGATAAGTGTGAAAATAAATTTCCCGAAAAGCAGAGATAATACTCCGACCGCAGCGACACCAAGAACCATCGCTAATTTTGAAGTCTCTTCTTCCTTTTCTATTTCTTCTCCCGGCATTACATCGTACCGTTCGCTTGAAAATGTTAAATGCCGCGATCCGACGCCAGCGGATTCGATTAATGCAACTATCCCCCGAACAAATGGGATTTTTTTCAGTTTCATCCGAACACTATTCTTTTCTTTAGGCAGATGGAAGTAATCGATTGTATCGTCCTTCCGTCTAATTGCCGCCACAGTATGATTTTTACCGCCGAACATTACCCCTTCGACAAGTGCTTGTCCCCCGTAAGCGGGAGGTTGTTGTTCTTTTCCCATACATTTACCCACGCTTTCTTTTATATCAACTAAATCCTATAATTCATTATACTAAAAAACAGCCATACACTCCACAATGATGTTTAAAATGTTCTGAACCTCCCGACACTTTGTACAGGAGGGATTTTCATGATTAATAAAACATTAATATGGACCGCGTTAATTGGCGCCTTTTTCACCACAATAGCACTTAAATTTTTGCAGTCATTTAATTTTATAAGCTGGTCGCCTGTTGGCTGGGCAAAAAAGTGGCAGTTGTTCGCTTCGGCACATTTCACAATTAAGTGGGCTTTGCTTTTTGTAGCGCTAGTATTGTTATATATTATTGTTTATTTTGCGGTTTCATTCACAACGTCAATTCCTCCATCTATTACTGCCTTAATCATCGGAATTATCGTTGTTTTTGCAGTCGAATGGACGATTGGCTCACCGAAAACGCCTTTAGAAGCTATAAAATCCATATCACTCCCATATTTTGCCGTTATGGCTATAGTTTTCAGGTTTATTACTGGTACGGCCGTTTTTATGAAGAAACTTTCGGATGAAAGTGTAAAATGAGTTGCTACAAAAGAACGATATGATAAAATGGGATAGACAACGGTGAGGGGAATGGTGTGGCGATGAAGTTACTAATTCTGAACGGACCCAATCTTAACAGGCTCGGAAAGAGAGAGCCGGGTATTTATGGCGCAGAAACATTGGAAGACGTTGAACGTAAATTAGACAAAGTGGCTTTGTTACATGGTGTTGAACTATCATTCTTCCAATCTAACTGGGAGGGTGCTTTAATCGACCGAATCCATGAAGCAGAAGACGCTGGCTTGGATGGTATTGTCTTCAATCCAGGTGCGTTTACGCATTATAGTATCGCTCTGCGTGATGCTGTCGCGTCTGTTGATGTACCTGTCATCGAAATCCATATTTCGAACATACATAGCCGTGAACCGTTCAGAGAGACATCCGTTATTGCGCCAGTCTGTATCGGCCAGTTAGCTGGATTCGGCACGGACGGATATGAACTCGCCTTCCACGCTTTCCTTCTCCGGGGAAAAGGGGTATGAAACTGTGAAATTGACAAAACTACGTGAACTGTTAACAGAAAATGGCATTGATGCACTACTCGTTACGAACTCGTACAACCGTCGTTATATGACTGGCTTCACGGGGACAGCAGGACTTGCTCTTATCTCGTCTGACGATGCAGTGTTCTTTACAGATTTCCGTTATACTGAACAGGCGGAACGAGAAATCAATGGCTTCCGTATCGTTCAGCATACGACTACCATCATTGAAGAAGTGGCCGAGCAAGCGAAAAACATGAAGCTTCGGACAATCGGTTTTGAAAAAGATGATATGTCATTTGGTCTTTACGAACTATATAATGGAAAAGTCGAAGCGGAGCTAAAACCTGTTTCGGGACTCGTCGAAAAACTGCGTATGGTGAAAACAGAAGATGAGCTAGCTATTTTGAAAAAAGCAGCTAAAATTGCAGATGATGCATTCACGCATATTTGTACATTTATCAAGCCGGGCGTGACGGAATTAGAAGTTTCAAATGAACTTGAGTTTGCGATGCGTAAACAAGGGGCAACTTCATCTTCCTTCTCAATTATCGTGGCATCTGGTTTACGCGGAGCACTTCCACATGGAGTTGCAACGGACAAAGTAATCGAATCAGGAGATCTTGTTACGCTCGATTTCGGCGCGTTGTATGAAGGATATATTTCTGACATTACGCGTACTGTCGCTGTCGGTGAACCTTCTGATAAACTGAAAGAAATTTACGCAGTGACTCTTGCAGCACAAGAACTTGCTTTAAAAGAGATTAAACCGGGTATGACCGGAATAGAAGCGGATGCAATTGCACGCGATTACATCATATCTAAAGGCTACGGTGAAGCATTTGGTCATTCAACGGGACATGGTATCGGTCTTGAAGTGCACGAAGGACCGGCATTATCTTTCCGTTCTGGTACGGTACTTGAGCCAAATATGGTTGTCACAGTTGAGCCAGGTATCTATCTGCCTGGAATCGGCGGTGTCCGTATCGAGGACGATATCATTATGACGCAAAATGGTAACGAACGTTTAACACATTCAACAAAAGAACTACTTATCTTATAATCTATTATTAATTGGAGGAATCATCTTGATTTCAGTAAACGACTTTAAAACAGGATTAACAATCGAATTTGACGGGGATATTTGGCGCGTAATGGATTTCCAACACGTTAAACCAGGTAAAGGCGCGGCGTTCGTTCGTTCGAAACTGCGTAACTTACGTTCAGGCAACGTCAATGAAAAAACGTTCCGTGCTGGAGAAAAAGTTGCGAAAGCACAAATTGATAACCGCCGCATGCAATATTTGTATGCAAACGGAGACGAGCATGTCTTTATGGATAACGAATCGTACGAACAGATTGAACTTCCAGAGAAGCAGATTGAAGACGAATTGAAGTTCCTAAAAGAAAATATGGAAGTTCATGTTATCTTGTTTAAAGATGAAGTACTTGGTGTTGAACTACCTGTAACAGTTGTCCTTGAAGTTGCAGAAACTGAGCCGGGTATTAAAGGCGATACAGCGAGCGGTGGTTCTAAACCAGCTAAAATGGAAACTGGCGTTGTAGTTCAAGTGCCATTCTTCGTTAACATCGGAGATAAACTTATTATCAACACAGTGGAATCTGAATACGTTTCTCGCGCATAAGGAAGAATCGTTCTTTTGCCAGTTTACTTTATGAAAACTCAAAAAACACCTTGCATTCCAAATCGGATGCAAGGTGTTTTTTTTGCATATGACAGTTCCCCTGGACATAGGATAGTGCAATGGGGGGAATACCGGATGGAATTAAATGATTTGCTACGCGTTGCCGGTATCGGATTAGTCATCGGTTTTCTGCATATCTTTTTCGAACAAACTGGCAGGAAAGAGTTTTCCTTTTTTCTTTTTTTCATCGCTTATATCTATATCACTGCTGAAATGCTCCGCTTCCTGAAGATTTTCTTCACTGAAATCACGGAGTTTTTCCAGTGGTTGTCGATGTCAGTCTGATGTTAACCTTAATTCAGTTAATTGTTGTCTTCCTTATTCTCCTCCTCATTTCATTTACTGTACCTAAATTGCAACCAATTTTGTATGCATCTATTTTTTTCTATTTTCTCTTCCACCTGCTTAATACAATCGTCTTTCCGTTCGGAAAATATTTTGTCGCTTTGTTTGAACCATTACCAGATCCATTTGCAAAATTATTAATCGGCAGTGCCATTCTGTTTTATGTCTCTGAGCTCATCGCAAAACATATCGAAGAGGCAGGATACGGCTCACTTGCCGCAGTAGCTCATTTCGCTGTAAAAATTGTCATACTGACTTTGTGGATGCAGCAGACGTCCGCATTAATCGAAATCCTTTCAAAACTCATTACAAAATGAACAGGCGGGGCATCCATGATTTCTTTTATAGAATCGATACTCGGAACCGTATTGTCAAGCTTTGTCATTATCATCATTGCAACTTTTATGGCATTGTTGGTAGATTTTTTGTTTCCATCGTTTGCAAAATGGACGAGGATGATTTTGATATTTATTGTTGTAACGGTTGTATTGCAACCCGCATTTGAACATCTAACTCTCATTCGTGATATTGCAAACTCGATATCGATGATGTTCATTTCTATTTATCCGATATTGACTGCCAGCATGGTTGCTGCGGGTGGAGCATTCAGTATGCTGAACTTTCAGCCTGCAATGCTGTTATTTGCAAATGGTGCAATTGTCCTCACGGAGAAAGTACTGATACCACTTTTAACAGCTGCACTTATCTTAGATCTTGTATCTAGGATACTACCGGCCGTTCCGTTTACTAAAATGGCAGATTTAATTCGGACGACCCTTCTGGGAACGGTTTCGGCCGTCGTTGCAGCTTACTCCATTTTTATAACCGTGGGAGGCACGATGACTTGGGCGCTCACTGGGCTAGCGAGCGAACCTATTAAAGAGCTGATACGTCAAAACGTCCCTCTTATTGGTTCATTTATGACCGAAAGCATGGGAACGATGGGTCGCTATTCGTCGGGGGCGAGTGTTTTCGCTGGAGGTTGGCTTATATCGGCAATTTGGACTGTTGCACTCATTCCATCGTTTAAAACACTCCTAACCGCGTTTTTCTACAGATGGACCGCAGCACTCATTGAACCATTTGCGAATGAAGATATCACTGGAATTTTGGATGATATTGGGAGAACGTTATTTGTGTTATGTGCTGTTTCTTTTTTAATAGCTTTTGCGTTTATCTATACTGCACTTTTTTCAATAATCCTTGTGAAGTTGATTACTACGATGAAATGAGGCGTGGAATGGAGTCTTTTTTAATAGGTGTTCTTCTTATCACCCTTTTGGCTTCAACAATTCTGTTGTTATTTCCAAATGAAACAGAAGAAAATTTCCTGCCAATTGTTAAACTCGCTATGGGCATTTGGATGATTCAATCATTCTTCAAGATTTTTGGTCATAGCCTTCTATGAAACTGCATAAAATGATTCATTGATGACAGGTCGTACAAGCGGCACAATGAGTGGAAATGGTGATAATATGCACAAACCAACAAGGAAAACCCATACGATCCTCCTCGGGACGATTGTTCTCCTGGTCATCATTTTCATCAATTCTAGTCTTGGGGTCATCGGGGGGGAGAAGGGAAAGAGGGAGGAGAGCGGGGAATTTGCAGCACTACAAGAGGCGCTGATGAAAATTGAAGGGATCGGGGAAATTTCGTTATATTTCCATTATGAAAATAGGGAGTCTACTAATCAGCTAACCGATTACTTTTCAACGTCCACTGCATCGGCTAAAAAGGGAAGTGAGCTACAAGGCGTTCTTGTCGTTGCGGAAGGTGCGGAAGACTTCAAAATTCAAAACGAACTATCGAAGATCCTGTCAACCGTCCTCCAGCTGCCCGAACATCGAATTGTCATCGCTAAAATGAATAATAGGGGGAACACTAATGAGAACGAATAAAAGAACAGTATGGTTTTTAACATTGCTCAGTCTAGTTGCAGTCATTTCCATCTATTACATCAAGGAAAAATCACCAATGCCGTTCGATGGAATCAACATTTTTAAAGACTCAGAAAGCGCTGTACAACTGGTCGAAAACTCGAATGATGCAGAAAAAACACAACCAGTCTTCGCAGAAGCAGTTGTGTTCGAAGAAATGCGAATGCAGATCCGTGATGAACGAAGCAAAATTGGGGAGCAATTGTTGTCTAAAATATTAACGTCTGATACAGCCGAAGAAAAAAACAAGGTGTACGAAGAGATGGGTCAGCTGACTAAACGCGAATCGGCTGAGGCGCTAATGGAATTACAAATTAAAGCAATGGGATATCCTGAAGCATTTGTCTACAATGAAGACGGTGCAGTGAAAATTACTGTCCTTTCCAACGAAGGTCATTCATCTAAAATGGCGGAAGAGATTACTCATTACGTCATGACGAGCTGGAAAGACGCAAAAGCAGTGAATATTACTTTTACTGGTGACATGGAATGAATATGGAAAATGAAGGCCCTAGATAGGGTCTTTTTTTTATTATATAGGAGATAATAAAATCTCGTACTGTGGAGAAGTTGTAACGTAGAGATTTTACGTCTAGACTCCAGCGCCTATCCCTTGGCCCACACGACGTGGGTCATGCAGCTATTGCAACAGGATGTCGCGGAATTAAACTACCTTCCTCTGTCACTTTAGGCCTTTGCCTACTGGCCTTCCGGGTGAGACTGAACTGCATCCCTCCTACATATCGGGGCTAAACATACGCCTATGCTTTTGTTCTTTAACAGCAAACTTTAATGTAAATAACCATTATCTATTTCAATATGGGACGAAAACAGCTAAAATAGTTAAAGAACATAATTATAATGGAGTCAGGAGAATCGATCATGCTAAAAATTCAAGAAATCCGTGAAATTATTAAACTAATTGATCAATCTTCAATTGAAAAATTCACTTATGAATCAGATGGTGCAAAACTCGTATTAAAAAAAGGTAGTGCGGCACAAGCTGCAGTAGCTACAACAGTTGTCGAACAAGAACAATCTGTTCAACAGGGAGTTTCTGCTGAGCAAGTTCAGAGAACAGAAGAAGTAATTGCTCCTCAACAGGTAACACCAGTTGTACCCGTTGTTGAAGTACAAGTGGAAGATCCATCGCTGCACAAAATTACATCACCGATGGTTGGAACATTCTATTCAGCATCGTCCCCTGATGTACCAGCTTATGTACAAAAAGGTGATAGCGTGAAATCGGAAGCTATCGTGTGCATCGTAGAAGCAATGAAGCTATTCAATGAAATTGAAGCGGAAGTTTCAGGGGAAATCGTTGAGATTCTCGTAAAAGACGGTCAGCTCGTTGAATACGGACAACCTCTCTTCCTTGTAAGAGCTAATTAAGGAGGAATGAAAAATGAAGAAGGTTTTAATAGCTAATCGCGGTGAAATTGCCGTACGTATTATCAGGGCTTGTAAAGAACTTGGTATGAAAACAGTCGCGGTTTATTCAGAAGCTGATCAGGAAGCTCTTCATGTCGAATTAGCAGATGAAGCTTATTGCGTCGGTCCAAAATTATCTAAAGACAGCTACCTAAATTTTTCAAATATCATCAGTGTTGCAAAACTAACTGGTTGCGATGGAATTCATCCGGGATATGGTTTCCTAGCGGAAAATGCGAGTTTCGCCGAACTATGTGAAGAGGTTAACATTGAATTTATTGGACCTACTTCGGACAATATTTCACGTATGGGTACGAAAGACGTAGCACGTGAAACAATGCGAGAAGCAGGTGTGCCAATTGTTCCAGGTTCTACTGGAATCGTTGCTGATGAACAAGATGGTCTCCGAATCGCTGAAGAAATCGGTTTTCCAGTTATCATCAAAGCTACAGCAGGCGGCGGCGGTAAAGGAATTCGTGTTGCAAGGGACGCTGAAGAATTAATCAATGGAATCAAAATCACTCAAAAAGAGGCTGCTGCTGCTTTTGGCAATCCTGGAGTCTACATTGAGAAGTTTATTGAAGTGTTCCGCCATATCGAAGTTCAAATACTTGCTGATAAATATGGTAATACAATTCATTTAGGAGAACGTGATTGTTCGATTCAGCGCAGAATGCAAAAGCTTGTTGAAGAAGGGCCATCACCAGCTCTGACACCTGAACTGAGATTAGCAGTAGGTGACGCGGCGGTCAAAGCGGCAGAAGCTGTCAATTACGAGGGTGCTGGAACAGTTGAATTCATTTTCGATCATATCAATCAAAAATTCTACTTCATGGAAATGAATACGCGAATCCAAGTAGAACACACGATTACAGAGATGATTACAGGAATTGATTTGGTTCAACAGCAACTGAAAATTGCGTCGGGTGAAAAACTTGCCTATCGCCAAGAAGATATTAAAATCAATGGCTGGTCAATTGAATGCCGCATCAACGCAGAAAATCCTTCGAAAAACTTTATGCCTTCACCGGGGAAAGTAACTATGTACATGCCTCCAGGCGGCTTTGGTGTTCGGGTAGATTCTGCCATGTATACGGGCTATTCAATCCCGCCGTTTTACGATTCGATGGTTGCGAAACTAATTGTTCATGCAGATACAAGGGAAGAAGCGGTAGCTAGGATGAAACGTGCACTTGATGAATTTATCATTGAGGGTGTCGAAACAACTATTCCGTTCCACTTGAAGCTTATGGATAATGAAGTCTTCAAATCTGGAGATTTCGATACGAAATTTCTTGAAAGATACACGATTATGAACTGAAAGGGAGGGGACTTGGAATGACTGATAAAACAATTCCAACATTCGTCGGGATGGCTCCGGCGGGGGATGGTGAGCTCGGACGTGTCCAGCTTGCTCCCGAAGTTCTTGAAGTGATTATCGGAATTGCGACGACGGAAGTAAAAGGCGTCGCGAATACAAGAGGAAACTTTGCTACAGGAGTTGCGGAAAAGTTCGGTAAAGTGAACCATGGGAAAGGGGTCAAAACGGAATGGTCTGAAGAGGGTCTGACGATTGACGTATATTGCGTTGTCGAATACGGCTATTCTGTACCTGCCATTGCCGTGGATATCCAAAAGCAAATTCGTCATGCAATTTTCCACATGACTTCCCTTGAAACGAAAGAAGTCAATGTCCATATTACAGGGATCCAGTTTGAGGCTGGAGCGGAAACGGAATGATCTGAAAAGCATCGTCCAGCCGGATGATGCTTTTCAACTTGTCTTACTGTATCCGGCAACCTGTTTATGCTATGATAATGCCCTAGAGACATGGTAGTGGAGGAGAATAAGAAGATGAAACGAAGAGAAGCACGTGAAAAAGCAGTACAAACCCTTTTTCAACTTGATAATACAGAATTAAGTGTAGATGAAGCAATTAACTACATTGTTGAAGAACCAGCAAATCGTTTTTATGAACAGCTTGTACGGGGAACTGTGCAAAATAAAGAAGCAATAGATGAGGTCCTCACAGGAAAACTGGAACACTGGTCATTGGACCGACTTCCGAAAATTGAGCGGACTGTTTTGAGAATCGCAGTTTATGAATTGCTGTTCAATGAGGAAGTACCACATAGAGTGGTTTTGAATGAGGCAATCGAGCTATGTAAAATATTCGGCGATGAAAAATCAGGCCGTTTTGTGAACGGTGTATTATCCAAGTTTGAAGAAAAATAATTGAAACCATTTGGAGGTATCATGATGACTGGAAAACTGATTGATGGAAAAGTAATCGGGCAAGAAATCAGAGACGAAATCAAGGAAAGAGTAACTGCTTTGAAAGAGCACGGTTGTCAGCCGGGGCTTGCGGTCGTTCTTGTTGGTGAAAACCAAGCTTCCCGTACATATGTTAGGAACAAGCAGAAATCAAGTTCGGAAGTGGGCATGAAATCGGAACTGATTGAACTTCCAGTCACAGTATCCGAAAAGGAGTTACTCGATCATGTCACACGGCTGAATAATGATGATTCAATTCATGGTATTCTGGTTCAGCTTCCGTTACCCGACCATATTGACGAAAACCTAGTCATCAGTGCAATTGACCCGACAAAAGATGTAGATGGATTCCATCCTGAAAATGTTGGGAAAATGATTATTGGTCAAAAAGCATTTCTATCATGCACGCCATACGGTATCATCAAACTCCTCGAACGAACAGATACTGAAATCAGCGGTAAGCATGCTGTTATCGTTGGACGCAGTAACATTGTCGGAAAACCGATGGGTCAATTGCTTTTACAGCGCGATGCGACAGTCACATACTGTCATTCTAAAACCAAGGATTTAGCTTCATTTACGAAACAGGCTGATATTCTCATTGTCGCAATTGGCAAGACAAAGTTCATCACAGATGAGCACATTAAAGAAGGCGCTGTCGTTATAGATGTTGGTATGAACCGCGATGAGAATGGTAAATTATGCGGAGACGTCGATTTCGAATCGGCAAAAACGAAAGCTTCAGCTATTACACCGGTTCCAGGTGGGGTAGGTCCGATGACAATTACGATGTTACTGAAAAACACACTTCATAGTGCAGAACAGGCTTCTGCAGAGGGAAGATGTTCACAACAACTATAAAAAACCGGACGGACGCTGTTTTTCATTGAAAAGACAGCGTTTCTATACGTCAAGAAACGGGAGGCGGGACTGTTGGCCGGACACCCACACTTGTCTGTACAAGCATTAACGAAATACATTAAACGGAAGTTCGATGCAGATCCCCATTTACGTAATGTATTTGTTAAAGGGGAACTGTCGAACGTTAAAAGTCATCCGAGCGGACATATATACTTCACCTTGAAAGATGAAAAAAGTAGGATCCAGTCAGCGATGTTCCGTTCTAGCGCATCAAGTCTTAAATTTAAGCCTGAAAATGGCATGAACGTACTGATTACAGGCGATGTAACAGTTTTTGAAACGAGCGGAAACTATCAATTATATGTCCAATCAATGCAACCTGATGGTATCGGTGCGCTTTATCTCGCGTTTGAACAATTGAAAGAGAGTCTGGGGAAAGAAGGATTGTTCGATGCGCGTTGGAAAAGACCGCTACCTTTGTTTCCAACTAAAATCGGTGTAGTTACGGCGCAATCTGGCGCCGCAATTCAAGATATCTGTTCAACAATTGAAAGACGTTATCCACTTGCAGAAATCATTTTGTTTCCTGCGATTGTTCAGGGACCGCAAGCCGCACCTTCCATTGTCAAATCAATCGAACAGGCAGATACATATGGTTCCATCGATGTTCTCATCGTTGGACGCGGCGGGGGTTCTATAGAAGACCTATGGGCGTTCAATGAAGAGTCGGTAGCACGAGCAATCTTTTCTTGCCGACTTCCGGTTATCAGCGCTGTCGGGCATGAAACCGACACGACTATTGCCGATTTTGTCTCGGACAGAAGGGCACCTACTCCGACAGCAGCAGCTGAAATGGCCGTTCCTGCACGTGATGAGTTGTTTGAAAG
The DNA here is from genome assembly GCF_038004885.1 of Sporosarcina sp. FSL K6-6792. Lineage (NCBI taxonomy): Bacteria > Bacillati > Bacillota > Bacilli > Caryophanales > Caryophanaceae > Sporosarcina > Sporosarcina sp. FSL K6-6792. The sequence goes on from NZ_JBBOSA010000001.1 coordinate 376,562, forward strand.
GCTATTGGACCGGAAACGTGCTATTTATAATTCACTTTCCAATCAGATAAAAAATGAACGCAAACATCTTATAAGCTTACAAACATCCTATCCACTTCAATTTCCAGAGCGTCTTTATCGTCCGTTCACTGATAGATTGATTGGACTTGAGGGCAGACTCTTACGAAGCGGACAAGATATTACAGGCTACCGGCTATCCCAATACCAAAGGTTAAATAGTATGCTGTCTACTTTCTCGCCTGAACAGCGAATCAAAGAAGGTCACAGGAATATAGCGGCACTCACGGAACGTTTGACTAGGGGAGTTCATCAAGACGTTCGCATACAAAGTGATCGTTTCCATGCATCTGTTCGTATGCTGAAGGCACTTAACCCACTTACTATTATGGAGCGTGGCTATTCGATTGTTTATCAGAACAACGAAGTTGCCAATTCTGCTAAATCGTTAGAGGTTGGTGGAAACATTCAAATACGCTTGCAAGATGGAACCGTAGAAGCGACGGTCCAAAAGATTACATTGCATGAAGGGGAGGAAATTTAATTGGGAAAAGAGCCAATCCGCTTTGAAGAAGCGATGCTTAACTTAGAGGAAGTTGTCCAAAAGCTTGAAACAGGGGACGTACCACTTGAGGATGCAATTACACTTTACAAAAAAGGGATGGAACTATCCGCTTATTGCCACGGGAAATTACAGGATGCTGAAAAACAGCTCATTTCCATTATCGACAAAGATGGCAATAAGGCAGAATTTGATCCGGCGAAAGGTTCTGAGTCGAATGCATAAGGAATTACAACAATTCATCACAAAAAAATTACCTATTATCGATGCCAAATTGAATAGCTTGCTTGCGGCTACGAATGTATCTGAAACATTGAAATCCTCGATGGCCTATTCAATCAATGCCGGTGGAAAAAGGATCCGACCTCTCCTCGTTCTAGCCACGCTCGAAGATCTTGGCGTGGAATCTAAAGATGCTTTGACGGTAGCTTGTGCTGCTGAATTGCTGCACACGTATTCCCTCATTCACGACGATTTGCCATGTATGGATGATGATAATTTTAGGCGCGGTAAACCGACGAACCATATCGTGTATGGGGAAGGGGTTGCTGTACTTGCAGGAGATGCTCTACAGACGCTGGCATTTGGAAGTTTAACTCACTTATCAGATACATCCGCGCAAGACACTATTCGAATCATCCGTTTACTATCGGACGCTTCTGGAGCGACAGGAATGGTCGGCGGACAAATGCTTGATATTGAAGGCGAGACAAAAAGCGTTTCTTTATCGGAGCTTGAAACAATACATGTAAATAAAACAGGGGCTTTATTGTCATTTTGTATTGGTGCTGGTGCCATATTAGCCGGTTTAGATGAAGAAAAGTCTGCAAAGTTGAAAGACTTTGCTTACCATATTGGACTCGCATTTCAAATACAGGACGATATTTTAGATATCACGTCTACGACTGAAGAACTTGGAAAGACTGCAGGAAGCGATGCGTTAAGTGAGAAGTCCACGTACCCATCACTGCTTGGTCTAGAGGGTGCAATGGCACGTCTGGCAGAACATCACCAATCCGCAAGAGAATCTCTTGCTTTTTTGGAAGCGGAGCATCCGCTTCTAGGGTTATTCGCGGATTATATCGTCGAACGAGAGTCGTAAAGCGAACTAAATTGTTGTGCTGATCGTCCTTATTGATATAATGTATGCAGTTCAGAATTATCCGTGGCAATTAATATGTGAAGGTGTGTGATAATGATGGAACTCACAGAAATTACTAATCCATCTTTTATTAAAAAACTCAATAGGGATCAGATGGTGGAATTAGCAGAAGAAATTCGGAAATTTCTTATTGGAAAGTTATCAGTTACTGGTGGTCATATAGGGCCTAATCTTGGAGTAGTTGAATTGACAATTGCTTTGCATCGTCATTTTGATAGTCCTGATGATAAAATCATTTGGGATGTCGGCCACCAGGCATATGTCCATAAAATTTTAACAGGTCGTGCTGGTGATTTCGATACGCTTAGGCAATTCAAAGGCTTATGCGGATTCCCCAAAATGATTGAAAGCGATCATGATGTCTGGGAAACAGGTCACAGTTCTACCTCTCTTTCTGCGGCTATGGGAATGGCGGCTGCACGAGATGTCAAGGGAGATTCGAACTATGTAATACCGGTCATCGGAGACGGTGCGCTAACAGGTGGTATGGCACTTGAAGCACTTAATCATATCGGTCATGCAAAAACCAACATGATTGTCATTTTGAATGACAATGAGATGTCAATTGCTCCAAATGTCGGTGCGCTTCATGCAGTCCTTGGAAAGTTAAGAACTGCCGGTAAATATAATAGTGCAAAAGATGAACTTGAATATATATTGAAAAAAATTCCGGCGGTTGGCGGTAAACTTGCTGCTGCTGCGGAGCGTGTGAAAGATAGTTTGAAATATCTGCTCGTTTCGGGTGTCTTTTTCGAAGAACTTGGCTTCACTTATCTTGGACCAATCGACGGGCATGATTTCAATGATCTTGAACGCAATATTCAATACGCCAAGAAAATGGATGGACCTGTCTTGCTTCATGTAATTACGAAAAAAGGCAAGGGATATAGCCCGGCCGAAGACGATAAAATCGGTACATGGCATGGCACAGGACCTTATAAAATCGAGACAGGTGATTTCGTCAAATCTTCTTCTGTGGCACCTTCATGGAGTGGACTTGTTGCAGGTACGGTTCAAAAGCTTGCTCGAGTTGATAGACGTATCGTCGCAATAACGCCGGCAATGCCTGTCGGTTCGAAATTAGAATCATTTGCAGCGGAATTCCCGGATCGATTCTTTGATGTCGGTATTGCTGAACAGCATGCAACGACGATGGCAGCAGGTCTTGCGACGCAAGGGATGAAACCGTTCTTAGCAATTTATTCGACATTTATGCAACGAGCTTACGATCAGATGCTTCATGATATCTCTAGACAAAACCTAAACGTCTTTATCGGTATTGACCGTGCTGGGTTGGTTGGCGCAGATGGTGAAACGCATCAGGGCGTCTTCGATATTGCATTCTTAAGGCACATGCCAAATCTGGTTATTATGATGCCGAAAGATGAAAACGAAGGTCAGCATATGGTGAAAACGGCTATAGATTATGATGAAGGACCTATAGTAATGCGTTATCCAAGAGGAAATGGACTCGGGGTAACTATGGATGAAACATTACGTCCAATCCCGATTGGCTCATGGGAAGTACTACGTGAAGGCCATGATGGCGTCATCTTGACATTTGGAACAACAATTCCGATGGCATTGGAAGCCGCCAACATATTATTTGCTAAAGGGATTCATGTAAAAGTCATAAATGCAAGATTCATCAAGCCACTTGATACGGCAATGTTAGATACAATTTTTGCAACAGGAATGCCAATTATAACAGTTGAAGAGGCGGTTCTTGCTGGCGGTTTCGGCAGTGCTGTACTTGAATATGCACATGATACACTTCAAAACGTTGCCCCAATTAGACGGATGGGCATTCCAGATCAGTTCATTGAACATGGGAATGTTGACGAACTACTTGCAGAAATCGGTATGACTGCAGGTCATCTAGTTGAGAATATGGAATCATTTATTAAAATGCAAGCAGTGGAAAGGGAACAAGTATGACAAATCGTATACCGAAAGAGCGGGTAGATGTCCTCCTGGTCGCGCGTGGTCTCTTTGAAACAAGGGAACAAGCAAAGCGCTCCATTATGGCGGGCATCATCTTTACCGCTGAAACAAGGCTCGATAAACCAGGCGAAAAAATTTTTGCGGATGCACCTCTTGTAGTCAAAGGTTCGAAACTGAAGTATGTCAGTCGGGGTGGCCTGAAGCTCGAAAAAGCGCTTGAGCAGTTTGATGCTGACGTTAACGGCAAAATTGTGCTGGATATCGGGTCGTCAACGGGCGGTTTCACAGATTGTGCCCTTCAAAATGGCGCGTCACATTGCTACGCGCTTGATGTTGGGTACAATCAGCTGGCATGGAAAATACGTCAGGATCCGCGCGTAACTGTAATGGAAAGAACAAACTTTAGACACGCTACACCAGAGCTTTTCACCGAGGGCATACCTCAATTTGCAACAATAGACGTATCCTTCATCTCATTGACGCTTATCCTACCTGCTTTAAAACGCATTCTTGCAGACGGTGGCGACGTCATGGTTCTTGTAAAGCCCCAATTTGAGGCTGGAAAAGGAAAAGTAGGGAAAAAAGGTGTTGTCCGGGAAAAATCCATTCATCTTGAAGTTTTAAGAAAAATCGCTGATGCATCTATACAAGAAGGTTTCAGTCTTCGCGGAATTTCATATTCTCCTGTCACTGGTGGGGAAGGGAATATTGAGTTTCTATTCCACCTGACTTCGGAAGATCATGCTTTGACATCATTTGACGATGTTTCATTCGACAATCTTGTCGAAGAAGCGTACAAGGAACTGCAATAGCACGCATTAATTTGCGTGCTATTCTTGTTGGATGAAATAATGGGTGGTACAGTATGAAGTAAGATATTATTATGGTATGGGAGTGATTAGTATGAATAAAGGGCATAGGCAAATTCGTATTCGTGATATTATCTCGAATTTTGAAATAGAAACACAAGATCAGCTCGTAGATAGCCTAAAAGCAGCGGGAGTGGACGTGACACAAGCGACCGTTTCACGTGATATAAAAGAAATGCATCTTATTAAGGTCCCTTTGTCTGATGGTAGCTATAAATACAGTTTGCCACCCGTACATAAGTACAATACAGAACAAAAACTTCACCGAATGCTAACTGATGCTTTTGTCAGTATTGATGCAGCAGGTCATTTTATTGTTTTGAAAACGCTTCCTGGCAATGCACAAGCTGTCGGTTCTTTAATGGATCATCTCGGATGGGATGAAATTCTTGGAACGATTTGTGGCGATGATACGAGTTTGATTATTTGTCGTGATGAATCACTGACAGGAGTAGTGAAAGAAAAACTGTTGGCGATGCTCTGAAAGAGGTGAAAGCAATTGTTACGTGAAATCTCCATAAAAAACTTTGCAATCATTGAAAACCTTGAAATAACATTTGATGAAGGCCTAACCGTATTAACTGGAGAAACAGGCGCGGGAAAATCTATTATTATCGATGCTGTCCAACTACTTGCGGGTGGAAGAGGATCACAGGAATTTATCCGTCATGGAGCAACAAAAGCCGAACTGGAAGGGCTTTTCACTATTGAAGAAGAATCGCATCCTATTATTGCACAATTAGCTGAATTTGGTATTGATGCACAGGATGGCGTCGTTATATTGCGGCGCGATTTGAATTCAAATGGGAAAACGGTTTGCCGTGTCAATGGAAAGCTTGTGACGATCGCAATTTTGAGAGAAATTGGTTCACAGTTGATTGACATACATGGTCAACACGAAAATCAGGAATTAATGCATGAAAGAAGTCATATTCATTTACTCGATCATTTTGCGGGTGAAAAACTAGAGCATGCCTATGAAAACTATTTCGAGCTGTATGAAAGCTATCGAAAACTGAAACGGAAGCTTGAGAAGGCAGACGATAATGAGCAACAAGTGGCACAACGTATCGATTTGTATTCATTCCAGCTAAAAGAGATTAATGCAGCTGGACTCGTTATTGGTGAAGAGGACCAACTTGAAGCAGAAAAACAAAAGCTTCAAAACTTCAATCGTTTATTTGAGCGATTGAATACCGCATATGTGTCGATCAGTGGAGATACACATGCGCTTGACTGGGTCGGTTCTGCGATGAGTGATATGGAGGATGCCGCGTCGGTCGATAAGAGCTTGAAACTGCATGCTGAAACAATTGCAACAAGTTTCTATGCCTTACAAGATACTTCACACGAGCTCAAAAGTATACTTGATGATATGGAATTTGATCCTGCAAGACTCGAAGTAGTTGAAGAGCGCCTAGCACTCCACATCTCCTTGAAAAGGAAGTATGGCAAAACGATTGAAGACATTCTTTTGTATCGTGATAAAATCACAGAGGAACTTGAAAACTTAGTAAGTAGGGATGAACGTCTTTTTGCCGAGCAGGAAAAACTTGCGCAACTTCTCCAAGATCTTGAAATCGAAGCAGAAGAGTTATCAATTATCCGTCAAAATTCGTCTATTCAATTAGAAAATGCAATTATGGAACAACTGGAGCAACTTCATATGGGAAAAGCTTCTTTTAAAGTGGAAATTACTCGAAAAGCAGCAGGTACTTTTGATTCAAATGGATATGACGATGTGAACTTCTTGATCTCGACAAACGTTGGGGAACCGTTGAAACCACTTGTAAAAGTAGCGTCGGGCGGTGAAATTTCCCGTATAATGTTAGCGATAAAGACAATATTCTCTAAACATCAAGGAGTTACTTCACTTATTTTTGACGAAGTGGATACGGGTGTAAGCGGAAGAGTTGCACAAGCAATTGCGGAAAAAATAGCAATAATTGCAACAAATTCTCAGGTACTTTGTATTTCTCATTTACCGCAAGTCGCCGCAATGGCGGATCACCATTACCTCATTAAAAAAAATGTAATAAGTGATAGGACGATGACGGAAATTCATGATGTCATCGAATCAGACAGGACTGAAGAATTGTCCAGGATGTTGTCTGGAGCTGAAACTACGCCATTAACATTAAAGCATGCGGAAGAGTTGTTGAAATTGGCCGCAGAACGTAAGAAATCGTTTAGATAATCACTTAACGTGCATACTACATTATGCACGTTTTTTTTATTTTTTTACTCATTTGTTACGAAATGCAATGAAATTAATGTACGTTCCACTTTTGCTTTATTTACCCTTTCATAACATTCCCCTGAACGGACATACCAACAGTATCTTATTAAGGGAGGTGAAATATGGGATGGAGTAGACAGTTTAAGTTGGCCGTTTCGTTTTCTGTGCTTTTACTTGTCATGCCATTCACTACAAATGCAGCATTTGCTAAAGATGGAACGCTGATACCGATGGGACAATCGATTGGTATTAAAATGGATTTGTCGGGAGTCTACATCACAAATGATGTCATGATCAGTAAAGATAACTGGTTGAAGGCAGGTGATCTAATCGGACAATTAGACGATGTAGCAGTCAGTACCCTTCATGAGTACGAAAAAGTATCATCCTCAATGCGAGACAAAAAAGAAATCGTATTGCACGTCATCAGAAACGAGGAAAGTAGTCAAATCTTAGCAGATGGCGAGGCGATGAAACGTCTCCTTCCATTCCTGAAAGATCGAACAGAAGGGACAGGTACCTTGACGTATGTCGATCCGGACAAAGGGACATACGGAGCGCTCGGTCATCAGATCATCGACAGTGCACTGAAATCACCACCATCGTTTAAAACAGGAGCGATTTATCTTTCAGAAATCGATCAAATTAAAAAAAGCGTGCCCGGAATTCCAGGTTATAAAATTTCAACGATTGTCGATGATGATGATTTTTTAGGGACGATTCGAATAAACGGTCTTTATGGCATCTTCGGGTCGTGGAACAGTGACTATAAGGAAGTGTTAACCGAACCTTTAACGATTATGCAGCCAGCAGAAGTAAAAGAAGGCGCTGCTGAAATTTACACAACGATTAAAGGGACAAAAGTTGAATCCTTTTCAATTCGAATTATAGAAGTAGAACAAGACCAGTTCCATTTCGTTTTAACAGATCCCGAATTGCTCAAAGCAACCGGAGGAATTTTGCAAGGGATGAGTGGAAGTCCCGTTATCCAAAACGGGCAATTTGCAGGCGCGGTAACGCATATGTTTGTCGATGATCCTAAAAAAGGTGCAGCCCTATTTTTGGAGAAAATGCGTAGCGGGGAAAATTAATAAAAGGGCCAACTCGCATAATGAGTTGGCCCTTTTGTCCTGTCGTGTTAAGCTTAGCGAGAACGATTCGACAAACGTTGAGAAAAGAATAGAATTAGTCGAAGTTTAGGGAAACCATATGTCAGAAGTTTCATTTTTGCTAAATAAAAGAGGGTTACTCCACTATTCGTCGAAATTTCCCTTGTGTAGTTAAGAGAATGTTGCTAATGTTTAGGGAAAGAAGTCGTCATAAACGTACAAGGGGGAAATGGGAATGGATAAACTGAAAGTCGCGATTGCTGACGATAACAAGGAACTAGTGAGGACTATGATGACATATTTTGAAAGACATCCTGAAATCGAAGTCATTTGGACGGCGCATAACGGAAAAGTATGTCTGTCGATGTTGGAAGAAAAAAAACCAGATGTCTTATTACTTGATATCATCATGCCACATCTTGATGGAATTGCGGTTTTGGAAACGTTGAGTGGAAATGCACAAACTGCCGATGTGCATATAATTATGTTGACGGCATTTGGGCAGGAAGATGTTATGACACAAGCAGCGAGTCTAGGGGCTTCCTATTTCATGCTTAAACCGTTTGAATTCGACCGACTTGCAAACCAGATATTCCAAGTAGCAGGAACAAGAAAACCAATAGTTCCCATAGCTCAAGCTAGCGGAGAGTATGCGCCAGGAACAGTAAGCCAAAAAGTGCTAGATACTACAATTACAGCAATTATTAAAGAGATTGGGGTACCCGCTCATATTAAAGGCTATGCGTTCATTCGTGAAGCGATTCAAATGGTTTATACGGACGTCGATTTGCTTGGTTCAGTGACGAAAGTACTTTATCCGGAGATCGCAAAAAAATACAATACGACAGCATCCCGTGTAGAGCGTGCAATTCGCCACGCAATCGAAGTCGCATGGAACCGTGGAAATTACGATGTCATTTCCAAAATGTTTGGCTACACTGTGCACCATTTGAAAAGCAAACCCACGAATTCAGAATTCATCGCGATGATCGCAGATAAAATTCGTCTTGAGCATATGGCGAGCTAATCGTTGCTATGAAAGCGTTTTATGTTAGTTGAAACAGTGAATTGGCACTTTTATTATTATTAAACCGGTCATCATTCCTATGAAATTTACGTAATCTTTGCAACAAATTACCGAACCGTACGTGCCCGTAGTGTAGCACATATTTCTGCGGAATCGAAAATTGACCTATCGGCGTAAATGCGGACAGGTCGATTTTTACGTTTACAGGCATTACGACGCTGTTCTGACGACTTTAATCGATTTTAGATACTTGTGGTTGATAGGTATCCTGAACTGCCGTGACATCGAGTCACCTGGCTCCAGGATTCTTAAAGGGAGGAAAAGGTAAATGATCGAGTAAAAGGCGAAAACTTCGTAACCAAGATGATTTTTCGCGAATTAGTGGAAGCAGTCGCAAAGAGGTTTGTGTTCCAAGTGTAAGAGATTGGCAAAAAACAACGTATTCTGGCGTACTGGAACTTGGACAAAGTAACAGGTCCTTTGTATAGGGACATATAAATATTGAGGATATAACAGTTCAATTATAAGGCAGCTTAATAGAATAATCAGATATAGTGATGTCGTAGATTACAAAAATATTATATAAAGATATATTAAGAAGTAATCACCAAGGCTTGCTAGTTATTTGTGACAAAGACCCTCATTATAACTTAGAGCAAGTTGAACAAATAAAAAAAGAAAACCACACTTTACATTGAGCTAATTCTAGGGGCAAACCATTCCTTAGAAAAAGTAGAAATTGACACATTGACCTCAATTTCTACTTTAACGAAAGTGATAGAAAAAATGAAACTCATAATATAAGTACATTTGGGCTAACTAAATGTTTAAAAATAAGAATTGAATCTCTGTTTTTATAAGGACTGAAAAGAAAATATTGAAAAAAACCTATTTACTTTGGTACTAAATTATAAGCAGAGAAAAGCCCTAGGAAAAGATATAACAACTCATGAGAAATATTCCCATAGGTGGGTTCCTATTTGCTTAATCGAGTGATAAACTAAGGTTGAAAATGAAGATGCACTTGCATTCATAAATTAATATATCGTTGTCAGTGAGAGCATGAGAAAGCCTATCAAATCCAACTTGAGTATATGGCTAGCTGATTGAAAAACACCTAGTTATGGTAATAGCTACGCCTACTCTCCGAATCTATTTTCGTGTGGTAGGCTTTTTTTAACTAGAGATTAATTAATCTGACAAATAGGGTGAGGATGTTATATAATGGATAAGAGGGAAAGGATGAAGCGGCAGTGTTAGTTCAAAATGAGTTTTTCGATCTTTTAGTACAAGAGGAAAAAGTGATCTTGCGCACTAAGAAGAATGGTTTTCCACTTAAATCATTCGATTCAATTACGCGTGAACATCCACGATTAAAAATCAGTTCATTCCCAATATTAAGGAAAGCGCTTACTGAACTAGAGGCAGAACATATAATAGGCAATTGGATTCCAACTATAGAAATAGCTATTGCTGCTGATAAAATGATTGCTCAACTTTACATAAACGTGTCAACCAAGGAATTTGAAGAAAATAGACAATCAATCCTAAATCAGGCTGATAAAGTGCTTGATGATGCCGGAGTGATTTACGGCAGAACAAATTTGCAAGATGAGCCGTTTAAACCGGGTGAATCGATTACCGCAGCTGTAGGGAGAAAGCCACAAAAAGGTAAAGATGCAGTCGTATCATATATAGAAATACCTGAAAGAAGACCGATGATCCGTGAAGACGGTTCTGCTGATTATTTTGAAATGAATTTCGTTACGCCTATCAACCAAGGTGATTGGCTTGGCGAGAAAACACAGGCACAAGAGGGCATTGATGGTAAGGATGTTTTAGGTAACGATCTTCCTGCACGGCGAGGGGATGATGTGAAACTTTACTTTGACAGGAAATCAGTGACTGATGAACAAGAAACGGACAAAGTAGTTCTGAGGGCGTCACACGGTGGGGCTTTGGAAAGCATTGACGGTATCATTAGTGTAGGGAAGCAGTTAATTGTCAGCGGGGATGTAGGACCTGAAACTGGCTCGATTAAATTTGACGGATCAGTTGTTGTATTAGGAACAGTCATTGCAGGATTTTCAGTAAATGCGACTGGAGATATTTCTGTAGAAGGTAATGAAGGTATCATAAATGCGAAGGAGATACAGTCATCTGAGGGAGACATCTACATAAAAGGTGGGATTTTCGGCGGTGGATTGACGATTGTCGAAGCGCGAGGCAATATTTTTGTTAAACACGCGAACAATTGCAAACTGTATGGAAAAGAAGTACATGTCGGTTTATATTTACTCGGCGCAGAAGTTATCGCAGAATCTGTATTTATTGATAAAAACAAAGGTAAAATTATTGGTGGGAAAATTGAGGCACTTTATAAAATTGAATGTGCATTTGCGGGTAACAGTCATGAACGGAAGACAATCCTTAGTGCAAAAGGGATTGACAAGGAAGTAATGTATATGGAAATTCAAGAAATGGCTAAAAGTTTGAAAGAACGCCAAGGAATCATCGAAAAGCTTGAGCAACACGCTCTCCCATTTAGGAATAGTGGAAGTCTTCTGAAGGGACCACAGGCAGAAGCCTTTGAAAAAATGTTGGAAACGATTGAATCGAATAGAGATGCCATAGTTGAACTAGATAAAGAAATTCAACTTGGGTTGCGTAAAATTAAGCAAGCAGTTCCCGCTCAAATTGAAGTGACAAGAGAAGCTTATCCAGGTACAATCATTCAAATTGGATTGAAATCGTCTACGCTTCATGCAGGTGCAAAAGGCATTTTTGAAATCGTAGATGGCGTCCTAAATGTCTAATCCTACAGTTTTTGCACATCGAGGCGCTTCTGGCATCTGCTTTGAAAATACAATGAAAGCATTTGAGAAGGCTGTCGATCAAGGTGCAGGCGGCATCGAGCTAGATGTCCAATTGACAGAAGATGGAGTGCCGTTTGTCATCCACGATCCAGGATTATCTAGGCTTGCTGGCATTCGGAAAATGATTTCATCCATGACAAGTACAGAACTCATGAGAATTCGAGTTGGAAGAAGATACAGACGTTTATTCTGTGGTCATAGCATTCCGACATTGATAGAAGCGGTGTCATTTTGCGAAATGCATGATTTAGCACTTAATGTTGAATTGAAAGAAACGGTTTCGGATCGCCCTGAATTGATCAAAATGATTGTTGATATTGTATCTGTGATGGGCAATGTTCATATTTCCTCATTTGATTATCGCTTGCTTGAAGTGGTCAAAGAGGAAAGCGAACGAATGGAAACAGCCTTTCTTATTGGAAAGAAAAGCGTAGATTGGACTAATCTTAAACAGTATTCATGCGCAGATGGATTCCATTTTCACAAACGGTTGTTGAAAGAGCCCTTTTTGACCAATCTCCTTCAAACCGGGAAAAAGATTCGGGTTTATGGAATGACTGGAACAGAACCAATCACTCTTAATCCGCCTCCTTATATAGATGGCTGGATAACGGATTATCCAAATCGATTCAATAAATAAGCAAAAGGACCAAGACTGTTCAGTCTTGGTCCTTTTGCAATTCGCTCAAATAGATTGTAGACGATTGCTCTTAGTTACGATATACACTGTTACTTTTGTTTAAACCGTTCTTGCACGCGTCCTTTTCGTCGATCGCGACGTAATAAAAAGCCCGCGAAAAACCATAGACCTCCCGCGAACAATAATAAGCCTACAACGAATTGAAGCCAAATGAACGGAAATGGGTTAAATAATACGCCAAATATCGAATCTCGCATTAATTTTATACCGCCGGCCGCAAAAAGTCCGGGGATTAGCAAGACCATAAATGCTGCTAGACGTGCCATATACGACAACTCCTTACCGAATCTAATTTTACCTACTCTAATTTGATTGTCAAGAACAGCGCTTTCATGTATGATGAAATTGTAATTGCAAAAGATTGCATGGTTCAAAAAAGGAGAATGAACATCCTTGCAAAACGTTCTCATTGTCGGGGCGGGGACAGGCGGATCGATAATACTGGACCTTCTCCAAAATTTAGAATTCATGAATGTAAACGCAATCATTGATACTGATGAACATGCACCGGGAATAATACGTGCAAAAAAACAGGGCATCGCATATGGGATGGATTGGACAAGTTACCTGACCGACGATTTGCATATTATTTTCGATGTGACCGGTGACAAGTCTGTATTCGCTGAGCTATTAAAAGCGAGGCCTGCCCATACCGTACTTATACCTGGTTCCGTCGCAAATCTCCTTGTAAGGCTGCTTGAGGAGAACGATACATACATTAAGCGCATTCATATAGAAATGCATAAGCAGCGAATGATCTTTGATTCAATTGAAGAGGGCATGGTTGGAATCGACGAAGAAGGAACTGTTGATTTCTTCAATAAAAGTGCCTCTAAGATGATTGGTTTCCCAATTGAAGAGGCTTTTGGTCGGATGATTACGGATGTAATTCCGACGACAGAGCTTCCAAGGGTATTCGATTCAGGCGTGGCGGAATTGAATGAGGAACAGATTCTTGGAAATGGCTTGAAAATAGTTACTTCTCGTTATCCACTCTTTGATTCCGCCGGGAAAAAAGTCGGTGCATTCGCGGTGTTTAAAGATATTACGGAAGTAGTTGCGCTAGCGGAGGAAATCACAGATTTGAAAAAAGTGAAGACAATGCTGGAAGCAATCATACATTCGAGTGACGATGCCATCTCAGTCGTTGATGATAAGGGGAATGGTATCCTTGTCAATCCAGCCTATACACGGATTACGGGCCTTACTGAAGATGAAATAATAGGTAAGCCCGCGAATGCGGACATCAACGAAGGTGAAAGTATTCATATGAGAGTACTTAAGTCGAGAAAGCCAGTTCGTGGCGTCAATATGCGTATAGGTGAAAATAACAGGGAAGTAATTGTCAATGTTGCACCAATCATTGTCGATCACCAAGTGAAGGGTAGCGTTGGTGTCATTCATGACATCACTGAAATGCGCAACTTGATGAAAGAACTTGACCAGGCACGGACAATTATTAGGAAACTTGAATCAACCTATACATTCGATGATATCTTCGGCGGTTCGTCTGATATTGAAATTTCAATCGAGCAGGCCAAGTTAGCTGCCAAATCTGACATTCCAGTCCTTCTTCGAGGAGAAGCGGGAACTGGGAAAGAATTGTTTGCGCATGCCATTCATAGTGGCTCCGAACGACGGTTTAATAAGTTTATCCGTGTGAATTGTTCGGCAATGCATTCATCTAAATTGGAAGCGGAGCTATTCGGACAAGAATCTGAGGTTTCTCAAAGTGGGAATGGTAGCACGCAAGGCCTCTTTCAAGAGTCTGCACAGGGAACGTTATTCCTTGACGAAGTGGCTGACTTGCCGCTTGTGGTTCAGGCGAGGCTGCTTAACTATTTAAAAAGCGGAACAATCTTCAAAAATGGGGGGATCTATCCCGTTCATTTGTCCGTTCGTGTCATTGCAGCGTCTACGAAAAACTTAGAAAAGGCGATGCATGAAGGAACGTTTATTGAAGAACTTTATTATGTGTTAAACCGACTCTCAATCCAAATTGCGCCGCTTCGATCTCGGAAAAAAGATATTCCATCCATTATTGGGCACCTACTAGTAAGGTTAAATCAGGAGTTCGGGATGAATATTGAGAAGATTACCGATGAAGCGCAAGAGCGTCTTAAGCAATATGACTGGCCAGGAAATGTACGTGAACTTGAAAATGTACTTAGCCGCGCCATGATTTATATGGAGTCGGGAGATGCCGTAATCGAATTGATAGATGTGGTTAAATCCCTATCATCTAGGGAAAACACGGAAGAGGAACAGATTCTTCCTGAAAAAAGCACACTTACTTCGATTATGGATGAATACGAAAAAACCATTCTTGAAACGGCTCTCCGTGAAAATAATGGTAACAAATCATTAACTGCCAATAGGCTTGGTATTTCACTGCGATCACTTTATTATAAACTTGAGAAATTCAGCCTCATTTAATCGCCATGTAGTCAAAGGAGGAGAGACAATGGTTACACTCGACTCACTCATCAGTCAGGCCGCATCGAAGAAAGGTCCGGTTGTTGCTGTCGCATCTGCAGCAGATCGAGAAGTGCTTGAAGCGGTAAGTATTGCTAGTGAAAAAGGCATTGCTTCATTCATGCTTTTCGCTGATGAAAGGCGTATCAGCGAGATGATTCAAACACATTTCCCATGGTTACTAGATAATGAAAAAATTAGTATCCATCATGCTGAAGATGATAGCCACGCAGCTGCACTCTCAGTGAAAGCGGTTTCAAGTGGACGAGCACATGTCCTGATGAAAGGGAACTTAGCAACATCTACCATCCTTAAGGCAGTGTTGAATGGCGACTATGGTTTACGCACAGGGAAAATACTGTCGCATGTCGCAGCGTTCGAAGTTGCCGGTTATGACCGGTTACTTTTCGTAACGGACGCGGCAATGAACATCGCACCTGACCTAGAAGCAAAAGCACAAATCATTCGTAATGCAGTTGCTACTGCGCATGCGTGTGGTGTGCTTGAACCAATCGTCGCTCCCTTGGCTGCTGTCGAAACGGTGAATCCGGCAATGACACCAACGACAGATGCCGCGTCGCTAGTAGTAATGAATCGACGCGGTCAAATCACTGGTTGCATTGTTGACGGTCCACTTGCCCTTGATAATGCAGTATCAGAGAAAGCCGCTGCGCTAAAAGGAATTACTGGGGAAACAGCTGGTAAAGCCGATATTCTTGTCGTTCCGAATATAGAAGCAGGCAATATTCTCTACAAATCACTTATGTACTTCGCCAACGCGAAAGTCGGTGCGATTATCCAAGGCGCCAAAGCACCAATTGTCCTTACATCAAGGGCGGACAGTGCCGAAAGTAAACTGTACTCACTAGCACTAGCAATTCTTTCGATAAAGTAAAAAACAAAAGTGTAAGCGCCTGTTCAGAGGCGACAGGCATAATGTGGGCTGGCGAAGCGGCGTTCTTTGCCGCACAGCTTGACCAACTTATGACCCGAGTCACTAGGCGCTGGAGTCTAGACGTGAACACTCTATTGAATAAATTATCCACAGTACGAGATTTTTAGTTTCTTAAAAATAAAAATGAACGATACCCTTAGGAGGAATTTACAATGGAAATTTTCAAATATATGGAACATCAGGATTATGAACAACTTGTTATTTGTCAGGATAAAGCTTCAGGACTAAAAGCGATCATCGCTATTCATGATACAACACTCGGCCCAGCGCTTGGTGGAACACGTATGTGGACGTATGCAAGTGAAGAAGAAGCAATTGAAGACGCACTTCGCCTTGCGCGCGGTATGACTTACAAAAACGCAGCTGCTGGATTGAATCTTGGTGGCGGAAAAACAGTTATTATAGGAAATCCAAAAACAGATAAAAACGATGAAATGTTCCGTGCTTTCGGTCGTTATATTGAAGGTTTGAACGGTCGTTATATCACTGCGGAAGATGTGGGAACAACTGAAGCGGATATGGATTTAATTAATCTTGAAACAGATTATGTTACAGGTACTTCTGCTGGAGCGGGTTCATCTGGTAATCCTTCGCCAGTTACTGCTTATGGTATTTATTACGGTATGAAGGCAGCAGCAAAAGAAGCATTTGGAGACGACTCGCTAGCGGGCAAAACAGTAGCGGTACAAGGTGTCGGAAACGTTGCTTATGCACTTTGTGAGTATTTGCACGAAGAAGGTGCAAAACTAATCATCACGGATATCAACGAAGAAGCAGTTCAGCGTGCAGTTGATGCATTCGGCGCAACAGCGGTCGGCATCAATGAAATTTACTCTCAAGAAGCAGATATCTTCGCACCATGTGCACTAGGTGCAATCATAAACGATGAGACGATTCCACAATTGAAAGCAAAAGTTATTGCAGGATCTGCTAACAATCAATTGAAAGAAACGCGTCACGGCGATTTAATCCATGAAATGGGTATTGTTTACGCACCTGACTACGTTATCAACTCGGGCGGCGTTATCAACGTTGCGGATGAGCTTGATGGCTATAACCGTGAACGTGCACTTAAACGCGTAGAAGGAATCTATGACGTAATCGGGAAAATTTTCGCAATCTCTAAACGTGATAATATTCCAACGTATGTTGCAGCTGACCGTATGGCGGAAGAGCGTATTGCACGTGTTGCCAATACAAGAAGCACATTCCTACAAAACGAAAAAAGCGTACTTTCAAGACGCTAATAAAGAAAAGCGAAAGCGACCTGTTTAGACGCGACAGGCATAAGCTAGACCGGCGAAACGACGTTCTTTGTCGTGCACAGGAGGGATGCAATGCAATCCCTCCCAGATAGTTTATGACCCGAGCGTCTGATCGCTGTAGCTAGACAAAGAAAAGAAGAGGCTGCATTGATATGGAAGGAGGACCTATTGTGCATGAGAATCACCATAGGATCCTAGTTATTAACCCAGGATCTACATCAACAAAAATAGGTGTCTTTGAAGGCGAAAGTCAACTGATGGAAAGTACGTTGAGGCATAGTTCAGAAGAAATTGCACAGTACCCTTCCATCATCGATCAATACAGTTTTCGTAAAAAGGCAATCCTTGAGTCACTTGAAAAAGAAGGCATTAACATCACTACACTAGCTGCCATTTGCGGTCGGGGCGGGCTTCTCCGTCCGATCGAAGGTGGTACTTACCCTGTTAACGAAGCGATGATTCAAGACTTGAAAACAGGTTATTCAGGTCAACATGCATCGAACCTCGGGGGCATAATTGCGCATGAAATCGCAACCAGCCTAAACCTTCCCGCTTTCATCGTCGATCCCGTCGTCGTCGATGAACTTGCACCAATCGCGCGAATTTCTGGATTTTCGGCCATTAATCGAAAATCCATATTCCATGCGCTGAACCAAAAAGCGGTTGCAAGACGCTACGCAAAACAAGTCGGTAAAAAATACGACACCCTCCGGTTGATTATCACCCATATGGGCGGGGGTATAACTGTCGGTGTACATGAATTCGGCAAAGTAATTGATGTAAACAATGGACTTCACGGAGATGGACCATTCAGCCCTGAACGTGCGGGAACCGTACCTGCGGGTGATCTCATTGAACTATGTTTTTCTGGAGAGTACTTCCGTCACGAAGTAATGAAAAAACTTGTTGGTCAAGGTGGTCTCGTTGGCTATCTCGGAACGAACGATGCTGTTCGCGTTGAACAACGAATTGAAGATGGTGATGAAAAAGCAAAACTAGTTTACGAGGCAATGGCCTACCAAGTTGCTAAGGAAATTGGTAGTGCGGCTGCTGTCCTTCACGGCCAAGTGGATGCGATTATCCTTACAGGTGGCCTTGCTTACGGCAAAGGATTTGTGAAGGATATTACATCCAGAATCGACTGGATAGCGGATATAGTTGTGTATGCTGGAGAAGATGAACTACAAGCACTTGCAGAAGGTGCACTTCGCGTTCTAACTGGTGAAGAATTAGCTAAAATCTACCCGTCTTGACGGGTCGTTGTGAGGGAGGCCATCTATAATGGCGAGGGAATATGATGTAGTTATTTTAGGGGGCGGAACGGGTGGCTATGTCGCTGCGATTCGCGCCGCTCAATTGGGACTGAAAACAGCACTTGTTGAAAAAGGGAAACTAGGCGGCACATGCTTGCACAAAGGGTGTATCCCGAGTAAAGCATTGTTAAAAAGTGCTGAAGTATTCGATACGGCAAAAAATCAGGCTGCAGAGTTTGGGGTTAATACAAAAGACGTATCACTGGATTTCAGTCGTGTACAAGCACGAAAAGACGGTATCGTTAAACAGCTACATGCTGGCGTGACTGCCCTAATGAAAAAAGGGAAAATCGACGTTTTTGATGGACTTGGCAGAATGCTTGGACCATCAATTTTCTCACCAATGCCGGGTACTATTTCGGTTGAAATGAACAATGGTGACGAAAACGAAATGCTCATCTTGAAAAACCTGATTATCGCAACAGGATCTAGACCACGTACATTACCCGGTTTGGAAATTGATGAAAATCAAGTCATGTCTTCTGATGGGGCGCTTTCTATGGAAGTACTTCCTAAGTCGATTATCATCGTTGGTGGTGGAGTCATCGGTATAGAATGGGCTTCTATGCTCAATGATTTCGGTGTCGAAGTCACTGTTCTCGAATATGCAGATCGAATTATTCCGACTGAAGACGATGACATCTCGAAAGAAATGAAAAAGCTATTGACAAAAAAAGGAATCACTTTTGTGACAAGTGCGAAAGTTCTCCCAGAAACCCTCGTTAAAAAAGAAGGAACTGTCACAATTTCTGCGGAAATGAATGGCGAAACGACGGCGTTCACAGCTGAAAAAATGCTTGTTTCTGTCGGTCGTCAAGCAAATATCGAAGGAATTGGTCTGGACAATACGGAAATTGAAATCATCAATGGTTATATTAAAACAAGACCAACATTTCAAACAAAAGAACATCATATTTATGCAATTGGTGATGTTATTGGCGGGCTGCAACTAGCGCATGTTGCTTCTCACGAAGGAATTGCGGCTGTTGAACATATTGCAGGTCTAAAAAATGAAGCGATTGATTATACAAAAATATCGCGTTGCATTTATTCTAGTCCCGAAGCGTCAAGCGTCGGCATAACAGAGAAGCAAGCGAAAGAACAGGGCTTTGATGTCAAAGTCGGGAAATTCCCGTTTATGGCCATCGGAAAAGCACTTGTCAATGGAAATTCGGATGGTTTTGTAAAAATCATTGCCGATAAAAAGACAGACGATATTCTAGGTGTTCATATGATAGGTGCACACGTGACTGATTTGATATCAGAAGCAGGACTCGCGATGGTGCTCGATGCGACGCCGTGGGAAGTGGCAAGCACGATTCATCCACATCCATCGCTGTCTGAAGTAATGGGCGAAGCCGCTTTAGCCGTAGATGGCAAAGCAATTCATATGTAAAAAAGAGTCTCAATTAGTCTAAGACACAAGACTGCGAACCATAGAAGGGGGATTTTAGAAATGGCAAAAACGCGTCATGAAGAACTAGGTTTAACAAATGAAGATGCACTGCAAATTTTTGAAACGATGTTAATGGCTCGTCGTATTGATGAACGTATGTGGCTCCTTAACCGTGCCGGA
Organism: Sporosarcina sp. FSL K6-6792; assembly: GCF_038004885.1. Lineage (NCBI taxonomy): Bacteria > Bacillati > Bacillota > Bacilli > Caryophanales > Caryophanaceae > Sporosarcina > Sporosarcina sp. FSL K6-6792. The sequence continues at coordinate 396,631 of NZ_JBBOSA010000001.1, forward strand.
AAGATTCCATTCGTTATTTCATGTCAGGGGCAGGAAGCAGCACAAGTTGGAGCAGCTTTCGCTCTTGATAAAGATAAAGACTGGATTGCACCATACTATCGGGATATGGGCGTTGTTCTACATTTTGGAATGACTCCGCAAGATTTGATGCTGTCCGCATTCGCAAAAGCAGAAGATCCGAACTCGGGTGGGCGTCAGATGCCTGGTCACTTCGGTCAGCGCAAAAATCGTATTTTGACAGGATCATCTCCTGTTACGACGCAACTACCGCACGCAGTTGGGGTAGCTCTTGCGGCGAAGATGAAGAAGGAAGATTTCATTACTTTCGTTACACTTGGGGAAGGTTCATCTAACCAAGGAGATTTCCACGAAGGCATGAACTTTGCAGGTGTCCATAAATTACCGACTGTTATCATGGTTGAAAATAATAAATATGCAATTTCAGTTCCTGTTGAAAAACAACTTGGCTGTGTTAATGTTTCCGACCGTGCAATCGGTTACGGAATGCCAGGTGTTACAGTTGATGGAACAGACCCACTTGAAGTATACAAAGTGGTCAAAGAAGCAGCAGATCGTGCACGACGTGGAGAAGGTCCAAGTCTTGTAGAGACAATTTGTTACCGATTGACGGCTCACTCATCAGACGATGATCAACGCCAATACCGTGATGCAGAAGAGCTTGAAAATGAAAAGAAACTTGATCCGATTCCAATGTTCGCAGCTTATTTGAAAGAAGTAGGCGCACTAACTGATGAACTTGAAAAAGAAATGGAAGAACGCATCATGAAAGAAGTGAACGAAGCGACCGATTATGCAGAAAGCGCTGCGTACGCTGAACCTGAATCTGCGATGCTCTATGTGTATGCTGAAGATGGGGGGAACGAATAATGGTTGTTATGTCTTATATCGATGCAATCACACTTGCAATGAAAGAAGAAATGGAACGAGACGACCGCGTTTTCGTTCTCGGAGAAGACGTTGGACGTAAAGGTGGAGTCTTTAAGGCTACGGCAGGTCTTTACGATCAATTCGGAGAATACCGCGCACTTGATACACCGCTTGCGGAATCTGCAATTGCAGGTGTCGGAATTGGTGCAGCAATGTACGGGTTACGTCCGATTGCTGAAATGCAGTTTGCTGATTTCATCATGCCGGCTGTGAACCAAATTGTTTCGGAAGCAGCAAAAATTCGTTACCGTTCAAATAACGACTGGTCTTGTCCAATTGTTATTCGTGCACCATTCGGAGGCGGTATCCACGGGGCGCTGTATCACTCGCAATCTGTCGAATCGATGTTCGCAAGCACACCGGGATTAAAAATCGTTATACCGTCAACGCCATATGATGCAAAAGGGCTTCTTAAAGCGGCAATCCGCGATGAAGATCCAGTATTATTCTTTGAACATAAACGCGCTTATCGTTTGATTAAAGGCGAAGTGCCTTTAGATGACTACGTATTGCCAATTGGTAAAGCAGATGTCAAACGTGAGGGTGATGATATTACAATCATCACTTACGGACTATGTGTCCACTTTGCATTGCAAGCCGCTGAACGTCTTGCAGAAGATGGAATTTCTACTCATATCCTTGACCTTCGGACAGTCTATCCACTTGACCAAGAAGCGATCATTGAAGCAGCTTCAAAAACAGGAAAAGTCCTTTTAGTTACTGAAGATAATAAAGAAGGAAGCATTATGGGAGAAGTTGCAGCAATAATTGCTGAAAACTGCCTGTTTGAACTCGATGCGCCAATTAAACGTCTTGCTGGACCAGATATTCCAGCGATGCCATATGCACCGACAATGGAGAAATTCTTCATGGTCAATCCAGACAAAGTAGAGAAGGCAGCGCGTGAACTCGCAGAATTTTAATCGGGAAGGAGGTCAATCAATTGGCTATTGAAAATATTTTAATGCCGCAACTCGGTGAAAGTGTGACAGAAGGCACAATCGAGAAATGGCTTGTCAAACCGGGCGATACAGTTAACAAATATGATTCACTTGCAGAAGTTAATACAGACAAAGTGACAGCGGAAGTACCTTCTTCATTTTCAGGTGTCATCAAGGAGTTGATCGCACAGGAGGGAGAGACGCTTGCAGTTGGAGCACTTGTTTGTACGATTGAAACTGAGGGTGGCGGAACTGCGGAAGTTGCAGTAGAGGCGGTACCAGCTAAGACAGAACCTGCAAACGAAATGCCTGCTGAAGGTTCTCAAAAACCGGCTTCATCTTTGAATCGTGAAAAAGGAACAGCAGCAGGACGCTATTCTCCTGCAGTACTACGTCTATCGCAGGATAACGGCATTGATTTGTCACTTGTGGAAGGTTCAGGGAAAGAAGGACGCATCACTCGTAAAGATTTGCTTGCTATAATCGAGAGTGGCAACATTCCGACAGCAGCAGTAACTACTGAAGCGCCTGTTGTAGAAACGGCAGCTCCAACTTCGGTTACACAGGCGGCTCCTGCACTGAAAGCAGCGGAGCCAGCCAATATACCTGTTGCAGTAGGCGATATCGAAATCCCTGTTACAGGTGTGCGTCGTGCCATCGCTAGCAATATGCTGCGTTCAAAACACGAAGCGCCACACGCATGGATGATGATTGAAGTCGATGTTACGAGTCTTGTTCAATACCGCGATTCCCTGAAAAATGATTTCAAAAAGAAGGAAGGCTTCAACCTGACATACTTCGCATTCTTCGTGAAAGCAGTATCTCAAGCATTGAAAGAATTCCCTATGATGAACTCAATGTGGGCCGGCGACAAAATCATTCAGAAAAAAGATATCAATATTTCCATCGCAGTGGCGACGGAAGATTCCCTTTACGTTCCAGTCATCAATAATGCTGATGAAAAAACAATCAAAGGCATTGGGCGTGATATTCAGGAGCTTGCAGGTAAAGTGCGTTCAGGTAAACTGAAATCATCCGAAATGCAAGGTGGTACATTCACAGTGAATAATACCGGCTCATTCGGTTCTGTTCAGTCAATGGGTATCATCAACCACCCGCAAGCAGCAATACTACAAGTCGAATCAATCGTTAAACGTCCTGTTGTGATGGACGGCGGCATGATCGGTGTGCGTGATATGGTGAACTTATGTCTATCACTCGATCACCGCGTTCTTGACGGTCTTGTTTGCGGACAATTCCTCGCACGCGTTAAAGCGATTCTCGAAAACGTAACTGCAGAAAATACATCCATTTACTGATCAAAATTGTAAACCCCAGTGCCGTAAAATATAGCGCTGGGGTTTATTTTATCTTTCAACAAAAGCATTACTCGGGTAAACTAGTAATAGATTGATTATTTTGAGGAGGGAAGCGCAAAATATGACCATACATAACATGCAAACAACAACATTCGATAAAGCGGGATTTGAACAATGGAAAGAAGTCGCTGTCCAGTCATTGAAAGGAAAGCCTTTCGATTCACTTATCACGAAAACGATTGAAGGGATTGACCTTCAGCCATTATATACGCAGGAAAGTCTTGCGAAACGTGCACAGCTAATTCGTGCGGCAAAAAAAGAGACAGGCTGGATTGTTGCACAGCAACCATATGCTACGGATGGACAACAGTTCGTCGCTGACCTGAAAAGTTCGATTGAACGTGGCAATGAAGCGATTGTTTGCGATGGGACAAAAACACTTCACTGGGAAGAGTCTTCTCTCGCTGAAATCGCCCAACTTATGAAGCAATATCCGATTTTCATTACAAATATGAAGCATGATAACTCATTTCTGAAAGCGTTTTCCCTTGTCTCAGAAATGGATCGGTCCTCCGTTAACGGCGCAATTTCGGTCTCTGGTTGGACTCTTCCAGCAGGATACACAAACGTCCGGACAGCTAGCGCGGATATGTGGGGTGCACATCACAAAGGTGCGGATTCAGTGACTGAACTTGCATTAGTCCTCGCATATGCAGCGGATCAAGCTTCAAAAGTGGACAATTTTAGTGATTTTGCCGATAACTTTTTTGTTCGATTTGCAGTTGATACGCATTTCTTTATGGAAATTTCAAAGTTCCGTGCGTTTCGTGTTCTTTGGCAAGCATTCAGTTCTGCGTATGGGGTAGCTGAAGCTCCATATGTACCAATCATTGCAACAACATCGTTGCGTTCTTACTCAAAACTAGATCCGTATGTCAACGTCTTGCGTGCAGGCAATGAAACATTTGCCGCAGTTCTTGGCGGCGCTGACGTTATTACAGTTCATCCACACAATATTATTACTGGACCGACAAGCAGTTCTGTACGTATGGCACGTAATATCCAACTTGTTATTAAAGAAGAAACTCATTCCGATAAAGTAATTGATCCTGCAGGCGGTTCTTATTTCATGGAAACCTTGACGTCTGAACTTGTTGATAAATCATGGACACTCTTTTTGGAAATACAGTCTACAGGCGGCTATGATGCATTCATTGCCAGCGACAAGTTCGGGAAATTACTTGAGCAACGTAGGGGCGATGTTTCGAAAGGGAAACAGTCGTTGATTGGTACAAATGTTTACGCTGAATTGACGGATACGAACTTTACTGATTGGGATGGCATTCAATTTGAAGGTCGTCTTGCAGAACCTTTCGAAAAACTAGCTGCACTGCAAAAAGATAGTGCAACGCGAATTGCATTGCTGACGTTCGGCGAGTTAAAAGATTTCAAACCACGTGCAGATTTTGTCGGCGGCTTTTTAGCGACAGGCGGTATGCGCGCTGAATGGAGTCCAACATTCGATAATGCAGAACAAGCTGTTTCATGGCTTGCGGATGATAAGCCGGATTATGCAATTGTTTGTGCAACATCCAGCCTAACTGAAACGATAATGGAACAATTGCTTGCAGGACGCCCAGAAGGACTTGTCTTGGATGTGGCAGGAAAGTACGATTCTGCACTGTCAGAAACATGGCTTAATGCCGGTCTAAATGGCTTCATCTATGCGGGTCAAGATAAAGTAGGAAAACTAATAGCTATCAACGACAAATTGGAAGGGGCTGCGTCTGATGAACAAGCCTGATTTCAACAAAGTAGACTTGCGGCAGATTGCTAGCAGTTCGGCAATAACAGTAACCCAGTCAGGGCAACTTTTTAGAACAAATGAAGGTATCGATGTTAAAACGCTCTATACCGGTAAAGACACGGAGAACCTATCCCATTTGACTGATTTACCTGGCATCGCACCAAATACTAGGGGTCCCTATCCGACAATGTTCGTTTCTAGACCGTGGACAGTCCGTCAATACGCCGGATTCTCAACTGCTGAGGAAAGTAATGCCTTTTACCGCCGAAATTTGGCAATGGGGCAAAAAGGATTATCTGTCGCATTCGACCTTGCGACTCACCGCGGCTATGACTCTGATCATCCACGTGTGACTGGGGATGTCGGAAAAGCAGGCGTTGCTATTGATTCGGTAGAGGATATGAAAATCCTATTTGATGGTATTCCGCTCGATCAGATGTCAGTATCTATGACAATGAACGGCGCGGTATTGCCAATTATGGCGTTTTACATCGTTGCGGCTGAAGAACAGGGAGTGTCACCTGAAAAACTTGCTGGTACCATCCAAAATGATATATTGAAAGAGTATATGGTGAGAAATACGTATATTTTCCCGCCAGAAATGTCAATGAAAATCATTGCGGATATTTTTGATTACACATCCACTAAAATGCCGAAATTTAACTCGATTTCAATTTCTGGCTATCATATGCAAGAAGCGGGCGCAACGGCGGATATCGAGCTTGCCTATACACTTGCTGATGGTCTTGAATATGTCAGGACAGGTTTGAAAGCAGGCATTGATATCGATTCATTCGCACCTAGACTATCGTTTTTCTGGGCGGTAGGCATGAATTACTTCATGGAAGTTGCCAAAATGCGCGCGGCACGGAAAATGTGGGCGCAAATGATGCAGACATTTGAACCGAAAAATCCAAAGTCACTTGCGCTTCGTACACATTCACAAACGTCAGGCTGGAGTTTGACGGAACAAGATCCGTTCAACAATATAACGCGAACATTAATAGAAGCAAATGCTGCAGCGATGGGGCATACACAGTCACTCCATACCAATGCGCTTGACGAAGCAATTGCATTGCCGACAGATTTCTCAGCACGGATTGCACGGAATACGCAATTGTTCCTGCAAGAAGAGACGATGATGACCAAAGTGATTGATCCATGGGGCGGCTCATACTATGTTGAAAAATTGACAGATGAGTTGATGGATAAAGCTTGGGAATTAATCACAGAAATCGAGGAACTCGGCGGAATGGCGAAAGCGATTGAAACCGGCCTTCCCAAAATGAAAATCGAAGAAGCGGCCGCAAAACGTCAGGCTCAAATCGACTCTCGTGCAGAATCAATTATCGGTGTAAATAAATACCGTTTAGATACTGAAGATCCAATCGATATTTTGGACATTGACAATACGCTAGTACGCCAGAAACAAATCGATCGTATCAATCAGATGAAAGCAGACCGAGACGAAACGAAAGTAACGACTATCCTAGCCGAGTTGACTGAAATTGCACGTAGTTGCGACGGTAATCTTTTAGCATGCGCCGTTAATGCAGCACGTGCACGCGCAACCATCGGTGAAATATCAGATGCGATTGAAAGTGTATCAGGTAGACATAAGGCGGTGATTCGTTCGGTGAGTGGCGTTTACAGTTCGAATTTCTCGAACACAGAAGAAATTGACGAAGTAAAAATGATGGCAGAAGATTTCCTTGGAAATGAAGGGCGTCGTCCACGTATCCTTATCGCAAAAATGGGACAAGACGGTCATGACCGCGGTGCAAAAGTAATCGCTTCCTCATTTGCAGATCTTGGTTTTGATGTAGACATCGGGCCATTATTTCAAACGCCAGAAGAAACGGCACTACAAGCCGCTGAAAATGATGTCCACGTCATCGGTGTAAGTTCACTTGCTGCGGGTCATAAAACGCTTGTTCCGACACTACGTGAAGAGCTTGCCAAAATTGGTCGAGAAGATATTCTTATTGTCGTCGGTGGGGTTATACCTGCGCAAGATTATGCATTCCTACGTGAAAATGGTGCTGCGGCAATTTTCGGTCCAGGAACCGTCATTCCGGTTGCAGCGCAAAAAGTCATTGAAGAAATCTATCGTAGGCTTGGCTATGAGGAAGTGGCGGATTGAAAGACAACAACCGTTTAACTGATGACAGTGCATTGAATGTGATGGGTGGGATTACTTCCTCACATGATGGCATGGCAGCAACGGCGCGGAAACGTTTTGTGAAAAAGGGCCGCGAAATCCCGGTTGAAGAGTTGTCGGAAAAGATATCAAATGGCTCCCGGCTTCATCTTGCAAAAGGGATTACGCTTCTCGAAAGTATTATTCTAGATGATAAAGTTGCCGGGCAGCAGCTGTTGCTCAATTTGCTTCCTAAAACGGGCAATAGCATCCGGATTGGCATCACCGGAGTTCCAGGTGCAGGGAAAAGCACGTTTATTGAAGCATTCGGCTTAATGCTAGCTAATGCAGGCCACAAAGTTGCCGTGCTCGCTATAGATCCAAGCTCAACTGTAACAGGCGGTAGTATCCTTGGTGATAAAACGCGGATGGAAGAACTTGCAAGGCATCCGAACGCGTTCATTCGCCCCTCCCCGTCGGCAGGTACACTTGGTGGTGTTCACAAAAAATCGCGCGAGACAATGTTACTTTGTGAAGCGGCTGGTTATGACGTTATTTTAATTGAAACGGTCGGAGTCGGGCAAAGTGAAACGGTTGTCCGTGGAATGGTCGATTATTTCATGCTGCTGGTACTAACTGGTGCCGGAGATGAACTGCAAGGGATGAAAAAAGGGATTATGGAACTGGCAGACGGGGTTGTTGTTCACAAAGCTGACGGTGATAATTTAAGGTTGGCGAAAAAGACAGTACGGGAATACCGTCAGCTTCTTCACTTCCTTCAGCCTGCATCACCCGGTTGGACTTCGACTGCACTTCCTGTTTCATCAATTAAAAATACTGGTCTTGAAGAAGTTTGGGAAATGATAGTATCATTTAAAGAGACAATGGATGGTAGCGGATTCTGGGAAGGGCGCAGGCAATCACAGACGAAAGATTGGTTCCGTTCCATGATTAATGATCGACTTATCGATAGTTTTTTTGCACAACCAGGGAAGAAAGAGGAAGTCGTAGAACTCGAGAAAGGGCTACTTGAGGGAAATCTTACTGTGACGGGCGCAGTCGATCGTTTGTTTGGATAAAGCTACAAGATATAAGAAGGCTGTTTAATGGCATGAGATATTTTCCCTGTTCAAGTGGATGCCAAATAAAACGAATAATCGAACACGATACTATCCTATAAATAAACTACAATTGTATAATAATAAAATAAAGATCAGACATTTACACGAATGTCTGATCTTTTTTGTATATAAATGAATAGTTTGCTTTTATTCTTGCACTTCATACTAAAGTTTCGCTTCATGGTGAAAGTAGAACAATGTATTATCACATAAATCCCTCAACTATTTCATGAATTTTTTCGGGTTTTAAAAGTGTAGAGACAGATTCCTCAGTTTGCTGGGTAAGTGCAGAACCTGCAAGCCCCAATTGACAAGCCCGCAATAGTGATTCTTCGTTCATGAGCCCATATATTGCGCATGAAGAAAATGCATCACTAGCCCCAGTGACATCTACAACTTCAGTTTTGAAAGGGGATAAATGCCCAGATTCTTGTGGTGAAGAATAATAAACTCCATGATCATTAAGCGTGATAATAACTTTTTGTACGCCGCGTAGTCTAATCTTTTCACAGACAGTTTGGCAATCCTCAAACGAAGTGATTTTCAACTCAGCAAGTATTTCTGCTTCTTCTTGATTGAGAAGCAATAGTTCTACTCCTTCAAGTTGAAAAGGAAGTTTTTGCGCCTTGGCTGATGATATAGGATCAATGTACAAGGGAATATTTTCATCCCTGCAACGTTTAATTAGATAACTTATGCAATCCTTAGAAATATTAGTATCCAAAAAAACGGCTTGTGAGGCCACTATATAGGACCATTTCTCTTCGATCATAGAAATCGTTATTTTTTCGTAGATGTTCATATCGGCCATAGAGACAATCATTTCACCATTAACATCCAATAAAGTGGTATAAGTTCCTGTTCGTTCTGTCTGCAATACCCATACTTGACTGACATCTACTCCTTGGCTTTTCGTTTCCCTCAGTATCCAGTTACCTTCCTTGTCGTCTCCCACAGAAGTCATAAGAGAAGTGTTATACCCAAGCCGACTTAAATTTTCGGCAAAGTTTCGTGCCACACCACCACAAACTTCAGTTGTTTCAACGGGATTGGATGAATACAAATGCACTTTTTGATTCGATCGCGCTTTCCGGTCTGTGTTTGCTCCACCGATACACACGATGGAAGATTCCTCCTGGAGGATATAGGCACGCCCTTTGATTTCACCGCGTTTTGTCAGCGTAGCAATATAGTTAGCAACCGCTGAACGTGATAAACCGACTTTATTCGATAGTTCTTGCTGTGAAATAAAAGGGTTTATTCTAATATGATGTAATATTTGATGTTCTTTAGACATTAAAATAACCTCGCTTTTAATCAAACAATAGTTTACAATGTAAACTATTGTTTGTAATGCTGATTTGAAATAAGGGAAAGTAATTAATGGTGTTGAGGATCTCGTTCATAACCTAAAAATTACGCATTAAGTATAAAAAGTCCTTTATTTAGAAATTGGTATTCTGGTCCAAATCCATTGTAAAGGAAACTTGATACGACAATCATACATCAATCTTATCGTTTGGTAAATGAACTTCATCCATATATATACAAAACAATTGGAGGAAAAAACAATGAAAATGTGGTTATACCCTGTGTTAGTAGTTTTAGCAGCTAGTAGTTATGGTTTAGTGTCAACTATCATTAAACTTGCAATACAAGGTGGTTTTTCGGTCTCAGAAGCAATTACAAGCCAATTTTTTATAGGGTTTTGTATAGCAGTATGTATTTTTCTTCTAACAAATAGAGAAAAAATAAGCTTTAAAGGGATTAAAATTCTTATTTTAGCAGGAGTATTAACAGGATTGACGAATATTTTTTATGGTCGCTCATTAATCTATCTACCTGCTTCTTTAGCGGTGGTACTTCTGTTTCAATTTACGTGGATAGGTATGTTGATTTCTTGTATAGCAAAACGGCAACTCCCAAGTCGAATCGAGTTTATTTCATTAATCGTTTTGTTTGCAGGAACTATACCAGCTGCAGGTTTGATTGATGTAGATTTATCTCAAATACCCATTCAAGGTTGGTTATGGGGTTTAACTGCAGCTCTTTGTTTTTCTTTATTTTTATTTGTTAATAGCAAGCCAATTAAGAGTATGAATACATCTAACCGATTACTATTGGTTTCCTTTTTTGCTTTTATGACAACAGCTACTTTTCAGTCTCCAGAAATCATTTGGAATGGAACACTGTTTGGTGAGGGACTCTGGGTATATGGTTTGGCATTAGGATTGTTCGGTATGATCATACCGGTTTATTTATTTACCATCGCAGTTCCTAAAGTAGGATTGGGTATGTCGTCAATATTGAGTGCTTTTGAATTGCCGATTGCGGTGTTGGTTTCAGTTATATTATTAAGTGAAATCGTTACTCCACTACAAATAGTAGGTATAGTAATCATTATTATGGGTATCATTTTACCAACAGTCTTAAAAAAGGATAAATTGTAGAATCAAAAATTTTTAAAGCATTATAAACGTAATCGTAAATAGACAAGACCTCATCCAATTTGATAAAAAGGGTGGGGCATTTTTTTTTAGAGTAGATTTTCAGAAGGGTTATTTTAGTTATATATATTCGCTTACTGGTTCTGAATCAGGAATAATTACAAGTTCTATTGTTGAGAAAATCGTTTAACAGAGAAGATGTATTGAAATGAGTCCTTTTTATTTTAAAAGATAAGTATTAGTTTTTCTAATTGGGTCGGTGTTAGTTATTTGGCAAAGAGAGTCATGTTGCTGGATCGGCTTCTGTCTGTAACGTCTAGCGGGAGCATTACTCTTTTCTCATCTTGTTGAGACAATAGTGGAAATAGAGCAATTTATTATTGACAATTTATAAAAAAGCCGTATACTAAACATATGTTTACGATATAAACTTTTGTTTTAAGGGTGAGGGGGTGTGAAAAAATCGCTAATGAAAATGAGGATTTAATTTTAGGTATGATTAAAGAAAGACCACTTATTTCTCAACATGAATTGTCGGAACTAACAGGTTTACCAAATTCTTCAATTGCTGAAATTATTTCCGGGCTAATCAAGAATGAGCATATTTCCGGGAACGCTTATGTTGTAAATGAAAACTCACCTATTATTTGTATAGGTGGAGCTAATGTAGACAGAAAACTCTATGCAAAGTTTGAGATATCTAATGGAACGTCAAACCCAGTAAAATCTTCTCGAACGATTGGAGGAGTGGCAAGAAATATTGCTGAAAATCTAGGTAGACTGGGTGAGCAAGTTGTATTAATCTCAGCAAGCGGTAACGATTTAGAATGGAAAGAGATTTATGATATGTCTTCTCCATTTATGAATTTAGCACATGTTACCCAATTTGAAAATGCATCAACAGGTTCCTATACCGCGGTATTGGATAAGAACGGTGATTTATCAATTGCATTAGCAGATATGGATATTTTCGAAGAAATTACTCCTGAATTATTGGAAAAAGACAGCAATATTCTTAAATGCGCTAAATGTATTGTAGTTGATTTGAATTGTCCGGTTGAAACGGTTGAGTTTCTTTGTTCTTTCGCAACTGAGCATACTATTCCACTAATTATCATTCCTGTTTCGTCTCCAAAAATGAATCGACTTCCCAAAACACTGGATGCGGTTAGTTGGCTCATCGTAAATAAAGATGAAACAGAAACTTTTATGGATATAAAAATTAATGATGATAAAGATTGGGAAAAATCAGTTGAGAGATGGTTAGAATTAGGAGTTAAAAATGTTATTGTAACTAATGGATCAAAAGGTGTGCTTACAGGTAGTGAAGATGGAGAGATTCGTTATTTCCCAGCTATCGAAGAACCAGTGGTTGTAGATGTTACAGGTGCGGGGGATTCATTTTGTTCGGGAGTTATTTATTCCTGGTTACAAAAGAAAGACTTTGATTACATTATTAAGTCCGGTTTAGTCAATGCTCAGAAAACAATTTTATCAAAGCATACAGTTAGACAAGAATTATCCCAAAAACAATTTAAACTAGATATGGAGGAAATTTAAAATGAAACAGTATATTGAATTATCAAAAGAGGTACAACAGGCAAAAGAGGAAGGGAAAGCAATTGTGGCATTAGAGTCTACAATTATTTCTCACGGGATGCCTTATCCCCAAAACGTAAAAATGGCTCGAGAGGTTGAACAAATTGTTCGCGATAATGGGGCTGTTCCAGCAACAATTGCTATTATTGATGGAAAAATCAAAATTGGGTTAACAGATGAAGAGTTGGAGTTATTCGGTAAAAGTTCAGATGTTGCTAAAGTGTCAAGACGTGACTTACCACAAATTATTGCTACAAAAAAACTAGGTGCAACAACTGTTGCAACTACAATGATTTGTGCTGAATTAGTGGACATCAAAATCTTTGTAACAGGCGGTATTGGTGGCGTTCATAAAGGTGCAGAAACTACAATGGATGTTTCAGCTGACCTTGAAGAATTAGCTCAGACGGACGTAGCGGTAATTTGTGCAGGAGCTAAATCAATCCTAGATCTAGCGCTTACAATGGAATACCTTGAAACAAAAGGGGTTCCTGTGCTTGGTTATGAAACGGAGTGTCTACCAGCATTCTATACAAGAAATAGTGAATTTAAATTAAACTTCTCTACGGATTCAATTGATGTAATTGCTGATGTATTGAAAACTAAATGGGAATTAAATCTTAAAGGTGGGGTAGTAATTGCTAACCCAATCCCTGAAGAATTCGCTATGGATGAAGACTATATCAATGGAATTATTGACCAAGCAATCAAAGAAGCAGAAGAAAATAATATTATTGGTAAAGATACTACACCGTTCTTACTTGGTAAAATTAAAGAATTAACAGATGGTAAAAGCCTTGATGTAAATATTGAATTAGTAAAACACAATGCTAAAGTAGGAGCTCAAATTGCAGTTAATTTAAACAGCAAAACAAACGAACAATAAAACTATTACTTAAGATAAGCTGATCTATACTACTATAAATTCACTCATCTAGTTCCTTTTCATATTTTGTGAAAATATGAAAAGGAACTAGTATTATCGATTAATTGAAAGCGCTAACATAAAAGGGGATGATTTACATGAAATTTCTATTCTTAATAACAGGGATATTACTTGTTTTTTTTATTGCGTTTATATTTAGTAATGATAGAAAAAAGATAAAATATAAACGTATTCTTATTATGTTAGCTGTACAAATCGTTGTAGTTTATTTCATGATGAATACTAGTATAGGTCTTATTGCTATTACCAGTGTTGGTAAGTTTTTTGAGAAACTGTTAGCTATTGCTGATACAGGAATTCAATTTGTATTTGGTGGTATCGTGAATGAAGGTGAAATATCTTTTATATTTGTAGCGTTATTACCTCTAGTATTCTTATCGGTCCTAATAGGTATACTAAATTATATCAAATTATTACCTTACATTATCAAATATCTAGGTTTAGTTTTAAGTAAAATAACTGGAATGGGTAAACTTGAAAGCTATTTTGCAGTATCTACTGCAATACTTGGACAACCAGAAGTGTTTTTGACAATTATTAGACAAATACCTCATTTATCTTCAAAAAGGCTTTATACAATTTGTACTTCCGCGATGAGTGCAGTAAGTATGGCAATGGTTGGAGCTTATATGACGATGTTAGAGCCGAAATATGTTGTAACTGCTGTAGTTTTAAATATTTTCAGTGCACTCATAATTGCAAATATTATTAATCCCTATGATTTAGAAAGTGATGATGAATTAATTCAAGTGGATGAAGATGAGAGAGTTCCTTTCTTCCAAATGGTTGGAGATAGCGTAATGGATGGTTTTAAACTCGTAGTTACCGTTGCTGCTATGCTATTAGGGTTTATTGCATTGATGGAATTAATTAATGTGATTTTTCTCGGCGTATTTCAAGTCTCATTCCAAACAGTTATTGGTTATATCTTTGCACCAATCGCTTTCTTGATGGGTGTGCCATGGGCAGAAGCTGTACAAGCGGGTGGAATTATGGCTACAAAACTTGTTACTAATGAATTTGTTGCAATGTTGAGTTTTGGCGAAATTTCTTCAAATCTTTCTGATAAAACAGTGGCAATTGTCTCGGTTTATTTGGTTAGTTTTGCAAACTTTGGAACTGTTGGTATTGTTGCTGGCTCAATCAAATCAATTAGTGAAAAACAAGGTCATTATGTTTCGAAATTTGCTTTAAAACTGTTATTAGGTGCAACACTAGCCTCTGTAATTTCGGCTACTATCATTGGTATTGTTATGTGAGAATATAAAACTGAATGCGTTTACAATGATGGCTCCCTATGGTTTTAAAATCCGTGACTTATTGTCATTTCCAAATAGATAGAAGAATGGAAGGAAGAAAGAACTCAGCTGTATAATATGGTTGATTTCTTTTTTTGTATATTATGCTCTTTGCTTTTAAAAGAAAGGATTCTGTATTTAGATTAATGCTTACACAAAAAGCATAAGTGGCCTAATGAAGGTATTGAAAAAGTACGATATCCTTCAATCCCGTTGATTTCCGTTCCGAGCGGACGCTTTCCGCGGGCTTGGCTTCAGCCTCCTCTTCACTACAATCAACTAGTTCCTACTATAAAAAAAGAACTTTTTCATTGGCTTCGTCCTAATAGCTAATTAAAAAGACGACTGCGCATTCAAAATTGAATGTACAGTCGTCTTTTTTCGAAAGTCATTAAAAACATTGCAACAATCTAACCGTGTTTTTGATCATTAATAATCTCGTCCACAGTGGATTCCACTTCTGTACGTGACATTTTTTCTTTACCATTTTTTAATGTTTTTAAAGTGCTTTTTGCTAAGGCAAGCGGAATTTTACAGAACAACAAAATATTTTTTGTGTCAATCGATTCTATATATTCATCTGCTTTATTCAAATTCGCTGTTGCATAGGCAAACATATCATTTCTATCCCAACCATCGGGTATAAAACGGACGCCGCGATCAGCATCTTCATCTTGATTGCGTAGCATATTAACAGCTTGCAAGCCTCGGCCATAGCCAATCGCTAAGTCTCGATCCGTTTTCGTGCCGTCATACAACTCCCATATATCAGATAACATAATACCAACTAAGCCAGCTACATAATATGTATACTCATCTAAATCTTCTTTCGTTTTTACAACCCAGTCTTTTTCTACCCAACGGGCCATACCATCGGCCATAATACTTGTCGACTCTTTAACCTTGTCAATAATACTTTCCGGGCATACGGAAAGCCAATCACCCAGTCTTAACGTAACCTCTGGTAAAAGACTCTCATAGGGCTTTAAAAGTTGTTGATAGGCTACGTCATCAAAATCAGTTTGTAAAAGTTTGCTAGTCGAACGCAACAAGTGCTGCTTAGTTTCAGCTTCTAAGTCCTCGTGATCTTCAATTTCATCAATCGCACGCATACATAAATAGGCAGAGCCGACCGTCTTTCTTAATGTCGGGTTGAGCAGCTTAATTGGAATATAAAAGGTTCTACTTGTTAGCTTTAGTACATGCATAGCTTCTTTTTGTAATTTAGCTTCATTACTCATTGAGATTATCCCCCTTCAACCTATGGCAGTGTTAGTAGATTAATTAGCATGTTAACGCTTTTGTTGACTTGTCATTATAACTTTGAACGCAGGCTCAATAACTGAAACTCAAGGTACCTACAGTGTTAACTAGTTAGATGAAAAAAACTGATTTTCAAGGGAACGTTAAATAACAATCCTAGAACGTCCCAAATATACCCCTATTTCTAGGAGCAGCTGAAAATAATAGTTATACTTTCATTTAATCATAATTAGGTGAAAAACGGAAGTCACTAAAGTCACTAAAGCCACTTAATACAAGATAATGGGTAAAAAAATATTGTGTTGCAGTGAATAATTTAAAAACGCGCCAAACTCTTGCGAGAATATAATATTTGAAAAAGAGGAGTCATCGTTAATAACAGGATTATATGAATTACATTAACCAGTAAGTGACCTAAAAAATCCAATTTTATTTTATCGGAAATTAGGGTTAGAGACAGCATATATACAAGTGAAATTAGCTTATTTCTGGATTGACACTGGAGAAAGCTGGCTTGGTTAATGGGAAAGTGACAAAGTTGAGGTATCTTATCACCGTTCTATACGACATATCACATTTCGCGTAGACAAAGAGGATACCATACAAGAACTGGTTGAATGAAAAAGGAATAGCTATTCGTAATGCATTTGGATTTAATGAACAACGTCAACCACTAGTATCCTTATGCACATGCTGCAATCTATTTTGATGATCCAGATGTTAATTCTTTCGAGTTAATCTCTTCCAATTAAATGCAATTAAAAGAGGGGATTACCAGATATTGAAGGGCTTATCTCTAAAGTTGGGGAAGGAAGGGCAGCAGAGGGATTATCTAAACTTAGTTATGAACCTACTTTTTATAAAGTACATAATTCTAAGTTCTTGGCCTGGTATGACAGTATTTATCCGGCAAGAGTTGCTCTTTCCCCCAATGCTGAACATCATCTATATATCACTTCTGATTTCATTTTAGAGGTACTGAGTGAATACGAACCGACAGCTAGTATAACCACAAAGAAGTGGGTAAATATGTAGAAGAAGGATAAGGGTAGTGAATAAAACTCCCAATCCTTTTTTTCTTGTGACTTCATAAGTAAGTGCGAAATAGCGCACACCTCTTTTGCTCACTTAAAGATGGTGGTGTATCAATTAATATAAAGTCATATTCATCTCTTACTTGATTCAATAAATTATCCAAAATCAATGTAGGGCCTCCGGAAAAAGGAATGGTATCACCTGTATACGTTTTCTCAGTATATATTCACCTTGCAAAAGTAGTAATAATATTATTAGCCGGTAGTAAATCCAAATTTTCATCCAACGAATATAAAAAATCTATTACATTGTTCTGCTGCATTGCTTCAAGAACCGATTTACCCCCAAACTCATTAGACGTTTCTTCTTTTCTTCTTAAATAATTAATTACGGAATTTCACTTTTATAATCATTAAGTCGGTTAATTATTATTAATAATTGCCGATAGTAGTAGTATGCAATCTACTATTAATGATTGCATTAGAAAAACGGTAGTATTTGAGGGTGTAATTGTGAAACGTACTTATACGTAAATCATACTATCGGTTAAAGTCTTATCTACATATAAATAAAAAGTAAGCTACTTGAATCAGGAGGAATAACAGTGTCAATTGGTAAAAAATTATATACAGGCTTCGGCATTATTCTAGTGATCATCCTATTATCTTCAACGTGGAATTACCACGAACTGGGCAAAATCGAGGGCAATTATAAAGCTATGATTGAAAATCGTGTCGCCCAAGCGATGCAAGCTCAAGTCATTCAAACAGAAATCGGTTTGCAGGGCCTTTACATACGTTCTTACCTGCTGCAAGGAAAACAAGAGGATTTAACAGTATTCAATGAACACTATGAGATAATGCAAGAGAACATTGTTGGACTGCAAAAAATGGTACATTCAGATGAAATGAAGGGCTATCTTGAAACAGTTACTCTAAATTCGGAGAAGTTCAAGTTAGTTGCAGATCGTATCGTTAAGTTGAAAGATGCAGATGATATGCAGGCCGCAATGGTATTGGTAGAAAAAGAGATGCTCCCAAACAACATGGAGATTCGTGAAGCAGTGGATGGGATGATTGGTTACCAATACAAGAACCTTGAGATTGCTATGGTCAGTTCGGATAAAACGGTTAGCAGGGCAAAGTTAGGATTGATTATTGCTAGTGCGTTAGCCTTGATTTTGGGGGCGTTGATATCTGCGTATCTTACGCCTCTTATATCGCGCCCACTGCGTATGATTACTGCTGAATCAACAATCATTGCTTCAGGTGATCTTTCAGGACAAGATGTTGAAGTCAAATCCAAAGATGAACTCCAAGAATTGGCCATGAGCTTCAATGAAATGAAGCATAACCTTCGTAAACTGATAGGTAATGTAAATGATAATGCCCTTCATTTGACAGCTTCTGCGGAAGAGCTATCAGCGAGCACGAATGAAGTAGCGGATTCTTCTGGAGATATTTCTAAAGCAATTGAAAACATCTCCATTGGTTCGCAAGCGTCTGCCACAGCAGCACGTGAAAGTTCAGTCGCAATGGAAGAAACGGCATCGGGTGTGCAGCGTATTGCAGAATCAACTTCGACTTTACATACGAGTGCAGAAAATACAATGCGCATTGGTAACGAGAGCGAGAAAGTAATGCAAACGGCTAAAGAGCAAATGACGCTCATCCACGTATCCTCATCTAAGACGAATGAAATAATCAAACGTCTTAGCAAACAATCCGCAGAAATTCAAAACATTACAAGTGTTATTACTAACATTACAGAGCAGACAAATCTTCTAGCACTCAATGCTGCTATTGAAGCAGCGCGTGCTGGAGAGCATGGTAAGGGGTTTGCTGTAGTCGCAGATGAGGTTCGTAAATTGGCTGAAGAGTCTAAAGTATCCGCAAGCCAGATTGCCGAATTGACATTGGCAATTCAAAAAGACACAAAGGATGTAGAAGCTTCTGTCCAAGAAAGTTTGACGAATGCTACCCAGGGTGTTGAAATGATCGAAGAAGCGGGTAACTCGTTCTTGACTATTGTAGATGCCGTTCAGCAGATGAATCATCAGATTGAAGAAATCTCAGCAGCTACCGAGGAGATTTCTGCAAGTGCAGAAGAAGTGTCTGCATCTATTACGGATATTGCGGGGCATGTTAGCAATGCTTCCGAACAGACAGAGCAGAATTCGGCAGCAATGGAAGAGCAAATGGCAACAATCACAGAAATCAATACAGTAGCAGACGATCTTAGTAAAAAGGCAATCGACTTGCAAGAAATGATTCAAGAGTTTAGGATGTAGGGCTATAATAAGGTACCCCTGTACTCCTCTTATGCTACATTGGTTATTTTCCGGTTTATGGGTATGATCAATCGGGAAAAACCAAATATTTCACACTATTGATGGGCAACAGATTGATTTTATTAACGCTAAATATACCGAAACCACCCGATAGCTTACAGTTGTCCAAAAGTGTTTATATGCTAAAGAATAGTAGTTCACAAAATATGTCCCCTTACTGGCTCATGCGAATTGGTAGGGGGCTTTTTTGTGTGTATGCACTATACAAGCCTGTTCTGGAATCGAATTCCTTCTTGAGGGGGTTAAAGAAATATTTTAGATAAATATGGTGAAATGCGATTTAAAGGGGGGGAAGAGATGAAAAAAGAAAAAAGTCAAGAAGGTTTTTTAAAAAACATACTAAATGAGATTCGAAATTCAATCTTATTTGAATTAATTTGGAGTATTTTATTATTTATACCGAGAATGATAATTCGATTAGTCAAGAATATTTATTAACGTATTGTTATGTTCTTATTGAATAATGTAGTTAACTACTTTCCTGAATCGGCGTTATGTCAATCTGTTGTGTATGGCGTATACAAACCCGTTTAACAACATAATGTTTTCAACTTATGCAATTGGGGACATGCCTTAAAGAAATACTTCATCCTTTTATTGCTCATTGATAGGGGCTACATGATTTGGAAAAACTAGAAACTATATAGCTCATGGCAATATAAGTGAACCTATTGATAAAAAAGTCGGACTAGATATCATGATTTCGGACTGGCTGTACTTCACAATAGTACTTGACTTAAATGGGGTACCATTTAATAAAACTATTAATATTCTTTGCGCTAAAAATTTTGCTATTGATGATTAAAGATTATTATCAATTTTAAAATGCTGAACAACTAAAATTTTTTTCATCACTAAAAGACTCTCACTGCAATTATTTACTAAGTGAGAGTCTTGTAATCAGTCTAATTCTAATACGATCGGTTCAAGTTGTTTTTTTATCTCTACAGCAACCGGCACTAATTTGAATGTACTTGGAATTTGTTCGTAACCGTCAAATTGTAGTTTATAAACGGTACGATTATTAATAAAATCTACATTTGCTCGGTCAGAAGCAATTAATCGATCGTTAATGACCATTTCCCAACTACTTGCACGAACTTCTGGCTCACCTTCCGTAGAAATTTGTAAATGTAATATGTCTTGTTTGATTTCTAATGCATCGATTATATATGTTTCATTTTCAAACTGAAATGGCTGTAACTGTGCTGCATTCACTTCCGTCTCATATAAATCGAAAACATCCGCTTTCATTTCAAGCACCTCGAATGTCGCTGGATTTGTATGTCTCGGAACAGAAGTCGTATAAATCATTTCCCCTAATACATCTGTACCTCTACCACCACTACTATGAATATTGATCATAGGTCGTTCGCCTTCTGGTAAATACTTTGTTCGTATAATTAATTGTCCTGCTTCATTTCTAATCGCAAATTCAATTTGTGATCTCATTTTACCGAAAAAGGCATAATGCGTATCGAGTAGCAATGGGTCAACACTCACTTTATATTGATATCGAGTTCGAATTTCCTTGTATAAATCATCATAATATTGCTGGTATTTATCCTTAAATTTGACTCGAAAATGAATATCAATGTTATCTCCATTTTCTACAACTTCATCAATCGAAACATCCAAAAATGGCTCATTTAAGCTAGGGACTTGTTCGGCTGTTGAAAGGTCTTTTTGCCCACTACTGTTAGCTTCAGCTAATTGAGTTGGCTCGTCAATCTGCTGTGCTACTTCATTCGGTGTACGATTCAAAGAATAAAGTGCGAAGCTTAACACAATAACTGCTGCACCGATTACACTAATTTTTAATGTATGCCAAGATTTTTTACGCTTTGTACTTGTTTGAATACGTTGCATAATGAAATCAGCTTGACTATGTGTCATCATTGGCTTATTGAGCTGTGCAAATAAAGATTTTTGTTCATTTGCTAATTGCTCATATTCTCTCTGACAATTTTCACAGTATTGCAAATGAGCTTCCATTTTTTGTTGCTCACTATCTTCTAAAAAACCTTCTATATAATCTTCCAACAAGTTCGAATTACATTTCATAATAATAACCTCCCTTTGTCGTTCCGATTGACCTTAGTTTTCTTTTACTACGGTGCAGTTTGTTACGAACGTCGTTTAAAGAAATTTGTAGCACTTGCCCAATTTCATCGTAGCTAAGCCCATTCACATATTTCAACAACAATACAGAATGTTCAGTTTAATCTAACTGCTGAAGAAGCTGCTCTAATTGCTCATTTTTTTCACGTAATAACACTATTTTTTCCGGATAACGACTATCCGTTACTTCGATATCGATTGGTGTCGTTTGATACTTGTGTTTTCGTAAATGATCAAAACAATTATTGACCACAATTCGATAGAGCCATGCATTAAATGACCCTGTATTTTCATACTTATGTAGGTTATAGTACACCTTAATAAAAATATCCTGAACGATATCTTCTGCAACAGTACGATTACGGACAATTCGTATAACAGTATTAAATACTTTCTGTTCATAATGTTTGATAACGTGTGCAAAGTAATGATCTTCTCCGTTCTTTACTCGTGCAATTACTTCATCCATCTCCATCCGGTTCACCTCCTTACTACTATAACGAACAAATCTTTATTTCCTCTCAAGATAGTTTTAATTTTTTCTATTTAAGGGAAACTTATTTACTGTTTTATCGAATAAAAAAATAATATTTGTTACTATTTTAATATTTGATAATTTGTTCTAAAAAAGTTATTTTTTTCTAAACAATTCGGGATTATAACTTTCATAATTTTTAACCTCCGTTTTATAGACTCACGAAAAGCCGCTCAGATTAACGTTTTGTGGGCTTGAATTGTTGTCATTTTTCCCCGTAGTTATAAAAAAAGTTAATAATAAGTCAATTGTATATTCGAAACTATTTATTTGGGGTTAAATAGGTGGTAAAGCTCGCCCTTATAACGAACAAATGTAGTGAAGGTGCGACAAGTGTGAGCTATGGTTAAATAATTTATTCATGGTATTATATTTACAGTAATAGAGTGTGACAATTCAGAAAAAATGCTGGGAGGTTTATTTATGAAAAGAAAATCAGTTCTTATTCTTGGCTTTGTAGGAGTTCTCGCACTATCAATTGGTTTTATGAAAGACTTGCAAGGTACAAAGGTATTTGCACAAAATGAACAACCAAGAGTAGAAGATGGACAAACAGGCACTAATAGCCGAGATCAATACAAAGTAATAACAAGAGAGGAACAAGAAATTAGAGAAAGTATGTTAGCTGAAGGAAAAGAAGTTTCCATAGTTATAACAGCGGGAGAGCAAGAAATGGTAGAAAATATGTCAGCTCAACAAGGGTTTATTCCACAAGCAAATGGAACGGGTTTCTATTTTGAAAAAGAGGAAAAATAAGTTTACTTGTTAAACTCCCATGAAAATAAAAAAACTCTTATTATTGATAATAGCGCATAACCAAAAAGCTCAGAAAAAGTTTTTTTGAAAAAAGATTGAGCCTTGAGAAGGATGCTGTTGAATTGGTAGGTAAATCAAGAATCAGCTCCATTCTTCAGAGACTGTAGGCAAGGCTGGTGCAATAATCAGAGTAGAATTAATCTCCCATAAGTGCTACCCGTATTGGGTGCGACAGTCTGAGATACACCGTGGTCGTTGGAGTCAGACTAACGGATGGGCTCTAAGGAACCATAGTTCATCGACCTTCTTCTCCCAGCCGCAATATCCAATACTAGTTCTATACACATTTTCATCCTCTGTGGTGTACCGCTGATTTTGCACTACATGTATGGCTACCAGGGCATAGTAGAGAAGTATTTAAATCTAATATTGTAATGGAGGAATGTTTAATGAACCAATCAATAGAGGAAATTGCTATTGTTACGGGTGTAAGCCGCCTAAAAGGGATTGGAGCGGCTATTTGTAAAGAGCTAGCTGAAGCGGGCTATCATATATTTTTTACCTATTGGACAGACTATGATAAAAAAATGCCTTGGAGTATTGATTTAAATGAGCCAATGATATTAAAAGAAGAATTAATAAAAAAAGGTGTTAAGGTATCGTGTATGGAGTTGGATTTAACTCAATATGATGCACCTGAACAACTTTTAAGTAGAGTTTCTGAACAGCTTGGTTATCCCGATATCTTGATAAATAACGCAGCATATTCAACTAATAACGATTTTTCTAATATAACTAGCGAAGAATTAGATAAGCATTATATGGTAAATGTTCGTGCGACGACACTATTAAGTAGTAAATTTGCCCAAAACTTTGATAAGAAATCTGGTGGAAGGATAGTCAATATTACTTCAGGTCAATTTCAAGGACCGATGCCTGGTGAATTAGCATATGCAACAACAAAGGGAGCAGTCGATGCTTTAACTATCACATTGTCGGCTGAACTAGCCCCTTTAGGAATAACGGTCAATGCAATAAATCCAGGTCCAACTGATACAGGGTGGATGACAGAGGAGATAAAAAGTGAATTAACACCGATGTTCCCTTTTGGTAGAATTGGTGAACCGAAAGATGTAGCAAAAATGATTAAATTTCTAGTGAGCGACGAAGCAGATTGGATTACAGGTCAGATTATACACTCGGAAGGTGGATTTAAAAGGTAATTAAACTAAAAGCTTTGATTCTAGAACCATATTACTGTATTTAATTTCAATGTATATCAAATTAAGTACTATTCATTAATTGGTGCTTTATTGGAAGATCGTTGAGTTGCAATACTACTCTTTTTTCTTGTTCAACTAAAGGTCGAGTTTATTTTAATAAGATATTACTTTTTCATTTTAATCTTTATATGAAAAATGTGATGAATGTTAGATAGGATTCACATTAAATAAAAAATTAATGATATTATTGTTGTAAATTTCATGGCATTTTTTAAGGATACAGGACGTACCTTCTTAAAGGGAGGGATTATATGTTAAAAAGGATATGGATTATTGCTGGAATACTTATAGTTGGAATAGCATCATTTAGCCTGTTAAATAAATCTTTAGAAGATGATACTGCTGTTGCTGTTGCAAATAAAGAGGAACAAAAACCATTATTTACTAAAGAAGATGTAACCGTCAAGGTCAAAACGACAGTTTCTGCTCGTTTGAAATGAACACTTTCGCTTAAAATATATGCTGCCTATTTTTCATTCGATAGCTATCACTATTCATGTGAATCACTTCGACACGATGTAACAGCCGATCTAGAATGGCTGTCATAATCCCTTGATCCCCCATTAACTCCGTCCATTGTTCTGGGCTCTTATTCGACGTTAGAATAATCGAACTTCGTTCGTATAGATAATTGATGAGCTGGAAGAATAGATTTGCCTCACGCTGATCCATTGCCATGTACATTAAATCATCAATAATCACTAAATCAGATGTTTGAAGTCGTTTCATTTGAACCTGCGATTTATGCGCAAATTCTTGGGTTTTCAGAAGCTGAATTAATTCTCCCATTGTCACAAAGTACACTTGGAACCCTTTATGAATAGCCTCTAAGCCTAACCCTATCGCTAGAAATGTTTTGCCAACACCAGGTGGGCCTAATAAGATTAAGTTGTATTGCTGCTCTAACCAGCTGAACTCTTGTAACTGTGTCAGTTGACGAGATGTAAGAGCTGTTTGCTCCTCTACTTGAAATTCTTGTAACGTTTTAATGTAGGGGAAGCGCGCCCATTTAATACGACGTCCTATACTTTTTTCCTCGCGTTTGCCTAGCTCAAATGATGTGATAGCTTCCAAAAATTCTAAGTAAGTCCATGATTCTTTTTCAGCTTCGCGAAGGAGCTGCGGGAGCTCCTCTGCCGTTTCTGACAGCCGTAGCTGACGAAAATGATTCTGTAAGTCTTTCACCGTTTTATTCATGAGACAATCCCTCCTAGAATTCGTGTATACGTTTCTAAGGGGCGTGTTTCTACTTGAATATTCGTTGGAGTCATTGAAACATTCTGTTGCTCATGGAGTAGGGCTGATTCCTCTAGATTCGATTGCTTCAAGTAACGCACTACGTCTCTAAAGTCATTCGCACTATATAATTTTTCACGCATACACTTTTGAAGTGCTGAATCAATCCATTCGGGTTCTTCTTTAATCACCTTTTGTAGAATTATTAATTGATCTCTACGATAACGCACGTATTTCATACAAATTTCGTCCACATACATCAATGCGTCTTCTTGTTCTTCAAAATATGAAATGACGGTTTTCTTTAACTCTTCAATTCCTTTAGAACGGTCTCGGGTATGATTACGATTTTGAATAAGCTTTCCTTTTTCGCTACTAATTTGATGTTCGGCCAGCACTTCACCGTTTGACTGCTTACGAATAACCAACGTATCTTGTTGCTCACCTTGTATGTCTAAAACAACCTGATTCTCTGGTGATACTCCATAAGTTCCTAATGGAACTGAGTAACGGTTGGACGCAAAGCGAATCGTATTGTCCTTGCCTACATTTCTTGTTATAATATATGCATGTGTACTTTCATTTGAAAGTAGTGAAGAGACTGGTTCTAAGTGTTGCTTTTCGACGAGAAACACTTCGACTGGGCTCTTTTTTGTTGTGTTATGCACATTTTTATTTCCTGTGCGTTCCAACCACTGGAGCGCACGTTCATTCCAGTCCTCAATATCTTTAAAAACACGGCTGTCTGCGAAATTTCCCTTTATGTATTTCACTACATTTTCAATCATTCCTTTTGATTCAGGATCGGCTTTTCGACATAAATGAACACGGAACTTTTGATCTTTTACATACGCTTGGAATTCTGCTGTTAACACGATATCCCCAGCGTTTTCGCTGACTGATAGTAAGTGATCTTGGTCATACACAATTTCTTCCGTACGACCACCCAAAAAGCGAAAGGCATTTTCATGACAACGAATGGCATCCTTCGTAGTGAAAGGTCGGTCTTGCCACTCCATGTACTTATACCGCGAATGTGCTAAAACAAAGGCAATGAAGTATAATTTCACTTCTTTTTTCGTCGTCGTTTTCTGTCTTGTTTCTCCCCAATCCACCTGTATCTGTTTGCCCATCGGCTGTTCAGGAACGGCCTCATATTGCCTAACAATCGCTTTTTTCTCAATTTGATAAATCTCACGGATCTCTTTTACATAGGTACGAACTGTGCTTTCTCCGATTACCAAATCAGGATAGCGCTCGATTAACCAATCTTGAATTTGTGCTGCACTTAAATGTGGGTATTCTTCTAGCCATGCGACAACCCAATCCTTGTAGGGATCCAATTTCTTAGGTTTCTTCAAAGGATTCCCCAAATATTCTTGTGCTTCCTCAAATGACATATTCAAATACTTATAAACAGTTCCACGCGTTACTTTCAAATGTTTTGCAATCTGTGCAATCTTCATTTTCCGTTTGTATAGTTGCTGAATTTCGATGTATAACACTAACTTTTCCTCCAAGTCCTTACCTCCAGTAAACTAATAATCCTAGCTTACTAGATGGCATGATTGTTGGCGAAAGTGTTCAAGGCATTCGAGCGAAAACTGTCTCTTTTAGTATAGCGGTTACAGAAGAACTAAATATGTCTACATTGAAAAGTGTATCTGAAAAACTTCATGAGAAATATGAGGGGGTTGTTGTAAAAACGATTTCAAAGAAAGAATTGGTGATACAAGTTGAAGGGAATGAAGAATATTTTAATTCTGTAAAAAAGGATATGGAGTCCATTGCAAAAAGTGTAATTAAATCCTCAACTTTGAAAGACTATATAGTTATTGTAGAAAGAATGGATTTATCTTTGATTTCTGAAGAAGTTAAATATAGAAACATAGAACTTTTACATTTAACATCGACTTTAATGGAAGGTCTTAAAGATTAGCTAACGAGTGCATTAATCGAACAATTATACTGTATCTTTACTTCTTCCAGTAAAGATACAGTATAATTAAATGTGGGATTAGAAGGGGAATTCATTTCATATTAAAACTAGTGCCCAAATAATTATAATAGAAATATATTAAACTTGGATGATAATAAATTCAACTTAAATAGAACAAGTCTATATTAAGGATAATAATATTGAACGGAGGAAGTAAATTGGAATATGTTTTAGATCATGTTGGTATTGCTGTTAGAAGTATTGATGATGCTCTTCCTTTTTATCTTAATGTGTTAAATGGATTAGTAGAGGACCGTTATACAAGTGATACACCAGGCGTTGAAGTGCACGTTGCTGTTGTCAGAACTAATGATAAAGTAATTGAATTACTCGCACCAACCAACAAGAACTCTCCAATGGCTCGGTTTATAAAGCAACGGGGAAAAGGGGTGCATCATATTGCATATCGAGTTGACGATTTGGACAAAGCAATTCTCGAGGCAAGTGAAAATGGAGTTCGTTTTCTAGAGGACACATTACGTACTAATGCACGTGGAAGAAGACTCATTTATATTAATCCCGCCTCAACTGATGGAACATTAATTGAACTTTGTAGCTATTCTCGAAAACTTAATTAGTAGAAACAATATCTAATGATTTGTATGTTCCAGCTAAAGTGAAGGATGTTTGGTGGAACGAGAAGTATATTTTTGCTAAACCAATAGTATTAGTCACCGATGCAAATGATTATGACAGCCACCTGAAATTCCTTCTAATGATGAGCAAAATGCTTATTTCACAAATGTTATTGGACACAGAAGTAGGACTAATCAAGATGTGAAATTATCAAAAATCATGCCCTCTAATCCTGATCAAAGATATTCAAGAATTTTGAGATAAAGGAGATGTAAAATGGACCTATGGATTATAATTAAACAAAGTTATGTATTTATTTCTATTTTTATAATCATAATGCTTCTAAGTTTATTTATAATAGGTTCCATTTGGAAAAAACGTGTCAACATCCCTAAATCGTTAGCTGCACTAACACTAATAATTTTCGGATTATTAATAATCTTTTCGTTATTTTCATTGATTTTTATAATTTCTTTTGGATATAATTCTTAATAAAAAATACTTCAGCAGCTCCCATAACGGATGTGATGTCTACTATTACACGCATGTATCATTTAAGCTTAAAAGGTCGATTGTTTATCAGGGAAGTCGATCTTTCTGATTTGGTTATCTTGTACTCAAGCATCTTTTTCAATTGGTGCAAACATACTTAATATTTATTACCTAATCTACTGTTTCATAGTCTGGCCTTCTAGCACAACCTCGAAAAATCATTACAAGAATGATTCAACTTTCTGATGTCAATCCCCTTTAAGCACTCAAAACCAGTTCCACTAATAGTTCAATAATGATCTTGAACAGTCACATAAGAGTAGTACTTGTAGAAAATTAATTACAATATCTTCTAATAAATAGTCTCTTATCGCCTTTAGATTTATTGGTAAATCTTCGATGTTTTTTTAGATTTTTGACGAGAATAGTATAAGAACAATCACGTCCCGCAGCCAACCGATCATATAACGCCGGGACCGATCATACCTCGTAGCCAACCGATCATATAACACTGGGACCAATCATACTCCGTAGCCAACCGATCATATAACGCCGGGACCGATCATACCTTGTAGCCAACCGATCATATAACATTGGGACCGATCATACCTCGTAGCCAACCGATCATATATCACTGGGACCAATCATACCCCGTAGCCAACCGATCATATAACATCCAGGACCAATCATATCCCGCAAATAAGAATAAGAAGAACATTATTGCATACCTGAGTCATTCTAATTGTCAAATGGGTGGAAAAAATAGGTATATTATATTAGTAGCAATCATAAAATAAATTTAATTGTTTAAAATCAACAATAGAAATGGAGGATTGAATAATTTTAATACAAGCTGTGCACAAAGGGGGGAATTGTTCAGATATTATTTTAATAATGGTTAATTACTCCTGAAACTCGGTACTGTTAAAAGAAGTGTAGGGATATTTTAATAAAGAGTAAATGAAGTGTGGGATTAATTAACAATTCATGGGATTAGATGTACGATTTAGGGACTGCTGATATTAGGAGGGTTATATTGGTTAATTTAAAGAAAATCGGCATTGTATTAAGTTCTTCTGCTTTATCTTTTGGAATGTTTGCGTCTGTTGCCGGTGCTTCAACCACAGTGAATGGGCAGCCTGGAAAAGTACAAATTCAAGTTGCTTCAACAGAAACAGTTTTCACAAAAGACGATTTAATAAAGAGGTTTAATGAGTTTTTTCCTAATCGGTTTGACTTCTTAACGAAAAGTGATTTTCAAATGGGTGGCAGTCACTTTTATCCTAATGACGATAAGTTACGTTATGATTTAGTATTCACTAAGACAATTAATGGTAAGCAGTTATATGGTAGTGTTGTATTTGTTGGAGAGGAATTAGAAATTGAGCAATTTTACTATCAACCGTCTAATGAAGCAGAAGCGTTATTTCCCGCAAAGACCTCAAAGGAAGAGGCTAGAAAAATAGCAGTTGATTTTGTTGGGAAATTTATTGGTGGAGAGAATTATCAATTAGAAACAGATCCCTTCAACTACTTTCCACAACAAATATTAACAGAACCAATTCGGTACTCATTCTCATTTTCTCGTACTAAAAATCAAATATCCATTTCTGATCAAAGAATAGAAGTATCTGTTCTTGGAAATGGTGAAGTCGTTAATTTTTACAGAGATTCTAAGAAGTTGGACTCATCAACTTATGATGATATAAAACAAATAAAAGATAAAAATGAAACTTTAGAGAAAGTAAAAGGAAATCTTTCAGTCGATTTGCAATATCAAATTAATCATGATTATCAAACGGGTGATCGCAGTGTTCAACTTGTTTACCAACCAACAACAAAGTTGCGTGGAGTTCATGCTTCTTCAGGTAAGTGGTTAACTGCAAACGGGTACTCCGCAGATTTACCTGAGGAGACAAAGATTGTAAAGGTTATAGATAACCCACTACCGCCAAAACAAGATGGAATGACTTTAGAGGGTGCAAAGAAAATTGCAGAGCAATTCCTTAAAATTAATTCTGAAAAGGTTAAATTAAGTATTCAATCTATCGATGAGATAGAAAACTATAATGGACAGGCAGTAATTAGTATTCAGTACATGTATAATTATGAGAATGGCGGACACGGAACAAGTATGGAAATAAGTAAAAATACCGGAGAAATTATTCAATATAATGATATAACAAGCCAAATTTTAGAGCAAATTGGAGAGAAACCTAATAAAAAGGACTCACTTTCTAGTAAGGAAGCCCTTGCGCAAGCAGTAAAATATGTGAAAGAATGGGCTCCTTCCTCTCTGCACAACTATGCTATGCCTGTAGAAGAACCCTATTTTGAAGAGAGAGTAGGCGCCTATCAATTCAATTTCCCTAGAATTAAGAATGGCATTGTTGTGATTGGTGATCAAATTAATGTTGGCATAGCAGCTGATGGCTCCTTAAATAGCATTAATGTCAATTATCAAGAAGTTGAACAATGGCCAACGATTAATAAAGTGATTTCTGAGGAAGAAGCAAAAATTCTATTGAAAAAGGCACTTAGTCTAAAACTTACTTATATGAAACAAGAGAAAAGTGAAGACGAAAATCATTATGATCTAGTATATTTACCTGTATTTAACGAAAATCCGTTTAGTTATTTAAATGCCAATACGGGAGAATGGAATAGTCTGTTTGGTGAGAAAAATTCACCTGTTATTTCACATCCTTGGGCAGAAGAGGAACTTAATTATCTTATCAATGCTAAAGTCTTAGAGATTAAAGATAGTAAAGACTTTAATGGGGATGCTTCCGTATCAAAAGGAGAAGCACTAAAAGTCATCATGAATTCACTCACTTATATTTATTACGGTGGTTATTATTCTGAAAAAGAAAACAAAAACCAAACTTTTGAGAATATAGACCCGAAACATCCGTTATATCAATCGATTGAACGTGCTGTTGAAATGGGCATTATTAAGCCGGATAGTCAAAGTTTTTCACTGGATTCTCCAATCAAAAGGGATGAATTAGCAGCTTGGTATATACGCGTTCTAGGACTTGAACAAGCAGCTAAAGATAATAGTATTTATAAACTGGGTTTTGCGGATGCAAATAAAGTCCAAACAGAATACATTGGTCATGTTGCCTTGGCGAACTCATTAGGGTTGTTAAAGACGGAACAAAATCAATTTAATCCTGATAGAGAAGCGACGTACGCAGAATTGGCAGTTTCAATTATTCGTCTTGCTCACAAAATGACTGAAAAAGGTAGAGGCTTGGGTTATTAAAATATAACCATCTTGTGCTAGAAGTTTACTTGAGTAGATATTCATATAAGTGTAATGAACAATGGGGCAATTCAAGAGTCTTCTCGTTATCAAGGACGAAAAACACAGTTCTGACATGGTTATTTAGAATAACCACGCCAGCGCTGTGTTTTTTATTATGATAGCTAGATCATATTTGATATACTGTACACTAGCGCAAGGAGGCTTTTTAATGAAACAGTATTTAGAATTATGTAAACACGTTCTTGAAACAGGTGAAAAAAAAGAAGACCGCACTGGGACAGGGACAATCAGTGTCTTTGGTTATCAGATGCGCTTCGATTTAAATGAAGGATTTCCCCTTATGACAACGAAAAAAACGGCTTTCCGTCTTATTTCATCTGAATTGTTATGGTTCTTAAAAGGCGATACGAATGTCAAAACGCTTATTGAAGATCGAAATCCAATCTGGGATGAATGGGCTTTTGAACAATGGGTGACAAGTTCTGAGTATAGTGGTCCAGATATGTCGGACTTCGGACGTCGCGCTGCAAAAGAACCAGAATTTGCGGCTGTCTATAAAGTTGAAATGGATGCATTCAAAAAACGTGTTGTGGAAGATGAAGAATTTGCTGCGAAATACGCAGATCTTGGACCGGTTTATGGTAAACAGTGGCGATCATGGTCAAATGGAGAACAATCGATTGATCAAATTGCCAATTTAATTGAAGGCATCAAAAACAATCCCGATTCCCGCAGGCATATTGTTACTGCATGGAACCCTTCTGAAGTCGAAGATATGGCTTTGCCACCGTGTCATGCGTTGTTTCAATTTTATGTAGCAGATGGAAAGCTATCATGCCAGCTTTACCAGCGAAGTGCGGACATCTTCCTTGGCGTACCATTTAATATTGCATCCTATGCACTTCTGGTTCATTTGATTGCACATGAATGCGAACTTGGTGTTGGCGAATTCGTCCATACATTGGGGGATGCTCATATTTACGCGAATCATGTCAATCAAGTGAATGAGCAATTGACTCGGGAACCGCGAACTCTTCCGACATTAAAATTGAATATTGAAGGCAAATCGATTTTTGAATTAGAAACGCAAGACATCGAACTTGAAAATTATGAACCACATCCAAAAATCAAAGCACCAATTGCTGTCTAAAGAAAGGTGGATTTCCATGATTTCACTACTTGTAGCCCATGATCCGAACCGGGTCATTGGTATGAACAACGATTTGCCTTGGCATATTCCAGAGGACCTTGCTTACTTTAAAAAGATGTCTATGGGAAAAGCGATGGTAATGGGACGTAAAACGTTTGAGTCAATCGGTAGACCTTTACCTGGGCGGCTTAGCATTATCGTTACACGAAATGAAGCATATACAGCAGAGGGTGCTGTTGTCGTACACAATCTAAATGATGCGATTGCAAGAGCAGAAGAGTATGCAGATGAAGTGATGATTATCGGTGGTGCGGAAATATTCCATGCGGCACTAGTAATAGCGGATCGCCTCTACATTACGTATATTCAAAAACAATACGAAGGGGATACTTTTTTCCCTTCATATGGCCCTGAATGGAAGCTCATATCGTCTTCGCAAGAACACATTACAGAAGATGAAATTCCGTATTCATTTCTCATGTACGAAAAGGAATAACTAAAGCGGATGCGACTAGAGGCTTTGCGATGGAGTCAAGACAAATAAAAAAACGTCCTCATGTATATAAGAGGACGCAGAAATACATTGAGGCACTGCCCGCAATAACAAACACATGCCAAATTGCATGGTTGTACGGGATCTTTCTCCACGCATAGAAAATCGAACCAAACGTATACAATAGACCGCCTATAACGAGTAGCGCGAATCCAGCGAGTGTTAAATGGGTGTATAATGGTTTGATGGCTATTAGTATAAGCCAGCCCATAACAATGTAAAAGATAAGCGAAACAAATTCAAAACGATGAATGAAAAAAACTTTGAATAGAATACCTGCAATGGCCAGACCCCAGACGATACTGAGCAGTGTCCAGCCTAGTACTCCTTTTACAGTGACAAGGAGAAACGGCGTATAGGTTCCTGCAATCAGAATATAGATGGCTGAGTGATCCAGTATGGAAAACAAGTGTTTGAATTTTATTGGCATGCTATGCAACAGTGTACTCATAAGGAATAAGAGAAGCATAGAAAAACCGAAAACGGTGTAGCTGACCACATGTATCGCTGTGCCATGCCGAACAGCGTCAAGTACTAAAAACACAAGGGCGGGTATACTGAGAAGTAGTGCGATACCGTGTGTGATCGCATTCCACAACTCTTCTCGTCCATTTTTAAAATCAAATGCAACTGTCATGATTTTAACCTCCTTACCTTTTACTATACTAAAATTTATTGAGAACTGCTACTAATCGAGGGGAGTGCGCATTATGAAAAAAGTCCATATCGTCACGGATTCAACTGCCGATTTAAAAGAAGAGGACATTCTAAAATATGGCTTACATGTTGTTCCACTAACCATCCAAATTGATGGCAAAACGTATATCGATGGTGTAGATATACAACCCGAAGAATTTCTAACTATGATGAGAAGTTCTGAGGAATTGCCTAAAAGCTCCCAACCGGCAGCAGGTGTTTTCAAGGAGTTATATGACAAGCTGGGTGAGGATGGCAGTGAAATCATCTCCATACATATGACTGGTGGCATGAGTGGTACTGTGAAATCTGCCCAGGCAGCCGCTGAAATGACGGATTCCAAAGTTACTGTCATCGATTCAATGTTCATCTCACATGCGTTGATGTTTCAGGTAATGGAAGCGGCGAAATTGGCCGAACAAGGAAAGTCAGTTACTGAGATCGTTGAACGGTTGAACTCAATCCGTAAAAATACAACGCTTTTCGTTGTTGTCGATTCACTTGATAATCTGGTGAAAGGCGGCCGTATCGGAAAAGGGAAAGCAATGATTGGTTCCTTGTTGAATATAAAACCGATTGCGACTTTGCAGGATGGCGTCTATACACCCGTCGCAAAAGCACGCAGTCACAAACAAGTTGTAGCCCATCTATTCAAAGTTTTCAAAGAAGAGACTGCTGGCAAGATTATTCGAGGAGTCGGCATTTCACACGCCAATGGTTTGAAAATGGGTGAACCATTGAAGAAAATGATACAAGACTCGGGCATAAAAGATGTGAAACTTACATTTACTGCTCCAATCATCAGTACGCATACTGGTGAGGGAGCGATAGGTTTTATGTATTACGCAGATTAATAAATGATTCTTTATTGAAGAAAAGGGGAACTCTACGTATGAGAAGAGTATTTCTGATTGTGGTCGCCTTCTCATTATTTTTGTCCGGCTGTCAACAAACGCTAATCGAAAAAACAGGTGCATTTTCTGATCGACAAGAGATTGCATTTACTGAGTGGGCAATCCCAGGGTACTTCATTCCAAAAAATATCCATGTGATTGGTTTAGGTGATTCACTGACCCAGGGTGTCGGGGATGAACTGAAAAAAGAAGGTTATTTTGGCCGAGTAACTGACAAGATGAATGAATGGAAAGGGGTTAAGGATGTCGATGCGGCCAATTTGGCAAAGCGGGGTCGAAGAAGTGACCAGCTCATCGACAAACTGGTAGACCCTGAAGTTCAATCTTCTGTGAAAACGGCAGATTTAATCTTTTTGACAATTGGCGGAAACGATATTATGAAAGTCGTTAAGTCCAACCTATTTAATTTGCAGACGGAACCATTTTATGTTGAACTCGGTAAGTTTGAAAACAGGCTCGATGAATTATTTAGTATTATCCGAGACTTGAACGGCGATGCGATCATTATTGTAGCAGGTCTTTATAATCCGTTTTCAATTGTGACGGATGAAACAAATGAATTTGAAGATATTATTGCTGACTGGAATGAAGCGATTGAAGTTCGTGCCATGATGGACGGAAGGTCGTGCTTTGTCCCAGTTGTAGACTTGTTCGATTCAAATACGGACATGGTGTACCACACCGATTTCTTTCATCCGAATGCAAAGGGCTATGACTCAATGGCGGAACGTTACCTTGAAAAGCTGAAAGAATGTGACTTGCAAAAATTATCGGACGGGGAATTGGAAATGTAGGAGCTGATCGCATGAATCGATGGAAAATTAGTTTTTTTGTACTTGCAGGACTTATTGCGGCAGCATTTGCAGCAGTTATAATACTTATTGGATCTTCCGCAGAGTCGGTCCCGCTTCCTGAAATGAAAGTTTCGAATCAAGCGGACCATGTTTTAACAGTGAGGGCGACGAAAGAAGATTTTGAAGGCATTGCAAATACGTTTATACGAAAAGCAGTAAAAGGTGAGCCGCTTCCGGTAACGATGAAAGTTGAAGATGATGTGGTCTTGTTTTCAGAAATGACGGTGTTTTCCTATACATTGCCGGTTATTATGCATTTTGACCCAATTGTTAGAGAAGACGGTAATCTAATATTAAAACAATCGTCGATGGAAATCGGACAATTGAACATCCCGCCTGCGACTGTTTTAAAAGTACTAAGGGATTCTGTGAAGCTTCCCCCTTGGATGATTGTTCGTCCTAAGGAGGAAGAACTGTTCATCGATCTCTCAGCAATCCCGTTATCAGGTGATTTACAAGTAAAAGCAAAAACATTTAACTTGGCGGATGATGAGATTATCTTGGAAATTATAATTCCAAAAGAATAGGGAGGTTTTACAATGGCGAAAGCATTGGCCACATTTGCAGGAGGTTGTTTTTGGTGTATGGTGAAACCGTTTGACCGATATGAAGGTGTCCAATCAGTCATTTCTGGCTATACGGGCGGCGATGTCGAAAATCCGTCTTATGAATTGGTTTGTACGAATGCGACCGGTCATCGTGAAGCAATTCAAATTACGTTTGATGATGAAGTTATTTCCTATCGCGAACTGATTGACATCTTTTGGAGACAGATTGACCCAACTGATTCGGGTGGCCAGTTTTTTGACCGGGGTGAATCCTATCAGACAGCCATTTTTTATCATACACCCGAACAACTACAACTCGCTGAGCAAACAAAGGCTGAACTAGATGCTTCTGGAAAGTTTGACAAACCCATCGCAACGGATATTATACCTGCGAAGCCATTTTACGCGGCTGAAGAAGGACATCAAGATTATTACATGAAAAACCCGACACATTATAATAGATATGCAACTGGCTCTGGCCGTGAACGATTCAAATCTGACAACTGGGGTGATGAATCATGACAGAAGAATTGAAGAAGAAATTAACCGAAATACAGTACCACGTCACACAGGAAAATGGGACTGAACCACCGTTTCGAAATGAATTCGACAGCCATTATGAAGATGGGATTTATGTCGATATCGTTTCAGGAAAACCACTTTTTAGTTCAAAAGATAAATATGATGCTGGTTGTGGATGGCCAAGCTTTACGAAACCGATTGAATCAATGGAAGTAATAGAGAAAACAGACATAACCCACGGTATGAAACGAGTAGAAGTACGCAGTAAAACCGCGGATTCACATCTCGGTCATGTATTTCCGGATGGACCGGGTGAAGACGGATTGCGTTATTGCATCAATTCAGCTGCACTCCGCTTTGTATCCATTGACAATCTTGAAAAAGAAGGTTTCGGAGAGTACTCGAAACTATTTTGATTGATTAAAGCTGAGAAGGGAGATGAACGGATGGATCGGTCCTTTTATCGATTCGCCCTATCCTTCCGCGGTGGGGCGATGGGTGATTTAAAATCAACGTTTGCGGAATATATGTTTAAGGATTCTAGTTTTCCAAAAGAAGAAAAATCTTTTGACCCATTATCGCGATATATCGAAGAAAAGGCGGATGCCAAAATGCCATCCGTCGTTTTCGATGAATTGTTTCTATTATATGAAGAGAGATTTTTGTAAGTTGCACCTGCATCTTCTTTGCATAATGGATTAGTTGAATGTATGATTAAAAAAGAAAATTTGAAAGCGAGGCTATTCAGTATGAGTATACATATCAATGCAAAAAAAGGTGACATCGCGGATACGATTTTACTTCCAGGCGACCCGCTTCGTGCAAAATACATTGCCGAAACATTTCTGGAAGATGTAACACTATATAACGAAGTTCGGAATATGTTCGGCTATACGGGAACATACAAAGGAAAACGAATTTCTGTTCAAGGGACAGGTATGGGTGTTCCATCCATTTCTATTTATGTAACAGAATTAATGCAAGAATACGACGTGCAAAAACTAATCCGTGTCGGAACTTGTGGTGCGATTCAGAAAGACGTTCATGTACGTGACGTTATTCTCGCACAAAGTGCTTCGACCGATTCTAAAATGAACGAAATCATATTCAATGGTATCAGCTATGCACCGACTGCCGACTTCGATCTTCTTTTGAAATCGTATAATGCTGGGCTTAAAAAGGGGCTTGATTTGAAGGTCGGAAATGTATTTACAGAAGACGTTTTCTATAATGAATATGCACAACATGAAAAATGGGCTCAGTATGGCGTCCTAGCTGTTGAAATGGAAGCTGCGGCTTTGTATACACTTGCTGCGAAATTTGGCCGCCAAGCATTGGCTATTCTTACTGTGAGCGATCACCTCTTAACGGGTGAGGCGACATCATCAGAAGAGCGGCAAACAACATTCAACGACATGATTGAAGTGGCGCTCGAAGCAGCAATTCAGGAATAATCGTGAAGTAGGACCGCCCACTATACAGCGGTCCTTTTTTAGCAGGGAAGAAAGTATACGTTTTTTTGACTTAGAATAGTGTCTAGCTCCAGGCGCTAGCCGCTCGGAGGTCCATAGGATGTTGGGCCACTAAGCCATTACTGCTGGATAAGATTGAATTGAATTTTGTATTAATAGTAGAGAGTGGGGAATGGGATGGAAGAGAATAATGGCCACGGACAAGAAATTGAACCAAATAGTCAACCGCCGGCAAACCGATATATAAAATTAAAACCGTTCTCTTTTGTCATGCTTGTATTCGGACTTGTACTGGTCACTGCCGCCATAACGTTTTTCGTGTTAACAACAGGTGATGATAAAGTTGTCGAAGTTGTGAGTCCACAAAAGCAATCGCTAAAGGACCGAAAAGAATTTGAAAAGTTATATAATGCCTATGATGAAATGAAAGGGAATTACTTCGAAGATATCGATGAAACAGCTGTCATCGATGGTGCCATCAATGGAATGATTGATGCACTAGGAGACCCGTATTCCGATTATTTAAATCAGAAGGAAGCTCGACAATTAAACGAGAGTATTTCGTCAAGTTTCGAAGGAATTGGTGCTGAAATTCAAGAGAAAAACGGATACATCAACGTTGTTTCTCCAATCAAAAATTCACCCGCAGAACGCGCAGGGATATTACCGAACGATACCATCATTGCGGTCGATGGTGAAAGTATACAGGGAATGTCATCATCAGAAGCGGTTCTTCTAATTAGAGGAGAAAAAGGGACAACTGTCACTTTAAGCATAAAACGTGGAGAAGCAGTTGAGCCAGTAGACGTAAAAATCAAACGTGACGTTATACCGATTGAAACAGTCTATGCTGAAATGCTTGACGATGGAATTGCACATATTCACCTCACAAGCTTCTCAGAAGGAACATACGATGAGTTGCTTGTTGCCCTTGATGAGATGGAAGCTAAAGGAATGAAAGGGTTAGTTGTCGATGTACGCCAAAATCCAGGCGGTAGACTCGACATAGCCATCAAAATATCCGATCTGTTTTTGGAAAATGGAAAGAACATTTTCCAGTATAAAGAAAAAGGTATACAACCAGAAATTTTTACAGCCTCTGGAAAAAGAAAAATAGGAGTTCCAGTTACGCTCGTCATCGATGACGGTAGTGCCTCGGCATCAGAAATACTGGCAGGTGCGTTAAAAGAATCTGCCAATGTGCCACTTATTGGTGTGAAAACATTCGGTAAAGGAACAGTTCAATCACCTAAAAATCTTCCTGACGGCTCGAATTTAAAACTAACTACAGCAAAATGGCTGACGCCTGATGGCAATTGGGTTCATAAAGAAGGAATTAAGCCCGATATTGAAGTGCCGTATCCATCTTATGCAATGCTTCCGTTTCTTGATCCAACAATAGAAATGAAAGTGGGCATGCTTTCACCTTCCATTAAATCAGCGGAAGAAATGCTTAAAGCCGTTGGGTATGAACCAGGTGAAATTGATGGCATGTTTGATGAAAAAACAACTCAGGCTGTCAAAAAGTTGCAAAAAGATTTAGCGCTGGACACGAACGGTATTCTCTTAGGAGAAACAACTTACGGTCTGATGGAAAAACTTCGGACGAAAATTCAAGAAGACGATCCACAGCTGATGAAAGCAAAAGAAGTTCTGCTTGAAAAAATAGGGAAATAACTAAAAAGCGTCCAGTCCTAATCCGGCCGGACGCTTTTTAAAATGTCTATATAAGCTGAACGAAGGGTTTTTCATGGGGAGCCCAGCCCTAAGATAGTGCTAATCTAGCTAGTTTTAGGGCGAGAGACACCCCCTCGCGCTGAAGCGGATTCAAGGGAATTCTTTATTTCAACCCATCTAGTCCATCGTGTTCTAATCCGATAGGATGCTATGACTTTTTCTAATAAAATGAAAAGAGGCGTACATATGATTGATGTTTACTTATTTAGTGGTTTTCTAGGAAGCGGTAAAACGTCACTGTTACTTCATACAATTGCACAATTGAAAGAACAAGGAAAAAAACCGGCTGTATTAATGAATGAATTTGGAGCATTGCCTTTCGATTCAAATACTGTAGAAGGGGGAGCTGAAGTTCCGCTTAAAGAACTGCTAGATGGATGTATCTGTTGTACAGGTTCAGAGAAAACAGAGGCACAGCTTCAGGGACTGCTTGAAGAAAACGATGATATCGATGTCATCTTAATAGAAACAACGGGTGCTGCACACCCAGTGGAAGCACTAGACGCTATTTACTCACCTTTATTCGCAGACCGGCTTAACATAAAAGGAATTGTAACGATTGCCGATTCGAAGCGTTGGCTGGAACGCGATAAGCTATCTCCGCAAGTACGCGCTTTATTCATGGAGCAAATTCGACATGCTCATTTACTACTGGCGAATAAAGTCGATCTTCTAACTGAAGAGGAAGTAGCGAAAGTAACATTTGAACTATCGAGTTTCAATGAATCTGCTCCAATTATACAAACGGTGGGCGCAAAAGTTGCATTCTCCTTCATTGAGAAAACCTTAAGTTCATCGAAAAAAGGGACTGATAAGCAAATCATATCAGGAAAAGGCTTACCGCTTTCTTCAAAACTCCTTACATTCACTGAGAGTGTTACGAAAGAAGATTTCGAGAATTGGGTGAACTCCCTTCCTGATACAGTTTATCGGATGAAAGGTTATGTACCTATTAGCGGTTATAAAAATCCGTTTTTATTTCAATATGCGTATGGGATGGTCAATTGGCTCCCCGAATATGTCAAGATGGAAGCCCGTATTGTAATCATCGGGGAAGGGATCGAAACGTTGAATTATAAGGCCGTCAACCCCTTTTTAGATGAAAATTAAAGATAGTTGACCAGACTTATCCATTTCCATAGAATATGAGGTCCTTTGCTAGTGTATTTAATTAAGAACTGGATGAACTGGAAAAGAAACCCGATATTCTAAATCTCCCACGCGTTATGATAGATTGCGAA
This sequence comes from Sporosarcina sp. FSL K6-6792, assembly GCF_038004885.1. Lineage (NCBI taxonomy): Bacteria > Bacillati > Bacillota > Bacilli > Caryophanales > Caryophanaceae > Sporosarcina > Sporosarcina sp. FSL K6-6792. The sequence continues at coordinate 437,801 of NZ_JBBOSA010000001.1, forward strand.
GGGAGGAGTAATGAGATGAAAAAATCGATTGCAGTACTCATGCTCGGTTCGGCGCTCTTACTGCCGAACAACAATAATGTAGAAGCTTCACAATTGGACAACAATGTACAGGTGCAAAAAGCACAACAGTACATTCAAAGTTACATAGGGGGGGACAAACAACCCGATATGTATAAAGTATTGCTTGAAAAAAATATAAATTTTGAGCAACTTTACAGTTTAGCGAAGTCTTATACAAAAAATATAGTGGTTGTTGACAAACAGGTAAATAAGCCAGTTACAGTCAACCCAATCAAGAAACCGGTGAATAAGCCAGTTACAGTCAAGCCGGTAGAAAAACCAGCTACGACTAAGCCAGTACCGACACCAAAACCGGAAGCAACTCCACCGGTTAAGCCAGCACCGGAAAAACCTGCGGAAGTAGCACCAGTTAAACCTGCTGAAACAACCTCAGATGCATCTGTTTCCGCGATTGAAAAAGCAGTACTTGACCTTACAAATGTTGAAAGACAAAAAGCAGGTCTTCAACCGCTACAAACAGATGCGAAGTTGATGAACTCTGCACGACAAAAATCAACAGATATGGCTTCAAAAGGATACTTTTCACATACTAGCCCGACATACGGCTCACCGTTTGATCAAATGAAGTCTAATGGTATAACGTATAAATCGGCAGCGGAAAATATTGCTATGGGGCAACGTACGGCTGAAGAAGTTGTAAAAGGATGGATGGAATCGCCAGGACATAGACAAAATATCTTAACGCCTGGATTCACACACATCGGCATTGGCTATGACAAAAACGGCAACTACTGGACACAACAGTTCATTCAAAAATAAGAAAAGTTAAAAGCTATCCTCCAAACTGATACTAATTCGGTTTGGAGGATAGCTTTTTTCCTACTATATTTTCGTGTACATACTGTCTTAAACCGTCGTACCTATAAACGGATTTCTCCAAGTAAATGTTTAAAAGTTTTCTGGCATGCTCAAACTCTTCTTAGGAGGTGAGCATGATGGGGGACATTGTATCGACTGACAGTTTGATTTTATACATAAAAAAGGTATTTCATAATTCTTCCGATTTATATGTTGAAGAAATGGAGTGGCAGAATGGTCCAGCTGTCATTTGTTATTTCACTACAATGACTGAAGGGGCAGAAGTGAACCGACAGCTTGAACTAATCAGGAAAAGGGCAGCGGACGGACTTGCCGATTGGGGAAAAACTGCAATCTCGTCTGTTCATGCTTTTTCCGTTTCTATGCTTACCCATAGTATTAGTTCAGGTTTCGTAGCCGTTATTTTTCCTGAAACAAATTTGTTATTGCAAATCATGATGCCGAAGTTTACTGTTCGCAGCCCTAACGAACCGGAAAATGAACATGTTATCCGCGGTCCGCACGAAGGGTTCGTCGAGGGATTTGATGCAAATATGTCCTTGATTCGCAAACGGCTTGCGATTCCAGATCTCGTCGTCCATTCACTGAGAATTGGGAATGATACTCAAACCCTTGTTAATTATATATATATTGATTCAATAGCGGATGAAAATGTCGTTGCCGATGTGAAAAGACGATTGGAGAACATTAAGTCGGATAAAGTTATTAGTACAGGTCAAATAGAGGATTACTTAGAAGATTCCGTTTGGTCGCCGTTTCCACAATTTCTCAATACGGAACGACCTGATCGTGTTGTTGCAAATTTGCTGGAAGGGAAAATAGCGATTTTTACGAACAATTCTCCAACCGCACTGATAGCACCGGTCAATTTTTTTTCCTTTTATGAGTCTCCAGATGATTATAATGCACGTGTTCTAGTGGGTTCATTTTATCGGATTCTCCGCATATTAAGTTTTGTGACGGCTATTTTTTTACCTGCATTTTATATAGCTGTCATCGGTTTTCATTCTGAAATCATTCCACTGGAATTAGGTAAACAAGTGAAGCTGGCGGTGAATGCAATTCCGTATCGACCTATTTATGAAGCGCTCATTTTAGAATTGTTTATCGAGCTCATTCGGGAGTCAGCTATCCGTCTCCCCACCCCAATTGGGCAAACGATAGGGATTGTCGGTGGTCTGGTTATTGGTAATGCAATTGTTGATGCCGGTCTCGTATCGAATTTCATGGTGATCGTCGTGGCGATGACAGCCATTTCGAGTTTTGTCATTCCCTCTTGGGAAATGAATATGACAATCCGAATTATTCGTTTTCCATTTATGCTTGCCGCTTCGCTGTTTGGCTTCTTCGGCATTGCAATTGGTACACTTGTGCTTTTCATCCATCTGATGAATGTATCATCATTGAAACAGCCCTATTTTACGCCTATCGTTCCTTTTGATCCGTCGAAATTTAAAGATGCTTTCTTCAGGTCACCATATGTTCGTCTTAAAAAACAACAGAAAACGTTTACGTATGGTGCAAATAAAGAAGGTGGTGGCCGTTGACGTTTAAATTGTCAAGAATCCAGTTTTTTTTATTTCTGTTTGTTATACAAACAGGCACTGTTTTTCTATCCTTTCAAACGCCATTCATCAATGTAACAGGGCGTGATGCATGGATTATTTTCATCGGAGTAGGCATTTTTCATTATGTTTTATTGCTGTTATATGAAAGGAATTATAAATTCTTCAAGCCAGGTCCGATTGTATCTTGGCTATATAAAGGCTATTGGCTCCTTATTATCGTCTCCTTCATTGCTTATATTGATTATACGCTTGCGGTATGGGCATTCCCTGAAACGCCCCAGTTTGTCGTCATTTCAATCATGGTAGGCGTATCGTTGTATGCAAACTTAAGTCGTTCCGAAACCGTCATTAATCTAACAGTCATTCTCGTCCCACTGATACCGATCTTTTACTTTGTCTTGTTACTCGCATGGCCTGAATTCGTATGGACGAATTTATTCCCTGTAGCTAAGATAGACGGTTCAGATTTGTTAAAAGGGATTCTCGCTTCGCAGTTTACATTCATTGGTATTGAACTGTTTTTATTTTTTAGGAAGCATGTAGATAGCACACAAAAAATTAAAGGCTTACCACTGTTCATATATCAAATGCTATGGATGTTCTTTTTTTTCAGTACGGTCTTGATCACCCTTCTCTATTTCCCGCTAAAGGAAATAGAAAGGATTCCTGAGCCAATCATGTATATTTTGAAATCGCAAACTTTCTCGTTTGTAGAACGGCTTGATTTATTTTTCATTTATATGTGGATGATGTGGAGTATCATCACGATATCCCTTTTTGCCTTTACTACAATGTACGTGCATCAGCTGCATGCGAAAGGTCACCGGAAAAGAAATACGATTATTTTTCATATCCTGCTCGTCATATTACCGCTGTTCTTAAATTCGAAAGAACGTGTTGATATGATTCAAAATTCACTCGTCTATTTCCATTTGTTTTTCATAATTGTTGTTCCAACTATAGTCATACTCGTGAACAGGAGGAAAAGGAAATGAAGAGATTACTAATCCTATTGGTCTGTTCATTGTTTTTAAGCGGCTGCTGGGATGAAAAACATTATAAGGATGTAACCAATGTGTCTCTTTTTGGAGTTGAAGGCCAGCCGGGCAAGATCAAGGCTCAATTTGCGTTTCCGATATTTGAAGATGGGTCTATAAGTTATACAACAATCACAGGAAGTGGTGCCACTGTTCTTGACGCGAAAAACGACACGAATACGACGGAAGGGCTCGATATAGCTGAACTTCAAGTGTTGCTTATAACGGAGGAATCAGCTAAATCTGACTTATATAAGTATATCGATGCGTTATACAGAGCTCCACGCAATCGACTTAGCGCTCATTTGGCAATTGTCGAAGGGGAACTGGCTCCCTATTTTGAACAGCACGAGAATCTAGGGAATGATATTTCAATGTATTACTCAGAGCTGATTGATACTGCGGTCCGATATACATTGGTCCCTAAAGTGGATATTCAACAAGTATGTAGACTACTTTTTGAAAAAGATATATCTCTGGCACTTCCCTATATTAAAATTGGGAAAGAAAGCGGTATACCCGAAATTGCCGGTACTGCGTTGTTTAATAAAAGGGAATATACTGGAGAAAATTTAGATAAAGAGGAATCGGTCCTTTTCAATTTGTTAAGAAATAAACAGGGCAAGTATACACGGCTTTCTTATATGTGGAAAAGTGGTAAGGCAGAGAGTCCACTTACAGTTGAGGTGATAAGAATTAATAAGGACTGGGAAATTTCAGATAACAAGATCGATGCGACCTATGAATTAAAAATTTCTGTTGAGGAATTTCCGCATGACAGTCTAGATGAAAAGAAAACAATAAAGGAAGTTGAGGATTTCTTATCAAAGGAATTAACAAAGGATTTTACTAAAGTGATAAAAAAACTACAGGCAGCTAAAAGTGATGCTATAGGGTTCGGACGACCAGTCCGTGCATTCCATCCCGCACTTTGGGAAAAAGGGGATTGGAATGACACATTTTCCGAACTGCCCATTAGCGTCAAGGTGAAAACTGAGATTTTAAGAACCGGTATATTAAATTAGTGAAAACCCGCAATGCATACTGCATTACGGGTTTTAGTGTTTATATAAATTTCTTTTTCTGAATATAGATTAACCGTACAGTCAGTGTAATTGCGCCAACTGTCAATCCAGCAATAAGGCCAACCCAGTAGCCATATGGTCCGAGTTCAGTAAACGTTGCCATCATATAACCAATGGGTAAACCAAGGACCCAATAGGAGACAATCGCCATGACAAATGTCATATTGACGTCCTTATAGCCTCGTAAGGCGCCTTGGACCGGAGCCTGAATTGCATCAGATAATTGGAACAGTGCAGCGTAGATGAAGAACTGAGTTGCCAATCCGATAATCTGTCCGTCTGTTGTATAAAGCGAAGCAATTGGCGCCCTGAAAACGAGAAGAATAGCAATTGACACAAAGCTAAACGCAACGGCAAGCCCGACACCAAGATAACTATACTGTTTAGCATCGCGCATCTGTCCTGCACCGACGGCCTGACCGACAAGTATTGTCGCCCCCATCGAAATGCTTAGCGGCAACATATACAACAACGAAGTGAAGTTAAGCGCAATCTGGTGTGCGGAAATTACAGCCGTTGAATAGTTACTCATCATCAGTGTGACGGCGGAAAAGATACTTGTCTCTACAAAAATTGAAATCCCGATTGGCACACCAATGAATAAAATCACTTTCCATTTTTTAAATGAAATCTTTTCCCATCCTTTGAAAAGTGCGTATTCCTTAAAGGGCTTATGCTTCCACGCGACAGAACAAGCAATGAAGAATACGAGCCAATACGTTATACCGGATGCATATCCGGCCCCAGCTCCGCCAAGTTCAGGAAAGCCCCAATTCCCGTAAATAAGCAAATAGTTTATGAAGATGTTAATAGGGGCAGATAATAAAATGATGAACATCGAAACGCGTGTCGCTCCAAGCGCATCAAAAAATGAGCGTAGCACTGTGTAGGCAAAGAGGGGAAATAGGCCGAAACTCATTCCTGTCAAATAGTCCGCTGCTACAATGCGTACTTCAGCCTCGAGCGGCATTGCTTCTAGTATAGGTGCAACTGCGAATAGAATAATGGCAAAGACGATTGCAGCCAGTGCGACCGATACGTAAAGGCCTTGTTGAACGGAAGGTCGGACTTCCGCGTGGAGGCGTGCTCCGATGTATTGAGCGATGATCGGTGTAAGCCCCATTAAAATTCCAGCAAGCCCTGTATAAACGGGTACCCAGAAAGAAGATCCAATAGTAACTCCGGCAAGATGGTATGTATCATATCGCCCTGTCATAAGAATATCGAAGAACGTCATCATATACAGAGCGACTTGTGTAACGAGGATTGGCAAGACGATTGTTGCCAATCTGAACGGCTTTTTCTTCAGTGGAACTGCAGTTTCCAAATAAATCACCCTTTATTCTTCAATTAAACATCATTATATCATGACTCCTTTGCTATAATGGCAATGAGGTAAAGTTAAGTTACAATATATTTCTTAATATAGAAGAGGTGAATGGCCCATGAAACGGCCGGTTATATTATTGACAGGAGGCGGCACGGCAGGACACGTGTCCGTGAATGAAGCGCTTATCCCTGTGTTTAGCGAAAAAGGGTATGAAATTCATTACATTGGGTCGCATCGAGGGATTGAAAAAGAACTGATTGGCGATGGTTATCCTGAAGTTGTCTATCATCCCATTCAAAGTGGTAAACTGCGGCGCTATTTCTCTATGAAAAACTTTACAGATCCGTTCCGTGTTGGTGCGGGGGTTCTACAAGCGTTAGCGGTTATTAGGAAAGTCAAACCAGAAATAATTTTCTCCAAAGGCGGTTTCGTATCAGTGCCTGTCGTCTTGGCGGCGAAAATGGCGAAAGTACCTGTTGTCATTCACGAATCTGACGTAACGCCAGGACTTGCGAACAAAATGGCTTTACCTTTTTCAAATCATATTTTTACAGTGTTCGAACAAACCCTAAATTATGTACCCGCTGGCAAAGCGACTTGCTCCGGTGCAATCATCAGACCCGAGTTGTTCAATGGCACTCGGGAAGAAGGCTTGCGCATTGCCGGCCTGTCAGGTGAGAAACCTGTCCAAATTATAATGGGCGGAAGTCAGGGTTCCTCAATACTCAACGATGCTGTTCGAAAAGATTTACCTGCCATTTTGCATGATTTCGATATTATTCATCTTTGCGGGAAAGGGAATCTAGATGAAACGCTTGAAGGTACACCCGGCTATACACAATTTGAATACGTAACAGAAGGGTTACCACATTTATTAGCGGCGTCTGATTTTGCGGTTTCTAGAGCTGGGTCAAATGCAATCTTTGAATTACTGGCATTACGTAAACCGATGCTGCTTATTCCACTTTCTGCTGCAAAAAGCAGAGGGGATCAGATTTTGAATGCTAATCATTTTAAATCGCTCGGACTCGCACATGTATTGAAAGAGGAAGATGTGGAGCTACGCCCACTATCCGAAGAATTCGCATCTTTTGTAGATGAGAAAGACAGTTTGATCGGGAATATGAAGAAAGTAGCAACACCCAAAATACCGGAAGAAATGGTTGAAATGATCCTGTCACACCGAAAATAGCTGGAAGAGACTATTCTCAGTTTTTCGGTGGGTTAATGAATGGTTGCAAGTAATGAGAATCCAGTGTATTCTTGTTGACGGTAATAAAGTTAAAGAGTTAACGCTAAACCCTTTAAGTTAAAGTGTTTGCGTGTTAAAATTAACGAGGATAAAAAAATATAAACACAATATGCCTTTTGGCAAATGTGGAGGTCATTTTACATGTCGAACAATGCTGACGCTCATCGTTCCCCCTATGCTGCTTTTTCGGGTCCGAACCTTGGGTATATAATGGAAATGTACGAACTGTTTAAAACGTCACCTGAATCTATAGATGCTGAACTTGCCGAGATGTTCAGCCGTTTTGGTGCGCCTACAATGAGCAACACAGAGCAAGACAAAGCGGTCGGGGCAGTAGCTCCTGGCGATTTCGGTAAAGTATTCTCCGCCTATCAGTTGCAAACAGCCATCCGTACATACGGACATCTTGCAGCAGATATCTATCCGCTTAGCGATCGTCCAAAAGATTCAACACGTCTTGAACTTTCCACTTATGGACTTACAGAAAGTGATTTACAAGCAATGCCAGCATCTCTTTTCTTTAAAAATGTTCCTGCAAGTGTAGAAGATGGGCTTGAAGCAGTGAATTATTTGAAGTCATTATATACAGGTAAAATCGCCTATGAGTTCGATCATGTTATTGACGAAGAAGAAAGAAACTGGATTCAATCTAAAATCGAAAACGGGAATGTTTCCGCTACACTATCTGTAGATGAGAAAAAAGCACTTCTCGAACGATTGACGAAAATTGAAGGGTTTGAAAAATTCATCCACCGGACTTTCGTCGGAGCGAAACGGTTCTCTATTGAAGGTCTTGATACATTAGTTGTCTTCCTTGACGAACTTGTTCGTCTTTCTGAAGAACAAAAAATGAAAAAAGTATTGATTGGGATGGCCCACCGTGGTCGCCTAAACGTACTTACACATATTTTAAATAAACCTTACGAAACAATGTTTGCACAATTTGCGGGTGTTCCTGAAGAACCATTCCTTCCAACAGATGGTTCACTTGAAACTACACGCGGTTGGTTCGGCGATGTGAAATACCATATGGGTGCCTTATACAAGGGGCAATCGGGCATGCAGCGTTTCCTTGCGTATAACCCATCCCATTTGGAAGTCGTCAATCCTGTTGTTACAGGACAAACAAGGGCTGCACAGGAAAATACGGATAACCCGGGTATTCCTGTACTAGAAACAGATGCTGCTTACGCAGTACTTATCCACGGGGATGCAGCATTCCCAGGACAAGGAATTGTGCCAGAATCATTCAACTATAGCCGTGTTCGTGGATTCAAGACAGGCGGTTCTATTCATGTCATCGCGAATAACATGATTGGATTCACAACTGAATATTACGATTCTAGATCAACACATTATTCTTCAGACCCTGCAAAAGGCTATGAAGTTCCAGTATTACACGTCAATGCGGATAGCCCTGAATCAGTTATCGCAGCTGCATCATTCGCATTCGAATACCGTCAAAAGTTCAGCAAGGATATTCTGATTGATCTTCTTGGCTATCGTCGTTATGGACACAATGAAATGGATGAACCTCTTGTGACGAATCCGGTTATGTACCATTCAATCCATGAGCATCCTACAGTTCGTGCACTATACGGATCTGAACTTGCATCTGAGAACATCTTGACAGAAGAAGATGTAACGAAACTGGACGCTTCAGTTTTTGCAACGATGCAAGCAGCATACGACAAAGTGAAAGAACATACTTCAGAAAAAACATTGATTTCAAACGCTACGCCTGAAGAAGTACTTGCGGGGTATCCAAGAGATCTTGAAACTGGCACGGACGAAGCTAATCTTCGCCGCATCAATGAAGAGTTACTCATTTATCCTGAAAACTTCAATGTATTTGGGAAGCTTGGAAAAATCCTGAAACGCCGTGAAGATCCGTTCAACGGAAAAGGGAAAATCGATTGGGCACATGCCGAAACACTAGCATTCGGTGCAATCCTTCAAGACGGTAATCCAATCCGTATGACAGGTCAGGACGTTCAACGTGGTACATTTGCGCACCGCCACGTAGTCCTTCACGATGAAAAAACAGGTGACGAACTTGTTCCACTTCACCATATTAGCGGTTCAAAAGCATCATTCGTCGCATATAACAGTCCATTGACAGAAGCTGCAATTGTCGGTTATGAATTTGGCTATAACTTAGAAGACCAAAAAGTATTATCAATTTGGGAAGCGCAATATGGAGACTTTTCGAATATGGCACAAGTAATGTTCGATCAGTTCGTCTCTTCAAGTTATTCTAAATGGGGTCAGCAATCCGGACTCGTCTTGCTATTACCGCATGCGTATGAAGGGCAAGGACCTGAACACTCAAGCGCAAGACTGGAACGCTATCTGCAACTTTGTGCGGAAAATAACTGGACGGTCGCTAACCTTTCTAGCGCGGCGAACTATTTCCATATACTTCGCAGACAAGCAAAAATGCTTGGTGATAAATCGATGCGTCCACTTGTTATTGTGTCACCCAAATCGCTTCTTCGTCACCCGCTTGTCGGTGCTGATGTCAACGATTTGACAGAAGGCCACTTCCAAACGGTGCTTGAACAACCTGGAACAGGCAAGAATACTGATAAAGTTGAGAAAATCCTATTTGCAAGCGGTAAAGTGGCGATTGATCTTGCTGAACGTGTGAAAGATGGCAAAGGCTTCGATCATCTGCATATCGTCCGTGTGGAACAGCTCTACCCGTTCCCAGCTGATAAAATTAGTGATATCATTTCTCGTTATCCAAACGCCAAAGAACTTGTTTGGGTACAAGAAGAACCGAAAAATATGGGGTCATGGCATTTTGCAAATTCTTATATCCGCGAAGTTGCGGATGGTAAGAAAGTATCCTATGTTGGACGAATTCATCGTTCAAGCCCTTCAGAAGGTGACGGCGAATCTCACAAGATCGAACAAAACCGCATCTTAGATGAGGCATTGAAGAAGTAAGCCTTATTTAGTTTAATTTAATCAACATATGAAATATTGATTGTTAACACCGTACTAACGGTAGACTCGAGGAGGAATTTATTGTGGCAGAGATCATAGTACCAGAACTTGCAGAATCGATTACAGAAGGAACGGTTGCACAGTGGTTGAAACAACCAGGTGAAAGCGTTGAGAAAGGTGAATTCATCGTTGAACTTGAAACAGACAAAGTAAACGTTGAAATCATTTCAGAAGAAGCAGGAATTGTCCAAGAACATCTAGCAGCAGAAGGCGATACAGTCCAAGTCGGCCAAGTTATCGCAATTGTTGGTTCTGGTTCAGGCGCACCGGCTGCAGCTCCATCTGCACCAGCAGCGGAAGCAGTTCAAAAAGTGGAAGCAGCACCAGTTGCTCCAGCAGCTACTGAAGATGCAAGCGGATCAGACCGTACAATCGCAAGCCCAGCAGCACGTAAACTAGCTCGTGAAAAAGGCATCGACCTTGCAGCGGTATCACCAGTGGACCCAATGGGACGCGTTCGTGTTCAAGATGTTGAAGCACACGGTACTGCACCTAAAGCACAACCAGCAGCTGCCGCACCAAAAGCAGCAGCAGTAGTAGAGGACGGACGTGTAACTCGCGAGAAAATGACACGTCGTCGCCAAACAATTGCAAAACGTCTTCTTGAAGTTAAACAATCAACAGCAATGCTTACAACATTCAACGAAATCGACATGACAAACGTTATGGCACTTCGTTCACGTAAGAAAGACCAATTCTTCGAGCAAAATGATGTTCGTCTAGGATTTATGTCATTCTTCACGAAAGCAGTTGTTGCTGCACTTAAGAAATATCCTTATGTTAACGCAGAAATCGATGGCGATGAAATCATTCTTAAAAACTTCTACGATATTGGGGTCGCTATATCAACAGATGGCGGACTAGTTGTACCAAACGTAGTTGACGCTGATCGTAAAAACTTCGCAGAAATCGAAGGAACTATCGTAGAACTTGCGAAAAAAGCACGCGACAACAAATTGACAATCGCAGATATGACAGGCGGTTCATTCACAATTACAAACGGTGGTGTTTTCGGATCACTTATGTCAACACCAATTATGAATGGTGCTCAAGTAGGAATCCTTGGCATGCATACAATCCAAAAGCGTCCAGTAGCTATTGGTGATAATGTTGAGATCCGTCCAATGATGTATGTGGCTCTTTCTTATGACCACCGTGTTATCGATGGTAAAGATTCAGTTGGCTTCTTGAAAATGGTAAAAGAATTGATTGAAAATCCGGAAGATCTACTTCTAGGTTCTTAATAAGAAAAACGCTCGAAATCTAGACAAAAAATAGTTAGGTAATCGGCCCGTTATTGTTAGCGGGTCGATTTTTCCTTATACACTCCATAGAAAAGGCGTGATTAACAATGACATTCAAAGATTGGATGACTGCACCTGCAATCCGTACTGTCGTCTGTAAGCATGCAGACGCTGAAAAGTATGTAGTGAACAATGTTCTGACACCAGGTAAAGAGTATGAAGTGAAAAACGAAACAGATGAATTCATTTTCATTCTCGATAATGCCGGTAAAGTCGGAGGCTATTATAAAACATATTTTGAATAAACAAAGGCACAGGGCGCCGTTATAAAGGTACGCAGCCATTGCCACGTCCTGTGGCAATAGCTACGTGACCTTCATCCTGTAGGCCCGTGACAGGCATGACGGGGAACGGCGATGCGGCGTTTTTGCCCGGGAAGGATGCAGTTCAATCCTTCCTAGCTGGGCTGAATTATGATCCGAGCATTTTGCGCCCGGAGTCTAGACGTGAAATCTCCATGTTAGAATTTATTCACAATACAAGATTTTACTGTTTTCTAGACGTGAACTTAAAGCCCGCTACCCACTTGTTGGTGTGCGGGCTTTTTTATAAGGAGGTAAGGTTATGAACTCGCTAGTAGAAAAAGAACAGCAGCTTCGTTCAACGAAAACGCATGACACCGCAGTAGTACGATTAATACAAGAAGGTGGTTACGTTTCCCCAAGTCCCCATTTATGGGATGACGTCCTTATCAGTATTGTATTGAAAAAACCAGTGTTATTGAAAGGGCCTTCTGGTTCTGGAAAAACGAAGTTAGCCCAAACAATTTCACATTATTTCAATCAGCCAATGCAAAGCATAAACTGTTCGGTTGATTTGGATGCTGAAGCATTGCTTGGTTTCAAAACGATAATTAGCAAAGACGGAGAGACTATTATTGAATTTGTAGAAGGTCCCGTAGTACAAGCTATGAAAAAAGGACATATTTTATATATTGATGAAATCAACATGGCCAGACCTGAAACGTTACCCATCCTTCATAGTGTTTTGGACCATCGTCGTATGCTGACAAATCCGTATACAGGTGAAGTCATTTATGCGCATGAAGACTTTACGGTCATTTCAGCCATAAACGAAGGATATGTTGGAACATCTCCAATGAATGAAGCATTGAAAAACCGTTTTGTATCGTTCACAGTCCCGTACCTGACTGGGGAACAATTAGAATTAGTTATGAAGGATACGTGTCCATTTGCCTCAAAACAGCTTGTTGAGACATTCCTTCATATCAGTAACGATTTGAAGAAACAGGTAATGAACGGATTATTATCCGATGAGGCAGCATCCGTGAGAAGTCTGCTAGACGCTATGGCACTTGCAGAACATATCCCTGTGAAACGTGCAGTCCAGTATGCCATCGCTGAAAAGCTAGATGATACAATTGAACGTAGACTTGTCATGGAATTAGTTGATACTTGGGTGAGATGAGGCGATTGCTATGGTGAAGATGAATCGATTCATTCAATTTAATGATGAAACGGTCGATGCTAAGACGCTTTTATTGTATGAACGATTAGGGCGCGCATTAGCAGATGCACCATTCATTGAATTAACGGAACGAAAGCTTCTTGAATTCCGACCTCAAGAAGGTATTATCTCGATGAGTGTTTTTTGGCGTCACCGAACAGACGAAGTGATCCACGCTGGCCGTCTGTCTGATATCTATTTGTTAACATCAGGTTATTGGAAGCATTTTAGTGTTAAGTCATGGATTAAATTTAGCCGGTCAATTAGCTTATATCCACTCCGGAAATTCACATCTGAATTATTATTGATGCTGGAAGAGTTTCGTTTAATTGATGTAATTACGAAGGAAAGACCTGGAACCGCAAGTGCATTCGAAGTTAGAAGGGAAGCCTACGTTTACCTCCACCGCAATGCACAGTCTTCGAATATGCAGAAAAATCAACTTGCGGATGCGATGATGAATCAGTTATTCATATCTCTCCATGAAGGCTTATTTGCAGAAACGTCCATCGACTGGGATGCTCATTCCATCGACTATGATCTCATTCAATCCGTTCTGCAACACGCATACGATTCAAAAAGTACAGAGGACAATACATTTATTGCGGATAGAATTACAGGGATTGTAGAAAGGTCAATTGACAAGGATCTTGTCAAACAGTATTATTCAGCCGGGGATTCCATTACAGAAGAAAATACTGTATTTCATTATCATAAAGGGATGTCTGACGCCGAAGAAGGCGAGGAAGGTCCAAAAGAGACAATCGAAGAAGTGTTTAGATCCTGGCATCGTGAAAGCGAGAGTGAATCAGGCGTCCACCTTGAATTTGAACTTGAACACGGACGCTCTGGGAAGAGTGATGCCAACGATGCAACGCCAGGCCATGAAGATGCTGAGGTCGAAGAGACGGGCTCAGGTGATTCAGAGGGGAATGACAGCGATCGTTGGACGGATGACACCAGTGATAAGACAGACAAACGCGATCGAAAGATGAAAGCGGGTAAGATGTTTGGAAAAGAGCATGTGAACGTCGTGTATGAGGAACAACGGATAGAAGTCATAGACGAGGTTGAAAATCGTCAACTATTGACCGTTTGGCGAGAAGAGCAAAAGCCGTATGTTCGTTCCTTCGTCGAGGAGATGAAGAAACGGATCGATTTGAAACAGGATTCAAAACGCGAGCGCCTTATGAAGGGACGACTGTCTACGAAATTAACGACAATGGTTGTGGATGAACGACCGAAACCATTTTATAGGAAGAGTGCGCCATCTGTTAATCTAGATGCGGTATTCGGTCTACTAGTTGATGGTTCAGCTTCGATGCTCGACAAATTAGACGAAACAAAACAAGCTGTACTATTGTTTCATGATGTACTCCGTCAACTTGGTGTATTTCATGAAATTTCGTCCTATTATGAGGATGCAAATAACGCTACAAAAGAAGTGCAACCAAACGTATTTGAGCTTATGCATATGTTTACAGATCGCAATAAGGATAACGGTTTATCGATATTGTCGTTTGATGCTAATGAAGACAACCGTGACGGATTCGCGATTAGATGGATGGCCGATCAGCTTGCGATGAGGCAGGAGAAGCACAAGTTTTTGCTAGTCTTCTCAGACGGGGAACCATCGGCGTTTGGTTATGATCGGAACGGTATCCTAGATACAGCAGAAGCGGTAATGGAAACCGAAAAGAAAGGTATTTCCATCATTCATCTATTCCTTTCAACTGAAGAACCGACCGTTGACCAAAAAGCACTTTTTTCAATGATGTTTGGCAATAAAACCGCATCATCCAACTCGGTCGATAGTTTCACAGATCAGACATTGCGGATACTTAGAAAATTACTCGCGATTGTAATAAGAAATACGTGAACCGCGAGTAAACTCCTAGATAAAATACAAGGTGAAAACACAAAACCGCCCTTAGAGAGGACGGTTTTGTGTTTTTTCATGAACAGCAAGAAGGCGCTGTTTCAGCTCATCTTCCATTCGTCCGATTTCTATTTCAGCAGCTTTACGTTTTGCACGACCATCTGCCTGGATAATAAGTGTCTCTTCAATAGTTTGAATCAAGTTTTCTTGCGTCTTTTTCAGCGTATCAATTTCGATGATGCCGCGTTCATTCTCTTTAGCTGTTTCAATTGAATTGATTTTCAGCATTTCCGAGTTTTTCAACAGCAAGTCATTTGTCGTTTTCGTAACAAGTTTTTGAGACTCTACAGCTTTCATTTGTCGGTTTAACGTTAAGGCAATTGCTATCTGATTTTTCCATAGGGGAATGGATGTCATAATGGATGACTGGATTTTTTCTGCAAGTGTTTGGTTTGTCTGTTGAATCATCCTGATTTGAGGTGCACTCTGAATGGTGATTTGTCGTGATAACTGCAAATCGTAAAGACGTTTTTCCAACCTATCAAGGAATTGTGCCATGTCATTCACTTCCTGGAATGCCATTTGATCATTCGATAGCTCAGCTTTTTTGCGCATTTCAGGGATGATTTCATTGGCGAGTTCATCCTGTTTTAATTCAGCTGCGGCTATGTAGATATTTAACGCTTGGAAATAGGTTTTATTTTGATCATACAAATTATCAAGCATTCTAACATCCTCTAAAAGGCCACGTTTCGAATGCTCAAGTTGAACACCAATCCTGTCGATTTGAGTACTAAGTTTCTGATATTTCGTCATCATTTCTTGAACAGATCGCGTTGCTTTATTAAACAATCTACTTAGACCCGACTTCTTCTTGTCTGATAAATCGTCAGGGTCTATTTCAGAAAGTTTACCCATCAAGTCTTTCAATACATCTCCAACAGGTCCAATATCTTTGCCTTGAACATGATCGAGCATTTGAGTGGAGAACCTTGAAAGCTCGCTTTGAGCATTTGCGCCGTACGTTATAATTGCTTCATAGTTGCCGACAGGAATTTGTTGTGCAAGGACTTTTGCCTTCTCCCTCTCTTCAGGAGTTAGACGGTCAATCAGTTTAACGCTTGTTTCAGCCTCTTTCTTTTCTGTTTGCATTTCCTTAGGAAGAAGGGGTTCTTGAAAATCAAAAGGACTATCAAGTAAATCATCAATTGTTTTTATAGGATTATTTTCGGTCATTATGTGGATCTCCTTTCATTTCAAGAAGCGGCTTTTTATTATTCATGGATACATCAACAAAGTCAATTTCCATTTGGAGCTGGTCGATATCAGACGCTAAAACGCTTCGTAGGTCTTGCTCCAATTGCTTGTTAACATCCCCAAGCGTTTCACGCGTATTTTGTAATGCGATGCGAAGTTCTTTATCTTTCAATGGTTGGTTGACAAGCAACGCATATTTCGAAGTCAATTCGACTGCGGAATCAAGATGGGCATAGAAAAACTTCTCTACGTCGTAAAACTTTTTAGGGTTTGATCGGACGAGGCCAAGAATCCTTCTAGATAGGCTATTCATTTCATGAAGTTGCCTAAATGCCTGGATTGACCTGACTTGTCCATAAAGACCATTCAGGCGTTTGATTTTCATTTTCGCACCAGTAATCTGACCTTTTATATGACTGTATTCAGAACGGGACATCCCGAGTTTTTTTAAGTTGGATGAAAGTTGAATCTGCTTCAGGGTAAACGTTCCGCCAAAGTAGATCGCTACCAAAAGGCCAGTAGCCGCAAAAATATTCATACCTGCACCCATAATAAAGAAGAGCCAGGATCCAAAACTGATTGGAGCTGTTATAAAATGTCTTATAAAAAATTGTTTAACTTCTTTCATGATATATTCATACCTCCTTTGACCCTATACTGTATACGTTTCAAAACGAATAAAGTTTCATGTCAGTAGTTCAATTATACCCGATAAATGCAATCTACACCTACCATTTGAATTCAAAAGGGAAGCAATTAATTGGACATCAGGAGGGAGTTTGTTAAAATGAAGGACATTCAACTAAGAGTTACATAGGAGGTTTAGGAAATGTATGAAGTGATTTATATGAAAGCAGATTATGAGCCATGGTGGATGTTTGAGGAGTGGGAAGAAACAATCCGTTCACGCCATTCATTTGATGATAGAGTACTTGCTGAGGTACACTTTAAAAAATTGACTAGTGAATTACGAGGAAAGCATAAACGTGAGGCTATGAAAAAAGACTGTTTTTTTGCCTTTTGGTCTGAAGACGAAATAAATTTCTGTGAAGGCTGTGATGAAGATCTCCAACTGTATCATGGCGTTATCTTAATGAAGGACGGGATGCCCAATGCTTTCTGCTAAAAAAACATTGGAAATAAATACGGATTCGCATCTTCCAAAAGGTAATCGTTAGTTTCGGTACCTTTTGGAAGATGTGAATTTATTCTGCGATGTAAAGAAGCGTCCTAACGAGGGACGCTTCTTTACATCGCTATTTGTCGACTGTCTTCAACGTAGAGGTAACAATGAATTCACCGTCATCCGTCTGCATAATAGATTCCCGTTTGACTTCACCAAACCCTTCAACGAAATACTTACGGTTGACGAAGTCATCCGTCTTCATTTCGATGACGAAAGCATGATCAAACTTCTTATACGGTGTATCGACAGTTGTATTTGTTTCAACAATCGTCCACGTATCAAATGTTGTGCCTTTTTTTAAGGGTTTTTTTAGATAAACACCAGTTGGATCCATTGCATCCAGTTCTGCCAGGGTGGGGAAGTCTTTGACTAATTCGACAGTCTGTTCGTCTAAGATACTTATTTTGTCAGGTTCGATTTTATAAATATGGCGAACCAGGGAGCCGCCATTATTCTCATGGACGACAACATAATTTTCAAATGGTCGTGCGACTTCAACATCAAGTTCTGCAAATTCATTTCCTTCACCTAGATAATGCGCCTTTGAACCATCCGGTAGAAAAAGATCAGTTAAAGAAATTTCACCATCGCTCTCACTTTCGCTTTCTTTGACGATACCTTCACCAATTGTGCCATTGGTTGACCCTGAATTATCAAGGGCAGTCGGTTGTTTTTTCGAACACCCTGAAAAGACAAGGACCGCTACTGACAGAAATATGAAAAGATTTATTTTCCTCATGAAAACACTCCTTTCTATTGGTTATACCCATTTCGACGGATATCATACGCAAGTGTAGGAATTGCAATCGGAAATCCAACATCATTTAGCGATAAAAAGAGCCGTTTCCCAATCAAGGGAAACGGCTTAAAATTATTTCTTTTTATTTTGTTTTTCTTGTTGTTCTTTCCACTCTAGGTACTCATCATAATTCATCAATTTATCGAAGATTGTACCATCATCATGGATTTCAATGATTCTGTTCGCAACCGTCTGGATGAATTGTTGGTCATGTGATGTGAAGATCATTGCACCTTTGAATGAAATCAGTCCGTTGTTAAGCGCTTGAATTGATTCAAGATCCAAGTGGTTCATCGGTTCATCCAGAAGAAGAACGTTCGAACTTGTCAGCATCATTTTTGAAAGCATACAGCGAACTTTTTCCCCACCGGATAAAACGGATGGTTTCTTGTTCACTTCATCACCTGAAAACAGCATACGGCCAAGGAATCCGCGTAGGAATGTCTCGGTTTGGTCGTCAGGTGAATATTGACGTAACCATTCAACAAGTGAACTTTCCGAACCTTGGAAGTAGTTACTGTTATCGATAGGAAGGTATGCATGTGTTGTCGTAACTCCCCATTTGATAGCTCCAGAATCAGGCTCAGACTCTCCGGCAAGCAGTTGAAGAAGCGCTGTTTTTGCAAGAGGATCTCCAAGAAGAATGACTTTGTCTTCTTTGTCAATTGTAAATGAAGCATCTTTAAGCATTACTCTGCCATCCTGTGTTTTGTTAACTTCTTGGATACTTAGAACATCATTTCCAATTTCACGGCCCATTTGGAAGTTGACGAAAGGATAACGTCTTGAAGATGGTTTAATATCATCCAATTCGATCTTTTCCAACGTTTTCTTACGTGAAGTAGCTTGTTTAGATTTCGAAGCATTGGCACTAAAGCGGGCAACGAATGCTTGAAGCTCTTTAATTTTTTCTTCTTTTTTCTTGTTTTGGTCTTGTGACATTCTAAGTGCAAGTTGGCTTGACTCGTACCAGAAATCATAGTTACCAGGGTAAATCTGGATTTTAGAAAAGTCTACATCCGCAATTTGCGTACAAACTTTGTTTAAGAAGTGACGGTCATGGGAAACAACAATAAGCGTGTTTTCGAAGTTCATAAGGAATTCTTCGAGCCATTGGATTGCTTTCAAATCAAGTGAGTTTGTAGGCTCATCCAGAAGAAGAACGTCAGGCTTACCAAACAAAGCTTGTGCAAGAAGCACTTTCACTTTATCAGAACCGTTTAGTTCAGACATCTTCAATTGGTGATATTCATCTGCAAGACCAAGTCCTTGTAAAAGGATTGCTGCTTCAGATTCAGCTTCCCAACCGTTCAAGTCGCCAAATTCACCTTCAAGTTCAGCTGCGCGCATGCCGTCCTCATCTGAGAATTCCTCTTTAGCATAGATGGCGTTTTTCTCCATCATAATGTCATATAAACGTTTGTGACCCATAATGACTGTATCAAGTACGACACTTTCCTCGTATTCGAAATGGTTCTGTTTCAAAATAGCAAGACGTTCGTCTTTGTTCATAATTACATTTCCAGATTGTGGTTCTAGTTCACCTGACAAAATTTTAAGGAATGTCGATTTTCCCGCACCGTTTGCACCAATTAGACCATAACAATGGCCCGGATTAAACTGTATATTCACATCTTCAAATAGCTTGCGGTCGCCGAATTGAAGACTTACATTACTGACTGCTATCATTCAAAATCCTCCTAAATTCACAATGCTCCCATTATAGCACGAAATAATTCATAGTAGCAACAATGCTTATGCCTCAAGGCTTATGAGGGGTTTAAATAAAAACAACCTCCAAATATTCCACCAATTTAAAAAGTGAATGCATTACTGTAGGATTTCGCTAATTTGACTTCGAGGTTTTATTGATGAGTGGGTATATAAACTTAAAATCATCAAAGAAGTATATCTTAGTCGTTCTGCAATAGTTTGTAGTGGAATGCCTTTACTCAACATAATTTTTGCTTGGGGATGTCTAAAACTGTGTGAAAAATAGATTTCATTCCTGATTCTTAGGGTGTGTTTAATTGGATTTGAAACAGCTTTTTCACTAACGGGAGTTCCGAATCTTTCTGATGTCAGTACGTAGTCTGTTTCCATCCATCGTTTCCCATAATTGAGCATGATCTTTTCACACCATATTCTATACATCTTCAATTGATTTAAAAGGGGATTGTCGACAAAAATTGTTCGATTGCTATTTTTCATTTTTGCTTTACGGACTCCGTGGTAATCACGGCCAAAGGCGCATCAAACGAAGCAGGCTCTTATCAAGTCGGGTGAATTGCGACC
Organism: Sporosarcina sp. FSL K6-6792; assembly: GCF_038004885.1. Classification (NCBI taxonomy): domain Bacteria; kingdom Bacillati; phylum Bacillota; class Bacilli; order Caryophanales; family Caryophanaceae; genus Sporosarcina; species Sporosarcina sp. FSL K6-6792. Next base: position 458,172 of record NZ_JBBOSA010000001.1, read on the forward strand.
GACGATGAAACCGGATGTCGACAATTATGTGAAGGCAATCAAAGACGGTCTTATAAAAGTCATTTGGCAGGATGACAGTCAAGTGGTGGATCTGAAGGTTCGAAAGTTTTACAGTTTGTCACCAAAAGTTGTTGTTTGTATCAAATACTGACTTGGAATGAGGGAGGGCAATGAACGGTGTTTAGTGGTTGTTTTTTTGGTGAGAGAAGGATCAGCGGGTTTGGCTATATAAGCCTTTATTGCAACGGGAATTGTACGACAAGAGACAAGAAGGTTGGAAGTTGTGGAAGTGAAATGGGAGGGGAATGACAGTTATTGCATTTTGGGAAGGAGTTGTACTCGTAGTTATGGGGGTGGGCGGTTGAGTAAGTGAAAGTAGACACACTATGTGAAGCAAAAGAAATAAAAAAAGAACGGTTTATTAGTTACCGTTCTTTAATAAAGCTGAGACTTTGAATGTTTGGATTATGCAAGGTTCATCATCAATTAATTGATTTTTTTCTTCATAATCAATTTTAAAATCTTTATATACTTTTCTCCAAAAGGATACAGCGGGAAGGTTATTAACAAGTTCAATAACAAAGTATTTTCCTTTTTTATTTTCAAATAACTCTTCTACTGCCTGTATTCCAAAACCCTTACCTTTGTACTTATTTAGAATAAAGATGTCATTAATGCCGAAATCATTTTCTTTTTTTAAAAATGGTCTTTCCAAAAGCAGAATAAATCCTATAATGTTGCCATCAAATTTGATGAAGTAAGGAGAAATGCCCTCATTAGTCCAAAATGAGTTTAGATCCTCGTAATCAAAAAATCCATTTTCATCAATAGTAATGTTAGCTGTGAACTTGGACAGATCATGAAGATAAAAGGAATATAAGTTGCGTAAAATTATTTTTTCATTTTCAAAAACTTCCTGAAGAGAAACAGACATATAAAAACCTCCTTAGCATTTCTTTAAACTATATCTTAAATGCGATTATTTTAGAAATATTTTACTATAAAGCACAATACAACCAAAAGGAGCTGAGAAAATGACTTCAGAACAAGCTAAAGAACTTTTCTCCGAAAAAGGACTAACTTATGAAAATATTACAAAAGGCGATATTGGTGTTTTGTTCACCTTCCTTAACAAGCAAGTTAAAGAAGCCAATAAGGCAGGCATAATGTCCACAAACACTATGAGAATGAGTCAAAAAAATAAAAAGCAAGTACAATACAACCGGAAATGTAAAGGAATGTTATTTATTCTTAAATAGTCATTACTTCACTCAACGAGAAGCGATCAGCTTTAATTCAGACGGCTTTATAGGATTTGCAGGTTGGGCGGACAGTGGTAACAAATCACCTTTAATGAGTGCTTTTGTGGAATGGGTAGATACGATAGCAAGTTAGTACACAGCGTGTCACAGAACGCGCAAATAAAAAAGCCGATTAAATTTAATCAGCTTTCTGTTTCTTGATTTTTATTATTTGATATAAATCATGTAAAATCGTTGCCGACAATACTAGGATTACAAAAACTCTAGAAAATGTGGTGTTTAAGTCGTTGGATAATAATACTGCCATTAATACAAGCACGAAGATAATATTTAGAACTTTGTTAGTTACTTCTGATTTAAACATGGTAGAACACCAACTTTCTAAATATTAATTATCTAATATACGTATTTAAAATCAATAAGTTTCAAATGTTCAATAATCATGGAGCTACAGAACGACTCAAAAGGCCGAGTAGATAACTGAATGACCGCATATCAAGAAATAATCAAGCTTTTACCGCAATTACCGTTTGAGGTGCTGAAAGATGTTGAACGACGCACCGGGGACTGGATGTGGAGCGGTGGCAATGAGGATGATCCGTATATTCATCAGCAGTTGCGGTATGACAAACGATTGTTAGGAGGGAAATCAAATGAAATATGACAAGCAAGAATGTTCTGAGTGCGGCAGAAGTTGCAAAACTTTGTACAGACCGACCTCAAATCATTCGGGCCCGAATTTGTGTTACTGGTGCAACCGTAGAAGGATGAAAGAAGAAAAATCAAAGGAGTGAACGAAGTGGTGTAGCAGCTAACCATTTTTGATGTTGCGCCAGTCAAAGAAACCTTTACAGTCGGTGACACGGTTGAAATCGTCGTCAATGTTGAGGATTATTTCTACCTGAAGGTATTTGAAGGAATGGAAGGTCGGATTGTTAAGGTTTTACACAGAAGACAGTATGAGGTTTTGTTTGCGAAGTCTATTCAGATCGGGATATATCGGCAAAGTGAATTAAAGAGGAGTGAATGAAATGACAGTAAGGACGTTCACTGTCGTGTATCGTCCCATTTCGTAAGTATACATTCATTACCCTATGTCGGTTTTTTCTCTATTCATTTCTTTTATACGATCATCAATCGGATCAATCGTATGAATCGTATGTTTAAATCGCTTACTTTGATGGAGGACGATAAAAATAAAAATGAACTGTAAAATCAAGGTAGCAATACAAATGCAAATCCACATCCAAGTCGTTGCTGTCATTTGATAGTCTCCTTTCTTGCTGTAAGTTTACTACAAAAATATAGGCTAGTCAGTTACGGGTTGGTGACAGTTAGGCAGGATGAATTGAAGAAGAGTGAGCGGGGATGAACAATGATCATGAACGTGAAAAATTTAAAAGATTGATGGAGGGCTTTTCTCTCGCTGTGTATGCGAATGCCTTAGGGGAAATGGGGAAAATCAATTCTCGGAAACTTATGGCTGAGATGTCGGAAGGATCCAAGATGTCCCGTGAATATTTGGAACATCACTCGAGCATTGAAATGGATGGGGGTGCTGGTTTGATCCACGCGAAAGAACAAAAGCGTGTGTTACTTGACGACGTTGATATTGATTGGGTCTTTACTGAGCAAGAAACGGATGTATTCAGAGCGATGTGGGTAGCGAATATGAGCATGGATAGCATCGCGAAAGAGTTGGGACGTAAGAAGTTGGAAATCGGATTGCTGATTATTGAGCAGGCCGGGCTCGGGGAAATACAGGTACGCGGGGGGGATTTTAAGATGGTGAAAATCGCATTAGACGCCGGACACGGTATCAACACTGCAGGCAAACGCACACCAGATGGTGAATGGGAATGGTCATTTAATAACAAAGTGTTGTTGGCTTGTGCAGCTAAATTGAACAAATACCAGGACGTACAGATCCTCAGACTGGATGACCCGACCCGAAATACAGATGTACCCCTTGCGACGCGCACCAATAAGGCAAACGCATGGAAAGCTGATGCGCTTGTATCTATTCATCATAATGCTTTTGATGGAAAGTGAGGCAGTCTGGCGGCATTGAAACACTTGTCCAGGAGATTACTGCAAGTAAAGCATCGAAAGATATAGCGGCAATAATTCAGCCATACATTGTACAAGCAGTGGGCCTTTGTAATAGAGGAGTAAAAACTGACAACCTCCACATGTTGAGAGAATCAAGCATGCCTGCTATCTTAACTGAAGGCGGCTTCATGGATTCTACGACAGACATCGCCGCATTAAGAAGTGATGCAAAACTGAAAGCGCAAGGCGAGGCTATCGCGGATGGTCTAGCTATGCACTTCAAGTTGAAATTAAAAATCTGCACTTACACCACCAAAAGAAGGAGTGATCAAATTGTACGAACCTACATCAAAAGCAATTCAAGATTCGACAGAAGAGGTATTGAAACAACTTGAAGCGGGCAACAACGGTCTGTCTAGCATCTGGCGCAAGAAGTTGAATGATGGCACGTTGTCGGATTCCGATACAATTGGATTGATGTTCGTGGCTGCCAGTCGGGGTTCCTCTATTAAAAGAAAAAGCGGCTCCTCCACAGATTAGATTGTGGAAGACCGTTTTTTTGTTTGTAAAGTACTACCGCTACCCATATTATAAAGGTATAGGTGGATTTGGGAGACTACATGCCTGTGAAGACAAAGTGTTAGGGGGATGTTATGATGCCTACTAAAATACCTACTGAAGTAATGACTAAAAGTATTAATATAGTCGATATAATAGCTACCTCAATTGTTGTTTTACTTGTTATTTTAGTATGTGTTGCTTTGATAGTATCGATTAGGAAATTGTCAAAGGATCAAAAGAAAAAGGCTCAAAACAGCATGAACGTTGAACGAAAGCTAGATAAGATAATAGCATTATTGGAGAAAAAAGAGATTGATAAATGACAGAGAAGTCCCCTAATAAAGGGGGCTTTTTTATTTGGCCAAAAGGAAAAATAAAAGGATGTGTCGATGGTAATTAAATAGGTGAATTTATAGGCGACTATTCGTAATTTGAGTCGCTTTCTATTTTGCAGGATTTTTAGAATACATGTCGAAATATACAATATAGTAAAAAAGAGGGGGTTAGTGTTAAAAATGGTGAATATTTTAACTCCAGTATTCGGAGCACTCCTTCTAGTTGCAATTTGTTATCTTATTTACAAGGTTAGTAAAAAACAAAGTAAATAAAATTCAGATTATTTTTTATTTTGAGATTGAAAAGCAACCATTTCATTATGGAACGATCGCTTTTTGTTTTGTCGAATTAAAGTAGTATTCATATGAATATAGACGAATAAAGAAATGGAACATTATATTTATTCAACAAACGGTTTTAGTTGAACAAAATGAGGTCGTCTATTGACGGCTTTTTAGCGAAGAGAGTATCGTAGGCATTAATGTTTGACCAACTAACGAAAGCCCTCACATCCGTTTAAAGGATGGTGATATGATACTTAAATTAAGAGCCCCATCCACATATTCAATTGCGCTGTGGGATTGGCGACAGGAAAACTACTTTATCAAAAAAATGGGAGAATTGAAACTTAATGAAAAAGTGGATGAAATATATTGTTATCATTATATATTTGCTTCTTTTAGACTATTCCATTGAAAAACCTAAAGACCTTTACTTTTATCTTATTTATGTTCCTATTGTTTTTGGGGGCGTGTTTTTAATTCTTTATCTTTTTGAAAAAAATAATAAAACTAAAAATGAAACTTATTAAACAAACGGTTGCATTAGTTGACCAATAGGAGATCGTCTATTGCCGGTCTTTTTATTTGTCCAGTTGTCTGTGGAAAGGTTAAATAAGAGTAAAGAAAAAGCGGAACCTCCACAGAATGAATTGTGGTAGGCCGCTTTTTTTATTTGCCAAGACACAGTCATCTATTCTTGGTTTACATACATAATTCACTTATCCCTACAAAAGTAAACGTGGAAAGATAAAATTGATTATTTAAAGCAAAGGGTGACTACTCATTTAATTAAGCGTATGCCTTTTTTGTTTGTCAAAATATCTAGTATTACCATATAAAATCATAATCGGTAATATTTAATGACTATTGTAATCCAGTTGCAATAAGAACGATTGTTCGATATACTGGATCGAAAGGAGGGAATGAGTGTGCGTAACCAATTAATTAAGTCTGCAGGGTATAACGAGTCCTTAGATATGATGTATCTCGCAAGGGGCGGAACAATCAGTAAGCGAAGAATCAACTTACTGCAGGTCGGCGAGGTATCGTTCCGTGCATACTGTTTTCTACGCAAATTCAAGCGGACTTTTACGATTGATAATGAACTCGCACTTGTTCCCGTCGTACATAAAGAAAGCATGGTGATCTAATGCCGTTAATCCTAGGAGACGCCTTACCGTATTTCGAGAAAATGATTTACCTACCGATGATTATAAGCATCTTGGAGAGAGACCGAGAAGTGATTGAAACAAGTTCGTTCAAATTGAAAGGACCTTATATCTATATCGTTGAAAGTACGTTAAATACGGTTCGAGCTGAATTAAAAGAAACAAATAATTATGCACGAAGAAAAAATATGAAGTTGATTAAAAGAGGGAAAGATGGCACGTTCACCGAGTATGCATTTATCCAAAATGGCTACGAGGATAAGAGACGCTACATGAATATACGGTTGCGTAACAGGACGGAAGAGTTGATATCTGTTTACTTTGCAATGGTGGAAAGTCAGGATACATGGGGAGTTGCTACAACGTGATTAATCAGAGCGCTGAAGAATTGGCCATATCACTGATGTTTAGGGAACACCTAGCGGAAATAAAAGACTGGAACAGAAAGGATGATGAAAATGACAGCAATTCCAAAACCACCAAAATCAAAGGTTGTAGCAGGACCAAAACTAACAGAAACTGATTTTCTTGAAATCGGCGAAAGAATAGGGGAATCAAAAGAATTTAACATAGAGGTAGAGGTTACGATATATGCTCAAAAGAGGTATGAGTCAGTTACAGGAATCGTTACAGAAGTCGATGGCCAACAAGGTAAATTATCTTTCCAAATGGGTTTTGAAAACGTAAGAATAAACATGAATAATATTGTGAGTGTGAAATGAAATGCTAGAAAACATTCAAAATAGAAGTTGCGCAAAAAAGGGAATGTGGTTTTTACATGGGTGTCATAAAGGAAAAAATGTTGAGTCGATGTGGATTACAGTTGATAGTCCTTTCGGAAGAGACCGCAGACCAGTAGAGGGTATAATCGATGTGCAGATTGCGGAAGATTAGACGGAGTAAAGGCGACATTTCGAAAGAGGTCGCCTTTTAAATCTTGTATCTTTGATAATACCAGATTGACATTTATTGAATCTTGTATTCATTTATAATATATCAAACAATTCAGTGTTAGTTAAACGGAGTTTAAATAAGAAAGGATGACCTCGTTTGAAGGTTGAGCATTCATTATTTCTTCTTTGTTACTCTCGTTAGGGGTTTATTATATTGGTTGGATGCATGGGCAGGTGAAGTGATTTCGTTAACACGAACTGTACATTTGAAATGAAATGAAAAAAAGACCATAATTTCGTGGTCTTTTATGTTAGTGTACTATGTTTTTCAATAGATTTTATTTAATTGGGTAATAAGTCCATCAAAAAAAGGCTTTACGATAAAGTCAGCGGCTCCATTTTCTAAAGCCTCAATTATTAAGTCTTGAGTCCCTAAGGCTGAGCACATAACAACACGAGCATTGGGGTTTATTTTCTTAATTTCTTTTAGCGTAGCGACACCGTTCATATTTGGTAAAGTGATATCCAATAAAACGATGTTAGGGAAGTGTGATTTATAAAGAGTCACAGCATCTTCTCCACTCCCAGCTTCAGCTACGACATAATAACCGTTACTTACGATAATCTTTCTTAATAGATTTCTCATGAATTTTGAATCATCTACGAGCATTACTGATTTATTGAAAATGATCCTCATCCTTTTTAACAAGTGATAGAAAGCAATACACTTGGTAACCGGCTGCCATAACAAATAATTGTATTAGGTCCTTGGCTTTGCGTCCTTACCTTTCGATAAGTTTGCCTATATACAAGCTACCATACTTTGATAGAACAATCTTATGAAAGAGTCTAATACAAAGGATTAGTAAGTAAATAGTTGGATAGGCAACATGCACAGTCCGAGAAGAAAAGACCAAGTAATCAGCAGTCTTTATTACAGTCATCTTGAGATTTTTGCCTGGAAATTTCGAACAACCATTGTTAATCCACGTTTTTCAAACTTATTGACGCTTTCACTTAACTATCAAAGCTACCTAAAATCATGAAATCTACAAGAATCCCACTCACTGGATTTTCTGAACCTAATACATTAATTCCTAGTACTACTATACTACTATTATTTGTAACATTAGCAGAGACAAATTTTGCAGCAACATTCTTTTCTCGCATTTGTACTCTCGGTCTTGCATTTATCGAAGAATTTGTAGAATATACGCTTGATACAGCATAGTCAATAGTTGTTAATAATGGAATGCCAGTAGATAATCCGTTTTCTGTAAAATAAAGTGTGGCTATACCATTTGCGTCAGATGTAGCTTGCCCATAAACAATCCGCTTTACTTTTTTGGGATTGGACTCTCCTGCTTTAAACACTTGAAGAGCTGTTGGTGCCAGTAAAACAAACTCAACGCTCATAGCTATTCTCCCTTTGTAATACTTTGATATCTATTACAAACAACAACATTGATTAAATGTATGACTGGCTATACCTTAATATTCTTTGTGCTTTTTATTAGCTTATTACATTCAATGTTCCTTGAGGATTCTTTCTTTTTTGCAAAGTGAAATTGCAAAGAAAGCCATCAAAATGTAGTGCGCAGTTCGACCAAAATATGTAGCAGATGTGATGGGAATTTATTAAACAATTTTATTGCGAATGTAATAAAAACGAGTATTAAGGCTTGGTAGCGGTGAACGTGGAGGAAAACGACTTGAAGTCAACTCCTTATAAAAAGGCAACAGAAATGTATATCGAAGTCATTGCAGCGGAAAGTGTGGATGAAATTTCAGACGAGGCGAACCAAATCTACGGACTAAAGAATATGCATTTATGAAATTCATGAATGCGCCTAATACGCAGGATCACACAGATAGGGATTTATTACAGGAATTTGAAAGCACCACAAATGGCTTTTTGCAGGCTGACAGTTCTTTACTTTAACGCACAGTACGAGGAAACGGGAGACCCATTGAATGCAGTAAATTAAGAAGAGGACTAGATATTATCATAACGGAATCAATTTCTTTCCCCAGGCACCTAAGCGATATAGAAGCAGAACCTGGAAAAAAACACTGACTTTTAGTTTAAAGATAATGTGACTGTTTATAGTACGCCTATTAGTTTAAGTAGTAAAACTATTACAAGAATAGAAATAATAACACCTAGAATGTATCTCATGGATATCCCCCCCTATGGAAAGATTGTACCATAGATACTATAACTAAAAGTGTTTTTTTAGGAATTTATTTCAAATTTACAAGCTAGTGCAATAAGTGGGTCCGCATAGTCTGACCAAAAAGCGAAGTAGATAACTGAATGACCTCATATAAAAAAATCAAACTTTTAACCCGATTACTGTTCGAGGTGCTGAAAGATATTGAACGACGCGCCGGGGACTGGATGTGGAGTGCTAGCAATGGGACGATCCGTATATTCGTCAGCAGTTAAGGCATGCCAAACATTTTGTGAGTAAGTGTTAAACGTGGTGCAGCAACTTACTATTGATAGTTTCCATTCTGACTTTATCTAATGTGAGTTTACTACAAAATCTGCTTAATTATAGGTTAGTCAGTTACGGATCGGTGACAGGTTGGAAACAATCCTATAAGTCTGAGTTCTGTTAGGTTTTATATATTGTGACATTATGTTCTTTTGTAATATGAGGTGTATTTCGCGAAGAAGAATCTTATTGGGGTATTTCAGCGTGATGAATTGAAAAATATTACAGTTTGATATGACGCTTCATGCAGGGGATATGAAAATGTTTATGCAGCTTGCGGATGAGTTGAAAGGGATGGAGGTGCTGGTATGAGTGAAAAGAATGCAGAAGGGTTGGATAGATGGTGAAATCAAGAGCCTAGTGATGGATTCAAGAAGCAAGTCATTACATGGCAGGTTGGAAAACCAACACCTAATGAGGTTAGTTACACGAAGAAATAAAAAATCAGTCCCTAATATAGGGACTAATCGAATTTAGTTATTCATGTCTTGAATACCTGGACTATGTTCATTTGGCATGTCAGGTAGTAAAGGAACTGGGAATCCAGCAGGTGGAGGAGTAACTTTAAGTTCGCCCTTATTTCTGCTAGGGGACTGTCCTTGGAAAATTTCTCCGATTCTAGTTGGGTCTAATCTGAAATTGAACTGGGCATTATGATACCCTAACTCCACATATTTTCTGCATTCAGGATATTTATTGATATCGTAATTCGGGACAGGGAACAGCTTGCCCCAATCAACGCCCAGCGTTTCCAAAGCTTTTGCAAACGCATTCTGATGTGCGTTATCTCTCACGATTAGGAAAGCTAATGTCTCTCGAAATGTTTTGTTAGAACTCATTTCGTAAATTCGAGTTTTTTGCAAGACACCGGTTGATTCTAACACCAGGTTATCGAGCATATCACTAATCAAATTGCCATGGCTATAAACCCAAGAACCGTTCCAAGGATTCCCAGCAGCATCTACAGGGAGAGAGGCTTGAGCACCAATAATGTAGTGATGAGGATTTGCGTGTCTGACAGCATCATCGAGAGGTGCTTGATCGACGCCGGCATTACCTGGTACAGTAGATTTACCTGAATCATTTAACAATTGATTGATTGTATTCTGGACAAGTTCAACATGAGCGATTTCTTCCAAAAACACACCACGAAGTAAGTCGCGATATTGTGTTTCCTTACCTCTGAAGTTGGAGCTTTGGAAAAAATACTGCATCATGGTACGCATTTCTCCAAAATGCCCACCTAGAATTTCTTGCATCACTTTTGCAGCTTCAGGGTCGGGTTTATCGGGAGGAGTGACGGGATTAATCAATTCTTCTTTGTAGTAATACACATTTAGCACCTCATTTATATATTTTTACTAACGTAGTATCAAGCAAAATGAAAATTTTATTCACAATCAAAATAATCGTCTATCGGAAAAAATGAGGACACTGATTCAACTTAACGGTTGTTTTTAGTTTTATTATTGGATTTTAGTCTTTGCACTTATTTTGCCCGAAAACAGCTAATGGGGCACCCAAGTAGGAAAAGTCGATGGGAATCAATCAAACTGAAAGGATTAGAGATGTTTTTCGAAGGAGAAAGCATCTCCAACAAGTCATTAGATACGAAACGAAGTTAAGGATAATTCAAGAGCGTATCCACGTAGTTGGAAATGTGAGAGGGATAGAAGTTCTTCGTTGGATTCTTGAGGAGAAGAAGTACTCTTGGATAAGCACGTCCCATCCGACGCTTGAAAGACTACATCGTAATGCAAATGTCGGAAATGCCAAATACGTCGAGATATTGTTCTTAGAGAATAAAGAAGATAAACTTAAAGGCAAGTCGGGAGTGCGATAATTTGTATGTAGAACTATGCGACAGTCCAATTACATACGAGTGTTAACTTTTAGTTTACCTATATTTCTGATAACATCGGTTGCGGGAGGTGAGAAAATGCTTGAATTTCAGATAACACTTCATTTTAATGATGATGAAACTTTCATTATGAACTTATCTGCAAATAGTCTAGAAGAAGCGTCGATAAAAGTTACTCAAATGATACAAGATAAACATATTCATCAAGATATAACGGGGAATTCCTATATAAAAGGATATAATCTTGCTATGGTACAACGTTTTCTTGTTTCAAACAGGTAAAAGTTATGAGTTTATTTAGCATCCTGCGGGGTGCTTTTCTTACGTTCAGTCAAGTGTTTTCGTGGGCTAGCTTACTGCTTACACCGAATGAACCTGACCTGTAATCTCGATGCAACAATGGCCAACTAAACAATTTCAGAAGTTCCAACCCAACCCAACCCAACCCAACCCAACCCAACCCAACCCAACCCAACCCAACAGCTTAGTAACCATCCGATTCAAACCCCGCATTTATTATTTGGCCCAGATTCAGCGACAAGCAGCGAATCGAGGAGCTGAGGTTCATGGCTAACGATGCAATTACGTGTGTTCGCGAGATTTTGATTGGCGTTGAATGAATTCTTGGAGTATCTCTTGAATTTAAATAGTACTATAGGTATCATGATTTATAGTCCATCAAATCAATATATTGGAGAACTATAACTAGGGTTTTGTTTATAAACGTCTGAAACCAAGGATCGTATCTTTTACAGGTTGCATAAGGTGCCTATTGACATAAAAGGTTCGAGGGGGAAAATTTCAGCATATGATGCATTGAAACTTTCTCAATCAGCCTTATTTTATTACTTAAGGGGATAATTGAAATGAAGGAAATTAACGAACTTAAAGCAGGAGTCGCAATTATTATTTTAGATGAAGATAATCGAGTATTATTGCAGAAGAGAGCTGATGTGGGGCTATGGGGGATCCCATCAGGACATGTAGAGATCGGGGAGACAGTATCCGAAGCAGCTATTAGGGAAATGAAGGAAGAAACGAATTTAGATATACGAATTACTAAGCTAATCGGTGTTTACTCTGATCCAGATTCACAGGTGTTTTCATACCCTACAGGAAAAATAGTTCATTTTATAACAACCTGTTTTTTAGCTGAAATTATAAGCGGAGAACTTCGATGCAATTCTTCGGAATCACTCGATATTCAATATTTCGAACAACAAGCTTTGCCAGCAGATTTGTTAAAAATGCATCCTTGCTGGCTGAAAGATGCTTTGGCTGAGAGAGATTTGGCGTTTATACGTTAAGGTTCAGCGCTAAGAATAAGTACAAATGGAGAACGTCCAACCGGGCGTTCTTTTACTTTCCCAAAAGATAACTGGCAAACAATGCGTTTGGTGGCTTTCTATTAATTAAGGGAAAAGAAAACAAATCTACCGTTGACGGCATGCTGCATACGCGAAACGAAAGCCGAAAGATAGAGATGGTATAAGGCTAGGATAGCAATGCGATTAGTCTGGTTATCCAAAAATAAGGAGTGTGGAATGGCTGACGGAGAGGTGACATTCATTTGAAGAAAATGCTATGATTAGTAAATCAGTGTGTAGAGATATTGGCTTTCTCATTAACCAAAAATATATGTCTCATGATACGTCTGCCATCTGAAATATTATTCGCGGAGATGACAAACATGCATGGAGAAACAAGACTACCTAGAAACGGAAGAGAAGGTATATTATTTTTATTAATCATTTCAATTATTTCAGTAAACACAATCGCCCCTATTATTACAGGGTTGGAACGTGGCTTCAGTAAAGAGGTATATCTAGATACATTAAAGATTATTCCGTTTATGTGGATAATCGTAATTTTATCAGTACGATTGATTGCGGGACCGATTGTTGGTAAGCTGATACCAAAATTCGTGGGACAAACAGATGGGTTTAATGCCAGAATTCTATTGAATACTTTATTGAATGTTACGGTATTATCTATTATTCTATCGATTATCGGTACTTGGGTTGGTACGAAACAAATAAGCCTAGAACCATTTAAAAATTTCTTTCACATTTGGCCAAGAAACTTTGGTATAGCATTTTGGATTGAACTGTTGGTTGCACAGCCAATAGCAAGATTTGCGATGAAAAGATTACATGCAAGACAGGGTCGCAAAGCCAAAAGTGTAAATGCGTAACGCGCAGCAGCAACAAACTGCAAAGTAGTGAAATTGAATAATTATTAATGTGAAAACGTCCATTCGGGCGTTTTTTACATTTGTAAACAGATGCTGTGTTGAGTCGATGATGGTGGAAGTGATGAGTTAGGTAATTTGGTACCGTAATACTTGAAGGTGATAAAAAGGTCTTTCGTCCTCCTTTGTAGTAGTATAGTGTAGAGGAATTATTATGGGAAATAAAATCTGTAATTCCACTCTTTTCTATTATGTTTTTAAGAATAGGAAATCTATTATAAAGGAAGTAGGCACATGAACATGAACATTGCTACAAATATTAATATTAGTACCCAAGTATTGAATGAAAGAGCGGTTTTAGCTTCACTAGAATCTAATTTAGCTATGATAGAATTCAATTTGGATGGGAAGGTTATTTGGGCAAATCAGAACTTTGCACAGACTTTGGGGTATAGTGTCAACGTAATGAAGAATATGTCACATGAACAATTTTGCACCTTAGAATTCCGGAATAGTAAGGAATATGCTGAGCTATGGGATAATCTAAGGAGAGGCAAAAAGTTTCAAGAGAAGATTCATAGGGTTAGTAAAGCAAAGGATTTACTTTGCCTAGAAGCTACTTATATTCCCGTTCTAAACGATAAAGGTGAAGTAAATGCTGTACTTAAAATTGCAACAAATATTACAGAACGCGAAAATAAAACGATAGAAATAGTTTCTCAATTAAAAAAGTTGTCTGAGGACTTAGGGGAAATGGTTACTGATAACTCTACGGAGAACATAAAAGCATTTCAATCTTTGAAGGAACAAACCAATTTAATAAGTGAAGTTTCTAAATCAATACGAAACATTTCTTCGCAAACTAATATTTTGGCATTGAATGCAGCTATTGAAGCGGCTCGAGCAGGGAAACATGGACTCGGTTTTAATGTGGTGGCAACAGAGGTTCGAAAATTGGCTGGTGATGTCGAAGGTGCAATAAAAAAAGTGAATGCCAACGTAGACAACATTACAAAGGAAGTAATAAAGGTCAGTGAAGTAACGGAGAATTCGCAAAGGGCGGTTATTTCAACTCAATCTAAAATTAATGAGACAATGAAGGAATTTGAAGGTATTACTAAGTAGTAAACTAGCGTATTTTATTTGTAAATTAATAATATGCAACAAGTCAGAACGTTCCACTGGGCGTTCTTTTTCTTTGCTCAAAAATAGCGAAAGGGAGTGAAATGGAGGATGCCGGATGTGACAATAGGATCATCTATATTTAAGACTGTTAGATATTAAAGCGGACAAATTGATGTCTACACAGTAAAGATTGCGGTGCTAGAAAAATCAGACCAGCGCGAAAATCAGGAGCTATATGTCTAAAGATTATGTGGGTTATACGGTACATTCAAATATTGATAAACCTGATGTCTACAAACATATCTAATGACCTAAACAATGTTTTGAAACTGTTTCATTCACTAGTCGAAAAATGAATTTGAATTTTTAGTTTTAGGGAGAGAAAGAAATCTAATAAATGGAAAGCATTTTACTGCTCAATGTATGTTTGTACGGAGAAGAGAAGGAAACAAGTGGAAGCAACTAAAGGATATATTGAGTTGGAAAGTTAGTTCTTATTAAGCCAACAGGTGCGTTCATTGAACAGTAGAAGATGGTCATAGATGGCCTCTTTTATTTTTAAAAGTAATAAGTGTTGCGTTTGGGAGTAAAATAAATTACTGTTTAAAGTAACGGAGGAGGGATTCTAAAATGGATGATATTCGATTAAACGTGGCATTATTGAGAAGAAAGGTGCCGAATTTAACATCCGCAGCAAAATCAATTGGAATTCGACCTGCTACGGTGTCAAATTTATGCACAGGTAAAATCGATTTAGGAAAAGCAGAAGTCCGCACTTTAGTCGGTCTCGCAATACTTGCTAACTGTTCAGTAGACGACTTGATAATTCGAGGGGAGAAACTGAATGTGATTGAAACGAAAATTAAAACATTGGATTTTTTTGCACCACTTGTAAAAGGAGGTACTACTGGATTGGTGGCTCGTCCAGGCATGGGGCAAGTTGTTATTTTAGCTGAATTAATGCACCGTTTTAAAGAGAGTGATTACACAACGGTCTTTTTACTTCCAACAACGAATCATCCGGAACTTGAAGGCACGACTGAATTGGCTGATATAGTGACGGCGACAATCGACGAGACATTCTTAAAGTTAACTTCACAAAACGGAGATGTAATTTTTATTTCAGACAAGAGTTTTAATTCGTCTGGTGAACTATTAGATTTGCAAGAACGATTAGTGGCGGAACGAGTTCAAAACATCACAACAATTCTTGTTGATCTTTCTGGAGAAGCTGTGGATGAAGAGATGCCATATGGTCCACTTGAAACATTGTGGCAATTAGATGCAGACTTGGCTACACGACACCAATACCCAGCTATACATCCAATTTATTCAACTTCATCTATTTTGGAAGGGATTGACTTGGACCAACGTCACTTTAATTTGAGACAACGTGCACAAAAATTACTTCGCCGATATCGTGAGTTACGTTCAGTAGTAGCTGTGCATGGGATTGAGAAAATTCCTGCAGTCGAGTTAGAGACATATAATCTCGGAGAGCGACTAGAGGCGTATTTCACACAACCATTATTCGTAGCAGAAGCATATACAGGACAACAAGGTAAAGCTGTTTCAATGTCACAAACGCTACAAGATGTGGAACATATTTTAGATGGCGAAGCAGATCATTTATCAGTCGAAGAGTTAAGATATAGAGGAAGTTTAGTGTTATAAAGATAAAAAGGATTGGGATTTAATTTTCGTTCATTTTTTCGGTGTGTCCAGCATGGGCGTAATCTATAGGGTGCAAATCCCGAGTTTTATTCAATTAACCTACCCTACCCGTTCGTCATACATATAGCGCTAAATTTGTGCTACATGTTTGGCGAACGGATGCGTTACTACAACAAGTAGAGGAGCATTTTTACTAACGGGCAGTTTAGTTAAGAAAAGGGGATTTATTCTTTGTGATTTTTTTATATTCAACAAAGAATTATTGGGGCTTGATGTAAATATCAGTGTGTAGCATTTAAAGTATAATCAATAACAGGAGGAGAAGTGTATGGAACCATTTAATACATCAATGCGTTGGGATTTGAGTAATCTTCTATGTGGTCTAGACATGGAAAAGTTTAAAAATTATTTGGGTAGTATTAAAGAGAAATTGATAAAAGTCGAGGAGTATTCAAAAACAAATAACTTGAATGACGGCGAAATGATCATTATTTCGCAAGCAATTAATAAGATTGAATCAGCAGAATCCTTTTATTACTGCTTAACCACAGAAAATATTGACCCTTCCCTCCTTACATCATTAAATGGATTCATATCAGCTTTAAAATCCCAAGTACGCTTTATAATATCGAATTTGCAAGAGAACCTAAGTAATATGAGTGAAAATCAATTTACAGATTGGTCTAATAATATTAATCAAAAAAGTTTGATAGCTGAGTTACTAAAGGATGTAAAAATAACAAATAGTGAAGAAACAATTATATCAAACTTTGCTCGAGAAACATTAAGTGGTCTTGAAGACCTTTATGGACAAGTTCGTAACAAATTGAAAGTGAAAGTCTATCTTAATCATGAAGAAAATGAAATTTCTTTTGCTGAAGCTAGCAATTTATCCTTGTCTCAGCCAGAACAATCTAAAAGGCACAATGTATTTAGAGAACTAAACAAAACCCTTGAAATGGAAGCAAATATATTTGCTTCTATTTATAATCAAATGGTTGGACTAAGACTTAATGAAAACAAGATAAGAAAAGTAGATTACCTTGATGAATCATTACAATTGAATGGCATATCCAAACCGACACTTAATGCTATGTGGGATGCAGTAGATTCCAATATACATGACCTTTCCGGCTATTTAAGAATTAAAGCAGAAGAAGTAGGGAAAAAGAATATTTCTTGGCATGAGTTGATGACTTCATCTCAAGAAGTTTCTCTTAAGATTACTTTCTCACAAGCGATCGATGGAATAACAAAGTCTCTTGTAAATATTGACAGCGGTATGTGTGAATTTGTAAAAGAAGTAGTTACAAAGGGATGGGTAGATGCAGAACAACGTAAAACAAAATCTTCGGGTGGGTTTTGTGCTCCATTTACTCAAGAAGGCGAATCACGGATTTCATTAAATTATGACAATAGCATAGACAGTGCTAGAAGACTTGCACATGAATTAGGTCATGCTTGGCATTTCCGACAAATGAAATATGTTCCATCCCTTTCGTTCTCAGAAGATACATTTGAAATGACAATGGCGGAAACCTCTTCAATTTTTTTCGAAACTGTATTTATTGATTATGTAATTCAAAACACAAACGATGTGTCTATTAAAAAAGCAATTCTTGGTTCGAAGATTGAGCGTTCCCTAAATTACTTGATGTCTATTAGAGGAGCCTTCTTATTTGAAAAAAGGTTTTATGAGTTTAGAAAAGATGGACAATTAGATGCAAAACAGATGGAAGAACTTTCGTTACAATTTCAGGGAAAAGCATATGGAAGCAGTTTAAGTGAATATGAGCCTTTTGTATGGATTAAATATGGACAGTTCTATCAAGCGAATACTCCCTTTTATAATTATCCATACTCTTTTGGCTTCTTGTTAAGTATTGGACTTTTAGAACTTGCTAAAACGGATAAATCATTTAATCAAAAGTTTAAAGGGTTCCTAAGTGAAACTGGGATGCTGCCACTTGAACAACTAATTAAAAAACATTTCCAATTAGATCTTTCTGAGTTGGAGTTTTGGCAACAATCAGTCCGGAGGTTAATTCAAGATATAGAGCAGTATAATCAAATTTCATGAAATATTGTACTTCAACTCCCATGAAAATTAAACGCTAAACTTCGCAAAAATGACAACGCTAAAGGAGACGCTGCTCAATATTTTTTAAAAAAGAGTGTAGCGTCTAGTTCCTGGCTCAGATTATTTGTTGGTTTAGGAGACTTCTGGGTCATTGATTGTTGTTTTTGTTTGTCGAAATAATCTTCGCCTAAGTCTGCATACATCTCTTTGCGTGTTAAGAGGTAATAGGCGATCCTTAAAATGGCATGGGCGACTGAAATACCTGCACGTTTTTTACCTTTTCGTGTTGCTGTGCACCTATACATTGCTCCAAGATAGGTCTTCGACCCTCTTATAGAGTGAGCGGCTTCTACTAAGGCTGACTTTAGGGCTGACTTTAGATATTTGTTTCCTTTTTTCATATTCGTGGATTTCCTTTTTCCAGCACTTTCGTTATGGCCAGGAACTAATCCTGCCAAGGAACATAGATAGGAAGAGCTTGGAAATTGATTTCCGACATCGGTTCCGGCTTCAGTTAAGATTTGTTCAGCCATACGTGTGGCAATGCCAGGAATAGAATCCAACCGCTCAATATCTTCTTGGTGTGAGGATAGTCTAGAAGCTACTTCCTGGTTTAGTAGCTCAACTTGCTCACTTAGAAAGTCAATATGAGTGAGAATGGTTTTTATCATGAGCCGTTGGTGTGAGTTGATGTATCCACGAAGAGCGAGTTCAAGATCATCTTTTTTCTCTTTCATTGTACGTCGAGCGAAGCGCGCAAGTTTTATAGGATCATCCTCGCCATCTGCGATGGCATTAAGCATGTCACGAGCTGAAACACCCATAATATCGGAGACTACGGAGCCCAACTTGATATTCGCTCCATCTAACACTTGTTGAATCCGATTATGTTGTCTTGCACGCTCATCAATAATGCTGCGACGATAGCGAACCACCCCCCGAAGTTCCCGTTGATTTCGTTCAGGAATAAAACTCGCTTTGAGTAGTCCATGACGCAGTAACTTGGCAATCCATTCGGCATCCTTCACATCGGTTTTGAGACCCGCACTGCTTTCATATGTTGGACATTCACGACTAGAAACTCAATATTCTCAGATTTTAGTATGTTAACGATAGGCTTCCAAAAGACGTCTGTACTTTCCATCGCGACGTGGGTACACTAATGCTCCTTAATCCAGTCATTCAACTGTAATAGAAATATAGTCTTGGTAGAAAACATTCGAATCTCCTTTCCTTTTGGAGTCATAATACACGCAGTAATCGAATCTTTATGAACGTCCATACCGCATGCATGCTCAATGATTACTTCCATTGCAATCATCCTATCTACGGCGAATAGTATTGGAGGCTGGTGCAACAACCGGAGTAGGATTAATCTCCCATGAGTGCTACTCGTAAGGGAGCGACATTCTGTGATGTACCGTGGTCGTTTGAGTCAGACTAACGGATGGGCTCTATGGCACCATAGTTGATCGACCTTCCTCTCCTAGCCGTAATATCCAATACCCGTTCTGTACACATTTTCATCTTCTGTGGTGTAGCGCCGATTTTGCGCTACATGTATGGCTAACGGGGCATTATAGTTGAATAATACATTTCAACTATAATAAATAAATGTTAGTATAAAATTATAATATTAAATCAATCTGAACTTACGCGGTTGAGGGAGGGCTTTTTATGAAAAATTTATTATTAGCAATCTTAGGGGCAGTTGTGGCAGCGGTAGTATTAAGTTTGATAACAAAAGATTTTGAAATGGATGTATTAATTATCCTTATCTTAGGTATTGTACTTGGGTATAGCATTGGAAAGAAAGAAAAAGCAGACTCGAATTAGGGAACTATCTAACTGAATAGGGAAGTTATTTTAGTCGTGTTACAATATCTTTTATTAAACTCCCATGAAAATTAAAAAACTCTCAAAATCAATAAAATGGCATACAAAAAAGACTCAGAAATAGTTTTTTTGAAAAAGCTGAGCCTACAAAATGATTATATTAAGTTGAAAGTTAATCAAGAATCAACTCCATTCTTCATAGAATAAAGGCAGGCTGGTGCAATAATCAGAGTAGGATTAATCTCCCATGAGTGTTACTCGTATAGAGTGCGACAGTATGGGATGCACCGTGGTCTCGTTGGAGTCAGACTAACGGGTGTGCTCTACGGCACCAGAGTCCATCGACCTTCTTCGTCAGCTGTCCTAATCTATACCCGTTCTGCACACATTTTCTTCCTCTGTGGTGTAGCGCTGATTTTGCGCTACATGTATGGCTAACGGGCGACTTAGTTGAATTATTAAACGTATTCAAAAATAGAAAGCATCAATGTTATAACTGATGCTTTTTTGGTCTTTAAAATAAGTGTTACTGTTTATGTTTTTATCATTTTCCCCTTAAATAGAACCCGTTACTGTATTTGAAGTCCTTTTTGTTTATAAATGATTTGCCCACTATATTAGTGATTACGGTCATAAGAATGTACCGCTTCTGCCATGTTTTTCACCAGCGATTGCCGCAAGACTAACCACTCGTTGCCAATGAGTTTATCAATGTGGTAACGTCAAGAAAGAGCAAAATTACAATGGTAACGATTTTGAAAGATAAAAAAGCCTAACCCATCGTATCTTGAACGAGGAACTAGGCTTATGATCTTCCATAATAGCACCTGTTAATGGAACAAAGGAATGGTAAAGTGATTTATATTTTTTTACTTAGGACTTCCCCTGATAAACCGTCTATTACACAAAACTCTTGGGATTCAAAACCCAGGTTACTCAATATCTTTTTAGAAGGGAGATTCTCTGGATCAATAATAGCTTTTAACACCATAATTTCTAATTGATTTGCAATATCAATTAATTTTTTTGCCGTCTCAGTCTCATAACCTTTCCCCCAGTATTCTGGTAGCAACATATATCCAATTTCTGCTTCACTAATTTGTTTTTCATTTAGTGTCAAATGCCCAAGTCCAACAAAGGTCTCATCGAAACAATCATAGACTTTATACGATCCGTATTTTCCGTATTTTTCGGTGACTAGGAAGAGCCGTGTGCGTATATAGCGCAAGCCAGGTTGTTGAATAACGCCAATCAATCTACTTTTAGGAGTTTATTATGAAAAAAATTAATTTCCCTATAATTTTTAATTTAATAGTTCTTTTATATTTACTTGCAACTTTTTTTCTTCAATATGAATTTTTATTTATAACTCGTATTGTTTTAATTGTTTTTACAATAGTATTTTTAGTGATTCAAATAAAAAAAGAGTATTTTTTGCTAAATAAAATGATATTTATTATTTTCTGTGTGATTCTTATAATTGCTTTAATAGTAAGTATTTTATTTGATAATACTTCAGCGAATAGCCTGACAAATAATAGATTTTTTTTAATTCCTGTATTTGTTTTTACTCTTGTTAGTATTATGTATAAAGATTTATATGATAATAACAAATAATAAAAAGCTCCTTTTAGTTCTTATTCAACTGGCGGGACTGATTCGTTAAATAAGATCCCTTCCATCTGTTTGATTGTGTGTCAGCTCATGTTATAATGAGGAGCTTAGGATAATTACGACTTTAACTCATAATTGAACGGATGCCCAAAAAAAGCCTCCGCCTATAGATAAAATATGGAGGTGTAAGAGAATGATTAAACGATGGACGATCGATAAAATTAGAGAATTTGTTGAGAAAAATTCGGAAAGTAAGTTGTTAACGACTGAATATCTCGGTTTTTCTCAAAAGTTACAATTTAAATGTGCATGTGGTAGCAACTTTGAAAAAACATTTACGAAATTTAATAATAATAACCAACGTAAATGTGACGTGTGCCAACCGCCAAAAGCGTCACGCAGCGTAGAGTGAATTAACGAAGTGCTGATTTCTATTAAAGAGAAATTGGCGCTATTTTTATTTTATGGGAGTAAGATGAGATGCCTTATCAAAACACAAACAGATGAACCATACATGTCTATAAAAGAAAGGAAGCAAAATGAAAAATATGAATTTTAGTGAAGCCGTTGAACGTTCTTTACAAATAAGAAAAACCTACCATAATTTAGAACGACAGTATCATGAAAAAGAATGGACAGTAGAAGAAGATGCATTAGCTTTCCTGACAGATGCTGGTTTGGTAGGTCGACTAACAATGTCTCAACAGGGGCGTTGGCCAACAAATGGAGAAACTGAATCTGAACTTGAACATAAGCTTGGTGAATGTATGTGGTGGCTGATTAATTTGGCTGACCGCACGGATATTGATATTAGTGAAGCATTGGAAAAATTCTTAACCAAAACCGAAAAGAAAATAGGGGATTGAGCTAATAAGCTTATTGATAATAGCGCATAACCAAAAAAGCTGGGCTATGAGAATGATAATATGGAATGGATAGGTAAATGAAAAATCATCCCCATACATCCACCCACCCTAGAATATAGGCAAGGCTGGGGCAGTAACCAGAGTAGGGTTGATCTCCCGTAAGTGCTGCCAATATTGGGTACGACAGTCTGTGATGCACTGTGGTCGTTAGAGCCAGGGCTTCTCTGCCATCATAGTAGATCGACCCAATACCCGTTCAGCACACATTTTCATCCTCTATGGCGTAGCTCTGGCTTTACGCTATATGTATTGTTAGCAGGCGCATTAGTCGAACAACAGGAGATTGTCTATTGACAGTCTTTAATATGGATAATCCGAGAACACTGTTGTGTCAATGTTGCCTAGCTATCCATAAGAAGGTTAAATAAGTACAAAGCCAAAGCGACCTGTCCACAAATTGAAATTGTGGCTGGGTCGCTTTTTTACGTTAAGCAAAAAGTTGCGTAATATCAAACCAAAAAGAGGACTTCCTCACTGTGAGTCGAATTACAAGTGTGGGGGAAGATGTAAATGCGTTACGATAGAAACAACTTAATCGTATTAATGAAAAGTGACCTTGCAAATTAACCTTGTCGAAAATATAATGATGAATCATTCACTAATAACGAATTATCAAAAAAGGATAAACAAATTATTGATAGTAGTAAATATAAAAAATGTAATGGGTGTGGTGGTAATATGTCTGCAGAAGAAAAAGAAAGAGAGAGATTAAAGGCAAAAGAACAACGGAAAAATCCAGGCAGCACTTTAAATAATACGTGGGCACAAGCAACCACAGGTGCACCAAGTGGTAGCTGTTTAATAAATATTATTTCATTCATTATGATTATAGTATTTGTGTTTTTAATTAGGGCTTGTTCAAATTAATACTTATTCAACTTACTGGAGCATCAGTTGAAAAAAGGATAAAATCTTTAAGAATAGCCGATTCTTCTTCAATAAGTAAGGTAGACGAAAAACTATGTTAGATTCAATTTGGTGAAAAATTGGAAAGGAGTTTCCACTTATGGATACGTTAACAATTAAAGAACTTCAATCACGCGATGAAATTATTGAAGCATTTCCTGTTATGAAGCAGTTACGAACTCACTTGGATGAAAATACTTATCTTGAACTAGTAATTGCTGCGCAAGAGAATGATAGATATAAAATATTCGCTTTACTAGATGGTGGTGAAATTGTTGCAGTTACTGGTTTGAAGCCGATGATAACACTTTCTAGTGGCAGATTTATTTGGATTTGTGACTTGGTTACAGATACTACTATACGTTCAAAAGGATACGGTGAAAAACTACTTACATATGTTCATGAATGGGCAAAAGAAAATAATTATGAAAGTGTTTCTTTATCTTCAGGATTACAGCGTACAGATGCACACCGTTTTTATGAGGATAAAATGAAGTATGCCAAAACTAGTTATGTGTTTAAAACAACTTTAAAAGAAATATGATATTCCACTAATCGATCTAATAGTTGAACAAGAGAAGATCGTCTATTGACGGTCTTCTCTTGTTTGTTCGGAATAAGAACGTTCATTCTTTATTTTTGATAAAAAAAGGAAACTAGTGTGCGAAATAAATGAGCTACAGGTCGGAGAAGTATCATTCTGTGTTTATTGTTTTCTACGCAAATCTAATTAAAGGAGCCTTACATCAATCTTATAGAAGAAGCATCTTACGTTTAGCCTAAATTCAATCAGTAACTATCAAGCCTAAAAGAGAAGCAAATTGAATTGCTTGGAAAGAACTCACTTTGCAGCCTTTAAGATCTGCTAGAGATACTGTAAGTGATTCAAAAGTAGAATTACTAATATCGATTCCTTTAAGTGGTGTCTTTTCAAAGTTTGCACTGTTTATGTTGCATAATCTAAATTCGACGTTTTTAAATATACAATCATAAAAATCAGAGCTTACTAATGATGTGTCTAGAAATTTAACTTTTTCTAGTTTTGAATTTCCGAATGAGGCTAAGTTCAGTGAAGAATTATCAAACTCAACATTGCCAAAGCGAGACTCTGTAAAATCCAGACCTAATAATTTGCAATTTTTAAATACCGTCCTATGTATAGAAGAACTACTCAAGTTAGCATTTGAAAAATCGCAGTTATCAAAAATAACATCAGTAATGTCGATATTACTAAAATTAGTATTGTTAAACTTACAATTTTTTAAGGACATTTTAGATAATCGCACTCTATGCAACACTTCATTAGCAAAAAAGGAATCATTAATTATACACAATTCAAGTTCTGGATCTTCTTGATAAAAAATATCTTGGAAATTGATTACAGGTAAATCGTTTGGTATTTTTGGTGAATCGATTTTCATTTAACTACCTCTCTCAAATATAAATTTTGTACATTTGTTTAAGGAAAGAACTTCATCCCTTGAATAGCAACTCTAAGCTATTATTGATTATTATAAAAGACTATATTTTTAGGGGAATCTGTGTGCAACGTTAGGAGCTTTTCTTAAATTAACGGCGAGATTCAGTTAAATACGCGAAGTTTCTCCAACGCTAACTTATCAACATCAAGAAAATAAAGTATTCATTTTACTTTAACTTTTGTTATCGATGGATACTCGGAATAGAAAGTTATGGGTATTTAGGTAAGATGTGTATGAAGATGATGGTAGAAAACTAAAAGACCTGCGGGCGAAAAGACAGAACTCAATGCAATCATTAAGGGGGAACCTGAATTATTATGTCACCATAGTCAAGGTGATATGAATTTCAGCTTTAATCAATTCTATAAAATATCTTGGTTTGATTCTATTTCTGCAACAAGCGAACACCTAGGTTGAGAGGTGTATTTTTTATGACCAATCTGAATCCTTTTATTAGGATTGATATTCCTTTTTTTGTCGGATATTATAGTATTTAAGCATTAAGGTGTTAGAGTGTTAAAGTATTAGATATAAGAGGAGTGGTTTTATGAGTGGGGCTGTCAAAGTTTATGCTATTACTGAATTTGGACTCGGAGCTAGAGGGAGCAGTGAAGGTATTGTTGATTTTCAAACTGCGCAATTGATGATGGATGCGGACATTGTTAGGATAAGCAATAAATGCTACCGAGTAAAATACAAAGAGGTTACAGAATGTGGGAAAATAAATTTTTATTCTGAAGAAATTATCAAAAAAAGTTTTACTGAATTGAAATTAAGTGAAATCGAGTAATACTATTACGTTCGTCCATCACTGGCGATTATTTATTTAAAGGATTCCTTCCACATTTGTCGAATGGTAGAAGGAAGAGGAGGGATTACATATGACTAATGAAGAAAGAAATAAGTTATCGGATATACTATTACAAAGTCTTTATGATTATCATTTCGCTAATAATGGAGGAAGTTATAAATTACCCAAAGCAATGATAAATGCAGACGTAAACAGCAAACTGGCTATTGAATACCTAATCGAAAAGGAATATGCCATAGACAGTGGGCAAGGGTCAGATAATCTAGTATTAGCAATAACAACGCAAGGAATGGACTATATAAAAAACAAATAACTGTATGCATTAATCGATTAACAAGAACGTCTATCCGGGCGTTCTTTTTTATTTACCCATAAAAGGGGGTAAGCGTCAAATACTCCCCACCTTCTAACCTCTTTCGTGTTGTGTGATAATCACATTAACATCAATGGTTAGGAGGTTTTTTCATGACGAGAGACGAACGACGAGCCATGTGGCAGTCGCGAATTGAAGCATTTAATGCAAGTG
The DNA here is from genome assembly GCF_038004885.1 of Sporosarcina sp. FSL K6-6792. NCBI lineage: Bacteria > Bacillati > Bacillota > Bacilli > Caryophanales > Caryophanaceae > Sporosarcina > Sporosarcina sp. FSL K6-6792. Next base: position 484,258 of record NZ_JBBOSA010000001.1, read on the forward strand.
GTGAATCTAGCGTAACAGCCTGGTGTGCTGCAAATGATATCAGTATTCCAAGCATGTATACTTGGCTCAAAAAAGATTGGCAAAAAACAGATACTGCACCCACAGCCCCAGAGTGGCTTACGTTTGATACACTCAATTCAAATGTGGCTATTTCTACTCAATTAACACTGGCAATAGGTGTTGTTTCCATCCAAATTGAAGAGGGCTTCAACCCCGCACTTTTAGGGGAAGTACTTCAGGTACTTCAAATGCATGTTAAGTAAAACACCCATCAATCGTGTGTACTTAGCCTGTGGACGTACTGATTTACGAAAATCGATTGATGGATTAGCTGTCATTGTTCAAGAAAGCTTTCAACTTGACCCGTTTTCCCCTAGTTTATTTGTCTTCTGTAATCGTAAGCGTGACAAGCTTAAAATTCTTCACTGGGATCATAATGGATTTTGGCTCTACTACCGAAGGTTAGAAAACGGTCTATTTCAGTGGCCCGATGGAAAAACAATACAGCCACTGTCGATTAGCTATCAACAATTACACTGGCTACTCGATGGCTTACCATATGAACAAAAACAAGCCCATCCAAAACTTTCTGCGAAAATTATTATTTGAAAAAGGAATTCGACAAATTGTGTCGAATTCCTTTTATTATGGAAAAATCAGTAGCGGTCATCTCATCTACAATTGAAGAACTCGCAGCGAAAAACATGGAGTTGGAAAAACAAAATGAAGCGCTACAGGCTAAACTCAACTGGTTAGAAGAACAATTTCGCCTCAGCCAACAACGGAAATTTGGCGCTTCTAGTGAAAAAACCAATCCAGACCAAATCGCACTCTCTCTTTTCAACGAAGCTGAAGTCACAGCGGATGAAAAGGTAGAGGAACCAACGCTTGAATCGATTACCTATCGTCGTAAAAAACGTACGGGCCAAATCGAAGCGATGCTTGAAAACCTGCCAACTGAAACGATTCACTATCGTTTATCAGATGAGGAACAGGCTTGTTTGTGTTGCGGTGAACAAGTACACGAAATGAGTACAGAAGTACGCCGCGAGTTAAAAGTCATTCCGGCTCAAGTGAAGGTCGTTGAACATATACGCCATGTCTACAGCTGCCGCAATTGTGAACGCGAAGGCACTGAAACTCCAATTGTCACAGCAAAGATGCCAGCACCTATGTATCCAGGTAGTTTGGCTTCACCTTCGGCGATGGCCTATATCATGAACCAAAAGTATGTCGAAGGCATGCCTCTTTATCGTCAGGAAAAACAATTGGAGCGCTTAGGCGTCCCTTTATCACGTCAAACATTGGCTAACTGGATGATGCATGGAGCAAGCCATTGGCTTAGCCATCTTTATAATCGCTTTCAAACTCATTTATTGGGGCAAAGTGTTCTCTTTGCGGATGAAACAACGCTTCAAGTACTTTCCGAACCAGGGCGTCCGACGACATCTAAGTCGTATATGTGGTTGTATCGAACGGGGTGTGATGTACCAGCCATTGTATTGTACGATTACCAACAAACAAGGGCTGCCAAGCATCCAAAAGCCTTCCTTTCTGGCTTTGAAGGATTTCTGCATGTCGATGGCTATCAGGGGTATAACGATATACCGAAGGTGAAACTGGTGGGGTGTTGGGCCCATGCCCGTAGAAAATTCGACGAAGCGCTCACTACGTTGCCTGCGGAAGCAAAGAATAAAGAAACACCTTGCGCAGCGGAAGAAGGATTCCAATTCTGTAATCAATTATTCGCCATCGAGCGAAAGTTAAAGGATGTCAGTCCTGACGAACGCCAAAAAGAACGATTTGAACGTAGTCAGCCTGTGCTGGATGCTTTTTCAGTATGGTTACAAAAGCAAAGCTCCCGCGTCACGCCTAAAAGCGCGCTCGGACAAGCCATCAAATATTGCCGAAACCAATGGCCACGTCTAACAACATTTTTACAAGACGGTCGCTTAGAAATCGATAATAATCGAAGTGAGCGCGCTATAAAGCCCTTCGTGATTGGTCGGAAAAATTGGCTTTTCTCTCAATCTATGAAAGGTGCAAAAGCCAGCGCAATCGCCTATAGTATCGTGGAAACTGCCAAAGAAAATCAGCTAAATCCGTTGATTTACTTAACTTTCGTATTTGAACAGCTGCCTTTAATAGATCTGACGGATCCCAAAGCGATCGATCAACTGCTTCCATGGTCGAAGACTCTTCCGGTAGATTGCCACGTCCCGAATAAAACTAAATAAAGCATATAATAAGCGCCCCCTGAAGAACAGGTGGGTGCTATTTGACGCTTACGAGGGGAAGAACATGTAGGATATAGTGCAGGACTGGGAAAAGAGGATTATCAGTCTGGAACAGAACTATTCAGAAGTTCAACGTGAAGTGAAAAAATGACCGACACAATCGTTAACAGCTCGACTCGTTGTCAGTGAGAAGGTTAAATTGAACAAAGCAAGAGCGACCCGTCCACAGATTAGTAGGGAGGTCGCCAATTCGAAGATGAAGTAAAGTAGTGAATGGGATGGATGCATTCAAAGAGAAAGAACGATAAATTGTTATTTTTGATAAGTATATGGACACATTTGGTCGGCGTATTGCTCTACAGAATGTGGGACTGGATATGAGATAGTTTCTTTCACTCTGTTACAGTCCTTTGGGGGTCCGATAAATGTAGAAGGCTCAACGGGAGCAATTGCTTTTTTCCATTGACTCTCATCCATACAATAGGTATGTGCCATAATATTCGAAGGCGTTAATTTTAAGAGGTCAGACCCTAGAATTACTTCCGGAGTTGGTGCATCAAAAATACCTAAAAAATGAGTGTTATTAGCAGTAGCTACTATATAGTGCCACCATCCTTGCGGCACGTTTGCAACTTGCCCAGGGGTAATAGGATAATTTTGGATTTCTTTTGTAAAAGGATTCAGAAATGAAACAGTACAAGCTCCAGAAATACAATAAACAAGCTCTGCAGCATGTTGATGGTAATGTGGCTCGATGACATTGCCAGCGCTAAGAAAGATATCAAGTAATGACACATTTTCTAATGTGTTTAATTGCTTGATACCTAACACATTAATAAAATTTTGATTGTCTTTTTTGAAACTCGGACTGTCATTTACGTCAAAAGTGAACTGAGTTGCTGGTGAAGTGTAATCAATACTCGAACTCATAAGTACATCCTTCCTTATATGATGTCAAATATGCATTGGTAGCATACTTTTACAGGATATGTATGAATCCACTTTAGTGTGAAGGGTCATTTACTTTCTTGCGCTGATACATGTGCGGTCCGATAAACAGCGGACACATTATGTGAAATAAAAAAAGCCATTAAAAAAAGAAATAGACTTAATCGTCTACTTCCTTCTGCATCGCTTCCCATTGTGCTTTATGTTTAGATTTTGGGATGCCATGATACTGTTCATAGCAGCACATTCTACAAGAACAATGGACTTTTCCTTTGCTTAATGTCCCACGCACGGGCATGGACTCGCCTTCTCGTTGCAGAGCATCTTTTAGAATTGCCCATTTTCTTTGAATGATTCTCTCTCGCTGATGGCGAGTATAGGCTTTGGAACGGTTTTTCATTTGGATCAGCTCCCTTGGAGAAACCCGAGCTTGCAAGGCACGTCAAGGGGTGTTGCAGCACGCCCTACAAGCTGGGTATTGAGCTGATCAACTGTATTAATATAATCATGGCTTAGTTCCTTTCATTATGTATTAAATGATAGTACCACAGAGGCAATCGGAACACATTATGAAAACTGTTTAATACACAGTTTGAACATCAAGCGAAAGAGCGATATATGAATCCGATAAACTTAATAGCAAACATATCAAACGCATATCACGCACGTATTACCGAGTGAGGATAATACGGATATCATGCCTAAATTGATTGAAACAACAAAAGTAAGTGAATAATAAAAGTACATTATTGTTGTTCCAAGAAATGAGGGCATGTTATGAGTAAGAAATCGACGGGAGAGGAAGAATATGTGAATATAACTTATTATTTCACGGTGATATTCACAGCAATTGGAACCGTTTTAGTCTTCTATTTTTTGTACCAAAAAGTAGGGAGGGTAGATCTTTTTATTATTTTACTTTCAACCTCTGCAGGCGGTATACCTATAGGGTTCATTGGTGCATTTATTGATTATAAGGTTTCAGCATATAAGTTTGAAAAGAGAAGTTATGAGCAATGAAAAAAGTCGGAATTCCTCTCGTATAACACTGGGAGGGGATTGGTAATGGCGGAATTAATAATAGAGTTTGCTATAGTGGATAAGTACTCCGGTTAGCTATACACACATGGCACTATTCGCAACACTACCCTCATAACGTGATAGAATGTAAACTAGACACTCTATTGAATGTTTGGTTATTTTGTGTTTTCACTGGGATATGTGATGTGATTGCAGCACCACACACTAATTATTATTTTAAATCTACGGTTTGCTATGCTAGACAGAAAGCTCGAATTATAAAAAATAGCGAACCACTTGGGTAGCATGACAAAGAGCCATCTATGAAGATTTATTTAATTGTAAGACGGCTTATTTTATTTAGTGTTACATGCCACTTTAGTGTGAAAAGATACTCTCCATTACAGTGTTGTCCCAGCAGTTTTCTCTTCTTGACATGCTTGGAATAAAGTCAAGTTTCTTTGATTGTTTATGGTGTTGAAGTGATGTAAAGACAGTTCCTTGATCAATATGGAGAAGAAAACCTTCCATCCTAGATAGGATAATTAGAGATCTTGCATAGACTAGACTATACCCTACTTTGTCCGTTTTAGGGGGATGACCAGAGTTTCCCTCAGCAATGAACGCCCAGAGCTATTTGTTTTACTGAAAGAAAGGAACGAGTAAATGTCTAAAAAAGTAACTAAACAAAACGCATTTCTTATTATTTTCGCGATTTTTGCGATATCCATTAACATGAGGCCAGCTATCACTTCCATTGGGCCAATGCTTGAAACAATTCGTGAGCAGTTGACGTTATCTAATGCACAGGTGAGTCTATTGACGGCGGTACCTGTCATTTGTATGGGCGTTTTTGCCTCAATGGCACCGGTGTTGAACCGGAAATTTGGATTGAAGTATACAATCTATGCAATGCTTATACTAATTGGACTAATGACCGCTTTACGCGGGTTCATTTCCAGTTTTTTAATTCTAATCGGAACAGCCTTCCTTATAGGTATCGCTATTGCAGTAATCGGGCCACTCCTTTCCGCAATGATCAAGCAGTATTTCCCGGACCGCGCTGCATCTGTTATCGGAATTTATTCATTCGGGATGGGGGTCGGGTCTGCAGCTAGTGCAGGACTGACGGCTGTATTTTTTGATAGAACAGGATCCTACTTGTTTGCACTTAGTATTTGGTCCATGCTAGCACTTCTCGGTCTAGTTGCCTGGTTTTTAGCAATGAGAGGGAACATGGAAGTACGTCAACTCGATTCCGTTGTCGTGAAGGGGAAACAGAAAAAGGTGAGATCCCCATGGAAAACACGGAAGGCATGGCTATTCTTACTATTTTTCGGTTTGCAGTCATCTGCATTCTTTTCAATTATTACTTGGCTCGCGCCAATTGCAATTTCTTCCGGAATGACATTGCTGCAGGCGGGAACTCTCCTTAGTATTATGACGACGGTCCAAATCTTTTTAAACATTCTCCTACCTTTGCTGATGGAGCGTTTTCCAGCACGAAAGTTTTGGCTTATGCTAATGCTCATCGCGGGGATGCTCGCAGTCGCGCTGTTCTGGACAGGGATCCATCCACTCATGTGGGCAGGCGCATTCATCATGGGGATACCACTTGGCGGTTTATTCCCCATAGCACTTCTTTTACCACTTGACGAGACAAAGACAGCTGAGGAAGCAAGTTCTTGGACTGCAATGATGCAAACAGGCGGTTTCATCATAGGGGGATTATTGCCTCTTCTGATTGCAGTTGTTTATGACGGGACGTCGAACCATCATTATACGTTCGGCATTATCATGTTACTGTATGTGATGATGCTCATCCTGACGTTTATGATTGGCGATAAAAAAATGCGTGAAGAATAATGAAGTAAATAGAGTGAAAACCCCACAGAGAAATATGTTCTTTGTGGGGTTTATTCAATTTAAGAGCTTTTAGAATAGAACTATTTTTACACTTCAGCTATAAATAAACATTTAAATGGTATTTTTACATTAAAAAAAGGTTTCCATTCGGTTCAAGAATGCTTTTGCAGATTGACTTAAATATTTATCAGTACGATAAAACATCTCTAAGTTCCTAGTGGGGGAATCCTTAATTGGAATAGCACGGATACCGAGTGACTGGAAACTTTCAATTAGTTGACTAGGTTGAATAGTAGCCCCAATCCCTGCTTTTACAAGTTGAAACAAAGATGTGGCTGATCCTGTTTCCATCAGGGCATCGATAGCAATTTCTTGACTTAAACACCAAGTCTCAATCAAATCTCGTCCAGAGAATCCCTTCGGATACATAACTAAAGGCAGATTTTCTAAGTCAGCAGGCAAGATAATACCTTTGTCTGCTAATTCATGGTCTTTAGTAACGAAAAGACTATACGATTCGGTATAAAAAGGGATGCGATTTAAACGACTGTCTGGTTGAATCGCTAGCCCAACACCAATATCAACTTCATTTTCTAACACCTTATTTAAAATATCAATAGATGGAATCACTTGCACTTTAGTATTTGGAAATTCTTTGTGAAAATCGATTAGTAATGCTGTTAATCGATAATCAAGATCGGATGGTAATACTGCTACACGTAAGTGACCGGTATTCAGATTTGTCAGATCTTCTATAGCATTTTTTGCGTTTTCTAGTTGTTGAACAATTTGCAATGCGTAGTGCTCAAGAAGATTACCTGCTTCGGTCTTAACGGTCTTTTTTCCAAGACGATCGAACAGAGGTAGGCCTAATTCATCTTCCAATACCCGTATTTGCTGACTTAGGGTTGGTTGTGAAATACCTAGTTTGTAGGCAGCTTCAGTAAAATGAAGTTCTTTGCATAACATAAGGAAATAGTGTAACTGCCTGATTTCCATTTAACATACTCCTTTTATGATAGTTTTTGGCTATGGTTTGTATAGAAAAAATAGTATTGAACTATTATAAGCGCAAATATACAATGAATGCAATGCTTAAGAAAGGAGATGTTTCACATGCGTTTTGTTTATCTTGTAATGATTATATTTTTTGTTTCATTAAATTTAAGACCGTCAATTACTTCTGTTGGTCCTTTACTTGATATCATCCAAACGGATTTAGGTATGAGCGGGGTGACAGCTAGTTTACTAACCGCACTACCGGTTTTTTGTATGGGGCTATTTGCTATATTGGCCATTAAGTTAAATAAGCGTTTAGGAATGGAGAAATCTCTGTTTATAGCAATGTCTTTGATATTCATTGCTACATTCCTTCGTATGTTCGTTCATAATAGCTTTTTGTTGTTTGCGACAGCTTTATTCTCCGGGATTGGAATAGGGATTGCTGGACCATTAATTACAGGATTTATAAAAAAATACTTTTCCAATAATCATGGTTTAATGGGGGTTTATTCCGTGTCAATGGTGATTGGAGCAGCGGTTGCATCCAGTCTTTCCGTGCCTACATACCAGAGGATGAATGAATCTTGGCAACACGCATTAGGTTTTTGGAGTATATTAGCGGTTCCTGCATTTTTACTACTTATACCACTTCTAAACAAAGCAGAAAAGAGTACAGATACCTTGCCTATTTCAGCTTTGTTTGTAAAAAATAAAAGGGTGACATTATTCATGTTGTTTTTTGGGTGCATGGCGGCTATCTTTTATTCGCTAACAGCTTGGTTGGCTCCAATCGTACAATCAATGGGTTTCAGCTATTCTCAATCCGGTTTGATTCTGACTCTATTTACAGTAATCCAAATTCCCATAAGCTTTTTAATACCTATACTCGTTAGCAAAACGGGTAATAGAAAAGTTTGGTTACTAGTCTGTAGTTTTTCAGAAATAATAGGGATTTTGATTTTACTGCTAAATTACTCTCCGTGGGTAGCTACAGTTTTCCTTGGTATCGGGGCTGGTGGTTTGTTTCCTTTGGCACTATTGCTACCTATTCAAGAGGCCAAAAATATTGAAGAAACAGTGTCTTGGTCTGCGATGATGCAATTTGGCGGTTATCTACTCGGGGCCCTCGGTCCTTCATTTATTGGATTAACAATTGATGTTTTTGATAACTTTGTTCCAGCATTGGGAGGACTATTGATCATTTTATGTGTAATGCTTTTCACAATCTTAAAAATAGGGAACAATGAACAATCGATTCATTGATTTGGCACTGTGAAAATTTAATGTTGTTTTTTTATTGGGTGTTTAATATTTTCTAATACTTAAAGCCAAGCAGGATGATTGTCAAGACACTTTGTTACAACACCGTTAAAACATTGTATCCACCTTTGAGCCTACGATAATAATTATTAACGCACGTCTGTTGATTAACCATTTTCTTGCATAAATAACAAGTAAGAAAAGGCTTGAAAACCTCCATTTTCACTGGATCATTTCCGGTTCGCTTTCGGCACACCCTTTTCGATCATCTTATTGTGAATAAGTACCTATCGCAAACCTACACTGTTTAAGTGAAAAGTACAGCTGCTTTAGTAAGGTTTATGACCCTATAGAAAGTGACACTTCCTAAAATAAGTAAAGAAAAGACCATAAAGAAAGTTTCAGCCGCCAAAATTGCATCTTTGGCGGCTTTTATCCAGTGAGGAGCCCCTCTCTTCCCTCGTTCCCAAAAGCATTAGCACTTCGTGTACCTTTGCCTTTGGAGAGCGACGGATGAACGACCACCAGACGATTACTGAAGAAAATGTATAGGAATGCGGCGAAGTCGCATTCCTATACATAAAAATAGCTCAGTTATGTATAGAAGTTGTTCAATCCAAAGCAAGCCAGAAGCAACTGTAAACCGATCGCGTAGTAGTCAATTAAGTTATTAATTGGTTGTTTTTGGTTAATCAACAAGTGTGTTATTAACGTTCTATAAGTAATAAAAACCCTTTGCACGAATTTCACTATCAGATTTATATTGATTGAAAGGTCATTCAACAATCCTAATAAACTGCCTCTATAAAATGGGCATGCTCAGCAATTGTTCTTTTTATTGTGATTCTACAATAAGAAGGTAGAATTTAGAATAGTAGCTACGTTTAACTGTGAAAAATTGGAGAGAAAAATCAACAATAACATTTACCAAAGCTGATAAAATCACAGAAATTGAGTTAACAATAAATAAGTAGGTGAAAAAATGGAAATTATATATGAGACTAAACGTTTATATCTATGTGTGTTTAATGACTCTCACTTAGATGCAGTGAAAAAGTTTTGGGGTGATGAAGAAGTGATGGCATTATGCGATGGTGCTTCTTCAAGTGATGTGTTGGGCCGAGTTATCGAAGGCTATAGGAAATGTCATGAAATTAACGGTTTATCCGTGTACGCAGTAAAAGATAAAGAATCTAAAGAAATTATAGGTGCTGCTGGATTAAATTGTGTGAATTCATTAAGCGAAGTGGAATTAATTTATCATTATAGTAAAAAGTTTTGGGGCAAAGGTTTCGCAACAGAAGCAGCTTACGCATGTTTAGAAATCGCCAAAAATCATGGGGAAGTACAGGTTATCACTGCTTCTGCAAGTCCAGAAAATAAAGGGTCTTTAAAAGTATTAGAAAAGATTGGATTTCCTTTTAAATGCATGAAATGGTTTGAAGATACAGAGCAAGAAGAACTTTATTATGAATACAGGATATAGAAGTTATAAATAATCTACGAACCATAATGAATTGACAATAAAAAATCTCTAGAATCTCTTTTCTTTTTTTCCTATTTCATGATAGAGTAGTGCCTTATGCTTCACGCGCAACTCTGATTTCGCTTTTTATGTTACCGTCGCGCGTATGTATCAACGGTTGAAATACTGTTGCTTTAAAAAACAGTTTGACAATCACCTCAAAATGGGCAAATTTTTCATACCTACTTGCTATCTGTGCTTGGAAGCTTTATGCGGTACATCTACGACATATAATAGCAAGTAAAGGATTTCTATCCATTCAAGACTGTATTGAATACACTCTTGATAGTAATTTTAGCGAGTTTTATCGAATATGGTTACATAGAGTTAATCGAAGACAAAAGGTAGACGAGCATTATTAGGAATTACCTAAAAAGGTTTGCTGAAAAATAAGGGGGTGCTGCATGTTAGATTTGAATCCGGATCAATTTATTTTGAAACCGGCATTTGCCACTATTCATTGTGAGCCGACTTGGAAATGGAAAAAGCGCGATAAACCGTTCCCTAATTATGATTTATTTTATGTTTGGAGCGGTGAAGGAATATTGGTACTAAACGGAAAGTCTTATGATATACAAAAAGGGCACTGTTTTCTTTTTAAACATGGAGACGTAACAACTGCCACGCATAATCCCCAAGACCCCCTAGTATTAACCTATATTCATTTCGACTTAACTGAAACACCACAATTGGTCCCTACCGCCCATCGGCTGGTTGAAAATACTTTCAGTTTTGAATCACTCTTAACTCAATACGTTCGCTTGTTATTAGTGAAAACATTTGGAATGGAAATAGAGGCAAAGCTCATCTTAAAGCAACTAATGATTCACCTATTGAGAGCAGAAGAAGAAAAGGTAGAGCAAATGGCTTACACGAGCAATATCTTGCTGGAAACTGTTCGGGAAATAGCTAACTATATTCAGCAGCATCCCGGTGAACAACATTCAATTGGAAGTTTAGCAGCTCGAGCCAACCTTTCTCCAAGATATTTTTCTCTGAAGTTTAAACAAATAATTGGCCATACGGTTAGATCATATATCATTCGTTCGCGCATTGAACGAGCGGAACATTTACTCCGTTATTCAGGTATGACAGTGACAGAAGCTGCGTATGTCCTTGGATACAGCGATCTCCATTTTTTCAGCAGACAATTTAAAAAGTACACAGGTAAAAACCCTTCAGAAATTCGTTAAACTCGCCAGGCTCTTATGCTTGGCTTTTTTTATTGCAAATTTACGGTATCACTAAAAAAGTGCAAATGTTTAAGCAATAAGTCTAAATCAATTCCATTTTATAATCGATATTATAAAAGTAGAAAATGAATTCAAATAGTAGAGGAGAACAGAGGTAGGTTGGGCTATTTAAGAAGTATGGAGGTAGTCATTGAATGTAATGAGTACATCATAAGCAAAATGTCATGAATGTTTTGGGGGAATAGATATGTCAGCTGATTATATACAACAACTGTTTGCAGACCGTTTAGGGGGTCCGCAATTTGGTTTAAAAGAGGAAATCTATAAATTTGAAAAAATAAAGAGAATAAAAAAAGAAGCATTGCAGGCAAATCCTCATATGGAATTGATCGATCTTGGCGTTGGAGAGCCTGATGCAATGGCAGATGAAGCAGTTGTGGAAATATTGGCAGAAGAAGCAAAGAAGCCTGAAAATCGCATGTATGCGGATAATGGGATAGTTGAGTTGAAGCATGCAGCTGCCAAATATATGAAACATGTATTTGGAGTGTATGACCTCGACCCAGAAACCGAGATCAACCATTCGATCGGATCAAAGTCAGCCTTGGCGATGCTTCCTGCAGCCTTCATCAATTCTGGTGATATTACACTTATGCCATCGCCCAGTTATCCTATTTTAGGTACTCACACAGAATACTACGGAGGAGAAATTGTCCATCTGCCGCTATTGGAGAGTAATTCATATCTGCCAAAACTAGATTCATTGAATGAGGGTATTCTCAAGAAAGCGAAGCTACTTTACTTGAATTATCCGAACAACCCAACAGGGGCTGTAGCAACTGTAGAATTCTTTGAGGAAGTAGTCCAATTTGCAAAGAAAAATCAATTGATCGTTGTGCATGATGCTTCTTATGCTGCTCTCGTATTCGATGATGAAAAGCCGTTAAGCTTCCTTTCTGTACCCGGGGCAAAGGAGATTGGAATAGAGCTTCATTCCTTATCGAAATCATTCAATATGACAGGCTGGCGCATTGGTTTTATGGCAGGAAATTCGAAACTTGTCAAAGTGATTAAGGCAGTGAAGGACACTATTGACTCTGGTCAATTTATCGCCATACAAAAAGCAGCGGCATTTGCCCTTTCTCATCCAGAAATTACAGAACAAACTGTAGCTAAGTATTCACGGCGTCACAATCTTTTGGAAAAAGTTTTACGTGAGTGTGGCTTTACTGTTAAAAAACCGAAAGGATCATTTTTCTTATATACAAAGATACCAAAAGCGGTAGCAAGCGGTCCTCACTTTCAGTCAGCGGAAGAGTTTAGCCAATATTTATTACGTGAACATTTAATATCCAGTGTTCCATGGGATGATGCCGGACACTATGTGCGATTTTCGGTTACGTTTCAAGCGAAAGGAGTGAAAGAAGAGCAACGAGTAATCACTGAAATCAAAGCGAGGTTGAGTACATCCAAATTCATCTTTTAAGGGGGGGATAAAGTTGTTGTTTACTAAAATGCATGGTTTGGGAAACTCCTACGTTATTTTCAATCAATTAGAAACTGAAATGGACTACCAAGACTATAATCAGCTTGCTCAAATAGTCTCTGATGTGAACTTCGGTATCGGGTCTGACGGCATAATAATAATAGGCTCTTCGGATATAGCAGATTTTCAAATGAGAATTTTTAACGTGGATGGATCGGAAGCGAGGAATTGTGGCAACGGATTGCGTTGTGTAGCAAAGATTCTTTTTGATCAAAAGTACGCTACAACATCTCCTTTTACAATTGAAACGTTGGGTGCGGTGGTGAGTTTAGAAGTAGATGTAGACCATGAAAAGTACGTGCAGTATGTAACTGTTGATATGGGCGAGCCCAAACTACTAAAAAATAGGATACCGATGCAAGGAGATCCATTCTCGGTTGCGATAAATGAACCGCATTCTTTTGGAGGAGATGTGTATTACATGACTTGTGTATCGATTGGGAATCCACATGCAATCATGTTTGTTGATGATGTGAATGAAGTGCCATTAGATAAAATAGGTCCTGTAATTGAACACTCTGATTTGTTCCCGGAACGAATAAACGTCGGAATTGTTCATGTCAAGAACAGCCAAGAAATTGATTATCGAGTGTGGGAACGTGGATCGGGTATAACAATGGCTTGCGGAACAGGGGCTTGCGCTGCGGTAGTAGCTGCCACATTAAACGATATGTTGGATAGACATCTTCCGATAACCGTTCATCTACCTGGAGGAGACTTGACGGTAAGCTGGGATGAACATGGCCACATTTGGAAAAGAGGAAAAGCAACATATATCTGCCATGGAGAATTGGGGAGAGACACCTATATTAATGGTTCAGTAATCGATGAAGGCAATGATTTTAGACAAAAGGGGAGGATCTAAGTATGAACAGAGAATCTATTTTAGATTTGGCTAAGATGCAAAATGTAAGGTATGTTCGACTACAATTTACAGACTTATTCGGAAAAATTAAAAATGTTGAAATTCCGATTAGTCAGTTGCCAAAAGCACTCGATAACAAAATGATGTTTGATGGCTCATCAATTGAAGGGTTTGTACGTATTGAAGAATCTGATATGTATTTATACCCAGATTTAGATACGTTTATTATCTTTCCTTTTACAACAGAAAAAGGAAAGATCGCGCGTCTCATCTGTGATATTTATCATCCAGATGGAACACCATTTGAAGGTGACCCTCGCAATAATCTCAAAAGGATTTTAAATGAAATGAAAGTACTTGGGTTTTCTGATTTCAATGTTGGACCTGAACCTGAATTTTTCTTATTTAAACTCAATGACAAGGGTGAACCATCATTGGAATTGAATGATCATGGCGGTTATTTTGATCTTGCACCAACTGACTTAGGGGAAACTTGCCGTCGCGATATCGTATTTGAACTGGAAGAAATGGGATTTGAGATTGAAGCTTCCCATCATGAAGTAGCACCGGGCCAGCATGAAATTGACTTTAAATATCAAAGTGCCATAAGAGCCTGTGATGATATTCAAACCTTTAAGCTTATCGTTAAAACAATTGCTCGCAAACATGGGCTACACGCGACATTTATGCCTAAACCATTATTCGGCATAAATGGATCTGGCATGCATTGTAACTTGAGCTTATTCAAAAATGGCGAAAATGCATTTTATGATCCTAACGGTTCGCTAGAAATAAGTGATACTGCAAGAAATTTTGTGGCCGGAATTCTGAAACATGCTCAGAGTTTTACTGCTATTACAAACCCTACTGTAAACTCCTACAAAAGGTTAGTTCCCGGGTATGAGGCGCCATGCTATGTGGCTTGGTCAGCAAGAAATAGAAGTGCACTTATTCGAATCCCCGCATCACGTGGAATGAGTACACGTGTAGAAGTTCGTAGTGTTGACCCTGCTGCAAATCCGTATTTAGCCATGGCTGTCTTGTTAGCTGCGGGATTAGATGGCATTAAAAATAAATTAACACCTCCTGAAACAATTAACAAAAATATCTATGTGATGTCAAAAGAAGAGCGGGAAAAAACCGGAATCATTGATTTGCCGGCTACTTTAGCTGAGGCACTAAAAAAATTAAAAGCAGACAAAGTGATTACTCAAGCTATAGGCAGCCATTTGTTGGAACGGTTTATTGAAGCAAAAGAAATTGAATGGGATATGTATAGGACACAAGTACACCCATGGGAACGCGATCAATATCTGTCGCAATATTAATGAAGCGGTGGATAGTGAAAAAAAGCTAATATGTAAATTTCTAATGAGAAGGAGTGATTGCGAGTGTGTGGAATAACAGGATGGATTGATTGGCATCAAGATTTGACACAGCAAGTATTCATTGTGGAAAAGATGGCGAATTCATTGGCGAAGCGTGGTCCGGATGCTTCTAATGTATGGAGTTCGCGCCATCTGTTACTTGGTCATACCCGGCTTATAGTTGTCGATCCTGCCGGAGGTATACAGCCGATGTCAATAGAAAAAAACAACCATACTTTTACTATCGTATATAACGGAGAGCTTTATAATACAGAAGAAATTAGAAAGGAATTACTACAAAGAGGGTACTCTTTTCAGTCATATTCCGATACGGAAGTGTTACTGACGGCATATATCGAGTGGGGAGAAAATTGCGTAAAGCATCTAAATGGGATTTTTGCATTTGCTGTTTGGGATCAACACCGGGAGCAGCTTTTTATGGCAAGAGACCGACTTGGTGTCAAACCTCTATTTTACCGTGAAGAAAACGGATCGCTCATATTTGGTTCAGAGATTAAAGCAATACTGGCACATCCAAAAGTGAAAAGTGAAGTAGACAGGGAGGGGTTTCAGGAAATATTTGGATTAGGTCCATCTCGGACTCCTGGTCATGGTGTCTTTCGGGGCATTAATGAACTTCGCCCAGCTCATGCATTAATTTACAATCGAAATGGACTGAAAACTTGGCGGTATTGGAATGTAGAAAGCAAAAAGCATCATCATACGTTAGATGAGACGGCTGAACAAGTAAAAATTCTTGTAAAGGATGCCGTTGAGCGCCAGTTAGTTGCTGATGTACCTGTTTGTACATTCTTATCTGGAGGAATTGATTCGAGTGCTATTAGTTCATTTGCTTCAGAATATTTTAAAAAAGAGGGACGCGGTACCCTTCATACGTACTCCATTGACTACGAGCACAACAATCAATATTTCAAAGCGAGTTCCTTTCAGCCTGATCAAGATGCACCATGGATAGAGAAAATGCAACAATATTTGGGGTCTATTCATCACTCGGCTATTATAAATAATGATCAGCTGGCAAATCTGTTGGAAGAAGCAGTGATGATGAGAGATTTACCTGGTATGGCAGACGTAGACTCATCATTGTTATGGTTTTGCGAACAGATGAAACAAGATTATACAGTTGCATTGTCTGGTGAGTGTGCGGATGAGATCTTCGGAGGATATCCATGGTTCTATAAAGAAGAACTGCTGCACGGAAAGGAGTTTCCGTGGATGCGGTCCCAAACGGAAAGACAGCAGCTGTTGCTTCCGCATTGGCAAAAGAAACTCGATTTGGAAGGGTATGTGAGGGAGCGCTATAACGAAACGATTAGTGAAGTGCCTCATCTAGGGGGAGAAACCCAAATAGAAGCACGGCACCGGGAAATGTCTTATTTAAATATGATTTGGTTTATGTCAACGCTTCTGGAGCGAAAAGATCGCATGAGTATGGGAGCAAGTTTAGAAGTACGGGTTCCATTCGCCGATCACCGAATTGTTGAATATGCCTGGAACATACCGTGGGAAATGAAAATGCTGAACGGCCAAGAGAAAGGAATATTACGAAAGGCTTTAGAAGGAGTACTTCCTAATGAAATTCTATACCGGAAAAAGAGTCCGTACCCTAAAACACATCATCAAACATATATGAAACTCGTAAAGACTAAGTTAAACAACATCCTAGATAATAAAACATCTCCCCTACTAGAACTTGTCTCAAAACAAAGAGTCAAGGACATCATCGATTCAGACGGATCCTCATTCAAAGTTCCTTGGTTCGGTCAGCTTATGACAGGCCCCCAACTCATCGCCCACCTATCCCAAATTAACATGTGGTTAGTAAACTACAACATAAACATCATTGATAACTAATCTCCTTCGTTCTTTATTGTTTTTAAGTGGCCGCAAGCAGCAAACGTTTTATGTCAGTGACTCCGCTCATTTATATAGCTTGCTTGACGTGTGAATAAAGTAACCCCACGGGAATTAGAATAATCCTTGGGGTTATTATTCCCATATTATTTCGTTCAAAAGGTTTTTTCGCTTACCTTAAGAAAGAGAGGAAACCCTTGAGAATATAACCACAAAATGAACATGGATTTCAGGATATATTCATAATTAATTACTCCTTTGACGTAGCTAATGAAATTATAAATACTGCTGAATTTAATTGTATGAATTTATTAAGTAATATAGAATTAACTTATCATTACAATGAAAAATATAGTGGCAAAGGTTTCGCAAGAGAAACAGCGCATTCTTACATAAAAATTGCCAGAAATCATGTGGAAGTGTACGTGGTCACAGGATCTGGAAGTCCTGATAGTCAAAGGTCACTAAAGGTATTGGAAAAGGTCGGCTTTACTTTTTTAGGTATGAAATGATTTGAGGATACGGGCCAGGATGAACCTAACTATGAGTATCCTTTTTAACTAATCATCCATAAACTGTATTGGATGCAACCAAAAAAAGCTTGATAATCCATTTTCTTTGTTGTAGGATATTAACTAATTCGATTTCAATGAATTTTAACTATACTTGTAACAGCGATGATAAAGACATGAATTGTTTTGATGGTTTCCAGAGAGGGAAGTATTGCTGAAATCTTCCTAACTTAGAAAAACAATTTACCACTTTTGAGCTGCATGAAGCCGTCTATGCTACGTTACAGCACCATGAGCAAACGCCATTGTTGGATGGTGTTAGAAATTTGGGTGGAATCACGAGCAAACACACTCGTCCCTTTACTAGGGATGGGTGTGTTTATTTGTATAGAAATATAACTGAATAACGATAAAAGCGATGACAAAGACATGAATTATTTTGATGGTTTCCAGAGAGGGAAGTATTGCTGAGAACTTCCTAACGCAGAAGATAATTTACCACTTTTGAGCTGTATTAGTGAAATGAAGTAACTAATTCCGTTAATGCTACGTTACAGCGCCATGAGTTAACACCATTGTTGGATGGTGTTAGAAATTTGGGTGGAATCACGGGTAAATCATACTCGTCCCTTTATTTGGGACGGGTATTTTTTTATACAAAAAATTAGATGGGGTGTTTTAAGATGAATGACAAGCAAATTGAGATTCGATTTCCAGACGGTAGCCGAAAGAATTTTCCTCTAGGTATTACATTAGCGGATATTGCACAGTCCATTAGCTTAAGTTTGAGAAAGAATGTTGTAGCGGGAAAAGTGAATGATCAATTATATGATTTATCACAATGCATTATGGAGGATGCTGCGATTACACTTATCACAAAGGAATCGATAGAAGGACTCGAAGTTCTAAGGCACACAACTGCACATGTGCTAGGGCAGGCGGTTAAAAGACTTTATGACGATTCGAAGTTAGGGATTGGACCCATAATTGAACACGGTTTTTACTATGACTTTCTATCGGATACAAGCGTCACTTCGAATGATTTAGTAATGATTGAAAAAAAGATGCAAGCTATTATCGAAGAAGATTTGAAAATTGAACGTATAGAAGTCACGTATGGAGAGGCAGAAGAACTATTTGAGAAGCGTGGCGAATTGTTTAAATTAGAACTATTAAAAGACATACCAGCGGACGAGAAAATTTCCCTTTATAAACAAGGAGAATTTATAGACCTTTGCCGCGGACCACATTTACCGTCAACTGGATGGATAAAAGCATTCAAGTTAACGCAGGTGTCAGGTGCTTATTGGCGGGGAGATAGTGATAATCAAGTGATGCAACGTATCTATGGAATTTCCTTTTTGAAAAAGAAAGACTTAGAACAGCATTTGTATTTTTTGGAGGAAGCAGAAAAAAGGGATCATCGAAAACTTGGAAAGCAACTTGAATTATTCATGTTCTCTGAGGAAGCACCAGGCATGCCGTTCTATTTACCGAATGGGCAGATAATACGCACTGAGCTAGAGAACTTTTCACGTGCACTTCAGACGAAGGCGGGGTACGCAGAAGTCCGCACGCCTTTCATGATGAATCAACGTCTGTGGGAGCAATCGGGGCACTGGGATCATTACCATGAGAATATGTATTTTTCAGAAGTGGAAAACGCAAAATTTGCGATGAAGCCGATGAACTGTCCTGGCCATATGCTAATTTTCAAAAATAGTCTTCATTCATACCGTGATTTACCAATACGTATGGCTGAATTCGGTCAAGTCCATCGCCATGAATTTAGTGGTGCTCTTAACGGACTATTAAGGGTTCGAACATTTTGCCAAGACGATGCGCATATTTTTGTGAGGCATAATCAAATTAAAAGCGAAATAAAGCAAGTTATTCATCTTATTGATGAAGTTTATCGAACTTTTGGTTTTGAATATTCGATTGAACTTTCAACTAGGCCAGAACAATCACTAGGAAGTGATGAGATTTGGAATGATTCAGAAGAGGCTCTAAAGAATGTATTAGAGGATCTAGCGGTTACTTATCAATTAAATGAGGGGGATGGTGCATTTTACGGACCAAAAATTGACTTCCATATTAAAGATGCACTTGGACGCAGCCACCAATGCGGCACAATTCAACTCGATTTCCAAATGCCTGAAAAGTTTGACCTCACGTATATTGATGAAAACAACGAAAAAGTTCGGCCGGTGGTCATTCACCGTGCAATTTTTGGCTCAATCGATCGTTTTTTCGGCATACTGATTGAACATTTTGCAGGTGCTTTTCCAACATGGCTCGCTCCTAGGCAAGTACAAATTGTTCCTGTTTCAAGTGTACATTTGGATTACGCATTGTGTGTACAGTCCGTTTTAAGAAATGAAGGCATACGTGTTGAAATTGATCAGCGGAACGAAAAGTTAGGTTACAAGGTAAGAGAAGCCCAACTTCAGAAGGTTTCTTATACACTTATTCTTGGTGACAAAGAGGTTAGTGATGGAACTGTGAATGTTCGGGAATTTGGTAGTCAGAAAACGGAGTGTTTATCTATTGAAGGCTTTGCTTTGTTGATTAAACAACAGATAGAGCAGCGTGTCCTTTAAGAATCTCAAATCTTCGAAATTGTGAGTAGTTGGAATTGACGGTATAATTAGTTAAAAGTATATCTTTCCTATAAGTACAGGGGGGAATTGTCAATAGTAGAAGTTATACGTTTAAGACGTGAAATCACTAGTTTTCAGGAGAAAGAAATTCTGGGGACCTACTGGATCAAATCATAGATTCAGCTTTATGCACCTTCAGGGAATAATTTTCCTTCCCGTGAATTTATCGTCATTGAAAAACGTGGAAAAATTGGCTGTTTTGAAAAACGACACCCTTCATGAAATGGCTGTCTACTGCGCAAGTGGCGATTGTTGTGACTGGGCGACCTGGTATCAGTAAATAGTGGCTGCAAGATGCATCCATCGCGACAGCATTTATGTGGTTAGCTGCAACGGATCTACAGCTCGGCGTTGGGTTTGATGCTGTCTATCATTCAGAGGATGCAGAAGAGTCGAGGGTTCGTGAAACAGATGTGAGGGAAGCTTTAAACATCCCGTCAGACCTAAAATTGTTGCAATTCTAGGTCTTGGTTTTCCTATAGAAAAACCAAAAGTCAAAAAAATATTGAATCGAGATGATATCGTCCATTACGAATTATTTCAAACCGACATCGAATAATAAAAAATGCTTACCTGGATTAGTTATTTCAGTTCTGAGTAGGCATTTTTTAGTTGGGCATAGTTTGACGCATACGTTTACTTAATACTTATCTTTACTTTCCGATACTATTGCTATTATTTTTACGTAAAATGTAATATTAAATGCAACAAAACATAAAAGTCCCCATTAACCATGACTCAGGCGATGTTAGCGAGTTCTTCTAACAAGCACTCTTATGGCGTGCGGTAGTCTAGAATCTTTCTAGGTAGACGGTTGCGCCAGTCCTCGGCGTAACGGATTGTTTCTTCCACATCAGAGTTACGAAATCCTGCAGCAACTCACCTTCACAAGGCCGGTAATGCTCACTATTAATTATTTGAAGGTCCAACATAAATTTCATCCTTGCATCGTTTGCTTTCCCATCCCCTTCAGCATTATAATAATCTCCTCGATCACAATTTCCGGTTCATCGTGATGAATATAATGTCCGCTCCGACAAGCAATCCGGTGTTTGCTTGACGTTGACAGCCACTGGAAATCTACTTGCAGCCTTTGCTCAATTTCCAGTATTTCCTTATCAGGCCATTCCCCGTCACTCTTATCCGGTAAGCCTCTTGTGATAATTGAGAGAGGAATGTCACTTATTCGGAAATAATCAACGATTTGTTTATAACTCTGTACCTTATCGATCTTCTCACTATTTAACATAGGATTCTCGAAATATTCCCTATTTCCTGCAACCAACTTTTCAGGCAAAACCTTTTCATACGCAAGCTCTTTATATTCGGGCGCAGCATCAACCAAAATTATACCGGAAATGACCTGCGGATAAAGGCTTGCATACAATCTGGCGACCAAACCGCCAAAAGAATGCCCCACCAATACATAGGGCGGTTGGACCTCAAGCTCTAGCAACAATTCGGAAAGCTCCTCTACCAGATCAAGGCAAGTCCGCGGGGCGGATGTCACACGGCTCCTGCCAACACCCGCCCTGTCGTAAGAAAAGGTAGATGTTTCCTGAGATATTCGGCCTTGGACCTCGTTCCAAGTCTCACAACTATCGCCTAATCCAGCTATGAAAATTACGCTCGGTGTACTTTTTTGTGAATATTTACTGTACAGCCTGCGGTTATCGCAGGTATCAATTAACTTTTTACGTTGAATAGTCACTTTTAATCACCCATTTAAATTATAAGCTAAACACTATTAATTTTTCTACCTTAAATGCAATAAATCATGAAAGTACAGACGAACCGTTACTCAAGCTATATTGGAGAGTTCTTCTAAGAAGCATTCTTCAGGCGTTTGATACCCAAGAATCTTTCTAGGCAGGCGATTACACTAGTTTTCTGCATAGCGAATTGTATCTTCAGAAACTGAAGTGATTGTTTTCCACTTCGGGATAAAACGATGGATTAATCCATTATGGTCCTCATCCGTTCCACGTTCGCAAGATGTATAGGGATGGGCAAAGAAGACCTCTGTACCTTCACGGAAGACGGAAGTATTAAGTTCGGAGAATTCGGATCCGTTATCAGCGATAATTGTTTTAAACAGCTTTGCGAAGTTAGTCTCGTAGATCACAGAAAGCAGCACTTACCGCTTAGCTACTCTTGGCAAGAATCCTTAAGGTGATCTCCTTACGGGTTTTACGTTCAGTAATTGTGAAAGGTGCCTCGTCCTGGCTCTTCTTTCCGATGGCAGTATCGATTTCCCAATCGCCGAATACTTCACGATCCTCGACTTCAGTCGGGCGCTCTTCGATACTACGACCAAGAACACGCTTGTTTACCCGGCTTCTTTTTGTTTTTGTGTTTAGGCGAACCTTCATAGGTAAATCAATATTTTTGACAGTGATGAGTCTGAGCTCAATATAGTTGTAAAATGTTTTTGTACAAACGCGTGCCTTATCAAAGAGATTGTTGCGCTACGCAAATCCGCAGACGTCGTCGGGTGACCACTCATCATTCAATATCTTAGCCTCTGCAAACTTGATAAATTCAATGGTTTCATCAAGCTTGGGTTTGGCACCGCAAGCTTTCTGATTTTCTTGGTATTTGACCTGGGTGTCTCTGGGAAGTGGGCTTCGTACATTGTGCGGCCGGTTTTCAACTGTGTTACGGTACCACGCTTTAATTCACGCCAGATTATACTACGGTCATAGTCGATCGAGTTTGAGATGTCCTGCATGGATTTTCCCTTCGCCGTGAAGCGCTGCAATCATGCCTCGTTTATAGGTGCGTTTAAATGTGGTAGAATGTGTTTGTGCCATAGATAAACCTCCGTATTGATTGTGTTTTAGTCGACCTGATCATACACGGTTTGTCTGTGGCTTTTCATGTTTTAAGGTTGTTGCATTTGATTATACAACTAGTCAAAATAAGAAAGCTTGACTTGAAGGGAATGAAATTCATGGATGTTGTATTTAAAACTGAAAAAGCTGTATTTAATTATCGAGTAGCTGGAATTTGGATTGAAAATGGGCATGTTTTATTACATCGGGATGTAAATGAGTCGCAATGGTCGCTTCCTGGGGGAAGAGTTGAAATTGCGGAGGATTCGCAAAGCAGCCTTAAAAGGGAATTTCGTGAAGAATTGGGAATTGACGTGCATGTGGACCGAATGGCTTTGGTCATCGAGAATTTCTTTGAACATGGCGGGAGAGATTTTCATGAAATTGGCTTTTATTATGCGATAACATCAAAGGGGAATCCATCTTCATATAACGAAGCCCCTTTTCATGGCATTGAAGGCGAGCGATTAATATTTAAATGGACACCAATCAAAGAACTGAATGAAGTCGCATTATACCCTGAATGTTTACGTGCCGTTTTAAAAGATATGACGCCGTATATCCAACATTTTGTAGTTAAATAATAGAAGTTTATCAATCTTAATTCTAGTAAAATTGATTATTCTTTTAGAACAGGAAAAACTAAATAATGAGTACTTTGATAAGCGCTCATTATTCAGTTTTTTACATATATGATGGGACTTAGCTTGGAAGTCCTGCTTTAATCCCAAAAATAAAGAATATCATAGAAATTGCTAGTAGTTTAACGAAATACATTGTCGGGCACTCCAGTTCTTACTGTTACGACCAGTGCCCTGCGATAAATTCATCCCGACCAGAAAGTGCGCGGTCTTCTTCGTAATGCTCTTGTTCTTTTGCGTGATAATCCTGGTGATAGTCTTCTGCACGGTAAAATGTTTCAGTGGGACGGATTGGTGTCACAATCGGTTTAGAGAATGTACCGCTTGCACCAAGTTTATCTTTAGACGTTTCGGCAATTTGACGCTGCTCATCTGTATAATAGAAGATAGCTGTTGAATACGAATGTCCGCGGTCTTGGAATTGTCCATCTGCATCGGTCGGGTCGATTTGCTGCCAAAATACATCCAGTAATTTATCATAGGAAAAAACGGATGGATCATATGTGATTTCGACGACCTCTAAATGACCAGAGTCGCCCTTTTTGACATCTTCATATGTAGGATTCACAACATGTCCTCCCATATAACCGGATACGACGTCGTGGATACCGTCCCACTCTTTAAATGGTTTCACCATACACCAAAAACAACCACCAGCAAATGTGGCTTTTTCAACTATTTCTTTAGTCATCGTTACCAACACCCTTTCATTGCATATAAGTAAATTGTATCATAATTAGAATAGTAGAAAATAGTTGTTTGCCTCTGTTTAGTACAACAGCAAAAAGAGCGCCTACTAAGCGCTCTTACAGTTGAGAGATGCTAATGAGCGGTTGAGATTGGATTATTTTTTATATTAATAGATGAAGCTTGCGCCAATGATTATCAATAGTATAAAAAGCACAACAAGCAAAGCAAACGAGCTACCTTCTCCACCACCATGTTCACGTCCCATATCTTACACCACCTTTCTTCACCAACATCTATGTAACATATGCAGGGATGTAATGGGGGGAGTGGGGAACTGTTGTAAATCGACCATTATAGAATAAATATTAATGGATATAACTACATTAACAGACCTAGATCCGCGCAAAAAATAGTTAAGGTTAACCTCAAGGGCCCATCGTGTTATAATTGAAATAATTAGACGCAACCAAGAGACTTCCTGTTCGTCCTAATGGAGATATCACTTTTTGGAGGAATCAATAATGGAAGAACATTATGAAGGGCCAGTACCGAAAAGAAGAAGAAAGAAAAAACTTCGCATCGGCAGGGTCATCTTTTTAATAGTCACACTCTGTTTTATCGGAGTTGGGTTGTATTCATATACTGAATACAATGCGGGGAAATCGTTGGCAAAAAACAATGGGATTGACCCGGGTCCGTTTAAAGGGGATGCTACAGATCCGAAGTATACATCCGTTGAAAATTACTTACTGCTCGGTGTGGACGATGATGGCAGTGGGAAATCGCGGACAGATACGATGATGGTGCTATCTTGGGATAAGGGTGCTGGGAAGATACGGGTGATTTCATTTATGCGTGATATTTATGCGGAGATTCCAGCATACAAGTCGTATAAGTTAAATACCGCCTATTATCTCGGCAAACTGCAGACTACGAAAGACACGATAACAGGGATGTTTGGTGTCCCTATTCATCACTATGCAATTGTTGATTTTGCTAACTTTGAATCGATTGTTGATATTGCGTTTCCAGGCGGAGTAGAGATTGATGTTAAAAAAGAAATGTCAGAAAAGATTGGCGTTACACTTATGCCAGGAAAAAAACAGTTGAACGGCAAGGAATTACTTGGCTATGCGCGTTTTCGTGCAGATGAAGAAGGTGATTTTGGTCGAGTTGCACGACAACAAGAAGTAATCTCTGCGATGAAGGACGAAGCGATGCGACCAGGAATGATTGCAAATGTGCCGAAGCTTGCAGGAGCGTTATCAGGTTTCATAAATACGGACTTAACGTCAAAAGACGAAATTTCACGTGCAATCTCCCTTATAATGAAAAAAGGTGCAGAAGTTGAAACGATGACTGTTCCAATAGAGGGATCCTATTCATTTAATTCGTATCCACACGCTGGATCTGTTATTGAAGTGGATAAAGTGAAAAATAAAGAGGCGATCTCAAAATTCCTTAATATGAAGTTGGATTAATAGCACAAACTTGACGAGAGTAGAGGATGCCCATGGAAGCTGATGAGAATAGAAATAAACCGATTTCGAATATAATTCGTTTTTTAGGTGGGCGTAGCACGTTGTTTGTTCTCATTTCACTATTATTGATTGGCTTAATCATACTTATTTTTAATCGGATTTCTTTCATTTTTTATCCGATTACTGTCTTTTTCTCGACGGTAGTATTGCCAGTCATTCTTGCAACAATTGCTTATTACTTACTAAGGCCCATCTTACGTTTATTAGAAAAAATCAAAATACCACGAATCTGGGGTATATTAATTCTATTCATCGGAGCCATGGGTCTTATCACCTTGCTGGTC
Source organism: Sporosarcina sp. FSL K6-6792 (assembly GCF_038004885.1). Classification (NCBI taxonomy): domain Bacteria; kingdom Bacillati; phylum Bacillota; class Bacilli; order Caryophanales; family Caryophanaceae; genus Sporosarcina; species Sporosarcina sp. FSL K6-6792. The sequence goes on from NZ_JBBOSA010000001.1 coordinate 510,127, forward strand.
TTTATGGTATTTCCATTCTTGAAAATACAGTTTAATAACCTTGTCGAAGACTTCCCTACATATTTCAGCCAGATGGTGCTGAAAATCGATGAGTTTTTAAGAACATCGATTTTCGCTTCTTATTATGAAAGTTTGGATATTAACGTAAAAAATATCCTTGAATCTGGGCAAGGGGATATCGGAAAGTATTTCACGGATGCGGTCGGTGGAATTGCAAGTGGTCTTAGTTCTTTCATTTCTGCTTTAACTGGTTTTGTTCTTGCAATTATTACGGTGCCCTTTATTCTCTTCTATTTATTGAAAGATGGGGAGAAGCTGCCACGTTACTTTGTTCAGATGCTGCCTCCGCACATGCGTAATGACGCTAAAACCATTCTTCGCGATGCGGATCACCAAATTAGTTCTTATATCCAGGGGCAAATTCTTGTCGCGATTTGCATTGGTGTCATGGTTTCAATTGGGTTTCTTATCATCGGAATGAAATACGCGTTACTGCTCGGTGTCATTGCAATGTTTACAAGTGTCGTCCCGTACCTAGGACCGCTTATCGCAATTACTCCTGCAGTCATTATCGCTGTGGCATCGCCCTTCATGCTTATCAAGTTAGCAATCGTTTGGACAATTGTTCAACTCATCGAAGGGAAGTTTATTTCACCGCAAATTATGGGGAAATCATTGCATACACATCCGGTCACTATCATTTTTGTTTTACTCACTGCAGGATCGTTGTTCGGTGTACCCGGTGTCGTTCTCGGAATCCCGGGATATGCACTCATTAAAGTTGGGGTAACACATTTATTTAAATTGTTCAAAATACGGTATAATAAACATGTAGCTGCTGAAGGCTTATATTATGAAGATCCGGATGGTCGAAGATTGGGGGAATAGAACATGGTAAGGCAGTTTTTATCAACGATTGAATATGGAGAAATGACCGTTAATACAAACGTCGATGGACCGAATGTCGCTTTTGGTGAAACACTTTCCGGCACGGTTTATATCGATGGGGATGCCAGTGATGAACTCGTCGATTTTATTGTGATTGAGTTGTTGAAACGGTCGGAAATTGATGAAGTGATTATTGCAAAACAATCTATTGAAATAATGAGTGACATCAAATCAAAAGAAACATGGATGATTTCGTTTGAAATGGTACCTGACGAGCGATGGGAGAGCGAATCGGAAACTCGAATCCAAACGCTTATTTTAAAGACCACTGTTCATCTCAAAAATGGAATTGATATCCAAGATGAAGGCGAAATTACATATACATGATATCCAACGCGTCCAACTATATGGACGCGTTTTTGCATTTCGCCAAAGCCACTCATATGCAAGGGATTGAATTTTCTATCAATACAGTTACTTATACTTTTCTTGCTGTATAATTGTAGAAAGAGTTGGTGGGGGGAATTCATTAATGGAAAAAATTATTCCTATTTTTCACTCGTTATCTAAAAGCATGCGTGGCATTCATAAGTCGAGTTGCAATGTGATTTCAATCGTTCAAAGTTCAATACTTTATGAGATTTCATTAATGAATAAACCGTCCATGCAAATGGTGGCTGAAGCTGTCGGTATGGACATCACGACGTTTTCCAGACAGATTGGTACGTTGGAGAAGAAAGAGCTGGTCGTCCGAACTCCTTATGAAGGAGACCGGAGAATATATTTATTGTCGTTAACTGGAAAGGGCAGTGAAATGGTGGTGGCCATCAATGGAATCATTGCTTCCAAAATGGAGAATGCCTTGGCTTCTATGAATGATTTTGAACGTGAAACAGTCCTTCGCTCTATGCATGTATTGGAGGTAAAGCTGCGAGGGAACTAAGTAGTAATCAGGGATGAGGGGATTACTATGTGTGAAATTTGCATATTGCAAGTGATTAAATTGTCGATAAATTGCGGCATGTAAATAGATGAGGTAAATAATTTGCAAAATGCAAGTGAGTAACTTCGCTTTTTTCGTGAGGGTAGGTTGGTTTTGCTAATTATTTGTAGAGTGCAACTATTCTTTATATGTATACGAGTTACTAACTACTTGGTGTTTACGTATTAAGAATAATTTATGGACAGACCTTTTTAATAAGATTGATAAAGGAAAGGGTTCATACAGCTCTAGCCGTTCATTCATGGTCTTTTTATTAACGAAATGTGTTTAAGTGATGGTTTGAATAGCTGTCACCAAACACTATTATAAGATTTTTAAAGCTTTTGCTTTAAATCTCGCTTGTTGAATTTCGTAATAAGTTTGTGAAGAAAGAATTCGCGATTAATTTCTCGATAGTAAAAAAAGAGGGACTTCAAAAAGAATAGAAAGGGACAAATCAAGAACGTCTAATCGGGCGTTCTTTTTATTTACCCAAAATAAGGAGTGATGGAATGGCTGACGGAGACGTTAAAATGATCATCTAACGGGCATTAATACTTTTTTTAGCACAATGGTTAAAAAATGACATGACTGAAGCTTTAGAATCCGCTAATTCGGCTTATTACAAGTTCGATAAGGGGGTAAGACGATATTGTATGTTGAACGGCACAGTGACTGTAGGAGTCCACATTGTAGCAATGGTAGCTTTGTTGTGGAAAAACATTCAATGGAAATACAGGAAATAGGCCGTTACCGAAAGGACGAGTAGTTCATAAAATAGTAGAAGGGAAAGAGGTGATTAAATGTTTGAAGTTTACGATGTAGTCTTAATTCCTCTGATATTGGGGATTGTGGAGTTGTTTAAAAGGGCTGGCGTGAGTAAAAAAGTGTTGCCGTTTATCGCTTTAGTAATCGGTATTGCTGTAGGTGTGATTTATGTGGCTGACTTTGATTTAAAACAGGGTATATTAGTTGGTGCAATGTTAGGGTTATCAGCCTCAGGGTTGTATTCAAGTGCTAAAAACACTGTAGAGAAGAGTGACGAGTAATCGTTACTCTTTTTTAGGTGTAGCTTTGTTAAAATCTGATGAGAACGTACGCCCTTGCTTTGCTGGGATAAACAATAGAGAACGGAATTGTTTTGGATGATTTCCAAGGTAATGAATGTAGAAATCAGAAAGCTACTTATAGCGGGGCAATATAGGTTAAAAGAGTTTTTTTTCTTACATAGAGGATTATTATCGAGGTTTCTCATGAGTTGTGTAAACTTTTGGGAACCTTCTTTTTTCTTTCTTGTGTTACGTGGAGATAGACATTCTTGGTGATTTGATCATCTGAATGGGCAAGTCTACCCATGATTTGTTCGAGTGCGACACCTGCTTCTTCTAAAAATGAAGTGTGTGTATGTCTCAATGAGTGAGGTGTTTAGTCTTTGTTTAATTTTGTGATTGCAATAAGTCTAGCTATCCTGAGTTGTACCATTTTATGACGATAGGATATCCTGGATGTCTCTCTGTTTTAGCAAAGATGAAGTCTTGATTATTGTAAGCATCACCTAACTGCTGAATGGTTTTTGCTTGAGTTTCTTTGTGAAGGCTCACAGCTTTGATCACATCTTTATCCACAACAATTTTTCGTTTTTGGTGTCACCAACTGAAACTGTTTTCGTTTCCAATTAAAAGGAATTAAATGGTTTTACTTATATTAAAGAAGGTTGCTTTTCTATTATAGGTGGAGAAAGCTTTAATACGAAATATGCTACAATATTAAAAAAGGTAAACTTTGGAGGCACACCACTGCAATGAGACTTATAACGAAATTAAGTTCTTGATATATCCTGCCAAGGACATATCAAGAAACAATGCTTTAATAAAGGAGTTGTATAAAATGAATGAAAATAAAGGTACAGAAATAAAACGCTCATCAAAAGCAGAAAACATTCTCCCTCAGATTAATAGTAAAACTAAGCTAGGCGACTTACGAAAAATCGCGAAGGACATTAAAAAAGATCACGAACTAGCTATGGAACTTTGGTCAACCGAAGAGTTTTTGCCTAGACTATTAGCAATCTTAATTATGGACAAAAAACTTCTTTCACAAGATGTGCTAAATAAGCTTGATAAGGATATACAGACTCACAATTTTGATGAGCGAAATAACTTAATGGATTGGTTAATGGCTAATCAGCTCACCAAAGACAAGAAGAAAATTGCGTTGATGGAGTCGTGGGGAAATAGTCCTTCTGCTCTTCACAGGCGAGCTTTCTGGTATTATCAAGGGCGATTGAGATGGACTGGACAAACACCGCCTGATAACACCGCAGACTTGCTATCTGCATTAGAAGCTAATATTACGCAGGAAGAACCGGAAGTTCAATGGGCTATGAATTTCACCGCAGGCTGGATAGGCGTTTATGATGAAAAGAATCGTGCACGTTGTATTAAACTTGGTGAGAAAACGGGTCTTTACAAAGATGAAATAGTAGCAAAAGGATGTACTCCCAGCTATTTGCCGGAGTTCATTACGATTGAAGTTAACAAACGACTTAATAATTAGTTACCTCTGAAAAATACATTAGGGTTTGATGCAAAAAATAAAGGAGTTCAAAGCCTCAATATGAAAATTGTAATAGGCTTGGACCGGAAAATAAAGAAAACTACGCGTTTTGGCATCTAGTTAGTGAAATATGCAAAGAAGATGTAAAGGATTAACCCATTATCTCTTTTTGTTCTGTAGGACGCTCATTTAAGAAGAGAAACTTTCCAGTTGCGCAGTATAACGACACTATTTAATAGAAAAAGATCTTCCACAATCCGGCGCTTTTCTTTAATAAGAAAGCGTCTTTTTGCATGGACAACACATTTAAGGGATTAAGTTTATCGAGGTGTAAAAAGGATTGTGAAGTATCGTACTTATACTAACGAGGGTTTTAGTGCAATAAGAACTATGGTTAACCTTCATATATGCAAGTCCTTTTTAATGCTCTCACATGGCTCTGTAATACCAATTTATTTCATCTTCAAGACTCAAAGCACAGTATGATGTAAGAAGAACTTTGAAAACTTGTTATGTAAGGATTTGTAAGGTGAGGATTAATGTAATGTCACCTTCAAATTTTAATACGATATTAAACTGCTATTTAGAGAAGATCTTTTGTAAGTTCACTGAACTCACAAAAGGTCTTTTCTTCGATGTTTTTTGGTCATATTAGCGTAAATGTGAATTGTTGTATTGATGTCTGAATGACCTAATCGCTCTTGGATATCTTGTACCACTGCCCCCTGTTTCAATCTGAGGGAAGTATGCTTATGTCAAAAGTTATTCGCCCTATCATTCGTCTCTTTAATAAATCCTTAAAACTCTGTTTCTCTTTGATTTATTAAAATTACACACCTTTAAATTGATTAATTTTTTTAAAAAATCAAAATCCATATTGACAGAATCTTCCCGGTTAAAGTACAATTAGACCACAGTCCAACTAGACTCTAGTCTGGTAATTAAAATGTATCTGTTTACTGGCAGACTTTATTTATTGCAACTAAAATTTTAGCAACTAATCATCAATCAAAAGAAAACACTTTCACAAGGGGGATGAAAAATGAATAAGGTTATTGAAAAAGAGGAATTAAGGGATTTAGTTAAAAGTGGCGATAAGCTATTAGTTGGCGGATTTGGTTTGTCTGGAACACCATTAACAATTTTAGATGAGTTATTGGAAACTGACATCAAGGATTTGACAATTGTAAGTAACAATTTGGGAGATGACGGTCAAGGCTTACACAAATTATTCATGCAAGGAAAAATTAAGAAAGCGATTGGCTCATTTTTTACCACGAACAAGGAAGCTGTAATTGCTTGGCAAAAGGGTGAGTTAGAAATTGAATTAATACCCCAAGGAACACTTGCTGAGGCGCTTAGAGCTGGCGGTGCGGGCATTGGCGGATTCTATACAAAAACAGCTGTAGGAACAGAGCTGGCTAAAGGTAAGGAAGAGCGTGAAATTGATGGAGAACGTTATATTTTTGAAAAGGCCATTAAGGGAGATGTTTCACTAGTTAGAGCTAAGAAAGCAGATAAACTAGGTAACTTAATTTACCACACGACTGCGAGAAACTTTAATCCTATGATTGCGACGGCTGGTAAAATTGTCATCGCCGAGGTGGATGAGATTGTCGATGTTGGAGAATTAGACCCAGAATATATTGTGACACCACACGCTTATGTAGATTACATTATTGAAAGTAAATATGTAAAGAAAGGTGGCACATACGTTGGTTCAAAATAAAAGGTATTTAATTGCCAAACGCATTTCAGAAGAGTTAGAAGAAGGACAAATTGTAAATTTAGGAATTGGCATACCTACTTTAGTAACCGAGTATTTAGGAGGTAGGAAGATTTACTTACAGTCGGAGAACGGGCTGCTAGGCATGGGGCCTTCACCCATAGAGGAGAAGATTGACATAGATCTAATTAGTGCAGGTAAGGAGCCAGTGAGTAGTTTAAAAGGATCTTCATTTTTTAGTAGTGCTGACTCTTTTGGACTCATTCGCGGTGGTCATGTAGATGTTGCAATACTAGGAGTGTTGCAGGTTGATATAAACGGAGAAATTGCTAATTGGGCGGTTCCGAATCAACCAATTCTAGGTGTTGGTGGGGCGATGGATTTATTAATAGGAGCTAAGAAAGTCATTGTCGCGGCAACATTATTTAACAAAAATGGAGAATCTAAGCTCGTCAAAAATCTAACATATAACACAAGTGGCATTAGGCGGGTAGACTTATTAGTTTCTGAATATGCTGTTTTTAAATTTACTGAAAATGGTGTTAAAGTGGTTGAAATACTTGAAGATATCACTATTGAAGCATTAAGTGAGAAAGTAGGCTTCGAATTAACGTATTTGAAGGACAAGGTACTAGAACGATAAAAAGCTTGGTTATTGCGATTAAGTTCTATTCAGTAGGAAAGGGTGAAACGTTTTGATTAAACAAGTTGGAATTCTTGGCGCTGGTACGATGGGTTTTGGGATTGCTTTTCAATTTGCACTTAATGGAACGAAGACGATGTTATGTGATCTATCTGAAGAAGCGCTTGATATTGCAAAGGGGAAATTCGGTATTTACTTAAAAATATTTCGTGAAGAGGGATATAACATTCCTATAAGTGATGAAGAAGTTATGTCCAATATAACATTTACAACAAAATTAAATGATTTGGAAGACCGTGATTTCATCATCGAAAGTATTTCAGAAAATTTAGCATTGAAACAAAGGATCTTTCAAGAATTAGATGTTATTTGCGGGGAACAAACAATTCTAGCTTCTAACACGTCGAGTTTACGACTTTCAGAAATTACTGTGAATGTTGAGAAGCACAAAGATAGGGTAATGTTGACACACTTTTTCAATCCAGCCCATATCGTTCCTCTTGTAGAACTTTTAAGAACTGAAGAGACAGATGATAAGGTATTTAATGAAGTAAAAGATTTTTTAGAAGTGAATAATAAAGTAACGATTGAAGTTAAAAAAGAAGTAGCTGGCCTTGTTGCTAATCGGATTCAGATAGCACTTGCAAGAGAGGCACTTTCCTTAGTTGAAGATGGCGTGGTCAGTAAAAAAGATCTCGATACAGCTATTTTCGCTGGTCCTGGTTTTAGATTTTCCTCAAGTGGTTTAATGAAAATTATGGATTTTGGTGGGCTAGACATTTGGAACATAACCATTCGCGAATTACAGTCCAAAATTGAATCGAGTGACCGAAGTTACAAAATTATTGATGATCGAATTGAGGCAGGTGCATTTGGAGTGAAGTCTGGACAAGGATTTTACAACTATCCAGACAAGCGCCTTGATGGTTATGTTATTGAACGTGATACGGACTTAATTAAACATTTACTAAGTACCTATCCAAGTTTAAAAATGCAAAAGGAGGAAGCTAATAAATGAATACTTATATTATTGATGGTGCAAGAACTGCATTTGGTACATTTGGAGGATCTTTAAAGGATATTAGCGAAATCGATTTAGGAGTAATCGCAACAACACAGGCGATTAAGCGAAGTAGCATTCCAGTGACCGATATTGATGAAATTATATTTGGTAACATCATTCAAACGAATAAAAATTCAGCGTATTTGGCTCGACATATTGGCTTAAAAAGTGGTTTAGAAGAGAAATCTTCGGCATTAACATTAAATCGACTTTGCGGATCAGGTTTACAGTCGATTGTATCTGGTGCACAGTCCATTGCTTTAGGGGATGCAAATGTAATCGTAGCGGGTGGGACAGAAAATATGAGTTTATCCCCACATGTATTAAGAAGTACACGTTTTGGATCACCAAACAAGGCGCCAATTGTTGAGGACATGTTATGGGAGACGTTAACAGATAATCATGTTGGATGTGGAATGGGAATGACGGCTGAGAACCTAGCGACAAAATATTCGATTTCGCGTGAAGAACAGGATCAATTTTCCGTAGATTCACAAAATAAGGCAATTGCTGCAAGAAATAGTGGTCGTTTTGCAGAAGAAATCGTCCCGGTTAGATTAAAAGGAAGAAAAGGTGATGAAATCATCTTTGATAGGGATGAGCATATTCGTGAAGGCACATCTGTAGAAGGTTTAGCCAAGTTGATGCCTGCTTTTAAGAAGGATGGTACTGTCACGCCAGGTAATGCTAGTGGAATTAACGATGGGGCGGCTGCAGTATTATTGGCATCTGAGGAATATATATACGAACATAATATAAAACCGCTTGCGAAAATTGTCTCGTGGGGCATTGTAGGGGTAGATCCCAGTATTATGGGAATTGGTCCTGTACCAGCTAGCAAAAAAGCTTTAGAAAAAGCAGGATTAACACTTGAAGATATTGATTTATTTGAGCTAAATGAAGCTTTTGCAGCTCAGTCTTTAGCGGTAATTAAAGAATTAGGACTTGATGCGAGTAAAGTTAATGTTAATGGAGGTGCTATTGCTCTAGGCCATCCGGTCGGCTCAAGCGGGACCCGTATTACATATTCATTAGCTTTAGAGTTAAAGAAAAGAGGAGCTAAGTATGGTCTAGCTTCACTATGTATCGGTGGTGGACAAGGTATTGCCATTATTATTGAAAATACTGAGGCTTAGATAATTCAATTCTATCAAATAAAAACATAAGTGCTAATTGCAATCAATGGCAATATGTATGAAGGAAAAGTATTTGGTTTGTAATGATGAAAGCGTTTTCGTTAGATTACACGTGTGGAAAGGCAACTAAATCATCAATCACAGATGTTGTTTTTTATGCGAGGCTAGTGATCAACTCTCTGTAAATAGTAAGGGGGTGATTATTATGTAAGGGTTTACACGCTTCTGGAATTGTTATATTGGATATATTTGTTGGTCACAGAATATTTCTTAATACTAAACTTAACTTTGTTATCAGAAAATATGAGGGGGATTAAGATGAGAAAAAAACTTGTTAGTTCAATTCTTTTAAGCGTTTTATTACTTGTTACCGCTTGTAGTAATGAAAAAGAAGGTAGTAGTTCACCTAAAGAAGGTAATAGTTCACCTAGTGAAATAGTAATTGGTAATATCGGAGCGATGAGTGGAACTAGTGCTGTACTTGGGAAAGCGCAATCACAAGGGGTAGAACTTGCGGTGAAAGAAATTAATGAGAATGGAGGTATCTTGGGCGCGCAGGTGAGAATCGCCACACGTGATGATGAGGCTGACCCGACAAAATCCAAAACATTTGTGGAGGAGTTAGTGGACAAGGAAAAGGCGAATTTTCTGATTGGACCAACAAATTCGACTCCAGCAGCAGCTTCAATGGCATATCTTCAGGAAAGTAAAGTTATTTCTATGTTGCCAGTCGCGACAGGTACAAATCTTATCAGTAAAGACAATCCTTACGCTTTTAGAATAACGCCGTCTAATGCAACACAGGCAAAGGCTCTTGTCAAAATTGCAGTTGAGAAAAAATATAAGAATATTGCTTTGGTTGCTGATACCTCTGCCCTTGGCGTGGATGGAATCGCTGTTATGGAAGAGACGCTAAAAGAATATGGCGTTGAGCCTACCGTAATAGCTACTTATAAGTCGGATGATCCAGACATGACGCCTATAGCACAAAAAATAAAAGAGGCTAACGCAGATGTTGCACTGTTCTGGACTTTAGGAGCTGACGGGGCAAAGATTGTAAGGTCCCTGGAACGAATCGACTATATTGATAAATTGAATATTTTAGGCTATACAGGAGTGGCCATGCCAAACTTTAAGGAACTGGCTGGCCCTGGAGCTAATCAAGTGTCAGTTATTTCTATGAATAACTGGGCAGTGGCTTCTGGTAAAACAGAGTTAGAGCCAAAATATTGGGAGATATATCAAAATATTATTAATGAATACGGCGAATATAAAAAACGTGATACAAACCCTACCTCTGTAGTACCAAGTTATGAGGCAGTTTATTTACTAAAATGGGCAATTGAAAAAGCAGGTACCACTGATACTGTTGAAGTTAAAAAGGTATTGGAAAATAATGTGGAGGAATTCGAATCGGTTTTTGTAAATCAATATACGTTTTCGGAGGAATCTCACGAGGGTTACCCTTTAGCTGAATTGGATATGGCCAGCATCTCAGAAATGTTTAATGGCGATCTTTATATAAAAAAATAGTTTGAAACTATATGATGTCGGTCTCCTTAATTTTTAATATGATTCTTCTTTATCTCGTTTGCTGACAATGATGAGCAGTATTAGGGTAGTGAAGGAATTTGGGAGGCCGACTTAACTTGGCTTTAATTAAAACCAATCTGTGCAACTTGGATTTTATGTAAGTGGGAGACTTATCCTTTATATATGGCTAGGAAATCAATAAAAGAAAATCTTATATAAATTTAATTTTGAAGCCGTGATCATTTGGAAAATAGAATTCAGAGATGAAATTCGGTTTAATTTTTGGGAGGGTAATATTATGGGGAAATTAAAAAGTAAATACGCAATTGTTACTGGGGGTGGTAAAGGTATCGGTGAATCTATAGTTAATCGTTTTCTAAAGGATGGTATTGCAGGTATTGCAGTACTTGAATATGATCTGAACATGGCGAAAGAAATGATTTCAAGACTCGATAATAGTGGTGCTAAAGTTCTGCCCATTGAGTGTGATGTATCAAATGAAAAACAAGTAGAAATAGCTGTCTCTCAAGCTATGGAACATTTCGGTACTATTGACATACTTGTCAATAATGCTGGTATTACACAGGACAGTATGTTTCACAAGATGTCAGAAGAGGCTTGGGATGCTGTTATAAATGTAAATCTTAAAGGTGCATATTACCTTTGTAAACACGTTATACCTATTATGAGGAATAAGGCCATCGGAAAGATTGTAAACATCTCGTCCATATCTGCGTTTGGTAATGTAGGTCAGGCTAATTACGCAACATCAAAAGCAGGATTAATTGGCTTTTCAAAAACTCTGGCGAAGGAAGGGGGACCAAAGAATATTATCGTGAACTGCGTTGCTCCTGGTTATATTGAAACAGACATGTATAAAACTGTCCCAAAGGAAATTATGGATGAACATATAAAGAACACCCCCTTAGGAAGACTTGGAAAACCTGATGAAATTGCCAGTGTTGTGTCTTTCCTTTCTAGTGATGATGCAAGCTTCTTATCAGGGCAATGCATAATTGTAAGTGGCGCTGCTACAACATGATGAGACTGGGAAGATAAGAGAGGAGAGGAGAGTATATATGCAGGAACTAATATTTGCTCTTGCTAATGGAAGCATGTATGCCTTAATGGCGCTTGCCATAGGTATAATTTATTCTACAACACGTATCATTAACTTTGCACATGGCTCCGTTATTATGATAGGAGCCATGACAAGCTACTGGTTCATAAGTGTTTTTAATATGAATTACTTAGTTGCTATTTTGTTAGCAATACTTATTAACATATTACTAAGTATATTGATTTATAAGACAGCGGTCGAAAGATTAGGAGATTTATCGAAAAATTCAAGTTGGATTGTAACTCTCTTCGGTGCAAGTATCATTATAGACAATATTGCCCGAATGCTATTCGGAACTGAACCAAAAGCTTTCCCATTCCTTTTTGATGGTCAGGATATCCGTATTTTCGGTGCAAATATTATGTTGCACGAAATCATGATGATTATCATTGCAATATCGATAGGTATAGTTTATCAATTTGTAATTCAGAAAACTAGTTTTGGTAGAGCTGTTAGGGCTGTATCTTATAAACCGGATACAGCAAGAATCATGGGTATTCGAAGTAATGTCGTTGTGTTGACCTGCTTCGCGATATCAGGTGGTGTTGCGGCAATAGCAGGTGCACTTATTGCACCCATAACTTTTGCTAGCTATACAATGACATATGCAGTTGGTATCAAGGCTTTCGCAGCAGCGTTAATCGGAGGTTTAGGTAATACCAAAGGAGCGTTTGTTGGTGGGATTACCTTAGGTTTGTTAGAGGGAATTGTTGGAACGATGATCCCTGGTGGATTAAAAGATGCCGTTATCTTTTTAGTTATGATTATATTCATTATAGTTTTACCGGGAGGGATATTAGGTGCCAAAATTTTCAATAAAGGCAACTTCAGCGCAGAAAAAATATAGAATTTATTTCACTATCCTTTGGGTTGCTCTTTTATTGATTAGTTTAGTTATTCCACTAATGGCAGGTAGCTACTACTTGCGATTAGTAAGTTTAATATTCATATATATTATCCTAGCAATTGGATATAACATTTCTGCAGGCTTTAGTGGTATAACTTCTTTTGCTTTTGCCGCGCATTTTGGTGTTGGGGCATATGTTTCAGCAGTGGCCATTACCGCCTACAACATGCCGTTTTTCATAGGGCTTATAGCAGGGTCGATAGCAGCTGCTGTAGTGGGTTTGCTAGTTTCCCTTCCGGCATCTAAAGTAAAACACCATTACCTAGCTCTTATAAGTATTGGTTTACTAGAAATGGCGCATCGAGTGTTTAATGAATGGACCTGGTTTACTGGTGGTTCACAGGGTCTATTCGTCCCTACTTGGAATATTTTCGGATTCACTCTAGATACCCTTCAAAAGTACTATTTCATATTACTAATAGTAGTAATTTGTGTTATCGTACAGAGGAACATCGTTAAAAGTCGATGGGGTAGAGATTTAATTGCAATGACAGACAATGAGATTGCAGCAGCCGGGGTCGGAATTAACTTTAGTAAATATAGAATAATAGGCTACTTTTTTAGTTCATTACTGGCTGGAATAGCCGGAGGTATTTATGCTAGTTATAGTGGCTATTTAAGCCCTGATACCTTCAGTTTTCAATTTACAGTATTCATTCTTTTGATGGTGGTTTTGGGTGGACAAGGGACTCTGAGTGGTCCAATAGTCGGTGCTATCATTGCTACGATGATACCAGAATTATTTAATGCAGCACCTGACTTGAAACAGATTGTCTATGGTGCTCTTCTTGTCATAATCCCACAAGTACTTCCGGCGGGTATCGCAGGAACCATTAAGAAGCATTTTAGAGAAATAGATGATAATCAATATATTATGGAAAAAAGGGACCAAAAAGTATTTGATATTAAGCGGAATGTTGTGAGTAATGGTAATAATTTTGATAATGATGATATTTTAATTATCAAGAATCTTACTAAGAAATTTGGGGGACATACAGCTGTAGAAAATCTAAACATGACGATTAAAAGAGGGACGGTTCACTCACTAATTGGTCCGAATGGTGCCGGCAAGACCACAACTTTAAACATAATTACTGGAGTTGATAAGCCATCAACAGGAATGGTTATTTTTAATGATAAGGACATTACGGGTAAAAGTATTATTGATCTAGTTAGGCAGGGGATCTCGAGAACATTTCAACATGTGAGACTATTTAACAATCTTTCAGTGGTTGAAAATGTTGCAATGGGGGGACGTCTATTTTATAGCTATTCACTGACCGATACCATGTTCCGTACAAGGAAAATGAAGAATGAAGAAAGAAAATCAATTTATGAAGCAATGGATTACCTTGATTTAATAGATCTAAGTAATCAAGCGAATAATGAACCGGAAAGCCTTTCAGCGGGCCAACAGAAGTTATTAGAACTGGCGCGAGCTCTGAGTATGAAACCAGAACTTCTAGTACTAGATGAACCATGTGCTGGCCTTTCAGATACAGAGACTATGGAATTTTCTAAGTTGCTTAATAAAGTCCGGGAGGCCGGAATTACCGTTTTGATGATTGAACATCACATGGATTTAGTAATGGAAATATCCGATTATATTACAGTACTTGATTATGGCAAAAAAATAGCTGAGGGTGATCCGGCAAGCATAAATTCCAATCAAGTTGTCAGAAACGCTTATTTGGGTGAAGGGGCGTGAAACGATGTTACAAGTAAAGAATTTAACTGTAGGCTACGGGAAAACTGAAGTTGTTCATAATATCTCTTTCCAAGTAAGTCAAGGTGAGATCGTTACAATATTAGGAGCGAATGGTGCTGGAAAAAGCACAATTCTCAATACAATTGTTGCACTTCATAAGGGGAAAGGTGGAAGTATCTGCTTTCAAGGCAAAGAGATTTCCAATGATCGTCCCGATCAGCTAGTGCGCAAGGGAATTCGAATAGTACCGGAGGGGAGACAGATATTTCCTCAACATACTGTAATGGAAAACATTCTTTTAGGAGCGCATATTGTAAAGGATTCTAAGAAAACGCAAGTTCTAATACAGTCGATTTTCGAACGTTTTCCACGACTCGAGGAAAGAAAAATGCAATTAGGGGGGACCCTTTCTGGGGGAGAGCAACAGATGCTAGCCATTGCAAGGTCGCTTATGACGGAACCATCCTTTTTAATTCTTGATGAACCCTCACTAGGACTTGCACCTATCATTGTAAATGAGGTTTTTGACCTTTTAAAGCAAATTAATTCCTCGGGTGTTACGGTGCTTTTGGTTGAGCAGATGGCAAATAGTGCATTAAAAATATCCAATCGTGCCTACGTCATAGAAACTGGGCGTATTGTTTTAGAGGGTACAGGAGAAGAGATACTTAATAATCCAGATGTCGCAAAAGCGTACCTTGGAAATGTATGAAATAATTCACTACCGTCGGATAAAAAAATAGAATTCTAATAATGTAAATAGAATTTTCTTTAAACATTTTTTCCATATCAATTTCTTGTAGAGGGCTTGATTATCTGCTCTTAAGTGAACGCGGATGTGTTTATATACAAGAAGATCGATGCTTTCATAAGCCCTCAACTAGTTGAAGTTGCGGGCTTGCTGGAAGGCAGAAAAATTGCTTCAATACGATGTTCATTCTAATAAAAAACAGAAGTTCACATAACTTGATCGGTGTTGAACAAAAATAATAAGAACAGGGGGATAAAGAATGAAATTTGTAAGTTTTATAAACATAAATGGTGAAGAAAGAGCTGGATGGATTGAAGGTCAAAAAGTTTACGACATGAATGAGCTATCTGATGGGATATTACCTTCTAAGCTACTTGCATTTATTGAAGACCATGAAAAATATACCCCTATTCTTAAAGAATTATTAAAAGAAGAGCATAGCGGTACATATAACCTAGGGGATACTGAGCTTCTAGCTCCTATTCCAAGACCGCCAAGTGTGCGAGATTTTATGAGTTTTGAGTTGCATTTGAAAAATGCATATAAAAATTTAGAAAAAGAGATACCTAAAGAATGGTACGAAGCCCCGGCTTTTTATTTTACTAATCATCATGCGATTATCGGTCCGGAAACACCATTATCTTATCCCTCTTTTACAAAGTCTTTGGATTTTGAACTTGAGATTGCCTGTGTAATTGGAAAACAAGGTAAAGACATTAAAGCTGGAGATGCTGAAGGTTATATTTTTGGATTCACGATTCTCAATGATTGGTCGGCTAGAGATATACAGATGGAGGAAATTAAAATAGGTTTAGGACCTGCAAAAGGAAAAGACTTTGCGACGTCAATTGGTCCGTATATTGTCACTAAAGAATCTCTACAGAAATATAAGATTGAAAATAGACATGATTTAACAATGACGGCGAGAATTAATGGGAAAGAAATTTCCAAAGGTAATTTAAAAGATATTCACTATTCATTTGCAGATATGATTGAAAGGGCCTCAATCAACGCCACATTATACCCAGGAGATATTATTGGATCAGGAACAGTTGGAACAGGATGTCTATTAGAATTGAGTGGGGTCCAACAATCTTGGTTAAAACCAGGTGATACCGTTGAATTAGAAGTAACTGAGTTAGGTATTTTGAAAAACACGATTGTGGAATAACTAAATTGATTTCGCACAAGGAAGTTAAGATATAGGACACGATATTAACATGCTGCATAGTAAGTTAATTACAAGAGAAAGGTGACTTGAAAATGAAAATTGGTATAGTAGGCGTTGGAGCAATAGGAACTGTGTTAGGAACATTATTAAACTCAAAAGGCATTGAAGTGGATTTAATAGATGGCTTTAAAGAAAATGTAATAGCAATGCAAAAAAAAGGTACTGAAATAAGAGGCTCTATTCAAGTGAAAACACATGGGCATGCTTATTATCTAGATGACTTAACTGATAAATACGATTTGTTATTTCTACTAACAAAGCAATTCGATAACAAAGAGGTCTTAAATAAGCTTTTACCACATCTTCATTCTACTAGTATTATTTGTACTCTTCAAAACGGGGCTCCCGAAGAAAGTGTAGCAGAAATTATTGGAAAAGATAGAACGATTGGCGGAGTTGTGGGTTTTGGAGCGACATGGATTAAACCCGGTGTTACTGAATTAACATCGAAGAAAAAGGCTTTAGAAGAGTTTGCCTTTGAAATAGGAGAAATGAATGGAGAAGTTACTGAAAGAATTAAAGCAGTTAACGCAATTCTGCAAAATGTGGGTGGTTCTGAAGTATCTAATAACTTGCTTGGCATTAGATGGTCTAAAATATTAATGAATGCTACTTTTAGTGGGATGTCGGCCGTGCTTGGCTGTACTTTTGGTGAGGTATTAGACGATCCTAGGGGCTATTGGTGTCTTGCACATCTTGCGGACGAAACGATTAAAGTAGCCTACGCGCAAGGTATAGATTTAGTTAAAATGCAGGACCAGGATCTCGGACTTCTGGAGTTAAATGATCGTACCCCAAAAGAAATACTAAGTAAATTTCCTTACTTTAAAAAGACCTGGGATCAACACCGTGACACGAAAGCAAGCATGTTGCAAGATTTGGAGAAAGGAAGAACAACCGAGATTAATTACATAAACGGAGTTGTTAGTAACAAAGGAAAAGAATACGGTATTGCAACCCCCTATAATGATATGGTAGTTAAAATTGTGAAAGCCAAAGAAAAGAACAAGGAAATTAAAACGCTTCATTATATTGATGAATTCTTTAAGTGAAAAGATGTTAGAATTTCTGAGGCTGTATAGGTGCAATTGAACGAAGCGAATCCAGTCGCAATGTAAGGTTTCGATTTTTTTGGTTAGGTGAATAATCAATAATAGACCGCATAGTGAAAGGCAGGAATCGGAGAAGATTATCTCCTCTGATTCCTGCCTTTTTTATGCAGTATGAGTGAATTAATAGGACCAAGCTATGTGATAAATTCCCTTCTAATAGTGGCTTATAGAAAGGGGTGCTTGCAGGGGTACATTCTCGAATAATTAAACTTTCATAATTTCTGATGTGTAAGTGCCCATTTAAATATGGGGTTAATCTACTTAGGGCAAATGAACCTCGTTCAAACTTTTCAGACCTTTAATCATTGTTTTTGTAACGTATTGAGCCAGCTCAGGTAACTTTCGATCGTCTTGGCTAACACTCCAATAGTATATAACGCCCATCATTGTTTGACTCATCATCATTAATAAATCCTCTACTTGAGAAGCAGAATCTATCGGTTGGTTCCTTTGGATTTCTTCAGCGAAAGATATGAAAATACGAGTTAGTTCTCGATCTTTATTTAAGAAATAAGTATGGTCATTTGAAACAAGCGCGGAACTATAAATGACTTTCATTAAGTCCTTTCCCATCTGATCATTAATGATACACAAAGCCTCATGAAAAAATATTGATATTTTTTCATACACATCGATATCTTCCGGCATAGCTTCTATTACTTGGGCATAGTGGTCATCTACTTCAAAGAATTTCACTAAAAATATAGTTGATTTTGATGAAAAATGCTGATAAAAAGAACCTTTAGATGACTCACTCTTTTCGCAAATTTCATCAACGGTTACTTTATCATAGCCTTTTTCAGTGAATAATTTCAATGCAGTTTCTAAAATTCTTTTTTGAGTCATTTTACCTCTACTTTGTTTATTTTCTTTTTTCATCAAAAAAATCACTCCAATATAGTGTTGTCAGAATATTATCTATTATATCATAATCAGGCTGCAATCCAGTTGAATTTGTACTTGGGTCTGGTTATGAAAGTTATTTTATAGTAAGTCAATCATTTTAGCAATTAATACTCAAGTAAACACTGGGTTTTGGAATTGTTTTAATGGTACTCTAATATCTTGTTGACAGAATATTGACTCTTGAATTACAATTGGACTACAGTCTGATTGTAATTGTGTTGCAGTTTGGTTGAAAAACAATTTAATCTTGTTGGTGATAAATACTCAAGTAATAGAGAGCACTTTCATAGGTTTGAAGTCATCAATTATGAAAGTGCGCTTCGAACTAGAGTATTTAAAGGGTAGAGTACTAGCTTAAAGAAATATACAAGGGGGAATGGGAATGTGGAGTATAACTACGATAGTTCTTTCATTAATTTTATTAATATTCCTTGCGTTAAGGGGATTTACAATTATCATTATTGCCCCGATTGTCAGCTTATTTGTTATAGTGCTAAACGGTATGCCAATTTTAGAAACATTTCAAAATGACTATATGGGTGGATTTGTTAACTATGCAAAGAATTACTACTTAATTTTCCTTTTTGCTGCAATGTTTGGAAAATTCATGGATGACAGTGGAGCAGCAAGAAGAATAGCAGAATCATTGTTGAAAGTTTTAGGTAAAAACAGTAAATATAAAGTATTGGTTTCAATTATGGTGATTTGTGCATTTTTAACATATGGCGGTATTAGTTTGTTCGTTGTTATTTTTGCAGTTTTACCAATTGCTAAACCACTTTTCAAAGAAATGGATATACCTTGGCATTTATTTTTGGCACCCTTTTTCATTGGAATTGGAACATTTACGATGACAATGTTACCTGGCACACCTTCAATTCAAAATATTATTCCAATCAGTTATTTAAACACTAGTGTTACATCGGGAGCATGGATTGGAATTGCAGGAACCATCACTGTCCTTGTGCTTAATCTTTGGTATTTAAAATATGCCTTAAATAGGTCTGAGAAAAAAGGCGAAACTTATGCAACAATGAAAAATCTTGAGGATAAAAAAGATGAGGAAATCATCGATAAGTATGCTAACAAAAAATTACCCAATTTAATGTTAAGTATGACCCCGCCAATACTTTTATTAGTTTTATTAAACTTATTAAAAATAGAAGTCTTATATACATTAATGATTTCTGTTTTAATTTGTACAATCGTCTTTTGGAATTATATAGATATGAAAAAAGAAACAATCAACATCGGTGCAACGAATGCAGTTTTACCACTAATTAATACAAGTGCGGACGTTGGCTATGGAGCTGTTATTGCGGCAACATCAGGCTTTGCTATTTTCGTAGATATAATGACAAATGTTCCGGGAAGTCCGTTGATTTCACTTTATATTGCAACAACGGCTCTAGCTGGTATTACTGGATCAGCATCTGGCGGTTTAGGGATAGCGATGGAAACTTTATCAGAGACTTATGTGAATTTAGACTTAGATCCGAACGCAATTCATAGGATTGCAGCAATGGCATCTGGTGGTTTGGATTCCTTACCTCACAATGGAGCAGTAATAACGACTTTAGTTGTAACAGGACTAACACATAAAGATGGATACATACATGTTTTTATGACTTGCGTAATAGCTCCTATTCTAGCAGCTATTCCGGCATTAATAGTTGCAATTTTGTTCTATTAATTATTTGATTAATCATGTTTGGGTTGTTAGAGCGGGAATTCGGTATTTACTTAAAAATATCTTGCGGAGAGGTAATTGTTACTATCCTGCTTCAGAGAATTTAATAGTCTAGTAAGTCATTAGGACTTGTTATATTCCGTGTTGGAGGTGGTTAAGGTGTCGTAATCATTATAGGGGCAATGTGAAAGAGTGCCAGTTGTTGGTGCAGCTACGTTATTTGGTAAACAAGGTGCATGAGTAGTCGTTCTTGATTTTGATCAACAAGCTGGGAATACAAAAGTACAGGAATTACAATCACCCGGTGTTGACGAGACTTTTTTCAAAGAAGATGTGTCGAACAACGAAGAAGTAGAAATAACGGCTACACAAGTACTTGAAAAGTTCGGGATAACGCTTTTCATCAAACGGAGAGTTAGCCTCAAAGTTAGTTGAAGCATGGATAATAAATGAATAAGAAAATAGCGAATCTATTTGTTTTAAAGAAGGGGACAAGAAAGAGCAATGATGATTGTAAGTTTTCTTTTAATCGGTTGGATATTAAGTTAGTTTAAGTTTAATTCGTTGTTTATTCAGGCATCCAAAGAACTGTTTAACAATGAAATCACGATTGCAAGTTATTATGTTGTGTTTTTTTTGTTGGTACACTTGGCGATTTGATTTTATTTTTTAATGGAGCCTATAATATTTGTTTTTACAAATCGTTTCTTCAACTAATAAGGAACTTTAGTTGAAGGTGGGCGTGAGATCATATACGGGCCATCTATTCGCATTGAAATCCGATGGTCCAAAATATTCCGCAGCTGTAACTGTATGGGTGTTAGCGGTTAATATACTTGTTGGGATAAATAAGTAAGATAAAGTAAAAGCGACCCATCCACAGATTAGCGGATAGGTCGCATTTTGATTAATTACAGTCATCTATTTAATATAAACATGAACTACTCGTTTTACTAAGCTTTCCGTACCATTTCCAGTAACATATGCGCTAATGTGTGTTGCGCTTCTTTAGAACCGGAATTCCAAAGTTCCATTAGCATTTTTTCCTCCCTATTGCGGGGCTCTTCGTGTTTGGCGAGATAATTTGCAACTAATTCTGTAGTTTTGGCAAGTTTTTCTTCACTCAAGCCCATGTTTTCCCCTAACTCAACTTTCTCCGAAAGATACTGTTTGAATCGATTAAAGTTTTCTAAAATTTCGTCCTTTTTCTCGACGTCAATTTGAGATAATTCTTTTTGTACTTTATCCTTCATATCCACTAAAAACACTCCCTTTTTTGTTTGAACTTATAGTGTTCACTTAAACTCAGTGCTATAAACAGGAAAATAATTACTTCGATTTTTTAGTGGAAATGAGTTTTTTATTTATAATACAAACAATAACTCGGTATGGTGAATCAAAAGGGGAAGCAAGTGTGTGCAATTAATTAGTTACGTCTGTTGAATATAACGAGTCATTGTAAAGGATGTACATGGCGAAAGACTATTTAATCGGTAAATTGAATATGAAGTTTTTATAGAAGAATCCGAAGACGTGTGCGATAAAGTCCGCAATATACTTGAAAAGCTGAACAATAAAAGCAGTCAGCCTCTCAATCGAGATGATAGCTGTTTTTTTTCGTTATGGGTTGTGCGCCTATCAGCGTTTTTTAAAATCCACCCCAACCATCCTGTTTTATATCACTTCTTTTACAAAGCTGTATAATGTGAAGAAGCGCTAAACGCTGATATTACTGGGTTAGTAATTAATAAATACCTTCATTTGATAACCGTTGTTTATATTGAGTTTACATGTATCTATTAAAATGAATTAATTGTTGAGCAAAGAAAGAAGGTGTTCAAGCATGGCAAAGGTATTAATTGTAGATGATGATCCACATATGCGCGAGTTGGTCGGACTTTTCTTACGTCCAGACGGCCTTGAAATTGTTGAAGCATGTGATGGTGTTGAAGCTTTGGTAGCACTGGAGTCATTTAAGGCAGACCTAGTTATATTAGATATAATGATGCCAAACATGGATGGATGGGAGTTATGCCGAGAAATTAGAAAGCAGTATGATATCCCGTTGCTGATGCTGACAGCCAAAGGAGATACGACACAGAAAGTCAAAGGGTTTGAGTTGGGTACAGACGATTATCTTGTGAAACCATTTGAGCCAGCTGAACTTGTTGCACGGGTAAAAGCGCTACTTAAACGCTATCGAATTGCAATTTCGCAGACGGTTCAGGTAGGCGAACTGATGATGAATCGCAAAACATATGAAGTGTTCTTGGAAAATCGAAACGTGGAGTTACCGCTGAAAGAATTTGAATTGCTGTTTAAATTAGCGAGCTATCCAGGTAAAACCTTTTCACGGGAGCAGTTGATTGAGGATATATGGGGGTATGATTACGAAGGTACAGATCGAACGGTTGACGTGCATATTAATCGATTGCGCGAGCGTTTTTCCGATCACTGTGATTCCTTTAAGATTAGCACCATTCGCGGATTAGGTTATCGCCTAGAGGTAGAAGGTTGAGAAAAGTGCTGCGTATTGGAACGGCCGTAATTGCTTGGTTAATCGTCACTGTTTGCTACTGGTCGCTAGCTTACTTAGGAACTTCGTTCATTCATAAGAAATGGGATTTGCATATCAGTGACTTCTCAAGAGGGTTGATTACATTGTTTGCGATGATTTTTCTGTTCATTGTCACTAGCTGGATTTTTTCGAGGTTTGTTTCTCCACGCCGAATGGATTTTTTCACAATGATGATAGATGCCATGCGAAGAATTTCCAAGGGCGATTATGATGTCAAGTTGGCGAATCAATTTAAACATAAAAAGAATCATCCTTTTGGAAAAATAGTAGAGAGCATTAATGAGATGGCGGTAGAGCTGAATCAAATAGAGCAAATGCGTCAAGAGTTTATCTCCAATGTCTCGCATGAAATCCAATCGCCACTTGCCTCGATTAGTGGTTTTGCTACTGTCTTAAAGCAAAGCGATTTAACGTTAAAGGAACGGGAACATTATCTTGGGATTATTGAAACCGAGAGTAGGCGATTAGCCAATCTAAGCGATAATTTACTGAAGCTAACATCCATAGAATCTCAACATCACCCTTTTGAGCCAGTAGCGTATCGTTTGGATAAACAAATTCGTGAAATCATTCTATCTTGTGAACCTCAATGGGTTGCTAAATCGTTGGAGTTGGATATTTCATTAGATGAAGTGGAAATCATCGCTGACGAAGAGCTGATGAGTCAGGTATGGATTAATCTCATTAACAATAGTATCAAGTTCACACCTAGTGGTAGTAGTCTGAAAATAGTTCTATATCAGCGTGCGCAGGAAGCAGTTGTGACCATTGCGGATACAGGAATGGGTATAGCTGAGGAAGATCAAGCGCATATATTTGAGCGCTTCTATAAAGTGGATAAATCACGTAATCGTATGCTAGGTGGAAGCGGTTTAGGTTTGTCCATTACGAAGAAAATCATCGACATGCATGATGGTTCTATTCAAGTACAAAGTAAATTGAATGAAGGCACCATTTTTACAGTTACCTTGCTAATTTAAGAAAGTGATTGTCAGGAAGTCTATAGAACAAGGAGAATCTGTGGAATGTTAAAATTGTTAAAAAATTTATCCGTCTACAAATGGATTGTACTAGCGATATTAGGACTTGTTTTCATTCAATCGATGTCGGATCTATTTTTGCCGACGCTAATGGCGGATATTATCGACAAAGGAGTCGTTATTGGTGATATCCCGTATATTTGGAAGATTGGAGGAATCATGCTCTTGGTTGCTGCACTTGGGGCGATTGCATCTATTGTTGCAAGTTACTACTCTTCAAAAGCGGCAATGGGATTAGGTCGGGATATTCGCCGAAAAGTATTTGATCATGTGGAGAACTTTTCACTTCAAGATTTTGATGAAATTGGCACGGCATCACTGATTACAAGAACGACAAATGATATTACGCAAGTGCAGCAAGTGGTCATTATGATGCTTCGGATGGTAGTAAGTGCCCCGATTATGTTGGTTGGCGGTATAATTATGGCTGTTTCAAAGGATGCAAAGTTATCGTTAATTATTGTTGCGGCGATGCCTATATTAATCGGTTCAGTGTTACTTATTCTATATAAAGGAGTACCTCTGTTCCAAACAGTGCAAACGCGATTGGACCGGCTAAACCTTGTTTTACGTGAGAACTTAACAGGTATTCGTGTGATTCGTGCGTTTAACCGTGAAAAACAAGAGCAGGTTCGCCTAAAGAAAGCGAATAAAGATTTGACTGATGTATCAATCAAGGTTAACAAGATGATGGCATTTTTAATGCCTGTTATGATGCTCGTTATGAACCTAACCGTTGTTGGGGTAATTTGGTTTGGTGGACTTAGAATTGATAATGGTGCCATGCAAATTGGGGATTTGATGGCATTTATACAATACGTTATGCAGATTATGTTCGCACTTGTTATGGCATCGATGATGTTTGTTATGATACCTCGAGCTGCTGTTTCAGCAAAACGGATTAACGAAGTTCTTGCGATGCAACCAACGTTTCTGGATGAAGGTACTAAAAAAGCGGACAAAGAGCCGGGAACACTTGAATTTGACAGTGTATCATTTAGCTACCCGGGTGCCGAGGCGCCAGCATTATCGGATATTAGCTTTACGGCAAAATCGGGTAAAGTGACCGCTATTATTGGCGGAACAGGCGCGGGAAAAACAACGCTTATTAACTTGATTCCACGCTTTTATGACGTTACTTCCGGTACGATTCGCGTCAATGGTGTTGATATTCGCGAATCATCACAAGAAGAAGTACGATCGAAAATCGGCTTCGTTCCACAAAAAGCGCTGCTCTTTTCCGGTACGATTGCTGAAAACATTCGTTTCGGCAAACAAGATGCAACGCAAGCTGAAATCGAGCATGCTGCTCGTATTGCGCAAGCTGAAGATTTCATTTCTAGGATGGATGACGGCTACGATGCTGTTATTTCGCAAGGTGGATCGAATGTGTCAGGAGGTCAGAAGCAGCGGCTATCCATTGCACGTGCGTTAATTCGTAAACCAGATATTTATATTTTCGATGATAGTTTCTCCGCACTTGATTACAAAACGGATGCAAATTTACGTGCTGCTTTAAAAGATGAAACGGGGCAAGCGACTGTCCTCATCGTTGCACAACGTGTTAGTACCGTTATCGATGCGGATCAGATCATCGTCATAGACAACGGTGGAATTGCCGGCATTGGTACGCACGAGGAACTTCTTGAACATAATCAGGTCTATCGTGAAATCGTCGAATCACAGATCTCGGAGGAGGAAATCGCATGAGTGAACAAAAACAGTCAAGACCTCAAGGAGGAGCCCCAATGGGACCTGGCGGAGGAAATATGATGATGATGACAGGGAAAAAGGCCAAGGACTTTAAAGGTACATTACGCCGCCTGATTGGTTATTTAAAACCCCGTCGCAATTCATTAATCGCTGTATTTTTTGCAGCAATTTTAAGTACAGTCTTTATGATTGTAGGACCTAAAATAATGGGGAATGCGATTACCGAATTATTTGAAGGTGCTTATGGCAAGGCCACAGGTGTGCCTGGAGCAGGAATCGATTTTGAGGCAATCGGTAAGTTACTCCTTTTACTCGCAGGTTTATATATCATCAGTAGCCTATTTAGCTATATTCAACAATACATCATGTCGAGTGTGGCACAAAAAACGGTGTATGATTTACGGGAAGATGTCAACGGCAAGCTTAAGAAACTACCACTTAAATATTACGATGGCCGTCCGGTTGGCGAAACACTTAGCCGGGTAACGAATGATATTGATACAATTGGAAGCACATTGCAACAGAGTTTGACGCAATTTATCACATCAGTTGTTACAATTGTTGGGATTCTTATCATGATGTTAACGATCAGCCCTGTGTTGACACTTATTGCGCTCGTCAGTTTACCCCTATCGTTGTTTGGCATCCGGCCAATTTTGAAGAGGTCACAAAAGCATTTCGCTGCCCAACAACGTACGCTTGGTCAATTGAATAGCCATGTTGAAGAGATGTACACAGGTCACCAGGTCGTCAAAGCATTCGGCCATGAGCGAAAGTCCGTTGCTGAATTTGATGAGGTGAATGAACAACTATATGATGCGGGCCGTAAAGCCCAATTCATTTCCGGGATTATCATGCCAGTGATGTCTTTGATTGGCAACCTCAGCTATGTCGTTATCTGTGTAGTTGGTGGTATTTTAGTAACACAGCGCGCTATTTCAATCGGGGATATTCAAGCGTTCATTACGTATACACGTCAATTCACACAGCCGATTATGCAAACGGCAAATATCGCGAACATCATTCAGTCGACTGTCGCTGCAGCGGAGCGGGTCTTTGAACTACTTGATGAGGAAGAAGAAATAAAAGAAGTGACGATAGCGAGTTTAACGCGTGCAGAAGGTACAGTGACATTTGAACACGTCGACTTTGGTTACGGGGACGATTTGTTAATTGAAGATATGAACATTGATGTGAGCCCAGGTCAAACGGTCGCCATTGTAGGGCCAACTGGTGCCGGGAAAACGACATTGATTAATTTATTAATGCGTTTTTACGAACTGAACGGCGGGAAGATTACAATTGACGGACTCGACACACGTGATATGTCACGTGAAGATCTTCGAACGACTTTTGGAATGGTTCTCCAAGATACATGGCTCTTTAATGGGACGATTAAAGACAATATCGCTTTCGGAAAAGAGGGCGCAACGGATGATGAGATTTTCGCTGCATCCAAAATGGCTCATGCCGATCACTTTATTCGAACATTGCCGGAGGGCTATGATACAGTCTTGAATGAGGAAGCATCTAACATTTCACAAGGACAAAAGCAACTTATTACGATAGCTCGTGCCGTTCTGGCAAATCCTCCTGTTATGATTTTGGATGAAGCGACTTCGAGTGTAGATACACGGACAGAGCTCCTCATTCAACAGGCGATGAACCGCTTAATGGAAGGGAGAACGAGCTTCGTCATTGCTCACCGACTTTCAACGATCCGGGATGCTGATCTAATCATCGTAATGGATCAAGGGAAGGTAATTGAACAAGGAACACATAACGAGCTGTTGGAAGAGAACGGCTTTTACGCAGATTTGTACAACAGCCAGTTTTCCAATAAACCTGCAGTGTAACAGCAAAAGCGGAAGCGCCTGTTCTGCCCCGACAAGCACTGGAAGGCTTGAAGATAAAGGCGCCCTTTGCCTTTATCAGCAAGAATGAAGTGACTCGAGGGGCAAGGCGCTTTAGTCTAGACAAGTTAGATAAACCCCATCCACGAGTTGGTTTCTAGGATGGGGTATTTTTTATGCCTTGCGAAAGGTCCGCTTGAGGTGCATACTATTTTAGTAGCTTATTATACGTATAGGAGTTAATAAAAAATGAAAACTGATGTAGCAACACTCAAAAAAATGACGCCTGCTTTCGATCCATGGGAAGCATACTTGGATGTACAGGAGCATGGCAAACTGACATTGTCGAGCATTGAATTCACGACGACGTATTTATGCAATATGCGTTGTGAACATTGTGCAGTCGGGTATATGTTACAGCATAAAGATCCTGACGCATTACAAGTAGCATTGCTACTGTCTCGCCTAGATGAAATTCCACAATTAAGAACTATAAGTATCACAGGCGGAGAGCCGATGTTCTCTAAAAAGTCGGTAGAGAACTATGTTCTACCGTTATTGAAGTATGCGCATGAACGTGGAGTCCGTACACAAATGAATTCGAACTTAACGATGCCACTCGACCGCTATATGGCAATTGCACCCTATTTGGACGTCTTACATATTTCACATAACTGGGGCACAGTCGATGACTTCGTGGACGGTGGATTCGCCAATATGGAACGTAAACCACCTCGGGAACGCCGAGCTGAGCAATTCCAGCGGATGATCGATAACAGCCGAGCATTGGCTGAAGCAGGTGTCATGGTTTCAGCGGAAACGATGTTGAATAAACGAACGTTGCCGCATCTAGAACATATTCATCGACAAGTCGTAGAGGAAATGAAATGTGCGCGCCACGAGGTGCACCCAATGTATCCAAGTGATTTCGCTTCTCAGCTTGAAGTGCTTTCATTAGATGAAACGCGGAAAGCGATTCATGAGTTACTGGATCATCGTGACGAAGATGTCTGGATGCTGTTTGGTACATTGCCATTTTATGCGTGCAGTGATAACGAAGAGGATTTGGTGCTGTTAAAACGAATTTACAACAGTAAAAACGTATCAGTACGTAATGACCCAGATGGCAGATCCCGTCTGAACGTCAATATTTTCACTGGCGATGTGATTGTCACGGATTTTGGTGATACACCGCCAATGGGCAATATTCAGACGGAATCGCTTCCTGTAATGCTCGACCGCTGGCTTGAGCGCCCACTTGCAAAAACGATTGGTTGCCATTGTCCCGCGGTTAACTGCTTAGGGCCGAATCTATTGGTTAAAGATGCGTATTATCCTGAGGTGGACTTCACGAAAAAGAAAGCAAATATATCGATATAAAACAAATTTAAAACGACATCGCTATGAGAAATTAAGTTCTCATGGTGGTGTCGTTTTTACGTTTTAGTTTTGTTAATTCAATAATGAGATTGAATTGGACAAAAATGAAGCATCGTAGAATGTAGTCTTTCGTAATCCTTTATAGTTAATAGATTCAAGTTTATGTCGATTTCTTTTTCGTTTTTTAATATCAAGATCAGTTTGCTAGCGCTAACACGCCCTTGTTCAATATCTGATAGATCTACTCTTTTTCTTCGGAAAACTAACCCTTTATGAATAGAAAGCGAGTTGTCTTTTAACCTGAGATAATCGATTGTTTGTAATTTGAAGTAATATACGGCCAGTATAGTAGACAATAAAATGTTCAATAGGAGTATAGGGCCAACTACTAAACCAAATGCACCATTACTACCATTCAAAAGAAAAAATATCAAACCTACGTTCAATACAGCAACTATCGACCATATAAACCCAGTGATAGTCCACATGTGATTATTTTTATATGTAAGCTTCAGTTAAATCATCCCCTATCAGATAGATTGCTTTCATATCGCAAGTGTATATTCACCAAAATCAACCAGTAAATTACTACTTACTCTTGTGATTAAGTCCCAGGCGCTCTATGTATAGGTACTTTTGAATCGCTTTGGACTGAACGGCTACTACACCATTAGCGAGGTTTCTCACTACACAGTTTTTTCGATAATCGTATGTGTGGTCTTTCGTCCGCCGCTCTCCGCTGTTACAGATACACTAAGTGCTAAAGCACGTGGAAAGAAGTGATTTTATATCTCTCTATGTGATTGTTTTCGCCACTAAAGCTCCTTATTCCTCTATCTTGGTACCACTATGTATATTGATGAATAGTTTTCTTATGAAGTGCATGATAATGCTAATATAAGAGGGAGTTAAGCAACGAGTTCACTAAATTTAGTTGAATTCGTTTTTTATTGAAAAAAATAAAATGAACGATTTACCAGTTTGAACTGTCTAATAGGTAACAGGGGGTGGGAGTATGGAGCTGGATTTGGCGAAAAGGACCATTGCGGGTGATGAACGGGCGTTGGTGAAGCTGTTGGCACAACATGAAGATACGCTCTATCGTACGGCTTATGCGTATTTGAAAAATGAGCATGATGCTATTGAAGCTATGCAAGAGCTGACGTATCGAGCTTTAAAAAAAGATACATACCGTCAAAGAACCAACGTACATAGCAACCTGGCTTGTCCGAATTATCATCAATATTTGCCTAGATATGAAAAAGAAACAAGAGAAATTAGTCTACAATCATGAAATTGAACTAGCGTCGACAGATCATAAACCATTTGAAATGGCCGATATTATCACAAGTCTGCCAACAGAACAACAAGAACTTATCTATTTAAAATACTTCCAGGATTTGAAGAACGGAGAAATTGCACACTTGAAGCAAATTCCCGAAGGTACTGTGAAATCGAGGCTACATAAGACGTTAAAAAGATTACGCGTACTCATTGCAAAGGAGGAACTATAATGACCAACTTGAATGAGCAGGACTGGCAGAAGTTGACGGAGGAATTAGAAGCGGTTGAAATCCCAAAAGAAGAATTGCATCAAGCACGTGTAACTGCCGTGCATCAGCATCGGTTGACTAAGAAGAGAAAGCGCGGTCTGTATTCAGTCGCCAGTGTAGCTGCTATTGTACTGCTACTATTTGTGACGTCGATTCGCGTTTCCCCTGTGTTTGCACAAGCTGTGGCCAAAATTCCAGGGTTTTCTCCTATCGTTGGCATGATTGCTTATGATAAAGGAATCAGCGACATTGTTGAAAATAATTACTATGAAGAACTCGGAATTGTAGTAACGCAGGGCGACTATACCTTGACTTTACAGAATGTCGTAGCTGATCATTCGGGCATGACGATATTTTATAAGCTTGAATCCCCCTTTGATCTTTCCAAAGTGAGTATAACTTCTTTAGAGGTGTCTCAACAAGGTATTCCATTTGGTGTCGCAAGTTCATACAATGTCTCTAGATCGGGTGAAAGAACTGTACAGGAAGACAAAGTTGAAATTACGTCTGCTGATGAATTATCGTATGCTAATATGTCATTTGAATTTAATTTGGTCTTGAGTGATCCAGCAGAGACAAAGTTCGCCGTGCCATTCACACTCACCAAGCCCATTAAACAACCAAAAGTATATGAAGTGAACCAATCTGTTGTCGTAGATGGTCAAAAAATTGACATTAAACAGTTGAAAATTTCGCCGTTACGCGCAGAAATCCGACTAACTACTGACGAACAAAACACAATGCATTTACTAAAGTTTACATCGGTTCGTTTGATTGATGAGAATGGTGAAGATTGGGGTCAACCGAGAAATGGAGATGGCGGTCTATTGCGTGATGGCGAAGTAAGTCTATTCATGCAGAGCAATTACTTCAGGCAGCCGAAAAAACTAACGTTAGTGATGGAGAGGATCGAAGCACTTCCAAAAGGCTCGGATTATATCGAGGTCGATTTTGAGCAACAGAAAGTGCTGTATGTGCCGAGTGGACTGGATATTGCTGTGCAAGTGCCATCCCGCAATACATTGGAAGTCACTTATCGACCTGGCGGTTGGCTACTATTGGCTGGAATATTTGACAAAGAAGGCGATGATTTAAGTAATAGTTTAATCGAAATGCATGCTAGCAGAGAAGCACCTTATGTCACAACAGTCTCTACATTTGATTTTGAGAATGAAGTGAATCCAATTCGTCTGAATATTAATAGCTATCCGCTGTATTTGGACGGCAAGGTAGAAGTGGATATTCCACTTGAGTAATAAGTTTTCGAATCCTACCTTTCAATTGAATATTGGCTATCAATTCATCAGGTTTTAAAAAATAATGAAAACGATGTCTCTATGAGTAAATGAAATCTCATAAAGGCATCGTTTTTAATTTTCAATTAATGAAATGAATAGGTTGTTAGTAACGTATTAATGATAAAAGATACTTTTAGCAGAGTTAGTTATCTGAACAGAAATAAACCACTATTATTACAAGGAGTGCTGATGTGAAAAAGCGATTATCGTTAATTGTTCTGATCCTTCTATTAACTGGGTGTAATTCGGATTTTTCATTTTCAGAAATAAGCATAGGTAATGCAAATGATGCTGTACAGGAATTTATTGAATATGCTGAAGTGAAGAATGGTAATTATCTCTACCTTGATGGTGAAAAAAATATGTATGTATTTATAAATGGAATATATGTTAATCAAGGAAATGATGCCGTTTATTTTAGTGACTTTAATATAAGTGCTCAACAAGACACATTGAACGTGTTTATCAATCAAGAATATGATTCTGACTACTCAAACACCAAATTAAAATATCAAGTATTATATAAAATCAAAACGGTAGAGAAATATGATACGATAAACCTTTTTATCAATGGAAAACCCGTTTCGTTCGATGAAATATTCGGCAATGAACAGTTAATCGTGTATGAAATGTAGATACGCGTAATTGTTAACGACAATATGAACGGCCCAATTTTGAAAGCTATTCATAAGAGTCAAAAAAACATATTGAAGGATCCGGAGAAGTCTTTGGATACATGATGGCTACGCCTAGCATTCAACTTGCAACTTCGAGTATTTCAATGGTTTTCCTGTCGACATAAAGGTATCTTGCATAAAGATAGCCTATCCGGAATCAGCAAAAACGTATAAAATGGATAATAAGGTCGGGAAAGTGGATATTGTTTATAAATCAAGATAAAAGGACTTACAGAAATGGGGTACAAGGATGGCTGGCTATAGTGAACCTTCCTTCTTATTATTTTCAATGGAGCATGTGGCGGCAATAGGCGTGTTGTGCCTATCCATCTTATTGTTATTTATTTTAAGAAGGCGATGGTCGGTGTCGTCGAAGTATGAACGCCTTTTTGCGTTGACTTTATTGGTAATGGAAGTCCTTTATCATGTTTGGATGATTGTAACTGGGAGATGGGGACTTAGCGATTCGTTGCCGCTAGAATTATGCAGCATTAGTTTACTTGTTGCGATTGTTCTCTTATGGACAGGGAATAGGCTTTTGTATGATTTCATCTTTTTTGCAGGTATTGGAGGGGCGCTTCAAGCGATGGCGACTCCTGTATTAGATGTTGGATTCCCGCATTTCAGGTATTTCCACTTTTTTTACACACATATTGGAATCATAATAACGGCACTATACTTTACGTGGATGAAAGGATACAGGCCTACTTTTATAGGAATCATCAAGACAATGATTATTTTAAACTTGTTGTTGCCACTTATATTTGCGGTTAATGTATTTTTCCAAGGCAACTATATGTTCTTAAGGGAAAAACCAGTCAACGGAAGTTTGCTTGACTACTTAGGACCCTATCCGTGGTACATTTTAGCGCTCGAAGGAGTAGCATTTTTGATTTTCGTCTGTTTGTGGCTACTATTTAGAAAGTGGCATTTTCGTGATGGGTCACGTTAACTACATCTTAAGACTGAGTTGCAATCACTTCTCAGGTCCATTTGAATTAAAATCCTATCCATTATACTAAATTGTAATCAGTGAATTGATTGCAACAGAGAGAAGGGTACAGAATTATGGTTGACTATACGATGAAAGTTCAAGAGGAGTTGCATTTTTGGAAGCGGAAAATGACAAAGCGATCAGGCATTATTAGCCGTACGTCAAAAAAAGCGCAAATGAAAGTGAATGGTCTTATTCCAGAAAAGTTTCATCAGGTAATGACAGAGAGCATAAAAAACATGGTGAAAGCCACTTTGGTTGGCTCTACTATCACGACGAAAAAAAGGCAATCAACCGCGCTAAGTCTATATGAGCGGGATGAGTTATTTAAGGAAAAGCTTTCGTCATTCCGCAAAACTGCTGTCATTGAAGGTGCAGGAACTGGAGCAGGGGGAATTATGCTAGGGCTTGTTGACTTTCCGCTTCTATTATCCATTAAAATGAAGTTTCTGTTTGAAGCCGCTGCGGTTTATGGATTTGATACGAATGAATATGAAGAGCGATTGTTCATTTTACATGTGTTCCAGCTTGCATTTTCAAGTGAGGAAACAAGGAAAGAGACATTATCTATTATTGAGAATTGGGAAGAAGAGAAACTGTTGATTGCTGATATGGATTGGAGGGACTTTCAGCAAGAATACCGAGATTACATTGATTTAGTGAAAATGTTTCAATTAATTCCTGGCTTCGGCGCGATTGTCGGCGCGTTTGCCAACTATAATCTGCTTGACCAGCTCGGGGAAGCGGCTATGAATTCATATCGGCTTCGTTTAATGCAAAGAATCTCGGATACAGAAAAAACTTGAAATCATAAATAAGGAGGTTTGGCATAAAATGTTTATTAGAAATAAAGTGTTCATTATCATAGCGTTGGTATTGCTTATTGTTGGTGGAATTGCATTGATGTTCAATTCCGGGAATCACTTTGAAAATAACGCCAAGAAAAAAGTGATTGATGATCAATCATTTACCAGTATTGAAATTTTGACGACCAATGCAATGGTCGAGATTGTGCCAACCAAAGATTCGATAACGACAGTGTCGTATTCAGGGAAGACAAAGAAAAGGTCGAAATTCATTTTCGAGGCTGTTGTAAAAGAAAACACACTATCTGTTCAGTTCAAAGAAAAGCGGCGAAGTTTCATTAACTTTGGCTTATCCTCGTTAAACTTAAAGCTAATCGTGAAAGTGCCTAAAAAACAGTATGATCGAATTCAAGCGGAAAGCAATAACGGCCGGATCAAAGTGGAGAATATTCAAACGAAAGAGTTGGCACTGGAGACAGACAATGGCACGATTGAGTTAAAAACCATTGATGCTACAGTTGTCAATGTTAAAACTGATAACGGAGCAATTATACTAGATTATGTTGATGGTACGATTGTCGGAAGAACAGATAACGGGAGAATTTCCCTTGTAACAAACAATTTAGATCGACCGATTGAATTAACGACAGATAACGGTAAAATCGAGATTCAAACTGAAAAGGAACCGACGAATGCTACGATTGACGTTAAAACGGACAACGGAAGAATCGATGTTTTTGGATATGAAAACAAACATACGAAGTTCGGAAATGGTGAGAATTTGATTAAATTAAGAACGGATAATGGAAGAATAACGATAACGAAATGATAGGATATATTCTATCATTTCGTTTTTTCTATTAATTGGAGTGCTTCGTAATCAGCCTCTGTATCGACATCGAATACTAGCCTCTTATCAGCACAGGGTAATAGCTTTCCTTTTTGGAGAAAATCACCTCGTAAAATTGCTTTTGCTCCATTGTCTCCACGTAACTCCATCAGTTCGGTATACATGGAAGACGAAAAAAGAACTGGCGGCATGATTGTCTGTTCATATGTGGTAGCGACGAATCTGCACATCTGGTTGTTCTTCCTGCACGCAATCATTTCTTCGAGCATTTGGACGGTGATAAAAGGTTGATCCGCCAATATGACGATGACGGCATCCATGCGATCAGTTTGTGCCTGTTGAATGCCGTAGCGCAATGATTCGGATTGGCCATGATGAGCAGTTGGACATTTTATGAATGAACATCTCGCATCTAGTTTCATTTCAGCGGGAAGCCAATCTGCATCGTCCTTATCCTTTGTAATGATATAGACTTTATCGAGCGATGATTTCAAAGCTGTTTCAAGCGCTAAGCTACCTACTGTCATGGTTCCAACAGGTAGTGCTAATTTATTACTCCCCATACGGCTGCTGTTTCCAGCGGCAAGATAAATACCTGCGATTTTCATGAAATTCCCCCGCGTCTAACTGCTATAAGTTCTGCTACTATACTAACAGCGATTTCCTCAGGTCCATCTGCACCAATAGAAAGCCCTATAGGTGAATGAATCCAATTGGGAATTTCTTCGCCTAGTAAACGTTCAGTTCGTTTTTTTGACCCTAAAATACCAAGGTACAATAATTGATGGGCGCGGAGTCTATGCATTAGTTTCGCATCCAACTGGAAATCATGCGTCATAATGACAACTGAATCGAGTGGACTTAAAGAGATATTGTCGATTAGTTTCTCGGTGTCGCCAACCTGAAAAGATACTGCAGTAGGAAAATGAATTTCATTACAAAGTGCACTCCGAGAATCAAACAGATGAACCGCATACCCAACGTTTCCAGCAAGTCGTGCAAGCGGTCGTGCATCAACCCCTGCACCGATTATATAAAGGGCAGGTCGAGGCCATATAAGTTGAAAATACATCATTTCGTCTTCGTCGTCCTTACTTTTTTGTCCTACTTTGTTTTGAAACGGAGTGAAGGCATCTAGTTCGAAGGGGATTTCACCTTGCCAGTGGTCGAGGCAGTTTTTGCTTACATTTAAAAATGCATAGTTGTCAAACTCACTTATTGATTGGATAAATAAAACGGGTTGCATGGCCAAGAACTGTTTGTGCATTAAGGTTAGAAAGTGCCGGAAATCATTATCGATATCGCGCACGAAGACTGAGATTACTCCATTGCATCCCGCACCACGCCCCCAACCAAGGTCATCTTCAGCACTTAAGTCATAGTGAACAATTTCTACTTTTCCTGTATTAAACATTTCTATGGCACGATTATGTAAATCATTTTCAAGACAACCACCACTGATGACACCGATACGTGCACCATCCTCTTGAATCAGCATCCAGGTCCCTTCTTTCCGGTAAGCAGAGCCCTTCACTTGGAAAACCATGGCAAGCACAACAGGTTGGACATCATTCAATACAGTTTCAATCATTTGTTGAATCGATTGCAAATTCTCACCTCATTTCTTTTCATCCACTGTCGCCATCTAGCTAATCTTCTATTCATTCTCTAATATCGTCTCCACATTATAATCTGTCGTGGTTTTGGTTAGAATGCGAGAGAAGTATATAACTTTTCGGGGGTGTAGTATTTGGATAACTATTTACTTCCGGTCGTAGTCGGAATTGTTTTTGGATTTGTGGCACGAACACTCTTGTTACGTACTGATTTTCGGCAATACCCAACGTATCCGACAGGGCGAATCATTCACCTTTCCTTTGGTTTCATTGCGGCATTCATCGGTGCCGTAGCGATTCCAGCAGTGTTGGAATCTGATTGGACTGCCGTGACATTCCTTGGTCTTGCTGCTACTCAATTTCGTGAAGTTCGGAAAATGGAAAGGGAGTCACTTCAAAATATCGATAACTTCGAACTTGTAGAGCGTGGGACGCCATTTATTGAGGGGATGGCACAAGCGTTTGAAAGTCGGAATTATTTAGTGATGTTCACGGCTCTTATCACTACATTATGTGCTGTGTTTTCCTTCTGGTTGGGAATTATCGGTGGGATTATCATGCTAGTCATGGTGAAGTTCAACATGTCAGGACAGTTATTGAATGCAATCGCGGATGTTACAGAAGCAGAGATTCGTTTTGAAGGTCCGACGCTTTTTGTGGGTGATATCCTCATTAAAAATGTGGGACTGGAAGATACAAGAAAAATAATTACCGAAAAGGCAGTTGGTGCAATTATCATCCCGAAAAATCAAAACAGTATTGTCACTTTGTCCTTCCTAGGGCAGCGACAAGCAATGTTGCACCATGTTGCTACTGTACTGGGCAGTTATCTAGATTCCGGTGAACCGGCATTGATTCCACTTACGAAAAGAGATATGGCAGACGGTCGAATCGCATTGTTCTTTTTGCCGCGGGAAAAAGATTTCCATCAAATCAAGGCCGTATTAGACAATGTCCCCGTATTGGATAGTGCAATCCGGATGCCTAAAGAAGCCGATAAAGGAAAATAGGGGAACGAAATCTAAAATGCATAACGTTTAAAGGACAGTAATCTGGAGTCTGTACTATAAGGAGTTGAGTGGTTTGGAAAATCAGCATGCAGAGATTGTCGCTATCATCACGATAAAACCGGAATCATTACAGGGCGGCGGCGCACCTGTTTTCATTGTGAAAGATCAAAAGGAATTACAGAAAATCAGCATGACACTAGAGAAGATAATGGATGCTTCAGCGCATGAAGTTGACACGGATACACTTGTTATTGTTGCACGTTAAATTTTGTCCAGGAGGCGTTTGTGAATGACGAATAAAATATGGACAACGGTTGGCAAGTCTGAACAACGAATTGATGTGGTAGAAAAATCGACGGGCAAAGTTAGATATGTTGGGGATTATTCGGTACCTGGTCTAATGCACGCGAAACTTGTGAAAAGCACTCAAGCACATGCCTTGATTAAATCTATCGACACGACTGAAGCATGGAAAATACCTGGCGTGCGTGCAATCGTGACAGGAGAGGTTTTCCCATTTCATATTGGTCCGATTCTTGCAGACCGCCCACCATTGGCATTCGGCAAGGTGCGGTATTATGGGGAGCCGATAGCAATTGTGGTGGCGGATTCTGAACATCAAGGAAAACTGGCGGCAAGCAAGGTAAAAGTAGAATACGAACCGCTACCCGTCGTGAATTCAGTCCAGCAGGCATTCCAAGCTGACGCACCATTAGTACATGACAATTCCGGAGACTATACAAAAATAATCGATAACGTCTATCCTGTTCCTGGTACAAATATCGGGAGTCACATTAAAATCCGTAAAGGAGATATTGGCACTATCTGGGCGAATTGTGCAGAAATGATATCGGCTTCTTATTCATTCAACCTTTCCGATCATGCCGCGATGGAAACACGAAGTACCCGGGTGGAGATCAATCCGGACGGGAAAGTGATTATCCATTCCTGTTCTCAATCCCCCTATATGATTAAAAAGGTATTTAACCAGTTTTTTAATATTGAAGTAGGCAATGTTATCGTCCACATCCCGTTAATTGGTGGTGCTTTCGGTGGAAAAGGAGCTATTCAATTAGAGCCACTTGCTTATTTGGCATCGAAAGCTGTCGGTGGGAAAATGGTCAAGCTACAGTATGAGCGGGAAGAGGATATGATAACCGCCCCGTGTCATATCGGACTTGATGCAACGATAAAACTGGGTGTGACGAAAGAAGGGAAATTGATGGCGGGGCAGTATACCTTCCTCGTTGATTCAGGTGCTTATACAGACCATGGGGCGGGTATAACGCAGGCGATTGCACTCGATTGCACGGGGCCATATAATGTTCCAAATGTATGGTGTGACTCCTACTGCATGTATACGAATCATCCGTTCGCAACGTCATACCGAGGTTATGGGCATCCCGAGCTGACTTTTGCTGTTGAGAGAACGATGGACATATTAGCTAAGCAATTGAATATGGATCCGATTGAATTACGAATATTGAATGTGATTAAACCTGGAGACACAACACCTACCCAAACAGTACTCACTACAAATAATATAGGGGATACTGAAAAATGTATTATTCGAGCAAAAGAATTGATTGGCTGGGATGAAGGGCAAAGAATCGCAGTTGGCGAAAATTTAGTGCGCGCAAAGGGAATCAGTTTGTTTTGGAAAACGTCGAAGACTGCGACGAATGCCCAAGCAGGAGCAGTTATCACATTTGAACCAGATGGAGCTGTGAATTTAAACTGTGCTGCGATTGAGCTTGGACAAGGAACGAAAACCACCCTTGCACAGATTCTTGCTGAAAAGTTGAATATGCCGATGGATAAAATTCACGTGATCATGGAAGTGAATACACAGTATGATCCACATCAATGGAGCACCGTTGCGAGCAGCACGACGTTCTTGGCGGGACGCGCAGTACTAGCTGCCGCTGAAAGTGCAATTAAACAAATGAAAAAAACAGCTTCCATCGTATTGCAATGCTCTGAAGAGGATTTGGAAGTGGGAGGCGGACGCGTCTATTTAGTACCTGACCCCGCTTACGGAGTTGAAATAAAGGACATTGCTTTAGGTTACACATTACCTAGCGGCCATGCGGTAGGCGCGCAGATTATAGGAACTGGTTCTTATATTCAACGCCATTTGACACCGATGGATAAGGAAACTGGTTTCGGGAAACCGGGGTCATGGTGGTCTGTCGGTTCACAGGCGGTAGAAGTCGAATTGGATGAACGTAATTTCACATACAAAATACTTAAAGCTGTCACGGTGCTTGACGGCGGTACCATTATTAATCCCATGATGGCGACGCAGCAAATGCGGGGCGGCATGTATTTTGGGTTAAGTTTTGCTAGCAGTGAATCGTTTCATTTTGATGAAAATGGGGTAGTAGAAAACGCGGATCTGCGCACTTATCATATGCTTCGTTACGGGGAACAGCCGGTAGAGTATTTGGTCGATTTTATCGAAACACCATTTGCGGACGGACCGTATGGTGCACGGGGAATCGGGGAACACGGAGTAATCGGTATGGCACCGGCGTTAGCGAATGGACTTTCCGAGGCAGCGCAAGTTGAATTGAACGAACTACCGCTCATTCCAGAATTAATATGGAAAACAAAGAAGGAGAGCGGACAATGATTGCATTCGATTTTAACTACTATAAGCCTTCAACCATTGCGGAAGCTATAGAGACGTATATTACAGCGACTAGTCTCCGGAAAAAAGTTATCTATTATTCAGGAGGAACAGAATTCATTACGTTCGCACGGACGAATAAAATGCATGCCGATGTGGTAATTGATATTAAAGGGATTCCTGAATGCAATGTATGTGAAATCCAGGGAGGGCAGCTTGTTATTGGTGCGGCGATTTCGTTAAATAAACTGGTGGAAACAAATCAGTTTCCCTTATTAAGCCAAACTGTTAAGCAAATTGCCAATCATTCTTCACGAAACAAAATTACGATAGGCGGTAATATAAATAGTCAATTGATATACCGGGAAGGTGTTTTACCATTTCTATTAGCGGATGCAAAGGTAAAGATCGCCTCACAGGGAGAAGAAAAAGTTGTTTCATTGAAAAAAATATTCGATCGAAAGATGACTTTAGATGAAGGTACATTCCTTGTTCAAATTATCGTCGATGCATCATTTATCGATTTGCCTTATCTTAGTTTGAAACGGACTCAAATGACTAAAGTGGGTTATCCTGTCGTCACTTTAGCGGCTTTGTTGAAAGAGAACCAAATCCGTGTCGCTTTTAGCGGGTTGTGTAGTTTTCCATTTCGTTCAAAGAAGATAGAAGCGATTGTTAATGATAATTCATTATCTGAGAGGGAAAGAATTGAACAAATAGCCTCCCATCTTCCAGCATCAATTGTGGATGACTCGCATGCATCCGCAGCTTACCGTGGATTCGTGTTAAAAAACCTGTTAGTAGATACGTTTGAAATTTTGGAGGGGAAAAAGTGATCAATTCCATTGATACAACAAAAACAATTATTCAACTTCTTGTGAATGGTGAAACCCATGATGCGGTCATCCGGTCTGCCGATACGCTTTTGCATACATTACGCGAGCAACTTGGCTTAACTGGTGCAAAAAAAGCATGTGAAAACGGCGATTGTGGGGCTTGTACTGTCCTTATAAACGGTGAACCAATGCATTCATGTCTATCTTTATCAGTTGAAGCGGTAAATGAACCAATTACAACAATCGAGGGGTTGTTGGATTCGCCGGTTCAAAAAGCATTCATTGAGAAATGGGCCATTCAATGCGGCTACTGCACGTCAGGGTTTATCGTCAATGCACATGCCCTTATTGAAAAGCATCCTGACGCTGAAGATGAGACGATTGAAGAGTGGCTTCAGTCGAATCTATGCAGGTGTACGGGCTATCAGGAGATTAAAGAAGCAGTAAAAGCTGCGTTACTTGAAAAGAAAAACCTGCCTTCGACTGGTTGAATAAGTCGAAGGCAGGTTTTTAACCTTTTTTGAAGCTATTATTTCCACTATTTAGCGAATGGATAAGCTGTAAGGTTTGCGCAGCCTGTTCGATTTGTTGCCGAACTTGCTCCAATTGTTGCTGAACTGCGGTAGTCGATTTGGTAACCGCAGTCCCTTGCATTTGATTCAGCAGCTGTGATGCTTGTTGAAGTTGTTGCTGTGCTTGTTGCAACGATTGGAGGTCAGTCGTTGAAGTGCTCAACTGAATTGTTTGCATTGCCTGTTTCATTGCTTGTAGTGCTTGTTTCTTTTGACCTTGGAATTGTTGCTCCGTATGTGCTTGGTTCTTATCAGACTGTTGTTTCAAGAGGAAGACTCCTTTCGTTTGAAATAGACTTGTCCTCGTTAGTGTTAGTGAAATTAGTCCTTTTTAATCAATGATTATAGGGACAGATTTGACAATTCAAAACGATATAAAAATAACCCATCCCTGAGTAAATAGCTCATTGGGGTGGGTTATTTAAGCTCATTGGTAACCAGTTGTTACGCTGATTGCTTGGTTTTTTTTATTCTAATCAATCTAATTTCGCGTAAATTATGTCCGGAATACAAAAAAGAATCCTCAACCTTACCACTTTAATGTCATTAGTAAATGACAACATTCACCTGGATTTTCGTCGTTGTTTAACTCAATACGAATTCCAGTTGGGCTAAAATTTGTTTTGATTTTTAATGTAATGCCTGTTGATACAATTAATTCATCCACCTTTTTTGTATTTGATAGTTGTGCTGCTTCCATTAACTCATGTGCGAATTCTTTAGAGTTAACGATCTTGCTTGCTAATAAATCCGCTTGTTTCAATAGATCTTGAAATCTTAGGGCCGAAGTATTCAACACTTGCGTATTTATAGATGGAAAAGGACTTGGCGGACTTAAAACGGTCTGTGGTTGAACATGCTCGTTGTACAGCCACAGTGGATTAGAATAAGGATTGGCCCAGTGTGGATAAGGGTTATAGTACATAAGAGTGCCTCCATTCCAAGTATCGGGTATCCTATCCTATGTTCAGTGACTCTGTAGGGATAAGGTTATTGGATGTATCGATAAAGAAATCTAGCGTATTTTTCGGATAGTAAAGTTGTCTTCCAGTAACAACCAATTTTGCGGGAATGGGTAACCAAGAACCCAGTAACTAATTCCGCGTAAATTATAGTCCTTTACCACATCAAACTTTGCCTGTGCACTGCGGGCATCTTCGAACCAGACTTCGTGGTTACGCCCCTCTGCATCCGTGTAGCGATAAAATGGTGACTGCGCTATTGGGTCATATTGAATGGCCACCCCATATTGAATAGCCCGGCGAATTGCTTCCTGTTGGCTAAATGTTTCTGCCTCTTGTCCTTGCACATGAGGAAGTAACCAGTCGCGCGCATAGATTTGAAAACCAAACAAGATTTTGTTTCTTGGTATTACGGTAACAGCGTAATCCAGCACCCTTTTTATTTCATTTAGCGGTGAAATTGCCTGTGGAGGACCTAATCGATAACCCCATTCATAGGTCATCAATACGACGAAATCGACAATTCTTCCGTGTTCTGCGTAATCATGTGCTTCAT
This sequence comes from Sporosarcina sp. FSL K6-6792, assembly GCF_038004885.1. Taxonomy (NCBI): domain Bacteria; kingdom Bacillati; phylum Bacillota; class Bacilli; order Caryophanales; family Caryophanaceae; genus Sporosarcina; species Sporosarcina sp. FSL K6-6792. Next base: position 553,005 of record NZ_JBBOSA010000001.1, read on the forward strand.
ATAACAACCCTTTTTGCTCATCGCTAATCTTTGGAGCAAGGGCTGTTGAGACGGAATAACCTTCCGGATGCAAGCGATCCACTGCACGTTGCAAAAATTGGTTATAGTTTTCACGGTCGGCCGGCAACACATTTTCAAAGTCAATATTTAATCCTTGATAGCCTTTTTCTTTCATGACTTTTAAAATATTTGTTAATAAAACATCCTGGATATCAGTACTTGCAAGGACTGAATGCGCCAGAGTAGATCCGGCGGCCGTGGCACTGAAATTTGTAATGGCCATCACAGGAACAACTCTTTCGGCAGCGGCAGATTGAAGCATAGCGGTATCGTCGATGGTACTTAGCCCACCATCTTCACGAATCGTATAAACAAAAGGCATCCAATAGGTTAAATATTGGCCAACTTCTTGAATTTCCCTAGCGCCTGTTTCCCCAGTATTGATTGTGTAGGCATTCACATCAATAACTGGTTTATGGGCGGGGATGGTTAATATAGTTCCAGATATAATCAGATTGGGATCTTGAATTTGATTTGCCTCACTAATTTCTTTGACAGTTGTGCCATAACGGCGTGTAATTCCTGTTAAATTTTCACCAGGTTGTACCCTATGGGTCTGGGGAGGTGTTGGAACGACTAGAGCCAATCCACTTACTAGTTTACTTGGACTTTCTAACTGGTTAGCTGCCACGATTTGGTTTACTGTGACGCCGTAGCGTTGTGCAATCAACCATAATGTTTCCCCTGGATGTACTACATGAATTTGCATATAGTTCTCTCCTCATATATTCATCTCTTTTATGATATTCAAAAGGGACGGGGGATAGTATTGCAAGAGTGTGAAATACCTCTTTTTGTATTTTCGAAGGTATTATTCCCGCTATTAAATGATTGAATATATATATGTCACTACTTGTAGATAATCTCAGTAAAAAAGGACGGACTATGGCAATTAACGGACTTCCTTATCATGATATCTAATTACCAAGAATAGTTTTTCATAAATAAATTATTAAAATACCCATAAGATCTCCCCATGCCATCATTAGATAAAGAGAAAGATGAATTTTCATTCTGGAGGTGGATGGTCATGGCGAAAAGAAACCGAGGAAAAGCAATAAAAAAGCTCCCTTCAAAAGGAAGAGGAGACTGTCCGTTGTGTACTCGAAATAGAATTAAGTTATTATACAATCATAAAACGGAAGCGAAAGAACTCATTAAAGTATGTAAAAACTGCAGGGATAGATAAGCTTACAAGGCTACCTTAAACGACTTTTTCATTTTAAATGTAAGGCATCTTTTTAGATGCCTTTATATTTACATAAAAATGATGATAGAGTTATAAATCTTTCATACAGGAATAGTGGAATTGGAGTTTGGAGGAACGTATGTATGGTATAATAGAAGAGTAATAGAATAGGTGACTCAAGGGTGGTCGGCTCACTTCCGTACGAAAGGGGGTGGTGCCAATGACAGTATTCGAATCGTTAATGTTTGCAATTTCTTTTGCAACATTGATCGTATTGGTACTTGCATTTAACCATAAAAAATAACCCATCCTTGAGTTAAAGGCTCGATGGGTTATCCCTGTCATTTTGCCAATCCCCTTGTAGGGAACCTGCTTATTACATTGACCGTTTGGTGTTAGCGCACCAAGCGGTCTTTTTTATTGTATTCTAATCTTATTCTTATTATACGTTTGAGGGGTTTAACTTTCAAGTGTTTGATTCGAATAAGCTTTTGGATATTTGTATTCTCGAATGAGCTCGGCAAACAATTTAATCATGTTGCAATGAAACCGCATGGTATATTTATGGAAAAGGGGTTGCTGTGTGTGAGGAATGATTCACGATTCACGATTCACGATTAACGAGTTTCAAACACATAATGAAATTGTTGAAGCATATCCGATTATGAAGCAGTTGCGAACACATTTGGATGTAGATACCTACTTGGAATTAGTCTGTGAAGTACAGAGAAAGATTGTTACCAACTGTCTGTGTACAAAGTGAAGGGAATATCGTTGCAGTAATCGGTTTCAAGCCACTAATCACACTTTATTATGGTCGATTCATTTGGATTTGTGATTTGGTGACGGATACCACGAAACGGTCTAGTAGGTATGGGGAGAAGTTACTTACCTATGTCCATAAGTGGGCAAAAGACAACGGTTATGAAAGTGTTGCGCTGTCATCAGGCTTGCAACGAACAGACGCACATCGGTTTTATGAAGAGGAAATGGAGTATGACAAAGTGAGTTATGTATTAAAAAAGTCGTTAGGATAGATATTTAAGATAAACAGGGAATTTAGGTGGTGTATTACTTGGATGCCGAATGGTTAGTCATCTGGTTTAATGACAGCGGGACGCTTATGAAGAATGAAATCTGAAGAGACTAGCGTTGGGGGAAGTACTGGCAGACAAAAGTGGAAGAGTTATTTCATCATGAACTATTAGTTAATCTAAGAACGTCTGTATGGTATAATTAAAAGGTAATAGAATAGGTGACTCAAGGGTGGTCGGCTCACTCCCCATGAAAGGGGGTGATGTCGATGTCAGTTTTTGAAACGTTAATGTTTGCTGTAGCTTTCGCAACTTTAATTGTGTTGATTCTGTCATTTAACCATAAAAAATAACCCATCCTTGAGTTAACGGCTCATAGGGATGGGTTATTCTCACTCCGTAAGTGCTGATCCCCTTGTAGGGAACCGACTATTGCATTGATTGGTCGATGCGACAACATCGATCAATCTTTTTTTATTCTAGTCAAGCTATATCCTCATTATACGTTTGAATTGCGCCCCTGACAACTTATTAGTATATATGGATTTAAGTAAATAACTTAAAGGGAATAGTTCCGATCTTTACCACCCTAGAAACTCACTTATTATTTTACATCGCTTACTAGCTGACTTCCAAATTTTTCTATAATCGAATTGACTTTTTGTTAAAATCCACTTGAGTTTTCAGCTTCACGCAAGTTGACGAGGCAGGCGGTGTTATCACCCATGAATCAATGAAAAATAAGGAGGGATTTAATTGAAGGTCGCATTTTTTGATAGGGATGGGACCATTATTGAAGACTATCCTGACCATAAGTGGACGGATATAAAGAACCCTGTGTTTCTAGCCGATTCAATTCAGACGTTAAAGAGCGTTAGTCAAAGAGGTTATGAGATAATTATTATCACGAACCAGTACTTAATAAACGAAGGATTTATATCAATAGAGCAGTACCATGACATTACAACAAAGATGCTATATGAATTATCATGTCATAAAATAAAAGTCCTGGATGTATTTCACTGTCCTCACAGTAGGGATGAAGGTTGTGATTGTATAAAACCTCAAACCGGGATGATTATGAATGCAATACTAAAATATCCAAATATAAATATTGATCAATCATTTATGATTGGCGACTCAATCGTAGATGTAGAACTAGCAATCAACATGAAGATGAAGGGGTTTGGAATAGGGGTAGGTTCATCTTCCAATATGAAAAACATTTACGTTCTGGACAATCTCAAAGAGGTACTCGCTTATATATAAATTCACTCCTTATAAGATATGTAATCGCCTATCCTCTTTATCAGCCATCATTTCGTATTCTTAACCAGTGATGACTCTAAGAAGCGAGACGAAACTACAACTTCGAGTGAGGAAATTGTATAATTAGACAAAAGGGCAGGAAAGCATTTTAGGGATTGTCCATTGGAATAATAATAATCCTATCTAATCCAACGGGAAAAGGGGTTATAAAATTGAACGCTATGAATAATGAATCAATTCCAATCAACTTAGTAGCTGATTTTGATGAGTTTGTTAGCTATATAAGCGGAAATGTAGTTCAGCTAACAAAGGCAAAAGAGTACATATCAAGAAAGCATCTGCCCGCGATTAATGAACGTATGACCATAAGAACCAAGGATTGTACATCGTATACTGAACAGGACTATTATTCTTTCATCCATTTAATCTATCACTTAGCTTTAAGCGGACGTTTGCTGGAAAAGGTGTCGGTAAAATCGGGACCGCTCCAACTGAAAGTAACAGAAAGAATGGATTTGTATAAAGAATTAACAGATGTAGAAAAATACTTTTTTTTACTCGAAACGTTCTGGGTCGATGTGAATTGGGCGAGACTTCAAGATAAACAAAATAATTCAATAGCTTTAACGCTCCCCGAAGTGTTTTCTATATTAAGTCGGGATGAGCCAGGACGAACTTGGGTAGTGAAGAGCCCAAAAACCGATGTCGGGCGGATACTAGCAAGTTGTACATATGATTGGTATTACTTCAATCTCTATTTTGAGTGGTTGGGTTTATGGATTTGCGAAGAGGATGTAGAACGTAAAGAACAACGTGATAGCAAAAGTGTATATTACGCCAAAAAGATTGAGGTTACGCAGTTCGGTACTCAAATGATACCTATTTTACTTATTTCGCGAAACGTATGTGCATGGAATATCGCGTTGCGTCGGGAAGATGGAGAGTTCAATGTTATACCAGGTTCAATATTAGATGGGAGATTCGGTGCGTATTTATCCGATGAAGACCAAAGCGCCCAGCCATTTTTTCAACCGTTTATAGATTTATTTTCAAAAGATGAATTGCTGCATACCTTGCCTAGAAACCGAAAACAATTCATTGATGGTCGTTACACTTTCAAGGTTTCATTATCAAAGGGAGTATGGAGAAAATTGACTTTATCAGCTAAGCATACAATGGACGATTTCCACCAAATCATTATCAAAGCATTTGAATTTGACGATGATCATCTGTATTCTTTTTTCATGGATGGTGAAAAATGGTCACATGATTGTATCGCATCTCCTAATGATGACTTTGGTCATGCGGATGCTTCTAAAATACAAATTGGGGCTGTTGGTTTTATCAAGAGGCAAAAGTTTCTGTATATTTACGATTATGGTGACGAATGGACATTTTTAATAGAAGTAGATGACATAAACGAGAATGCTGAACAAATACTTAATCCTTATGTGCAAGAGACAAGGGGAGAGGCACCAGAGCAATACACTGACTTCTACTAAATAAAGTGATTAATGAGTAATCACTAACACCATGGAGAAAGGCGAGTGTTTTCAAATGACGGGACCAATTAACCAAAGAAAATCAGAACATATTCAAATTACATTGAATGAGCACGTAACGGGTGACACGATCACAACAGGCTTTGAAAAGGTCAAATTCATCCATAATGCGTTGCCTGAAATCAATTTCAATGATATCGCAATCGATACGACATTTTTAGATCATGATTGCAAAACACCATTTATTATCAGTTCGATGACGGGCGGGGCTGCCTTTGCAGAAACAATTAATCGGAATCTTGCCGAAGCTGCAGAACAAAGAGGCTGGGGATTAGCTTTGGGTTCGACACGAGCGCTGATAGAAAGTGCGGAACATCGAGCTTCTTTTCAAGTAAGGAAATATGCACCGAGCATCCCGATAATCGCTAATTTAGGCGCGGTTCAGCTTAACTATGGCTTTGGCGTAGATGAATGTCGCCGAATCATTGAAATAACAGAGGCGAATGCACTTGTCCTCCATTTGAACAGTATTCAGGAAGTGATTCAACCAGAAGGAAATACTGATTTCAAAGATTTATTGGAGAAAATTGAACGACTTTGCAGTGATTTGGAAGTGCCAGTTGGTGTGAAGGAAGTCGGGTGGGGAATTGACGGGGCCACAGCTAAACGTTTATGCGATGCAGGCATTTCCTTTATCGACGTAGCGGGGGCAGGCGGCACGTCATGGAGTCAGGTCGAAAAGTTTCGTTCAACATCTACAGTAAAGAGAAAAGCAGCTGAAGCGTTCAGTGATTGGGGCATCCCAACAGTCGAATGCATTACTTCGGTAAGGGGTAAAATTGAGGAGCAACCAATAATCGCAAGCGGTGGAATGCATACTGGCCTAGATGGAGCCAAAGCCATTGCACTTGGTGCAGACATGGTCGGATTCGGCAGATCGATTCTGAAGGAAGCCACGCAGTCTATGGAGGATGTCTTGGAAGTGATGGAAACGAGGGAATTGGAACTACGGATGGCAATGTTCGGTATTGGGTCGGCTTCTCTGGCTGAGTTGAAAGAGACGGATAGAGTCAGTTACCAGATCCGTTAACATCTAAAATACTATGTGGATAGTGAGTTATGGCAGACTTCGATGCGCTGTGGGATTACAATTACCCTGAAGAAACCGAGCGGGAATTTACGAGTTTGCTAGGTTTGATTTGCCAAATAATCTACTGGATACATTGCAGGGGATTTTCAAAGAAGACATGGTCAATGAGAGTATATGCGGAAGAGGCACTGTGAGAGAAGATTGAAAGGCAAGAGGAGACAGAATGATAGTTACCTTATAAAGAAAAAAAGAGCTGAATTTGAGCTCTTTTTTTGCTTTAATGAGATTAAAGCAAAGAAGTGTCTCAAAATCCATAGGTATTCCAATTGAATCTAAGAATTTATTACCAAAATGTTTAGCTGTGATAGGACTTGGAGTCATTACTTATAGTATATCTGTTTTACGAAGTGGGTTACTCAACTAATTATATATGCTATAATTTTCTGAAATGTTAAATATAGGAATGATTAATTGACTAAAGAGGATAAATTTATAGCTATGGATGGACAAGCAGCTTACATTAAACAACAAAAAAATTTGAATGATATGCGTTATTTTTTAAGTGGTTGTTGTGCTTTTGTGTTGGAGAATAGTAGTGAATGGGATGAGAATATAAAAAAAGAATTATTTAGTTATTTATTAGACGGAGGGTTAAACTAGTAGACTAATAGAGCCCAGTAGTAATCAAATTGAGGAAGGGTGTGTCAGGTGTGAATCTTATATTGACTAAAGGACTAGCTGAAAAAATAGAACAATCCGAAGTTGATGCACTGCTTTCAAAGCTGACTGCTGTTCAAGAAATAAAAGGTAACCCTATGGGAGTCGACATACAAAGGTTTGGAAATGCCACAGCATTTTCAGTCAAAAATATTCCAGGGCCATCTTTTAATACGATTAAAGGGTTAAAAGATGGCGATGAGAAGTTTGTAGATCAACTAATCGAATTTTATAATGACAGAGAAATTCCTGTGCGATTTGAGTTGACTCCAGCACACGTTTCTTCAGATTTCCTTACTTATCTCAATAAGGCAGGATTTTATCAGTCAAACTTTCATACAACTCTATATGCTTCGCTGTCCCAAGACTTAGCGCCAATTAATCCAAAGATTTTAATCCGCAGGTTGGAGAAAAATGAATTTGATATGTTTGCAGAAATTTATGCAAAAGGATTTCAAATGCCTGCATTTTTACAAAGTGGGATTGCTCAAAATAATGAAATCTTATATGACAATGAAGATTGGACTTTTTATCTTGCAATTGTTGAAAATGAACCCGCAGGAATTGGTGTATTGTTCATTAAAAACGGGATAGCTACTCTTGCGGCGGCAGCTACTGTTCCACACTTAAGAAATAAAGGAATACAAAATGCTTTGATTAGAGAACGCATTCGTCATGCTAATACACTAAACATCAAGTTAGTTGTAGGGCAAGCTAGATTTGGTTCCATTAGTCAAAACAATATGGAAAGAGTAGGAATGAAAGTTGTCTATACAAAGGCAATTTGGGTAAAACAATAGTCTTATTTCTTGAGTCAACATACGGTGAATATGCTTGTAAACGATTGTTGGTACACACAGTTAGTGATAAATAGGGGGGACTTGATAACTTAGACTCTACCTACGGAATGACTCAGCTATTTTGATTAAGGGAGAGGTTTTTATGTTTACTTATAAAATTGATGAAAAAACAAAATTGAAAATGCTGAATCTAAACGACACAGAGCCGTTATTTATGTTAACGAATCAATCTAAAGAAAGTTTGAGAGAATGGTTACCATTCATTGATAGTACTAAATCCTCGGAAGATACGGAGGCCTTTATCAGGGGAACCATGAAACAATTTAGTGATAATAATGGGTTTCAAGCAGGAATTTGGTATGAAGAGCAAATTGCAGGTGTAATTGGATTTCACAAAATTGATTGGAACAACAAATCGACGAGTTTGGGGTACTGGTTAGGAAAAGGGTATGAAGGCTCAGGATTAATGACTAAATCGGTTAGGGCTTTTGTGAATCATGCGATCGGTGAGTTGGGTTTAAACAGAGTCGAGATCCGGGCGGCTGAAGAAAACACGAAGAGTAGAGCTATTCCAGAGAGATTGAATTTTACAGAGGAAGGCCGTATTCGAGAAGCCGAATGGCTATGTGACCATTACGTGGACCATATTGTTTATGGAATGCTAGCTAAGGATTGGAACGAGAGTAATAAATAATGAGGTTTTATTTGAACAGATGAAATTCTTTAAGGGTTCTTATAGTAAAAGAACCCTTAAAGAATGGATGATAGGTTTCAATGTGATAAAACTTGAGTGGAGGTTAATTTAATGGGAAAAGAATTTCCAATAATTGAAACTAGAAGATTAATCTTAAGAGAAGTAACAGCAGAGGATGCTAATGATGTGTTTAAATATCTATCGGATAAAGAGGTTGTGACACCTATGGGGTTAGCACCTTGCCAAAAAGTAGAAGATGCTCAGGATGAAATAAGGTGGTATAAATCGATATACGAAGATGGTACAGGAATTAGATGGGGGATTACGCTAAAAGATTCTGGTGAGGTTATAGGAAGTTGTGGCTTTCTTAATATGCTTACCAAACATCATCGAGCTGAAGTAGGATATGAATTAAGCAAAGATCACTGGGGTACAGGGATTGCTAGTGAAGCATTGGAAGCCGTTGTTAAGTATGGCTATCAACACTATCAGTTAGAAAGAATTGAGGCTTTGATTGAACCGACGAATCTTCCGTCACAAAAGCTAGTAGAAAAGCAAGGATTTAGAAGAGAGGGATTACTGAGACATTATGAATTTACTTGTGGTAAATTCGATGATTTATATATGTACTCAATCATAAAAGCAGATTTCAATATTGACTACATAGAAACTAAGTAATAGTGAGGAAATACAAATGGCGGCGGAAGAGAATGCGCTTATTAAGGAATTCCGCTTTATTGTCAATTACTTAGGTCAAATCGGTAAAAGCATTATAAAAGAAAGAAGGTCCATTGCTAATAAAATAGCAATGGACCTTCTTTTCATGGGAAATGTACTCAATAAATTGGAAACCCCATATATAAAATATTGATCAATGAGCTATTGTGAGTTTAAGTAAGTCGATAATAGTTCATACAATCCAACGCCTTAATTGGTAATGGCACGTAAGACAATCGAGAAGACGCTTTTGGGCAATTAAAATAAATTTTGATAAGGCGGCCTAACAGACTCTTTATGAAGTCTCGAAGTCGATCAATTAAGTGCACCTTAACTCTATTAACATCATCAAAAAAATAAGGCGCTAAGTTCGGTCAACTCAAAATGCGTATTGATATTGTGAACCACTATATAGTGGGGGCGGAAATGAAAATAGGGGAGCATACAGCGTTTATCCAACTAACACCAATCATGTAACATTTCCAATACAGTAAACGTTTGTTATATTAGCGAATTAAAAGAACACTAATAAAAAACACAAAGTGACTGAACGGCAGAAGAAAAACAACTATTGTTTAATGAGGTTGAAAGTAAGTTAACTGTTGAGGAAATTTAAGTTTTGAAGGTTTTAACTAACAATGTGTTCAAACGATGTTAAATCTTCATCGCAGACCAGCGTACAAGCTCGTATAAGCAGGCAATCTCAAAAAAGGATATAAGTAGCCTATTACGAAGAATCAGATGCTCTACAGCTCGTAGGGGTACAAATTAATGAGAAGGCGGCGGAAGCGAAAGTCGTCCGTAATAACGAAGCAGAATTGTTAAATAAGGGAATGCTATTTTTTTAGCAATCCTACTGCAGGCGAAAACATTGGTCTATACGGCTATTCATTGTGGAAAAACCAAGAGCACACGTGGTTTTGGTTTTGGGGTAAATTGGATTATTCTAATTTAAGTGCCGAAATCACGAGGGTTGAACGTATGTTCCTATCGGTAGGAACATAATTGAGAGGTAAGAAGCCATGTTCGAAATTTATTGTGGAAACAAAACGATATTTTAAACAAAACCAGTCTATATTATCCAAGTAAAAAAGTTATTTTAGATTCTTTTGTTTAAAAACTAGTAATATGGGTATATATAGCCTGGACAGAACACTAGTTCTACACCCTGTAAATGAGCATATTTTGTTGAGGGTATTGAATGTAATCAACGAAAAATCGTTCATTTATTAAGAAATGGCTCATCTATCAAGCTAATAGGAGGGAAGTGAAGGCTGTGTCGAGAAATCCAGGTATGACAGACGAAGCCATTATTAAAATGTATAAAAGTGGCATGTCGTTTAAAGAAATGGGTCCAATCGTCGGCCTGTCCGATCGGGCAATTCGAAATGTGATGTATAAGCATGGGATTTCAATGAATCGAGAACAATACTCTGGCCAACCTAGAAAGCATAAAGTGAATGAAGACTACTTTAAAGTATGGACAGATGAAATGGCTTGGGTGTTAGGTTTACTCGTGACAGATGGACATGTGAATAAACAACTCCATAGCATCTACTTTTCTCAAAAAGATGAACATATTCTTCAATTGATTGCCAAGTACATGGAGGCAGATTATGTACTTGCACCCACAGGTCCAACAAAATCTACACCAACTTTAATCATTAATTCTAAAGAGATTAAAAAGGATCTTGAAATGCTAGGGATAATTTCTAATAAATCATTATCAGTTCCTTTTCCTAATGTGCCAGAAGAATATTTAGCGTCGTTTGTAAGAGGTGTTATTGATGGGGATGGCTGGGTACAAAAAACAGGTTACGTTTTGAATATTACGTCAGGCAGTCAGGATTTTGCAGCTGGGCTCTTGTCCGTATTTCAATCATGGCAATTACGCTCAGAAATCACGATAACAGTAAGTCCGGCTGGGAATAATATTTATCGTATTTGGGTAAAAGGCAAATACGAGCTTCCAAAACTTGCGAAAATTATATATAATAATGCAGCATCTGATAATTTCATCTTACACAAAAGACAGCGAATGTCACAACGTTATTTCATTTAGTAAAGAGTCTAGAACTAAATTTGAAATTTGAAAAGGAGTGAATTAATTATGTGGAAGCTTGTAGATGGCAGATTGATTCAAACGACGGATACAGCAAGGACCAATTTTGTCACTAATATTAGTCAATCAATATTGGAAGATCTTAGATCCGTTGCAAAAGAAAATAACACGCATGTTAACTACTTAATTGAAAGTGGATTACAGTCATTGTTGACTGAAAATCAAATCTCATATAATAAAGATACTCGGCCAAAAGATCGAATAGCATTCAATAACAGCTGTGATAAAGAATTGCTTAATGAGGTTAAGCAGTTTGCCAAAGCGCATAAGTTATTCCTAAATGATGTGATAGAATATAGCGTTCAGTTCATAGATGTTGAAGATGCAAAGAAATCTAGTCATAGATACAGGATAGAGCTATGAATTTACGAGTTCATAGAACTACATGGTCATAATATATATTATCGGTAGTTGCGTTTCATTCGATAAGTATACTTGAAACAGTGAGATAAAACGGAAATTGTACAATGACAAGAATGTTTAAACTAACTAAACAAGAAAGCCTATACTAATTAGACTTTCTTGTTTAGTTTATTTGTACAAAACCCTATGGATTCATTGGTTAACACTTATTTATTCAGGCATCTAATAAATATTAGCTAATCCATTTAATTTTTAATCGTCTTTCGCCATCGTAATTACAAGACCCTGATAATGACTAACGCTACCCATTTGTCATCCATACAGCAAAAACACTGCACCACAGACTGTTACGAGAGTTTTCATGAAAGTTGAAAATGTTAAAGTATTACGCCTGAAAAGTCCCCTTTTAATACTTCTTTTTCATCCTGATTTTCACATACAAAAGATGCAGTAATAGCTGTTCTATTGTTTTTATTTTCTTGCCTTTCGTATTTTTCGATTTTAACTTCACAAATTATTGTATCACCAGTAAAAACAGGCCTTAAAAACTCGAAATTCATCGTACGAGCTAGCACATTATTGTCTCCACCCACTTTTGTTGGCAAAGTTGCCGTTAGTAACCCTTGAACTACAAGTCTTCCTTGTTCATCTGGGGTCAGGTGATGAATCCCTTCATCACCTGAAATCTCTATAAATAATTCAACATCCCTTACTGTAAATGTCCGTTCAAACGTAATTATATCTCCTACTTTTAATGGCATATAAATTTCCCCCTTGAAGGTTTTATAATGTGTCTTTTATTAGGTGTGAATATTATGACTATTGAGGGCGGTATTCAACTATCCTTCTTCGTTATAAAAAGAGACTTTTACTATCAGGTAAGATTCAACAGTTTTCCATCCACTTCCCACCTGTTTTATTTATGTGAGAAAGTAATGGGGTTCCAATCTTTAGGTTTTATGTTCTTATTCATCCATTTCTCTTGTGGCGCTTGGTATGGCACGTTAGCGATTAAATAATTGTTGTGCCAGCTAGCTGCACCGGAACGAATCATTTCATCGAGCAGGATTTGAATAAATTCTTCTGGCTGAAGCTGGAAAGAGTAGCGTGCAAAATCTTGGAACCAGCCACATTTTAGTAGATAGTTACCGATATCTTCTTTTGCCAATCCATTTTTAATGATTAGTGTGAATGAAAAAATCCTCTTGCAGGCATGCCATGAAACTTTGTCTGGCATACTAAGCCACTTTTCAAACCGTTTCCTCGCTGCATCAATGGCGGCCAGGGGATTCTCCATTTGAGGTCCATGTCCTGAATATGCCTGCTGAATCCGGAGCATAGACAACCGATCCAAACTTTCTAGTGATCGTTGGATAGATGAAACACCCTCACGAAAGATATTCAACCATCCAATATCATTTTTGTGAAAGAGATCCCCGCAAATTAATAGCTCTTCTTCAGGTTCATATAAAGAAATATGCCCTAACGTATGTCCAGGTGTATGCAGGACATTGAAGGTTCTCCTTCCTGTATTAATCTCATCGTTATCCGAGAGTCTTAGATCGACCCGATAAGGTTCCACAGGCTGATCTAACCATTCTGAACCGCATGCTTCAGTATCACAAGAATTAATTAAATCAGCTTCCCATTTATGAGCAGCAATCTTAACGCCATAATTTTTTTGAAGTTGATAATTGCCGCCTACATGGTCACTATGATAGTGCGTGTTAACGATTAGATGTAATTCTTCTGGTGAAACACCTTCTTCTTTAATTAATAGCTCAGTCTCTTTCACATCACTTCCAAAACCAGTATCAATAAGAATCGGGAGCTGATCCTTAATAAGAATCATATTTGCACTTGGAAATTTTCTTTCAAAGAAAATAATATTGGATTTTTTCATAAGCCATTCCCCCTTAAATTCAATGACTAAACAATTCTTTCTGCCATATCTATCAGATTTGAATTAACCTTATTTACACACCGACCTGACAAGAACCAAATCTAACAATATGACATCTGTCTAGTAGTATTTCAGCATGCCCTTCCATTAACGTTGGTGATGCAATAATAATTAATGCGAAAATCTTTTTTTAATTTAAATGTGACATATATTCAAATGCCGTTATTCCATAGACGCTTTTAAAGTGTCTATTAAAATGGGTTAAATCAACAAAACCACATTCAGCTACTGCTGAATAAATATCTCCATTTTTACCTAATAACTGCTTTGCATGTTCTATTTTGCAGTTAAGAAAGTATTGGTATGGTGTGATACCAGTATGAGCCTTGAATAACCTGATAAACTGGAACTTCGATATATTAAGCTCTGCACATATCTCGTCAAGTTTAATGACAGTTTCCAAGTTGGTATGCAGCATATCCTTTGCTATTCTAATTAGAGAGTCGTCTTTTTTAGTGTCCGTAGAAAGATTAGTTTGAATTAGGCTATCTGTGAGGGATATGAGTAATTCACTGCACAAGGTCTCGTCTTTTTCATTTAATATCGCACGGGATAGACGTAATACTCTTTGTTCAAGTCCATGATCATACACAATGGGGGTTGAAAAACACACCAAATCCTTTTTCTCAATGACCTCCAACAGCAGTTGTTGATCAATATAGAGCATGACATAATCAAGGCCTGTCTCATCATGTGCCATTCCGTCATGTGCCTGTTCTGGATTAAAAAGCATCACACCATTTTGATAGGACAATTGTAAACTGCCATCTAAATTGTACTCTTGAATACCACGCAATGTTACCCCTACTGCATACTCCTGGTGAGAGTGCTTTTTATATGTAAAGTCAGTGATACTTGCAGCCAACGCAGTAATACCCGCCGATTTTTTATAAACAAATTTGTCCATTTAATTCACCTCAACATTAGCATTCCTACAACCATATCATGATTGCAGCATAAACTAAAAATAATGCCATAATTATATTAACAACTTTTTCATGCTTCTGTAAAAACTTCTTGAAGATTGTACCGAAAAGAACCCATGTCATAAATGCTGAAAATCCAATAAGTGTTATAACTATAACACTTATTGTTACCGCAGGAATTGCGGTATAATAGGGCAAAATAAAGCTAGGAAATACAGTCATTGTAAATGTTACTACTTTTGGATTTAAAAACTGCATGAGAAATCCTGACATAAAGGTCCCAGTCTGGTTTACGGTTTGTTTTGATTTATCCTTTTTACAGATTTGATAAGCAAGAAAGAGCATATAAATGCTTCCGATTATCTGCATAACAATCAAGATTTTCGGAATTACCGTTATAAGCATTGTATTCAACATAGCAGATAGGGCAAGCAATAAACCAAAAGCAATCGTTGCTCCATATGTATACTGCATTGCCCTCTTTGTCCCATGCATATTCACTGTGGATAGTATGTCGATATTAGTCGGTCCTGGTGTGAAAGTAATAATAAAACAGTATATTAAAAAAGATGTAATATTCATGAGTAAACTCCTTTCACGTTTTCTCATGTAACTATACATCTTTATATTTAGTGGCTATAGTATGTTATTGCAGGATTAAAGCTTCTGTAATGTTAACACTACAAAGTCAGGATGCCGATATGTTGTATTTCATTCTGTAGCACAGATTAAAAGACGGGTTTTACTAGCCATTGGGGAATATATGTGGTGAACTCGGACCTCGTGTCCAAGTGTTTAGAGGTTCCTGTCCTTATATAAAAATCTTAAAAAACGTTCATCAAGCATTTACCGATGCTTGATGAACGTTTTTTAAGTCACTCTATGCTGATTTAAAAAAGTAAATCAGCTGAACTTCATTACAAATCCTGAACTTTTAGCAGTAAAACCATTTTTCAAATAAAATGAGTGAGCATCTTCCCTTTCAGCTCTATTTCCGCTATTTAAAGTGATTGCACTTCCACCTTTTTCAATAATGATTTCTTTTGCTCTTGCGATAAGCTGTTTACCAATACCATTTTTTCTATAGTGTTGATTCACTATTAAGCAGACAACTCTACCGTAACAACCACTAAATTCATATGATAGCCCAATGTGTAATCCCAGTATTCCTACAACTTGATTATCAATTTCCGCAACAAGAGTATGATAATCAGGATTGCTATTTAACTTCGATAATCTTTTGGTTACTTCCCTTTCGGTTGTTTCATACCCTAATTCAGACATAAGAGAAGTTATATCAGCTAAATCTGTTCCATGTGCATATCGTATTAATACCATGTAATCACCCCTTTCAAAGTAAAGTAAGCTGCACCTATTACATCGATAAATACCAACATAAATCTCTTCTTCCCTATTGATTAAGTTACATTACTTAGTTCCCTCAATCTGCTTCTTCATAATAATTTTTATGCTGCTGACTAAAGACTTGAATACAAAGCAACAGCGTCATGACTACTGCGATACTAGCGAATCCAATAGCTGCCGTTTGTAGTGAGAACCACTCAGACATCAGTCCTAAGGTAAAGGTAAATACAATTTGCATAAAGCTTTGGAACATCGACGCCAAACTACCAAAACGTCCCATGATCGCTGTCGGTACGTTTTTCTGGTAAAAAGTATCATAGCCTGCATTGCAAAATGCCATAAAGAATCCTAAAAAGATAAAGGCCACTGTTGCCGTCAAAAAATCAACTGTACTGTAGAACAACAAATAGCCAACTGCTGTTAAGACCATTCCAATACCTAAATACAATTGCAATGAGAAGCGCTTTGCAAAGGCGGCTGAAGCCGCTGCGCCTATTAATGCACCTACACCTGCAATACTGACGATGAGGCCATATAATTGGTCAGACTGTGCTAGATCCTGCTTGATAAATGTGACCTCTTGGGAATCTAATGCAAAAGCAATCATAAGCGAGGTCTGGAACAGCAAATAAACCTTCATAAAATAAGGATCCTGCTTAATGAACCCTTTTACAACTTGCCAATCAGAAATCAGTATCTTCAAAGTAATTGGCCCTCGTTGATTTAAGTTTTCATTTTCTACGTCAGGCAACCTTGCAATACAAAATGCACAGAAAAAGAACGTAACCGCGTTTAAAATCACACACCAAGTTGTACCAAATAAGGCGATGAGTACACCGGCTAGTGCTGGTCCGATTAAAAATGAACCTGAATTCATCATACTCATGATCGAGTTAAAACTTCTTCGATCGGTTTCAACCACGAATTTTGTGATATAAAAAGTCGAACTTGGACCAAAAAATGCTCCAGCGATATTTGTCGCAAATAGAATGGAGTAGACAATCCACAGCGAATCAAGAAATGGAACAAGTAAAATAAGCGAACCCCTTAGGACATCTGCTAAGACCATCAATTTTCGTTTATTAACACGATCGATGATGGAACCTGCCCAAAAATTTGTCAGCATTCGTGCAATTGGTCCGACAATGTAAATCCCTGCGACCGCAGCCGCTGAACCAGTCATATCAAGTACTAAAATATTTAACGCAATTAAATAAACCCAGTTTCCAAAAAATGAAATGCCTATACCACTTAACAGAAGTGAGTACTTCTTCCAAATTTTCATTGAAATCTCCCTGTATTCTTTGATGCCCTAAACTTCTAATTTAAGCTTACCAAATTGGGGTGGTTAGAAATAGTTAGTTTTGGGGCAATAATGTGGATATTATGGGGTGAAAAGTTGAACCCCACTTGATTAAGTGGATAAATTCTGCTAAAAAGCTTATAATTAAAGAGTATAGAAAGGAGTCGTTTAGTGTGAAGGAAATTCAATTAAATTCTCCTGAGTTTAACCGCGTATTGAAAAATATGCAGCTTGAAAACTTACATTTAAGTCATTCGCTGCAACAAAAAGCTCTTGAAATTGTCAATTCGGGTATGCCAGTAACGCCTGCTTTGATTAAGGAAGCTTTGGCAAATGGCGAAATACAATGAATTTAAAAATGATGATTATCTTTTAACGACAAATTTGTTAGGTATGACAAATTTTACTGAGCTTGAGCAGGCTGAGGCGTTCACTTTCTCGATTCGTGCAACTCAAATTGAACAAGGTGCATACAACATCATGGCTTTTTCACTCACCAATTTTGTCGGACTTCACCGCCATCTATTCCAAGACATTTACTCGTTTGTGGGACAATTCCGTAAGGTAATACGCACTTTTGCCAAGTACAATATATAGAGGCATACGCGTCTAGTTTATTCACTCAATTAGACAATGAACCTGACTGGGATACTCTAGAGTATGCAGTTAAAAGGTTGGCTTATTTCAAATCAGAGCTGAATATGCTACATCCATTTCGTGAAGGCAATGGTCGAACAATTCGTATCTTCCTACAAGCCTTTGCAAAGTCCAAAAGATTTTTATGGACATACGACAAAATCGATCGTGACGAATACATGCAAGCTATGATACGTGCAGTAACAAGCGAAGATTTACTTGAAAAATTATTGCTAAGTACATTAAAATCCATAGATTAAATACCGACGAACTTCCGACTTGGAAAGTTCGTTTTTTCGCATTATGTATAGAAAAAACCGCGAAAAAGTTAAAAACTCTTTGCGGCAGTTTGTTTGGGTTGTTCTAATATGATATTTCTTTTTTTCATCTGAACAAAGAAAATGGCTGTCATGCTTAAACTGATCAATCCGAAAATGATAACCATTGATTGCAATCCGATAATATCGAGAAATGCACCTGCTGTTAGTAAAACGACCTGGAACATAACCCGTTCTAACATATTGCGGAACGAGAAGAATCGGCCATGGTACTCTTTTGGCATCTGTTTCTGAAATATAACCATTGCTGTTGGGAAAAAACAACCTAAGGCAAATCCAAGTACGGCAAAAGCACTTAACGTAATTACTATACTGTCTGCAAAAAAGAGCATGAATTCTGCTACTGCTACCATCGTTGCAAAGGAAAATAAGATTGTGGTCGTGCGCCATTTTTTAGAAATATACTTCACGGCAAATGTTCCGACCATGAATGCTACCCCTTCAAATGTATAAATAAGTCCTTTAATCGATGCAGAATCCTGGATTTCACTAATATTAATAACGATTAGATTGAATGATCCGATGAAAAGCAATGGAATAAGCGTCATAATGAGTGTCATGCCGACAGCAGGATATGCTTTCAACACAGGAAAAACTTCCATGAATCCACCCTTGTTACCCACCGATTTCACTTTGGCCTCTCTTCCCTCTCCCTCATCGATGCGCAACATCATTGTAAATAGTAGTAGGGCCCCGTAAGCAATCATAGATATCCAGTAGAGCGACATAAGCGACCAGTAGACGAGCATAATGCCCGCTAAGGCCGTGCCAAGCACACGTGAGATCGTAGCAACGTTCATATGCCACCCATTCATCGTCAGTAAATCATCATCTTTGACGACAAGCGGAATGGTAGCCTGCAGTGCAGGGAAGTAAAAAGTAGCAGATAATTGAATGCTAACCATGAATGCAACCATCCACCAAACAGATCCGGTTGATATAGCAATCAGCATAAAGATAACACTGAGCATACGCCCTGCCCCTGATATAAGTAGTACGGTTTTTTTCTTTGATTGGTCTATGATTTTCCCTGCTAGCGGTCCCGCAATAATTCCCGCAAGAAGTCCTGCTGACATTATTAGTGCTTTAACGAAATCGGAAGGGATTTTTTCTTGCATAAACTCGAGATTTCCGATTATTCCCGTCCATAATCCTAAGCCTGCAATCATTTCTCCCGTTAATATTATCCAAATGTTTCTATTTTTCCACATACCCTATCCCCGTTCTATTATTAATAATTACTCAAAAAGTCCACACTTTTATAGGGTGTGGCGTATTCTACATAGGTTGAAGCATTGAAGGCAATATATAAACTAGCGTAGGCGCCTGACAGGGGTAGCCGAAGCGTTATTCAATGAAATCAATCATTCAACCTATCTAGTACAAGTTCTCTTTTTGAACGTGCAATTTATTTCGCTTATCGAATTATTATACGTTAGAAAAAATTAAAAGTCATGGGAAGATACTCCCATGACTTTTAAAGTTATTTATTCAATTTCAGCTTTTGGATCCTTGTAGATATGTGTTATGCTGCCATCTTTTTTCTCATCGACTAAACTACTACCGTTTGAATAGCGGTCAACTGGTCGAAATGATCCTGCTAAGATAGGGATTTTACTTCCCTTTTCCGTCGCTAAAACAATAATTTCATCATTTTTCACCATTAACGCCCCGCTAACACGATACGGATTTGACTTCAGTTCCTTCAGAACAACATTACCTCTTTGCGCTCTGGAAGCACTTTCGAGCTCTTTTAAGCCCATTCTTTTCACGCTGCCTCGCTGTGTCGCGATTAAGACGGAAGCCCCGTCATCTGAATTAATCTCCATAGCAACAAGCAGGTCATCGTCCTTAAGGTTAATGCCACGTACACCGGCAGTTCTAATACCTGTTACTGATAACTCAGTAAGCGGGAAGCGTAGCGCATAGGCTTGCTGTGTGAAGAGGATAACATCTTCGTCCCCCTTAACGAGCCTTGCGTCAATCATTACATCATCCTTTTTCACACCCATTGCTTTAAACAACCTTGAATAG
Source organism: Sporosarcina sp. FSL K6-6792 (assembly GCF_038004885.1). Classification (NCBI taxonomy): domain Bacteria; kingdom Bacillati; phylum Bacillota; class Bacilli; order Caryophanales; family Caryophanaceae; genus Sporosarcina; species Sporosarcina sp. FSL K6-6792. The sequence goes on from NZ_JBBOSA010000001.1 coordinate 573,127, forward strand.
CGCTGGACTTTAAAATCGGCAAGTTTTGATTGTTTGATTAAACCATTTTGCGATGCTGTGACGATTAACGCTTCTTCATCGAAGTTTTCAAGGCCAATCGCTGCAACAATCGTTTCATTTTGCCCGAGTGGGATGATACTTGAGATATGTTGCCCAAGATCTTTCCATCTAATATCTGGCAACTCATGAATAGGCTGATAGAGATAGTTCCCTGCAGAAGTGAACAACAAGAGATGATGCTGCGTGTTCATTGGCGCTTCTAATAGCGTATAATCGGATTCCTTCATTTCCTGTCCCGTGCCGTTTGAAGCGCTGTAAGAGCGGACGCTAGTGCGTTTCACATAGCCGTCTTTTGTGACGGATACAATCACTTCTTCACTTGGAACAAGGATATCAAGATCGACTTTAATTTCCTCGATTTTTTCCTCGATAACAGAGCGTCTTGGTTCTGCAAATTGTTTACGGATGTCGAGGAGCTCTTTTTTGATGACTGCAGAAAGTTTTTTATCACTTTTCAAAATTGCATCAAGCTGTTCAATCAGTTTTCGGAGTTCGGCATCTTCCTGTTGAAGTTCAGTAATATCCGTGTTCGTCAGTCTATAAAGCTGTAGCGAAACGATTGCTTCAGCTTGTATTTCGGAGAATTCGAATTTTGAGATGATATTATTTTTAGCATCACGTTTGTCTTTTGATGCGCGAATCGCTTTGATTACTTCATCCAAAATCGATAAAGCTTTCATAAGCCCTTCGACGATATGGAGTCGGTCTTGCGCTTTTTGGATATCGTATTGGGATCTACGTGTGACAACTTCTTTTTGATGGCCAATATAGGCATCAAGCAACATCGGCAGTGACATTAATGTCGGTCTGCGCCCAGAGATGGCAATCATGTTGAAGTTATACGTCACTTGCAAGTCTGTATTTTTAAGAAGATATTGCAAGATCGCATTGCCGTCGACGTCTTTTTTTAGCTCTATGACAACACGGAGGCCAGTCCGGTCCGATTCGTCCCTGACATCTGCGATACCATCTAGTTTTCGATCATGACGAAGCTCATCCATCTTCCTCACCATATTCGCCTTGTTAACGTCATATGGGATTTCCGTCACAACGATTTGCGATTTACCGCCTTTTAAGGGTTCGATGAACGACTTCGATCTGATGATAAAGCGTCCTTTTCCAGTCTCGTAGGCTGTTTTAATACCGTTTGTTCCTTGGATAGTACCGCCAGTTGGAAAATCAGGTCCTTTGATAACTGTCATCAATTCATCGACCGTAACATCCGGTTTGTCCATCCGCATAAGGACCGCATCAAGTACTTCATGAAGCGCATGTGGCGGGATATCCGTCGCATATCCTGCAGAAATACCTGTTGAACCGTTGACGAGCAAGTTTGGATATCTTGCGGGTAAAACAGTTGGTTCAGGTTCAGTATCATCGAAGTTTGGTATGAAATCGACAGTATTTTTACCCAGGTCACGTAGCATTTGCCCTGCTATTGTGGAAAGGCGTGCTTCTGTATACCGCATTGCAGCAGCCGAATCTCCATCGACTGAACCGTTATTCCCTTGCATTTCCACTAACATATGACGCAGTTTCCAATCTTGGCTCATCCGTACCATTGCTTCGTAGACGGATGTGTCACCGTGTGGATGATAGTTCCCGATGACATTCCCGACTGTTTTTGCGGATTTCCGGAATGCTTTCTCATGTGTATTACCTTCGTGGAACATCGCATACAAAATACGCCGCTGAACGGGTTTTAAGCCATCGCGTGCGTCAGGCAATGCCCGGTCCTGGATGATGTACTTACTATATCGTCCAAACCGGTCACCGATCACTTCTTCCAGGGGAAGGTCTTGGTAGCTTTCTGATGGTGTCATTCAAAATCCCCCTCAACGTGCAAAAATTCGTTGTCTAAAATATTGTGCTCTTCCTGTGTACCGAAATCGACGTTCTCTTCAATCCAGCGTCGTCTGGGCTCTACTTTATCGCCCATTAGTGTCGTTACTCGACGTTCAACTGTAGCGCTGTCTTCAATCGTTACACGGATCAATGTACGTGTTTCAGGATCCATAGTCGTTTCCCATAACTGATCGGCATTCATTTCCCCAAGACCTTTGTAGCGTTGGAGCATATATCCTTTGCCGACTTTCTCTATCGCTTTATTAAGTTCTGTGCCTTCAGTCCATGCATATGCAAATTTTTCGCTCTTCCCTGTCCCTTTGAAAACTTTGTAAAGAGGAGGCAATGCAATATATACTTTTCCTGCTTCAATTAGCGGTTTCATGTAACGGTAGAAGAACGTCAACAACAGCACTTGAATATGTGCACCGTCCGTATCCGCATCCGTCATTATGATTACTTTATCATAAGCGATATCCGCGACTTGGAAGTCAGAGCCTACGCCGCCCCCGATTGCATGGATTATCATATTGATCTCTTCGTTTTTCATGATATCCTCGAGTTTTGCTTTTTCAGTATTAAGTACTTTCCCTCGTAATGGCAGGATTGCCTGGAATACACGGTCCCGTCCTTGTTTTGCTGAGCCGCCGGCAGAGTCACCTTCGACCAGGTAGAGTTCGTTTTTCGCAGCATTCCTGGATTGCGCAGGTGTTAATTTACCCGATAGTAGTGTATCTGATCTTTTTCTCTTTTTACCTGAACGCGCATCTTCTCGCGCTTTTCGCGCCGCCTCACGTGCTTGATGCGCCCGAATTGCTTTACGTACGAGGGACGCACTTAAATCTGCATTCTCTTCAAGGAAATACAGAAGTTTTTGCGAAACGATTGAATCGGTTACACCTCTTGCTTCACTTGTCCCGAGTTTGCCTTTCGTCTGTCCCTCAAACTGCAAAATTTCTTCCGGTATACGGACTGATACGATTGCCGCAATACCTTCACGGATATCCGCACCTTCAAGGTTTTTGTCTTTTTCTTTTAATAAACCTGCTTTTCTTGCATATTCATTAAATACACGTGTCATACCGGTTTTGGCACCGGTTTCATGTGTTCCACCGTCTTTTGTTCGAACGTTATTCACAAATGATAAAATCGTTTCTGAGTAACCATCACTAAATTGGAACGCAAATTCGACCTCTATGCCTTCTGATTCGCCTTCCAAGTAAGCTACCTCATGCAAAACGTCCTTCTCTTCATTCAGATAAGAGATGAAAGCTTCAATGCCAGTTTCGTATTGAAAGATTTCATGCTTGTCCGTTCCTTCTTCTTTTAGTTCGATTTTCAAGCCTTTTAACAGGAATGCAGACTCCCGTAAGCGTTCACTAATCGTTTCATAATGATATTTTAACGTAGAGAAGATCGTCGCATCCGGTTTGAAATGAATGAGCGTCCCTTTTTCACGTGTTGTTCCAATTTGTTCAAGTGTCGTGGCTGGCTTACCACCTTTTTCGAAGCGTTGACAGAACTTTTTGCCGTCACGAAAAATCGTGACTTCGAGTTTTTCTGACAATGCGTTTACGACAGATGCGCCAACGCCGTGAAGTCCACCGCTTGTTTTGTATCCGCCTTGTCCGAACTTGCCCCCTGCGTGGAGAACGGTCAGGATTACCTCTGTCGTTGGTTTACCCGACTGGTGAATTCCTGTTGGCATACCCCGCCCGTAGTCCCGCACACTGACGCTTCCGTCTTTATGAAGTGTAACGTCTACCTCATTACCAAATCCCGCTAGCGCCTCATCTACCGCATTATCTACAATCTCATAGACAAGGTGGTGAAGTCCACGGGAATCAGTTGACCCAATGTACATACCTGGTCTTTTTCGTACTGCATCGAGGCCTTCAAGTATTTGTATCGAATCATCATCATACGTATAATTATCTACGTTTTTCGTCAAAGTGCAACCTCCATCAAACAAATGTTCTCTATTATATAATCGTACTGCTTCCTTTAAAGCTTGTCAAATCAACGTTTTCGGAAGCTTGCTCAATTAATTGTATAGAAGATAGACTTTTATTGCAACGAAGACAGGAAATTGTTCGTCTCTCAAATCAGCTGTTAGGGGTACAAAAATCAGAAATCAGGCGATAACTGCTTAACTTGGTTCGCTCATTCTTCACATGAAGCCCATTGTCGCAACTTCACGGTTCTGCTAAACTAGGTCTATACATAGACAAACTAAAAAAGGAGTACGTCAATGGAACTTATCATACTTTTACTACTTGCTTATTTAATTGGCTCAATTCCTTCTGCACTCTGGGTTGGGAAACTATTTTACAAGACGGACATCCGACAACATGGTAGCGGCAACCTAGGTGGTACGAATACCTTCCGTGTACTCGGCAAAACAGCGGGACTTACCGTAACTATTCTGGATATATTAAAAGGTACTGCAGCTGCATTGTTGCCGCTCTTGCCTATTTTCGACAGTGTTAGCGTCCACCCTCTTATTCCAGGACTTCTTGCAGTCGTCGGACATATGTATCCCGTCTTCGCCCATTTCAAAGGTGGCAAAGCTGTAGCGACATCCGGCGGTGTGTTGCTTGCCTACGAATGGCCTGTTTTCATCATTGTGCTCGCAACATTTTTCATCGCTTTAAAAGTAACGAAAATGGTGAGCTTATCATCAATGATCGTATCTGTCGTTGGATTTGTATACAGTATCTATTTTTACTTCCGAACAGGCGATATTTATTTGATGGTGATGATTGGGCTTTTCGGTGCCTTTATCTTCTATCGTCACCGGGAGAATATCGGTCGGATCAAAGCAGGAACCGAGCCAAAAGTGAAGTGGTTATAATACAATGGATGTAGCAACGGAAAGGCTGGTGTTTCCAATGAAGATTTTTTTGTCGAAAGAAGCGCTTTTGTGGTTTAAAGAGGAGATGGAAGCTGAACCTGGTGATGCTATCCGCTTTTTTGCAAGATACGGTGGATCCAGTTCAATTCAGGCAGGCTTTTCACTTGGTGTAACGAAAGAGCAACCGGATGAAGTAGCCATTGAAACAGAGCATAATAGTGTTCGTTATTATATCGAAAGCCGAGACAAATGGTATTTCCTTGGTCATGACCTACATGTCAATGTGGATCCTAAACTGCATGAACTTATTTATTCATACGAAAAAGCGTGATGGCCATATGCCTCACGCTTTTCTTCATTTATTTATGAGTAGGTAAGGCTTTGCTGACAATAGACAATTATTAACTCCAAAAAACGTGAAACTGTTATACTACACACTCATTAAAGTAGATTGAACCGTTTTAATTGATTATGGAGTCCTTCTTTAAGTAAAATATCTCGTTCGTGCTTACCAAACAAATCAAAATGAGGATAATCTTCCCTCATATCGATCCACTCCCGCTTCAATCCATATTGCTTGCCCCATTCGACAAGTTTGCTGATATCTGCGCAACCTGCTTTGGTTACTGTATTGCATCCTGGAAAGCGTTCATCAAGCCAGTAATGAGTTAAAAATGCCATTTCCCCTTCACTAACTGCTTTTTTCCAAGCTTGCAGTTCTACGCGCTGTATCCCAAATGCCATTAGTCTTTACATCGCTTCACTTCTGTATATTTAGCATCCCAATCTGGCGCGATTTTCTTTAGGGAAACGGGACGAAATGAGCCTTTTCTCACGACGACATGTTCCGATTTTGCTGTTGCTGAAATTGTGCCGTCCTCATGGAGGATTTCATAGCCATAAGTTGTACGTAGCCTGCCGTGTGACTCTACCCACGTCCGTACAGTCGCTTTCCGTCCGTATTTCATCGCTGCCTTATATTGAATAGATAAGTCCGTCACCGGCGACAAGAAGCCATCTGCCTCCAGTTGCGCGTATGTATAGCCTAAGTCCTCAATCAACTTCGTACGTCCGATCTCCATCCATACTAAATAATTCGCGTGATAGACGATTCCCATCTGATCTGTCTCTGCATATCTGATTTCAATTTCTTTTTCACTGATAAACACTACCATCACCTCACTACCCATTATACAAAAGCCATGCTGAAAAAGCTGAACTGAAGTCTAAGCAGAAAAAAGGTGTCCGATTAAATCGGACACCTCTACCTATTAAAATTAGTTCGTTTTCATTTTATCACGAAGAACCATTTGCAGGATTCCGCCGTGACGGTAGTAGTCAACTTCAACTTCTGAGTCAAAGCGTGCTAGTACGTCGAATTCTTTGACAGAACCGTTTTTCGCAGTTGCTGTTACTTTCAGAATGTCGCGTGGTTTAACGCCTTCTGCGATATTAACGTTGATTTCTTCTTCACCAGTAAGGCCAAGTGTTTCAGCACTATCGCCTTTCATGAATTGAAGTGGAAGTACGCCCATCATAACAAGGTTTGAACGGTGAATACGCTCGTAGCTTTCAGCGATAACTGTTCTGATACCGAGAAGTGATGTACCTTTCGCAGCCCAGTCACGTGAAGAACCCATTCCGTAGTCTTTACCCGTGATGATTGCAAGACCCGTGCCTTCTTCTTGATACTTCATAGCAGCATCATAAATTGGCATAATCTCTTTTGTTGGCCAGTAAGTCGTGAATCCGCCTTCTGTGCCTTTCGCAATTTGGTTACGAATACGTATATTAGCGAATGTACCGCGCATCATTACTTCATGGTTACCACGGCGTGAACCGTACGAGTTGAAGAAACGAGGGCTTACGCCATTGTCGATCAAGTATTTACCAGCCGGTGTATCTTTACCGATTGCGCCTGCAGGTGAAATATGGTCCGTTGTGATTGAATCGCCAAATTTACCAATGACACGAAGCCCTGAAAGTGCTTGAATGTCAGCCGGTTCTTTTGCAAGTCCTTCGAAGAATGGTGGGTTTTGAATATACGTTGAGTTTTCATCGAAATCATACAATGAATCGTCTGTAGTTTCAATTGCATTCCATGCTTCGTTCTCAGTGAATACCCGTGCATATTCTTTACGGAATAACTCAGGAGTAACTGTTGATTTAACAACTGCTTGAATTTCTTCCGTAGTAGGCCAAATATCTTTGAAGAAGACATCAAAGCCTTCTTTGTCTTTACCAATTGGATCTTTTTCGAAGTCGATATCGACTGTTCCAGCAAGTGCATAAGCAACAACAAGTGGCGGTGAAGCCAAGTAGTTTGCTTTCACAAGTGGGTGAATACGTCCTTCAAAGTTACGGTTACCAGAAAGAACTGAAGACATTAGCATATCGTTGCCCATGATTGCTTTTTCAATTTCAGGAAGTAGCGGTCCAGAGTTACCGATACATGTAGTACAGCCGTATCCAACTGTGTTGAATCCGATTTGATCCAAGAACACATTAAGTCCTGAATCTTCCAGGTACCCTGTAACGACTTTTGAACCTGGTGCAAGAGATGTTTTCACGTAAGCTGGTGGTGTAAGTCCTTTTTCAACAGCTTTTTTCGCAACAAGTCCAGCACCCAACATAACATATGGATTAGATGTGTTTGTACATGAAGTGATTGCAGCGATTGCAAGGTCACCTGTTTTAATTTCGACAGAACGTCCGTCTTCGAATTCGATTGTAGCTTTTTTCGTTAGCTCTTTAGGAGAGAATCCGAAACCTTGGTTCCCTTCAGGTGCAACAACTGCTTCGTTGAATGAGCTTTGCATTTCTGTAAGAGGAATCAAATCTTGTGGACGTTTCGGTCCAGCAAGGTTCGCTACAATACCAGTAAGGTCGATTTCGACAACATCAGTGTATGTTGGTTCTTCGTTTTCTACAGTGAAGAACATATCGTTCTCAACTAGGTATTGTTTAACTACTGCAATATCGCTATCTTCACGGCCAGTTAAACGCATGTAATCAAGTGCTTCTTCATCTACTGGGAAGAATCCGCATGTTGCACCGTATTCAGGCGCCATGTTCGCAATTGTTGCACGGTCTGCAAGTGGTAAATGAGCAACACCTGGTCCGAAGAACTCAACGAATTTACCAACAACGCCATGTGCACGAAGTGTTTGTGTCACTTTCAGCGCTAGGTCAGTTGCTGTCGTTCCGTTTGGAAGCTGACCAACAAGTTTTACACCGATAACTTCTGGAATCGGGAAGTATGAAGGTTGTCCGAGCATGCCCGCTTCAGCTTCAATACCACCAACACCCCATCCAAGAACACCGATACCGTTGATCATCGTCGTGTGGGAGTCAGTTCCTACAAGTGTATCCGGGTATGTTTCGAATGTGCCATCTTCGTTTTCAACTGCATGGACAACATTTGCCAAGTACTCAAGGTTAACTTGGTGAACGATTCCTGTTGCAGGTGGTACTGCACGGTAGTTGTCATAAGCTTTTTGTGCCCAGCTTAGGAATTGGTAACGTTCTGCGTTACGCTCGAACTCAAGTTCCATGTTCAGGTTAAGCGCTTCTGCCGAACCATAACGGTCAACTTGTACAGAGTGGTCAATAACAAGATCAACTGGAATTTCAGGATTGATTTTATTAGGGTCGCCGCCCATTGCTGCCATTGCTGAACGAAGTGATGCAAGGTCAACAACAACAGGTACACCCGTGAAGTCTTGAAGGATAACGCGTGACGGTTTGAATGGTACTTCTGCATCCGCTTCGGCATCTTTCCCCCATTTTGCCAAGTTTTCGACATGATTGTCTTTGATGACATAGCCGTCGTGTTGACGTAGGACGGATTCAAGTAGCACTTTAATCGAGTAAGGTAGATTGGAAACTTTAGCGATACCGGCTTCTTCGAGTGCGGCAAGACGATAATAGTTATATGTCTTACCGTTCAGATCGAATGACGTACGGCTGTTGTGCAAATTGCTTTTTGCCATTATTGAATTCCTCCTTCTATCTGCTGAAAACAACTGAAAAGGCTATAAATAAGCGTCTTTTCTCTACTTCATCATATAATATCAACCCACATAAGTAAAATACATTAACTTTATAGTCTATCATAAGTTAATGTTATGACTCCCCTCCCTCTTAAGAACTCTTCATAATACGTAAGATAGTTTGCAAGTAATTTGTCATAAAAACGCGACTAGGATCGTACTGCTGTCGGATATCTTCATGAAACATTTGAGATTTGGTGACAGTTTCCGCAGTTGTTTATTCTTCAAATCGTTCACTTTTTCGAAATGTGGCCACCCGTTGTATATCTCGATTAGCATGTATACCCATTAAATTTAGGGGCAAGCGTCCAATTCTTAGTACTTAATGAAACGCGATGAACTCCTTTTCCTCTTCTTGCGTGGGACTGAGAAGAACATCATCACCAGTAGCGACTATGCATTCAATTGGGGGATGAACGCAAAATGGATGTGCATGCATGAAGTCATGAATTTCTTCGATGCAAGCTTCAAAAGTACGCTAGGGAATCGCATATTTCGTCTCTGTGAATTTGACGAGCTGCGGTGAAGGGAGCACTTAATAATACATACCCCTTTTTGGAGCGTTTGGAACACTTTTAGCAGAAATTAATGAAGTAGTCACTAAATTATGGCATGATGGAATGAAAAGGGGTGTTATAAAGTGAAGAAAGCGTTGTTAGTTATTGATTATACAATGGATTTCGTGGCTGAAGATGGTGCGCTTACATGCGGAGAACCGGGAATTCACTTGGAAAAATATATCACCGAGTTAACGAGGAAATTTTTAGACGACAATCATTTCGTTGTGATGCCAATTGATGTGCATGATTTAGACGATTTGTACCATCCTGAAACAAAACAATTTCCTCCACATAATATACGTGGGACTACCGGCAGGAATCTGTATGGTTCCCTTCAACAATTGTATGATGAGCGCAAAGAAGAAATCCATTGGATGGACAAAACACGTTTCAGTGCATTTGCGGGCACAGATTTGGAGTTGCTTCTTCGAGCGCGCAGAATTACCGAATTGCATCTGGTTGGTGTCTGTACGGATATTTGCATCCTTCATACAGCTGTCGATGCATACAACCGCGGATTTGACATTGTCGTCCACGAAAAAGGTGTTGCGAGCTTCGATCCTGCAGGTCATGCATGGGCACTTCGTCATTTTGAAAATACGCTAGGTGTTACTGTTGTCCGCTAACACTCTTGAAATTTCGGTAATTTTTTCCTTCAAGATGTTTAAAGGCATGTAATAAAGGTAATTGCAAAGACTATAGAGGAAATTTTAAATTACTAAAAAGGAGATGGACAGTATGAGTTTCATTTGGTTTTTGATTATTGGTGGGATTATCGGTTGGCTTGCAGGAATGATTTTGGGAAGAGATATCCCGGGTGGAATTATTGGTAACATTATCGCTGGTATTATTGGTGCATGGATTGGTGGAATGCTACTTGGGCAATGGGGTCCGAAAATTTCTGACTTCTATATTGTCCCTGCTTTCATTGGAGCGATTATCCTCGTGTTCATTGTGAGCTTTATTATGAAATCAATGCGTAAAGCTTCATAATTCCAATTAATAACGAAGAACAAAAGCGGAAACGCCTGCCACGTCTAGACGTGAAATATCGCCTTTCATAGGTGATCCCTAGGCCAAGAATTTTATAATTTACAAAACAATAAAAAGATGGACCCCAATATACTGGCGGTCCATCTTTTTAATCTTATTTATTGGCTGCTTCCATGTCAACTCGTTGGACTTCGAATTCATTGAAAAATCGCAATACGTCCTGTACGTACTTTTCACTGCGGTTATAATTGAAAATAGCCTTTTCCAAGTCTCCATCTGCTGCGCCACTTTTTGAAAGATAGTTGGCGGCACTAAAAATTGCGTCTTCGATATCATATGGATCGGCTATGCCGTCACCATTCCCATCGACACCGTATCCGCCGTATTCTTTGATGATAGCGGGATTTGTCTTGTCTTTTTCAGGAATTTCGCCTTTTCCAAGACCGCTACATCCCGGGTAAGTCCAGCCGACAAATGTGCAAGGCATGAACTGCATATGTCCTTCTGCACCCACGGGTGAAAGAAGCGGATCCATCGTTGAAAACCGCGTTTCAATGCGGTGATGTGCTGCAAGGAGTGTCCACGGGATACCATAAACCTCCGCCGCCTCTTTATAGATAGGAATGTACTCTTCCGGAATTGACGTTGCAGTGTGACGTTCCCCTATGTCGAGCAATGCACTTGCAGATTTCCGAATGAGTTCTGGATTGTTCAAACCTGTCCAAATAATAGCTGTTAATATGAAGATAGTAACAGTAATCGGGATAAGCAGGATGATAAGCATTGCTTTCATTTTTATAGATAAGCCTTTACGTTTTTGTTTTTTCATCTTTCCACCCCGTTAGATCCAGTATTGCTTTTGTTTAGTTACGCACCTTCTTTACTAAGTGCTTTCATATCCTTAACGATTTCATCAAATGGTACATCTGTCATACCGTCATAGGTTTTGACGACTTCCCCTTTTTGATTGACAAGAGAAAAGTAAGTTGCGTGCATTACCTGATCCGAATCAGGTATATCAGCAACAAGCGTCTTGAAGGACTTCGCAGCGAAGTCAGTAATTTTCTCTTGTGTATACCCAGTCAGCATTTCCCATCTGCTTTGATCCAGGACGTCATACAAGTCAAGGTAATCTTGCATCGCTTCCGGCGTATCCACATCGGGATCAATACTGAATGATACGATTTTGTAATCTTCAATGCCTTCATCAATAAGTTTTTTGTCAAGGTCTGCCATGTTCATCATCATCGGCGGACATGCACTTGTACAAACAGTGAAAACAAATTGTGCCAGCCATACTTTCCCTTTCATATCATCCAATGAAACCTTCTCATTGTGCTGGTTTGTAAATTCAAACGGTTCAATTTTATAATTATGCTCCGCTTTGAACCCACCAGCAGAACACGCACTTAAAATAAGCACTACAAGTAATACATAAGGTAGTAAAAGTTTTTTTCTCATTTGTCTTCCTCCACTATCAATTGATACGTTCATCATATCGGAAGTAATGGCTTCAAACAAGCGAGGAGCTGATTGCTTCCATGACGAATCCGTGACTTATTTGTGAAGTTCACTTCATCTTTTAAGGAAAAGAGTACATCGTCTATATCGACAAGTTTCGTTTCGATTCGCTGCAAGAGATAAAGTTAATCTTCAATCAGAGTGGGGGCTTGATCCCCCACTTATTCTTCTTGTGTCCTTGAAGACTTGAAATGGGGATCTTACTGCCCGTTAATGCGGGATAAAATGAAGAAAAGTGGAGAGTCATTTACCTCGAAAGAATCAGAATAAATTCCTCCAACCGCATTCTTAAATTTACGGGTTGCCATGACTATCCCCTTCTTTGTGTCCTTATATAGTCTGAAATTAAAGAAAGGAATACATTGTCCGTGTGTTTTTTTACAAAAGCTCTTATAATGGTGAATAGAATGGAAGAGGTGAAGACTGTTGCAGCAAGATCTATTTATGTGGTTCATCATTTTCTGGTGCGTTGTCCTCATAGGGCTATTCGGCATCGGCGGCTTTTTCATGTTCCGGAAATTTTTGAAAGTGTTCCCAAAAGCGGACGGAAAATCTACACTTGACTGGGAAGAGCATTATGTGGAGAGCTCTCTGCACCTTTGGAATGACGAGGCGAAACTTTTGTTGAATGAGCTAGTTGTCCCAGTACCGGAATTATTCCGCCCCGTAGCGAAGCAAAAAATCGCGGGTAAGATTGGCGAGATAGCACTTGAGGAAAATGCGAAGAAAATTGATTCCGATCTTATTGTCCGCGGATATATACAAGCAACGCCAAAACGGGACCATAAATTTTTGCGCAAGAAAATGGCCGAAATGAAGATTGATCTAACTCCATATGAACATTTATTTTGATTGAACAAAAGTGGCTCAAGGGGCATCTAAAATCTCTGAGTTTTAAATTATTCCCTGTGCGAGATTTCATTATTTTCTAAGGAACAAGTAAAAGGTGTCCGCATTTAATTGCGGACACCTTTTACTTGTTTAACTTCTTTTATTTTATTGTACTTGATAAGCATACCAATCCGCCAAGGGATAATCATGCCAAATGCAAGAATCCAGAACATGCCGCCCAGTTCCCCTACATCTATTGTATTACTTAGAAGCAGCTTCCCGACGAGCCGGACAATAAGAAGCCCAAGTAGAATAAATAGGAATGCTTTTGACCGTTTCATATAGATATCGTCATCTTTACGTTCGAAATTTGTCGTTTTTATCAAGATAATTGAGAACAGTATCCCAACAAGGAGGGCTTCTAGCACCTGAGACAGCGGCACCCGAAATTCTTCGAATATGAACATCAGCGCACCCGTCGACATAAAGAGGGGCGGCAAGATGATCTTCAGTGGGGTAACAGGTCTCTTCGCCGCTTTCGTCCTAACAATCAGCGCAATCAATCCCATAACTAGCGCAAGTACGGTTGAACCGATAATGAGGTAAACCGGGGGCACCTTTGTGAAAACTGTTTCAATTAGTTCATTCATATTATTTCCCCCAAGCGATACTTCAATTCTTCTATTCGAATAAAACGTGCAAATCGAGCATACTCTTTCCCTTCATTGAACAGGAGGACAACTGGCGCTGTAAATAACGAAAGTTGTCCTGCTATTTCTGGCACTTCTGCCACATTAACTGTATAAAATGGTATTGGAAAGTCTACTTTAAGTGCTTTCACTTGTGGATATAGTCCCTCACAGACTGAACAGTTATCGGTTTTCACGAAAAGGAGTAATGCTCTTTCTCTTTCAACGTATTCCATCCATTCACCGAATGATCCGATTTGCTTCATCGGAATCCCTCCCATTTAACTCAAAAACCTTGGAAATCTCCGAAAATTGGGCTGAGCAAACTTGTTAAATACGTCAATCCATCGAAGAACAGCAAAATTCCGAATGCAATCATGACGGCGCCCCCAATTTTCATTATCAAGCCACTATTTTTCCGAATCCAACCGAGACGGGTTATAAAGAACGACAGAACAAAGAATGGAATCGCAAAACCGAAGACATACATCAGCATATAGATAACTCCTGATCCTGGGTTTGTCGCAGAGAGTCCCATGATTACCCCGATTATCGGTCCTGAGCACGGTGTCCAACCAGCGGCGAATGCAAGCCCAATTAATAAGCTCCCAAAATAACCTGAAGGACGGTTTTTAAACTGTAGTTTCTTTTCGCCCATAAGAAACTTAGGTGTGTATACACCAGCAATCATAAGGCCAAATAACACCATAAAGACTGCCCCGAGTTGTCTTAGTATTTCTTGATTTTCTACAAAAAATGTCCCTACCAACGACGTAGCGAAACCAAGTACGACAAAAATAATTGAAAATCCGATTAAAAAGAACAGTGTATGTAGTGTACCGCTTCTGCTCATGCGTTTCGAATCCGATTTTAGATCATCCAGTGACATGCCCGTAATATACGAAATGAATGCTGGGTACAGCGGCAATGTACACGGAGAGATGAAACTTAAGAAACCGGCACCGAAAGCGAGAAATAGATTTAAGTCTGTTGCCATTATTCTCTCCCCTTCAATTTTTCTTCCTCAATCGTATCAAAAGAAGCGTCAAATTACGTCTAATATGTCTGTGAACAGTTTATGACATTTCCGCGGAACATAGTCACAGGTCTCTGTCTCTCGCTGCAATGACTACTTAAAACCTATATACTATCGGCTTAAAAACCGCCTACCCAATATGGGCAGGCGGTTTTAGTTCGTGACAATATGAAGGCAATCTAAATTCGCCACGTGCTGCGGGTGCATAGAAGGAGGTAGTTCAACCCTTCCCCATTGCATGAGCCATCCACTGCAGCTCAAGTCATTTATCAGATAACATCTTCCAAAATATTGTTTTGAAGTAGATACATCTTATGGTAGAGCCCTTTTTTTAGCAGTAATTCCTGGTGTGTTCCACGTTCGACGATTTCGCCTTTGTGCAGGACGAGAATTAGTTCTGCGTCTTGAATTGTGCTGAGCCTATGAGCAATTGCGATTGTTGTGCGCCCTTTTCTCATTTTCTCAAGGCTCGATTGAATTGCTACTTCTGTTTCTGTATCGATATTGGCAGTTGCTTCATCGAGAACGAGTATTTTAGGATTCGTCGCGATTGTACGTGCAAATGCAACTAGTTGGCGCTGCCCACTTGAGAATGTGGAGCCACGTTCTGTTACTTTTTGAGCATATTTGTCTGGTAGTTTTTCGATGAATTCATTTGCTTGGACGAACTCAGCTGCTGCTCTTACTTCCCCAGACGTCATTTCCTTATCATGTAAACGAATGTTGCTTTCGATGTCCCCGTAGAATAGAAACGGGTCTTGCAAGACAAGTCCTGTCTTCTTCCGCAGTTCTTCTTTCGGGTATTCTTTCAGCGAAACATCATCGATATAAATACCACCACGCTCATATTCATAGAAACGCATTAGCAAGTTGATGATGGAGCTTTTACCGCTACCGGTATGACCGACGAGGGCAACAGTCTCACCTGCATTCGCGGTGAATGAAATATTTTTCAATACGTCGGCTTGTCCGTCATAAGAAAACGATACATCACGGAATTCGATTTTACCATTTTGAATTTCGGCTTGTTTATTATCTTGTTGCTCCGGTTCCATATCAGGATCATCCATTAACTTAAAGACTCGCGATGCTGCAACCATCGCTTGTTGGAAAATAGATAATCGTTGCATTACTTGTTGAACAGGTTGGAATAAACGGCCAATCAAAGTTGTAAATACATAGAGTATCCCCACTTCCACAGGACTGGCAAGTGATAAAAATCCGAAGTATCCGAGTACAAAAATGATTGCTCCAGCGTACAGTAAATCGATTGCCGGGCCCAGCAGGACACTGTCAAATTTGATGTTACGCATTCCCGCACGGAAATGTTTTTCATTAATATCATCAAATTCTGCCTCTAACCGATCTTCCTGTCTAAAGGCTTGAATCATCCCCATTCCGGATAATGATTCAGCTATTTTAGCGTTGAGCTGACTTAATCGCTCACGAATATCTTGATAAAAATCAGCACTATAGCGTCTGTAGACGACAATAACGGCTAAAAACAAAGGCAATAATAACAAGGAAATAAACGCCAACTTTGCATTAAGTGAAAATAATGCAATATAAACGCCAATAATTACAAATATAGCTTGTAAAAACGTGACAATGACACTGACAAACATTTCTTTGATTGCTTCCGTATCATTCGTCACACGTGACACGATACTTCCAGCAGGTGTTTTATCAAAATAACGCATGCCGAGCCCTTGTACCTTTGAAAACACGTCGATGCGCATTTGCTGAATGATTTTCAGAGCAATATCTTGGAAACGTATCAACTGAAAATAAGAGACGATGACCATGAATATCTGAATACTTATATAGACAATTGCGATATTCGTGATGAGACTCCTTTGAAAACTCATGGTAGCTAGATGGTTATCAATGAATTGTTGAATAATTAAGGGTCCTACGATACTGCCCGCGACCGTCAAAACAAGCAAGACAAGCGCAATAATTACGCTCTTTTTATGAGGGATGATATAACGCAACAATCTTATTAAGACAACCCATTGATCTTTCGCTGTTAATTTTGGTTGTTTTTCTGCTGACATTATTCCTCGCCTCCTTGTTCGACAAGCACTTCGAGTTGCTGCAGTTCATACATTTCTTTATATCTTCCATTCATTTCGAGTAGTTCTTCATGCGTTCCAGCTTCGACAATCGTACCTTCATGCAGAATGATGATTTTATGTGCATGTTGGAGGGCACTTAATCGGTGAGAGGTAATAATTGTCGTCTCGCCTGTACGTGTTTGTTTGAGTGATTGTAAAATCGCTTCTTCCGTTTTGGCGTCGACAGCCGATAAGGAATCATCCAAAAGCAGTAATTCGGGTTCCATGATTAATGCACGGGCAATGGAAATTCGCTGTTTCTGACCACCGGATAACGATACACCACGTTCTCCAACAATAGTGTCATATCCTTCTGTAAATCCTAAAATGTCTTCATGGATATGCGCAAGCCGTGCAGCTTCATGAATTTTATCTGTTCCAATTCTAGGGTTTGTAAAGGCTATATTTTCAGCAAGTGTCGTTGAAAATAGGAAGTGATCTTGTGGTACATAACCGATTGACTCTCTTAAACGTTGCTGCTTATATTGATTGATAGGTTTGTCTCCATAGACGATACTTCCTTTGTATCCTTCAAACTCTCTAAGCAATAGCTTTAAAATCGCTGTTTTACCTGATCCTGTTTTACCCACAACGCCCATTGTTTCTCCTCGTTTTAACGTGAAGTGAACATTGTGTAATGCAGCACGTTCATCACCTGGGAATTTAAACTCGTCTATATCGAAATGTAAATCGCCTTCTGGTCTTCTATCAATCGCACCCGTTACGTCTTTAATTTCTGGTGCAACGGACAACAATTCTGTAATCCGGCTGTAAGATGCATTTCCACGCTCTACAATATTAAATAGGAAGCCGAATGCAAGCATTGGCCAGACAAGTAGTCCAAGGTATGTACTGAACGCTACCATGTCTCCAATTGACATGTCGCCTGCAATAATAAACTTCGTTCCAAAATAGAAAGACAAAATGTATGAAATTGCAAATATCCCTGTAATCGTCGGATCAAATAATGCATCTACTTTGGCGACACGCATATTTTTACCAACGACATCTGTAGACAAGCTTGTAAAATCTTCAATATCTTCGTTTTTCTGACCAAATGTTTTGATGACCTTAATGCCAGATATACTTTCCTGCGTTTTGTCATTCAAATTCGAGAATGCTTCTTGGGCAAACCGGAATCGCTTGCGCAATAGTTTTCCATAATAGCTTGTCAGGAAAATCATGAATGGCAGTGGAATAAGTGCAATTAATGTCAATTTCCAATTGATGGTGATGGCCATCGTCAAAATGACAAATCCACCTGTTGAGATGGAATCGACCAGTGTCAAAATCCCCATACCGGCTGTTTGCTGTACAGCATTTATATCGTTTGTGGCATGAGCCATTAAATCTCCCACACGTCGTTTTTGGTAGAATGATGGCGACATTCTCGTGAAATGGTTGAATAATTTTTCACGCATTGTTCTGGATAACAAAACGGCTGAACCAAAAATCATAACACGCCAGTAATAGCGCGCAATATACATGAGGATACCTGCCACAGCTAGGATAATAAGCCATTTTGTGAGCCCTTCAGCTGTTAAAGAACCCTCTGTAATATCATCGACGACAATTCCGATAATTTTCGGAGGCAACAATTGCAATAGGGAAACGAAAACAAGCATCGCAATCCCGAAAAGATACTGCTTCTTGCGCTGTTTAAAAAACCAGCCAAGCTGTAATAAAACCTTCACGCTACTCCCCCTACTTTTCATTAAAATTAGACCTTTGATTAGTTTAGCAAAAGTCTGAACAATATAAAAGGTCCGAGATTCAAATAATTCGGATTCAGAAGTAGTATTAGTTTTCAAAATGGGATAATGTATGCTGCTTCTTCATATAATTGAGGTGAAACGCTAGCGGATCGTAAGGAGGTAATAAATATGAGGAACAAAATACACATATATTTACTTGTACTAATAGCCATGATAGTCAGTTCAGCTTGTTCGTATACTAGTGAAAAAGCTGTTCTAAACGGTGATGTCGTCAATATGCACGGGCCTGTCTATAACTATCCGGCGTTTGAATCGTTCTTGGAAAGTATGGAGATGGAGGAAGCGGCTACAGTCCGTATTGCGAATTACACGCTTGAAGGAGATCCAACAGTATATAATCTTTCTTTTCAAGACTCCACGATCCACTTGGAGATAGATCGTTCAAAAAATAAAAATAGAGGGAAGGATTCCGTTAAAACGAACATGACATGTACGGATCTCCTAGAAGAGGAAGGGCAACAATTATTTATCTACACACTTAAAGGATGTGATTCATCCGCTGAAAGCTTTACGATTCTAAGTGTGTCGAAAGAGCATGTGGACGAACACGGGCATTAGGTATGGCTGATGGATACTAATTGGACTTTTATACAATGAATGATTTTCCAACACTTCTTGTAGTGGCATCCACATCTGGTACTCCCTTTCTTCTGGTATTGATTCTGACACAAAAGAAAACAGATTAAGAGTTCTTTTACCAAAATGCGAAGAGTACACGGATATCATTGGTAAAGTAATATACAGTAAAAAGACCGTTTGATGTGCAACTACCAAACGATCTTTAATAACATAATATCGCTCCAAAGGCGATCAGCAAACTCTACAGAATAATCCGCTCATTTTCTTGGTGACTCAAGGGCGGATTATTTCATTTGTGCTAATGCGATTAGAATAGCGGAGCGATCATAAGGACGATTGCTTGAAAGAGTTCACGAACAACACTGTCCCAGAGGATGTGGGTCAGGCCTTGTAAAAGGTCCTCTCATGCTGAAGTAACCATTCCTTTCTCCACAAACCACCTGCATAACCTGTTAATTTCCCATTAGACCCGATAATTCGATGACAAGGAATCACGATACTTAGCTTGTTTTTTCCGTTTGCAGTTCCTACTGCCCTGACGGCTTTTTCATTCCCAATTGAAACAGCAATATCTTTGTAGGATACCGTTTCAGCACAGGATACTTTTGTCAAAGCGTTCCAAACTGATTTTTGAAAGTCTGTTCCTTCGAATTTGTAAGGAAATGTAAACTCGTGACGCTCACCTTTAAAATATTGCTCAATTTGATCATAGCAATCCACTAAAGACGCAGGAGTTTCTGCTTGCTTCCTATTTGTCACACTATCCTCTTCAGAAAACATTATTGAATAAATAGCCTCATCTGTACCTATTATTTCAATTACTCCAATCGGTGATTCATAATCTAGTTTATGTAGTTTACTCATGTAAGAACCTCCGCAGATAAGAATGCTGATAATGACGACTTTCGGATTGTATTAAGTCCCTCCTAAAACTTCTTTTGATTTTCTTTGTTAGATATTTAATGGGTACTTGTATTTTCTCAAATTGAAAAGAAGTAGAAGTAGTTTTTTTCTTTCGTAAAACCGATTTTTTCATAAAGCTTTTGTGCTGGTACATTTTCTATATTGGTCTCAAGTAATACTCCTTTTGCACCTGTATCCGCTGCAAATGCAATGGCTTTTTTAATTAACTTTTCGCCAAACCCTTTGCCACGAACACTTTCCATTACATACAAATCGTTTAAGATCCAAGTCCGCTTGAGACTAACAGATGAAAAAGAAGGATATAATTGAACAAAGCCAATAGGATTATTTTCATCAAAGGCTATAAAAATAACAGATTCCTCGTTGCTTAATCTGTCTTTAATAAACTCTTTTGCACCATTAATATTTGATTTTTGTTGATAAAATACTCTGTATAAGTCCAACAGCTCTGCTAATGAATCAAGGTCATTTCCTGTTGCTTTTAGAATGCTCATACGTGAATCTCCCTTATAATTATTATATTTCTGAATTAATCAACTTTACCACAAATTGATTTGCAATTGTCCTCGAACCAGCCTTTCTTTTTGTCCAACTTATAGTTTGATTTTTTCTTTGAACTGTTATCCCAGGTAAAAAACAAACAATAGTTTACATAATAATATTATGCGCCTTGAATTTGTTTAGCTTTCTATACCACTTAATTTGCCACATTGTCCTTATATAATCCTCATAACAAAAAACGAGCTAAATATCAGCTCGTTATTTGATTACTTTAAAATACTTATAATTCCATTTTCTCTTCCCTTTCAAATTTCTCCCGCAATGCCTCTTCCACATATTCACTCATTGACTGGTCTTTTTCTTTGGCAATCTCCTGTAATTTATCCAGCAGATTGTTTGGTAAATCAAATGTTGTGCGCCTGTATCCGCTAATAAGCGTCCACTCGCCTTCTTTGATTACAACATCGCCTAAAACGAGAAATCTCTTAATAATACTTTCTGTAAGTATCTCCGGAACAGGTATCGATAGCTCAATTTCTCCGCTTTTTATCGACAAATCAATATGTGTGTCGTGCTCACGGATGCGAATGTTTTCAATCCCCCATATTTGATAGACGAAATCAAGGAAATCAAACGATTCCTGTAAGTCTTTTGGTAGTGAAAAGTCTGTATACCCTTTAACTCTACTATTCGGACGATGAATCGGATACACCGCTTCATACTGATAAATATGGATACCATTCGTAAAAGGAATCCATGTCCGCGATTGCAAATAGAAGCCCCATTCCTGGTTGTCGTTGCGCAATACACGCATATCTTGTCCCTGTTGTGTACGGAAAAGCTGGTATAGTACGATATCAAATTTAGCATCATAAAATTCAACCCGTGTCCCCCGCACAGACGCTGTCCGTTCGATTTCTTGTGTGATCCATACCGCCGTTTCATCTGGAATGGAATAGATTGTGCGTTCATCTCCAACAGGCAATTCATCAACGGGTAAATCAGTTTCTCGAATTAAGGCATATATGCGCTGCGTTGTCACGCCCAATTGTTTAGCGAGTTCAGAAGGCCGAAGCCCCATCGGTTGATTGCGTTGTCGTTCTGCAGCAAGTGTGTCGACTTCTTCCCGTTTGTACCTCACTTCTCGTATCAGGCGATGTGGGTCTTCTATTTTAATGATTTTCTTTTGTTTCGCATAGTGGTAGACAGTAGCCTTCGATATACCAAGTATATCCGCTACCTCTTGTCTTGTGTACCAATCATTCAATTCAATCTCTCCTGTCTTAAGTATATAAACTTCATAAATAAAATTAAATGAGCGTTACTACTTTATTTGACATAGCCTAAATTCTATTTAGTAATTCAAATAATTTCGCAATGATAAAGTCAGTGACTTAATTAGATTAATAATAAATTCAATTCTTATATACTATAAAATAACTTAACTTTAATAGCAACTTAATATCATATCGAAATACAATAGAATTTAATCAATAAAATATTATACATAAACAAAGGAACTGTTTTTTTATGTTATATTAAAGTTGTGTTAAAATAGATAGGTTAATTGAAAATTATTGTATCTGTTTTCATGTAGATTTCATTTCTATAGAGACTTGTTAGAAATATATAGATTTTGAATACAAAGTGTTTAATCTTTACTATTTTAAAGGTGGATATAATAGTTGTAACTGACTATTTTTGAATTATTTGCGGTACATACTAACTTTTTATTTTATTATAAATAGTTTGACTTAAAAGGTGGAATTGGTGTTAAAAATAATGATTGGATTCTAAAAAGACATAATGCGTATTTTGGTGAATTGAATAAAGGGGTGTTAAGTCTATCGTATTTTCAGTGAGTGTAACTAAACAGTTGCAAATAAGTGTTTTAAAAATGGAGCTACAGGATCTATCAACTTTGCCGGCTCTTCAAAATCGTTTAGATGAAGCAGAGAAAGATGGACAAAAGGCTTTTCATGATTTTACGGATCCAGACATGATGAAATGGTTTCTTTACGAACGCCGCCACTTGAACCAAAAAAATGATCGGACGGAGAGGACAGTTAGAGAGTATGAGCGTGAACTTTTGCTCTTCATCGAACAGCTCTTTACATACAGTACAGAAATTGATGTAGATGTCGCCTATATAATAGAAGGTTCTCTGTTTAAATCACTTCAATCACGTCATTTAAGAAGGTATCAAGAGTGGTTAGCAACTGAAAGTCCATATGTGGTGAGCAAAGGGGCATACTCCCCTGCAACGCTAGAACGGAAAACAACGATACTCAAAGCATTTTTTGCATTTCTGCATCGTGTGGGCTATATTCAGGAACCGATTCAACAGGGATTACGGATTGCGACCGTTCGAAAAGATGATCGACCTAATCGGGATTTAGGACCAGTCGATGTCGTAATGCTACTGAACACATTTAGAGACATGCAGCAACCAATCATGTTTACGATTATTCACGTCTTAACAACAACCGGAATTCGGAATGAAGAATTTTGTACCTTGCAGGTGAAAGACTTAAATGTGGATTCTATTCAAGGCGGCTATTATTTGGATGTGTTGGGGAAAGGGAATAAGAGACGGCATGTTCCGTTGAAAGAGAAAGTGGTCCATAGCATTCATAGTTTTCGCAATGCACGGGGCCTATTGCCAATCGAACGAGCGCATCTGGATGATCCGCTTTTTACAACGAATACAGGACGAGCATATTCCCCCTCATATTTATCGCAGTATGTGAAAAAGGAGATTACAAGCTTAGAACAGCTGAAGTTATCGGATCAAACGATGAAGATCACCCCACACGTATTCCGCCATGCCTTCGCAATCATCTCAAAACTAAATGGCGTAGATATTTACGACATCATGCGATCCCTTGGACACGAGAAGATTGAAACGACAATGATTTACTTGGAAAAGGTCTTCGAGAAGGAACGTCATGCAATTCATTCGTGGAAATCGGAAGGTTTTGGGGAGTATATTTAGGGGCGAAAAAAGGTAGCACCTCCGTCTTTAGAATGACGGAGGTGCTACCTTTTTGCTTGAATTGAATGAGTAGGTATTAATTATGATGTTCCAATAATTCTTAATACTTCATCCAGTTCAATCACGGTCAATTCTGCAATTTTTGCTGCTAGCGTTTTTTCGTATGCATGTTGAGGAAGAATCCTCTTTTCTGGGAGTGTGCCGACCACCCTTGAGCTACCTATTCAATTACACCATATATACGTTCTTTAGACGTCTTCCAACTTAAATACTCGTTAAAAAGACCTTCCCTCTATTACTTTTCGAGGATTCCGCGATACGAATGGCTTCCTGTACATCCAGTAGATCAAATTGAAATTCCGGTTTCATCAGTCTTAACCATTTGTTCTGTATCAATTCGATTATGTGGTTAAATGTTTCATGCCATGTCTGTACTGAAACCCGTTGATTCCAATGTCGTAGATGGAATAATTTAATATGTACCTTTGACTTATTCGAAATGGCTGCCCAGTCTATAGGTTCTCCTGACAAAAGACCAATCGTAACTAATACCCCATTGGATTTAACACAAAATGCTAACTCCGTACCTTCAAATCCGCCAATCGAATCGATGGCAGCCGTTGCACCATAGCCATTTGTAAGCTCCATAACTAGGATATGTAATGAAGTTTCTGAAGTGTTTATGACATGGTCAGCTCCCAGTTGAAGTAACTCCTCTGTATAGGCATTATTTCTTGTGACAGCAATCAGTCGAAAACCTATAATTTTGGATAACTGAGCATATATGCGCCCAATCGCAGAACCGCAAGCATTGACGAGTAAAGTATCCCCCTGTTTTAACTTTAGTTCCTCTGTACATATGATCCATGCGGTTAAGGGATTGATATATAATTGCGCAGCTGTAAAATCGTCTATTGTATTTGGTAAAGGTACGGCCAAATCTGCTGCTGTTCTAACATATTCCTGCCATGTCCCTTCCCCTCGCAATGGCAGAACACGCCTGCCTATAAATTGTTGGGAAACCCCAGGTCCTACCTCTTCTACAATACCAACACCTTCGTAACCAGGAATGCCTGGCAAAGAAATACGATGTGAATACGCACCCTTAATAGGAATTAAATCAGAAGGATTGATAGGGCGTATCTTCATTCTCACAAGGAACTCGCCTTTCAAAGGAGGTTGAATGTTTTTGTCCTCGAATTTTAAAACCTCTTCTGGATTTCCAAATTCGTGAAATGTTATGCATTTAGCCAACAAATGAATCAACCATCTTTAACTTAACTTGATATAACCGCATCGCCTTCAAGTCCCCTTCATACTCAAAGATCCCCTGCTCGATTAAACAACGAAGCCGGTACTCGATCCATTCAATCCCCCTGTATTGTTCCATATGGCCACATACTTCACCAACAACACGCGCGGCTTTGATAAAATCGAACGTTTCCTCTTCTGCATGCATCCTATTGGCACAAGTAATGATGAAGTCATCATCACAATCTATATTCGTATTATGCCAGAGCTCATTGTCCCCCCATGTACGAATAAGATATGGTTCATTGGACAGCATACTACGGCCTTCTTCAAGCAACATGTTCCAGCCTTCCTTGCATAAGGCTTCTCGCTTTTCCGGCCGTACAGGCCGCATGTCGAATTGCTCGTAAAATAATAATAAATCCTGCCCATTTGACGTTTGCGGATAGTTCTCTTCTGCTAGCGCAGGATATGTATAGAGCTCATGGAAAGCAGTAAAGGTATTGAGGATAGAAACGGTATTCCATTTGTCTTTCAGCAATGCAAGGACAATACGTAATCCAGATTGTTCATGGGCGTTATTGCCTGTCCAGATCACAATATCTTGATAGGATGGAATTGCTTTGATTCTATCAATGGCTTCTGTCATCCCATGCATATATGCATCCCGCTCATTGATTGCATCTTGGTATCGATCTTTCAACCACTGAAAGCGCGCTTGAATCCCTTCTTTTGTATGCAAGCCTTTCACAGGACCAACCGATAAAATATCAGGTAATACAAGGACCTCTTCAGTTTCTTCATAAGCAGTGCCATGAAATGCAACTTGTAAGCTACCAGCTGTCGAATTACCACAAACAATATGTACTGTTTGTGGATGACCAGCTGGTTGTGCAATCATTAGCGATTGTTTTATTTCGCGTAATTTTTTGACAAATTGTCCCGGCTCATTCGTTTCAGCTTGTAAAAACAGTTGAAAAAGCAACGACTTGGCGTCTATATCGCTTAATTTGGTTATCGCCTGTTTGAGCTGGTTGGTATTGTCCAATAATGTCCACTCCTTTATCATTTATGATCTCAACTAAATTAACATGTTGTCGTTATGGGCTGTTTAGATATAACATTAGTTGGCAGTGGGCATTCAACAACGGACAATAAGGTTTTAAATGCGGAGCAAATCATACTAGTACATTACAATGTCGAACACTTTTCAGTTGACAGAAATGTAGATGAAGACTTATTTCGTCCAATCCATAACTCATATAGGTAGAATTTAACTAAAAGCTATACTAAAATATGCGGGTTCTATTCAACAAGAATCTGATGCTTTTATGAAGTAAATAAAGCTTAATTTCTTGCTGACAACACTAAGAAATCCGGATTATTATTTCGGATTTGCTAACGCTACCCCTTTAGGAGTGAAATTAGCTTTCTCCCAATCACTCAAATACATATTACTGGTTAAGTTAGGGTCGTTTTTCTCCACTTTACAGATAAATTCTAAACTGTTTCCATCTGGATCATTAAAATGTATTTTGGCATGACCATATCTCTCGTTAGGCATAACGAATGGTTCGATTGGTTCAAAACCAAACGCTTTTTTAGCCTCGATATTTCTTTCTGCAAGCCATTTTCGCGAATTCCGTAAATCTTCTAGTTCTACATGGAAAGCAATATGTCGGATTGATGGGTGATAGTCGAGATTTACTTTGTCTGTTTGCCATAAACCTAACCAACTTTTGTCTTTTTCTATCCATAGGAATGCTACTCGAGCCTCTATTCTATGGTCAAATTCTAATCCTAAACTTTCATAAAATTTAATTGAGCGTTCTAGGTCACTTACGGGTAAATGGGCTTCGTATAATCCTTTAATCATATTATTTTCATTATCTCCTATTTGTTTTCAACTGGTTAATTCCCTGTTCGTAGCAATGCTTTTCTCGATTGCATGAATACTCTCTTGATCAAAAGCCCTTATTCAACCAATCAATTTGAATACTCAACATTCACACCTAATTGCTGCAGTAAGTCAAAAAAAGTTGGACAAGTCTTTGACACACACCCTGGATCATTAATGACTACCCCTGGAACCTTTGCGCCAATCAATGCTAATGACATTGCCACTCGATGATCGTCATAGGAATCCAATGTTGCAGCATGTGGTGTTCCTGGGTAAACGGTTAACCCGTCTTTATACTCTTCGACTTTAATGCCTAACTTTTGTAATTCTGTACAAATAGCGCTAATTCGGTCGGATTCATGATAGCGAATATGTTCCACATCTCGTATAGTAATCGGACCCGTTGCAAATGGAGCGATTGTGGCTAGTGTCAACGTCTGATCTGACATATCGAGCATGCTAATCTCAAACCCGCCCTTCAACGTAGGTGTTCCAACTAACTCAATAAAGCCTTCTCCTCTAGTAACAGTGCACCCCATTTTTTCATAGACATTAATCATATTAATATCAGGTTGACTGTTTTCGGGTGAAAGATTGGTAATCTTAATGCGACCATTCGTAATAGCTGCTAAGGCTAAAAAATAACTTGCAGTTGAAGCATCTGCTTCTAAATCGAGATCACAGCTCTTGTATTCTGATTGAGGAATAACAATTTCCCTAAGGTCTTCAGTAAATTGGGCTTGTACTCCGAATTTCTCCATTAGATTTAGTGTTATTTCAACGTAGTCTGGCTGAACAATGTGATCAGGGATCGTTACAGTTACAGCTTTTTTTGCATACGGACTTGCCAGTAGCACGCCACTTATAAATTGACTTGAAATCTTTCCAGAAATACTAACTGAACCTCCCGTGAGTTCATTTGCTATTATACGGAGAGGGAAATAACCGTCTTTATCCAGATAGTCGATCTTTGCTCCCATTGCGGTAAGTACGTCTATTAAAGGTTTTACTGGCCGTTCACTCATACTGTTACTTGCCTCAATAACCCAATTTCCGTTTTTCGCAACTGCTAATGCACCAGGAAGAAAACGAGCAATCGTACCTGCAGCCCCAATGTATAAGTCTGCATTTTCATTTGACCAAACTGCATTATTGCCATGAACGGTAATCGTATCCCCTTCTAGTTCGGTCTTGATGCCAAGGCTATTGAGTACATCGATACACCAATATGAATCATCACTTTTTAAGATTCCGGATAATGTTGAAGTTCCGTTAGCTAAAGCTGCTAGTATCAACGCTCTATTCGTAAGACTTTTACTCCCTGGTATGCTTATTTCACCGTTAATGGATTGCACTTCAGGTGGAGATAGACTTACACTTTGAACTTGATTTAAGGTTGACCACGGTGACCGTGCTTTCAAATCTACATTACTCAAATTAAACACCCTTCCCGAGATTGAATTTTCCGATATATCTTACTAGTACTTTATCATAAAACTACACTACTTGTGTTTATTTCAATTACAAATATGCTAAATAGATGTGTAATTCATACCATTTTTAAAACGTAATGTAAGTATCTACGAACTTGGATGATTCGTTCAGTCAATGAAGCTGATACGATTATGTAGAATTGTTCACTTTCATCCGTTTTATATAATTTGCGAATAGTTCTTCTTTCATCTGGCCAGAAACCAACCAATAAATTTGTTTCTTCCATTTCACGCGCTATATTGTACAAATAGCCATTAGATGGAGACCAACCAAACAAACTATTCAATTGCTCCTGAACTTCGGCCATATGAAAAGATTGACGATTTAAGCTAAGTCGCAGAGCCATAAATCGTACAACATCCTTTACAGATAGCAATTTTGATATAAATAATCTAAAGTCTTCGTGTAGTGGCTCAATCGAGGCATGTGGTAGTGATCCATTTTTAGTTAAAAAGTAATAGAACCTATCTATGACAGTCGAAACTTCACTAAAGCGAAGTGCATAAATAGTTTCGTATTCCAGAAGACGAGCTTTTCCTTTTTCAGTAATTTGAAAGACCTTTTTACGGCCTTCTGTTCGGGAAAAAAGAAAACCATTATTTTCTAAAGCGTTGGTAGTACGTGCGACATATTCATAGGAAACGGAACGTCCTGGGAAATCCAAGTTGAAGTGTTCATAGAGTGCTTTTGAATAATTTTCTCGTTCAAGAATAGTTCTTAACAAGAACAAGGATAGGGCATCACCAACACTAAATCCAACAGCTTGCTGAAACGAAGGTAACTTCATAATTAGACAACCCCTAATATTTTTAATAATCATACACCTCGCTAGTACATATATCAATATTATTATCGGTTGCGATGTTTCTTCCTCATTTCAAGCTATCCCTCCTCCTTAGTAGATGTCAGTAATACTTTATACGGGAGTGTTTTATAAGTGGAGAACAAACTAGTAGCGAGCGTTGTATTTTTATATGCACTAGCGAGGTTTCGTTTATCGTGAATATATACACTATTCAGAATAATATAAAGTAACCTTTAATTATATTTTTAGAGGTTCTGGCAGTAAAATATGGATTTTCAACGTTAAGGAAATTCTAAATTAAAAAGCCCAATTTCTCTGGAAATTAAAATAGAGAAATTGGGCTTTAAATTGGGCTTTAATGAAGTTCTTTCATCTATCTAGATTGAAACTTTTAATATTCTTTTAAGCCAAGCATTGATAAACCGCCATCAAATCACGTTTATTTAACTCACGTATACGATTGAAGATTGGAATATCTGCAACGGCCTCAGTATAAAGGTTTTTCTCAACAACATCACTTACTTTACCAGTAAGCCATGTTTCAACTGCTATACCTTCGACAACTTCCTGAAGTCCTTCTTCAGTGATGCCACTTTCATTACAACTCACACATGGAATCGTTAATTTATATACGCCATCATGGAGATTATCTTCTGTAATGACTTTCTTTCCTTTACAGAAAGGACATGGATGACTTTTTTTAATTTTATTAATTTGGGTTACAATTTTTTTATATCCAAAGGCTTCATAGACATAGACAAGCTTTTTATATTTTCCATTGGTGAAATACTTATCAATGATCGTTTCTCTGGTCTCAGTGATCTTATCAAAATCGCAGATCGTAACCTGGTTATTCGTGCTGATGGATTCGATATTGCTGCTAATTTTATCCCAGAATGGTAAGGCATTTTGTAACACCACTTCATAACCAGCAAAGCTTGCCATTTCCAATTCAAATACTTTCAGCGCGACTTGTGTTTCCCTAGGCAGTAAAGAGACATCTTCAGTCAAAGTCATATCTCCGCCGACAATAGATTTCAATTTTATCAGTTCAGGTAACGCTCCTACCGTTTTCAATGCTTGATCAATCGGCTGGTTTATAATCTCACGAATATCCGTATTTCCAAACTTGAGTTGATTATGATGGTTTAACACAGACCCTTCGCAAATCGGACATGATATTATCTCTTTGGATGCTTTCATATGCTCTTTAATATTCGATTTCGAAATAAACATATACATCCCAATTATACTATTGAAGCCTTGCCATGTTCTCTGTGCCTTAGCTGCTTTATCATAAAACGACTTTTCTAAATACCCATATAAAAAGGTATGCTTTTCTTCTTTTGTCATTTCATTATAACTTTTACTCATATCGTGACCGAGTTCATTCTTAATTTCATCAAAAATGAATTCCAATCTTGAATATTGATAATGTTTTAATACCTCCATCACATCTGGATGCAATAGGCCATCCCAGAACGGAGCGTTTTTGTCTTGAATCACAACATCTATATCAAACTTTTCAATCACTCGGCGGCCCGAGCAACTTGGACAATGATTGTCTTGATTATAGAAATCGAAGCTCTGCGTATTTTTATTGGTCGGATGAGCTGCTACAATATGGTTGATCAATCCACCCACTTCATAGAGAAAACTATATTGACTATACAAATGTCGTTCCAGATCAATGGCGATGACGGGTGCAATTGTTTCGGATTCGTATTCACCATAAATCAACCGTGCCATTGAAGATAAGCTTTTTAAGATACCGCCCTTATAGACGTTTTCTGCATTTTTAAAATAGGCAATTTGATTTTCTTTTAAGTAGTTTACGCCATTTTGTTGATGGATGGTTGAAGAAATTTGCAACGGAGTAACTCTATCCGTCCTGTTTTGTTGACGATAATAATCATCATGACTCACAATATCAAGGTGTTGAACAGGTGCAAGCTGTCTTTTACCAAAATCAACGATAAAATCAGAGCTTTCCATCATATAAGAGTTATGTTCGATCATAATTATTGAGACAGATTCATCCTGCAGAATGACCCTAATACTATCAATGAATTGATTTAAAATATTTTGTGATAACCCTTTTGAAGGCTCGTCAAAAATAAAAAGCGTATTGGGGTTTCTCGAGTTGGCAAACAGCTCAGAAACTAAATGGACACATTGAAATTCACCATTCGATAAAGACTGTGTTTTTCTTTCCAACGTCAAATAACCAAGTCCAAGTTTAATCAATAGGCTCAGGCGTTTATAAGCGATGTCTTCATTCGGCAGTTCATCAATAATGTCTTCAATCGAGCGCTGAAAAATATCATCAATTTCTTCACTATATTTTTTGAGTTTCCTTTTAATATCAAGAAAAGTCGCAACTGTTGACCGACTGGTAATCGATTGGTTGCGATTTTGCCCCACCATTACCAATTTATCTTTTGGATATCGCTTCAGAAAATCTTTGGCCATACACTCATTGACAAGTGTAGATTTACCACATCCAGACTCACCCGTAAAAGTTATAAGTCTATTTTGGGGAATCTGAATTTCAGCCATTTGAATATTACGACAGTAAAGATCATGAAACTGGAAGTACTCCGTCGGCATTGACTGATTTCGTTCCGAAGAGATTGGTTTTGGACGTGGGGATTCTTCAACAATTTTCCCGCCATATTTACCACTACCAGGCCCAAAGAACAATTGCTGATCCGTTGTATCGAGCACCGTGTCAGAATGGTCAATGAGCCAAATTTGATTCTTATACCCCAATTGCTTAATCTCTGCTAAAATTTTCAATAGTGTTTGGTGATCAAGACCCACGGAGATTTCATCAATTATAATTACCGTATTTTCACTTGTTGCCATGAATTCTGCCAAGTAAAGTCGTGTTAATTCTCCACCTGACAATGTACCCATAATGCGATTTAAAGTTAAGTAACCAATATTCATATCGATAATATTTTTAAGAATATGTTGTTTCGCTTCACTAATATGTAATTCTTCTCCAAGAGAAAGAATTGATTCAATGCTTAAGTTGTTGATATCAGAAATACTGTGCGGTTGATCCAATAAATCTATTCTTTTTTGCTCAACTTCAGGATTATATCGCCTGCCCTCACACTTTTTACATTCGACATTTTTAGTAGTTCCGCGACCTTTACAACCTAGACACCAGCCTAGCTCATTATTAAATGAAAAAACTTCTGGAGACAGTTCAAATTTTTCAGCAAGGGTAACACGAATGTCTTTAAATACGCCTGTATGTGTACCTATTGTAGAGCGTGGATTGGAAGAAATCGCTGATTTTCCGAGAAAAAGGACTAAAGGCATTTCTTCCATCTTGATGGCACTGAAATTGGTTTCCATAATACGGGGAAATAAATACTGATATTCAGACTTTGGCAATAAGGAAACGAGACGCTTCTTGGATTCTTCACCAATTGTTTGACAAAAAGTTGTTTTACCAGATCCAGACAAACCAGCAATTCCTAACGATTTATCTACTGGTAGTGTTGCATCTAAGTTGTTAATATTGTTCGCAATTAATTGATTTATTTTCACAGTATTGTCCTCTCCATTCTCTAAATTTAGTCTTGCCACGTTTGCTAAATTATAATTCAAACAAAAATTGTTAGATTACTTAATCCTTACTTCCATTAAAAATGACGCTTTCCATGTTCCGGAAAAGCGCCATATTGTTGAAGAATGGATTATTTTTATAATAAAGTTAGTCCTGAAAAGCAGACATCATAAAGGATGAAGAAATCATTTTTACAGTTCTGCTAATACTTTTTCGAGTTGCTCACCCATTTGCGTCCAAGCATATGTAGCTCCCTCGATGGCTCCTGGTTGTGCTTTTGTTGCTTCACTAAATCCAGTTTGATCGAAATGTAGATGGACAGTTCCATCTGAACCTTCTTTCAAAGTCCATGTAACAGTAGTGCTTTCTCCGGCACTTAGCCAAGTGTAAGATAATTTATGAGGCTCGTTTACTTCGAGCACCTCGCTATCTACAATGCCATCCCACCATTCGTTAGGCTCTGTCCGGAACTGGAATTTATGTCCAACGACTGGTTTAAAATCATTATCCCATATCCATTTCGCAAGTGTGTCCGAATCCGTTAAAGCGTTCCACACCTGCTCGATTGAACTTGTAAATTGATAATCTAATGATACATCTGATTTCATTTTTTCTCCTCCAATAAAAGATTTAATTTAGCAATTCTTTCATTCCAGAATCCTTCGTAAAAGGATACCCAATCTTGAACTTCTTTCAACGGGGTTGCATTCAGCCGATATCTTGTTTCCCTACCGACCTTTCGAGCAATTACTAGATTCGCCTCTTTAAGGATCGATAAATGCTTAGATACTGCTGTACGCCCCATTTGAAAATGAACGGTTATCTCATGTAGGGGTAATTCTTCAACATCCGCCAACATTTGAATTAACTTTCGCCTTGTTGGATCGGCAACAGCGTCATAAACATCCCTCACTTGACTTTTTTCGTTCAAAATCAGCCCCGCCTTTTCATTAATATTTCCTGTAACGTCACTGATTAAACTTCATAATAATTACGACACCTTTTGTTGTCTTATTTATTATAGGACACCTATAGGTGACATGTCAAATTCCCTTGCTAGTCCATTATCCGGTTCTTTAATAGAATTAGGCTGTATGGGTTATCTTTTAATAAATCTTGCCATGTATCCTTGAGTGATTTAATCTTGCATTTTCCCTCGTATTAAATCAATCAATTCACATAAATTCTGGGTACTTCGAGTGATCCGAATTAAGTCTATAACGTAAATAATGTAATTTCCTCGTAGATACTCTAACAACTTCTAAATTTGTTCACGATCCTTTGTTGCTTCAGAAAATTTTTCTTCAAAAAATATGTTTTTCAAGGTAAAAAGCCGGCAATTACGCCGGCTTTCGCAAAATGCTTATTCCTATTATTTCTTCATAAAATACTTCCGCCCCAACCGTTCGACAAGCGTCGGAGCGACTGCGTGGAGTTTACTCGTGACACCCATATACCAAGGTAAATTCACATCGCGAACTGGTTTCCCAACTGTTTTAACCACCGCATCGACCACGGTTTCCACAGTCAATAAATGCCTGCCAAGTGATGTGCGATAAGTACCTGTTTCATCCGCGAGATCCAGAAAGGGTGTGTCAATCGGACCTGGGTTAATAGTCGTCACATGGATATCGAACGGAGCTACTTCCATACGAAGCGCGTTCGTATAGCCGATAATCGCATGCTTAGACGCAGCATAAATAGAAGCCTTGGGTGTTGCCACTTTTCCAGCTTGTGAACCCAGAAAAATCAAATGTCCGCTCCGGCGTTCCATCATCCTCGGCAACAGAAGTTTAGTCAGCTGCATGGGTGCGATTACGTTGACTGTCATCATGCTTTGAATCGCTTCATCAGAAGTTTCGTGAGCGAAATCGAATGAGCCAACGCCCGCCGAAAAGATGACGACATCGGGTGAACCAATCTTCGCCATCAATTGCTCGACATCTTCTTTTTTCGAAAAATCCGCAGGTATCGTATGCGCACCTTCACGTTGCAACTCCTCTAAAACGGCAAGTGCCCTACCTGTCGCCCACACCTCGTAACCTACTGCCAACAGCCGTTTAGTCAGTGCGTATCCAACCCCGCTAGTCGCACCTGTTATGAGTATCGATTTATGCTTGTTCATAATGCAGGACGCCGCCTTCATCCCTTGTTTCGCGAGCTAGCCCTTCATTGACAAGGTAATCAGTTTGCCCAATCGTTTCAGAGAGTGTAAGACCCAGTTCTTTTTCATAGACAGCCGGGAACAGTTCTCGGGTTAATTCGAAAATTGTCCTTGAGCCATCGTTCATCATAGCAAGTACCTTTAACGCACGTTCGCGCTGTTTCACTAGTCGACTTTCAATAAGTTCGTGAGCATTCCGTACTTCATTGCCATGCCCAGTATAAATAATGTCTACCGGCAATGTCAGTATACGTTTCAACGATTCGTTATATTGCAATAGAGAATGCGGCCGTCCCTGTGCAGAATCAAGTGGCGGTTCAATAAGCGGGTTTGAAGACACTTTTTCAAGCACTAAGTCTCCGCCAATCATTGTTCTATTCTCTTCATCCCATAAGACGATGTGGCTTTGAGCATGGCCAGGTGTTTCCATAACTGTCCAGCCAGGATGCCCCGGAAGCGCATCACCCTCGGCAAGCATACTATCCAGTGGACGTTCCCCCATAAGTGCAGTGGATCGTTTCATCTTCTTAACCCAACCAAGGTACTGCTCAGGCACTCCTTCTTCGATAAGACAATCGAGATAAAACGCATCGTGATAGCGGAAAAAAGCTTCATCCCGTTTGAGCCATAAATCGTTATACACATGACCAAGAACTTTAGCGTTATCAAACGCGTCAATCCAGCCAGCATGATCAGGATGATGGTGTGTCAAAATGACTTGTTCAATATCGTTGAATGCATACCCAGCTTCCTTGATGCCCTGTTGCAATGCTTCAAATGCTTCAGGGGTTTTCGGCCCCGCATCAACGAGTGACAATGTATCTCCTTTTATCAGAAATGCATTTACATCGCCAACTGCGAATGGTGTTGGTATAACAATTTTCTGTATCATATGTAAAATCCCCTTTATTAATATGAATGAGTATTCAGTCCATTGTACCTTTTTTAGTAGCGAGCGTCATCTTTTGAATCAATTCTCTACCCTGAAGTTTTAAAATGGTATAATCAAAGTATCTATTTTAACAGTTATTTACCACGATATAGAACTACTAGGAGGGCTTAAGCATGGGATTATTCGGATTTTTCAAAAGTCAATTTATTGAAGTCATTGAATGGACGGACCAAGACGCAAGTACAATGGTATACCGCTTCCCCGTACAAAACAACGAAATCAAAATGGGTGCAGAATTAACCGTTAGGGAGTCACAAGTTGCCATTTTTGTCAATGAAGGTGAAATTGCGGATGTATTTGGGCCAGGACGTCATCTATTATACACACAAAATATGCCCATCTTAACGAAATTAAAATCGTGGAAGTTTGGATTCGACTCCCCTTTCAAAGCGGAAGTCTATTTTGTGAATACGAAGCAGTTCATCAACCAGAAATGGGGCACTTCGAATCCAATCATGATGCGCGATTCGGAATTTGGCGTCATTCGATTA
The DNA here is from genome assembly GCF_038004885.1 of Sporosarcina sp. FSL K6-6792. NCBI lineage: Bacteria > Bacillati > Bacillota > Bacilli > Caryophanales > Caryophanaceae > Sporosarcina > Sporosarcina sp. FSL K6-6792. The sequence continues at coordinate 609,099 of NZ_JBBOSA010000001.1, forward strand.
CGTGGCTATGGCATATACTCATATCGCGTATCCGAACCTGTTGTTTTCTTAAAAGAACTGTTTGGCACGAGCGCATCCTATGACACCAGCAGCATTGAGGGTCAGTTGAAAAAAATGGTGCTGTCGGGACTTACAGATCTGTTTGCTGAATCGAATATTGCTGCTCTAGATCTAGCGATGAACTACGACGAATTAAGTGAAAAAGGCAAAGAGAAGATGAAACAACGATTCAGTACATTCGGATTTGAAATCACCTCCTTGTATATTGAAAACTTATCGCTCCCTGAAGAAGTAGAAAAAGTATTGGATCGAAAAACTGCAATGGGTGTTATTGGCAACATGAATCAGTATCAGCAATACCAAGCGGCAGAAGCAATTAGAGATGCGGCGCAAAATGAAGGCGGCGGATTAGCAGGTGCAGGTGCAGGCATTGGTGCAGGGGCTGCGATTGGCAGTGTGATGGCAAACGCACTCCAAGGAAACCATCAACAAACTAATTCGCCTTCAGCACCTCAACCAGAAAAAATGACTTGCCCTCATTGTCAGGCACTCATTAATACGAGCGCAAAGTTTTGCGGCGAATGTGGGGAAACTGTACAAAAGCAAAAAGTGCCATGCAATAGCTGTCAGGCGGCAATAAATGAAGATGCAAAATTCTGCGGGGAATGTGGCGCAAAACAAGTGACCGAAAAAACATGTGCGAAATGTGGCAAGGTAAATGCCCCGAATACAAAGTTTTGTGGGGACTGTGGCGACAATCTGCAACAGTGATGGATAGAGAGGTGTTCGAGTGTCCAGTTTAGAAAACAATGAGCATGCGGAAGCGATGATAGTTGAACAAACGGAAGTGAGTAAATGTTCTTCCTGCGGTGGTAATACAGTTTTTGACCCTTCAAGTGGAACACTTAAATGCCCATTTTGTGGGAGTGAAAAAGAAATCTCGACATCGCGAGAAAACACGATTGAACTTGATTTCTTACAGGCACTAGAAAAAGAAGACCACAGTTGGGATGATGAAAAGCGGGTTTTCAAATGTGGAAATTGTGGTGCCGAAACCCTTTTAGATAAAGATAAGGTAGCAGATTTTTGCTCGTTTTGTGGATCGTCGCATATTGCGGTAACGGAAAACCACGCAGGTATCAAACCAGCTTTGGTCCTCCCCTTTCAAATTACAAAAGACGTAGCGGTCGAAAAATTCAAGGTGTGGATGAAAAAGAAATATTTTGCTCCTTCCAAGCTGATCCAATCGTATAAATTAGACCATTTGGCTGGTGCTTACATTCCATACTGGACATTCGACTCTCAGACAAATTCATCCTACGTCGTCCAAATTGGTACGTATTATTATGTTACAAAAACACGGACTGTAATTGAAGATGGCAAACCCAAACAAGTAACAGAACAAGTGAGAAAAATCAGGTGGCGTACAGAACATGGTCATTATAGCAAGTTCTTCGATGATGTATTGGTGAAAGCTTCACGTAATGTGGCCAGTGGATTGATTGATAAAGTGGAACCTTTTCATCTAAATGGACTTGTTGATTATAAAATGGACTATTTATCTGGATTTTTGGCAGAAAAGTATTCAATTCCATTGACGGATGGATGGAATGATGCCAAAGTTGTCATAGACGATGGAATTACAAGTGGTATACACGGCAGAGTTCATGGCGATGTTGTTAATATAGTCAGTGTCTCCACCGACTATGACAGCATTACCTACAAACACATTCTATTGCCTTTATGGATTTCATCATTCCAGTTCAACAATAAGGTCTATCGCTTCCTCGTCAATGGACAAACTGGCAAAGTAAGCGGGAAATCCCCTGTGAGTGCCGTGAAAGTATCGATTGCCGTAGGGATAGTTATTGCGATTATGATTGCGATTTACTTTATCTTGAAAATGACCTAACGATAACTCGATAAAAATTAGATAGTTGACTTTTTTTAGACGACGTGCAATAATCGGTCTAATTCAAGTACATATAGGCGTTGACGAAGACAAGTAGTTGCGGCAATGGAGAACAGAAAATGTGGTCACCGGCTGAAAGCCACATCCCCTCTCCCGCTTCGAACCTCCTTCTGAGCTGCTGTGGAAACACAGGCGTGCCTTTCGCGTTAAGAAAGAACGAGATGTATCGGTGTTATGCCGGTAAATTTAGGTGGTACCGCGGAAACATGTGTTTTCGTCCTTATTTAGTAGGGACGAGAGCGCATTTTTTTATTGTCCAGATTTCAGCGCCTAGGTGCGTACGTTTTTATTAATGGAATGAAAGGGGTAATTTGAATGAAAACGATTGTATTTATAGGTGCCGGTTCTATGGCAGAAGCTGTTATTGCAGGAATTGTGGAACAAGGTGCAGTGGTCCCTCAAAATATTTTTGTTATGAATAGATCTGATGATGAAAGGCTACTTTCATTACACAATAAATATGGTGTATCCATTGTCTGCAAGGAAAAAGAGGCGCTGAAAAATGCGGATCTCGTCGTTCTTGCGACGAAACCAAAAGATATCCATCAGGCGATGGCAGATGCACTTCCTTATTTGGACGATAAAACAGCGGTTTTGTCGGTTATTGCAGGCGTTTCAATTCAGACAATCGAAAATGGTCTTGGTGCAAGACCTATCGCACGCTCCATGCCAAATACCTCCGCTACAATCGGAAAATCTGCCAGTGGTATCGCGTGGAATCATGCGATTAGCGAAGAGTTGAAAAAACATATCCTCGGTCTGTTAGAGTCAATCGGAATGGTGAAAGAAGTAGAAGAAGATGACTTACATGCAGTCACTGCTCTTTCCGGTAGCGGCCCTGCATATGTCTATTATTTAGCAGAAGCACTTGAGGAAGCAGCGATCGGCAAAGGGCTTTCAAAAGATATTGCGCGCGCGCTTATCATCCAAACGCTTGAAGGCGCAGCGGCAATGTTGAAAGAAACAGGTACAGAGCCAGCGGAACTACGGAAAAACGTGACGAGCCCAGGCGGTACAACGGAAGCCGGATTGAATGCGTTGGAGAACGGGAAGTTCAAAGAAACGATTGCGCAATGTATTGGGAAAGCGGAGGCGCGTTCTCGTGAGCTAGGGGCGCAGTCTTAAAGCTATTCATTTTGCACAAAATAGTGGAACGCAAAACTCGAATAATAGGTCACTTTTATAAAACGTGTCTACTATTCGAGCTATCGTTCAAGTTTTCCATTAGGAAATAAAATCCTGTATTCTATTCAAAGAGTTCATGAGGATAAGTAACGGAAACAGTGTAGCGAAAAAAATACGACTTCCCCAGACTGCATTCCAAAACTTCTCTCCCTTACGCAATTTTAAAATAAGAATGAGAATCGAAATGCTACTTGCAGTAAATAGAAACCAACAAAAATCTTTCTGCCGCTTTATTCCATAGTTCAATTCTTCAATTTTCCACAAATTATTTTCAGAAAATGATAAGGTAATGATATCCTTTTCTAGCCCAATTATATTAATTTTTTTTACGATTACACTGTCTTTTTGCTGTGAAACAATATCATAACCATTTGGTAAAAATGAAAGCTTGTAGACAGCAAGATATGACAGAGAGCCCACTATGATAATGAATAGAGTGAAGCCTAAAAGCGTTCTGATTTTATATTTTACTGAGGAATTCATTATTTTCATGCCTACCTTTATGCTGCATCATTATTAACAAAGTGAAATAATCAACTATACCAAGCTATCGCTTTTCTATCAATCTCCAATGCTAGTTGTTCTTTTCCTTTAATGTATGATTCAATATCATAGGGAAAACGTTGAGACAGCCTCTTTTTTAAATCCCCATAATTTTGAGCAACATCTGGGGGTGCCCGTAAGTAATCCCGAAATGCAAGATGACGTTCAATTTCAGAATTCCCCCATTCATAAATATGAACATGATGAGTTCGATTATCTCCTCCTTTTTGGAAATATCGACGTTCAGGTATACCATTTTCCCCCTTTGGATCATAGCCAATGGCAACCATTGCCTTGTGAAATTCATCAATTCGATTAATGTCCCTCACTACCGGCATTATATCTATAATGGGCTTCGCCAGCAGTCCAATTACAGACGTGCTGCCGATATGGTGCATCTCGATAATTTCAGAACCGAAAATCTCATGCAATTTATGGGACTCTTCTTCAAAGTTTGAAGCCCATTGTTCATCATAAGGTTTAACTTCAACTATTCTCATTTAAATCTCACTTTCCGTCGTTCAATAAATCATTTTTTTTATAGCTTTATTAAACGATGATGTTTATTCTGATGAACAGTATAAGAATTATAATAACAGGGGCTCATCTGTTCATTTATAAAATTATAGTCCCCGTTAACGAAAGCTAGTTCTTTCTTTCTCCTAAAAAGTATTAGAATAATAGCCGCATAAATCACATCTTCATTGCGAAAAATAAGAATTAGTAAAAAATATCATGATAATTAATCCTAACCCTGCTACTAGTAAATAGACTCCACTAACAGTGAAAAAAGATATCTCTAAAAGTTTACTAACCCTTTTTTTATTGATTTTCAAGCCTGCCATCCCCCTATTTAATCAAACAACGTCTCTTTATCAGGGTCCCTTGAAAACTCAAAAAGTGTTTTTATTTGTGATTCTATCACTCTATCTTCAGAAAGATCTGGTATATTGTTTTCAGAGAAAAACTGAATACCACTCGTTTCGATTCCGGTAGCTGGAATACCTCCAACAATTTCACACTGAATAAAAACTTTATAATAATGATACGGTTGCGGAGGATGCGGATGTTTACTTTTATCGAACAAAGCAAGCAGTTTCTTAGGAACTACATCATAGCCAGATTCTTCTTTTATTTCCTTTATAATATTTTCAGACGGCGACAACCCTATATCGCAAAAACCACCAGGTAAAGACCATCTATTATCCATATTTTCTTTTACCATTAATATCGCATTATCTTTAAAAACTACTCCACGAACATCGACTTTAGGGGTTTGATAACCTGTTTCATTCATAAATAAATCCTTGATTTTTTGCATTTCTACCCCTGTGTGTTCTTCCATGATTTCTGCACTAATCATGCGTAATTCTTCATAACGCTCGATATCATACATGTCTTTTGAAAAGGTTAATCCTGATTGAGATATTGCTTGTATTCTCTTCGCCCATTCCAACCATTTAGTACTCATTAGTGACACCAATTTTCATAAAATCAATGAATTCTGTTACACTTTTAAAGATAGCATCAGGTTCAATCGTAAATTCCATTGAATGATAATCAGGTAACCATTGGACTCCTACAGTATGTACATTCGCTTGAACGCCAGCATCTATGTCTGCATCACTATCTCCGATAAATAGTGCCTCACTGCTTTCGACACCTAAAAGAGATAAAGCTTTTAATAACCCTTCTGGATCAGGTTTTGGTTTGTTTACATCATCCCCTGTTATGATGACTTCAAACAGCCCCTCCATCTGTAAAGCTTTCAAAGATAAATCTAAACTTCTTTTTGCCTTTCCAGTAAAGATCCCAATTTTGAGTCCTACTTCTTTTAAGTGCTTTACTAGATCAACAATTTCCTTATGTGATGTAACTAATTGGTTATGGCGTTCAGAGTACTTTGCATAGTACAACTCAATAGCTTCGTCTTTATTACTATTGGATAGGTTCTCTCGAATAATCCCGGTTTCTGACGGACCAAACATTGCCTTTATTTCTTCAATAGAAAGATTTTTATTATCAAACTCCTGGAAGACACACTGAAAAGCATAATAACAAATGGGTAAGGTATTCGCTAAAGTCCCATCAAAATCAAATATAATCGCTTTGATAATCAACACGTCCTTCAATTCGATTTTCACACCACTATTCGCCCTGTTTAACGGTGGCAACATACGTACCACCTATAATATCGTGGATTCCTCTTTTATCTTCACGAAATATAAGGCTAGACTACCAATCCAGATTAGATACTCTGTCCCCACACTAATCCATCCTCGTAAAGTCAAACTCTTATTTACTATTGTACCCTAATTGAATGAATTGTTGGAATTAATACAGTGAAACGAACTCTTTAAATGAAAAAAGAGTTACCGATCAAATTAAATTGATCAGCAACTCTTTTATCCAACAATGATAGTACCACTTACCTCATTCTACCCCGCTCTCCAAAATCGAAAAAGTCCCCTTATCGCAATTGATCTTTGCCATCACACCGTAGGGCAAAACAATTTTTGGTTCTGTGTGGCCGAAATTCAAATTATAGAGAATCGGTAAATCCACTAAGCCATATTCTTTCATGACCTGAAGAATAACTTCTTTATAGGATTCATAATATTTTTCGTCCTGTGGTTTCCCAAAAACGATGCCATTTGCCATTTGAAGAATACCTTGTGCAGCATAATTACGCAACCAGTATTTTATAAAACTAGGTTCGGGCTTTTCCTCCGATGTTTCGAAGAACAGAATGCTGTCCTTCCAATGCTTCTGTTCCGGCCAAATCTCTGTACCCTTCGCGAATTCTAGTACCTCGATACACCCACCAATCAATCTTCCTTGTACAACTCCCGACCCTTGAAGTACTTCATACCCATGATTTGGTAGCATTTTCCTGCGTCTATTCTTATTCCTTTCATGCCATTCCAAACGCTCACTCGTCCATTTTAGAGCGGGTTTAATTTTACCGATAACATCATCAGAAAAAAGTATCCGCTTCAACATATCAATTGTATAGGAATCCATCTCAACGTTTTCAGCGAAATCAGTTAAAATCGCCGGACCATAAAAAGAAGATATACCTGCTTTATGGCAAAACAGATGAGTAATCGTCACATCAGAATAACCCATGAATATTTTCGGGTTTTTTCGTATTATGTTGAAATCAATATATGGAAGTAAACGAATACTTTCTTCCCCACCAATATTCGCAAAGATTCCTTTAATGCTCTTATCCTTAAATGCCGTCATTAGATCTTCTGCACGAGCCTGTGGATGTTCATAAAGGTACTCTGAACCTTTCAAACTATTCGGCATCGGGAGGACCTCAAGGCCAAAAATACTTTCTACTCTTTTAACCCCTTGGTCATAACGCCATCTAAGTTCTGAATCACCTGCCCCTCCCCAAGAAGGACTTACTGTTGCAATTTTATCTCCTGGTTGCAGTTTCTTTGGTTTTTTTAGCAAACTAATCCCCACTTTCCCCTGTTGTTATCAGTCTATGCAAAATATTGCTCATTATCAGCTTCAATCATTGAATAATCTTAAGGCCTATCGTAACTCATTACCCATATTATTACATCCTTTTTTTTGCTTAGCTAGATAAGATTTTGCATCTTGGCAATCTGAACACATAGGTCTAGTGTACAATTTCAGTTACCTATTTTTACACTTAAATCCCCCTCTACACTAAAAAAAGCCATGCAGAATTTCCGCATGGCTTCATTCCTTTTACAATTTCACTTTTTGCAAGCGCAATGCATTCAATACAACGGACACCGAACTGAATGCCATCGCTGCCCCCGCAACCCAAGGGGCTAATAAACCAATTGCCGCAATAGGAATTCCGATTGTGTTGTAGAAGAATGCAAAGAATAGGTTTTGCTTAATATTGCGCATCGTTTTGCGACTCATAATAATCGCATCAGCTACACTATTAAGGTCTCCACGCATCAGAGTAATATCTGCTGCCTCTATCGCAATGTCTGTACCTGTTCCGACAGCCATTCCGATATTCGCCATCGCAAGTGCTGGCGCATCATTGATACCGTCCCCAACCATCGCAACTTTCTTACCTTGGTCTTGCAATTTTTTAATTTCATCACTTTTTTGTTCTGGTAACACTTCTGCAATGACATGAGATAGCCCAACTTGACGAGCTATTGCTTCCGCAGTTCGTTGGTTATCGCCTGTCAGCATGATTACTTCAAGACCCAATGCCTGCATTCTAGCAATGGCTTCTTTCGATGTTTCCTTCACTGTATCCGCGACTGCCACAATACCTGCAAGTTTATGATTCACAGCAATCAGCATCGCTGTTTTCCCTTCACTTTCAAGCTTTTCCATAGCAGCATTCGATTCTAAAATAGCGATTTTATAGTCGTTCATCAATTTTCTAGTACCGACTAATACTTCTTTACCACTAACATTTGCCCGGATACCATAGCCCGGTAACGCTTCAAAATCAGACACGTCAAGTAGCGATAACCCTTTTTCTTTGACGCCTAAAACAATGGCTTGTGCTAAAGGATGCTCGGACTGATTTTCAGCTGTTGCAACTAATTGCAGCACTTCATCTTCTGTAAAGCCTGCTGCCACTGTAATATCTGTTAACGCAGGTTGACCTTTTGTCACTGTACCTGTTTTATCCAACACGACAGTGTCAATTGAACGGGTATTTTCCAAATGTTCTCCGCCTTTAAAGAGTAAGCCCATTTCAGCTGCCCTACCTGACCCTGCCATAATCGATGTCGGCGTTGCCAAACCTAACGCACATGGACAAGCAATAACTAGAATCGAGATTGTTGGTATCAATGCCGAACGGAAATCGCCTGGTGTTACAATGAAAAACCAGATTAGGAACGTTGCAACTGCAATAACGACAACAACCGGTACAAAGATACCTGAAATTTTGTCTGCTAAACGTTGGATTTCAGCTTTCGAACCTTGTGCTTCTTCCACTACTTTTACAATTTGTGCCAACGCTGTATCTTTTCCAACTTTTGTTGCTGTGATTTGCAATGAACCATTCTTATTGATTGTCGCACCAATGACTTTATCACCTGCAACTTTATCAACTGGGATACTTTCACCTGTAATCATCGATTCATCGATGGCTGAACGTCCTTCAATAATTTCGCCATCCACCGGAATCCTTTCACCTGGCTTCACAAGAATTGTGTCTCCCACGATAACTTCTTCAATCGGCAGTTCCATTTCAAAGCTATCTCTTAGGACTCTCGCTGTTTTAGCTTGTAAACCTAGTAACTTTTGAATCGCCTGACTCGTTTTACCTTTTGCACGAACTTCAAATAATTTACCAAGTACGATTAATGTAATGATGACAGCGGACGCTTCAAAATATAGCTCGGGACTTCCAACTTTGCCATTATTCATCCATTCAATCGATAAATAAAGGCTATAGAAGTATGCCGCACTCGTACCTAGAGCAACCAATACGTCCATGTTGGCACTTTTATTCCGTAGTGAATTAAAAGCACCTTTATAAAATTGAGCGCCAATGATAAATTGAACAGGCGTCGCAAATGCAAGCTGAAGCCACGGATTCATTAGAATATGAGGCATATAAATAAATGATAAAAACTCAAAATGCGCCACCATTGTCCATAGTAATGGAATCGTTAAAATCAGTGAAATAATGAACTTTTTCTCTTGCTTTTTGATTTCTTGTTCCTTGTGATCCATTTTGTCTTTGCTATCTTGTTTTGGAATTAATTCATAGCCCATTTTCTTAACGGCCGTAATCATCTCTGTTGTTTCAACTTGTTTACTATCATATTCGACTGCAATTGTTTCTAGCGCAAAGTTAACACTTGCGTTGGAAACACCATCCATCTTGCCAATACGTTTTTCGATTTTCGTCGCACATGCCGCACAAGTCATACCTGAAATGTCAAAAGCTACTTTTTCTTGAACGACGTTAAATCCAAGTTTTTCAACTCTCGCCTTAAACTCATTGACATTCGTTTTAGCTGGATCGTAGACGATTGTTGAACTTTCCAATGCAAAGTTAACGTTTGCTTTCTCAACACCCTCTATTTTTGAGAGCCCTTTTTCAATGCGATTCGCACATGCTGCACAAGTCATTCCAGTAATTTGTAACGTTTTTTCAGAAGTAGCCATTTGTCTCTCCTCCAATACTCGGTAGGGGTATATTTATTTCAAAAAGAAGGATCATACCAAAAAGTATAATCGTTTCTACTACTATATACCCCCACGTGGTGTAAGCTGACAGTCTATTCGTTAAACGAGTTCGTAGCCTTGCTCTTCAATCGTTTCCTTGATTTGCGCAAATGTAGTTGCATTGTCAAATTCTACTGATACTTCATTATTGCCAAGATCTACTTTGACTGTTGAAACACCCGTAAGTTCCCCAACGCTCGTTTCGATTGAATTAACACAATGATTACATGACATGCCTTCTACTTTTAACGTTTCTTTCAAATTAAAAACCTCCTATTTTTATTATTACCCTAAACTTACTATACCCCTGTTAGGTATGTCAAGCGAGGAGCATTTTTACTTCGTCATTGTTTTCATAACGTCCATCAATTCTTTAATAGCCGCATCACCATTCTGACCTTTAATGGCATTGACTACACAGTGATGTGTATGATCTTCTAACAAGGCTAAAGAAACCTTGTTCATGGCTGATTGAATCGCGCTAATCTGATGCAAAATATCGACACAATAGCGATCATTCTCGACCATTTGATGAACGCCTCTTACTTGTCCTTCTACACGTTTTAACCGGTTAAGAAGCTGTTGTTTATTTGGTTGGACTGTTGTTTTGGTTGATTCCTCCATGATTTTACCTCCTTAAGCAGGTGCATATACCCCGTACCCCTATATTAGCATTTTACTTGGTGTGGGTCAACGAGTTCGCTTTTTAGGTTATTCCCCTCAAAATAATGCACTAATTTGAAAAATGGTTCCCTTCTTTTGCTATGTTCACTATATTTTTCGGTGCCTTAAATCGATCCGTCATCCCTGTGACTTTACTTTCCACTACCTCAATGTACAGTTGCTGGGACGTCGTCAACTCTAGTTCATCGACTTCACTCATTTACTCTGCCATGACTGCTAGTTGCTTGGCATATAATATTGATCCAAATGCGATTCCACCATTCCCTGCTAGTTTAACCATTTTCTCTAAACTAAATCCTCCTTCATCTCTTTAGTTACACGATAGGTGTTGCATGTTGCAAATCAGACTTTTCAATTTGAATCGTTGTATGCATGATTTTAAACTGCTTCTCGATTTGTTGAATCGCTTGTTGAAGTATGCGCTGTTCATCTTCATTATCCTTAATTAGCAGGTGGCAAGTAAGTGAATCCAATGCGGATGTAATTGTCCATACATGCAAATCATGTACATTGATAACACCTTCGATCGCTTCTAATGTCTGCTTGACCTCTTGTTGATCAATTGTAATCGGTGTACCTTCCATTAGAATATGAATCGTCTGTTTAATAATCCCCCATGCACCTTTTAGGATTAACAACGCCACGACAACACTGATAATTGGGTCTGCAACATACCAGTCAAAGAAGTACATAACAATCCCGGCTATAATCGCTCCGACAGAACCAAGTGCATCGCCAAGGACATGCAGATAGGCACTGCGTAAATTTACATTATCCTTCACATCGCCTTTGCTAATTAAAAACCAAGCACTAAGTAGATTGGCCGCTAACCCAATGAACGCAATGATAATCATCGAACCACTCGCAACAGTCTGTGGCTCAAAGAAACGTCCATACGCATGATAAACAATCATTCCTGCGATGACAAACAACGTTACCCCGTTAAATAATGCTGCTAAAATCTCAAATCGATAATAACCGTATGTTTTTTTAGGTGAAGCCGCCCGCGCAGCAAACCAAATTGCTACTAAACTTAGCGCCAATGACCCCGCGTCGCTCAACATATGCCCCGAATCGGCAAGTAAAGCCAAACTGTTCGTCAGCAAACCTCCAAAAAACTCTAACAGCATAATCCCGGCAGTAATTACAAATGCTATCGCAAGTCCTTTTTTATTTCCTTCTCTAGCGTGACTGTGATGATGACCGTGGTCGTGATCATGCATGAAAAATCACTCCTTATCTTTTAGTCGTTCTCCAGTATAACTGTCGAGCTAAACATTTATGTTTGGCTATAATTATGTAGATTACCCATATACATAATGGGGGTATAATTTATTTAAAAAGAATGATTAAACCTAAAGGCATAATCCAATAAACTACTTTCTACCCGTACATGACGTTTGAAACTGTTGATTTACTTATGTTGTAATTAGATGACGTATAGCCTTCTTCAGTTCTCTGAGCATTATCAAACTCCACAACATACATCGACTTTGACAGAAGACACACCGATAAGACCTTCATTTGAATTGACACAACTAGTGCAAGACTTCCCTTGTACTTGCATTAGACCTCTTATTTTGAACACCTACTACTTTATTAATAATTTCAATTTACCATACCCCCGTGCAGTATGTAAATCAAAGAATAAAAAGTCCATCCCTCATTATTTCGAAAAGGCTTACTATTAGTCCTCTAATACAATATCTTGTTTTTCAACCGTTATATAGAATAGCTCTAAAACTGCATTTGGGCGATGGAATCATACGGTTGTTTAAAATATGATCAGTCGACTATCTAGCAATCGAGGAACCTACACAATCAGCCGGTTTTCCGGCCGAAATTAACAATAATACATCTCGAATGGTAAAACCTAATTCATACGATGACTTCAAGTCATGAAATTGTCGGAACTCTTCCTCCATTTCAAATTTGCGAATGCTACACTGGATTAAATTGGTGTATCTGAGTAAATCAGATAATCAATATTATCAGTGAGTTGGAGGTTACTATCGGTATTGAAAATCAAACTTATGCATAAACATCAGTCATTCTACTCAGGTTGTAGTTTAAAGAGATTTTAAAAACATGTAAGAGGAGGCGTTCCATCTTGTCTACAAGTTCATTAATCAGTTTAAGCAGTACAGCACTTTATATATCCTTTTTTATCTACTTACTAGCAATTATTCCTTTAGGACTAGCAGTTAGATCGAAAAGAAAGATATTTTCAATACTTGGAATAACACTGACTTGGGTAGGTTTCATTTTACAGATTGTTTATTTTATAACTAGATGGTCTGTTGCCGGACATGCACCAGTCAGCAACCTTTATGAATTCATGACGTTCTTTGGCATTATGCTCGTTGGAAGTTTCCTGATTATGTATTATTTATATCGCCAAAGTGTAATTGGACTCTTTGCTCTTCCGATAGCACTGCTAATTCTTGGCTATGCAAATGCATTTTCGAAAGATATAACGCCCCTTATTCCGGCTTTGCAAAGTAATTGGTTAACAATACACGTACTAACAGTAGCCTTTTCTAGTGCGGTATTGTCCATATCTTTTGTTACAGGTATTATCTACCTTTTAAAAACAGTTAATCCAACTGAAAAAAGCAAGAATACATTCTGTTTGGAGCTCGTCATGTATTTTATGGTAGTCGTATTGGGCTTCATTCTAATGACTAGCACATTTAATGCAGTCGGTTATACTAAAAATCTTCAATTCGAAAATCATAAATCTGAGATGGACGTTTATAACTATAAATTACCAGCCATTACCGTTCCTAAAAACTCAGTAGTTGTCCAATCAGTGGATGCGAATTCTTATGAGGCTGTCGATCAAAAAAACGGTATTATAGAGATTCCAAACTCGATTGATGCATTAAAATTGAATACAATAATATGGTCATTCCTTGTAGGGACTGTGCTCTACACAGTGATTCGTCTTTTCACGAAGCGAAAAATCATTTCTCTACTCAAACCACTTACTCATAAAGTAAATGCGAACTATATGGATGAAATTACTTACCGAGCAGTCATCATTGGTTTTCCTTTGTTCACACTTGGTGGACTGATATTCGCTATGATTTGGGCCCAATTTGCTTGGAGCCGTTTCTGGGGGTGGGACCCGAAAGAAATTTGGGCTTTAATCACCTTCTTATTTTATGCCACAATGCTACATTTAAGGGTAGGGAAAGGATGGGAAGGAGAAAGAACTGCTTGGATGGCAGTCATTGGTTTTGGAATAATTATTTTCAATCAAGTCTTCGTGAACCTTGTAATTGCTGGGCTGCATTCATATGCTTAATAAAAAATATTGATAGATCGAGTTATGTTACTCACTAAACGAAAAAACGATTCCCCATTTCAACATGGTGGAATCGTTTTTTTTAACAGTTTGTTGAATTTAATTGTTAACTAAATTAAATCTCTAAATAGTAAATCAGACGATACAGGTTTCAATCCTATTTCTCTAGACCAAACAGATAATTGTCCAATATGATGAATTTCATGTGATAGTATATGTGTAATTATTTTATCAAACGAGAATGAATTAGTAGTACCATTTCTACTCTTTACTACCAAAGTTCTATCTTCAGATTCAGACGTATGTGATTTTATGAAGCTCTCTGTTGCTGGTTTGGTTAGATTAGAAAATGACTTAACAACATTAAGGCTTGATATTCTATTTATATCTTTAATGATGACTGATGTACCTTGCATTTGATTAACCCATATTTGTTCGCAGTCAATTACATGAAATAGATTATGTATTATGCTCTGCATACCCCCCATACGTTTTTTAGTGAGTTCTTCGTATGGGATGGTTTCACACCACTTAAACCAGTCTTCTCTGATTTGCCAATTATACTGAAACATATTTATCAATTAAATCACTCCAAACTTTTTCAACGCGAACTCAATTCCGTCTTCACTTGACTTTTTAGTTACGAAATCTGCAATTGTTTTTATTTTTTCATTCCCATTCCCCATAGCTATACCAAGTCCTACTAAATCCAACATGTCTATGTCATTCTCTCCATCACCAAACGCAATGGCCTCTGATTTATCAATGTCAAAATACTTTAAAACTTTTATAATGGCTAATGATTTAGATACTTCTTCTTGTAGTACATTCAATACAAAAGGATGCCATCTCTTAAATGTTAGATACGGAAATTTTTGAATGTATTTCTCAACCGTTTCGTCAGTTGCATACAAACACATTAAGTAAACCTCTTGATTATAAATCAGTTTATTTATTGTAGGATAGTTATTCAATGATAGAGTTTCCTTCAACGCTTTTACTATTTCAGTATCTTTTACACCATTCATGCTAAAATCTTCAGTGAAGAATGAAAGACCTTGATTCTCTGTAAAGGAAAATTCAACGACTTCTTGAATCACATTTTTATCCATCGGCACTTTATGAATAACTTGGTGATTGTGTTTGACATATGCTCCATTCGCAGTGATGAACGTATCTATTCCTAGTGCTTTTATTTCTTCGCACATAGATAATGGTCTTCCTGTTGCCGCTACTACTCTTATTCCTTTGTTCACTAATGCTTTGACTGCTTCTTTAGTATTAATTGAAATACTCCCATCTTCATGGTGCGTTATTGTTCCATCAACATCGAAAAACACAATTTTGTAAGCCATAAAAATCCCCTTCAGTAGCAGTAAGTTGAAAAGTGAGAAAATTGACATTAAATCATACTATACGTTTTTGGATTAAGCTGCTGTTGCAGTAACTAATGATATACTTCGTAAATCTTAAAGCCATTTCAATTCTCTGCTCATCAGAAGTGAAAAACTCGATCCCAGCACCTTTACGAACATTTATTGCTTCCTTAATTATCTGATGCCATTCCTCTGGTAGATGTAGCAATCCATACTCGCCAGCACCAAGTTTTGATAGTACGTTATGTTCTTTTAAGGTATAATATCGGCGTAACAATCCGAGAATCGACCATTCAATTTCAAAATCAATCTCTTCGGCTGATAGATGAAGTAACTGTCCCAATGAACTCTCAATTCTTTGGATCCGTTGTGCCCAATACGTATTCATATTTTCATGTACATAAGAAACTAAGAGCTGTGGTTCAACTTCAAATCTTAGCGCAGTTGGTTCTGGACCTAAAATGCTAATTCCATTCGTTTTCAGTATCCACCAAGTGATAGAGTTAAAATAAGCACCATAACTCAATTTACCATCGTTATAGAAAGGATAAATATTATCATCAGCTTCTAGTTTACCAATATCCTCCCAAAGAACATAGACTCCATCCATTTCTGGTTTTGATAGTTACTGGCAATAATACTATGAATTTCGGCTAATACTTCCACTTCTTCTCCTGACAAACGGCGATTTATTATTGCAATAAAATCAATATCACTTGACTCATTCACATAGGCATTCAGTGCAATTGATCCTTGGATATAAAATCCTTCGAGCGTGTTTGGTAAACGCTCATGAAACAAGGCGATGTAGTCCTTTAGAATGGTCTGTACAACAACTGGTAATTACTGCATCAAGTTCTCCCCTTAATAAAAATGCATAATTCTCCACTAGTACAATGAATCCTATTTACTGTGTTTTAAATAAACAATATCTCCATTTTTCGTCACATCAAAAACTTCGTTATCTTCTGAATATAAAATTTTCACGTTGTCTATAGAATCTGTACCTTCAAAGAATATCCCAAACTTATTACTCTCAGGATAACCATATAGATAACAAACCACTTTTCCGTCTTTCATGAAAACGATTTGATTCATGCCCTCACTGACTGTTTCACTGATATTCCCCCACTTATATCCTATTATTTCATATATCGTTTCTTTTGAAAAATATGGATCGAATGAATAAACTTTATCCCATTCAAATGGGGTAAATGTGGTCAAATTCACCTTTTTATTAGTTGCATTTTTTGACAAAATTTCATTTTTAAGCAATTTAAAATTAGAATCCCATATATCTTCTTTAAAAGGATTCATAACGAGTAAACTTACACATACAAGCAAAAACATTAAAATAACAACATATTTCCTTTGCTTCATAGTACATATCCCCCCTTTGTCAATGGGTTGCAAATTACTTCCATTAGTTAGACGAGCAGTATGACAAAAGGTTCAAATTATTAGCAAACTACAATCAAAGCTGCGCCGATTTAATACTAGAGAGGAGCCCGATTTCGATGTATCTTAAAATTAGGCTCCTTTCATTTTCTAACTTTACACACATACACCATAGAAGTACTTTTCACATTGAGCTCATTTTTATCCCAATCATACCCTTTGCTTAAATCGAATTCAATCTTAGCTTCTCTAATTCAACCTCAATCTGATTTAAATCGATTCGTTCAAATAAAGGACTTACTTGAAAGGTTTGATATATTGATTTTTCTATGGGTTCCCAAGTAAATGGTGCTAAATTCAACATTGCTTTCACTTTATCACTTGAAAAAGGTAGGAATGGCGATAATAACTGAGCACAATTTGCAATAATATGCACACATGTAAGTAAAATATTCTTGCACTCTTCCCTGTTCTCATGGATTTCTTTCCAAGGTTGTTTTGTATCAAAGTATTTATTTCCGAAACGAATGGTTTCAAAAATCGTTTCAATCGCTTGTTTAAAATGACCTTGTTCAATCAAGTGACCAATCTCACCATATCTAAATTGAATCATTTCTATAATATCTAGATCCAGGTTTCCAGAAACAGCCCCTTCAAATGACTTGTCAATAAACTTCAACGTCCGATTTACGAGGTTACCGTAAGCACCAAGAAGCTCAGAATTATGACTGAAAATGAATTCACGCCACGAAAAATCAGCGTCTCTATTTTCAGGTGCATTTGCAGTTAGAAAGTATCGAATGGAGTCAGGATCATAACTTTCCAAAATGGCGGGAACCCACACAGCCCAGTTTTTGCTCGTTGATAGTTTCTTTTTTTCTAATGTTAAGTACTCGTTTGAAACGATATGTGTTGGAAAAGCGTCCTTTCCAATACCCGATAAAATAGATGGCCAAATAATCGAGTGGAAGGGAATATTGTCTTTCCCATGTACATAGTAAGATACGGTCGCTTCATTCCAAAAAGCTTCATCACTTTGATTAGTGTCAATCGCCCATTGTTGACTGGCCGAATAATAACCTGATACTGCTTCAATCCAAACGTACACTTTTTTATCCTCATAACCTTGTACTGGGACACTAACTCCATTTTGTAAATCTCTGGACACAGCGCGGTCATGTAAACCTTCTGTCAAATATCTTTCTGATAAATGGATGGCATTTTCTCTCCACGCTTTGTTTGCCCGAACCTTCTTAACTTGCTCTTCTAGCTCATGTTGAAATGAACTTAATGAAAAGTAGAAGTGTTCCGTTGCCTTTGTGGTTGGTTCATTGCCACAAATTTTGCATTTACGGTCAATTAAATCAAGCGGATCAAGGATGGTTGAACAATTATCACATTGATCCCCACGAGATGGATGTCCACAGTTCGGACAAACACCCTCCACATACCGATCCGGTAAAAATTGGTGGTCAAACTTACAATACGTTTGTTCAATCTCTTTTTTATAAATATATCCATTCTCAAGTAGCTGCAAGAAAATCCGCTGGACAACTTCATGATGTTGTTGACTATCCGTTCTGGAATAAAAATCATAACTAAATCCCAGTATCGCAAAGCTTTCTATAAATTCTTGATGATAGCGATCTGCGATATCTTGAATCGCTAGCCCTTCTTGATTGGCCCTAATCGAAATAGGTGTACCATTACAATCGCTACCTGACACATATAAGACGGATTCACCCTTTAGTCGGTAATACCTCGCTAAAATATCCCCCGGTAACAACGCTGCGATATGACCTAAATGCAATGACCCATTGGCATATGGCCACGCGCCCCCAATTAAAATGCTCAAACCAATTCCTCCTTTTTAGGGCATACAAAAAACCCCGCCACTTATCGTATCGATAAGGACGAGGTTAATATTTCACTCGTGGTACCACCTTAATTCACAAATAGCTCACGCCACTTGTCTTAGTAAGTACGTCGCTACAATTCATGCGAGTATACTTTGACATTTGTAACAAGTGCCAAATCTTGTTGCAGCCTACTCATCCACGGATTTTCAGTGCAAAGCTCGGAGATCATGTTCATCAGACTAGTTTGCTTCATTTCCACCAACAGAAGCTCTCTATATAACATCGTCTCATTACTTTTCCTCGTCATCGCCGTTTGATATAAGGTTTGAATTGATTATAGAGAAGTGTGTGTGTAAATGCAAATAATAAATAAACGTATTTCGTTGTTCATGTAAACCATACTTGTATCACAACGTCAGCGATACACTACAGTGGATTATTACAAGTGAAGGAGTCACTATGCATTATTTATGGGATTAGTGAATAATGAGTTGCGCCAAAAATAATTTCGATTGCAAAAATAAATCTAGTTACTTTTATGTAAGTTATTTCCTCATCTAGACTATGCCATTTTGGGAACTTATATTCATTGTAATTATAATGTATTCTGTATAATTATATTTAAAATCTCTAATTTATCCAAGTCCTTATTGTTATTTTTTGTTCTTCTATAGCCATCTTCTAGCGATTTATTATAGACTTTAACGAAATCCAAAATCGTAGGTAAATAATATTCTGAACCAGCATCTTCAAATAGGTTTAAACTTGTATAATCTACATCCGCAAATTCCAATAAATCTTCCGTAAAAGCAAACCCAATTTTAATATCATTTTTAATAAATTCATGTTCCTGTAAGTTAACCATTCTATAGCCTAGCTGTTCCATGGTATGTTGGAGAAATTTCCATTTTTCTTCTAAATAAGTTAAGGGCACAAGTATATCAATATCTTGAGGAGAAAAGTCGATATTTGTTACTTTTCCAAGACCTAATGAACCATATAAGACGGGTACAATGTCTAACTGTTGATTTAATAATCCAGAAATACATATAAATTCTTCATATAAATAATGTTCTCTATTCATAATTTCCCCTTCTATCCGTCAAAACTATATTTATATATAGTAGTAACTTTCACTCGTTTTTTTTGCACAGAAATCGATTCGGTATTAAAGTCATTTATCATCTTTTGGTGAAAATTTAGCACTCTATTTTCCACTCCACTCATGAACTAAAATACTGTATAAAAGGGAATCACGCCATCCATCTTTTAGTAGTAAATCCTCACGCATTCTACCTTCTTTTGTCATGCCTATTTTCTCTAGCACCTTTGATGAAGCAACATTTCTTGGGTCGCATGTCGCATAAATACGATGAAGATTGAATTGTTCAAAACCAATTCCAATTAATAGTTTCGCTGCCTCGCTTGCATATCCCATTCCCCAAAAATCTGGATTTATAATGTAGCCAATTTCTCCGATTTTATTGCTATAATCTTGGATATTTAACTCAGCTGCCCCAATCATGTTTCCGTTTCCCCTTAAAATTATGGCAAATACAAATCGACTTCTTGGTTTCTTTTTGGCATCTATAATAACTTGTTTTACAAACTCTTCAGATTCCTCCTCAGAGTTTGGTCCCCATGGCTGGTATTGACACACCATTTGTTGTGATGCATATTTATGAACATCTACCCAATCTTTTTCTTCAATTTCTCGCATTATTACTCTTTCACTTTTAAGATATTCCCCAATCAAAAAAATCTCCATATCTAACTTTCCCACTCTCCTCTTAGTCAATTTTAATAAGGTTTCAAGTCATTTTTTTTAAAAGGCTTAGACCCTTGTCAGATCCTCTTCTATTCCATTCATTATGTCAAATGCTCCTGTGGACTTGTTTGAGCATACAACAACTATTTGAGATGAATTGGGAAAATAAGCGGAGTGAAAGCTAACTCCAGGATCATAGCCCATTACATGATACTTAAAAACACCTTTTTCATTTTTCTTAATCCATATGCCATATCCATAAAAGCTATCTTCATCGACTTGAGTATGAGCCATGAGTAACTGATTGGTTAGTACCTCATTTAGTAGTCGATGGTTCATCAAGGCTTCCCATAGCCTAACCATATCTTTTGCTGTTACATATGCTCCGCCATCCGAACCGCCTTTTACTGGTAGTGAATAAATATTTGTTTTCCATGTTCCGTCTGAATTGTCTATATAACCTAACGCAGTCCCTTGCGGAAGAGCATCAAACGCAAAGTATCCTGATTCTAACATGCCGGCTTCTTTAAAAATACGTTCTTCAACGTAGTCAGTAAAGACAAGTCCACTTACTTGTTCAACTATCAAACCTAGCAAAATATAACCTGCATTATTGTAGTGAAACCGCCCTACTTTCGGAGATTTCATGTGCTCATTTTGAAAAAGTGGCAAAAAGTCGCTCAAACGTCTTAAGTGATACATCGGATTTTTAACCCACAGTTCCTCAAAGTCATCCATGACTTCTTCATCGAAATAATCTGGCATTCCTGTAGTATGCGTCAGTAAATGGTGGATGGTTATCTTTTCGTCTAAATACGGAAAATCTAAATCAAGACATTCTCCTAAAGTCGTATCAAAAGATAGTTTTCCTTCTTCTACAAGCTGACAAATTGCAATTGAGGTGAAAAGCTTACATCCAGACGCTATTCCATATCGAGATGTTGTTTGATTTTTTAATTGTTCAGAACGATTGGCATAACCATAGCTTACATCTGCCAAAATCTTTTCCCCATCTTTAACAAATACAGTACCTGAGAAATGATTACTACTTTGAATTTTTGCAATCTGTTCTGTAATTTTTATGTTCACTTTTATTCCCCCACTGTATTTGTTTTAAGTCATATCTTTGCTTCATCGTAAGTTAGATAGTTTATACTCTTTGACAAATTCCTCGTAATCCAATACTTCAATTACGTCTGACCAATGCCTAATGAAAATAACAGGTTTTCCATTCTCCTTGAAATCCTTAATAACATTCTTGATTATTGACGGCTCTCTTAAAAATTACCGAAACTCAATATTCCATTTGTACATCTATAACAAATAAAGCCTCCATTTTCCACCTAATTTCCTTTGATAGATAACTCTTCTAGAATGATGATAACTTCTCCTGCTATATAGGGGGCCATTCACTGACACTTTTTAGTGAAATCGTGTTAATGCCAATCATCTTTCCAAGTCGGGACCCCCGCCTTATATTCCCGCCTTTGTTATACTAATCGTATTAATCATTTAGGGGGTTAAAAACATGGCAAAGTTATTTGAACCATTTACAATACGCGATGTTGAATTTAAAAACCGCATCGTTATGTCGCCGATGTGTATGTATTCGAGCCATAACGAAGACGGAATGATTGAGGATTGGCATAAGACTCATTACGCCACACGTGCAGTCGGTCAAGTTGGTCTTATCATTGTTGAGGCTACAGCAGTACAACCTGCGGGACGGATTTCTTCACAAGATCTTGGCATCTGGAGCGACGACCATATTGCGGGATTAACAGAAGTGGTCCATCTCATGCAACAGCAGGGCGCGAAAGCGGGCATCCAGCTCGCACATGCTGGACGTAAAGCGACAGTCGACGGCGAAATTTATGCACCGTCCGCAATTGCATTCAATGAAAAGTATAAATCGCCTGTTGAAATGACTATAGACGATATAAAAACGACTGTACAAGCATTCAAGGAAGGTGCAATTCGTGCGAAGAAAGCCGGGTTTGACGTCATTGAACTCCATGGTGCACATGGCTATCTTATTAATGAATTCTTGTCGCCTTTATCGAATAAACGGTCGGATGATTACGGCGGCTCTGCAGTAAACCGCTATCGCTTGTTACGTGAAATTATCGACGTAGTTCGCACTGTTTGGGAAGGTCCCTTGTTCGTCCGAATATCCGCACATGATTATACTGACGGAGGCATGACGTCCGTTGCGTACATTGAAATGGCGAAGTGGATGAAAGAGCAAGGCGTCGATCTAATTGATGTTAGTTCCGGAGCGGTCGTCCCAGCCGCAATTGATTCATTTCCTGGCTATCAAGTGAAATTTTCGGAAACAATTAAAGATGGTGCCGATATATTAACGGGCGCAGTTGGCCTGATCACAACTGGTATCCAAGCAGAAGAAATCTTGAAAAACGGCCGTGCCGATATGATTTTGCTGGCACGCGAACTATTGCGCGACCCGTACTGGGCATATACAGCGGCAAAAGACCTTCGTGTTGAGATCCAGTCGCCGAAACAGTATGAGCGAGGCTGGATGTTTTAAATAAGTTATCCTGCCAATATTGGACAGTAATTTATAAATGAAAAAGTAGTAGTGCAAACCCTGGCACGGGTTCGCACTACTACTTTTTTAGTGATATGCCTGTAGAGTATCCTCTTAGGTATCTACCAATAGTAAATATAATTTATTCACCTACTCGAGATATAAAATTCGTGGAAACTTCACGAACCAGATAAAGTATTTGTCTAACTCATTCAATTCTACGTAGTAGTTCCAAATATCTCCTAATGGAGTTATATAACCTTTCTGAGTGTTCACCAAAAATAAAGGTAAAGGTTATAACTTTGTAGAATATTGTCTATTAAACGAAAATGTTTGAAGGGATTGGGATAAATGCAGAACTTAACAACGAGTGTTAAACAAGTACAAGAGAAACTATTGGAATTAGGACATCCAAACGAGGTCGTCAAATTGACAGACAGCGCTCGGACTGCTCAAGAAGCGGCAGATGCCTTAGGATGTGAGGTCGCGCAGATTGCTAAATCGATTATTTTTAAACTAAAAAGTACAAACGAGCCGCTATTAGTTGTTGCGAGTGGAATCAATCGCATTGATGAGAAACTAGTTGCTCAAACACTAAATGACAAACTAGGTAAAGCAGATGCTGATTTTGTCCGTGAATCCACAGGTTTTGTTATTGGCGGGGTTCCCCCATTAGGGCATAAAAACTCTGTACTAACCTTAATTGACGAAGATCTTTTCAAGTATGAAACGATCTGGGCTGCTGCTGGACATCCGAAAGTAGTATTTCAATTAACACCAGATGAACTCGAGAAAATGACAAATGGACAAGTTATTTCTGTGAAATAATGTTTGATACATACACTAAACCCGATTCTTCCTGCAATAGGAAAAATCGGGTTTCAGCTTACATATTTTCACATAAGATATTGCTATGTTCAAGTAGATGTCACGGCTGAAAAGCACCTATATCACCCTGAATTCATGTTTAGTCCCGAATAACTTCGCCGTTTTTCCATTCGAACCTTGAGAAGTCTTCTGCAATATGGAGTGCAGGGAAAATGGCTTCCCCTTGTTTTTGCAATTGCGCCACGTCGCTAGGCATGAAACGGGCACTAATATGATTGGCAATAAGCGTTTTAGCTCCTGCTTCTTGCGCCACCCGTGCTGCATCACCGATTGTTGAATGTCCATATTCTTTCGCCAGATTTCCCGTATCTATATCGAACGTAGCCTCGTGAACAAGAATGTCCGTGTCTTGCGCCAGTTCAACAGCGGCACTACAATAATTTGTATCACCAAGAATGGCAACTATAAATCCTTCTTGCGGTTCCCCGGTGACGTCCGAACTGGCAACAACTCGCCCGTCCTCCAATATCACATCTTCTCCGCTCTTCAACTGTTTCAGTAGCGGACCGTTTGGTACACCCGCTTCTTTCGCTTTGGTGATGAGTAACTTTCCTGGAAGAGGCTTTTGCTCAATCCGATAACCTAAACACGGGATAATATGCTGTAAATTTTTCGCCGTTACACGGTAATCGGCATCTTCAAAAACAACGCCTTCCCCGATTTCATGAACAATTAGCTCATAGTTTAAATGCGTGTTGGTTACGCGCAACGTTGTCTTAATCCATTCATTCAACCCAGTTGGCCCATAAATGTCAAGTTGCTCCTCGCCACCAAGGAATGAGCGCGAGCCAATCAATCCGGGTAATCCGAAAATATGATCGCCGTGCAAATGCGTGATAAATATCTTGCCGATTTTCCGTGGTTTTAGCGATGTATGTAATATCTGGTGTTGCGTCGCTTCCCCACAATCGAATAGCCAATAACCGTCCCCTTCGGCCGATAAATTCAAAACGACAGCTGACGTATTACGCATTTTGGACGGCATACCCGCCCCAGTTCCTAAAAATTGTAGTTCCATAACGGATATCCACCTTTCATTTCATGCCCCGCTTCACTGTTCCAGGACCGAATTTTTGTTCCAACTGCGAAAGCAAAGTATCCATTGTCTCTTCTTTCGCATGTTTTTCAAAGTTATAAATTGATAGCTGTTCATGCAGTTCATTCATCATAACCACATTTGATATGGTAATACCAAGAAGACGAATTGGTTCGCCATCCCAATGCCTTGTAAATAAATCTGCAGCTTCTTTATAAATATCTTGTTCTTTATAGAGTGGATTAAGGACCGTCCTGCTTCGAGAATGATTACGCCAGTCTGCTGTACGTATTTGGATCATGACGACTGTGCCGGCTAATTGTTTAGTATCAAGACGGGCCGCTACTTTGGACGCCAACCATTTGAAAACCTTCAGGCATTCATCCAAATCAGTTTCATCTACCGGTAATGTCGTTGAGCTGCCAAAACTTTTACGTTCTTCAGCAGCTTCAGGGTCTACAAGACGGTGGTCAATACCATTTGCACGTTCATGTAGTCGGATGCCGTGTTTCCCAAAAGACGATTTTATGGTGATCTCATCTGTTTTTGCCAAATCCCCGATTGTGAAAAGGCCCAACTCATTCATCTTTTTCTCTGTACTTTTCCCAATTCCATGCATTTCAATAACCGGAAGTGGCCACAAGATAGATTCAATTTCCCTCTTTCGTAAAATCGTAATACCCATCGGTTTTTTCATATCTGATGCAGTCTTCGCAAGAAACTTATTCGGCGCGATACCAATCGAACACGGCAGGTCAAGCTCCTGCAAAAGACGTTGTTGCATAGCAGATGCAATATTCACAGCATTGGTCAATCCACCAATCGCAGTAATATCGATATACGCCTCATCAATTGACACCGGTTCTACAAGGTCAGTAAAGGTTCGTAACAAGTCGAAAACAGCAGACGAAGCGATTCGATATTTTTCGAAATCTGGCGGGACAATTACCAGATCTGGACATAGCCGTTTCGCCTCACCGACAGTCATCGTCGTGTAAATGCCAAACGATCTTGCTTCATACGAACATGTCACAAGAATGCCTTTTCGTGCTTTTGGATTACCGGCAACCGCCATTGCGATACCTTTCAAGGAAGGATCATGCGCTTGTTCAACGGATGCAAAAAAACTATTCATATCCAGATGAAGAATGACCTTTGCTTGTGAATCACTAACCGTCGTCAAGACATATTCCCCTCCTTCACTTTAATACTACTTATGTAGAAATAAAGAATGCCATTGAATTCGCTCAGGTGCAAGGGGGATATCTCCCGCCCTAAGCCAAGCAACTTAGCCACCATTCTTAGGGCTTTGACTACCCCATTTAGGGCGCCTTCACTTAGTTTTTTAGGTATCCATTTGTTTAATATATTTAATTATAACATGCAAAAACCGGACAGATGCCACTGCCCGGCTTACAGATTACTTTTCTTGTGCTAGTTGTGCTTCCACATACTCGCCGATTTTATCCATCCCAGCAAGCGTTTGGGATAAAATCTCAGGATCGACAACGGTAATCATTCGGTTTTCTAAATTTGCAACTGTTGTGAAATAAGGTGTTCTTGAGTACGCAATAAGTCCCGAGGAAGTTAAAGCACTTTCTGGAATATCAAGAATTTCTTTCGCATTCAGTACAAGTAAACCAATGTATAAACTGCCAGTTTGAACTACAACAACACGTGCATCTTCATATCCTTGTGCAGTTTTACCATAGAGAATCTGTTCAAAATCCAGAATCGGAACAAGTTCCCCACGAATCCGCATAAGTCCGAGCATATATTCAGGAAGATGTGGAATCGGGTTTATTTGTTCAAGACGCTCAATTGACACGACAGTATCAACTGCAATCGCGTATTCCTCGTTACCACATTGGACAATAACTGCTTTTAAATCACTCATCCTTTTACCCCCTTTTACTTATTCGCTGTTACATGGATGATTTCAAGCAAGAGTTCTGTCAGCTTGTTCAACTCATCAACAGGCATCCGCTCATTTTTCGTGTGAATTTCTTCGTAACCAACAGCTAGTGTAACTGTTGGAATACCTGCGCCATTGAATACATTACCGTCACTTCCACCGCCGCTAGTCATTAACTGTGGCGTTAGTCCGATATTCGTAATGGCCTTCATCGCCGTTTGCACGACTTCTGCGTCTTCTTCAAAACTAAATCCTGGATACATCAGCTGAACTTCTGTTTCAGCTGTTCCGCCCATTAGTTCAGCAGTCCGCTCAAATGTACGAATCATATGTTCTATCTGTTCATTCAGCTTTTCTTGATTGATAGATCTTGCTTCCGCTAAAATACGAACTTCATCACAGACAATATTCGTTGCTTGTCCACCTTCAAAGCGTCCGATATTAGCAGTTGTTTCTGAGTCAATGCGACCCAGGGACATTGCAGAAATTGATTTAGCCGCGATATTGATGGCAGAAACTCCTTTTTCAGGTGCAACGCCAGCATGTGCTGTTTTGCCATGGATTGTCGTCCATAATTTTGCTTGGAAAGGTGCAGCAGTTACAATTCCGCCAACTTTTTGGTCACTGTCGACAGCATAGCCGTATTTCGCCGTAATCAATGACGCATCCATCTCTTTCGCCCCGACTAGTCCACTTTCTTCACCTGCTGTTATAATGAATTGAATATCGCCGTGTGGTTTACCACTTTCTTTCAATGTACGTGCCATTTCAAATAGAGCCGCAATTCCTGCTTTATCATCTGCGCCAAGAATTGTCGTACCGTCAGAATAGACATAACCGTCATCACGCAATTCCGGTTTAATACTTTGACCAGGAACGACAGTATCCATATGACATGTGAAATAAATTGGATCGATGCCTTCAGTAGTCCCTTTCAACGTCGCAATAAGGTTACCTGCGCCATGTCCAGTGCGATCGTCAGAATCATCTTCCTCAACATCAAAACCGAGTGCTTCCATTTTTAGTGTTAAAACATCAGCAATCGCCCGTTCGTTTTTCGTTTCAGAATCAATTTGTACGAGTTCCAAAAATTCTTCTAGTAGTCTTTGTTTATTCATTTAAAGCATCCCCTTAATTATAACGGTATATTACCGTGTTTCTTCTTCGGTCTAGTCTCTTGCTTGTTGCGCATCATGTCAAGTGCTTGCAATAGTTTAATGCGTGTTTCACGCGGATCAATAACGTCATCGACCATGCCGTGTGATGCCGCAACGTAAGGATTTGAGAATTTCTCTCGGTATTCCTCGATTTTTTCTGCGCGCATTGCTTCCGGATCGTCGCTATTGGCAATTTCTCTGGCAAAGATGATATTCGCAGCGCCTTGCGCACCCATAACTGCAATTTCAGCATTTGGCCAAGCATAGACAATATCTGCTCCGATTGATTTAGAGTTCAGTGCTACATAAGCACCGCCAAATGCCTTGCGTAGGATAACCGTTATTTTTGGCACAGTTGCTTCCGAATAAGCGTACAAAATTTTTGCACCGTGGCGAATTATACCACCATGCTCCTGTTTAATGCCCGGGAAGAATCCAGTTACATCTTCAAAAGTAATGATTGGAATATTGAAAGAGTCACAGAATCGGATGAAACGTGCAATTTTATCGGATGAATCAATATCAAGGCCACCCGCCATTACTTTCGGCTGATTACAAACGAGTCCGACCGGTTCCCCTTTCATACGGGCCAATCCGACGACAGCATTTCTTGCAAATTCTGCTTGAACTTCCATGAAGGAATCCGTATCAACGACTTGTTCGATAACCTTCCGAATGTCATATGGACGAATGGTTTCATAGGGCACAACATCAGCCAGATTTGCACGGTAATCATCTGCTTCGTCATAAGCTGCGACTGGCGGTTTTTCTGTATTGTTTTGTGGTAAATAAGCAAGTAATTTGCGGACATTTTCGAGAACAGTCTTCTCATCTTTACCACGGAAATGGGCATTCCCGCTGATTGAGTTATGTACTTTTGAACCGCCGAGGTCTTCAGACGAAATCTTCTCCCCAGTAACCGTCTCAATTACTTTCGGTCCTGTGATGAACATCTGGCTTGTTTCATCCGTCATGAATACAAAGTCCGTGATGGCTGGCGAATAAACTGCGCCGCCTGCACAAGGCCCAAGAATGACTGATATTTGTGGAATAACACCCGAGTAGATAGCATTACGGTAGAAAATTTCACCATAACCGTCAAGCGAGACGACACCTTCTTGAATGCGGGCTCCACCCGAATCATTCAGTCCGATGAATGGTGCACCATTTTTAGCAGCGAGATCCATGACATTGGCGATTTTCATGGCATGCATTTCCCCTAGCGCTCCTCCAAAAACAGTAAAGTCCTGTGAAAATAAATATAATGGTCTACCGTTAACTTTCCCGTAGCCAGTTACCACGCCATCGCCTGGGCCGACTTGCTTGTCCATCCCAAAGTCACGCGTACGGTGGATAACAAACGGATTTAATTCAACAAATGAATTCGGATCTAGCAGCAAGTCAATTCGTTCTCTTGCGGTCAACTTCCCTTTTTCATGCTGTTTAGCAATTCGCTCGTCTCCGCCACCAAGTTCAATCACTCTTTTTCTATCATACAATTCATTGATTTTATCATAGATATCCATTTTGTCAGTCCCCTTTGCCGCTTTTATCGCATAGCTCATACAATACGCCGAATGATGATTTAGGATGGAGGAACGCCACATCGGCTCCACCAGCACCCGGTTTCGGTTCTTCTTGCAGTAACTGAACGCCTTTTTCCCGCAGTTCAGCCATCCTTGAACGAATATCCGTCACACCGAATGCGATATGATGAACTCCTTCACCACGTTTTTCGATGAATTTCGCAATTGCTCCATCTTCCCCCAGTGGTTCCAATAACTCAAGCTTAATATTCCCAGCGTCAATGAACGCTACGCGCACGTTCTGACTAGGGACCTCTTCAACTGCTAAAAGCGTAAGCCCGAGCGTATGTATGTAATAGTCTATTGATACATCGATACTTTTGACAGCGATTCCAACGTGGTCTACTTTTTGCATAACAATTCCCCCTCCCCCTATTGTACATTTTACCTCATTAAACGGCTAGATGTTGTGATATTCATAAATTCTGTTAAAATAGAATTATAAAGCTTAAGGAGTTTTTGACTAATGAGCAATCGTAAAGTACAGAAAGTCGTTGTTTTGGTAATGGTTGGAGCAATGCTTGCTTCAAGTGTTATGTTCGGTCTTAGCATGATCATGTAAAAGCAAAAAACAGTCCGTATGTGCAATCTAGCACATACGGACTGTTTTTTGCATTATATGTCTAGCCTAAGTTCATTTTCAGACGCCCAGCACTTTTCTTATAGTTCTTCGCAATATTCCTCAAATTGACTTTGTAGATTTGTCACAACAGACATTGGATCATGTCCTTCGATTTCATAACGTCCAACTTCAGCGACAAGCTTGCCGTCTTTCAGAAGTACGAATGATGGTGATGAAGGCAGGTGATCTTCTCCGAAAAGCATACGTGCTTGTGCAGTCGCTTCTTTGTCTTGTCCTGCAAACACAGTTACTAAGTGATCCGGACGTTTGTCATAATGCACTGCGTGTGCAGCTGCTGGACGTGCGATACCACCTGCACAACCGCAAACCGAGTTCACCATTACAAGTGTTGTGCCAGAACGTTTAAACGCATCTTCAACAAGCTCAGGCGTTGTCAGTTGCTCATAACCGCTAGCTTCCATCTCTGAACGTGCTTGTCTAAGGATATCATTCATATAAAGATCAAAATTCATATTCATGTTAATCAAACCCCTCTCTATTTACTTCTTTATCATAGCAGGACTGAGAGTTTCCTGCAAAAAATCAATTTCTAAATAATTAATAACCCAAAATGCAACCTTTTCCAGTTTCTTGCGTAAAAATACTAACTACTAACTAATTCGAAAAAGAGGAAACGAAGTAATGGAATTCTGGATCATTGGTTCAGCTATAGTGATTTACTTTCTTGTTATGACTCCAGTTCAATATAGCAATATTGCAGCAACAAAAAAAGAGCTGAAAGAATCTGGTTTAACGCATAACCAGACATATGAAGAAATGAGTTTTGCACAGCAACAGTTACAACTTAATCTACAAGGTAATCTCTTTAATTTACCCGCGACATTAATGGCACAGTTTATTTATTTCATGCGCCATCCAGGCAACAAAAGGTTAAATAGATGAAGGCTGTCGGAAAAGTCAATACCATTTTTACTGTATGGATATTCTTTGATTTGTCTGTTCATTCCCAATATTAATAAAAAAACACCCCCGCATGGTTAAGATAACCATTTCGGTGGTGTGTCTTTTGCCCAGTATTCGACTGGACTCATATTATTAAGCATCGTATATGTGCAATACTTATATACCTAGTGTTTAAAGCATATCACATAATTTCAGCTTTCGCATTTAACTATATTGTAAGGTGTTCTTCTGGGGTACCCTTGGGGTACAGTTGAAAATCGAATGTTTTTTAAGTAGATTTGCTTTACCGAAAGAAAAAACGATAAAACAGCCACCTTCTCAATCGAGTCGGTGGCTGCTTTTATTCACTTTTTATTTTTCAACTTTTCAAGCAAGTTACTGACTTTATCACGCATGTCTTCGGTTTCTTCTATTAATACTTCGAATTCATAAACAGAATCTGTTTTGCTAATTAACACAATGCTTCCTTCTGATATTTCAACATTAATTTCTGCTGCAGGTATGAGTAATTGATTCTCTTCGTTTTGATGTTCCAGGAAGACATACTGGCCATCTTCGATTTTATCAAGCGTGTATTTCACTTTTGTCATTCGCAAGCCCACCCGTCTTTATCTCTGTCCATTTTCGACTGGTATGCCGGGTGATTTTGTGAGACACCATCAGGGTATACTGTTTTCAAATCTGTACAGTTTTTAAAATTAGTTCTTGTTGATGGTGCAGGTTTTGGTTTCGCTGGCGTCTTAGTGACTGGTTTAGGCGCTGGCTTTGGCTTTGGTAGCGGTGTAGGTTTCACAGTCGGCTTTGGTGCTGGAGTTTTAACTACACTACCATTTTTACAAGTACTTGCTACAGAGTTCTTAACACCGTTTGTGGTAACTGTAATATTGCAATCAAGTGGCGTTTTGTATACTTTCGCCCCGACTTTCTGCAGTCGGCTTTCTACCGATAGATTCGGGTGGCCATATGAGTTATTTTTGCCGTAGCTTAGAATTGCTATACTTGGATTAACATTACTGATGAATGCTGCTGAACTGCTCGTGTCAGATCCGTGGTGCCCGTTTTTAAGCACAGTAGCTTTGACATCATACTTTGATCTGATTTGGTCTTCTATCGCCGTATCCGCATCGCCCATCAGTAAAAATGATACTTTGTTGTATGTTGCTTTTAAAACGATTGATGCATCATTAGAGTCTGTTGCATTTTCATCTGCATGTAGGACACGGATGATTACGTTTGGATCTAATGCAAGCTTGTCCAACTCTTTAGCGATAGTAAACTTGATGTTTTTCTTGTCAATCAGTTCAAGCATTTCGAAATATGTCTGCGAAGTATGAACATTCCCGCTGTCTATGAAGTTCGTAACAGGAAATGCATTTATAACTGGAATCAATCCACCGATGTGGTCCGCGTCCGGATGTGTTGCGACTACGTAATCAAGTCGTTTTACACCTTTCGCTTTCAGGAACGAAACAACTTTTGCACCAGCTGCTTTTGTACCACCATCCACTAGCATGTTTTTACCGTTTGGTGCTTGGATTAGAATTGAATCCCCCTGCCCAACATCGATAAAATGCACCTTTAATTCAGTTGGTGCTGCAGTTGCAATTGAAGCGGGCAATAAACTGATGGCTAATATAAACGCCATGATAATCGATAAATACTTTTTCGTCATTCATGTTCCTCCTCTAATTCTATTTGCCTACATATTTGATGGTAGTTGATAGATTTGGGAAAGTCTACATGAATTAGCAGTACCTTAAAACAACTGTTAATATTTCGACAATTAACGACAAATAAGAACGACAAACCAATTTTGGTCGGTCGTTGCGAATTTATTATTTATTTCCTACCCTTGTTGACATAAACTGAATCGTTTGATATATTTTAAAAGAACACACAATTCAAATGAATACCGATACGGCGTTATCAAATACACCGTATCGAAAGGCGACCTCTATCGCAAGGAGGTTGCCTTTCCTCCGTCTACTATTCCGCAATCTGCACACTGATGATGTCTGATACCGGCATGCGGTCCCTTCCAAAAGGACTATCAACCGTAATCCACATCGCCTCAACATTTACTTCTCGAATGACACCCATGTAAAAAACGCTTTTTCCTTTATCCCACAACTTTACGTGTACTGCACATTCTCTTTTTTTCGCAACTTCGATTTCGTACTGAATAGCTTGTAAATCAAAATCATCAAGTTGCGGACGTTCTTCGTAATTATCTTCATTTTGCCATTTCTGCAACTCTGCGACGTGCTCTGATAGCATCATCGCAGTCCATTTAATATTACCTCGATCTCTTATCATGATAATCCTCCCATTACTTGTGACCGCCAACTAATTTTGAACGTCCGATTGCAGTACCATCTTCAGTTAGCGACACAGCCCGTAGTATAGCTGTGGATCCATACTTATTTCGGATATCATCCATAACCATTCCTAATTTGCGATTCCGGACCTTATGTTCATCAAAAAAGCTTAGCTGCATGGACGTTTCATCTTCAAGATTGGTAATTGAAATCGTGATTTTTCGTACTGGACGACCATCATGAAACTTGTCAAATAGAGCTATGCAAGTCCGGTAAATTTTCAGCGTATCGTTTGTAGCTTCTTCTATTGATTGTGACCGACTAAATCCACCACCGAACGAATGCTTACTGTAACCAATTCCAAGATGGACTGTCCTGCCTTCTCTTCTTGCCTCTCTTGCCCGACGAGAAACGTCCTCACACATCTCTAATATGACCACAAGGACGGATTCACGGGTTACGTAATCCCTGTATAGCGTCTGCCCTTTGCCGTAACTCTTCGCTTGACCTTCCAAGAGTGGAGCGCCCAACTCTGATAAATCGATTCCCCATGCGTGATGATAATATTGATTGCCCATAACGCCGAACTTCTTTTCGAGCCTTTTCAAATCTGCTTTCGCTAGATCTCCAACCGAGAATATACTGATGTCGTTTAATGACTTTTCTGTCCGGCTGCCAATACCCCACATTTCACTTAATGGTGATATTGGCCATAGTTTCGTCGGCACATCTTCATAGGTCCATTTTGCAAAGCCTGTTTTCTTTGCTTCCAAGTCAAGTGCCAATTTCGCCATTAACATGTTTGGTCCCATGCCAGCCGTGGAAGGTAAATTTAAAGTTTCCAGTATTTCCGCTTGTATATCCTTAACAGTTTGTTCTGGATCGCCCCACAACTTTTCAGTTCCAGTTAGATCAATAAAGCATTCATCGACTGAATACACATGTATAGCCTCTGCAGGCACATATTTGTGGAGGATGCGAGTGATGGCCATTGACATATCAAGAAAATGTGCCATTTTCGGCTCAAATAATCGAATTTCGGGATGACTTGGTATTTCAAATAATCGATTACCCGTCTTGATTCGAAATCTCTTTTTCATGGGTGGACTGGCAGCCAATACAACCGACCCACTTTGTTTGAAACTCCCTACAACCGCAATTGGAACTGTTTGGACATCAAGATTATGCAAGGTAGCCATGCAGCTCGCGTAGAAGCTCATCATATCGATACAGGCTATTTGCCGGTTAGAGAATTTACTGTAATCCATCATATAACCGCACGCTCTTTCGTAATTACGGGAACAAGCGCGAGCACGTTATCAATTGTAAAAGTACGCTTGGATTTACGTAAGAAACAGAATGCGCGAAATGATGCCTCACCCACCTGTAGTACGCTGATTCTTCGCTTGCTGATTGAACCGTCCTTTGCGAGATATATCATATCTAATGACTCGTTATACTCTGTAGACTTAATTAATTGATTACGCACACTTGTTCCCTCCCTTTTTCATTAGTGTACAGAACGTTCGTTCTTGTTGCAAGCTCAAAATGGAAATTATAAAATATTACCAATTAAGCACAGACACATTAGATATTTGGGCAAATAAAAAAGACCGTCAATTGACGATCTCCTGTTGTTGAACTAAAGCATTCGTTAGTTTAATAAGATTACTCTTTAATAACCTTAATTTTGCTTGCAACCTTCTGACCTTCGATAACTTCTACCCACAATTTCACTTCTTGTCCTTTTTTTAAATTCACGATACTCTTGATTTTTCCTGCAACTTCAGTGTCTTTAGAGAAGTGAATTTCAGGAACATCATACTGTTCTGTAGGATTAATGTTAATTGGATACAATACAAATTTACTTTCTTCTATACCCCATATTTCCCCATGAAAATCTGCCCTGTTTAAAAAGGGAATAATTAAGGCAGTAATAATTGCTATTAGGATTAAAACCATTAACATTATTCTTTTCATTTTTTCCCTCCAGTCATAGTTTTATCAATTCTAAAATCTTATTACTTGTTCAACTAACCTGACCCTTTGGTTTAATAAGAAATATTTAATCTTTTTAATCTGAAGCCCTGTGCTTCCAGTTTCCTACATTACCTATGTAAACCGTCAACTCAGGTGAAAAGTGTAGTAGGAGTATGTAAATCGTGCTTGCTGAACAAATTCACGAGTAATTATTGATTTCCCATTTACTTTGAACTCCAGTAAAGCATTAACGGCCTTATTCACAGTAGTTGTAGACATGCCTGTGACTTCGGCAATATGTACTTGTGTCGGGCAACAGTTTCCCTTGTCGTCTATGAATGACGCTATCGCAAGCAGTGTCGTGCAATTTACAGGCCTCAAATCTTTGGCTATCCCTGACCCAAATAATAAAGAATATAACTTTAAAAAAATCTCACTCTTTTCCTTCATAATTGTCCATCCTTCCGAGATTCCTGCATCTTCTTTATTTGTAGTTGCAGGATTATTTAAGATATCTATAAAGCGGCCCATCCACAATTTCACCTGTGGAGGAGCCACTTTTGCTATGGTCCTATTTAACAAAAGTCTACTTATTGATTAAGTCTGTACCATATGAGTTGTCGATTGCACAAAGCCATTCGCCTTGCGAATTTTTCTTAAATACATATGTCGCCCTTCTATCCATAGAATATTCCGTTTCATTTTTATCGGCATCAAGTAGTGTTTGAGAAATAACTAATGCAGTATCTCCGGCTTCCAGAATAATCATTTCTCCCTGTGCTGGGACAAGACTATTATTAAAATATTTCGCAATTTTAATAAATGCTTGTTTGATTTCCTCTTTTCCTCGGGCAATCATATCTGGTTTTACTACCAGAATCGCATCATCAGTATAGTAGTTCTTCAGAGTATCAAAATCTTCCTGTTTTATTGCTTTATCACACTTCTCGATAAACTCCTTTAATTCGTGTTCCAAAATACACCACTCCTTATCTTGTTAATTTTAAATTCTCCAATTAAGCTCAAATATACTGCCTGTTAGTTGAATAAGAACAGAGCTTTATTCTTTATTCGTCCTTATTCATACGGATACCTCTTTAATTCGACAAACAAAAAAGCGGCCTACCACAATTGAATCTGTGGATGGGCCGCTTTTCACTTTAATCTTATTTACTTAACAATCCCCGACTGACAGCCACAAAAAGTAATCCGATAGCATCCGAATCCGTCAACTTAACGTCATTCAGTTTCTTACGCCAAATGCTAGACAGACCGTTGTCACCCGCTTCCAGTTGCTTCAATACTTCCTCAGTTGAATCTTTAATTGCTTTTGATGTTGGTTCGTACAATTTTCTCACTCCCTCTTTTGGTGGTGTAGTTGCAGGTATCCCAGTTACTTTTAATTTCAACTTGAAGTACACAGCTAGACCATCCGCGATAGCCTCGCCTTGCGCTTTCAGTTTCGCATCACTTCTTAATGCGCTGATGTCCGTTGTTGAGTCCATGAAGCCACCCTCTGTTAAGATG
This sequence comes from Sporosarcina sp. FSL K6-6792, assembly GCF_038004885.1. NCBI lineage: Bacteria > Bacillati > Bacillota > Bacilli > Caryophanales > Caryophanaceae > Sporosarcina > Sporosarcina sp. FSL K6-6792. Next base: position 645,896 of record NZ_JBBOSA010000001.1, read on the forward strand.
GCTGGCATATTGGATACTCGTGTCATATGGTTGTTTTTGGGTTTCACCCCTCTATCACGCAACTCCATTGCTTGCACAATGCGTGGCTGAATAATTGCCGCAATATCTTTCGACGCTTTACTTGCAGTAATCTCCTGGACAAGTGTTTCTACACCGCCATGACTACCCCACTTACCCACTAAAGCATTATGATGAATTGACACAAGTGCGTCGGCTTTCCATGCGTTCGCCTTATTGGTCCGTATTGTAAGGGGAACATCTGTGTTTCCAGTCGTGTCATCCAGCCTGAGGATCTGTACGTCCTGGTATTTGTTCAATCGAGCTGAACATGCCAGCAACACTTTACTATTGAAGGACCATTCCCGTTCACTATCTGGTGTGCGTTTGCCTGCTGTGTTAATACCGTGCCCGGCGTCTAGTGCGATTTTAACCACGTTATCACCCACCTTGTCGTATTTAGTCAGCTCATATTGCTCTATCAATCCATTAAGCTTTGCAGAATAATTTACATCTGTTGCATAACCGGCATCTTTAACTGCAGCTGTAGCCTTTTTATAATCCGTTTGATTTAATACTGCTGCGTAACGGTTGTGAGACTCCCAACCTGTGCCGTTGACGTATTTATAGACCAAGTCGATTACGCATCCTTCAAGGGTTGGATACTTTCGGAAATCAGCATCTATATAATAGATAGTGCCATCCGATTTATTCTCTGAAGTCTGTTTGGTGTATATATCACCGGACCATTCGGAACCCGCTTTGATGCCGAAAAGATTGTTGGCTTTGGTCGCTAATTCAGACGTGCCGGATGCACTCTCCAGTATTCCTTGCGCAATAATCAAAGAAGGAAGGACTCTGTGAGCCCTCCCGTGTTTTATTGCGTATGGGGTCAAGATGTCGATGAAAGCTGTCATTTTAGACCTCGTTGCTTAAGCGCTCGCTCCTGCTTCTTGGCTTTTTCAGTGAATACATACGAGTTTTTGTAAACGCCATATACGAGTAACGCAAATGGTACTGCCGCAATCAGTACTCCTTCGAATGCACCGATTGAATCTGTATTAAACCATTCAAACTCAATGTTTAATGTGGTTAAAAATAAAAGGATTGCTGATAGCAACCCTCCAAATAATCCGATGTATTGTTTTAATTTGTCATCCATTTAAAATTCCTCCTATTATCTCAATTCTGTTCTATCCACTTCAAAAATAGATATTAAGCTAAATAAAGCACTCAACACAAATGCACTGGCGCCTACATAACTACCTGCCGCGTAATAGCAATATCCAAGCGTGGCATATAGCACGATGCTCGCTACCAAGCCAACCTTACGTAATCGTTTCCTTCGCCACACTAATCCGCAGATGCTCAACAACGCTGATACCGCGAACGCAATAGACCACACAGCTTGCGTAGCAACTCCACTCATTATTGTGTAGACTGTTCGATTCCCATCTAAAAAAGTAGCATCTTTTAACAGGATGATTGCCAACATCGTAGATAGAAATGATACATACATTTCAAAATACGGTATCGGTTTTCTAATTTTCTCGTTCAGCATAATCACACCCCCCACAATGCTTTAAGTGCAAAGAACGCGATTCCGACGCCCCCTGCAATGAGTGCGCTTAGAAAATAACCCCTCATCTTGTCGCTGTTTTCCACCATCTTATTGACACTTTTCTCGATTTGCTTAACCGCTGAAGATGTTTCATAAACGATGGGCTTGATTGACTTCATATCGCTTTCTTGCTCTTTCATTCTTCGTTCAAAATCAAGTATTTTAACGGATATTTCGAAGTTGCTCATTTCTCCCAATTGCGCACCAGTCAATAGTCACGCCCCCTTCGCTATTTTCAGGTAAAGAAAAAGAACGCCAATGAGGGCGCTCCAAGTTTTACTGAACATGATATTTTTTGAAAGCTTGTTGCTTCCGCTCTTCCGATACATTTGAGTAAATTAATGTGGTACCTGGGTTACTATGTCCCATCAGATGCTGTAAGTCAGACAGTTCGATACCTGCATCCATACTTAACTGAGCGAACGTATGGCGCATGGTGTGTGGTGTTAGCTTTTTAGAAATACTTACTCTACTTTCTATTTTATCAATCTCTCTTTGAATGGCCCGATTCCCTACTCCACGGTATGGTTTTCTAAGGGTGATAAACAGATACTCGCAATCGTCTTTCCTGTCATTCAAGTATTTATTTAAGTGGTATAGCGCCTTAAATGATAGATACACGACTCTCTCTTTATTTCCTTTGCCGATGACTTTCATGCTCATAGACTGCATATTAATATCTACTGTTTTCATGTTGGCCAATTCTGAAAGTCTGCAACCAGTAGAATAAAAGACCTCAATCAATGCCCTTTCGCGCAAAGACTTGCACGTTTCACGAATCAATTCTAACTCTTCAATGGATAGACCTTTTGGCAATCGCTTTTCTTTTCGCGGTGGATTGATTTTTGAAGTAGGATCACGTAAAAGAATTTCTTCCATGACCAACCACCCGAAAAATGTTTTTAGTATGGAAAGCTTTGTGTCCACTGTGCTCATTTTCCAACTACTATTTCGGGCCAAATACTGCCGAATATCGGTTGTTGTAATTTGAACGACTGCTTTCGAGAAGTATCTTTCGAATACTCCCAATTCAATCCGATAACTTTTAAGAGAAACTTCGCTCAATCCTTCCAAGCGTTTGGAAGCGATGAACAACTCAACTTTTTCTGCAATATCTTTTTCGATAGCAGTTACTGTTTTTCTATGAATCTCATAGTTACTGACAACTTCTTCAAGACGGATACTTAGTTTCATAGTATCTACTTCTGGGCAGAGCATAGTTACAATTACATTGATGTCATTTACCAATCTAGCAGTATCTTGCATATGATGACCCCCCACATATTGATAACTTAAAATTATCGTACACGGGTTCCGTTTACAATGCAAGCAGTAAGTGATAATTTAAAGTTATAACAAACTTGAATGGGGGTGACGTAATGGCAGTCCGTATACATCTTCAAAGGTTACTTGATGAAAAAGACATTTCACAAAGAAAGTTGGCAGAGTTAACAGGAATAAAACAGCCTACAATAAATAAAATGTGCCAAAACACTTTATTACACTTTCCGCTGGATAGCTTAGAGAAGATTTGTATAGTATTAGAATGTGAAATAACCGATATTTTAGAGTTAAAAAAAGAGCAAACGGAGTAATCTGCCAGCTCTTTTTTTATGCATATTTTTCTGTTCCATTACGACGCATAATGTTCCGAATGTGACAATAGAAAAAGCCAGCACTATATATGCCGACTCGTCACTTCTAACTAACTATCCAAACTATTGTCAAGAATATACTCGTTTACTATTTCTCTTACTTGGGATTTTATTCTGCTTCTTGTACCTTGAAAAACATTCTGATAAGAAGCGTTCATGCTTTCATTTATCAACATCTCACTAACTCTGTTATATGCTATTATTCCGTATATAGCTACAGGGTTAATGTCAGGTTTTTCTTTTAATCTTTGTACAACATCTACCTGAAAACGGTACATATCATTTAACGGGGGTTCAATTAGGCTAATATCACCTGAGAGAACTACTTGCGGATCTCTTATCATAATTTCACCTCCTGATTATATAATACATATATATACGGTCCGAAGGATTAAAAGTTTCACAGACATAAAAAATAACGCTAGCTTATGCTGCGTTTCTAGTTATGCTACATATTCAATTCCAGTAATTTCAGTATACTGTTCAGCAATAATCATATTAGCTTTTACAAATACTTTTAAACTTTCATCCGTATAAGACGCATGACCATTATCGTAATAACGTTTGACTGTATTAAACCACATTATAGAGCACCTCCCATTTTAATCATTGCAATTTCCATTAGCATTTCGCCTTGAATAGCTTCTAAATCAGCTATTCTTGCCTTATCCATTGCACTTTCAAATAACGAAGTTCCTAGATCATCTTGTGTTTGTGATAGTTGTGTTTTTAATTGTTCGAATTCTTCTTCTTGTGTCATAGGACGGTCAACGTATTCATAAAATATTGTTCCGTTTATAGAGTCGTATTTCAATATAGGAGACTTTCCACCAACGAATTCAGCCTCTGGTATCGATTCAATAAAATGCCCTTCGAGCTCTAATTCGCCTTTAGTTTTACCCAACCCGTGTTTTTTGTCAAATGGGCTGTAGTGAGTAAACCATACAGTATTACTAACGTCAACTTTAATGAAAATCATATATTAATCCCCTTTATTAGTTATTTTAACAAGATAGCTACAGTAGTTTTCCCTATTTGAAACATTTGATTCCCGAGTTGAGTTCCACTCCAAAACATGTCAGTCAATTTACCTGACTTACTATACATAAGGTTTTGGCTAGAAATAACACTGTTATTAGCTTGCGCCCAGGGTATTTTCGTAAGCGCAAAGTTTGTAAGATTGATGTAGTAAGGTACCCCGATTTTTTGTATTGCCACTTGTCCCCCTTTTTCTAACTCATACACGTTACTCATAACTACACCTTGATTGACTTTTAAAATAGTTGCTGCATTATTCATATTTACGGACAATATGTCCCCTCCACTTGCTACATACAGTACACCATCACGAATAACACAAGTTCCACCAATACCATTTGCGTCTCCACTCGTTGCGGACTGTACTACGGCGCCTGTTTCAATGTCATATATAACTAAAGGACCTAAACTTCCGCGCATTATAAAATACCTTCCCTTTAAAATATAAGCTTGATTGAAAAATCCGTGTGTAATTGCGACTTTCAAGACTATATTCAAGTCCAGGTCAAGCTTATATAGCACGCTCCCTTGGAATCCATATATATATTGTTGGTCGTCGCTTAAAACCGCTAAAGTTAATGTTTTAAAGGTTCCGTCGATTAACCTAGATACATAAGCGCCGTCAGAACGCTTATGTTTGGAAAAAGCGAAGGCTCCAGAACTTTTATCATTACTGTAAAAGAATTCCCCGCCATGCGGTAAAACCATACCGAAAGGTTTAGCAGCCGCATCCGTACCTCCAGGCTGCACTTCCCACACTGCAAAATAATTGAGATTTGTAGGATTCCAACCTATTTTATTTATATAGTTATAGCCAGTTGCCGTACTATACCCACAGATGAACGCTTCATTTGCAATAGGATCCCAGGCAAACCCATCAATTCGCCACTGATTCCCCTTTACAAATGGCACGCTTTCTATTTGCGTTATAACCCCAAGGTCTATCAACGATAAAACGTCATTAGGTTTGTATTTTCCGTTGCCGAAACTCCCGCCATGCTCTCTAATATCAATCATGCTTACACCTCACTTACTAATACGCCATCAGCATCATAAGTTAGTGCATACGTATAGGTATTCTTAACAGTGGTGCCGTTAGATTCATAATAAGTAACTGTCCTATTAGTATACAAAGGGCTTGTACCACCGCTTAATACAGACTTACTAATTAAAGTGTTAGCCGCTTTCCTACGACGTTCAATTGTGGTGAATATGCCTTCTGCATCTTTGCCAAATTTTATAGTTTTGAAGGTAGTCGATTCCTCTTTAAACTCCACATAATCCGCCAAATGCGTCGTAAACTCTTGCGCAGATGCAGCACCCATATCGGAAGGTCTTGTACCATGTGGATTACGTTCGTTGATATGATGGGCTAAATCCTTGTCAGTAACGATGCCCCCTTCTCCTGTAGGTATCTCAATGTTGGAAAACGGTATCTTTTCCCCATCTCCATCTGCACCGCTATGGGTATGTTCTTGTACTTTGCGCTCGAGCAACGCCTTGATAAACGCATCGTTATTAATTAAACGGTTAAAAAGCGGGTTAAATATATCCGCGTGTGCTGGATCTGTTGTCCGTAATTCTCTTAAAAGTTCACTATAATCATCCGGATTAATCGTATGATCTGCCATCTATTAAACCTCCCTTTAAAACTGTTCATCCCAATCGATTTCTAGCGTAGTTTCATCATCCATACCTTTGGGCTTGAACGTTTTCCAAGCGACTAAATCACCGTCAGTATCGTACAGACCACAGCAGGATATATCATTATCGCCACTTTCCAAAAAGTTTAAATCCACAAACATACGTAATGTTGTGGGGACTGGGAACTCAACGCCATTTATGTCTTTGCGAATGAGCTCACCTGGAATGACATTCAAATCAGCCGTTGGTACAATTGGTAGTCTCGTCATGGGGTCGTGTCCACCTGTTCCCCATCCCACTTGAATAATGGCTGGTAATGGCGCTACTCCTCCGTGCGCTTTAGCGAATTTCTCTCTCGCCTTTGTTGTCGTTATTGCGTTTGCCATCCTTCACTTCCCCCCTCTCTGTTTCTATGAGTTTGCCATTCTTTATGACCCGTAACTCCGATTGAAAAAATGGTTCGTTATTGATTTCCATTAGATAGCTACCTCCTCGACAATTTGACCGGCCTTCTTCGTGCGAAATAAGCCGCTATGTTCAAATAGGGCTTGGTCAAGATTTATAGAACCATTTAAAGTAGTTTGTCCATTCATAGAGATAACTCCACTAATGGACTTACCTGCACATAACATTGGTGCGTCTAGTTTTGGTTTAATTTTTATAACTTCACGCTGTTTATATCGTAGTTTCGCTTCTTGTAGAGCTACCATTCTTACTAATTGCGCCTCATTTTGCAGTTTAATTTCTCCGTTGAGATTAAATTCACCATCAAGCGCAGGTAATAGGTTGACCTCGTGGATTCCGAAATCATGAAAGACTTTCATCGCTAGACGAATATCTGCTCGATAGCCGGGTCCGCCCGATTTGATGAAACTGTTTAATAACCGATTGCCATCTAGTGAATACTTCCCGTCAAGGAGGATTTTTTCGTTTCCATCGCCTTCACCAGTTCCGGCGTGTTCCCACGGATTTGACGTAGTGTTTATTTTCACAAAAACCAGTATAGCGTTGATAATACTTTGCATTAATAACGCTTTTGCTTTTAGCGATGCCGAAATACCTATATTTAGCGGAACCACTCGATCGAGCGTTGACAATACTTCTTTAAAGTACAAATCTTCCTCCATATCTACTGCCACTTTAAGTTGATATTTCACAACGTCCAATTCGATTGAATGTTTGTTCTCGCCCAATAAGTTCGCCAAAAGCCTATGCAAATACCGTAACGTATAAGGAGGATTACTCTGCATACGTGTAAGCAGTCGTTTCTTTCGAAATTCAAGCGTTTCAGTCGTCCTATCCGGCAGTATTTGAAATTCTTTTTCACGCCGATAAATAGCGGGTTCACTTGACGTTAGAATAAATTGATCGTCCTCGAATTGTTGTATCGCTCCATCCAAATGATCCAGATGCTTCGACTGTACCCTAGTCAGTTCTTGAAATTCCTTGATGTCTCGATAATAAGCGGGTAATTCATCCATCACCCTATTCATTCAGCACCACACTCCCTTTATTCGGGATTTCGTGCGGTAGCGTAAGATTCGAAGGTGACCCGTTAAATGTGGTTCCTACAATGTCCTGCACGCCTTCTAGCGCTAAGATGCGAGATTCTAAATGACTGATTCGCAAAATAAGAGGAAGCCCTTTAATCCATTCGCGCCGAACTTCCGCCAGGTATTCGTCTATGATTTCAACGACTAGCGGTTCGATTTGACCTAGTGTGACACCAACCAATGCAAGAGTGGCTTCAATATCTACCACAACTGATTCAACCGCCTCAATCGTCACGATATGGCCTATAGGCGCTGTGCCGAGTCCGTCCCCTTGAGCTTCAATGGGATCTATTTTACTTTGCACAAATGCAACCGTTTCAGGAGTAGGCACATTAAAAGTAGAATCGATAATCACGGCGCGAACTGTCCCTCCACCAAAAGGTGCGCGGAATAATTGAACGCCTCCCACACCTTGAATGTCCATGATCTTTCTTTTGTAATCAGCTCTATTTCCACCAAAAGCAGGCTCATTGATATGGTCCAAGTATTTAGCGTACAGTGATTCATCCGTCTCTTCGTCTTCACCAGGCACGAGTACATCAGTTAGTGTCGCGCTCCCTAAGTTATCAAGTGGTTCAGTCGGCAATAGCTCCCCGTAATCTTGATTTCCGATAATGCCAAACGCTTCCGAACTCAACCGATACTCACCGTCTACGATCTTTTCAATCACTTCATAGGTAAGACTATTTAGACCGAAACGCGAACCAATTGGCGCGTTAAAAGGACGTTCATCTGTTCCGATAAAGATACCTTTCCGCACGGCTCTGGACGCCGCTTTCTTGTAGACGCCATGTTCTGCGATACGCCTTTCAAGGTATTCGCCATCAGATGAATCAGCAAATGTGAGCCGCATTACCAGGTCGATAACCGAATACATTTCAGCCATTGGAACAGCGACAGCCGCTGTCGAATCGAAGATTATGGCACCCTCGCGCTTATCAACATCGTCTGCAACTTCATCAAGTGCCTGATCACGGAGCAACGCAACTGTTTTATGTTCGTGCATAGTCAATCACCTCTCTCAAGACAACGACGTCACCGTAAAGCGTAGGGCATGAAAACGATACATAGGCAACATCCTTTTCAAATTCCAACCGGAAATTCTCCAACGTAACAATCCGTTCATCTTGTAACAAAGCCTCTTTAATCCGTCGCGGTAATTCGCCACGAACAAAAAGTTGATCGCGCCCAATCATGCCTTCGAATCCATAATCATCTGAGTGAATCAGGTGACCAAAACGTTTCGTCTGCAGCACCTTAAAAACGGCTTGCTCCATTGCTTTCAGTCCGTCAATCATCCCTGTACATCGTCCACGCTTGAAGTCTAGTTGATACGTCCTTGTAGGAAGCTGAGCGGTATCAATGACTTCCATATCTTCTAAAACAGTTATTTCTCCGATGGGTAAGACCATATATCTTTCCCCTCCTTATACCTATCCGCAACTAAAAACTTACGGCCACCCTGCATTCTTACGAGGATTACTTTATCGTTAATTTTCAAACCGTCTTCAAATGTAAGTTTTACATATTTCATATTATAATTTTCATAGTCAATCGAAGGAGCGGAACCGATATCCGCACGGGATGAAGTAGCATCTTTTGATTCATCACCGATATCTTTCTTCCCCCACTTCTTCGGGTATTCGTAGTCTATTGAAACGATGCGGTCATGACGTGTAAGTGATTCAGCGACGTCAAGAAACTCTTCTATAAGTGTTAGTTTTGCATGGACATATATTTCAAGAGGTTTTGTTTTTACAACGGTTCCATACGTCCAGGTGACCGGGTTTGTCGTCCCGATGACGTCCAGCGCCGCTTCCTTCATCATATCTACTAGACTCATATCACTTTCACCCCCAAATTCATCACGTGTAAACCACCTGCCCATGTATGGGTGCATTCATCAACAAGGAAATATTCGCTTATGCCAATCTTTTCGATGTAGATATAGACAAAGCTTCCTGCTCGTATCCGCCAGTCACCCAAGCAATCTAAATCAAGTGTTTTTGTTTCACGGTTCCGAAGTTTGAGCATCCGTTCCGCAAGTTCTTTAATTTGCGCGGGCTTCATGTTCTCATCGACTTTACGAAACTCTTGCAAACGGCCAAACTTAGCCATGCTCCCGCTATCTTGCGCAATATAGACTTCTCGTTTACTCTTTTTCTCATCATCGTGAACCAGTTTAATCCGGTTATATGTTTCTTTATCAATCGATTTATTGTAATCAAAATCAAAAAGCAGACTATCTTCTCCAATGTAGAAGTCATCTGCTTTAATCATCATATTTTTTATATTTTTAAGGGATAAGGCTCCAAAGTCATCAAATAAAACGAAGTTTCGGTTCGTCGCAATCAGTGTAGAATCGAGAAACTTCAAAGCCACGTCAAGTGCCTTTTTATCATCCTCAACGATGCCAGGAACCGTATAACCCGTATCCTCGAACACGCCGACTTTCAGCCCTAAATCAGTCGCGATCTTTTTGATTGCAACCGATGCAGTTGTGGATTTGATAACGAAGGTGTCATTTGACATCATATAGCGAAGTTGGTCAAAAGCTTTAACGGACACTTCACCACTTCGTGTGTACCCACCTTCGAATACGTAACCATAGAACACCTTCTGTTTTCCGTCCATTACGCGAATAATAGAGCCATTATTAATTGGATACTTTAGCGGATCCTCAATGACAAGTTTCGCATCAAGAGTACCCGCTTTACCGATTCGTTCTGTCTTCCATTCGATAGACGAAACAGGCATATCCCAAACCACACCATCTTTATTATCAATTAATACTTCCATATGCAGCCACCTCTCATTTCGGTGGTAGTTTAACTTTCAAACCAATCGGTAGTTTTCTATAATCACTAGCTTTAATTCCGTTCAACTTTGCGATTTCCGGGTAACGATTACCGTCGCCTAAGAACTTTTGCGCTACTTTCCATAAGCTATCACCTTTAATGAGTGAATATGTTTTCGGTGTAACTTTCTCGTTCTGCCTCGGTGGTGTCGCCTTCTTTACAACCGCTGGTTTCGGTGCCGCTTTAGGAGCTGTTGTTGAAGCTACCATGACAGGCTTTTTCACAACCGTCATTTTCTTTGGCCCGAAAGGAACATACTTTTTAAGAGACAACGAAAAGTTCACATCGTCGCCACCATATGATTCGTTGTATGGAAAGGACTCAATTGTCACAAGTTCATTGATCGCAAAAGACCCGTTCACGTATATGTAACGAACAGGTAACTTTTCTTCCATCCATTTTTTGAGCTTCTGAATGTAGAAATCCGGTGGCATAAAAGGAGCAACTAGGAAGTGGTAGTCCTGAGCAGGAAAGAATGTTTCAATCGGGAACTCTGTCAACTCAATGTTTTTTGGGACATTGACGTTGCCGAGTTTAGCGATATCATACACCTCGCCACTGCCTTTATTGACTACTTCCACCGTTTCAGGGTTTACCGGAAGACGAAAGCCTTCTGTATCGTTTTTCACGCTGAAATAAATTCCGCGCATTACGTATACACCCCTTCCGCACTTCGAGACATTTCATCCCGCACATATTTCTCGATGGCACGAATGATTTTAGGAATATCTGCATCTTCACGGATTGTCATATCGCCAAAGGATACTTGTGGAGTAAGTGTGATAGTTTGTTGAATCGACTTGATTTCAGCTAAATCACGCAACATCTTGATATCCTCGTCCGCAATATTTATATCCTTTTCAATCTTACCGACTTTATCAAGCTTACCGCCTGTTGGGTTTTTCTTTTTCGCAAGTTTGTCAGCACCGCCACCCAAAGGATCATTCATGCCTGCTAAATCTCCGAGAGGAAAATCGCTGGCACTTGGTGGACCGTCTTTCCCATCCTTATTACCTTTAACGAGACCTGTTACTTTTTCGATTGCGCCTGCAAGTTTGTCACTCGCCGCCATTGACATACTTGCACCAGCTGCATTCCCTCTGTCGAATGCATCGCCTAGGCTTGTGTATTCCAACCTTTCGAACGATTTCGCGGCAGGAGCTGATGGCATTTCTATGTTTTTAGCATAGTCACCCGCCGTATCCATCCTACCTAAATTCGCTTTCTCGGCTCTCACCGGTGCCGATAGATCAGATTTCATATTGTCGATGAATTTTGATACCCCATTACCCATCTTCAAATCAACTGTTCCGACTGTACTGAGGTCCGTGCCAAGCACACCATTCAATAGACCGATGAATGAGTTGATGCCTGAAACCGCTCCATTAATGAGGTCTGAAATAGCACCTAAAGCGTTATTTACGGTTCCGACAACGCCGCTCGCAACTCCGCTCATGATGGTGAGAACAAATGAAGCCATTTTATGGAATGCGGTCTGCACACCGAATAGCCCGTCATTCCATGCATTCATGATCCATTCAACTGTTTTGAGCACCACATTCCCGATGGCATCTAACACTATGCGGACCATCAAATTAAGGCCCATCCAAGCCATTTGAATAAAGTACATACCTTGGTTCCACGTATTCACAAGCCACTCTACAACCATGATTCCGAAGTTTCCGATTCCCAACATTATATTTGTAAACGCCGCACCAAGCCAGTAGATACCACCGACGATTGCGCCAAATACCGCCGCCGTTTGATCTGCCCATTGGATCATTGCGAAGATGACAAGTGCAATGACTGCAACGAATGCTAAAAGAATCCAAGTTCCAGGAAAGGCGTATATAGCTGCATTCAAACCATGTTGTGCTACTGTTTGTGCAATAGTACTACCAGTTGCAAACATCGCGGCCGCACCAGCTGCCGCTGTTTGAAAGGAAAGAATAGCGTTAGCTCCCGCCGCAAGTAATGCCGCAGTTCTGAATGCTACCAATAAAAAGAGATATGTCGCTAGTGCAGCTGCTGCTATTGTGATAACGGGACCAATCGTATTCCAATTATCGGCAATCATGCTCCCTAACGCGCTGATTTCTGTAAGAATCCAGATCATACTCATTGCTAGTCCTGCCACGATATTTGCGGTAGTTGTTAAACCTGCACCAATAGTAGCAAAAAACGCATCAAATTTCCCTGCCGAAAAAGCTTCATTGATCATCGCTATTAAGGGTAAAAACGCTGCAACTGCCGGACCTACATACTGAGGTAACTTTTTGAGAACTCCAGTAAAGTTATTCACGAGATTAACTAAAGGACCATCCAGTACCATGAAATCTTCCATCATCGCTACTCCCGCGTTACGGGATGCGGATTTCATCGAGTCAATAGAGCCTGCCCACGTACCCTTAACACCTGCCATTAAACCGCCGAACTTCTTATTCATCCCTTCAACAAGGACGGATATGGCTTCTCCTGCACCTACCGCACCGGAGGAAATCTGCTTCTTCATGGCCTCAGCCGTCACGCCGGACGCGTCAGCCAACATCTGAATGGCATTGATCCCTTTGGACCCTAATCGATTTACTTCCATGGCTGTAAGCTTACCTTGTGCCTGAATTTGGCCAAACACGTCAGCCATTTCCATCATCTCTTGGGCTCCCCCACCGATAGCCGCTGTAGCATCACCGATAGCTTGCATGATTGGGAATGTATTCTTCGCCTCGACGCCGAACGCAATCAAGTTACGACTGGACTCAAGCAAGTCCGGATAAGCGAATGGCGTGGTTTGTGCAAATGTAAGCATATCTGCCATATATTGCTTGGCAATTTTCGCGTCGCCCAGAAATGTCGTGAAAGCCACTTCGGATGCTTGCTTGAATGCGTGGAATTCGATCCCTTTTGAGAATATATCTTGGATAAAAGTCTTAGCTGCACTGAACGCTTTATAAGCTCCTACAGCAGCAAGAACCGCTACCACATATTCTTGCAAGTTGCTTGTTCCATCTATTATTCTACCGTTTAGATCCTCTTGCTCTACCGAGATACTGTTAGTAGATCCACTTAAATCATCCCCGGCGCTCGATAAATTATCCGTCGCCCCTGCAGCTTGATCCATCGTACTGCTTAACTGACTTGTCTGTGACAATACATCAACTACTCCGCTCGCTGCAGTGGTCGATGCTGAGCCGAAAGCTACTAGAGATTTGGCAGCACCATCAGCTGTAGAAGACATCGTTGACAATGCAGAGATATCAGGACCGAAATTAGCACTTGAACCAGATGCCGTTATAGAAGCATTTAACGTGTTGAATGCTTCTGATGCGACAAGAGCTGAATCCGCAACCTTCGATATTTGATTAGTTATATCAGAACCGCTAATCGACCGAATTTTTGGTGGCGTGATAACCATGGAATTAAGTTTTTCGATAGCACCCGTAGTACCCCACAAAGCCGCGTTCATAACGGCTAAGCCGGATGTATCACCACCCATTCCACTCAAGCCTCGCGTAACGGACGCAGCCGCGGCAGTAGCGTTACTTGAGGTTGATATCAAACGTTGCATATCAGCTGACGCAGAATCTATCGAACTCCTCGCTTTCGCAAGTCCTTTCGTGTCAATATTATTCGCGGCTTGATCCATCTTTTCCATAACGCGTATCGTGCTGTCCATTGCCTTCATCATTTTTATGAGTGGGCCCGACATGCGATCCGCTAAAGTCATACTGGTTTGGGCTCCTGCCATTTACTTCACCGCCTTTTCTCCATAAGAAAAAGCACTCAACTTACGAGTGCTTTCCTCAAAAAAATATTATAAATCAATTTCTGACCTATGGTTTTGTGGTAGTTGTTTAAATAATTTAACCATTTTACCCACTCTGAAGTCGTTCGTAACGTCGAAGCTGATATATTCTAAGCCATCATCTTTCGCGTATGTTATAACTAAGAATTTGGTTGTCGTTTTTGTTTCCTTCTGTTTAGATCTCCCACCAACTATAGCCCCGAGTGGACCGAATATCATACCTCCAGCCACCGCTCCGCCAGCACTGCTTACATATGCTTTTTGTATTTCTACGTCAGTTGTAAGCACCATATCATTAATCTTTGAGAAACTCAGATTAAATATAGATCCTCCACCTTCGATCGTTATTTTATCTTCGCGATAATATACGTCACAAATAACATTCTCGGGTAACGGGAGTCCTACAACGTGTTTAAGTAATCCGTGCTCTTTAGCATTTAATTCCCCCATCTTCCTTAAATGGATCAACCTTTTCGCTTTTATTGACTTACTCGATTTGACGGCCATAAATACACAAAAAATAATAAAAGCCAATAATAGAGCCACTGTAATTAACGTCCCCACAGCAATTCCCCCTATACGATTATTTAGATATAATCCAATCATATAGGACTACAGAATTAAAGTCATTACTTGCTATTAATCGCCGCCTGCTCTTTCTTACGACGCTTCAATTCAACTTTGATACTTGCAATCACAAGTGCCTTTTCCCTACGTTCTAGGCTTTGCCATTTTGCAGGCTCCCAATAGAAATTGTGGAGGGCGAAATGATAAAAAACGGCATCTGAATCAGCCGCTTCATCATCCGCCCCCTCTATTAGTTTTTTGCTTCTTCGATATCCTCGTTAATGTCTTGTTCAATCTCACTGATTTCCGTTACTTTACCAAGGATGTGATTCGCTTCCCCAAGCAGAAACATTTTCGAATAAAGATCCTCAGCTCCACGTGCGCCGTATGATTCTTGTAATTCCGCATCGTTCAAGTCTGGGAATATAAAGGACGCAACACTGATTCCTCGGTTGAATTTAACGACATCAAAAACTCGTTCCTGTTTACCTTTTCGTCCAGGTTTGTTCACGAAACAACGATCATTGATTATATCCGACTCTCCAGACGGCAACGGTCGCAAAATTATAGCCTCTTCAAATCGATCAAGTGGTAAAGAAACGTTTTCCGCTTGCTTTACATTACCTTTTAAAAACGAATTCATTTTACTCATAGTAGTATATTCCCCCAATTAGTTGTTTTAGTTTTTTATGCAATTGCTTTAAAGCGTTCAAGGAAGTCGAAGTCATCGAACGTAAAGTCGATGTCCTCTTTCAATAGATCGTCTGATTCACCGTCTAGCATTGCGATAACAGCCCCATCAGGCACGATGTTTTTAAGTAAAGCCGTTTGAGTTCCTGCGCTACTCGCCGCATCCGAGTTGACCACTTGAGCATCGAATATCGGAGATTTACCAGTCCGAACATATTCAAGCGCCATTTCACGCATCTCGGGACGGTGGTAATAGACAGTCATAGAGCCTGTACCCTCTGCCCCGACAATTTTACCGCCTTTCATCCGTTTCCCAATTGCTTTCACGTCCGCTTTTGTATATTTAACATTTGCTTCAAACTTTAATAGCTCAGCATATTCATAAATTTTACCCTCGATAGTAATGTAAACCATGCCCTCTTTAGCACTAATCGGATCATTGTTTTCTACAGTTCTAGTCATTCATTACACCCCCCATTATTTACATTTCGCAATCACGTAGAGTTTTTCCATGGCATCGATGAACTTAACGCCCAATATCACAAATACGGAATCTTTCGTGTCACCCTCGCGAATCACGATTTCTTCCGGATCATAGGGTTCAATCGCTTCTTGTTGCACCAGTCTGTCCAGTACCTCTTTCATGATGGATCCTTTAAACAAGTTCCTTCCGTTACCGTAGTTTTTCACTTTTCCGATAAAGTTCCGAGAATAGATGTGTTTGATGTTGTTGCCCATG
The DNA here is from genome assembly GCF_038004885.1 of Sporosarcina sp. FSL K6-6792. Classification (NCBI taxonomy): domain Bacteria; kingdom Bacillati; phylum Bacillota; class Bacilli; order Caryophanales; family Caryophanaceae; genus Sporosarcina; species Sporosarcina sp. FSL K6-6792. The sequence goes on from NZ_JBBOSA010000001.1 coordinate 662,060, forward strand.
ATGTCCATTTGCCGCACAATCAGCCCTTTTCGGTAGTCCTGATTCTTCTTCGGTGTAAATGAACGGAACGTGTTGATGTCTGACTCAACAACCATACGGTCCAAACCGTCTTCACCTTGGTCATAAATGAATACAACATGTCCTTCTCTTTTGGCTTTCACGATATCCTCATGCGGGAGGCGTTCAACGTCAGTGGCACCCGGGTACTCCGCATAAGTAAGGGAGTTTGTAATTGCGTTTGCATAAGCTGCTCCATACCAATACACAGCATCTTTCGCGGAAATAAATTCTTCCCCCACGTAAACACCGTTCTTGATAGATATGACACCTTCATGATCAGCATCGTTATAATCATTCGTGATAAGCGCTACGTTTTTACCCTCATTTTCGCGCCACTGTTTTACTTTCAATGACAGAAGCAACTTGACAGATTCGTCATCGGTTCCAATTGCAATCGTTTTGAATATCTGTGAATCAAGGCCAGCCGCAAATGTTGCATACGAATCATTCATCGCCGTGAGCGTGGTCCCATCCTTAAGTGTTAGGGTTGCATCCGCATCCGGTAATTCACCACTGAATGAGACGTAAGGGTTTGCCACTAACTCTTGCGTTGTTTCAACAACTTGCGAATCAACGCGGGCACCTCTGAAGAACGTTCTGACTGTTGCGTTACCACTCAGACCAATCGCAACCGTTACAGACAACTTGTTCCCGTCTTCGCCACCATGGACTGCTGTTGCCACGAATGTTCCGCTAGTAGCCGTCGCCTTGTCACCTTCACCATTCAAGTTATAAACGATGACATTGCCAGTCCCTTTGAAAGCTTCTCTAATTTTTTTCAAATCTTTGAGGTCTTTACCGAACGTTTCTTCAAATTTTGTATCCGGAGAAACTTTGATAAACTCGCCGACTTTTCCCCAGTCGAGCGTTAAAGGAATTACTTCGGCACCTCTTGAATCCAGTCCGGAAACGGCTAAACTATCAGTCTCGAAATTGATATACGCGCCTGATAAATCTTTATTTTGTGTTTCCCAATTTCCACCCGCCATTATGCTTTAACCTCCTTTTTTTCTTTCTCGACCTTTGCGTTGACCTTCTTTGATTTCCACGCCTCGACCAATTTTGCGACTTCATCTTTCGTGTACGTTTTGTTATCAGCAAGAATGACCTGCAGAATCAACCTTTCTTTACTTTCTTCTGCAGCTTCCACAAATGCAGATTTGCTATATTTCTGTTGTTGCGGCTTTCCTTCTTTTGCTTTAGACATTTATGACACCCCCAAATTGCAATCTTTGCATCAAAGTTCCTTGTTCCAATTCTTTCAATAACACTTTCACATCGAACGTAATGACAAGTACCTCGTCTACAACTTCACCCACGACTTTGTGGACGTGGTATCGATTGTCGATATATCTAAACTCGTCTTGGAACGTCTCGAGTACCTGGTCGCACTCACTACGCTTATCAGCCGTGTCGGGAAAGTAAGTGACGTTGATGGAATACGTTCTCTTGGAGCTTTTACCGAGTTGCCGTTCATGTTCGTTGTTAAAAATGAGTACCAAAAAAGCAGGAGTTTTCAGCCCCTGCTTAATCGGTTCGTCATATACTTTTAGTGGCCCGAAGACCGCTTTTATCTGTTGGATAATGAGGGATTTCAAATTAGCTACCAAAGATTCGCCTCATTTCTTTTTCAACTTCCATTTTCCACATATTCGGGGCGATACGGTCCATCTCATCTTTTGTTAGCTTCAGCATGAATTTACCTTCAACCCAGCCTACCGTTTTACCGGCAATTACTATCCGGTGTCCGTTTTCAATCCACGAAGCGTAATTGAGTTGGTTGTAAATAAGGATTGTGTAGGTATCACCCTTTTTCACAATGTGGTATTTCCAGTTGTTGCGTAAATCGCCAGTGTCTACAGGCGTCATTTTCTTTACTTTTCGGATAGCCAATTGAGCGACGCGTTTGGCGACTTTTAAATGGATGACGTGAGACATCTTGTTTAACTCGATTAGGTTTTGCTTCATTAACTTCATTTCGCTAAATTCAAAACCCATCACGCATACCCCTTACGGATTAGCAATACTTCCTGGTGGGATACATAAACGAATGGTTCTTTTGCAGATTCATATTTCATGCCATCAACTGTAACTACGTCCCCCGCCAGCACTTTGAAGCCGCTCGAAAGGAATAACTTCACGTCATATTGAATAACGTTCGCATCGCCCTGTAAGGCGTTGTTGAGCGTCGAGGATGATAAGCGACAAGGAAGGTCTGCGTGAACCGTTACCCACCTCGTACCGTCCGCGCCATTAGGTTTCACATATTCTTCAAAGCGTTCAATAGTAGCCGTTTTGTCATACATAAATTCAACTGCAGCAGTCGCCTTTGCCATGATATTACGGATGTTCACGCTACCAACTCAATTTCCGAAAACTGTTCAGCTGTTTCGCATAGTCAAAGAGTAGTTTTTCCGTAGCTCTTTCACGAGATTCCACTTTTGCTGAGCCAAACGTTACTTGGACGTCACCCTCTTTAATTGCAGAAACAGAGGATTGTGCCTCCGGGTCATTCTTACGGTTTTCACCGGTGATAAAATCGATTACCATATTCCCATGAACAAATCGAAGCTCTGAAGGAACGTCCTCTCGATTGCAGTACGTCTTAATCGATTGGCCAATCTCTTCAATGTAGGTTTCTAACAGCCTATCAGAAGGCATTGGTTCGGGTAGCTTCGCTTTCACGATATCAATTACTTCCATCATCTTCACCCCCATCGATGACCTCTTGAATCTCTTGAATCAATCGCTTTTCACTTTTTTTACCCGCATTAGGGATACCTAACTTCTTTGCTCTTTCCCGTATGTCAGGGAGTTCAGGAATCGGGTTCGCTTCACTTGTAGTCGTATTTCTCACTCTTGACCTCCGCATACGATTAAATGCAGTCAATCCCACACCGCGCACCTCCTAACTAAATAAAGAGCCCGTAACGGACTCTTAAGAAATTTTATGTTTAAATTGTACGATCCGAATTTTTTTGTTTTCGTAAACACGATTCCAGTTCTGAGCATCGGCCAGTTCAAAGTTAGTTGGGGACACCTTAGCAACATTCTCCTCTGTCCATTTGATACCGCGCGGATGCAGGATAAAGTGTTGGCGATTAACAAGAACGTCGTCACCTTGTAGCGCGTCACGAGCTGTTTCTGTAGGAACTGGAGCAGCGCCGTTACCGAATCCAATTGCACCTGGACCAAACAGGTATGTCGTGTAAACGCCGCCAGCGTTCGGATGCCCATCATCAATTACGATATGCTTCCCGAGATAGGTTGCGATTTTAACCCCAGTAATAGGATTTACATCATAATCAATAAGTTGCTCTTTGCGCAAACTGTTGTACACCGCGCTATGCATTGAGAATGCCGTTAATTCATCAGCTGCGTCTCCGAGTTTACCTTGCGCATCGACAGTAGATGAAGCGTTAATAATACCGCCACCATCTGTCTCACCTGAAATATCATGCACATTTCCCGCCATACTAGATGATGCAAATACACCGTTTAGGGTAGAAAAAAGCATCTTTTGTCTATCGCGATTCCACCAAGCAGCAACAAGATCTCCGATTGCGCGCATTGGATCGTCACCGGATAGTGCTTTGGCAAGGTCATTCGCTCCCCAAGCCTTCCCTCTCGTGTGAAGTCGAGCCATGTCTTTTGCTGTAGTGATATGATTTACCGTTAATGGATCGGTATCATCCAATACTTCGGAGTCACCTGTAAGGTCATTCCAGTAAGGCATATTGACGATAGTTCCTCCTGTGGATGCCAGGATATCAAGCTGCGAGTCAGGTACGATAATCCCCGATTGTACCAATGCTGATAGTTCAGACGTTCTTTGGATTAGATATGGATTAAAAACCTCTGGTACGATTACATCTACAATTCTTGTTGTCATTCCAATTCACCTCATAAGTTTTTTTATTGTTTTGTTGTTTGAAACTGTTTTGCTAGTTCGGGATTTTCTCGAAGAATACGACCTTGTTCAGTTAGATTGAACGTTTCCTTACTCCATGGATTTGGTGCACCTTCTTGCCCCTTCAGAATACCTTCCGCAGGTTTTGCACCTTGGATAACGATACCAGGAGCAGTTTCTCCTTCTGCGACAAACAAAAAGGACTTCGATTCTCGCAGGGGTTTAATCTGCTCGTCGAGTCCTTTTGTAACGTTACCGTCAGCATCTAGTTCAATTTTTTCTTTATCGATAAGACTAATTGCATAATCAACATCATGTACCTTGCCAGTAAGTGCGAGTTTCAGCGCACTGTTAAACTGCGTATCTTTCAGCTTAGTTTCAAAACCAGCCTTCTCCGTGTCGTATGTCGCTTGAAGAGTGGTGAGTTGCGTTTGAAGTTCTTCGCTGCCCTCTGCTTTTTTCTTCAAATCATTCAGGTCAGTATCACGCTGTGTGAGTTGGCCCTGCAAATCAGAGACACTAGTTTCAAGCCCGGATGTTTTAAGTTTGTGAGACTCGACTGTTTTGCCGTGTTCAGCCATTACCTTATCAATAGCTGCATCGTCCAGACCTAAGCCTTTTAGAAATTCTCTGTTCATTTATATCTGCTCCTTTGGTTTACGATTTATTTTTACGTGGTTACGTCCACGAACCGCTTTATTCTTTTACGTCTGCAAATGCTAAAAAGACGAAAATAATAACTGCTCAAACGGCTGAAATACAAATAACAGAATCTAGCGGCGCAGAGAACGCCAGGTCTCCTGCTCTGTCATATAAAATGTATACCCCGTCCTCTACCACGAAATTACCTACACCATTAATGCGCCTTTCAATCACCTTGTCACCGTTAGCGAGTAGTATTTTATAATTCATGGCCATTCTCCTCTAAATATATTTAGTTGCATAACGGAGCAACTAACCGAGATATGGATCACCTGTCCTTTCTCGAATTTGACTTAAAGAAACGCAAGATCACCACCACCTTTATTTCGCGTTTTTATGCATTAAAAAAAGACACCCGTGATGGATGTCTTTACTTATTCTTTCTCTACAAAATCGTCTAGTTTCAAAAGTAATTGGTCAATACGATGATCTTGAAACTCGGATTTTTTCCGTTGTCGATAACAAATGAAGTAAAGAACGACAACGTTTACTAATAAAAAAATGACTAGAAACTCCACGTTCAATCACCTCTCTAAGTATGATCTTTCTTTGCTTTTTCTAGCTTTATAATAATTATACCACCACCTTTACTTTTTACGGTTCCGATAAGCCCTTTGCAACTGCTTATATCTTTCTTCATCGCTGTATTTCATGTTTTGGAAAGCCAAAAGACTCTTCGGCGCACCTTCAATTTTTGCAGATTGATATTTCTTCATCTGCTCAATATCACCGAAACGATTTTGAATCATCTTCTCTTTATTTTCATTCGACTCACTGCCAGTTACATTCTTCCCATACCATTCTTCATACGTCTGTGAATCAACCAGGCCATCCATTGACTGGCGTTGTTCGCCATCGGTGTATTCGGATTCATCAAACCAAGGAATCGTTGTAGAGCGACATCTGACGTGAAATGGAGGGGCATTCGTTCCTGGCTTAAAGTCTTTTGTTTTGTATCGCTTGCCGTCTTGTTCCCTGCAAATTTCAGACGTTCGCAAATCTAGCGTGGAAAGGATCTCGTATTCATCGATATCTGCATCATCGTAGCTGTCTTTTGATGCTTGGTTGTTGAAGAAACTAGCCTCGGTTCTAACTAAAGCTTCAACACGCGAACGAGTAACGTCTGTAGCATCCATGATTGATTTAGAAGTCTGTTGAATCGAACGACCGGATACAAAGCTCCTTTCCATCTCTTTACGAATGGTTTGAATTGCACCTGATTGATGGTCCCAAATACGGTTAGAGAACTCTTTACCACTCCAATTGTAGGAGAGGACTTCTTTCATTCGGTCGTCGGTCAGTCCGACAATGCTGATATCCTTTCCGCCCCTCGCTATGTCGTATAGCGATTTGTGATAAGAGTTTTGATAGATTTCAGCAAGACCAGTGTTAGCGTACTCTTGTAATCCGTTCATGCCCCCATACAGTTCCATCATAGTAATCTCGATGTGCGCATTAACAGCTTCCAGTCGGGATATTCGCGAACGATAGCTTATCGAATTCAAAAGTTGGTCGTATTCAGGGTTACCCGACAAAGACATTTCACGGAACCGCTTTAAATCAACGTTCTTGAAGTCTTTCATTTCCTTTGCTGTCAGATACTTTTTCGCATCTTGTATCGATACTTTATTATCAACAGCATAACGGCCATAAAAGGATTCGATTTCTTTTAGAATCTCACGTTGTGATTCACGTAGCTTTACATCCATTTGGGCAAGGTATTTATCAGCAATGACCTGTGATTCTAATTCACGTTGTGCAGAGCGACCTTCCCAATACTTCTTACTAGGTTTACTCATCTACCTTCACTTCTTTCGGTGGGAAAGCATTCGCATATTCTTTTTCAATCTCTTCGCGTCGTTCTGCTTCCTGAAGCTTCAACCGCTTCTCAACTTCTTCATTGTACCAAGGGTGGTTTTCACGAACCGTTTTATCGTCCAAAATCCCAATTGACTTCGTTGTGTTCTCAATCGCTTCCGTTTCAGCAATGATGATATCACGGTTGAAAATGACGTTAACCTTTTCTTCTGTGTAATCACCTTGTCCGGTTACGTTCAAATGGAAATTAATGAACCACATCATATGCTCAATGCTTGATTGAAACTCTGATTCAAGAATATTACAGTCCATATCCAAATCTGAATACCGGAAGCGTAGAGCAACGCCTGATGCATCTCTTAAACCTGTTTCTCGAGTATCAACACCGCGACCAAATTCATAGATGGAGTTGCGTCCACGATCAATCTCTTTTTCAACTGCATCTGTCTCAATTTCAGCCTGAAGTTTATCTACATCACCGCCCGTCTCAACTGCAACAACCATATACTCATTCAGATTGTGAAGAAATTCCGTCAAGTCTTCGCCGCCATAATTTATAAGTTTATAAATAAATTTAGGAATATCAGCTAATAGATCTGCGTTTGTCGATGCTTGCGTATTGTAGTTATCAACCAGTGACTTGATGCTGTCCATAAGTGGCTGCTCTTCTTCGTTATATTTAAAGTGAATAAGAGGGATGCGATCCCACGTATATCCTTCGTCATTAATTAAGAAATGGTAGTTCTTTTCAATCCCTGCCGGGACATCCGGAACAAGTTTCCCATTTTCGAAGATGAAATATTTAATCCCTTTTGCATGGTAATATTCTACCTTTTTCAGGGTTTTCTTTTCGCCGCCTTCATAGTGCGACACGTCATAAACTCGAATGAAAGACAAGATTTCCATATGTTCATTGTCTGCCCAATGTGGGATAATTTGCTCTGAAGGAAACTTAGTAAATGATAGATTACCTTTCTCGTTGAAGAAAGGATGGAGATAGGCAATGCCTTTATTGACAGCTTCCTTACCAATATTCTTAATCTTCTTCAGCAACCCTCTGTCAAACGTCTCAACCATAAGTTTCCGATACGGTTCATTCTCGGTCGCGAATGTTGGTTCTTTAGCTAATAAGTAGCCAATCTTCTGGTCTACTAACTTCTTTGCAAAACCATGAGCAAGTTTCTGATTGGACTTCCATTCAATCTTTTGTTTTTTCAGCAGAATGTCAGTTTTATTCAGGTAGTACTGTTCGCCTGTAATCATGTTTCTTCGGCGCTCACTGGTCTCCCATTCTTTAATCTCTTGGACCAATATTTCGTGGTCGGTAATGACGTTTTCAATCATGTTTTTTATCACCTCATTCATCTGTTCATGCCAAGGCGCACGGAATAAATCCTCTATCAGCATGTTTTCACCTCGGTTTCAGTACTCTCATGGAAGGTTTTTGATATAGAATTGTATTAACAAAATATCTGTCGCCATCCATATGATGGTCATTTTGCTTAATCGGTTTATCCTCACCGTGATCTGACGCTTTTTTGTCCCAAATGTACGATGAAAACTCACGAAAGGTTTCTACACAACAATCGTTGTATTTGATTTTCCCCTGAACTAAAGCAGATGCGACATATCCAATTCCATTCACGACGTCGTTTACTGCGTTTTGTATACGGAACCCATCCTTTTTGATCTGCGCTTTAAAAGATGCCGCCGAAGGGTCAACAATTACAGAGAGTATTTTTAAATCGCCTACAAACTCTTTCAAGTCTTGGCTGTACTCGACATCCGTTTTTTGTTTATTTTCTTCACGCCCACTGTGGTGGTACTCTTTGATTTTGTACCAGATGCCATGACAAAGACCCCACAGACCAAATGTCGTAGGGTTCTGTGTTCCGTGGTCAACACTGACGTAATACTGTGTGTAGCGCCTATCAACTGTTTTAACCGAGTGGTTGTCCAAATCAAACATGTCATAGATGACACCTTCTGCAAGGACCCATAAACCAAGGATAAAGCGCTTGTAGAATATCCCCGAGTAAAGTCTCCGGTAACGTTCTTTCACACGCTCCGATAAGGAAAGGTTGTCATCCATCGTGAAATGGAGTTGGAACAACTTCTTTTCTTTCATCTTTCCGATAAATTCAGTATTAAACCAATGGTAAGGTCCTTCTGGATTGCAGTTAAACCATAGTTTCGAACCATCCACTGAACAACGAGCTGTTGCTTGGTTAACAAACGATTGAGGCATTAACGCTACTTCATCAAAGAACATGCCAGCTAAAGTAATACCTTGAATAAGATCCTGTGAACCCTCATCCTTACCACCAAATACATAAAAGTAGTTGGTGACACCGTTTCGTGAGATTGACAACATGTTTTCTGAACGATGATCTTTAACCTTATATCCGCGAGATTTAAGCATCCGCTTTAAAGGCGTTATTACGTTCCGCCGGAATGAACCGATTGTTTTCCCTGCCATCCCCATATTTTCATCCTTGAACGTATCCATTGCCCACATAACGAAGGAAAGGGACATAACAACCGTTTTACCCGCACGAACCGAACCATCGCATATGATGCCGTCCATATCTTTAACGGGAGAATCTTTTCTCCACCATGTTAGGACTTGCTTCTGTTTTATTGAAAACGGTTTAAAAGTGAATGGGGCAGGCCTCTTTTTAAACTTCTTTTTCTCTGTAAGGAAAGAGAAATACTTAATCGTCGCTTTCGGTTGGGTTTCCGGCATCGCCCCACACCTCCAACGTTGTTGCGTCTAATGCTTCGTTAAATCCATCGTCTTCGAACTGTTCAGGATCCTCGTTACCGAATGCTTTTGCATGAGCTATTTTTAGTTTCTCTTGTTCAAGTTGACGCTTGAAATGATCCGGTAACATATCGAAATGTTTGGATAGGAAGTCCATTGCTTTTTCTCGACTAGCGAGCTTGATAGATACTCCATCCTTGCCCTGCTTAACTTCACTGATTATAGTTCCATCCACTTCGTCGTCATTCTTGAAATCAAGATGACTCATCTTATAGGTGATCGGTTTGAAATTAGCATCCAACATAACCTTGCCTGTTTCCGGATGCCGTTGTTCCATCTCGGTACTTCCGAACTCAACAAAGTCTGTCATGTCTGCAAAGGCTATTTGAATGTACTTATTCAACACATCCATCGCGGTAATGAAGACTTCCTGGTGCATTTCACCTTTCAGTCTTCTGACTTCGGCTGCCACCTTAACATTTCTAAGCAACCGACTTCCTTCGACGTGAGCACTATTTCTTGCATACCCAGCCTTGATAGCTGCCATTGTCGCGTTAAAGCTCTTAATGTAGTAAATACAAAAAAGCCTCTGCCTATCGGTTAAATCATCCGACTCTACAAAGACTTCTTTTACTACCTTTTTCGTTGCAACGTTTTTGCGTTGCGTTGCATTTTTCGTTGCGTCGCGCTTCACATTTCCTCTTGACCATTTTTCACGATTCTTCCTACTACGAATAGTGGAATCTTTCACACTGTTTTTTTCTGCTAAATCCTTGAATGATATTTCACTTGTTTCCCACTCTCTCTGTATCTCTTCCCAATTAGGCACATCACATCACCATCCGCCTCCTCTATTTTGGACATAGAAAAAGCACCCGATTACTCGGATGCCTCACGTTTATTTAATATGTCACTCTACTGATACCCTTTTTGTTGAAATATTCACTCCTCTTTCGTATGGTTCGTTTGGTTTAATACCCGTCTATGCGGTCTATTCTGGCGTTATGTTCTTCTATTTCTCCCTCTACCCGCAGTTTTATCTGCTCGCTACCCCATTTGTAATTTGTTGTGATTAACAACAAGTGCTTACTGAAAATCTCCATTTCTTGTAGGTACTCCGAGTTTTCGAGAATATCGTAGTTTCCTTTGCCTCGTAGAAGGTCATCTATTTTGTTTGCGCGTTTTAAGATGTCCACTTGTATATCTATTTCAACCATATAAGGTTCATACGGCTTCTCGCCTGTCAGTATACCTATTAGATTGTCCAGTTCTTCCTGGACTTGGTTCATTAAGGTTATCTGCGTGTCGTAGAAATTTGATATGTCCTCTTTGTACAGATACGAGGAAGGGCTTGAGTTGAATGCAAGATCTGTTACTAAGTTGATTATTTTTTGGGACAGGTTGTTAGGGTCTGCTGAGTTGTAGAGGTCGCCTTGGTCATCCTGTTCTCTTGTGCCGTCAGCTGGTTCTGGTTCTTCTGTTTCAACTTCTGGTTGTGGTTCAGCTTCCTCTAGATTTTCTTTTGCAAATTCAGTTTTATCTGTTTCATCCTGCTTAAGTGCTCCATCCGACTTTGGTTCCTCGGTCTGTTGGCTATCAGCGCTGCATGCCGCCAACAACATTACGGCAAATAATAACATTAGTAGTTTCTTCATATTTAATCTTCTCCCGTATTCTTTTAAACCATCATACCCAATTAGTAGTTAAAAGAAAACCATCCAGTGATTCCCCTATTAGTAATATACCTCCAAAGTTACACACCATATCAAGTCCTACTGTCAGCTATCGGTAGTCGTTTACCTATTTGCCCTCGATTATTTTATGACTGTATGACGTATAGTTTTCAAAGTATAAAAAGCATCTGACAAGATTTCTACGGCTCGCCAGATGCTTTTCTTTTCGTCATTACACGCACACGGGAATCTGTGGCCAGACGCATCACTCGTACCTTAAGACCACCCAACCTTCAATCTTAATTAATCCCTCTGGCGTTAACCATTCAACGAACTTCCCACGGCTTCCGCTTTTCTTTTTCTTCACATTCAATGGCGTCACCTCATTATGCTAATTGCTTAGTTTTTTTGGGGGCATAGAAAAAGCACCCCCGAAGAGATGCCTAATTTTATTTATAAATCTCAAGTATTAATTCGTTCGGATTGCTGTATCTTTTCCCGGTAAACTCATAATAAACCTCAGGGTTAGAATAGTGTTCGATATTGTTATCAACACCATTTAATTGATGCTGTATTCTAGCTTTCTCTGCCAAAAATTCATCTGCCGGTATCGACATCGACCCTCCAGCGTAACTAAGATTCCTGATGTTTATAATTGCTTTCACCGCATTACCTTCTTTAATATTTATCGAACGAGATGTCCTTGTTACATCAATAAGCAGTTTTTTGTATTCCGCCGTAATATCGGACCCTTGAACGGATTTCTTAACATCGAAACCGTTTTCTTCGAAATAAGTTGTGATTTTATCCATAAAATCATCTTCGAATTCCTCGAGTAATGGTATCACATTTTTTTCGTATAAAACCGAACTGAACTGTTCTCGCTTCTCTAAATATTCCCTCGAACTTTCCAACTCTTTCATTTGCAGTAAATTCATTTTTCCACCCCCTCACTGACAACATTCGCCAAATAAGGTGTAAATCCTCTATTACCTAACCACTTATTCCAGGTATGAAAAATTCTAAGTAGCCAAAATACAATATTACCGCAAAAGCTATTACCCATATCGGTTTACCGATAAGTCGCGGGACCCGCAATAATCTAAGTATTAAAACTATTAATCCAGTGAGCAATAAAGAGCCGACAATCCATACGAGTAAATAATAACCCAAGTTCTCCATGACACCTTTTAAAATCTCTGGAATCGAAATTCCCACTTTCTCACCCCCCCATATGACATATTTCGTCAAAGTTGGATGTAATCCTCTATTTATCACTCGTATGTATCGGGGCTGGTAAGAGAGGTAATGTCACTTACACGCATTTCGTTCTATTTACATTTTGCTACATAGAAAAACACCCCGAAGGATGCTTAATTGGTAACTAATTCAATTGCATTTTCCCGGGTACTAAGCCCGTGATTTGATCGGTGAATAAAACGAAAGTAGCTAGATTATATCTTTCGTTATTAATTGACTTAATATATACATCTTCTAAAAATATGGCCTTGATATCCATATTTTCAACATGACTCGATTCTTTCAACATTATTTTTGTGATCGTAGCTGCAATTTGATAAAGGTCGATTTTCACTTTATCTTCTATACTTTTATTAATCTCATTTTCAAGTGCATTAATTGTTGTGGCTTTCAGAATAGATAAATCAATTTTTTTACCAATTATTACACCGAAATTAGTAAAATAAGTAAAATAACCAATATCCTCTTCAGGACTCTCATCCGGCAACACTACTTGTGATATTAATAGCGATCTAATAAATTGCCTTTTTACGTCCATGACTTCGCCCCCCTATTTACATCATTCGCCAAATAAGGTTTAAATCCTCTAAACACCTTTAATATCACTCGTATGTAACGGGAACGTTGGCGTAGTTCAAACCACAAACCACCCAACTCCCCGACCTGCCTTTAAGTATAGCAATGCGAATACAGGTGCGTCATTTCTCCGACGTATCCGACATATGCGACATTTTCCGAATAACGGTATCTTTTATTCTTCCAATATGACGGTCTGAGAACCCCATATGCATCCCAATCCATCGCAAGCTTTTCCCCTCAAGCAACCAATGCAATACCTCAATCTCCCGGTCAACAGTAATCAAATGAATTTTATCCTGCACCGTCTTTATTTTTTGCTCGTAATCACTAATCTTTTTCCACCGCTTTTCCCTTCTCGAAAACTCTTGATAAATAGGATCACTATGACCCCCAGCCGCTTTCGGCATAGCTGCTTCTAATCCGTACTGAGCTGTAAAGTTACCACCAACCTCATTCAATCCCTCGCGCATGATCTTTACGCTATTAATCATCCAATGATAATCCTTTAACAACTGCTCAATTTGTTTTTCCGTCATAAGCTACCTGCCCCCTGTTTATCGTTTACGAATTGCCCCGTTCACCCGTTTATACGTCTGTCTATTAGCACCCATCAATTCAGCCCATTCCCTATCAGTCAGCTGTTCCGGCGCCTTAACCCTTGTCCTAATACTCTTTTGCACTACATCTCCTGTGCGAGCATCAGAAAGCCCTTTTTCAACCAGTTCCGTTTGTAGCGATTTCATTTCCCTCACTCCTTTTTTGAGATGAAAAAAGAGGACAACAAATGACACAGCGCAATGCTGTAATCAATCGTTGTCCTCTGGTTGGCCAGGGGGACTATTAGTTAAAATACATTATATCCAGTAATTCAATTCATTCTTTCATTGTGAATTTTAATAATTTATCGTCTTCCGCCAATTCAATAATTCTATCGTCTAATATAGCCATTAATTCTTTATCATCTTTTCTAACTTGAAAATCATTAACCGAAAGAATAAATTGCTTATTTTCTTTAAGAGCTATATTATTCGCAATTTTGACAATGCTCGCAATCTGTCTTTTATCTATTCCGCCGGAGTAGCACGAAGAGTCGTGTACTAATAATTCAACCAATGAATTATATTTAAAAACCATGAGATCAACTATAAGTTTTTTCACCTCACCGACCCCTTCACCTCCATCGCCTGTCAAATTTAATTCAACTTTAAAGGGTCTATTTACTTTGTGTATTTTTTTAAGTTCTATCGAGAAAAAAGCTTCTACTTGTTCTGTGTAAATTTCTTTAACGGTAGAATAAATAAATTTCTGGAATTTTTTTATCAACTCTTCATACTTGTCATATTTTTGCTTAACCACAACATATTCATTTGTTAATTTTAGTTCTTCAGCTTCTCTAGACTTAATAGCCTTTTCAATACGAGCAAGGTCACCCTGATTATATTTCAATTGTTGTATCTCTAAACTTTTTTCTTCGTAGATTTTAATAGCCTCTTGGAAAATTTTATTAACAGATATTATTTTAGCTATCTCATCAATTTCAGCTGATTTAATCGTAATGTCGGTCTCTAATTCTTCTTTCCGGTTTTCCAATTCCATTATTTTCTTCTGGTGTGTATTTTTTCTATCTAAAAACACAGTGTTATAAAAACCCTCTACCTCTTCAAAACGCCTTTTTACCATTTCCGGAATATCTATCTTAGCCTTTTTATATAACAAGTTTATTTGAGAGTGTGAAATATCTATTTCGTCGGATTCTTCTATGAATTCTTTCAAACGATTTACCTCTAACTTAGTGGCTTCATAAAAAGATTTTATTTTTTTCAACTCGTAACTCTTATCCGAATAACTTTCTATAAAGTGCAGTTTTTCTTCAGAAAGTTCCAGTGAGGAGATTTTTTTATTTAATTTTTTTATTTCATCTTCTTTTTCTTGTACGTTTTGGTTGGTAAGGAATATTTTCTCATTTATTTCTTTAGGTTTTATATTACCAAAAACGCTAATTAGTTGACTTTCGAGTTTTTTAAGCTCTTTAAGATTATCTTGAATTTTATAATATTCCCCAGTTATAATGGCGAGGTCTGATAAATCGAGTAACGAAAAAAAACTTAAATAGTCTTCTAGGGTAGGTTCTGATCTCGAACTTATTATATGACTTTTTTGCTTAACAAATATTTGTTTATTATATACACTTCGATTTATATTAAAAAACTCTTTGTAATCTTTCAATAATTTCGGTTCGCCATCTACTTCCATCTCTGATAATCCAAGTTTTCGTTTAACTTTAAACTCTTTATTTTCATATTTAACTATCGCAATCAATGTCCATCCATTAATCTCTTTCTTAACAACATTTGGGTCTTCATTTGCCGCAAAAATATAATCAACAAATTTTAAAAGTAAAGACTTACCAATGCTGTTCGAGGTTTCTTTAATTTGGTTAGGTTTCGTAATTTTACCATAAATGACCGAGGTTCCTGTTTCTTTAAAGTCTATTTCTCTCACTTTTTCATTGTTAGAATTTTCAATGGTGAGCTTTAATATTTTCATTAAAAATCATTCCATTCTCACTATAATTGACCATTCCAGCTATATACATAAAGTTTATTGTCAAAATGAACTTTTGATATGTTGGCGGATTTTTCAATTTCATTGTATGAATATATTTTTTTTGAAAGTCTTTCCATATTGTTTCAATTGGAAGAGTTTTCGCTTTCAAAACACTAAGCACAAAGGAACTGATACCCAATAGACTTTCAGAATTGGAGATATATTTATCTGGTAATATCACATTGTCACTTCCTTTATTATATGTTCATCCTTCTCAAAGATATCGCAGCGATCAAAAATATATATAACCAACAACTTGCATGGAATTATTAGTCCTTTGTTGAATTCTGCATATTCAATAATTTCACCAATAAGTTTATCATACAATTCCGTTCCAGAGAGAGTATCTGATAAGCTATTGTATGTTGAAATAATATAACCCTTTACTCTGTTAAACTTATCCGAGTACAATAAATCTTGGTTAATAGTAGAAATCATTTTTTCTACTATATCTAACTGCTCTATCATTTTCTCTATCTCTACTTTTTTTTCAGTAAGATTATTTAATTCAATTTTTTTTACTGAAGAAATTCTATCATAACTCTTATCTTCTACATTAGAAAAGACTTTTTCTTGTATCATTCCAGATAAACCGTCTATTACCTCATACATCGTTTTAGCGCTAATTGCATTAAAATCCATAATTGACTTCAATCTTAGTATCGTACTTATTGATCTTAATCCATCAATATCCATGTTCTCTAAAATGCCCCTTATGTAAGCGACATTTGTAACTTCATATTCAAATTTTTCTCCGTACTTTTCCCCTAACTTTTCACAATGAAGTTTAAAATACCCTTCACTGTCATGAGGTAAATTACGATCAATAGTATTTACTAAATATACAAATTTTTTCAGGTGCTTTCCCCACTTACCATGGTTATATATTAAATTAAGCAGCTGACTAAAATCATCTAAATATTTCTTTTGCATATCTTTTCTAAAACTTTCTTTTATTTGTTGAGGAGAATAAATTTGATAAAATAGTTGATCCTCAACAACCCATCCATCGTTTTTATCGTCGCCGCCAGATGAATTAGGCATTTCATATGTTTTGTTAATGGAAGTATAATATCTTCTTAATATCTCTCCGACTTTAACTTGAAAATTTATATCTGTTGTACCTTTTAAATCAAGTACTATCAATTCTATATAATCAAATTTATCCATTTCACTCAAAACTCTTCCCCTTCTTCCCTCCGCATCCTTCTTACTTTCCCTTGATGCGTAACAATCCTATATTCACCATGCTCCGGTAGCTCTCTCACTTTCGCAATACCCTCCGAAATAACCACCACACAGTTCAATGGTAGTTCCATTATACCAATTCCCAATAATAATGCATCTGTATTAAAAGTAATATCTTTATTCACCAGGACCCCTCCTTGTGTTATAATTCAGTCAGCCATTACGGGAGGAATCCTGTCTTTTTATTTGTCTAAAAGGTGGTCATACTATTGTTTGAAGGTATCGAAGTTAACCACATGCCAATCATGGGTCCGATAATCGTATTAATAGTTACAGTGGTCGCTGTAGCCCTTATTTATAGATTATTTTTTAATTGGTTACCTACAAAACTATTTAATTCCCTTATCGGTCCGGTAGTTCTATTTGGCTTTTACATCTGGGCGATTCCAATGAACGTTGGATTCCACGAGTTTTTCAAATGACACAAAAAGGCATCCTGGTCGATGTCTTTTTTATTGCCCAAATATCCCCTGCTGCCGTACCTGTATTTCCCCAAGTTCAGCCTGTTCAATAATCAGCAACCCGATTTCCAAAGGCTTGCGTCCCAACTCTTCTGCTATGCTATCCATGCTCATATCCGCTTCCCACATCGCTCTGAATACATCCGTTTCTCGCTCTGTAAACACCCAATTAATATCAACATCATCAAGTAACACACGCTTTTGTTCTTTCGCGTGAATCAAACCAACACCCCCATCCCTTTCAATTCATCCGTAAGCCTCATAAACATCTCCATGTCCCCCGCATCAAGAGCCATATCAATCTGCACCAACAGCATGTCCTCGTCCGTAACATCCGTTTTAATACTCGGATGATATTCTAAATACAATCGATGCTCATCGGTGCCGATAAATATCCCCGGCACAAGCTTCCGAGTGTCAGTGTTCTGCATTTGCAAGTTTGCAAGAAACGCTTTTTTCAGCATGTTCCTAAAAATTTCGTCATTCATGCGATTCATCCCCTCCTCAATTCACTCTGCCTAAACGTCCCAATCCTATTGCTTTTGGCGAACAAAACCTCATACTGCCGTTTAGGTAAAAACTTCACAATTCTTCCCTTCGACCCCTCATACAGTTTGAGATAGTAATAATCCTCAACTTCCTTTTCCTCCACATTCACAACGACCTCAACCGTGTCGCCAAGCTCGAAAGCTATTGCTGGCACCGCATCAAAAATAGTTA
Organism: Sporosarcina sp. FSL K6-6792; assembly: GCF_038004885.1. Lineage (NCBI taxonomy): Bacteria > Bacillati > Bacillota > Bacilli > Caryophanales > Caryophanaceae > Sporosarcina > Sporosarcina sp. FSL K6-6792. Next base: position 679,862 of record NZ_JBBOSA010000001.1, read on the forward strand.
ACTGCTGCACCATGTCTATCACTCCTCTAGTTGCACGTCGCTTTTTTACCAGAACCTTCACACCGAAACTTTTATTTGATAGATTGTAAATATAGAAAAGAGGGGTATTACATGCCAGAACTTAAAGAAATCTATCGACTATATTACGAAAACGGATTTTCTGCGAGCCAGGTGGCTAAAGTCATCGACCGAAGCAAAGCCTTTGTATTAGACCGTCTGCACGAAATGGACGGACCTCGCACCATCCAAGAGGGATCAAAACTTAGATCTTCTCCTGAATACAGTGAAAAAATTAGAATCACTCAGCTTGGCGAGTCGAATAGTTTTGCCAAACTAACCTCCGAAACTGTATTAGCGATTCGAGATGAATACGAAATCGCTTTAAAAGAGGGTGCTCAGAAGACGGCTACACAAGTTGCGCTCGCAAAGGAATATGGCGTTAAGCGCCCGACTATTTCAGACATTGTGTTGTACAAAACTTGGAAGCATATTTGAACCGTATTGTTAATTTTTACACTGTTAATCAATTAAATTTCATGAGATAATAAATCTTTTAGAAAGGATGTTTCCCATGAAAAGAGAATTTCTTGTTTATCCAAAAACTAAAATTGAAATATCAAACCCAAACATCAAAATCATCGAAGCGCCATTAAAAGTTAAACTGAAAGCTTACATAACTGGATACAAGGAAGACCATGGCGAATTACCATCAATCGAACGGATCCAATCAATATTTCAAATATCTAAGCAAGATTCTGATATAGCCCTAACCCTGTTTGGCAATGAATGATTTACAGTCCTTTTTAAGGGCTTTTTTATTGCGCTTTATGGTTTGATTCGCGGCTCACAGTTCGGTCCACCAATCGGTCCAATGAGCCGCATTATGGTCTTACTGCGACTCAACTATTATTAAAATATTTGAAACTTATTGATTTTAAATACGTATTCTAGATATGCTTAATTTTAGAAAGCTGGTGTACCATGTTTAAATCAGAAGTAACTAACAAAGTTCTAGATATCATCCTCTTTCTTGGATTTATGTCAATAGTTTTACCCAAAAATAACGTAGATACACAGACTAAAACGTTGATAATCTTTATATTTTCAGCAAGAATTTTATATGATTTATACAAAATTATAAAACTCAAGAAACAGAAAGCTGATTAAATTTAATCGGCTTTTTTATTGCACTTAATGGTCATCCCGCGTAGTTGCTTAATCCCCGACAGCTGACTTATAGCGCGAATTAACACTAACCATTTCTGGTAGATTCGCCCTGACTAACGCATCTGCAAACGGTGGAGGAACACTATTTCCCACACGCTTTATTTGTTCAGCTTTTGTCCCTGGATGCTGATAACCTTTCGGGAATCCTTGCGCTTTGAATAATTCATGTGGTTGCAACATCCTTAAACCAATATCAATGATTTGTTTCCCATTTGTGATGCACGTTGTCAATGCAAAACGATCCTTCGTCGTTATCGTGTGTAGCGGTTCATTCAAACCTTGTGCCGTACTTTGTCCATAATATTTTGTTAAAAAAGCATAGACGATGGCGAAACGGTTACCGCCTGCTGTAATCGTGTGTAAAGGCGTATTCAGCGATAACCCCCTTACTTCTGATTCAGTACGTTCCGTATAGTAGCTGATTAAGTAGGCTGCCACATCGTCATTCACCATGAACGGGTCATCTGCATCGATTACGAATTTCTTCAACCCTCGTTCAATCCGCTTTAATGTATTCGGCACTAACGGTTTTTTTCGCTCAAATATCGAAGGGGCTCCGATGCTCCAATCAATGGTTTCTGACGACGCACGCCACGGCTTCAACCTTTTCGATTGCACCGCTAAACTTTGTGGATCACCATGCGTTGCATCAGGCCAAACGATTGGCTTACCATCACGTCTAGCAATTATGAACAATCTTTCGCGTGTGGTAGGTGTCCCATAGTCACAAGCCTGTAACTTTCTGAAATCAACCTTGTACCCCAGTGCTTCTAGCGTTTTCACGAAACTTTGAAACGTTTTCCCTTTTAATTCTTTTACGGGTTTTCCGTTTTGAATTGGTCCCCAGTCTTGAAATTCCTCAACGTTTTCCAACATAATCACACGTGGCTTAACTGCTAACGCCCATTTAACGGCAATCCATGCAAGCCCTCTGATTTCTTGCTTTACAGGCTTCCCACCTTTTGCCTTTGAGTGGTGGGTACAATCAGGACTGAACCAAGCAAGCCCCACCTTGCGACCTCGCACCGCTTTTACAGGGTCCACATCCCAAACGCTCTCACAATAATGTTCAGTATCCGGATGATTCAACTTGTGCATGGCGATAGCAGCTGGATCATGGTTAATCGCTATATCAACGGACAATCCAGTAGCCATTTCAGCGCCGGTGCTCATACCGCCTCCACCTGCAAAGTTGTCAACGATAATTTCCCTAAACAGGTCTAACTGCAATATTTCCACTCCTTACCATTGAAACATTTGATGTTTTAGGTCATACTGTGAGAGTCTTCGTAGGGGGTGACCCAAATGCTGAAGAACAGTAGGATAAAAAAATGGTTGAAATTTTTAATTGAACTTATTCAGATAGTTATTGAATATGTCTTCGATTAGTGAATTTCAACTACCAGCCAAGGCTTATACAGATTGGTTTGGACCGGTTAAAAGGTCAAAAGATAGATTAAAACTGATAACCCAACCGTGTTTTTTTACTTACTCAACCGCCCATACGCAAACCCCGACAGCATCAACAGCACACCCGTGACGATGACTGCAACGCCTTCCCAAAACGGAATAATTGTCATTCAAAACCCTCCATTCACTTCCACAACTTCCATCCTTCTTGCCTCTTGTCATACAACTCCTTTTGCAACAAAGGCTCATATAGCCAGACACGCTGATCCTTCTCCCATCGATACAACAACCGCCACACGCCGTTCATACCGCATTCCTCCGACGCATGACCACAATGTATTTCCCGCGTTCTTCCCGTTCAACAAAAGCCCTTTTCGACTTACCGATACTAGTTGTCTGTTTGTAAATTGCTGCTGTATGGGATTCCGTACCTTCTGCAACCACTTCGAATCCTTTTACAACCAATTCAGCTACTCGGCGATTTACTTCGATCTCGTCAATACCTGTTACCTTCGTTGTAAAATACTCGCCCATCTCCTCATCCCCTTAAAGTTATTTAAGATAATGCAGCACGTACCCCTTTTCTGATTCAATCAGATCACATTCCAAAACGAAGATATTGTACGGAATCGATTTCCTGCCACCTTTTCTAGCGTTCTCCCAGTAGCTTCCTAACACCCCGAACGGCAAACGGTATACTTCATCCAGTTTCGTGAATGAAACGAGTAGGAATGAATGTGCGCCTTTCAGCCACCACGATTCCAACAATTCGTATTGGTGTTCTGAAATATTTTCTAACGGGAAACTCGTTTTGCTAGATGTTTCTTTAGCATCAAACACAATCGCCCCGCCATTATGAACACCCGCATAATCCACCCATTCGCCTTTCGTAATGTATCCAGTCACCTTGCCACGTACGTTGCTTTGGATCTGCACAGGCGTCGGGATCTTACGAATGTCCGCAACACCCTTATTGCGATACTGTTGATTCGTCATGTCTATCAATCTTTCAAGCCCCGCGCCACGGTTTGCATGGGATGGACTGTATGTTTTTCTCAACTCTTCACCCCTCAATCAATTTCAACCCCGTTTTCTTCCTTCTTTTTTCCTTCAAGTAATATTCCGAAGGCTCCGTAATTTCTGTAATGTAGAACTTAATAAAAACTTTAACGATAAATCTGTTAGACCATTCAGGAATACCAACGTCCGTAATATAAACCTTGCAATCACCATAATCCGTAGAAACAATTTCTCTATTTGAGTAAACTCTCGGAAACGGTTCACCATATTTGATTTGAAGAGTTGCGCCATGCACCTTGCCGTCAATGCTAATGGTCATACCGCCACCCCCGACTCAACAACTTCATCAAGCGTGATTTGAATTTTCTCAAACTCCGCATCTTCAGCAGCTTGCTTTTTCTTGCAGACAGGACCATAACCATCATCAATCGACTTCTGCGTTTTAAGCTTTCTACCGCAACGATTACATGCAGCCATCAGTAGCCAACCTCCTGGCGCTCGTGGTTCGTCGCGTTCTTCGCGTAATAACTTTCCTCAATCCGTTCCCACTCGAAGCCAAAGTGCGTTCCGAGCAGAAGGAAGCGTAAGAACAAATCCGTATATTCATCAAGCGCTGCTGAATGTCTATTGAAAAGAACGTTTAATTCGACGTCGTTAACATGCGTGAATACGTTATTAATCATCTGTACGCCAGTCCTTGCGACGCATCCGAATTCCCTAGTTGCAACTTCTAAATATTCAATGCTTACCTGCAACTCCAAGCCGATTGATAAGATGAAATGAAGGCAATCGACATATTCAACCAACGCTTTTTCATAATCATTTTTCTTGTTGGACCAAAATTTAAACGTTTGAGGAAGCTCGTTTGCGAACTCTCCTAATTCGGTTCGTAATGCCAAGAATTTTTCCGGCAACAGATTCTGCCCTTCTAATCCCTTATCTCTCACAATTCGTTCATCCAGCACCTTCTGCATTTCGAACAGTTTTGTTAGATTCATATTGTCTCCTCCAGTGCCCTAACTAACGCTTCGCCGACGGAATTCAACTTATGAGTTAACCGATAAACTTTGCGATAATCGAGCTCATTATCTTTGATAAATTTCAACTGCTTTTTCGTGAATATCTTTCCGTCAGTAGCTCTTTCCTTCAAAACTTTTCTAGCCCGATAGATAGCAAACTTCTTTCTCAGTTCTGCATTTTCTTGCTGTAACTTTGCGTTTTCCTGCTGCCAATGCCATTCAATGTTCACAGTACTCACCCTTTCAAAGTTTCATAGATTTACTACACGCTTTTGCCATGCCGTTAATTAGCTAGATATCGCATCTACCCACTCCACAAACGCACTCATTAAAGGTGATTTGTTACCAGCGTCCGCCCAACCGGCAAATCCTATAAAGCCGTCTGAATTAAAGCTGATCGCTTCTCGTTGAGTAAAGTAATGGCTATTCAAGAAGAAGTAACATTCCTTCACAATTCCATTTGTGTTGTACTTGCTTTTTATTTTTTGACTCATTCTCATAGTGTTTGTGGACATTCCGCCTGCCTTATTGGCTCGTTTAACGTGCTTGTTAAGCAAGATGAACAAAACGCCAATATCGCCCTCAGAAACGTCCTTATAAGTCAAACCTTTTTCAGCAAAATAATTTCTAGCGTCATCAGAATTTTTACATGTAATCACTTTTTAACCTCCTTCAAAATGGCAAATCGTCATCAGAGACCTCAATTGGAGCACCACCTGTATTAAACGGATCTTCCGACTGCCTATCCGGCGCATTGTATGTCGTTTCCCGTCGATTCTGAGTGTCCTGTTGTTGATTCTGAGTATTCGTCTGTCCCGATTGATTAGAGCCGTTAGATTGATTGCTAGACTCGTTATTTGAATTGCTGTTTCTTGGTTCTAAGAATTGAACAGAATCCGCAACAATTTCTGTCGTATAAACCCTTTTTCCGTCTTGCCCTTCAAAACTGCCAGTTTGAATTCTCCCGTCCAAACCAACTAGACTGCCTTTCTTCAAGAAGTTCGCAACGTTCTCAGCCTGTTTTCTCCAAGCGACGCAACTGATGAAATCTGCTTCTCTTTCGCCTGATGCGTTTTGAAACGCTCGGTTTACCGCTAATGTAAAGCGTGTTACCGCTATCCCTGTTTGTGTGTATTTGAGTTCGGGATCCTTTGTTAGACGGCCAACAAGAACTGTGCGGTTAATCATTCGCTCTCCTCCAAAAATTCACCATCGCCTAGAATTTCATAAGCACTACTACCATCTTCATTTTCCGTTTCTCCTAGAGGCTCGCCGCCTAAAAATGCGAAATATCCAGTTGGGTAAAGCGTTACACAAACTTTGTGGTATAACTCGTCGTCCACAATGACAATTTCGTCATCTTCGTAAAACGGATCGTTGCAAGCTTCACACCGCTTTAGTTTCTCGCTCATTCCGCCACCGCCCTTTGCACGGCTAGTAAACTAACAAGAGAGCGATAGTCCATCTCACGCAATAGTTCACCATTACGGCCACTCACGATTCTCATAGCATTTAGCTGCTGAATAAGATAATCCCTTTGCATTTTCCTCATGCCGTCATCGCCTTTCTTTCAGCCCAATAGCGTTCAGCCGTTTGGATTTTCACTTCGAGCTCATCCATTTCGCGTTTCAATTCTTCTGGCGAATGATTCCTTGTCGATTGCACCAAGTAGAATCCGCCGCCGTTGATCCAATCAGACATCAGCAATTCACCCCTTCGATTTTTATATCTAAGTGTTCGAGAGTCATCTCGATTCCTTTGGTTACGCCTTCGTTCCAGCTAGTATTCAAACTAGGCTTGGCAGCATGATATTGATATATAGTCAAAATCTTTTCCCTAGCGTCCCGCGCGAGTATCACTGGCGCTTTTTTCATAACGTTGTGCGCAAACAAGACCTCTCTATCAAGTTGGTAAATGTTAATGCAGTCCCTATCTGGTCCGCATCTCAGTGCGATAAGATCATCGTCAGCGTTTCGGTGCGTTTCAAACTGCGCGTTATTTTCAAATGCTTTCTTTGCTTCTTCGAGAAAATCAAATTCGTTTTGGTGAATAGATGCTGTCATTCCGATTCCCCCTAAATTTCATATTTTTTAATCCGCTTATCTGTCGTATCTTCAAAATTGATTACATAAATATTTTTCATGAGCCGGGAAACCAATTTGCGGTCATACATTTTCTCTAATTCTTGTCTAGTCAAATTCGTTGTTACGATTGTCGATTTGTTTTGACGCCCATTTGTAATCGCATAGAGAACGCGCATTACAAAGTCGGATGCTGTCTTCTTTGTGCCTGACCCGCCTGTTTCGGTTCCGAGGTCATCAAGCACAAGGTAATCAACGTCGTTTAAAAGATTCGCGAAATAGTGTTCTGTGTAGCGGCTATCTTTGTTGTCGAAGCTGTCACGGATCTTCAAAAACATTTCATCAACACTTACAAACAAGCAACTCTTGTTTTTTTTTCCCGATTCATTTAAGTTTCGGAGAATCGACATACCCAAATGGCTTTTCCCGACTCCTGGATCGCCTGCAAACCACGTTGTGAAAGTTCCACCGTCTCTGTAACTAGTGAACGCCTTGGATGCTAGTTCCTTGTTATTAATCTCTTCTTTTTTAGTAGCTGCGTATGTCTTGAAAGATGCATCAAGCAAGTCTTCGTCCGTCAGTACGCTTTGGTTGTGGAATACGTTGTACTTGCGTCGACCCATTGCAAGCTCAATTTTCAAGTCTTCTTCGTCGCTCAATTCCTGTGTGGTGCGATCCCTCTCACAAATCGGGCAGAAGATTTCGCCATCGAACGTTATTTTCTTAATTTCTTTCGTGTATTCTTTTCCGTTCGCTTGTACCGTGTGCTCGTAGCAGATTTCAGAAGTTGATCCCATCCGCGTATTGTTTAGTCGGCTGATTACTTCCCCTATCGCTTGCATGGCTTGTCCCTCCTTTTTCATTCAAGTAAGATTCAAACTTTGTTCCGAACAATGTTTCTGGTCTAAGAAATTTATTCATCTTTTCGTCTGTAAGCCATTCTGCTGATTTGTTGTCAATGACTTTCATGAAATCATCAAGAGTGAATTTTTCTTTGAATCTCGCTTTAATTAACGTTCTGGTTTTATCAGTCGTTTCTCGGAATCTCGTAATGCATTTTGTGTTCAAGTAAGAAATGATTTCAGAATACGGAAGAGGGGCATCGTCCTGATTCGGAGAATCGGACACTATCTCTTTCTCTTTCTTCTTCTCTTTCTCTTTCTTCTTCTCTTTATCTTTATCTTTCTCTTTATTAGTTCTCTTTGTATCCATAGGGTATTGATACTGTATGGATACGTCATCAGACTTGATAGATTCAGCGATTGTGAGGTATATGGTTACGAATGGTAAATGTTTGACATTACGTAATTCTTTCTCAATCCGTGTTACAATTTTTGGGCTATTGTTCCAGTTGTGCTTCGGCCAATTGAGTAAAATAATCTCCATTGTCGATTCGTTGTAGTCGATTTTTTTGTAATCCTTAAATCTTTGAAGGAGTTTTTCGACCGTTTCTCGGTTGTAACCTGTCTCCATTTCAATCACTCTTTTAGGTAATTCGTAGATGCCGATTTGCGAAGTTTTACTATTAGTCATTAGGTAGACATAAAAGTATTTTTCTTCTGGTGTTAAATCCAAAACAAATGCGTCCTGCCAAAAACTTACGTGTACCTGTCTATATACGCTCACAATCGTTGTCTCCTTTCGTTAATTTCCTGATGAATTAGCCCTTTATCTCATCCAAAAACCTGCTTTTCTCTACCTCTACCATCGAACCATTCCACTCTTGCTTCATTAAAGAGTGAGATAGGAACAACTGCTTTTTCGCTCTCGTAACCCCGACATAAGCTAGACGCCTTTCCTCTTCGATGTCACCGCGTTTGGAAGGGAATGTGCCCTCTACTAACCCAACTAGGAAAACGACGTCGAATTCAAGCCCCTTACTCCCGTGCATCGTCATCAGTTTAACTGCATCTTTTTCATCGATTAATTTTTCTTGAATATCACGGTATTTAAGCCATCTCAAGAATGCGGAAAGGCTGTTATCTTCACCTAATGTTTCCTTTGTTTTTTGCCACGCTTCAATGTACTTTGTGCCGTTTTCTAGGGCTTCAATTCTGTTTTCAAGACCTTTTTCTTTGTAGTCTTGAATAACTCCAAGCACTTCTGCCGTGTAGAGAATTAGATCCGCTACGCTGGCACCTTCTGAATATTGTGCAGAAATCTTCGAACCTAACTCAAAGAATCGTTTCGACTGTCTGAAATCCATCTGTTGGAACATGGCCAACTCCGATTTGTCTTGCTTTAAAGCTTCCAGACGCAAAACCTGTTGTTCCCTTTCACTTAAGAAAGGTTCTGGATAACTCAATGCGCGATTGAACGCTCTGCCATCCTTGTTATTTACAATGACTTGCAACCAAGAAACGATAAAGAGCATATCCCTATTTCTCATGATGTCATTGCGCCCAAGAGCGATATTTGGGATGCCGTTTTGTTCTAATTGCTCCTGCATCCTTTTAAGTTGCATGTTCGTTCTAGAAAGCACCGCAATACCCTTGTATGGTGTACCTGACTCGTATAAATTCCTGATTTTGTCTAGCACTTGTTCGTATTCCATCCGTTCGTCTCCAGTTGTTGAAACGGTGACTCGTGGACCTTCTTTATGAGCAATCAACGTTTTCTCAGATTGATTCATATTGTGCGAGATTAGATTATTTGCCGCTGCTACGATTTCTTTTGTTGAACGATAATTGTCTTCAAGTTTCACAACTTCGCAATTTGGATATTCATTTGGGAAATCGAGAATGTATTCCACCTTTGCGCCGCGCCATCCGTAGATCGCTTGGAAGTCGTCTCCTACAACGAATAGGTTTTTAGGTGATAGTAGTCGGAACATGTCCATTTGGTCATCACTGCTGTCCTGGAACTCATCTACAAACACATGTGAGTACATTTGCTTGTAGTAATTAAGCGCTTCTGGATATTTGCTCCAAAGTTCATTGACAACCGAAATTAATTTATCCAGATCAAGCGCATTGTTTTGGCGCAACCGATATTTATATTCTTTAAGAATTCTCGTGATCTCGTAATCGCTTCCGTCGTTATCTTCGTACGCTTTAGTTATTTTAGTAATTGTCGCTTTGCTACCTAACTCTTTGATAACCGCTTCTAAGACGGATTTACGGTCTTCTTGATCGTAAATCGTGAAATTCTTATCGATACCGATTAAATGGCCCCAATCTTTCAGGACGTGGACTGCGAATGCATGGAAGGTATTGCAAAACAATTTCTTTCCTTCGCGTTCTCCGATAAGCCGTATGACGCGTTCTTTCATTTCCTTGCCCGCTAGCCGAGTAAATGTGAGGGCTAGCATATCGCTAGTCCCTACACGATTGTCAAAGAGGTGAGCAATTCTTGTAGTTAGTACAGTTGTTTTACCGCTACCGGCTCCTGCAAGACACAGGATTGTTTCGCTTGTAGAAATAACAGCTTGGTGTTGCTTGGCGTTCAATTCTTCAAGCAATTTTGCTTGCATCTTGACCGACCCCCATTGCTGATAAGTCATCCACTTGCCAACCGTCAGCAGTAAAGGTGTACTCTAATGCTCCCGCCAAAATGATGTTGTCTACTTTGTCGGATAGTTTGTCCAACCCGTTTATGAGTAGCTGAAAGTTTTGCTTGTCCAAGTGATTTAAGTTGTCCATGACGAGGATCCGTAATTTTGGTTGTGCTCTATCGATAATTGTCATCATCATAGCTGCCAAGAATACTGTCTGTTGTCCGGTAGAAAGGGCGTCAAAATTCACTTCGTGACCATGCTCGTTCACCCAACCGAATTCAAATAATTCTTTTCCTGTATCACTTTCAGTTTGGAAGTAAGGCACTTGTTCAAATTCCATTAATTTTAAATTCTCTTCAATCTGTGAACGAATGGGCTCTAATATTTCTTTTACCAATTCACCCTGTACGCCCTTAGCGCCAAGTGATTCATTAAGTACTTTCAACGCATTTGATTTATACTCTGCTTCATGGTTTTGTAATACGTTTTCATTCATTAGAACGAGTGTCTGTTTTGATTTATCCTTTTCATCAACCTGCACTTTTAATTCTTCAATTCTTGCTCTTGTGCCGATTGCTTGTTTTTCCATGATGCTAATATCGCCAATTGGTTCAGTTTTTTCGTGTACCAATTTCTGTAACTCCGTTTCCAGTAATGATAACTTTCCTTCTTTACGTTCTTTTAGGGATTCCTTTTTTTGTAATTCCGATTCTTTCACTTTCATCTGTTGAGATAACGCTTCACGTTTAGCTTGGATTTCTTGCGCTGCCGAGAATACTTCTTTTTTACCATCTTCTTGTAAGGTTATGAGGACCCCTAATGCCCCTGCACGCTTTTTTAATTCATCATGTTGAACTGTCAATTCCATTAACGCCTGTTCAGCTTGTGCTTTCTTTTCGGCAACGTAATCATCGAATCCAGTGAAATCTTTATTACAAGAAATCATTTGACTAATGACACAAACTCCTGCTAATTCTCCGACTTTTTTCAAAGTACCATCAAGCGTTTGAACATTTGCCCGAACATTCATCATTTCTTCTTGTACTTTGTGTAAGGCTTGTCGTTGCTCATTCGCTAGTTCAGTTAGTTTAAAAATCTCTTTATCGAACGGTAACAATTTGCTTTCCAAGTCAAACGGCAAAGGCATTGAAGCAATTAATCCTGCAAGGTCCTTATCCAGTACTGTGGTATCTGTATCGATTTCCGTTTCATTTACAAGTTTTATTTCCGCTTTCAATTCATCGATACGATTCAATCGGTTATCGATTGTTCGTTTCTTTTCGGTATCAGCCGCAACTTTTTTCTCGATTTCAATCAGGTTATGTTGAAGTTCTTCTAATTCTTTTTTCGTTTCAGCGATATTACGATCTGTTTCAGCTAACTCATTTTTCATGTCTGCCATTTGTCGCACTGTGCCCTGTGAGTCTGCCTGTTTACGTTTCCAGAATGTTGATTCTTTCGCCACCCAATCAATCATCGAAATCAATCCATCATGTATATCTTGCTTGTCACGGTACTCAGCAAGCGCATCTCCAATGAGTTGTTTCGTAATTTCAAATTGCTCTTTGTTGTTTTTTTCTAATTCAGTTGTAAGCATTCTTCCTTGTAGATAGTCAGACAATTTCTCTTTATCCCAAGAGTCGCTATCTATTGGAGACAAGGAGTAAATGAAATCCCTACGCTTTGCATCAGATAAAGAAAGAAATTCGTTGAAATCAAGCGCTACAGGGAAATTCCCTATTTCATCTTGTATTCGTGCTTTCTTTTCCGTTGCCGTACGTTCTCCTTTACCAGGAGAGACATTGAGAGTCTCCTTAATGCTGATCTTCGTTTCACCGGTTTTCCCGTTCGATTTTTCGTCTCTTGTAAAATTACGGGTAAATTCAAAGTCAGTTGTTTTAAGTCCAACCGTCATACTTTCATCTGTGGCGAATTTGATTGTTTCAGCCGTTGTTTTCCCTCGACCTGGTATGGACCCTTGCATCGCAAGTCCTAGCGCTTGAATTCGAGTTGTTTTACCGGATCCATTACGACCAATGAAGATGTTCTTACCGGTAAGGGACTGAGTTGTGCTTTGCCCCTTGATATTTTCCATCTGAATTTCTGTAATCATTAGAATCGACCTCCTTCTTGGTTGAATAGGTTAGCCGATGGTTCTGTTCGTTCTACAAATTCTGAAACTAAGGGATTTTCGGGTCCATAAGTTTGAGCGACTTCCTCGTCATCTGTATCGGTGGCGATATCTTCTGCTGTCGCTTCAACAACCGCCTCGATAATCTCTACTTTCTGATTGCCAACCTCAATCTCTTCACCGCGTTCAGCCTTATCAGCAATATCAAGTAGTTCTTCACGGTTAAAGTCGTGCACATAGCCGACAACTGGAACTCTCGCAATCTCGCCTTGCTTCGTAACGTACGCCGCACTAGCAAGTGCTGGGTGCTTACTCATTACCAAACGCTCACAGATAGATTGTGCATTTCGTTCAGCGAACTGTTTTTTATTAATGAAGGTATCTATCGCTTTTAATACGTCTTTGTGTTGGATGTTTGCAGCTATTCCAAGGAAACCGTCAATTTTCAAGAAGATGCTGTTTGTTTTTTCGTCTTCCGTTAGCATTTGTTCCATGCATACTCTGCCGGCTTCTCTGCTGTATCCAACCTTTTTGGATAAGTCTTGAATGAAATACATCTTGATGTCGTAAAGGAGTGTGGCGCTTGTTATAACTAGGTTGCCAATCGGGCTGTAACCAATCGCTATTTTTTTGACCCAAACCTTCGCAATTGTTCCCGATTCCGGATCAATCATCGGATATGGATTAACAACGATTTGACCATCCGGCAAAGTTAACTTATCTGGAGTGATAATCGACAATCCGGCAATCTGATTCAACGTGTTAAACCCTTTGGCTGTTGTCATTGTCTTACCTTGGATTGTTGCAATTTCACCGTTCTTTTCATTCAGGGTAATCGTCCCTTTTACACTTTGAATTTGACCACCGTTTACTTTTTTTACGAATACTTTTCCATCACCTAAGTCCGCTGCTTGTTGTTTTCTTAAGTTAGCAATCGTTTGTAATGCTTGTTCGTATGCTTGCTGGTTTACCTGTAATTCGTTTGACATGATTGTTGCCTCCCTTGTGTTTTTTGCGGTCCCTATGTACAATGTGAGTAATAGAATTTCACAGGGACCACATTTGACTCGCTGCTCTAACAGCGGGTTTTTTATTTTGCTTCTTCGTACCGAATAATTTCAGCAGTCTTGCGAAGTGTATAAACACTCAGGCCACTTCCCCATGTTTCTTCGAACTGTTTCATCGCAACCAAGGCGCTGTCTTTGTTCGTGTGGATGATGTATGGATCCGACTCTGTCACCAGTCTGATTTCCCACTCCCATGATTTTTGCTTCATTTACATTCACCCCTTTCAGTAGTCAGATTTACGATAAACATCAGCAGCTCTATCGAGTGTCTTCCAATCACATTCCGAAGCCATAGCACCGACGAGTCGTTGAATGTCCTCTGCGCTCATTCCGATTGATTCAGCCGCCGCAATCGCGTAGCCAAACGCTGATTGATTGCTCCACTCTTCGCCACTGTGATGTAGATGGTTAACTACTGTTTCTAAGTCCTTGCGTTGCACCGTGATCATGATTGTTTCCGGAAACATGTCTAATTCGTCATTCAAGCTGAAAATCGCTTGCTTTACTTTTGCTTTCATTCTTCTTCACCCTCCCCTTGTTCTAGTTGCCATGTCGCATACTGCCACATAGTCCCGAGTACAAATGCAAGAACTGGTGCAAAGTAGAGTACAATTTGACCTTTTTCAGCTAATGTCAGCATTCCGATTCTCCTTTCCATTAATAGATGGTTGAATCCCATCAAGAAGCGCCGGAAGCTAAGAGGAGGAATTATTTGCCGTACCCCCGACGCTTTTTGATAGGAGCCAAGGCTCCGTATCTGTGCTATAATGTTGTTAAGAGATAGTTTCAAATTCCGCCGATTGACATTCCAGTGTCAGTCGTTTTTTTGTGCCTAAAATTATTAATCAGTTGGACTTTAACGCCTTTTGCTATTAGCTTTTCGTGAAGTTTTTGCATCTTGCTTTTCATGTAGAACCTCCTGTTAAATAAAGTGAATGAATCCTCCGAGCAGTGTCGTAATCAATTGAGTAACTGCCACTACATCCACGCCACATATTAACGCTACTGCCGCTTCCGGAACCTGCGTCACTTGAAACCACCGGATTAGATCAGATGCTTTTAACTCCATCTTGTCGTTCTCCAATTTGGAAATCGTGCTCCTTGGCATAAACATTTGTGGAGCCATTTCTTCTTGGCTTAATCCCGCTCCGATACGCGCTTTTCTAAGTACTGTTCCAAAATCCATGACAAACTTTCCTCCCGTTTAATGTTCTGTTTTAGAACAAGTTCAAATCTTGAACAGTTTTTTATTTCAAACCTAGTAATATAGTTAATGAAGGAACTCACCACCATTGCTTGGATGACCCCTCCTTGCAACCTCGCAACATGACAAGGGGCTTGCCCGCCCCTCTTCGTTTTATTCAGCCAACCTCAAATGTTGCTGGCCATTTAGCTTTTTAATCTCTAACCTCAAAGCTGTGTCCGGCGACCATTCTTGAATAAATTGCAATGATTCTTCAAATCTCACTTTCGGTAACTCTCCGTATCTGGGAATCTCAAAGTATTTTTTGAAATCTCTCCAAAATTGCTGAAATGCCTTTCTACCAATCTCCTTGTATGCTGCCGATTCGGTGCCACCCAGACATTGCATTACCTTGCCACGAGCATTTGCGCCGATACGCTGCTCTTGTGGTCCATTGATCCGCATGTGATCCTTCAAATACTTCACGTCTGTTTCGACTACTTCTAAGCGTTCTTCTTGTTCAAGCGCTGATTGTAGTAGAAGTTTTGTATTACTCGGTTGGGTTAGTTGTCTTTCCATATCTTCAAATCTAGTGACATATGCTGCTGTAAATAGAACACCTTTTTCACCAGTCATTTTATTGGCAACCATGTCGCAACCTTTTTTAGTGATTAGGAAGCTAGGTCTTTTCTTCATTTGCATATCTTCGTATTCGGATTCAACGAAGAACTCGGTGTGGGCGAAACCGCCCTGACCTAAATATTCAACATAACTCCTAATACTCTTCATTAATGCGTTATGCTCGCGGTCTACCATCCTCGCGACTTCCCGACTATCTGTAACTAGTTGACCGTTAATAGAGACTACTTTTAAATCATTCATCCAGTTCCCTCCTATATAGAAGATTCGTTTCACCATTCATTCATAATGATTTCTTCTAAAGCCTTCGCCGTAGGATTTCTTAGCCAGATACGCTTCCCACCTTTTTCACGTTGACGCTCATAGCGTCGTATGCGTGGATCATTTAAAATGTGGTCTTCCAAAGTTTTACGACCGAAAGTAGTCGCTCGTATGATGTCGTTAATGTCCCAGAAAAGAATTATCGGTTGCGCCGCTGCATTGACTATTTCGTCAAGTTGCCGATTTACTTTTTCGGGTGTTATGCCTGACATCTCGAAGAGTGTTTGAATCACCGCACTTTCTGTTGACATATCATCGCCCCCTTTTTCCATCACACCCACCAATCAAAGTTCGAAGTCTTGGCGTTGGCTAACGCTGTCGCTCCCCATCTATTGAAGGATCTTGGCGTACTCCGCTCGTTCGAACTTTGATTGCTGGGTGTGAGGTACATATTTTTAAACGACTTCTTCAATCGCCAGCTCAATAATAACGGATTCCGTTAGTTCGTTAGTAAAAAAAACTTCAACTTTAACGTCTAATACTTTTGATAAGACTTTTAATATTTCGGCATCAATTTTGGTCTTGCCACTTTCCATGCGACTATATGCCATATTGCTGATACCTAACTTCTTCGCCAAATGCAACTGAGTCATGCCCTTCGCGAGACGAATTTTCTTTAAATTTTCGTGTATCATCTAACCACCTCCATAACTAACGTTATCCGTTAATCAACACTATACTAACGTATTCCGTTAATGTTAACTGTTTAATTTAGATAATTCTCATATACCGTTAGTTTTATATCTTTTATCGTTAGTTATTAGTATTCTTGGATAAATAGAATACGAAAAAGGAGACAATTATGGAGATTGGATCACGAATAAAAGTAAAAAGAAAAGAAAACAGGTTTACGCAAATCGAACTAGCTAAACTGGTAAATGTTTCTCCCCAAGTAATCTCGAATTGGGAAAGGGGTTATTCCGACCTCAGTTCTAATGATGTGTCTAGACTGGCTGACGCACTTAATTGTTCTACCGAATATTTATTAGGAAAAATGGAAAATTCAAAGTTAGACTGGAATTCAAAGCTTCCCGAACTTACAGCTAAAGATGAACTAGACATAACTGTCGATTTAGAAAAAATGATAAATAACCTTGAATCTAAAGATGGATACGCCGCGTATGATGGTCATTCGATGGATGATATGGATGAGGAAGATAAAGAGCTTCTAAAAGCGTCACTAGAAAACTCTTTGCGCTTAGCTAAACGGATAGCCAAACAAAAATTCACCCCTATAAAGTATAGGGATTAAATAACCGATTAGGGGTGAAGTTGGTTGCCTAAAAAAGAAGTTGTTAGACACATCGAAAAATACGCTACTAATAATCCTTTTGAAATCGCTAAGCAAAAAGGGATTGTGGTTATCCATGAACGTTTAGGTAGCGCTCTCGGTTATTACAATTCTTATAAAAGAATAAAATTTATTCATATTAATGAGGATATCAATGAAACTTTGAGTAGATTTGTATGCGCGCATGAATTGGGACATGCAATCCTGCATCCAGACGCCAATACACCATTTTTAAAGAAGAATACGTTCTTCTCTATAGAAAGAATTGAAATCGAAGCGAACACCTTCGCGGTCGAATTGCTACTTCCCGACTACACGATTTACGAACATAAAGATGAGAACCTAACACTTTGTGAAATTGCCAATATATACGGTGTACCCGAAGAGGTTACGCACCTGAAAAATTTACGGAATATTCGTTGAGTTAATAAGGAGACCGTCCGTGGAAGAAGGTGAAAAATATGAGGCTTCCAAAAAAGGTACCAAACTTTTTGAAAATACTTTCCGCTATCATTTGTTTACTTTTGACAGTGTTTCTTTTGATGGTATCTATTATTCTAATAATTTTGGTAGAAGACACTCAGTCCAGATTCGCGGCTATCTTTCCCTTATCAATTTCTTTGCTTTTAGCTTTTATCGCTAACAAATGCATTAGAAGTGTAAAGAGGAGTAATGAGACCGCGAATGTAAGCAACACGCCAAGAACTGTTAATATAAAACAAGATAATCAAACTAGATCTACAGAACAATTGGCAACATTTAAAGTCAATCTTCCAATCACACCAGAAAGATCTTTAGAGAGTATGAGGACTGCCTATGACGTAAACCAAATCCCTGGTCTTATTGAAATAATAAATGATTGCCTGTACTTGGTTTCTAACTCCAAAAATTTAGAAACTGTTATCAATCGATTGGAATTAGGGGCTAGAAAATCATATACATTAGAGCAACTTGAACAAATAGGTTTCCATAGCGGAAAGCCGACATCTAAAGAGTTGTTCGACGTCTTCTTAGGCGAGAAGCCCGTACTGATAAATAACTGTCTGGGTAAAGCCTACAATGATATGCTTGCTAAAGCGAATGAATTAAAAACAGGCAGAGGTAAAATCAATCGGTACAAAAAGTTCATTGAAGTAATGCATAAATATGACGATGATTACACTTACGAAAACGAAGAGCTCGTCGAAAGGTTTGAACAAGAATTATCTTCACTCATAACAAAGATGACGTGAATCATGGGAATGCCAATAAAAATGAAGGCTTTCTTTTCATAGGTAGTCCAGAAAAAATACACACACAACCGCCCTACTAAGGGCTTTTCTTTTAATCATAAAACCAAACATACATTCGAAAGGGGTATTTTATGGCTCGTGTAAAAATGACTAAGACCAAGATAGATAGTGTTTATTGGTACAAGCAAGGGAATGCCAAAAAGTTCGCTTATCGATATAAATATTACGATCAACACGATGTGCGACGCGAAAAGAGTAAACAAGGGTTTGATTCAATCGAAAAGGCTGAGCGTTCATTGATTGAGGTTAAAGCTACCATATTAGATGGTAATATGAGTTTTGTTGAAAACGATAATTTAACCGTTCATCAATTAAATGAAATCTACATCGATGCGAGTGTTACGAACTGGAAGCCAACTACAGAAAGAGGTCACACGTACACAATGGAAAAGTATGTGCTGGATGCTATTGGCCGCCGTAAGATTAAAAACGTAAATAATATTGTCTTACAAAAAGATTTGATAGATCCGTTGATAAAAAGAGGACTTAAGGAAGGCACGCTTATATCGATTTACAGACGTCTGAACGCTATTTTTATGTTCGCAATTAAAAATGAAATATTAGATAGAAAAAGGTTTTCTACCCCAAATTTAAAAGGTGCAACCGAAGGAGTTAAACGGAATGCGCTGACTGTAAATCAAGTAACGAAAATATTAGAGGTTGCGCGAACCCGATATAAGATCACTCATTACACTGCGTTAAGTTTATTATTTTTAACTGGAATGCGCGTTGGTGAACTAAGAGCTTTACAATGGGAGAACGACATAGACTTCGAAAGTAAAATAATCACCATTCGCGAAACTAGGGATCGCTTCGGAGCGAGGAGTCCAAAAACCAAAAATAGTTACCGAGAGTTTCCCATGAGTGAAAATATTAATAATCTTTTACTCGCATACAAAGAGTGGCATGAGCAGTCTATGGCGTCTTACCAGTTCCGGAACCCTCTTGGCTATGTATTCATCACTTACGCAGGAGAACCCCTCGGAGAACGGTACATGAAGCGTGTAATCGACTTGATATGCGAAAAAGAAAAAATTACCCACTTCACACCCCATTATTTTAGGCATACATTCGTTACGATCCAGTTATCAAATAACATACCAATTTCTACTGTTGCTGCGCTCGTAGGAGATACCCCCGAAACGATTTATAAAACATACGCTCACTCGTTTGAAAAAGATGAAATTCAAGCATCTAATTTAATGGATGAAATCGTCACTTTGAATTCTTTTGAAAAAGATAAAGAGTGAAATTGGGGTACAATTTGGGGTACGTGGTTTTTTGCTCATTTATCATGAACAAAATCACTTGATGGATGTGTATCGCTGAAACTCTACAAACGTTGATATATCAATGTTTACAAAAGAAAAAACACTCATTTTTTAGACGAGTGTTTCAACATTTTTAGGATAACCATTTCGGTGGTGTGTCTTTTGCCCAATAGATATCACCGATTGAATAATGAGCTGTAAATTCATCAGCGGCAATATGATAGTGGAAATTGTAGTAGTAGCCGTCTTTTGGCCTTTTTTCAGTACGTACGTGGAAACGGATAAGATCTTTTCTGTCTTCTAGGTCATATACATTGAAAATTTTCTCTGAGTAGTCTCCGGCAGGTTTTTCACTGATAGCAAGTCGGCGTTTATGTACGTCTCCTGAACTTGCAAGTGTCGATTGGATGGCTTCCTCAATTTCCGGGAAAATAACACTGTCAAACTCATCGGCGATTACCGGGCCGACTTTTGTTCCAAATTTCATGTATGATAGCTTCTTCGCAGACGTGATAAATAAATCTTCTATTGAATCCGAATTATCTTCTAAACTATCATCGACTAACGAGTCTTCTAATCCAATCGAATAATCATTACTTCGTGATGGTCCTACTGCGTGCTTCGAAACATCTTTGTCTTGCAAGTTTGTCCAAATTTCATGATTCGGTGAAATCGCACCGAATGTCAATAATGCTACGGCAACAATGAGCGTTTTTTGTAACCACTTTTTCATAACATCTCACCTGCAATTGTTTTTATTTTTGTTTACAATAGTTTATTTGACGAAAAAGTATTGAAAAGGTTTCTTCTTTCTTATTTTCATTGTACAATAAAAATGAAGATAATTGTATGTTTTTTTGAAGGAGGGTATCACTGATGGATGTGAATCTGTTTATCGGTATCGGAATGCTGGCATTGCTTGTGTATCTAAGCTCATTGAATTTCACCCACTAATATCAATAAACGCCGTCACCCTCTATTTTGAGGAGGACGGCGTTTTTCATTTTTCGATAAAAGCGAAATGAAACTTCGTATTCGGTCTGATTTTTCGCTGCATATTGAATTGCTCGAATACAGGTGAATCAAACCGGTCTTTCACAACAACACGTCGTTTACATACACGAAGTGCTTGCTTGATCCAGTCATCTGTCAGCACACTATGTACCCCAGCTTGACGCAGCGGCGTAAAATTAGACGATTCCGTAATAGGTGCATGAAACATCGGATCCATATAGACAATATCCCACGATGAATCAGCTTGATGGCTCAAAAACTCAATCGCTTCCGACTGGACGACCTCAATTCGAGTCATGGCCTGAACTAGTTGCTCCGACTCAGATGGGAACGAGCGCAGTCCTCGTCTGGTTATGAACGCGACAGCTGGGTCTGCTTCGACGCCCAACACTTTGCCGCCTTCACCTGTAACGAAAGAAGCAATGATACTGTCGGAGCCAAGCCCAAGTGTACAATCGAGAAACAAATCATCTTCTTGTAATTGAGCTATCTCAATTAACGGGTCCATTTCCCCATTCAATAACCTTTTCAATCTGAACGCAGCAGAATTGGGATGAAAGAAAAATGGTTCATCCATTCCAATACGATACAAATCATAGCGGTTTTTTCCCGCTACAATAACATCCGAACTGTGCGTGTTTTGTATTCGGGAAACCGCTTGCTTTTTACGTTCGACAATAGGATAGCCTAGAGTTTCAGACGCTTCTAGTGCTAGCTGTAGCGATTGATCATCAGGCCTGCCAGCGGTCGTGATGACTGTACTCATTATTTACAAACTTGATCGAGTACTTCCGATAGATGGTCTTTAATTTGCCCCATCTCAAAATTCTCAATTTGTTCCCTTGGAATAAAGTACGCAAGTGCCCCATCTTTCCAAAGCGCGATAGAAGGTGAGCTAGGCGGTACTTCTGGGAAATAATCCCGCATCATAGCTGTCGCTTCTTTATCTTGTCCTGCAAATACTGTGAATAAGTGATTTGGTTTATGTTCAGCTTCCTGTAATGCTTCTCTCACCGCCGGACGCGCAAGACCTGCAGCACATCCACAAACCGAGTTGATAACGACAAGCGCTGTCCCCTCAAGTGTCTTCATTGTTTCTTCAACAGCCTCAGCCGTCGTCAGTTCCGTAAATCCATTTTGTGCAAGTTCTTCACGCATCGGTTTAACGATGCCCTTCATATAATCATCGTAAGCGTTCATATTTAATAATCCCCTTTCAATCTATTTAAATAGTGCTTGTTGTTAATGGTTTTTCCATCTTTCATATTACCTTGTCCTACGTATTTTTTCACTAAATAGCGACTATATAGCTAACTTAATTTCAACTTTTCGATTAGTTTGAGGATTGTAATGAAAATTCTACCCCAAAAACTAAACATTATTTTACATACCTAATTATTCATTTTCGGGAGAACATACGTCGTAAGAGGTGATTTTATGGCAAAGTTATTTCATATCCTTGTTATTTTATGCTTGATTTTTCCATCCAATATTTATTCGGAAACAAATACTTCAAATGTAAAAGTAGCGTTTATTAGGGATGGCTATTTGTGGGTGAAAATTGATGATAAAGAAGAAGTACTGACTGTCGAAAAAGCAACATACCCTTATCCTCCACTATGGTCTTTCGATGGGAACTTGCTTCTTTATCAAAAAGAAGTCGAGGTATTAGTAAATGAACATAAACAGACCTCAAATCAATTGTGGGTATATGATATGAAAACAAAAAAGCACAGTAAAATCTTTTATGATGGACGATATCCAAAATGGTCTCCAACTGAAAATATTGTTGCTTTTAGTGATGGTGGCGTATTGAATGTATCGGATTTTAAAAAATTCTATACTATTGCTTTAGGAGTAAACGATTACGAATGGCAGCCTGATGGGAAGGGTTTTATTGCCTCCTCTAGTGCTTCTCTTCGGCCGGATGGATGGATGGACCAATCCTGTCCTGTATACGATTTCTATAGCGAATGATTATCAAAACATCGGAAATTTAACGAAAAACGCGACAGAATTCTTCGTGATTCCAAAAGAAGTAGTGAAAGACGACGTGAAAGTTCCTTCGATAAACGCGGAATCATTTGCTTATTCTTCAGATAAACAATGGATATCCTTCTTTGTGACTCCAACAGCTTCATGGGCAATGGACAGTGATATACTATGTGTGATTTCTGTAGACGGAAAAGAATTTGAAGTATTAGATGAAGTTATCTGGGCATTCACTCCAAAATGGGCATATAGCGAAAACTTACTCGGTTATATTGCCGGCGGCGGAAGAATTGTTTTTGGTTTTAAAAATAAAAATCTAAAGGTAACGGAAATTCCCACTTATCATTCTATAAACCTAACGCAAAAAAACTATGCGGAGATGGATTTTTCATGGGTTAATGATAGTTCGCTTATTGTTTCAAGGGTAAAGGAAAGTGAGTGGTCAAATGACGCTGAGAAACGCCCTAAAGCTTCCTTATACTTTTTAACGCTAGCTGGTCAAAAACAACTAAAAATAACGACACCACCAAAAAATAAAGGTGATTATAAGCCCGAATATTTACCTTCAATCGATAAAATAACTTGGTTACGAAAAAGCGATTTCGTTTCTGCTAAAGGTGATTTATGGGTGGCTGATATTGATGGTGGCAATGCAAATTTATGGATACGTGATATAGGGTTGTACACCTTTTTCCCCTCGGAGTAATCTGATGAAAATTAAAACAAACCATCTTCCCTTATTAGGAAAAGATGGCTTGTTTCGTTTTACACCATAAAATTAGGATCTTTCAAGAACCCTTGGCGAACGACAGCCCTTTGGTGGCAAGAGTATCACTGATAAGATCCATGGCTTTTGGACCCGTACCATGTAAATAGCTTCCCTGAGGTTTAGCGAACTGTTCATGCCGCAAGTAACCGGTACCTGAAAGCGCTCGTGTTGCCGGTTTTGATAATCCGTTTGGCAAATCCCTTTCGATGGCATTATCGTTGTGCGGCACAATAATTTCCCCCTTATTCGATGAAGATGAAATAGTAACAGCTATTATTTTCTAAGCTCGCTCTTTATGCTATTTCAAACTCACCATAATCGCTATTGCAGCTGATGGTTCTTATTTCACACTCCTCAAAATAAATGACACGCACTTACTTACCATCTACCAAAAGGCCACGCTCAATCGCTACATACAAGAGCCCAATTGCATCCGAGTCCGTCAATGTTCCCTTCAATAACTTTTCATGCCAAGTTGCTGATAACGGGCCATCAGGCATCTTTTCAAGTCGTTTTAAAACGGCGCTTGTCGAATTGATAAGTGATTGCGATGATGGTGTATACAACTTATTTGTTCCTTCCTTTGGTGAAAGTATCTGATTCCCTACGGAAGCAGTTAGCAGTTGCAATTTAAAGTATATAGCCAATCCTTCTGCGATTGCCTCACCTTGGGCTTGCAAATAGTGATCATCCCGTAACTTTAGTATGTCAACTGTTGAATCCATAAAGCCTCCCTCACTTAAGAATGCTGGCATAGAAGATTCCCGAAGAACGTGAAAGTTGGCACGCTTCATACCACGATCACTCAACCCCATGGCCATAACAATCCTAGGATGAATAGCACCAGCAATTTCCTTTGATTTTGGATTCGCTGTTGGGTTGTCCATTGTATATGTTTCAATACCGCTATGGCTGCCCCACTTATCCGTTAGGGTATTATGATGGATAGAAGCATATACATCGGCTTGCCATTCGTTCGCTAGAGTTGTGCGTTTAGCAAGCGGAACATCTGTCTGACCGGTCGGATCATCCACACGTAGAATTTCCACATTTTTGTATGTCTTTAGTTTAGCAATAGCGTATTTGGCTACTTTATTGTTAAACGACCACTCCCGTTCGTCATCCGGTGAACGTTTACCTGGTGTATTGAATCCGTGCCCAGCATCGATTACGATTTTAACCATTTTGTGACACCTCCTTTTTGTGCCCTATTAAAAAGTATTTGTTTTTTTAAATTGCCACAGCAATCCAAAGATACTTTTCTATCTATACTATTCACAAAGCATTTTTGAATGGCGGCACTTGTCCGATTTTAAACAAATATGTAGAGGACATGCCAAAACTTAACGTTTTCAGATGTCTCAATTATATTGAACAAATGAATAATTATATAAACAAAGCGAAGGCGCTTTTCAAAAAGTAGCCGGAGCCCTAAGACCCGCGATATCCCCTTGTACCGGAACTAGACTTCTTTATTTCAACAAATATATTTAGTTGATTCTCAAGACTTTTTGAGTTTAGTTTTGTTAAACGGCAATCCTAATTGTTTCCTATAAAAATTGAAATTCAGTTCGACGTGGTGCAATAAACGCTTATTTTTATCAAATAACTTTAAACTGTCTTCGTAGTGTCCCCATCTGATTTCCTTTTTAATGGACCAAATAATCGAATCTAAATCAGGATCAACTAGCTCATAGTTTCTTTTAATAACCTCTTCAATTTCAAAAAAAGACTCTTTTGTAATCCCGTCATATCCGTCGCCTGGCACAATTGCCGCTACTAGTAACTTTAGTACAGGTGTGTAAACATTTTTCAAGATTTCTGTTTTATATTTAACCGCTTCGTTTCGAATCTCTTTCATTAGTTGGAAATGATAGTTAAAAAAACTTGTGATGATGATTGTAATTGAAGAACTGACTAACGCGATGATGACTTCTTTCACTGCCTTCTCTCCTCTATTTAGCCGATATAGTCATTATATTCAGGTCACGAAAGACAGTGTCTACATTATCAGACAATAAAAAGCAGCCACCTACTCAAATGAGTAAGTGGCTGCTTTTAACTCTGTTAGTTTTGTTCGACTTTTTCTCTTGAAAGTCCGAAATACGCGAGGACTGCAATTAAACTTGAAGCGAAGATAATGGCTCCCATCGGAATTGCGGTTTCTTCCCCTGCTATTCCGACAAGTGGTGCCGTAATTGCGCCTAAAATGAATGGCAGTAAACCAAGTAATGCGGATGCACTACCCGCAATATGCCCTTGCTTTTCCATTGCGAGTGAAAAGGATGATGTCGAAATAACACCAATCGAAGCGACGAAAAAGAAGATAGGCACAACGATTGTGAAAAGTGGACCATTCATTAACACGGCTATCAATAGCAATGTACCTGAAGTGATAGAGATGAATAAACCCGATTCTAAAAATCGTTTTTCTGAGACCAAACCCGTTAAGCGTCCTACTACCTGGGTCCCGATGATTAGTCCAAATCCGTTCATACCGAATAATATGCTGAATGTCTGTGGTGAGACTCCGTATATATTTTGATAAACAAACGGTGTCCCAGCGACATATGCAAAAATGCCGGCCATGATGAAACCTTGTGCAAGTGCATACCCCATGAACTGTCTGTTTTTTAACAGAGACAGAAAGTTTTTTAATGTATGAGATAGATTACTTGGTACGCGCATTTCTTCTGGCAATGTTTCATCCATTCTCCATAGAACAATGACAAATAGTAAAAAGCCGATTGCGCTTAAAACCGCAAATACACCAGTCCACTCTGTAAACGCAAGGATGCCTCCTCCAAGAACTGGTGCGAGGATTGGCGCCAAGTTATTAATTAGCATGAGTAAAGCGAAAAACTTCGTCAATTCTCGTCCGCTATATAAATCTCTGACGACAGCCCTTGAAATGACGATACCCGCAGCAGCAGCAAAGCCTTGCAAGAAACGTGCTGCAATGAAGAACCCGATATTCGGGGAAAATACACATAAAACTGAAGCGACAAAATAGACAATAAGTGCAATAAGTAACGGCTTTTTCCGTCCATGGACATCACTCATTGGGCCGAGAATAAGTTGACCTAACCCGATACCTAGTAGGCAGGCGGTTAGGCTTACCTGTACATAGGTAGCCGTAGTGCCAAAAGCACTTACGATTGTCGGGAATGAGGGTAGATACATATCGATTGTTAACGGACCCATCGCTGCTAGTGTTCCGAGAAGTAATGCAAATCGTATTCGTTTATTACCTTTAAGTGGTCCCATGATTACTAACGACCTTTCTATAATTTAAAAACTTCCTATGTATGTGATGAAATCTCTAAAGAAGAATCACAAGTATCCTACTATATCACCAAAATGCCATACATTAAAGAAGGATGATTTAGTTTCAAACCATCCCCCCTACTTTATCAATGAAATCAGCATTATTTAAGGAATTCTTTATAAGCGATAACCTTTAATGCTAGAATTTCTTCATCCGTTAACTTTCCTTCAATATCTTTTAACAACTCTTGTATTTCCTCATTCGACATTCCCTTTTGGGCGTTGGATTGAATAGCTTGGAGTTCACTAAATCCAATTTTTTTGATTAATACCCTTGTTGCCTGCTCTTTTGTTGTGAAAGGAAGATTACTACTTTCAACATTTGAACCTTCTTCAATGAAACGCATTAATTCAGGGTCATTTGCTACCATTTGTTTAATTTCGTTTAACTGTCCGCTATTTTCTAATTCAGCAGTTACAACGTTCATTACTTTGTCGGATGCAATATTAGTTCCAACATAATAGATTCCATACCCAGCTCCACCGATAATTAATACGATGAGGAGAAGGATCTTCAACAGTTTCATATGTCTTCCTCCCATTTTCAATAGATTAGGAAACTATAAAATCTCATTCCGTGGATAAGCTGCAACATGGAGATTTCATGTCTAGACTCCAGCGTTTTTGTTCTTTAGAAAAAACGTTAGCAGAATGTAATTTTTCACATCCACTAACGTTTTACATATTGATAAATGTAGTCGTTACATTACTCTTTTGAAGCCGTACGCGCCTCTGTCATTTGCTTCCAAACAGAACCTTTAGCATCTTCACCTTCAGCAATTCGTGCTATGGCCATCCGAATTTGGAGTTTCACTTCAAACTCTAGATCATTTTCAGCCTCTTTCAAAGCAGGCAACGCCTTGTCAGTTCCTGTATCATATAAAAACATAGCCGCACGCCAACGAACCAGTTTGTTTTTATCATTCAATGTTTCGATTGCCGCCTGTTCGAACCCTTCAAATCCAAGGTCGCTCATGCAGTCTCCAGCCGTTCGACGCACTGCCCAACTTTTATCTTTAAGCGCTTTTTCTACATATGGAATGACAGCGTCGTCTTCAATCATACCAAGATAGACCGTTGCAAGGCGTCTGATTGACATCTTTTCATCGTCCAGTGCTCGTTCGAGAAGTGGTGCATCCGACATGTCGGGGTCAGGGATTTGATCCAGCAGTTGGAATCTAGTCTCCCATTGATCCACTGAGAACTCCTCCAGTGAAATTTTTCTTCCGCGCTGGATATTTTCACTTTGTCCTTCATTTGCCATACGGATAATCGCTAGCAAACGTTCTTCTGGATACGCCGCCTCTATTTCTTGGATCACCGTTTCACCAATTTCAGCTTTTTCTCCGTAACGGATTCCGTAATCTGCCCATTTACGCAATAATATATAGTTTTCCACTTCACGTCCATGAACCTTTTCCATAGCTTGCACAAAACGTTCACTTAGTCCAAAACGTTCCTCAGATTCGCTATCGAATACTTTCACTTGAAGGGGAATATCTTTGTAGGTCTGAACGTGTACGTATACTTCTCCGTAGTTGTCGTCAATCTCTTCCATAGATTCAGTCTGATCACTTTTCTCTTCATTGAAAACAGCCTGAACGTCTGCAAGAATTGATTCCCATGCGACATTACCAATTCGCTCGACCGCCATGAAGTTCATGACATGATAGATTCCTTTTACGCCATGAATGTTCAATAATGCTGAAGCTGGATAGGATGCTGTTTCTGCATCACTTTTTTTATAATTATGACTCGTCCCTTTTGGTAACTCTGTGTCGAGCACGATTTTCATGGAATTGGGACTTGGTGTTGGTTCGATTGTTACGATTTTCATTTGTATTTGCCCCTTTCGTTAGGATTTATTCAATTCTTGTAAAAAAGACCAACGTTCAATGAGTGTTTCATATTTGCCGTTCAATTCGTCAAGTGTTGCCGTCAGTTCTCTTAGCTTATCGTAATCGGAGCCAGTGGATGCCATTTCTGCCTCCGTAGCTTCGATTGACTTCTCTACATTTTCAATAGCTGATTCAATTGTTTCGTACTCTTTCTTTTCAGCGTACGACATTTTCTTTTTGGCTTCCTGCTGAACCGGTATCTCTACCTCAACGATTGGCTCATGTGCCACTTTTTCTTTAGGTACATAGGTTTCAAGGAAGTCAGAATAGATACCAAACCATGTGTCGACATCCCCTGATCCATCCATTACCCATAGCTTTGTTGATGTTCGATCTAGGAAGAATCGATCATGTGAAATGGTGATGACAACGCCTGGGAATGTATCGATGAACGTTTCCAGTACTGAAAGAGTCTCAAGATCGAGGTCATTTGTCGGTTCATCCAAGAGCATGACGTTCGGTTGTTCCATTAACAGTTTCAACAAATAGAGTCTTTTTCGTTCGCCACCTGATAATTTACCGATGGGTGTCCCGTGTGCTTGTGTGGGGAATAAAAACCGTTCTAGCATTTGCGAAGCTGAAATTCGTACTCCATCAGCACCCTCAATATCATTTGACGTATCACGAATGTATTCGATAATTCGCTTTTTCTCATCCATAATTGGCGTGTGTTGTTGGAAATGAGCAATTTTCACTGTCGTTCCTTTGTCGATGATTCCACTGTCCGGTTGACTTTCTCCAGAAAACATATTCAATAACGTCGTTTTCCCTGCCCCGTTAGGTCCGACAACAGCGATACGATCACCTGATTGAAGGATACTAGAGAAATTATCAATGATTTTTCTTCCGCCGAACGACTTCGAGATGCCGACCGCTTCAATCACTTTCTTACCAAGACGTGTCGACTTAAGCGCGACTTCCATTTCTCCACCCGTATCTTCTTTTTTGACTTTCTCCGATAGGTCATCGAAGCGGTCAATTCGTGCTTTTTGTTTTGTCGATCTCGCTTTCGCACCTCGTCTAATCCATTTCAGTTCTGAACGGTAGCGATTTCGGAGTTTATCGTCCGTCGATGCAGCCATCTCCGCACGAATGGCTTTCGATTCAAGATAATTCCCGTAGTTACCTGTATGTGCATATAACGTTTTATCTGCAAGTTCATAAATATTGGTGGATAACTCGTCCAAAAAGTAGCGGTCATGGGTAACAAAGATGACAGCTCCTTGTTCATTTTTCAAGTAATCTGACAGCCACATAATTGAATCGACGTCGAGATGGTTTGTCGGTTCATCGAGTAACAAGAGATCGGCAGGCTCAATCAATACTTTTGCAAGTGTTACCCGTTTTTTCTGTCCGCCTGAAAGCTCGCCCATCTTCTTATCGAACGTTTCAATACCAAGTTTCGACAAAATCGTCCGTGCTTTTGAGTTTATATCCCAACCAGATAGATCGTCCATCTCGATTTGAAACTTTGAATATTGTTCCTGGTTTAGTGTAGATTCTGGATCTGCCGAAAGTGCTTGAAGTGCGTACTCATATTCTAAGTTGACCTTGATAATCGGTGCGTCACTCTTGAACACCGTTTCCATCACTGTAAGGTCCGGGTCAATTTCTGGCTCTTGTGGTAAATAAACAATGCGGTATCTATTCGGATGTTCGGCCGAAATCGAATCAGCTTGTTCGACTCCTGCAATGATTGACAATAACGTCGATTTGCCTGTTCCATTGATTCCGAGTAGGCCTACTTTTTCTCCGCTTATGACCGTAAACGCTATATTTTTAAACAATGTTTTCTCCCCAACAGTCTTCGTGAGGTTTTCGATTATCAATTGACTCATAACAACACTTCCATTTCTAATATGTACCTCATCCTATCATAGCCGATTTACCTTGCTTTTTAAAAGAGTATTGTACTATCGCATGCATCTTATTAGTTGAAAAATGCATGTTACCCGAGAAGTATTGTTCCAAATTCCACAAAATGGTACGATTCTATCCATAAGATTTCCGCGAAAGGATGTGATGATCATTCGTTTGACAGTTAATGAATCCAATACCTATAACGAGGTTGAAATCACTATCAACTGTCCACAAATTGACAATGAACTTGAACGATTAATCAAACAGATTAACCAACTACATATAACCTTAACTGGAACAAAAGATGGGCGGACATATTCCCTTCTCGTCGATAACGTGTATTATATTGAATCGATTGATAACCGCTCGTTTCTTTACAATGAAAAAGATATCTACGAAAGTGACTTGAAGCTATACGAGATTGAGAAGTTGCTAGCAAGCACACATTTCATCCGCATTAGTAAAAATTTAATTGTCAATACAGCTCTAATTGACAGTGTGCGAGCCTTATTTAATGGGAAGTTTGAAGCGTCTTTGATGAACGGTGAAAAAGTTATCGTCAATAGACATTACGTCAAATCTTTCAAAGAAAAATTTTTAACGTGAGGAGGAAATCATTATGGACCTAATTAAGCACTACATTTCAGCAAGTTGTATTTCATTCACATTTAGTAGTCTATTTTATCTTTTTTTTAGTTGGTTAAAAGTTTTCCCACCTATGGATGAAGTAATGATTGTTCATATGATGATTATTTCAATTTGCATCATCTGTTTGATTTTTATTACGCATCAGTTACCCATTCAAAATCCGCTCATTTTAAGGTTCATTGAATTACTAGATGTCATCATTGTACTTCTTGTTGCAGGTGCAGTTTTCAAAGTTTTCCCATTCACTTGGTATGAGACACCGTTCATTATCACTACTGGAGTATTGACTTATATTGTAGTCATTGTCGTTACGTTTATGGGTAATCAAATGAGCGCTACGCAAATTAACGCCGCCATTGCAGGTAAAAAAAGGGGTGTCCCTATTGACTAACATAATTGAGGTAATTGGATTGTCGAAATCATTCGGAAAAATAAAAGCTGTAAACGACATCAGTTTCTACGTAGAAAAAGGCGCCATGTTTTCTTTTTTAGGTACGAATGGTGCTGGGAAATCGACGACTATTTCAATTCTCTTGACGCTCCTCCAGCTAGACAGTGGTCATGTCTATGTAAATGGTTATACGGTCGGCAAGCACGACCAAGCCATTCGCCAGGAAATCGGCGTCGTATTTCAAGAGAGCTTACTTGATCCTTTATTGACCGTCAAAGAGAATTTAGCGATTCGGGGATCTTTTTATGGGATGCCGCGGCAAGAACGTAACGTTGCGATTACTCGAGTTATGGATATCGTGGATATACAGTCTATTTCGAATCGACCTTATGGGAAATTATCAGGTGGACAACGACGACGAGTGGATATTGCGCGCGCCCTTATTCATAAACCGAACATCTTAATTTTAGACGAACCGACAACAGGGCTTGATCCAGAAAGTCGAAAAAACATATGGGCTACCATACTGCAACTTCAAAAAGAAACAGGTATGACTGTTTTTCTAACGACACATTACATTGAAGAAGCAGCAAACTCGGATTATGTTGTCGTTATGAAAAAAGGTAGCATCGTGGCAAAAGGAACTCCTGAACAGTTGAAAAATAACTATTCAACAGATTTACTGACAATTTCTACGGAGCGAGCAGATGAGCTGCGAAGCTTGCTCATGTTAGATGGATTGGATTTCGATAACGAAAAGTCGCTGTTTACTATCCGCCTTAATCATACGACGGAAGCGATACCAATTTTGGTGAAATTCACTTCTTTCATCTCATCTTTTGAAGTGAAGAAATCCAGTTTGGATGATGTTTTTATCGCCATCAATGGAAAGGTTGGGAATCCGGATGATCGCATTTGCTAAACGGAATATCTTATTGTATTTTCGGGATAAAGCCACTGTCTTTTTCTCACTTCTAGCCGTCATTATTTTAATCGCATTGTACGTTTTATTCTTAGGGGATATGACCGCCAAAGGGCTTCCGGACTTCCCTGCAAAAAAGGCAGTGCTCACTACCTGGTTCATTGCTGGGATCCTAGCGGTAACCTCTATGACAACGACACTCGGCTCATTTGGCATCCTGGTAGAAGATCGCGCAAATAAAACATACATGGATTTTTACTCTTCCCCTATTCCAAGAACAAAGTTGGTGGGTGGCTATATCATCAGCGCATTGGTTATAGGTTTTATCATGTGTATGATTACGCTTCTTGTTTCAAATCTATTTCTCTTCGTTTCCGGAGAAGTGGTGCTGTCGTTCGGTAAAATGATGGCGACAAGCGGTGTAATTATCTTATCCGTATTAGCTAGCGGATCAATGGTGCTTCTGTTGGTTTCCTTTTTCAAAACGTCAAATGCATTTGCCGCAGCAAGCACGGTTATCGGAACACTTCTTGGTTTTTTAGCTGGCATCTATATTCCGATTGGTGGACTGCCTGATTACATCCAATCAGTTGTCAAGCTGTTCCCGGTTTCCCATTCAGCCGCACTGTTTCGGCAATTAATAATGGAGGCACCCCTTCTAGAGGCCTTCTCTACCGCGCCAGTTGCCATGAAGCAAGCATTCGAAATTGATATGGGCATGTTATACGACATCTATGGTAAAAAAACTACCCAGTTATTTAGTATTATGTATCTCTGTGGTACAACATTGCTTTTTTTCGGACTATCATTACTTGTTATGCGAAGGAAAAATAAATAAGCTTACACGTGCATATAGAGGGTGTTCCTCAATGCACGTGCAAGCTTTTATGTCATTCATTAATTCACCAACCGTCCCGTTATTCCTTGCGCTTCCCAGTAAGCATCGCGAATTTGGACTTTTTGAATTTTGCCAGATGCTGTTTTTGGAAGTTCATTGACGAAAGTGATGCCTGTAACTACTTTGAAATGGGCTAACTTTTCTTTGCAGAAAGCAATAATTTCCTGTTCGGTTGCGCTTCTATGCTCGCGTAATACAATATATGCGTGAGGTGTCTCTCCCCACTTCTCATGTGGAACCGCAATGACAGCAGCTTCCAGTACCGCAGGGTGTTCGTATAGGACACCTTCTACTTCAATCGATGATATATTCTCTCCGCCACTAATGATGACATCTTTCTTTCGGTCTACGATGTTGATATAACCATTTTCATCAATAGTCCCCATGTCCCCTGTTAAAAGCCGGCCATTTTGCAACGCTTGTTCCGTTGCATGATCGTTTTTCCAATAGCCTTTCATAACACCATGACTCCGCACTGCAACTTCCCCGACTTGTTTCCCGTCATGGGCAACTTCCACTCCATTTTCATCGACAATCCTAACATCGCTACCAATCATCGAGAATCCAGCCTTCGCTTTCAATTCAGTCTGTTCATTTTTTGACAACCCGGTCAAATGCGAGTGGATCGTTGAAATGAGGCTAAGCGGAGAGGATTCCGTCATACCATATACTTGAATGAACTCCCAACCCAGCTCTTCTTCTACCCTGACGATGAAGGCAGGAGGTGGTGCAGATCCTGCAATCACCACGCGAATGTCTTGATTGATGACCGGATGATGCTGATCATGATACAGCAGCAACGCATTTAATACGGTTGGTGCCATATGCAAGATGGATACTTTATGTTCTTGAAGTGCTTTAAAAATGGATTCAGGCGTCGATTTTCTTGAACATATATGTGTAGCCCCATTTGCCGTGTAGTAAAAAGGAGAGCCCCAGCCATTGACATGGAACATTGGAAGAACGTGCAAATAGACGTCCGAGTCAGTGACCCTCAAATGATGCATCGTACTAAGCGCATGTAGATAATTATTACGATGCGTCAACATGACCCCTTTTGGATCTCCCGTTGTTCCACTCGTATACAGTAAGCTACAGACATCATTTTCATCCAGTTCAGCACGGTCAAATGCATCAGATGAATAAGTAGCTAGCCAGTCGTCATAGCCTGTTTCTAGTGTTTCTTGATCTTTGTAGTGAACAATAATATGCTTTACCGTTTCAAATTGATCGATCACTGGTTTAATTAACCCATAGAGATCTTGGTCAACAAAAAGAACTTTGGCTTCACTATGATTTAAGATGAATACGTAATCTTCCGGCTTTAAACGAATATTGAGCGGAACCATTACTGCACCAATTTGATAAACGCCATAAAACCCTTCCAACATTTCAAGAGAATTCCCTGCTAAATAAGCGACCCTGTCCTCTTTTCCAATCCCTAACTCGCGTAGCCCTCTAGAAAGTTGGTTTACTCTATTATTCAGTTGTCGGTATGTAAAAACACGTTCTTCACAATGTACCGCATCCTTTTCTCCATACAAAGCAACTGCTCGATCGAGAAATTGCGGCAATACTAGTGGCATATTCATATAGATCACCTCACCATTTTGATATAGTATATAACACTTTGAATTTTCTGTCATCAGTAGTTGTGCAACTTAGTGAGTAATTAATATGGATATGATTTATTAATAGAATGGAAAAAGTCTGATCTGTTAGCTAGAAAGCTCACTAACAGATCAGACTTCCTTATCTCATGCTCTACACTAGAACGGTCCAAAGTAGCATCGTAACTATAATTGTTGTTACGCCTTGTAACA
The DNA here is from genome assembly GCF_038004885.1 of Sporosarcina sp. FSL K6-6792. Lineage (NCBI taxonomy): Bacteria > Bacillati > Bacillota > Bacilli > Caryophanales > Caryophanaceae > Sporosarcina > Sporosarcina sp. FSL K6-6792. The sequence continues at coordinate 714,852 of NZ_JBBOSA010000001.1, forward strand.
GCGTAGCCATCGTTTGTGCCTTATACGCATCCGTCACTGTCATGCCACTAAATTGTGTAACAACCCAGAAGAAGCTGTCATTCACATGGCTAACAGTCATTGCTCCGGCACCAATCGCCATGACTACAAGCGCAAGTGGAATCGCTCCTTCAATGCCCATTGAAGGCAATAGTGGTGCTATTAATGTTGAGGTGATGACAAGTGAAGCAGTCGAAGATCCTTGGGCTGTTTTCAATGCGGCTGCGATAATAAATGGAATAAGGAGGAACAGTGCACCACCCGCTAACGCCTCCATATTCATGTTTGCGATAAGGTCTGCGATACCTGAATTTGAAATAACTTTCCCGAATGCTCCTCCTGCCCCAGTGATAAGAAGAATAGGAGCAGCTTCTTTCAATGCATCGCCAATCCAACCTGAAAGCGTTTCCTCATTGAATTTAGGAAGTAACAAAAACGATGCCAGCACACCGAATAGAAGCGCGACGGATGGTGCTCCTAAAAATCGTAGGAAGTTGATAAAACCAGTGTCTTCGCCATTAAGCGCTGCAACCGATCCTACTCCAATCAATACTATCGGCAGAACAATTGGCAAGAATGCTTTAAACGTGGAAGGCATTTTCCCGAACGATTCAACAATCTCTTCGTAATTCAGCCCGCCTTCCTCGGTATCTTCCGGTACTTCGATTTTTGAGGCTACTTTTACTGCCCAGAAATAACCAACGATAACCGCTGGAATCGCAACGAATAGTCCAATTAAAATAATAGTCCCTAGATAATTTTCCGCACCGATATTACCAGCAGCAGCAATTGGTCCCGGGGTTGGAGGAACTAACGTGTGTGTTGCATACAATCCGGTTGCTAGTGCAATTGACATCGATGCAATCGCCACTTTTGAACGTTTCGCCAATGCCTTTTTCAAACTTGCTAATATAATGAAGCCAGAATCACAAAAAACAGGGATTGATACGATATAACCGATGATTGACATTGCCAACTGAGGGCGCTTTTCACCGATTACTCGTAAAACGACTTCCGCCATTCTATATGCCGCACCCGATTTTTCTAGAATGACTCCAATAATAGTCCCCGCGACAATGACAATCCCAATCGATTTCATTAATCCGCCGAATCCTTCATTGACATTTTCCACTACCGTGAGCAATGGCATGCCTGAAGCAATACCGACGAAAAATGCGCCGAGCAGTAAAGATAAAAACGGATGAACTTTAAAAACAGCTGTCAACACAACAACGAGCACAACACTAAGTGCAATAACTGCAAATAACATCTCTACACCCCTTTTGTATAGTTAGTTAATTAAATAATTCTCCATTACCAGCTTTGTTTTCACTCTTAAATAATGACTTGCATACGCAATCGACTCTTGTGAAGAAACCGTTCCGTCTGTAATCGCATGTAATTCGTTGAATATGGGCGCCAATAGATCCCGGCTCTCTTGATCTATCACACCTGAAATAAGAATGATTGGCTTTCCCTCTTTATAGGCCATTTTCGCAACTCCAAATGGTGTTTTACCCGATAATGTCTGACTATCAGTTTTGCCTTCACCTGTAATAATTAAATCTGCGTCAGTAATTTGTTTGTCGAATGAAATCGCATTCAACACAACATCGATACCCTGTTCCATTTCCCCAGGAAAAAAAGCTTGAAAAGCACCTCCGGCTCCCCCTGCCGCACCTGCTCCTTTTTTCCCGTGTAGAGAAATGCCGGTTAGTTGTTCAATTACATCGGCTAACCTCGTCAAGTTTTCGTCAAGTCTATTTACCATTGCAGGACAAGCCCCTTTTTGTGGACCGAAAACAGCGGAAGCACCAGTTGGTCCGACAAATGGGTTACTGACATCACACGCAATTAGAAAAGTGCTTTCTGAAATTCGTTTATCAAAATCATGCATATCGATTGCATGAAGATTACCAAGTGAACCTCCCCCCCTTGACAATTCCACTCCGTTTCCCCCCAGAAAACGCATTCCAAGTGCCTGTAACATTCCTACACCACCGTCGTTTGTCGCACTTCCCCCAAGCCCAATAATAAAATTGCGTAAGCCCGCGTCAAGTGCATGAACAATCAATTCGCCCGTGCCATAAGTCGATGTAACAAGTGGATTTCTTTCCTCTTCGTGCAACAGCATCAATCCAGATGCTTCCGCGATTTCAATGACAGACGTTTTCCTATCTCCAAGAACGCCATAAGCCGCCCCGACTTCTCGGCCAAGCGGATCTTGTACGACGACGGATACGATTTCTCCCCCAGTAGCGCCAACCAAACTGCTCATCGTTCCTTCCCCGCCATCAGCCGCAGGAAGCATAACTGTCTCGATAGAGGGGTCAGCATCATAAATGCCTGCCGCCATCGCTTCAGCTGCTTCAACGGCCGTTAAACTACCTTTAAATGAATCTGGTGCCACAACTACTTTCAAAAATACTTCCCCCTTAACTAAAGCGCTTACTAATAGTATAGTTGAGCTATTCAGATAATACGTTATGCTAATTGTATAGAATTACCCGTAATATTTCCGGAAAAGTTATACATGGGGGATAGAATAATGCTGACAAAGCAACTTGCAGATGAAATTGTTGAACAAACGATGGTCCGGTTAAACCGTAATTTGAATGTCATGGATACGAATGGAATGATTTTGGCTTCTGGTGAAGAACAGCGCATCAACAAAATACATGAAGGTGCAGCATACGTCGCAAAAACGAAGGAAATATTATGGATTACAGAAGAAAACATGGTAAATTGGCATGGCACAAAACCAGGCGTCAATATGCCGATTCATTTTCAGCAACAATTAGTTGGTGTCATTGGAATAACCGGTAATCCTGCAGATCTCCGAGAAATCGCAACACTTGTACAATTAACAACTGAAATGATGGTTCACCAGTCACTCATTACCTCGCGGGCGGAATGGAAACGGAAGATGAAAGAACTGATTTTTGAAGAGTTAATTAGCGGTGAGCCGCTTTCGTTGATTGTTAAGGAGAGACTTTCTCTTTTGGGATTTAGCACAATAAATCCATACACAACACTTTTGATCGAATTTAAGAGCTTCCTACCTTCCTCTCAAAGAATCATTGAAAAATTGGAGGATCAATTTGAAAAAAACTCTGTTCTCATTGGACATTCACAATTGAATGAGGTATTCATTTTAATTAGCGGAATGACTGAAACTACTTTGAAGAGGAAACTTTCTATTTTACTACTTACTTTGCAGAAAGACTCCCTTGTCAGAATTGGCGTTGGCTATCCCGTCAATTCTTTAGATGAAATTCGTTACTCCTATACTACCGCCAAAAATGCATTGCAATTTGCACAACCAACACAACATCTCATATACTTTGAGGATGTCGAGTTATTGGCCCTACTGAAAAAAAACGCCTCATCGAGTGAGACGTTCAGATTTTCAAGTAGAGTGTTAAAGGGATTGAATGAACAAATGAAACGTTCACTCTCCATCTATTTTTCTTGTAATCAGAACAACACTATAGCTGCTGCAACCTTAGAAATTCACCGCCACACATTAACGTACCGGCTTCGAAAAATAGAAGAAATTAGCGGCTATAACCCAACCCTCTTTCATGATGCAGTTTTATTGAAAATCGCTCTTTTACTAGATGAAAAATAGGTATCGATCCCCCCTTTAGCTATCCATGCCTAAGGGGATTTTCACATTTTCTCTATTCAGTTTTCTCGATTACCGTTCTCCCTCCCGCATACAACCCACTTGCAGATAAGCCCATCATCAAACCCACAAGTATACCTGCCTTAATGTCTTCTGGATAAATATAAATAATGCCCCCTACAACACCGAAGAGTAGTGATATGAACGGCAGTAGCCGCCTTGGCATCCCATACATCTTCAATAATTCCACGATTCCGATGATAAGCGGAATTAAAACGACATCATAGATTTCCAACGTTTCTCCTCCTCGAATAATTAGTCTACAATCGGATAACTGCTCAATAAAGTAAATGAATACGTAAATTTACTTGTGAAATCCAGTGGAGGTTCAACGGATTGGATGTGAATGTACAGAATTGTTGGTTGCATATAGAGCCAATGGTTATGTAATGAACTAACAATCAGCCTTTGCCGGGAAATAGAGTGCATGAATACTATGACAACTGACGTGCATTGAACACTTTGAGCTGCACCTTTTAAGGATTTTCATCGAATTTAGCATCTACATCTCCTACACTCTATGAAAAGTGACATGGATACATGTGTATTAATCTCCCAGACTTTTACTATATAATTAATTTATTATCATAAAATATCTATTTATTATATTTAGAAAAGTATCACTATAGTGAAACGTTGTAATATAAACGTTAATTGAAATAACAGCGTTTCCAATAATTATTTTTGACAATTGAAAACGTTTAATTGTATTATAGTGAAATATGAAGGAGGCATCATCATGTCACAGCTAACTAAAAAACAGATCGTGGAGAGTGTTCCGCAAAAAGGCTTCTTCGGGCACCCGAAAGGTTTGTTCACATTATTCTTCACGGAATTCTGGGAACGGTTCTCGTATTATGGTATGAGAGCAATACTCGTGTACTATATGTACTACGAAGTATCAAATGGCGGACTTGGCTTAGATAAAACTATCGCCTTGTCCATCGTGTCAATTTATGGTTCGCTGGTCTACATGTCAGGTATTATTGGCGGCTGGTTAGCTGACCGGGTATTCGGTACCTCCAAAGCAATATTTTATGGTGGAATATTCATTATGCTTGGTCATATCGCGCTTGCAATTCCCGGTAACATTTCACTGTTCTTCGTTTCGATGATTCTTATCGTAATTGGGACAGGGTTACTAAAACCAAACGTCTCCAGTGTAGTTGGTGACATTTACCCTGAAAACGACAACCGTCGTGATTCAGGATTCAGCATCTTCTATATGGGTATTAACTTAGGTGCATTCATATCACCACTTATCGTTGGTAGTTTAATGAAAACAAGTTTCCATCTAGGATTCGGTGTTGCTGCTATTGGAATGTTTTTCGGATTATTAATGTTCGTTTTGACAAAAAAGAAAAGTCTCGGCTTAGCGGGTACACAAGTAGCGAATCCATTACAACCGTCTGAGAAAAGAAAAGTATTCTCAATTTTCGCAATTGCGGCTGTAGTGATTGGGGTTCTTGTTGCAATATCCATTCCTCGAGGTTGGTTGACTTTTGAATCATTCATTGTAATTGTCGGTATTCTCGGCTTCCTTATCCCAACGGTTTATTTTATTGTTATGTATAAGAGTCCAAAAACGACTGATGTGGAACGGTCCCGAATAATTGCGTTCATCCCGCTCTTCTTAGCAGCTGTCGTATTTTGGGCAATTGCCGAGCAAGGTTCAACAATTCTTGCAGTTTATGCAGATACACGAACAAACCTTAATATTTTTGGCTATCAAATTTCACCAGCCTTTTTCCAATCATTTAACCCATTGTTCATCATTACAATGGCCCCTGTCTTTGCATGGCTATGGATGAAACTTGGTGATCGGCAACCGAATATTCCGCAGAAGTTCTCGTTAGGTCTTCTGTTTGCAGGTTTATCATTCATCATTATTTTAGTGCCCGGCTATTTAGGTGGGACAGATGCTCTTGTGAATCCACTATGGCTCATCCTAAGCATCTTTGTCGTCGTCTTAGGGGAACTGTGCTTATCTCCGGTAGGATTGTCAGCAACGACTAAACTGGCGCCGGTAGCGTTCTCTGCGCAGACGATGAGTCTGTGGTTCCTATCGAATGCTGCTGCACAAGCGCTTAACGCACAGATCGTCAAATTATATAAACCTGAAACTGAAATGATGTATTTTGGAATTATCGGTGGAACAGCGATTCTATTAAGTTTCCTCTTATTCGCAATGTCGCCGGTTATCCAACGATTTATGAAAGGCGTACGCTAATACAATTGAAATAAAACAAGCAGCCCTGTAAACTCACAGGGCTGCTTGTTTTGTTTCAACATAAGTTTTAAATCTTGCATTTAACAACGTCGAGTAAACTCAACATAGGATAGTTTACTGTAAGTTCCCCGTTCTATTGGATGAACATATAGTATCTAATAGAATGAAATAATACGTTAGTTAATATGGTCAAGGAGTGATAACTTTGAGAAGAAGCGACTCAGTATTCAATACGGGATTACAAAATAACGATAGTTCAACGGATACTGGTGCTAAAATTTCATTATGGGGTTCAGCAATTTCTACCTTAGGGGATGCCCTACAAACCCTAGGGGCCGCTATTTCAATCGAAGAAAGTAGGATTTCTGACATTCAACAGCAACAAGAACTTGATAAATTACAGAATCAAATTGACGAATTAAAAAATGATCAAGTACAGAATAACTCGCAGAGTACTGATATTGAGAAACTCAATAAGTTTTTGGAGATAATTGTTAAACGCTTAGAAAAGGAAGACGATACAAAAGAAAATTAAATACGCAAATTGAGTGGAGTAAAATCGCAAGATACAAACTCACTTGAAAATATCAGTTTTTAATTCGTTTACAAGCTTCACTAAATTATTCGTCATCTACTTACCAATATTATGATTATGATAACAAATTGTACTGATTAAGATTAAATCATCGTCAGTTCGCAATAACCACCGATTCTACCATGTCCCTCTATTCTCCATATGAATTACAAAACCACGGCCACAAGCGTAATGAATTCCCTTGAGGCGGACAAAACAACTAAATAGCTTAGTAAATAACAAATCGCAGTCTTTTCAACGCAGAACAATCAATATACAAGACTTTTTGAATGCTGATAACTCTAATGTGACAAAAGGAGAATTATTATATTTCGAGTTTCTTGATGAAGACCTTAACTTTTAAGAACCTGTTACGTTTCAAGCATCTATTACGACTGATAAAAATTCAAGCGACAAAATAGCGATAACTTCGCCCCTACTATTTGAACTGTTAAGGGCGAAACATTCGAAGGAATAAAAAAGTACTTATTTATATTGAACAAATAGAGAGCGAAGTCGCTTAACAAAGGAAAGTAGGCATCACCTCCCCCTAGATAATTCAATGGGTTCTTAATTTCAACATATCTTTTGCACTATACACAAAATTTTTATTTAGATTTAGCGAGAAATTAAACCACTTAGTGAATCTAGGTGGTTTTTTGTTTATTTAACTTCTGAAAAAGTACGATTTCTTCTGTTTTTTTGCTTCATTCAAATAGAAAATTTGGAATCTCAACTCAATCATACTTTTTTAATTTCAGAATAGAAGAAATTAATTATCCTGTTGAATTCATTTTTATAATAAATTGTTTTTCTATTTCTATTTCAATGATAAGATGAATTTGACCCTATTTTTAGATTAGAATGAAAAGGAGGATAATTATGATTGTTGGCTTGTCTATTATTTTAATACTAGTTTTATTTTTGCCGTTCACAGTAAAAATAGTTGAACGGAACTTAGAGGTGTTTTTATTCATTATGGGGATTTCCGCGGTCCTTGTCAGTCAAGTACTTGACTCAACATTGATCGTTAAAGCCCTGGAGGATCCGATACATATAACCCTAGCCGTTATTATCGCAGGATTAGTATTCCGCTGGTTACAAAAACCTTTCGAAAAAAGTATACGAGGCATGAGCAAAGCAATTCCATTTCGCTTATTCTTAGCACTTATCGTTATCGTTTTAGGAATCCTTTCTAGTGTCATTACAGCAATTATTGCAGCAATTGTCTTGGTCGCAATAGTAGGCGTTTTGCGCCTTGACCGTAAATCAGAAATCCGCCTTGTCATCATTGCTTGTTATTCAATTGGGCTTGGTGCTGTTCTTACACCAATCGGGGAACCTCTATCAACAATCGCAACAAGCAAATTGGATGCAGACTTTTTCTATTTACTACGATTAATCGGTCCTGATATCATTCCAGGCGTCATTGCTTTTGGAATACTGGCCGCAATCATAATCAAGCCTTCAAACAAGTTGAACAGTTTAAAAGTTAATCAAGGAACCGAATCGTATATGGATATTATTATTCGTGGGATTAAAGTATATCTGTTCGTAATGGCCCTGACATTGCTTGGTGCAGGTTTCGAACCATTTATCGAAAGATACCTATTAGATTTAAACCCTCTTGTATTATATTGGATTAACATGATTTCAGCAGTGCTTGATAATGCTACATTAGCTGCAGCAGAAATCAGCCCTGTTATGAATGATTCGACAATTAAAGCCCTTTTACTTGGACTGTTAATCAGCGGAGGTATGTTAATACCCGGAAACATCCCAAATATCATAGCTGCCGGAAAACTTAATATTAAAAGCAGTGAGTGGGCTCGTTTTGGTGTTCCGATTGGCTTGATTGCAATGGTTATTTATTTCATAGTGATCGTGACTGTCGGATGAATTGAAAAAAGGATGTAAAGTGAGGGTTTCCCACTTTACATCCTTTTCCGTTTCTTAGGAAATTATAAAAACTCGTACTATGGATAAGTTACCACATAGAGATTTCACGTCCAGACTCCTAACAGGCACTTGCACTTGCGCTTTTGTTTTTTATACTTATTTCTTCTTGGTAACTCTTCCAAGAGCGAAAGCTCCGACAGCCAAGCCAAGAATTGTATTTGTTTTCTTATTGAACACTTGTTTAACAACAAGATTCAAGTTTTGTGGTCTTTCAGCAAGGCGACGCATGAAATAGCCGTACCAGTCATTCCCAAAAGGAACGTATGTACAGAAATTATACCCTTCGCTAGCCAATTGCAATTGCATGTCCTTTCTAAAACCGTATAGCATTTGGAACTCGAATTTATCATTCGGGATGTCATTTTCTTTAACAAATTGTTTTACATGATTAATGACATGATGATCATGTGTTGCGATTGATGTGAATTTACCATTTAACAAATGCCATTCGATCAACTGAATATAGTTTTCATCGATTTCTTTTTTATCTTGATAAGCATATTCTTCAGTCTCTTTATAAGCACCTTTTACAATACGCAAACGGAAACTTTTATAATTTTGAATATCTTCTACCGCGCGGAAGAAATAAGCTTGAATTACCGTTCCGATATTGTCATAGTCCTTAGACAACTCATCAAGGAGATCAAATGATGGTTGCAAACGAGCATGATCTTCCATATCAAAGTTAATAAAAATTTCATAACTTTTTGCTTTAGCAGCAATTTCTTTTAGATTTTCCAAACAGAAATCAATATCTATATCTAAACCTAATTGAGATGGTTTTAGAGAAATATGAGCATCGACCCCGTGTTCGTGAATAGCTTCGATGACTTCCAAAATTTGTTTTTTCGCAGCTAATGCTTCCTCTTTTTCAAAGACGAATTCCCCAAGGTTATCTACCGTACAAGAAATCCCGTGTGCATTCAGTTCTTTAATACTTTGGATAGTTTCAGCTACATTAGTTCCTGCTACAACATTTTGTGCTCCCATTTTTAAGCCGTATTTTTTTGCCGCGCTATTCAACAGCTGGTTTTGGGACAATCCGATAAAGAAGTCTTTTAACATGTTATATGCTCCTCAATATTGTTTTTTATTTTTTAATTATATCACACGACCGTGCTTTTGCTGAAATGATAACTGGTTACAGATTCATTAGTTGTTCAAAGAACTTTTTTCTAGATAATTTTGCCACACTTCGACAAGTAAGCAAATGCCCCAATAGATTAGACCTACCAAAATATAAACCGTCATATAGTCGAATTCCCTGCCCCCAACGATTTTTGCGCGTTGAAACAGATCGGGCACAGTAATCATCGCAGCCAATGAAGATGCTTTGATCAAATCTAGTAGAACATTAGACAATGGCGGAATTGCGATTCGTGTTGCTTGTGGTAAAATTACAAAAAGCAATGACTGCCAATAGGACATCCCTAATGCAGTGGCAGCTTCCCATTGTCCCTTATCAATTGAGTTAAGCGACGATCGGATAATCTCAGCCATATAAGCTGAAGAGTGAAGGCTGAAGCCTATTAAAGCGGCTGTGACAGCTGAAAATTGAATTCCGATATTAGGCAAACCAAAATAGAGTAAAAATAAGAATACAAGCATCGGTGTACCCCGCATATAGGATATGAAGATACGTGCTGGCCACCTAAATAGTACTAATTTAGACGTTCTGCCTAGCGCCAGGAAGAAACCCAATATCAGCCCGCACACCATCCCCCCAAAGGAAATGAGTATGGTGTAACCAACCCCCTGCAAAATATACGGAAATGACTCGATGGCAAGCTGCAAATCGAAAATGTGTTGCCATTCAATTCCACTCACATTACAAGCCGCCTTTTCGATTATTCAAAATCATAGTCTTGTTCAACTGATACATCTTCCCCACCAAAGAATTGCTTCGACAATTCGGAAATTGTTCCATCCGCGTGCATGTCGACAAGTACGGAGTTCACTTGCTTTAGTAGTTCATCATTGTCTTTTTTCATGATGATTGCTTGGACATTCGGATGATATTTGATATCCGGATGGATCATGATTTCAAACTCCGGAAATGCAGCAAGCGCCAATTTTTGTAAGTAGTAATCATTCAAGATGACATCCGTACGACCTATAGAAACATCACGCAAATACACATCATTTGTGACGTTATCATAAATCACCTCTTCAGCACCGTGATCGCGTCCAACTTGCATATAAACGGAAGTTGCAGCCCCAGCCGCTTTTTTTCCTTTCAAATCTTCAAGAGACTCAATACCTGAATGATCCGATTTCCGTACGATAGCAGTACCGAATGAATACTTATAAGGCTCCGAAAAAGTAAATTTCTCTTCCCGTTCGGGTGTGATTTCAATATCATTCACTGCTAGATCAGCTTGCCCACTATTCAAAGAAGTAAGCATTCCATCTAGACCCATTTCAACGTATTTGATCTCCAGCTTCAGACGCTTTCCTAGCTCGTTCATTATTTCAACCTCGTACCCCGTTAGTTCCTTGCTTTCGCCGTCATGGTATGATGCTGGATAAAGAGTTCCTGACGTTGCGACAACAATTTCACCTTTTTCTTGAATGTTCTCCCAAGCGGAAGTTTTAGAACCACTCTCCTTATTTGTGTCGCCACTAGCACCACAAGCAGCTAAAACAACCATCATTGAAAATAGTAATAAAGACAGGAAGATTTTACTAAGATGTTTTTCTTTTGTCATCGAGATTCTCCTTTTGAAAATAGTATTTTACAACTAATTGTCCACTGAAAATTATAATACATTCTTAGTTAAGATGTAACCCTTATGATTCTAAAATAGGAATACAGATAGTTTAGAATAGGGGGTTTATTAGAGAAAAATGAAAAATAGTGATGGGATTATGGTATATTCATAAACAATTAGTTTTATATTCAGAGTGAAAGGAGATGTTCCCAAATGTGGGGATCTTTCAAGTTGGATAGCATTAAAGACCTGATACGTATTTCACTCAAAGGGTTTTCTCAAGTAATGTTAATCGACAATGCAATCTCAGGAGGGCTAATTCTTCTAGGGATAATGCTGCACTCTCCCCTTCTTGGATTAATGGCACTACTGTCTTCCATGATTGGTACGGTGACGGGAAGATATTGTGGAGGAGACCAAATTGCAGTTAGCCATGGAATCTATGGATTTAACGCCATCCTTTCCGGTATCGCGGTAATGTTATTTTTACAAAATGATTGGAACTGGGTTATTGCACTATTTGCTGCAATAGCAGCTGCTTTGCTTATGGCTATCTTATCGAGGTTTTTAGCCAAGTGGAATATTCCCTTGCTCACTTTTCCATTTCTTTTTGTAACATGGGTTAGCCTTTTTGCGGCATATCGGTTTAGCGCAATGCATGTAAACCCGTCATTTGTCACATCATCTCCTGCTAACTGGAATCTTCCAGTTGAAGGTAAACCCAATTTCTTTCTCGGTTTAATAAAAGGTGTAGGTGAAGTATTCATTATTGACTCTCTATGGGCAGGTTCGCTTATTCTAATTGCTCTCTTCGTGGCTGGATGGAGATTTGGTGTCTATGCGATTATTGGGACATTTGTGTCTTGGCTAACTGCATACTCGCTAGGGGTCGATGTTGAATTGCTAGATTTAGGTCTCTATAATTATAATGCCGTGTTAGCAATGATTGCCGTGGGTCTAATGTTCGATGAAAAAAATAATTTCCCCCTAATGGGTATATTTGCAGCTGCAATGACAGTCCCAATTGCAGCAGGTATGGATTTAATTCTTTATCCAAAAGGGCTTCCCGTATTAACATCTCCCTTTATCATTAGTACATGGCTATTTTTAGCGATGAGGAGAACGATACCCATATTTGAGCCACAAATCACAGAAAAGTAGCAAGAAAATACATAATTAAAATGTGTAAAGACCCGCAAAAGCAATTAGCTTTTTGCGGGTCTTGTTTTAATAAGAATAAGAAAGTATTAGTTTTTTGACTTAGAATAGTGTCTAGCTTCAGGCGCTTTTCTTAATTATTCCAATCTGAACTGCCCGACAAGTTTCTCCAGATCTTGTGCCATATGACTCATTTCAGTAGAACGTGTTGCAACTTCTTCAATTGAAGCTGATGTCTGCTCTGTTGCAGCCGAGATATTGTTAGACATATCTTCAATTGAATGAATCGATTGCGTCAAGTCATTGATGAGTACTACTACACGATTTGAACTTTCTGCTTCAGCTGTCGTTAATTCTGAAATTAAGTTAATTTCCTTAACAGTTTCAGAGACGGCAATTGAAATGTTACTTAAGGAAGTTGCAGTCAAACGAACCGTTTCTGTTCCCGATTCAATAAGTTTTGTGCTCTCTGATGTAGAAGTAACAACTCGACCGATACTTTCAGTAATATCTTGCACTAGCTTTTCTACTTCAAGTACTTCTTTATTGGACTGTTCTGCAAGTTTTCTTACTTCCTCCGCAACGACCGCAAATCCTTTGCCATGTTCACCAGCACGTGCAGCTTCTATCGATGCATTAAGCGCAAGCAAATTCGTTTGGGCAGCAATGCCTGCAATTGAACTGGTGATATTTTGAATTTTAGTTGTAGATTCAATTAGATTTTGAATCGTACCACCTGCTTCATTTGAGGAGACTCTGATTTTCTCCATATCATTACTAATGTCATTTACGCTATGCTGACCTTCTTCTGCAATTTTCATTGTCCGCTCAGAGTTCCCCGCACTTAGTTCAGCTTTTTCTTTTGAATCCTGAAGATCATTCGCCAGAGAAGACAAGATTTTGGATGCATGTTCTGCATTGATTGTCCCGTCGGAGATAGAAGCTGCGGTTTCACTCATATTGTGTGCGACCTGTTGAATCGCCATCTGCATTTCATTTAATGAAGCAGCTGTGTCAAGTGAGTTTTGCGTTAATTGAACAGCTGTTGTTTTGACTGTCCCAATCGTATTGCGCAAGTTCGCTGTCATCATGTTTAATGTTCGTCCTAAATCGCCAACTTCATCTTTACTTGTTACAACTGTATCTTCAATGCCGAGATTTCCATTCGCAATTTCTTTCGCATGTGCGATTAAAGCTGAAATCGACTTTGTTTTACGTCTGATTAGCATAATTGTAATGATCGATGCGATGATCATTGGAATAAGGCTGATTAAAATACCATTCCGAACAACATCCCATGTTCTTCCAGCAACGATTGAACCATCAAAATCGATAACGCTGATTGCGATGATTTCTCCATTTGGATCGTGATTTTCAAATATCGGTGCATAACCAGATAGACGTTTTAGACCTGCAAATTCATAGAGCTCTGTGTAAGTTGAATGCTTCGTATCCAAGAGCATTGCAAGCGCTTTTTCATCAACCGGAACCGAATCACCTGGTTCGAATCCTTTTGCACTTAAATGGTCATCAAGTGCTAGAATTTTCCCATCTAAATCAATGATGTATTGAGTCTCGAAAATAGCTTTATGATTGAGTGTCCAGTTAAGCTGTTGACCAACCTCATCCATCGTTTCACGGTCACCTTTAAGCATTTTTTCCACGTCTTCCGGCCGGATCAAACCTGTTGTAATACTCGCGCATCCATACGCTTCAACACCTGCGGCATCATATAATTTATCGTAAGCTGTTTTATATGTTGCGATGGACGTAATCGCTAACATTGCAACCATGATACCGACAATAATCGTTCCCAATTGTACCGTTAGTGTATTTTTCATTGTTTTTCCCCCTACTATTCTACTAGTCTATAATACTCTATTAATCAACAAAAACAAAGTCCGTAAGACATAGATTATTCGTCCGTTTCATGCCTAATTAGACAAATTTCTGTTATTTTTGATGTTATCTTCTGTATTGCCTACGGATAAATAATATAATTAGATATGTTGAATTAAAGAATCCCATTGAATCTGTCGTGGCACTCAATAATAAGAGAGGTGTAATTCGGGGTGTGGATTGTAGAACGCTTGGCGCTTTGGGGATGCCTCCCGCCATAAGCCATATGAGATATTCTTTAACCTATCTGGAATAACCTCTTGGCATTAACTGTATAATTATAGTCAAGAAAGACCTAATCCAGGTTGCAGATTTCACCACTGATAATGAAATGCTCTTTCTCACATAGACCATCCAGCGAAGGCACGGCTACCACGAAGCGTCGAAGCGGTATTGGCAGGAATTCTAATTTGCTCTAAGTAGTGGGACTTTTTCAGTGACCTCCTAAAAGCCTTTATTAAGCGCATACGCCGTATTCATTTGTTCAACATATAAAGATATGGTGAAATAAAGAATTCCATTGAGTCCGCTACGCCTTAAATAGATTCATTTAATTAATCTACTTCAATGGAGTATAATAAATAATACGTACTTTTAATGAGCAGTTAACTAGTATATTTTTCTCGAAATAATGAAATGGGGTGCTGAAATGGAAGTCCTCAACTACTTAGCTAGGTTTTGCGGCACACAGAACAAAGAGATATCCCTCTTTGATTTAACCGAGTTACAACGATTGCATGTCCAACATATCCCTTTTGAAAATTTGGATGTAATTCGCAGGGTACCAATTTATCTTAACTTACAACATATTTATGATAAAATCGTCCGTCGTAAACGTGGCGGTTATTGCTACGAGTTGAACGGGCTTTTCAGTTGGCTACTAACCGAATTGGGGTACGATGCACATTTAGTTGCAGCTACAGTTCTAAGGCCAAGCGGGGAGTGGGCAAAAGCAGATACTCATGCAGCTATTATTGTCCAACTTGATCAACCCTATCTTATAGACGTAGGTTTTGGTGACTCCACTTCTTTACCGATTCCACTAAACGGGGAGGAACAAACTGATATAAGCGATACATATAGGGTTATTCAACAGCTAGATCATTCATTTTATCTGGAACGAATCAGTGACTCTGAGATAAAAACGTTATATCGATTCGATTTAACCTCAAAAGCACTCGTCGATTTTCATGAGGGTTGTGTATTTAATCAAGTTGCAAAAGAATCATCTTTTACACACTCAGATATCGTCACCCGCGCCACTACTACCGGTCGAATTACATTATCAGATCAGACAGTAACTATAACCGAAAATAATATTAAAACTAAAACAATACTTTCAATAGAAGAGAAAGTACACTTCTTAGAAGATATTTTTGACATTCGTCTATAAAAAATGACAAAAAAGCTAACCGGAATGGCTCGTAGCATTGATTCCGGTTAGCTTTTTTCTAGTTGCCCCTATTCTTTTTATAATAATCCTGACCTTGCATTTTTACGAAACCGACTGATTCATATAGGCCGAGTGCACGATTATTTTTCGCTTCTACTTCAAGCCAGATTTGATTGCCAGCATCGTGCTCACTTTTCACGATATTGCGGAGTACCTTCCTACCGTACCCTCTCCCCTGGAACTCGGGTAAAATGGCGAATCCGTAAATCCATGCTTCACCATCCATGCGATTGATCCGGACCTTACCAATCGTTCTATTATCTGCCTCAATCATCAAAAACTGCTCGTCCTGTCTTTCTTTTATGCGCTCCAGATGAGAACGCGCATCTTCTTCATCCATTCCGAATGCAAGGACATCGAGCTTCACTTCAAGGTTCGCATCACTTTTTTTCGCCACACGAATCAGAACCTCGTCGCTCGCTTCAATCGGCTGTTCTGACCAACGCATCTGATATTCAGAAAACGCATAGGAATAGGGCTGACTTGCTAACCACCCCTTAGCGGTATTGGACAAAGACGGGGTGTTCAATAAAATTGTTTGAAAACCATATTGTTCGATTGGTGCTAGTGCTTGTTGCCATAGTTCGGTAAAATGCCCTTTCCTTCTATTCCTCGGATTAACCATTCCACATACTTCAACGGTAGAGCCAAAACCAAATAAAGCTAAATAAGCGACAAGTTCTCCATCCTCTTCATGAAAAAAATCCATTTGACGTCCTTCTCGTTCCCTGAGCATCTCCCAATTTAACTTCAGTTGAATACCATCCGTTTTTTCACATTCTTTTTGAAGCTGTTTAATCGCAATTAATTGACTTTCTTTTAACATATATAATCCTCCAATTCAAAAGCTTCTTGCTTTTGATATGTAAATGCCTAATTCAATAGTAACACGTATTGCAAGTTCTACCCTTCACATATTTCCCCCGACATCATCGATATCCAAGTAAGCGCTAGCCGTTTCTCTTACCACCTCATGATAATAGCTAAAGAGATCCGGGAATTCGTGCAACTCATTTTTTCCAATGTCACTAATCATATATATTCCTCGTTGAATTTTATCAAACCAACCATAATAGTTTTTATTTAAAATTGTTAACGTTTTTTCCCCGGTCCCCATCTTCCGTAACGATTTTGGAGATAAAGGTCCCGATTCCAAAAGGCAACAAGCTATATGAATGCAGTTTTCTTTATAGGCTGTCATTATCTTAGTCTGGCAACTTCCGCCAATATTATAGTCTCCAAGTCTACCTTCCATTTCAGTCAACATCGCATTTCTTTTTTTCTTACTACGTTGCATACTTTTCTTCCGATCAAAAGACGCGGGATGAAACACTATTTCTACCTGTGCATCATCTTCCAAGAATGAGACAAGGATGAGGCCTAACTCTAGTCTTCTCACCAAATGACAACTATCTTTCCACTTTTTCGAACGAAAGTTGAGTTTAGGTCTAGGAATTGCGACATAGACTTCATTAGTCAGCCGCTGTCTTTTTGTCGCTTGGATTAAAAGATCAATTGATAGCGATAATTTCAATTCAATGAGTACCAGCTCTTGATCTCTTACAGCCGCAACGTCACACTCATTTACTTCACCATGGACATCATAACCTTGTTGTGTGAAATATTCTTTTACTGGTTTATATAAATCAACTTCATATCGTTTGGTTTCTTTGCTTTGCATGTCAATCTCACCTCATTATGATGGTATACATAATTGAACGAAACTACCACCCCAAAATCCCCCTTAATGATGGTACACTAGTAATGCGCGAAAAAATAAAAAGTTATTTGGAGACGTATCATGAGAAAAGGATGGGGAAAATCATGTCTACTCAGACAATCTTTGAACTACTACATACGATTGAACAAGTAACACATAAAATGCATGTAAAGTGGCGGCAACAAGTAGATTACGATCTTGGTGTATCGCATATTGTTGCCTTGCACGAATTACAGATGAATGGGGAAAGCCGACCTTCCGAGCTTGCCCGCCTATTAAACTTTACACCTGCATCTCTCACGCATCTTTCCACTAAACTATCGAACAAAGAACTAATCACGCGTCGACAGGACGATACTGACCGCCGTATCATCTATTGGAAAATTACGCAAAAAGGCGAAGATTTACTGAATCAAGCACAAAAAGACGGTCAACATCTTCGCATGAAGGTCTTTTCACATTTAACAGAAACAGAGCAGCAATCGTTACTTTCCATTTACACAAAGTTAAATAAGTCGTTAATATGAAAAAAGAGCATCTTCTCAATGAGATGCTCTTTTTTCTGTTCAATTAGTTAGTTTACCTAAGTTTGGTAATTCCACCATCGACCATTAGTGTTTGTCCTGTAATATAATCAGAATCGGCACCTGCCAAGAATACAGCAGCCCGACCGATATCATTTTCTAGGTCACCAAGTCGTTTTAACGGAATCTTAGACACCATTGTTTCGAAAGCTTCAGGTTGTGCTTTCGCCCATTGCTGAATCCCAGGAGAATCCGCAAGTGGTGCAATTAAGTTCACATTGATTCCGAATGGACCAAATTCATTTGCAGTAACACGCGTAATCGCCCGGATTGCTTCTTTTGCTGCAGCGTATGTAGCTTGGTTAGCGTCTCCGTTTATACCTGCTCCAGAAGCGAAGTTAATGATTTTACCTTTCGTCTCCTTTAAATAAGGCAATGCAGCCTGCATTAGATAGAACGTTGGATAAAATCCTGTGTTGAACGATAAGTCTAGATCTGCTTGCGTAATCTCTTCAAATGGCTTATTTGTCGATGCGTGTGCATTGTTTACTAAAATATCCAACTTACCGAATTTCTCCACGGTTTGCTTCACTATTTCCGGCAATTTATCATGCTCGGCTAAATTCGCTTGGATGAAAATCGATTCCGGTTGATAAACTTGCAATTCCTTAATTGCCTGTTCCCCTAATTCCCCGTTTAAATCGACGATGACAACTTTAGCACCTTCTTTTACGAATGCAGTCGCCATCCCTTTACCAATACCTCCGGCTCCGCCAGTAATAATTGCAACTTTGTCTTGAAGTTTCATAATTAATCAAACCCTCTCTTAAATCGTCTATTGTTAACTTTTCTATATGGATTATATTGAATTCTTACGATTTCGCTTGTGACATTAACTGATGAAAGTCAGCAATACTTGGGTTACTTAAATAGTGACCACCTTCAACTTGAATCGTTTGGCCAGTAATAAACTTGGATTCATCAGAAGCTAAAAATAAGACGGTATTTCCAATATCGTCAGCTTCCCCGTGGTATGGTAATGCGTTATATTTCTCAAAAATATCAAGTACTTCTTGTGACATATTTTGTTTTGCAGCAGGTGTTAAAATCAAACCAGGAGCAACTCCATTACAACGTATATTGTCTTTTCCATATTGCGTTGCGATATATTTCGTCAAGTTTACAACTGCAGCCTTCGATGCACCATAAGCTGAACGGACAGAATCCCCCGCAAAGGCAGCCATGGATGCAGTATTAATAATAGAACCTCCGCCTGCTTTTTGCATATGTGGAATTGCATATCGGCTTCCTAGTAAAACACTTTTTGCATTCACATTCATTAAACGATCCCACTCATCTAAATCAATATTCACGACATCCAAATCTTTTTGCAAATTTGTCGTCCCTACATTGTTATAGAGGATTGTAATGGTACCAAACTGTTCAACCGTGAAATCAATCGCATCTTTAATTGATTGTTCACTCCCAGCATCCAAAAATACAGCAACGGCTTCTCCACCGTCGTTTAAGATATTTTGGGCAACTTGTTTCGCACCTTCCAGATTAAAGTCTGCAACGACTACTTTTGCACCTTCTTTTGCAAGAAGTGTAGCAGTAGACAACCCGATACCTGATGCCCCACCTGTTACTAATGCAACTTTATCCTGTACTCTTCCCATAAATTTACCCCTCTCAATTTCCAATTTAGATAGTACCACTCAATATACTTTAACATTAAATCATATTGAGAGGAAGCTTTAACTTCGTAAGCCTATAGATCCAAATGTGCTACTATGAAAATAGTAGAATTGGGGGTATGTTATGTATCTTTTCATCGTAAATCCATTGTCGGGAAATGGCCAAGCTTGCTCATTATGGGATGAAATCGAGAAGAAATTGAAGCAAAAAAATAGAGAATACAGTGTGATTGTCAGTGATTCAGAAGTTACAGCACGCAAATTCATCACAACTTACCTTCAGTCAACTACCATTCATGCTGTGACAGTTATCGGTGGAGATGGCACAATGAGTTCTGTCATACAAGACATTGCTGAAACCGGTATTCCACTCGCTATTCTACCTGCTGGTTCAGGAAATGACACTGCTCGGATGTTCCGCCTAACTACTCACCCCGATCAGTTTATCAAAGGACTATTAGAGCATCGGACTGTTGCCATTGATTTATTAAACATAAATGACCGTTTTGGCATTACTGTCGCTGGAATCGGGCTTGATGCAAGGATTGGTCAACGTGTAAATCACTCATTTTACAAACCGATATTAAATAAGCTTGGCTTAAGTTCATTCACTTATACCATTGCTGCGATAATTGAGTTACTCTCATTTAAGCCGTTTAAAAGTACAGTCACAATCGATGATATGACCTATACATACGCTATTACCTGGCTCACTGCTTGTGGAAATACTTCCTCCTATGGCGGCGGATTAGTCGTTTGTCCCGGAGCCTCTCCAACAGATAGTATGTTAAATATTACAATGCTTCATGATGTAGGACGGATGAATATCTTAATGCGCCTATTTCCTGCTTTGCTTCGGGGTCAACCGATTCTCAGGAAAGGCGTTACATACAGAACGGGAAAAGAAATCACAATTGAAATAGACAGGCCAATTCTCGCAATCATCGATGGAGAAGTTATAATGTCCACCCCACTCCATGTTGCAATTCATGAAAAAGCATTGAATCTTATTCTAACTAGATAAGACAGATTGCCATTTTTCCTTTTTTAATTAACTCATAATTACAAACATTGATGTGTTTATTCTCCTTCTGTCATGTTAGTATAGAAAAATGATCTATTTATATGGAGGGTGCTGAGATTACTATGAATCTAACAAAGACGGAACCAACTGGAATTCAAGTCGAGGATATACTGATTGCCAATCAATTACTAAAAGATGTAGTCGCACATACTCCTCTACAAAAGAATGAACGACTATCAGAAAAATACGACTGTCGAGTCTATGTAAAAAGGGAAGATTTACAACATGTTCGTTCCTTTAAATTACGGGGTGCCTATTATAAAATCAAAACCATAGAAGCAGCTGCACTTGAAAAAGGTGTCGTCTGTGCCAGCGCAGGTAATCATGCGCAAGGAGTCGCTTTTGCTTGTGCGCATCTAGGTATTGACGCAAAAATATTCATGCCACAGACAACTCCGAAGCAAAAAATTAACCAAGTGAAAATGTTTGGACGGAATTATGTAGAAATCATTTTAGTGGGCGATACATTTGATGATTCATCCGCTTCAGCGGTCGAATGTGCGACTGCTGAAGACAGAATTTTCATCCACCCATTTGACGATTACGATGTCATTGCCGGACAAGGAACAGTCGCGGTTGAAATCATGAATGATATAGAGGAACCTGTTGATTTTGTCTTTGCCAGTATTGGGGGCGGCGGCCTTATGTCTGGTTTGAGTACTTATATTAAAAACCTATCACCACGTACACGTATGATTGGTGTAGAGCCTGAAGGTGCTGCTAGTATGAAAGCAGCATTAAAGAATAATGAAGTGACAACCTTGGATACAATCGATAAATTCGTTGATGGGGCAGCCGTACAAAGTGCCGGCCAACACACATTTGAAATTTGCCGTAAGTACCTGGAAGACATTGTACTAGTTCCAGAAGGTAAAGTGTGTACGTCTATCTTGGAATTATATAACCAACATGCAATTATCGTAGAACCAGCAGGCGCGTTATCTATCGCCGCATTGGATTTTTATAAAGATGAGATTAGGGGGAAGTCTGTCGTATGTGTCATAAGTGGCGGGAATAATGATATTGGTCGAATGCAGGAAATTAAAGATAAATCATTGATTTATGAAGGACTTCTTTATTATTTCATTATTAACTTTCCTCAGCGTTCTGGTGCGTTACGCCAATTCTTAGATGAAGTACTTGGACCTGACGACGATATCACTACATTTGAATATACAAAGAAAAACAACAAAGAAAGCGGCCCTGGACTTGTAGGCATTGAAGTAAAGAGGAAGTCAGACTACGAAGGACTTATTCAGCGAATGCATGATTGCGGTTTCTCTTTTAAAGAGGTTAACAATGATAGCACATTATTTGAGTTACTTATCTAACTTGCTTTTTGATAAATAAAATCTAGCTTATGGCGATGATGTCATAAGCAAGATTTTTTCATTGTGCCACGGAGGAAACCCTTGTCACCTCCCTGTTTCTTTTACAATCCACTTGCTTTAAATGTATCACCACCCTCAATGGTGCCGTTTTCAAATCCTTTAGTAAACCAGCGCTTCCTTTGTTCAGAAGTTCCGTGAGTAAAGCTGTCGGGAACAATATACCCCTGGGCTTGTTCCTGAATGCGGTCATCGCCTACAGCACTCGCTGCTGTGATGGCTTCATCAAGATCACCTTCTTCAAGAAAGTTCATGTCCTTTTGATGCCTTGCCCATACGCCAGCAAAATAATCTGCCTGTAATTCAAGGCGTACCGAATATTTATTAAACTCTTCTGTGCTCAGTTTTGGGCGAAGAGCATTCACTTGTTCATTGATGCCTAAAAGGGTTTGAACATGATGTCCTACCTCATGTGCCACAACATAGGCCATCGCAAAATCCCCAGGAGCTTGGAACTTGTCTTGAAGTTCTTGATAAAAACTTAAATCAATATAAAGTTTGTGGTCGCCTGGACAATAAAATGGTCCAACGGATGCTCCTGCTGCTCCACATGCAGATTGAACGCTATCTGTATATAACACGAGGATTGGTTCCTCGTATTCCAACCCTTGTTCGCGGAACAATTTTGTCCAGACAACTTCTGTATCTGCAAGAACTACTGAAACAAATTCCGCAAGCTCCTTTTCTTCAGCCGTTTCTTCATATGGAACCGAGGGACCCGAATCCGCACCTTGTAAGTCATTCAAAACTTCACTTGGACTGCCTCCAAGAAAAGTAATAATAAGTATAAGAATTAAGCCGCCAATACCGCCCCCGGCTAATGCTATACCGCCTTTTCCCTTGCCTCTTCGATCTTCAACATTCGAACTTCCTTTTCTGCCTTTATACTCCACATAATTTCCTCCCGACATCTGATTTTTGCATTGAATACTCAAATTGTACATATGTATTTCTTGCTATACCCAAAATGTCCAGAAAGTAATTATTACAAAAAAATACATGACAATAAAAAAACATCGAGGTAAATATATCCCGATGTTCAAATTCATATTATTATTTAATTGTTGAATTAGTTATAGCAGTTGCAATACGATCTAGGATAGGAATCGTACTGGATTTGTGATCCTGCGTTAGGACACTGAAAATGAGCGTTTCTCCATCTTTTGTTTGTGCATATCCTGCCAATGCACTGACATTTGTCAAGCTCCCCGTTTTCGCAATGACATTACCTTTAGCAGTTCCCGTTTTCATACGATTCCTAAGCGTACCTCCGATGAATCGGTCCGGTGCCCCAGCAACAGGTAATCCTTGCGCAAACGACCCGTACCAGGGTGCCGTTCGCACTTGATACAATAACTCAGTCAGTTGTGCAGATGTCACTTTATTCGCATGGGACATACCGGATGCATCTTCAAACAACCATTCGTTCACATCTAAACCGACTGACTCAGCATAGTCACGCATCACCCGTAAACCTGCATTCCAGCTGCCATCCCCATACTTCATTTTCCCCATTGCCTTCGCCAATACTTCAGCATGTGAGTTATTACTTAATTTCATAAAAGGTCTCATCAAGCTCTTTAATGGCATGGAATTTTTAGTTACGAGAATTTTGGATTCTTCTAGCGTTTTTCCGCGTAATACTTTAGATGAGGGATCAAAATTTATCCCTTTAGCTAGTAATGATTTTTTAAAAATATCAAGCGCATAGGCAGTTGGGTTGGACACAGTGATCCACTCTTTCCTGCCAGCGGAACCAATCGGGACATTTCCAGTAATCATAATGTTATTCGTCCCGTATTGACGTTCAATTTTCAAAGTGTTTTTAGTCCCCTTAGGAACTGTCTTAGAACGATTGACCACTCGAACAACGCCAGTTTCCGGGGTTAGCATTACTTTTGCTGCTTTCCCGCGTGCAGCTGGCTTTGCGTCTACAATGACCGTTCCAGCATCGTAATCCGTATTCGGAGATACAGTCAATGCTGAAATCTGAGCTGCATAGTAATAAGATTCATCATTTTTATCAATACCTGGTGATAAACGAATCGTATCGAACCAAGTGTCATCCCCTACCAGATTACCTGAAATCCGTTTGACTCCAAGTGTAGCCAATTTCGAAGCAAAATCATCAAAGTCTTTTTTCAACAACGTAGGATCGCCTGTCCCGCGAAGGTATAGATTTCCGTCTAGTATTCCATTTGTTACTTTGCCATTTGTTAATACATCTGTAGTGAAACGATAATCTTCACCAAGTGTCTCAAGTGCTGCCGCTGCTGTGAGTATTTTCAGCGTGGAGGCGGGTGTAATCCCTTTATCACCCTGTTTTTGGTAGATGATTTCCCCAGTTGAAGCTTTGCGCACGGTTACGCTGCTAGAAGCGGCACGCATTCTACTATCTGCCATAATCGTATTAATGGTGTTTTCCAAACCCTCATACGAAACAGCTGCAGACACGGTTGAATGTTCTGGAACCGTTGTAAATAGCATTCCAACGAACAATAATACAGATAGTAACGATAGTGCTATTCTTTTTTGAATCAAACCTGTACCCCCTTAAAATTTGCACGAACTATGAATATTCTACCATAAGAAATAGATTGCGAGGACTTGCTATGCTAAGTCTATTTTTCCAATGTGTTAAGATTATAAATAGAATTGTAATCGAAAGGTGGAAAAATAATGGAGAAAACTGAACCAGTAAAATTGACTTCCCTTACAAAAAAAGGAGGCTGTGGCTGTAAAATCGGACCTGCAGATTTGGCGGAGGTATTACGTAGCCTACCACTTGCGACTCCCAATCCTAATTTGCTCGTTGGCCTCGATACGAGTGATGACGCAGGTGTTTATAAACTGACTGATGAAATAGCCATGGTACAGACGCTCGACTTTTTCACGCCAATTGTCGACGATCCTTACGATTTCGGTCAAATTGCTGCAACAAATGCAATCAGTGACATCTACGCAATGGGTGGAACTCCAATTACAGCACTAAACATCGTTGCATTTCCAATCGCTACGCTGGATAAAAAAATCCTTACAGAAATCCTTCGGGGTTCCGGTGATAAATTAAAAGAAGCAGGAGTTACACTTGTCGGCGGACATTCAATAGATGATCAAGAACCAAAATTCGGTCTTGCCGTGACTGGAACCGTCCACCCCGATAAAGTACGAACAAATGCCGGTGCACAACCAGGTGATAAATTACTTTTAACAAAACCAATCGGTGTCGGGATTTACACAACCTCATTGAAAAATGGTTTATTATCGGAAGATGAAATTGTCTATGTTACAAAAATTATGACCACACTTAATAAAACGGCGGCAGAAACAATGGCGACATACGATGTCCATGCTGCCACAGATGTAACTGGCTTCGGACTACTTGGACATGCATCTGAAATAGCGAAAGCAAGCGACGTGGGTATTCGAATCTTTGCAGACCAAGTACCAACACTCCCCCGCACAAAAGAACTGGCGGAAGCTGGAAAAGTACCTGGCGGAACGAAGAACAATTTCGCCCACGTAGCGGATGTTGTCACGTACTCGGAAACAATGGACCAATTCGACCGTTGGATTTTATGTGATGCAGTTACTTCTGGTGGACTGCTCATAGCACTCCCTGGAAACCAGGTGAGTCAACTGTTGGATGAACTTCAACAAAAAGGCGTAGACGCACGGATAATCGGCGAAGTAACAGAAGATAATAAAGGACGGATCACTGTCATTTGATAAAATGTAAATCTTGGTTAGAAGGTGTATTGGATGTTTCGAGATCTGATGTTGGAAGATATATTTACATTGCAAGAAAAAGGCCCACATACATTCATTGATGTCCGTTCTCCTAAAGAGTTTAATGAGGCGACGATTCCTGGAAGCATTAACATTCCTGTCTTTGATGATGAGGAACGCGCGGAAATCGGAACTCTTTATAAACACAATGGACAAGAAGTTGCCATGGAAAGAGGGCTTGAAGTCTTTTCAGAGAAATTGCCGGATTTTATTCGTGCTTTCAAACTTATTAAAACGCCTATGACGGTATTCTGTTGGCGTGGCGGCATGCGCAGTAAGACAGCGGCTACTGTCCTTGATTTAATGGGCATTCATACCACTCGACTAAGTGGAGGGATCCGTTCGTATCGCCAATGGATCGTTCATGAATTGGAAAAGGAGAACTTTCCGCCAAACTTCATTGTATTGAATGGCTATACGGGTACTGGTAAAACAGAGATTTTGAAGCGTCTAGCGAACAATGGCTATCCAGTCATCGATTTCGAACACATTGCTGGTCATCGCGGTTCTATTTTCGGACAAATAGGACTTGAGCCAAGCAATCAAAAGAAATTCGACTCATTATTAGTCCGTGAATTAGAACGTTTTAAAACTGAGCAGTATGTTTTCATAGAAGGTGAGAGCAGAAGGATTGGGAAAGTAAGTTTACCGCAATTTATTTATGAGAAAAAGGAAATTGGGATGCAAATTGTCATTCACCTCCCTCTTGAGGAACGGGTCAAAATTGTTTTAGCAGACTATGAACCGTGGAACAACCCGGAACGTTTCAAGGAGGCTTTTCAATTAATTAAAAAACGATTACATACCCCCATTGCCAAGGAGATTGAAACGCATTTGGAAAATGGTGAGTTTGCATGGGTAGTCGAGTTGCTACTTGAACACTATTACGATCCAAGGTATAAACATTCTGGTTATCAAAATACTGACATACAGAAAGTAGATATCGATGCGAAAAATATAGAAGACGCATTTCAAAAAGTTCTTCATACAATCGAGCGAGAGCAATTGCGCCTAGGTGTAATTGCGTCCGAATTTTGAATTGCGCTTGTTTCCGTAGTACGAGGCGATTTTAGTCTGAATTCTCCTAATCAGCAGGGATTTCTGCTGATTCAAGTTAACATTGCCTCTTTATCGAGAAAATGAACTGCCTGAACAATCTACCTTATCGTTGACTGTTCAGGCAGTTTTTCATTGTTGAGATATGCCGAATCACAGAATTCTCTTTAACGTTTAATTAATTTTTATCATACCCGTATAATTTTACTGACTTTTCCGTCAATAAAAGTTAATATAGAAGGAGAAGCCTATTTTCCGAATTGCCTGCGTCTCATTTCTAAGTTTTTTATATACCTTCTAATTGAGAATGGATATATGTAATTCTCCCCTCTTCATTCAGTAAAAGTGCATACGAAGCTACTTACGACTTGAGGATATGCAGCCTTTATAAAAGAATTAATTTTAGTAGATGTTATTAGTAGATATATTGTTTCTTTTTTAGTATGATTATCATGTAGGAATTAAAACAATCTAGGGAGTGAGAATCTATGACAGAAAAAGACAATAATAAAAAATTAACAACTGCTGCTGGTGCTCCAGTTGTGGATAATCAAAACTCAATGACTGCTGGGCCTAGAGGGCCAATACTATTACAAGATGTTTGGCTATTGGAGAAGCTCGCGCATTTTGATCGCGAGGTTATTCCTGAACGGCGTATGCATGCAAAAGGATCTGCTGCGTATGGTTCATTTACCGTAACACATGATATTTCACAATATACAAAAGCAAAAATCTTCTCTGAAATTGGTAAGAAAACAGATATGTTCGTTCGTTTCTCAACAGTAGCCGGTGAACGTGGTGGTGCTGACGCAGAACGCGATATTCGCGGATTTTCAATGAGATATTATACAGAAGAAGGTAACTGGGACCTTGTCGGAAATAACACACCTGTGTTCTTCTTTAGAGACCCAATGCAATTCCCAGACTTGAACCATGCTGTTAAGCGTGATCCACGTACAAATATGCGTAGCGCCAATAACAACTGGGACTTCTGGACATCACTACCTGAGGCACTTCACCAAGTAACAATTGTTATGAGTGACCGCGGACTTCCAAATTCGTACAGAAATATGCATGGTTTCGGAAGCCATACCTTTAGTATGATCAACGCTGACAACAAACGTGTTTGGGTGAAATTCCATATGCGTTCACAGCAAGGCATTGAAAACTTGACTGACCAAGAAGCCGAGGCAGTTGTTGGGAAAGACCGTGAAAGCCATCAACGCGATCTATATGACAATATCGAAAATGGGAACTTCCCGAAATGGAAAATGTACATCCAAGTAATGACAGAAGAACAAGCCAACAATATGCCTTACAATCCGTTTGATTTGACAAAAGTATGGTATAAAAAAGACTTCCCTCTTATTGAAGTTGGCGAATGGGAATTAAACCGAAATCCTGATAACTATTTTGCAGAAGTAGAGCAAGCTGCTTTTACACCCGCAAACGTTGTACCAGGTATCAGTTTCTCTCCGGACAAAATGCTACAAGGTCGTCTCTTCTCCTATGGAGATGCACAGCGTTACCGTTTAGGCGTGAACCATCACCAAATTCCGGTCAACCAACCGAAATGCCCAGTTCATAGTTTCCACCGTGACGGCGCGATGAGAGTCGATGGCAATATGGGTAGCACACTTCATTATGAGCCGAACAGCTATGGTGAGTGGAAAGAACAACCAAAATATAAAGATCCAGCACTAGATCTTTTCGGTGCAGCAGACCAATGGAATTTCAGAGAAGATGACGATAATTACTTTGAGCAACCAGGTAAACTCTTCAACTTAATGAGCATAGAACAACAACAAGTTTTGTTCGAAAATACGGGGCGTAATATGAATGGCGTTGAGAAACATATTCAGCTTCGTCATATTGTTCACTGTTACAAAGCGGACCCTGCTTATGGTCAAGGTGTAGCAGATGCACTTGGTGTTTCTTGGCACGAGGTGGAAGCAGCTGTTGGTTCTGAAGATTAATTATTGAAGCAAATAAGGAGTGTACTTCGCATAATAATGCGAGGAACACTCCTTTTTTTATAGGCAATCCCTATCCCTACACTCTTTTAGACATTCACTATGATACTACTGACTTTTATGTGAATCACAGGTAGAATAGAAAGTGTATTTAGAATATACAGTAGGGGGAAACTATAGATGTCTATTACTTTTATAGCAAAAGAAGAATTTTTTACGTTTCATGATCCTATGCAAGATGGAAAATTGATTGACCGCAAAACTGAAATTCGAATGGATCCGCTAACAGGAGAAACATCCCGAATCATTTTCGACCCAGGTGCATCCTTTACGTCAATAGATTATTCTGAGCTCGCAACACAAACCGCGGGTAGTAAATGTCCATTCTGCATTGAAAACGTACACACAGTCACACCTAAATTCCCGAATGATATAACCGAAGACGGCAGGATAATTCAAGGAGAAGCCGTCGTTTTTCCAAACCTCTTCCCTTACAGTAAGCATAATGCGGTGGTCCGAATGTGTGATCAGCATTACGTTAAACTCGATGAATTCACAACACCAATGATTGCCAACTCCTTTTCTGCCGCACATAACTATTTGAATAAAGTTATTGCCCAGGATCCGGAAACTGCATATGCATCCATCAACTGGAACTACTTACCCCCTTCAGGCGGTAGCATTTTACACCCACATATTCATGTGCTGGCCTCTGAAATGCCGACCAACTATCAATTGATAACATTAGCAAGCAGCGAGCAATTTTACACAGAAACAGGAAGAAACTATTATGATACATTAATAGAAAGTGAGCAAGAAATTGGTGAACGTTTTATCGCGACGGTGGGTTCCATCGACTGGGTTCATGCTTTCGCACCTAAAAGTCATATTGATTTCATTGGAGTTTTAGGTGCTTCTTCGTTAGGTGAATTAACGGATACCAACTGGCAGGATCTCGCAGAAAGTCTCACAGGCTTTTTCAATTACTTTGAATCAATCGGTATCGCAAGCTTTAACCTCGCCCTGTTTATCCCTGTAAGTAAGAATTCATCTGACCGTGTTCACGTTCGAATTGTTCCCCGATTGACTATGGGCGCACTCCAAACAAGTGATATGAACGTATTCAATTTCTTGCACGGAGAACCGCTAAGTTTAAAAGTACCTGAAGAAATCACAAAAGAAATAGCTGAGTATTTCAGTAAATAATTTGTACAAGTTCTCAAATAATTTCGGGATGAATAGGTTCCTGTAATTTAAAAATCCTCTCGTGTCATATTAGACACGAGAGGATTTTCATTTTTGCATACTTGTATTATTTATCACCCTAACACTTACGTGGTATGACCATTCTAAGATAGCTTGAAATTTCTTGTTTAATTAAATGCTGGCAATGTAACAAGAATCATCAGTGTAAACAGGATAGCTACATAATTCACGGAACACATGAACATCAGATGTGCCCACTTCATATCGTTTTTCGTGAAAAATCCGGCGATAGTCGCAATTAACCACCCAATGTTCATCAACGAGGCAATAATAACAAATACTGTACCAAGCGATCCTAAAAAGAATGGTAATGGCAGTAAGCATGCGACATAGATAACCATTTGCCGCTTTGTAAAATTAAACCCGTGAACGACTGGAAGCATCGCCACTTTTGCCAAACTGTATTCTTCCACTTTCTTCATGGCAATAGCAAACGTATGCGGCATTTGCCAAATGAATAGGATAAGCGTCAGTACGATTGGCACGATATGATAACCAGGTGCAATTGCAGCCCATCCAATTAAAGGTGTCACCGCACCTGATACACTGCCAATGACTGTATTTAGCGTATATCTACGTTTTGACCACATTGTGTACAAAATAACATACGTAAACCATCCAATAAATGCGTAGACAGCCGCTTCAATTGTTGTAAAAGCTAGAAGTACTAAACCTACTACAGATAATATGATTCCTAATCTAAAGACAAATTTAAGTGTAAAGTTTCCAGTAACTGTCGGACGGTTTTTGGTCCGCTCCATCACTGTATCAATATCGACGTCGTACCAGTTATTCAAGATAAGTGCCCCAGCCATAACAAGTGTACTACCTGAAATCGTCAACAAAAATACATCCCAGTTTGCTAAAAAAGTACCATTCGTAAAATAGAGTGCTAACCAAAATCCAGTAAGGACAGGTAGCACATTAGAGATTAAGACTATCGCCTTAAATAAAGATTTAAGATCTGCGAATAGCGTAGAAAGATTTTTTTCTTTCGAAACAGTTTTTTCATTAACCTTCTCCCAAGAAGGATCCATTACTTTAGTCATCAATTCGTCTCTCCTCAAAAAAGCCAGGTGCTTTTCCAATTTGGTGGATTCCCAATTCGTTCAATGGCTGGCATACTTAACTCCATTTTACTCTTAGTTTTCAAGTAAGACAAAGGAAAGCTTTGTGACATTTTCAAAACTACGAGAAAAAAGAATTGGAAACATCAATATGATGTTTCCAATTCACTAAAATTAGTTACGTTTTATTATTTTCCTTCTATAGACTTCAACTGATCCAATTGAATTAATCCTTCAATATCGCTATTAGGGATATATCCTGCTTCCTTACTGATATCAGCCATTTCCTGAATTACTCCGTCATTGACAGAAGTAGTCACTTTTAGGCGCTTAAATGCGACTTCGAGTTCAGCTTTGTTAATCTCTTTTCCCGTTAATTCTTTGATGTGTTTAATGACAAGATTTTGACTTTTTTCAGGATTTTGCTCAATAAACTCAACTGCTTTTACATGAGCTGTTAAGTAGGCTTTCACCAACTTGTCATTCTCCAAAAAATTCTTACTTGCGGCGACAACAGTATTTGGTGATTCTTTCCCCCATGCGAATGATTCCCAGTCCAATAAAAGCTTACCATTTGCCTGTGTTTCCAAAATATAGCCCCAGGGTTCTGGTATTGCAGCTGCATCTAGAGACTTTTGAATAAATAGTGTTGCTGTATCGGCTGGTGCCGCGGCAAACATTTCTACTGTTCCTCCATTTGCCGTCGGCTTCAGATCCACATCTTTTAGTGCTTTACGCAACATGATATCTTGAGTACCCCCAATTCCAGGTATCGCAACTCTCTTCCTATCCAAATCAGCAAGCTCATTAACGTTACTATATTCACTAGCAATAAGGACTGCACCACCATTTACAGCGCCTGAAATTATATGATAGTTAGGGTCTCTTACGTAAAAGTTCAGAACAGGACCTGGTCCTACTGTTCCCACATCAATGGATTTAGTAGCCATCGCTTCCATGAACAGTCCGCCGTTACTGACGGTCTTTGTGTTGATTGTAATATCTTCCCCAAACGCTTCAGTGAAATAACCTTCCTCCAGCGCAACGATTGTAGCCATGTGCGTTAAGTTCGGGAAATATCCAATGTTCACGACTTTACTGCCCGGTGCTCCTTGTTTTGCTTTAGCGCATGCAGTACAAATACTCAAAATAACTAAGGAAATAAGCGCAAGTACGAAAAATTTACGTTTCATCCTTTTCTCTCCCCATCTGTTTCTATAAATAACCTCTTAACTTATTCCTCATTTATTCTGCACACTGCTCTCCAGTCGAAAAAACTAGATTATCTACGATTGTATCGATGCCGCCAATGATGATCATTAGCTATTAAATGTGTTGATCAACCTACGCTAATAAGTAAATGATTACTTACTTTTGTGATAAAACACTAGATGCCCTATGTAGAGGTGCTTTCGGATCAGGCTGAACTGAACGACTACTGTACCATTAACGAACGCAGTAGGATTATAAACATCATTATGATGTTTATAATCCTACTGAATCAGTAACACTTTACGTTTTATTATTTTGCTTCTATTGACTTCAACTGTTTCAATTGAATTAAACCGTCAATATCATTACTAGTAACATATCCTGCCTCTTTACTAATATCAGCCATCTCCTGAATAACTTCTTCGTTGACAGACGTGGTTACTTTCAGACGCTTAAATGCGGCTGCGAGCTCAGTTTTATCAATCCCTTTTCCTGTTAATTCTTTGATGTGCTTTATAACTAGATCTTGACTTTCTTCAGGATTTTGCTCAATAAACTCTACTGCTTTTACATGTGCTGTTAAATAGGCCTTTACTAATGTTTCATTTTCCAAAAATTTCTTACTTGCTGCAACCACGGTATTTGTCGATTCTTTCCCCCAAGCGAATGATTCCCAATCTAACAACAATTGACCGTTCGCCTGTGTTTCCAAAATATAGCCCCATGGTTCTTGGGTTGCTGCAGCATCCACAGACTTTTGAATAAAGAGCGTTGCTGTATCAGCTGGTGCTGCGGCAAACATTTCGACTGTGCCACCATTTGACGTCGGCTTCAGACCCACATCTTTCAGTGCTTTACGTAACATTACATCTTGGGTACTTCCTATTACAGGAATCGCAACTTTCTTCCCGTCTAAATCAGCAAGTTCTTTAATATTACTATGTTCACTCGCGACGAGGACGGCTCCCCCGTTTACAGCGCCTGAAATAATATGATAGTTGGGATCTTTTACGTAGAAGTTCAGTAATGGACCGGGTCCTACTGTTCCTACATCAATGGATTTAGTCACCATCGCCTCCATAAACAAGCCGCCGTTACTGACGGTTTTTGTGTTGATTTTAATATCTTCTCCAAATGCTTCAGTGAAATAATCTTTCTCTAGCGCCACAATTGTAGCGATATGCGTTAAATTAGGGAAATAACCAATGTTCACTTCTTTACTGTCTTGTGCTCCTTTTTCTGTCTTTCCACAGCCAGATACAATTGCCAATACAGCTAAAGAAATAAGCCCAAGTAAGAACAAATTACGTTTCATTCCGTTCTCTCCCCTTTTTTATCTATTATCTATTCTTCAACGCCCAGACACTTGGTCTGCACGATTCGGGTCATCAGTGGGGAGGGATTGAACTTCCCCCTCCTTGTTGTGCCATGAATATCACGTATTTAGACTACCATCCTTCAAAGTCATTCCTGCTTATGCCTGTCACGTCGTAGCATGCTGTTTCCGCTTTTCCCTTAACTAATTCCCCATTTTTTCTGCACACTGCGCTCCAATCGTAAAAAGACAAGATTATCCATGATTGTACCGATAACACCAATGATGATCATTACCGAGATAACCAAATCCATTTGTCCGAGTGATCTTCCCATTTCCAAGAGATACCCAAGCCCTCCTCCACCACCAAGAAGTTCCCCTGCCATTAACGCGCGCCAGGAAAATGCCCAGGCGATTCGTAATCCAGATATGAGTTGCGGGACAGATGCTGGCATAATAACTGTTCGCAAAAAGTGAAAACCGCTAGAACCTAATGTTTTAGCTACTTGTTGATAAAGCCTTGGCACATTTTTAAAACCACTTGTCGCATTGATTGTCATTGTCCAAGTCGCACCGATTGTTACAATAAAAAGAATAGAGAAATCATTCAAACCGAACCAAATGATTGCAAGTGGGAACCAAACAATACTCGGAATCGATTGCAATGCTGTGACAAGAAATCCAAGTGTGTCTTCCACTAACTCAGAACGCCATATGAGGTAGCCTAAAAAAAGACCAAGGATTGTCGCAATTGTAAATCCTATTAATAGACGACTCATGCTAGTAAGGATTGCAGTCATTATTTGACCACTCAAAATACCTGTGTAAAGTGTATGCAATACTTGGCTGAGACTCGGAAACATGAAATCGGGTAAGCTTGATAATCTAGATGTGACTTCCCATATCGCCGCTAGAATCCCGATGAAGAGGGTTCGTCTTAAAAATGTAGTCATCCCCCATTTCCTCCTTTAACACTTTCTCAATTTCACCTTGCAGTGATGCCAATATCTGTTTTTCCAAATGAAAGGTTACATCATTTGGCATAACGCCGTCTTTCATTGTTTTTGAAGAATAAATCTCTTTTATTCTTCCAGGACGTGTTTCAAATACAATAATCTTTTCGGATAAAAGGACAGCTTCCCGAATGTTATGCGTAACGAAAAAGATTGTCACCTTCGTTTTTTGCCAAATTTCCAGAAGTTCATTATGTAACACCATTCTGGTCTGCTCATCCAGTGCCGCAAATGGCTCATCCATCAGTAAAATTGCGGGCTCCATAACAAGTGCGCGTGCGATAGCAACACGTTGTTTCATACCTCCGGACAGCTGATGTGGATAGGCGTCGATAAAATTACTTAGATGGACCATTTTCAACATTTCTCTCGCTTTGTCCTCTGCCTCTTTTTTTGGCAGACCCTTTAAACGTAAGCCATACGTGACATTATCAAGAACCGTTAACCATGGAAATAATCCATCCTGTTGGAATACAACGACACGATCTGGTCCGGGATCCGTCACTACTTTTCCAGCAATCCGAATTTCCCCTTGATCAGCCTTTTCAAGACCAGCAATCAGATAGAGCAATGTCGACTTCCCGCAACCGGAAGGACCAACAATTGAAACAAACTGTCCTTTTTCCACGTCTAACGAGATATTATCCAGCACTTTGACATGACCATTTTCTTTGTGGGGAAAGCTTTTCACAATGCCGTCTATTGTTAAATACATTCAAATACCCCTTCCCTAAAATTCCCTACAAGTAAATCTATATAGGTTGAAATAAAGAATTCCTTTTAAGGCCACTTCGTTTAGTTTATATAGGTTTTCATTTGTTCAACTAATTTAGTAGCTCTATTTATTATTCACGCACTCCGTAAATTGAAGATTTAGTTTTAAAATTCGAACAAATCGCTCGATAAATAGCGTTCACCGGAATCAGGTGCAATACAGACGACCGTATCATTCGGAGTCAATCGCCTTGCAACGGTCAAAGCCGCATATACGGCAGCGCCTCCCGAAGGGCCAATAAGAATCCCTTCATTCGCGGCTAAAGACCGGACTGTCTTGTAAGCTTCATCGTCTTGTATCATAAATATTTCATCATAGACGTTCGTATTCAAAACGGAAGGAATAAAACCTGGACTTGTTCCAACAAGCTTATGCTTACCAGGCTCTCCGCCCGATAAGACAGGTGATCCGGCGGGCTCAACAACATGGACCGTTATTCTAGCATCAAGTTCTTTAAGTGCTTCTCCGGTACCTGTCACTGTCCCTCCCGTTCCTGATGTACAAACAAAAGCATTAAGCTTTCTTCCAATGGACTTCATCGCTTCACTAATTTCAACAGCCGTTGTTGTCCGATGAATATCTGGATTTGCAGAGTTTTCAAATTGCATGGGGATAAAACTGTTTTCAATTTGTGCAGCTAATTCATTTGCTTTGGCGATTGCACCTGGCATTCTTTCCTCACTTGGAGTTAGAACGACCTCCGCACCATATGCTTTCATTAAATTAATGCGTTCAATCGTTGCATTATCCGGCATGACGAAAATCGCTCCATAACCTCTTGCCGCGGCATTCATTGCCAATCCTATTCCTGTATTGCCTGATGTCGGTTCAATAATCGTTGCCGCCGCAACCAATTCCCCACTTTTTTCTGCTTCGACAATCATATTGTAAGCAGCTCGGTCTTTTACGCTCCCGCTTGGATTAAAATATTCAAGTTTCACATAGACAGCTGCTCCTTCTGAATCTGGCAGTCTATTCAATCTCACAAGCGGAGTATTTCCAATCAATTCAGCTATATTGTTTACGACGCGCATATCTGTCATCCTCCCAGTTACATTTAGGACATGTTTTGATATCCACTTATTAATTCTAGAAAGGCATTTTGCATATTGTTAGATTGCCTGTACATGTCATTCGTGATTGCTTTAAGTAATTTCGTTTTTATTGTTTGATCAAAGATAGAATGCTTAACTTTTTCTCTCGACAGCGTTAGAAATTCAAGATAATCGCCATAAGTATCGTCGTAAATTACGGCAAGTTCATCACGAATGCTTTTGGAAAGTGTCGGACTTCCGCCGCCCGTTGCAACACTTATCGTTAGGTCACCCCTTGTCAGCTTTGCAGGGACATGAAAGGTGCTTAACTCCGGATTATCAACGATATTGACCAGTTGATGCTTGCCAGCAGACGATGCAACGAATGTGTTCACGATTTCACTATTTGTGGCTGCAATAACAATCAATGCGGAATCAAGATCAACCGGTTCAAACGATTTATTTTTCCAGGAAATCTTGTTCTCAATAAAGAGTTGTTCTATTTTCGAATGAATCACCGGACTAATCACAGTTATATAAGCACCTGCCTGTAGCAAGCCGGTAACTTTTCTGTAGGCAATCAGACCACCACCAACTACTACTACAGCTTTGCCTTCGATGTTCAACATAATCGGATAGGATTTCATTGTTTTATCCACCTGCCGCTGTAAAGTTATTCTGGAAAAGACCGTAAAATCAGCGGTCCTACTTAGCTTTTTATACTATTAGAAAGTATAAGTTTTTCACTTGGAGCATTGTCTAGACTTCAGCGCCTAGCCCCTCGAGTCGCTTCAGTCCTTAAGTTAAAGGCAAAGTGCGCCTTTCTCTTTAGGCCCTCCAGCGCTTTTCGGGTCTACCAAGGCGCTTGCGCTTTTCTTATTGTCTAGACTCCGGCGCCTAGTCCCTCGAGTCGCTTCAGTCCTTAAGTTAACGGCAAAGTGCGCCTTTCTCTTTAGGCCCTCCAGCGCTTTTCGGGTCTACCTAGGCGCTTGCGCTTTTCTTATTAATCGTGAAAGTCCAATCCAGATTGGACTGCTTTCACATGTCCTGCACGGATAACAAAATCTCCAAAATGCTCGCCTTCTTGTCTTTCCTTCGCGTATTGGAAAAATAGTGGTCTAAGTAGTGCTAGAATCTCTTCTTCTCCAATGTTTTCTCGATATAATTTGTTCAGTCGATCTCCAACAAAGCCAGCCCCTAGATACATATTATATTTTCCAGGAGATTTACCGATAAAGGCTATTTCCCCTAAAGAAGGACGAGAACAACCGTTCGGACACCCTGAAATACGTATGATAATCTCTTTTTCACGCAAGCCCGCTTCATCCAAAATCAGTTCCATCTTATCCAACAGCGAAGGCAGATAACGTTCAGCTTCAGCCATCGCTAGTCCGCAAGTTGGAAAAGCAACACAAGCCATTGAACTTCGACGTAATGCAGAATGATGCTGTCCATCAGTCAATCCATGCTGTTCAATCAGTTCGACGATTTTTTTCTTATTTTGACTCGAAACATTGCTGATAATCAGGTTTTGGTTTGGGCTAAGGCGGAAATCTCCTGTGTGAATCTTGGCAATTTCGCGCAAGCCAGTCATCAGTGGATAATCATCCAAGTCTTGGATTCGACCATTTTGGATAAAGAGCGTGAAATGCCAATTGCCATCGCTTCCTTCTATCCAACCGTAACGATCTCCATTATGTTCAAAATGATAATCACGCGCGGTTTCTAGTTCCCAGCCTAATCGCTCATTGAGTTCTTTTACGACCCAATCAAGTCCACGTGTATCAATTGTGTATTTAAAACGTGCATACTTTCGAACAGAACGATTCCCGTAATCACGTTGAATCGTAATGATTTTTTCGGCTACTTCGATAATCTGATCTGTTGTACAAAATCCAATCACCCGTGCTACCTGAGGATAGGTGTCTGTATCTCCATGTGTCATCCCCATGCCGCCTCCGACTGCAATGTTGAATCCTACTAATTTACCTTCTTCTAAAATGGCAATTAGACCAAGATCCTGCGAAAAGACGTCAACATCATTATTAGGAGGAACTGCTACACCAATTTTAAATTTCCGTGGTAAATAGAGCGCACCATATAATGGTTCGATTTCTTCCTCTGTTTCTTGACTGTCGATTACTTTTTCACCATCAAGCCAAATTTCATGGTACGCATTGGTCCGTGGCGAAAGATAATCACTTAGTTTCTGAGCCCAACCATAGACCTCAGCATGAATATCCGATTGATAAGGGTTTGGGTTACACATGACATTCCGGTTCACATCACCACAAGCCGCTAGTGTATCCATCAATGCCGCATTAATTTCCTGAATATTTTCCTTCATATTCCACTTTAAAATCCCATGCATTTGAAATGCTTGTCGGGTAGTCAATTTCAACGTTCCATTACCAAATTTATTGGCAACACCGTCCATTGCTAGCCATTGCGCCGAGGTTGCAACGCCGCCCGGAGCGCGAACACGGACCATGAACTGGTATGCCGGCTCTAATTTTTGACGTTGTCGCTCATTGCGTAAATCCCGATCATCTTGCAGATAACTCCCATGGTGTTTCATCAATCGATTATCGTCGTCAGGTATCCCGGAACTAATCGGATATTCAAGCGTCTCCACAAGCGTTCCTCGTAAATAGTTACTCTCACTCTTAATCCGCTCAACATCACTAGGTGGACCGGGTTGTGGCGGAAGAATTATTTTTTTAGTCATGTAACTAGCTCCTCTCTCACTTGTTTCAATAGACATCACGTTGATAACGTTTCTGCTGTTGCATGTCAGCTAAATAATCAGATGCTTCCTTAGAACTCATGGCACCCTCTTCTTCAAGGATTTTTTCCAAAGTAGTATGGACGTCAGCAGCCATATGCTTTTCATCGCCGCAGACGTAGAGTACAGCACCCTCTTCTAGCCACTTAAAAATAGCTTGGCTGTTCTCAATCATTCGGTGTTGGACATAGACTTTATCTTTCGTATCACGGGAAAATGCAACATCCATTCTCGTCAATACACCCTCTTTGAGCCATTGTTGCCATTCAACCTGATACAGAAAGTCTGTAACGAAGTGTTGATCACCAAAGAACAACCATGTTTTCCCTTCGGCGCCAATCTCCTCGCGTTCTTCCAAGAATGATCTAAACGGAGCTATTCCAGTACCAGGTCCAATCATAATCAAAGGCGTGTTAGGATCTTCTGGTAATTTAAAGTTCGAGTTACGCTGAACATATACCGGTAAATGATCTCCTGGTTGCGCACGTACAGCACATTCATCTGAACAGACTCCAACCCGATCGCGACCATGTGCCTCATAACGAACAGTTCCAATCGTGAGATGAACTTCATCTGGATTTGCTTTTGAACTACTGGCAATTGAATATAAGCGCGAGGGTATTTTACGTAATATTGCGACAAAATCACTTAAAGAGACTTCCCATGGTGCAAAATCCCGTACTAGATCCAATAGATCACGACCATAGAGATAATCCCTGCATTCTTGCTCCTTTGCTGATTCCAAGAGTTCCTTTAATTCATTGTTAGCGGTAAATTGCACTGCTTTTTGTAGTAATGGTTTCGTCAATACAGTGATTTCAAAATTAGAAATCAACGCCTCGCGCAAGGGCTTAAGTTCACCCTGGTTATTGACCTTCACTGCTTCGCTAGCATTCCAGCCCATCTCTGCAATCAAGGTATCTACTAATTCTGTATCATTTTCTGGGAAAATGCCTAAACTGTCTCCTGGTTCAAACTCAAGGTTCGATCCTTCAAGTGATAACTCAAGATGACGTGTTTCTTTGTTTGAACCACGGCCGTTTAAATTCAGATTCTCTAGGATTTCAGCTTTAAATGGATTTGTTCTAGAATACTCCAGTTGTTCCGTAACACCCTTGTTGGCTGGTTGTTGGACCGTTGTAGAACTGCTTCCTTGTTGCTCATTTAATGTGGCTAAAACATTCGTAAACCATTCCGCGGCAGATTCATCATAATCCAAGTCGCAATCCACACGTGGACTAAGTTGTTTTGCACCTAACTCTAGTAATCGTTCATCAAATTGTTTACCTGTCTGACAGAAAAACTCATAAGAACTATCCCCCAAAGACAGGATCGAATAATGTAGAGTATCCAATTGTGGCGCTCTTTTACCATGAAGAAATTCATAGAATGGCAATGCATTATCTGGTGGATCACCTTCACCATGTGTACTTACAATAAGTAGTAAGTTCTCAATTTTCTTAAGCGAATTCGGTTTAAATTCATTCATAGAAGCAAGCGTTACTTGAAACTCTTCTGCTTTTAAATTCTTCGTCAGTTTTTCAGCTAAAGCCTGCCCGTTACCAGTCTGAGATCCATAGAGAATTGTCACTTCTTTTGAGATGACTTCTATTTGTTTTGACGGAGCTTCCAGAACAGCCACGCTGCCTGAAGCGTTTGATTGCGTAGCTAATTGACTCGCACTCAGATAGCCGCCCAACCAGATTTGTTGTGTCTCCGTCAGTATTGGTAAAAGTTGATTTAGGAGTTCTACCTGCTCCTGATTAAAAGGACTGTTTATCACTTGAAGCGCCAAAATTTCCCACCCCGCAAAATTAGTATTTTACATATATATGCTGAACACGCGAATACTTATATAAACTAAGCTGAGGTATCCTCAAGCGTCATAGCGAATTCAAAAGAATTCTTTATTTCAACATACACAGCTATAAAAAGAGCATTATTTCAATCTAATTTTCTCGTTTCTCTCTATTTGAACCACAACATTGTCTTGAATAACCAATGTGATAGAGCCATAATTCATCGTGCTCAGCATCTTTTTAACATTTTCAATAGTAAGTTCAAGATTTTGTTCCCGTTTCTCCATAGTTCCTTTCATCCTCTCAGACAAAATATCTTCATTTAAATAAGCTGACTGATTTGCTCTTTTTCAAGTAACTCATTCACCCGTTCTACAAGTACATCCTGGACATATTTGTGATAACCAAGATTTTCACAAAGAATAAGCTGCTGGTCATTAGGAGACTGTGTCACAATCTTTTTCTCAATTCCATTCATTAAAATACCTGTAAATAATAAGTACGGAATAATGAAAACTTGCTTTTGAGGTGCTTCCTGTAGTTGCAGTAATGCTTCATCGAAATGAGGATCTGCTCCGTAAAGAAAACAAACAGTTACTTTATTAAAGGCGTACTTGTCAGCAAGAAGCTGTGCAATTTCGTTTAAATCATGCTTAACTGCGGGATCACTACTCCCCCTGCCTACGATTAACACTTGAGCATCTTCTGCAATCGCTACTTGTTGTTCAACAACTCGGTCATATAAACTATCAACAATCTTCGGATGAATGCCAAATGCTTTTCCGTATGTAAATTCGATATCGGGATACATGATTTTTCCAACTTCGATTTCAAATGGAATATCTTCATTTGCATGCGCTGCAGTTAATAAAAGTATAGGTACAATGGCAATTTTAGTAGCTCCGCGTTCCACGCATTTCGTAATCCCTTCATCCACGCTTGGTGCCGCCAGTTCTAAAAAACAAATCTCTTGAATCGGAACATCGATCATTGCTTGACTGCTCTTAATAAACTGAACGGCTTCTTCGACACCTGCTTTAATTCGGCTACCGTGGCCCACATATAAAACTGCCTGCATGCTAATCCCTCCTCGTATCAAGACTAAGTTAACCTTTCTTTATTATTAAGCAGGGATTTTCACCACTGCTGAATGAAGTTAAACTGCTAGTATGCAGATACTTCTTTAATACTATTTTGGTTCAACTCTGTTTGTTCAAACCATTGAATCTTCTCTCGCAATTTCACAACTTCGCCGACAATGATCATACTTGGATTTTTAATTTCGGAATCTCTCGCAATCTCTACAATGGTCGACAGTGTACCTGTAATCGTATACTGCGCTTCTGTCGTCCCCCAATGAACAAGTGCAACTGGCGTGTTTTCAGGTCGGCCATGCTTAGTCAGTTGCTCACAAATATAAGGTAAGTTTCCGACACCCATATAAATCGCTAATGTATCAATACCAACTGCAAGACTTTCCCAATGAATGGAATCGCTTTTTCCAGCACGCATATGGCCAGTTACAATCGCAAAACTAGAACTTAAATCACGATGTGTGACTGGGATTCCCGCATAAGCAGGAGCCGCAATTCCAGCAGTAATTCCTGGAACCACCTCAAAAGGGATTCCGTTGTCTGCAAGAACTTCTGCCTCTTCAGCACCTCTGCCAAAAACGAATGGATCTCCACCTTTTAAGCGTGTGACGATTTTTCCCTGCTTCGCATATTTCACTAAAAAGTGGTTAATCGTCTCCTGAATCATTGCATGGTAATTTGGGAGTTTTCCACAATAAATTAAGTCCGCTCCCGGTTTTGCATAGGAGAGCAACTCTTTATTAATTAAACGATCATACAAGATGACATCCGCTTGTTGAATACATTTCATCCCTTTAACGGTGATTAAATCAACATCTCCAGGTCCAGCTCCAACTATAAATACTTTTCCCATTCTCATCTCTCCTCTCACCGCTCAGTTCTACAATAAAATCATCGTTATGAATGAATCTCTTCTTTTTGCATTCCTGCAATTAATACTTCGATCACTTCCGGTCGGCTAAATGTCGATGGCAGTTGTTCTCCCTTACGAAGCATTTCTCTCACTTTTGTTCCCGACAAGATCACATGGTGACTGGCATCATGCGGACATGTTTTTGGTGTTGCCATGTTGCCACACTTATTGCAGTAAAAGCTATGTTCGAAAAATAATAACGTAATCCCAAGTTCTCCAAGCGTAAAGTTGCTAAAGATTTTCTGAGCATCATACGTACCGTAATAATTACCAACACCCGCATGATCACGACCGACGATAAAGTGTGTACAACCAAAATTCTTTCGAACCATCGCATGAAAAACGGCTTCTCTTGGTCCGGCATAGCGCATTGCCGCTGTAAACACACCTAAAAATACATGCTCTTTCGCATAATATTTTTCTAGCAAGACTTCATAGCTTTCCAGGCGCACATCTGCTGGAATATCATCCGATTTCGTTTCACCAACAAGTGGATTCAAAAATAATCCATCTACAATTTCCAATGCAGACTTT
Organism: Sporosarcina sp. FSL K6-6792; assembly: GCF_038004885.1. NCBI lineage: Bacteria > Bacillati > Bacillota > Bacilli > Caryophanales > Caryophanaceae > Sporosarcina > Sporosarcina sp. FSL K6-6792. Next base: position 758,580 of record NZ_JBBOSA010000001.1, read on the forward strand.
TGAATATATTCATGTGCCCTATGAACTGGGTTTCTCGTTTGGAAACCGACGACTGTTTGCCAGCCAAGTTCTTGGAATTTCCCTCTTGTTTCAATCGGGTCATATAAGTACTCCGAAAACTCATTCAGCGGCCTTCGCTGAATTAGTGTGATGGTTCCACCCAGATAGACATTAGGGCGCTCAAACAACTTCTTGACGCCTGGGTGCTCACGGTCTGTCGTTTGATAGACTAGTTTAGCTTCTTTTTCCTTATCTGGTGTAAAAATATCCGATACTTCGAGAACACCATAGACAACTCCATCTCTCACCAATTTCACAAATTCCCCAACAGCGATACCTTGTGCGTTCACCTCTGTCGTTGGCAATGTAATCGGAATTGTCCAAGGTACTCCAGTAGATAATCTCATTGTTGTAATAACAGAATTGTAGTCTACTTCTGTAAGAAATCCACTTAAAGGGCTATAAGCACCCGTACCAATCAAATCCAAGTCACTACTAGCAATTTCGTCTAATTCAACTGTTTCAGTTATTCCTTCGTATTGAAAACCAGGATTCCAGCGATTAATTAATGTACCACCATGCGGTTGACTCAAACTCATTTAAATTCCCCCATTTTCATTAGCATTATGCAAGCCACACTCTGTCTTCGCCTGATTTGCCCAGCGCCCTGACCTCGACCCCGTCGTTGTATCCCCTTTGAATGTGCAGTGTGAACAACCGATACTGGGATAGCCTTGGTCATGGAGTGGATTATAAGGCAAATTATGTTTTTTTACATAATCCCAAATATCAATCCACGTCCAATGAATCAGCGGGCAAATTTTAACCGATTGAAAGGTTTCATCTTTGTTCACAAAGTTTGTCTGACTTCTTGATGGTGATTGTTCGCGCCTAAGTCCGGATAACCAAGCGGTCGTACCGCTCATTGCTTCACGGAGTGGAATTACTTTCCTCATATGACAACAACGATCCGGCTGTCTTTCCCATAGTCGATCGCCATACTTGTCAGCTTGTTCCTCAACCGTTAAGCCGGGAGTCTTCATTTCAATTACAAGCTTTGGATAACGTTTCTTTACTTCATCGATTAAGGTATGCGTTTCTTGAAAATGAAATCCGGTTTCGAGAAAGACCACTTTAGCAGTTGGTTTTATTTGCGAGATTAAATCTATCATTACGATACCTTCAACCCCAAAACTACACGCATATACAAGTTCATCGTCGTATTCTCCGTAAGCCCATCGCAAGACGTTTAACGCACCTTTTGACTCGTCATCGATTGGAAAAACTTCACTAGTCTCAGCCCAAGATTTGTACGTCAACTTCGCCATACTAATCCCCCCTCTAAACTCAATAACTCTATTACATTATCTTTTTTTAAAAAAGGCGACTTTAATCTACTATTGATTAAAGTCGCCTCTAATTTTTTAGTCAGCGAATTGTTCGTATGTTCACGATTGTCCATTAGCTTCTGGATTTCCAGTCGGCATGTGATTAGCGTTTATATTAACTTTATTAATCCTATGTGTCAAGTAGGTTTAAATACATTCTATTCCTAAAACCCCAATATGTTACGCATTGAGTAATTTTTTTAGATATAGTTATTTTCTTTTAAATAAGAAACGATGACTTTGACAGACTCTACAATATTTAATTGATTGGTATCAATGATTATTTCCGGGTTAACAGGTTCTTCATAAGGAGCATCAATTCCTGTAAAGCCTTTAATTTCACCCAATCTTGCTTTCTTATAAAGCCCCTTCGGATCCCGTTCTTCACAAGTTTCTAAACTGGCCTTGACGTATATTTCGATAAACTCATCGGATTTGACAATTTCTCGCACCTGATCTCGATCTTCCTGATAAGGCGATATGAATGCTGTCAATGTGAATAAGCCAGCGTCGACCATAAGTTTTGAAACTTCACCGATTCTGCGAATATTTTCCGTCCGATCATTTGGACTAAACCCCAGATTCTTATTTAAACCGTGCCGGACATTATCTCCATCCAGTCGATAAGTGTGAATGCCTTTCGCGTGTAACTCTGTTTCTAGCGCTACTGAAACTGTTGATTTCCCTGACCCTGATAGCCCTGTGAACCAAAGAATAGCACTCTTATGGCCCTTTAGTTCTTGACGATTTTCTTTTGTTACCTCTGATTCATGCCAAACGATATTTGTAGACTCTGTCATTGTTTGCCCCCCTAAATCATTTGTTTCAGTTTAATTTTTATATACAAAAAAGACACCTTTTTCCGATTCAAATAATCGATTAGAAAGTTGCCTTTAGTTGTCTAATTAGCATGTATGAAATTGTTAAAATGATAAATGACTTACAACCTTTACAGTAAAGAAATAAAAAAACCACTTCTAAATAGAGCAAGAAGAGGTTAATAGAATCGAACACATATTACTCCTCTTATCTGCTAAACTTTCGTTTACTGGAATTGGCACAGTACTAAACAGTCTGTTGCCGAGGTTTCATCGGGCCAGTCCCTCAACCTCTCTAGATAAGATATAAACTATTAAGTTGAGACCAATACTACATTATCAAAAATTCAAAGTCAATGACTTATCAGAATTTATTTTCAATCATATCAGTTTAGTTGGAATTAAAGGCGATCTTCTTGCACATATAAAAGGCACTTTAAACTACTTTTCAGTGCGCTAGGAAATATGTTTGTTAACTCTCACTTAACCTTTCGTTGTTCTCATTGGTTTTCTCTATTTCCTTTTCATAATTATTTTTCCAATTAACAAGAAAGATTCCTGCAAATATTAGTAAGCCACCAAAAAGGATAGACCAGGTTAGTCTTTCATGGAGTAAAAACCATCCTGTGAGTACACCGAAGAATGGCGCTAAAAAAAGGAATGCACTAGTTCGTTCTTGATTACCTCTTTGGAGAAGATAAAACCAAATAGAAAACTGAATAATTGAAGCTGCAATGGTAAGCCATAACAAAATCAGGATAGATTGAGTAGTCATTTTAAAGAAAGTCTCTTCCAGTAGTAAGCTTCCCAGAAAGAGAATTAATCCACCAAAAAGCATTTGATAGGCTGTCATTACATACGTATCAAATTTGAAACCATGTATTTTTATCAATAGCGTAGCAATCGCCCATGAAACAGCCGACAAAAGCCCTAATATGGTACCGACTTTAAAGTCAAGATGTGAACCTAACGTGAGAAAAACCCCGATAAAACCTAACAGTACACCTATCCATTGCTGAATATGGTAACGCGATTTTAAAAAAAGCGTCCCAAAAACGACAACGAGTAAAGGATTCATAAACGTTAGGATAGACGTCTCTCCAGAAGTGATTGTACGCAGTGCCATAAATATACAGCCCATTACAAAAGCTGTTTGGAAAAGTCCAATTAGAACAAGCCACAACCAGTCGATTGCTTTTACTGGATGTGGCTTGTTTAAGATTTTAACGATAGTTGCCATAATAATCCCTGCAAGCGTAAAACGCAGAGCGACTAATAGGAGTGGAGATGAATAGGCTAACCCTAACTTCCCTATTGTAAAAGAAGAACCCATTAGTCCAGTCGTCAAAATCACTAACAAGCAAAAACTGATTCGATTCATCCGGTCCCCACCCCCACCCCATTATTACTATAAAACGTTTAAAAGAAAATGCTGATCAATTGATTTCACTTTAAGTTTTCAAAGAATACACGGATAACGTCGGCTCCGCCTAAGAAGGTCCCCAACGTTCCTCCCAAGTTAGTCAAAACGATTACCAACAAGACCCGTGTCACCTTATTTGCCCAAAAACCTTTAATCGTAAAAACATCTGCAGAAAGCGTTTCAAAATCACCAACACTTGGGCGGCGAAAAAATGCTTGAACAATTCCTGAAACCCAACCGGCCGCTATCAGTGGATGCAAGGTAGTAATAGGGGCTGATACAAAGGCCGCTAAAATGGCCAGCGGGTGTCCAAGAGCCACCGCAGCACCAATAGCTGACAGGCTACCTGTCCATAAGACCCAGCTTAACGCTTGATCGAAACCGGCAGATGGATTTGCGATAAAGGTGTAGGCGATAATTGATAATAGAAGAATCGGAATTGCCCATCCGATAATTTTTGGGATTTTTGATTTTGGTGGTGTTTGCGCTAATGCGACTAAATCATGGTCATTATAGATTTCTTTTGTAATCCCTGGAACATGTGCTGCACCAATGACTGCAACGACCTTTTTACCTGGTGCATCTTTGATTTTCTGTGCTAAATACTGGTCTCTCTCATCGATTAAGGGCGTCTTTAACCTTGGAAATGATTCCGTAAAGTCAGTTAGAACGGCATTTAGCGTGTCCTTTGATTTCATTTTCTCCAATTCTTCTTCAGAAATCGTCTCTTTGCTGAAGATACTATAAAAAACCGACATCAGAAGCTGACTTTTCCCCTTAAGTCCAATATTCCCCCAAATTCGGGAAAAAGTAATTTGGATATTACGGTCAGCAAGCACCAAATTTGCACCGACTTCTTTTGCTGATTCAATCCCCTGAATCATTTCCTGTCCAGGTTTAATATCAAATTGCTTTGCCAAACGATTTTGAAAGGAGGATATTGCCAGATTCATTAAGAGCAATGTAGCTTTCTTCTCTTTAATCACCTTGAAAATATCCGTTTCTTTCCACTTATTACTATCCATTATAGATTGAAACCTTTGTTCATCCAATTCAATGCATACTGAATCGGGTCTTTCCTTGTCGATTACCTCTTTTACTTGTTCTGCACTTTGCTTGGAAACATGGGCAGTTCCAATAAGTATTAGTTCTCTACCGTCTAATTCTATTCTCGTAATGTTAGTCTCTTGCATTGACAAACTTCCTTTATGAACTTATTTCTTCTGAGCAACCTTAAGCCAAGGTTTACTAAAAAGACGGTCTAGTTATTATAATGAATCAGTTTGAATGAAATTTCAATTATCTTTCATTATTAATATAATGAAAGTCACCCTCATGGATAATGACTATTAAATATGATACGTAAAGTCCTCGGGCAATACCCTTTTTAAAAATTTCTGTGTTCGTTCTTCCTTTGGATTTACAAAGATTTCATGGGGTGCTCCTTCCTCTACTACGACTCCCCCATCCATAAATATTACTTTGTTAGCTACATCCTTCGCAAAACCCATTTCATGTGTGACAACTAACATAGTTGTTCCTTCTTTCGCGATATTCTTCATAACTGTCAAAACTTCCCCGACTAATTCTGGATCCAATGCAGAAGTTGGTTCGTCAAATAAAATAATGTCTGGATTCAAAGCAACTGCTCTTGCAATGCCTACCCTTTGCTGCTGCCCTCCCGATAATTCACTGGGATATGCATTGTATTTATCCGACAGCCCCACTTTATCCAACGCTTTTTTCCCTATCTCAACCGCTTCTGCTGTCGGGATTTTTCTTCCGATAATAAGTCCTTCTGTAACGTTTTCTAAAGCTGTTTTATTATTGAACAAATTATTGTTTTGAAATACAAAAGCGATTTTCTGTCTAATCTGATGGATTTGTTTTTTGGATGCTGTTTTTAAATTCACGTCTATATCCCCAAAAATAGCACGGCCTTGATCCGCTTTTTCTAAAAAATTGATACATCTCAGTAATGTTGTCTTACCGGATCCACTTGGCCCCAGTATAACAACAACATCGCCTTTATCTATTGTTACGTCAACACCTTTTAAGATTTCAGTTTTACCGAATGACTTATGGATATCTCTAATTTCTAACATGCTTCGGATCCCTCCTTTTCATACTTAAACGACTGACGGTTTATATTTACTCAAACGTTTTTCATATAGTTTAAATGCGAATTCGACTGCACTGCATAACAGTAAATAGACAAGAAAGATATCGATATAGGCCTCAACATAATTGTAGCCTACGTTCGCTGCCACTTTTGCTTTCAACGTAATTTCTTGTAATGACATTGCATACCCGAGAGATGTCGCTTTGATTAAGTTGACTGTCGCTGTACAGATATTCGGCATTGCAACGACCAATGCCTGTGGAATAATAATTCTTCTGTATGCTTGCACATTCGTTAGCCCCACTGATTGGGCAGCTTCCAACTGCCCCTTGTTCACCGTGCTTAGTGCAGAGCGAAAAACTTCAATCAGGACCGCTGTAGTGTTAAAAGTGAAGACAATGAATGCGTACCAAATTGGATTCACTTCATACACATTCATCCCAATATTAAACTTTGTAAATAGTGAACTTAGCAATAAGGGGACACTACTATAGACGATGAAAATCTGAATGATAATTGGGGTTCCTCTGACAAAAGAAACGTATACTTGTGCAAAACGATGTAACACGGGAATTCGATTGATTCTTGTTAGTGCCAGTAAAAATCCTAACGGCAACGCAAAGAGCAAAGCTACAATTGTAATGAATAGCGCTATAGGAACACCTGATAATGCGATAAAAAATGTATCTACTAAAAACTTGTAATTTAATCCTTCAGACACTTTCTCACCCCCCTATACAGTTTTCAATCCTTGTTTCCCCTTACTAAATACTTTCTCTAATTTTAAGAAGAACTGTTCAATTGCTATTGAAAGTATCCAGTAAATAATTGCTAATGCAAGAAATATTTCTAATGCATGTGCGTTATAGTTGCCCGCAATAATAAGATTTGCTTTTCCGACAACATCTATCAACCCGATTGTATATGCTAACGATCCTTCTTGAAGTACTGCCAGCAAGCTGTTTCCAAAGTTCGGTAATGCGACTACAAAAGCTTGGGGAAATACGATTCGTCTATAAGCCTGTGAATTGCTTAGCCCAACACTTACTGCGGCCTCAAATTGTCCCTTGTCAATTGATTGAAAAGCTGAGCGCATGACCTCGGACATAGCCGCCGCAAATTGAAGTGTAAAAGTGATTATGACAAATACAGCTGTGTGTATATTGTTCAAATTCAGACCGACACGATCACCGATTGCAGGAAGTCCATAATATACTAAAAAAAGGAGTACGATAGAGGGTGTACACCTTAATATCGTTGTATAACCATTAGCTACCTTCCTTGCAAATTTACTTTTCCCTATTTTCGCCGCCGTTAAGATAAAGCCCAGGAACGTACCGAACAGGACGGAAAGACCTGCAACCATAAATGTCATTTTTAAAAAAGGAATTAGTAGTGGGATGGATTCCCATATATATGATGCGTCAAAATACTTCTCCATGTATCCACCCCGCTTTCATTTTCAAATTGTAACCATTTGATTGACAAAGGCTGTTGAGCATATCGCACACCCAACAGCCTTTATATCTTTAGCGTTATCTCTCTACAGCGTCCAACACTTCAAACAAATCTCTGCCGTAAAACGATGTGCTTAATTCACTTGTCTTCTTTTCTTCTTTCAATTGTTTAACTGCTTGATCATAGGCATCCGCAAATTCCTGTTCTTTCTTATTGAATAAAGGCCATGTTTTTATGACTGCAAATTCATTGTAAACAACCTCGTCTGCCAGATTATGATACGGGCCATCTTCAGCAGTCACTTGCTTTTCAAAAGGACCCTCAATGATAACACCACCATCTACGCGACCTTCATTCACCCACTGAACAACGTCAACTGTGAAAGCATCTCCAGCTTTCAACTGCACTTTATTACCCGGATTTTCTTTGTTATATTCATCAATTACAGTGTATTGAGCATTATTAGCTGCAATAGGTGCCAACGAAAAGCCGGCAGAAGCGAAGTCTGATAGGGATTTGATATGTTCATTCTCTTTCTTAAGCACAAGACCCGCACTGCTTAAGCCGATAAATTCTTTCGGGAAGATAAATTTTTCTGTTCTTTCTTGTGTCCAAAATGCATTTTTAACCCCTACCTGGTATTTCCCTTGTTCGACACCCACAAGTAGGTCATCGCTTGTCGTTCCAACGTACTCAAATTCGTATTGTGGAAGTAATTCATCAACTAGTTTCATCACTTCAACATCATATCCAGTTGCATTTCCTTTTTCATCCAACCAGGACATTGGTTTTGAAGCTTGATCATAGGCGATTTTCACTTTTTGTATGTCTGAATCATTACCATCGGCCGCTTTACTTGAGTTACATCCAGCTAAAATAGTAGTTAATGCTAAACCAATTGCCGCAAGTTGAAACACGCTTCTTCTTCTCATCATGAAATCCCCTTTTTCGCTTCAATCCAATATGCTTACATTTGGATAGCGTTTTTTATTGTATCTTGTTCAATTGCAGTCAGTGCCAATTTCTTAATTGTCATATCGTCCATAGGAGGATTGTGCAAACCTGCCCTGACATCCCGATAATAGCGCTGTAATGGATTCGTCCGTTGAAGACTTTTTGCACCTACAATTCTCATTGCTTTATCGACAATCGTAATGGCTGAATTCGTAATGGTGTGCTTGACAACAGCGACCTCATTTGTCAGATAGCCTCTTCGTGATTCATCATCATAGGCCTCCGCCACACTATAAATCAGATGCCTTGCCTGGGTTAATTCCAAATCAATTTCTCCTAGTAATTGTTGAACATTTGGCAATTGACTAATTGGTCCATTCAGGCTGTTAGGTGAATAATTATTTGCAAAATGCACAGCATAATCACGTGCTGCCTGTGCAATTCCTAGATAACATGCTGGTATGTGAAGAAGCCAACCACTAAACGGAGCGCCACTTGGCTTGTCAGGAAGTTCAACAAGTTTTGACTCTTCGACTTTGACATTATCGAGAACGAGATCGTGACTTCCAGTTCCTCTCATTGAAATGACGTCCCATGTATGATCAATTGTTAGTCCTTCTAAATCTTTGTGAAGCAGGAAGAATCCTACTTGTTGTTGTTCTTCAATCCACGCAGATGTTAGAAAATATGTTAATACTGGAGAAGCCGTTGTAAATGTTTTACGTCCCGATAATACCCATGAACCATCTTGTTTTACCGCATTTGTACCAGGACGTCCTCCCCGAGTTGGACTCCCTGTTTGTGCTTCACTCACAGAGCGGTTCACTAAAGCTCCATTCAGAACTTCCTTGGCAAAGAATTCAAGATTTTTATCATTCCATAACCCTTTTCCGAAAAGTTCTCCGACAACTCCGAGATTCCATCCGATGGAAAGTGCTGTATTTCCATCAAAACTCGCTAATGTTTCTTGAAGGAGTACCATATCGTACACCTTTAACCCTTCTCCGCCGTAAGCTGTTGGAATTGTACTACTCGTATAACCCATTTGGATTAACTCTTGAATGTTTTCCGTAGGGAAGATGGCTAACTCATCAGTTTGTGCTGACGTATTTTTGAAATTTATTTCTTTCTTATACAACTTCTCTAACCAAGTCTTTTGACGTTCTGTTTTGACAAATATGCTATTCACCATTTCTCCCCCTAATGTCTTCTAATGAAGCTAAGCTATCTTTTAATTAGTAGTTTATACTATGCTAATCATTCCGATAGGTTTCATCGGAATTTAACTAATAGTAAGCTACGAATAATTACTCTGTCAAGATAATTCGCTCTTTTATGAATTTACGATAAAAAATACCCCTTTCTAAATCGAAAGAGGTATTAGCTATTATATGGTTAAAAGATTACTTACCTAACAGTCTCATACACGATGCCGATTTAATCAGGAATACAGACACCTGTAATTAAATTGTAGCCATTTTCATTGATTATAATATGATATTCTTTATTGCGCACTAACGGGCAGTAAGCCCCCCCACTATGATTGATGATTAACTTCATTGCGCTCCTATTATTTCAGATTAAATGAAAGGCGAAAAGGTGTTTTCAACATATATGCATCAAGCGTTAATTTGTAATTTTTATAGACATAAAAACTACTTACAAGACTTTATGCCATAGAAGGAGGCGCTGCAATTATTCTACTTTTGACAAAAATCGTCTTGTCCTTTCCTCTTTTGGAGTTTGAAATATTTCTGCTGACGTTCCTTGCTCAACAATTAATCCTTCATCCATAAATACGATCCTATCGGCGACATCTTTCGCAAAGTTCATTTCATGTGTCACAATTATCATAGTCATTCCCTCTTGAGCCAAATCTTTAATAACTTGCAAAACTTCACGAACAAGTTCTGGGTCGAGAGCAGAAGTAGGTTCATCGAAGAGCATAACCAACGGATTCAATGCAAGCGACCTGGCGATTGCTACCCTTTGCTGTTGGCCACCCGACAGTTGGGCTGGATAATGATCACAACGGTCCCCAAGTCCAACTTTAATAAGCAATGCTTCCGCTAATTTCCTCGCCTCGACCGGTTTAGTTCCATGAATAATAATAGGTCCTTCCATTACATTTTCAATGGCGGTTTTATGAGGGAATAGATTGAACGACTGAAACACAAATCCTGTTTTTTTCCTTAATTCTCTTATTACTTTTTTTCGTTTGCGTTCTATTTTTCCACCTGCAAGCACTGTAAACTCACCAATTTCAATGATTCCATCGGATGGCTCCTCCAAGAAAGTTAAACAACGTAAAAAAGTTGATTTCCCAGATCCACTTGGCCCCATTATTACGACCACTTCACTCTTATTTATAGTTAGGTCGATTCCCTGCAAAACTTCATTCAATCCAAAGCTCTTTTTCAAATTGGTAATTTGAATAATACTCATGGTATTCTCCTCACATTAGTATTTTCAAATATTTTATTTAACGAACCAAATAGTTGGATGTTTTAATCTCTAGTTTGTTTAATAGCGTTGTAAAGAAAGTTATGAGAACCCAATAAATTGCAGCGGCAATTAAATAAATCGTGAGGGGTTCAAATGTTTTTGCGATTATCAAGCTCGACATTTGTAATAATTCCGTTACAGTGATGACAGAGACAAGTGAAGTATCTTTAATAAGCACGATAAATGTGTTTGACAATGTGGGAATAGCAATTCGTAGACTCTGTGGTAGTATTATTCTCCTTAAGGCTTGAGAATAGGTCATTCCCATTGACATTGACGCTTCCATTTGCCCATTGTCCACAGCAAGTATTGATGCGCGAAAAGATTCAGACAGATATGCACCTGCATTTAAACTTAAGGCTAAGATCCCCGATGATATCGGGTCTAAAGCAATTCCTACTTGCGGTAAACCATAATAGATAACAAAAATTTGCACAAGAAGTGGCGTTCCACGGATTATTGAAATGTAGGTACTAGCGATCCCATTTAAGATTTTAACTTTTACTATCCTTACGATTGCTGTGAAAAAACCAATAATGAGTGCAATTACTATTGATATAGCTGCCAAAAAAATGGTCATCAACGTAGCTTTAAGTAGAGATGGTAATGAATCAATAATGATTGTGGCGTCCATACATCCTCCCCCTGTCAGACAAGCTACTCAGTAAAACCATTGATTATACTATGGTTTCCTCTTTACGTTCAATTTCAATTCCTAAACTGGCCAACTCTTCAATAAATGGTTGAAACCGATCTTTGATGATTATGCTTTCTATTGGAACAACACCTGTCTCTGTTATTTTTTTCATAGCAATCCATTTGGCTGCCAATGAAGCAGGAATAGCAGTAGTTTTTGCCATTGAAGTGATATTCCGGCCATGATCATAGTAGTCAATCATTTCCCAAGTATACTTTGTGGACTTTCCACCTTTAACCCCGCTTACCTCAACCCTTACTACAGTAATATCTTCATTCGAATCTCCAACCATTTTTGTTGCTAGTATTTTTTCTGCTAATGCACGAGGCGTAGTTGTAATTCCATCAATTGTAATGGGATCGATATCTAAAAAACCTAATTCGCCTAAAACACTCATTTTCCCCCAATGTCCTGGATAGCGAACCGTTTTTTCATATAAATTTTTCACTTTATCTTTTAAAATGAACGCTGTGCTATGTGCATCTGTAATAACAGCTTCACAGACACCTACCGGATCTGGAAAAATAATCTTCTCTAGCCCTGAAAGAGGAGGCAACTTTACAAGTTTTCCATCTTTAACGGCCATTGCAGGTTTTGTATAAAGACCTAATACGCTTTCAAGACGGAAAACTACTTGATACCATAGTGGTGGAACAGGATATCTTGGAATGCCACCACAAGTCATGATTGCCTCCTCTGCTTCATCTAACATCTCAATACCTTGCGCAGCTAAAAAGTTTGTTATTCCGGGAGCAACACCACAACCAGGGATGATGATTACACCTGCTTCTTGTGCTTCATTATCCAATGCTATTTTTTCATTAAAGTTTGATCCGACAAGGTCCACTAGATGGCATTTTGCTTTTATTGCAGCTTTTACGGCTAATAAACTCAATGAGTGTGGTAGACACGCCACAGCTACGTCTACATCTTTTAGCACTTTTGCAATATCATCCTCAGTTTCTAACGTGGCCACTTTCCCTATCACTTTGGGATTATTGGCGATTTCTAAACACTTATCAATACTCCCTTGACTAACATCAACAGCTGTAATTGCATCAATACCAGTAAATTTAGCAATTTCACTAACTACTGTCGTACCTATCATTCCGGTTCCCAATATGGCAATGTGCAAATTAATCTGCCCCCAATACTTGGTTTTTACATGTAATAAAACATAGAGCAATCAATATCTCCCCTTTGATCACTCTATGCTTACTTTTATTTGTCTAAAGGCTCTGTTCCAAACCATTTTTTATAAATATCATTATATGTTCCATCCTCTTTCATTTCACTCAATGCTTTATTTACTTCCGTAATAAAATCTTCGTTTCCCTTATTAACTGCCATCCCTATTTCATCTTTATTTACTATGTCACTTGTAATTTTTAATGGAAGGCTATTTTCTTTAATATTGTAGGCCATTAATAACTGGTCGTTGATAATGACATCCAACCTTTTATTCGTAAGGTCTTGAATATAGTCACTTACAGCTTTGTATAATTTCACGTCAGCACCTTCGACGCTATTCGCAACTTCTTCAAAAGTTGTTCCACCACCAACGCCGACTTTCTTGCCTTTAATGTCCTCAAGTTTTGTAATGTCATCGGTATCTTCACGAGTTATTAATACGGAACCAGTTATGACATACGGGTCAGTGAAATCAACGCTTTTTTTGCGTTCTTCCGTTACAGTCATCTGCCCAATGATGATATCAAATTTATCGGCCTTTAGACCGCCGATTAGTCCATCCCATTTTGTTGCAATAAAGTTGGCTTTGACGCCTAATTTATTGGCTATTTCATTGGAGATATCTACGTCAAAACCTTGAAACTCATCTTTGTCATTTAAAAAATTAAAGGGAGGATATGTGCCTTCGAAAGCGACATTCAATACTTTCGATTTTTCAATGCGATCCAACACGCCTTTTCCACTGCTTTCTTTTTCTTGCCCTTTTTCGTTATCTGTACCACAACCCGCAATAATACCAATCATAAAAATCGTGATTAGTACCAAAATTAGATTCTTCTTCATTTCTTTTCCCCCTTCTATTTACATACTATTTTCATCTGTTTTCTCCATTTTTCATCAGATAAAACAGTTTAGTCTCATGTGAATTGAAAACGCTTACTAGCTTTCCATACACACTAGAATGGCAATAGAAACTAAAGAATCATACAACTAAAATACTGATAAAGTCACTGTTAATATAATCTATCCTGCCAATTTCCCCGTACTCAGTAGCGCAACTACCATCTTTCCTATTCCTTTATTATCGAACAAAGATATTTGAAAGTCAATCTACATATCTAATAATTCAATAATTTCTGTAAATTTAACAAGTAAAAATCACCATATTTTGTATAGATTCATATCCTCAATAAATCGTTAAACATCGTGCGGTGTAGGCAGTGTTTTTTTCAATTATCAAACAAGAATATAGTCCAATTAAAATCGATTACTCAATAATTCGTAACAAGTTAATCGATTTTTGAGCGCTTTGGAACTCCAATTATAGCCATTCCGATGGAAATTGCCGTGTGCTAAACAACGGGAGTTTGGACAGGTCCCAAACAAGAGAAATTCATTCTTTTTTCCTCTCGCCTCGTACTAAACAAAGCCAACACTAAAAATATGATATGAATTTTAAAAAACTCCTCCTTCTAATGTGCAAAAAACTTAGCACATTAGAAGGAGGAGTACAGACGTTACACCAGATCCATTTGAAAGAAATGACCGTGTTATAAGGGAATTAAGTGACCATCAATATTCATATAGCCACTTCTTTTTCTTTTGCCTTATACATCGCCCCATCAGCAATTTGTATCAACTCTTGAAAATCTTGCCCATCATCCGGATAAATCGAAAAGCCAAGAGATACTCCTACAGATGGGAATTCATCAAAGTTCTCATTTTCCAATTTTCGTTGAAATTCCTGTATATAATCTGACTCAAAATCATTAGTACTTGTAGGTACTAGAATCAAAAATTCATCTCCACCCCAACGTGCTACCCTATCACTCTTCTTAACAGACTTGTTTATAATATAGGCAAGATGGATCAATAGTTCATCACCTTTATGATGTCCATATGTATCGTTAATTTCTTTAAATTTGTTGAGGTCGATCATAATGACACCTAATTTTTGATTCTTGTTTCTAATTGTTCGTGTGATTTCCCGAAAATATTTTTCTACCGTTCGACGGTTGTAAGTATCCGTTAAAGGATCTTTTTCAGAGTAGTATTTTACTCGATCGAACTGCATTCCACACCACAAAGCAACCGATAAAAAGATGAATGTCAAAATAAAAAAGTTCGCTTTAAATGGAAGCTCCAAATATTGATGATAATAAAAATACCGTAGAATATTGAATAAACTAACTACTGACATCGCGATTATTCTACCACTATATTTCATGTTATTCACTCATCTCCATATTTCCTATAGGTATAATACACCACTAAAGAACTACCCGCAACTTAATATGACAATCAACACATACTGAAAAACGATTGCAGCTATTTTGCAATCGTTTTTCAGTATGTATATAACTTTGAAACGTTTTACTTTTTATTTGCCGTCTCCCAAACGTTTTCAAGCCATGCTTCAAATTCATCGCCTTTGTCACCTTCATAGGTATCATACAAATCAAGTCTCATATTTTTCAACTTTTCTTTGTACTCTTCGAACGAGTGATCTCTTGGCAAGCTTTTCTTAATTCGAAGGAAAACTTTGTTGGCATCTTTAATCAGTTCAAATCGATTTCGTGGTGGTAATTCAACATCTTCACCAAATTTCACAAGATTACGGTGAGCGGCTTCTACCACTTTATATACGGCATCGTTGTTCATTCTGTGTAAAAGTACATCGATAGTCCGTTTATGTTTCCATTTTCCTAATTCTTCAATAGCTTCTAAACGTAGTCTCCAATTCGATGCTCGGTTAACTGCCTTCCGTAATTCATCGTAATTTGGCGGCATTTCGTTTTTAATTCCATTAGTCAAGTGATCCAATCTCCTTCTATTTCAATATCCTGTTTAGTTAAGGGTAACGCTACATATTAAATACAATACCCTTCAATATGTATTGTACCATTATCTGCTGAACTACATACCTTTTTTCATGTAATCAGCCGCTTATTAAGTGTAATCATCTGTTAATATTCCGTTCACCTAGTCCGATTATAGTTAAGTTATTAAGAAATACGGGGGGCGCAAAGATGAATATTGCATGGAAAGAAATTAAGAAGAATAAAACAAAATTTATTATTTTAGGATCAATCATTTTTCTCGTCAGCTTTTTAACATTTATCATCTCGGGGTTATCGAACGGTTTATCCCAAGATAACGCAGCGTTAATTAAAGATTTACCAGATGGTCAATTTTACATGAACGCTGATGCAAACGAAACATACAACCTTTCAAGAATAGATGAAAGCGTACAAACCACTGTTTTAAATGAACAAAAAGATGCAAATGCACTCTCCATTCAGATGGGTTTTGTCAACGATATGGACGACAAGCAGTATAGTATAGCTTTCGTTACTTCAACAGATTCAAAATCGTTTGAAACTGTCGGTAAAGGAGAAGTCATCCTAGATCGTTCATTAGAAGATGAAGGGATTAAGGTTGGCGATATATTAACCAATAATCAGTTTAGCGGTGAATTTAAAGTAATGGGCTTTGTTGAACAAAAGAAATACAGCCATGCGCCTGTTGCTTTTATTAACATGGAAAACTATAAAGAAATTTACCGTGTCAATGAAATGCAATTGATTTTTGTACCAGGTACAGAACAAGCACCAGTGGTGACGGGTTTACAATCATTTTCAAATAAAGAATTCCTCAATACAATTCCAAGTTACAGTGCAGAACAGATGTCACTTAA
The DNA here is from genome assembly GCF_038004885.1 of Sporosarcina sp. FSL K6-6792. Taxonomy (NCBI): domain Bacteria; kingdom Bacillati; phylum Bacillota; class Bacilli; order Caryophanales; family Caryophanaceae; genus Sporosarcina; species Sporosarcina sp. FSL K6-6792. The sequence goes on from NZ_JBBOSA010000001.1 coordinate 774,833, forward strand.
TATGATCATTTGGTTTTTGGTTGCCATTAGTGGAATGTTGTTCGCAATATTCTTCTACATGATGAACGTTCAAAAGATTGGATTATATGGCATCTTAAAAGCACTTGGCGTTAAAACAAGCAGATTGTTCGGTATGATGTGGTACCAGATGATTTTCATCACCGTGATTGCACTTGGACTGTCAGTTGCTTTAAGCCAAGGCTTCTCTTTAATTGCACCTCAAGGAATGCCATTTAGTTTAACACTTGAAACAACTGTTCAATTATCGGTTGTATTCCTTATCATTGGCTTTATAGGGGCGACGCTGTCCGGTCTGCAAATTAAAAAAGTAGAACCATTGCAAGCTATCCAACAAGGAGAGGTTTAATATGACGATTTTCACAATTGATGAAGTTACAAAAACATTTACGAATGGTGAAGTGGACGAACAAGTATTAAAAGGGATTAATATTTCACTTCGAGAAGGTGAAATAACAGCGTTAGTAGGCGCTTCAGGTTCTGGTAAAAGTACAATTCTTACAATAGCAGCGGGACTTCAAAGTGCAACGGACGGAAAAGTGCTATTTGAAGGTCAAAACATGACTGACATGAATCAGGATCAGATCAGAAAAATTAGAGCGAGCGAGTTCGGATTTGTCTTTCAATCCTCACACCTAGTCCCTTTTCTAACCGTAGAAGAACAATTATTGCTGATGCTTGACGTTTCTGAAACCAAACTTAAAAAACGTGAACAAAAAGTGGAAGTCGAAAAAATCCTCAAATTGGTGGATATGAATCATCGAAAAGATGCCTACCCTGCTTCATTATCAGGGGGTGAAAAACAGCGTGTGGCAATTGCACGTGCGATTATCCACAAACCGAAGATGTTGTTTGCAGATGAGCCGACAGCAAGCCTAGATTCTAAAAGATCGAAAGACGTCATGACATTGATCCGTGAGTTGACGAAAACATTGAACATTACAACGTTGATGGTAACTCATGATGAAGAAATGCTTTCTTTTGCGGATCATATCATTACAATGAAAGATGGATTGGTGTTATCTTAGAAAAATGTCCACTTGTATAACTGGGAAATTAAAAGTGATAAAACCGCTCAAATATTTTTTTGCGAGATAGATTTCCATGAAAGTATAGTTAATTTTTCCCCTTACTATATCCTGAATATAGATTGCCCGAAACAGCCATTCTCTTACATGGCTGTTTTTATTCTTATCTCATAAATTTATGTTTTTCAAACAAGTGTGCAAATGGATACTCTGATTTTTTGCGGAATTATAAAATCCTATTAGCTTTCACCCGGATTTTTCTGATGAAAATAATTTGGTTTAACGACGTCATTGCTATAAGGTTTGTGAAAGACATGAGTCGTTGCAGGCGAAAGTGGTGGAATCAGCCAAGACCAATTTCCTGTAATACCTCGCCCTACTGTACACTCATTTTTTTCAAAACTTTTAAATTGCTTGGCGGCAGTATGATGGTCGACTAACGTAACACCCGCTTTTTGATAAGAATTCAACACCGCAATATTTAGTTCTACTAGCGCTTTATCCTTCCATAGTGAACGGTTTGATCTTGTATCCAGTCCCATCAACTCTGCAACTTTTGGGAGTAGATTATAACGATCTTCATCCGCCAAATTTCTCGCACCGATTTCGGTTCCCATATACCATCCATTAAATGGAGCGGTCGGATAGTTAATCCCACCAATCTCCAACCGCATATCCGAGATAATTGGCACCGCATACCATTTTATACCTAGTTCTTCAAAACACTCTAGTTGTGGATGGGTAATCGTCACTTCTTTTACTAGTTTTTTTGGTATTTCAATGATTTGGGGCGATTCTCCTTCCAATTGAAAGACAAGAGGAAGAACATCATAAGGAGTCCTCTCCCCTTTCCAACCTAACATTTCGCACATCCTCGTAAATTCAACTGATGTGGAATCTCCAATAATCTGTTCAGCCTCTTCATATCCTGCGTAGCGTATAAGCTGATGGTTCCATATTCGTATCGGATCAATTCCGCTATGTCGTGGTGGGAAAATCGTAATCGATGAACGAATTTTTCCGTCATTTGTCGCATATTCAATATGGTTCAATAATGCGCTCTGCACATCTTCAGCGGTTTCTAATGCCCTCTCGTCAAACACTTGAAGCCTGTCCCAAAATAAACGTCCAATACAACGATTATTATTACGCCAAGCCATTCTAGCTCCATGTTGAAGTTCTTGCGAAGTATGGCTATACGTTCCAGTTTCATTTATTTCACTTCGCACTTCCTCTATTCGCTTCATCTGTTGCTCTGTTGTCATCCCAAGTTCTGCATAACATCTATGTATGAATTGCACGGCTTCTAGATGTAATCTATGTTTTTCAGTATGTAAACTCAAAGTTCATCATCTCCAATATTGCCAGTATACCATTCAAAATGAGCTGGTTTCTTCTTCAATTTAGCCAGCTTTTCGAACTTTGTGTTCTAATTAATGGAACACATAAAGTACTAGATTTCCCCTGGACTTACACATGTATTGATTAACCAAAATTCACCAAAAAGACTTACTCAAATATCAAGTACTCCGTGTATAGTTGCTTTTGGTTCGCTTTGAATTGAACCACTTCTATACCATTATCGAGATGCCTTGAATAATTCATCGAAAGCGGACCGGAAATGATCCAGTGAAAATAGAGTTTTCCAAGTCTTTAATACCTGCACTTTACGCAATAAAATGGTTAATCAACAGACGTTTTATTTCTCCAAAAAAAAAACGCAAACCAATAGGTAATCGGTTTGCGCTGTTACATTATGACCCCATTTTTCTACGGGCACTGCTAACTTTTTTTGCTTGTTGGCTTTGCATTTTTTTAGCAGATTGTGCTGGATTGCCTTTTGCGTTGTTATCAGCAGTTTGGTTCTTCTTCGCTTCTAACTGTTGTTGTATCACTTCTTTTAAGCTTATCTTTTTCTTTGGCGCTTCGTGTTCATTTGTTTCATTGTTTTCAGTCATTTAAAATCCTCCTTACTATTGAATAATGATTGATTTTACTTCTCTCTAGTATAACCGAAATTCGATGACTACTGGGGATTTTCTAAAATTAATTAAAAAACCTATAGTTTTTCTATTTTATCAGTCAATTCACACACGGAAATATCATACTATTAGTCCCTAGACCATAATGCGTTCAATTTGAACAATTAAAACATAAATCATGACCTATATGATGACAATAGTCCTTTTTTATATAGGAATGCAACGATTTTCCTTTCTAATAATAACTGTTTTTGCAAGGTCTTGAAAAGTGTTCAAAAGTAACCTCCACAAATTAATGAAAGATGAAAAAAATCACCGAACAATTGGCAAGCTCTCTCAAACAACAATCGTTGGTATTAAAATAAAGCCAGAGAATTAAATAATGTTTCGACGATTTTAACTGTATTTCTACTTTGAAGTATAGGTGCTACAGGCTGAAGGTCAATAATCCTGAGTTTCAACTCTCCCTGCCCCTTTCCTTCACAGCAAGTCACATTCCTGTACATGATAATTTTCATATTGTAAAGTAATTGATGAAATGTAGTAAGTAGAGGAAGTGGAATCATGTTGAAAAATGCTTTAGGACGTTTTCGTTTGATTGGTATATTGGAAGGCAGTTCACTACTGATCCTATTGTTTATCGCAATGCCATTAAAGTATTGGTTCGGTATGAAGAGTGCAGTAACAATCATCGGAACACTTCATGGCTATATATTTCTAGCTTATATCGCAGCAATTGTATATACGATGATTAAGGTGAAATGGCCGTTTAGGTTTACGATCGGTGCACTTCTTTCAGCATTTATCCCCTTTGGCAATTTCATTTTGGACAGACGACTCAAAAACTTGAAAACGAACTAAAAATATATTTATATGTTGAACTAATGATTCTATATAATCTCCAGCAAAGGCATCCCCGAGCGTTGTTGAGAGGATTCTTTATGCCAACATATTATAGTATAATAGATTCTGTCAAAAAAAAGCGAAACCCATTTCAATAAAAGGGGCTTCGCTTTTTTTAATTTGCTTACGCAGGCCTATTTACTCTTTTATCTCAATTACTGTTGAATTATTTCCGGTTCACCCTAAAAATGAAGATTAAGAATAATAAGCAATCCCCCCTTCTTTTTTCCAACAAATGGTTTATTTTCAGTATTATGATTTAGATTATTGAAAGCTAGCTTTATACAAATTAATTAGATTTAAATAAAATTCTTGTTAATGGTAACTTTTTGCTTTATTATAGAAAAATGTTATGGAGTAATCCGTAATTAATGATACTTAAGGAGAGTGGTATGATGAGGAATTATACAAAAGAAGACATTCGCAAATTTGTAGGAGAAGAAAATGTGAATTTCGTTCGACTTCAATTCACAGATATTTTAGGTATGATCAAAAACGTGGAAATTCCCATCAGCCAGCTCGATAAGGCGCTTAACAATAAAATGATGTTCGACGGCTCTTCAATTGAAGGATTTGTGCGTATTGAGGAATCCGATATGTACCTCATACCAGATCTTAACACATGGATGGTGTTCCCTTGGCCCTCAGGAAAAGGAAGAGTTGCACGTTTAATCTGTGATATTTCTCTTTCCAATGGTAAGCCGTTTACAGGGGATCCTCGCGGCAATTTAAAACGTGTATTGACAGAAATGAAGGAGCTTGGATTTACTGATTTCAATCTGGGACCAGAACCAGAATTCTTCTTATTCAAACTCGATGAAAATATGCAACCGACAATGGAGTTAAACGACAATGGCGGCTATTTCGATCTTGCACCAATGGACCTTGGAGAAAATTGTCGACGCGATATCGTCTTGGAGTTAGAGGAAATGGGCTTCGAGGTTGAAGCATCGCACCATGAGTGCGCTCCAGGACAACACGAAATCGACTTTAAATATGCGGATGTTCTTACCGCTTGCGACAACATTCAAACATTCAAACTCGTCGTCAAAACAATTGCTCGTAAACATGGTTTGCACGCAACGTTCATGCCAAAACCCCTTTTCGGTGTGAGTGGATCAGGTATGCATTGTAATGTTTCCCTATTCAAAGACGGTGAAAATGCCTTTGTTGACGAAAATGGTGAATTACAATTAAGTACAACAGCATATCAGTTCATGGCTGGCGTTCTCGAACATGTTCCTGGATTTACAGCAATTACAAATCCGACAGTTAACTCTTATAAGCGACTTGTTCCGGGCTACGAAGCGCCCTGCTACATCGCCTGGTCTGCCCAAAACCGCAGCCCTCTTATCCGAATTCCAGCATCTCGGGGAATAAGCACTCGCATCGAAGTCCGTTCCGTCGACTCGGCTGCAAACCCATATCTTGCAATGGCGGCTATATTAAAAGCAGGTTTAAATGGCATTAAACGTGAACTCGAACCGCCAATGCCAGTCGACCGCAATATTTACGAAATGAAACCTTTCGAACTTCAAGAATTAGGTATCGGGACACTACCTACTGACCTTGACCATGCACTCATCGCGCTAGGTAAGGATGAAATTATCCAAGAAGCTCTTGGCAATCACATTTTCACAAACTTTATGGCAGAGAAAAAATTAGAATGGGAAAGTTACCGAATTACCGTACACCCTTGGGAAGTTGAACGTTATATGAAGATCTATTGATAAAAAGGTCTCGTAAGAAGATAACAGACTTTTAAACCATTGAAACTTCGATACCCCCGATTCGGTAATATGGGATACTCACCATTCAATGCCTCTCTTTGCGTGTTTGTACAGTAGATGCTATCGACACATAGGAATAAGCAAAAAGAGTCCACGAAAGCTCTTTTTGCTTATTTTTTTAATTATTTGTATAACAAAAAGTAGTTATTAAACTCAAAAGGAAATGGAATCAGATTTTATACGTTTTGCAAATCACTCTTAAATATTTTGACATACTACTTAAATTGTTGTAAATTATTAAAGTACGAACGTTTCAAACTAAACGAATGATATTATTCGGATTTCGAGGTGCTATCTATGGAAAACGTATTTGATTATGAAGATATCCAGCTGATTCCTGCAAAGTGTGTGGTAAATAGTCGTTCTGAGTGTGACACTTCTATACTACTTGGCGGACATACATTTAAAATTCCAGTTGTACCAGCAAATATGCAAACAATTATTGATGAAAGTATCGCTATCCAATTAGCTGAAAGTGGTTACTTCTATATTATGCATCGTTTTAACCCAGAAAAACGAGCAAACTTTGTTAAAGACATGCAATCACGTAGTTTAATCGCTTCTATTAGCGTTGGTGTTAAAGATGAGGACTACACTTTCATTGTACAACTAGCTGCTGACGAACTTACACCTGAATTCATCACTATCGATATTGCTCATGGACATTCCAATGCAGTCATTAATATGATTCAACATATTAAAAAGCATCTGCCTGAAAGCTTTGTCATAGCTGGTAACGTTGGCACACCAGAAGCCGTACGCGAACTTGAAAATGCCGGTGCTGATGCTACGAAAGTTGGTATTGGACCAGGTAAAGTATGTATTACAAAAATAAAAACGGGCTTCGGTACAGGCGGTTGGCAGTTAGCTGCACTACGTTGGTGTGCGAAAGCAGCTACTAAACCTATCATCGCAGATGGCGGCATACGTACACACGGCGACATTGCTAAATCGGTACGTTTCGGTGCTTCAATGGTCATGATCGGTTCTCTATTTGCTGGACACGAAGAATCTCCCGGTCAAACAATTGAAATAGATGGACAACGTTTCAAAGAATACTTTGGATCAGCCTCTGAATTCCAAAAGGGCGAAAAGAAAAACGTTGAAGGTAAAAAAATGTACGTCGAATATAAAGGTCCACTAATGGACACTTTAGACGAAATGCAACAAGATTTACAATCGTCCATCTCCTATGCTGGCGGTAGCAAACTTGAAGCCATCCGAACAGTGGATTATGTCATTGTAAAAAACTCCATTTTTAATGGAGATAAAGTGTACTGAAAATTTATAGCTACTAAAAATCCAATCAAGATATTTTATATCTTGATTGGATTTTCTATTTAGGGAGATCTTAATTGAATGAAAACAACATCAAGATCATTACTGACAGCTCAGTATTTTCATTTTAACTTCCATGATAAAACAAGTTCTAAATGCGTTTTACGTATTTCAGAGTATTCAATCCACTTCGCGCATCTTTTAACAACAGCCTCATTTGTAACCCTCGCACTTAATATTACTTATTACAAAAAAATCGAAACTGCACTATACATCAATAACAATGCCATCACAATATTAAATTGCTTTCTATAATCCGATAGGAATTTCTGAAATATCGAACCAAAAAGGCTCCAACTACAAGTGCTCATTATACCGACGAAACCTAGAAACAACGAAAATAGTAGTAAGTCAATTGTTGAACTATAATATGGAAGAATGAACGTTGCAATTACCGTAATACCATATAAAACACCTTTCGGATTGACAAACTGTAACAGCATCCCTGCCAAAAAACTGTTATATTTACCGCCCTCATCACCATTAGTACTAGTCGAACTAGTAATTATTTTGATTGCCAGATATAGCATATAGGCCGCACCTAGAAGCATCATAGGCAACTCAATTTTCGGAATGAAGTTATGTAGGATTAGATTAAAGTAACTCGATAATATCATGATGACAAAAAAACCTGCGCCTACGCCTAGGCAAAATCGAAGTGTCTTCTTAAATCCATACTGATTCGCAAATAACATCGCCATAATATTATTCGGACCTGGCGTAAAACTCATGACAAAAACATACAACAAGAATGTTAGTACTGGCATATTCGACCTCCCCCTATTGAATATGTTATACTGTCCATAATAGGCACTATAACGTTTTCTTTTTATTGTACAGTTCAGACGTTATGTTGTACAGAGAAATAGGAGTGTTTTAAAAATGGAAATTCATCTTATCATTGCCAAGAATTTAAAAGCAATAAGGGAGAGTAAAAAATTAAGTCTTGAAAAAGTGGCTGAATTGACTGGTGTAAGTAAAACAATGATCGGTCAAATTGAACGTGGCGAATCAGCTCCAACCATTACAACTATCTGGAAAATAGCTAATGGTTTGAAAGTTTCTTTTACTTCACTCATCAATCACCCTCAGCCCGACACAATAGTAGTATCGAAAAGTGATATTCAAATCTTGTCCGAAGATAATGGAAAATATCGAGTATACCCCCATTTTCCATTTGATGAAGACAAACGCTTTGAAGTGTATGCAGTTGAGATAGACAAAGGTGGATTCCTAAGTGCAGATTCACATATGGAGGGTACCGAAGAGCTATTAACAATTTTTGAGGGGGAGCTAACGGTACGTGTAAATTACGAGGAGTATACCATTGAAAGCGGTGATTCCATCCGATTTAAAGCCGACAGACCCCATAGCTATCATAATTCAGGAGAAACATTGACTCGTTTAAGTATGGTATTGTACTACCCAAATTAAAAAGGGGCTGTCCATGAGTTGTAAATTATCGGCTGACGGGACAGCCTCTTTGTACCAATGCAATTATTAATTTTGCCTGCTACGTTTAATTTCCTAATGCTTTTCTATTCCACTCACTGTGGGATTTGCTCTATCTTTTCATGCACATGTAACTGTTTTATCCACAAGAATCGAGAAGCACTCTACACTAATCGTATTTATATATTACAATGATAATTTCTTGGAAAATCGAACCATAGCCTTGACAATCAAGCAAAACCTATCCCCCTCAATCAAATCCATAGCTTGCAAAAGTTACTTCAATCTAAAATTAACCCCCTCTTCTGCAAATCATTTGCGAATTTGTTTAGCTACTATCTAAGCGTAAGCAATCGATATCCTTACTAATTTTGTGAAAACCAGGTTCTTAGCAAATTTAGAGAAATTTAATATAAAAAAAGGGTTTCCTACTGTACAATATATCAGTTCGACTGATGTGAACAGTTCTCGAACAGAATATTCTCCACCAGGCCCCTGAAAAATAAGCCGTTGAGATATTCTCAACGGCTTAGATTTCACTAGAAATTACACTTGATTCAATTGTTTATTTTCATTTTTTCTTGCACTGCTTTTTCAAGACGGTTCTTCTCTTTTACGAATTGTTCGTGCGATTGACTTTGTTGTTCACGTTCGAGCTGTTTTTGCGTCTGGTAATCACTGTAATTTCCTGAATAGACATGTACTACTCCGTCATTCACTTCCCATACTGTGGTAACGAGCGAGTCTAAAACAGCGCGGTCATGGCTAATTAATACTAGTGCCCCGTAGTAATAGCGCAGTTCATCGAGTAAAAAAGATATACCTTCTTGATCTAAATGCGTAGTCGGCTCATCAATCAATAGTGCTTCGTAATAATGCGTAAACAACTGTGCCAACTTCAACCTTGTTTGCTCACCACCACTTAGCTCTTCAGAATATTGCGGAACTGCCAATCTTCCAAGTAAGGCCCCGTCCGCCTCTACAACAGTGGGGCCCAGTTGCTCAAAGTAACCGCCCTCCACATGAAGTTTCACTGTTCCACGTGTCGGTTTAATATTATTAGCTAACAATTTCAATAATGTACTTTTCCCAGCACCATTTTTCCCAACAATACCAATCCGGTCAAATTGATGGACAGCTAACCGTTCAATTTTCAATATTTCTTTATCTAAATAAGTCATTTCAACATTTTTTATTTCAAAACAGATTTGTTCCAAATTCACTACCTCCGAAATATTATAATTTCGTACCGATAGCTAGAATCGATACGAGCTTCTATTTCAAGCTCGTATTAAAAGAATAATAAAAATTGCATGTCGCTTCCTCCTACTTCACTTTTATAGTCACTGCCGCATTTAGAACAATAAGGAGACCTGCCGCGCTAAAGAAGACGGCTACATTCGTGAGTTCCGTAAAAAATCCAGCTAAACCTAATCCAATTGGTGCTGCCAATAACGATAGACTTGTCACAAAACTGAATACCCGTCCAAGCAATTGAGGTTCAATTTCCGCTTGGATAAAAGCATAGAATGGCGCTGAAAATAATGGACCAGCTAAACCGACTAAAAAACTCATCACTACGAACACATAGAACATCGACGGCAAAAGCAGACCGGAAATAAATAAGGAAATGCCCATCAAGATCATGCCTGCTGCCATTGTTTTAACCTTATCGAACCGATCTCCCAGTACACCTAAAAACGAAGCGCCTACAATCAAACCAATTGCAAATACGATCTCAACGATACCTGCTTCTACTACGCCTTTTTCAAAATGATTCCGTACCATAAGCGGGAAATAAGTTCCAACGGGAATGAATAGAACAGCTACAACGATCATCACGATGGTTAGCTTTAGGACAAGGCGATGTTTCACAATCGCATGATAGCCTTCTTTCATTTCAGCTATCAAGTTATCAGTGGCCATTTCTTCTGTTCTTGTTACGCTCGGAATTCGGATGAACAATAGCACGCTACAAGCGATAATAGCGCCAAAAACATCGAACAATAACACCCATTCAAGGGAGCTAACTGCCAGTAACGACACCCCTACTGCGGGTCCTGCAATATTGGTCATTGAACTCACCATCTGCCCCCAGCCTGCAACCTTTGTAAGATGCTCTTTTGGTGCAAGCAATGGTACAGAAGCTTGCATTGCCGGCATATGAAAAGCAGTTGCAAGGGATCGAACAATTAACACAAGTATGACTAACGTGATATTTGGCTCGCTATAATACATCCATAAAAACAAGAATAAACTACCCAGTGCAACAATCAGATCTGCTAAAATCATCATCACTTTACGGGAATGACGATCAACAATCGTCCCTGCAAATGGACCGAGCAAAGCTTGCGGTAAAAAGCCGGCTATCCCTGCCAGTGCTAATACAAGTGGAGAACCCGTTGTATCTGTCAACCACCAAATAATACTAAATTGAACAGCGGCACTACTCAGCAATGAGAAAAACTGTCCTGTATATAACGCAATAAATTTTCGTTTCCAATTTTTATTTTCCATTATAATCGATACCTCCTGAAATTGCGTATCGATTCTTCACCGATACGAGCTTGACTTACTAAGCCCGTATCAATAGAAAAGTAACATCATCATAGTGAAATCCCTCCAAATCATAAAATCACAATGCGACTGCTTAGAAACGACTACAGCACCTGTCTCCCAAAGTCTATAAAAAAAAGTACGCATTTTACTGCGTACTTAAAAAATGGTAAAGATATCCGTAGAGCGATAAAGCTTCTACTCCCTATCTAACCTAGTACGCACAACAAATAACCCCTCAAAAGAGTGGTCAACAAAATATGTACATATCGATCAGTATAGTTGTAAAAATCCCACCTCTATCGCTCCTTTCAAAGCTTAAAATTATACTAACTTGTTCCTAATGGTATGTCAATACATATCACGTTCTTCCATCCCCTCCCAGTTGCGTTCTTGAGGCTTTCGATTTCCCTTCAATACTAATCCTACTCTATTTTTAAGACTAATGGTTTACAATACTTTTCCTTTTGCATAAAAATCATGATCCTCTTTATTCATCTCATCACCTAACGCCTATATTATTGCAGAATCATTAGCTGACTTAACGGCATCAAGACTGTTCTTGCTTATTGGTGTCAGATTCACATTGCATACTCCTGTTTTTGGTAAATCCAGTTCCACTTTTTGTGCTGATTCAAAGTCGTACGTTAGATATTCATCTTGGGATCGACCCCTTCATAAAAAGATAATAATATACTTATATGCATTTCGGAATAAAGGTCGAGAGATGGTTTCTCCCGACCTTTATTAATTATTTATTTCCCAGTTTCAGCAAAGTACCTAATACGATCACCAATTTCATTACGAACACTTTGGAAAAAAGCCCACTTCTCTTCATTCGTTCCTTCTGCCTTTGCAGGATCATCAAATCCCCAATGATCACGCTTTACATGGGGTGGTGTCATCGGACACTTGTCAGCAGCATCCCCACAAAGCGTGACGATAAAATCTGCATCATTTAAGATTTGTGGATCAATACTATCCGAAGTCTGATTCGAAATGTCGACGCCAGCCTCATTCATGGCTTTGACAGCATTTGGATTAACTCCATGTGCTTCAATTCCAGCACTGAGAACCTGCCATTCTTCACCAAGATACTTTTTGCCCCAACCTTCAGCCATTTGGCTACGGCATGAGTTACCTGTACATAAGAAATAGAGTGTTTTTTTCGACATAATTAAAGCCACCTTTTGTGTTTTATTGTATGATTGACAGCCATAAATACAGTCCTATTAGTGTAATCAGAAGTGTAGGAACCGTTAAAATAATTCCGATTTTAAAATAGCTACCCCAAGATATCTTCACACCTTTTTGAGATAAAACATGTAGCCATAGTAAAGTGGCCAACGAACCGATTGGTGTTATTTTGGGACCTAAATCCGATCCGATGATATTTGCATAAATCAAAGCCTCGCGAATAGGACCTGTCGTAGTCGTTTCTGATATAGCTAACGCGTTAATCATGACCGTAGGCATATTATTCATAAGTGATGACAATATCGCTGCAATAAACCCCATAGAAATCGTTGCAATAAAGAGTCCTTGATTGGCTGCCAATTGAATGACATCGCCCAATACAGCTGTAAGACCAACATTACGTAATCCGTAGACAACAACGTACATCCCAACAGAGAAGAAAACGATGGCCCAAGGTGCCCCTTTAAGTACTTGCTTCGTGTGTACAGCTGGACTTCTTTGTGCCATGGCCATAAAGAATATCGCCGTAAGCCCAGCAATAATAGAAACAGGCAATCCCGTAAACCCACTAGAGAAATAACCTAAGAGTAATACGCTTAAAATCAGCCAAGTTAGTCGGAACATTTTTATATCCTTGATAGCATCCTTCGGTTCTTTTAAATCCGAGACATCATAGTCTTTAGGAATACTTTTACGGAAGAATAACAACAACACTAAAATGCTCGCAACTAATGCAAATAAATTCGGAACAATCATTCTGGTTGCATATTCAACAAATCCGATACCGAAAAAGTCTGCTGAAACAATATTGACTAAGTTACTCACAACTAATGGCAACGAAGTGGTATCAGCTATAAAACCACTTGCAATAATAAATGGAAAAATCATCTTTTCATTGAAATTCAAATTTCTGACCATTGCAAGAACAATTGGCGTTAGTATTAATGCAGCCCCATCGTTTGCGAACAAAGCCGCAACAACTGCACCTAAAATACTGACGTAAACAAACATGCGAATCCCACTGCCTTTAGCTAATCTAGCCATATGTAAGGCAGCCCACTCAAAGAATCCGATTTCATCTAAGATCAATGAGATGATTATAATGGCGATGAAAGCAAGAGTAGCATTCCATACAATCCCTGTAACATCAATAACGTCTTGAAAGTTAACCACTCCTACTAATAAAGCGATTATTGCTCCAATACAAGCGGACCATCCAATTGATAAATTTCTAGGCTGCCAAATAACAAAAATAAGTGTAATGATGAATATCAATGATGCCATTATTACTGAAACCAACGCTCTTTCCCCTTCCTACTCACAGCAAACTCTAAGCCCTTGCGCTTCCAATCTAGCTATAGACTCATTCTGTTCAGGAAGCTGTTCAAGAATGCTTTGAATAAACGGATAGTCTTCATGACTTTTGTTAATCGAGAAGAAAATCCATTGTCCTCTACGTTCTTCTTTCACTACCTTAATATCTCTAAGTTTACGCAAGTGTTGGCTGATTGCTGGCTGACTCATATTAAAAATCTCAACAAATTCACACACACAGCATTCATGTGACTTGAGTAGCTGCATCATGGTCAAACGGGTTGGATCTCCGAGTAATTTTAAGAGTTGCGATGCTTGCTGCATATCAATCGTTACTGTTTCATTCATTAGTCATCCCTCCTCAGATCATCATATAAGAATATACTTATATTCACAAGCGAATTATTCTACTTAACTATATTATATTGGGCTTTACTCGAAAGAAATTTTGTTAGGACATGACCAAAAGATAGTATACCAATTTGAAGTTCCAATTTGTTGTTTGTATTTCTATTTAGTGAACCTCTTATTCTAAACGCCAAATAGTACCCTTTTGATTTTCAAGTAAGCATTATTTGGCATTTAGGGAAAGGATTTTCCACGCCATTATCGGATTTATTAACGTATTAATCAGAATCTCCGTAATTCTCTACTCTCTTTTTCATCACCTTCGCCATTTGTTGGGAACTTGTTTCTTCTTCCCCATGCAGTTTATCAACTATGTTAAGATAATCCTCCTCATTACGATTCTGACTTAATTTATAGGCAGCTTGAATTTCTCGTACTTTAATCTTAAATCCAACAATTCCTTTTAGTTCTTTTTCTACTAACTGAGGAGATAGTTTGTCCCATAAAATCGGATTCTTACGATGTTTCTCGTATTTTTGCAGCATCATTATTAGGTCTTGTTTTAACTCCTCTTCATCCAAAATACTCGCAATGCCATATACATGTACGGCTTGATAATTCCATGTTGGAACATTTTCATGCCCGTACCAAGAAGAAGAAATATAAGCATGTGGCCCCTGGAACATAACTAGTACATCATCACAGCCTTGGAATGTTCTCCATTGTGGATTCCCATATGCCATGTGCCCGGTAATATAATAATCATCTCCTTTTTTATTTAGCGCCAAAGGTAAATGACTAGCAATTGGTTTATTTTGTTTTATTGTAACAATAGTTCCAAATGAGTTCTCTTGAACAAATTCTTTAATTTCATCTACGTCTGTAACTTTAAAATACTTGGGAATATACATGATCAACCTCCTCTTTGATTACTAAAATGGCATTTATTGCCGCATTAATTGAAAATGATTGGTATGCAGATTTCATAATTCAAACACGTAGTACCGACCTAGATACACTCATACAATAAATCCCATTGAATTCGCTTTGGTACCTTCGCAAAAATAAGGAGACCGATCCTGTCTTTAAGGTTTAAATACTAATCCAATTTCCTCCAAAGAGTTTCTAAGTATAGGCAGAGAAGCTGGGCCAATACCGTGAAATTGTAAAATTTCTTTTTCGCTAAACATTGATAGTTGTTGTAACGTTCCAATACCGTGATGCTCTAACGCTCTCCTTGCAGGTGCTGAGAGCTTTGAGAGAAATCCCTTGTCCGGCTCACGTTCTTTCTCGCATATCGGACAGCTTGGACAATCACTACTTTTATAATAGTTGTGTCCGTTGCTACATATTCGTAAGCTCCTGTTTGAAGTTCCCATTGTAAAATGTCTCCTTCCTTAAAATCTATATTCCCTTAATTATAGAATACTTCGAGTATACTTTTTATTGAATGATACCAGGTTCTGAAACCATTAGTCATTCAAAGAGACTCGTGTACTCCGAACTTATTTCTTGATTAATTCCGTAATGATTTTGTTTACCATCTTATCCATTTTGGATGATTCATATCTCCGCATCCAAGAAAAAATTTCCATACCTTTAATCTGTCTTGAAGTACAGCTTCATTGCGATCACCATATGCGCTAAACGAGTACGAATGAAGCTCTCTACTTTAGATTTCCCTTAATGAACCCGTACAGTTTCAACTCCCCTTGTATATTTATGCACTATTATCAATAATATGAGTTTTTTTATTTTCCTAGGAGTTTAAGTACATTCCTCAACAAACTTCCATATATCATTTCATTTATTTCTATAAATCCAGTTTACACTCAACTATTTCATTAAATAAGCCCTTTTACAACGAAACACCCCTTTGGATAAAAATCCACAGGGGTGTTTCGTAACTTTTTTATAAACGTCGCATTTTTTTACAAACATCGCGACTTTATTTTAAATCCACAACTTTATTTCAAAGCTACATCACATCAAAAAATTGATACTGAAACTAACCTCACTCCACCGTAACTGATTTTGCTAAATTACGAGGTTTGTCAACGTCGCATCCTCTATGAAGAGCAGCGTAATAGCTAATTAGCTGCAAGGGGATAACGGCAACAAGAGGTGTAAGTAAGGCATGCACTTTGGGCAGAACAAAACGATCATTCTCTTCTTCCAACCCTTCCATTGACAGTATGCAAGGATTCGCTCCGCGCGCGACAACTTCTTTAACATTACCACGAGTGTTGAGACTCACTGCTTGTTGTGTAACAATTGCAAACACAGGTGTGCCCTCTTCAATCAGCGCAATCGTCCCATGTTTTAATTCCCCACCTGCGAAGCCCTCTGCTTGAATGTAGGAAATTTCTTTTACTTTAAGTGCACCTTCTAAGCTAACGTAATAGTCTAGGTTCCGCCCGATGAAGAAAGCATTTCGAGAAACAGCTAAAAATTCATGTGCGATTTGCTCCATTTCCTCTTTTGAATCCACAAGTGTTTGGATTGCATTCGCTGTGATGGCAAGCTCTTTCTTCAAGTCAATTTCTACTGTTTTCCCTCGTTTTTTGGCTGCAACATAAGCTGCGATTGCAAGAACTGCTACTTGAGCTGTATATGCTTTTGTCGAAGCTACGGCAATTTCCGGACCAGCGTATAACAGTAATGTATGATCCGCTTCACGCGAAAGTGTGGAGCCTGTAGCGTTTGTTAACGTAATACTTGGGTAGCCTAACGCTTTTATTTTCACCAATACTTGACGGCTGTCCGCAGTCTCTCCAGATTGTGTAATGAAAAGAAATAACGGTTTTTCCGAAAGAAGTGGCATGTTATAGCCAAATTCACTTGAAATATGCACTTCAACCGGAATACCAGCAATTTTTTCAAAATAGTGCTTGCCGATTAGACCAGCGTGATAGCTTGTGCCCGCTGCAATTATATAAAGACGGTCAGCTTCGTTAAACGCATTTACAATATTCTCATCCATTGCAAGTTCACCTTGCTCGTTTTCATATGCTTGAAGAATTTTACGAATAACACCTGGCTGTTCGTCCATTTCTTTCAGCATAAAGTGAGGGTACATGCCTTTCTCAATATCACTCATATCGAGCTCTGCAGTAAAAGGTGCACGGTCAATAGTTTCGCCATCCAATGTCATCAGTTCGATTGCTTGTTTACGAACAATGACAACTTCTTGATCGTGTAGTTCAACGTATTGGTTTGTTACTTGTAACATCGCCATCGCATCAGAAGCAACCACATTGAAGTTGTCTCCAACTCCTATTAATAATGGGCTCTTGTTTTTGGCAACAAAAATAGTGTCTGCCTCATCAGCATCTAACATGGCGATTGCATAGGAACCATGGAGTAAAGACAGCGTGTGACGGAAAGCTGTTTCAGTAGTCATACCATCATTAACAAACTTTTCAACAAGTTGTACGATGATTTCCGTATCCGTGTCAGAAATCATTTGAACGTCCTGTAAATACTCTTTTTGAAGGTTATGATAATTCTCGATTACACCATTGTGCACAAGTGTAAACCGACTCGATGTGCTTTGATGTGGATGTGCATTTGTTTGATTTGGAACGCCATGAGTCGCCCAGCGTGTTTGACCAATTCCAGTTGACGCTAACACTGTTGAATCTACTGCTGCACGTAGGTCTGTAATACGTCCTTTTTCTTTTATAACAGTAATACCTTTTTCATTGCGGAGTGCGATTCCCGCCGAATCATACCCACGATATTCTAGCCTTTCAAGTCCCTTTAATAGAATTTCTTTCGCATCTAAATCACCAATATAACCTACTATTCCACACATATTTTTTCCTCCGATATTTGCAAAATAAGCAATACTTAACTACACCTCAGCTGAATTAGCGAAGTGTCCTTACATATTGTTTGAATGATTTTGCCTTTTTGCTCCTTTGTCCATCCGATTGCTCAAATGATTTACTAGCAAAAAATACAACCGGGCAATTGCGATTGGGAGGCTTCCGCCGAAAGTTCGATACTCCTCCACCTCGTCTGCTGAAAATTAGTAACGTCCGATTTCTTCAGCACTGGCGCTTTAACTGTTTTCCGATTTACATTTAACGCACGATTTTCACTCCTTTTACACGCGGTGACCAATAGCTTATCTAGTACTAGTAGCTATGAATCAACTTTATCATCTTACATAACTTGCTGTTTTTTTGTCAATAAATAAAGAGAGTAAGACTAGATTTTTTTCTAATCCCCCTATTCACTAATATATGCAGAATGATAGTGAGATCACAACAGTTTTGGGAAATCAAAAAAATCAGTCACATTCGTTAAATGGCTGATTACTCGTCCTATATTCAATTGGTTTAAGAACAAAAAGTCAGTCAAGATTAATTAGCTTTTGTATCAAAGTATCCTGCTATCCCGATGTCATACAAGGGAATAATTTGATTCTAATAACACAAGCGGTTCTCTTACTTATCTAGTCGTAACTACACTATTATTATCAGTTACTGCTTACTCAAACATATAATTCTATTCATTTTAATAGCTAGCTTTTGTGTAACATTTCAAAGTTATTAGACTGAAAGAGGTGGAAAACCAGCACGACTCCACAACCATAAAGGGGTATGAACATCAATTGGAGATAACTCACTATCAATTAGCGCCTTTTCCCATGATTTAGCAACTACCTGTCTATTATCCGACGAACCTTCTAATACCTCAGAAGAACATAGACCTAAATTTACGCTAGCTTTCAAAATATGCGTATCAGGAGCTATTGTAATCAATTCTCGAGACCTCCAGCAAACTCCCGTATACGTTTCCATGGCATATAACCAGTAATTGAAAATCTTAGGTCCAGAAAGATATGGAAATTCTGGCTTTCTATTGATTTCCATAATGCTTTTTAAGATGGCTATATCAAATTGAGCAGATTCAATCAATCCTATTACGTCACCTCTTTGAGATGATTGAGTTATTCCCTTAGACACACGTTGCCAAATTTCCGGGTGGCGATTGGGTTGTAAAGCAACTCGGTAATAAACCAAAATACTACGTAATTCATCCAAATTACTTTCAGATACGACTTTTGGATTAAAGATCCAACGAGAACTTTTATCCAAATAAGCTTGTGCAACCGACTCCCATAATTTATATGAGTTTCTTTGATAATTTAAAACCATTCCTAATGTCAGTACATTCATTAAATCATCTTTGGGAACAATTCCAATCAGAGCATCCTCTGGCATTATTTCACCGCCAAGCAAGCCTTCAGCATGCATTTGTAGTAGTAATTTCACATTTCCAATAAAGGTTTTGTTTTCCATTCGATCCTCCGAACCTATTTCAACTATTATTTCTATAATCTCATTTGTCGTAATCCCAATGTTTGTAGGTATAATTTCACTTTTCTCCAAATTCAACTATGCTCAAGTTCACTTTTTATCGCTGTAATAATCGCTCCATCAATCGGATACATGAAGCTCCTGTTAACACGAACAGCCGACCCAAAATGAACTTCTTCTAGCCCTGTTGCAGACACCAATGAAGACAGCGTTTCAGGGTTCATACCATTCCCTGCTAAAATTAGGACAGAAGTATCTTTAGACTTGTCCACCAACTTTTTCAGCTGTTCAGCAGCTTCTGGCGCTGGAGCTTGTCCCCCTGAAGTCAAAATCCGCTGAATCTGTGGGAAACGAGCAATGACTTCTAAAGCTTCCAGCTGATCTTCTATCTCATCAAATGCACGGTGAAAAGTGACTTTCATCTCTCCAGTTTCCTCCAACAAACGTGAGAGGGCATCCGTATTCACTTTACGCTCTTCAGTTAGTACTCCAACAACAACTCCCGTAGCTCCCGCACGTTTAATTTGGCGAATGTCAGCTATCATTACAGCTAAATCGTTGTCATCATAGTGAAAAGTTCGACTATGTGGCCGAACGATTACATGGACTGGAATATTTACACCTGCAACCACTGCTTCCACCAATCCCAAACTTGGCGTTAGGCCACCTTCAGTCAAAGCTACGCAAAGTTCCAATCGGTCGGCACCACTTCGTTCTGCAGCAATTGCATCCGTCAAACTTGTAGCTATAATTTCTAACATCATTTTGGTTACACCTCCTATGAATGCATTTTATTTTTGTAAATCAAATACGACTTTTCTTTCCCCGACAATCACATTATTATCATTTATAATTTCTTTTGGCGCTAACTTATACAAACGCTCAATCGTTTCATGGTTTTCATAACCGATCTGCTCCAAAATAGATGCAATAATGATTGGCCACACAAGCTCGGATCCATCCATTACTTTTAATGCAAAGCCCATTCGCTCATTCTTAAGTGCAAAACCATACACGCCCTTAGCTCCACCTTTAGCAACGATATTTGGGTCCGCCAATAAAACAGAGCAAATGAAATCATGACTCGCAATCATTTCCGGATGTGCATTCATATAGCGAGTAATTTTAACGACAGCTTCTCCCATTTCTCGTTGCTGAATCAAATCTGGACAAGCAAGTTTCAGGTACGCTTGAGCAATGTTCTGAAGCGGCATTGCATACACAGGGAATCCACATCCATCAATTCCAATGCCAATATCTTTCTTCGAATAATTGGCCATATCAGCCATCGCGGCCAAGCTTTGCTGCTGTACGGGATGTTCTAGCTTCCAATAACCGTCAATGTCGTATCCCAGCACTTTTGCCAAAGCGATAAAACCGCTATGCTTTCCTGAACAGTTATGGTAAAGCTTTCGCTGCTTCCCGTGCTTTCGATGATAGTCCGCTTTTGGCTCTTCATTCAGCGGATAGGTTGGACAGCAATAAAATTGCTCTTCATCAATCCCGGTCTTTTGTAAAATCGATTCCAGCGCCTCGATGTGATAGTCTTCTCCACGATGCGAAGCAGCAAATAAAGTAGCTTCTTTGGATGTAAGTCCGAACTTGTCATCCACTCCGTTTTGAATAACTGGAATCGCCTGAAATGGTTTTGCCGCCGAACGAAGAAATGTCATATGATTTTCGTTGCCAACAGAATAAAGGATATCGCCAATTGCATTGATTCCACAAATAACACCCATATGAACGTTCTCTAAAATGTCATTACGATATTCTTCCACTAGTACTTGTTGGTCCACTGTTTATTCCCTCCACTTGCTCGTTATAAAAGAATTCCCTACAGGTGGTAGCTCATCACAATGAGTTCACCACTCCTCCCCATCTTCCGAACGCCTTCATCAATATAGCCACACTTTTTATACAGGGCTTGAGCTATCTCATTTTTAACATTTACAGCTAGTACGATCTCAACAATACCAATAAAATTACTTCTAACAAATTCTGGTATAAGCATCAATGCTTTCTTTCCATAACCTTTACCTTGCTGATGAAAATCCGTTGAAAAGCTTCTAATTAATATAGCATCGTCATTAGGAGAAAAAGGGTTAACCCCTTCACCTTTATGTAGGCTAAAGAACGTTACAAGTTGCTCATTTTCTACCGCTAAAATCGAATAGCGATTCTCTTCTGCATTCGAGAGATCAATAGAATCTTTTGGGGTTCCCGTAAATCGTAGCTGTTCGCCACTTAGTGTATAGTTTTCTATGAGTTTAGCAAAAGCATGATTATAAAAATGTAGTTTCATGTATTCTACTCCCTTCCACAAAAGCACGTACGTTCCAGTTAAGAAGTTCTATGTATTCCATTAACGTAATAACCAATTACTTAAATGACTACGTCACCTCCCGCGTTTACTGAGAACCGATTATTCCAAAGAGTTAAATTTCATTATATCAGCACTTGCCCTAACAAACTTAAATTTATTCATTACAATTAAAGGATTACCATTTACCAACATTCGGAAGAAAACCCTAACACTTATAAGCACTTAAAAAAGACTCCAAAATTTATGGAGTTCCTCCTTTGCAGTGCTTCATGACAAAACAAATATGTGAATCTACCTATTATAATGGCACCTCCCATTTCT
Organism: Sporosarcina sp. FSL K6-6792; assembly: GCF_038004885.1. Lineage (NCBI taxonomy): Bacteria > Bacillati > Bacillota > Bacilli > Caryophanales > Caryophanaceae > Sporosarcina > Sporosarcina sp. FSL K6-6792. The sequence continues at coordinate 796,733 of NZ_JBBOSA010000001.1, forward strand.
CTTTGTCTTCTTCATACTACATACAGTTTTTATGATTTTTTGTTTTTCTCCAAGACTTTGAATGACAATGCGACCCGTGAAGAGTCAGCATATTCTCTTGCTATAACGAGTTTAAGATACAAATCAATTCATTTTTTGATGAAATAAAAAAAGAACATCCCACTCCATTTTTTCAAATGAGTAGGATGTTCTTTATAAAAATATGGATCAGTCTTTGCTAGTATAATACGCATTTAAATCATTATAATATTTATTCAATGAAGAGGTAGACACTTCAAACCATTCAGCAATCTCTTTCACAGTTATCGTAAGAGGTTCAAATAAGGCATTTTCTTGGCCAAATCGAATTGCTCCAGCTGCAATCGCTACTTCTTTACGTGCGTTCGGCTGCTGTTCTACTAAATAATCTTCTATTATTTCTATTAATTGCTCAGATTCACGTTCATTTTCCTCTAAAAACTCTATTGCTTTTTGGAGTACACCCGCTTCAAAGTTTGTAAATTCTCCTCCGTCGTAGCCATCCTCACCAAGTAGCTTCCAAAATGCAATTCCATTTTCTTTTAAAAATGAGGGAACAGATTGTTCTTCTTGTGATTCAAATTGCTTCACAAATCTCCCGAATGCTTTTGTATAATCGGTTGGGAAGAAAATCAAGCTTGAAATCGCCAAATAGTGATTATCTTTGGATGAGCCATCCGGTAAAATGAAGCAATACACATGGACGCCTACTGGAACAGGCTTTTCACTTTCACGTCGTAAACGTATCGTTTCGTCTTCTAATATATTTTTAATGGACATATATGTATCATCTACAGCTACTACTTCTCCAATGAAAATACGTGGATCAGACCATGTTTCTAACACTTTCACTACAGATGGACGGATAATTTTCTTTTGTTGTTTCTTCATATAATTCGTCCAAATGTCCGGTTTGTGATGGAAAAAGAATTCATCCATGACAATCGCTTCAATCATTTCCTCGACTAAATATTCCTTAAGTGGCTCACTCCATTTTTTCACCAAGCTCAAGAATTCATTTAGGTCACGTTTTTCAGGATACTCTTCATAAAACGCTTGCAAAATTCTTTCAAGCTCTTCCGATTGCACTTCTTCTATTGAAAATGTCGCTTTCGATTCACAACATTTTTTATATTTTTTCCCACTGCCACAGAGGCATGGATCATTACGTCCAATCACATAAACACGTCCTTTAACTAATTAAGAATACATTTAAGTGTAACATGACTATACAAAAATAATAAGTGTACATTTTAGTTTGCCAGTTTGGTGTATTCATCTACAACGTGTGTATTTACGGTACTATAAATGTAGAAATAAAGAACCTTATTGAATTCGCTACGACGCTAGGGCTTCGACTGCCCCTTGTAAAGCTCCTTCGCTCAGTTTATATAGGTATGGATTTATAACTCTTCCCTAATCAGAATCAGTTTTGAAGATAATTATTAGAACAATGGATACTCATCTATACTACTACACACGTCCTTTAAAATAATCAAAAAAACGACTGTCAGGGCTTTTGCCCGTTAAGTCGTCTGTCCTCTTTTTGCAGTGAAAGAACTCGCTTCTCTCCACTTGTCATTCTCCTAGGCTTTATTTGTCTTCGATGCTCCTCAATAATCGCCTGTAAATTCACAACATCTATCATGCAATATTCCCTCCGTTTCATACTCACTCAATAGCGTATGAACTACAAGCGGAATGGATACACTTTATTAACATGTTGTATTTTTCTGAAAATACAGCCATGAAAGATATTATTCCCATCTTTTACCGTGTCAGATAAATTATCTAACGCAAATTATTCTTTAAAATACACATACTCTCGTTAAGAGTTCCTTGTATTAAGAATAATCAAAATTAGTTTCCCAGGAAATAATCTTCTCACATTTTGAAACCATCCTATTTCCAGAAGAATAAACTTAATTAATAAATAAATATTTTAAATTAGTATATAACATAAAAATATTGATTTTTCATTTTTATTTGCACTACTTCAACCTATTTTCCACCCCATTTTTTCCATAGTCAACTAACACTGAATTTAAAAACTATTGACGAAAGATTAAACTTTAGTTTACACTTTTCATGAAGCTCCTTTTAATAGTATAGGTAACTGATTTAGTCGTCGTTTCCTTACTACTAATTAGGGGCATTTTTTCGCAAGTAATTAATAATATTTTAAAGTAGTTCCACTTTTTTTCTACTGCAACTCTAGTGAATGCCTACTAAATATTTTATCTGCATATACCTATATCAACCGAGCGCAGGCGTCTTACAAAGGGTAGCAAAAGCCTTAAGACTGGCCGCGAAGCTGCTTGGCTTAAGGCGAGAGGCATCCCCTAGCGCCGAAGCGAATTCAATGGGATTCTTTATTTTAATTTATGAAGAATAAATTCTATTGACTAAGAAATGTTATACTTTATAATAAGATTTGTTTTACATGAAAGGCGTGATGGTAGGGTTGGAAAATAAGCTGAAGCTTTATGGCTTTAACAACCTCACAAAGACTCTTAGCTTCAACATCTATGATGTTTGCTATGCGAAAAGTGAGCGGGAGCAAAGTGAATATATTGCTTATATTGATGAGCAATATAATTCCGATAGATTAACCAGTATCCTGTACGAAGTGACTGATATTATCGGGGCACATGTCTTGAATGTCAGTAAACAGGATTATGATCCACAAGGTGCAAGTGTGACCATTCTTATTTCGGAAGAAGCCTTTCCTATCGCATTGATTGATGAATCGTGTAATAAAGGTGAACGAACCATTTTGGGAACTCGTAAAACAGTCGTTGGTCACCTCGATAAAAGTCACGTTACTGTTCACACATATCCGGAATATCATCCCGATAATTCTATCGCTACTTTTCGAGTCGATATTGATGTTTCAACGTGCGGCACAATTTCTCCGTTGAATGCACTTGATTATCTGATCGGGAGTTTCGACTCAGACATTATTACAACTGATTACCGAGTGCGTGGATTTACACGCAATATGGAAGGCGAAAAATTGTATATAGATCATTCTATAGAGTCCATTCGGGATTATATTGACAGCAATACATTGCTGAAATACCATTGGAAAGATATAAATGTCCACCAATCCAATATCTTTCATACAAAGCTACTTATAAAAGACATAAACCTGCAGGACTATTTGTTCAATACAGATGTCTCGGAGCTACCTCTTAATGAAAGGCTCGAAATCACAACCATGCTACGAAAAGAGATGACTGAAATTTTTAATGGTTCTAATATAGATGAATGAGGGGTGATTACGTGACACATCTTTTGCAACATAAAGCCCCCATAATGGAGGCGCTGAATCAATACAAATCAATGCGCGTCGTCCCTTTTGACGTTCCAGGTCATAAACGTGGAAGAGGTAATCCTGAATTAGCTGCATTTTTAGGTGAACAATGCTTGACTATGGATGTCAATTCCATGAAACCACTTGATAATCTCTGCCACCCTGTTTCGGTCATAAAAGAGGCAGAAGAATTAGCAGCTCAAGCATTTAATGCCAAGCACGCCTTTTTCATGGTCAATGGTACAACATCTGCAGTACAGGCAATGATCATGACGGCATGTAAAGCTGGGGATAAAATCATTATGCCACGGAACGTACATCGCAGTGCGATTAATGCCCTCATTTTAAGTGGTGCCGTTCCTATCTATGTAAATCCGGGCGTACACAGTGAACTTGGCATTCCTTTAGGGATGGCCGTAAAAGATGTAGAACAAGCTATCTTAGAAAACACAGATGCTAAAGCCATTCTCATCAACAATCCTACTTATTATGGGATTTGTTCAAACCTGCAAGCTCTTACCGATCTTGCACATCAACACGATATGCTCGTCCTTGTCGATGAGGCACATGGTACTCATTTTTACTTTGGTGATAATCTTCCCGCTTCTGCTATGTCAGTTGGTGCTGATATGGCATCCGTTAGTATGCACAAATCCGGCGGGTCATTGACACAAAGCTCTTTTTTGTTGATAAACAATGACGTCAGCGAAGGTTATACGAGGCAGATTATCAATTTGACACAAACGACAAGCGGATCTTATTTACTGCTCTCTTCCCTGGATATATCGAGAAGAAGTTTAGCGCTTAACGGAAAAGAGATATTTCAAAAGGTTGCCGAAATGGCACACTATACAAGGACTGAAATCAATAAGATTGGCGGCTATTACGCCTATTCGAAAGAATTGATTAATGGAGATACGATTTTCGACTTTGATGTTACGAAACTTTCGGTGGATACCCGCGACATTGGCTTAGCCGGAATTGAAGTCTATGACATTCTTCGGGATGAGTATGATATTCAAATTGAATTTGGCGATATCGGTAATATTTTGGCCTATATTTCAGTAGGTGACAGGCATCTAGATCTTGAACGGTTAGTCGCAGCACTCGCTGAAATAAAACGCCGCTATTCTAAGAATAAAAACAGCGTTTTCATCCATGATTACATTCGTCCACAAGTTGCTTTCACACCGCAAGAAGCCTTTTATGCGCCTAAGCAAAAGTTGCCCATTTCGGAGAGCGCAGGTTATATTTCCAGTGAATTCGTTATGTGTTACCCCCCAGGTATCCCGATTTTGGCGCCTGGTGAACGGATTACAGAGGAAATTTTGGATTTCATTCAATACTCCAAAGACAAAGGCTGTTTCTTAACAGGTACTGAAGACAGCGACATTGCAAATATTAATGTGTTGAAGGAGTTGGCGAAATGAATTTATGGTATACAGAAAATCATTCGCCTAATGTCCGTTTTTCATTGGAAGTGGAAGAGCACCTCTACACGGGTAAAAGTGATTTTCAAAAAATCGATATTTTACAAACGTCGGAGTTTGGCCGTGTTCTCACACTAGATGGACTCGTAATGTGTACTGAAAAAGATGAATTTATATATCACGAGATGATTACGCATGTAGCAATGGCAACCAATCCTACTATAAAAAAAGTACTAGTCATTGGGGCTGGTGATGGTGGAACAATCCGTGAATTGACTGCTTACCCAACTATTGAACAAATCGACATGGTTGAAATTGATAAGATGGTTGTTGATGTCTGCAGAGAATATTTACCGCAGACAGCCTCGAAATTAGATGACCCGAGGGTTAATCTGTACTTTGAAGACGGGCTAAAATTTGTTCGTAAAATCGAAAATGATTATGATTTGATCATTGTGGACTCGACAGATCCATTCGGTCCAGGTGAAGGGCTATTCACAAAAGAATTCTACGGCAACTGTTATAAAGCGCTGAAAGAAGATGGGATTCTTGTGAATCAACATGAAAGTCCCTTTTACGCTGAGGATGCGCTTGGTATGAGGAAAGCACACCAAAAAATCGTGGGCTTCTTCCCTGTTTGTAAAGTTTATCAATTTCACATGCCAACTTATCCATCCGGTCATTGGTTGTTTGGTTTTGCGTCGAAGAAATTTGACCCTATTCAAGATTTGGATGCAACAGCATGGAATGACCTTGACTTGAAAACAAGGTATTACAATACAGACATTCATGTTGGTTCATTTGCACTTCCAAACTATGTAAAGGAGCAATTAAAAGATGTTGAATAGAAATATTGAAACGTTTATTGGCTGTGACAATGAGTACGAAGAATCGAAAATCGTTATTTTCGGAGCTCCTTTTGACTCTACAACTTCTTTTCGTCCTGGTACACGCTTCGCAAGTAAAGCAATGCGTGGTGAATCGTTTGGAATTGAGACGTATAGCCCTTATCAGGATAAAGACTTAGAGGATATCGCTGTATTTGACGGTGGCGATTTAGAATTAAGTTTTGGGAACACGACAAGAGCATTAGGACAAATTGAAGATTTCACAACTCAAATTTTGGATGACGGCAAGATTCCCTGCATGATTGGCGGGGAACATCTGGTGACACTCGGTGCAATGCGTGCTGTTGCCAAAAAACATCCTGACCTTCATGTCATTCAATTTGACGCACATGCAGATTTACGTGAGGACTATCTTGGGGAAACCCTTTCTCATGCCACGGTTATTCACAGAGTATGGGACTTACTCGGAGACGACAAGATCTTCCAATTCGGTATCCGCTCTGGAGACCGCAGTGAATTCCAATGGGGTAAAGACCATGTGTTTACGAACAAGTTTAACTTTAACGGATTAGAAGAAGTCGTTGAAAAGCTTAAAGGAAAACCAGTCTATTTAACCATCGATTTGGATGTATTGGACCCTTCTGTATTTCCTGGAACAGGTACACCTGAAGCCGGCGGAGTCAGCTTTATGGAATTACTGAATGCCATGTTAACAGTAAGCGGCCTCAATATTGTTGCTTGTGATGTAAACGAGCTATCTCCGATTTACGATCAAAGCGGTGTCTCGACAGCGGTAGCATGTAAAGTACTACGCGAATTGTTATTGGCAATTTGAATTCGGTGGCAGTAACTGGCACCGAGGTGTGGCGTTTGGATACATGTACAAACTGAGCGTAGGCGCATTAAAAGGGATAGCCAACCGAACAACGAAAGGTCGGTTTGTATAATTTCTGAGTACTTTGCAGAAATTATACAGTTAATGTCCAGAGGTTATTTCCTTTAGGTTCAAGGATATCTCGATTAATCTTGGCGGGAGGCATCCCCTAGCGCCGCAACAGATTTGAAGGAATTCTTTACTTCAACTTTTCAATCTAAAAAAAACTATATTATAGGCGGGTGTTCATTATGGGAAAAGCGTTAATTATTGGTGCTGGTGGAGTTGCAGGAGTAGTTGTTCATAAATGTTGTCAGGTTCCTGACGTATTCGAAGAAATCTGTATCGCAAGTCGTACAGTATCTAAATGTGATGCGTTAAAAGAAAAACTGGATGGCGGCCGTACTAAAATTCAAACGGCTCAAGTAGATGCTGATAATGTGGAAGAACTGGTTGAACTTATTAATAAATTTCAACCAGATATCGTCATTAACGTTGCATTGCCATATCAGGATTTAACGATCATGGATGCATGTCTTGCTACTGGCGTTGACTATGTCGATACAGCAAACTACGAACCTCTTGACGAAGCTAAGTTTGAATACAGCTGGCAATGGGCTTACAGAGAACGTTTTGAAAAAGCTGGCATCACTGCCCTACTTGGAAGCGGCTTCGATCCGGGCGTTACAGGTGTCTTCTCTGCACATGCACTAAAACATCATTTCGATGAAATTCATACGATTGACATTGTGGACGCAAACGCTGGTGATCACGGCTATCCTTTCGCTACTAACTTTAATCCTGAAATTAACATCCGTGAAATCACAGCTAATGGAAGCTATTTTGAAAATGGTGAGTTCATCGAAACTGAACCATTATCAATTAAACGTGTCTATAATCTTCCTGAAATCGGTCCAAAAGATGTTTACTTATTACATCACGAGGAACTGGAATCCCTTGCACTCAATATTACAGGTATCAAAAAAATTCGTTTCTGGATGACGTTCTCAGAGAACTATTTGAACCACTTAAAAGTGCTTGAAAACGTTGGAATGACTTCTATTGAACCAATCCTTTTCGAAGGGAAAGAAATCGCTCCCCTTCAATTCTTAAAAGCTGTGCTACCGGATCCAGCTTCTCTTGGGCCAAGAACAATAGGAAAAACGAATATCGGCTGTATTTTCCAAGGTATCAAAGACGGCGAAGAGAAAACGTATTATGTTTACAATATTTGTGACCATCAAGAATGTTACAAAGAAGTAGGTTCACAAGCAATTTCGTATACAACGGGTGTCCCTGCAATGATCGGTGCGATGCTGGTAATGACGGGTAAATGGAAGAATCCTGGCGTACACAATATCGAAGAGTTCAATCCTGATCCATTCATGGAAGCACTCAACAAATATGGTCTACCATGGCAGGAAAGCTTCAATCCTGAATTGATTGACTGAGGAGGGCTTGAAATTGAATATTGATTTAAATGCACTCCCCTCCCCCTGCTATGTAGTGGACGAAGGATTGCTTATTAAAAACTTGGAAAAAATGAAGTCTGTTATTGACCAGACGGGCTGTAAGATTCTACTTGCTCAAAAAGGATTTTCGATGTTCTCAGTTTATCCGTTAATCGGAGAATACTTGAACGGGGTAACATCTAGTTCCGTACACGAAGCAAGACTGGGCTTCGAAGAAATGGGCAAGGAAGTACACACCTACGCCCCTGCCTTTTCGGAAACAGAGATTGATGAGATTCTTTCTTATTCAGATCACATCGTCTTTAATTCATTTCAACAATATAATCAATTCAAAGAAAAAATTAAAAACCATCCAAAACAAATAGAAATTGGACTTCGCATTAATCCTGAATACTCTGAAATCGAAGTCGATATGTACAATCCTTGTTTTTCGCATTCAAGGTTTGGCGTTACGCTTGAGAATTTTGAAGCTGACCAGCTTGAAGGCATCGATGGCTTACACTTCCATACGATGTGCGAACAAAACTCTGATACGCTGGAGCGCACCGTGCAAGTTGTCGATGAAAAATTTGGGGAATACATTAAAAATATGAAGTGGATCAACTTCGGCGGTGGGCATCATATCACAAGACCCGATTATGATATCGAAACACTTATCCGTTCGATACTGTTTATGAAGAATAAATACGGTGTACAAGTGTATTTAGAGCCTGGTGAAGCTGTTGCATTGAATACTGGCTATCTTGTTGCGACTGTTTTGGACACCCTCCACAACGGTATGCCAATTGCTATTTTAGATACTTCAGCAGCATGTCATATGCCTGATGTATTGGAGATGCCTTATCGCCCTGAAATCATTGGTGCAGGAATGCCAAACGAAAAGGCTTACACCTATCGATTCGGTGGACCTACTTGCCTAGCTGGAGACGTCATTGGCGATTATTCTTTTGATGAGCCTTTAAAGCCTGGTGATAAGCTTGTCTTTTGTGATATGGGCCACTATTCGATGGTGAAAAACAATACATTTAATGGTGTTAACTTACCTTCTATCGCCTTAAATACCGTTAGTGATGGTATTCAAGTGATTAAACAGTTTGGGTATGACGATTTTAGAAACCGTCTATCTTAACTAGAATGAAAGGCCTGTGCAAAAGTAGTATTTTTGCACAGGTTTTCTTTATTAATTGAGTACTTTAAGTTTCACTTTTTTGACTCCCCACTCCATTGCATTATTATAAGATGGAATGAAAACATCGATTTTATTCCCTTTAATGGCTCCTCCTGTATCTCCAGCTATCGCTTCTCCATAGCCTTCCACCCAAACCTTTGTACCTAGCGGAATAAGTTTTGGATCTACTGCAATTACTTTCTGATTTGGATTAGAACGTAAGTCAATGCCGTAAGCGGTAGTTCCTGAACAGCCCGTACAGTAGGCTGTATAGGCTGTCGCTGTAACCAGCATCTCTTTTCCATCACTTGCAGGTGGTGGCGTTGGCACGATTGCAGCCGCAATTGTATCTTTCGTTCCCGCATCTTCTACATGCCCACTGACGATTAATACATCACCAGGGTGGATCACCTCGCCTGTTAGGCCGTTCCAACTCGTGAGAGATTCTATAGTAATGTTATGATTAAGTGCAATTCGATACAAATTATCGCCTGCGTTTACTGTATAACTTTTCGGCTTCGGAGTTGATTCCACTGGTGCGACTAATTCCTGATCTACTACTTCTTGATCAGGTACCTTACTTTCTTCTGCTTCTCCCAAAATCATGTCAACTGCATTTGAAAGGGTTTGTAAATATGTCAGTTCATCATCACTCAGTTGGGCATCTGAGAGTATCGCCGCATCTGTTACTGAATAAGTGGAAAACGCAAAAATTAGGGCTAACAAAAATATTTTCATTTTCAACAAAAGTCTCCTCCTTCATTTCAAATACGATTGCTTATCCTAAACAGCAATCGATAATTTGTTTCCACAAGTATTGCCCCGAATCTTTGAAAAACAAACATTCTAATTAAATAAAAAGAAACCCTTCTCCAAAACAACTAAAATTTGTTTTGAGAATAGGGTATTATTAGCGATTTAGCGATGAAATCATATTACATAATGTGTAAGTTATCGAATTAAATCCACGAAAATAAAAACAACAATCAGCCATTCATTTGAATGACTAATTGTTGTTTTCACTGTAGGCAATTGTAATAGATCATTTATTTCTCCAATTAGTTAAGATAATAATCCAACCATCTGCAATCCGTAAGCAATACCATCTTCGCCCACATCTTTCGTAACATATCTTGCTGCTTTTTTCACTTCCTCAGGAGCATTCCCCATCGCAACACTATGTCCAGCATACTGAAGCATTTCAATATCATTTAAATTATCACCAAAAGCATAGACTTGATCTTTCGAGAACCCTTTCTTCTCAATGAACTTTTCAATTCCCTTCGCTTTAGAGCCGCCAAGAGGTAGAACATCCATCGAATATTCATGCCAACGGATAAAGTTCAATTTTCGCAAATTGTCTCGATATAATGTTTCTTCATGTTCTTTACAATACAGGAGTGTTTGATAAATTTCAGTATCGTTATAGTAACTAGCGTCCATTTCTATTTGAGTAGTATCAATATTAAGGGAGGTAAGAGATTCTTCTATATCAGAATGATAATCAAAAGTGGATCTCATAAATTCTGCACCCATATAAACAAGTGGATGATTTTGAGTTGTGGAAAAACCCAATAAATGCGCTAATAATTCTCTATCAATAGGGTTTTTATAAATGACTTCATTTTCTATTTCAACATACTGACCATTAAAACAAATGAAGGAATCAATTTCTAACTCTTTCCTTAAATCTTCAATAAAGTAAGGAGCACGCCCCGTCGCAAAGGCTACTTCGTGTCCTGCTTCTTTTAAAGATCTAACAGCTTCCTTCGCGGAAGCAGGTAATTTCTTATCGTGGTCTAAAAGAGTTCCGTCAATATCAAACATAATCATTTTTTTAGTCATTTTATTTCCCCCATTACAGAATGAATTCATATTTGGTTCAATTTTAAAAGTGTGATTCTTATTTCATACTAATTCGAGGCTAATTGCGGGGTAATTCTAACATACATCAACAAATAGGATTCTTTAGAATGGCGTCGTAGGAATAACAGTGGTGTTGGTGTTTGACACAAGAATACAGCAAAACAATAAATAAAGACAACACCCCTGAACGATTAATCAAGTTCTGGGATGCTGTTTTATGATAACTGTTTTGAATTACAAATTGCAGCGGGCCATAACTGTTTGAACTACATCCTCAGCTGTTGACATCTGCAAGGCTTCATTCGCAAGTTCTACCATATCGCTTTTGTTCAATTTTAGAATTTGAGTACGGGCCTTTAAAATAGATGTGGCACTCATCGAGAATTCATCAAGGCCTAGTCCCAATAGTAAAGGAATAGCGATTTCATCCCCTGCCATTTCCCCACACATCCCAGTCCATTTTCCTTCATTATGTGAGGCGTCAATAACCATCTTGACCAACCGTAGAATTGCTGGATTATAAGGTTGATATAAATAGGCAACGCGTTCATTCATACGATCCGCAGCCATCGTATATTGGATTAAATCGTTGGTTCCAATACTAAAGAAATCAACTTCCTTTGCGAACTGATCTGCCAGTATTGCAGTGGAAGGGATTTCTACCATGATGCCAACCTCAATAGTAGTGGCAACATTTATATTGTTATTTAGGAGTTCTTGTTTCTCTTCCTCCAAAATTGCTTTAGCCTGGCGGAACTCATCAAGAGTTGCAATCATCGGGAACATGATTTTCAAATTCCCATATGAACTGGCTCTTAAAAGAGCTCTTAATTGCGTTCTGAAAATATCCTGCTCTTCCAAACATAAACGAATAGCACGAAGTCCTAGGAATGGATTCATTTCTTTAGGAAGATTTAAATAAGGGAGTTCTTTATCCCCGCCAATATCAAGGGTCCGAACAACGACCGGTTTACCTGACATTCCCTGTAGAACCTTCTTATATGCCTCGAACTGCTCTTCTTCAGTTGGGAGTTGGTTTCTACCCATATACAAAAACTCGGTTCTGTATAATCCGATCCCTTCTCCACCATTACTGATGACTCCCTCTAAGTCTTCTGGGGTGCCGATATTTGCAGCTAACTCTACATGATGACCATCAGCAGTAGTTGTTTTTTCATCTACTAGCTTTGTCCATTCAGCTTTTTGTTGCTCATACTTCAATTGTTCATTTTCGTATGTAGCAATGACATCCGGAGTAGGATTAATATGTACCTCTCCTTTAAACCCATCAACAATAATGATGTCACCGTCCTGGATAAGCTTAGTCGCCTCCTTCGTACCTACAACTGCGGGAATTTCCAATGTGCGCGCCATAATCGCAGAATGGGAAGTCTTTCCACCAATATTAGTTGTAAAACCTTTTACAAATTCACGATTTAACTGCGCCGTGTCTGAAGGTGTTAAATCTTCTGCGATAATAATTACTTTTTCAGAAATCATGCTCGGATTTACAATTTCAACATTTAGCAAATGGGACAGCAAACGTTTCGCAACATCACGAATGTCCGAAGCCCGTTCTCTCATATATTCATTATCCATTTGCTCGAACATTGTAATAAACATATCAGACGTTTCTTTGAGTGCGTGCTCAGCATTCACATGATCTGTTTTAATTTTATCTTCAATTGAAGTCAGAAGCTCCGGATCAAGTAAAACTAATATATGTGCATCGAAGATAGCTGCTTCATCTGCACCAAGTCCTTTTGCAGCGGTATCGCGAATTGACTCTAACTCACTTTTCGAAATAGAGACAGCTGACTGAAAACGTGAAAGTTCTTCCGGAATGTCTTCAACAGTTTTTTTACTGAAAGATAAATCTGGCTCAACAAAACGGTACGCTTTTGCTATCGCTATACCATTTGATGCAGAAATCCCATGAAGTAGGCTCATTAGTTAGTCAGTCCTCCGTTTTTCAACGCTTCTTCAAGTTCGTTAAGTGCATCCTGTTCATCGATTCCAGTGGCGCTAATTTTAAATTCTCCACCTAAACCAATACCTAAAGACATTACGCCAAGAATTGATTTTAAATTGACGTTTTTCTCATTGTAAACCAAGTTTATATCGGATTTGAATTTGGTTGCTGTACTTACTAATATTGAAGCGGGTCGCGCATGAATCCCCTGCTCATCCGTAACTATAAATTGTTTTTCAACCATTTAAATCATACTCCCTCATTAAAATAATACTTACTTACCAAGCTTATCATTTTGGGTCGGGATAGAAAAGGACCTTTCCAAAAAAATCGTCTCTTTTGACAATTTTATTAAATGTTTCTGGTCCTTCATTTAATTTTAATCGGTGTGTTATCATCGGTTTCACGTTTATTTGCCCTGTACTCATATAATGAACGGATGTACTCCACTCATTACCTGGGAATGGAGCAGAAATGGCATTCCATGAACCCAATACAGTTAATTCATTTCTAACTATTTTTTCGAAATAAAAGCGTTCAATCGGAACATCCCCATATGGAATTCCCATAAAGACTACTTCCCCACCCTTTTTAGGTAAAGCAAGTACTTGTGCAGACGTGATAGGTGAACCTGCTGATTCAATTGCTACATCAACACCCTGACCATTCGTATGTTCCATAATTTGCTCGTGGGCTGAATTATTAAGTGAATTGATCAAAACATCTGCGCCAGCTTCTTTGGCCATTTCAAGCTTCTTATCGTCAATATCAATTGCATAAACTTTTTTAGCTCCAAATACTTTTGCCCATTGAATAGCTAACAACCCAATATTACCACAGCCCATAATAGCAACCTCACTACCCGGTTGCATTGTGGTTCGGTTAAAACCGTGCACAACTACTGCAGATGGTTCAATCATTGCTGCTGTATCATAATCTACATTATCAGGAATAGGTACTATATTTCCAGCTGGTAATTTAACATATTCTGCATATGCACCTGGATGTCTTGCGCCGATAACAGTAAGTTTTTCACAACGTGCCAGCTCTCCCTTTTGACAGCTGTAACATTTGCCACAATAAAAAGTTGGACAGCCTGCAACACGATCTCCTACTTTAATAACCTCAACGCCGGATCCAACTTCTACGACTTCTCCTGCAAATTCATGTCCAAATATCATGCCTTCTACATAGGGACCAAGCTTATTGAATCGAGAAATATCTGAACCGCAAATTCCTACGGCTTTCACTTTAACGATTACATCATCTTTTTTTTCTATAACTGGTTGAACTGCGTCTTCAAAACGCAAATCTTGTATGCCATAAAGTTTTAATGATTTCATCTCAATCGCCCTTTTCTGAATACAGTTTGTTGTTCACTTTTAATTTACTGATTCATTTTTCGTCTGTTTTTTTTTGTTTAAAATTAATTTATATAATGCAAATCCTACTATAATTGTATTAAGGATTATCTGATGTTTAAAATAAAAATCAGCTATAGACCGAAAAGGTCCCAACATAAACTCTAGAAATGTATCTGTCATTACTAATTCATCCTCATTTCTGTATTATGTGAACAGCTTTATTAAAGGCCACTGATGCTTGACCTTAAACCAGTACATATATCTATTTTATAGGAGTTAATAATACTTTAATTGCTTCTCCACTTTTTATCGCTTGATAGGCTTCATCCCACCGTGTGATATCAAACTCATGTGTTACCAACGCCTTGGCATTCACTAAGCCATCATTCATTAGAGCAAGCGATGGTTCCCAGTCAGCTGATTTTTGACTTCGGCTTCCTACAACACGAATTTCTTTTTGGATGATTTTTTCAAGATCAAACTGGATTTCTGGCTGAGCAAAAATCCCAATTTGGCAATACTGTCCTTTTTTACGTAACAAATCAAGTCCTTGTTTAGTTGCAGGAACCGCACCGGAACATTCAAATACTACATGAGCACCATAGCCATCCGTCAAACTGTTGACGAGTTCTTTAAGATTTTCTTCCTGTGTATTCACAGTATAGTCAATCCCTAGCTCCTTAGCTTTGTCTAGACGTACTTTATCGTTTGTTAAACCAGTGATTATTACAGTAGCACCTTGGCTTTTAGCAACTTGTGCAGTTAGCAACCCGATCGGACCTGGTCCAATGACAATTGCAATATCCCCTTGAGTAATCCTTGTTTTTGCAACCGCATGATGTGTACATGCTAATGGCTCAGTCATTGCTGCTGATTGGTAATCTACGTTTTCAGGAATATGATGAACGCTTTCTTTACGAGCGATTAAATAATTTGTAAATCCGCCATCTTGTTGTGTTCCTAACCCTTTGCGATGGTTGCAAAGATTATAATCTTCAGACTTACAATATTCACATTCACCGCAAATATAGAAAGTAGTTTCAGAAGTTACGCGATCGCCAAGTTTAAACTCCGTAACCCCTTCTCCTACTTCAACGACCTCTCCGGAAAATTCATGCCCTAATGTAACAGGCACCGCTACTTTGTAATGCCCTTCATAGGTATGGATATCAGATCCACAAATCCCGGCATACTTCACTTCGATTTTCACTTGATCCTTGCCAGGGGTAGGCTCCGGTTTATCTTGAATTTCAAGATTTCCAAATCCATGTTCCGTTTTCACTAATGCTTTCATCTGAATTCCTCCTATCCTACTTCTGTTCCTGCATTTGAGTTAGTTAAAAAGGCTAAAGAGTTTATAAATGACCCAGTTCACAATGTTTCCACCTTGGTCAAGACTTGAGATCATTGCTGAACCTTCAGGCATATTAAAGTCACTCTTCATGGCCATTTCCGTGAACATTGGCGCGATATCTGTTGCGATGTATAAAGAAATCGCGATCATGATTGCACCGACGATTACAGAATGAATGATATTTCCTCTAGCTGCTCCAACGATGAATGCGACAATAAACGGAATTGTTGCCAAGTCACCAAACGGAAGTACTTGGTTACCCGGTAAAAGAACCGCCATAACAACCGTAATCGGAACTAAAATCAATGCTGTTGAAATGACTGATGGATGTCCGAGTGCTACCGCAGCATCCAATCCGATATAAATTTCACGATCACCAAATCGTTTATTCAACCATTCACGTGCGGATTCGGATACAGGTAGTAACCCTTCCATTAAGATCTTAACCATACGTGGCATTAACACCATTACTGCAGCCATTGCCATACCGATTTCAATTACTTCACCAGCACTATATCCTGCCAATGCACCAATCGCTGCACCAAGGAATAACCCGATGAAAATCGATTCTCCAAAAATACCAAAACGTTTTTGAATAGTTTCTGGATCTGCATTCCAGTTCTTCAAAACTGGAACTTTTTGAATTAATTTAACTAAAAAGATACCTGGCGCATAAGAAATTGTACTGCCCGTCGCGATAGAGATACCTGGAAGATCGTAGAATTCACTCATCATAGGTGCTGTCCAATCTGCAACTTTAAGACAGATGACCTGGAATAGAACCGCTGCGATCAAGCCTTGGATAATGCTGCCTGAAATCGCATAGACCATTGAAGCCATGAAAGTATAGTGCCAGAAATTCCAAATATCCACGTTCATTGTTTTTGTTGTTTTCGTAACAAGCATGACAACGTTTACAAATAATCCAAGTGGAATGATAAAAGCCGCTACAACTGATGCCCATGCTATGGATGATGATGCAGGCCAACCAACGTCAATGACATTCAAATTTACTCCCAAACGTTCGACCATACCTTGTGCTGCAGGTCCGAGGTTCATAACAAGCAAGTCTATCACTAAGAAAATACCAACAAATGCAACCCCGATTGTTAAACCAGAACGAAAAGCCTTACCTGGTTTTTGACCGAAAAATAAACCTAATAAAAAGATAGCAACAGGTAAGATTACAGTTGCTCCTAGGGCTAAAAAGCCTTGTATAAAATCAACAAATCCTTGCATTCCTCATTCTCCTGACATTTTAAAGTAAATCTCGATTCCTACTAGAGAAATCGAGATTGTGTTAGATGTAATATGATGATTTATTTTTGTAGTTCATCCAAAATTTGTTTTTTTGTATCTTCCATACCGATCCCAGTTAAGAACGCACGTGCATTTATTACTGGAAATGGATACTCTGTCTTCGTCATTGCAGTTGTTACTAATAGATCGGCTGTATCTACATGGCTACCAACTTCAGTAATTTTGATTTGAACTAAGTTAACTTTAATTTTATGTTCTTTTGCCATTTCTTCAATTGCGTTATTTACAACTGTTGATGTTGCAATTCCCGCTCCACAAGCTACTAATACCTTTTTCATTATTGTCCACCTCCTTCCAAAGTAAAGTTTAATTTATTCGCCAATAAATCAATGATTTTTGTTTTATCTTTTTCACTTGCTAGAAGTTGCAATGTTTTTTCATCTTGGAAGATTTGCATTAAATTCTGCAATAAACTAAGTTGTGAATCTTCTTTATCCATTGCTAACATAAAGACTAACTTAACAGGTGTCGTTTCATCTGGATCACCCATCACACCGAACTCGACTGGTTCTTTTAAAACTGCTACGCTTATTGTTTTCTTATTTACATGTATTGAGTCTGTGTGTGGAATCGCTACAGATACTCCAAGTGTCGGTAATCCTGTTGCATATTCTTTTTCCCTGGCAATCACTGCATCCTTAAAGGTTTCTTTCACTAACCCTTTTTCTTCTAGATTTGTAGCCATTGCACTTAAAACATCTTCTTTTGTAGTACCTTCTAAACCCAATAGAATAATAGATTCATTAAGATATAAATCGTTCATTTTTCGTACCCCCATAATCCCAATTAATCAATCGAATATTTTTTTATTATGTCATATATTTCTTCATTTGATTGCGCTTCAATAATCGCGTTTCGATCTTTCTCGGACGCTGCAAGTTTCATCAATTGCATCAACGCTCTAAAATGTTGTTGCTTATCTTTTGCAGCAATTATTACCACCAAATTAATGAAGTGATTTTCTCCGAATTTAACTCCCTCTTGCAATCTCAATAAACTCATCGAAACATCATTTACACCTTCATCGGGAGCTGCGTGCGGAATTGCAAGATTAGGTGCTATAACAATATATGGATCTTCTTCACCATAGTTAATAATTGCTTCCACATACTTTGGATCAATATGACCACTTTCAACGATCGGCTTGGCACCTATCCGAATTGCTTCCGCCCACGATGTAACCGAATTCATCAAAGTAATATTACTTGGTGTTATTAAATCGCTTAAGTTAGTAGCTGTATGTTCAGGTTCCCGATTGATAACAGATATCTTATTGTCTCGATTCACATACTCATATAATTCTTTTTCCAACAGCAGTTCAGTTTCAATAACTGCATGTTTTTTCACGATATCAATGATTTCTTCAATATTCACTTCAAAAGGGATATACCCATGTAACTCGAGCAAAACTTGTTTTCTTAACCGATACTTCTCACCCCGTTCAAGAAGCGAACTAGCCAGAAATAGTTTTTTATCTGTTTCCAAGAAAATTGGGGAGAATACGATATCATAATCTAAATCAAAATTGTAAAATTCTCTAACCGACAATGAATCCAAAAAGACAAACTCCGGAAACAACTCACGTAATTCACTAAACATTAATCGTGAAACAGAAACACCTTTAGGACAAACGACAATCGCTTTTATTTTTTCTTGGAGACTATCACCTTGTTTTCTTAACCATCCGCCTATTAACATGGTTAAAAAGGCTGTTTCACTGTCAGGAATATCACTTCCGATTAACTCGGCAAGCGGTTTTGTAGATTGGCCTACAAGATGGTGCAACTCTTTGTACTTTTTACTTATCAATGTATGTCCGACATCATTCACTTCAGTTAGCTGATATTTAATCCTATAGTAGGCTGGCTTCACATGAAGTAAAAGTTTAGTCAATAATTGTTTTCTATCCTGCAAATAGATTGCTGCGCTTTTTTCAAACAAACGCAACATATCATCTAATGCTTGCACTAAATTAGGAATTGTTTCCTCTATTAAAGATTCAGACCAATACACATTTGCGGTAAGTAAATGTAATGTAATGAATAAACGCTCTTGCACTGGAATATCCTCAAAATCGAATAATATTTCTTCGGTTGCCCTGTGCTCCTTCGTGTCTGATATCTCCTCGTATTTAATTGAAAATGAGGTTTTCATAACGTTCGATTTCACTCTGCGTAATACTAATATAAGTGTAAAAGGTAATGTCTCAATTTTTTCATCCGTGAATTTCAAGTTTAATTTGTTTTCAACCTTTTCAAGTCGAATTCTCAATTCTTCCAATTCAATTTCTTTAATACCCACTAATTCCCTTAGCCGAAGTTTTCCATTTGGCATTTCTAGTACTTTATAAATGATGTTTATTAACAGTTTTCGAATGAAAAACTCTTCACCTTCTATTAAATAGCCATCTCTTCTAGAATAACGAATAACAAGATCATATTCAGCAACCCATTTACGGGCTTCGTTTAAATCACTTAGGATTGTATTTTTGCTGACATCTAATTCACTGGTAAAATGAATAAGTGAAAGATCCTCATTTTTACTCAAAAGCATAAGGATAATCATGTAAACACGTTGTGTCTCAGAAATAATGTTCTTATTTGATGAAACAACGACTTTCTCATTGCTATAATTCGAAAAAATTGTATGATCAATTATAAAATGACCCTGTCTCGTTCGTTCAATAACAGGAAGGTTTTTAGCTTGTAGCATGTCATTGATTTTATCGAAACTGTACCCTAGCTGCCTACGGGTTAAACGGTATTTCTCTTCCAGTCCTTTACTTGTAGTTCCAGGGTTGCCCATCAATTCTTCAAAAATCATGCGACTTCGACTATCGAACTGCATACTCGCCCTCCTTTTGTTGATTGTAGCATGACTAATCCAAATGTTGTACAATATTCCGTCACAATTAGACCGCATTTTAATGTACATCATTGCGCTTAACAAATATTAACTTAAAATCCTAATGGTATATGAAGGTGTCTGCTGCATTACTGATATTGTAGTTAAGTTAAACAGCTGTACATTTCAGAATATAGCGCACGAAAAAATCAGCCATTTAACTAACTTGGCTGATTTTGATTTTAATTCTATAGAGTAGTATATCTAACTGATTTAACCGATGTTTATAATCAGTTCGATGAGGTTCAAGTAAATACTCACGTTACTCCTATACTAGCTCTCTCCCCTAGTAGACAGTCGCGTTATATTCTTCACTTGCTTAATTTCGAATAAGGTAGCACTTTACTAACCAGGTTCCAATATACGATTCTCACATATACTACTAGGTATATATCGAAAAAGGAGGCACTCAATTTTGACTGATAATCAGTTTCCAGTCCCGCACAATCCCAATAACTCGGAACTCCCCTTTGGACAGCCACATTATCCAAAAAATCAAGAACAAGTTCAATTTACGAAACAAGGTGCAGCACCGACCAATCCACCGCCATCTACTATCCCAAAACAACAAACTGGACCACTTTCAATAGATCCAGGCGCGCTACGAGGTTGCTTATATCGCGATACTTACCTACGTCTCGTAAACCGAACATCATTTTGGTTTCATCCAACTTACATCGATTATTTTACAACCACGGGTTTTAAATGGGATGGCTATGCATGGCTTCCATGGAGAATAGACTTGGATAAAATCATATCTTTTCAGTGCACATAGTAATAATTCAATAAATAAAAAGGACCAGTTTCTACTAAACACGACATTGTAATCATTCGTGTTTAATTGAGAAATTGGCCTTATTTATTATGTCGTTACATTGACTTACATACTGATTCCAGGCGCTATGAAGCTAGATTCCTTAACTATTTAAAATCTGTACCAAACGCAAAAAACCAATATTAATGAAACACAATCGTTTTGTTACCTTCGACAATAATTCGATTTTCGAGGTGCCACTTTACAGCTTTTGCAAGAACACGTCGCTCAATTCGACTTCCAATTTTTTTCAAATCTATTACGTCGTCACGATGATCTACACGCTCGATATCCTGTTCAATTATTGGACCTTCGTCAAGATCGTTTGTTACATAATGGGAAGTAGCCCCTATCAGTTTCACACCACGATCATATGCCCGTTCATATGGTCGGGCTCCAATAAACGCCGGCAAGAAAGAGTGATGAATGTTAATGATTCGATGTTGAAAATGATTTACAAAGTCAGGCGTAAGAATTTGCATATAGCGAGCAAGAATTAGTAAATCAACACTATATTCTTCCATTAGGCGAATCTGTTCTTCTTCTACTTTTTTCCGAATGTCCTTATTGGCAGGAATATAGTGAAAAGGAATTCCTAAAGATTCGACCATCTCCCGTGCGTCCTCATGGTTACTTACAACGACTACAATATCTGTGTCCAAGTCACCATTTTGCCATTCCCACAAAAGTTCAATCAAACAATGTGGCTCTTTTGAAACAAAAATAGCTGTCCGCTTCCGTTCACTTTCGTAAGCAAAGTGGTAATCCATAGAATGATTGGTAGCAATTTCCTCAAAATCACTTTCCATTTGCGCTGACTTTTCTTTCAAATTTTCACAGTAAAATTCCATTCGAATAAAAAAGTTTCCCTTTTCGGGATCATTCGAATACTGACTTGATTCAATGATATTCGAATCATGATTAAGTAAAAATGTCGACAACATCGATACAATTCCAGGTTTATCCGGACATTTTACTAACAGTCGCCCCCGATTTTCACTTTGATTTCCCTGTTGCTTCAATTTCATTTCAACTTCTGTTTTAATAGACATTTACGAACAGCTCCTAATGATAATCATGCTATATGTGTTGAAATAAAGAACTCCATTGAACTAACTATATCGCTAAGGATACTTCCCGCCCCATGCTAACTTGCTTCGCTGCAGCATTAGGACTTCGGCTACACCTTGTAAGGTGCCCTCATTCAGTTTATATAGGGTATTCGTTTATTCAACTACTATAGTTAATATTATTGGTCATACTACGCGCTTGAGCAATGTTTTCAATTGTACCCCATTTTTTAAAATCATGATAGTTTTCTTAATGAATGATTTTAAAAGAAAAAAGTATCAATCCTCTGTTTTTGCTCATCATAATAAAAAGGAGGTGTGATACTATGGCTCAAGAAATTCTTTGCGAAGTGAGTAACTGTAAATTCTGGGGTCCCGGAAACAAATGTAAAGCGAATTCTATCTACGTAGTCAGCCAAAAAGGAAAAAAAGCAACAAGTAGTGAAGAAACGGATTGTAAAACATTCGTGCCAAGAGATTGAATGACGACGTATTCGATTATTTATAATTTAGTTCAAGCTTAGTATCATGCACTGTGGAAAGCGCCAGATTCTAAAGCAATTCTGACTGTTTTGGAATCTGGTGTCTTTCATTTTCTTGAATAATTAACAATTTATAACGTGTTTATTTACATAAATCGGATTACTCGCAATGGCGACATTAATGGCAACAACTGGTTCAGCATATAACATACTTGCAACTGAACCCGTCTCTCCCAATGAAAGTTCCGTAGCCCATGTAACATAAGCAGTTGCCTCCGGAAAACCTCCAAATAAATAGTCGACAAATTTGCTTCATTTGTAGCACCCTGAATGCCTTGTAAGAGACCTGGGAAGTAAATGAAGAATGGCAGTTCCTCCCCAAGTGAAGTATGTGGTTATTTCATTGGTACGATAACATCTCAATAGTGATTTTTGGAAAACGAAGAAAAAAGATTTTACAATAGATGCGTTCAAAATGAAAAAAACTCCTTTTGAAATAGTGAAAGATGTTCCCTTAGTTCCAACTGTAATGAGAACAATTTCGATAATACCGACAAACATCCCCGTGAGAGTACTTTACCGCTCTTTCAGAAATATGACAGCTATCAATGCTGTTGCAGAAGCAATGAACATTTCTGCGGCACCTGCAGACACCGTCACTTCTTCTATATATAACTCCCCAGTGATAGACACTAATCCCAATCCAACCAAGTAAACCTATCTTTAGAATATCCTCTTTTTTAGGTAACCGGAATTTAGTTCCAGACCAGAGGGCATAAATAACGAAAACGCTAGATGCTATTAAAAAGCGAGTATTTATCAAATTGCTCAGTGAATATCCACTTAGTAAACTAGCACGTATAGCGGCGAACCTGATCCCCATACAATGACTGTAAACAGCGCGAGTAAAAAAGCTTTTTTATTCATTCATACAGTAATCATTTCCTAAAATCATTTTTCAGCTTTGTACATCTAGAGCTGATAGTCGACCTTCATCTCATTCCTGTAATTTTAACTAATAAAGGAAGATAGAATATTCATACAAGACACTGAATAGAATCACAAGTTAAAGTCAATCGAAATATAATTGAGTTCTTTTTTATGCATGGTAACCTTGAACTTCAATTTTAGCTAAATACCAAAAATCGCTTCTACTTTTCACTAAGAAGTTATAGAAGTCCATTTACACTATTTTTATTCCTCTTACTCATGTACATTCCGGTCACCATAACATATAATTGTATAAAATCCAATTAGAATAGTAGGTTTTAATGTGAAAACAATACCAAAACCTTTAGTAATGGCAAATCAATGGACGATTGTTTTGACTGTAATTATTGCACTTCTAACACAGTCAGCTTGGATATTACTCATTCCATTAATCGCAAATCTTTCAAGTTTATTGACGGGATTTCATCCGATTTTAGTACTTATTAAGCGTTTTTTAGTTAAACCGGCTAATCAATATATTCAAGAAGACTACGCGCAGTTACGATTTAACCAATGGTTGGCTGTCGGATTTTTATTCGTTGCATGCGTAAGCTTTTTATTGAATTGGACTATATTATTTAATATCGCTACGACGATGGTTGGCATAGCCGCACTCATCGCAATTCTGGGTTTTTGCATAGGTTGCTTTGTACGCTTTCAATACCAACAATGGAGCTATCGACGTAATTAAGTACTGTGTAACACAAATTGAAATCAGCCATTAACATGTATGGCTGATTTCAATTTATTTGTGTGTAATCGAGACGTATTACTGGTACTTTTTCGAACCTTCTCCTACTTGTTATCTTATTCTAACCCTTTTCCCATCCCTTTCAGAAAATCCAGTCCAAATTTTACTGCACGGTTCGTATCAGGATCATTTAATGCAGTCATCAATTGAAAAATGCTTACTTTTTGCCCATTACCGCTATAGAGCTCAGCTTCATGCAATCCACTTTTAACGCTCGCAGCAAGTTTCGCTGTAACATCAGGGTCAATAGATGAAATCACACTAGTTGCATATAGCACATGGTTGATAATATTGGTTACTGGGTCACGTGATGCTTGGTCTACTGCAATTTTCGCGATATCATCCTTTGCTTTCACCATCGCCTTCAGTGCATCGAAGACGCCTGCGTCATCCAACTCCCCAGTAATTTCAAGTATTTTATTGAGTGCCTGGTCTTGTTTGGCAATTAATGACTGTAGCTCACCCAGTTTATTCTGTTTGATTTCTTGTGGTGTCAGTTCGTTCCATTTAATAGAAGTAATTGGTGCCGCCATCGTATATCACCTTTCTTTCTTAGCTTCAGTTAATTGTATATATCCTGGACGCGCCCATTTCCGCTCCACTTCAACACCATTTTGTGGGTGACGCTCTTTATTACGATGGTTTGACTTAGGCAACGGGTTTTCGCCTTCTTTTCGAAGTACTTCCATTCGTACCATCGTCTGTTTATACGCTGGTGTATTCGTGCGCTGATCGACTGCAGGTCCGGTTAGGAAATTAATGGCTGATTCTTTTTCAACTGAGTTCATCGGCAAGAACAATTCATTTTTCTTTACACGGTCCGTTACGAGTGCTGGTAATTTTAATGCGCCATATGGCGAAATCAAGCGTACAAGGGAACCACTTAACACACCACGCTCTTTCGCAAGTTCCGGTGAAACTTCAACGAAAACCTCCGGCACTTTCTTCTGAATTCCATCCGATTTATTCGTCATATTGCCTTCGTGGAAATGTTCTAGCAAACGCCCGTTATTGATGTGGAGGTCATATTCTAAGGGAAACTCAACAGGTTCCACCCAGTCAGACAGAGCAAAACGTGCCTTTTTATCAGGGAAATTAAATCCGTCCACGTACAACAGCGGTGTACTTTCGCCATCCAAACTTCCCCATAAGAAGCTGTCCCAATCTTCCATTACGCTATAATCAGCTTGTCTAAATAACGGTGAAAGGCTAGCCATTTCCGCAAAAATCTCACTCGGATGACTGTAGTTCCATTCTGCACCTAGACGGTTAGCGATTTCCTGTACAATCCACCAGTCCGCGCGTGCGTCTCCCAATTCCGGAAGTGCTTTGTATAAACGCTGCACACGTCTTTCCGTATTTGTAAATGTTCCGTCTTTTTCAAGTGATGGAACCGCCGGTAAAATGACATCTGCATATTGCGCAGTTCTTGAGAAGAAAATATCCTGCACAACGAGAAAGTCGAGCTTAGACAAGACATCGTGTACATAGTTCGCATTAGAATCGACGAGCGCCATATCTTCACCAACTATATACATGGCTTTCATGATTCCAGCATCGACGGAGTGTAGCATCTGAATATTATCAAGTCCGGGCTTATTATGGATTTTCACGCCGTATGCCTTTTCGAACTTCTGACGTGCCTTATCATCAGTGACGTGTTGATAGCCTGGTAACCATCCTGGTAGCGATCCCATATCACATGCACCCTGTACGTTATTATGTCCACGTAGCGGATAAGCCCCAGCACCAGGACGTCGATAATTACCTGTCGCAAGTAACAAATTGGAGATTGCGGCGGAAGTATCCGATCCACCAGTATTTTGTGTGACACCCATCCCCCAAAGAATACAAGTACCGTCTGCATCACGAATCATTTCCGCTGTCTTGATTAGCATATCCCTTGATACACCACATACTGTTTCAGCATAGTCGAGTGTATATTTCTCAAGAACTTCTTTGAATTCACCCAAGTAATGGACATTTTCATCAATAAACGACTGATCGTGCCATCCTTTATCAATCATGTATTTTGTCACTGCCATGAGCCACACTTGATCAGTTCCCTGCTTCGGACTTATAAAGATATCAGAGCGGTCAGCCATTTCATTT
This sequence comes from Sporosarcina sp. FSL K6-6792, assembly GCF_038004885.1. NCBI lineage: Bacteria > Bacillati > Bacillota > Bacilli > Caryophanales > Caryophanaceae > Sporosarcina > Sporosarcina sp. FSL K6-6792. The sequence continues at coordinate 822,858 of NZ_JBBOSA010000001.1, forward strand.
TTTCGCAAATCGGCGACAATTAATTTTTGTCCGTGCAGCTTATGTGCACGCTTCACACGAGTGGCCAGAACTGGATGTCCTTCAGCTGGATTAGCCCCGACAATAATGACAAGTCCAGCCTTCGCTATGTCTTTAATAGTTCCAGCGTCTCCGCCCATCCCTACTGTACGGAATAGACCGTCTGTCGCTGGTGACTGACAATAGCGTGAGCAGTTATCAACGTTATTTGTTTCAAATACTTGACGTGCTAATTTTTGAATCACATAGTTTTCCTCATTTGTAATCTTCGAAGATGAAATGATGCCCACAGCTTCTTTTCCATACTCTTTTTTTATTGTACCTAGTTTCGAAGCAACAAGGTCAAGCGCTTCTTCCCACGTAGCTTCAACAAAAGAATCGCCTTTTCGGATAAGTGGTGTCGTAATTCGTTCCTCGCTGTTGACGAAATCCCACCCGAATTTCCCTTTTATACATGTCGAAATCGCGTTGACTGGCGCATCTGAAACGGGTTGGATTTTCAAAATTTTTCTATCTTTCGTCCACACTTCAAATGAGCACCCAACACCGCAGAATGTACATACTGTTTTCGTTTTCTTCGTCCTCGTATCGCGCATCGCCGATTCAACATCTGAGACGGCCATAATGCCGCTATACCCCGGCTCAACATCTTTGACAAGTTCAATCATCGGCGTCAGGATTTCCTCTTTTAGCCCGGTCATGAATCCGGCTTCACCAAGCATTGATTTTTCCATTAGTGCATTGCATGGGCATACGGTAACACAGTGACCGCAGCCTACACAAGATGAGTCATTAATTTTCGCCCCCCCATCCCACAGAACAATTGGACGGTCCCTCTCCCAATCAATCGATAAGGTTTCATTTACCTGTAAATTTTGACATACTTCAACACACTGGCCGCAAGCAATGCACTGATTTGGGTCGTAACGGTAAAATGGGTGTGTAAAATCAACACTTTCCTGTGTGCATTTTGGTTCATATGGATATTTTTGATGTTCGATTTCCATCATATCCACCGTATTATGTATTTTACAGTTGCCATTATTGTTGTCACACACTGTACAATACAAAAGGTGATTTTCTAGAATTCGATCCATTGCCTCCGTCTGGGCTTCTTTAGCACGAGTTGAAGCCAGCTCTACGCTCATTCCAGAGACAGCTTTTGTTGAACAAGCACGCATTAGACGGCCATCTACTTCCAAGATACACGTATCACATGTCTCAATTGGGTCCACTTCAGGTAAGTAACATATTTGCGGATGATCAATTTGATATTGATTGATCACCTCAAGAATCGTCTTGCCTTCCACGAAGTCATAATTGGAACCGTTAATCTTGATTGGCATGTATGCGCCTCCTTTTTTATAAATAAAAAACCACCATGAAAAAATACACCGACTTGACAAGTGCACTTTCATAGTGGAATAGTCTTCTAACAGGACATGTTAAACTACCAATCCATATTTCTATTTACCGTTCGATAATGCCACAGCAGTTCATACTGTAACACCTCTTAGACACTAGTATATTTTAAGTTGAGAGAATAAACAATCTATTTTTCGGCTTTTGAACTATTTTCTTTTACCTACGGAGGAGGAATAAATACATGTTAAAAAGAATACATGATTTTAATGATATTATCAGAAAGCTACGCAAAGACTTATTCGGGAAGGGACCTGAAAGAATCCACACGGTTTTTGTTGATAATATGATTATTTCAACACTCTATGGGAACTTGACTCCTACTGAAAAATTTATTGCCAGTACAGCTGAAGGAAAAGAAATGATCCATGCTGCAAGAACTAGAATGATTCAAGATGTCTATCAAAAAGCACCACCCGATGGCATGGAAGAACTCGTCGGGGCTAAATTTGTCCACCTTTTCTCAGACATCAAATTGGAAGAGGACATTGCAATTTCCGTATTTCTTTTCGACCGGCAAATTGAACACAAGGGGGGAAAGTAGATGGAACAAGATAAGAAACGGACTGTTTTTCGATACTCAAATGGATATTTCTCGAAAAAGGAAGACCAAATTGTAGTCGAACACCCCGTCACTATCAAAATCAATGACCAAGAATTTGCAACAATCGTTTGCTCGCCCGAGTACATCGAAGACATGGCGGTCGGTTTTTTGGCATCTGAAGGCGTCATCCCAAAGTATGAAGATATCAAAGACATTTCTCTACAGGAAGAACTGGGAATTGTCCATATCAAAACGGACAAGATGTATCCTTTTTACGAAAAATTGCTAAACAAACGCTACATCACCTCCTGTTGCGGCATGAGCCGACAAGGTTTTGTGTTTGCTAACGATGCATTAACAGTGAAAAGAATGACAGGAACCCATGTAACGCTTACCCCGGAAGATTGCTTTTTTCTGATGGAGCAAATGGATCAATCAGCAGACATGTTTCACAAAACTGGAGGTGTCCATAATGCAGCACTTTGTGATCCTACTGGCATTGTACTGTCAAGGATGGATATTGGCAGACATAATGCTTTAGATAAAATTTACGGTCATTGTTTAAGAAATACTATTTCAGTAAAAGACAAAATAATTGTGTTTAGTGGCCGTATCTCATCGGAGATTTTATTGAAAGTGGCAAAAATCGGCTGTGAAATTGTGCTTTCAAAATCAGCCCCTACTGAATTGGCATTGACACTCGCAGATGAACTCGGAATTACTACAGTCGGATTTATACGGCAAAATTCATTCAACCTGTACACTCACCCGGATCGGATCATTATCGAAGAAAACAACAATATTTTTCTACACTAAAAAAAACATTCGTGACAAAATTGGCAATGAATGCTAAGATGACTGAAATGTCTAACATTACCACATTATACATCTTTCATGTAAATAAAAGGCTATTTAAATATAGGGCTCAGCTGCTAGAAATTACCTTTGGGGATTACAGGTTTATATCTGTTTAATTTCATATTTTCATAAAGGGGGAAAAGGTTTGAAGGGGAAGAAAACGAAGAACAGGTGGTTGATTGCCGCATCCGCAGTTGGTATTCATATTTCTATCGGCTCCGTATATGCTTGGAGCAATTTTACAAATCCATTAATCGATCAGTTTGGTTGGTCCACAAGTCAAGTACAACTCACATTCAGTATCGCCATTCTATTTTTGGGGCTGTCTGCAGCATTTCTTGGTCACTTCGTGGAGAAATATGGACCTAGAAAAGCGGGAATCATGGCAGCTATTTGTTTTGGCTCGGGTGTAATTGGTTCCGGTTTTGCTGTAAGCGCTTCCTCGCTTCCATTACTATATTTATTTTATGGGGTACTGGGAGGGATTGGGCTTGGCGTTGGTTACATTGCGCCAGTTTCCACTCTTGTAAAATGGTTCCCTGACCGCCGTGGACTTGCGACCGGTCTTGCCATTATGGGATTCGGTTTTGCTGCAGCTATTAGTAGCCCAATTATGGAAGCGCTTATTACTTCTGTTGGGCTAAAAAACACATTCTTTATTTTAGGTATTTCTTACTTTTTAGTTATGATTTTATCCTCTTTATATCTTGAGAAGCCTGAAGAAGGCTGGGCACCCGCTGGATTTATTGAAAAAGTTAAAGCAGGAAAAATCGAACAAAAGAGAGACTTGGCACAATTGACAGCGAATGAAGCAGTGAAAACCAAACGTTTTTACTATTTATGGCTAATGCTCTTTATTAATGTCACATGTGGCATTGGTATATTATCAGCCGCAAAACCACTCGCAATTGACAGTATCGGTATGACAACTATACAGGCTGCAGCACTCGTTGGGGTCCTCGGTATCTTTAATGGAGCCGGCAGACTTGGCTGGGCGGCTACTTCTGATTATATAGGTAGACAAAACACATATACCACATTTTTTGTAATCCAAATCTTTTTGTTTGCACTATTGCCTTTCACAACAAATGCACTACTATTTCAAATTATGCTCGCAGTCATTTACACATGCTATGGCGGTGGTTTCGCATCCATTCCCGCATACATTGCCGACATTTTCGGAACGAAACAGCTTGGTGCAATCCATGGTTATATACTAACTGCTTGGTCGGCAGCTGGTCTTGCTGGGCCTATGTTCGCTGCATGGATGAAAGATATGACGGGTAGTTACGAAAGCAGCTTGCTCTATTTCGCTGGTTTGTTTGTAGTTGCATTCGTTATTTCCATATTAATCAGAGTTGATATTAGAAAAGTTCAAGTAGAAGGCGAAAAACCCGCACTTAAGCCCTTAGAAAAAGTTGTAAGTGGATGATTATCACTGCCGCAAGTAATCTCGATAACATGGATAGCCACCTCAAATTCTAAATGCTTAAGCAGCTAATCCATCTCTACCTGACAAAACAAGATTGATTTTAACTTCATTTTTTCTTATATAAAAAGAAGCTCATCTATATGCAAATGAGCTTCTTTTTATATAAATGACAACTCCTTATACTTTCAGCCATCATTCAATTATGTCATTACTGTAATTTAATTTCCCTTAAGTTTTTGATATCCCTCTTCAATCGCTGTAAATAGAGCTGTTCCAGCCTTCAATCCAGTAAATGTTTCAATTGCATGACGAACACCTTGCCGCTGAATTGTTTCTTGAATGAGCTTTGCTTCGGGATCTTCCAAATAATCATAACGCAATGCTGCTGCAATTCCCAGCGCCAAGAAAGTCGGTGTCTCGTCAAACAACTCCACGTATTGAGTTGCTGGGCCGACCAGCCTATCATTGAATTTGAGTTTACGTAAAGGTGAGCGACCCACTCGTGTTACATCATCAGATATAAAGGGATTTGCAAAACGCCCCATAATTTTTTGTATATAATCGCCATGCTCTTGCTCATTAAATTGATATTTAGCAATGAGTAATTTACCGGTTTCTTGCAAGACATTCTCAGTCATAGTTTTGATTTCTTCACTCGCAAGTGCTTCGTCCATTCTCCTGATACCTGCCAAATAACCAAAGTAAGCAACGGCAGCATGGCCTGTATTTACCGTATATAATTTCCTTTCAATATATGGTTCCAAATCTTTAACGAACGTAATCCCTTTAACAGGCGGATTTTCACCAATGATCTCTGATTCCTCAACTACCCATTCATAAAAAGGCTCCACTTGAACTGCTGTCTTGTCTTCATTTATCTGGTTAGGAACAATCCGATCTACCGCTGCATTCGGAAAGCTAAAACAGTTATCGAATTGGGATTTTTCGTCTTCAGTTAACTTTTCATATACTTTTTCTTTTAGAAAAGCACTTCCACCAATCATATTTTCACAAGCGATGATTGTTAACGGTTGTCCCGTTTGAATGAGACGCTCCTTAAGTCCCTCAGCAAGTAATCCCGCGATAAAGGGCAATACATTCGGCCCAACCGCCGCTGTAACAAGATCGGCTTTGGCAATTGTTTCGATTACTAATTCCGGATTCGTCGCACTATTAATAGCCCGAACATTTTTCACAAGTAGTCCTTCGTGAGCTTCATTTGCAAGTTCAACACGGTATTGTTTTTTTTCGTTTATCAAATTAACAAGCTCGCTGTTCACATCTACAAAGCATGTTTCAAATCCGGATTGATACAATAAGTTCCCAATGAAACCTCTTCCTATATTTCCAGCGCCAAAATGAACAGCGATCATGTTAGTTCACTCCTTCAAAGAAGGATAAGACTTCATCTTTAGATGATGCATACACAATTGCTTCTACATTTTCTTCATCAGAAACTACGATTGCAATATTCGATAGGATTTCTAAATGCTCATCCCCTTTTCCAGCAATCCCAAAGATCAATTTCACGATATTCCCATCTCCGAAATCCACACCCCCAGGCACTTGAATAATCGCAATACCTGACTCCTTCACTTCTTGTTTTGCATCGTCTGTACCATGTGGAATGGCTACAAAATTGCCCATGTACGTAGATGTCATTTCTTCACGTTGAAGCATTTTTTCTATATAACTTGACTGAACATAGCCTCTGTCAAAAAGGATTTTCCCTGTTAAGCGGATTGCTTCTTCTTTTGTTGCCAGTACTTGATTCAACACAATGTTTTCGATTGATAAAATTGGTAATGTCATTATAAAAACTCCTCTAGTCAATTTATTTTTTCATCTATGAACTGCTCAAATTTATGTGCCAAATAAGAATGGATAAGCGTCCCCTGATTGGATTCAAACAATTCGACACTTTTTTCGTTTTCGATAATTAGTGCACTAATGAAACTCAGTACTTCTAAACCCTGTTTATGGTATTGATGGGGGGCTAACAACAGTAATAAATGCTTGACTTCGCTATCAGTTCCGTCCATTGCTGTCATAACGATTGGGTCTTTGAGTGTTTGAATCGTAAACGAAGGCTTTAGAACTTGTTCATGACGGGTGTGAAATAAAGCGAGCTTTGTTTCAGGTATTCCTATCCCACCAAGAGCTTCTCTTGCAAATAGAGCATTTGCTACAATTTCATCATCTTTTATAATTTTTTGTTTTTCCAATTGATGGCATGCTACCCGTATACACTTTTTTATCGACATATATTCATTTTGTGATGAATGCTGAAAACCCGATAATAACTCGGCTACAGTTTCCGTGTATAATTGGATATTTTTCATTCTGTTAATTATTTCATCAACGCTTGAACGAACGCGATTTAACAAGACAACCGGTTTTTTTATAAGCATCTGCCTTCTTGCATACAGCTGAACTTGCTTAATTTCTTCTTGTGTCATAAACGGACTGACGATCATATATTCCTTAGTAAAATCTTGTAAGTAAATAGTGGAAATAATTAAGTCTCTATCTGAGATTTGAAGTTCATTCAATTCAAATAGAGATACATTCACTACTTCTGCAATTTCTGGTATTTCCCGTTGAAGTCGCGATACAAGCATTTTCGATGTTCCAATGCCACTAGAACAAACAATATAGGCTTTTAAGTCCTTTTCGCCCCTCAAGCCAAGTAAAACAGATCCGAAGTGCATAACTAAGTAACCTGTCTCTTCATCGGGAACTCGTAATTCTGGAAATACTTCTCCTACTGCATCCTTAACTAGTTGAAACAGTTCTTCATAGTCTTTACGAATATTTTTCAACAATGGATTGGTGATACCCATATTCTGTCGAATTCGATAAATTGCAGGCTTCAAATGTGTAACAAGACCTTCTAAGAGGGGCGCGTTATCCTTCAAATCTTCACCCGTAGCATCTTCCATGTACTGAATCAGTTTCTTCGCTTGCATGAACGTTTCCAAATTGGAAGCTTCAAGTAATTGTCCTTCATTATGACGAAGCTTAGCTCCTTGAAGATGCATCGTAATATATCCAATCTCAGCATTAGGGATATCAATCTGGAAACGGGTCGCTAATTTAGTGATAATTTCGTGTGCAATATGGTATTCCGGTTCCTTTGTTAACTGCTCCAAATATATCGTATCCATCTGAATGTTTTCACCTAACATAATACGTTCAATTGCCAAAGTTAAATGAACGATGAGTCCGACATAAGCATTGTCCGTAATTGGAAATGGGAGTACTCGATTTAATTGTTGCATGACATCTTCAATAACAAGTAATTTTTTCCTATCAACAAGATGTAATAACCGTTTGGATATAGAACTTTCGTGATTCCCAGACTTCTTCTGGATACGTTCTTTAATAAATGAAAACAACTCGTCTTCTTTTAAAGTCTTGGCAATCACGTAACTCATTGCTCTTCGTTTTGCTTTTTCGGATCCGCTTATTTTAATTCCATACCCTCTTTTTTTCACTATTAAAAGTTGAAAGGGTTTTAATTGTTCCTCTAGCTTTAGTAAATCTGAACTAATCGTTGCAATCGCCACTCCTAGTTCATTGGCAAGCGCAAAAAGCTTCACAGGTTCTGTTGATTCATATAATGTGCAAAGAATCATTGTTTGCCTTTCGTCCAATGTATACTCGCGAGAGGAGAAAGTGTTTAGCTTTTGTTTTAATATTTCCTTATTTGTTTCTTCCCCTAGAATCTGAATGCCAACCCCAGTTTTCCTTATAAGTTCAAGGTTGTATGGACGCAATAACTTTTCTATCGTATTCAAATCGCGGTGAATGGTCCGAGGGCTGACTGCTATTTTCTCCGATAACTCTTTAATTGTTACTTCTTCACTTCTGTTGATCAATTCATCCAAGATAACTTTTTCCCGAGCTGAAATATCCACGTTAAACACCCCACTGAAATGCTCTATAATCATTGGTAAAACTCAGCCTAATTTCTTTCGAATTAGGCTGAGTTTAAGTGTACACTCATTACTTTTTCAGTTTTTCAAGAAGTTCATCGTATCTCGGACTATTTAAAAAGTTTTCGACAGAAATATGATATGCGTTTGGTGATTTTGCTTTCGCACGTTCAGTTAAATCTTTATGAGTGATTACTACTTCCGCATCAGGCGGTAAGTTACTGATAGCCATATTCGAAACCGCAACATCAATATCAGCTTTTTTCACTTTATTCCTCAAAATTGAGGCACCCATTGCGCTGGAACCCATGCCTGCATCACATGCAAAAATAATACTTTCGACATTTGTAAAAGACACTTCTTGAACAGCTTCTTCAGCAATCGATTGTTGCATAAAGTCTGCTGCACGGCTCTCTTTACCTTTTAACGCAGACGTTTTTTCCGTAGCTTTTAACAAGTCATCCTCTTCAGTTTCCTTGCCTGTTTTTAAGATAATCGATGCTACAATGAATGACACAACTGTTGCAAAGAGCACGCCCGCGATAACAGCTACAAAGCCACCTTTTGGCGTCATGGCAAGGATGGCAAAAATACTACCTGGCGATGCCGTGGCAACCAAGCCGCCTCCCAATAATTGAAATGTAAATACGCCCGTAGCGCCTCCTGCAATGGCAGCAACCAATAGCAATGGTCTCATTAAAATGTACGGGAAATAAATTTCATGAATCCCCCCGAGGAAATGAATGATCCCTGCCCCCGATGCCGTTTGCTTCGCCATCCCTTTACCAAAAATCATATACGCAAGTAATATCCCGAGACCGGGTCCTGGATTGGCCTCTAATAGAAAGAGAATCGATTTACCTGTTTGTGTAGCTTGCTCAAGCCCAATCGGACTTAACACACCATGGTTAATAGCATTATTTAAAAACAACACTTTTGCTGGCTCTATCAATATGCTAGCAATTGGCAATAAATTCGCATCGACAATCGCTTGCACACCTGCTCCAAGAGCTTTATTCAACGCCTCTACAACTGGGCCAATTCCTTTAAAAGCAACTAAAGCTAAAATGAAGCCAATAATGCCTGATGAAAAGTTATTGACAAGCATTTCAAAACCTGATTTTATTTTTCCTTCAACTAATTTATCAAATTGTTTAATGGACCATCCACCTAAAGGTCCTACAATCATTGCACCGAGGAACATTGGAGCATCTGGCGCTCCAACAATAACCCCCATTGTGACAATTGCCCCAACGACTCCCCCACGAATATCATGGACAAGACGGCCACCTGTAAAACCGATTAAAATTGGTAATAAGTAATAAATCATAGGATCTACCAGTTCACTAAAGCTTGCGTTCGGAATCCAACCCGTTGGAATAAATAATGCTGTAATAATCCCCCAAGCAATAAATGCACCGATATTCGGCATGATCATCCCACTTAAAAAACTTCCAAAACGTTGGACTTTCATTTTGAATCCTGAATTTGTTTGCTGTTCATTTTCCATAAACATACACTCCCTTCCTTTTTTATAAAGCGACAACTGTTTGATTACTACCAATAATAAAGCGTTTACATTCGTTAAGCAATTGAATGTAAACGCTATTTTGTCACTTCTATTGTTGCCATGTGTGTGCTTGATGGAACTAAGTATACGCATAGCTCTTCTTTATTGTCAGAATTAATAGTTCCCGATCCAGTTAATGGTCAACGCATATCTATCTGCTGATAAATCGTAATTAATTCTCCGGATATTGTGTTTGCAAAAACGTAACCGATTGAGTAATTAACTCTTTTAATACGTTCGTATCGATATCATCGACTTTATTAATGTACACACATGCTTTGCCAGAAGTGTGTTTTCCAAATGTCGCCAACAATGCATCACGTTCGCTATCTCCGGGTGCAAAATACAAACTAGTTTTTGCTTTTCGCGGAGAGAAACCTGCCAAAGGTGCGTCACCTTCGTGGCCTGTTTTGTATACATAATGATACGATCCAAAACCAATAATGCTTGGTCCCCACATTTTTGCTTCAAAGCCAGTCGTCTCTTTAAATATATCGAGTAGCGTGTAAGCATCTGCACGTTTTTTCGGATTTTCTACATTCTCAATAAATTCAATAACATCATTGTCTGTTGCCTTCATTTTTTGTTCGTACATATTTTATTCCCCCTCTCTTCTATCACCCTACGAACTCGTCTAGACATTTTTTACATATGCATGATTTTCTCAATTGATCGTAAGGTACTAGGTCGAAAATTGCTTTCGGAAAGAACTCTCCACTACACCAACATATACCTAGAGATTTTTCTGTGGAATTACAGCAATTATTATTGCCTTTACAAATAGGACATTGGTAACTTTCTGCTGTATCGAATGCTTGGACCATCGTTTTGCCTCCCTTATTTACACAGATTATTTCAGAGCTCATTATACATATCTCACACATTTAAACGGTCATAGGACTAAACGATTAGTATTGCTTACACATCAGAAGAAATTTTTGATTAATTAATATGAAGATATACGAGCAGTTGATTTCATTTCACTGTTCCTTAAATAATTTAAGTGATGAATTTCTACTCTATAAATTAAACTTTTTATATGTGTCTGTAAAAAAGGTTTAACTTTTCCGTTGTAATCCTCAAGTGATTTGCATACATAGTCTTCGTCCATAGAAACAGTAAAACTACATGTGATCACTACAGATTGTTCTTCCTCAGTAGTTGAATACCGCTCGGTTATTTCAATAATTTTCATACTTACAAATTTGTTTTTCATATATGTTTTTGTTTTTGGTAATTTACTGTTGGACAGAAAAGATACAATTCCTTTTACATAAATCATTCTATTTACCTCCTAATTAAGCTGGGAAAATAGATTTCTATATAGCTAGTGAAATCCTTAATATATTGATTCAGATATTGGTAAGATACACGCCATACTCCCCCTGCTTATGCAAATGCTTTGCATGTATTGTATCACAATAAGAACATTGGTTTCATTATTTTTCGTCGCTTAATTCATGCTAACAACAAGGGAGCTTGGTTCTCTAAGTCAAAATCTAACTTTGCAACATAACTGAGCAAAGCATCGTCCAATTAGGAAGAACTACAAGAAACGAGTGGATGATATGAAAAAGAAAATAGTCATAGCTGGTGGAACGGGTTTTATAGGTCAATACTTTGAAGAGAAGTTTACGAATAAAGGCTATGAAGTAATTATCATTTCAAGACAACCCCATCATCTTTTTTGGACGGATAGCGTAGGCATTGTAGATGCCTTAGAAGGTGCCGAGATGCTCATCAATCTTGCTGGGAAGTCCGTCAACTGCCGTTATAATGAGAAGAATAAAAAAGAAATCCTAGACTCCAGAACTGGGACCACAGAAATACTTGGAAGTGCTCTGCTAGCCTGTAAAAACCCACCGCCATTATGGATCAATTCAAGCTCGGCTACGATTTATCGACATGCGGAGGATCGACCTATGACGGAGGCTAGTGGCGATATTGGAACCGGATTCTCCGTAGAAGTAGCACAAGCTTGGGAGAAATCCCTATTTGATTTTCAGCTACCCCAAACAAGGAAAGTCGCTTTAAGAATTGCTATTGTCCTCGGTGAGGATGGTGGAGTGATGGAGCCCTACCTCAACCTCGTGCGCTTTGGGCTCGGCGGAGTACAAGGAACAGGTAATCAAATGTTTAGTTGGATTCATATAGAAGATGTGTTTCGAGTCATCTTATTTCTTCAAAGCAACGAACAATTGAATGGCATATTCAATTGTTCAGCCCCCCAGCCGATCACGAATCGAGTATTCATGACACAACTGCGAAAAACGATGAACCGAAAGATCGGATTACCCTCGCCAAAATGGATGCTCGAAATGGGAGCCATCTTTATGAACACTGAAACGGAATTGATTTTAAAAAGCCGTTGGATTGTTCCTGATCGATTAGAAAAGGAAGGTTTTCAGTTTACATTTGGTACAATCGGGGAGGCACTTCAACAAATACTAAAAACTTCTAATAAGATACAATGATTAATATGGACATAAAAACGGTTCAAGGAGTAATACCCTTGAACCGTTTTTCATCATAATGTATTGGGTTTCAACTCCACTGTACATATTCCTCAATTCATCTAAAAAGCTGGTCGCCTATCGTATTTCCGCTTCGACGCTTTGTGGATGCCTCCCGCGATAAGCCAGAAAGAAGACCCCTTTCAGTCTCATCGCTCCGGCTACCACGAAGACGCACCTTCGCTGGATGGACTATGTGAGAAAGAGCATTTCGTTACCGGAATTAGACCTGCAATCTCTAGTGCGTCTTTCTTGAATTAAATCACCATCAAAAAATAATCACATTATAACATCGGCATATACACTCCGAATCATAACTCTCTTCAACAATGAACAACGCTAGCGTAGGCGCGGCAAAGGGGTAGCCGAAGCCGTGAGACTAGATGCGAGGCGTCAAGCGTTCTACATACCCAGAATCACACCTCTCTCATTATTGAGCGCCACAGTAAATTCAATGGGATTCTTTAATTCAACATATTTAGTTGCAATTTGCATTTTTTTCGAATGAAACCCTTCTCTACTCTCTTTTAAACTAGTATTTGCAACAATCTTGTTTGCGTTAGATTCTGTCACTTGACACCTATTTCACTTTATCGCCCTTTAGGTTTATTTATCATCTTTTTTATAATTCGAATCTGACCTCGATGATTTAGTTCGTCTTCAAACACATGAAACCATTTAAAATAATTGTTCGTGGGTAGTCCATCCCAAAATGACATTTGTTCAAATAACCATTCATCTTTCAATGTTTTAAACGTTTCAATTGTTTTGTTCCTTGTTTCAGCTAATTGTTCCAAATAGAAATCAATGCTATTTCCTTTAATTTGATCTCGCGCACTATTCCCTAAATCTAATCCTGGATTTAGCGTACTACTATCATCATCTGTAATATCTCGATTTTCGAACGTGAAGATTTGGTATGCCTTTTCAACCGATATCATATGAGCAAGCAACATTCCGATTGAATTCGATTCTTCTCCATAAAGAAAATCCAATTCTTCAACTGTTAAACTTTCGATTTCACGAATCGTTGTAACTCTAGTATAATCCATCATAGAAACCAGTTTACTGAACTCTAGACTTAACCCCTCCTTTTGATCAATTAAAAATATCGTATTATTCTCCAAAAGTAGTTCACTCCCGAAAGTATTATTTAAATGACAACTGCCGAAACTAACTAGGAAATTGAATCGGTATATCAGCTTGAATGAGATTGAATCTCTACTGATACACTTTGCTTGGTGGTTAATTCCCTGCTACACTAACTATCTAATGAAGCAATTCGATAATGAATTGGACATCGTTACCATTTTCTTCTCTTCAATTATGATAGAAAATAAGAACTTAGGCTCGATGGATCTTTTTAGTCGCCAAGCCGAAAATTATTGTCCAATATTTCAGACATCATTATCTTAACATATATAGGAGATATAGTGATACATACCTTACCCTAGATCAGCATCTGCGACGATTGAACACTAGTCGTGATAAAGTATTAATTGAACGAATAGGGCTTTTCTCAGCTGTTATCCCACCTAGAATGTTCGTACTGTAATTTTTTAAATGGGGCTCATATCCCCCTTTGCAGCGAGATGAAAGATTTTATTAAGAAGAGGTGCAATAATGATGAATATATTTACACAACACAACCCGACGAAGTTATATTTTGGTAGGGGGCAAATTAGTCAATTATCAACAGAAGTTGCTCATAAGAAAGTCCTTCTAGTTTATGGTGGAGGCAGTATTAAGCAAAATGGTGTCTATGAAGATGTGATGAAAGAACTCACTAAAGCAGAAGCTACGGTATTTGAATTACCTGGTGTGGAACAAAATCCACGTTTAACAACGGTGCATAGAGGCGTTGAAATTTGCAAATCAGAGGAAATCGATATTCTTTTAGCCGTCGGTGGCGGAAGTGCAATTGATTGTACGAAAGCTATTGCTGTTGGAGCTAAGTATGATGGAGATGTTTGGGATTTAATTACCCGAAAAGCTCCGATAAAATCAGCTCTCCCAATCGGAACTGTCCTTACATTAGCGGCAACTGGCTCTGAAATGAATCCGATATCTGTTATTTCAAACTGGGACACAAAGGATAAACTTGGTTGGGGTTCGCCACATGTATTCCCGCAGTTTTCAATCCTGGATCCGACTTATACGTACTCGGTGTCCCGTAAACAAACAGTATATGGAATTGTCGATAGTATGTCTCATGCTCTTGAAAGTTATTTCCATCGTACAAGAAACACGCCTATGATCGATGGATTCATTGAATCACTACTCCGAACAGCGATTCAAACTGCACCAAAATTACTTGAAGACTTAACTTCTTATGAACATCGTGAGACGATGATGTATATTAGTACAACTGCATTTAATGAAACATTGTCGAATGGAACAGATGGCGGTGACTGGGGGTCTCATCGAATAGAACATGCACTTTCGGCTGTTTATGACATACCACACGGTGGAGGACTGGCCATATTGTTCCCAAACTGGTTAGAGCATGTACTTGAAGATGATCCATCCCGAGTAAAAATGTTGGCAATGAACGTTTTTGGTATTTCTGATAAAGGCAAGAGTGATATTGAAGTCGCAAAAGAAGGAGCGAAAGCGCTTCGTACATTCTGGGATTCTCTCGATGCTCCCAATCGTTTGAGCGACTATGGGATTGACGACAAAGATATTGAATTAATTATCGATAAAACTTTTATCAAACCTGGGGTTGGCCTTTACAAAGAATTAGATCGAGAAAGTGTCAGAGATATTTTAATTCGTTCCATGTAAGGTTGCAGGTCAATACATCAAATAGAAAGCCATAGAAAAGAAACCACTTTTGAAATAAAGTGGTTTTTTCTTTGTCTTATAACTGAACACTAACACCTGACTATATGCTATTTTAGGGACTCTGAAAGCCAGACCGTAATTTAACAAATTCGAATAACAAAGGCACATTACTATATTTTTGCAATGAAGCCGTCCTTTCAGAAATCTTTTCCCAGCTTTCCTTATAAGAATCTGCACCATTTACCAATGGCATAGATCCCTGTAAAAAGTCTTCAATTGGTATCTCCAACTGCTCAATAAACCGTTCTACTTCTGGAAATTTCCTAACCTTTTCTGGATTGGGTTCTTTGAATAGAACATGTTCCAAATTTCTTGAAAAGTAATACATACGGTAGTCGATTTCACCAGCAATTATCTTATCCAATGCCTTCATTATATTGATATTTGTACTTCTATCCATATTTCTAGCTGCTATTTGTTGCTTTTGTTTTTCATGCGGAACAGTTATTCGATCTTCGTGGTAAAGCGTTAATTCTTTTTGGGTGTCATCAATAACAATCGCATCTTCAGGGATGAAACAGCCATCCATATCAATAATATGCAATACACAGAATACATCTTCAGGACGAAATTTACTTTTTATCATAAATTCATTTACTGCATTTCCAATCACAGACTTGATAGGTTCTTCCGGCCTGTCCAAGTCATATAAAATATCGCCGTGCTGAATATGGAAACGTATATTATGCTGCTCGAAAAGACTGCGTAACCGATTGTATAGCAATACCTCTTCGCAGCTTCCCTCGACAAGTAATAACACGACCTTCTTTTTAGTATTTGTCATGTATAATCCCAGCTTTTCGGAATGCCGTTTTAATATCATATAAATTCGTTTCTGCATAGACTTCTTCTTCTTGACCGCCCAGTTGCACTGCACGTAGATAGATATCCCGTGCATTGCTTAGCCTTTCAACCCCTTTTAATTGTTGGTATCTATCCTCTTCGTTAAGAGTCGTAAACCATAAGTTTCGAATTGGAAGCACTTCTAATATTCTTAAATTATGAGAAGTGAAAAAAAGTTGACCTTGTGCATTTTCGTTCAGAACTTCTAATATTTCGCCAAGTAAGTATTCAAAAATCCCTGCATCGAGCTCATCAATTACAACACAAGCGTTCGGATTATTATAAACTGCAATAAGAGTACTTAAGATAGAAATAATTTTCAATGTACCTTCCGATTCACTTCGTAAAGGAAGTTCAATCTCCCCTTGTTTTGATAAAAACTCAAAGCGAACCCCTTCACTGCCATCACTCAACTTCTGCTTATTGATCTGCCTTATCTTTATTAGAAGGCCTGGGATAATGGTCTGCAAGACAATATTCGTCTGACTAACCACTTGGTCAATCGTTTTAAATAAGTCCAGTGGTAACACCATTGTGTCCGCCATCTCATAGGGTATATGTCCACGCTTTCTTTCCAAATGAACACTAAAAGGCATAACAAGATTGGCAACTAATAAACCATATTGAATCGTATCAATGATGTGTAAATCACGATTAAGGTCATCTGAAAGACTTTTCATGATTTCAATTTCAGTTTCTTCTAAATGCTCTTCATATACTTCCTTTAACTCTTCTCGAAATACAAAAGAAGTTGAGTTACTAGTGGCCATTCTATTGGCTACTATGACTGAGACCCTTGCAGATTCATTCATTTCATGTGATTCATTAGCTCCTATCGTTAATCCTTTAACAGTTTTCGAAATTAGAACTTTGAATGGCTCATTTTCCTTATTTTCTCGATATACTACTTGTTCTTCGACAACTTGATACCTTCCTTTTCCCGCCGTCAAAGAGACTGAATAGTTAACGTAGAATTCACCGAATTGATTTTCAATAATAAATTGAAACAATAAACGAATAGTCTTTTCATTAAAATATAGCAAATTTGATGTGAGCTTGGGAAGTGGAGCATTATAATTGGCTGATAATAAAGTCTTTAACAGATTGAACGCTTCCACTGCCGCAGTTTTCCCAGAACCATTTTGACCATAAAACCCTATGACATCAGCTTTCTCCAATGTATTGAAAGTTGAATTTGTGTGAAACTCACCATTTTTAACGTTTTTCAAATTAGTTATTTCTACTTTGGTTACCCTGACAATACTTTTCATGGAGGTCCTCCTATGAATTCTACATAAAATGAAGATATTCATTTACTTTCAATGATAAATGCATTTAAAGAGTAAATTATTAAATGCATTTATCGGCGGTGAAAATGCAATTTACTTATCAATATGCTCTTACTTGTCATAAGTTATTCAGGCTAGCAATTGGAAGCTGTAGTGAAATTAGGGTGTATTGACTGAGTAGCTTTACGCAGACGTCTACCTAAAACTAATTTTCAATGCTTTAGAAATATTTACGTTATATTTAAGACAACACAAAAATGCCTACCGAAACGATAGGCATTTCAACATACGTTTTATCTTTGAAAAGTCTCGCCGTTGATTATGACTTGTGTGGCACGGAATGGGATATTTACATTCATTGAGAAATACGGCTCCAAAATGCTATAAAATGACTCCCATTGACTATCTACTTCATCATATTTACCATTAAGCTCCAAGTCAATGATGCCAGTATAAACTTTTTGTAGTTTAGAAAGATCTTCCTTAGATACTTCGAAATCATAATAAGCCATTTGTTCATCAAATGAGGGCATTGGATTGGCAGCGCGATAATACGGACGCATCACGGAGTCAAATGCCTCCCATTTATCCATCGCCAGTTGATCGTCTCCATCACTACTAGCCTGGCGAGCATCCTCATATAATTTCTTTATCACCGGAAAATCTGTTTTGGAAATAGTCATACCTAAATCTATAATATACTCTTCAAATGTGGGCTCTACATAATAAGTATTGACAATTTCAAAAAACTGATCTAATTTAACGCCAGATTCTATCTCCGCCCCACTTTTTGCAAGTGAAACCCATTGATAATATAGTTCTTCCATTTGCAGCAGGTCATTAGACGTAAATGGATATTCAAACATACTTATATAGACGTCAAATGCTTCAGGCTCCCAATTTGCAAGATAATATGGATTGGTTATTCGATTAATTTGCACCCATAGTTCTCCTGCCTCCTCCCATAACTCATCCTTTTCTAAAGTCATTACCTCATTGTAAAGAAGTTCAAGCTTTTTAATTTCATCTTTTGTCACCCCGAGCGGTAGATTTTTAACAAAGTAGTCAAAGCTATAAAAATCCGCAATGCTTTCCAGGACTTCTCCTTCGATTTGCACCAAAGCTCCAACTGAGAAATTCATCGCCTGGATTTTCTCCTCAGTAAAAGTATGCAATCCTACATGGTAGCGTTCACCGCTATCACCTTTAACGATTATTTCATTACCCCAATTTTCAACGACTGTCCCTTTGACAATCTGTCCAATTTGAAAGTGTGATCCAGCTTGTTCCACCGCTGCGAAAGTATAAGATGGCATCACTCCGCCAATCCCAAGTGCTAATGCTATAGAAAGGACCAACATTCTCTGCTTTTCTCTGCTCATATCTCATTCCCCTTTTACTAAATAATTGTGTAAGAAAAATACGCTTGGACAATATTCATTCTTCCATCTAAATGTCATTGAACCATTCATTATATGTTCTGACTTAATAAATGATGACAAACAAATAAAAGAAAAAACGTTGTATTCTTTCCTTTGCTATAATGAACTATAACGAAATGTATTTAATAGTTAGGGTGTGCGTGCATGAATTCGAATGAAAAACAACCGCCTGATTTAAAAGACGTTGATTCAAATGAGGAAATTGATGATGAAGAGCTACAAGCACTGGTATTAGAAGCACAACAGGAGGTCCTTTATAGAGAGGCGCAAGAAAAAACAAACCCCAAAACGAAACGCCCATTTCCAAAATGGCTATTTTGGCTTATCTCCATTGTGATGGTTTTCAACACATTTGCGATCATTTTTGAAGTGTATTCAATACCAGCCATTGAATTCTTACAAACTTCCTCAAAATTATCGAAGCAAGAAAACATTGCTACCTATAAGAAATCTGTTGTTGTTATTCAATCCGCTGAAAGCAAAGGCACAGGTTTCTCCATTTCGAGTGACGGAACTATTCTAACAAACTATCATGTTGTCGAAGGAACCGACACAGTAAATGTCTTTTTCCCAGTAGAAGGACGTTTTACGGCAGAAGTTGTATATACCTATCCATCAGTCGATCTTGCTGTATTAAAAGTCAATGGACAAGACCTACCCCATTTAGAACTCGCTGAAAAAACGACTTTTACAGCTAATGAAGCCATAAACTTTATTGGTAATCCTTTAAGTTTTAAGGGCATTGCAAATGAAGGTACGATAATTGATTATATCCAGCTACCAGATTGGGATGTACCTGTCGTTATGATGAAGGCACCGGTTTATCGAGGTAATAGCGGTAGCCCCGTATTTAATAGCAAGGGGCTGGTGATTGGCATTGTTTTCGCCACGTTAGATCATGAAACACATGGAAAAGTCGGTTTATTTGTTCCGGTAGATGAGTTTTATGATCGACAATAAGTAGTGTTTGTAGATAAGATGTTAAATAGATATATAGGTGGTGTTTGGCAACCATTTTCAACATCAAAGAATCCAAATACAAAGCCACTAAAGGAAAATTAATTCCCTTAGTGGCTTTACTTTTTAATCTTATTTAATTCGTAATTCTGATTCGCTATCGAAAAAGTGTGCTTTATTAAGGTCAAATGCTAAGTCGATTGTTTCTCCAGCCACAACATTGAAACGCGCATCTACACGTGCAACAAAGTCTTGGTCATTTACTTTAGAATAAAGTATAATCTCGGCTCCCATTAATTCAGCAACTTCAATCGAAGCCCTGATTTTTGTTTCAGGAGAAAAATCAAGGAATAACGGTTCATCATGAATATCTTCTGGACGAACTCCTAGAATGATATCTTTACCAATATAGTTTTGCTCGCGAAGATATTTCATTTTACCCTCGGGTACCAGAACCTTTACATCTCCCATGACAAAATGATTCTCTTCTAGTTTACCGTTTAAGAAGTTCATTGCTGGAGAACCAATAAAACCACCAACAAAAACATTGTTAGGTTCATCGTAAACTTCTTTAGGGGCTCCTACTTGCTGAATAAATCCATCCTTCATTACTACGAGCCGCGTGGCCATTGTCATCGCTTCCGTTTGGTCATGGGTTACATAAACAGTTGTTGTTTGCAGGCGCCTGTGCAACTTTTGAATCTCCGCACGCATTTGTACGCGTAACTTAGCATCTAAGTTAGATAATGGCTCATCCATTAAGAATACTTCGGCATCACGTACAATAGCACGTCCTAAAGCAACACGTTGACGCTGTCCACCTGAAAGTGCCTTTGGTTTACGATTTAAGAGGTCCTCAAGTCCCAAAATTTTAGCCGCATTATCAACACGTTTTTTTATTTCATCTTTTTTAAATTTACGTAGCTTCAAACCAAATGCCATATTATTGTAAACGTCCATATGTGGATATAATGCATAGTTTTGGAAAACCATAGCAATGTCACGATCTTTTGGTGGGACATCGTTCACTCTTTTACCCCCGATGAAAAGATCGCCTCCTGATATTTCTTCCAAACCAGCAATCATTCTAAGTGTTGTTGATTTTCCACAACCTGATGGACCAACTAATACTAAAAATTCTTTATCTCTAATTTCCAAACTAAAATCTTTAACGGAAACAACATCTTTATCATATACTTTTCTTATATTTACCAATTTCAAGTCTGCCATTTTATTCCCTCCAGTGTATGTAAGTGCTTTCATCTACTATTAATAGAATACAATATTTACACTATTTGAGTAATGGTGAATATGCACAAAGATCTGGACAGTATTCGTGCATATTTACTATGAACGGTGTTTCCGAACAAATGGAGTTACTTTCTGGCTAAAAGTGCCAGGTAAACTGTCATTGCATGATGAAATTGTCGGACATCAATCCCCGTCTTTTCAAAAAAACGATCCAACCGATATTGTAGGCTATTTCGGTGCATATGTAATACTTTTGCAGTCTCCGATATATTTAAATTACATTGAAGAAACGTTTCAATCATTTTCAGTGTTTCTTCATCGTTTATGTATTCTTGTAAAATAGTTTTGCCAATATCGGAACGTAAATCTGATTCTGTTTGATTGATAAGTAGATAGGGCACAGCATCAATAAACGTTACTACTGTCTTATTCGTATATATAAATACTTTCTTAGCCGCATTTATTAATGAGTGATAATACTGAGCGATGTCCTCCAAACCGTCTTTATAAGATCCTATAAAGAAGTTGATTTTCACGTATAAATCGCTCATGAGTATATCTTTAATCTCTTCAAAAGAGATGCTATCTTCATAGACTGTCTGTTCTTCTATAATAATCCCTTCATGTCCATTTTCCCATAGAATAGGAACTGGATTTGCAAATAGTTCTTGAATGGCATCTTTAAATATAATTGGGTCAATTTGATTTTTTTTGATTGAAAAGTAAATAAAGCGATAGGGATTTTTAATTTCAAAGTTAGAATTTATTTCAGTCGAATGAATTGTATTTCTCCACTTTTGTTCTTCATCGGTAGGTAATGGTAAGTTTATATTATATGGTAATAAGAAAGTAGTTAATAAAGATACATCTTTGGAAGTTAATTCTTCTTCACTAATACCAATTATTTCATTGTCGTCTGTCACAAACCACTTATATGTACGGTCTAGGTTATCCTTTCTCTCAGAATATACAAGAAGTGAAGAATAAATTTTACGTAATTGATTGATCATCAAAGCACCTCTTTACCTTTTTCAAAAAACATTTTCACTTTAGATTATTATGTCAAAATTAATAGTACCACATTAATACTTAAATACGCCTTGCAATTAGATGATTCCGTTTTTGCAACTACACATAAACATAAATATGATGATGTTCCAGTAAAACGAAGTAATGTAAAAATGCCTAAGGAATTTTCCCTTTGGCATTTTTGTGATAACCAATGTATTAGTAAAAGCTTCTGCTGAAACAAGCATAGACGCTTTTACAGCCTCATTACAAACTCAATACGCCCCTCTAATTTCCGGTTGCACTTCATCCTTGTAAAATTCCGCCAATTTGGTCATTTCCTTTTCCGTAAAACTTTCTACGTTTACAGCTTGCAAGTTATCTTCTACTTGAGCAACGCTTTTAAATCCAGGTATTACACAAGAAATTGCATCGTGTTCTAAAATCCACTTGAGTGCTGCCCGTGTCATATTCCCTCTATTTTCAGCTATCCAAGTAAGTTTGTCACTTAACTCTATACCCTTTGCAAATTCTACCCCTGCAAATGTTTCTCCAATATTAAATGCTTCTCCATCTCGATTAAAATTACGATGATCATCTATTTCAAACTGTGAATTGGTTTTAAATTTCCCTGTTAATAACCCACTTGCTAGTGGAACCCGCGCGAGAATACCAACCCCCTGTTCCTTTACTTGCGGAAATAGTGCTTCTAACGGCTTTTGACGAAATAGGTTAAATATGACTTGCAATGCACTAACATTAGGTTGCTCCAGGCAGAATAAACCCTCTTCAACAGTTTCAACACTAACACCATAATAGCGAATTTTCCCCTGTTCTTTCAAACGATCAAGTACTTCAAACACTTGACCATTCTTTAAAATCTCCATTGGTGGACAATGAATTTGAAACAAATCAAGTTGATCGCGATTAAGTCGTCTTAAGCTGTCTTCACAATACTTTGTAACACTTTCCATTGAGTATGTTTTAGGGTCATGTACATCCCCTGCTCGACAGAATTTAGTTGCTATATGAATTTCAGATTGTTTTCCTTTGGTTGCTTTCGCTAATAGTTCCTCACTATGGCCATCTCCATAAACATCTGCCGTATCGAAAAAGTTTACACCTTTTCCTATTGCGTGGTCTAAAGCTTTCAATGCTTCTAGATCATTCGTTCTTCCCCAAGCTCCGCCAATTGCCCAAGTACCAAAGCTGAGCTCACTTACCTTTAAATCTGTATTGCCAATTTGACGATAATTCATTTGTCCTCACTCCACTTATCCAAGTATTTTTTAACAAAGCCTATAACAACAGATTTGAAATACAAGAACAAAAGCTTTAATACGTATACTAATGAATAAAAGCCGTTTTGGCACTCACGATAATATTAATTATTCACTCTTTTACGAACAAATCATATCCATTTCATTTCCGCAAAACTTCGGTGAACATGCTTCAAACTGTATATAATAGTTCTATCCTATTTGGATTCACTTGTTCTTGTTAGATCTCATTAGTGACTTTTATGTCAGAATTTCACACTTATCTGTTATGTTCGTCATTAACTTCTTCACCGTTATGCAGAATAGTTACTAGTATTTCTATAAATAAGAGTCCCAACTAACTAGTTGAGACTCTTATTTAAAAGGACTACCTACGGAATTCTAAAAGCCTTCGATTAATATCTTTTGTTTGACCGTAAATATCCTGATAAATAGCGAACATCTTTTTATATTTTTCCACATTAGTTTTATTGGGATGAAATCGTTTATCTTCCTTCAAGAACTCATTCGCGCAATCCTTCAATGAATCAAACCATGAACATCCATAAGCTGCTAACATGGCTGCCCCCATACCTGGTCCTTGTTCGCTTTTAAGTCTAACAATATCAGCATCGAAAATATCAGCCTGCATCTGAAGCCAATCTTCATTTTTCGCACCACCGCCAATTGATATGACCGTATCGATTTGTTTGCCCTTTTGACGAAAAATATCAATAGTTTCATTTAGCGAAAATGTAATCCCTTCAAGAATTGCTCGAACAAAATCTTTTCTGTGATGAGAACTGTCCATTCCAATAAAGCTTGCACGAATTGCAGCATCTGCATGTGGTGTTCTTTCACCCACCAAATAAGGAGTAAATACCAGTCCATTAGATCCAACAGGGACAGACCCAACATCGACTAGTAAATCATCGAAAGATTCGTCCCCCGCAAAAACGTCTTTAAACCAAGTTAAGCTATAACCCGCTGCAAGAGTGACACCCATTGTATAAAACGCGTCGGGAGCACCATGATTAAAGTAATGAACCTTTCCTTGAAAATCTTTATCAGGACTTGCTTCATAAGACAAAACAACACCAGATGTCCCAATACTACAAAGTGTTTTTCCATCCTCTAAAATCCCTGAACCAATAGCACCACAAGCATTATCAGCACCACCTGCAAATACACGTGTAGAGTTGGCAAGACCAGTAGATTCTGCAAATTCAGATGTTATCTTACCTACTTCCTGATAGGAGTGAACTAATGGTGGACAAAGACTGGTATCAATATCTAGTAATTCACAGATTTCTGTACTCCATTCTTTTTTACTGACATCCAATAGAAGTGTTCCAGCTGCATCAGAGTACTCCATTTGTAATTTACCTGTAAGCTTGTAACGCAAGTAATCTTTTGGAAGAACAAACGTCTTAACCTTACTAAATAACTCTGGCTCATGTTCTTTAACCCATACTATTTTTGGTAAAGTGAATCCTTCTAATGCGTGGTTTTTTGTAATAGATAACAAACGCTTTTCTCCAACGACTTCATAAATTCGCTTGCACTCCGCTGTTGTCCTTGTATCATTCCAGAGAATCGCATGACGTAATACTTCATTATTTTCATCTAACAAAACAAGTCCATGCATTTGCCCAGAAAAACTAATGCCTTCAATATCTTCTGGATCCCCATCGAAATCCTTCAAAAGATCAAGTAGACCCGATACAGTCTGATCAACCCAATCTTTAGGGTTTTGCTCACTATATCCCGTTTTCTCTTGAATTAGTGGGTAAGATTTCGATACCTCTTGAACAACAGCGCCATGTTGATTGACGAGTAAAATTTTAACAGCACTTGTTCCTAAATCTATACCTATTACATACTTCATAGCTACATCTCTCCTGCCATTCAAAACTTAATTAGTTAGCGAAAGCTTTCAATAAGTATTGATTGATTGTTGCTTTAATTTGTTCTAAGCGACCAGATGTCTGTTTTATATCTGATAAACCATAAGCATACTCTTCCAGTTTACGGAAGTCTGTTTTTCCTTCAACAATAGCAAGTCCAATACCTTCTGTGTAAGTCTGGTAGCGATTTTCGACTATACTTTCCAAGACCTTATCATCAATTAAATTTTGTGCCACCCTTAAACCTACTGCAAAAGCATCCATTCCAGCAATATGTGCATGGAATAAATCTTCTGGCTCAAATGAACCTCTTCTTACTTTCGCATCGAAGTTTAGGCCGCCCCTACCAAGTCCGCCATTTTTAAGAATTTCATACATTGCAAGTGTTGTTGACCATAAATCCGTAGGGAATTCATCTGTATCCCATCCGATAAGTGGATCCCCTTGGTTTGCATCAACTGAACCCAGCATATTATTAATGCGTGCATAGTGAAGTTCATGTTCAAATGTATGTCCCGCTAATGTCGCGTGGTTTGCTTCAATATTGAACTTGAAATGATCTACAAGACCATAACTTTGCAAGAATGCATGTGCAGTAGCTACGTCATAATCATATTGATGTGTTGAAGGCTCTTTTGGCTTAGGTTCAATTAAAAATTGGGCATCAAAGCCAATTTCTTTGGCGTAGTCAATAGCCATATTATAGAAACGTGCTAAGTTATCCAGCTCCAGCTTCATGTTTGTATTCAGAAGTGTTTCATAACCTTCGCGGCCACCCCAGAATACGTAGTTTTCTGCACCAAGTTCCTTACCGATTTCTAATCCCTTTTTCACTTTAGCTGCAGAATAAGCAAATACATCTGCACTACTTGAAGTGGCAGCACCATGAACAAATCGTGGGTGTGTAAAGTTATTCGCCGTATTCCAAAGTAATTTTGCTTTACTATCTTTCATATAGTCCTTGATCATACTTACAATTGTATCTAAGTTTTGATTAGACTCTCTTAAACTGCTACCCTCTGGTGCTATATCAATATCATGGAAACAGAAAAATGGTACATCAATTTTATCGTAAAATTCAAATGAAGCATCTACGCGGGCTTTAGCTAAATCCATACCACTAAACTTATCCCACGAGCGAATCATGTTGCCTCCGCCAAATGGATCTGAGCCATTCATCGTAAATGTATGCCAATACGAGACTCCGTAGCGTAATATTTCTTCCATTGTTTTATCACCGATTTTTTCCTCGGGATTATAAAATTTAAATGCATATGGATTTGTTGATAATGAACCCTCGAATTTAATCTTGTCAATGTTTAGGAAATAAGTCATTGTTTGTACCTCCTAGATTTTTTATGTTACAAAGCAACAGTGAATGTAAAGGCTTACATTTGTAATTATAACACAAATCATTAGTTTGTCTATTAGTTAAACAAAGTTTTCAACTATAAAACTGATTGCATTTATCACTGGAAATGATGAACTTTTTATACGAGTAGTGTATGCTTTTAATGATTCCTCTTTCTATTAAATAATGAGATTGGCTTATTCTATAAGTCAGGAAATAAGGGTGGTTGTCAATGAATCCTACTAGTGGCTTTATTTATAACGTTTTTGAATGGATAACAAGGTTTGCCTATTTAAATTTATTGTGGATACTTTTTTCATTAGCAGGCGGAATAATTTTCGGCTTTTTCCCAGCTACTATAGCAATGTTTGCAATAACCAGAGAATGGTTAAAAGGAAATACAGAAAAGCCAATTTTAAAAGCCTTTTGGGAATACTATCGGAGAGACTTCTTAAAAAGCAATCTTTTGGGAATATTTATTAGTATAATAATCTTCTTAATTACGATTGATATTATTTACATTCAAAGTAATACTAATGGGGATTTAACATGGACATATATACCTTTATTTGCATTTATGTTACTTTTCATTATGTTATTATTTTATATCTTTCCTGCCTTTGTTCATTACGATATAAAAGTACAATATGTTATGAAAAACAGCTTTTTTATTATGTTAATAAACCCCTTCAATAGTTTATTGATAATACTCTGTCTTGTACCACTCTTTTTTATTATGAAAGGTTTTCCTGCCTTGGCATTCATATTTGGTGGAAGTTCATACGCATACATAACAATGTGGATCAGTTTACATGCTTTTAATAAAACGAATAAGAAAAATGGCAATCCCGTTAATATCGAGAATTAACGACTATTTTCACGAAAAAAACTTCACACAACGGAGCAACTCAATCCCCCGTTGTGTGAAGTTTTTTATGTGCCATACACATATTACCCTTTAACTGCACTAGCAGAAATCCCTTCAACGACTTTATTACTAAAGAAGATGAATGCAAGAATAATTGGTAACACACTAATGATTAACGTTGCTCCGATTGCTCCCCAGTCTGTCATATATTGCCCAATAAAGTTTTGAATACCTACTGTTAATGTTTTATATTTTTCTGAACTTATAAACGTATTTACAAATACAAATTCATTCCAATTATAAATCATATTAATAACCACAGTAGTAGACATTACTGGTACAGTCATTGGAAGAATAATTTGGAAAAACAATCGATGAACTGAAGATCCATCTATAATTGCGGCTTCTTCTATCTCACGAGGTAATGTGTAATAAAAGCCGAGTAATATCATCATTGTGATTGGTAAATTATAAGCTGTATATGTAATGACAACAGCGAAAGGATTATCAATTAAGTCTACGCTTAAGAACATACTGAAAAGTGGTATCAATGCAGAGTGTATTGGAATCATTAGTCCAACCATAAACAATCCCAATACGAAACCGCTTAACTTCCATTTCATTCTTGTAATTGCGAAAGTTGCCATGCTCGCAAATAATACTGTCAGGATAATCGCTAGACCAGTAATCCAAACACTATTGAAGAAATAAATGCCTATTCCACCATCCCAAACCTTTTGGTAGTTTTCCCATCTAAACTCCGACGGTAGAGCAAATGGTGATCCAGCAAATATCTCTTTATTATCTTTTAGTGAGAAAATGAAAAGCCATATTATTGGGAGTATCTGGAACAACGCTACAGCTGCTAGACAAACGTAAAGAAAAAAGTAACCAATGCGACCCATATCATAAACCTCCTTCTAATATTCTATTGGCTCGTTGGAAGTAGTAAATTTCCGAACAACTAACGTTACTACTAAGGTAATGATCAACAATAAGAATCCAATGGCACTTCCATATCCAAAATCATAACTTGAAAAAGCTAGTTTATACATATAGGACGCCATAACCTCACTCGCTCCATTTGGTCCTCCACCAGTCATAACATAAATCAAATCGAAGTACTTTAGTGATCCAACAATAGCTAATACGACTGTGACGCTTACTACTTCTTTAATTAGAGGTAGCTTAATCCTAAGGGCAATTTGAAAAGCAGATGCACCATCAATTTTCGCTGCCTCTATCATCGATTCAGGAATATTTTTAAGTGCTGCATAGTAAATCAAAATATAAAATCCAGCATATTGCCACAAAATTGGTATGAAAATAGCAAATAATACTAGTGATGGCTCGGCCAACCACGCGGGCGGATTATCAATCCCTATTTTGATAAGAATAGCATTTAAAATACCATTCGACGGATTGTATACTTTGATCCAAAGTTGAGCGATTGCAACTGAAGATAAAAGCATTGGAATCAGGTATATTTTCCTCAGTAAATCAGCGCCTTTTATTTTGGATGCCAATATTAATGAAACTAACAAATATAGCGCTAAGCTCATTGTCGAGAAAATTGCTAGTAAAAACGAATGATAAGCACTACTCCAAAATTTGAGATCCTTAATCCCATTAATATAATTTTCTAATCCAATAAATTTCTTTGCACCAATGCCGTCCCAGTCCATTAATCCATAGTAACCCGTAAGGATTAATGGAATAAATATTAGTACAGTAATCAACAGGAGTGCTGGTAAAATATAAAGTGCTATATATAGCTTATTTGACATTACTTTATTCATTACACTCAACCCCATATCTTATGAAGTAGAAGAGGACCATCCGATGTTAAGGATATGTCCTCTTCATTGTTAATCTGACTTTACGCAATGCAGAATGCTATTTACTATTTCGAAAGGGCTTCTTCATGTGCTTTCGCAAACTCTTCAGGTGTCATTTGATTCCCAAAAAGGGCTTGAATCGCATCTAAATGCACTTGTGCTACACTTGGACTCATTTGAACGTCAGCAAACATAGTAATATTGCTTGCTGAATTAAGTTCATCCAATATATCGATATACATTTGCGGCAGGTCTAAGGATCCAGCATCCACTTTTGATGCTGGAATAACGCCAGCTTTTGTGACAGATTTCTCGCCCCATTGTTTAACAAAAAATGCGGCAAATTCTTTAGCTTCTTCTTTTACATCAGAATCTTCTGCAACAAATAATCCAACCCCAGGTCCCCCAATAAAACTATTCATATCTCCCTTCCCATCCACAGTTGGAAACTTGAGATATTCTACAGAATCTCTAAATTCTTGAGGTACATCTTCATTTGTTGTGTAATTTGGTAAATCCCATGTTGCAATTAAATACATTGGTGCTTGTTCATTCATAAACATACTTTTCGCTTCTTCATCAGAGAGACCATTAAATCCTTTGACAAATGCCCCCATATCGACAAGGTTTTGTACTTTTTCTGCTGCTTCAATTAATGCTGGATCCTCGAAAGTACCGGATCTATCGATCGCTTTATTAAGGACTTCAGCACCACCAATTCGGTCTGCTAGATACATATACCATAACGAACCTGTCCAAGGATCTTTGTTACCTAAAGCGATAGGTTGTATTCCATCTGCCTTAAATACATTAATTACATTTTCTAGTTCCTCAAATGTTTCTGGTGCTTCGAGATTATGCTCTGCAAACATAGTTTTATTATAATATATTGTCGCAATGTTCAACTCTAGTGGAAGACCGTAAGTCACCCCATCTATTGCATAAGCCTCTACAGTTCCTGGAATGAATGTATCGCTTAATTCTTTATCAATAAGATCATCTAATGGAGCAAACATATTACCACCTACATAGGGTTCTAAAAATCCTGCTGCCCAAGTCATTCCAACGTCTGGTAATTCTTTAGATGTTGATAGAACCTTTAACTTATCTTTGTATTGCTCATTGCTTAACACTTCTAAATCAATTTTGACACCTTCATGTTCCTTTTCAAAATCAGCAATAATTTCACTTACAATTTCATGGTGCTGTTTAGAGCTCCCCTCGGGCCATAGATGCATAAACTTTATTTCAGTATCACTAGATGTTTTACCTGAATCTGAACAACCTACTAATAATAAAGACAAAACAAAAGTGGATAACAGAATTGTAAACGCTTTCTTTTTTCTCATTATTTATCTCCCCCAACTCAAGTTTTTGAAACAACAATATTCAGATTGTTGTATGCATTTTCATTATAGCAAACAGGAAGTTGTTAGTCTAGTGGATGAACAAAGTTTTTTTCTACCTCTATTTTTGTGATTTCCAATTGTGTTTTTCCCCAAAAATAGGAAAAGGACGTTATAATTCTTTCCACAAAAGTTAGGTAGACACTCAAATCAGTTGAATACGAAGTTGTATCTAATCAAGTTTTTATTTGTTAGAATGAAAAAAAAGAGAGAAAGAGTTGAATGGAATGAAGATGGATGCTAATCAAACTTGGAATCATCATGTAGTCAAAAAAGGCAATAAATCTTTAGTTTTAGATAAAATTAAAAATAACTCCCCTATTTCAAGAGCTGCTGTTGCAAATCAAACTGGTTTAAACAAAGGAACCGTCTCATCCTTAGTGAGCGAATTACTAGAGGATCACTTAATCTATGAGTCTGGTCCAGGTGAATCTAGCGGCGGGAGAAGACCTGTCATGTTATTATTTAATAATTCAGCTGGCTATTCGATAGGAATAGATCTAGGGGTGAATTACTTACTTGGCGTTTTAACTGACCTAGACGGAAATATTTTTCAAGAGAAAGTAATGACTTTTAAGAACCTTTCTTATAATGAAATTGAAGAACAATTATTTAACACCATCGATTCCCTAATTTCTTCTGTGCCACCTAGCCCTCACGGAATCGTTGGAATCGGTGTTGGTGTACCGGGAATAGTTGATAATAGTGGGGAAGTTTTGCTAGCGCCAAATCTAAACTGGACAAACGTTAATTTAAAGTCAATTTTACAAAAAAAATATAACCTTCCAGTCATTATTGAAAACGAGGCAAATGCAGGTGCCTACGGAGAGAAGAAATTTGGTGCTGGAAAAGAGTTTGAAAATATCATTTATGTAAGTGCTGGGATTGGAATAGGTGTCGGACTTATTCTTAATGGTTCTTTGTATAAAGGGTCCAATGGTTTTTCTGGTGAGCTTGGCCATATGACAATACAAGTTAATGGTTCTAAATGTCGTTGTGGAAATGATGGTTGTTGGGAATTGTATGCGTCAGAACAAGCATTAATCAATAACGCTGGCCTGTTAGATATCCCCCTCCCTTCTAACAAAGAAGGCGACTTAAATAATTTATTAACTCTCGCAGAGAATGGCAATAAAGATGTTATCAAACTATTCGAACAAACTGGGGACTATTTAGGTGTAGGCATAAATAACATTATTAATATCTTTAATCCACAACAAGTGATTATTGGTAACCGGATGGCCTCTTCTAAAAAGTGGCTAGAGGAATCTTTGAATACAAGAGTAGCTAACCAAGCTCTATGGTTTCAACGAAGTGATTTACAAATTGATTTTTCGGAGTTATCCACACTCTCGTCCGCATTAGGCGTAGCTGCTTTTTCAATAGAAAACTTTTTAAGTGTTAGTATCCAACAAAGAAGTATAATTCAAATTTAAAGTAGTAGTAACGGCAAACCTTTTGTTACTTTAGTCATTCGTTAATCAACTATCACTAATTTGCTAATCCAATTAACTAGTGTATTATCTAATATAGTATTGTGAAAATTGCTAATTAATGATTTCATTTATTTGTTAATCCCATTACTCCCCTGCCAATAACTGTCGGATTATTGATAAACAATAGGTCATTAATTAGTATTTTTATAATTGTATTTAACCTTTCTCCATTTTGTAAGCACTTACATGCATTCACTATTTTTCAGGGTGCTCAGATTTGGTGAAAGATAAAAATTATGTAAAGGGTGAATTAAAATGACAATCATTCGGAATCCAATTTTACCTGGATTCAATCCAGATCCAAGCATTTGCCGCGTAGAAGAAGATTATTATATTGCCGTTTCTACCTTTGAGTGGTTCCCTGGAGTGGGTATATATCATTCCAAGGATTTAAATAATTGGAGATTAGTTTCAAGGCCCCTTAATCGATTAAGCCAATTAAATATGATGGGAAATCCTAATTCAGGGGGTGTATGGGCCCCCCAACTCTCACATAGTGACGGTAAGTTTTGGCTAATCTATACGGATGTGAAGGTAACAGAAGGACAATGGAAAGATTGCCACAATTACCTTGTAACCAGTGAAACTATTGATGGAGAATGGTCTGAGCGTACTTACTTAAACAGCTCCGGCTTCGATCCATCATTGTATCACGACGAAGACGGTAGAAAGTATCTAGCGAACATGTACTGGGATCATCGTATCGATCATCATAATTTTTATGGTATAGTTCTTCAAGAATATAACGTCGAGGAACAAAAACTAGTTGGAGAATCTAAAATAATTTTTAAAGGGACAGATATCAAATTAGTTGAAGCCCCTCATATATATAAAATCAATGATTATTACTACTTATTAACAGCAGAGGGTGGTACAAAATACGATCATGCTGCCACAATCGCACGATCAAAAAATCTTTGGGGACCATATGAAGTGCATCCCGAGAATCCATTGATTACATCATGGCCATATCCTAGAAATCCACTTCAAAAGTCTGGACATGCTTCAATTGTTCATACACATACAGATGAATGGTTTTTAGTACACTTAACAGGCAGGCCCTTACCAAGAGAAAACCAACCATTGTTGGATGATCGAGGCTATTGCCCACTTGGACGGGAAACTGCCATTCAAAGAATGGAGTGGAAAAATGATTGGCCATATGTGGTTGGGGGTAACGGACCGTCCCTTGAAATTGAAGGACCTGATATCGAAGAAGTAAAATGGAAGAATGATTATGATGAGAAAGATGACTTTGATATTGATGAATTAAATAATCATTTTCAATCACTGCGTATCCCATTAGGCGAAGATATTGTTTCACTAAAAGACAATCCTGGCCACCTGCGACTATACGGAAAAGAATCCTTGACTTCAAAGTTCACTCAGGCTTTTATAGCTAGACGTTGGCAACATTTTAACTTTACTGCAGAAACGAAAGTGAACTTCACTCCAAACTCTTTCCAGCAATCTGCAGGACTAGTCAACTATTATAATACAGAAAACTGGACAGCACTTCAGATTTCCTGGCACGAAGAGAAAGGTAGAATCCTTGAACTCAGCACTTACGATAACTTTATATTTGCTCAACCGCTTCAAGGTAAAGAAATCGTCATTCCAGATACTATAGAATATGTTCACCTCAGAGTTGATGTAAAAACCAATTTTTACGAGTATTCTTATTCCTTTGACGGAGTGAATTGGACTGTTATACCTGTCAAATTTGCGTCACATAAGCTTTCTGATGACTATATCAAAGGTGGAGGCTTCTTTACTGGTGCATTTGTCGGCATGCAGTGTCAAGATACATCAGGTCAGAATCGACATGCTGATTTCGATTATTTTATTTATAAAGAAAGGATATAAAGATTCCTGTATTTAAACTGAGTGGAAGCATATATCACCCCAAAAAGACATGTGTTCCAATAGGAATCACATGTCTTTTTTGATTGAGTAAACACAAACAGAAGTATATAAACTATTACATCACAATGACATGAAGCACGAATGAACTATTTTCTCATTGTCCTTCGATTAAATTAAGCTTTGCGATGTTTTGGGATAACAAGCCCTTTCCTCGAATCATTTGATAATACTGGGTTTCGATTAGCCTGGAATCTAGGATATAATATCAGTACTATATAACAACGTATTATTATTAAGTTTTTATAAATCTATATATTGTATAACTGGGTACCTAAATAAACTAAGTAAGGGTGCCCTAAAAGGTGTAACTTAGGACCTAAGAGTTGCGGCAAAGCTCTTTGGCTTAGCGGCGGGGGAAAATCCCCTATGTCATAGTAAATTCAATGGGATTCAATATTCCGCATATCAATATATATATAATATTCCCCATATTTCATGTTACTGGACCTTCACTTCTTTTCCATTTTCAAGATTAATAGACTTTCCGTTGTGTGAGATAGTTAACGCCTCTCCCTCTATTACTAAATAAGTTACTTCAGTTCTATCCATATGGATTTTTAGTAGCCTGCCTAGATATTGTAAATAAAAACCGAGTGAATCCCATTCACTAGGAAGAGAGGGTGTTAATGAAAGCCCCCCTTCTTTCACTCGTAAACCAGCAAATCCATAAACGATTGCTAGCCAAGTCCCACCCATATTGGCCATATGAAGGCCATCTTTTGTATTTCCATGTGTATTATCCAAATCTAGGCGAACCGTTTCATTAAAATAATCATATGCTTTCTTTTCGTAGCCTAGTTTGGAAGCCATTATGCTAAATACACAGGAAGATAATGATGAATCATGAGTGGTGATTTGTTCGTAATAATCGTAGGATCTTTTAATTGTTTCGAAATCTTGTTCATCTTCTAGCAGAAAATGAGCCAAGACAGTATCTGCTTGTTTGCATACTTGATATCTATAAAGTGTTAACGGATGATAATTCAATAAAAGTGGGAACTTATCTTTCGGAGTATTCTCTAAATCCCAACGCGCTTTTTGCAAAAAACTATCGTCCTGAGCATTGATTTTATAAGTTTCATCGTATGGCAGATACATTTTTTCACCTGCTTCAGTCCATTTTCTTACTTCTAATTCTGTCAGTTCTAACCTTTCAGCTAATTGTTTTAGATGATTACCATCCTCTTCTTTTAACAGATAATACACTTTAGCAGCCCACAGTAAATTATGTTTTGCCATGACATTCGTATAATAATTATTATTCACAACGCATGTATATTCGTCTGGACCAGTTACACTATCAATTCTAAATAAGCCATTTTTCATGTGACCAACATCACCCCATAAACGTGCAGTTTCAAATAGGACTTCTGCCATATACTCTTTTAAAAATGCCTCGTCCTTCGTTACTAAATAATATTGAATATAACTATATGCGATATCTGCACTTATATGATACTGCGCAGTTCCGGCAGGGAAAAACGACGAGCTTTCCGGACCGGAAATCGTTCTCCAAGGGAATAAAGCCCCTTTTTCATGTCCCATCTCCATAGCTCTTTCCTTAGCACTCCCTAAAATAGAGTATCTATGAAGTAATAAGTTTTTCGCAATTTCAGGGCTCGTCATTAAGAATACCGGAAACATATAGATTTCAGTATCCCAGAAATAATGCCCTTCATAACCTTCACCAGATAAACCTTTTGCTGCAATATTACTTACCGGATCTTTGCCGACTGATTGTAAAAGTTGAAAGAGATTAAAACGAATGCCTTCTTGAAGCAGTGCATCACCATCAATCTTCACATCGGATTTACTCCAGAAATTATCTAGATATTCTCTTTGCTCCAGTAAAAGATCTTCAAAAGAAGATCCTTTAAGCTGCCGTTGAATAGCAATTGCATTTTCAATAACTGTTTCTCCATGTCTGAGTGTATCTGTATAAACATTGTATTTTGTAAATTGCACTGTTTCATCACCAACGCATGAGTAAGTCTCTTCTACGTAATTATCTGCGGTTTTACTTTCATACATATACTTTCCAGATTCAATCACAGAAGAAGTAACACAAGCCACTTCAAGCTTAGTAATATAGGTACTGTTTTTTACTATGCTGAATTCTTCTTCCTTTCGAACTTCCGTTACATGTAGTCTTTTAGCATGACCTGAAGCTACCCGGGGGTCATTTTTATCAACAAAGTTAGAGACATCGCCATTAACAGTCGAAACAATTTTCAGCTGCTGAATATGGCTTAAAGGCTCTATATTAATATTTACTGCAAATAATTCCCTTCTAACAAAAGAAATGAGTCGTTTAAAATGGATTTTAACTTCTTTTCCGTTAGGTGATCTCCAATGTACAATTCGTTCGGCAAAACCCGCATCCATATGCAGATTTCGTTGGACATTAATTACTTCTCCTTCAAACATAGAAAATAGTTCGTCATCCAAATAAATATGTATAAATTGCCCATCAATGACATTCAGGATCTTTTGCTGTGTTTCTGGAAACCCATGCAACTTCTCTCCATAATTTATTTCTGTTTCATCATGAAAAGCATTTATATATGTACCTCGAATCGATTTATATGTATCCTTATAGCCCTCCTCGAAATTCCCTCTCACACCTAGATACCCATTGCCTAAGGACAAAAGACTTTCATTTAGCAGTAAGTTTTCATTATCTAACTCTGACTTCGTTAATTTCCACGTCATTGATATATCACTCCTTAGTCAATTAATATTTGTATGAAGATTTAAATTTCTTTATTCAAATTTGATTAAATTATATTTTCTCATTATATCGTTTTACAATTTCTTCAAAAATCAATTCAGACGTATTTCCTACTAGATAGTCTGCATGGGATAAATGTTCTAATGCACCAACGCCAACAGAAAACATATTTGCTTTATTAATTGCCTCTACACCTACGGCTGCATCTTCTAGACCGATACATTCAGAGTAGGGAATATTCAAGAAGTCCGCTGCTGTTGTAAACGTTTCAGGATTAGGTTTTCCTTTCGTTACTTTTGTAGCATCTACAACGTAATCAAAGTAATTTGTCAATAAAAGTTTCTCTAATACCTTAAGTGCATTTTTACTAGCTGAGCCAAGCGCAATTTTAATATGCTGAGCTTTGATTTTCTTCAATAGACTTTCAATGCCAGGCAATATATAATCTGGATTTATCAAGTCTATAAACTCCAAATAATGGTCATTCTTTTGATTTGCCAGTCTTAATCGCTCCTCATAAGACAAGCTTCGCGAGGAGGGGGTCAATTCCAAAATACGCTCTAAAGATTCCATACGACTTATTCCTTTAAGTTGTTCATTAAACTGTCTATCCATCGATACACCAAGTTCCTGTGCAAGCTTTTGCCACGCCAAAAAGTGGAACTCTGCTGTATCTGTGATAACGCCATCAAGATCGAATATAAAAGCTTTTGGGTAGTGTGTCATGTCTTACTCCCCTTTCTTTTTAAGTAATTATATCGGGATTTGGCAGCTTCTTTACTTACGTAACGCCTTGACACTTTCCCGTTCGAGTAACTGATAGTCGACATAAATATGCTTCTTATCTAGTTTGTTTTCCATCAAACTTTGTAGCAACTGCGCTGAAAGCCTTCCGATTTCAATGAAATCCTGTCGAATTGTAGTAAGTTTCGGTTGGGTATAGCCACTAAGTACTAAATCATCAAACCCAGTAATAGAAATATCCTCAGGAATTCTTAATCCTGCTTCTTTTACTGCCCTCATTACACCAAATGCCATCAAATCACTAAAGCAAAGAAACGCTGTTGGTTGTTTAGTTTGCAGATACTTTTCCGCCAAAATATACGCTTGCTGCTCGGAAAATTGAGCATAAAGCACGTCTTCATCACACATCTCCAAGTCATTTTCTTTAAAAGCTTCCTGAACTCCTTTAATCCTCTCTGCATTTACATCGGTTTCTTTTGTCCCCGCCACGATAACAATGTCTCGATGATTGCGTTCTATTAAGTAACCAGCAATCTCTCTACTAGCTTTGGCGTTGTCAATAGAGACACTGCCAATCAATCCATTGTTCATATCTGTCATAATGTCGACAATCACACAGGGGATATTGGTATCGATTAGTTCTTTATAATATGGATCATCAGTGCGTATTCCCTGTAAAATCGCACCACCAATATTTCGCTCCCGACAATATTGAGCATAACTTTTTTGTTTCTGCTTCAATGAATCTATTAGAAAAATCGACAATTCATTTTGACTTTCTTCAACAGCGGTATACACTCCTTTGAATATATCGAATGCGTTGTTATCTTTTTCATTATTGTTAAGAACGCCAGATGAAATCAATCCAATAGTCATTTGCTTTTTTGATGATAAATTTTTGGCTACAACATTAGGTGTATAATTCAATTCTTTTGCGATAGCGAAAATTCTTTGTCGTGTTTTTTCACTAATATCAACATAATTATTGAAAGCTTTTGATACGACACCAATGGATACACCTGCTTTTTTTGCAACATCTTTTATTGTGGTCATTTTAGAATCACTTCCTTAATTAGTTAATATTAATAACGGGCAATCGCATTATCTATAGAGTCGAACCCGATAATGCTCCCATAAAACCCGAAAACACTTGCATTCTCTTTCCCACTGCAAGAACGAATTTATTTCACTGCCCCTTCCCCAATGCCTTTAATAATATGTTTTTGTGCAAGTACATAGAAAATTACAACTGGAATGATTGTCAACATCAATCCCGCCATTGCTAAATTCCACTTAATCGTAAATTCGCCAAAGAAATAAAAAGTTGATAGTGGTATTGTTCGAAGCCCCTTGTCAGTAAGTGTTAGGGACGGTAATAGATAATCATTCCAAATATTAATAACGTTTAGGATCATCACAGTAACAGTAATCGGTTTCAACATCGGGAAAATGATTTTCCAAAAGACCCCAAACTTTGAAGCTCCATCAATCGTAGCTGCTTCTTCCAGAGTGATTGGAATAGACTTAATAAAACCATGATATAGAAAGACAGAAATACTTGAACTAAATCCAACATGCATAAAAATTAAACCTTCACGAGTATTGAACATTGGAATGTGTAACGTATTCGTAATAGTACTCATGAGTTGCATTAAAGGCATCATCAATGTTTGGAAAGGTATAAGCATCGTTGCTATAAAAGTCATGAAAATAATTTTGCTCAACTTATTGTCCGTTCTAGCTAACATCCATGCAGTCATCGAAGATAAAACAACAATAATCACAACTGAGAAAATAGTAATATATAATGAGTTTCCCAGCGCAGTCAAAAAATTCATCTTTTCCATAGCTTCTAGATAATACTGAAAACTGAATTTCCCAGGCAATGCAAGTGCATTTTCATAAAGTTCACGGCGATTTTTAAATGAGTTTACAATGATTATGTAAATGGGAGATAAGAAGAAAAGTGCTGCAAATAAGAGTAATACTTCTTTTGTAATTCCTCGTATTTTTTCCATCACATCTCTACCTCCCGCTTCTTCGTAATATAGACTTGAGTCAGTGTAATAGCAGCAACAACAAAGAAAAATACAATTGCTTTCGCTTGACCAAATCCATAATTACCATAACCAAAAATTTCATTATAAATATTCATCGCAAACATTTCCGTCGAATTAGCTGGGCCACCACCTGTTAAGGACAAGTTTACATCATAAATTTTAAATGCTGATGAAAGAGTTAAAAATAAACTGATTGTAAAAGCTGGCATTAATAAAGGAAAAGTGATTTTTCTAAGTCTTTGCCACCCATTTGCACCATCAATTTTAGATGCTTCGACTACGTCATTGGGAATACCTTGAATTCCCGCGATATAAATGATCATGATGTATCCCGCCATTTGCCATGTGAAAACGAGAACTAGGGCATATAATGCATAATCAATATCGATTAGCCAATTAAAAAATACATTGTCTAGTCCAGTCACTTTACCTATCAATGTAAATACATCCAAAAAGATAAATTGCCAAATGTATCCTAGTATTAGTCCACCGATCAAATAGGGCATAAATACCATTGTACGTGCCATATTTGCAATTCTGAGTTTGGATGTCACCAGTAAAGCAAAAGCTATTCCTACCACATTTACTGAAATAACTGCTAAAAATGTAAACAATGTCGTTTTCCATGTAGATGCAAGAAAACGTGTGTCACCAAATAACTTGATGAAATTATCAAATCCTACAAATACTTTTGGGTTTGCTGCAATCCCATCCCATTCGAAAAAGGAGTAGTAAATTCCTATTAAAAAAGGAATAATCACTACCGTAACAAAAATTAGCAATAGCGGAGCAGTAAATAATATGTACCACCCTTTATTATTTTTTCCTGGCATGTAACCACCACTTTCTAGTAGTTTGTCTATCTTTCAACTAGTTAATAAAGGAAGATAGATTATAAAAATCTATCTTCCTATTCATGATAACTATGATGTTATAGTGATATTATTTCACAGCGTTTTTCCATGCTCCATCCATTTTTTGAATGAATTCATCACCTGTCATATCTTTTGACAAGAAGAATTCTTCTGCAGCTGGCGCAAAATCATTCGGAATAATATTAGCTGGGAAATAATTTAGTGCCCAAGGTATTGTTTGACCACTATTTGAAGCTTTTAATACATCTTGAGATAGTGGATCTAAATTGCCTGCATCGATATTTGTCAAAGCAGGAACAAATCCGAATTCCTCAACAATGTATTGATGACCCGTTTCAGTTGTAAACATCCAGTTCAAAAAGTCATTTGCTGCTTTAACTTCAGCCTCATCTTTTTCCCCATTAATCGTCCAGTTGTTACCGACTCCAACTGCCAATTTATCATTGCCCATTAATGGGAACGGTAACATGCCTACTTCAAAATCCACATCGAAATCAGACAGCATCCCCCACGCCCAGTTACCTTGATGAATCATTGCAGATTTACCAGCAGCAAAGTCACCTACTTCTTTGTCATACGTTACATCCAATGGACTTACCGTATTCTTTTTAATAGCATCCATAAATTTCCCAAACTCTTGGAATTCTTTCGTGCCTGCCATCGTAACTCCACCATCTGTCAATTTATCGATGAACTCGTAATGATCGTTTTGCAATGCGAAAGGATAGTTTGCAATATGGCCAATTAAGAAATAAGCTTCTTTAGAAAGACCAAAACCATTAATATCTTCATCTTTAAACTTTTCTAATGTACTTACAAAAGATTCATAGTCGGCAACGTCTTCAGGTTTAACTAAATCTTTGTTGTAAACCATACCAAATCCTTCGACGCCATATGGAACACCAACGATCTTATCATCAATTTCTAATTCCATTCCAGGAGCAATGTGTTTTACATATCCTTCAGAAGTCATATCGTAAGCATACGATTTTAGTTTTTCAGCTTCTGTCACATTTTGAAGACTAAAAATAGACGGACCTTGATTACTGTTCAGACGAATTTGTAGTTGTTGGAAGTAATCATCACCTGTTGTCCCCCAGACTTCCACTTCGACGCCTGTTTCTTTCGTATATTCTTTTGTCAGTGCTTCCAACTGATCTGATATTTCAACCTTACTTTGGAAAATCGTGATTTTTTGAGCTGCTGATTTTTCAGGCTCTTTAGTACTTTCTTCCGATTTTTCACCATCTTCTTTTCCACTACTACATGCAGTTAAAAGAAGTAATAAAGCTATTAGCAATAGACTACTAATCTTTCTTTTTTGATGCTTCATTTAATTTCCCCCTCTTATCATTTGAATTTTTATAGTGAATAAAATGAATAATCATTTTATAACTACCAAAATTTAATACACCCTTTACTAGTTATCCTGCATTAGTTAGCTTTATATGCAGAGGATGCAGGTCCTCCATCGAGTGATATTTCACTCTGTTAAACCAAATGGTATTTCTATAAAATCATCACACTCATGAATTTCACCAAAAACCTCAAATATTATGCTCTCCTTGTTTTCTACCTTTACTGACAAGGTAGATTTTGTTATTGAAATAGTAACCTGCTGAGCCTGCCAATGAATCGTAAACTTCATATGATGCCAATGTTTTGGTATTCTTGGGTTTATTCTAAGTCTTCCATCGACAAGCCTGATTCCAGCAAAACCAAAGATTGCTGATTTCCAAATACCACCAATAGAAGCGGCATGAACACCATCATCTGATGTATTCATCAGTGGTCCTAAGTCGATTTCACTAGATTTTTTAAATAAAGAATAGGCTAAATCAATGTCACCAATATCATTTGCTACGATTGCGTGTGTCGCCAAACTTAGCGATGAATCATGTAATGTCTTCGGTTCATAATAATTAAAATTTGCTCGTTTAACAGCTTCTGAAATGCGTTCATCATCATTTAAAAAAGTTTGTTCTAACAAGTAAAACAAGATTAATGTGTCCGCCTGTTTCGTAACCTGCAATTTATTTATTTGTTCCGAATTATAATCTCGATAGATCCCTCTAACTTTATCCTGATTTTTATATTTCGCGAGATCAATTTCTTTTAACAGTAAATACGTATCATCTTGCGGTATTACTAGATCTTCTTCACGCGGTTCAGGTAAATAGATTTTCCCTGCTTTATCCTGCCAATGTTGATATGCTTTATCCAAATTCAACTTTTTGGTTAGTTCTTTTAAACACATCGGGTTTTCCATTGTTAACTTTTCATAATAGCGGATTGCTAGTTTCATATTGAAATACGCCATATAATTCGTAAAGGCATTGTTATCTACATGTTCTTTGTACTCATCCGGACCAATTACATCATCGATATGATATTTTTGTTTTTTCTCGTTCCACTCAAGCCGACTTGCCCAAAACGTTGCTGTATCAAAAATAATCTCATAACCATAGTGGTCCATGAATCCCTGATCAGCTGTAACATTATAGTATTGATAAACAGCAAAGGCGATATCTGCAGTAATGTGCTGTTCGATAAATCCTGACCAAATTTTCGTCTGATTTCCAGTAACGATATCAATATCTCCCCAAACTGGCGTTACTTCTCCATCTGTCAGCCAGGCTACTTCCCACGGATACATCGCACCAAGGTAACCATTTTCTCTAGCTTTTTTCCTTGCTCCTACTAAACCATGGTAACGATAGGTTAATAGCGATTTTGCAACTTTGGGATTAGAATAGATGAAAAATGGAAGAATGAATAATTCTGTATCCCAAAACGAATGTCCTTTATAACCTTCTCCACTTAACGCTTTTGCTGCGATTCCCATTCTGTCATCGTGTGCTGGTGTCATAATGGTTAAATGGTAAAGCGAAAAACGCAATGCAAGTTGATCAAAGTCATCATCGCTATTAATCTCGAAATTATATGCTTCCCATATCTTGTTCTGCCACGTCTCCAAATGTGACTGAAAAAGTGTATCATATCCTTTTCCGGAGCTGTCTTGTAAATCTTGTAATGAATGGTCGCGAAGTTGTTGTATATTGTATTC
Organism: Sporosarcina sp. FSL K6-6792; assembly: GCF_038004885.1. Taxonomy (NCBI): domain Bacteria; kingdom Bacillati; phylum Bacillota; class Bacilli; order Caryophanales; family Caryophanaceae; genus Sporosarcina; species Sporosarcina sp. FSL K6-6792. The sequence continues at coordinate 866,318 of NZ_JBBOSA010000001.1, forward strand.
AGCTTTTTCGAATTCCTTATCTCGGCTAGTGAACACTGTTGTTATTTTTTCTATTTCCAGTTTATCAGTAGGCTGAAGACTGAAATCATAAGTCAACCATACTTTTCGACGATCCATATTCATCTCAGGAACTTTGATTCTTTCCTCATCATTAACCGTAATTTTATGAGTTGTGTTAATTACAACATCAATTTTAGATTCATTAGTTGTTTGGACTAACTGAATGAATTGCTTATCAAAAATCCTTCGTTCACCTTCAAGAAAATGTTGTGATCCAGAATTGCTCATTTGTGCATCAATACCGGAATCAAGGGAAATTCGAACTGGATCTGTAAGACTTTCAACCATCATTTTCATCCCAATTAAATGTAAGTTATCCAATGAAACAAACCGTCTAAAATGGAATCGTAATTCTTTTCCTCTTGGTGAAGTCCAGTCAAAATACCTTGTCAGCTCAGCCGTTTTTAGATTTAATTGTCGCTGGTAATTCTTCGTTTCTCCAAATTCAAGGCTAAAACGTTCACCATCAATCCGTATATCAAACCTTGTAACATCCGCTAAATTTGGTAACTCCGTAACTTCATTTTCCTCAGCTCTATTAAATGTTCCACTTATTAGCAAATTTCTTTTGTCTTTTATGTATGGCTCTTCAGTAGTAGATCTCAATCCCATATATCCATTTCCAAGATACATAATTGATTCACTTTTCCCTAATGTATCAGGAGAAAACTCAACTTCGGAAACAACCCAATTCTTGAGTTCTCCTTTACCTTGCGAATAATTCATCATACAATGAAAGTCCTCCCTTCAGTGAATACGCTTTCATTAATTCACGAAAACGTTTTAGTTTTAAACTAAAAAAATATACGCTTTGATTGAGATGCTCAATATGACCATTTGCGAAATCGTTTTAGATTTTGTTTAAAAACTAATATATGAGCTTACAACGAATTATAGAACCGATATTCTAAATTGTCAATCAATTTATTTTCAATTACTATGATCCTTTAGTCTACTAGTAATTTGTTCGAAAGGAATATCTATCGATTCATTGACTTCAAAAAAGTTGCTATCCCCAATAGCAAAAAATCTTGCTCATTAGTTCTAACAACTTTATATCTACTAATTCAAAGTTTCCTTTTCAACATTCCCAGTTTCTACTTGCCTCCTTATTACGAGTCAGAAGTTACCCCCTCTACTACCGTCATAACTGCCTCTTTTAATTTCAATAAAAGCGCGTCACTTTCAACTTTTGTCGCGCCCTTCACTCCAAAATAGAACTTAATTTTCGGTTCTGTTCCAGATGGACGGATGGCGAACCATGCACCATTAGACAATATAAATTTAAGAGCATTCGCGATAGGTAAATTGAGTGGCCGCCGATCCCCCGTTTCAACGATAACAAAATGTCCAGATGAATAATCTTCAATGATTGAAAGGGGTTTGGTAAACTCTTTTACAAATGATGTCGACCGGAAATAATTCACGATTTCATCAATTTTCGCCATTCCAGTCTTCCCTCTTAGCGTTATCGATTCCAAACTTTCTTGATAAAAGCCGTGCTCTTCATACAGTTCGTGTAGTCCCTCCAATAATGTTTGGCCTTTTGCTTTATAACGAGCGGCCACTTCAGCAATTAAAACCGATGCTTGGACAGCGTCTTTATCCCGTACGAAATCACCAATCAAGTAGCCATAGCTCTCTTCATAACCAAATAAGAAAGTTGACTCTGCAGTTTCTTCAAATTCCAAGATTTTTTCACTTATAAATTTAAACCCTGTAAGTACGTCCATGGTTTTAACACCATACTTATCTGCAATCGCCCTACCAAGTTCTGATGTGACAATTGTTTTTAATACAACACCATTTTTCGGCATTGTATCGCGGTCCGACTTATCTTCCAACAATGCATTTAATAGTAATGCGCCAATCTGATTACCTGTTAAAAAAACATATTCTCCTTCTAAATCCCGTACTGCAACTCCCATTCGGTCTGCATCCGGATCAGTAGCTATGAGTAGATCCGCTTTCACGTTATGGCCATATATAAGTGCCATTTCGAAGGCTTGTGATTCCTCCGGATTTGGGTACTTAACGGTTGTAAAATTCGGATCTGGAATTGCCTGTTCACTAACTATGGTTACGTCCGAGAAGCCTGCTACCTCTAGTCCTCTACTAACTAATTTGCCACCCGCTCCGTGAAGTGGCGAATATACAATCGAGAGATCTTTATCCGGCTCTCCGCCTAAAAGTATTCCATTCAAATGCAATACATACCGGTCGCTCATTTCATGATTCAAATAAGTCAGCAATCCCTCTTTTAAGAGAATAGCCTCTTCCGCGACCTCAACCGAAAATAGATTATTAATACTCTCCGTATGAGCAGTAATCGCATTTGCGGCTTCTAAAGTTACTTGTCCACCATCTTCTCCGTATACCTTCAGTCCATTGTATTCTGATGGGTTATGGCTTGCGGTAATGACAATGCCCGAAAACGTATTCAATTCCCGCACTGCAAAGGATAACAATGGAGTAGATTGAAGTTCATCAAACAAATAACAACGAATGCCATTAAACCCAAGGACTTTGGCCACTTCAAGCCCAAATTCCGCAGATTGATGCCTCGGGTCATAAGCAATTACGACGCCCCTATTTTCTGCAACCTCCCCGCAGCTTTTTATATATAAAGCAAGCCCAAGTGCCGCTTTCCTAACAGTGTAGATATTCATCCGATTCGTACCAAACCCCAGTTCTCCGCGCAAGCCAGCCGTGCCGAATGAGAGATTTTTATAAAAACAATCTTCCAGTAATTCTTGGTTATTTTTTTCACCCAGAAGTTGTTGCTTGAGTGTAACTTCTAGATTCTCTTGATTTAGCCACTTTGTTGCTTCAACTTGCCATGTCATATAAACGACCTCCCAAGTAATTATAAAAGCGAAAGTACGATTCAGAATCTATGCATAGATATCCATTCTAGTTTAATTATATATTCAATTTGGGTCAAATACATCAACTAAAAGCAAAGATACAGCACCTATAAGTGTTGCATCATCCCCCAGTTTAGTTATGGTTACTTCAGTCTGCTTTGCCCGTGGTGTCAATGCACATTCTTCAATCGTTTTTAGTATGACTGGTAAAATAAAATCTTTTGCTTTTGTTACCCCACCACCAAGTACAATTTTTTGCGGATTAATGATATGTATTAAATTTGTTAAACCTATCCCAATAACTCTTCCAGTTTCTTTTAATAACGTCACAAACTCTTCATTACCCCTAATAGCTAATTCATAGACTTCCTCTGCAGTGATAAGTTCTTGGGATATGCTCTTCATTGCTCGCCTAGCAATCGCGGGACCCGTTGTGAACGTTTGCAAACAACCGCGATTACCACATTCACAAATTTCTCCGTTCAAATCGATTGTCATATGTCCCACTTCACCTGCAATATCTTGTGCCCCATGGTATAATTCCCCATCAATGATCAGGCCCGCACCGACACCCCGTCCAATATTCACAACTAACATACTCGTTAATTCACCGTGATCTCCAAACCAAGATTCGCCTAACGCCATTGCGCGTGCATCATTTTCCACTTTAACTTCCAGTTCAAATTCTTTTTCCAATTCTTCTTTAATCGGAACATTTGTCAGACTTAAAATAGGAGCAAACAATGATGTACCAGTTTCTACGTCCACAACTCCATGCATAGCTATACCTATACCAATAATTTTTTTACTAGTTGAGGGTATGTCTTTTATACAATTGTGAATACAGTCTTTTAAAATAATGAGGAATTGGGTGTTTGTTAGTGGTGTAGTCAACTTACTTAAAGTCCGATTCAAAATTTCCCCCGACAAATCGGTGAGGATACACTCTATCATTTCCGGTCCCGCGTCTACTCCTACTACATAAAATTCTTGGTTATTGATTAAGAGCATCGTTGGCTTACGGCCACCTTGAGACTCACCAAGCTTACTTTCTTTTACAAGCCCTTGCTCAATCAACTCTTTCACATTACTACTAACCGTAGGCGGCGTTAATTTTGTCTCTTTAGCAATTTGCGCTCTAGAGATGGGTGCGTCCGTCCTTATTTTATTTAATATAATGGACTTGTTTACTGATTTCATCCACTGGAATGTGCCTTGCCGCATATTAAAGCCCCCTATTATAGAGTTGATAGACAAATAACATCCCTATTTACTTCTAACACACTGATTTATACTACCACCCAAAGCGGTATATACATTCGCTTCTCAATCTATACTTGAAAGGCTAACCTTTATTGAAATTACACGAATCGCTCTTAAGCTTTAATAGTATCACTTCTCTCCTTAGTTGAATAGACAGACAGTTTCGTTTCATGTATGAAAGGTTCAAAACTACCAATAAAACATCCCTATTAGGATACATGTGATATTCATCGACACAACGGTAATATCAAGTTGCCGTCGAACAGGCAAGTTGATATTTATCGCATTCATTGGTATTATCAGTCTCTATGTATAAGAAAGGGGACAATTATGATACGCCTAATTGCAATTGATATGGATGGAACAATATTAAGCCCTGACCACAGCATCAGTACTAGAAACAAACAAGCAATTTTAGCTGCGCAGTCAAATGGAATTGAGGTTGTAATCGCTACTGGAAGAGGTTTCTCAGAAGCCTATGGTCCTGTTAGGGATAGTGGATTGAATCTTTCATACATTTGTCTTAATGGCGCAGAAATTAGAGATGCATTTGGGGAATTGATTTCCGCAACCCATATAGTCGAAAATGACATCACAAAAATCACATCTATTTTAGATACTCACACAATCGATTATCAATTATATATTGATACGCTCATTTATATTAATAGTATTGAAGATCAAATCGATACTTTCATTCAACTTGCTGAAGCAGCTAACCAGATCCCCGTTATAGATAAAATTCGACAAGAAGTAATGGATAGAGTAGAACAAGGTTATATCCGCCAAGTTGATTCTTACAAAGAGCTGATAAACCAACACGGAAGTGAAATTTACAAAGTATTTGGAACGTCCTTTAATAGACTGAATTTGGATAAAGCTAGAAAAGCACTTCAGTTGTTGCCTGGACTTGCTATCAGTTCATCTGGAGCGGGAAATCTCGAGATTACAGACATCAATGCGCAAAAAGGAATAGCAGTCGAAACATACGCCAAGAGTAAAGGGATTTCAATGGAAAATGTTATGGTAATCGGTGATAGCTATAATGATTTATCAATGATGGTACGTGCAGGACGCGCTGTAGCTATGGGTAATGCTCCAGCGGCAATTAAAGCTGCTTGCACTGAAATCACAACAACAAATGAACATGATGGTGTTGGATTAGCAATTGAAGCTATTCTGCAACGTCAACTTTAAATTAAGCAAGTCGTAAGGCACCGTTATATTTGAACGTAGCCTTAGTTCACGACATCCTTTCGCAATAAGGAGGGATGCCGTTCAATCGCTCCTTATTGCGAAAGCGTTGGAGGAATTGATGGAAAGGGCAATCTTGTCCATTGCCATCAATTCTTAGGCAACTCGAAGAAGCCGACAGATGGACATAGACACTGTTCCATATCGAAAAACTTATAGTTCCTTTATCTATCAAAATCCCCCTCTTCGATTGTCTATCTAATTATAGAGGAGTTTCTTTGTTGTTTTTTATCGATACATAGCAATCATCTATTTTTTAACTCAAAATGCATTGCTCAATTTCACAGGTGATCCTTTTATTGCCGATTCTAACGCAGCCGTGGTTACTTTATGCGTCTTATAAGCATCTCCGTAGTCTGACAAAATTCTAGATGGATCACCTGTGCGTACTGCATTGATAAATACTTCATTTTCTGTTTGATAAGGATTAACCGTGTCGATATAGTCTGCTGTAGACCCTTTCATCTTAATCTCTAAACGTTTGGGTGACCAATCTACCATTCCTTGATTTGTAAATAAGGTGATTCCCGATTCCCCAACGCTTTCTGGGAGTATACAAGTATTCGATATATTAGCTACAATCCCATTACGTAGTTTCATGGTTACCGTTCCTACATCAGCAACTGTGACAGATTCGTCTTGCGTAGAAAGAATCTGGCTACCAAATACCGCATAAACTTCTTCGACTTCCCCACAAATATAGCGAAGTAAATCGACAATATGCGTTGTCTGTTCGATAAATTGTCCCCCGGAACTAGCTTGATTTCGCCACCACGGCACTTTTGGCATACTCCCCATATACTGCCCAAGGACAATACCGATATTCTGGTCATTTAGTATACTTTTTAAATGCGAAATCGAATCACTATAGCGATAATGATAGCCTACTGATGTAAGCAAAGACTTTTGTTTGATCTCCGTAAATATAGTTAAAGGTGTTTCATTGTCTTGACTCAATGGTTTCTCCACAAAAAACGGAATTCCTCGCTTAATTAATTCCAGTTCTATCTCTCCATGTGCCATTGGCGGGACACAAATATAGACAGCATCCAAGTGAATGGCGTCCAGCATACCTTCCAAATTGTTATACCCTCTCGCATGCGTAAACTTTGATGCCATTGACTCCGCTTTTTCTATACTTGTCCCATATATAGCTGTTATTTTGACACCTGCTAAACCCGATAAAATCTTTGCATGGAACATGCTGAAGTAACCTGTTCCAATAATCCCTACATTTATAGTCAATATAACTCCCCCATTAACTTGATTTTATTCCTTCTATAGTAATCACTGGTTTAGCGGAAATCGAATTAGGGATTTTCACGCTTCAAAAGCTATAGTGATCGAACATTCATCTTTATCCGCAACTATAACATATGACAAACTATATTGAATAGTCTTTCAAAGTATAGTACACTATACTTAATTAAATTAATTTATTAACTTCGGGAGGTAACACCTTTGACTAATTCAGATCTGCCAAATAAATTCCGATCAATCTTCGACACTACCGAAACGCCACGCACGTTTTTTGCACCAGGACGAATTAATCTAATTGGTGAACATACGGATTATAATGGAGGCCATGTATTCCCCGCCTCAATTTCATTTGGAACGTACGCACTTGCTCAAAAACGCAATGATCAAAAGTTACGTTTTTACTCGTTGAACTTCCCCTCTATTGGGACCATTGAATGTGATCTTGCCGATTTAGACTATAATGAAGCACATGATTGGGCGAACTTCCCCAAAGGTATGATTCATTATATGAAGGAAAGCGGACTCCAAATAACGACTGGAATGGATATCTTATTTTATGGTGACATTCCTACCGGCGCCGGGCTCTCCTCTTCTGCTTCTATTGAAATGGTCACTGGTGTCCTTTTGGAAGGACTATTTGATTTAAATATTGATCGTGTAAAGATGATTCAACTTGGGCAAAAAGTAGAAAATGATTATATCGGCGTCAACAGTGGAATTATGGATCAGTTTGCAATTGGTAAAGGTAAAAAAGGGCATGCCATCCTATTAAACTGCCAAACTCTAGCCTACAACTATGCCCCTATCGAGCTTGCTGACCATGTGATTATCATCATTAATACCAATAAACAACGAACACTTGCTGGCTCAAAATATAATGAACGTCGCGTGCAATGTGAACAGGCTTTGGCAAACTTGCAAACAGCTCTTCAAATTAAAGGGCTCGGTGATTTGACGAAAGAACAATTTGAACAACAAAAACACCTTATTACTGATGAAACAAACCAAAAACGTGCAAAACATGCTGTCTATGAAAATCTACGGACTGTTGAGGCTCTTCAGCAATTACAACAAGCCAATTTAGAGGCATTTGGGCAATTAATGAATGAGTCACATAAATCTCTTCAACTGGATTATGAAGTAACAGGCATCGAACTAGATACGATTATCCAAGCAGCATGGGATCAACCAGGCGTTGTGGGCGCCCGCATGACAGGCGCAGGTTTTGGTGGTTGTGCAATTGCAATTGTTGAAATAGACAAAGTTGATAGCTTCAAGAACAATGTAAATAAAATATATAGAGGAAAAATTGGTTATGAGGCATCATTTTACACCGCTGCAATTGGTGACGGAGCAAGAGAACTTACTGAGGGAGTGTACTAAATGAGTGTATTAGTTCTAGGTGGAGCTGGATATATCGGTTCACATGCGGTTTATCAGTTAATTGATCAACAGACGGACGTCGTAGTGATTGATAATCTACAAACTGGGCACAGAGAAGCTATCCATCCTGATGCGACATTTTACGAAGGTGATAGTCGAGACATCGAGTTTATGCGTAACGTATTTACTAATGAACCTATTGATGCAGTTGTCCATTTTGCTGCGAATTCCCTTGTCGGTGAATCCATGGCAAATCCATTGGAGTATTATGATAATAATGTCTATGGCACACAAATATTACTGCAAGTGATGACAGAGTTTAATGTCAAAAAAATTGTCTTTTCATCAACAGCAGCCACATACGGGGAGCCAGAATCTGTCCCAATCACAGAAGAGATGCCAACCAATCCGACAAGTACCTATGGCGAAACAAAACTGACGATGGAAAAAATGATGAAATGGTGCGAACAGGCCTATGGCATTCGCTATGTTGCATTACGCTACTTCAATGTGGCCGGTGCACGGGAATCTGGAGAAATCGGCGAGGATCATCATCCTGAAACACATCTCGTACCAATCATTCTCCAAGCAGCACTCGAACAACGTTCAAATATCACTATTTTCGGAGAAGACTATGATACACCCGATGGCACATGTATCCGTGATTATGTCCATGTAGAAGACCTTATTCAAGCGCATCTTCTAGCACTTAATTATTTAAAAAATGATGGAGAAAGCGATATTTTCAATCTTGGCAGTAATCAAGGATTTTCAGTCAAAGAAATGATGGATACAGCACGAACAGTTACAGGTAAAGAAATCCCTGAGAATTCAGGTAAACGTCGTGCGGGTGATCCTAGTATCCTAATCGCAAGCTCTGATAAAGCTGCCACTCTTTTAGGTTGGCAGCCAACGCGAACTTCAATTGAAAAAATCATTCAAGATGCTTGGAACTGGCATGTCAACAACCCAAATGGTTACCAGAAGGACGTGACAGCTAAATGATTTACTCAGATATTAGAGGACTCCTTCAAAAAGGTATCGAAGTGGGACTAATCGATACCGCTGATCAGAATTATGTGACGAATCAAGTACTTGCACTGCTCCATCTCGAATCTATGCCTGCAACAACTGAAGGTACAACAGATGATTCAATTCCAAATCTACTCGACAAAATTATTGCCTATGCTACCGAAAATAATGTCATTGACAATGTTTTTGATGACAAAGAAATACTTTCAGCCACAATCATGAATTGCTTTGTGGAAAGGCCATCTGTTATCAACGCAATTTTCCAGAAAAAATATAGTAACTCCCCAAAAAACGCAACAGATTATTTTTATGAGTTAAGTAAAAACAGCAATTATATTCAGATGAACCGCATCAAGAAAAACATCCATTTTAAAGCCGAAACAATCTATGGTGTAATGGATATAACCATTAACATGTCAAAACCCGAGAAAGATCCTGAACAAATCAAGAGAGAAAGCGAATTGAAACATGATGTCAATTATCCAAAGTGTCTATTATGTATCGAAAATGAAGGATACGCTGGTCGGACAGGTTATCCAGCTAGGGCAAATCATCGTATCATTCAAGTACCACTTGTAAATGAAAATTGGTATCTGCAATATTCACCCTATGTTTATTATAATGAACATAGTATTTTACTTGCTGAAGAACATCGTGATATGAAAATTGGTAAGGATACTTTTAAACGGTTACTAACTTTTATAGAGAAATTCCCACATTATTTTATTGGCTCAAATGCCGATTTACCTATTGTCGGTGGCTCTATTTTGAATCATGATCATTATCAAGCAGGAAGTTATAATTTTCCAATGACAACTGCAACAACTGCACTTTCGTTTACTTTAGAAAACTTTCCAAACATAACTGCATCTGTCCTGGAATGGCCGTTAACAACCATTCGCTTGCAGAGCGATGAGATTGAGCCATTGATTCAAGCAGCTGACCATGTCCTTACCACATGGAAAAGTTATAGTGATGAGGAAGCGGATATCAGAGCCTTTAGTAATGAAACTCCACATAATACAATTACACCGATTGCCCGAATGCGTGCTAACAAGTTTGAACTCGATCTCGTCTTACGCAACAATCGAACAACTGAAGAACATCCACTAGGGATTTTCCATCCCCATGCAGATGTCCATCATATAAAAAAAGAAAATATTGGGCTTATTGAAGTAATGGGTCTGGCAGTTTTACCGGCTCGTCTTAAAGATGAATTAGCTGAAATCAAGAAGTTTTTACTCGATCAAACAACTTCTGTAGCCCCCTATCATCAACAATGGGCAGAGCAAATGAAAGCTAACTATGGAGAATTATCAAACCTAGAGCAAATTGAGTCCATTTTAGAAAAAGAACTTGGGATTAAATTCGCCAAAGTGCTTGGAGATGCAGGCGTTTTTAAAGTACAAAGTGAGTGTGAACGATTCATCCAAACATTAAATAGGTAGGTGGCTAGCCAGATGAAAATAGAGACCCAAGATATACTGAATAAGTGGAAGTTGTATACATTAACAAATGATAACGGTATGACAGTAAGTTTTTTGAACTTCGGTGGTATCATCACTGACATAAGCGTTCCAAACAGGCATAATCAACTAGAAAATGTGGTCCTTGGCTATACAAATTATACCGATTATGAAGAAAACCCAAATTTTTTTGGTGCGATAATCGGCCGCGTTGCCGGAAGAATTCAAGATGCTTCATTTACTATCCAAGATCAACCATATTCATTGGCAGCAAATGAAGGTGGCCATCATTTACATGGAGCAGATGAAGGATTTCATCAAGTAATCTGGCAGTCTAGTCCCTTTCAGTCAGATGATACAGTTGGCGTGAAATTAAACCATAAAAGTTTAGATGGTGAAGGTGGATATCCTGGTACTATTGAAGTTGCTGTTACCTATACATTGACTAATAATAACGAGCTCATCCTTGATTATTCAGGAACAACCGATAAAGCGACTGTGCTTACTATGACAAATCATTCCTATTTTAACTTAAGTGGAAATCTAGCCGCCACGATCCACAACCATCATGTTACAATGGAGAGTGATGACTTTGTTGAACTGGATACGGAACTAATTCCAACAGGTAAAAAAATCAATGTAGTGAATACGCCATTTGATTTCCGAACTGGAAGAAAACTTGTTGACGGCATTAACTCCATATCAACACAAAATAGGGTTGCTAATCATGGATATGATCATTACTTTATTCTCAATCAAACTCAACAACAAAACATCCGTGTAAAAGAAGAAACGAGTGGCCGCCTGATGACGATTAAGACCAACCAACCAGGCGTGGTTATGTACACATCGAATACTCTCGATGAAGGACTTAATCTAGCAGAAGGTAATTCAAAACCTTATTTAGGTGTCTGTTTTGAAACACAAGCCTCCCCTGCCTCATTGCATCACAAGGGCTTTCCTTCCGTTATCTTAGAGGCCCATGAATTATATGACAAACAAACAGTGTTTTCATTTGGCATTGAGGGCTAGATCCGCCTTATAGGGCAAGAACTACTTATTATCAACTATATATTGTACAAATGAACATCTATATAAACTGAGCGAAGCTGCTCGTCTTAGAGCGTGAGGCATCCCCGAGCGCAGTAGCGATTTTAATGAAATTCTTTACATCAACATATATAACTAAAAGGGGCTATTACTATGAAGTTTGGAATTATCGGAACGAATTGGATTACAGATCGATTACTGACAGCAGCTAAAGAACATCCCGAATTTAGTGTCGGTGCAGTCTATTCAAGGACTGAGGAGACAGGGAGAGCATTTGCAGAGAAACATAATATCGAACATGTGTATACAGATATGATAGAAATGTTTCAAAGCGGTGATATTGAAGCCGTTTATATTGCATCACCCAATGCGTTTCATGCAGAACAAAGTATTTTAGCTATGAATAATGGCATTCACGTTCTTTGCGAAAAACCCGCTGTCACTTCCTTAATTGAAATGGATCAAGTAATTAAAGCATCTAATGACCATCAAACAACCTATATGGAAGCAATGAAATCAACAGTTACACCTACATTTCTCAACTTAAAAGAGAACCTAGCTAAGATTGGTCCACTCCGACGATTCGTATTTCATTATAACCAGTATTCTTCGCGTTACGATAAATATAAGGATGGCATTATTGAAAATGCTTTTAAACCCGAACTGGGGAATGGCGCTAAAACAGACTTAGGGGTTTACTGTATCGCGCCTATTGTGCATCTAGTCGGCGAACCTAAATCTGTACTTAAAAATACTTATTTACTATCCACTGGTGCAGATGGTCAAGGAAGTATGATCTTAAATTACGATGAATTTGAAGCTGTTATTATGTACTCAAAAATTTCAGATTCCCATTCACCAAATGAAATACAGGGCGAGAATGGCGTCATCGAAATCGATAAAATCAGTGATCCGGAAAAAATTATTATTAAATACAAAGACGGTCAAACTGAGGATATTTCTATTAAACATGAATTTAATACTATGTACTATGAAGTTGAAGAGTTTATAAAATGCGTGAAAAATAATCAAATAGAATCTACAATTAATACGCATGAAATTTCTCGCAGTGTGACAAAAGTTCTTACTTTATAAAAAAAGGTTGTGCAGTATGAATTCAACATTCATACTGCACAACCTTTTTTATTACTTGTTACAGCCTTCCCCGTTTCTACAGGCTCATAAGTTGCAGCGACAATTTTCCGAATGATAAGTCCCTGTTCTAGTGTACTATTGATTAATGTGTTGTATTTCATCTGATATTTTTACAGAGGGTAAATTTTAGCTCCACCTTTATTGGCCATCAAAGCAACTTGCATCGTATCATGTTTCTCAACATTTGCGGCAAAAGCAGCCTCCACTGTTAAAGGTGCACCATTTGTAAACGTAACCCTACCAACAGCATGTCCGCCACTGTATAGTTTTCATATTTCCACTTTCCAAGCAGTCCAACATCCTTTTGGTGACCAACCTGTTGATGCGTTATTCCTAACACAACGTTAGGTTCACGATAGCCCATCCGATAGAGGGAAGCATCTAGCATTTTTACGCCAATATCGATCAACGGACCTCCACCTTGCAATTCCTTATTTGTGAATAATCCCTCCCCCACAAAATAGGTGGGTATTTATTTGACGCTTACGCATGTAAAAACTGATTGTCAACAGGCAGTGGCTCTGGTCTCTCGCAAGTGCTTTGCATCTGATAAAATAAACCTTTTTCAGAAGAATCATGAAAACCATGCATTGCTTCAAGCACATGGTAAGCAAGTTCCCCATTCGCTCGATATGGAACACCACTTAAAATTGCCTTTGCCATGTCGGCAACACCGATTCCACGACTATTTCCATCGTGAGTATGGGTTAGTTCGATATCAACAAATTCTTTTTCATCTCGCTTTCGAAGTCGAACAGGGCCACCAAACGTATTGGGATCAGGAACAAGTATAGTGCCTTCACTTCCATATATCTCGATTGGCGGAAGAGTTGTACCACCGAATGCATCGAAACTAGTAGTGATCGTTCCGATTGCACCAGAAACAAAATCAAGTGTTCCTGCAATATGTGTCGGGGTCTCTACCGTAACCTTTGTACCTGCTTTTGGTTCGCTTAAAATCGTTCGTTCTGGATAACTAATACCAACTGAACCAGAAAGCCGCTTAATTGGCCCCAATAAAGCAATGAGTGCGGTTAAATAATAGGGACCCATATCAAACATCGGCCCGCCGCCTTCCTTATAATAAAAGATCGGATCTGGATGCCAATGTTCAGGGCCGCGTCCAATCATAAAGGCTGAAACACCAATCGGAACACCGATTTCCCCTTTTTCAATTAAATCGATAGCTGTTTGAACACCTGCACCTAAAAATGTATCTGGAGCACTTCCTACAAACACCCCGTTTTCTTTTGCAACTGCCAAGATTTCTTTACCTTCCTCACGTGTGACTGCCAAAGGTTTTTCACCATAGACATGCTTGCCATTTTTAAGCGCCTCAATCGCGACTTCAGCGTGTGCCTTAGGAATCGTTAAATTGATAACTAAATCTACATTGGGATTTTCTAATAGTTCTTTCACTGTTGACGCTTCTGGAATCTGATATTTCTCCGCCTGAGCACGTGCCCGATCTAAATCTAAATCTGCACATGCTACTAGTTCAAGATTTTCAAAGGTCGGGATGTTCTCCATATAAATAGAACTAATTGTCCCACAACCAATAACACCCACTCTAACTTTCACCATTTTCTTGCCCCCATTTTTTATTATTGATTGTCCCCCATACCAGTATAAAGGCTATCATTACCTGAACTAACAACCTCCACTGCTAGTTCTTTTCCTTTTGCTGACCATAAAAATCCATTCTGCATTATCTTTGATACTTCTGGCATCGCCACAGTGCTAGCTGAATGACCTATTGAATTATAAAAAACCCTACCTAGCCCCCAGCGTTTTGTCCAAACAACAGGCATATCCACTGCCTTATTTAAAGAATGTGGCCCTTCGGCGATTGGAAAACGAGTTGTTGCAAGTACTTCAACAGCAGGGTCAACATGCAAATAATACTGTTCACTCACAACCTCAAAATCTTCAATCCCCTCTAAAACACTACTCGAAGAATGCTTAATATTAACCGTATATTCAATTCCATCATTTCCTGGATGCGCCACCCAATTGCCGCCAGTCATAAATTGCCAGTCTACGTTTTTCCGGAAGGAATCACACATACCACCGTGACATCCAGCCAAACCAACACCACTCATCACGGCTTCAGAAATATTATTCACATATTCCTGTTCAATCTCCCCCATTGTCCAATGAGGTACGATTAAATCTAACCCTTTCAGTTTTTCAACGTCGCTATAGGTATCAAGCGTTTCAGATATTTCCACGTCAAAATCTTCTTTTTCAAGGATTCCTTTAAAAATGTCAGCCACTTCTTTTGGTTCATGACCATCCCAACCACCATATACAATGAGTGCTTTTTTCTTCATATTGTCAATGCTCCTTTCGCCATAAGCATTACAGGTCAGATACTTTAATCCATTTCTTCTGTTCTATTGACAGGTCAACTGCCTCAAGAACTTGTTGACATTTCACCCCATCCTCAAAGTTCGGGACAGGTTGCCTATCTTCACGAAAAGCATCCATTAATTCAACAAAGGCATGAGTAAATGTATGTTCGTAGCCAATTGCATGTCCAGAAGGCCACCAAGCTTCCGAATACGCATGTCCAGTATCAGTCGCTAGCACACGTCGAAATCCTTGGACATCTTCTGCGTCATCTTCAAAAAAAACTTGCAGTTCATTCATTCGTTCAAAATCAAAAATAACACTTCCTTTACTACCGTTGATTTCAAATGAATTCGTACTACGATGTCCAGTCGCAAAACGTGTAGCTTCGAAGCTACCGAGTGCTCCGTTTGCAAATTTCGCTAAAAATAATGTTGCATCATCGACCGTAACAGGGCCTTTTTCAGTGCCTTCTCCACTTGTTGCTGTTAATCCATCCATCTCTGTAGGTAGTGGTCTTTCTTTAATAAATGTCTCATTCATACCAATTACTTCCGATATGTCACCAATCAAATAATGGGCCATATCAATAAGATGCGCTCCCAAATCACCGTGGGCACCCGAGCCAGCAATCTCTTCTTGAAGCCTCCATACGAGTGGAAAGTCTGGATCTGTAATCCAATCTTGTAAAAACCATCCCCGGTAATGATAGATCTTTCCTAAACGACCTTCTTCAATCAATTTTTTTGCAAGTATGACAGCCGGCGTAAAACGATAATTAAAGCCAACCATATGTTTTACACCAGCTTTTTCAGCAGCCCGTAACATTTCACGAGAATCCTTTAATGTAAAAGCTAATGGCTTTTCACAATAAAGATGTTTGCCTGCTTTAGCGGCTTCAATCGCAATTTCCTTATGCACATTACTAGGTGCATTTATATCGATTAAATCAATATCATCCCGTTTCAACAGCTCTTTCCAATCTGTCGCATATTCTTCCCAGCCGAATTGCTCAGCTGCCACGGAGACAGACTCTTCATTTCTTCCACAGATAACTTTCATCTTTGGTTGAATGCTGTTTGGAAAAAACATTGGCAATGCCCGGTAAGCGTTGCTGTGTGCTTTCCCCATAAATTTATAGCCTATCATACCGATATTAATCGATTTCATCATGCCATCTCCCTTTTAATGGTTGAATTGAAGCCATTTCACTTGACCAACAGATAGACAAATAAGTTGCGATATATGAATTGTAAATTCACATGTCACAACTTATTACTTACACCCACCACATATCTGCAGGTTGATCTTTAATTAATACTGATTTCAAATTTGTGACTGCAAGCGAAAACCCTTCGTCTACTGACATCAACGGATCTTCATGTTCAATGCTGACAACATAATCATAGCCATAAGTGCGAAGTGCACTCATCATATCCGACCATTCTTGAATGCTATGACCACAACCGACAGAACGGAATGTCCACGCACGCGATTGTACATCCCCGTAAGGCTGCATATCCGTTAGACCATGCATATTAACATTTTCTTGATCAATAAAGGTATCTTTCGCATGAAAATGATGAATCGCATTTTCTTTTCCAAGTATTTTAATCGCCGCAACCGGGTCGATTCCTTGCCACCACAGATGACTAGGATCTAGGTTCGCACCAATTGCAGGTGAAGTCACGTCTCTTAACTTCAACAATGTGTAAGGGGTATGCACTGAGAATCCACCATGCAGCTCAATCCCGATTTTCACGCCGCTATCTTCTGCCAACTTCCCGATTCCTTTCCAATAAGGAATCAATTTTTGTTCCCATTGCCAGTTAAATATTTCTGAGTACTCCGTGGGCCACGGGGATATCGGCCAGTTCGAATGCTTGGAACCTTCATGCGAACCCGGTGTTCCTGAAAAAGTATTAACGACAGACACGTCTAATAACTGTGCGAGTTTAATCGTCTTCACAAGCGTTTCATGCGCGTTTTTTGCCACTGTTTCATTTGGGGAAACCGGATTATCGTGGCAACTGAATGCACTGATTGTTAATCCACGCGAATGGATTTTCTCTAGATACTCTTTTCGCTTGTCTTCACTTGCGAGAAGTTCGTCGACATTACAATGCGCATCTCCAGGATTACCACCAGTCCCAATTTCAATTGCATCTAAACCTGACGCTTGCACATAATCTAGCATTTCTTCAAACGATTTTTGTGAAAATAAAACTGCAAATACACCGAGTTTCATCTTTCTAACCTCCTAATTCTTATTAGTTCTATCTTGAACAATTAATTTCAAGACAAATTTTAGCCGTATTTCAATTCGAATCCATTTGCAAATTCTTAGTTTTTAAGTACATTTTATAAAAAAGTACAAATGATAAGTAGGCAATTAGTATTCCTGAAAACAACGGAATTAGAAATAACAGAACATAGAAACTGACATAGAAAATAATAATACTTCCTATAAAAACCACAACAGTCATTAACGGGTTCCCCACTGTAACAAGTAATGCATTCTTAAATAATTGGCCCAATTTCAAGTTGTAATGTGACACAACTGAAAAGAAATTCATCGAGAAAACAAATAGGAAAACCCCTATTATGAGGACAATATACAATGAAATAGTGCCTTTATTAACAAAATAATAATAATCCGCAATCAGTACTGCCCATGCAACTGTTAAAACAAGTCCCCCAAGAAAACTTTTCTTATAATTCTCTTTAAAATAAGTCCAATAAGATTTCAACAAAGGGCTTATCGTTCCTTGCATAACCCATTGTCTTACGCATGCAAACATTGCTGTCGTCGCAGGAAAAAATAGGATTGGCATCAATAGAATAATCAATCCTACTAAAACATAATAGCCTTCTTTTGAATCTGAAAATATTATTAGTATAGTTACTAAGATAGTTGGGATATTAAAAAGTATCCAAAGCATATTAATAATTGAAAATCTCATAATCCAATCACATAAACCGTGAAGAGATCCCATAAGACTAGTAGAGTTTTCCACATTATTCACCTCCGCCAATATAATCATACATTTGTATTCAAGGGCTTAATGAACAATACACTCTACTAAAAAACCCTCTTTAATTCTATACGGTTGTGATTATTTTTGATTTACCCATAATTACTTTTCCGTATTTAATTGAATAATTTTCTTTGTAGCACTCGATTCAAGTGCCGCTAAAATAACTTCTAACGATTTCTTGCCTTCTTCTCCATTAATTAATGGCTCAGTGTTTTGAATAATTGAATCGACAAAATGATCAATTACATGTGTATTTGTTTGGCCCCCCGCTTCGTTTGTCTGTATCTGACCTAATTCATAATTTACCGTTTCTCCATTTCCATACTGTACAATTAAAGAATAAACTGGATCATCCTCTAATCTTAGTGTCGCTTTTTCACCATAAATCACTGTAGAATTGTCTCCCCCCGCAACATAAGACCAGCTAGCAGTTAGGGTGCCAATCACACCATCTGCAGTTTTCGCGATACAAACGGCATTATCGTCAATTGTTGTATTCTCTTTTGCATTTGTTTCTACAAATGCGCTTACTTCGGTAATTTCCCCCAAGAGATAGCGCATTAGATCTGATTTATGTACTCCTAAATCTCCTAAAGCACCAATAAATGCCTTCTCCTTATTAAAGAACCAGCTCTCCCTTCCGTCAATACTCCACTTCTCTGGTCCCGGATGTCCAAAGGTAGTTCGAAAACTATAAATTTTTCCGAGCTCTCCATTATCAATTAACTGTTTTGCCTTTTGATGCGACGAAACAAAACGCTGATTATGGGCAATCATTAATTTTCTATCATTTTTTTCTGCAGCTTTGATCATGCTGTCGGCTTCCTCTTTAGATATCGCCATTGGTTTTTCACATAACACATGACATCCAGCATTTAACGCGTCAATAGAAACTGTCGCATGTAAATAATTCGGTAGACAAACACTAATAGCATCTAGATCATCAATAGCTAATAATTCTTTGTAATCTACAAATGCTTTTGCATTATAGTTTATAGCCATTTCCTCTGCTCGTTCGGAAACGATATCACAAACTGCTATAATTTCTACCTTTGTATTCGCCGCATATTCGAGTAAATGCCGTCTTCTTGCAATACTTCCACACCCTATTACTCCTATTTTTAATTTCCCCATAAATTCCAATCCCCCAATTTTCAATTAATTTCGAAAAAATCAAGCAACAGTTATTACTCCTTTACTGCCCCACCAGCTAATCCTGAAGTAACTTTTTCTTGGGAAAACAAGTAAACCAGTAACACTGGAATACTAGCTAATGCTAAAGCGGTCATTAGTCCTGGTATATTTACAGAAAACTCTCCCTTGAAATTTTGCAGACCTAATGGAAGTGTCATTCTCTCTGGTGTAGAAATTAACACAAGCGCAAAGACAAACTCATTCCATAAGTGGATAAAATTATAAATCAATACTGTCATTAATGCTGGCGAAACCATCGGTAAGATTACTCTCCAAAATATACTGAAGTGAGAAGCACCATCTAACTCTGCGGCCTCTTCTAGTGACTTAGGAATATCCCGCATAAATTGAGTCAAGATGAAAACTGATATTGGTAAACTAAATGCTATATATGGTCCTAATAATGCCCAGAGATTATCATATAACCCCATACTTTGCGTGAGTTTAAAAATCGGTATTAATGTCGCATGAATTGGAAGCATCATTCCAGCGATAAAAATTAAATATACTAGACCATTTAATTTAAATTTCATCCTACTTAAAGGATAACTCGCCATTGATGCAAACAACATAACAGCCAAAACAGATGCTACGGTTATTAAAACGCTATTTGTAAAGTATTGAGTTAACCCCATTTCAAACACTGTTTTAACGTTTTCTAAATTGAATGATGAAAATAAAGCATATGGAGCCTCATAAAATTCCGGTTGGCTCTTTAATGCAGTTGATATCATATAAACGAATGGATAAGCAGTAAATACTAACAATAGTAAGGCAAATAGGTATAAGAAACCTTTCTTAAGTATAGTAATCATAGTAAATCACCTTTCTTTTTACGATAATAATCAAGATACTGAATGATTATTACTACAACTAAGGCAAGTATAAACATTACAAAAGCAATAGCACTTCCATACCCCATATTAAAATTCACAAAAGCTTGCTTATACATGTAAGTTCCAAGTATCTCTGTCCCATGGTTCGGACCGCCACCTGTCATAATGTAAAATAGATCAAATGATTTCAAAGAACCTACAATAGCTAGGATAGATGATGTTACAATTGTCGGTGCTAGTAATGGCAAAGTGATTTTAGCAAATTTTTGTAGATAATTTGCTCCATCGATGTCTGCAGCCTCATACATTTCCTCTGATATCCCTACAATTCCCGCTTTAAAAAGAATCATATAAAACGGTGCAAATTGCCATACGATTACCAACAAAACTGAAAATATAGCTGTGTTCTTATCGCTTAGCCACGCAATATTTTCAAAACCTAAAAAGTTTATTAACTGGTTTATTGTTCCGTTAATTGGATCGTACATCAATCTCCATAATATACCAACGGCAACTGTCGACATAAGAAAAGGGATAAAATAGATACCATTAAAGAATCGAATACCCCTAATTGGGGCGAAGAGGAACAATGCCATTAATAATCCTAATGGGATCTGGATAAAAACCGATGCAAGTACTACCCAAGCATTATTTTTGAGAGATAACCAAAAAACATCATCGTTAAGCATCTTTGAGTAGTTATCCAAACCTATGAATACTTTATCACTTATGCCATTCCATTCAAAAAAACTATAATTTAATGTAGTTAAAATTGGATAAATAACATATAAGGAGTAAATGATTAACGCCGGTGCAATAAATAGGCTAATCGTTATTGTTTTTTTAACCTTCTTATCAATTGTTTTTCGTTTTGATTTCATTCCCTTTGATTTAGAAGCAGTAAGTTCTGTTTCCACGATGTACCTCCTACTCTATTTAATAATTGAAGATGGGGAGATGATGTACTCTCCCCTCACTATTATTTATCTAACAATTCCACCGCTTTTTCCTCCATTTGTTTTGCAGCTTCTTCTGGTGTCATATCCAAACCAAAGATTGCTTGAGTAGTATCTTTATGTTTTTCTCCTAATTCAGGAGGTAAAGTTTGGTCATAAGGCATTTGGATGTGTGTAGCACTTTCCGTGATATCAAAAAATCGTTTGACTAACTCATCTTTTGGTTCGATTCCAGCAACAGCACTCAAAGAACCAGTACGTGCTACATATTCATGTGCTATTTTTTCACTTGTAAGCGCTTTGATAAACGCTACCGCTAAGTCAGCATGTTCACTATCCTGCGCAACCGAAAATACTGGAGATGCCGATCCCCCAACTTGTGTTTGATCACCTTTTCCCCCAGGAACTGTAGGGAAAACGAAAAAATCTAACTTTTCTTCAAATTCCGGAGCTTCATCTCTTATATTATTTACTAGAGAGATTGTCATATCCATCATTGCCGCTTGTCCTGAATACAATAATTGTCGACCTTGTCCCTCATCATATGGAACAGCATTAAAGCCTGGATTAAATGCATTTCTATTAACTAATTCTTGAATGTATTCTCCCGCTTGAACATATGCAGGATCATCAAATCCTTTACCCTCACGATTTAACGCACTGTTAAACAAATCAGGTCCGCCAATGCGAGCCGCAAAATTCATTAAATAATATGCTCCTGGCCATTTAGTTTGATTTGTTAGAGCAATCGGGATAACTTTATTTTCATTCAACACATCAATAACTTTAAGCCATTCTTCAAATGTCACTGGTGCTTCTAATCCGTATTTTTCAAATATTTCTTTATTGTAAAACACCAGATCAATCGTTAGACCTATTGGCAGTCCATATACTTTATCATTGTAAGTAGAATTATCTAAAGCTAGCTTATTAAAATGACCTTCGTCTACATCATCCGTAAGATTTAAAACATTTCCTTCATCGGCAAAGTTTTTTAGCCATCCGCCACCCCAACTTTGAAATATGTCGGGTACCTCTCCACCGGACATTGCTACCGATAGCTTTTGTTTAAATGAATCATTAGGAATACGGGTTAACTTTACTTTAACTCCCGGATTGTCTTCCTCAAATTGTTGTGCCACTTCTTCAAATATTTCTCCTTTTTCACCCGGTTCAATATGCCAAAACTCAATTACTTTATCACCTTTATCAGTCCCAGTATCCTTTTCTCCTGACGAATCTTTACCTCCACATGCAACTAAAAAAAACATTGAACAAGCTACTAACATGAACAATAATCTTTTCATTCCAATCCCCCTATTAGTTAAGTTTAATATTTAAGAAACAGTTGAAAACTTTGTTTTTAAATAATCAATGCTAATTTTGACGCTTTCCAATGGCGTACGTCTACTTTGATCTTGTTCTATAACCCACCATTCCAAATTCGACTTGCTTGCTTGCTCTAAAACCCCATCAATATCCACTCCTCCAGTGCCTAATTCAGCAAAAAACTGTTCACCGTCAGTGGTCATGTCTTTTAAATGAATTAATGGAGTCCTATTTTGATAGCGTTCAATCCACTCGACTGGATTCTCACCGGCTTTGGTTAGCCAATAAATATCCAATTCTGTTTGCACCCATTTAGGATTTGTCTCTTCCATTATTAATTCCAGTGGTCTTTTCCCATTATCTAATTCAAGTAATTCAAAATCATGATTATGGTATGAGAAGCTAATACCTTCATCAAAACATCTTTCACCTACATTGTTGAGGATTGGAATTAGATTATAGTAGTCTTCTTTTCCCCGTCTTTCAGGTGGAAGAAATGGACAAACAATATTTTTACTACCTATAATATGCTGATAATAAATTATCTCCTCCAGTTCTGTCTCTAATGTGGTTAGTGGAACATGGCTAGAAGCTGCTTTCAAACCGAGATAATCCAATACTTTTTTTAATTCTTCTGCACCTAATCCGTGATAACCAGCAAACTCTATTCCGTCGTACCCCATATCAGCAACTTTTTTTAAAGTCCCGACAAAATCTTTTTCACTTTCATCCCGTAATGAAAACATTTGAAGAGCAATTGGTATTCTACGCATTTGTCATTTCTCCTTTTGGTAGGATTTCGGTGGTACCATGGAAAATCCTTTTGATGATGTTAAAGCTTACATTCTTGAACCGCCAAGAATGTAATCGATTACATTAGTTCGTTAAAATTAAAACCGTATTAATAAATGGTTCTTCAACTTACATTTAATTCTATAAATGATTTTATTTCATAGTCATGGCCTCCAATTTCATTGCATTTATATGAAAATTTTCTCTTGTAAAAAAAAGCAAAATAACTATAATCTATCATTATTTCCATTTTCAAGTACAAAAAACACTTTATACTATAGTGATTGAAGTGTCAATCTATTAAAGGATGAAATTAAGTAGATTCACGAATGACAAATTCGTGGTTTAAAATAATATTCCCAACTTTTTTACCACTAATTTTTTGAATAATCATATTTGCTGAAGCACTACCCATTTCATACATTGGTTGTGAGATAGTAGTTAAAGTTGGATATGTCATATTTGAAAAATCAATATTATCAAACCCGACTAACGCAATATCCTTTGGTACATTTAATCCGCTAGAATTAATTTCCTTTAAAGCGCCGATAGCTAGAACATCTGAATCAGCAAATATTGCAGTTGGCCTATCGGGCTGATCTAATAGGCTCCTCATTGCTTGCTGACCATCTTGGAATTTCACACTTTCAACATTGTAGATCCAATCAGTGTTAATTGGTATTTCAAATTCATTTAGAGCTTTTATATAACCTTCATACCGTTCACGAGCATACAAATATTTATTATCCGAATTGATAAGTCCAATTCTCTTATGACCTATCTGTATTAAGTACCTTACTGCTTGGTATGCAGCTAATTCACTATCAATAGTTACGTAGGAAATAGTACCAGCCTTGTCATATTCACTGCATTGAACAACTGGATACTTATTTGCCAGCTCGGTCAACCTAACCTTATCTACAGCTGGATCCATAGAAATTACTCCATCTGCTAAGCGATTTCTTACTAGATTTATATAAATCGCTTCTCTTTTTGGATTGGAACCTGTTTCACAAAGAAGAATATTATAGTCTTTTTCAATAGCAGTATCTTCAATGCCTTTTATTATTTCAGTATAGAATGGATTCGCAATACTAGGGATCAACACAAGAAGTAGCCTACTTTCCGACGTCCTCAAGTTACGGCCCAGCACACTCGGTTCATAATTTAATTCCTTAATTGCTTTTTCTACTTTAATAGTCGTTTCCTTAGCTACGACATTCTGATTATTCAACACCCTTGAAACTGTCGCAACAGAAACTCCTGCTTTTCGAGCGACATCTTGAATGGTAGCCATATTAACAGCCTACTTTCGAAATCTATTTGCAATGTAATCGATTACAATCTGAATATTACCATTATTCTACGTTTCAGTCAATATAATAATTCAATTTTATGTGTATTCGATTAAAATGAAGCTGATTCTTACTTTGAATATATGTATTACTAAGTAATTTGATATTTGAACTACTTCGATATCATATTGCAATTTTCCCCTTCACAAAATTCCCCTACTAAAATGCGCTAGGTAGCTGCTGTAGTTAGCAAATTACCTAGCGCACCAAATTTAGTTTTTCATGTCTAAACAATCTATATATCAATTTAAAGTTTTAGAGACGGTTTAATCCCACGTAGTCAATTATTCCTAACCTAGTTTTTTAATACTCTATCGCTTTCCCAGTCTCCGCAGATTCATAAATCGCATTAACAATCTTTTGAATAATTAACCCTTGTTCTGGCGTACTTAATGGGGTCTTGCCTTCCAAACAGCACGCTACAAATTGATTGATTTCAAGTTGATGTCCATTTACTTCTGGTAGATAAGCAGGAGTACTATCGATTAATGTGTTGTATTTCTCTTGATAAATTTTCAAAGGGAAAATATCGGCTCCCCCTTTATTCCCCATCAAGGAAACCTGCATCGTCTCATCTTTTTCGACATTTGCAGCAAAAGCAGTTTCCAAAGTTAAGGTAGCTCCATTTTTAAATGTCACCATACCAATAGCCATATCTTCTACTGTATAGTTTTCAAAGTCCCACTCACCAAACAGCCCTACTCCTTTTTTATGGCCAATTTGTTGATGGATTTTCCCCAATACAACTTCAGGCTCTGGATAGCCCATGAGATAGAGCGCGGTATCTAGCATATGAACGCCAATATCGATTAGCGGACCACCGCCTTGTAATTCCTTATTCGTAAATACCCCCCAACCCGGAATACCTCTCCTACGGATAGCATGAATGCGTGCTGAGTAAATATCGCCCATTTCTCCAGCATCAATAAACGATTTTGCGATTTCTACTTCAGGTCGATAGCGATAATGGAAACCGTACGTTAAAATTTTCCCTGAATCGCTAGCCGCTTTTACCATCAATTGTGCTTCTTCCACAGTCATTGCCGGTGGTTTTTCACATAATACATGACAACCTGCCTCAAGCGCAGCAATCGTGGCTTCTGCATGAAATTTATTAGGCACGCAAACGCTTATCGCATCTAATTCTACGTTCTTAAGCATTTCTTTATAGGAAGTAAAGACATGAGGAATTGTAAATTGTTCTGCAACTTGTTGTGCACGATCCACTATAACATCAGCAATAGCGACTATTTCCACCTTATACCCGCTGTTCAAATAACTAGGGATGTGTACACCACTTGCAATTCCCCCAGCACCAATGATTCCAACTCTCAATACACTCATTCATAACACTCTTTTCGTTTTGGATTGACTATAAGTTGTTGTTGATCATTCAATACAGGTCTACTATATGAATACATGCATTAATTTACTCGTCAAAAAAATTGCGCTGCATGAAAATCTACCTCATACAACGCAACTTTTTTCCGTTTGTTACACCCACCACATATCAGTAGGCTGATCTTTAATCATTACAGATTTCAAATTCATCACTGCACGTGAAAGCCCTTCATCCACCGACATTAACGGATCTTCATGTTCAATACTCACAACATAATCATAGCCATATGTGCGTAATGCACTCATCATATCCGACCATTCTTGGATACTATGCCCACAGCCGACAGATCTAAATGTCCACGCGCGTGATTGCACATCTCCGTAGGGTTGCATATCTGTTAAGCCATGCATGTTCACATTGTCCTGGTCAATAAAAGTATCTTTGGCATGGAAATGATGAATGGCATTTTCTTTCCCTAAAATTTTAATAGCCGCAACCGGATCGATCCCTTGCCACCAGAGATGGCTTGGATCCAAATTGGCTCCAATGGCCGGTGAAGTTGCTTCTCTTAATTTCAACAGGGTATAAGGTGTATGTACTGAAAACCCTCCATGAAGCTCAATCCCTATTTTCACACCATGATCTTCCGCAAATATCCCTTGTTCTTTCCAATATGGAATGAGTTTTTGTTCCCATTGCCAGTTATAAATATCCGAGTACTCTGTTGGCCATGGAGATATCGGCCAGTTTGAATGTTTTGAGCCCTCATGTGATCCCGGCGTTCCTGAGAATGTATTGACAACAGGCACATTTAATAACTGTGCTAGTTTAACCGTTTTCACGAATGTGTCATGAGCGTTTTGTGCAACTTGTTTATTTGGAGAAACTGGATTGTCGTGACAGCTGAACGCACTAATCGTTAATCCACGTGACTGAATTTTATCAAGATACGCCTTCCGTTTATCCTCACTTGCAAGTAGCTCATCTACATTACAATGGGCATCCCCTGGATTTCCACCCGTTCCAATTTCTATTGCTTGTAAACCTGCATCTTTTACATAGTCTAGCATCTCCTCAAATGGCTTTTGTGAAAATAAAACTGCAAATACGCCTAGTTTCATGAATCGTACCTCCAATGGTTAGTTAAATTTTGGTAAACCGTTTTGTTTCCATTGATTCTAAAGCCGCCAGAATTACCTCTAATGACTTCATACCTTCCTCACCATCAATGAGTGGTTCAGTATCTTGCACAATCGAGTCCACAAAATGTTCGATGATGTGCGTTGTTGTTTGACCACCTTCGGCATTAGACTGAATTCCACCTAATTCATAGTTAACGACTTCACCATTTTTATACTGAACAATTAACGAATAGTTTGGATCATCTTCTAGACGTAATGTAGCATGTTCACCATAGATAATCGTGGAATTATCTTCTTTTGCCGTATAAGCCCAACTAGCTGCAAGTGTTCCAATCACACCGCTTTCAGATTTCAAAATACAAACGGCATTATCATCAACATCTGTATTTTCTTTCGCACTTGTTTCAATAAAACCAGCTACTTCGACAAATTCTTCACCAAGTAAGTAGCGAAGCAAATCAGCTTTATGTACGCCAAGATCCCCCATCGCACCAATAAAGGCTTGCTCTTTATTGAAGAACCAACTGTCTTTACCGTCAACACTCCATCCTTCAGGTCCGCCATGTCCAAATGCAGTTCTGAAGCTATAGATTTTACCTACCTCACCTTTTGCAATTAAATCTCGAGCCTTAGCATGCGATGCTACAAAGCGTTGATTATGCGCGATCATCAATTTTTTATTATTATTTTTTGCAGCTTCAATCATTTCCGTGGCTTCAACTCTCGATGTTGCCATCGGTTTTTCGCATAAGACATGACAGCCCGCTTGTAAAGCAGCAAGGGAAACAGGAGCATGTAAATAGTTTGGTAAACAAACACTCACTGCATCCGGCTTTTCCACTTCAAATAACTTTTCATAGCTAGTATAAGCTTTTGCTCCATATTGTTGTGCAATCTCCTGTGCTCTTTCTTCGATAATGTCACAGACTGCGACAATTTCTACTCCGGAATGGCTATTAAATTCTCCTAAATGTCTATTTTTAGCAATACTTCCACATCCAATAACAGCAACTCGTAATTTCGACACTTTTTTCACTCCTCTTATTGTTTTCATTCTATATGAATATATATGTTGAAATTAAGAATCCCATTACACCCGCTACAGCGTGAGAGGCTACCTACTGCCTAAACCAAGGATTTTCCCCGCCAGCCTTAGGATTGCGACTATCCCTTTAAGAGGGCTTCACTGAGTTATAAAAGTATTCATTTG
This sequence comes from Sporosarcina sp. FSL K6-6792, assembly GCF_038004885.1. NCBI lineage: Bacteria > Bacillati > Bacillota > Bacilli > Caryophanales > Caryophanaceae > Sporosarcina > Sporosarcina sp. FSL K6-6792. The sequence goes on from NZ_JBBOSA010000001.1 coordinate 894,654, forward strand.
TTCAACATATTAGTGATTTTCTCTAACGGTTTAGCATTGCCATAGATTGGCGTTGGTGTGTTCGAATTGGCAGCCCATTTCGCTGCATTACGAATCACCTGTTGCACATCTTTATTGTAGTATGTAGGATATGTTTCATGTCCTGGTCGGAAATAGAAGATCTTCCCTTTGCCACGCTTAAATGTTGCGCCACTTCTAAATATTTCCCCACCTTCAAACCAACTAACAAAGACTAGCTCATCAGGTGCTGGGATTTCAAAATGCTCCCCATACATCTCTTCTTTTTCAAGTTCGATATACTCCCCGATGCCTTCTGTAATGGGATGGCTCGGATCAACAACCCATAATCGTTCTTTCTCATCTGCTTCGCGCCATTTAAGATCACAAGTCGTTCCCATCAACGTCTTGAATATTTTAGAAAAATGAGCCGAATGCAAAACAATTAAGCCCATACCTTCCAATACACGCTTCTTAACTCTTTCTACTACCTCATCTTGTACTTCATCATGCGCAAGATGACCCCACCAGACGAGTACATCTGTATCACTCAAAACCTCTTGGGTTAAACCATGCTCTGGTTCATCGAGTGTTGCTGTTTTTACATGATGAGCGTCCTGTTGTAAGAAATCTGCAATTGCTCCGTGTATTCCTTTTGGATAAATACCCGAGACAACTGGATTTTTTTGTTCATGACGATTTTCATTCCATACGACGATATTCATGAATAGTTCCTCCTTCAAATAGTCTGTTGCACGAATTTAAGCAACCGGTTGCATTTATATATAAAATTACGTATTCTTCTTATTTACAAAGCTGAACACGAATTTCTTTCCACAATAACAGTTGGTATGATGACACTTTTTCTAAACATTTGTGGATCTTTTACAAGTTCTATTAAACAGTTTGCCGATTCATACCCTAATTGAAATATTTGTGTATCCACAGTTGTTAATGGTGGATTGGCAACTTTCGATATCACTGAATTATTAAAAACAATCATACTCATATCGTCTGGTACTTTAATGTTTTTCTCACTCAAAGCAGTCAACACAATTAACGCATTTAAGTCATCTGAGACAACTAATGCAGTAGGCGGTTCAGCTAAGCCCATTAATTCAGTGATAACTTGTTTCCCATGATGAGGATCGAATTGAATATTTTTGATATAGCCCTCTGATACAGCCAACCCCTGCGCTTTTACCGCTTGTATGAAGCCATTTAACCTGGCTTCACTTACTTCAAACTGATCATCTTCACCAATAAATGCAATCTTTTTATGTCCAAGGTTTAGTAAAAAATCAGTAGCTTCTTTCGCCGCTTGGACGTTGTCATTATCTACAAACATGATCTTACTGGATTGAATTAGAGGTTTTCCTATGACGACGAATGGGATACCAGATTCTATTAAATAAGGAACGACTTTATCATCTTTTTTTGAGTATAAAACGATCATGCCATCCACTCTTTTTCCGCGTACCATTTTAACAGTATCAGTAAAGATTTCGTCCTCAGATTCCCCTGTAGTTAAACTGATACTGAAGTCATGCTTACTGCACAAGGCGCTGATACCCCGAATAACTTCTGGGAAAAAGGAGCTATGCATAAACTCTGACGTAGAGTTTTTCATTATAATACCGATTGTCTTCGTTGATTGTGTAGCAAGCATTTGCGCATTATAGTTTAAATGGTAACCCATTTCATCCATAACTTTTTGGACTTTTCGTTTCGTTTTCTCACTAATGAGGGGGCTATCTGAAATTACACGTGAAACCGTAGATGGGGCTACATTTGCTTGAGCCGCAACATCTTTAATCGTTACTGACATAACCTTCATCCTTTATAGTTTTATTTAACGGCACCTTCTGATACCCCTTCGATAATTTGCTTTTGCGCAAAGAAATAACCGATAATAACTGGAATCACGGCGATTGTTAACCCTGCTAATGCTAAATGCCATTGTTTTGTGTATTGACCAAAGAATAGGAACATTTTTATAGGAATTGTCGCACTCGAGTCCGATAATATCAGAGATGGTAATAAGTAATCATTCCAAATCCAAATCACATTTAATATTCCTACTGTAACTGAAATAGGCTTAAGTAATGGGAATACGATCTTCCAAAACACTTGAAATCTATTCGCTCCATCGATAATGGCAGCCTCATCCATTGAACTTGATATTCCAGTCATTGCACCATGATATAAAAATATAGATAAACTAGAACCAAATCCTAAGTACATAAAGATAAGGCCTGGACGATTCAACATATCCGCTTGTCCAAATAATGAGACAAGTGGAATCATAACTGATTGAAATGGAATTAACATAGCAGCAACAAAAACTAAGAAAATAATGCCACTAAGCTTACTCTTATTCCGTGCCAATGCATATCCCGCCATAGATGAGAAAATAATGATAATTCCTACACCTGAAACAGTAATTAGTATAGAGTTCAAAAGGGCACTCATAAAGTCTAAATCAATAAAAGCCTTCACAAAGTTATCAATCGTATATTCTTTAGGTAATCCGAGTACATCCGTGAAAATTTCCCGCTTTGTTTTAAATGCATTAACAATCATTAAGTAAAAAGGTGAGAGCCATAATAAAGCAAGCAATAGGCCAAAAAATTCTATAATATATAAATTACGTTTACTTTGCTTCATTATAAATCCACCTCTCTTTTTTTATTAAAGTAAACTTGCGTTACGGCAACAGCGGCTATAATCAGGAAGAAGATAACGGCTTGCGTCTGGGCATAGGCCATTTTATTTTCAGTAAAAGCTGCTTTAACAATACTCATCGCAACCATTTGCGTGGAGTTATAAGGTCCGCCATTAGTCAACGACAGGTTTTGGTCATAGATCTGAAATGAACTAGACAGTGTTAAAAACATACTAACCGTAAATGCAGGTGCTACTAGTGGAAAAGTGATTTTCCAAAAACGCTGATAGCTAGATGCTCCATCAATTTCTGCCGCTTCAATCAAATCTTTTGGTATGTTTTCCAAGTAAGCAATATAAATAATCATAATGTACCCAGCCATTTGCCAAGATGTTAAAATGACTAGTCCCCAAAAGCCAGTTGCGGTCGTAGACAACCAACCTGTTAAGGCCTCAATTCCCAGTAAATCTCCTAATCTTCCAAAAACACTTATGAAAACAAACTGCCAAATGAATCCTAAAATGAGCCCACCAATTAAGTTTGGCATAAAGAAAACAGTTCGCATAAAACTACTCGTTTTCATTTTCCGTGTCACTAGCAAAGCTAGACCTAGTCCTAAAAAGTTAAGGAGTATGACGGAAGTTACTGCAAATTTAGTCGTAAACCATATCGCTGCTCTGAATTCTGCATCTTTAAATAAAGTGATATAATTCTTAAATCCGACAAAGTCAGTTACTACCATACCATTCCAATTTGTAAAGGAGTAAATAACACCATAAATAAATGGGATAATAATCACAATACCTAAACTCAAAATCACTGGCATTAGAAATAACCAAAATGATAAATCACGGTTACGCATTACTTGCACCCCCAATATGTAGTACAGCTAACAAAAATTTGCATGAATTTTTGTTAGCTGTATTTTTCTGTAGATCAAATCATTTTCGTTCTTCTTCCCATTTAACTTGTACTTCATTAATCATTTCATCCCAAGCGATACCACCACTTAAATACTTTTGCATGCTCGCTCCAAGTACATTTTCACTCCAGCCCGTTGGAGCCCCCTGGAACACCCATCCTTGTATAGTGTTCCCCTTGGAAGCATATTCATAAATTGTTTGAGATAGAGGATCTGCTATTTTAGATGAATCATAATCTTTATACGCAGGAATAAATTTAAAGTCTTCTAATACAGCATTTTTACCAGTCTCAGATGTATACATCCAATTCAAGAAATCTTTACTTGCTTGAACTACTTTTTCATCACTATTACTATTTACAGCCCAATACATCGGAACTCCGGCTGGAATATGACCTTCCAATCCTTCAACAGGAACTGGAATAATACCGATGTTATTTTCAGCTAATTCTGGATCCATATCATAAATCGAGTTATAAACCCAGTTACCTTGTTGAATGATAGCAACTTTTTCTAAAGAAAATAATTGTTCTACTTGTTGGGAGTAATCTAAGCTGAGAACAGGTTGAACAGAATATTTATTTTCCAGGTCAAGATGCCTTTTCAATTCATCACTTTTTTCAAATGCTATCGTCTTACCATTAAAAGCCTCTATAGCATCATTATTGAATTCTGGTGCAAAGAAGATGTTTGCTAAATGGTTTCCAATTACCCATTTTTCTTTAGCTGCAAGTGCAAATACAGCGTCAATGCCTAGTTTCTTCTTTTGGCTGTCCAATGACTCAACCGCATTCTCTAAATCGTCAAAAGTAATAATTTCATCTGGATTAATTCCAGCCTCTTTAAAAATTCTTTTATTATAAATTAAGCCATAGCCTTCTTGATTAAACGGCAATCCCAGAACTTCATCACCATTTCGCACAGTGTCTAGTGTACCTTCAAGGGCTATTTTTGCTGCATCTGTATCGGATACGTCTGCTAAATAGTCTTTATACTCTTCAACAGCAGATGGCCCACCTACATTAAAAATATCTGGTTCTTCACCTGAAGAAAATGCCGTTTTTAAAGATGCGCCATAATCATTTCCCCCACCGACAGTTTTAACATTAATCTTTACATCAGGATTTTCTTTTTCATATACTTCTACAAGATTTTCAAATTGATCTTTAATTTCTACTTTAAATTGAAAAATATCAACTGTTACCTGATCCCCAGATGCATTGTCTTTTCCTTCGCCTTCCGAAGCTGAGCATCCCACTAATGCAAGACTAGAAATTAGAAATACGGAAACTAAACCCCAAAAACGCTTCTTTTTTCTCAATATAATCTCCCCTTTTTTGTTTTCCCCAATGAAAGCGGTTGCACATTTTAATTCTAGTAGCCATTAATTATCGACTTATCCCCCTAGACCAATCATGAAACCGGTTGCATTGATTTACATCTTCAGACTAACACCCAATTTCAAATTGTGCAATACAAATAATTGATTTATTAGTTTCTATTAAATTTTAGGTGATTTCAGTTTTTACTTTTATCAATTATTTTTAGGTAATTTCTATAAAAAGCGGAAAAGCATAAAAAGGCAATAAGAGAGCCTGTTAAAAAGGGAAGGAAGAATCTGAAAACGTTTAGGCTTATGTATAGGACTACACCACTACTAATTGCCACAGCGATAAATAATACTGGACTTCCTATCGTTAGAAGAAATGTATTTTTTAATGCAGTAACCAACTTCATATGATAATGAACTGTAACCGAAAAAAGATTGATTGAAAAGACAAATAAGATAATACCCAAAATCATAAAAAGAAACATCAAAATACTACTTTTATCAACAAAATAATAGACATCTGCCGCCCAAATCATCCACGCTATTGTTAAAATAAGGCCACTTGAAGCACTTCTTTTATAATTTTCTTTATAGTACCGCCAATAAGTCTTGAAAAGATGACTACTATCTTCATCTTTAATAATCCACCCTCTTACCATCCCAAACATTGCGGTCGTTGCGGGGAAGAATAAAATTGGCATTAATAGTATTAAGGGAATCAATAAAAGGGGTAATTCTTCTATTTGTTCAATAAATAATAGATTTAAAAGTAAAAAAACAATTGGTATATTAAAGAGTATCCAAAATAGATTAATCAAAGAAAACTTCATAATCCATTCACTAATGGCATACAAGCCACCCATAAAACCCGTTTTGTTGTTCATACATAAATCACTCCCTATTTTCTAAATTGAATAGTGTCATCGTGTACAAATACCAAAAAGAGAGTTAACCACTTAATGTGATCACTCTCAATCATAGAAGTAACAAAAGGAGCTATCTCTCAAAGTTTCGACCTTCACAAAGCTGTATAGTGAATACTTTCTCTAGTCTTTGCTAGGAAAATGCAATGATGCCGCACCTAATAATCCTGCTTTATTACCAAGGGAAGCTTTCAATATTTCCACATTAGAAAAACTTTTCAACATTAATTCTTTTGTTTTATTAGTCACCATTGCTACTAATCTATCTTGCTCCATGACCCCACCGCCAATAATAATCGCAGGAGGATTAAAGATATGTGTTAGTGAAACGAGGCCATATGCTACTTCAAGTACCCAGTCATTAAGAACCTCTTCTAATTTCACATCACCTTGTTCAAGACCTTCAAAAATCTTTCGACCATTGATATACTTTTTATCAAGTTGCGATGCTTTTTTTACTAAAGCTGTGGTCGATCCATACATCTCGTAACATCCCACACAGCCACAATTACACTTCTCGCCTCCAGGATGCAAAATCATATGTCCAAATTCACCTGCACCTCCATTAAGCCCCTTATAAACAGTGGAATCAATTACTATTGCTCCGCCTATACCTGTTCCGTAAGTTAAACATAAGAAATCGTTAAAGTTCTTACCAGCACCAAAATGGTTTTCCCCTAGTGCAGCCGCATTCACATCGTTCTCAACTTTCACAGGAACACCGAACTTAGCTTCAAAAATCGCTTTTATTTTCATACCTGTATAATTCGGAAAATTTTCATTCGCATAAATGATAGAGCCCTCTTCACTATTTACTTGACTGGCTGTACTAATACCAATGGCATCAAATCCTGTATAAGCGTCTATGATTTTCGTGATTATATTATCAACTAAATGTGGTCCACCCTTCTCAGCTTCAGAATCGAATTCTTTAAAAGCAGAAGCATTCCCTTTCTCATCAGCTATACACATCTTAATAGATGTTCCCCCAATATCCACTGCTACTATTTTCATATATTCCATCCCTACATTTCTTATTTTTTATGCACTAAACTAGTTGAACTTGTCTGCGAATTAACTGTAGCACAAGTTTTTGATTCTATCCACCCAAATAAGAGACCTTTTAATACTTCTATCTGACACTCTAACAATTATTTCATACGTACTACTAGGACAACTACAAGGCGAAGTTTATGCAATTAATAAACGGGAGATTCCCCAACTAAAGGATTCTCCCGTTTCACCTAGATATCTGTATCAAATTCATTATAAATATATCTCTCGCCACTTTTTCCGTTCTTTTTCATTCAATTGTGCTTCGAGCGTCTCATCCCAGTGTTCTGACAGCGTATTCCACACCCTTGCATAGAGTAAATCCTCTGCCTCGTTATACAGATGAAATTCAATGCAAGGAACCAAATCGACTTGAATGTCAGAAGCGGATACAATTTCAGACACTACAATCTGAACGTTTCCTTCACCTGATTCTATGCCCATCGTTTTAAGCGCGTCTATTAGAACTGAATCCTCAAGCTTCGCTACAGACCAATCATCAATTTCGCTTTTAAAGCGATAAAGTTCCTTCTCTTCATATGCAATATTCTTTATTTCTCCATTCAGAAATGCTCGATGGCATGGACTGTAAAGCGCATGTGTTGATCCACTTTCTGGTTCATGTACGAAAATACCCGTTTTAAACTGCCGGACCCCAACTTCTGTTAAAGAGTAAAAACCTTCTCTTTTTTCGATTACACCAGTTCTCGACATTTTATCAATCAAATCATTGATAAAAAGCTGTTCAACGAGTAGAATATCACTCAACTCTTCAGCAGTTGCAATATCGGCTTTTCCAAAAGCAATCAACATCATTTTCATCAGAATATCCACTTTCGTGCGCATAACGGTTTGGTAGACAATTTCGACTGAATTAACAGGTAAACTCCATGATAGAGAACCCTTTATTTTTACATTAAAGTCCTGTTGAAGTTCTTTTGTTAACCGTCCCTTTAAGTCATTCATACACAGGGATCCCCCTATAAATCATACTTTTGCAGTTCCTTCAAGATTCCTAAGCCCATTTTTCAATTTGATGCTTTCTAAAAGACGTCCATACATTTCCCTTGAACTTGGATGTTTTGTCCTCATCGTGAACATACCCGAACTCCCCACGATTATGAGCAACTCCCGCGCACGTGACAAAGCAACATTTAGACGCCTGTAGTCCCTCGCAAATCCGATGTCACCACCCTTATCTTGGTGATTCCGAACGAAACTTAAAATAATGACGTCCATTTCCATGCCTTGAAACTTGTCCACTGAACCTGTTCTGCAATGTAGATGCTGCGGGATTAATTCTTGCTGAATTAACCGGTCTACTCTTTTCACCTGTTCACCATAGAAGCTTATTACACCAACGCTTTTTTTGTCTTCCTGCTTCATTCTTCCAGCATTTTTCGCATTTTCAGTTGCCTTATCTAAATCCATCAAGAGTTTTTTTATCATCGTCAATTCAGCCTGATTAAAGCGACTTGTTCCCCCTTTAACCTTCTCCTCGAAATACTGCGGTTCATTTGGCATGTCAAACCAGAGAAGATGATCTTTCCTTTGCACATAGCGGGATTCCATCAAGTGATCACGAACAGAATCTGAGTCCGTTAAACCACACTGAAGACCATAATTGCCTTCTTTGTAAAAAGGCGTAATAGTTTCCATGATACTTTCGTGCATACGATACTGGATGGCTAACATTGTTTTGTTTTGCTTCGGTAATGTTCTAAAAAGACGTTCAAATAATGATTCTTTCAACAATTTTTCTAGTTCATTCTTTTCTTCAGTATTGTCGCTCTCCTCAAGTAATTCCTCCAGTGTATCTTGCCCCATAAGTGGTGGTAACTGATGATGATCCCCCACTAAAATAATCTTTTTCCCTTTTAACATTGGTAGCAATAATTCGGGAGGTGTTGCTTTAGAAACTTCATCTATAATGACCACATCGAATGTCGGATACTCCTCCATGAAATCTCGTCTCGCAGACGCGACGCAAGTTGTACCTATGACATTCGCATGCTGTACATATAGTTTTCGGATTTCGTCAAGATCATATTCATTCGCTTCCGTGAGCAGTGTCCTCCATTCTTCTTGAAGTGAATGGTTGATAGGCAAACGTTCTTTGACGATTTTGAGTTTCTTCACTTTTTCCGATAAAATCATGAGTGAAGTTTGCGCTTGTTGACGCTGTTCTTCGGGATTCTGAGCTAGCAATTCCACTAAAGGTGCTAGTAGGCTTTCCTGCTCCAGGCGCTCTGCATTTACCGAATCAAGTTCTTCACTTATGACTTGGAGCCTAGCTCTATTGTTTTGTAATCTTTGAGTATTAACGTCAACTTCACTGTTTTTAGCATCCAACTCATTGATATATCGTTTAAGTGTCGCCTTCTTATCCATATAGTCGGCATAGGCTTGTTCTTTTTGCTTCAATTGCTCTTTCACTGCTCTAAGTGATACCGTTTCATCGACAGTTCCAACTTCTTCTTGAATTTTTTCAGCAGTTCGCTGAAGGTCACTTAGCGTTATTTGGTGACTCTCTGCATTACGCTGCATTGCGCTTCTTTCCTGTTCTATTTCTGATATAAAATGATTGGTATGATCGATTATTTCTGTCTTAATAACAGCAAACATTTTTTTGGCATCCAACCTAATTTGATTTTGTTTTTCCAAATTTCCGCCCTGTGTCTGCACATAATTCTTTCTTTCACGTAACATTTCTAAAGCAATCGCGATTTTATCGAGATTATCATATTTTTGAGCCGAATAATTCCTCGTTTCAAGACTACTTTTAGTCGCTGGATCGATTAGAAATTTCCCAACACGATCAATGAGCCCATGAATATCTGTTACTGACCTATACTTTTGGTTCACAGTTCTTTTAACTGCATTTGGCAAAAATCCATGCTCTTTCAACAAACGCTCTATCATCTCAATAGCCGCTAAAAGTCTTTTTTGTAATTCTTGCCATTCACTGTATTCGCCACTAGACGTGTCGGATTTAATTGAATCAATCAACTTATTTAATTCGGTCATTTTCCAATTCGTATTGAATGTCGGCACTATTCCGAAAAACTCTAGTCGATTTTTCAATAAGTCAATTTTGGTTATTGAATCTAACTGTTTCACAAACACATGAATAGTATCAATTTTATTGCTTTTTAGTTCCAGTTCTTTACCTATACTTGCGATAGCATTTTCTGACTCGTCAATCATGTGTATTGTTTGACGATAGCTTATGTAAAAACGCATTTGCTCTAATTGAGGTTCTAATTTCTCCATCTGTTCAATTGTCTCTGGACTTATGTTTTCAACTTGTATAACTTGTTCAAGTTGAGTGATTTCCTTGTTTAATGCGTCCGCTAATTTGTTGAAGTCAGCTTCATTTCCTACTAATTCTTCACATTCCTTTTTATAGATTACTGCTTTTTTACTGAGCTTCATGATTTCGCTAGAGAGGAGAAGATGTTGTGCTTCGGCCTCTTCTTTTTGCTTTATTTTTTCATCTAGCGACAGCAGGTCCTGTTGAAGTTTTTTCAATCGCACTTCACAATTCACTAACTCATCTTGAAGCTGTGCTTCTTTTTCAGTATTTGACTGAAGTTGATTATTCACTGCATTTAACGTTACGTTTTTCCAGTTCAAAGCTACATTTTCTTCAATAAACTTTTTTCCTTCTTCTTCAATACTATCTGTCCGACCGTAACGTAAAATCCGAATATCTTGATGCGTTAATAATCTACCGAGTGCATTGTCCACCGCTAGATTTGCTTGTGAGGCGACGAGTGTACGCAACCCCGCCTTGACATTTTGATGACAAATTTCAGAGATAACTGTCGTCTTTCCGGTCCCCGGAGGCCCTTGAATCACGTACAAATCATTTGACGTCATGGCCCCAGTTACAGCTTCTTGTTGAAACTCATTTAATTCATTATGAAAAACAAGCTCTTGCTGTTTTTTTGAAATACGAACGACTGGCCGCTCCTCGAAAAGGACCTTTTCTAAATTTGCATTTGCAGCTAGACCATCTTGGAGATCTTTAAAACCTTTCCTTAATCTTTTTACTTGGCTAAGTTCAGCAAAGTTACTAAATACAACTTCCTTATACGATTTCGGATGCCATTCATTCCGTCTTGCCATCTCTTTATAATTCCGACTCAGTTCGATTTCAATAACTTTCTTAGACCTATCTGTATTTATGACGCTACCAATGTCATTTGATAGCCCTTTCATCTTGGCACTAAAACCTTTAATTGTATTCCATTCATTTCCTTTTAATCCACTGCAAACAATACTTAGTTTACTGAAATCTTCATTAAAACTGGCCATTGAAAAAGTTGTTGTCAAATCTGCAACATCCGCATTATTTTCTTGAATTCGTAAATAACCTTCCCAGCTGGCAATTCTTTTCTTCACGTACTCAGAACGTTCTTGTGCAATCGGTAATTCTCTAATGCTTGTGTACAAATCGATAGGCATCGCGACGCCGGCACTACGGCCTACAAGAAACTTCAATCGTACTGGAAGACGTCTGTTCGTCTGTACGGGTTCTCTACGGCCCCTAACGTGGAAACCAGTCGCTAAAAAACCATCATTTTGATAAACACATTCCATTACAGCTACTCTATCGTTTAAACGCTTCGACAAAGCTTCGTTTGAGCCATTGTCGAAGAACAACGAAAAGGACATATTGCCCTGTCTATTATTGGGACGCTTTTCAATATGTACATCGAAGGCAACCTGCATCGAAAAAAAGGCGTGCTCATCCGTTGACCATTTTATGAGTTCTTTGCGTGCGTTAGCCGTAATTTCAAGCCCACAGCGCATCGCCACATTTATGGTTGATTTATGTCCCATTAAGCATGCCTTCCTTTCGTAAATTGGGTCTATTCTTAAGTATGACACTGTATTCAGGATAAATGTATACAATCACTCAATTGGTTCAATTACTAATAGAGGTGACAGTTAATCTGATTTATAAAGGCCACATTTCCAGACCTATATTTGGACAACTAAAAACTGATTGCTCCATATTCGGAAACAATCAGTCACAGGTTTTTCAATCTTATAATGAAGACAAGGATATTGCACCTAAAAGCCCTCGAATGTCTTCAACTTATAATTAAATCGTGATACTTATATTTTCAGGAATCTGGTACTCGATCTTTAATTCCTTTGTTGAAATAGTATCTTCGATTACTATATTCAATAGATCCCCTTTAGTTAATTCAGGGATATAGGCATCAATTAGTATATAATTTTTCTGCTTCGTAGGCTCTCCATTAAACGAATTACTGTTCTTATCAATTATCGTTATTCGTGCTAATTCAAATTCTTTAGTCGGTTTCTCGAATCCCAATGTTAATTTTCCATCATTCACATTATAGGATGATGAAGAGATTTCTATATTAGAATGCTTCTCAAGTTGCTTAGCAGTCTCATTATTACCAAGGTTCAACATGGCGACGACAATTACAAACAATACGCCTGTGGCAATCAGAACATTTTTCTCTGATAATTTCATTGGACACTCCTAAATGAGTTTTTATTTACAAATTATCATTTTACACTTTTTCTTGTATAAGTAAAGCCCTTTTCGTGGTACTATACTTAAATAGTATTTAAAAGGTACTTTATATCACTATTTTTTGCGCTCATTGGACAACTAATTTATGAACTCTTTAACGCAAATAATAAACAGGAGATGTCCAAATGCGGCAAATTAATTCAAATCCCACACTTCTTAATAAGTTTATAATTCTTATTTCAGCGTCGTTAAAAGGCTTTTCGCAAGTTATTTTAGTTGATAATGCTTTTTCAGGGTTTTTAATACTAATGGGGATTACGCTTCATTCACCATTTCTTGGTCTTATGGCTTTTCTATCTTCTATAATAGGAACCCTTACCGCGCGGTATTGCGGTGGAGATCATTCGCTGATTCGGGCTGGAATTTACAGTTTTAATTCCGTTCTAAGTGGAATGGCCGCAGTTCTTTTTTTAACTGGGGGAAATCGCTGGCTGATTGCACTGATTGCCGCTGCAATTGCTGCTTTATCAATGGCTATACTAACGAAATGGATTGCTAAATGGGGAATCCCTATACTAACAGTGCCATTCGTTTTTATTACTTGGATTGGGCTACTTGTTACTTACAGGACCGACGTGCTTCACATGGATCCTGGTTTTGTCATTAGCTCCCCCGCGCGTTGGAATTTACAAACTGAGGGAACGCCAACTTTATTAGTTGGATTGATAAAAGGAATCGGTGAAGTTTTCATCATTGACTCTCTTTTGACAGGCTCCCTAATTCTTGTAGGGCTTTTCTTGGCAGGTTGGCGATTTGGAGTTTATGCAATTATCGGTACGTTTGTATCCTGGCTTGCTGCTTATTTTATGGGTGTAGATGCGCAATCATTGAATTTAGGTTTATATAATTACAACGCTGTTTTGACAATCATAGCCGTCAGTCTCGTATTTGATAATAAACCAGAAAAAACGCCGCTGACTGGAATAGTAGCTGCCACCTTGACAGTTCCAATTACTGCAGGATTGGAGTTCCTTCTCGATCCACTTGGTCTGCCTGCGCTAACGTTCCCTTTCATCTTATGTACTTGGTTATTTATAGCAGCAAGAAAGTTATTTCCGAAAATCTAAAAAGTGCGCGTGCAGATGAGCTAGTTCTGCAGTCGCACTTTTTTAATGAATGGAACTAGTTCTGTGTGCCAATTATTGCTGATGTTAAAAGTGTAAACCATGTTATACTATCATCCAATAGAAAATTTTAATTTGTAAAGGATGAAATTTTTATGATATATGATGTATTTTTATTTGATTTAGACGATACATTGTTTGATTTTGGCGAAACAGAAAAACGTGCGTTCACTCACTCTTTCGAATCAAACGGCTTTCCGAATGGGTTGAAGGACTATAGGGATAGTTACAACGCAATCAGCAAGTTGCTATGGGATGATTTGGAACAAGCGCATATCACACTGATGGAGTTAAAAACAGAAAGGTTTAAGCGATTGTTCATGCAACACGGCCTCGATATGAATGCGGAAGTTTTTGGGCAAACTTATCTTGATAACTTGGGTAAAGAAGTTCATCTTATTGACGGTGTGACAGAAATGCTGAGTAGCCTTAAAGGTTCCAGATTGGCGATATTGACGAACGGATTTAAAGATGTTCAGTTAGCTCGAATCGGTGGATCAGTCTTAAAAAACTCTTTCGAAGCTATTATTACATCTGAAGAGGCAGGTTACCAAAAACCACAGTCAAAGATATTCGAGTATACATTCAATAAATTGCAACTAACAGACAAGTCCCGTGTCCTAATGATTGGGGATTCACTTTCATCTGATATTCAAGGCGGAAATAACTTTGGTATCGATACTTGTTGGTTCAATCCGCAACAAAAGAAAAACTCAACTACCGCTAAACCTACATATGAAATTCAGAACTGGAACGAATTCAATTTCGGTTTCCGGAACATTTATTGAAACAGAAAATCATGTCTTGTAAAAGCGTATTGGACAGCAAAAGTTGCTGAATCGATACGCTTTTTTATACTTATGTCCTATTTTAGCCTAGTCCGGTGAATTTGGTTCTTTCAATTCACTATACCAACCTCTTCAGAATCAAGCGTAGTTTGAAGTTCAAAATAAAACAATAAAGAAGCATTACTGCAGACACCTAGAATAGTTTTGGATAAAACTTTTTTATCGCAATATAATGACTATTAACCCCTCTATTGTTCGGTTAACTGAAAACATGTTAAACTTTCATTAGGGTATTAATTTGCAATTGTATGATATTTTAAACAAGACATATAACTAGTAGAGAGTGGGAAATTCGTATGCAGGAACAACAATTGGCAAGAGGCCTAAAAAACAGGCACGTACAACTAATTGCCATTGGGGGAGCAATCGGAACAGGATTATTCCTTGGTGCCGGAAAGTCGATTCATTTAGCAGGACCCTCCATTTTATTTGCTTATTTGATTACAGGCATAGTTTGCTTTTTAATCATGCGCGCACTTGGAGAACTGCTCTTAACCAATTTGGAATATAACTCTTTTGTTGACTTTGTACAAGACTATATGGGGAATATGGCTGCGTTCGTTACAGGCTGGACTTATTGGTTCTGCTGGATTTCAATCGCAATGGCTGACTTAACTGCCGTTGGTCTGTATACCCAGTTTTGGTTCCCTACAGTGCCACAGTGGATGCCAGGATTAATTGCACTTGTCATTTTGCTATTTATGAATCTTGCAACTGTTAAACTTTTTGGCGAAATGGAATTTTGGTTTGCTTTAATTAAAATCATCGCGATTCTTGGACTCATTGTTATCGGAATCTTCATGATTATAAAAGGTTTTTCTACCGATTCAGGTCCATCCAGCTTCTCTAATCTATGGAGCCACGGTGGTATGTTCCCTAATGGCATTCATGGCTTTATCCTATCATTCCAGATGGTTGTATTTGCATTTGTAGGCATTGAACTTGTAGGACTGACAGCAGGAGAAACCGAAGACCCGGAAAAAGTTATCCCGAAAGCAATCAATAATATTCCTATTAGGATATTAATATTCTATATCGGTGCTCTGATTGTTATTATGAGTATTTATCCGTGGAACGCTATCAATCCACTGGAAAGCCCGTTTGTTCAAGTTTTCGTTGCAGTCGGTATCGCTGCAGCTGCTGGTATCGTCAATTTCGTCGTCCTAACATCTGCAGCTTCGGCATGTAACAGCGCCGTCTTCAGCACAAGCCGTATGATATACTCGCTAGCTAAAGATAATAATGCACCTGTACCATTTACAAAATTGACTACCAACAAAGTCCCTTCCAATGCACTGTTCTTTTCAACCGTTATTATTCTGATCGCTGTTGTTTTGAACTATGTGATGCCGGAAGGCGTATTTACACTGATTACAAGTATTTCTACAGTGTGTTTCATCTTTATTTGGGGAATAACTGTCATCTGTCATTTGAAATACCGTAAAACTAGACCAGACCTTGCGAAAGTGAACAAATTTAAAATGCCACTTCATCCATTTTCCAATTACTTAATCCTTATTTTCCTTGCATTCGTTCTTGTCGTACTAGCACTTGCAGAAGATACTCGTGTTGCTTTGTTCATAACTCCTGTTTGGTTCATTTTGCTGATTGCTATTTATCAAATACGAAAAAATAAGAACCAACGGAACAAAATACAAGTCCTGTGATTCGTAAAAAGTCTTTTATAGTAAAAATGAAAATGCCCTGTCTCTTGTTTCGAGACAGGGCATTTTCTATCTGGTCATACCAATGTGTTGAACACCTAAAGTCTATTTGGTATTTTTCTTTTTAGCTCTTTCTTCCAGTTTGCTTTTTGGCTCTTCAGCGAATTCAGTATCTCCATAACCTTGAGGCGTTACACTAGTGGCTTTCTTCCCTTTATCGTTATTGTGATCACTATTGATATTTTTGTTTTTCGTCATTAGTTCTTTCACCTCCTTATAGACATACTACAATTTTTCCGTTCAAATTGTAGTATGTCCTAAAGGCGTATGTACACTCCCATAATTTTTTCACTTTTCGAGCCAAACTCATTTATGTCAATTCAACCCCATGAGTAAACACACTAGAAAAAGCCAGTACTTTTCATAGAGATTAAGAACTTTCGAACTTTCGAATTTTCAAAATTACTACTTACATACAATTTCATTTCAACCCAGCTATTTCCTCTTTCGATAATTGACGCCATTCACCAAGTGCTAATGTACCAAGAGGGAGCTTTTTAATCCTCACCCGTTGTAAACGAGTGACATTAATTTGAAACCGTCTGCACATTCTTCTAATTTGTCGGTTCAATCCTTGTGACAAGGTGATTTTAAAACAATTATCATCTATTTGAATGACTATACACGGCTTTGTTAGTACATTCCCTTTTTTTCTAGGATTATAAATTTCCACGCCTTTAGCCATTTCATCTATAAACGCCGCCGTTATTTTTTTATCAACTGTGACCATATAGTCTTTTTCATTATTATTTTCTTCCAGTAAAAGCTCGTTTACAATGCTGCCATCATTCGTCAGAAGAATTAATCCTTCAGACTGCTTATCTAGACGTCCAACAGGAAAAATTCTTTCCGGGTAATTGACGAAATCGATAATATTCCCTTCAATACGGCTCGCTGCGGTGCACGTCACACCCGGTGGTTTATTGAGCATAAGATAAATATCATTTTCTTTCGCTTTTATAAGTTGCCCATCCACTTCTACCCGGTCTCCTTCACAAATCACATGTCCTAGTGAAATCTGATTCCCATTCACTGTCACTTTCCCCTCTTTTATCAACACATCGACCTTTCTCCTGGAACAAAGCCCCGATGAGCTAATAAATTGATTCAACCTCATATTTTCCCCCCATTTACATCGTAAATAATCTGTTTGCTCTTGATTCGGTTCAACTCCACAAATCGTTGCCTACCCTATTTTACCACACTACATTTAACGTATTTGTCCACATATATAAGGACCGTCTCATGACACAATATGACGAACAATTTTATTTGAAAGAATGAAAGCACGAAATAATCAGCCATTCATATACATGGCTGATTTCAACTATTTTTTGAGTCTAATTCAGAATTATAGTAGAAGCAAATCCCCTCCACTTTTCTATATGTATAAATACTAAGTATAGGCAAGAATGGTAATCCTAACATTCTAAACGATTATAAGAATCCAGCTTATAGTCCTATTCCCAAACCTCAGCATGCAAATCTTCTTAGATTCAAGAATAGGATTCATGGCAAAAGCACTTTAAAAAATCAAAGCGTAGACTTTAAGTTATAGATTGATATTCATTATGATGAATACGAATGCAACCAACATGTATGCCATGAACGAAATGATAATCTCTGCAACACCTAGAATTAGATTAACTCCACCTAAAATGATGAAACCAATACAGCTACGATTACAATCCCTATTCCCCATTGAGGAATACTAAGTGTATTATCCATCGCAACCAGATCTGCAATTGCAATTAGGTTTCCAAACTACGCCCAGTCTAGGGCCCTGAATATTACTCATTGTGTTTGGATCAGATACTTTTTCAAGCAAATATCCCTGTCTATGTTCTGTTGACATGGACAGGGATATTTCCAAAAATATCGCAACTTCACACTGTTTTCATTATTTCTTCTTTTTTGAAGAACCTTTACTCTTATTTTTACCTTTAACTTTATTTCCACCTGATTTCTTTTCGGAAGATGCTTGTACCTTTGAAAAGTCTGTCTCTTCCCCAAATTCCGTGTCGTAATTGAGATTTCTAAAGTTGCGATGATTTGCATCCTCAACTACTTCTTCCATTGGTTTAAACAAAATCCCTAAGCAAACCAGTCCACTTAGACCAACAAGAACATAAATCACCCTTGACAAAAATGCCTCTTGCCCACCAAATATTGATGCTACTAAATCAAATTTAAAAATCCCAATTAAACCCCAGTTAATAGCACCAATAATTACTAATGCCAAAGCAATCCGTTGTATCGCTCTCATGAATTAACACCTCCTCCATATTACTATTCCGTTTTATAAACTAATCGCCGCCGCAATCACTAATGAAATGTTCTTTTTTCTCATCGTAAGGTCTTTCCCGAGTGCTGTCTGGATGATACCTTCAGGAATGGTCACAATAAATACAATTCATCCGTAAATCGCTAAGACTTGTTCTTATCTTCTGCCAATAGAGTGTTTTAATACATTAAATTATAATTCGTGAAAATCTAAAGACTAATCATGTTATTTTAATTTTCGATACCTATTAAGAAGGTCTTACGGGAGGATGTGAATGCTTAGCATTGACTGAATCCAATCATGCAGTTATTGGTATGACAGGAAATATTACTTTTCAATAGTTCTTGTAAACTACTTTTTTGGGCCAAGTGCTTGTTCTTGTCTCCATAGATTGATTTCATGTCGATTCACTAATTTGAGTGTGAATCAATACATTAGTGTTTGTCTAGGTTAAATTTCAACGCCATATGACATGGATTAATGAAAAAATAGCTACTTTAAGATTTGGATTTCCATCTCTCAAAGCAGCTATTCGTATTGAATTAATAATCTACGCCTGATGCTTTTCCAAAAATGCCAGCATCAAACTATATACTTTAATTTCATTCTCTTTTTTCGAGAACCCATGTCCTTCATCTTCCAAAACGAGATATTCGACATCACGGCCCTTTTCTTTTAATTTTGCAACAATTTGGTCAGACTCTTCTTTGACGACTCGTGGATCTTTTGCTCCTTGAATGACAAGCATAGGCTTTACCATGCCGTCTAAGTAAGTAACAGGTGAGTCTTTGATGAAACGTTCTTTATCGCGCTCGGGATCTCCAAGCCATCGTTCCATTATCGGCTTCCAGTGTGGTGGAACAGAGTTGATGAAGGTAAACAAATCAGACGGCCCGAAAATATCAACAACTGCTCTGAAATAGTCTGAATGTCGGCCATGCAATAATAGTGCCATGTATCCGCCATAGCTACCGCCGACAAGGAACAGCTTATTTCGGTCTGTAAACACACTTTCAAACAACCACTCGATTCCAGCGATACAGTCAAGTCTTGGTCCCTCGCCCCAATCCAGCTCAACTAGCTTTGTGAATGCCGATCCATATCCTGTACTTCCACGGAAGTTCGGCGCAAAAATTGTATAGCCTCTATTAATGAAGCATTGGAACATCGAACGGAACATTTTCCGCTCAGCTGATTGCGGTCCACCATGTGGCCAGAAAATCGTATAACCGTTATCATTTTCGGGCTTCGCTTTGAACAATAAAGCCTCGATTTCCATTCCATCAAAGCTTGTATAGGAAACAATGTCTGGCTCCACCATATCCTCTGGACTTAACCCCAAGACACGATTGTTCGTCAATTGCTTCCACTCTACACCGTTAGACGATTGAAAGATATTATGTGGTACGGTTGCACTGCGTCCTAATATATAAAGATTTCCCGATTTCGCCACTTGTATTTGTTCTATGATATCAACAGGCAACGAGCATTCTTCAACTTTGTCGTTGGCAACGTCATACCGATATAAAATATCTGTAACACCTTTGACAGTGATAAGATAGAACGCTTTGTTGTCCTTATCCCATTTAACCGATTGAATACTTTCCCCATCAAAGGCTAGGACTTTGGAAAACTCTTTGGATGTCAAATCGAACTTAGCCAAATACATTTCATCGCTGTCGTAATCCGTTGCAAAGTAAATTGTTTCATTATCGGTGAAAACTGGTTCCATGGCTACATGGACCTTCTCTGGGTCTGGTGTAATGTTGAAGGTCTCTTCCCCCATCTTTACAAAGCCAACGATATATGTATTGGCAAATGCTCGTAAATAAACAAATGATTCTTCATTCTCGGATACTGCAGCTAGCTCGGTAGTTGATACTTCTCCGACATTCAGCAGTCTATCCTCTCCTGTTTCCAAGTTACGAATCCGCGTGTTCAAAAAAGACGGATTCTCTTTTGATGTCTCATAGTACACGCGCTTTCCGTCTGCACTCAGATGGCTAAAATAATATTTTTCAGATGCATCTCCTGTAATAAGCGGAAGCGGCAATCCACCTTCGTTTGGTATCGCATAAATTTGATAATTCTCATCTCCATCCTTATCAAATCCCGCTAACACATACCGGTTCTCTGGATCGAATTTTATAAAATTACATGATTCATCCCTATGAGCAAACAGATATGGATAAGTGTCCGGCAAATCCATCGCCCACAAATTCATTTTGCCATTTAAATTAGCGTTAAACACTAATCGCTTTTCATCGCTACTTACTGCAAAGTTTGTAATCGTATACGTACGGAAAAATTGCTCGACTGTTGGTTTCGGAAAATTAATCATTATGAACCCCCTAAATGGTAGTAAAGCAATTTCATTTCTTCCTATTAGTATACCATTTATCAGATAAAATAGAATACCGCAAGGATTCCGCTTTTTGAGAGTGGTAACGACTTATTTTTTATTACACACATTAGCAAACTGTGCTAAAAAAATTCAATAGCGGAAGGACATAAATAGTAGAAATGATTATTATAGGTGCATTTTTTTGCAACTGTATATTCTAACGGAACTAATAGTCCACCCTAGCCTACGGTGACAACTTTGACCTCTACCTCTTATAGGTGTCTCCTATACAATTGGGAGTACTATTTTAGTATTGCTTGGTGTACCTGCTCCCCACCAACCAATGTCTAGATCGTTCTTCCATGAATGGTGCTAACACTATTTTCACCATTCATGGTACCGACCACTATCATCAGACGTATCAAGTTACTACAACCGTCTCACTACTTGTCGGCGCTACACTGATGCTAAATGGTATTTCCTGATTCAATTGTATCCCTCGCTTCGCTGTAGCTGCATCAAGTTATATTTATAATTGATTTTCCCCTTGTCATACAAACGTAAAAAAAGGTACTCATGTAATTCAATATACTTTAAATCATACTTAGTTCAGATACCCATAAGTTGAATTTCAAAATAAAAAAGCAGTGATTATCGCTTATTACCGACAATCACTGCTTTTTTAAGTAGCTCATTGTTGAATAGTGCTGTGTTCCCTATCGCTTGAAAAAAATTTCCGAAAGCTTCAATTGTACTTCGTTTAGCAACTAACTCCTTGACTTTCATCTCCGGTTATTTTTTCTTTCGTTATTCCTATAGCGGTGACACCAGACTAACCGCTATAGTCTAGGCTCTAGAATAAATAAGTTCCTCTCCATGATTCTTCAGCATATACAGACCTATATATGTTGCACTAATGATTCTATATAATGTCCAGCGAAGGCTCCCCCTAGCGCGGGCATTGTTGAGAGAATTCTTTATGTCAACATAAATAGTCTAACTTCGAACAAATTTCACTTATTCAGCTTTTCCTCATTACGAATTTCTAACTTCTGATTTCACCCATTCAAAAATCTTCCAAATCAGCAACAGAAAGAGGAAATAACCTATGAACGAATAGATATGGTTCCATTGATTCTCATGATAAAAAAAACCTAATTGCATTGACTTTTTCTCAATGAATGGCACGAGTGCGCTAAGAAAAAAAGTAAAAATCAGCCTACTCCATTTTGACATTTTATCTACCAAATAAAGATATAGCCCTATTAACATAGGTAGGATGATTAATGTAAATACAATATTAATCGAAAATACATCTGGGAAAGGGCGAACCGGGAACTGATATAATTGTTTTCCAACAAAATACAAATCTAAATAGGTACCCAGTAAAGAAGCCACTAAAATAGATGGCAAATACAAGAATGCATTACGTGAAGATAGCCGTTTTCGCGATAGCGGCGAGTTCAAGCCTTTCAAGTGTTTCACAATATTCACCCATCACCTTTCCATTAATCGGTTCTTTTACTTCTATTAAGTAATCTACAACACGCCAATGCTCGAACCAATCTCCAGCTTCCGCTTCATGATGAGGGATGTTTTCCCACACATACTCAAGCCGCGGGCTATACAACCTAAGCGCTCCTTTTCTTAGCGCACAAGACTTTAACCTCCTCGTAATAGCCAATCCTGGCACCCCTTCGAATACATCGTTAAAAACATCCGGCCAATAGTCCTTACGTGAACCAGTATGTGGGTGGGTAGTTGCCCAGCGATAAACTTTTTCTAGTAGGTCTGCCTCATGAAATAGTAATCGATACAAATCCTTTCCGAGCATAATACGTTCATGTAGCGATCCAAATTGATGGAGCGTTAATCCCGTAAGAGGTGCCTTTTCAGTCGGCTTTCCACTGTCAGTAAAGGGAAACAAAATTTGATTGAATGATAGCAGATCCTGGAGTACGAATTCGAACGTCTGAAAAACCTTTCTTTGATAGAAGGAATTTCGCACGATTCTGTTCTCCAAATAATTTTGTTCATTAATTATGAGCGCAATCGCAAGCGTATAGGAATCACTTTCCTCCCAGAAACGATTCCAAATCACTTCCATAAAAGCAGAAACATTTAAGTAAGGCAACAAATAAAACAAATTCCGACTTTGAAATAGACTTTCTTCATATAATAAGAACTGCGGATATACATCTTGGAATATAAGCCAGTTCCCACGTTCCAAGAATGAATAGAAATCTTGTTTTGTTTTTTCATTCATGAGTCTAGAAAGGAACTCTCCTTTTAAATCTGTCATATTCCATCCGCCATTTCTCGAAACCATATGTCCTAGGAATGCCCAGTGAATTTCTGGCCGAAAAATATAGAAATCGAGGTAAGCTTTTGTTCTCGTCAAATTATTCAGGTTCAACTGTTTCGTTTTTAAACGAATCAGTTGAAGAAGTTGCTGATCCCCCCAAGATAAATGCTGTTCCTCCAGAATAGAAACAGAGTTATACTTCTTCAAATCAGCTTTAATTAATAGTAAACTTTCCGGAAGTTGTTGTTTTCCCCCTATTTTTCTTAATAAATTGAACACGGGCCGCCCCCCTACTAAAAATCATTCCTCCTTTAGGATTATGAATAGGGATATATAGATATGAATAACCTTTACTAAGGAGATGATGAGACGTTGACATATCGTACCGAACAGTTGATTAGCCAATTAGTCCAACAACTAAAAACTGACCAGACACCCGATGGTTCATGGGATTACCCCTTTGAAACGGGTATTTCAACCGATGCCTATATGATTATTTTAGTAAGGACACTGGAAATAGATGATGAAAATTTAGTTCGCGATTTAGCTGAAAGAATATTGAGTAAACAAGAGGCAAATGGCGCTTGGAAGCTTTTCCATGATGAAGGTGATGGGAACATATCCGCTACGGTTGAAGCCTATTACTCACTTCTTTATTCAGGCTATGTCAGCAAGGAAGACTATAGATTGCTTGCGGCAAAAAAGTTTATTTTGGCAAACGGTGGTCTTGAAAATTCACATATGTTAACAAAAATCATGCTGGCGTTAACCGGTCAATATCCATGGCCCGCATATTTCCCAATACCGGTTGAAATTATCCTCTTGCCGCTCAATTTCCCCATCAATTTCTATGATCTTTCCGTGTACGGAAGAGCAAATCTTGCTCCGATTATGATTTTAGCAAATAAGAAATACGTAAAAACAACAAAAAGCAGCCCTAATCTATCTGAATTGTTCCTTCCAGAGACAGCTGATGATTTTTTCAATATACAAGATATCCAAGAACTTTTTTCTATAATTGAACATGACCTTAAAAGTTTTCTGGGTATATCTCAAACTTTCAATTCTTTAGCCTTCAATCAAACAAAACAGTATATGCTCAATCACATTGAGCCAGATGGAACCCTTTACAGTTATTTTAGTTCTACGTTTCTGATGATATTTTCCCTGCTCTCTCTTGGTCACTCCAACAGCGACCCGATAATTTTAAAGGCGGTCGAAGGACTAAAAGCGATGAAATGCACGATTCATGGTAAGCAGCATATACAATATACAACTGCAACGGTGTGGAATACGTCCTTAATTAGCTATGCTCTTCAAAAAGCAGGAGTTCCTTCGACTGATTCGGTAATCGAAAAGGCAAACGAATACTTGTTAGAGCAGCAGCAAACTAAATATGGCGATTGGGCGATTCATAATCCTGGAGTTTTACCCGGGGGCTGGGGATTCTCAGCTGTAAATACGATGAATCCTGATATAGATGACTCTACGGCTTCACTAAGGGCTATTTCACAGCTAGTTCAGAAAGACACTCGCATTCATCAAGCTTGGGACAAAGGAATTCTTTGGCTAATGTCTATGCAAAATAGTGACGGTGGATGGCCTGCATTCGAAAAAAATGTTGATAATCAATTATTGAACTTGCTTCCAATTGAAGGCGGTAAATTTTTATTGACAGATCCAAGCAGTGCCGATTTAACCGGTAGAACACTTGAATTTCTAGGTGAATATACGAACTTACCGAAAAATCATGACCTTATGAAACGCGGGGTAGATTGGCTAATTCATAATCAAGAAGTGGATGGTTCATGGTACGGGCGCTGGGGAATTTGCTATATTTACGGAACATGGGCGGCAATTACTGGTCTTATCGCGGCAGGTGTAAGCCCAGGGAGTCCAACTATTCAAAAAGCTGTAAACTGGTTACTTTCGATACAAAATCATGACGGCGGTTGGGGAGAATCTTGCAAAAGTGACCTCGCATCTAAGTACATCCCTCTTGGTTCCAGCAACCTAACTCAAACAGCATGGGCACTGGATACACTCATTGCGGTTTCAGAAAAGGCAACACCCGTAATTGATGCAGGGATTTCCTATTTGCTAGAAACCTATAATAAAGTCGATTGGACGTTATTCTATCCGG
Source organism: Sporosarcina sp. FSL K6-6792 (assembly GCF_038004885.1). Lineage (NCBI taxonomy): Bacteria > Bacillati > Bacillota > Bacilli > Caryophanales > Caryophanaceae > Sporosarcina > Sporosarcina sp. FSL K6-6792. The sequence goes on from NZ_JBBOSA010000001.1 coordinate 919,894, forward strand.
TTGGACAAGGAATGGGTGGAGGTTTTTATATCCACTATCATAGCTATCAATATATCTTTCCTTTGCTTGCGCTTACCAATTACGAAAAAAAATTTCAAGGATAATTGTTTTTATTGTATATATAGGGCTTTTACGCCCAAAGTGATACGACCATCATTTTCTTTATAAAACCATGTATACGAATAATCGCGTCACCTGGGAGATCTTCAAAACTATATTGAATATCTATTTTTTCCACTGAATATGTTCCAGACCTCGTCAATAAACTTTAAATAATAACAATGAAGGGATGGAGAATTGAAACAAGTATTAATATTTGGTGCTACCATAATAATTGGAATCATTCTTGGGATAATCGCAACCTATATCATGAAATGAAAGAAAAATGACTGTTTGACTATCACAAACCATTTCTCAATCAAAGTATTCGTAATAGTCCAGTGAAAGGGAGCAATTATTCTTATTAGAAGGCCAGGAGTAACTTAGCACCCTTAATACTAAGTTATTTATGGTCCTTTTGTTTTTCATCAACATCAATATTATTAATAAAAGAGTTTTCTTCTGTAAACTGTTGGAATCTAAGAAGGGATACTCTTTTTAAAAAGAAATTCAAAGAAGTTGACGGACTCTTTTTTAAGTCCATCAACTTCTTTGAATCATCTTTAAAACTACAATGCTACTTTTCCAGGATGCTCATAACAATCACCAAGCCATTCGGTAGATTTCATGAATAATTCATTTTCAAATGTGTAGCTTGAAAATGTATGATCTGCATCCTCAATATAATGCGTGTTTACTCGGTCAGGAACAAGTCTTTGTTGCAATGATGCAGAATAACGCGCAGCATGTTCTTTCGGTATATCCTTATCCTGTTGTGCATGAATGATCAACGCTGCCTCTTGGTACGAACGAATCGCTTCAAGAGGGTGATGGTTTTTCAAATCAGTTAAAAATGATTGACTCACATAAAACCCATGATAATCAACTACCCCATTTAGTGCCGCTGTTTTCATAGCGTTCTCGCCTAAAATTCCGGTAATATCTTTATAAGGTTTCCCAACTGGTGACCATAAAATAAGTTTACGAATTCGACAATCTACTGCAGCAGTTAATGAAGCGACAGCACCTCCAAGACTATGACCGATTAATATAATATTGTTTGCATCTATTTCAGGTAACATGGATACATAATTTAACACCGCCTGAACCTCACTTAATTGCTTCGTGACCGTAACATCCGCATAATCCCCGTCGCTTTCCCCACAACCACTAAAATCAAATCGAAAAACCGCATAACCCTTCGCTGTGAAATACCGTGCTGCTTTCACAAATAACCGATGTTCTCCGACTTTGCTACCGACAAATCCATGTAATAATACAATAAGCGGAACCTTTCTATGATGCACTCTTTCTGGAAAATGAAGAACCCCCGAAAGATAAAGTTGATTAGCATAAATTGAAATCGCTTTACTTGTCATAGTAAACACCCTTTCAAGGATACTCTCCAAAAAACTATTCTTACCTGTTTACTAGGTATTATACGTATGTGATTTATAGAAGTCAATGAGTTGGCGCGAGGTAGTTAAACTTTCAACGGTATATCTTGTATAGGTTCCTTAAAAAACTTTGATATAAAAATGCCACAGGAGTTTTTATGTCCCCTGCGGCATTTTACCTTTCATATAAAAACTAACTACTATTCAATCCACTAATCATTAATGGACTTCTTCACCAGCGATATTGATTAATGTAACAGATTCTTTTCTCGATTTCGCTACGACTAGACCAATAACAAATCCAATGATCCCCGTTACAACCCATCCCGCACCATTTTCAAATAAAGGGATAAATCCAAACATCGTATTGATGGCTTCTGGAAAAATAGTCGCCTCCTTTAACGCATCAAGAATTGCAACAAAACCGACACCAATCACAGTTCCTACATAAACCGATTGATGGCCATTAAACAAGTTGTTTGCAAATATTAGAACGATTAAAGCGATTGCTATTGGGTAGAGTAAAAGCAAAATTGGAGACGCCAACGTCAGAATAGTCGTAAGTCCAAAGTTTGTAATAACTAAACCTAAAGAAGCAAATACTATCAACCACTTTTTATATGAAACAGTAGGCATAATTCTTTCAAAATACTCCGCAACAGCTGCTAAACAAGCAACGTTTGTCGTGATTCCTGTTAACAAAATAACAGTTCCGATAATATAAATCCCGAACTGTCCAAATAAGACGATAGCACTTTGCGCTAATACTTCTCCACCATTAGCCATATAGCCAATTGGATTAACACTGGAAGCACCTATCCATGCCATTGAGATTTGTAAAGCCACCAAACCAATAATTGTAATTATTCCAGCTTTAATAAATAACTTGGATACTTCTTTTTCAGACTTTATACCAAAGGCACTAATTGATTTGATAAATATTCCACCGAATACAAAAGCCGCGAGAACATCCATTGTATAATACCCTTGGGTGAATCCTTTTAAGAAGGCCCCCTTTATATAATCACCTTGGGGTTCCCCAAAACTCCCCATAGGTGTAATAATGGACTTGCCAACAAGTACAATTAAGAGCACTACAAAAATCGGCGTTATGATTTTGCCTAAGCGATCCACAAACTTCGTTGTGTTCCATGATAGGTAAATCGTCAGGACTATAAATAACAACGAGAAAATAAAAAGAAAGAGACTGGTGTTTGATTTATCTAGCACTAACGGATTGATCGCAATTTCATAGACCACCGATGTTGTTCGTGGAACCACATAAATCGGCCCTAGCGTTAGGAATAGTAGTATCGAGAATACTGTTGCAAATAGGGGATGTACCCTTCCCGCAAGTTTTTCAACAGTTCCTCCCCCACGTGTTAATGCAATAATTGCAAGAAGAACCATTCCAACACCTGTTATTAAGAATCCACCCATCGCAATCCATGTATTTGTCCCTGCCTCTTGACCTAACATTGGCGCAAAAATAACGTTTCCAGCACCTAAGAACATAGCAAAAAGCATAAAACCAATCGCTATTAATTGTGAAAACGGCATTTTTTTCTCCATGTAAATTCCCCCTAAATTTCGCATCTAAAAATGCATATTTTCATATAAGATCGTTTAGTACATCCCCAAAAATAGCTAGCTGATATGCTTAGATCCTTTTCTTTTTACTGACTCTACCTAATAAAAATGCGCTAGCCCCAATACCAATCATTGTATTCGTCTTTTTATTGAACATCTGCTTCGCAACAAGATTAAGGTTTTGTGGACGCTCCGCCAGTCGCCGCATGAAATAGCCATACCAATCTACTCCAAATGGTACATATGTACAGAACTTATACCCCTCATTCGCAAGCTCCAGTTGTAATTCATTCCGAAAGCCATATAGCATTTGGAATTCAAACTTGTCCTTGGAGATATTATTATCTTTCGCAAACTTTTTAACATGATTGATAACATGATGATCATGTGTTGCGATAGACGAAAATTTACCATTCAGCAAATGATATTCAATCAATCGAATATAATTCTGATCAATATCTTTTTTATCTTGATACGCTAAGTTTTCTGGCTCTTTGTAAGCACCTTTAACGATTCGCATGCGGTAGTCTTTGTATTTCTGAAGGTTTTCATCCGCCTCATAAAAATAGGCTTGGATAACTGTTCCGATATTCGTGTAGTCATTTGAAAGCTCATCGATGATGTCAAAGGATGGCTGTAAATGTCCATAATCCTCCATATCAAAATTGATAAATATAGCATAGTCGTTTGCTTTCGCAACAATTTCTTTTAGATTATCTAAGCAGAAATCATAGTCAATATCTAAGCCAAGCTGTGTAGGCTTCAAAGAAATATGCGCGTCCAATGCATGTTCATGAATCGCTTCGATGACTGCTAGGATTTGTGTTTTTGCCTCAATCGCCTCTTGCTTCTCGAAAACAAATTCCCCAAGGTTATCGACTGTTGCAGCAATACCTTTTGCATTTAATTGCTTTACGCTTTCTACCATTTGTTCAACGCTCGTTCCTGCAACAACGGACTGTGCCCCTAGTTTTAACCCCCATCGTTTTGCACCGCTATTCAAAACTTTGTTTTGTGACAGTAATATAAAGAAATCTCTTGTTAATCCCATGATCAATACCTCCATTTTGTGTGATTACTATTAATTATTTTAATAAAAAACCTTCTACATATGGGTCTGTTGCATCTAATGAAAACTGATGAATCCCTGTCATCCATGCAGATCCAGTAATCTTCGGTATAATTGCTTTAATATTTTGGACTTCCGTATAATCAACGACTGCCCCTTTAAATCGTGATCCAATGATACTTTCTTGGATGATTTCTTCACCTTTGTTAAGATCTAATGTTGCAAGTTTCGCGCATGTCCCTGTTCCACAAGGCGATCTGTCAATTTGTCCGTCTCCAAAAACAACTGTATTTTTATAATGATTCTTTTCTACTTCTAAACTAAATTCCACAAGGTCAACTGTATTAATTTCTGGAATTTCAGGATGTACTATTGTTAGTTGCTCATTTACAGCTTTCCTAATCGCAATTCCAAGTGCCGCAATTTTATCTTGTTCTTCAATATTTAATTCCAAATTGAATTGCTTGGCATCCACAATCGCAAAGAAACTACCGCCGAATGCTATATCCAAATTGACATGCCCTACGTCATCTACTAAAACGCTTACATTCTTTTTCAACAAAAATGCGGGTACGTTAATAAAAGACACTTCTTTAACTTTGTCATTGTCGTACACGATATAACATTCAACAACTCCAGAGGGTGTATCCAATAATACCTTGTCCTGTTTTTCAATCAGCCCTTGATCGATTGCTATTGTTACAGCCGCAATCGTTCCATGCCCACACATATTTAGATAGCCGCCACTATCCATAAATAATACACCAAGATCACATTCCACATTGCAAGGTTCGGTTAAAATTGCACCAAACATATTCAAATGACCTCTTGGTTCATGCATTAGCAGCTTCCGTATATGATCCATTTCAGTTTGCATATAGTTTTTCTTTTGCATCATGCTATTCCCTTGGATTGATGGGATCCCATCAATCACTATTCTGGCTGCTTCACCCATAGTATGAGCATCAATCGTCCGTATACTATTCCCTATCATCACCATAAAGTGTTTATACCTCCCAAGTACATAGTTATTTCTTGCTCACTACTATAATTGCAAGAAGCGTGCCAACTCACAAAAGTATATCTAATCACCATATTGCAATCGTTCGTATAATTCATTACAATAGGAACTGTTCATTAAGTTTACAGTATTGTAAATACAAAATTAACACTAACAACTTTACTCAGGGAGGATGTTGTAAGCAATGAATACTATCCCCATCAAACATTCGCACTATTATTTGAACACATTAATCGAAACGAGTTCTGATGCAATTGCCATTATTAACGCCTTAGGAGTAGTAGAATATTGGAATTCTCAAGCTGAACAAATTTACGGAATACCGCTGGCAGCTATAAAAAACAAAAAGATTAGTACCTTTTTTAAAAAGGAAGATTTAAAGTTATTAGAGATTCTTGAAACGAAAAAACCCGTTTATAATGTCTATCATCAACCCCTCCCGGATAAGCATGTCCTCATAAGCTCATCCCCTATTCTAGATAGTGATGGGAACTTAATCGGAGCCATTTCAATCGATCAAGACATAACAAGCATTGTAAAATTAAATGAAAAGTTATCATTAACAACTACAGAATTACAAAAGGTCAAACAACAATATAATTTACAGGGACAAATAGGTCCTTTCTCTGAAATTAAAGGACATAGTAGTACCATACAATCCACAAAGGAATTAGCGTTAAAAGTTGCGAAGACAGATGCGACGGTGTTAATTCAAGGGGAAAGTGGTGTAGGTAAAGAACTTTTTGCACAAGGCGTACACGAAGCAAGCTTACGTAAAGATCAACCTTTTATCCCCATAAATTGTGGTGCAATTCCCGAAGCTCTTTTTGAAAGCGAGTTCTTTGGGTATGAAAAAGGATCTTTTACAGGCGCTCACAAGGACGGAAAAGCTGGAAAAGTGGAGATGGCTGACGGCGGTACATTATTTCTAGACGAAATTGGGATGTTACCTCTTGATATGCAAGTAAAGTTACTTCGTGTCTTACAAGAAAGAGAAGTTTCTCGAATAGGAGGCAACGTATCAATAAAAGTAAATAGCCGAATCGTCGCTGCAACTAATAGTAATTTAGAAGACATGATTAAAAAAGGGCTATTCCGCGAAGATTTATATTACCGCTTAAATGTTGTTACTTTGAAAATCTCCCCACTCCGAGAACGAATCGAGGATATCCCAATTTTAGTCACTAGTTTCGTTCAAGAGTATTGCGCAAAATATCAAAAAGAAATCCCCACACTTCTGAACAGCGCCATGGAGATGTTCATAAACTACCAGTGGCCAGGTAATATTCGAGAACTACGAAATGTTGTTGAACGAATGATTATCATTATTGATAATTCAACGATTCATGCAGAAGACATTATGTCTATATTCCCCGTCACAACTGACAACCTTGTAAACAAAAAAGGATTAGCCCAAGAGAAAGCTCAATTGGAACATGAGCGTATCAAAGAAGTACTTATTGAAACATACGGAAACAAAAGTGCCGCAGCAAAAAAATTAGGTATTTCGAGAGTCAGTCTTTATAATAAAATTAAACAGTATAATATTGATGTTTAAATTAAGGCGAACAGTTTCTACCTATAGTTCTTCGCAAAAAACAGAGTGAACTACCAAAATTGGTAGCCCACTCTGTTTTTCATCTTAATCAACAATATCCCATAGCTTTGCTTGAGCAAGATATGACTTCCGTACCTGCAAAGTGACTGTAATCACACCCGGATGACGACCGATTTCTATGGAGCCTAGACCGTAACACCGAATAGTTTCGCTGCACGCGCAAGGCCATTGTCGGTCGCCACGTTTAAAGTTGGACCTGTTCCGACGATTCACTGAGCAAATGATTCCTTAAGCACTTTCATCCCCATATAGAATCGTCGACCTAATGATACAGCTTCATTTAATATTTCTTTTGTTTTAATCGGCTGGAACTTCACTAAATAATCGCTCCCTACACGCAAAGACCGACTGATCATTGCGTTGTCACACTTTATTTAGGTTAGAATCCGCAAAAGGATACTCTTTTGAAAAGAAATTGATTATATATGTTGAATTATAGAATCCCATTGAACCTACTGTGGCGCTCAATAAGGAAAGAGTCGTATTTCGGGGTGTGGATTGTAAATCACTTGGCGCATTGGGGATGCCTTCACCGCGCCTTCGCTAGGGTGTTTATTATCGAGAGAAATGTAATTTTGAGATGTATATGCAGAGTTTATAATGTGATTACTAGTTGCTACTAATTCTATTCAAGAAAGATAAATTCCAGATTGCAGTTTTCATCGCAGATAATGAAAAGCTCTTTCTCACATAGACCATCCAGCGCAGGCGCGTCTTCGCGGTAGCCGGAGCGATAAGACTGAAAGTGGTTTCCTTTCTAGCTTATCGCGGGAGGCATCCAGAAAGCGTCGAAGCGGTATTAGGGGAATCCTAATTCATTCCAATTACAAGGAGTTTTCCGAGATTCAAACCCCTATATACAGAAATGAAAATAACCCTAAGCACTCCATAAAAGGAGTCCTTAGGGTTATTAGTTGAATTAGTTGAAGAAGTTGATTATATATCCTATTAGAATACCTATAACACCGAAATCAGAATCACCAAAAGTTGTACCTTCAAATCCAAGTGAACCTAGAACGGGCATCAACATTGCTGGAAGGAAACTGATTAACAATCCTTGTACGAAAGCACCAATTATAGCACCTCTACGCCCACCCACTGCGTTGCCGAATACTCCGGAAGCAGCTCCACAAAAGAAGTGTGGAACGAGTCCGGGCACGATAACAGCTAACCCTGCAAGTGGTAGTAAAAACATACTTAACAGTCCTGCTGCAAAGCTTGATAAAAATCCAATGATAACTGCGTTTGGTGCAAATGGGAATACGATAGGAACGTCTAATGCAGGTTTCGCATTTGGAACAATTTTATCTGCGATTCCCTTAAATGCGGGAACGATTTCAGCTATTAACATACGAACACCTGCCAAGATAATGAATACACCCGCGGCGAACGTAATTGCCTGTAACAATGAGAACACTAAGAAGTTTGCACCATCGCTCAGGTTTTCTTCAATGTAAGTAGGACCAACAACCAAAGCAACCACAAAGAACATAATTGCCATTGTTAATGCCAATGCTACAGAAGAATCACGTAAGAACCCAAGTGATTTTGGCACTTTTACATCTTCAGTCGATTTCGTTTTGTCTCCAGTCAATTTAGCAACTTTAGCTGCTACAAAATAACCGAATGAACCGAAGTGTCCTACAGCAATATCATCCGAGCCCGTAATTTCTCTTACTGTAGGTTGTAGCATTGCAGGTAGTAGAACCATTAATGCACCTAAAATAAGTGAGCCTACGATTACTATCATTACACTACCCATGCCCGAAGTTGACAGAACAGCAGCAAGTAAACAGGCCATGAACATTGTGTGATGCCCAGTTAAGAAGATGTATTTAAATTTCGTGTATCTTGCTATGACTATGTTAACCAGCATACCAATTAACATAATCATAGCTGTTTCAGCACCGAAAGCAGTTTGTGCCATAGCTACAATTGCTTCATTGTTCGGGATAACACCTTGAATATTGAATGCTTTTTCAAACATTTTTCCAAAGATGTCAAGAGAACCTACTAATACAGCCGCACCTGCTCCAAGAATAATGAAGCCCATTATGGTTTTTAATGTTCCAGAAACAACATCAGTAATTGCTTTCTTCTGCAATAGTAAACCAAATAAAGCGAACAAACCGACCAAAATGGCAGGCGTTCCTAAAATATCCTTCATTATCAAATCAAACATATTATTGCTCTCCTAAGATATGAGAAGTCAACGCTTTCTGGATTTCAACCGCACTGACCATATTAATGATACCAATTGTTTTTCTATTACCATCTTGCAATTGTTCCATAATTTCAGGAGTACCAATGTAGTAATCAGCTGCCTCTGATTTTGCACTCGCTAAGTCCATATTTTTGCATTCGGCATCAATGTTCAATTCTTTTAGTGCTTTATTTACGTTCATTGACAGAATAAAACTCGTTCCTAATCCGTTCCCACACACTGCTAAAATTTTCATCTTATATTCCTCCTATGATTGATTGCTTGTTTTAATCGTACTTTTCAATTTCTTATATAGAACGTTACAAACCTACTGAACTGAGAACTCTGAAACCAAGTCAAGAATATCCTGTTTTGTCTCCGCCTCCTTTAAATGTTGCAATTTAATAGGATCACTTAACAACTTTGTCAATTGAGCCAACGCCTTTAGGTGTGTTTGATTATCAATCGCAGCTAAACAAATAAATATTTCAACTTGATTGGCTTCACTGTTTAATAAGTGTGCAGATTTTTTTAGTTTCAACAAGCTCATTCCTAATTTTTTTACACCGAATTCTGGGCGTGCATGTGGGATTGCAATTTGCTCTCCAATGATAATGTACGGTCCCATAGTCTCAACGTTCTCAATCATTACGTCAATATATTGATTTGTAATTGAATCGTTTAACAGTAGCGGTTCTGCTGCTTTCTTGATTGCATCTTTCCAATTTTCGATTTCATCCATAAATTGAATATTTTCTTCGATTAATAAATCTTTTAGCACCGGTTGTTTCCTCCTCGTATTCAAGCTATCCTTTTGAAATAACGCGTGCTGCAATGCACTTTTTAACAACTCTGGCTGTTTGATGTCTGCATATTGGCGAACGATTTTCATTAATTCATCCGAAGTTGGATTATGGTAAGGCTGTTGAAGCGTCATCCCTTTTACCGTTTGGACGAGTTCATTCTTTTCCATTTCACTCATGATCGGTCTAATCATATACAACGGTTTTTTTGTTTTAAGTAAAACAGTGGAAAATACTAAATCATACTTCGCTTCATCGAGATGCTGAAAGTCATAGGATGAAAGCGATGAAGTCCAATGAAATTGCGGAAAAAGCGATTTTAATTGGTTTTCTAGCATTATGCTGGAACTAATCCCATTTGGACAAACAATTAGAGCCCTGAATACTTTACTTTGACTCTCACTATCCAGCTTAAGTAACCCACCAAAATGAAGGGTGAGGAAGCCAACCTCATCTTCAGGTATTTTAATATTCAGCATTTCTTCAATAGGTTTTAGTACTTCCTTTACAACTGTAAACAAATCATGATGCTCTTCCTTAATATCAGCAAGCAACGCATTTGTAATTGGTATTTTAAAGAGCATTCGGTAATAAGCCGGTTTAAAATGCAAATATAACGTTTCAATTGCTTTGTTTCTATCTAGCAATTGGATACATGCATAACGTTCAAAACTAACAACAATTTGTTCCGTGATTTCAAGCAGAGTATCAGTCCTAGTAGGGCTAACTTCTCCTTGGCATATACCGAGCAGCTGGATTGTTAGAAAGGAAACTTCTTCAGGGTGAGTCGTATATCCTAAACGTTGCTGAATCAATCCCGAAACTATGAAAGCTTTTTTCTTTTCTAGAAAACTCACCGTATCCGGATAAATCAACACCTTTTTTTGTTGCTGTTGGCGAATATGGATCATTTGGAGTAAGTAAATAAATTCATCCAATCTTTCTTCAATGAATGTAAATGAATATTGCTGTTCAAAATCCTTCAAAATTTGCTGATAAAGATCATATTGATTCTCAAACTGTTGCTGCTGAAATATAAAAGTGAATTTCTCATGTGCATGTGGCTTAACTTTCAATTTTGAAATCGCCTTGAGCATCAAATTCCGCTTATCTTCTTCTGATCCTTTTAAATGATATCCTTGCTCACGTGTATAGCGCATCTCAACTCGGAAATCGATACAAAACCGATTGACTCGTTTTACATCTGCACTGACAGTATTTTTACTAATTCCAAAAGTATTTTGAAAGTGAAAATTAGAAAGGGGTTCGCGCCTGATAAAGGTATATAACAAGATAATGATCACGCGTTCTTCCTGGTCAAAAGAAAATTGATTTGTTGTAAAATCTGTGTTGTTATCTTCCCAATAATTAATAACCTCAGGTGGGATGAGAATTCGGTCATTTGAAATGCGAATCGGTGACATTCCCTCGCCAATTAAGTAGTTATTTATTTTTTCTACATCATATTGAAACTGACGTCCGGATAAGTTCAGCATGTCAATAAACCAGGATAGCTGTACTGGCTTCAATTTCATTAATTGGAAATATGTATTCAAGCTTCTGCTCTCCAACATAACTAGCTCCCCCTTACAAAAACTATACTCGAAAACGCTTTCACTTAATATTACATTTGGTCACAAAAGTTGTCTGAGTGTTCGTGTTCTATTGGTATTCACTTTTCTATCGTCTTTAACTTTGGGCTTTTCCACTTCATTTAAGGGATCTCCATATGTTGAACAAATGAATACGGTGTATGCGCTTAACAAGGGCTTTTGGGAGGTCACTAAAAAAAGCCCCAATACTTAGAACTAATTAGAATTCCCGCCAATACCGCTTCGACGCTTTGTGGATGCCTCCCGCGATAAGCCAGAAAGAAGACTACTTTCAGTCTTATCGCTCCGGCTACCACGAAGACGCGCCTTCGCTGGATGGTCCATGCGAGAAAGAGCATTCCATCATTTGTAATGATATCTACAACCTGGAGTGCGTCTTTCTTGAATAGAATTAGTAGCAACTAGTAATCACATTTCTCTCGATAATGAATACCCTAGAGCAGGCGCAGAAAAGACATCTCCAAAGCGCCGAGTGTTCTACAATCCACACCCCGAAATATAACTCTCTCCTTATTGAGCGCCACAGTAAATTCAATGGATTCTTTAATTCAACATATATAGTACTAATACGTTAGTCCCAGTCACCCTTCACAGCGAGCCATTTGATAACAATAATTAGTCCATATAAACTCTCAAGTACTCTTAAAATACTTCAGTCAAAACTCCTTTATTAATACATTAATACATGAATACATGAATTGAGACCAAAGTAAGTAGACTTTCGTCTTCCATCCCCAGAAAATAGTATGCCCTTTTCAATGGACGATACGAAATCCTCTGGTCGATCAGACAGGGTATTCCACACTCGTACTATAAGTTCCAAATCCTCTCCAAGCATAAACAGGCTCTAGCTCTTCATCCGCTAAAGGGACTGCAAATACCATGTATTCATCAATCTATTCGATCGATATACAACGCTCTTGAAACTGTTCGAAGTTTTCAGCTAGCTGCTTGTGGCATTTAGCATACACTTGCAATTCAACCTGACCCAATTTTCACCGCAAAAACACAGTACTGCTGCCCCAATTATACCTCGATTTCACTTTAATTCACCAAGGAAGCTTTAACTCCACTGACATATCAAACTTCATAAAAACATCGAAAAATATGGCTTTGTCGATTAATCCACGTGACACATCGTCATAATAATCGAATAGATTGAGCGGGGATCATTGGTTTAAAGAACTTGAAACTAACTTTCAAAGGAAGCAATTGAGAAATTCAGAAAGGTGAATTGATTTTATTCCTTAATATAGAGTGCCCCATGTGAAAGTGATTTTGTTTGGCATCCGTAGGTAGCATCCACTAACAAAAACGACCTCATCTATAAATAGATGAGGTCGTTTTTGTTAGTTAGATCAATTAATCTTCTTCTATTTCTTTACGGTTTTTCTTGAAAAGCTTGGATAATAGTTCGTAAGCGATCGGAACAACAATCAGTGTCAATAACGTTGAACTGATTAAACCACCGATTACTGTAATACCAAGACCTTTGGAGATCAAACCACCACCACCGCCTGATCCAATTGCTAATGGAATTAGTGCACCGATCGTAGCAATCGCAGTCATAAGAATTGGACGTAAACGCGTCACACCCGCTTCAAGAACTGCTTCACGCATTTTCAAACCGCTACGTTCCATACGGATAATACGGTCTACTAGTACAATCGCGTTCGTAACAACGATTCCGATTAACATTAATAGCCCCATCATGACCGATACAGAGATTGTTTCACCCGCGATTAATAAACCAACAAATGAACCAATGACTGCAAATGGTAACGAGACGAGAATCGCGAATGGTGCGACGCCCTCACGGAATGTTACAACCAGGATGAAGAAGACAATTGCGACTGCCGCAAGCATTGCCACAATAAGTTGTGTAAATGTCTCCGTCATATCCGCTGCCACACCAGCAACACCGACCGTAACACCTTTAGGTAAATCCAATTTATCAATTGCTTTATCTACTTCAGATGTCGCTTTTGAAATATCAGCATCAATGATTGTTCCTGAAACTGTTGCGTAATATTCACCTTGGCTTCGAGCAAGTGCATTTAACGTTGTCCCTTCCTCAACTGTTACCAGCTCAGAAAGTTTCATTGTCGTACCGAGTGCTGTCGGTATCTCTGTCGCCAAAAGATCATCGATTGATTTTGGTTGTACAGCTTCTTCTTTCTGCACGATTACTTCTAATGTATTTTTATCTTTTTCAACCGTCGTTAATACATCGTTTGTACGCATCGGGTTTAGCATCATGACGATTTGCCCCGTTGTTAAGCCATACTGCAGTAATTCATCTTGCTCTACTTTGAATTTGTATTCAACGTAAGCATCTTTTGCACTTGAAGAAACATCTTCTAAGCGATCGTTTTCATTTATAACACCTTCTACCATTTTTACAGCTTCATTTAGTTTATCTAAATTTTCACTGTAGAATGTGTAGCTAACCCCACCCGTAGGCATTGACATTGAAGTGAAGTCTTGGCTCTTCCATTCGCCTGATTGACCAATGTCGAACACATAGTCTTCAATTTCCGTACGAGCTTCCGCAAAGTTCTTCATATCCGGGTCGAAAATGAGGTACATTAAAGCGCCACCAGATCCTCCGCCCATCATCGCGGACATTGCATCGCCGGAATCAGTAACAGATAATTGAACAATGTCAATATCTTTACTTTTTAATAACTTTTGTTCTACAATTTCAATATTTGCTAACGTATCTTCCATTAGCTCGCCTGTTTCCGGCGTGTACGTTAAGTACATCACTTTTTCTTCTTCACTACCCATAAAACTAAAACCAATTAATGGCGTTAATGCCACACTGCCTGCCAACATAACGACAGCAATTAGTGAAGTAATGACTTTATGGTTTAATGTCCAGCCCAGAACACCTTTGTACCATGTAGCTAATTTACCGACCTCTTTATGGCGGCTTTCTGTCTTCTCACTATATAACTTTTTCTTAAATAAGAAGTGAGATAATGCAGGTACAATTGTAATGGCAACAATTAACGAAGCAACAAGCGCAAACGTCATTGTTAATGCAAATGGTAAGAATAGCTCACCGACCATACCACCAACGAAAATAAGTGGCGCAAATACCGCAACTGTCACTAATGTTGAAGACATGATTGGTTTGAACATTTCAATCGTCGCTTCACGCACAAGTGCCCGACCTGATAATTTTTCTGTTTTTAAATGCAAACGACGATAAATATTTTCAACGACGACAATCGAGTCATCGATTACACGTCCGATGGCAACCGTAATCGCACCAAGCGTCATAATATTTAACGTGATACCCAACCAGTTTAGTAACAGTAAAGCCATGAAAATCGAAACTGGAATGGATATGATCGAAATAATTGTTGATTTGAAATCACGAAGGAACAGAAGAATGATTAAAATGGCGATCAAACCACCAAATAACGCTTTTTCAATCATCGTTGATACTGAAGCTTCAATTGGCGCACCTTGGTCAAGTGATACATCGATGACAAGACCGTCTATTGTTTTCTGTTCTTCTTTAATTAAGTCCTTCACAGCGTTTACAACATCAACTGTGTTTGCTTGTTGCCCTTTAATAATTTGAATGGCAATGGCATTTTCACCGTTTGTACGTGAAACCGACTCTTCTCTACCTACGACATCAATTGTAGCAATATCGCTAAGCTTCACAAATGGTGCAGTGTTTGTTGCGGATGGTGTTACAGGAATAAGCATTTCCTTTAATTCATCAGTAGTCATGAACTTGCCGTCTACTGAAACAGCTTGCTCACCTTCTTCAAACTCATAAAGACCCAGTGACACAGCTAAATCACTTGCTTCGATCATTTGCTTGACTGTATCTGGCGTTATGCCCAGTTCAGCCATCTTTTCATCTTTATACGTAAGTTGCACTTCTTCAATATGCTGACCTGCAATCGTTGCAGATGCAATTCCATCGATTTTCTCGATTTTCGGAAGTAGTATTTCCTCTACTGTTGACGTTAATTCAACAATATCTTCTGTTTGACTACTTACACTTAGTGCGACAACCGGCATCATATTCATGCTAATTGCTGTAATCGTTGGCGCTTGTGCTCCTTCAGGTAAAGACACCGCATCTAGTGCGGATGTTAAGGCACGTTTCGCCTCATCCATATCTATACCATATTCGTATTCCACTTGAATACTTGACATATTAGAATAGGAATTTGAAAAAACGGCTTTCACATGTTCAAGATTGTCTAGCGCTTTCTCTAATGGAATGGAGACATCTTTCATCACTTGCTCTGGAGTAGCTCCAGGATAGACACCCATTACCATTAAGTAAGGAATTGATATATCTGGCAACGTCTCCGTTTTCATTTGTGTACTTGAATATATACCGGATACAACAATGATAATTGTTAGTAACCATACTGCTAATTTATTCTTCAGGACAAAATTGACTAAACCTTTCATTCTTACACCTTCCCCAAATTGACTTTACGAACTCAAATATTTATACTAATGACTAATGAGTCAGTTGTCAACGATAACCACTAGGAGCGATACAATCATAATGATAAAAAAACAACTAATTATGGATAAGGCATTAGAACTTTTTGCGGAACAAGGTTTCGAAGCTACCTCTGTACAGCAGATAACAGCACATTGCGGTATTTCTAAAGGCGCCTTCTACCTATCTTTCAAGTCAAAGGACGAATTGATTTTAGCATTGATTGATCATTTTATGATCCAATTTATAACCAGTATTGACTATGAAGTCAATACCACGCAAAATGATGAAGATTTGTTATTCAATTTTTATTACACGACTTTCGATTCTTTTCATAAGCACTCTGACTTTGGCAAAATTCTTATTAAAGAACAAATGCAATCATTTAACGAAGAGTTCATCTTAAAAATTCGTGCATACGATCAATTGATGGAGAAAGTAATTTTATCGATGGTTGAACGATTATACGGCGAAGAAATTGAACAGATAAAGCACGATTTAATTTACTGCATTAAAGGCTTTATGAAAAACTATTCCGAGTTATTTTTATTCTATAACTTACCATTAGATTCGAAATTACTTGCTCAATCGCTGGTTGAGAAAACGAATATACTAGCCAAGCATATTACCCTTCCATTTATTTCAAACGAGCTGGTTCAACTGTTTAAACAACCAATGCAGGAAGAAACAACAAAGGAGCAAATCCTTGAAATCATTGAACAAAATATAAAAGAAATTGAGGAGTCTATTGAAAAAGAATCGTTAATTCTGCTTAAGCAACAGCTACTTAAACCAACTTTAAGTCCTGCTCTTGTGAAAGGGTTACTCGAAAATATTCGTACTCATCCTCATTGTAAATGGGTGGCTTATTTACTGCGGAATTATTTTGAGTTTTAGAGATAAAGAAAAGAGCTTACAAGAACAACATTCAAGAAGTCGTCAAAGTCTCTTCTTCAGCCCTCCAACTGTTGAGGAATTGTCGACACTTGGATGCTTTTCGTAACGAAAAGTTAGTCTTTATTAACTTTCGATGAATTGTTCTCGCATAGTTCAAAATCTAATTAGTGCCAGGCACCTTTTTAGCCAATTGCTCAGCCCTTCCACAAAATCAATGCTTATTGTCGAAGACCGTGCACAAAACATTTATAAACGGTAAACTGGCTACTTATATGACATAGGATTAGACTTCGGGGGCCGATCAATGTCCTTGCGATTAATTACAGCAATACTAAACAAATTCCTGAATTTGTTTGGAACTTTTACAA
This sequence comes from Sporosarcina sp. FSL K6-6792, assembly GCF_038004885.1. Lineage (NCBI taxonomy): Bacteria > Bacillati > Bacillota > Bacilli > Caryophanales > Caryophanaceae > Sporosarcina > Sporosarcina sp. FSL K6-6792. The sequence goes on from NZ_JBBOSA010000001.1 coordinate 937,058, forward strand.
AGATAACGCTGCCATTAAAGATAAAATCACCACTATTGATAGTACGGTGAGATAATTGCCCGAAAATCAACAAGAACATTCTCATAAGTCATTTTCAGCTCATAAGAACGTCCATTTTTCAGCTTAGTCGAAAAAAACTTATGTTTTCACAATTCCAACTACTTTACTCCTCGGAATTGAAGGGTCATGTTGGACTACGAAGGCTTTATTAAATCGATTGACATAAGCTTGCTCATGCGATTTTGGTGTTAAGATGATTAACTTTCGTTTCAGCACTTGTTCATAGAGATCAAATACTTTTAACTTGCGTTGTTCGTCTAATGCACTGTCGAACTCGTCCAGAACGATAAATCCTGGTGAAGTTTGTAGGTTTTGCAAAAGAGCCAAGGCAAATAATAAAGACGTTAGTGACTCTTCTCCTCCTGAGACCCCTTTCCCTACTTTTCCCGCACGTGCTTTTATGCTGACATCTTCCATGGCGCCGCGGTGACCTTCTTTTCGAGCCTTGATATACAAATCAAAGTGTGTTCGCCCGCGCTTATCTTCGTAGGAATGCCAACTAATTTCACCTTCGAATTGGAATTGACTCATATACATTTTAAAACGTTGCTCAATTTCAAGAACACGCATATTGATAGTTGTTTGCAGACGGTCTTTCAGTTTTTCCGCTCGGTCAATGTTTTCTTCCAATAAAATTACTGTCCGTTTATATTCATCATCCATTCGCTCATATTCAGATTTCACCGTATCATAATTTTCCTGAGCGGCTGGATCGATGTCCGATTCTATTCGAGCATTCTGGAACATTGTTTTTCCATTGTCATAATCGATTTTCAGCTGCGGAATCGACTTTGAATCATCTTCGTTCATCGTACCCACAACTTCCAAATACAAGTCAATAACTAGTTTTTGTAAATCCGTCAGTTCACCTGCCATTTTAATCGCTTCTGATTGGGCGACTTCTTTATAACTGCGGGCATTGACCAACTGTTTTTTTATGGATTCAATTTCTCTTCCTAAGTCTTCGATGTTGTCTTCACGCTGACCCATCTTTCTCTTTATTGTTCTTTGATACCCTTCCAATTGATCAAGTATATTTTCCGATTCTTGGATAGATGTATTTAATTTTTGGATAGCTGTCTGGTAACCCACCCGCTCCGTTTTAAGTGCACTTAAACGTTCAATTTGATCCTTCATTTTTGCAAATTCAGTATAGATGGCTTCTTCTTCTCGAAGCTTGCTTATTGCATTTTCTTGTTCGATTTTCAAATGCAGCCACTCATCTTTCTTTATCGCCAAGTGAATTTGCTGTGCTTCAACTTCTATAATACATGTCTGTTCTTCCGACAATTTCTTTTTCTCAAGTTGACGTTCGTGCTCTTTTGTCATAAATGCCTCTGCATCGCGAACTGTATAGATTATTCCATTAAGCACTTGGATTTGGTTGTTGTTTTCCACATGTTCTTGTTCATTATCTGCTAGTAATTGTATAAGCTTAGCGATTTGTTCTTCTACAACTTGCTTGCGTGCCAGCAATGATTTTTCACTTAATATATAGCGTTCTTTTTCTTGTAGCCCACGAACGCCAAGCGGATCTGTCAACACGCCATGTGTGAGGCTAAAAAGGGAATCTTCCTTCACGATTTTCTCAATCCACCAGAGAGCTTTCATCGCATAAGGCTCCATCAGTTCATCTATCCCTTTTTTAATTTGCAAATGAAGGTCTGGCAGATGAGTGATGGAACGATTGGGTACGGTTTCCACTAGTGAGACATGATACAAATCATTCGGAGGTGTAATGTGTTTTCCATTGAAAAAAATCGTGTATTTAATCGCATCAAATAGCTGCTCTTCCTTTAATTTAGCGGCATCCGTTAGCTCAATCAATTCTTGTAAAGCATAGGCTGAAATCTGCTTGTTCCGGAGATACGCCAATGATTCCATTTGACGTGCAGACAGATTACGATTACTGGTCAGCATAGAAAGTTCCGCTTCGTATTCCCTCAATTCCTTCCCCTTACTAAAAAGTACATCCTTTACAACACTATCCCTGTCAGTAAACCCCTGTATTTTTTCGGTAACAGCATGACTACTTTTGTATTCCTGAAGTATTTCTTTACACTGGATTCCTCGTCGCGCATCCTCCTCGATTTGGAGTTGCAAACGAATTGCGGTCCCCTTTCTTTTTTCCCAGTCTTCTTTCAATTGAAAAAGTTCTATGGTTAGGCTTTCTATATTTTGTTGTGTTCCATTTTGTTTGGCTAACAACTGTTGAAGTTCTGTCCTTACTTCTTGCTCCGTTCTGTCTATTCTGCTTTTTCTCTGTATAATGAGGTCTAATTCCTCTTTCAACTGATTAATTTCAACATCCAATTGACTGACTTTTTCTTTTATTCCCTCTAACTCTTCTTGCTTTTCACCTAATTCTTTATCCGACAGTTCATAGTCGGTTTTATAACCTTTTAATTCTATTTCTTTCTTTTTAAGCTCCCCTTGTTTTACTGCAAGCTCATCAACTTTATCTAAACGACTGCTATCTAAATCTATTAAAAGGCGCTCCTGAATCTTAATTTCATTTTTGTAGTAGGCTTCTAGCTTTACTAACGATTCAATATACATTTTTGCACCTTCATGAAGGCGCTTTTGATTGCCAAGAAAACGATCTAATGCTATTTGCCTGAAGGTAAGGTCGGACTTCTTGAACTTAACATTTATTTCAGCTCCCTGAAGCTCTTCTTGCGTCTCTTTTGCCTTCTCTATACTGGCTTCCCAATCTTTATGTGCCTTGTCGATGCCGTGCATTTCGCTAAATATCCGAAAACGTTCCTTTGGATTCATAACTGCAAATTGGTTGACTTCCTGCTGATACCAAATAAGATAGAAAAGATCCGGATCTATTTTGTATTTGTACTGCAAGTCTTCCTTATAGTTCGTAAAACTATATTGCCGATGCCCCGACCGGTAGGTAATCGTTTCAATCCATTCATCCACTTCTTCTCCACTGTGAATGGAAAATTCTTGCTTGATGGGTTGCCCAGGCTCTTGTTCAATTTTTAATGAAAATTCGATATAAGTAGGTGCATCAATTTTCATCAAACCATCATTTTTAAATAATAGAGATATGATTGATTTCCACGTTCGATCTGGTGGTAAGTTACGGGATTTCAAACCTTCTACGTCCACTTTTGATGAATAAAGTACCGCACCCATGCAAAATGAAATGGTTGATTTTCCTGCACCATTCGGACCTGTAATCATAATGTGACTATCATTTCCCGCCATATCAATCATCGTCGGCGCAAAGTCACGTATCCCCGAATAATGAAGTCTCCATGGAATCATTTGAACTCCCCTTCCTGTTCGGCTGCATCGCTTGTCTCCTTATAGAGGTTATAACGATTAAAAAACTTCAATACTTCTTCTTTATTCAATTGATTGGACTGGCTAAATTCCGTGACTCGTCGTAAAAAGGAATCCGAAAACATATGAACGCCGATTGCCGTTAGTTGATAAGCTTTCTCTTTCGACTCTCCATCATATTCTTCAAGCGCACCGATTTTTTTCAATGTAGCAATATTGTTTTGTATTTTTGTATTTGCTTTTGTTGTTTCATGACCAAATGCATGTAACAGTTGATCAAACAGCGTGAATTCGTGCTGCAACACCTCCTGTTGATAAAACATAAATAGTAAAATGGCTAGGCTTTCGCTTGGCAATGTATTTCTGGCTGCACGGGATGGTACTCTCATCATGGCGATCACTTGATCGCGACGTTCGTCATAAATGACTTGGAAATAACGACTAATCGCTTGATTAAGCCGTTGTAGAAAGGAATGGAATTGTTGATCATTTTCTTGTATATTTAAAAGCTTTTCAACTTCTTTTCTGGAAAGTCCGAAGTTATTGGAACGCACTGTAGCGGAAGAAGAAAATAAAATAGTTGTAAAAGCTAGTTCCTCTTCTTGTGATAAAACACCTTTGAGAGATTGCAAAACATTTAATGGATTGACATTAGATGTTTTCTCAGAAGTTTGTTCATTGCTCTCCCTCGCTTTGTTGGCTAGGTTTTCGTTGTCTGACGATTGTTGCGGCATCTTCATGATCCATCCACTCCCATTCTTTTTCATAAGCTTGCTGTTCCATTTGTTCAGTTGGTTGGCTCAGTGTCACTTTTTTATTGCCAACCAATGCGGATACAGCGGTAAGTGCGTTGACCGCATCGCTCCATTTGGCAGATGTAGCTTCTATCACAAGCTGCTCCATCGGGGCTTCTTTATGTTCCATTAGGTACTGTTCAATCATTTCGGTTTCAATCATTGACTTAGTCAATAACCAGCTGGATTCACCCATCATATCCTCCAATTCAGCGATAGTAATTTCCTCTGATTGATAGTGAATGGCTTCCTCTTGCTCTTCTAGCGGCATAACTTTCGGTTCGTAGGTTTCAATATAGTCAATGGCTTCATCAATCGCAGCATAAGACAGTGGAGATGCAAATTTCACAGGCACCCATATGCCATCTAACGCCTCATCTTCATACTGATTTTGTTCTAAAAAGCTGAAAAGTTGGTAGGCGTTCGGAACATCTGAATCGAGTGGTGGATCATACATATCGATGATAAATTTACGCACTTTTTCGGGGTGAATGGTTTGAGAAAGTGGTGTGTGCTGCATATGAGTGAATCGAACAAATTTCTTAATCATACCGAGGCTTAAATTGGTTCCTTCTGCAAGAGCACTCGTCCCTTTTTGCATGAGATATGACAACACTAAACTATCTTCAAACGTTTGAAATTGTCGAAAACGTTCGTCTAATTTCACTTCAAGCTCTTCCATTAATTCGTGAGCTATCTCAAGTTGTGAAAGCGCATTGCGATCCGCTAGCATCTCCAATTCCCGCTCTTTCAGCAAACGAGTCGCATCCTCCACGTTGCGAATCATGCTTGCGATAGCATTCCCACCCGATATACCACGATCATCGTAAGCCTCACTTATTTCCGCATCACGTCTTGCCTGAAATAAAGAACGCCCAATTTCATCATTCATATAATAAGCAAGTGAGTCATTTGCTAAGCGAATCAATGCTTCCATCATACGTTTTCCGGCATCTCGCATTTTCAGTTGCCTTGATTGCTTGGATATCCAATTAAATTTGACAAGGACATTGACGATTTGCTCCACTTTCTTTTTAGTCGGAGGATTTGAATCGTCGTAACGATTACTATAGCGGTAATAAAGCATATCGGCATTTTCAATTGGATCATCCATGCCAAGCGCTTCTTCATTAATCAATTGGATAATACGCAGAAGACGTAAATTTTCAATAGGTGATTCATAGGCGATATGTGAGCCTAGATCACTTAATACACCCGCTAAAGACGCGATATCTCGCATCGATTGCAACATTTCTGGCGCAGTTTCACTCGATTTAAAAATTGAAATTAACGATCGATCCACATTTCCCACTGGGAAGCCCCTCCTAAAAACTGCTCTTGTTCAGCTTGTTGTAGTTTAATAAATGACTGCATGTACTCGTCATATGCCTGCTGTTGTTGAATGACTTGATGGTCATGCGTAATCCATTTTATATCGATTGTTGAGTCTATTAAAACCGTACGATACATTTCATTGGCGATATAAAGCCCCGCCTGATCGTAGTCAGTCCAGAGTAGTACCTGCATAATTTGACTATTTGTCAAAAGTTGTTGAATACATGTTTTGTGTGCTGAACGTAGCTGACCATCTACACAAATAATGAGGGACTTCGTGTTTTTAACGAAATCTTTTTCCATAGCCATTCGTGTTAGAATTGCTCGATTTTCAACAAGCCATAAAGTAGTCGCCTCAGTAGAATAAAAGTCTTCCCCTATGGATGAGTCTGTCAATGCATGGATTGGACCCGCTTCATAAGAAGACAATAATCCCGTCAATTGCCCAGAGAAAAAAATAGGTGTGATTTTCCCAAGACTTGTTAAACCAATTATGTTGACTGGGTGGCTCGACCACTCTTCCCATAATTCGATAAAATCTTCTTTTTCTGCATCAAATTGTTTTGACCCACCAATTATTTGGTAGTAGCGCGCCCCAATTTCTTTCCAGTCAAAATGTTCTTTTTCCATACTTACCTGTAAGGTCGCCAATATGAAATGAAGAAATTTGAACTGCTTAGCTATTCTCCATTTATCCGGAAAGTGCGTCACTTCACTTAACTCTTGGCCAGCACAATACCGAATCTTTTCTAGCATTTTTTCAATCGCAGACATTCTACTTTTCGAATGAATCATCTTCCTGTCGACTGACTCTATGAATTGTTGAGCATCACTTTGCCAAGCGCGATACGCTTGTATCATTGCCTGATCTTGTTGAACACTACGTGCTGTTTCATATTCATATAATCGTTGGCCCATTCGGAAATGGATGGATTGTACCGTTTTTTCATCTTTATGAAATCGTATTTCCTTCAGAATCCATCCTTCCTCTAGCCAATTTAATGTTGAAAGGCTACGATCTGGCAATTCAAGTTTTTTTCTTATTGTTAATGCAAGCTGCTGTATGTAATCTGGAGGAATATCTCCATTCTTAAATAGAAATTGGGGTGCCAGCGTGAGTAGTCCAACGATGCGGTATCTCCTTTTGCTTTGTTTAATAATGTTTATATCAATTAGTGATGCATCCATTTCAATAGCCGGACCGAATTCCAATTGTTCACCACTTTTTAATATTGCACTTTCAAGATAATCCACCACGCGATTGTCTAACAATGTAATCCCTCATTTTCTCGATATCTCTTTCTATTCTAACAAAGTTATTAGATTTAGATTACAAATTGGATTCTAAATATTCCCACATTCTGCTACCTCGCTAGTTTTATAGTATTAAAATGTCCTGTTGATCGTTCATTCCAAAAAACGTTTCCCTTTAATCAAAGAAAACGGAAGAATTTCACGCCTTATTTCCAACCTATTCAATGCCAATACACTTTCAGTCATTTTATAATCCATAGCACAATAACTAACTCTATACTCAGCACTAATAAAGTCATTGCAAGTGAATGGTACTAATAATTCCAATTCGCTCAGAACCAAATAATCTTCACTAAGGAAACTCACATAAAAGTTACTAGAGAATATCCAATAACCTACTACAAAAAGGCCCTTGGAAACTCCTACTGGAGTTCCCAAGGGCTCAAAATCAATTAAAGGTATTATTCAAATATAGGAGCTATATATGGCATTGTTTTTGCCAAGATCCACACTAAGAAAAGGACAACGGGTGCGTGGAAAATCAATTGTAAAATGGAATATCCGGCAAGGTCTTTTGCTTTGACACCCAAGACACCCAATAAAGGTAACATAAAGAATGGATTTATCATGTTGGGAAGGGCTTCTGAAGCATTGTATACTTGTACAATCCAGGCCATACTAACATTTAATTCTTTTGCGGCTGCTAGCAAGTACGGCGCTTCCACAATCCACTTGCCACCGCCTGAAGGGAGAAATAACCCTAAAATGGCTGAATATATCCCAGCAATAAGCGGAAATGTATTTTCAGTCGAAATGGATAGAAAGAACTTCACTGCCATATCATTGAGTCCGGAGTTCATTAAGATCCCGAAAATCCCTGCATAGAGGGGAAACTGAATGAGCACACCACCAATAGCAGGTACCGAATTGGAAACTGAATTCAAGAAGTTTCTTGGTGTCCAATGCAAAAGCAATCCTAACATTAATAACATAAAGTTATAGTTATTCAGATTAAGAGCAGCGATTGGTCCTGTTTGCGAAATCACATTTATAATATAAATCGAACCGATACCCACTAATAAGAGCGTTAAAATCGGGCTGTATTCTAGCCATTCTCCGGGCCTTTCAGCCTTCATTTTCTCCTTCTCAAGCGTACCAATTCTACTATAATCAATACCAGCCATTTCGGCAGTCTTCGCTTTCTCTTTACTCGGGGCAGAGACATAAGCAATCCAAACTGACAAAGTGATAAGAACAACAATCATGACTAAGTTTTGCCAAGTAAAAATCGTTTGCGACATCGAAATCGTCCCACTGATTTCGTACAAAGCGGGTGGAATTGAAGCTTTCGTTGCCATTAACAATGCTGCTGAAGAAGAAAGACCTAATGCCCAAACGCTCCCGAGTCCCAGGAATCCCGCCGCGCCCATCGCACGATAATCGACACCATCCACACGTCTGCTAATTTCTTTAATTAGAATCCCACTAAAAACCAAACTAAATCCCCAGCTTATGAGCGATGTAAACATAGAAAAGAAGGCTACAAAAGCTACTGCCTTCTTCGGTGTATTAGGAATTTCAGCAAGTCTTGCAATTAGTTTATGAACGGGTTTAGAAGAAGCTACTACGTAACCAGTAATGATGATAAAGGCCATTTGCATTGTGAAAGGTATTAAATCCCAGTAATGAGTACCAAAATCGACACCAATTTCGACTGGAGTCCGTCCCATAATTAAGGCAACAACTGCAATTAAAACGACTGCAATCGCAGCAAAAATATACGCATCCGGGAACCACTTTTCACTCCAATTCGCTAGTGAAATCCCCAAGCGTTCCATAGCGCCTTCTTGTTCAACATCTTTTTTCTTTTTATTCAATCGACACACACCCCTCACTCAAAATTGTTACATCATAAAATTTACTTCTGTTTTCTTTTTCACTCCCTCTATGTTCCACCATTCATCCTTTCAATAAAACTTTGAATGCCATCCATAATAATTATTTCACTATTATGGAAAATAAGAACCCGCTTCCAAAGAATGAATTCATTACCTCCTCTTGCATTCCCTAATGATTGAGTTTACAATTTATTTGAATATAAGTAAAATTCATAATTAGAATAATCTTTATTCCAATATCGAATAATTGGGAGGGTTTGTTATCTTTGAGCTTCGCGACATTAAGTCTTTTATAGAAGTAGCTAATCACCATAGCTTTACAAAAGCCGCAGAACATTCGTATCTCTCACAGCCTTCATTAAGCAAGGCCGTAAAAAAACTTGAAGGGAAATTAAATATTAAACTTTTTGACCGTTCAACGCGTCGCCTTCTATTGACTGATGCCGGTAAAATTGTATATAGACAAGGGCAACAGGCTCTCGCTTCGCTGAATGAGTTACCTATTTTGCTAGAGGAGTTAAGTGACGGGGCAGCCGGAGAAATTAAAATTGGGATTCCGCCACTTATAGGCACACTTTTTTTCCCGCAAATTGCTCGTACATTCCACAAGCAGTATCCAAACGTAAAACTCAAACTCGTCGAACATGGAGCAATTTTGATTGAACAGCTTGTTGCAGAAAGCCAGATTGACGTTGGTTTAATTGTACTTCCAGTTGATCAGTCAATTTTCAATATTTACCCCTTTATCAATGATGAATTTTTAGTATATATTCATCAGGATCATCCGCTCGCGAAACGCGAATCTGTTAGTTTGTCTGAATTAAAAGATCAACAATTCATTATTTTCTCGAAGGATTTTGCTTTACATGATTATATTATTAGCACATGCAAGATAGCGGGCTTTAACCCATCTATTTCATATGAGAGCTCACAATGGGATTTAATTGTAGAACTAGTTGCTTCAAAGCTTGGAATTACTTTATTACCTGCATCAATTTACGAAAAACAAAATAATCCAGTAATTAAAACAATTCCACTGCAAAAACCATCTCTTCTATGGAAATTAGGTATTATAACGAAAAAAGATGCGTATAATTCATTTGCGCTAAGAAATTTTCTGCAACTATTTACAGAAGATAGTTCTTTCCCAAAGTGAAAGTATTTATATACTAAATTAGGCATTTAATTATGACTCAATTCAGAATCATGCGAGTGGGGTATAAAGAAATTCCGAAGTCAACGAGAACCCGGCCTTCTTAACAAACGCAACGCTAGGACGTACCTAATACACCTGTTACAACACCTAAAAAAAACGCTTGGATATTTAATATCTAAGCGTTTTTGAATAGATTGGTTAAAAAATCCTAAACTTATAATCTGACTTACTACTATGCCAAATACGCTTCTCGGACTTCTTCATTAGTAATTAAATCAGAGCCGTTTCCTTGAAGTTTAATTTCTCCTGTTTGAATAACATAACCTCTATGCGCAATTTGCAGCGCTTGATAAGCATTTTGTTCCACAAGTAAAATGGTTATACCTTCTCGATTTAATTCTTTTATGATTTCAAAAATTTGTTCCACAATTATTGGGGCAAGCCCCATTGAAGGTTCGTCTAGCATTAATAAATCCGGTTCCATCATGAGCGCTCTCCCGATGGCAAGCATTTGCTGTTCCCCTCCGCTCATCGTACCGCCCTTTTGCTCGATACGATCTTTTAATTTCGGGAAATAGTGAAATACTCTTTCCATTCTTTCATTAATCACATTTTTATTTTTCACAGAAAATGCTCCCATTAGCAAATTCTCCTTAACCGACAGTTTCGAAAAAATCCTTCTACCTTCGGGAACATGAGCAATTCCTAATAAAGTCGTTTCATGGGCGGGCTTGTTTGAGATTTCCTGTCCATTATATATAATGTTGCCAGTCTTTACTTTCACCAATCCGCTTATGGTTTTTAGTGTGGTTGATTTTCCAGCTCCATTACTACCTATAAGTGTTACAATTTCTCCCTTTTTCACTAACACGTCTATACCCTTTAAGGCATGTATACCACCATAATAGGATTCAACATTTACTAATTGAAGCATATAGTGTCCCCCTATCCCGTTTGAATAGCTCCCGATCCTAGGTATGCTTCTATAACCTTTGGATTATTTCTGATGTTCTCAGGCATACCTTCCGCAATTTTTTCGCCATGATCCAATACAACAATATGTTCAGAGATTTCCATGACGAGCTTCATATCGTGCTCAATTAAGATAACAGTTAGATTGAATTCATGTTTCATGCTCTGTATAAGCTGAGTTAGATTTTTTGTTTCTTTTGGATTCATGCCTGCCGCAGGTTCATCTAATAATAAAACCTTTGGATTAGCAGCAAGGGCTCTTGCAATTTCCAGTCTTCTTTGTGCGCCATAGCTTAGATTACATGCTTTTTCATTTAAAAGATGAGCTAGTCCTACATATTCCAATAAGTTATATGCATTCATTTCTGAAGCCTTCTCTTCCTTCCGAATTGCAGGAAGATTTAATAAAATACCCATTAGACCTGCTTTTAAATGGGTATGCATACCAACAAGGACATTTTCAAGTACTGACATTTCATTAAACAAGCGGATATTTTGAAATGTCCTCGAAATCCCTTTTTTTGAAACGTCATGCGGTTTTAATCCGTTTATTTTTTCATTTTCAAGGAGGATTATGCCCGACGTTGGCTGATAAATACCGGTTATCATATTAAAAAATGTTGTTTTTCCTGCACCATTCGGTCCAATAACTGCTGTAATTGAGTTTTTCTCCACTGTCATTGATACATCTTGATTTGCTGTTAGACCACCAAATTTTTTAGTTAAATTTCGAACTTCTAAAATAGACAATTACTGCACCTCCTTCTGCTACAGCTTCTCATTTTCCGATTGTTCCTGCGTTGTTACTAACTTAGCTTTCCTATTTACTCCTTGTAAATCCTTTTCGATAAATATACGGTTTTTTGCTGGCAAGAGTCCCTTTGGTCTATATAAAGCAAACAGGATTAATAGTGCTCCAAATATGAACCGTTGCATTTTAGCTGGTGATAATGCGTATGGAATCGAAATTATCCCCGACAAGCTTAGTTGATTTAACCAATTTGTCATTTCCGTCAATACTTGGAGATTCAGAATCGTCATAACGGCCGCCCCAAGAATAACGCCCGGGACACTTCCCATACCTCCCAAAACCACCATTACTAATATCGTAATTGACTCAAGTAGTGTAAAGCTTGTAGGGTCTACAAATGCTTGTTTAGCAGCAAAGACGACACCCATCATCCCTGAGAAGGTAGCACCAATCGCAAACGCCATTAGTTTTGTCCGAACTAAAGGGACACCCATAGCTTGAGCAGCTATTTCATTTTCCCTAACAGCCTTCCACGAGCGCCCTATTTTAGAGTATTCAAAACGACGAACTGTAAAAATCGTGAAAAATAGGAGAACAAGTACAATGTAATAAAATTGGCTAGGATAAAGGAAATCGATCCCAAACAATCTAGGTGGAGTTACGGAAGAAATTCCCATTGCGCCGTTTGTTATATTAATGGGGCGATCTAGATTATTAAATATAATTCTAATGATCTCTCCAAAACCTAACGTAACAATAGCTAGATAATCTCCCTTAACCCGGAGAACTGGTATTCCAAGGAGAATTCCAAACAATGCAGCTACCAATCCACCTATGATAATAAATAGCCAAAAGCTTTCTCCCGATAAAGGGAAAGTTCCAAATGGCATAAAATTAGATGCTTGCGCTGTAGCAAAAATACCATATGTGTATGCCCCAACTGCGAAAAATGCTACAAAACCCAAATCGAGAAGCCCAGCCATACCAACTACAATATTTAACCCTAATGCCATAGCAATATAGATACCAACAAGTGTCGAAACTTCCATGTAAGATTGATAAGCATCACCATTACTAGCTGTAAACGGCAGTAAAAACACTAGTACAAAACCCGCTATCAACCATTTTGTGAGATTAGTAAACTTTGTAAAATATAATAGTAATAACGAAGTTAATAGAAGTAGAAACGCGGCAACTGACTTCTGTGCCGTATATAAACTTAGTGATGTAACTCCGATGTAAATTAGAAGAAAGATTCCATGCGCAAGTTTGTTTTGTTCATATTTTTTCCATAGAGTTTTCAATCTTCTCACCTACACTTTCTCAGTGACCGGTTTGCCTAATAAGCCCTCCGGTTTAAAAAGTAACACGATGATCAATATCGCAAATGCAAACACATCTTTGTATTCGGCACCAAATACTCCACCAGTTAAAAGTGTTAAATTAGCAGATGCAAACATTTCTAATACCCCAAGTAGTAAACCGCCAATCATTGCGCCACGAATATTTCCTATGCCGCCTATTACTGCCGCGGTAAATGCCTTCAATCCGAGAATAAACCCAATATAAGGATCTATGGTTCCGTATTGTACAGCAAATAATACCCCAGTTGCGCCGCCAAGAGCAGATCCTACAAAAAAGGTTATTGAAATAACTTTATTCACATTTACTGTCATCAAGGACGCTGTTTCTCGATCTTGTGCTACAGCCCGCATCGCCATTCCCCATCTTGTCCTATTCACAAATATATCTAGAGCAATCATCATAATTACCGCCGTAACTAGCACAATAATAAATGATGTTTTTATAGATGCATCGTTAAAAATGGAACTTATGGAAGAAGTTTTAATCAAAACTTGTTCTGTAAAAAGACTAGGTCCCGTTACAATATAGTTTCCTTTTGTTAATTCTGCTATGAATCTTACAATATCTTGTAATAAAAATGAAATGCCAATCGCTGTAATAAGCGGAATTAATCTAGGTGCATTGCGTAATGGTCTATATGCCAATCTTTCAATACCCATCCCCAAAAAACCTGTTAGGAAAGCAGTCACAATGAGTACAATAATTAGCATAACAATGGCAGGTAGCGCCGAACCCCATCCAGTTCCTGTCATAAAGATTAATAGGGCTGTCCCGATAAAAGCACCTGTCATGAAGATTTCCCCGTGTGCAAAGTTAATTAATTCTAATATCCCATAAACCATTGTGTACCCTAAAGCAATTACAGCATACACAGTTCCTAGGGCAAGACCGTCAATCAAGACTTGCGGGATCGTTTGTATTATTTCGTTCAGCATAAGCTACCTCCTTGTCAAAGGTGTATAAAAGAAAAGCGCAAGGCGCCGCACAGGCATAAGCCGGTCTGACTTATGACCCGAAGAGCTGGCACCTGGAGCTAGACAGTTAAAATGAATCTTACCCTTCAAGCTACTTATTTTCGACTTCACCTTCTAATTGCGGTGGATAACTAGCTTCTTTATAATTAAAAATAAATACTTTCGCATACTCATTGTCGCCAATGTCATCAAAGCTTACTGTTGTCAACACACCTTGATAATCTTTTATTCCACGAACAGCATCTCTTACTTGTTCGCGTGTCGGCAATTTATTATTATTTGCTGTAATTGCATTCTCGATACCTTTTAATACCACTCCCATAGTGTCATAGCCGTATACTGAGTATGCTTCTGCATCACGATTGTTAATTTTTTTGTACCTTTCCATAAACTCTTTTCCAGCTTCTGATTCAGCAGGATCTCCTGCTAGAGTAGTAATGTACGTATTTTTAATTGCATCTCCAGCAATTTCAACGAGTGTAGAAGAATCTAATCCGTCTCCACCCATAATCGGGATATCAATACCTTTTTCTCTCGCTTGTTTTATTAATAGCCCGCCTTCTGCGTAGATTCCCCCGAAGTATACTAGATCTGGTTTCTTAGAAAGGATTTGGTTTAGAACTCCATTAAAATCTTTCTCTCCAAGCGTAATCCCTTCAAACCCAAGAATTTCAGCTCCTGCATCTTCAGCACCTTTTTCGAAGGCTTTCGCAAGCCCCGTACCGTATGCTGTTTTATCTTGAACGATAAAGATTTTCTTTGCTTTTAAAGTGTTAACTGCATAATCAGCCCCTGCTGGACCTTGAGAATCATCTCGAGCAACGATACGATTCACTGTTTTTAATCCTCTATCTGTAACTTCTGTTGCCGAGTTGGCTGGTGAAACCATTGGAATACTGTATTTTTCATATACTTCTGAAGATGGGATAGCAACACCTGAGTTGAAGTGACCGACAACCGCGAATATAGATTTATCTGCGCCTATTAATTGAGCATTTGCCACTCCTTTTTTGGGATCGGCTTGGTCATCGAAAGGGACGAGTTGCAACTCAAATCCTAATTTTTTAAACTTTTCCTTTTGGTCGTCTAATGCAAGCTGTGCACCTAGCTTAATTACTTCTCCAATTGCAGCACTACCTCCTGATAGTGGTGTCTGTGTAGCGATTTTAATAATCGGTAAATCTTTTCCCCCAGCCGTTTTGGGCTTTGAACCACAGGCCGCTAACATACCTACCACCAAAACTCCCGCTAACAATAAAGCTAAAGATTTTTTGACCTTCATGTTGACCCCCCATTCTTCTTAATTGAAGTACAAGCCTTTGTATATGTATATTGATTAGAAACAAGAATTAGGACAGATTATTCATTTTTATTTTCAGGAATTTCGTTCCAGTTAAGCACTATAATGAGAAATCCACAAAAGAATGTTTGTTTTATGCCATATTCATTAAAAAAACCTCTCCCCAGTTCAATCAGTGAACCGAGAGAAGTCTATGATTTAAGCTGCCTGGGGAATTGTTAACTAAAATTGGATACGAGTCCAAGATATCCCGTTACTTTTACGGACGCGTAATGATTCTGTAATCAAATTGCTGTTGTACTTGCAAACTCAGTTCTCTACTATTAAACGTATAGGCATTGACCAGTCAATGATTAATAGAAAAGGTGGCTAAAATACATAATGAGAAAAATTGCATGTTCACTACTTTTAGCAGGCTCTTTAGCATTCGGAATGGCAAATAGTGATGTAGAAGCGAGCACGCATACAGTTAAAACTGGGGAGTCACTATGGAACATTTCAAAATCGAACCAAGTATCCATATCCAATCTAAAAAAATGGAATAACTTAACGTCAGATTCACTCTATCCAAATCAAGTCTTACAAACATCAGCTAAGAAAAGCAATTCAGCGTCTAACGGCATTACAGCAAAAAAGGGAACCTTTAAGACAAAATCCAATGTCAATGTGCGTTCCGCTGCTGGTACAACAAATAAGATCGTTGCTAAGGTGAAAAAAGGGACTACATTAACAGTTTCACAGCAAAAAAAAATGGGGAATGATGTCTGGTTTCATGTAAAAGTCAATAAAAAATCCGGATGGATACTTAGTTCTCTTTTGACAAGTGCAACCAAATCAACTTCTAAATCATCCACTGCTTCTCAAAATGTTGTTGATCAGGCAATGAAGCTAAGGTTTATACCCTACCTATTTGGCGGGACGACAAAAAACGGCTTTGACTGTAGTGGTTTCGTACAATATGCTTTCAAACAATCAGGGAAAAAAATCTCACGCACCACGCTTAGCCAATTTGCGCAATCCAAGAAAGTAACCTCGCCCGAACCAGGTGATTTGGTCTTTTTCAAAAATACATATCGTAAAGGCATTTCACACGTCGGCATTTACATTGGCAATAATAAGTTCGTCCATGCTGGGGGCAAGCAGTCGCAAGTAACAAGCTTAAGTAACAGCTACTGGAAATCAAAATTTGATAGTTTTAAACGGCTGTAAAAAGAAAGCCTAACTCGTAAAACCAATGGAATCCGTTATGAACGCGATTATTCTAACAGCTGTATTATATGCAGGCAACTCTGGCATGTATACGTCCACTCGCATTCTTTGGGACTTGGCGTACGACATAAGAGAGCTTCCAAATCGTGCAAAATGGTTCCTGCTCGGTCAGTTATTGTTGCTATTTCTATGTATTTTCATTATTTCAGGTCAAAACTTTCAAGCTTTCATGGGCGGCGTAATTGATTGGAATAGCGTAGTCATTCCCTACGTCGGTTTACTACTGTTCTTAATCGTTTGGCTAGTCTATAAAGTAGAACATAAATCAAAATTGATTCCATTGAAAGACTGTGATTTTGAAAACAAATACCCATAAGTAAAACAGCTGAAAGAAAAGGAAATCCTTTTCTTTCAGCTGTTTTTTCCTTTTTGTAAAGAACCCTGACTTTCAGCTTTCATTGTCTTAATGTCTCTTATTATTTTGCGTTTCATTTCTGGAATTTGAGATTGATTTCTACGATTTCAGCACGGCTACCGATTCTAAGAGGTGGGCCCCATGTACCAAAACCAGAAGTTACGATTGAGTGAAGCTGATCTTTCATCATGTGGCCATAATGATTGTCAAAAATCCATCGAGTAATTAGATTAGCTGGAAATAGTTGACCTCTATGCGTATGTCCCGATAACAGTAAATCGATGCCACTGTCACTTGCCTCGTCAAATTCAACGGGCTGATGGTCCATCATAATCATTGGTTTGTTTTGGTCTAAGTCGGCAACTAATGCAGTTGTTGTAATCCTACTCTTTGCCGCCAGATCTTTTCGACCAATGATGTAAAAGTCATCGGAAACGAGTGCTGTTTCGTCTGCTAGTACATGGATGCCGATTTTATCCATTTCGATAACTAATTGATCAACATCATTGCCATAATAATCATGATTCCCAGGTACTGCGTAAACGCCAAGTGGTGCATGAAGTTTTCCTAATATTTTCCCCATCTCTTTATCCAGGTATGGAGCAATGTAGTCATCGATAATGTCACCAGGAATTAAGATTAGATCGGGGCGTAATACCTCAATTTCGGCAACTAAACGTTCCAAATGCTTTTCACCGACAATGCTTCCGAGATGAAGATCGGATACAACGACAAGTTTTAACTCTTTTTCTGTAGCTGGTTTATCAATAGCTACCTCATACGTTGTGACAACGGGACTCCAAGCATTGTACGAACCGTAGATAAGCACAACAACAAAGAATAATATCGTCCCTAATCCGATTTGAAAAATCCATTTCTTTTTCAATAAGTAGACCGCGAGATTGATCAAAGGTAATAATAGTAAACTATAACCAAAAATCACGAGCCAAAATCCGCCGATGAATTGGATAGGTACCCATGACCAAAACCGTCCGATGAAAAAGGACAAACTAAGTAAGATCATGAGCATTATATAGGTTTTCTTGAAGGCAGCAAATTGCGTTGTTTTCAGCCATACCCAGCCATTGTATCCGATATAAAAACATAACAGTAAATAGATCACTAAGACGAGCAAAATTAATAAAGTAGTTGTAAATGACATCTGTTGTTTCCCTCACTTTATCACATCAATTACCGAACAAAGTTAGAGAGTAATGGTAACCGTAAAAATTGTTCCCTTCCCCTTCTCGCTTTGTATAGTTTTTTTAGCCATGAAGATCAATGATTATTTTTGCGATAGATAAACCTAGTCCGCCACGGTATTCACCTAAAAAAAGTACCTAAGTAACATCCAAAGATGCAACCAGGGTACTTTACTTTTAACTATTCTATCGTATTATTGTTCGCCGCTCAATTTAACAAGAATCTTCGCTTGCGTTTTGTCATTCGTTAACGCATCAAAACCTTTTTCAACAAGCTCTTCAAGCTCAATACGGCTCGTAATAATTTCTTTAGGGTTAATTTCGCCTGAATCCATCATATCAATTGTTTTCTGGAATACTGCAGGCTCATAAGCTAGTGTTGATGTAATTTTAATACCGGAAGCCGTTAAATCCATTGGTGAGAAGGAAACTGGTTTCGGGAATATAGATACAATAACAACCGCCCCCCTCGTTTTTGTGATTTTAATTGCCTGGTTCAACGTAATTTCTACGCCAGCTACCTCGAACGAGACATCAAAGCCTTCAGGTTCAATCTCTTTTCCAACTTCCAAAGGATTCACTTTACCTGAGTTGAACACATGTGTAGCTCCTACTGCCAACGCCTTTTCCAAGCGCTCTTCAGACAAGTCAAATACAACAATTTTATTAGCACCCTGTGCTTTTGCAGCAATGATTGTCAATAATCCAATCGGGCCAGCACCAAATACAGCAACCGTTTGACCAGCTTGCAATCCGCCTTCTTTCACGGCCTGTACAGTAACTGCCATCGGTTCTACAAGTGCGCCTTCTTCAAGAGATAAACCTTTCGGAAGTGCATAAACGTTTTTCTCAGATACGACTGCAAAGTCTGCAAATCCACCGTCAGAACCTAGTCCAACAAACGTGAAGCCATCATATATATCATACTCAGACGATTTATTGCCATATGTAATCAACGGATTGATAACGACACGATCCCCTGCTTTAAAGCGTGTCACATCAGAACCAACTTCCTCAACAATACCTGAAAATTCATGCCCTAACGTTAGTGGCGCTTCCTGGTTTGTCAATGGATCCGGACCATTACCTGGAATTAATACCGGGCCTTCATGGTATTCATGCAAGTCACTGCCGCAAATACCAGTCCATGCCACTCGCACTTTTACATCATTTGCAAGAACTTCTTTCACTTCACGCTCTTCAACACGAATATCATTGGCTTTATACCATACTGCTGCTCTCATTGATAATTCATCTCCTTAGGTTGTTTGCATAGTTATCATACACCTAATTAAACAATTCATAAAACGATAGACTTATAATACACGGATTGTATTATTAGTACTGTGTGCGCAACTGTTTCCAAACCCCTCTTCTAATCCCTTCCATCCCCTATTTATGTTATCATTAACGTTGTTCAAAAAAAGAGGTTCGAAAACTCCCTCTCTAAAAAACTAAGGAGATGTTTTATAGTGAAAAATGAAAAAGCGGTTGTCGTCTTTAGCGGCGGCCAAGATAGTACGACATGCCTGTTTTGGGCATTGAAAAATTTCGGTGAAGTTGCTACGGTGACGTTTGACTATGGTCAGCGCCATTCGGAGGAAATCGAGTGTGCTCGAAAAATTGCAGATGAGCTTGGGGTATCGTTTAAAGTGTTGGATATGAATTTGATCAACCAGCTGTCGGCCAATGCCTTGACGCGAGATGATATCGAAGTGAAGGAAGTAGAAGGTGAATTGCCGTCGACTTTCGTTCCAGGTAGGAATCATTTGTTCCTGTCATTTGCCGCAGTCTATGCAGATGCGATTGGTGCTCGGCACTTAATTACGGGTGTCAGTGAAACGGATTTTAGCGGTTATCCTGATTGCCGTGACAACTTTATAAAATCGTTGAATGTGACGCTGAATTTAGCGATGGAAGGACGGTTTGTCATCCATACGCCATTGATGTGGCTCGATAAGTCCGAAGTTTGGGCTTTGTCTGACGAACTTGGTGCGTTCGACTTTGTGCAGAACAAGACACTTACTTGCTACAACGGAGTTCCGAGTACAGGCTGCGGGAAATGTCCTTCCTGTGTGTTACGGAATGACGGTCTCGCTACCTATTTATCTAAAAAGTCTGTAGGTGTCTCTGAATGATGCAGCAATTTTATCCGCAAGTTCAGCATTCATATCGTTTTGAATTAAACAAAGACATGCATTTTTCTGCGGCACATTTCATTCCAAGCGAAGATGCTGGAAAATGCCAAGTAATGCACGGTCATACGTATTACTTAAACATAACAATTGGAGGAAATGAACTGGATTCAATCGGTTTCCTGATTGATTTCAAGGAACTCAAAAACCTCATTCATGATAAATACGATCATTCTGTGCTAAATGATCATCCTGAATTTAACAATAATTTTCCAACGACGGAGAAATTGGCGGAACAGGTTTGCAAATCAATCCAGGAAGTTCTGCAAACGCGAAGCAATAAGCCAGTCTGTTTACAAGTCATTGTCCGAGAAACGCCGACTAGCTATGTCATCTATCGTCCCGAACAGGCGGTAGTCCTATGAAGATTCCTGTAATGGAAGTGTTTGGTCCGACGATTCAAGGCGAAGGAATGGTCATGGGGTTAAAGACCATGTTTGTTCGAACAGCAGGATGTGATTATTCTTGTTCTTGGTGCGATTCCAGTTTTACATGGGACGGTTCGGGAAAAAGCACTTCGAAACAGCCTATAGAAATCATAGATGAACTTAAAGCAATAGGCGGACAGTCATTTTCACATGTCACAATTTCAGGTGGGAACCCTGCCCTTCATAAAGGAATCGGGGAACTTGTTGACCTATGCCATGAACAAGGATGGAAAGTCGCGGTCGAAACGCAAGCTTCTTTTTGGCAGGATTGGTTATTGAAAATTGATGATATCACGCTTTCTCCTAAACCACCGAGTTCAGGAATGATAACGGATTTCAGCAAACTGGATACATTCATGGAGAAACTAATTGATACAACTGCTAGTTTGAAAGTCGTCATTTTCGATGAAAAGGATTTCAACTTTGCGGAAGAGGTTCATCTTCGTTATCCAGCGTTTCCTTTCTTCCTGCAGACAGGAAATGATGATACGACGACAACTGACGATGCTCTACTCGTTTCGGCATTGTTACAGCGATATGAATGGCTAATCGATTTAACAATCCATTCGCCTATCATGAATGATGCCAAAGTGTTGCCACAACTGCATACACTGCTATGGGGGAATAAGCGTGGCGTCTGATAAGACTTATTCATTTCTCTGTGATCAGTATTGCATCTCTATTTTTGACATATAAAGATGATTTAATAAAGAACCAAGCGTCGGAATTGTTCTAATCCGACACTTGGTTCTTTTACTTATGAAATTCACTATAAATCGATGAAGGCAGTTTTCTAAATTGATCGGTTTGTAAAGGCAATAAACCTAATGGAAGATTCTCTTTTGTTCCCTTCCAATCTTCCATTCTCCCCATTTGAAATCACTACAACTATTACTTTTACGACAGATTGAGCCGACTACGGTGTCATTTTCCACATCTAAATCCCCTCGCTATTAGCCACAATATTAACGAAAAGATCCCAACATTAAAATGGTTACCAAATTTGCGATATGTTAAAATTCTATGATAAAATAAAATCATTCAAAGAAGAAACTATAAGAGCATGCTCTTATACTCAAATATTTGAAGTGAAAGTAGACCGTTAACACGTATAATCATTACTAATAAAGTTAATCTTCAATCAGTGGGGGTTTTCTTCATCCCCCCACTGATTGTTTAAAGAACTTAGGCTAAGTGCGCCACGTCCTGTGGCAAAGCCTAAGTAACCAACAAGGAGGAATGAACTGCAATTCCTCCTCGTTGGCCCTAACCATTCGGGCTTTTACGGGCAGTTGATCCCCCGCCTATTTCTTCTTGTGTCCTTGAAGACTTGAAGTGGGGGTCTTACTGCCCCTTAATGCAGGATAAAACGTACTCGTTCTGAAAATTAGATAGTTTAAGGGGTCGTTTGAAGATGATAACGGAGAATAAAGAACAAACTATATTTGATCACGCTGGAAATAAAATAAAAACAGACAGAGAAATTGATATAATCACTAGATTCGAAGAGCCATTGATAGTAATTTTAGGTAATGTTTTAAGTAACGAAGAATGTGATGAACTAATCAAATTATCAAAGGACAAAATGCAACGTTCAAAAATTGGGAAGACTCGTGAAATAGATGAACTGAGAACAAGTAGCAGTATGTTTTTTCAAGAAAGTGAAAGTGAAAACGAAACTGTTGCTAGAGTTGAAAAGAGAATTGCGGCTATTATGAATATACCTATTGAACACGGAGAGGGAATTCAAATCCTTAAGTATACTCCCGGTCAAGAATATAAAGCTCATTATGATTTTTTTTCATCAACAAGTAAAGTAGCAAACAATAATAGAATTAGTACGCTCATTATGTACTTAAATGATGTAGAACAAGGCGGGGAAACCTTTTTCCCTAAACTGAATCTCTCAGTAACCCCACACAAGGGTATGGCAGTTTATTTCGAGTATTTCTATAGTGATGATGATTTAAACAAGCTAACTTTACATGGTGGAGCACCAGTTATAGCCGGAGAAAAGTGGGTCGCAACGCAATGGATGAGAAAACAAAAATTAAGATAAAAAGCGCTCAATATGAGTGCTTTTTATTTTGTTAAATTCCATCGAAATTGTAAAAAAGCAGGAATGATTATAGATAAAAGAAGGAGTAGACAAGGGAAATTGTACTTAATTTACGAAAAACGGAAACTGTTGCATCTCAATAATTGCGGGTATACTTAGCATAAGGGAGTCTAAAAGAAACGGAGGTCAATGAGATGAAGAGGAAAATTAGTAAATCAGAGTACCGTATCCTTGAGAAGGAATTCCTCTTTTTGGAACAAACAGGACAATTGGAAACAAATCAGGCACGCAAACTTCTAGCAGAATATTTGCCTACTGAGCGACTAAGTTTTGTACGGGTATTGCTAGTCATCGGAGCGATTTTAATCGGCGTTGGCATTCTTAGCTTCATCGCAGGTAATTGGCAAGAAATACCGAAACTTGCGAAGTTCTTACTATTATTCCTTGGGACAGCCGGCTTTTATGCAGGTGGTCATAAGATGGAAGATATTTACCCGAAAACTTCGCGAAGTCTCTATTATATTGGTGTATTTGTGTTTGGCGCCGGGATTTTTCTAATTGGTCAAATGTTTAATCTGGGTGAAGGTGTTTATACAGATTTCTTCATGTGGGGCCTCGGTATTTTACCACTCGCCTATCACTTGAAAGACAAACTCATTTTTGCGTCTGCTAGCTTATTCTTCATCATTTACGGTTTCAAAGTGTTGAATGGAACGGTTGAATTACCTTATCTGCTTCTACTAATTATTCCGCTACTGTTTTGGATGAATGAAAGACGGATGGGGCATTCCAAAGTTTTATTTATTTCCAATGTCATTTTGACTTTACTATTTTCATTCAATTTATTCATTTATTTTGATCTGCATGAAGTACTAATTTTATGTACATTCTTTGCACTTGGATTGTTTCTTGCCTTCTATCCATTTGGCCGATACCAGTTGCCATCCGAATGGCTTGGTTCAGTAGTCTATGGAATGGCGGGGCTGTTTCTGACTTTCCCAAGTACATGGGGGGATTTTATACCGGCAAACAATACAGGAATAGCAGCGATTATTTTCACAATCATTTTTTCAATAATACTGTTGTACTTCTTGAAGATTGGCAGTTTGCCAGCGGTTCTTATTGTGTGCACATTGATCTTCCGCTTCTACGCCGATTTGTCATATAATTTTATGCCAAAATCGTTATTCTTTATCGTTGGAGGCTTGATTTTAATCGGTTTTGGTTTTTGGTTCGAGAAAACTCGGAGAGGAACGGTGATTGCACATGAACATGATGAAAAATAAGCGTATTGGTTTCATTGTTGCACTAACTGTCCCCCTTCTCCTATTAATCGGCCTGACAGTCAAACCATTATGGACATTGACATACGGAGATGATATAGCATTACTGACAGTGCCAATAGATCCAAGAGATTTACTGTACGGTGATTATGTCACACTCCGTTATGAAATTGAGGAAGTTCCGAAAAATGAAATTTCGACTGTGATTTTGGACAAACTCAACAAGTCGGTGAATTCCAAAGGGTTAACTGTTTACGGAAAACTTGTTAAGCAAGACGATATCTATGTGTTGGATAGTTTATCTGATAAAAAGCCTAGAGGTAGCGTCTATTTAACCGGGAAACTGAGCAGTTATGATTACCAGAATGTTGATGGTGTTAACGTCCATTCCATCGATTTTGGCTTGGAACGCTACTTCGTACCGGAAAACACCGGCAAAGAACTTGAAGATTTATCAGCGAAAGGCCGATTGATGGCGCACTTGAAAGTGAAAAATGGCTATGGGATTTTGCAGGAGATTTCTGCGGTTAAATAATGCATACACGCCTTCTATAAATTCACAATAACAGCACTAAGCACCGAATCGATTCAGATTCCGTACTTAGTGCTTTTTAGCTATTCATTCAAAACCATGTCCTCGTTACCCAATGCATCATTGTATCTACACCGCTTGTTCGGTTAGCCCACAACGTAAATCGGTATTCCACTATATGTCACAAGTAGTAGTGTCTCCATTTTCATTGATAATAGCAAAATCATGCTTTAGATTTCTGTACAAATGTTATTCAGTGAAAGGATGCTAATTATAAATGGAAAAGGATTCATCTGTTACCCAAGTACGGATATTCCCCGAATTTAATACAGATCTACTCGGTAAATGCACAAGGTGAAAGTAGACGCGGAATAATCGTGTTACGAATGTACATACAGATTGAACCACATCTGTCGATTAACTACATTCTTACATAAAGCACTTGTAAGATAAGCATAAAAGTCTACATTTTCACTTGAACATTTCTTGATTTCTTTGGACGAAATGATCACAACGTCTTTACCGCATGTCTATATTGTTCAAGTGAAAAATGCAACTTTTTTCAAGAAAGGTTGCAAATGTAACTGCCTTAAATTCGAAAAAGATATGCTATAAAGAAGGAGTAAGCAGTCATTTACTGGTTAATTTTGGCCAATCAACACATGTGATTTTGAACTGATGGATTGCAATATTTACTGAGTTATGAAGCCACAGAAGCTGATCTAATTAGGCATAGTGCATCCCCTAGTGCCATATCAATTCAATGAAATTCTTTATTTCAACATTACTATTTAGAATTATTCGCGTTCAAATCTAACAAACTAAAAAAATTCACCTTATTGACACATAAGATAGTTTAATGTTAAATTAATATGGCTGTAAGTATTATCGTGGAAAAAGGTAATGAACATTTCGATATACGGAACGATCAAAGTACAAGAAAAAAGGATGGTTTAACTTAATGAATAACAAGAAAAAAATTCACTTTGGCTGGTGGTTACTCATCGGTGTGTCACTTATGGCGGCATTTACACGAGGTGGAATTAATAGCTCAGGTGCATTATTTTTAACACCCGTTTCTCAGGACTTAGGAATTGGTATGGGTAGTTTGACATTATACTTTAGTATTTCTTCAATTGCTACAATGCTATTTTTACCGATTGCCGGTAAGATGATGGCGAAATATGACATCAGATTACTACTTATTGTCGGTGTAATTTTACAAGCTGGTTCTTTTGCTATGTTTGGCTTAATGGATTCAGTGTGGGGATGGTATTTATTCGCTATTCCAATGGCAATTGGTTCGGTTTTCGTTGCAACAATGGCTGGGCCAGTATTGATCAATAACTGGTTTAAAAAACATAATGGATTAGCAATGGGGACCATGATGGCATTTGTTGGAATAGGTGGAGCTATCATCTCACCAATCGTTGGAAACCTTATTGCTAACAACGGTTGGAGATCCGCTTACATTACATTAGGACTTGTCGTAATGGCAATCGTTATTCCCATTATTATCTTAACAATCAGAATGGCACCTCAACAAAAAGGTCTGTTACCAATTGGCATGGAAGAAGTTAAAAAAGGTGCAAGTGAAACTATAGTTGAGCCTAATAAAGGTGTAATAGCTACTGTAGCAAGAAAATCTACTGCATTTTATGCATTAGTTATCTTTTTCTTCTTCATAACAGCAATTGCAAGCTTTGGTCAACATATTCCGACATTCGCAATGGGTCTCGGTTACTCCGTTCAATTCGCCGGTAACGCATTAGGAATTTGGATGATTGGTATGCTAGTTGGATCTATCGTTTTCGGTTTCTTAAGCGACAAGATTGGCGCACGAAATACAGCCATCTTCTCAATGATTACGGGATTGGTTTCAATCGGAATGTTGCTTACGATTGCAGATAACTCAACAATTTTCATGATTGCAATCGGGATTTTCGGTGTTGTATCTGCATCGGTTGGAACACTCGGACCTATTCTTACAACTTCCCTTTTCGGCAATAAAGAATTCAGTCAAATTTATTCTACAGCTGCATTAGGACTAGCTCTTGCGGGTATCGTAGCTTTACCTGGATATGGATTTGTATTTGAATTAACTGGTACTTACACATTAGTACTTTATACAATCGTTGCAATGCTTGTTTTCAATATAGTCTTTATCATCTTAGCGTTTAGAGGTAAAAAGAAACTTGAAAAAGCAGGATTATGGAATTAATCTCATCTTATCTACTTGAATGAAAAATGCGTTAGAGCCTTCCGGGATATTTTCCGGAAGGCTCTTGTTTTTATTCGAAATTAAAAATATTTACCGTAACCATGGGCTAAACTACAGCTCGGCTTAGTACCCACTTTTTCGGATTACAAGCGAATGCCACCTGTAACGTTTGATTATCATAGTCTGCAAGCGCCTCTTCAATATCCATTACTGTCCAATTACTTTCATGAGTCATCATATCTTTTGTTAGATCATCTGACCATCGACATATGTTTGTGTTTCCATCATTCCTTTTTTATACTTGAGAGACTATGTATCGGAGGTTGTTATATTGAAGACTAACAGTAAGTCCATATTAATCAAAAAAGATTTAGAAACAGTTTGGAATGCCATTGCCAATGATGAAATTTTTTCAATTTGGTATGCTCCAGGTTCTAAGTGGAACATACCCATTTTTAAGGCTGGAGAGCAAGCCACTTTCACATTGAGGCCAAGTTCATACAATGATCTTAAAAAAGAAGAGAGCGTGACAATGAAATTTACGATTAAAGAAGTCGTGCAAAATCAAAAATTTTCGTATTACTGGGATTCAAATCAAATACTTTTTTCGATTGAATTAAGCTCTGAACCTGACGGAACAAGAGTAGAATTTAACCAAGAAGGATTCGCCTATTCATTAGCAAATCTAAACGCATATTTGGAAAATCAAGAACTTCCCTATTCTTAATTTAAATCACACCTGTTGATTAACCAAAAGTAACCAGTTAATAACATGATTACTATCTAGGTGCTACGTGTATAGTTGACTTTGGATTGCTTTGGCTAGAATGACTTCTATACGATTACCGAGATGTCTTGATATGTAGGAATGCGACTTTGTCGCATCCCTACATATTTTTCCGATAATCGCATGGTGGGCCTTCATCCGTCGCGCTCCATATGCATAAGTACACGAAGTGCTAAAGCCTTTTGGGACGAAAGAATAGTGGGGCATCTACCTGGATTAAACCCGCCAAAGATGCAATTTTGGCGGCTGAAACTCTCTTTAGGCTTTTCTCTTTTTGACTAGTAAAGAGTGTCTCTTTCTGCAAGGTATCATATGATTATATTCATAGTCTTTGATACAAGTAAGAAAGGAACACATTGTACACAGAACTGCATTTTCTACTTGAATAGTGTAGGTCCACGACAGGCAACTATTCGCAACGGGATTACGGAAATGAGTGTGGCTCACGGTAAATATGACTTGATTAGTTCGCCGAAAGCGAACCGGAAATGATCCAGTGAAAATGGATTTACCCAAGCCCAATTCACCAGTATTTTATACATATAAAAAGTAATCAACAGACGTGAATTTAAATAAAAGTAACAAGAACCCAAACAGTTCAAATTCGTTTCAGTTTTTGATACTTATCGTAATTGGCAGCTTATTTAATTATGATGTGGGCGTAGTCATCTCCAAAGTTCCAAAACGGTTATATGATTGAAAAGAATTCTTTATTTCAACTCTATAGACGATTTTTCATGCTCAATCGGAAAAATTTGTACTTCATTATCAGGACTGACTACTATTTTATTATTATCCGTTAATGTTATCTCAAGAGGATAGATGGCAGCTTTTTTATCAGAAAATAACCACTTCCTTCCTGGTTGAGTTAATAAAATGAATACCCCATTCTTTCTTTCACCCAAAAAATTAAGCATGTTTGTACTTATTGCATTATTGTCACGTTCAGTCACACCAATAACGGAAAGTTTTTCGCCCACACTTATAGCATCATCTACAGTCATACTGATTTCACTAATATTTAAAATACTTTTAATCGAAAATGCTTCCTTACTATCTTTGGATACTGACTGTCTCGAAATGAACTCTACTATATTACCTGCTGGGTCATAGAAGTACAACGCATGAGCTGGTAAATGAACAAATTCAACTTCATCTTTCCCCTCTTCAACTAATAGATTTACTCTTTCTTTCGTCCATAATTTTGCTTCAAAAAATTTGTTAGCTGGTATGTTAAATGCAAAGTGGTAATAGGGATCGCCTTCTACTTCTTTTGAGGAAAACGCTAATTCGCTTGTACCAATCGCAATTCGAAAGCTATTCTTATCTTCATTCAGTAAAGAAAAACCTAGTATATTAATATAGAAATTTTTCATTTGTACTAAATCTTTTGTAAACAAAATAACCGTTTTGATTTCCATTGCTATACAATCCCTTTTTATAGTTTTTTTGTGTTCTCTATTTCGCAACCAACTTATTGAATGAACTGCATAACCAGCATGGAATTGTGGATTACCTTAAATGGGTCTTGCACCCAACTGATACGCCCCCACTATTTTTGATAATCAAGCAAAATCCCTGCAAATGTCTTAGTAATCATTTCCATTGCCGGCTCATGAAAATCAAATTTTTCATGGTGATGAGGGAAGACCTTTTTAGTATCCTCCATTTTTGCACCGACAAAAAAATAAGCACCTGGAACTTGTTGCAGGTAATAGGAAAAGTCCTCAACTGGCATAATCGGTTGTGTTTCAATTACAGCATCACTGCCAAATGTATCCGAAGCTGCTTTTCGAACGATGTCCACCTGCTCGGCATGATTCCAAAGTGCATCGTACCCTCTTTCAATTTGCACATCCACCTCACAACCGAGTCCGCGACCCACAGAACGTGCAAGATCCGTCAGACGTTCGCCAGCCAAGGTACGCAACTCTTCATCAAAAACACGAATCGTCCCTTCCATCACCGCTTTTTCTGGAATGACATTATCTGCATCCCCAGCATGAAACTTCCCAATTGAAATAACAAGCTCTTTCATTGGATCTGTATTCCGGCTCACAATGGATTGAAGTGCAACCATGATGTGACTGGCTGCTAAAATTGGATCTGCTCCTTTTTGTGGTTCTGCCCCATGTGCTCCAGAACCATTTACAATAATCTTGACGGTATCTTCACCAGCTTGTAAATAACCGTCACGTACATAAACATGACCTGAATCCATAGTAGACTGAAGATGGGCACCGTAAATCGCATCCACTCCATCTAAACAACCATCCGCAATCATGGCTCTCGCCCCACCTGGCGGCAATTCCTCCCCGAACTGGTGAATGAGGATAATGGTTCCTTGCAATTGATCTTTCACTGCATTTACCGCTTTTGCAAAGCCTAATAATGCTGCAGTATGACCATCGTGTCCACAGGCATGCATAACTCCCGGTACGGTTGACTGGTACGGGATATCCTTTGCATCCTGGATTGGCAATGCATCGAAATCAGCTCGGAAAGCAATCGTTTTCCCCGACTTTCCTCCGCGTATTATTCCTACCACACCTCTCCCCCCAACTCCCCGGCGCACTTCGATTCCTAAGTCATCCAAGTAGTTGGCGATGAAGGCTGGTGTTTCAATTTCCTGATGTGATAATTCTGGGTGCATATGTAAATGACGACGCACCTGAATCATTTCTTCAATAGATTCCTCTATACTATTGATTAGTATTTCTTTTAACATCATCTAATCCCCTTTCCTTCAATTCATTTCTGAATAATAAACGAGTCACTTGACCTGTATCTAATCATAGATAAGCGAAAAAAGGAACTTCTCAGTACTTATATCTCCTATTTGTATAATTATACTTGTAAATGCATTTGAATGCATGTTATAATTTTCGACATCGCCAATACAAGTATCTAGTACATTCACCAATGAGTTAAAAATATATTGCTAATCTTCCGATAATAACGTATATTTTATTTACAAACAAATAATTATTCATCATTGAATACTGTTACCTATAGGAAAGGTGGTCGTATGACAGGATTTTTCTTACATCCAAATTCAAAAGAAGAAATTATTGATTCGTATGATGAAGATATCATTGTTACTAATCACGCAGGTATTATCGTAAAAGCTTCACAAATTAGTGGACGCTATTACGGGATACGTGCTGAGGATCTCCTCGGAAAATCCGTATATGATTTAGAAAAAAGGGGTATTTTCTCTCCAGCTATTACTCCACTCGTCCTTCTACAAAAAAAGAAGGTAGTTGTCATACAAGCTACCCCTTCTGGACGAAAAGCACTTATTACAGGCATGCCATTCTTTAATGAGTCAGGCGAAGTTGAATTTGTCCTTAGTTATTCCTATGAAGTAGCCGAACTTCTCGTCATTCAGGAATATATGAAAGAACTTGAAAATGAAATGTCCCTGGCAAAAGAGGAACTCTCGCTACTCCGAAAAGAGAATCTTACAATCGATGGATTGACGATGGAAAACAGGACGACACGAATTGCTTATGAAACCGCTAGGAATGCGGCCGCACTCGATGTTTCTGTCATCTTTTATGGAGAACAAGGAACTGGGAAAACAACAATGGCAAAGTTCATTCATAACGAAAGTAAGCGAAAAAATGGACCTTTCATTGAAATCGACTGCGAAACAATGCCGGAAGCGATGTTTGAACGCGAACTGTTCGGTGGTGAGTTCGACCAAAGGGTAATGGGTCTGTTGACGTTAGCCCATGAAGGAACCCTCTATTTAAAGGGAATTGATAAGCTTTCGGTTCATCTTCAAGGAAAAGTTGCCAATGTACTGAAAGAACGTAGATTTACCCCTATAAATGCAACTACATTTTCTCCACTTGATGTGAGGCTAATTAGCTCAGCTGAAAATGCATTGACAGAATCAGTTGCTGATAAAAAGTTCCATCAAGATTTGTATTACATGCTCCATATTGTTCCAATTCATTTAAAACCGCTTCGTGAACGTAAAGAAGATTTGAGTGCTTTGATTTCCATCTATTTAAGTCAGTTTTCAATTACACACACTACTACAAAGAAGCTCTCAGATGATGTCTTTAACCAGTTACTACTTCTTGATTGGCATGGAAACCATAGCGAACTCAAAAATGTTATCGAACGGTTGGTTGTCCAAAGTACTTCCCCTATTATCACGGCAAAAGACTTGCCTCCAGAATACCGTAAAAAAACAGACGATGACTTGTCTATTATTCATCTTGAAGGACGAACACTACCAAGTATTTTAGATGATGTTGAAATGAAAGTGTTAAGGGATGCGCAGGAGCGCTATCGTACAACGACTGAAATCGCTAAGTTCCTTGGAATAAGCCAACCTTCTGTCGTTCGCAAACTGAAAAAATATACCGATATTGAGTAGGAGGATTTACTGTGCAGCAAAAATTAGGAGAACAACAAGACTGGCTTCATATGGTCGACAACATTGGAAACTTTCTCGCACCAAGTATGGCAAAAGATCACCCGAACTTACCTGTTGTAAAAGCAGAAGGATGTTATTATTACGGCGCTGATGGTAAGAGGTACCTTGATTTCACTTCTGGCATTGCTGTCGAGAACGTAGGACATCGGCACCCTAAAGTCGTACAGGCGATCAAAGATAGTGCAGACCACCTTATTCATGGTCCATCAGGTGTTATCATCTACGAATCCATCTTAAAACTTGCAGCCGAACTGCAAACGATTTTACCACCAAAACTCGATAACTTCTTTTTCGCGAACAGTGGCACTGAAGCAATTGAAGGTGCGTTAAAACTTGCAAAATATACGTCAAGAAGACCTTATATCGTTTCTTTCACTGGCTGTTTCCATGGACGTTCAATGGGCGCATTAAGTGTGACAACATCGAAAAGTAAATACCGGAAACATTTGCAGCCCACA
The DNA here is from genome assembly GCF_038004885.1 of Sporosarcina sp. FSL K6-6792. Lineage (NCBI taxonomy): Bacteria > Bacillati > Bacillota > Bacilli > Caryophanales > Caryophanaceae > Sporosarcina > Sporosarcina sp. FSL K6-6792. The sequence continues at coordinate 969,459 of NZ_JBBOSA010000001.1, forward strand.
TGGCTTTCCTATCAGTTGCCATATGCACTGCCTGAATACCTTCCTGAAGGAGCAGATCCTGACGTCTTCTTCCCTGAAAAACTTGAGCAAGATGCGAAAAAACTATTCAACCACCAAGTAGATCCGGAAGAAGTCGCTTGTATGATTATCGAACCGATTCTCGGCGAAGGTGGATACATCATTCCACCAAAAGCTTGGCTGAAAAAAGTTCGGGAAATTTGTGACCGCCATGGTATTCTACTTATTTTCGATGAAGTTCAAACTGGATTCGGCCGCACAGGCAATTGGTTCGCTGCACAGACATTCGATGTCAAACCGGATATCATGGCGATCGCTAAAGGGATTGCTGCAGGGCTTCCGCTTAGCGCTACTGTTGCCTCGAAAGAACTAATGGACCAATGGCCGCTCGGCACACATGGAACGACCTTTGGCGGCAATCCTATCGCTTGTTCCGCTGCTCTCGCATCTCTTGAAGTGATGAAAGAAGAAAAGCTATTGGAAAACGCAACAGCAATGGGCGCCTATGCAGTGGAACGCTTACTTGAAATGAAACTACAACATCCAACCATAAATGACGTTAGAGGTGTTGGTTTGATGATTGGTATCGAGCTTGGTAATCCAGAAACGGGTGAACCTGACGGCGAAGCAGTAATGGCTGTCCTGGATGGTTGTCTCCACAAAGGTGTACTGTTCTACTTGTGCGGCAACTCTGGTGAAGTTATTCGAATGATTCCCCCGCTTACAATAACAAAAGAGCAGATCGATGACGGATTGACTGTATTGGATGAAGCTTTAACGGAATTTGAAAATAAAACAAATTAGAAATGGAGTGATTTATTATGAAAAAGTGGTCAGGGATTGCACTTCTACTCGTTCTAATGATGAGCGTACTTGTGGCATGTGGAACCAAAGATGAAGCAGATGGTGAGAAAACAGGTGCATCAGATACGAAGATACTTAAAATGGGAACTTCGGCAGATTATCCCCCATTCGAATATGTCGACACAGCAGTAAGTGATGAAATCATCGGTTTTGATATTGATTTGGCAAAAATGGTTGCCAAAGAACTAGGTTACACTCTAGAAATTGAAGACATGGATTTCAACGGTTTAATTCCCGCACTACAGGCAAAAAGCATTGATATGGTCGTTGCGGGTATGGATGGCAACAATGAAGAACGTAAAAAAGTAATTGATTTCTCAACTGCTTATTTTACAGCTACAAATCTGGTTATTACGATGAAAGACAGCAACATCAATAGCGCGGAAGATCTAAAAGGCAAAAAAATTGGTGCTCAAACAGCATCTGTTCAAGAAAAAGGTGCAAAATCACTTGAAGAACAATATGGTTACTCTGTTGAAAGCCGTGACCGTGTTCCAGATCTTTTCCAAGAAATCAAATCTGGGCATCTTGATGCAATCGTCATTGCAGATGTAGTGGCAAATGGCTATATCGAGTCAAATAAGGATCTGTCTAGCTTTGAACTTCCAGAGGAGCACAAATTAGGTTTATCAATGGCTTTCCAAAAAGACAGCGATTTAACTGCTGAATTTGACCGTGTCCTCAAGGAATTACAGGATAAAGGTGAAGTAGAGAAATTAGTTTTGAAATGGTTCAGTAACTAATTCATTCGGGAAAGAAAGGGATGTTAGCCCATGAATTTAGACTTTTCCCAAATTGCCCCCTCAATTCCTTATATTCTACAAGGAATTGGGGTCACTCTGAAAATTGTCGGCGTTGCAGCAATTATAGGTTTTGTAATCGGAATTCTTTTAGCGTTATGTAAAATTGGGAGATTTAAAGGACTAAAATGGTTTGCGGACATCTATACGTCCATTTTCCGTGGAACCCCATTGATTCTCCAACTTCTTTTAATCTATTATGGTACCCCACAGTTATTCGATATTAAAGTCACTGCATATACTGCAGCTGTCTTGGCATTCGGTTTTAATTCGGGCGCATACATTTCTGAAATTATTAGAGCCGGTATTTTAGCTGTAGATAAAGGGCAACTGGAAGCTTCAATGGCCCTCGGCATCCCTTATAAGAAAATGATGATGGATATTGTTTTACCGCAAGCTTTGAAAAACATCTTACCTGCTTTGATGAATGAATTTATTACCTTAACGAAGGAATCTGCGATTGTCACCGTCATTGGTGTAACAGATATTATGAGAAGATCGTATATCGTAGGCGGCAATACTTATCGTTATTTTGAATCGCTAATCTTCGCGGGTGTTATCTATTATCTGATGGTAATTGTTTTAACACTGATTGGTAAAGCGGTTGAAAGGAGGATGAGACGAAGTGATTAAAATTCAGGATCTTCGTAAAAACTTCGGAAAAGTTGAAGTGTTAAAAGGGATTTCAACCACCATTCAAAAAGGGGAAATCATTGCAATTATTGGTCCTTCAGGTTCTGGAAAATCGACATTTCTTCGTTGCATTAATTTACTTGAAACACCTACAAGCGGACATATATGGGTGAATGAAGCTGAGGTAACAAATCCCAAGGTCAATATTATGAAGGTGAGAGAGCAAGTTGGAATGGTATTTCAACAATTTAACCTCTTCCCCCATAAGACTGTTCTTGAAAACATTATCTATGCACCGATGATGGTCAAAGGAACATCTAAGGATGTAGCAGAAGAACAGGGGCGAGAATTATTAAAAAAGGTAGGACTCGCTGAAAAAGAGAACGAACATCCAGTTCGATTATCGGGCGGACAAAAACAACGTGTAGCCATTGCAAGAGCTTTGGCAATGTCACCCGAAATGATGTTGTTCGATGAGCCAACTTCTGCCCTTGATCCTGAAATGGTGAAGGAAGTACTGGAAGTTATTAAATCGTTAGCACTTACCGGTATGACGATGGCGATTGTAACCCATGAAATGGGATTTGCGCGAGAAGTCGCAGATCGCGTGTTATTTTTGGACGATGGGCAATTAGTTGAAGACGCCCCCCCTGCCGCATTCTTTTCTGCACCAAAAAGTCAACGTGCACAAGACTTTTTAGAGAAGATATTATGATTGTATTAAACTAAAAAACCCAGTAACTCTGTCGATTAATTTCGCCTGAGTTGCTGGGTCTTTAGTTATTTACCTCGTTAAAATTGCATATCCGCTTTACACCGAGACGAATAAATGCCACTTAGAGAGTAAAGCTCTAAGTGACACGCTTTATATATTATTCAACTGTTCCAAGTTCTATGTTTGACTATCTGTATTCACTGACGACTCTTTTTCGGCGATACAAGAGCGTATCTTTCCCATTTCCTACTCTTCCATCGATAATACATAATAATAGCACGCGTCCATTCATCTACAGTTATCGCTAGCCATACTCCAAAGAGCCCAAGGTTTAATTCGAACACTAGAAAATAGCCTAATGGCAAACTCATCGCTACCATTGAAAAAGAACCAATGATAACCGGATATTTTGCATCTCCAGCTGCACGCAATGAGGAGATAATAACAATGTTCAACGTACGCCCGGTTTCTAGTAAAATACTAAGAAGTAAAACGGATGCCCCTATTTCAATGATTTCAGTGTTATCAGTAAACAACCTCATCAATGGATAGCGGAATATGATAACGAGTGTCACCATACATAACGTAAACAGAAATGCCCATTTGACACTTGTCCAAACACTCGTATATGCCTCGTCTTGCTCGTTTCCGCCAACAAACCTTCCAACAATAATCGCCGTTCCCATACCAATCGCAATCGCGAATAAATACGTAAACATTGATATGTTCACAGCATATTGTCTTGCTGCTAATGATTCCGCTCCTAAGTAAGTTACATAGTATAAGAAGACAATTTGACACCCTTGATACATCACCTGTTCGAATGCGGATGGAATGCCTATCTGTAATATTTTACGAATATATTCTTTTGACAATGTAATATAATAGCGGAACTCTACACGGTATTCCATTACTCGATAAAGTATCCAAAAGAAAACAACCAATGCAAGCAAGCGACTGACAACAGAAGAAATTGCTGCACCCTGTACCCCTAACTCTGGAAAACCAAAATTCCCGAAAATTAGTGCATAGTTGCCGACTACGTGAACAATGTTCATACCTAATGAAACAAACATCGTTTGTTTTGTAAAGCCATGTACACGAATAATCGCTGATAACGAATTAATAATAGCTTGTAAGAAAATCGCTCCGCCAACAATGATTAAATATTTTGAAGCATGCTCCAGTACATCGCCTTGTAAATTCATAGCAATCATCATATTTTTTGAAAATATAACGAAAATAACACTCATAAGAAGACCGACAATTAAATTTAATGTAACCGCTAATGCTGAAATTTTGGATGCTTCAAGATACCTTTTCGAGCCGAGATATTGTGATACAACAATTGCCGCCCCGTTCCCAACAACTTCTAGGATGAGAATGGCAATATGAACATACTGATTTGCCGCCCCTACACCTGACACAGCATCATCTGACAATGCACTCAACATGAATGTATCCGCGATACCCATCAACATAAAAAGAAAGACTTCTAAAAAAATTGGCCATGTTAAATGAAATAAATTCAGTTTTTTGTCTGGTCTTTTTGCAGTTTCGGCTGATGCCATTACTACACCTTCCCTTCTTTATCCAATTACATTCAAAGTATCTTACCATAAACCTTGAATGTAAACTATAAAGAATGTATGTTAATCGCTTTCATTTTTTCTGCAACAAAGCTATGTATAAACTGCGGAAATTTCACCGCAATTAAAAAAGTCTTCAATCAGTGGGGATTCTTCATCCTCCACTGATTGTTAGCATAACCATTCGGGCTATTACGATTAGTTGACTCTCCACTTATTCTTCTCGTGTTTGAAGTGGGGATCTTACTGCCCGTTAATGCGGGATAAGACTTATTTAGGCCACCCCATCGATGTCTGGCCCTATTCAAGAAATGTTTCATAAGCCAATTGGATCACCTGTTCAAACAATTTGGTTCCGTGTTGGCGGACCCCCATTACTCACTACACCTTCTTTAAAATCTTCACTTCAAATCCTTTAAATAAACGCCATATATTTTCCATGGATTAAAGTCTAGTTTTTTATAAAAGTCCACTAAAATTGTCCAATCAATAATTATAGTTTCAGTGTTTCGTTCTTGTAAATAAGCTATTGCTGCTTGAACAATCGCTAATCCGTACCCTTGCTTTTGTTCATTCGCATCAATCCCTAATGGACCAATCCCACCGACATCTTGTTCAAAAAGGGGACTCCAATAAATGTTTTGTGCAATGAATGGCGAGTGGCTATCATTTATTCTACAAAAACCTATGATTTGACCTTTCTTTTTGACGACAACAAATTCTCGGCCATCCCCATTCATTTCAAAGTACTTCATCGTTTCATAGACCCATCTTCCGGGAAAACATCTTTCTAGAAATGAAATTAGATCATCTTCTTCCTCCTTTTTAAGGATTGAAAATGCAACTGATTTATCAACAGGTAAGTCATATTTTTTATCCAGGTGATTAATCAGGTCATATGTGTCTACTCTTTTAGTGTAGCCATGTTTTTCCGCCAACTTTTGTGCATCCTTATATTGATCCGGTATACCCGAGAAATAGTGAAAGGGGTCACCACCCAATTGCATCTCTTCAACACCATTTCCTTTTAATTGTTCTTCTGCACGTTTAAGAAGCTTTGTTCCAAGCCCTTTCCCCCGGTGTGCACTGTCTATTAATAACACTTGGATCCAGCCCCTTTTAGGATCCATTTTCACGTCTATTGTTTCTTGCCATCGTTTAGCAACTACAAATCCAATCACATGGTCTTGATCATCTACTGCGATATAAGAACCTTCATAGCTAACGTTCACGTCAGTGAAACTATTCTGTATAAACAGCTCTTTACGCATCGGAAAATCTATGGCCAATTCTTTATTCCATAACTCTACTAGCTCTTCTAATCTATCGCGTTTCCAAGCAATGATTTTCATCTAGATCCCTCCACTACTGTAATGGTTATTCCTTTCCAAACGTTTCTTCCATTCGTTTAATCGGATCATCCATCATCTCCTCTCCCCATTCGACAACTTGATCCGCCTTTAGAAGTTCCTGTTTCAATTCTTCATAATTTACATTTTGGACAGCTATTTCATGTTTATAGGCAAGAGCTGCCGCCGTTCCTGCTGCCTGCCCAAGAATCATAAATATCGGCTCCATTCGAATCGAACCATAAGCAATATGTGAACTTGACAAGCAAACGGGAACAAGTAAATTCGTACATTCCTCAAACTTTGGACGAATGGAACGATACGAAATCGCATAAGGAGCAATTGGTACTTGAACATCTCCCTCATTCACACACCTGCCATCAATCACGACACGTCGGCAGTTATGAGAATCCATATGGAATGATGCCAAACCGATCGGATCATCAACAAATGTCTGCTTTAGACAATTATGATCTGTCATGACATAATCAGAAATCATTCTTCTCCCTTCACGGATATACAACTGATGTGGCCAGTTTCCCGTTTTTTCAAATTCATCTTTCGGTAATCCCCAGGCAGCTACTTCCTCACGGATTTCTACTGGTACACGTAAATCATTAGCTAAAAAGTACAACATCCCCAAATCATAATTCAAATGATCTTGAAAAATCTCCTCACGTCTATGATAACTACCTTCAGGCCAGTCATAATTCATCCCAAGATTGTCCGTCGAAATGGCGCCATAATTATTTAAATCGGATTTTCCGTTTGGCAACATCGTGTGAAGGTTCATCGCATCCCAAACACCCGCTTGAATATAACGAAGTAGAAGCTGATATCGATCTGATTCATAATGTGATGGCTTTGGAAATGGAATACGATTCTTTCGTTCCTTCGTCAAGCAAATCCGGAAATTATACGCTTGAATTCGATGATCTCCTTGCCCTTGATAACCTAACTGTTTGGGATCATCTTCTGTAATTCCCGGCAACAAACCACTCTCTGCCTCCCCCTCCACAACATAAGGATCAATCCACTTTTCAAATTTATGATGCGGTGCTCCAAATTGGACGCCATTATAAATCTCTTGATACGTTGCATTTGATTCTCGTCCAACAAAATAACTAACATCTGATTTAGCTAATAAATCACCTTCATAACTACAATCCATAAAGACTTTCCCTTTATAGCGAGACCCATTTTCCATTATAATTTCAATGATTGCCCCATTCTCTTTACTTACCTCTGCTAGATGTTGGTTTAAATAGACCGGAATATCACAATCTTTCATCCATTTATCAAATACATACTGAGCCGCCTTCGGTTCGAATTTCCATTGTTTCTCTTTTCGGTAGTACTTCGCTATTTCATTATAAAATTCTCTTGAAAGACCACCAACAGCATTTTCAGCGCCAAGATCTGTAGCTCCTAATCCGCTCGCAGTCATCCCACCAATATTTCTGCTAAACTCAATGATTGCTACAGTGAGACCCATTCTTGTCGCTTGAATAGCTGCCGTTATTCCCGCTGGTGTTCCTCCGTATATAATCAGGTTTTTTTCAATTAACGTTGGCTTGTTGACTTTTTTTGTTGGTACATAATAATGCAGTTTACTAAAATCCATAAGTAAAACCTCCGTATATTCTGTTAGGCTTTATTGTTCTTCTTTTAATGCCCATGCAGTTGAATAAATCTCGGTTCCTTTTTTTAAATAATAGAAGTAGATCGACATCATTTCTTTTGTTGTAAATGATTTAAAATTATCCTTTGTCTGAATGACAAGTAATAATTCAGTCTCCGTCATATCCAGCTTCGCCAAATGCTCATATACATCGCGTAAATAGGAAGGTATCTTTAATTGACTTATCGGCTCTCGGACTTTTTCTGGATCCACTACTCGAGCAGGAAAAAGTGGTGCATTCCACTTCGTATGCTGTGATAAAAGTTTTTCTAATTCGAGCAGCATCTCATGAAATGCTGCTTTATCCTCATTAAAAACAGTGAAATATTCTTCTGCAATCACTTCATATTTTTCACCCCAGGCAATCCTTGTGTATACGTAATTATTAAAATGGTGAATCCATTTCCAGGGGTAGTTAACCTCTAGCTCTGGATAGTGTTGTTTTTGATGCGTTGGTACAATTAAATTTAATACACCGTTTATAGTCAATTGTTTATAATCATGTAAATCTTGCTGTATTCTCATAAGAAGTGGCGGGAAGAGCTCCGTTAACATAAAATGATCACTATAGTACTCAAGAACTGTTAACGATTTCCCGCATTTTTTCGTTTGCTCATTCCAGTCTTGCAATGTTTGATAGGCTCTAACTTGCCTATAATCACTTGAATTTATGGCTGATGAATAATCCCTTCCCCAATAGGCATATAACGCATCGACTTGATCAGATGCTTCTGTTTGTTTTTCCCTTTCCAGCATGTTCCAAGACAACCCAGCATTGTACACAATATATTCTACTTCTACGTGTAACCCTTCTTTATCAAGCACTTCTTTCATTTTTTCAGTAAATCGAATATATGTCGGTAAAAATCCACTCGCGTTTTTCTCGTCAATTCCGATATCTTCAGGCCACAACGATATTCTAGTAATCACTTTGTTTTCCAAACAGATAGCGACTATTTTTTGAATGACTTTATCCTGAAGATATGTATTTTCAGCAAAGAACTTTAGTTTCTCTTCTTGCTTGAGCATATTCTCGTTCGTATCCTTTTGTATCTTTCTAAGCAAGTAACTTAAACTATGACCGCCTAACGTCACTTGAACATCTCTTTTACGTAACGCAGAAGTTACGTATGATTTAACCTCATTCCATAAGAAGAACGTGAAGAAATATTCATTTTGTCCGTTTTTAACTCCCCAATCTATGAGGGTATTGATATAGCCGGGATCATTAATGGTTTCAATAATATTTCCACGTCTAGCAAACATCGGTTCATGGATATATAGTTCTTCTTTCTTTGGTGAATGAGGGTTAACGATTGTTTCTTTGTCCAAATCAATCCACTGGTAACCAAACTGCTTTTTACAATACATATAAACACCATAGAGAATAGAACGGGGCTCATTCCCAATAATCCACATATCATGCTCTGATCTAATCAATGCAAAACCATCATCATTTAGTATGATTGTTTTTCTCATATCCTTCAAAGAATGATATTCGTTTGTTGTTAGCAGGATAACTCTATTCATGTTTTTATTAAGTGCAGTGAATTCCGCCTGCGCATCGATTGTACTTTCATGTCCTGCTTCTCTCATTAACCTTCTTAACTCTTCAACAGCGAACAAAACCGTTTCGTGATTATTCCAGTAAATAATTTTGTCTATGATTAACAACACCTTTCTTAAATATAGAAGTTGAAATAAAGATTTCCTTCAAATCCGCTACGGCGCTAGGGGATGTCTCCCGCACTCCCCCTTGTAAAGCGCCTTCACTCAGTTGATATAGTTATTCATTTGTTCAATATATAATGGAAGGTTTTACCCCTTTTCCATCAAACAACAAAAGGACACTACAGCTTCCTATCATAATTGACGAAAACTAGTGCCCTTATTAGTGTCTATAACCTAATCGCCTTTTTAAATTTACTTGATTCATAGGCCGCCAATGAAACCTCTAATGATTTCAGTCCGTCATAACCTGTGATAGAAGGTTCTCTTCCTTCTTTTACACAGTTGATAAAATCATTTATTAATCCAAAGTCCATATCGTTACCATAAAAAACATGTTGCAATGATTTTTCTCCACTGCTGAACATCCTAATATGTTCTTTTAATGCATCTACTTTCACTGTTTGCTTTGTCCCAATCACTTCAATCGTTACATCCCCCCATGTTGGGTACTCTGTAAAACGGGACCAACTTGCATCATGAGAAGCAATCACGCCGTTTTCAAATTCTAGTGTGAGAAGACCAGCATCATCAATAGCAATATCATGAAAATAGGAATCAATAATTGCATTGACCTCCGTTACTTCTACATTTAAATACCAGCGCATGATATCGACCATATGTACGGTATGATCTAATACAGCACCACCACCAGATTGTCCTTCATCAATAAACCAGTCACCAGGATTCTGCCCCCGATTGGTTGTCCGGAAAGCTATAATATCACCAAGTTCTCCGTTATCAATCATTTCTTTTACTTGTTGAATCGGTGAGCTAAAGCGTACAGGGTAAGCAATTTGCAAAATAACAGCATGATCTTTACATACCTGAATCATTTCCTTAGCATCTCTAAGATTCGTTGCAATTGGTTTTTCACAGAGGATATGTTTCTTTGCTTTCGCGGCATTTACAACCATTTCTTTGTGACGATTGTTTTCACTGCAAATAATGACAGCATCCATTTCCAATGCTAAAAATTCTGCTTGGTCACTGTAGTGGTCCGTATTATATGTTTTGGCGACTTCTTGGCCCCTTTCAATATCTTCATCAAAGATGCCCACTAACTCAACGTTCGGTAATCTCTTTACGCCATTCGCATAACTGTATGCATGCATATGTGCAAAACTCATCATGCCAACCTTCATGTATGAGCACCTCCATTGAATAGTTTACTAAAATAATTCAATCGATTAACGAGCACCTGATCTACTTTCTGAGCTGTTGCTAAAATGGCATCGACCGAATAGGCTAATGGTAGAGACGCCTTACTTCCTTGCAGAATCGGTCTCATCTGATCACTATCAAATTCTAAGATCGTTTTAATTCCGCTCCATTCAAGCTCTATTCGCTCCTGATTAGTCACTGTATATTCAATATGCGCCATTGTTCCTCCACCAAAATCCATCAAAATAATCGTATGTACTGGAATCACAGTTTGAGCCGTTTGTTTTACTTGAATACGTTGAGGCTCCCCAAGTAATGACGATAATACATATAAATCGCCCGTGAGTAATGAATTGTTTTCATATTGCTTCACCATGCGTCTAAAACGAAAAACGCCTTTAGTTTTTTCTTCTTTATCGATCATCCCTTTTACTTTTTGATAAAATGGATAGTTTTCTAAATCAAAATACACATGCCAGCCTAGCATTTGATGGTCAGCTGTTAATTCAGTGAATGGAATATAAACTTCATATTTGCTATTCCATACAACTTTCAAATGCTCTTCAGAAATGGCTGAAACATATGTAACATCTTCATTAGCAGCATTTTTTAGTTGGTCAACCGAGTCTATAACACTTACATTTTTAAATGTATTTCGAAAGTCGAGTTTCTCTAAGTTAGCAAATATAATTTTCATGATTATTTCCACCTCCCTATCTCAATAGGTTTCTTAAACGATTAACTGCTTCTTCATTAGCCGTTTTCGCGTCGTCATGTCCTTCATATTCAATAGATAACCAACCATCATAATTCGAATTTTTTAATCCATTTACAATATAAGCGAGATCCACTTCACCATCACCTGGAATAACCCCAATTAGTTCCACCCCTTCTGATGAACGAAAGCCACGGAGTGACTCATTTTCTACTTTTTCACGAAAATCTTTAAAATGAACATGAACAATTTCATCTTTCAACCGCTTAAATGCTTCTGTCGGCTTTTCATGGACAAGCAAAAAATTCCCGGTATCAAACGTCGATTTTACAAAAGGACTATTCACCGCCTTTATAATCTCGCTTACTTGCTTACTCTTACCGGCTAATAAGCCATGATTTTCAATAGCTAAATAGATTCCCTCTTTTTCAGCTATTTCTGCACATTTCTTCAAACCTTCTATAATCCAGGCCGATCCATTTTCATATGTTAAGTCACCTTGGATATCGCCACAAAATACGCGAACAATTGTCGTTCCAAGTTTTTTCGCAACTTGAATACCGTGTAAAACCTTTGCCACTTCTTCAGCACGTTCTTCAACTGATTCTTTCACAAAATTATTTGTGATATCATATGCAGACACTTGTAAATTATAGCTTTTCAATGCGGTAAGTACTTCTTCGATTTCTTCGTCTTTATCGTCATTATTCGTCCAATAAATATCGAGCAATTCCACCCCATCCGTTGAAATACTGCTGGCATAGTCAATGAAATCGACAATCGACCAGTTTTCCTTCCGGATAGTGGATGCCAAGCTATACATACTTACACTAATATTCATGCGATCCCTCCACGTCGATTGACTTTCACTAACGATAAAATTCTGCTGGCCACTCTAATTCAAAGCCATCTGCTCTTAGCTGATCTTGAAACTCTGTTAACAACAGTTTATTTTCACGAACTGTTTTGGGATCTGTGTTGTTCTTCATACAAAATACAACTAATGCACCGCATGCCTCCCCTATATTCCACTCTGTTGGATGAAGGCGATAGCAACCGTTTGTTATATGTGTTGTTCCTATATTTTTACTACCTGCTAACAGGTTATCTGTATCTGTCGGAATCAGCGCACCTAAAGGGATATGGAAGGGTAACGCTTTTATATCTAGATAGGTTCTCCCGGTCATACTTGGATGTAAATCGATGCTATATGAGCCAATCCCTATACGATCAACATATAACTTTCCTGTCTTCCCTTCATTAAAATCAGGTGAAACATCCTGCTCTACGATTGTGTATTCCGCTTTGATCCGTCTCGATTCCCTAATATAGGCTGCTTTTGCTAAGCCATCTTCAGTTGCGAATAGATCTTTACGAAGTTTCAACCCTGGATATCCTTTACTGCCATCAGGCCGCGGCGCTTCGGTTTGTAACCAATACAAAAGGGACAAGCTTAACTGTTTTGCTTGATAGATATGTTTCTCTTTTTCTACATCGGACACATCGTAAATGTTACCTAAGAAATAATCGCTTTGCGGCCAATTCATTAAACTGACATCACCTGCATCGACTGGCGTATTAAACTGTTGCTTATCAAAGCTGCGTCGGTATTCCCAAAGTGGAAAACCTGTCTCTTCACGAAAAAGCGTGTATTCTCTTTTTTCTTTCGTAATCGGATGTGGCGCAAAAAAGCTTAAATAGCTATCGGGCCAAATAGCTGGATGGAATTCTTTCCAAAACTCGTACATCTCCGGCTTCGGGATCGTATGATTTTCTCCTTGCCGGTATTCCATACCGAGTACATATGTGAATGCTTGAATATCGTCAGAATCGGCTACTGTCATTGCATGCGGTTCATGTGTATCTGCTTTCGCTTCCGCACCTGTTACGTAATCGACAGCTGCTAACGGCAATAGATCTCCAGCTTCTGTAGCATCGATGAAATAGGGTGCAGTAACCACTTCTTCTTTTCCAGTTACAGTATTTTTATAGGTTACACTAGTTAATGTTCTGCCATTTCTTTCAACCGAGGTAACTATCGTGTTCAATACAATCGTAAGCTGGCTAGTTAAGACATATGGCAGGAGCATTTCATTCAATACGTGCAGACTAACTCTCGGGTCATGGCAAATGCTACTGACCAAACCATTCCCCGGATTAAGAGGTGTTTTAGAAATTTTCACATCCATTGTTCGTAAATAAGTTTCTCTTACCTTTCTACGATACGCTTGATATCTCCGTGTTGAACCAAATTCTTCGATCCACTGATGTTCATCAGGCGGCACCCCTTGCGAAGTGACTTGACCACCGATCCAGTCAGTTTCTTCTGTTAACAAGACGTGTAATCCATTGGCACATGCCGATAACGCTGCTGCACAACCACCAAGTCCACCACCTATGATGACAACATCTTTATCCACCGTTTTCATTTATAAATATACTTCTTTGCCTGTTTTTGCTGACTCATAGACGGCATTCAACATTCTCATGATTTGCACACCATCAGCAACAGGTGCAATGGTTTCTTTTCCTTCTTTACAACAGTCAACGAAATGATTGATTTCGTTTTTAAAGGCTTTTTCAAAATCGAAGCTCAAATTATCAACTTGTGGTGTAACATTTAAAATCGTGTTGTTTTTCTCCGTTACCATCACTAATTTCGGTTCAATTTCTGCGCCACCTTTTTCACCAAACAATTTTACGTATAACTCCTCCTCTTTGGCATGAAGTGTAAAGCTAACATCTACAAACAAAGAGGCTCCATTGTCAAACCGAATGAGTGCATTTGCTAAATCTTCCACATCATTTAATGCAGGGTCGTAATCAGCTGCTTGGTAGAACGATAGATTTTGTATATGGCTACGATTGCCTAACTTTGAATATGTATTCCCACTAACTGAGACAGGTCGTGGTTTCCCCATCAAATACCAACAGATGTCAATCATATGGACACCTAAATCAATAAGCGGCCCACCACCAGATTTCGACTGATCGCTAAACCAGCCACCAGGATTACCCAGCCTTCTTAAACAGGAAGCCTTGGCGTAATAAATTTCACCAAGTTCATCTTGGTCAATAAATTGCTTGAGTAGCTTTGTATTGTCTCCATGACGTCTGACAAATCCAACTTGTAGTACTTTACCGGATTTCTTAACCGCCACTTCGACAGCTAATGCTTGTGCAACAGTCATAGATAATGGCTTCTCAACCAAAACATGCTTACCTGCTTCCAATGCCGCAATTGCAATCACTGCATGTGTGTTATTCCACGTACAAATACTAACCGCATCAATTTTCGGATTTTGCAATAACTCTTCATAGCTACTATATAGTTCAGTGACACTATAGCGCTCACCAACTTTGGCTAGACGCTGTTCATTGCTATCACATAACGCCACTAACTCTACTCCATCGTTTTTCATATATGGAATAATATGAAACTCGGAAATAGAACCTCCTCCAATCACACCAACTTTCAACATAGACATAACTCCCTTCTATATAATAGGAATAGTACTCGATTAAATAGTTAAATTATTCAAAATACTAATTATATAAACTGAGTAAAGGCGCCTTACAAGGGATAGCCGAAGCGGATTTGATGGGAATCTTTACTTCGACTTATTAATAGTTAATAATCTTCGTCAATGTCGTTGACTTTTTATTGAACAACTCATCATAAGCAGCTGGCGCATCCTGAAAATCAACTTCATCCGTTAAAAATGATTGGACATTAATCCGCTTGTCATTTACTAAACGTAAGTACTCTGCCACATTTCTTCCCTCTGTCCAGCGTACGTAACCGTATGGATAATCGATTGCCTGTTTCTCATAAACTTGGTCATATCGTCCTGGCCCACCAGCGCGTGAAATAAGTATTTGCGCTTCCTTCGCAAACAGTAAATTTCTAGGAAAGTCCGGTTCAATGTCACCGACAATTACGACTTTCCCTTGATGTCGAATCCACTCTAAACTTTGATTTGTCAGCGATGAACGTTTACCACCTGCACATAATAGAACCGCATCTGCCCCATATTTTTTCGTGCATTTCTCGATTTCGCTTTCCATCTCTGGGATAGTAGAAAAAGAACGAATACTCGTTTCTTCATTAAGCATTGCGGCTCTTTCTGCTTGAATATCGAAGGCAATCACATTATATGCAGCAGCATTGGCTATTTTAGCAATCATTTGACCAAGTAATCCTAGGCCAATAATAACAATTGTTTCCCCGAATACTAGTTTTGCAATCCTTAGTGCATGTATTGCAATCGCACCAATTCCTGCTAAAGCTGCTTCCTTTGCCTCCACGCCAGACGGAACCTTTGCACATAATGTCGTTGGAACTAATAGACAGTCAGAATGCCCTACATATGGAGCACCATAACAGGCAACAATATCCCCTTTTTGATAATCTTCCACACCTTCACCACACTCCATAACAACACCAACCGCACTATAGCCTAATGTGATATCTCTATCCTCACTAATTCCAATCAAGCTTAGTTCAGTCCCAGGTGAAATGACCGAGTGCAGTGTTTTAATTAATAGATAGGAAGGTTTAATCGCCGGTTTCACACACTTAACAATATGAACATTTTGATTTCTTGCGATAATTGATTTCATTTCATTCGCTCCTTACTCTTTAAACCATTTGTCTAAGTTCTCTTTCACAAAAGCATCATCATGTAAATGCGGATAATCGACATACACACGATCTATTTCCTCCGATTGATTTGGGCTTAATTTTTCTTTATCAAGTAAGCACCAACGGCCTTTCAAAATTCCTTGTCTTGCCAACACTTCATTAATACCTGCAATGCTCCCTTTAAATTGATTATTCGGGTCAAAAAAAGCAGCGTTTGCATCGGTTATTTCTTGCCCTAATGTTAATAATTCGCTTGGAATGTTCCCTTTAGATCGAATGTTTTTTATCTTATTAAACATATCTACTGTTGTTTTAGTCCAGACTGACCAATGCCCAAGTAGCCCCCCGACAATCTGTTTCTCTATCTTTTTACCGTCTACATCAATACGGTAGGTCGTTAACAAGTCATTAACGATATTGTCATCATTTCCAGTGTAAATAGCTATTTCTTCATTTCTTTTGGAATGGCAAACCGCTCGAATAACATCGTGAGATTGATATCGATTAAAAGGTGCGATCTTTATGCCATGAACATTCGGTATATCAGCAAGCTTCCTCCAAAAATCATAGGAAAGAATCCGTCCCCCTACCGCCGGCTGCAAGTAAAATCCAATAACCGGGATAATCTCAGCAATTTTTTCAGTCCGATCAAGTAGCTCTTCCTCAGAAGCGTTGTGTAATCCTCCCATACTTAGCAATCCAAGGTCATAGCCAATCGCTTTTATAAATTCCGCCTCATTAATCGCCTGTTCTATGGGGCCACTAATTCCGCCAATTTTTATGAATGAATCGGGAACTTGTGCCTTCCTCATCTCTACAATCGCAAGGGTTAATACTTTTTCAAATAAACTAAATTGCGGATCACGAATTTCAAACTGAGTTGTATGGACACCAACAGCTACCCCACCCACACCTGCATCTATATAATAGCGAGTAAGTGCGCGCTGACCCGCTTCATCAAGTTGCCGTTCTTCTGTCAGGGCTAATGGATGCGCCGGAATAACAGTTCCCTCAAGTAATTGTTTTTTCACAGCAGGATTCAACATTTAAAATGCTCCTTTTCTTTCTTGAAAATGGGTTGGTTTATTATACGTTACTCCATTATTGACCAACCACTCTGCCGTCATATCAATCATTTGTTGAAGTGTTACTTTTGGATATCCAAATAACTGATGTGCTTTGGAAGCATTATTTAACAATGCTGTCGGCTGTTCTTCATTGACAAATAGCGGTTTCTTATCAAATCGCGTTCCAAATTCCTCTGCCAACCAACGGACTGAAATGGTCTCCGGTCCAGTCACATTCACTATCTTTGGTGGAGTATCGCAATGTAACAATGACCTTACTGCGTATTCGTTTGCATCTCCTTGCCAGATTACGTTTACACTCCCCATTGTTAAATCAATAGTTTTACCTTCTAAAACTTGTTGAGCGATTTCTACTAACACTCCATACCTCATATCAATTGCATAATTTAGTCGAAATAGAAGCAGTGGCGTTTCATTTTTACGAGAAAAATTTGTTAGGATACGCTCTCTCCCTAAACAAGATTGTGCATACTCACCAATCGGACTAACAGCTGTCTCTTCAGAACAATTACCACTCACCACACTCGTCAGTGGATAAATATTACCAGATGAAAATGCAACGATACGGGAATTTTTAAACTTATTTGCAATCCTACCCGGTAAATAAGCATTCATTGCCCATGTGAAATGTTCATTGCCAGCAGTTCCAAATTTATTCCCTGCCATTAAAATAATATTTTTTACATCCGGGAGTGATTGTAGTTGCTCATCATTTAATAAATCAACAGCGATTGTTTCAATTCCAAAGTCCTCTAACTCTTCTTTTAAACTGCCCGTTGAAAACCGAGAAACGCCAATCACCTTCTTATCCAAACCTGCTTCATCAATCGCTCGTTTCGTCATCTTCGCTAATGTTGGTCCCATTTTTCCACCAATACCTAAAATTAAGATATCACCATCTACTAATCTAAGATCATTGATTAGTTCTGCTGATGGTTTCGTCATAAGATCTTCAAGCTCTGCAATTGTCTTCATTTCAACACTCCCTATTTTCATTTATAAAAACAAGTTATCTGACACTTCTAAATTGCTATTCAATAGTATTGTATGTAGACTTTCATTAAAAGACAAGTCTTATTTGAGTCCTTTTATGTCGAATTTCTTTTATCATGCATTAGCGCTTTCATTTCTCATTTTTGACAGAATTACTAGAAGAAAGTATTATAAACAAAACATTAGGTTAAGAGACACTATCCCGTTATTTCACTTTTCTACAACGATAAGGAGGGAACTATTTATGCATAGAAAGAATAATGTACAAGATAATTCAGATATTAATATCGGTATCATCGGGCCAAAAGCACTTGTCGATCAAACACGGGAAACACTGAAAACGTTTCCAAACTTTAAGCCTGTTTTCCGAATCATCGAACCTACGAGTCTTATCACAGAAATAACTAGGGAATTAATGAACGATGTCGAAGTATTAATGTTTACTGAATATCACTCATATAACATCGTCAAACAAGTTGTCGATTTTATAATCCCTGTGCATCATATGCCATTAATGGGCACTGGACTTTACAGGTCATTATTTATCATTAAAAGTAGGTACAGTTTAAAATGCCTGTCCATTGATACAGTTGAAGAAAAGTATGTTGAACAAATTTTATCAGAACTTGAAGAATTCAATTATGAACTTCTTATCTATAAAAACCCTTTACAAAGTACAATCATTGAGGAAATAGTACAATTCCATATTGACAATTATCAGAACTATAATGCAATTGCACTTACAGGGATTCAGGACGTAGCGATTCAATTATCTGCTCGACATATTCCCCATGAATGGGTAACACCTACTCAACAGGATATGATCGTTTCTTTGGAACGAGCCCTCTTAGCAACGAATACACGAAGAAATAAAGAATCGCAAATTGTTTTCGGTTTAATTAATATAGACAATTTCAAAGGTGTAACGGAAAAATATTCTTCTGAGCATGATGTTCAATTATTAAAATTAACTATCCAACAAATGCTACTTGATTATATTAAACTGCTTGATGGGCATCTAATCAATTTAGGTGGAGAAGAATATTCATTCATTACCACCCGCGGTATTTTCGAACGTGAAACAAGGGGCTATAAATTCATTCCCTTACTCCAAGATATTAAAAATGAACTTGGCATTACGATAAGTCTTGGTGTCGGCTTTGGCCGTACCGCTGCCGAAGCAGGCAATCACGCACGATTAGCGCTCCGTCAATCAAAAGATTTAGGTGGAAACGTTTGCTATATTGTTCGTGAAGATCGCAGTGTCTTGGGGCCTGTCGATATAACAAGCCATAAACAATATGAAAGATATAATTTAGCCATTACAGACCCACATTTGTTAGATAAAGCTGAAAAGGCCGGGATGTCAGCTTCCTATATGACAAAATTAATGGCACGCGTTTCTAGGCATAAAAAAATTGATTATACTGCCCAAGAATTAGCTTCGACATTAAATGTAACCATTAGGAGCGCCAACCGAATTCTATTAAAATGGATGGATGCTGAACTGGTTGATATTGTTGGCGAAGAAAAATTATCGCACAAAGGAAGGCCCCGTCGTATTTATCGACTAAGCTTTATTGAGGAAGAGCAAAGATAACAAACACCTTTATAAGTCGATGGGAAAATCACTGTATTTTTCATCGGCTTTCATTTGACTACTAAAACCTCAGCTCTGAAAGATATAGTATTTTCACTGTTTGTTAAATAATTATTGTTTTTCTATAATGACTACTTTCGTTAGCCGCCTCAACGAAACGGATAACCTCTTTTGTTTCACTTAAAGGAACCCTCGAAATTCCATCGTGAAAAAAATCCATAATTTGCTCCAATAAACTAGCGTAATAAGGTTTTTGGTATAAATTAATATCGACATATTCGGTACCATTCTCAAAGTGAATCAATGCGCCAAACTGAGCGTTTCCTTTTCGATTACCTCTAACCGTTCCTATACGACCATCCTTCCAAATGCCTGTAATAACGTCATGTTCTTTGTCTGTTATGGTCGTTACCGACTTTGCGCCTTGACCTAGAATAGTAAACAGCATCTCTATCATATGAATCCCATACCAAAAGAAGCCTTGTTGTTTATCCAGTAGTTCCATTGGTCCAAAACAATCAGCACCTATAACTCTTCCTCTATCCGAATTTCTAAGAACGTTTGTTAAATTTTCTGCATAACGTAGCGCAGATGTACTCATAATGGGTGTCTGATTGCCCTCAGCTAATTGAATCATGGCGATAGCAACTTTTGAACTTAGACTAAAAGGTTTATCGATAAAAATAGGTTTTTTAAACGCAACAAGATTTTGTAATTGCTCATGATGCACTGCCCCATCGACTGATTCCAACAAAATCGCATCACTTTCATTCGCAACTTCCTCAATAGAATCCACGATTTCAACATCAAAGCTATCCCTGAGTTCTCTAGTAAAGCCGTCAATCCGGGACATGCTAAGCTCGAAATTAAGTGATCCTCCTGGAAAAGCAATCACTACTTTTCCACCTTGCACATGGTATCTTTTGCTCGGATCATTTAATAGCTTAGTAAATGCCAACACATGCGATGTATCTAGCCCAATAATGCCGATTTTTAAAGTACAAACGGTATTCTCCACTCCTTTCTAATCATTTTCACCTATAAAAGTTGAACAAATGAATACCTTATATACACTGAGCGAAGACGCTTTACAAGAGGTAGCTAAATCTCTAAGACTAGCAGCGAAACTGCTTGGCTTATGACAGAAGGCATCCTCTAGTGCCGAAGCTTATTCAGTGGGACACTTTATTTCAATCCTGACATTTGAATTCCTTCCGTAAAGTAACGCTGGAAGAATAAGAATATGAGGAAAGTCGGTATAAAAGAAACTGTCGAACCAGCCATTTCAATACCAAAGTTCCCTTCTTTCCCAAGCATTGAAGCTAAACCAAGCGTCACTGGGAACATTTTCTCTTGCGTTAAGTAAATCAGTGGTTGGAATAAATCATTCCAGTTTGAAATAAATGAAAATGTTCCCACTGTAGCTACAACAGGTATCGAAAGTGGCAAAATGACTTTGAAAAATATTTGTATATCATTCGCCCCGTCAATATATGCAGCTTCTTCCAAATCATTCGGTATATTTTGTAGAAATTGTCTAACTAAAAATACACCCATAATTCCCCATAACTCTGGAACAATCAATGCCCAATAAGTATTTATCCAACCGAAATCAGAGAACATAATGAATTTAGGTATAATTAATAGTTGCTGCGGAATCATGATAACTGCCATGAAAACCCAAAATACGATTTCTCGTCCTGGGAATTTCTTCTTCGCAAAAATATAGCCTAAAACCGCACAAAATATCATTTGACTCGCTACTGGAATGACGGTAATAATAACAGAGTTGAAAATCCATCTGATAAATATTCCGTCTCTCATTATATATAAATAGTTTTTCATTGTAGGATGGTCCGGTATCCAGAATAATGGATCTAATTGTGCATATTGAACATCCTTAAAAGATCCTAAAATCATAATAAGAAACGGCAATAGAAAACAAAATCCCAAAACAATTAACGCTATATACGAGATCATTTTTTTAAGCATTTTTTCAATCTCCTTTCTGCGGTCATCTACACATTAGTAATTATTCGATTCTTGTCCTAGATATTTTCTCTGTATAAGTGAGATAACTAGGATAATAAAAAATAATACATAAGAAAGTACAGCTGCATAACTTAAGTTAAGACTTGTAAATCCTTGTTCATACAAATAATATACAATGGTTGTCGTAGCATAATTCGGACCTCCACCTGTTAATAAATAAGCTGAATCAAAAATTTGGAACGAACCGATTGTTGTTGTTATTGCGACAAAAAAGTGAATGGGCTTTAATAATGGAAATGTTATCGTCCAAAATATTTTAAATGATGATGCCCCATCAATTCGTGCCGCCTCATACAATTGTCGATCAATCGACTGAAGTCCAGCAAAGTAATAAATCATCGTACTTCCGGCAACTTTAAATATACTCAAACCCGCTAAAACTGCTAGGGCTTGGCTAGAATTAGATAAAAACAATTGTGGTTCGATACCAATAAAACTAAGCAAGTAGTTGATCATTCCCGCCTCTGTACCTCTAAATAACCAACCCCAGATCCCGGCAATAATTACGAATGAAGTGACCACTGGCAAGAAAAAGATTCCTTTAAAAAATCCTGCTGATTTAACACCCGAATTGATAATTAACGCTAAAATTAACCCTAAGCCCATCGTTGGCACAATATAATATGCTGAAAATTTCACTGTATTCCAAATAGCTTTCCACGCCAATGAATCGGTCAAGAAGTACTTCCAATGTTTAAGTCCTACAAATTCTGGGTCACCAATTACTTTCCAATCCATAAATGTTAAATAAAAGCTCAATGCAAAAGGATATATCTGAAAGATTATGAAATGGATTAAAACAGGGATGAGAAAGATATATACGATAGCATTACGGTTCCACTCACGTTTCACTCTTTCTCCCAGTGGCAATTTACTCTTTTTAGAAGCTACTGCATTACTCAGTGTAATCACCCTTTCATATGTAAGTTAGTAACAGAGAGCTTGATCATTTATTGATCAAACTCTCTGCTTTACTAACATTTTATTTGCCGATCTTACCTTCAATCGCTTTTGCGGCGGCATCTGCTGCTTCTTTTGGTGTTTTCTTCCCTTCCATCATTGTTTGAAGTTCAGCTTGTATTAACGGCATGATTGTACGTCCTTCTGGATGGATAACTCCCGGTAATGCAAATTGTGTATAATCCGCTAGCTGTGCAAGATATTTTTGCTCTCCAAAGATATCTTTAGCTGATTCTCTAGTAGGGATATACTGTGTGACTGTGTTAAATTTCTTCTGATTATCTGAATCCGTCACGACTTTGATAAACTCTGCTGCAGCTGCTGGATTATCCGTATTAATTGGCGCTACAAACATCCCTGTTGTTCCATATGTTAATTGTTCCTTATTTTTCATTGGTGGAGCAATAACGAATTCAAAAAGGTTTTGACTTAACATACGACTTACTGAAATACCTGAACCTTGAACTGCTAACATTTTTCCGCCTTCCCATAATGCATCATGTTCTAATGCAGTAATTGAATCTTTCGGAATCCAGCCCTCGTTATACATTTTATTGATGAACTCAAATGCTTCCACTCCTGCTTCATTGTTAATTAATACTTCATTATCTGCCGTAATAACATCTCCGCCAGCTTGCCATAGGAATGGATATAACGTTCCATTCATTGATCCTCCACCTTGAAAACTTGTTGCATAAAAGCCCTTGTCTTTTGCTTTTTCAGCCCACTTTTCAAAATCTTCCCAAGTTGCAGGTAAATTTGCAGGATCTTCACCAATCGCTTTGATTACATCGACATTATATAAATATGTGTAGGCTTCTTGTAAGATTGGCAGTCCATATAACTCATCTTTCCAAGTTGTAGAAACTAACGCTGTATCTACAAAATCATCAATATCAAAGCCTTCTAAATAGGGATCTAACGCTAGTAACATACCCGCATCAGCGTACTGTGGCATCTGATCAGGTATTACGTAAAACACATCAGGACCATTGTTTGCTGCTAAAGCTGTAAGTACTTTTTGATCACGATTGGCCCATGGAATCTGTTCAAAATTTACTTTCACACCTGTTTGCTCTTCATAAGAAGCGATGACTTCATCCCACATCGCGCCCTCAGTTTCTTGATCACCAGTAAATGGATGTGCCCAAACTGTTATTTCACCAGAGAGCCCCGTTTCCTTTTCTGTTTCTTCTCCCACCACTTCTGGTTTTTCTTCACCAGTTTCTTCTTTTTCAGCGCCAGTGTCAGTATCAGTAGAACTACATCCTACAATTAAAGCTCCAAGTAATAGTAATAATAGAAAAAATCCAATTCTTCTCATCTAAATAACCCCTCTCAAATTATATTGATTTGATTTAGTTATAATTGGTCTATTAAACTACAATACGAATTACCCCCCCTTTGCAATTCGGTAGCGACTCTCACTGCACAATATACTTTTCTCGGCTCTAAACCGATTGGGTAAGAATCTTTTGAGTACTCCTTCAAACTTTCTCTACTACAGTTAACAAAAATACTTGTGATCACCTTTTCAAAACAATTAAATAGACTGAAGTAATTGAATTGCGCGTCCATTTTTATCAGATTACATTATTTCTCATCAAGAGACAAGTCTCTAAAGCGTCTTTAATTGTGGACATGCGATTATTAATTTTTAAAAATCCTTCCATATTTGTGCATATTAATGGTTGCTAATTTCAATGTTTTTAATATATAGTTAACTATTGAGAGGTGATAGACATGGTTGGTTGGGAAAAATTTAATAGAATTTCTTATAGAATGATCGAGTTAGCTTATATTAATTTACTTTGGATCTTTTTTACATTAGTTGGCTTAATCGCTTTCGGTATCTTTCCAGCTACAGCTGCCATGTTTGCAGTTGTCCGTAAATTAATTCGAGGTGAAGAGAAATTCAAAATACTTCCTATGTTTTGGACTTTATTTCGGACTGACTTTTTAAAGACAAATGGTTTTGGACTTATTTTTCTAGTCATTAGCTACTGCTTTTATTTCAATTTTTATTTCTTACAGTTAAATAGTGGTGAATTACAGTTTTTATTCCCCGTACTAATTTTCATTCTTATTTCAAGTATCATCACATTACTATTTTTCTTCCCAGTCTATGTACATTTCAACTTAAAGTTTTTTCAATACATCAAACAGTCTTTCTTAATCGCAATTACATCTCCGATTGAAGTCATCACTATTGGCGCTTTAGCTGTTGGTATCTACTTTGTCTCTACACTTTTCCCTGGGATTATCCCACTATTTACTGGTAGCGTATTTGCATATATAGCTACACTAATAAGTTTCAAATCATTTGCTCGAATAGAGAAGAAGATAGGAGCACCAACTTAACGCTTTTTCCCCAGATTTTTACATTGGCCCCATAAATGGTGCTCCCCTTCCCAAAAAGTAAACGCAGATGGGACTTTTCAGTAGTACTTTGTGAACGAATTAATTATAAACAAGCCAGCGATTCAGTCGGATTAATCGACTGAATCGCTGGCTTATTAATTACTATTTGTGTGAATAACTATCAGAAAAAGTACCAGATATAGAAACAAATAAGATTTATTTTCTTACCCATAGTTGTGCTTCTCACCTACTAATTATTCACCCTTACTGCAATTCGGCATGCCAGGAACTTTCCCACTCGCTGGCGTCAGTCTTTTTTTTCTGCACTGCTCTTCAAGCACCTTTGTTAACACTCGTTGAATAATGGCCGATTCGATTGTTGCAAATGCTGGATCGGCAAGGTTTGTTTTTTCTAGTGGATCCTTAGTAAGATTGTAGAGCTCATATTGCTCCGGAACTGGTTCTGTTTTTATTATCGGCACATAACAACCATTTTGTTCAGTTATGACTGTATCACTAGATCCTGGATTCGTCCAAAATTTTGGGTTGTCAAAATATCGGGCGAATTTCCATATCTCATCACTCTTATCTATTCCAGTTTCTAGCTTAGTAATCACCGCCTCGATGTCATTCGGTTCAACAACCGATTTATAGGGTTTGCCCGTGATTGCATTTGTTTGATGTATACCTTTGAATACATCATCATCTGTCATGAAATAGAGTGGTTCATTTGCACCAAAAAACCTTTCATGCCCATAAAATAATGGAGTCAAATTTCTACCAACTAACGGAAGTGCTTCGGTGTGATCTTTTGAAAGATTTTCACGGATTAAGTCTACGTTTATTCCCGTTAGTCCCAGCAATGTTGGAAGTATGTCGACATGGCTTGTTAGCATATTTGTACATTTAGCTCCTCTGAATAGGGTTGGATTATGAATGATTAATGGGACATGAATCGATTCTTCATACATATTGTACCATTTTTGATAGAGGCCGCCATGCGCTCCCAGTTGTTCTCCATGATCAGACGTGAATACAATGATTGTGTTGTCATAGAAACTTGAGTTTTGAAGTGCTGTTAGGACCTTAAGCATTTCATTGTCGGCCTTTTTTTGTAAGCTGTAATACAATTGACGATAAAAATTATTGTCAATTATCGGTTGCAATGCTTTTGGATACGTAACACGATAGCTTTCCTGAGCAGATGGTTTAGTAAACAATGATTCCCCTACTGTTGGTGCCGGTGGGATGTATGGGAGAGTTGGATCGACTTCAAAATTGAAATTCGGGGAAACTGCGGATAGCACTCCATATAACGCAATATCATGAGGGTTTATGAAGGAGCACTTTATAAACCAAGGTGTCATGTTATTCGTACACTTTGAAATTTCATGTAGGGATTCGATAAGCTTTACTGTTTCAGCAGCGTACACTTCATCCCTCCCACTTGTGCCTATTCCCGCAGACGAACCGGAATTTCGAGGATCCGCGCCATGGGGTTCCGGTCCAATCCAATCGGAGTATCCAAAGTTTTCGAGACGGTTCGCTTTTTCATATATTTTTTCTTGCTCTTTATTTGGAACGCCAGTTGCTGGATTATAGCTAGGTAATGCATTATGAGTGCCCGGGATTAAGATATCTTCGTCTGATGCATGCCATTTCCCTTTCCAAAATGTATCATATCCTGCAGTTCGAAAGTAATCTCCCATCGTTGGAACAGTGTTTGGATCAAGCCAAAATACATCTGGGTCAAATGATCCCTTAGCAGCACCCGGCGTTTGAGTAACACCGTGAAGCGAAGGATATTGTCCAGTATATAATGTTGCCCGGCTTGGTGAGCAGGCTGTACTCCCAGCATAATGATTATAAAACTCCATACCATTCTTCCGAAGTAATTCTTGCGCAACTAAATTTTCTTTTCGCCATTCCTTCAATTCCTTTGTTTCATAAACCGATGGAAAGCGTTCCTGATCAACCATTAAGAACAAAATGTTGGGTTGTTTCTTCTTGTAGGGATATTTTCCTTTGTAGGAATCCATTGTTATTACCACCCTTTCTAAAATCATAAGTACTTATATACCATATGTAGAAAGGCGTCGTATTGTATCAGTGATTTGGGTAAGCCTTCTTAAATCAAAAAACTGACGTACCCATTTATAGGTCGTCAGTTTTCACTTCCAAGACATTCTCCATATAATCTTTACCCCATTCATACATTGTTTCTAGAATTGGCATAAGACTTCTACCATGTTCAGTAAGTGAATACTCAACTTTTGGAGGAACAACAGCATATACTTCGCGATGGACAATCAAATGGTCTTCAAGTTCACGTAATTGATTTACAAGCATCCGTTGGGTGATACCAGGTATGAGGGTCTTTAATTCACCGAAGCGTTTAGTTCCTTCCTTGCCAAGATGCCATAACACAAGCATTTTCCACTTGCCGCCAATAATTGCAAGCGTCAATTCTTTTTCACAATTAAACGCTTTCTCACCTAAGTTCGGCATTTACTCCACCTCCATTCTCTATCATAGTATACTTTTCACCACTATGTATGAAAAAAGTACGTACTTTGAATTCAATCATATACAGGCTTTATTAAAAACTAAATCATTAACTATTACCTATTCGAAAATCCGCGCTCTCTTTTAATTCCTTTCCTGCTTTGCACATTGCAATACCTAACTATCCTCGCATGTTATTCAGTTAGCTGTCTAGTAAAGCAACTTTGGTTACAGGATAGATATACTAATAAAAGTACACCGATAGTATGAATGAACAAAAGAACTGATTTCCTTTTCGAAAAAGCGAAATCAGTTCTTTTGTTTATTCTTTTAACCACCGCAGATTTGGTTGTACGATTAGCTCACATACAGTTTGCACACTTTGGACTAGAAACAAATAAGTGCCTTTATAGTCCGAAAATAACCCCTACAGGCTCGATACATAGGTAAGAGATATCATTCCAAATTAGCATGTCGTCCATACATCTCTTCAGAATTCAATCCTTTTTTCTCCATAAATCTCAAAATAACTGCATCATAAAATAAGAGAAGCGATTGCTCGAACAGTGATCCCATCGGTTGGATTGACTTCCCACTATTGCCTTCCCCTTTTGCTTGGGCAGGTATTTCAATTTTAATATCTGCCAACTTCCCAATTGTAGAATCAGGATTAATGGTAACAGCTACCACTGTTGCACCAATGCTCTTCGCTTTTTTAGTCATTGCAGCCAAACTTTGGGTCTCACCGGATCCAGAACCGACAATGAAAATATCATCTGGTTCTAGATTCGGAGTTACCGTTTCGCCTACAATATACGAATCAAGACCTACGTGCATCATTCGCATTACGAATGCCTTAGCCATGAATCCAGAGCGTCCCCCACCTGCAACAAACACCTTTTTCGCACATAAAATTCCTTCTACTAATTTTTCGGCTTCTTCACTATTAATTAGATTAATGGTTCGCTTTAGCTCGGCCAAAATTTCATCTGCGTAACTTGTGGTGTTCATTTTACACCATCACGCCTTCTTTAATTAGCTTTTGAATTTGTGCAGCTTCAGCTTTTTTGTCGTCTTTACTTGTGATTCCACCACCAACAATGATTAGATCTGGTTGTGCTTTAATCACTTCTGGTAATGTCTCAAGCTTAATACCGCCAGCAATAGCAGTTTTAGCATTTTTCACAATGCTTTTAATTGTGCGTAGGTCTGCGAATGAATCTTTACCTTCTGCTTGCAAATCATAGCCTGTGTGTACACAGATATAATCTACGCCCATCAAATCAAGCTCTGCAGCACGTGTTTTAATGTCTTTTACTGCAATCATATCGACCAATATTTTTTTATCGAGTTTTTTTGCTGCTTCAACAGCACCTTTAATGGATGAATCTTCTGCTTGCGCAAGAATAGTAATAATGTCAGCGCCTGCAGCAGAAGCATTACCTACTTCATAACCTGCAGCATCCATGATTTTAAGGTCTGCAAGAACTTCTAAGTTAGGATATGCAGCTTTTACTTCTGCAACTGCTTTTAGTCCTTCTTTGTTTATAACTGGCGTACCGATTTCAACGATATCGATATATTCCTCTACTTCTTTAATAAGTTCGATGGCCTCTGGAATGTTAACAAGATCTAATGCTAATTGTAATTTCATTTTTTCATTCTCCTTTTAGTCGTTTTTTGATGCAAACTTAGTGTATATCCTAAAGTCAAAATTGTGAAGTACGCACTTTTAAATCACATACAGACAAATAGTATACTGTGAAAATCCTTTTAAGTAATGGAGTTACAAGATAACAAATTGATTTCATCATTTCATTACTGCCTCTAAGTCAATATATTGATTATAAAAAAGTTAAGTTTTCTTTTAAAAATCGAGTTCAGTGTCTGTTAAAAATACTATTTTCTATATATGTTGAACAAAAGAATACGGCGTATGTGCTTTACAAGGGCTTTTGGGAGGTCACTGTAAAAGTCCTAGTACTTGGAATTAATTAAACTTCTACCAATACCGCTTCGATGCTTTGTGGATGCCTCCCGCGATAAGCCTGAAAGAAGACCCCTTTCAGTCTTATCGCTTCGGCTACCACGAAGACGCGCCTTCGCTGGATGGTCTATGTGAGAAAGCGCATTTCATTAGCTGTGATGAAGTCCTCAACCTGGATTGCGTCTTTCTTGACTATAATTATATATGTTGAATCCGGTATACATACTGAGCGAAGGCGCCTTAACAGGGGTAGCCAACCGAACAACGAAGAGTTCGGTTTGTATAATTTCTGCGTTCTTCGCAGAAATTATACAGTTAATGCCAAGAGGTTATTCCAGATAGGTTAAAGAATACCTCATCTGGCTTAGGGCGGGAGGCAACCCCAAAGCGCCAAGCGATCTACAATCCACACCCCGAATTACAACTCTCTCATTAATGAGCGCCACAGCAGATTCAGTGTGATTCTTTAATTCAA
This sequence comes from Sporosarcina sp. FSL K6-6792, assembly GCF_038004885.1. Taxonomy (NCBI): domain Bacteria; kingdom Bacillati; phylum Bacillota; class Bacilli; order Caryophanales; family Caryophanaceae; genus Sporosarcina; species Sporosarcina sp. FSL K6-6792. Next base: position 999,381 of record NZ_JBBOSA010000001.1, read on the forward strand.
CATATACATAAGCCAACTGTTTCATTTTCACACTCCTTATCATTTCTTTTTATAATTACAAGCTACAGTATACTTTTAGTCACTATATGATGGTAAAGTGCGTACTTACATTAATTGACCGCAGTTAGTATAGTGAGAACTGTTGCGATTATCATTCAAAGCTTAAACGGAATATTAATTGTAAAAGTAGGGGGAATCGAATATGGATACCGAAAATTCCTCTGAAAGATTTGATGTTAAACATTGTTTAACGGAATCCCAAGAGGAATGGATCATGCCAGACATGACTTTTATTTTATTTGGAGCAACGGGAGATTTAGCCCAACGAAAGCTATTTCCTGCTTTATATAATTTATTTCTCGATGGAAAAATGCCGGATTCTATCTCAATAGTCGGTTTAGGTAGATATTATTGTTCTAACGAATTTTTTCAATCTAAAGTGGAAAAAGCACTCCGGTTATATTCCAGAAGAGCTGTTCAAACTTCTGGTTTGCAAGATTTCCTAACTAAGTTTCGCTACTTAGCATTTGATGCAACAGACCGTGGATCCTATCTGAATTTGTTCGAACTCATCAAAAACAGAGAAAACGAGTTAGATATACCAGAAAACCGACTTTTCTATTTGTCTGTCGCACCGAAGTTGGTTGATGTTATTACGTCAAATCTTTACGCAAATGGTATAAGTCAAACTTTAGGCTGGAAGCGAATCATTGTTGAAAAACCGTTTGGAAGTGACCTGAAATCGGCACAGCAATTGAATGATACTTTGAGCAAAGCCTTCAGCGAAAAAGAAATCTATAGAATCGACCACTATCTTGGAAAACCAATGGTCCAAAGTTTTGAAACCTTAGTACTAGCCAACCCAGCATTAGAAGCTTTATTAGATCATAAACAAATTGCCAATGTTCAAATCACAGCAAGTGAAACGGTTGGAGTAGAAACACGAGCTGATTATTATGATCAGGCTGGAGCCATACGTGATATGGTTCAGAACCACCTTTTTCAGTTAGTGATGATGATAGCACTGCACCTCCCCGGGGAAGTAACGACCAAAGAAAACGAAATTCAGAAAATGGAAATCATAGAATCTCTTCGACCAATTCTTAAAGATAAAGTTTACCTGAATGTTGTTCGCGGACAGTACGAATCTGGAGTGATTCTTGATACACCAGTTGCTGGCTATAAAGAGGAGCCCGGGGTGAATGACTCTTCAATGAATGATACTTATTTCGCAGCGCGTTTATATATTGATAATCCGTCTTGGAATGGAATCCCAATTTATATACGCACGGGGAAGCGGATGGATAAGAAGTCTACACGAATTGTCTTTGAGTTAAAGAATAAGGTAGAAGAATCAAATGTCCTTCAAACTGAAGAGATAACTCCTAATTTATTGACATTCGAGATTAGTCCAAACGAAAGTATATCTTTAAGGGTGAATATGAAAAATCCTTCTAGTAACCGTTTTTATCCTGTTTATATGAACTACTCGACCAATTCTAAAGACCAACCAGAAGCATATGAACTACTTCTAGTTGATGCAATGCTCGGTAATAAAGCATTCTTTGCCCATTGGAAAGAAGTCGAATTATCTTGGAAGTGGATCCAACCGATTTTGGAGGCATTTCAGGAAGATATGTTGCCTTTATATCCTTACCCTGCTGGCTCTACAGGTCCAGAAGCAGCCAATCAACTAGTGCAATCCAATCAATTTAATTGGTGGTAAATAAAAGATAAAGTCCAAAGGAGATAAAAAAATGACAGTTTCATTTGATTACACCAATGTTTTATCGTTCATGAAAAATAGTGAACTTGAAAATTTAAGCGGATTTGTAAAACAAGCTCATAACCAAATCCATCAACAAACAGGACCAGGTTCTGATTTCTTAGGATGGGTTGACTGGCCAGTTACCTATGATACAGAGGAGTTTACCAGAGTGAAGATAGCTGCTAAACGAATTCAACAACAGTCAGACGTGCTAGTTGTTATTGGTATTGGAGGTTCTTATCTGGGGTCTAAAGCAGCAATTGAAGCATTATCACATACGTTTCATAACCAAATCAAAGGTAATACGGAAGTATACTTTGCTGGTCAAAATATCAGTTCTACCTACATCGAACATTTACTACAATTGTTAGAAGGGAAAGACGTTTCTATAAATGTTATTTCCAAATCAGGTACAACAACAGAACCCGCTTTAGCATTCCGTATTCTCCGTGAATATATGGAACAAAAGTATGGAAAAGAAGAGGCAAGAAGTAGAATTTATGTGACTACTGATCAAAATAAAGGTGCACTTCGAAACCTTGTTTACGAAGAAGGTTATGAATCATTTGTTATTCCGGATAACATAGGTGGACGGTACTCAGTTCTGACGCCTGTTGGCTTACTTCCAATCGCAGTAGCCGGTCTCGATATTGACAAAATGATAGCAGGAGCAAAAGCCGCCTATATCAAATACGATGATCCCGTTCTCGCAACGAATGAAAGTTACCAGTATGCAGCGGTAAGAAATATTTTCTATAATAAAGGGAAATCAATTGAATTACTTGTGAATTATGAACCTGGTCTACATTATGTAGCTGAATGGTGGAAGCAGCTCTTTGGAGAAAGTGAAAGTAAAGATGAAAAAGGACTCTTCCCTGCATCAGTTAATTTTACAACGGATTTACATTCGATGGGTCAGTATATACAAGAAGGGCGGCGTCTTTTCATTGAAACAGTCCTACAGATAAAAAAGCCCCAAATTGAACGAACGATTCAAGATGATATCGACAATATTGACGGTTTGAATTTCCTATCAGGAAAAACAATGGATGAGGTAAATAAGAAAGCTGCACTGGGTACTGCCCTCGCTCACATAGATGGAGGTGTTCCAAACTTGCTTATTGAGTTGGATGAACTCAATGAATTTACCTTTGGGGAAATGATATATTTCTTCGAAAAGGCTTGTGCAATAAGTGGAACATTGCTCGGGGTAAATCCATTTGACCAACCAGGGGTAGAAGCTTATAAACAGAATATGTTTGCGCTACTTGGCAAGTCTGGTTTTGAAGTAGAAAAACAAAGTTTAGAAAGTCGCTTAGATAAAATCAAATAACGTATACAAAGGAATGAGAGTAAAATATGATCAAACAACAAATGGGTGTTATTGGTTTGGGCGTAATGGGGATGAACCTTGCGCTAAACATCGAAAGTAAAGGCTATTCGGTAGCTGTCTATGATTATTGGACAGATCGAACAGATGAATTTTCCAACAAAGAAGCGAAAGATAAAGCTATTCATGGTAGCTATAGCATTGAAGATCTAGTCGCTTCGCTAGAAGTCCCACGTAAGATCTTATTAATGGTTAAAGCCGGGGAAACAACAGATACAGTGATCCAGTCCCTTGTCCCTCATCTTCAACAAGGGGATATTCTTATCGATGGAGGAAATACATTCTTTAAAGATACGAATAGACGTACAGCAACCTTAAAAGAATCAGGCATACATTTCATTGGTGCAGGTGTTTCTGGTGGAGAAGAAGGAGCTCGTAACGGCCCATCGATTATGCCTGGAGGCTCAAAAGAAGCTTACGAACAAGTGAAGCCCATTCTTGATGCTATTTCGGCAAAAGTTGACGGTATTCCCTGCAGTGCATATATGGGTCTTGATGGAGCTGGACATTATGTGAAAATGGTTCATAATGGCATTGAATATGGTGATATGCAACTGATTTCCGAAGCCTATTTCATCATGAAACATGCACTTGGTCTTGAAGCGCAGGAGCTGCATGAAATATTTTCAGAATGGAACAAGGGAGAACTCGACAGCTATCTCATTGAAATCACAGCAGATATTTTCACAAAGATGGATGAAGAAACTGGGAAACCGCTCATTGATCAAATTCTAGATGTAGCCGGACAAAAAGGCACAGGAAAATGGACTAGCCAAAATGCGTTAGACTTAGGCGTGTCCCTTCCAATCGTCACAGAGTCCGTATTTGCACGATTCATTTCTTCTGTTAAGGGAGAGCGCGTTGCAGCAAGTAAACTACTAAAAGGCCCTGAACTGAAAAAGTATGTAGGTGATCCAAAAGAGTTGATTGAAGCGATTCGTAAAGCTTTATATATGAGTAAAATTTGTTCATATGCCCAAGGTTTTGCGCAAATGCGTGCAGCATCTGAGGAGTATGATTGGAAAATCCCTTACGGAGAAGTAGCCATGATTTTCCGTGGAGGATGTATCATTCGTGCCCAGTTCTTACAGAATATCAAAGAGGCATTTGATATTAACAGTGACTTGCCAAACCTATTAGTTGATCCCTATTTCCAAGAAATAGTAGGAGACTATCAGAATTCGCTTCGCGAAGTAGTAGCCGTAGCCATTCAACATGGAATTCCAATTCCTGCTCTCTCAAGTGCATTGGCTTACTATGATAGTTACCGTACGGAGACATTACCGGCCAATCTGATCCAAGCTCAACGCGATTATTTTGGCGCACATACCTATGAACGCCTTGATAAAGAAGGCCATTTCCATACTGAATGGGCAAAAACAAAAGCGCAAGCGCCTGGTCAGGGGCGACAGGCATAAGACGGGTAAAGGAAAGGCAGCCTAAGTTCGCGACTTCGTGTCGCAACGACTGCATGACCTGCATCCTGCAGGCCCAAGCGGCGTTCTTTGCCGCACAGCCGGACCGACAAATTAAGGAACACAGCCAAAGTACGCCGCGTCCTGCGGCAAAGTCTGCGTGACCCACATCCTGTGGGCCTCCGAGCCCCTAGGCGCTGCAGTCTAGACGTGAAATAGGCTATTTCGCAGGTTATTCATAGTACGAGATTTTATACTTTCCTAAGCTCTAAAAAAAAGTACCGGGTACCGAAACGACTCATAATCGTTTTGGTACCCGGTATTTTTCACCATGTTTTCAAAAATTGAATCGTGCTGTTGCGTCCCGCTTCTATAAGTCCCTCTTTTGTTTCTTGATCCATATCAAACTGGGTTGCACTATAATCGTCAACTGGGATGAAAATGATATTTCTTTCATGCTTTCTCGAAATATACCTTTCATCATGCGAATTTTTCATCGTCGAAAAAAGGGCTTCAAATAAATCTAAGGCATTGTCAATTTTATGTCCCGGCATTTCTTCTTGGCTACGACTTAACTTCAAACCAAGGACTGGACGTTCTGTATTTCCACCTTCGTCGTTAAATATCCACATAGGAAAGTTGCTCAACACCCCGCCATCCACAACAATCGTCTCTCCCTTCCCTACTTTTAATCGTACCGGTTCAAAGAAAAATGGAATTCCGCAACTCATGCGTAATGCACGAGCAATTGGAAACGATTCTGCTGATATTCCATAGCCCTCCAAATCGTCGGGAAGCACAATCATTTTTCCATTCGTTAAATCCGAAGCAACAAGCTTTAGTTTTCCCGGCGGTAAATCTGAAAATGTATAGACATCTTTTGCTGCTAATTTTTCTGAAAACCAATTCTCCAACGCATTACCTTGGTATAAACCAAGTCGCCAGTACAGTTGAAACCATTTCATTAACGGTAAAGGAATTATTGTTTTCCGTGGATCAAGAAGTACCTGGAAATCTTGTTCATCCAGCATCTTTTCAATTTCCTTAGCCGAATAACCAGCCGCAATGAAACTGGCAAGAATTGCGCCCGCACTCGTTCCAGCTACACGATGAAATCGATACCCCTTTTCTTCGAGGACTTGATAAGCCCCAACTAACGCGAATCCTTTTAATCCTCCTCCTGAAAAAACTCCATCTATTAACATAGATAATCTCCCCCATTTCTATGCCTTGTTACACTGTAGGAGGAACGGGAGGAAATTAGAACGAACTTTTGGATTCAAACGCTAGGGAATGGGATGATTTTTATAAATATGCTTGGTTTAGTCTGACTTATGATTGGTTAAGTAGCAGATAGGATTGGTCGGGCTAACTTATGATTGGTTGAGCAGCATATATGATCGGTCGGGGCTAACTTATGATTGGTTGAGCAGCATATATGATCGGTCATGGCTGACTTATGATTGGTTGAGCAGCATATATGATCGGTCGGGGCTAATTTATGATTGGTTGAGTAGCATATATGATCGGTCGGGGCTAACTTATGATTGGTTGAGCAGCATATATAATCGGTCGGGGCTAACTTATGATTGGTTGAGTAGCATATATGATCGGTCGGAGCTAACTTATGATTGGATGAGCTGCATATATGATCGGTCAGGGCTGACTTATGATTGGTTGAGTAGCATATATGATCGTTCACCTTACAGATATAGTCGGCTAACAAATTCTACTGATGAAAGCTCAACCAAACGACCTTCTATCGTTTTCTACAGCATAAAAAAAGAAGAGGCAAATGCCCCTCCCGTAGATTACTTTTTTCAACACATTTATATTTCTACTACTTTCCTGCTAACAATCTGTTGTATTTCTGAGCCGTCCAGTGTTTCCTTTTGCATTAATAGATCCACCAACTGTTTGAATTCTGACGCGTGTTCTTGAATGAGGCTTTCTGTTTTGCGAAGCGCATTATCAAAAAGAATTTGCATCTTCGCTTCTTTCTCGCTTTTATTGAAAGTTAGCGTGAAGCCGTTTTGTAATAAACCTGTATCAACCATGCGCTCGATGATTTCTTTCGCTTGTTGAACATCGCCACTTACGCCAATACTGTGTTCACCAAGATATATTCGTTCGGCAACGCCACCAGCAAGGATCATGCAGACTTGGTCTAATAATTCACTATACGTAGACAAGTGAAGCTCTTTCTGAATCGGTGCTACATACCCAAGTGCTTGGCCGCGTGGAATAATTGTTGCTTTCCTTACTGAACCAGGCTTTGTTACTGCAGCGACTAGCGCGTGACCGGATTCATGAATGGCTACTCTTCTCTTTGTCTCCGGATCATTCATCGAACGGGAGGCGCTTCCTAGAATGGTGCGGTCAATTGCAAAGTCAAGATCACTCTTAGCAATTTGTTCACGTCCATCTCGAATTGCTCTTCTGCTCGCTGTTTTAAAGAGAGAACTCAGTTCAGCTCCTGAAAATCCTGATGTACTTTCGGCTAGAGTATCTAATGAAGCAAAGACTTCATCAGCCAACAGCTTACCTCTCGTGTGAATATCAATAATTTCTCTTCTTCCAGTCGTATCAGGTAAGGGTACTTGGAACGAATAGTCGATTCGACCTGGACGAAGAAAAGCTTCATCTAACATATCTTTTCGGTTCGTTGCTGCAATGAATAGCACACCGTCGTTATTATTGCCACCATCTAACTGAACAAGAAGTTCCGTTAATGTTTTTTCCGCTTCTTCCCCACCATGTGTTTTCCGTTTACCTGCAAGTGCATCGACTTCATCAATAAATATGACTGCTGGTCGTTGCTTTCTTGCATTTTCAAACAGAGATCGTACACGGGAAGCACCTACACCAACAAATAGTTCTGTGAACGCTGACCCGCTGGACGAAAAAAAGGTTGCTCCTATTTCGCGTGCAATTGCTTGTGCAAGTAAAGTCTTCCCAGTACCCGGTGGACCATATAAAAGAATTCCGTTGGGTGGCTGAATACCTACTTGGGCCGACCGTTTCGGATCTTTCACAATAGATAACGTCTGTAAAATCTCTTCCTTCATTTCTTCAGGAAGCCCACCAATATCTTGTAATGTTATATCGGGTAAAGGCGTCGATTTAGATGCGCTATTTTTCATAGAAGAGGCACCTACGCCGATCTTCCCTTTTTTATGAAGCACAATTAATGTAATGAGCAGCGTAATGAACACTCCTCCAAATAATAAACTACTTAATTTGCTTTGATCGGAATAGTTATATGATATATTATATTTTTCGACTAATTGTTCGACTAACTGGCTTTCAGGACGAACTTGAGTTACGTATTGCTCATCTTTCGTCTGTAAGAATAATGTTCCGTTAGACGTTTCTTTAAGCGATACAACTTGATCATTTTGAGATTGAATTGTTTTTTCCAATTCGGAAAACGATACTGCGATTCCTTTATTTGCATCAAAGAAGTACCACCCCACACTTGCTACTGATCCAGTGACTAAGAGGACGAGAACCACAATCTTTGTTGCAAACTTCGAAACATGCTTCAAGCCTACGACAACTCCTTTTAGAATATACTTCTATTATAAGGGCTGATGATCTATTATAACAGGTGGAATTATTGGATACGCTTGTACAAAGTATGAAGTTTCAATCATTTTTAACACATAAAGAGTATTATCCACTTCGACTATGTCTGCTACACTATACTAGTAAGAAAATACCCGAATGATAGAGGAGAAAAAATGATTAAGAATATATTTACCAGTCTTTATTTAATCGCGGGCCTACTTATTTTTGCAGGTTGCGGTCAAAGTACAACACAGTCACCTATACCTGATAATGTAAATGGGGATACCGAATTAGTAGAAGAACAAGCAAACGAAGAACAGAACAAAGTTGTTGAAGTGGAAGATGCAGATTCCATTGAACAGCAAAATCCACCGCTCTCAAAGATGAAAGTTCATTACATAGATGTCGGACAGGCAGACGCCACATTGATTGAATACAACCAGGGTGATGAAGCATTTGCAGTACTCATCGATACCGGAGATTGGAGCTCCACAGATGTTGTATCCTATCTTCAAGCCCACAACATAACGAACATCGATATTGTCGCGATTACGCATCCCCATGCAGATCACATTGGGCAACTGGATAAAATCATCCGTACATTTGATGTATCAGAAGTGTGGATGAATGGTGAAACTACGAATTCGCAAGTTTTCACGAGTGCACTTGCTGCAATTGAAGACAATAACGTAGATTACTATGAGCCGGAGGTTGGCGATGTATTCGACATTGGGCCGCTAGAGGTTGCAGTACTTCATCCGGAATCGCTGTCAGGCGATACAAATAACAATTCGATTGCGATTCGTTTGCAATACGGAGAAATTTCCTTCCTCTTTACTGGTGACGGTGAAGAGGAAGCAGAAAGTGAAATGCTTAGTAGTGGTGCAAACCTAAAGGCAGATATTTTACAAGTGGGTCACCATGGCTCGAAAACATCAACAACCGATAGTTTTCTAAAGGCCGTTCAGCCAGATATAGCGATTTATTCGGCAAGTGTTGACAATCAATACGGACATCCGCATATCGAAACGATTAATCGGCTTGAAAAAAGCGGTGTTCTCGTTTATGGAACGGATATTCACGGAACAGTTATTGTTGAAACAGATGGTAAGACTTTTAGCGTCCATACAAATAACCAAGGGACTATAAAGCACACACCACCTGAAGTAGAAACTGAAGTTGTACCTACACCTGAACCAAAAAATGAGACACAGCCAGTTTCAAGTGACTCATGTGTTAACATCAACTCGGCAAGTGAAGTGGAGGTACAGCGAATTATCCACATCGGTCCCACCCGTTCACAAGATTTAATCCAACTCCGCCCTTACCAATCAGTTGACGATCTTAGTAAAATAAAAGGCATCGGACCTGCCCGGATTACCGACATTCTCACGCAAGGCATTGCGTGCACAGGAGGATAATTATGTATTCAGCATATCTTGATCGATTCACAGACAATGACAAAGCACTTCTTTTAGTTGAAAAATTGCAGAAAGAATTCCATGTCGACATAAACACGCTCCCAATTGACAGCAAGGCTGGCACATGGTTTTTAGTTGAAATCCAAGGAGATGAAATCACTTCATTCCAAGTGGACGAAGGAAAAACAGCTGAAATGGAACAAGAAGTAGACGACAGAATGCAACGGTTAAAATCCAAGAAATCCAGTCGCTTCAAACGAAACTAAGTGTAGTAGCAACTGTCATAAATCAAAGAAATGCTGTCGCGCCCATTGTAAAAAATGGATGTGACAGCTTTTCTGTTTTACTGTTTTTTAGTTACATCTAGTCTTTCATTACCCATATAGAAAACGGCAATAACTGCAATTCCAACTGGTATAAGTGACCAGAGATATGTGGCTGAAATTGATGTAGACATTGCATTTACAATCACGTCCAATATATCTGGGGGGATGTTGGCGCGAGCTTCTGGCTGAAATACCGTTTGGATATTTCCAAGTGATTCCGGACCGCCCTGCCCGCTTCCACCAAGTTTCGCAAAACCAGTGCTCATTTCACTTGTTAGCAATTTTGTTTGAATCGCACCGAAGATGGTAATCCCGAGGGCAAGGCCTAACGAACGGAAAAACGAGTTCGTTGAGTTAGCCGATCCCCTATAGCGGTAGTCCATTTCATGCATCGATGCAGAGGGCAGTAATGAAAATGAAAACCCTACGCCAAATCCAACAAGTACCATAAATAGGGATAATGCGATTCGTGATGTATCAGGTGTTATCGTACTCATTAATACCATACCGATTGAATAAGCGATAACCGAGATCACCATGATGTTGCGATACGATGTTTTCGTCTGCAATATTCCTCCAAGTGCACTTCCAGCGACCGAACCAAGAAGCATCGGCATAAGAATAATGCCCGCATTTGTGGCAGATCCACCGTATACGGCCTGCACAAAAAGAGGGATAAAAATTGTCAGGCCAATAAATGTAGCGCCATATAAGAATGCCAGCGCCTGGGATGAAGCAAAAAGTCTGTTCTTGAACATCCAAAATGAAATGATTGGTTCTTTTGCTCTCGTTTCAGCCCATATGAAGACAATAAAAAAGACAACAAATATACTAAAAAGGGAAATACTTTGCCACGAAAACCACTCAAACTTATTCCCACCCAACTCAAGCCCAAACATCAGACTGACGACAGCTGTAACAAGTGTAATTGCGCCTAGCCAGTCGATTGTCTGCTCGATCGGTTGTGCAGCTTCTTTATAATAGCGAATGATCAAGAATAAAGAAATCGCGCCGATTGGAATATTGACGTAAAATACCCAGTGCCAGCTTATTGATTCCGTAATCCATGCTCCTAGCAAAGGACCTAGAACACTTGATGCGCCAAATACAGCACCAAGAAGGCCTGTCATTTTACCACGCTGTTCAGGAGGAAATACATCAAAGACAATAGTGAATGCAATTGGTAATAATGCCCCTCCCCCAATTCCTTGGATCGCTCGGAATACCGCAAGCTGCGGAACCGTTTGTGCAAGCCCACAAAGAGCAGACCCAACTAAGAAAACAATGATACCAAATAAAAAGAACCTTTTTCGTCCATACATATCGGATAACTTTCCGAAAATCGGCATACCCGCAAGTACAGCTACTGCATAAGCAGACGTAATCCAAATGTAGCTGTCCACACCGCCCAAATCTCCCAATATTGAACCGAGCGCTGTCGCTACAATTGTGTTATCCATTGCAGCCATTAATATTCCCAATAAAATCCCCGTCAAAACGAGGCGTAATCGTGTCTTATCTTCCAATGCAGTCTCTCCTTCATTAAACACCGTTGTGAATTTTATAATGCTTTGCTTGTAAAAATAACCAAACATTTCATAACTAAGTATACGAATTATAGCAGTAGAGTTTCTACATTACAATGCTGTTTCAACACTTATTTAAGTACTGATGCGAATTGTATTCGATTAAATTCCAGGCTCTAAACTGTAAAAAACTAGAAGCCTTACTAATCTAGCTGGATCTTTTTTAATCTAATGGAAACTTAGACGTATGGTTGAGCGTCTATATCCTGGTACACTTTTTCGAATGACACCTACTGGAGGAACTATAATGAATCGAGCAGATATGAAGAAAATTAAGAAACGTAGAAAATGGCCATGGGTCATTGCAGTAATCAGCCTAATAATCGGCGGTTTTGCATTGAATGTCTATTTTGACTTGACGTCAACGTTGAAAGCTATGTATAAACCGATTGACCGCGAATTATCTGAGAAGCGAGCAGAAGGAATTACTTTGGGTAACCAAGATCCGTTTTCAGTGCTTGTCTTGGGTGTTGATGAACGCGAAGGTGATAAAGGCCGCTCGGATACGATGATTGTAATGGCCGTTAATCCTAAGTTAAAAACGACGAAAATGGTTAGTATTCCAAGGGATACGTACACAGAGATCATTGGCCACGGGACCACAGATAAATTAAATCATGCGTATGCATTCGGTGGCATTCAGATGTCACTGGATTCGGTCGAGAATCTACTGGATATTCCCATTGACTATGTTATGGAAGTCAATATGGAAGGTTTCCAGACAATTGTAAATACCGTCGGCGGTATCAGTGTTAACAATCCTTTTGAATTTACACAGGATTCAATTCATTACGCTACTGGTGACATCACCTTGGACGGCAAAGAAGCACTATCCTATGTGCGGATGCGGAAAGGCGATCCTAACGGCGACTTCGGGCGTCAAGATCGACAGAAACAGGTAATTGAAGGAGTACTGCATGAAGGAACCTCCATAAAGAGTCTGTTAAAATACCGCAGTGTCTTCAACGCCCTGGGTGATAATGTAAAAACAAATATGACGTTCGATGAAATGGTAGACGTCCAAAAGAATTACCGTGACGCGGCTGGTAAAGTGGAGCAACTTCATTTTGAAAAAGGTGAAGGCAAGCGAATGAACGGCGGTATATGGTATTACATTATGGATGAAACAGAATTACAGGAAGTTACAGGTACCATGAAGCAACATTTGGAATTGAATTAAAGTAATCCGCGGAATGTTAAACTCCGCGGATTTTTTGATGTTGTTTGCTATGGGTTTCCACTTGCTGCTTTTGAGTGTACCTACTGTTTCACGGATTTACCCGTGATTTCCGAACATACCCTCGGATCCACCAATAATTCTCTCTATACCCGCACTTGCCCATTTCCACGGATGACATACTTTGTCGTTGTCAACGCCTTTAATCCCATCGGACCCCGTGCATGCAATTTCTGTGTGCTAATTCCAATCTCCGCGCCATAACCAAATTCAAAACCATCCGTAAATCGAGTCGAAGCATTATGATAGACTGCGGCGGCATCGACATAATTCAAGAAAATCGCAGCATGCTTTTCATCATTGGTGATAATCGCTTCGGAATGCTTTGTCCCGTATTTGGTAATATGAGTAATTGCTTCCTCCAGACTCGTTATAATTTTGACACTAACTGTTAACCCGAGATATTCCGTTGACCAATCTGATTCGGATGCAGCTCGCACCTTTTCACATTCTCGAACAACAGTTTCATCTCCGTATATCTCCACATCGTTCTCCTGCAATTTTTCGATAAGTCCTTTTCCATACAATGTAAACCACTTGTCATGGATTAAGATTGTCTCAATGGCATTGCAAACGGATGGGCGCTGAATCTTTGCATTCAATGCAATATTAGTAGCCATTTCTAGCTCTGCTGATTCGTCAATATAGATGTGGCAATTACCCGCCCCAGTTTGAATGACCGGAACTGTCGCTTCACGAATTACTGTTTCAATAAGTGTTTTGCCCCCCCTTGGAATTAGAACGTCCAAGTATTCATTGAGCCGGAACAGTTCTTTTGCCGTCTCCCTGCTTGTATCTTCAATTAATTGGATAGATATTTTGGGAATATCACTTTTATCAAGAGCAGCATGAATTGACTTTATAAGAGCCAAGTTCGAATATTTCGCAGAAGAACTTCCGCGTAAAATGACGGCGTTCCCCGTTTTAAGGGCAAGCGTCGCCGCGTCAACAGTGACATTCGGTCTCGCTTCGTAAATCATGCCGATAACGCCAATTGGTACCCGCTTCACTTCAATAAGCAATCCATTGTCTTTTTCAATGGTTTCCACTGTCTCTCCAATCGGATCCTGTAATTCGATTAACAGATGGATGGCATTCGCCATGTCTTCTATTCGTTTTCCAGTGAGTAGTATGCGGTCAAGAATTGCGTCAGTAAAACCTTTCGCTTTTCCATCGTCCAAGTCTTTCTGATTTTCAGCAAGTATGGACGTTTGATCGGCCACTAATTGTTCGGCAATTAATGCCAGTGCTTTGTTCTTTTGGTCGGTTGTGATGTTCACCAACGAATAACTTACTTCTTTTGCAGCCTTCCCTTTTAAGCGTACTTCGCTCATGCTAAATCCCCCCATTTCAAATTTGTGCCCAGCGGTCCCGGTGAATGACTTCAACAGCCGATGAAACTAGTTCACCTTCTTTTTCCTTGTTTCTGTCTTCAATCGCGTTTCTTAATTCACCAGAAGAATAACTTACTTCTCCTTTACCTAAAATCCCATTCACGCCAAATACTTCAACAACGTCACCTTTGTGAAAATCCCCGCTTACTTTAACAACACCTGCAGGTAATAAACTTTTTCCGTTATATAAAATAGCCACTTCTGCCCCTTGGTCAACGTGAAGTTCACCTGTCGATTCGGAATGCAACACGATCCATTGTCTGCTCGTATTAATCTTAGCGATAACTGGATTGGAAATATAGGTGCCGTCGCCTCCCCCTTGTAAAATCGTTAGTAGTTTATTCGAACCTTCTCCCGTTCCGATGAAAACGGAAACACCTAGTGATGTTGCTGTTTTTGCAGCTAGTAGTTTTGATTTCATGCCACCTGTTCCCACTTTTGATCCCGTATCGGTAGCTCCTTTTAGTAAGTCATCTGTTATCTGTTCAAGATAATCAAGTCGTTTCGCTAATGGATATTTGTGTGGATTTAATTCATAAAGCCCATTAATATCCGTTAAAATAATAAGCTGGTCCGCATGGAGAAAGCCACTGACAAGTGCTGACAGCATATCATTGTCACCGAAAGTCAGTTCTTCAACAGAGACTGTGTCGTTTTCATTAATAATGGGCACGATTCCCCGTTCCAACAGTTCCGTCATAGTCGCAAATGCATTCCTATAGCGTTCACGATTCGAAAAATCGATTCGTGTCAATAAAATCTGAGCTGGCATGATTCCATGAACACTAAACTTTTCAATATAAGATTGCATTAACAAACCCTGGCCCACCGCCGAAGCCGCCTGTTTCCCTTTGATTGTTATTGGCCGAGATGAATAGCCTAACTTTGCAAACCCAGCCGCGACTGCACCAGAAGAAACAAGGATCACTTCATGCCCTGCTTTACGTAGTACGGCAAGCGCATCGATATGATCGTTGAATTTCGTTTGATCGATTTCACCTTTAACATTTGTTAAAGAACTGCTTCCTATTTTCACGACAATCCGTTGTTTTTTCATTCCAATACCCCATTCCTTCTTATGTTGGAAAACAAAAAAAGCCCATTCGTCCTGATATTAAGGACGAAAGGGCTTAGCTTCCGCGGTACCACCATAATTGGATGCATGCGAACACATCCCACTTATCCCCATAACGCCGAGGGGGGCGCCTATGTTTTACATAAGACTACGAAGGTAGGTTCTGCGATTGTCGTGACGGAATCTTCCAGCTGATAAATTCCGCTCTCTTTCACAACATGGTTTCGCATAGTAATCCTTCATCACCGTTCAAGTTTTAGAAGATTTTAAACAATCATACAACACTTAACTGAATTGTCAAGCGTGTATGAGTGAACTACTTTTACTTCAGTCATTATGAACGGACAATGAATATCGCCACTGCCCCACTAAAGTAATAACAAATAGTAATACTCCCCATATGTCGGTGCCTTTTCAGGCATTGAAGTTCATTTTATTATGAGCAAGACGGTGACGAGAACAACATGTAGAATTGCAAATAGATCGAATTTCTTATACATTTTTTCGTTAGTTCAAGCTTAGGACGCTTTTCAACTATTTAGAGCACCCTATAAATTATCCATAACATTTAATCTTTTAAACCATTCAGCATAGTTTCTTAAAATTAAACCGGCTTGCGCTGCGCTAACCAATTCAAAAGTTCTGTCGAAGTCATAGGCTTAGCAAAATAATAGCCTTGGAAGATTAACGACTCCGACTCTTGGCTAAGAAATTGTACTTGCTCTTCAGTTTCTACACCTTCTAGTACAATATCTAAATTTAACGTGCGACCGATTGCGAGAATTGCCTTCAGAATAGATGAATCTTTCTCAGATTGTGGTACATCGTCAATAAATGACTTATCTATTTTCAATGTCGAAATCGGCAATCGTTTCAAATAAGACAAAGATGAAACTCCTGTTCCGAAATCATCCAATGCTACAGAAAAACCTTTTTCTCGAAACGTATTGAGGGCTTTCACCGCATCTTCAATCGAATTCACTACACTCGTTTCCGTAATTTCTAATTCTAAATTATTCGGTTCCAATTTATACTTTTTCACCATTTCCGTTAATACATTAAGTAGGATTGGTGATGTAACATAATCCCCAGGAATATTAATTGAAACGGGGTGTACTTGGAAAGTCGTTTTTCCCCACTCTGCAATCTGTTTGCAAACTTGCTCGATTATCCAGTTCGTGACGTCTCCTATTCGTGTGCTTTGTTCAAGTATTGGTATGAAAGTTACTGGAGATAGCATACCGTATTTCGGATGCTTCCAACGAATCAAAGCTTCAAACCCCGACAATTCATTAGTACTAGCCCTTACTTTCGGCTGATAAACCATGAATAATTGTCCTTCATGCATCGCACCTTCTATACTCTCTAGGATTTCTTCTTCGAATGAATGAGAATGGATTGCATTATCAAAACGAATCACCTGGTAATCATAGCGTGTCGATGGATGCTCTAACACAGTAAGCGCTTCTGTATACAAACGCTTCGGATCCCGATGTTCTTCCGTAGTTGACATCGCGCAGACCGCTTCAATCTTAATTAATTTGCCATCGATCTCAGTCAGTGCTTTAAGTTGCTCTGCTACCTTATTCATGGTGCGTTCAAACTCAACGATTCCGTCCACCCCCTGAAGAAGAAAGACAAAACGCTTGCCCTGAAGCTGGTAAAGTTTCATAGAGGATGATGACCACTGAGAGAAAAAACATCCCAAATACTGAATAACTTTATCTCCGAAAATATACCCTTGTTCAACATTGATTTTTTCAATGTCGGGGATATACCACATTGCAAGACTTCCATCATAAGAGGGACTGTTCAACATTTTCTCAAAGCTCCGCCTGTTTGGGATTCTCGTTAAGGACTCGAAATAGTTTACGCGGTAATCAATATACCGATCAATAAAACTCGATAATAGTAATAATAGCAGCAACAGACCCAAACCAATTGAAACTGAAATGGTAAGATAGTTCATATCCATTTGATGAATCTCATGCAGACTATCAATCTTGTCACGATGAATATAGTAAGTAGTCCCCATGAGTCCGGTATAATGCATGCTAGAAATTGCTAACCCCATAACGAGCGAAGTAACTGTTTTCAGGAGTTTATTTTTCAAAAGATGCTGAAGAGAAGAAAAAATGTAGATTGCGATAAAAGAAATACTAATTGCAATCGCCACAGATGCAGTAAAAATTGTGCGATCATATGTATAGATAGCATCTGATTCCATAGAAGCCATCCCAATATAATGCATGACAGAGATACCAATTCCCATCGCGACACCCGAAATCAAACTTAATCCAATCGTTTTTCGCGTGCGGTTGACTAAAGTAAAGACTAAAAATGAACTTGCAATTGCTGGAATAATCGACAAAAATGTAAGCTCAGGTTTGTAAGTCATCGAAATGGGTAATAAATAGGCACCCATTCCAATAAAATGCATGGACCATATCCCGAACCCCAAAGCAACCGATGCTAATATGAGCCACAAATTTCGATGAAAAAAGCTATTCTCTTGCATTCGCTCATTCATGGATATCGCGGTATAGGAAGCAAAGCTCGCAATGATAACGGACAAAAGAATGATTGAAAAAGAGTATTCACCAACAACTACACTATATGATTCCATGGAAGGATGAGTAAACAAAATCGGTTCTCCTTTACAACTATTATAATATAAATCTCTACTAATTATAGTTCTATATAATCATGTGTCAACCTGTTCCATTCTACCTTCAAGATTATTTCACAGCATTTCGAAAAAAGTTCCTATCTTCAGGTTAACGTTGGTTAATCAACACATGTTCAATCCGTTAACAATAACCATTCTGCAATCTTATGATATTACTATTTTGTTATTGTTGTAAAAAGTAGCAAACCCACCTTCTCTTCTTCCTATACCCAGTAAAAGCCCAATCGTCCTGGTATTAAGGACGAAAAGGCTTAGCTTTCGCGGCGATAATTCCCTCTTTGTTTTTGCATAAGATTACGAAGGCAAATGCAGGAGTTTGTGATGTTGGGATTCGCTAGCTGATAAATCCCATTCTCTTTCACACCTTATTGCCACATATTACTCCTTCTTCACCAATCAATTACCGATAGTTTCAAATAACCAAATAATACTGATTTGATTTGTCAAGCATTGATTAATTCGAAGAATCTATTTTACCAACTGTTCCTTTTTTCCTTGCCCATGTGAAGATAATTGCAGCAATTAATGTGAAACCTAGGTAACCCATCACTGGATAGACAGTACCAACAAGTGTGATGAATCCAATAAAACTCGCGCCGAACGCAGCTACACCAAAAATTGTAACGGCACCTTTAAAACGCACTGTTTCAATTTTAACGATACGAGCTGAAAATGCGTATAACATTCCAACCGCTGTATTGTAAATCATCCCCAATAAGATAATGGACATAATTGCCCCCATTATAGGGCTAATATTATTTGCCAAAAACAGCATTGGCATCGGTACACTTGCAATCGCTTTTAACTGAGTCAGCATTGAGACATTGATAAGCAGGATGAGTAGGCCCAATCCAAGACCACCGATGATTCCACCCCACGCCGCAACTTTCTCATCCTTTACAGTGCCGCCCATAACCGTGAGCATCGCGGCTCCAGCTGCCAAATTATAAGAGACATATAAAATTGCGCCCAGTAGCCAATGGGATGCACCTCTATTTTGAGTGACAACAGCGGCTGACAGATCAGCAGTAGCAAAGTCAAAGTTTATTAATGAGTAAACTGTAATTACGATCACTATCAATAGTAAAAATGGAGTAAATGCTCCGATGAGTGAAATCACTTTTTGAACACTTAACGTTACCGTCAATATGGTTACAATCGCCATCAAAATACTTCCAATGAAACTAGGAATGCCAAATTGCTGTTCAAAAATTGCTCCAGCCCCTGAGAACATGACTACAGTTACGCCGAAAAGGAAAAATGTAATAATAATATCAACAAGTACCCCTAAATAACGACCACATATATGATAGATTACACGTTGATGAGACTTAGTTTGCAAACGACTTCCCAATTGTGTCAAGTTCATCCCTAAAAATGCAAATAAGACAGTTGCTACAAGTGTTCCAACGATACTAATTGGTCCAAAACTAGTGAAAAACTGTAAAATTTCCTGACCTGATGCAAATCCTGCTCCAACAATCACTCCGATAAAAGCTCCAGCGATTTGAAAACTTTTTCTCATAACTCATCCCCCGTTTTAGCCGCAGTGTCTCTTTATAGTCAAACTACTATAATAGATTTTATTTTCTGATTTTTCTAGTCAGAAAGGACGATTTAAGTCATCCTTCCCTACACCTATTCAGCCTCTCTCATCACACATCATTCAGCTTTGAAGTGTAACTCTTCTACCGTGAATTTATTCATAGCTTTCAAGTTTGGTTCGTAACCTATTCCATATGCGGTTGGAACAGTAATATAGCCGTCCTCCACTACAACTTCTGGAGTAATAACGTCTTCCTCCCAGTAACGTGAGGATCCAGCAGTGTCCCCTGGTAATATGAAGTTTGGAAGTGTTGTGAGCGCTACATTATGCGCACGACCGATTCCTGACTCCAACATTCCGCCGCACCAAACAGGTATTTGACGTTCCATGCAATAATCATGAATTTTCTTCGCTTCAGTAAGACCTCCAACACGACCGATTTTAATGTTAATGATTTGCGTACTACCAAGTTCAATCGCTTTTCGTGTATCTTCAAGGGAGTGAATGCTTTCATCCAAACAGATTGGTGTTTTCAATTGTTTTTGTAATTTCGCATGGTCGATAATATCGTCTGAAGCGAGCGGCTGTTCAATCATCGTCAAGTTAAATTCATCCAGCTGTTTGAGAAGTTCAATGTCGTCCAATGTATAAGCCGAGTTGGCATCTGCCATAAGTGGCACATCTGGGAAATTCTTGCGCAACTCGCGGATTACATCAATGTCATAGCCCGGTTTGATTTTGACTTTAATACGCTTGTAACCTTCTTCCACAAAACCACGTACCGTTTCGACTAGATTAGCAATATTTTCATGGATCCCGATACTGATACCTACTTCAATTTTATCGCGTTCGCCACCAAGAGCCTTCGCCAATGTCAATTTGTTACGCTTAGCATAAAGATCCCAAATTGCGCCTTCCAAAGTGGATTTCGCCATATTATTTTTACGGATTGCAGCGAACAATTCACTTACTTCGTCAGGATGTCCGATTTCCCTTCCTAATACGATAGGTATCAGAAAATCACGGATCATATGTAAATTCGTTTCAAGTGTTTCTTCGCTGTACCAAGGCGAGTGAAATGCCACTGACTCCCCCCATCCCGTATTACCCAGCTCATCTTTCACTTCAAGTAACAGAAAATCTTTATCTTGGAACGTACCAAAACTAGTTGTGAACGGGTGCTTCATTCTCATTTTCATTTTTCGGATGTTGATTTCTTTTATAATCATTCGGATTCTCCTCCATTTTTTATTGTCAGTGGAATTGTGTTTCTTTTTACAAATTGATAATAATGAACGCCTTCTTCAGACCTATTCACTCCTACTAGCGCATAGCCAGAACCAAATAACGTTTGAAAAACGGTCCTGATTTTCATTCGCCAGTCGAGCGCTAGTTCAGGTTCATTCTTTTTGATCGACTGAAATTGTTCTGGTACAGGAACTTCAACACCAACACTGTTTAACAGGACATTTTCCGAATCCACAACTAGCGTTGGATTTCCTTTATGGGATTTCTCAACTTTAAATGGTCGATCATAGTCGGAAACTTGCGGTGTCCACTTGTCCTCGACCCTTTCGCTCGAAACCCACCATTCGACTTGAAGACGGTCTGATGGTAATCCTTTGTTCAAACCATCTTCCATTTCACCGTAACAATTCACTAAATAAGTATCGCAAATTGCGTACAGTTTCGACACATTTAAATATGCATTGCGACTTTCCAATGGATCGAATGTCCAAGTAATCAAATTGTATCCCATTTCCTTGGCAATTTTACGCTGTTCATCCTTTAGCAACTTTCCGATTCCCATCAGTTGATAGTTCGGAAGAATGCCAAGCATATGTGAACATAAATACGGCTTACCATTGGTGAAACCCGGAAAACCATATGAAAAGCCAACGATTTCATCACCTAAGAAAGCGCCTAACAATAACCCGCCATTTTTCGCTGCTGTATAGGTTTGATGAGTCGGTAACGGTTCAAGGCCCCAGATTGCTCGTTCAAGCGATTGGACCAGGCGCATGTCTTCATTGGTTTCTAGTTTGCGAATGGATAGGTTGACGTCCATTTGGTTCACTTCCTTCTCTCTAACTGCTCGAATGAATGGATGACCGTTCGAACGAGTATTTCAATTCCGGTCAGTATACTATCATGATTGAATGTCATGTTGGGATGATGAAGGCCAGGCGATAAGTCGCAGCCAAGACCGAGCATTGTCGCTTTAACAGAAGGTCTTTTTAATGTGTAGTAATGGAAGTCTTCTCCGCCTGGTGTGACAATAGGCGGCACCAAAAATTGTTCCCCAACTGTTTCCCTTATCGCTTGTGCCATCATTTCGACAGCAGTGTCATCGACTTGGGCAGCTGCAATTTCCGCGATTATTTCATAATTAATGATAACATCAGACAGTTCTGCAACCGAACTAATCGCTTTATCAACTAAATTCATCAGTTTGTCCATAACCACGTTTGTTTGGGCGCGTAAATCCAAACTAAATACTGCACTTCCGGGAATGATGTTGGCTGACCCTCCACCCGCTTGGAACATCGTCATTTTTGCAGAATGCGGGACCATTGGGTCAACGTGGATGGAGTGGATTGCCTGTACGAGAAGTGCCATCACTTCTATGGCATTTTGTCCAAGATGCGGTCTTGCTCCATGCGCATCCGTCCCCACGATTGTTCCTTTAATCATTTTTGCAGCACCATGCATAATGGCTGGGGATGCGTAGCCATGACCGATTTCTTGAATCGGACGGAGATGGACACCATACAAATAGTCGATATCGTCAACGATCCCTTTTTCCACAAATGATAATGCGCCCGTCCCTTTTTCCTCAGCTGGTTGAAAAATCACTTTTAGTCGTCCAGTTTTCGGATACCTAAGCTTTTTCAAAACGAGTAAAGCGCCAATTGCAATCGTCATATGCGCATCATGTCCGCATGAGTGGTTCGCTTGAAAGACCCCATCCACTTCCTGCCAGAGTGCATCGATATCTGTTCGAAGTCCAATACAAGGATCACCAGACCCAAGTGTTACTACAAGTCCCGTTGAATCTTCGAATGTCGTAACTTGAAATCCTTCACTCTCTAACAATTGTTGTAAATAATTTGTCGTCTCAAATTCCTGCCAACTAATTTCAGGATGTGAGTGTAAATGGTTAAAAACCTTATCAACAATCGGCTTCATTTCTTGTAACACTGCTTTCATTTTCAATCAACTCCTTCAACAAATAAGAAATCGCTTGGTATCGATTGATACGTTTCACGTCTTTTTTCGAAACTGTCCTTCTCCTTCACGGACAATCCTGCAATAATCGCATTCATGAATGAAAATAGAGAAGCCGTTGCATCGAGCGTCGACTTGTTAGGCGAATAAATTGGAAATAACAAATCACTGAATGTATGAATCGGGGCTATCATTGAATCAGTAATTCCGATAATGAAAGCTTGTTGTCTATGTGCCAATTCCGCAATTTGAATTGTTTCTTTCAAGTACCGATGAAACGAAATGGCGATGACAACGGACTTATCGTTCATTTGACTGAGCGTTTGGATTACATCCTCCGTTTCTGGTCGTAACAGTCTGACATTTCCTTTCACTAAACCAAGCGTGTATGAGAGCCAATTGGCTGCAGTATACGAAGAGCGCAGTCCAAGAATATAAATGGTTTCTGCTTGAGAGAGCTGCTCGATTGCCTTTTCGTAGTCTTCTTCTTTAATTTGTTTCATCGTCTCTCCAATCGCTATTCGATCCCGCTCCATCACTTTTGTGAAAAAATGCGGTGCCTGTTCAAGTTCCAGTTTAGATTTCTGATATGTTGTGAAGCTACTCTCTTGAAATAGCAATTGTTCACGGATGACCTTTTGTAGTTCGCCATAACCAGAGAGATGCAGGCTATAGCAAAAGCGAATGACTGTCGTTTCGCTGACACCGATTGTCTTCCCAATTTCTTGTGCCGTAGACATCGCAATATTTCTTGGGTTATCGATTATATAAGTCGCGACTTTTTTCTGACTTTTTGACAATTGGTCGTAATACTCGTGAATCAGGTCCTTTAATTTCATCTTCACTCTTCCTTTTTGAAGTTCTTCCGTCATTATTTTCCTAAATGAAGTTTTGACTTCATATCAATTATTTCATTACCTTAACATACTTGTTCGCGGAATACAATGTATTTTCTGATACTTATGCTTTCCTGCGAACCTTTAGCCTCTTCTTCAATTACTACTCGAAAATTACTTGCTATATATGTTGAATTAAAGAATCCCATTGAACCTGCTGTGACGCTCAATAAGGAGAGAGTTGTAATTCCGGATGTGGGGTTGTAGTACGCTCAGCGAAGGAGCGATAAGACTAAGGAGGGATGCAGTTCAATCCCTCCCAAGCGGTCTGCTTTCTGGCTTATCTCGGGAGGCATCCACAAAGCGTCGAAGCGGTATTGGCGGGAATTCTAATTAGTTCTAAGTATTGGGACTTTTTCAGTGGCCTCCCAAAAGCCTTTGTAAAGCGCAGACGCCGTATTCATTTGGTCAACATATATAGCTTTCATTTAGGGTTATACGTTAAATATGGTAAAATAGCTATGCGAGGTGGTTATATAATGAATGAAAACGAAAAAATTCTTGGGGATGAACGTCGCCAATTAATCGTCGATACGTTACAGACGTCCGATAAACCTATTACAGGAAGAATACTCGGAGAAATGACAAATGTCAGCCGTCAGGTGATTGTTGGAGATATTACATTGCTGAAAGCAAAAAACGAACCTATTGTCGCAACAAGTCAGGGCTATATTTATATGCATGTGCAAGCGGCACCCAGGAGAATCGAAAAGACGATTGTTTGCAAACATACTCCGGACCAAACGATGGAGGAGTTGAACATTTTTGTCGATAACGGCGTTACAGTAAAGGACGTCAAAATTGAGCATCCTGTCTATGGTGATCTTAGTGCGTCAATCATGGTTTCCAATCGGAATGAAGTAAAAGAATTCATCAAGCGAATCAAAGAGGCAGATGCTATTTATTTATCAAAGCTAACTGAGGGTGGTATTCACCTTCATACGGTATTGGCGGACGACGAAGAATATATCAGAAAAGCGGAAGAAGCACTTAGAAAAGCTGATATTCTCGTCGAATGAAAAAATAAATCGGGAGTTATATTTTCAATCGGTGCAAATAGCATACAAACTTGAAAAGGTCGATTTCCCATACGAGAAATCGACCTTTTCAAGTTTACCAAAAAGTAATTGCCATCCATCTCCTCAAAATTGAATAGGGTATTCTTTTGATTCACTATCATCAACAAATTCTAAGTCCCTATATGACTACATTCCAAAATAGTTTTAATGAAAAATTCATGTTCTTCATCTACACCTACGCAATATTGTTTATCAAGTGTTATTTTCATTGGAAAAATTTCAGATTTCTTTTCCGAGAAGAGCCATCTTCTACCTATGCTAGCTAAAATAATAAAAACACCATTTTTATTTTCTTGCATAAAGTTTAAAGAAGAAGTAGTAATTGGATCATTATCACTATCAAAAATATTTATTTCTTTGAATTGCTCGCCAACCCTTGGTGAATCTTTTACAATTAAACCAATTTCACTGATATTCAAAATGTTATTTACTGCAAATGTCGATTCACTATTTGGATTTACATAGTATCGAGCTATGAGTTCTACTATATTTCCTGCTGGATCTTCAAAATAGCAAGCATGTGCAGGCCAAAATGAAAAATCAGCCTCGTCTTCTCCGTCTTCTAATAAAAGCGTTGTTTTTCCTTTTAACCATTTCTTCGCTTCTTGAAATTGATTGGGTGGAATATTAAATGCAAAATGATAATATGGTTCCCCTACTACATTTTCATTCGTGAATTCTAAAATGCTTGTTCCTACTTGAATTTGAAAACTTTTTGAACTTTCACCACAAAGAGGAAAACCTAAATATTGCGTATAAAATTCTTTCATTTTTTCTAATTTACCTGTTTGTAATGTCAGTATTTTTATTTCCATAAACAATATTCTCCTCATCAAGAAAATTTAATAGTTCATTTTTTAAATTCTATGTCACTTTTCCACTTATAATGCGTGTAAAATAATTGAATAGGCAAAGTAACTATTAATGCCAAAGTTAATACTATTTTTAGTGAATCAGAGATCTCAGAAATAAGTAGCATTATAATCAGAATAATACTAGGTGGAATCATCCATAAAGTCCTAATAAACTTTTTTCTATAATTCAATCTCCAATAAATTAAACCGCTATTACGACCATTTTTCAATGTAAATACCTCCGCATTATAAAACCACTAAGTAACATTAAGTAATAAAAGATTCTTTCTTCTGTTTCCGTCATAAAGGTAGTGCCATACATAAAAAGTTATCCCAGCTATTAAAGATAATGAAGCTGTATTAGCATCGATAAAGCATTCTCATAAATTCAAATCTACTTCCATTTGTTTCCTGTATAAATGTATCAACTTCATCAAACCCGATTTCACTATATATTTTTATAGCTCTTTGATTGAAAGTTGCTACTGATAATGTTATTTTTTCTGGTCTGTATTTTGATTTAGCAAAATCCAAACCTGCTTGGACAAATCCCAAACCGTTGCCATTACCAGTTAAATCTGGTCTCATGCCTAACCCTATATCAATGGTGTTGTTAGCTACTTCATTAAAAGTATAGAAGCCTATAGCTTCCTTGTCTTTAGTAACAAAGAAGTTTGAGTCACCCCGTTTTTGAGCTTCTAAGAACTCAACTAAATCTTCTTTATCTGCTACCATATCGTAAAAAGAATATTCCGCATTATAGTGCCAATTATATGCAATCTCTTCCGCTTGTTCTTGTGTCATAATTTCAAACTTATATCCCACAATTATCCTCCTCTAAGACTTCCACACGAAACGTGCTAGTTTTCTAGCAATCTGTGTTCCATCCCTTCAATCACTTTCTGTTGGTCAAGAATAATTTATAAGAGTCATAAACCTTTTTTATAATAAATAAGTGTCGTGCTGTCATTTATCTTCTTGGTTTCTCCTGTTTTTATAAAGCCCATCTTTTCATATAAATAACAATTACGTTTTTCTTCCGCTATAGTAGCCAACTCCCAACTAACGGCTTGAGGAAAAAGTTCCTCTATTTGTGTTATTGCTTTTTGGGCAATTCCTAGCCCCTGATATGTCGGTTGTATAAACATTGGGCTGATCCAAAATTCAGTTTTCTCCTTCCACGAGACACTAATAGCGCCAACAAGAATAGTATCCGATTTTATTTTATAAACTCCTCCTGACGTGTTGTTTATCCTTGTTATCATTCGCTCGATCGTTTCATTCGCAGGATTAGTATTGTAATCCTTATAAACTTCAAGTAATGGTAAAAATGCATTTACTTGTATATCAAAAAGAGATTGCGCATCAAATTCGTTTGCTTTTTCTAACGTAACTTCCATAACTGGTACCCCATTTCTACTAATAAAATCATTGTTATAGTGAATCAAAAGACAATATAGTCCTTCCAGTTCACAGTGAAATCTCCTACTACTAAAATCAATATTATCAATAGAAATAATCCAACTGGAATCATTAAGCTTATATAAGTTTCGCTCCATTTATACAGAGTTTTTCGCTTGCTTAAATACCTATCTATCATAAAGTAAATTAGAGCCGCGGGCAGACTAATCCAAAGTAATAATAATCCGAAAATCAAATGAAAAAGTAACGATAGAAAACACTCTAACTTTACTGACTCATTTTTCGTGAATTTGGATGAAAGTAAGTCGCTTACTAGAGAAGTAAACACCCCATATAGAAGAATGGCCGGAAAACTGTATAGAATATACCCTTGCGTTGTAACTAAAATCTTTCCCAAATATCGCCATAGTGAATACACGTTACTTTCGTAGAAGTATGGTGTTACTAACGCTAATAATATTGCATAAATAGGAACTGTAATCGCCGCAGTTATTAATTTTCTCGGCAACGCTCTGCTAATAACTTCTTTAACGCTCAATCTTCCCACCCTATCTGATAAGCAATTCGATCAGGCATTTCGTTTAATCATTTCTTCTACATAATCTACCAAAGTACGATAAGAAGAAGTTCCGTTTAGAAAGTGAGATGCCTCAATTACAGCCCCTAGCGAATTTAATTGAATTCTTTGTTTCGACATATTTAGTTCTTAATTTACTAATTTTCTAAAAAGATTTTTTCGGTAATCCCGTTCCATACTACCTTCAAAACCAGCTTCTCTTCTTGTTTCGTTGAAGGGCTATTAGAACTTAAACTTTTGTGTTGAAACTTACCTTTTTCGTTCAATGAAACATTGTTTGTACCAAAATTCAGCACTCCATCGGTGCTTGTTTCAACGAAATAATCAAAGGTTTTAACACTTTCTAACTCATTACCTTTATAAATAATTTGAATTTCATATTGTTCATCTCCGTCAGTTTGGGCCACGGTCACTTCTGCCCACCAATTTTCGCCTTCACCAACGAATGTCAATTCTTTTGTTTGCCATGCACTAAAAAATATACTCATTGAAACTATGAGAATGAATAAAACTTTTTTCAACGCCTCCCCTTCCTTGCGAAACGATATAGTAAAATAAGAACTGCGATTGCAAACAAAGCAATTACGCTGATATATAATGGATTAAATATATCTAAGTTCTCCTTGTCAATAAGCGCTACATTGTTTCCACTGCTAGGATTCTTGTAACTTGTTTTTAGAAAATCAGCATAATAAGTTGCGATTTCTTCATTTTCATTATTTATTATGCCGTGAAGGACTTGAACCATACCATTTGGCCCTCCTACAGGTGTAAGAAATGTCGCAGAATCACTCTTTTCTAAAAACAGAAGAAACTCACCGCCTTCGTTCTGAAATCCCTCAGCCCAACCGACATCATACATGTCAATTCCAGCGATTATTTGTTTAGTAGCCTCTCCTTTATAAACATTTTCAACGGCAAACGTATATCCTTGAAAAATAAATTCACTGTCTATCGGCTTACTTGAAAAGTCGTAAGTTCCACTTATAACTACTTCAGCCTCGTCGCTAACTTCTTGCGGGTCCATCTCGATCCAACTTGTAGCAGAAACACTTACGCTTACTATCATCATTGATAAAAAGACAGTCATTACGAAAAGTCGATACACTAATCTTTTCATAAAGGCACCTTCCTTTTATTTATTTGACGCCTCTTGAGCAAGAAGGTTCATTATTAAGAATAATTTAATAACAATACAATGGAAATAAAAAAGCAATTCAAATTAAAGCAGTATAGCTTTAATATTTTTTTACAGGCTAATTAACCCCTAATAATTCCATGACTCATTCCAATCAGAACTTCTTTTCCGCTTTGATTATGATAAAAGGTAATCATGGCTATTGTCTTAAATTCAACTTCTGTTATCGTGAATTCACAAGTAATCGTGTCCCCTGACAGGGCGAAGGTAACCACTTAACATCTCTCTTGCAATATTAACTAAATCCCCGATACTCGCAGTAAAAGACCTTGTACATAAAGCTCCCTTTCTCATCTCATCTCATTCCATATGATATTTTCCCTTATCACCTATTACCTCTGAAAACTGTTGTGTTTCTTCCACATTAAACGTTTTTAATCACGTGAAAATAGCCCCAACTTTAAGCTTCATTATTCAATCGCTCCCACAATTAATCTGACTTCATTGAATAAAGAGTATCACTTTCAAGCTTGAATGAATAGTCACTCATTAACAATTACCTGTTAAACATTACTTACTTTTATCGAAAAAGTTATTCCATTTTAAAATTTCCTCAACTTTGGAAAAGGTATTTAATCTTTAATATATAAAATAACCTTGTCTATGTAACTATCTATTTGTTTTCCGTAATTTACTTCTAAACATTCAAAGTTTAAAGTATTTTTACTAGCCTATCCCTGTTCCCTAAATGCAAATTCGGAGTCAACTTGACTTATTTGGCTAATTATACGTATACGTTCCTTTAGCCTTATTTGAATCACCTTAAAACCATTCAGATAGTATTCCACATATTTATACCTAACATAATGTTTCTTAAACAATCCTACTTTTTTAGTGATAAATAGCGTCCTCAAATAATTGGTACGATGAACTTTGGAATATCTAACTTCCCTTTCCGCTTTTACGATCAAAAAGTATTCCCCTTTTTATTCCTATTGTCTAATTGTTTTAAGGACAAGGGGAAGACAATAACCCTTACACGAGGAATTTAGTTTCATACTGTAATTAAGAATAGGAGGTGAAAAAAATGGGATATCATGAAAATAATCATTTTGAGAAGAACTATTGTGAGAAGAAAAAGGATTCAAAAAGCATGGAAGCAAAATTAGAAGATATTTTGATACAACTTCAACAACAAAAGCAATGGCAATTACAGTATCAAAATCAAAATCAATACCAAAATCAATTACAGTATCAAGATCAAGACCAGAAGCAAGCTCAAGTCGATACTGATACAAGTACCTTCGAAAATATCGGAAGTCCAACAATCACAATTACTAATAACGTAGATGTTGTTGCAGTCGCTGTTGCCGTCGCAGCATTATTACAAGGTCCATTAGGAGCAGGTCTTTCTTTTGATACAGTAAAAGAATTGAAGAATATGCTTCAAGCATAATAGTATTTGTTTCACCTATATATATTGAATAATTGAATAGCTATATAAGCTGAGGGAAGGCGTCTTACACGGGTAGCCTCCTAGCGAATTTAATAGAATTCTTTATTTCATCATATATGATGAAATTTTTCTGCCACAAATTACTGAACTAACGTCCGTGAATACGAATAGCTTTGTAAGGTCTGACTTCTCTTTCCGCTTCTAGCTATTAAAACCCCAGTTTCCTTTTAATTTTTAATTATTAGTTTTTCAGGGTCAAAGAAGAACAAAAAACTTACATGATGGATTTGATTTCATATTGTAATAAAGAATAGGAGGAGAAAAAATGGGGAATCATTCAAAAAAGTGTGATTGTTATCATTGTAATGAAAAGAATCATTATGATAAGTACGATTGTTGTGAGAAGAAAAAGGATTTAAGAAACATTGAAGCAAAATTAGATGATATTTTGATACAACTTCAACAACAAAATCAATGGCAATTCCAATATCAAAATCAATACCAGAAACAATTCCAGTATCAAGATCAAGATCAAAACCAAAAGCAAACTCAAGCTGATACTGATACAAGTACCTTCGAAAATATAGGAAGTCCAACAATCACTGTTACAAATAACGTTGATGTTGTTGCGGTCGCTGTTGCCGTCGCAGCATTATTACAGGGACCATTAGGTACAGGCATTTCTCTTGATGCCGTCAAAGAATTGAAGAATATACTTCAAGCATAATAGTAATCGATTCATCTAATTTGAATTTTCTCAGTAGCGGAGGATGCATAGTACTATTCTCTGCTACTGATTACATAACTAATGTGTAATTAACATATACAATTCCTCTTTGTCTTTTTGTTGTAATAACTCGATTTCTATTTGTTCATCCACTTAAATTTTTTTGCCATTCAATAAAACAACCAAGCTATCAGCGGACCAACGATAGACCCAATAATAGCGGAGAGCGTCATTGCAATGGAACTATAGGATGCTTCCTGCTCCCCGATTTCAATTGCTTTCGATGTCCCAAGAGCATGAGCTGCTGCTCCCAGTCCGATGCCACGACCGATTGCAGTATCGATACGAAACCATTTCAAAAATGTTGGTCCTAGAATGATACCGGTAAATCCTGCAATCATGACAAAAGCGATTGTTAGCGAAGTTGCTCCCCCCAATGCCGAAGCAATCTGTATAGCTATAGGTGTTGTAATCGATTTAGGTAATAATGACACAACGATTTCTTTTGAGAATCCTGCCATTTTTGCAAAAAGTACACCGCTTACCATACCAAAAAGAACGCCCGTCAATACACCACCAAGTATGGGAAGCATATTCTGTTTGATTAACTCCCTTTGTTTATATAAAGGGATGGCCAATGATACAATCGCGGGTCCCAGCAACAGGTCAACCCACTTTCCACCGAGCATATAAGTTTCATATGGGACTTTGAAAAGAATGAGGATCAAAATAATGCCAACTGTTGTTGTTAGTATTGGTATGAAAAATGCCTTACGATATTTAAAGTATAACAAGTTCATAACAAGATAAACTGCAATCGTTACAATAACAAATAGGATTGAATACATCATTACTTGCATGAAATCCCCTCCTTGTTAGCAGATTTCTTGGCAAGAAATTGACTTATATAACTAGAAATCCACATCGTCAAAAACGTGCTAATCATTGTGATTGGTATTAATAGAAATCCTTTTCCTGCAAAAACATGTCCGTAATTCATCACACCGACAGTCGCTGGGATAAAATATAATGGTAAATAAGATAAAAGAAAGAAAGAACCTGATTCAATCCATTCAAGCCGAAATACTTTCAATGAAAGGGCCGCTAACAATACTAATAGTCCTATTATGCTTCCCGGAAGCGGCAAATGAAGAAAAACTTGAAGCCAGTTCCCCATCAAGACAAAACTGTACAACACTATGATTTGAAGAACTATTTTTATGTATTTCATAGATAAATCCCGCCTCCTTTCGTATCAGTATAAAGATATACAAGTAAAATATCAAAGACGTAATGAAACTATTTCAAAAATAGAACGTATATTATCTATAACTACCATCCAAAATACATAAGGAGGTTTTGTACATGTTTTCACCTTTTGGAGAAGCTATGTTTACGTTTGTTCCCATCTTTATCGGCGGAGTTGCAATTATCATTTTTGGTGGAATAATTTTCATTGCTGTGAAATCTATCGGTACGTGGAATTCAAATAATAACTCCCCTAAACTGACAGTACCAGCGGAAGTTGTGACAAAAAGAACCAAGACTTCCGGCGGATCAGGCGATTCATCGGCAAGTACTTGGTATTATGCTACATTTCAAGTAGACAGCGGAGATCGTATGGAATTAGCTGTAAACGGTTCCCAATATGGTATGTTAGCTGATGGCGATGTGGGAATGCTCACTTTCCAGGGGACTCGTTTTAGTGGATTTGAACGGGTAAATAATGGATAAATAATTTTTTACATAAGTTCAAGTATTGAATACGATGGATAAACCAAGCGATGGCACCTTATAAGTGGTAGAAAAAACTGTAAGACTAGTCTGGCCAAGGGTAGAAGGCTTCCCCTAGTGCCCAAGCATATTTGAATGTAATCTTTACTTCAATTTATTTCTATATAAAAACCCCGAATCTAGACCCTTTTGCATAGGATCCAAGGTTCGGAGTTTATTGTAAAGAGGACTATTCGCCACTCTCTTTTGGTTTCTCTTTTCTAGGTAGCAGTTCGGGTGTCGAGTCGAGCTGATCAAGGAATGATCTCGATTTTAATCGAATCCCCACTTGCTCATCGTAAATTG
Organism: Sporosarcina sp. FSL K6-6792; assembly: GCF_038004885.1. Lineage (NCBI taxonomy): Bacteria > Bacillati > Bacillota > Bacilli > Caryophanales > Caryophanaceae > Sporosarcina > Sporosarcina sp. FSL K6-6792. Next base: position 1,032,254 of record NZ_JBBOSA010000001.1, read on the forward strand.
TTCGGACGAGTTTTTTCATGAAGATTTTTGTCGTCTTCTTTAACGTCAAATTACCGACCCGATTAATTGGAACTGTATAAAAGGTTCGGATCAATTTTAATTGACTGGGTGAAATTCGAATCGCATGCTTATCTACATGGAAGCATCGATGACAAATGAAGCCGATTTGCATAAATGAAAAAGCAAATTCACCTTCTGTCGCTCCACAATTTGCACACTGATGAAGTATTGGATGGATACCAGCGATCGGCAACATTTTCCATTCAACAAATAATGCAATTGCTTCTGGATCATATTGTTCATTGATAGCGTGAAGCGCTTCATACAACAAGCTGTATATACCAGAAATTCGCTCATTATCCTCCGTTAACTTATCAATCAATTCAACAACATAACTTGCATAAGCTGTTGCTTCCAAGTCTTCACGAATATGCCGCATCGAATCAATGGGTTCGCCTTGTTCAAGCGTCCCCATCCCTCTACCTGTACGGATCAAGAATGAACCATGTGTGAAAGGCTGCGTCACAGCAGCTAGCCTGCTCGCCGGTTTCTTCGCTCCACGGGCCATTGCTGTCATCTTACCGCCTTCACGAGTAAACAGTGTCACAATTTTATTGGACTCCCCGTACGGGATACCTCTTAGAATGATTCCTTCCCATTTGTTCAGCGAAGCAATCACCTCTTTGTCTAGCTTCAGTGACCCAGACGCTCGGGTCATAAGTCATTCCAGCTATGCGGCAAAGTACGCCGCTCCGCCAGACTGCCTTATGCCTGTCGCATCTTAGCGGGCCGCTTACGCCTTTTCTTTGTCTAGCTTCAGGTGCCAGCTCCTCGGGGTCACAAGTCATTTTGCTGCGGAGGCTAAAAGACGCCTCCTCTCAAACTACCTTGTGCCTGTCGGAGCTATGCGGCATCTTACGCTTTTCTTTGTCTAGCTTCAGTGACCCAGTCGCACGGGTCATAAGTCATTCCAGCTATGCGGCAAAGTATGCCGCTCCGCCAAACTGCCTTATGCCTGTCGCATCTTGCCGGTCCGCTTACGCTTTGGGCTCACACGAAGTGGGTCATGCCATCCGTTGCCGCAGGACGCGGCGAACTTAGGATGCGTTCAATTCATTAATACTCGTCTTCCCTAAATCCGAATTCCTTCAGATGGCCGGGTTTATTACGCCAGTCTTTCTGCACTTTTACCCACAACTCAAGAAATACTTTCGAACCAAGTAGCATTTCGATGTCATGTCTAGCATTTGTTCCAATTTCTTTTAGCAATGCACCTCTTTTACCGATGACAATACCTTTTTGGGAATCACGGTCGACAACAATTGTCGCCATAACATTTACCATTTCCCGTCCTTCTTCGCGTTCAATCTTCTCAATTACAACCGCTATGGAGTGTGGAATCTCTTCTCTCGTTAAATGCAATACCTTTTCACGAACTAATTCAGAAATGATGAATCGTTCCGGGTGATCCGTTACTTGATCATCTGGATAGTATTTTGGTCCCTCTGGTAAATATTTTATCATCGTCTCGAGAAGGCGTTCCACATTATTTCCGTTTATCGCGGAAATTGGCACGATTTCAGCAAAGTCATATTCTGCTGTATACGAAGTAATGATTTTGAATAATTCATCCGGATGAACAAGATCAATTTTATTAATGATAAGGAATACCGGTGTCTTTGAATTCTCAAGAAGTTCCATGATGAAACGGTCACCACGGCCAATCGGCTCATCTGCATTGACCATGAACATGACCACATCTACTTCTTTCAATGTGTTACGGGCCGTTTTTACCATGAAATCACCAAGTTTATGTTTTGGCTTATGAATCCCCGGTGTATCGATGAATATGATTTGAGATTCTTCTGTCGTGACAACACCTTGCACTTTATTGCGAGTTGTCTGTGGTTTGTCACTCATAATCGCAATCTTTTGTCCGACTACATGGTTAAGAAATGTCGATTTACCTACGTTTGGACGTCCAATAATCGAGATGAATCCCGATTTGAACCCCTTTTTATTGTTCTGCTGCATATGAAAGATCCTCCTTTGAAAATGCGCCTGGTAATAATTTTGCTACAGTTGTTTCTTCAATGTCCCCTTTTAGGTTCGTGAGGTAGACAGGCATCGAGCCATTGCAAAACTCCGCAATTACTTGTCTGCATGCTCCACACGGGGAAACAGGTCCTTCTGTATCTGCAACTACTGCAAGCGCTTTGAAGCTACGTACGCCGTCGGAAACAGCTTTAAAAAATGCTGTTCGTTCTGCACAATTGGTCATGCTATAAGCGGAGTTTTCAATATTACAGCCGTGATAGATAGTCCCATCTTCGGCTAACAACGCCGCTCCAACTGGGAATTTTGAATACGGGACATACGCTTGCTCCCGTGCTTTTTTCGATTCAGCAATTAATTTTTCTACATCCATAAAGACACCTCTTTAATTTAGTTAAACCATTTCGGAATAAATAACATTAAACCGATTATTGCACTTCCAATCGCATACACTAAGACCGCGCCTGCTGCGAGGTCTTTCGCTTGTTTCGCGAGTATATGACGTTCAGTTGTTAGTAGATCGACGACACGTTCGACTGCAGAATTCATCAGCTCAAGCGCCAGCATTCCGCAAATCAGAATAATGACGATGAACCACTCTGTACGCGAAAGACCCGTCATAAAACCCGCTACAATGACGAGGATTGCGGCCATCACATGCACTTTCGTATTCCGTTCCGCTCCTATGCCATAACAAATCCCATTCCATGCGTAGACAAAAGATTGAAGGAACTTCCGCATTGATCAATCACCTCTCGAGTCCGAATGATGCGAGGATCTCCTTTTGCCTGCCGAACATCTCAGCTTCCTCTTCTTCAGTTAAATGATCATAGCCGAGAAGGTGAAGGAAGCCGTGAAGCGCAAGAAATCCAATTTCACGATTAAAATCATGTCCGTATTCCCCTGCTTGCCGCTCAGCTGTTTCTACTGAAATAAGTATATCACCTAAAGCGGTTGGCATGCCTTCTTCGGGAATAATAGCTACTTCACCTTCCGTTAATTCTTCGAGCGCAAATGAAATGACATCCGTCGGTACATTTTTACCGCGATAAGTTGCATTCACTTCCTGAATATCTGCATCTGTCATGAATGTTACCGAAACCTCTAATTCGCCTGCTAGTTCCTCTTCTTTAGCGGTATGGTTTAACAGCTTTCGGATTAAATCCTCGATTTTGTCATCGACTCTAGCTGTTTCATCCTCAAAATGTATTTCCAACATCTACTACTAGCTCCCTTCGTACTCACTTCGGATATTCAATCCGGTTATGGAAAATCCCATTTAACGTTTCACACATAACTCTTTCCGCTTTCTTCAATTCTTTCATAGAAAGATCGCATTCATCGAATTGTCCATCGTTCATTTTATCATTAATGATAGATCGTACGAGAGCTGCAATTTTTTCTGAAGTCGGTTCTTTCATTGATCGTACAGCGGCCTCAACACTATCTGCTATTGAGATAATTGCAATTTCTTTTGTTTGAGGTTTGGGTCCCGCATAACGGAAATCCTCTTCTTTTACATCTTCCTCAGATTCCTTAGCTTTAAAGTAAAAATACTTCAATGTACTTGTTCCGTGATGCTGACGAGCGATATCAATGATTTCTACTGGCATTTTATGCTTTTCCAGAAGTTTCGCACCGTCTTCTCCGTGGGCAATAATGATATCCCTACTTTTTTCTGGTGGCAATGAATCATGTGGATTTTGACCAGCATGCTGATTCTCGATGAAGTAACCCGGTCTCAGCGTCTTTCCAATATCATGATAATAACTTCCCACTCTGGCAAGAAGTCCATTCGCACCAATCGATTCACATGCTGCATCGGCTAAATTTGCGACCATAACGCTATGATGATAAGTGCCTGGCGTTTCGGTAAGTACTTTTTTCAGTAGCGGGTGATTCGGGTTCGATAGTTCGATAAGTCGCATATCCGATAATAGTCGAAAGGCAGATTCAAAAAATGGCATAAGCCCAATTGTAAGAGCTCCTGACAATATACCTGAAACAATTGCCGCTATCATATAATACACTAATTCCGTCAAATCGTAAGATGACTGTGTCATTAAGAGGTAAAATCCAATGAACATCATATTTGAAACAGAAACCCCTAAGCTTGTTCGTAAAATATTCGAACGTCTGCCGTTGTCACCGAGTAAATACAAACTGACAATACCTCCGAAAAGTATGTACAATGCGACTTCCATCTGAATGATTGCCGCGTAACCTTCTTGAAGAAGAATTCCTGCTGTAGCTGCTGTGATAATTGTCGTCATTAGTGCAAGTCGCTCGTTCGTCAGAAGCTTAATAAGCATTGGAGCGAGTGCTGTCGGAAACAAGAATGCTAATAGGACATCAAAGTCTTTTTCAATAAGGGAAATGAGTTTCATTATGATGACGAGCAGGAAAAAAACAACTAATACAATGAGCAATGCCTTTTTCTTCACAACCCTATTTTCACTCCAGGATAGGAAATGCATATAAATAATCGCACCGACAAACAGGACAAATAAAATGAGACCTGCCAGCGGTTTCATGGACGACTGATTTGACAATACGCCCGCAAGCTCTAATTGCCTGTATATTTCTTTGTCAATGACCTGCCCTTCACGGACAATCACTTGTCCTTGCAAGATACGGGTAGGTTCAACGCTTTCCCGCGCCTGCTCAACCCTAGCCTTTGTCATTTCCTCATGAATCGATTCCGTCTCTACTACCAGAGAGCGGCTAAGCGTTATTAGAGTCTGTAAGATTGAAGATGAAACTGAATCTGTGAGCCTAATTTTCCGATCTACCTCATAGCGGACTGTCGACAGATCTGCAGTTCGTACCGGCTTCGATAATTCCTCACCTAGTACACCTACTAATACGCTTTGCGCGTTCAGTAAAGCATCTGTACTCTGGGATAAAAGATTAACTATGGCGTCATCACTAAGTCGCAGACTAGGTTCTTCCTTTTCCAAACTGGAAAGTTTAGTGCGCATTTCCGCTACTAATTCTTTAGAGGGCTTAGTAGCTATCTCTGATGTAGTTTGATCAGGCTCATCTTGGTTTTTTACTTCGATTAGAAAATCGAATAAAGACGTAGCGATTGCTTGTCTATTTTTTACAACATCTTCTGAAAATACATAGGAAGGTCCTACTTCATTAGCGGCACGTTCTCTGTCCTGTTCGGTTTTTACTGCGTCCTCAACCGTTTTTAAGGAACGGATAGTATCTGGTGCAATTTGAAAAGCTTTCAATTCATACGTTTCTTTTTTCACACTGCCATACATGAAAGAAAAAAGGAGTACGGTGGATAGGCCGATTAAAAACAAGGATAAATAATTGAATTTAAGTGATTTAAATAACTTTCTAATTGGTTGGAACATTGGAATCTCTCCCCCTGCTTCTCTATAGATATAATCAGAGTAGCGATGATTCTAAAGAAAAAGCAGTCACTTTCTATGACTGCTCCTGTTCGTATGCTTCAATTATTTTCGCAACAAGTGGGTGACGAACAACATCACCTTGCTCTAAGTACTGAAAGTGAATATCTCCAACTTTTTTAAGGATTGATTCTGCAACGATTAAACCGGACTCAGTGTTTCGTGGTAAATCAATTTGTGTTTTGTCGCCGTTGATAACCATTTTCGACCCAAAACCGAGACGTGTTAAAAACATTTTCATTTGTGCTTTTGTCGTATTCTGTGCTTCGTCTAGAATAATGAATGCATCATCGAGTGTCCGTCCCCTCATATAAGCGAGCGGCGCAATTTCGATTACCCCTCGTTCCATAAGTCGATCCGTTTGTTCCGCTCCCAGAACATCGTGTAGCGCGTCGTACAGCGGACGAAGGTATGGGTCAACTTTCTCTTTTAAGTCACCTGGAAGGAAGCCTAGACTCTCTCCTGCTTCAACAGCGGGACGGGTTAAGACAATTCGCTTCGCAGAGCCCGTTTTCATAGCTAAAACAGCTAGTACGACCGCTAAGTACGTTTTCCCCGTCCCAGCCGGCCCGATACAGAATACAAGATCTCTCGATCGAATTGCGCTGACATATTCACGCTGACCGATTGTCTTCGCACGAATCGCTTTACCTTTCATATTCCTTGAAATTTCTTCATCGTACAACTCTGCAAAGTATTCAATTGTGCCACTTTTCACCATCTCGAGCGCAGTCGAGACATCTCGTTGATTGATATTAATGCCTTTACGTATTACTTTCAACAACTGTTCCAAAAGCTCTTTAGCCGAATTCCTACTATCTTCAGCACCACTGATTGATATCGTGTCGCCTCTAGTTAATACTGAAACATTTAACTGCTCTTCAATCAGTTTCATATTCTGATCAGAAATTCCGAGAAGCATTACTGTTTCATTCGGGTCTTCAACATGTAGTTGAATCATTTGCTCATCCAATAGGCTCAGTCTCCTTGGGAATCAGTCTTTTTTCAGCAATATTGTCATTGATAAGAAACAATATAGTCCCTCTAACTTTATCATTATCGAATGTCACGTGTAAAACTTTTTCATCTTTAATAATTGCTTTCGAAAAAGATTCCGACATTAATTTGTTTTTTAATAAGGGAATTATAACTGTTTCTTCCATTCCCTCAATCAATTCAAAGTGCCCTGCGGTTTCCTCCATATATCTTTCTGTTTCGATGAAAGACCCTAGAGACCATCCTTCTTTACCTTGCTGCTTCCATGGGAGGTTAAAAGAATAGTTCACAATTTCCTCACCCTGTAACTGGAATTTAATTTTTTTTCGGAAGAGTAAAGGTGTATTCGACCCAATAATCCGCATACACGGCACCATCCGCTCCAACAACTGTCGTTTTATCACCTTGTTCCAATATACCTGTGGCTAGCACGTCCCCTTTCTTTACAGTCTGATGAACATGGCCGACCCTTTCCCCTTTTTCTAACGCAAAACGCGTTATAACGCCTCCTGTACGCGCTACAAGGTGTGACGGCGATTCATTCTCTTCAATAATGTTAGTTGTGGGTGGTGATAACATCGGAATAATTGTCAGAGACGTTCCAACTCGTCTAAATCTAACCCACGATAAAGCAGGATCATCGAGCATGAGCTCTCGTCGAATTTCACCTTCATCAGGAATTAAAGCTAAGGGTCTTAACAAAACGATAGAGCTTTTTTCAAGTTTCTGCTCGATTCTGTCCACTACTTCCGGCATATCCGATTCAACATCTACTGTCCAAAGGAAAAATGAGGCAACAAAAGGAATGAGACATGCGATTAGGAAGCGGCTAGATGTGAAAAGTCCAATTGAGCCTGATTCAAGATTCGCAATTGAAATGGCTACTTTTAATCGATAATGCCTTCTGTTACGCCGGATAGCACGAAGACCGCTACGATCTGTTTGAAAATATGCCACCCCATCGACAACTGATAGCGATGTAATTTTTGTTCCAATTGTGACAAGTTTAGTGAGGAATCCGGAAAGGTTGCCGTCGCCTGATATTTTGATAGCATACCTTTTACGCATTGCGCTCCGCTTCCTTGTCTGCACCTGTAGTCACATTCATTGTGGTAATTGAAGTGAATGTGAAAACAGCAACTTCTTCTGATAAAGTTTCAACTGTTAAATCAGTGCCTATCGCCTCAATCCTGTATTCTCCACTGCTAATGATCGCGAAATCGGGGCCAAGTTTCAACAAAGAATAAGGGCCATTAATTCGTAATGAAGCGAAATCTTCAATTGTAACTGATGAACCGGTCTGAAATAGTCTTTTCAAAATATAAAACCCCCTATCCACATCGTATGATTCGGATAGAGGGTCAATGCTTATCTTTTTGATTTCGGTGGACCATAAATTTCAGAGAACACAATGCCTTTCAGCAAGTCCCCTTGACTTTTCGGCATTAAATCGTGCGATTGTATAGCAGACACAGTTGGACGTTGACTACCATGTGCAGACAATCTTCCGCTATGTCGATTCACGGATGAATCGGGGCGTTCGATGTGACGATTCGCTGATGAATTAGTACGTTCTTTTCTGTCAGCAGTTGGTCTTGCAGGTGGTACTACTACAGGAGCTGAAGGAACCGTTACTGTTGCCTGCTGCTGCTTTGGCAGCTGGCGGACAGGTGGTTCCGCATCTGCTCCTGCCATTTCCCTTTGCAATTCACGGTACATCTCTTTTAATTTAGTTGTAGGACCCTCTGGAGCGTTCCCCGTTGCCGTGGACGGCTTAGGCTTTGGCCCCTCAGCTGGATCTTTTTTCTTGCCCCTAAAAAAAGATCCGACAATTGCCAAAATGATAAAAATGATTAGCTGTTCCATTCGTGCATCCCCTTTCCAGGAAATGGCTCCTCAAGTATTAGTTCTTCTTAATTTCTGTAGATTCCTTATCTCCGCCAAAGTTACTGATGGAGTCACGCATTCCTGTATCTGCCTGGATATTTTTATAATTCACATAATCCATGACACCAATATTGCCCTTACGTAGCGCTTCTGCCATAGCAAGCGGAACTTCCGCTTCAGCACTGACAACTTTCGCACGCATTTCTTCAACTTTCGCTTTCATTTCCTGTTCGTTTGCAACTGCCATTGCACGGCGTTCTTCTGCTTTTGCCTGTGCAATGTTTTTATCAGCCATTGCTTGTTCAGTTTGAAGTTCTGCACCGATGTTTTTACCAATATCAACGTCTGCGATATCAATCGATAGAATTTCGAATGCAGTACCTGAGTCAAGACCTTTTGCTAGAACAGTTTGAGAAATCATATCAGGATTTTCCAATACTTTTGCATGGTCGATAGATGAACCGATTGTCGAGATAATACCCTCACCAACACGGGCAACGATTGTTTCTTCACCTGCACCACCGACAAGACGGTCGATGTTTGCACGTACTGTAATACGCGCTTTTGCTTTTACTTCAATCCCGTTCATTGCCACACCGGCGATGAATGGTGTTTCAATAACTTTCGGGTTAACGGACATTTGAACCGCTTCTAGAACGTCACGTCCTGCAAGATCGATTGCAGCAGCACGTTCAAATGTAAGTTCGATGTTCGCACGGTGTGCAGCGATCAGAGCATTGACAACACGGTCAACGTTCCCTCCCGCAAGATAATGACTTTCAAGCTGATTAATTGAAACATCGAGTCCAGCTTTATGTGCTTTAATAAGCGGATTAACAATTCGACTCGGAATAACCCGGCGAAGACGCATACCGATCAATGTGAATATACTTACTCTAACGCCTGCTGCCATTGCTGAAATCCACAGCGCCACAGGAACGAGTGTGAAAAATGCTGACAATACGATGATTGCTACAACTGCTATTACAACGACCATTACTAAACTTCCTGAACCTAAGAGTCCTGCCATTATTTAATTTCCCCCTTTTCTACTGATTCCCTGACTACAATCCGGGAACCTTCAACCTTTACAATGATAACATGTATTCCTTTAGCGATGTAGCTTCCTTCAGAAACAACATCGATTCGTTCTCCATCTAACTCAATTGCACCAGATGGTCTAAGTGCAGTCGATGTTGTTGCAATGCGTCCAAGCAATTCAACCCTGTTCACATTCGAAACATAACCACTTTCCGTATCAGTTGTATCCATTAGCACAACCTTGTTGAGCAAGTGCAGTTTTTTACCGAAAAATTTCATAATAATCACCATCCCTATAACAGCGATAGCAACCGCGATAAGGACAGAAATCGCCATATACATCGGATTGCCGCCCGCCATAATGATACTACCTATAATTGCGAGCGTTCCAATGACACCTGCTATACCATGGGGCAAGAAGAATTCCGCTACGATGAGAACGACCCCTATTAGAAACAGGATAATCGTTTCATAACCCGCAAGCCCGGCAACAAGATGTCCGTAAAAGAATAGAGCTAATGAACTAGCAGCCATCGTTCCGGCTACACCAAATCCTGGCGAGTACATTTCCAACACAAATCCAAGTCCCGCAATTGATAAAAGAATCGGTACAACAACCGGATGGGTGATGAAACGAGCAATACTTTCCGTAAATGTTTCATTTGTTGAAATGATTTCTGCATTTTCAAGCCCTGTTACTTTTAATAGTTCTTTGAATGATGCTACGGTTCCTTCACTGTATTCCACTTCTTTTGCTTCATCCGCTTTCAAAGTCAGCAAATCGCCCACACCAGCACGGTATTTAGGAAGGTCAACTTTAGGGTCCGCCATAGCCTGTGCGTAAATCGGTTTTCGCCCGTTTAACTCAGCGGCAGTTATCATATCTGCAACCCACGCACTCTGAGCTTTGACAGTAGCCGCGTTTCCTTCCGAGTCGATTACTTGAGCCGCTCCTATCGTGGCTGTTGAGGACATATAAATTTCATCAGCATGAAGAGCTATGAAAGCGCCAGCAGACATCGCTTTATTATTAACGTAAGCGATTATTTTCAAGTCACTGTCATCCATCAGCCTGGCAATTTGGTCGGCTGCATCAGTAAATCCACCCGGTGTATTAATCTCCAAGATGATCGCCTCTGCTCCCGCCGCCTCCGCTTCTGTAAATGACCGCTGTAAAAATGCGTACAATCCTTTCTCAACTACGTTCTCAACTGGCACTTTATAGACTTTCGAAGCTGCAGCTCCCGTTTCTAAGAGTGGGAATGCTAACACAGATACGAATAAAATGAACAGGAGAACCCTTCCTATCATTTTATGCATAGTATTTTTCACCTCTCTCTATAGATTCTATTATATCTCTATATACGTTCCAAATGCTCAGAAGTTTCACTTTCCCTTAATTTTTTTGTTTTATCTCATATACAAATAAACCGGAAAACCCATAAAGGATTTTCCGGTTTACCAAATTTTAATTTCAAAACAAGGTCGAACTCATCACCACAGGAAATCAGAATTTACGTTTCCTTGCAGCTTCAGATTTCTTTTTACGTTTTTCACTCGGCTTATCATAAAACTCACGCTTTCTTACCTCTTGTATTGTTCCACTTTTGGATACAGTACGTTTGAAGCGGCGAAGAGCATCTTCAAGCGATTCGTTTTTACGAACAACAGTTTTCGACATATCTCTTGTCCCTCCCTCCAAACACACTTCTAGAACATGACCAAGTGCCATGTACTCATAAATTATACCGCGGATTTAACTATAGGTCAATATAAAACTTTTAAATTAATAATCAGATTGTGATTCAAGACCCTGCATAATCTGAACGCCTGAACTGGCACCAATTCTTGTAGCTCCTGCGTCAATCATTTTCTTCATATCCTCTAAATTCCGGACACCACCTGAAGCTTTAACACCCATTTCAGGTCCGACAACAGCTCTCATTAACTTCACATCATCTTCAGTCGCACCGCCTGTTGAAAAGCCTGTCGATGTTTTCACGAAATCAGCACCCGCAAGGACAGAAAGTTCACATGCTTTCCTTTTTTCCTTATCCGTTAAAAGGGACGTTTCAATAATGACTTTAACAATTGCTTTTCCTTTTGCAGCATTAACTACCGCTTCGATTTCCTTTTTCACAGTTTCATCATCACCGCCACGAAGTGCGCCAATATTGATAACCATATCAATTTCATTAGCACCGTTTGTAATTGCGTCCCTAGTTTCAAACGCTTTTACTTCGGAAGTTGAAGCTCCTAGAGGGAAACCAATAACTGTACACACTTTAACAGGTGATCCTTCTAGCGCAGCAGCTGCTGTTTTCACCCATGTAGGGTTTACACAAACTGATGCAAACGTGTATTTTCGAGCTTCTTCACATAATGTTACGATTTCATTGTTCTTTGCGTCAGCTTTCAATAATGTATGATCAATGTAAGTTGCAAAATTTGTATTCAAATGAATACCTCCTCGAGTTGTCCGTACTTCTCACATCATATCAAGAACAATTCATTTCTGCACGAAAAAAGCTGTTTCTACTCAAAATAAAGTAGGAACAGCTTTTATGGAAACCTTAAACAAGTTGTATTTCTTCCTCCATAATGCGGACAAACTGCCCTTCGTTATATGGATAACCTGCTTGTGCAATTTTCACACGAACAATTTTCCCTACCATTGATTCATCGGCAGCGAAAACAACTTTCAAATAGTTATCTGAATAGCCTTCATACAGACCACTTTCCGGTTCAAGTTTATACTTCTCTTCTGGGATGACTTCAAGTACTTCATCTTCAAAAGTAGATGCATATTGTTTCGCTAGCTGATCATTCAATTCAATTAAACGGTGAACACGCTCGTTTTTCACTTCTTCCGGAACCTGATCTTCCATTTTGGCGGCAGGAGTACCAGTTCGTTTTGAATAAGGAAAAACGTGAAGTTCGGAGAATCTGTGATCACGAATGAAATTATATGTTTCCAAGAACTCTTCTTCTGTCTCACCTGGAAAACCGACGATGACGTCCGAAGTGATCGCTAGGTGCGGCAACGCTTCACGAAGTCTGTCTAGACGTTCTGCGAAAAACGCCATTGTATATTTCCGTCGCATACGCTTCAGCACCGTGTCTGAACCGGACTGAATTGGAATGTGCAGGTGGCGGACGATAGTTGTTGAATCGCGTAGAACATCAATTACTTCATCCGTCAGCTGACTCGCTTCAATCGAACTAATGCGAAGGCGTTTCAGTCCTTTGACTTGCGTTTCAAGGTCACGAAGAAGACGGGCAAGATTGTAATCCTTCAAATCTTCACCGTAACCTCCCGTATGTATACCGGTTAATACAATTTCAAGATAACCCGCATCAACAAGCTGTTGCGCTTGTCGAATGACTTCTTGCGGATCACGTGAACGCATTAGTCCACGCGCCCAAGGAATGATACAGAACGTGCAGAAGTTATTGCACCCTTCTTGGATTTTGAGCGATGCACGTGTACGATCCGAAAATGTAGGTACGTCGAGTTCTTCATAAATCCTGTTTTTCATGATATTGCGGACTGCATTGATTGGCTGACGCTCCGTACGGAATTCATCAATGAGTCCGAGGAGCTTTGTCCGATCTTGTGTTCCAACAACGATATCTACTCCCGGAATCGCCATAATTTCCGCAGGAGACGTTTGTGCATAACAACCTGTTACGCAAATTACAGCGTCCGGATTTTTCCGAACAGCACGACGGATGACTTGCCGGCTTTTTTTATCACCGGTATTCGTCACTGTACATGTATTAATGACATAAACATCAGAATTTTTTTCGAAATCCCCGCGGACATAACCGGCTTCTTTAAAAAGTTGCCAGATTGCCTCGGTTTCGTAATGATTCACTTTGCAGCCCAACGTATGGAATGCGACCGAAGACACAACTGCTCACCACTTTCATTCAAATTCGTATGACATTGCGGACAATAAATACAATGGAGCCGTTTCCGTCCGCAGTATGCGCGGACCTAACGCTATCGGTAGAAATCCTGCTGAACGTAGTGTTTCGGCTTCTGTCCTAGACAATCCGCCTTCAGGACCAAATACAGCAAGTACTGTTTGACCAGGTAATACACTTTTTAGACGATCCGAAATTTTATTTGGGTCTCCACTTTTCGCGTCTTCTTCATCAGCAACCAAGAGGACATCAAAGTTCTCTGATTCAGCGATTAACTGCTTAACAGAAAATGGATTTCGCACTTCCGGGATAACTGTGCGATGACATTGCTCAGCAGCTTCTTTGGCAATTTTGCGAAGCCGTTCACCTTTTTTGTCACCTTTTTTGTCATCCCATTTAACAATAGATCTCTCGGCTTGAAACGGAAAAATCCCTGTCATGCCGAGTTCCGTTCCTTTTTGAACGATTAAATCGAGTTTGTCACCTTTCGGGAGACCACAAGCTACCGTTACTTTAACAGGCATTTCATTTGACTGAAGAGGTTCTCCTTTACGCTGAATTACGATGCCATCAGGTAAAAGCTCTGTAATTTGGGAGACGAAGGCTTCGCCATTAGTAACAGCGATGACGTCATCATCAACGGTCATTCGCATAACACGCGCGATATGTTTAGCGTCATCACCAGTAATTATTGCATTTCCATCTTCATCAAAAGGAGATTGCAGAAAATAGCGTTGCAAATCGTTACACGCTCCTTTTTTGAGCGATGATAGCAACCCAGTCTTCCATAAGTACAGATTCGACAATCTCAAATCCTTTGCTGATTAGGTCGTCTTTTACTAGATCACGTTTTTGTCCAATGATTCCCGAAACAATAAACAAGCCATTTTCCGGTAAAATTGAATACGCATCTTGCGAAAAGGAAATGATAACTTCTGCAAGGATATTCGCGATGATGATTTCAGCCGGCTCTTTTACAGAATCCAGAAGATTGCCGTGCTTCACTTCCACTGTTTCTTCAACATGATTCAGCTCAATGTTTTCTTTTGCAGCTACAACTGCAACCTGGTCCAAATCAAGTGCGTGGACACGTGAAGCACCTAGAAGTGCTGCCCCGATAGATAACACGCCTGAACCTGTTCCCACGTCAACAACTGTGTCTCCCGGCTTGACGTATTTCTCAAGCGCTTGTAAACACATTACCGTTGTAGGATGTGTGCCCGTTCCAAACGCCATGCCAGGATCAAGTTCAATAATCAATTCATCTGATTCAACAGGTTCATATTCTTCCCATGTCGGTACAATTGTAAAGCGTCCAGAAATTTTGACAGGATGATAGTATTTTTTCCAGGCAGTTGCCCAATCTTCCTCATCGACTTCATTTGTCTGAATGGCATTTTCCCCTGCGTCTATTCCGAATTCCGATAAACCTTTGATAGATTGGTCGATATCTTTCACCGTTTCAATAAGAAAAGTAGTGACTGGTAAATAGGCTTTTAAGATAACGCCATCTACTGGGAAATCGTTCTTGTCGAGTGCCCATATTTCACCGAACCGGTCTTCGTGGATTCGACTTGGATCTGCTGAATCTTCGATAACGACTCCACTTGCACCTGCTTCGTGTAAAATATTCGCTACTGCTTCAGTTGCTTCATGCGTCGTATGAATAGAAATTTCCGACCACTTCAAATGAATTCATCCCTTTCAGTCGCCTTTAATTGAACGTTTGATTTTATCGAACAGTGAACTTGAATACTCGTCAAGCGAATCGCCGCTAATTGCCGCAAATTCACGCATCAGTTCTTTCTGTTTTTCTGTCATCTTTTTAGGCGTCAACACTTTCACAACAACATGCTGATCTCCAATACCGCGGCCATGAACGTTTTTAACACCTTTACCTTTTAAGCGGAACCGTGTTCCTGTTTGTGTGCCTGCAGGGATTTTCAAATTCACATTGCCTTGTACAGTTGGCACTTCAATCTCATCACCGAGTGAAGCTTGCGGGAAGGAAAGGTTGAGTTCCAAATAAATGTCGTCGTCTTCACGGATAAATTTCTCATGAGCCCTGACGCGGAATACGATATATAAGTCGCCCGCAGGTCCACCTTTATGACCAGGTTCTCCCTGTCCAGATACCCGAAGCTGTTGTCCATCATCGACCCCCTCAGGAATCGTTACTTTAATTTTCTTCCTTTTCGTCACTTTACCTGCTCCGTGACAAGTCGAACATTTCTCAGGTATTATTTTCCCAGTTCCTTGACAATGCTGACACGCTCGACGATTAACCATTTGGCCAAGTGGCGTGTTTTGCGTAACGCTGATTTGACCCGAGCCGCCACAATGTGTACACGTCTTAGGTTTAGTCCCTTTTTTAGCGCCTGACCCATCACAAGTATCACAGTCTTCTTCTTTCGGTATTTCAACTTCCGTTTCCTTACCGAAAACAGCTTCCATGAAATCAATGTTCATCGAATACTGTAGATCGTCGCCTTTTCTAGGTGCATTTGGATCACGTCGTCGTGTATTTCCACCGAAAAACGAACTGAATATATCATCGAAGCCGAATCCATCAGCTCCGCCGCCTCCGCCACCAAAACCACCAAATCCTTGATTCGGATCCGTATGTCCGAATTGATCATAATTCGCTTTTTTCGAATCGTCGCTCAGCACTTCATATGCTTCGGTCACTTCTTTAAACTTATCAACTGCATCATCTGCTTTGTTCAAGTCTGGATGATATTTTTTTGAAAGCGAACGATACGCTTTCCTAATCTCATCTTTTGATGCCGATTTTGTTATTCCAAGCACGTCATAATAATCTCTTTTACTCATTACTTCACTCTCCCGAAATACTTTGAATATCATCTATTGTATCATTAAAAACTGAAAAGCGTAAGCGCCTGTTCAGCCTGAAAAAGCGCTAGAAGGCTTGAATTTAAAGGCATTCTTTGCCATTAAAGACTAGACTGAAGCTAGGTACTGAAGTATAGAACGCACAATAAAAATCGGAAAAGCCAAAGCCGGAATATCGGACTTTGACTTTTCCGTCAACGATCATTCTTATTTACTTTTTCTCGTCGATTACATCTTCAAAATCTGCGTCGACTATATCGTCGTCTTTAGGTTCGCCTGCGTTTTCAGCGCCTTCAGCAGATTCAGCTGCAGCTTGTTCATACAACTTCATAGTCATCTGTTGGACAATTTCATCCAATTTTTCTTTTTTAGTACGAATTTCGTCAAAGTCAGCAGCTTCGAGCGCAGTTTTCAACTCTTCTTTTGCTTCTTCGACACTTTTCACTTCTTCTTCTGAAACTTTTCCTTCAAGATCTTTCAATGTCTTTTCAGCCATGAATACAAGTTGGTCCGCTTCATTTTTCAAGTCCGCTTCTTCTTTACGCTTTTGGTCCGCTTCAGCATTTGCTTCAGCATCTTTCACCATACGTTCGATTTCTTCGTCAGTTAGACCTGAGCTTGCTTGAATTGTAATATTATGTTCTTTTTGTGTTCCAAGATCTTTCGCTTTAACAGTAACAATACCGTTTTTATCAATATCGAATGTTACTTCGATTTGTGGAACACCACGTGGTGCTGGCGGAATGTCCGTCAATTGGAAACGACCAAGCGTTTTGTTGTCCGCGGACATTGGACGCTCCCCTTGCAATACGTGAATATCAACCGCTGGCTGGCTATCAGCCGCTGTTGAGAATACTTGTGATTTGCTAGTCGGGATTGTCGTATTACGTTCGATTAGTTTAGTGAACACGTTACCCATTGTTTCAATACCAAGTGATAGAGGTGTTACGTCTAGAAGTACAACGTCTGTAACGTCTCCACTTAAGATTGAACCTTGAACAGCTGCACCAAGTGCAACTACTTCATCCGGGTTAACACCTTTATATGGCTCTTTACCCGTTTCTTTCTTGATTGCTTCTTGAACTGAAGGAATACGAGTCGATCCACCAACAAGAATTACTTTGTCAATCTCAGATGCAGTAAGACCAGCATCTTTCATGGCCTGACGAGTTGGTACCATTGAACGTTCAACAAGGTGAGCAGTCAATTCATCGAATTTCGCACGTGAAAGTGAAACTTCAAGGTGAAGTGGACCTGCATCTCCTGCTGTAATGAAAGGCAATGAGATTTGTGAAGTTGTTACGCCTGAAAGGTCTTTTTTCGCTTTTTCAGCAGCATCTTTCAAACGTTGCATCGCCATTTTATCTTTCGATAAGTCAACGCCATTGTCTTTTTTGAATTCTTGAACAAGGAAGTCGATGATAACATCGTCAAAGTCGTCTCCGCCAAGCTTGTTATCGCCCGCCGTCGATTTAACTTGGAATACACCGTCGCCAAGTTCTAGGATTGATACGTCGAACGTACCGCCACCAAGGTCATAAACAAGAATAGTTTCGTCTTCGTCCGTTTTATCAAGGCCGTATGCCAGTGCAGCTGCTGTCGGCTCGTTGATGATACGTTCAACTTCAAGGCCTGCAATTCTACCAGCATCTTGTGTTGCTTGGCGCTGTGCATCGCTGAAGTAAGCAGGAACTGTAATAACTGCTTTCGTTACTTTTTCTCCGAGATACTCTTCTGCATAACCCTTCAAATACTGAAGAATCATTGCTGAAACTTCTTGAGGTGTATATTCAGTGTCTTCTGCTTTCACTTTGAAATCTGTTCCCATATGTCGTTTTACAGACATGATTGTGTTTGGGTTTGTGATTGATTGACGTTTTGCTACTTCTCCGACTTGACGTTCGCCGTTTTTGAAAGCAACGACTGATGGAGTTGTACGGTTACCTTCCGGATTTGGAATAACTTTAGGCTCTCCGCCTTCATAAATTGCTACTACTGAGTTTGTTGTCCCTAAGTCAATACCGATAATTTTGCTCATAATCAAATTCCTCCTATATATATGCTACATTTTTTATTCGTTTACTTTAACCATTGCTGGTCTTAATACACGATCTTTCAACATATAACCAGCTTGCATTTGTTCAAGTACGATGCCTGCTGGTTTGTCTTCATCTGAACCCGTCATAATTGCTTGATGGAAATTCGGATCAAACTCCTGATCCAGCGCTTGGATTTCAACAAGACCTTCATCTTCAAGGGCTTGAAGGAATGTACGATAAATCATATCTAATCCCGTCATCATCGTTTGAGCCTCTTCAGTTGTCGCTTCCACAGTAAGTGCCCGTGCAAAGTTATCAAGAACTGGTATTAGATTCGTCACGACGTTCTGTGCACGATACTTCTGTAGCGCTTCTTTATCAAGCGAAGCCCGTCTCTTGAAGTTTTCATAATCTGCTAGAAGTCGAAGTCGTTTATTCTCTTCTTCTTGTAGCTTTTCAGTAAGTTCTTGCACAATAGTCTCTTCCCCATTTTCAACGATTTCAATCTCCTCAGTATCTTCAACTGATTCGATGATGTCGTCTGTATTATCGGGCGTTTCCATCACTACTTCTTCGTTCTCTTTAAATTCGTCGTTTACATTTGTCATTAGTCGTTCCTCCCTGCTGTTCCGCCGATTGTCAGTCTCGCCAATTCTCTGGACAAATCACTGCTCATTAAATCAAGCATCGTGATAACTCTTGCATAATCCATCCGTTTAGGTCCGATGATAGCGATGGAACCCGTCATATTGTCGCCGGCCGAATATGTCGCTGTAATCACACTACAATCTTCCATCGCATTGTGATTATTTTCAGAACCGATGCGGACATGAATTCCTGTCATACCTTCCTGAAAAAACGTCATTGCTGGTGCGCCCTTGTCCATTAATTCAAAAAATGTTTTCATCTTGTGAATATCATTGAATTCGGGTTGCTTCATCATATTCATTTTGCCGCCAAAAAACAGCCGTTCTTCCGGTTCGATTGAAATCGCCCGTTGGAATGAAGCGAACAAGTCGCCTGCATGGTGGATATGACGTTCCAGCACCATTTGTGTCTCCTGAGCAAGTATCTTCTGAATATGGACAAGCGGAGTACCAATGAGCCGCTCGTTCAGAATGTTTACCATTTTCTCAATATCTGACGCGGTGAAGCCTTCCGGTACATTGAAGAGTCTATTCTCAACACGTCCATTGTCCGTGACAATAATAGCGACAGCTGTCTTCTCATCTAGTGGAACGATTGAAAAACGCTTCACTGCATGTAGCGATGTATCGGGGCCGAGGAGAATCGACGTGTAATTCGTCAAATCAGACAAAATTGTCGCTGACTTTCGTATTAACTCTTCAGTCTCCACAATTTTTTCCCGAAAAACCGAACGCAGGTGAATACTGTCTTCTGTGTTCAACTTTTCTTTTGTTAATAGATTATCTACATAAAACCTGTACCCTTTTTCAGATGGTATTCTGCCGGATGAAGTGTGGGTCTTTTCAAGATAACCCATTTCTTCTAGGTCAGCCATTTCGTTCCGTATTGTCGCAGGACTAAATGGTGCTTCCGGCTTTTTGGATAGCTGCCTCGATCCGACAGGTTGTGCGGATTCGATGAAATCGTCAACCGTCAGTTGCAATATAAGCAATTGTCTGTTCGTCAACATAGTCATCACTCCTGTTAGCACTCTATAACTGCGAGTGCTAATACTACTGATAATTTAACAAATGCAGATCGAAGTGTCAACGAATTGACTCTGGATTATTTAAGAAATTGCTGAAATACATCGTTTCCTCTATAAACACCACGGTGCGTTAACTTAACCGCATCATCCAATCGCTCGACAAGTCCATCTTTAATAAGCGAGTGTAACGTTTCCCCGTAAACCTCTTCAAGTGACTGTCCGAACTTCTCTTGGAATAAAGAGATGGATACACCATTTGATTTGCGTAGGCCAAGAAACATCTCCTCTTCCATTGCTTCGATTGCAGTAACTACATGTGTCTGTTGGACGGGTCGTTCGCCCAATGCTGTTTTCTCCATATATTTCGCAATTGGTCCGATATTGGAATATCGGGTGCCATCTACATAACCATGTGCGCCTGCACCAACACCAGCGTACGTAGCATTTTCCCAATAGATGAGATTATGGATTGATTCGTGACCTGGAGTTGCAAAATTACTAATTTCGTAACGTTTGCGTCCTTTGCGCTCCATCTGTTCGATTAACATCGTGAACATTTCCGTTTCCATGTCTTCGCCTGGGAGTGGCAATTTGCCTTTATTCATCAAATTATAAAAGACTGTTTTTGGCTCGACAATCAACGAGTACCCTGAATAATGGGGTAGATCGAGGGCAAGTGCTTTATTAAGAGTATCCTGCCATTGCGCGATTGTTTGCCCCGGCAACCCGTAAATTAGGTCGATACTTATATTATCAAATCCGGCTTTTCTCGCTTCTCCTACAACACGTGCAGCGTCGTCTGGACCGTGCGTCCTACCGATTTTTGTCAATAATTCTGCGTCGAATGACTGAACACCGATGCTCAATCGATCCACGCCGCCATTTTTCAGGACAATCAATTTGCCGAATGTTAGCTCGTCCGGATTTGCTTCCGTCGAAAACTCTTTCAATGAACTGACATCTACATATTCATGGATGATTTCAAGCAACCGTTCAAGCTGTTTTTCAGACAGCGAAGTTGGTGTGCCGCCTCCTAAGAATACCGTTTCCACTTCTTTAAATGAAATACCTTCCTGCCGCATGATCGCCAGTTCCTGACCCATTGATTCGATATATTCATCGACAGGCTGATTTTTGAAAAACACTTTATTAAAATCACAGTAATGACAAATTTGGTGGCAAAACGGAATGTGGATATACATACCCCTCATACCGTCACTTCCTTCCTTTAGTTAACGCCTTGTTCAGGGCTTATGATCCCGAACCCTAGGCCTTAGAGTCCATACATGGAAAAGAAGAGGGCTCGACGCCCCCTTCTTCATTTATTAATCCTCGTCCATCTCCAAGATAGCAATAAATACTTCTTGCTAATTGGATGTACTAACTTGTATCATACAGCATTATGATGTGTCACACAAAGCTTAAATCCCGTACACGACTACCCATCACTTCAACATATATAGATACCAATTGTAATCGTTATAAAATCAATCGAAAGAAGTGGTTTATAGCAACTTAAATGTAGAGGAGTTTTGTTTATGAAAAATCAAAAAGTCACATTAGCTATCTTATTACTGAATTTATTTATCGCCTTTCTTGGTATCGGGCTCGTTATTCCCGTTCTTCCTACGATCATGAATGAGCTAAACATTAACGGTACGGTCGTTGGCTACATGATGGCGGCATTTGCGATTACACAACTTATCGTCTCACCGTTTGCCGGGCGATGGGCTGACAAATACGGTCGCAAAATTATGATTGTGCTCGGCCTGTTTGTATTTGGTTTCTCGGAGTTTTTATTCGGGTTTGGTAAATCGGTTGAGGTATTATTTATCTCGCGCATGCTCGGCGGGGTCAGTGCGGCATTCATTATGCCCGCTGTAACAGCCTTTATCGCAGATATTACAACGAACGCCACAAGACCAAAGGCAATTGGCTATATGTCCGCTGCTATTAGCACTGGCTTTATTATCGGACCTGGGATTGGTGGATTTTTAGCTGAAATTGGTACACGTGTACCATTCTATTCGGCCGGTGTACTCGGAGCGGTTGCTGCGATTCTTTCACTTATTTTATTAACAGAACCCGAACGCGTGGCTGAAGATGCGCCTATCCCAGGACAAAAGACAGGGTTTCGTCGGCTCTTCATCCCAATGTACGCTATTGCTTTCATTTTAATTTTCGTTTTGTCGTTTGGCCTTGCAGCGTTTGAATCATTTTTCAGCTTATTCGTCGACCATAAATTCGGCTTCACGCCAAAAGATATCGCCATCGTCATCACGGGTAGCGGAATTGTCGGTGCTCTTGCGCAACTATTGCTCTTCGATCGCTTATCAAAAAGCATAGGCGAAATTAATCTTATTCGCTACAGCTTAGCTGTATCAGCGATTCTAGTCCTATTGATGACCTTCGTGAGCTCGTACTTCACAATATTACTGACAACATTCTTCCTCTTTGTTGGATTCGATTTAATACGCCCAGCTATTACATCCTATTTATCTAAAATTGCGGGCAATGAACAAGGCTTTATTGGCGGTATGAACTCAACCTTCACCAGTATTGGCAATATCTTTGGCCCGATCATCGGAGGTGTGTTATTTGACATCGACTTAAACTACCCATACTATTTTGCCGCAATCGTATTAGCAATCGGTACGATTATTGCACTATTTTGGAAGAAGCCGAAGCATATAACGTTATAAATTGCATGAAGTGTATTTCTTTAGTACAAAACAAACGCAAAAGGTGACCGTTCCGTATGGAATGGTCACCTTTTGCATAAAAATTCTTGTTCGCATCAGGATTTTCTTTATTTCATCTTTTAATCTCTACTACGTTTACCAGCCAAAATTACAACGTTTGCGACGAGATTCTTTACAGTTACATTTCAACTTATCGTCGCGGTCACGATTACGGTCACAATGATGTTTATTATCACGATCAGACCTTACTTCACGACATTCACAAATCAACTCTACCCGCCGATTTCGATTTCGATTTTGATTTTCAAAACACATATTCTATCCCCCCTTTGTTGTTCTTTAAAGCTGGCCAGCCTTCTACGTATTATATGGACGAGTTCGCGCAATGATTGGACGAACCATCTGGTGCAAGCGAGTTTTTTTATTTCCAACTCTTGTTTATTTTGTTAGAGAAAAGTGAACCATGTGAATACCACTAAAAAGGTGACTGTGTCTTGACTCAAGAAAAAGAGACCCATCCACTATAAAATCTGTGGATGGATCTCTTTTGTTAATGACTATGGAGGTCCCTTTATACGCTATATACTAACTACTTTAAATTAACTTTTCCATCGTTATATTTGTAATTTCGTAGCCCAACTTTTCGTATAATCCTCGCGCAGTTTTGTTATGACCAAAAACATGAAGTCCAATCTTTTTCATTCCTAAATCCCTTGCAATACATTCAAGTTCTCGCATTGCTTCCTTACCGTATCCCAATCCTTGATATTGCTCAAAAATATTAAAATCATAGATAAAACCTTCATCGTTATTTGTAGGTGATTTTTGTGCGATCCAAATCATTCCGACAATCTGTTCGGCGTTAAAGATAGAGAATAAATAATTAAGTTCGGATTTCTCATCTTTTGGCAACAGATCATCAAATGACTGCTTAGATAAATCAATCGCCTCATCTTCCTTCCAATTTCCAGAAGCGACCTTGTCTTTTGCATAGTCATCAATTGCACTACTAATATACTGCTGAAATTCCTGTTTATTCATTGATTTTAAAATAACCACTTGTTTTCCTCCCACTCCGGCGACCTATAGTTAAATATAATGATTATGGGGTACACATATCGCCATCTTTACTTTCATTATACAATTTTTATTAGTACAGATACATCGCAACATTCTTTAAAAATGAGAAAATTAACATCTACTATCAAATAGGAGGAGTAGTCTATTTGGATAGTATACTTTCACTCATCACTTTATTATCGGCGTTTGCATTTTTCCACTTTTTCATACAAACTATTATTGCCATAGTAAAAAAGAACAAGGTGCTGCGCAAACAGCAGTTGAATTTTTTAGGTATCGCATTTGTAGTAATGTTCGTAGTAGTCAACCTATCCGATACTCCGACTAAGCCCGCAGATATAGAAGAGAGAGAAAAAACTACTTTAGTAAATTAATAGCAGCGGAATCAGCTAAATGGAATGTATGGAACTACAACTGCTCAATCTGCTTTTCAGTCATAAATCCTCCCCTAATTATCGTCTACGAATTACCAAGCTTGTACGTCTGTTGATTAGTCCCTATCAATTCAGCCCCTTCCTTACCAACCAGCTGTTCTTTTGACTTACCTCTTGCCCTGGTACTCTTCTTGACTAACTAGCATGCATAAGCATCAGGAAGACCTTTTCAATCATCTCTTTTGATTAATTTCTACAGTCTTCTCCTCCTCAGTTGCAAGAATCTGTACTAAATTGCAGATTAGTATACATCATCTTTCAAAATCCCCCCTCATCCCAATTAACACGGAGTCACCTTTCTCTTTATGCGTCTTATTAGCATGTGGAGGATTCTCTGCACCTGGGCCTTACAGCCACTGATTACAATTCCGATAGTTCCGTTGTATCAATATTCAGTACCCCTTGGAAATTAATCTGCAATTCTTTCATTCTCTTAAAGAGGTTCCATTTATTAATCAATATCAAACCAACTAGGTTTTGTATCTTTCAAGGATTTCCCTACCTCATTAATATCTCTCAGCTTAGCGGACCACCTTTCCATTCAATAGCCTGTGTCAAATAAGGTATCCGCTATAAACACTCTTAGCAATTTGATGTGAGTCCTCTTTCTAGTAATCCGGCTAAACCATGAATACCTCGATGAGAAGTTTTAGGAGAAATCCGGATATAACCTCGAACTGCAGAAATATTAGCAGGTGTGTTATGTAAGTTGTTGAATTCACCAGTTGCAATTACACGATCATTGATTTCTTTGAATAAATCAGCATCACCATTAGATGCAAATGAGTATAAGAAACCAGTTGGCTCTGGATTATCTAAATTAACTCTATCGACAAAATCAACGAATGTTGGATAAAGTCCATTAGTTTCTGTTGCACTTGCATTCTTAATGTAGTTTTGGAACTGACCAAGATAAGCTGTTAATGCTAAACCATCATCAGACTTAGATGCATGATGCATTGCGATAGGATTGTTAAGTGTTGTGTTACTTAGCTTTCGACGGTACTCATGACCAAGCTGTTTGGCAACTGTGAAAGCAGTCCCACTTAATTGAGGTGCAGTAGCATATCGATCAGTTACAGTTTCGGTTCCAGATGCATGTGACAACCATACTAATGCCATAGACACGTATGAATCGTAACCATTTGAGCCTAAGTAGCCTCTCATATGATCTTGAGAGTAATAAGTATTCCCATCGGTAGTACTTGAAGCGTTCAACTGAGAAACAGAAGATACACCAAGTTCAGTAAGACGAGCCTCAGATATTTGAGAAGAAATAAGAGCGAACGTTTGACTTACACCACCAACCCCAAGAGCAAGACCGGTGATCGAGCTGAAAGTTGTTGGATTTCCGATTTTGTTAAGGTAGTCAGGGAATTGTTCGAAGTATTGATTTAATTGACCAGTACGCAATGGTGAGTTTGTAGAAATTCCACTTAACAGTTCAGATGTTTCAATAGTCTTGAGTTGTGACTTTGATTTTCCTAGTCCAACTGCTAAATAATAAGCCAATGAAGCAATGTGCGTGTAGATCGTGTTTAGTACACCAGTTGCTGCTTTGAAACCTTCAGTTGTAGAAAGATCTGTAGCAATACCAATATCGAAGATTTGTAAGTCAGAAGATCCGTAGTTCTCTGCTAAACGAGCAATAGTAGTATGTGTAAAATCAAAGTCAGAAGTAGCTTGATTTTTCTCGGTAAATTTAGGGTTTTGAGCATAATAAATTGCGAGCTTTTGGAACATGATTTTTGCCCCTTCTTCTACATGAGTTCGGGCTGTAGGGTCTAGGGATGATAGTAAAGTTAAATTAGCTAAGATGTTCGTATATCCCACTAAAATAAGACCAAATCCCGGATCTGTTTCAAATCCACCATCAATATAACCAAGATCTTTTGAGTAGTTATCTAACGTCGGTTCAATAACACCATCTGAAACCGTCGGAGTTGAAGAGTACTTATTGCTTGTAGATACTCCATTGACTATTTCTTTCGAACCCGTAACACCGCTTGTGTTTTTAGTATAGCCAGTGATAGTAGGCGCTAGAGTAATGAAAGTATAAGACTTAGTCCCAACATGTGATCCTACACCAGAGACAGTTTCACCATTAATAATGGCTTCAATCTCTTGAAGGACCCCGGATTTTGTTCCCTTATCAGTAGTTTTTTCGTATAAAGCTGTTAGGAAAATTAATTGATGACCGATACGTTGTAGGGTCAAAGCAAAAAATCCAGTTTCGTTTAAACGTGATTTAAAAATACCAGCTTGTTCATGACGAGCCTGCAACGGTGAAAAGCCTTTTTCAAATTGTTCATCGAATACTTTACGTGACTCTGCAGCTGTTTCAAAATATGTCAAAATAAAATCTCTCCAATTCTATATATATTTTCAGAAGATAAAGTCCATTGCTTGTTTATATTGAACTTAATTACTTTCAACGATGGCTCGTAGAACTAAAATCACTTTCCTTTTGACGTTGTAGTAATTTCATTCGTGGATCGTGTAGAAATTCTTCTTGGAATGCTCTGCCCATACACAACCGTTTTGACATTTCATTGATATCCCAAAACCTCGCGTTTAGCCTCGTCCATTTTTCCATTAAAGTACTCTCTAATCAGATCCTAGTCAACTTCTACTCTGTCCTTCGCAATCGGCATGCAACCTTCATCTCCTTTTTACCCACAATACAGAATATACGTTCGTATTGCAAGTAAATAAAAAACACCTCGTGAGAGCTGCTTTTTTAGATAAATTTATTTAAACGATGGCAATATAATTCCATAAAGCATTAAACTCCAAACTACTTTGCTTGTAAAATCGAACAATTTTACAAGCAAAGTAGTTCTATAGTAATAATTTTCCCGTTAATTTCAATGCCCTTTCCTCTCCATCAATGAATCTATTCATTGATTACCACTTCCTAACACCACCATTTTGTGATTGATTGTCACCAGTAAGTCGAGGGCCACGAAGGAATTCATGGTAAATTATATAAGCCTACTGTCTTAAATATAAGGATCAATCCTACGACACATTTATCATCATTGCGGATAGTGGACCTGAAAATAGTAGCCGACTAACGCAAATTCTTAAAGGAACATCGCGTTTTAGGTACCTAAAACGTGGAAGTCATTGTAGGCTACTATCCACCTTATCAAAGTAATATAATCCGATTGAGCGGGTTTCTATCGGAACGGGGCTATTTTAGATACACACGAAGCTGCGCTAGGCTATCCCATGTACGAAGAAAAACGTAATACCATCTGACTTGAATGTTTTACTGTATACAAACCCGGAGATCTTGGAAACTGTAATGTATGTCAAATTACAATAGAGGGAATCTTGGAATATGCGACTCTTCTTTGAGTAATTTTATTTCTAATGACAAATGAAGCGGCCTTCCACAATCTAATCTAAGGAGGAACCACTTTTGCTTTGGTCTTATTTAACCTTTCCATAGACAACAGGAGCACGCGTCAGTTGCATAATCTCCAATTTCAATAATGTTCCTATACCTAAAATTAAGGTGTTGTAGTAGTTAAAAAATACATTATAATCAATACAGCCATTACAGCCAATATGATAAGAAGAATACGTTTCAATTACTTCCCTCCTTTAATTGAACAAGGTTTAGACTAAAATTATAAAAGGATAAAAAAATAATAGTCGTTCTTTTTGGCGTTACCAGAATGAAATCGCATAATGCGGCGGGATTTCCCCATCTTTTTTTGATAATTGAACTAAAGCAACCGTTAGTTAAAAAC
Organism: Sporosarcina sp. FSL K6-6792; assembly: GCF_038004885.1. NCBI lineage: Bacteria > Bacillati > Bacillota > Bacilli > Caryophanales > Caryophanaceae > Sporosarcina > Sporosarcina sp. FSL K6-6792. Next base: position 1,060,132 of record NZ_JBBOSA010000001.1, read on the forward strand.
CCAATTACATTATTCTTGATACCATCTTTCATCAAATTCCAGGTTTAATGCTTTCCCTAAATATTCTCCAAATCTAACAAATCCTCTTCCTCTAGCTGTAATTATGTTTCCATCCTGTACTACAATCTGTTCTGAATAATTCCCCAGGTTAAATACACCGGATCTTTCTATGTTTTCTTTTGTAATCCCTACAGTATATTTTTTATCTCCTAAAACACCTGCTTTTGCTAATAAGAATGGAGAGCTAGATATACTTGCAATCACCGTTTCTTTAGTAACTATTTGTTTAATGAAATCAACTATTCTTTCTTCTTCATGTAGCGACATAATATCCATACAACCTGGTAATAAGAGGCTATCTATTTCTTCGAAATTAATTTCATCAACAGTAGCGTCAGCTACACAAGATAACCCTGACTCCCCCTTTATCGGTTGTTTGTTTAATCCAACGGTAACAACTTGTTTTTTTCCTTGCATTAATATAGATAAGGCTACAGTTAGTTCATACTCACTGAACTGTGGATACAATAAAACAGCTGTTTTTTTCACTAAGATTCCTCCTACTTAATATCTCTACTTAACCATAAAAAGTCCACTTTCCTCCTTCAACCAACGGGCAAGTTTGGTGAAGGAGGAGAAGGTTTGGCTACATGAGATCAAACCATAAAACCATCTATTTGATCGTTGAACGGGTTCGTATACGCAATACACAACAGGTGAATACAACTCCGGTTCACGAAAGTCGTCATCCCCCAATTCTCCCTTTAATTAAAGTAAGAAAAAGAAGTTTGTTTTAAAAAACATTAAATCTTTCGGCAATATCTCAATGAAGTATATCTTTCTCCAACAACAATTCCATGTCCAACAAGTTCATGATTAAAAATAAATCCTTTTGCCTCATAGAAAGGAATTCCTTTTTGATTTTCCTTCGCAACGGAAACCCATTGTTCCGTTGCATTAAGCTCTTCTTTTTGTTGTTTGGTAATAGCATCTAATATCATTGTACCAATACCTTCGTTACGTCTAGCAGGATTTAGATACAATACAAAAACTTCTCCAGAGGTATCCTCAATCATACCACCTCCACCAGCCCCAATCACTTCGTTCCCTTCTATTGCAACAAAATATCCTCCCCATTCCTTACTGATTTCTAAAACCTCTTTTAGTATTCTTTCATGATTATAAAACTCTTTAATTATTCCTTTAATGTACATTTCAGAATGTGTTTCGCTGTATGTCGCCCAATAACCATCACTACATACTTTTGATATTCCCTCAACATGATTAGGTTTGGCTTTTATAATATGTATCATAATTAATTCTCCTTTCGAATAATTAACCACCACTATTAAATATAACATTTATTGACTAAACTGCCCCGTCAATTAAAGAAGAACTGAGCTTTGTTCCCTATTCGATCTTATAAATATGAATACCTCTCTATTTCGACATACAAAAAAGCGACCTACCCAGAATCAAATCTCTGGCAGTTCTTATTTAACTCTTCCACAGACAACTGGACAACGGGGACCGTCAATAGACGGTCCCCGTTGTCCAACTAAATCACCCTTTGGTGCAACAAGGTTTAGATTAGGAAACAGTCTAATTATTTAATTTTTCATTTATTTGTTGTAAGTGGTGAATATCATGTTTTAAAAAAATTTTTATAAAACATTCTACTGTGAACTGTCGTTTGCCTTTTCCAATTGTAAATCTAACATTATCCTCTTCTTTTGAGATACTTTCGATAAGTTCTTTTCGTGTTACAACGAAAGCACTTATAATAGATTTTACTGATTGGCCTCTTAGAAATGATATTGCTTCCGCATTATGTTGATCATGGTTTGGATACTCTGGCAAGGTTGCTCCATTTTTCATTTTCGGAACCATTATTTCCAAATTATACTTATCCCAATAATATAAATGCCCTATAATTTCTCTAATCGACCATTTTTCCTTACTAATAGGTTCAAGTAGCTGAGATTCTTGTATTTCTTTTAATTTCGAAATGTCATCAATGGTTTTTTCGAATTGGATTAGTGTTTTATTCATTTTTTTCCTCCGTAAGAAAATATTATTTAACTCCCAGAATCCAATTGTACTTGTTGAACAAGAACAGAACATCGTTCTATATTCGTCCTTATCCATACGAATACCTCTTTAATTCGACAAACAAAAAAGCCCCTCGCGAGAGATGCTTTTTCCTGAGTAAAAGATATCAACTTATTTTTTGTCGAATGTTCTTCTTCCAAGTAATTATTAATTATTTTCCTTTCAATTTGTGTGTCGATTTTACCCGGCACCTTAAATTGTTGCACAAAAGAGTCTTTTAAAGCGTCCCTTAAACTTTTAGACATACTGACCTGTATTTTCCTATGTTCATCGGAAGTTAATCCGAATTTTTTATTAGGAATATTTATAGAAGTTAATACCCCCTCTATTTCTATTACTTCAAACTTACCGTTGCTATTTTCAATAAACTCAGCGGTTTCGGATTATTAAGTTCGGTCAAGAGCTTAGCAATACAACTTTAACAGTCTGAGTATGTTCCTCACCGTTGATCCTATGTGGACATTTCTTGCCACTCCGATCACGATGCCATTTCACACGATCAATTCCCCATCCGTATAGCTTCAAGACGTGAGCGACGTATTCAACAGTATTTTCTTCTGCAGCTACATACTTCTGTCCACCACTTTCGCTGTAATATATTTCAATTCCGATGGTTCCTCTATTGCCTTTACCCTTACCATCCCTTGCATGATAAGTACTATGTGTAAAAGGAATGGCTTGTACAGCTTGCTTGTCATCAATGGATATGCGAAAAGCCTAAAATTGTGTTGTTGCGAGTCATAGATGGCGCTACGTCGTATAAATGATCTTTTAAGCACCTTCTCTAGTTACCTTACCTGACATTCCTTTTTCGTAATTTGTGGAGATTGCTAAACCACAAATGGGATACAAGACCGGATAAAAACGAGATTTTGGAATGATGATTCCACTCCTGGTGCTGCTCCCTTACTTTTGCAAATCCCAGTCTTGACGACGATTAGTGAGTTGTTGCAAAATCACACCTATCTCCTTCGTAACCGCTACATACGTCATACCGCTTCTTCGGTAATTTCAGCAGGTTCTTTCCTCGCCACTTTTTTCACTTGCACTTCTGCTTCATAACATTCAATTATTGAAACCAATAACTCCTGACCGATTTCACGTGTGTGATCAGCCACCCGGTAGCCACATATATGAGCGTGCTTTTATTATTACTTCCGACACCCTTACACTTGTCACATAACTCTTTTTTCAATGATTCAAGTTCAGCTAGTAAGTTCAGAAGAGCTTATCGCAATGAAGCTAATTATTGTCTGCGCTGTTTTCTTTCTGGAATGGATGGCATATGGATTCACTCTTCCGTTGGTACATGAATCTCGTTATCCTGCAGTGAATGGCAGTTATTTTGGTCCTACTATTTTTTATTTCTTTCTGAGTTGAATCCCCAGCATTCTTTATATATTTGAATATACTATTTAAGAGCTGTAGGTACACATGCGCGCTCTCTCTCACACTCGCTCATCGTGCCTACAGCGAATAAAGAATATTTTTTTACTAAACAAATGAACCAGACAATCGATAATTACCGGCATAGAATGAATTAATTCGTTTTAGGAGGTGTACTTTATGGGTTATGCAGGTTACGGCTACGGTTGCGGACCTGAAAATCGATCAGGGTTCGGTTCAGGATTCGCCTTACTAATCGTTCTGTTTATTCTTTTAATTATTGTTGGCGCATGTTTCTTAAACACCGGAGGAGACGACTGTTGAGTTTGGAGTTGATTACCAAATTTCGTTTCCACTCCCTGTTAGGAATTAGCAGTACCTTCCCTTTATAAGTCAACAGTCCAGGAGGGAATACCATTTGGTACGGGGTACTACTTTTCTCTGGAAACAGCACCCACTACAAAATCCAGTCATTTAGGATATAGTGGTGACATATAGTATTGGGTTACCCCCACTTTTTGCTCACTCTCTAAGTTACAACTTAGAAAGTGAGTTTTTTATTTCACGACTTTTAAGTATTTCGGCAGTGGTTTCCTTGCTTTTTGTACTTCATCAGTGTCATTGTTCACGAGGATCTACTTACCTTTGTCGTCCTCAGTCATCGTTTAAGTAGTGATGTCTTTCTCTTCAAGGAACTTCATCCATGACTTCAATCGCGAAGAAACTAATTTTCCAATTGTGAAATCCCCAAAAAATTCTGATAGAGGTAAGCCAAGGATTGAACAGGCAATGATTAACAAAGAAGGTGTTTGGGTTTTAGATTCAACAAAGACCGCTTCCTCGGAAAGAGACATTCATATTGGTCAAACCTTAGTGAATATATTAAAAAAACACCGCATTTGGCTTATAAAGAATAAGCTGAAATACGGTGCTCACTATACTGAATCAGATCATGTATGCGTGAAAGAATGTGGAAGCATCGTCACGCCATCTGTTATTAACTACAATACACGAAAAATGCAAAATGAGTCAGTAGATATTTTCGAACAAGCTATGTGTGACATTAAATAATTTGCCACTACACTTTTTCAAATGGTGGCAAACACTCTATTTCATTCATTTATCTAAAAAACAAACCTCATACCTACAACGTTTAATCCTCGTCCATCTTCAAGACAGCCATAAATGCTTCTTGAGGCACTTCAACCGAACCTACTTGTTTCATACGTTTTTTACCTTCTTTTTGTTTATCAAGAAGTTTACGTTTACGGGAGATATCTCCGCCGTAACATTTAGCAAGAACGTTTTTACCCATTGACTTGATTGTTGAACGTGCGACAATCTTTTGTCCGATAGCTGCCTGTACAGGCACTTCAAACTGTTGTCTTGGGATTAGTTTACGTAACTTTTCAACAATCGCTTTTCCACGATCATATGAGAAGTCTTTGTGGACGATGAAACTGAATGCATCGACGTGCTCGCCGTTTAGGAGAATGTCCATTTTGACGAGTTTCGATTGTTTGTAGCCAATCAGTTCATAGTCAAGTGATGCATACCCTTTCGTACCAGATTTCAATTGGTCAAAGAAGTCATAGACGATTTCTGCAAGTGGCAGTTCATAAATGATATTGACACGTGTTGAATCCAGGTAGTCCATTGTCATGAAGTTCCCCCGTTTATGCTGGCACAGTTCCATAACAGAACCGACATATTCGTTAGGCACCATAATAGATGCTTTTACATATGGTTCTTCAACATAATCGACTTTTTGTGCATCCGGCATCATTGCAGGGTTGTCCACTTTCATTTCAGAACCATCTGTAAGTACGACATTATAAATAACACTCGGTGCTGTTGTGATCAAGTCTACATTGAATTCTCGTTCAATCCGTTCCTGAATAATCTCCATATGCAAGAGACCAAGGAATCCACAACGGTAACCGAAACCAAGTGCTTGTGATGTTTCTGCTTCGAATTCAAGTGCTGAGTCATTCAATTCTAATTTCTCAAGTGCATCACGCAGTTCATTATATTTTGATGTATCAATTGGATATAGTCCACAGAACACCATCGGATTCATCCGGCGATAACCAGCTAGCGGTTCGCTTGCAGGGTTTTTCACGCTTGTAATCGTATCCCCAACTCGTGTATCTCCAACATTCTTAATCGAAGCTGATAAATAGCCAACGTCTCCGACAGTCAATTCATCTCGAGGTGATATTTTTGGTGTGAAGACACCTGTTTCAAGTACCTCGAAATCTTTACCAGTCGCCATCATGTGAATCTTATCGCCTGGCTTAACCGTACCTTGCATAATTCGAATATTAACAATAACCCCTTTGTATGGGTCATAATGCGAGTCAAAAATAAGCGCTTGGAGCGGAGCATCCGGATCCCCCAGTGGAGCTGGAACCTTTTCTACAATCTGTTCCAAAATATCTACGATTCCGATACCTGCTTTTGCCGATGCAAGGACTGCTTCTGAAGCGTCCAGCCCAATAACATCTTCAATTTCTTTTCTCACACGTTCCGGATCTGCTGCGGGTAAATCAATTTTATTGATAACCGGTAAAATTTCAAGCTCATTATCAATTGCCAAGTAAACGTTTGCCAGTGTTTGTGCTTCAATTCCTTGCGCCGCATCGACAACAAGGATTGCACCTTCACAAGCTGCAAGGCTTCGAGACACTTCGTATGTAAAGTCGACGTGTCCTGGCGTATCGATCAGGTGGAATGTGTATTCCTGCCCGTCTTTAGCTGCATACGTCAACTGCACCGCATTCAATTTGATTGTGATTCCGCGTTCTCTTTCAAGATCCATCGAATCCAACGTTTGTGTCTTCATTTCTCTTGCTGTTAACGTTTGGGTTTGTTCTAGAATACGATCCGCCAATGTTGATTTCCCGTGATCGATATGAGCGATGATGGAAAAGTTCCGGATATTCTTTTGACGTGCTGCTCTCTGTTCATGATTCATAGTCAGTTCACTCCTATTTTAGCTATATGAATTATAGCAGTGAACCGCGCATACTTCAATATTCGGCACGATTAGAATTTTCAATGACAGTTGTAGCCGCCTTCGCTAAGACAGCAATTGTTCGATTTAGTTGATCTTCAGTGTTGCCGATTCCTCCTAGTTCCACGACAAGAAGAGACGGATCAAGGTCCTGATTATACTTTCCATCAACACCTGGCCCGTGCTTCATGACTAGGTTTCGTGTTATCCCCGGTACAAGCAGTTCCATTTCATTCTTCAGTAGCACAGCATTTGCTCGATTACGCTCAAAGTTCGAATGTTCCATGCCTATAACAAATGCCACTTTCGCATATTGTTCATCATTGAACGCAATTGTTGTTATATCCGGACCAGCCGAATCCCTGTGAAGATCGATTATCAAATCATACTTTTTTTCCTGTATTTTCTTCTTGACATGTGGTCGGATTGCATTATAGGCACCGGTATGGGGCACCTCTACAGCTATCATATCCGTTTCAATTCCGTTGAATTGTAGTTGCGTTTTTAATTTCTCACCAAATTTTGTAATGTTTTCAGTTTGGTGGGATACAGTGATTTTTCCTTCTTTCGCCTGTGTCACAGGTTTAAAGGCTTCGTGGTAATGGGTGAAATAGAGTAACGCTTTCCCTTCTGCCTCTGATGCTTGTATTGGCATTAGCTCCGACTCTGGTTCTGGTTCTGGCTCTTTTTCTGTTTCTGTTTCCTCTTCCAAAATATTTGCGGCGTATACCATGTAAGTAGACTCTTTCACGAGATTAGAAGATTTCGCCGACTGTCCCTTCGGAAATGTTGTGATAATCATTGGAAACAGGAAGAGAAATAAGATAAGTGTGCCCCATATTTGCAGTGTTTTTTTCAAATGGCATCCCTCCGTGTTCCAACTATATGCGTTGGAACACGAGTTAATGACTGTTTTTTATAGTCGAAATCCAGTTCGTCAATGAATCGGCAAGTGATTCCGCATAAAGTGAAACCCATGAATCAATCTCTTTCGGAGAGACAAATGTCCGTAATTCATGGTTCGTCAACACTTCTTCAAACAACTGGATACGGTCTTCGTGCGGCCACGTCGCCCAATCACCAAAGATTGGTAGCAGATTAGCTCGGTCAGCATCCTTATTTTCAGTGTGCAGCCACGGCGTAACGGAAAGTCTTGATGAAGGACTGTCCTTCTCCTCTATTTTTGAAGCAATATAACCAAACATGGAATTGATGGCATCCGCTATTAGAACAGGACCGTCAACGACAGTCGGAATTCCGATTGCGATTACAGGTATTCCAAGTACTTCTTTTGAAATCTCTTTACGGCTATTGCCAACACCAGATCCTGGATGGATACCCGTATCCGTCAATTGAATCGTTCGGCAAAGCCTTGAACTATCTCTTGCCGCAAGTGCGTCGATGACGATAAGTAAGTCGGGTTTTATTTCAGTAACCAGAGCTTTTACAAAGTCCGATGTTTCCAAACCCGTTTGAATCGTCACACCAGGCGCATAGACGAATACTTCGCTGCCCTCTTCGGAATAATAGCCAGGCACAATATCTCGCAACCTGTCCATCGTCAGTGGGCCCACAGCATCGGGCGTGATGTCACGATTACCAAGACCTATTAAAAGAATCTTTCCCGTTTTGAGCGTGGTAATATCCACAAGGATTTCATCCAGTTTTTCGATTAACACACGCGACATATCAGCAAGCCCTTCTCGATCATCCGCTGTAAGTGCCGGAACTGTCAGCGTAATATAAGTTCCCTGCTTCTTCCCGATCTTTTCCTCACCTTGCGCATCGACTTTTACAGAAGTCACAATGACCCGACCTAATCTTTTTTCGCCAAACAAAACCCCATCTGATTCTTTCAACTTATTTTTGTCATCCGCCGTTCGGTGACGGACTACTTCTTCACTCTCATCTAGAAGATCCGTTCGATAAAAATCATACTTCTCCATACAATCACCTCACCTTTAAGTTTGTGCGATGTGACTCAGAAATATTCTTTGTTCTTTGATTAATTATCCTGTCTCCAGCAGCTCTATGCTCAGGGCCGACAGAACGCTACGAACTACGCCGCCACTTCTTTAAATTTCTAGTTGCTGGGGAATTAATAAAAATCTGGACTTGTAGTTATTTTCTAACATAAGGATTTCACGTCCAGTACTTGATGGGGCTGAACAGATGCTTGCGCATTTGTTCTTGCAATCTGGCGCTTGATTTGATAAAATAATGCTTGTTGTGAAAGAGATATCCGAAACTTCGTGGAAACACTCTTGCCTTACCTGAAATTGGAGGTGAATGAAATGCCAAACATTAAATCTGCAATCAAACGCGTAAAACAAAGCAATGCTGCGAACGAGCAAAACTCGAATACAAAGCACGCGATGCGTACTGCTGTACGTAAAGCTGAAACTGCTCTTGACGCTAAAGACGAAAACGCTACTGGCCTACTAAGAGATGCGATCAAAAAAATGGATACTGCTGCACGTAAAGGCCTTATCCATAAAAATACTGCATCACGTCAAAAAGCACGTCTTACTAAAAAAGCACTTTAATTTTCAACCTAAGAAAGGCCGCCCGATTATCGGACGACCTTTCTTTTTTTATTGTCATTTTCTATTTTCTCAACGGCTCCATAAAGAACAACTCCAGAATTCGTTCTCTTTTCCCACTTGATGATTTCAATTTATAGTCAATTGCCGCGAGCTTACTTAAGATCAATAGCAAACGCTCAGAACTTGGCAGACTTCTATTCTCCATCATTAATTTCACACGGTACGGATGAACACTTAACGTTTTTGCAATTTGATGTTGCTGGTATCCTTTTTTCTGAAGTAAACCCACATGGACCATGAGCCTAACTTGACTTGCAATAAGTGAAGTCAACATGATTGGCTCTTCACCGTTACGTAATAAGTCATGGTAGATGGCGACGGTATTCGACACTTTTCCAGAAACGTAGGCATCTGTTAATCGGAAGACATCCATTTCTGGAGTCCGTGGTACGAGCGACTCAATTACATCTGCCGTAATATCCCCATTACCATTCAAATAGGTAGCCATTTTACCAATTTCAGATGACAAAGCAAGCAGGTCATCCCCCGCCATTTTCACGAGAAATTCTGCTTCAGTTGGTCCAATTCGTGATCCATTCGCCCCCGCTTCCTGCTGAATCCACGTGAACAGATCCTTCCCTTGCAGTCGTTTTGATTCTATGACAGTCGCATGTTCTTTTATTATTTTGGTAATCCGTTTTCGTGCATCCAGTTTTTCATATGGCGCTATAAATACAACCGTTGCCGTTGGTGAAGGATTTGCCAGCCAAGCTTCCAACAGCTCCAAATTATGTGTCACTTTTTCTCTGGTTTTATCTGATGCTTTTAAAAATGATGCGTTTCCAGCTATAATTAATTTTCGGTCTTCAAGGAATGGTAGTGTATCCGCCTCTTCAATGACTGCTTCTACAGGTGTCTCATCCAAATCAAACCGAATGACTGATGCAGCATCAATGTCAGGTAATGCTTTTTTCAGCCGTGTAATTGTGGAGTCGAATAAATGTTGTTCGAGACCAGTCAATAAGTAGACCGGATCGATTTCCCCAGCAGCTATTTTTTTCCATATTGCATTTGCCACATTATTCACCTCTTCCAAATCGATTACGCCTCAGCGCAATTTCGTCCAAATTTTTAATTGCACTTGTGCCCGCAGGACCCGACGATTTTAGTCTGGGTTCCCCTAATCAGCAAGAAACTTGCCCACCATCGATGTATAAGCGTTTTACCATTCATCCCACTGCTTATAATAGGGGGAACTTCTATATCTGACGCTTCGCTTTCAGTACAAAAAAATTGCTGAATCAAATTAAATACATTCCAATTATACAGTATAGCAAAACGACTGTATGGACAAATTGTGTCAGTTCCAGCCGGACATGTTTAAAAAGTTGATTGCTATGGATTTTTACTATGGAATCATCTATACTATAATGGAATCAGGAGGTGTAGCAATGAATGAGTTTGAACATGATGTACAGTCCAAACGTAATGATTTAATCGATTCAGGAATCGGCTTTGTAGTCGCTTTCGTAGCATTCTCAGCTATTTTTGTTATTGCTACTATAATCGACGTAGTCGCTGGCTAATATGTTTGAAGAAAACGGACAACACATCCTATCCAGGGTGTTGTGTTCGTTTTTTTATTTTTTCATACTCGAAACTTCGAAATGATCTTTTTTTACAGTTACAGTAACCGACCCAAATTCAGCGGTTGACATTGTCGGTAACCCTTTCTTTTCAAACGTTGCGACGACCTCAGGATGAGGATGTCCGTATCTGCTGTTTCGCCCTGCCGAAAAGATGGTTAGTTCTGGACGAAGCACGTCGACGAATGGCTCGGTACTCGATGTCCTGCTACCATGATGCCCTGCTTTCAAAATGACGGGACCGAAATCAGAATGCCCGTAGTCGCGAAGAAATTGAGCTTCTCCCTCTTTTTCCATATCTCCTGTCAATAAAAACGAAGGTCCCGATGTTTTCATGAAAAGGACAAGTGAACTTGCATTCCCATCATATTTCCCTTCTTTAGGTGCCACATAATGAAAATCCGAGCTTCCTTTTGTCCAAGAGACTCCTTCTTTCATCGACATCATCGGAATGCGTTTGTCCCCTACAATCTGTATGATTTCTTTCATCGCTACTTCAAATTCACTTCCTGGTGCAATATGAATTTCACCAACTGTCAGCTCTTCTAAAACTTCATCTGCCCCTTCCATATGATCCGCATCGGCGTGAGAAATAATTAGTTTATCAATTTTTGCAATACCTCGGCCTTTCAAATAAGGTACGACGATTTTTCGACCTACTTCAAACTGCTTTGTAGGCGTTTTCCAATTCGGGTCGCCAAATGTAATGGTTCCGCCCGCGTCAATCACATATACCGCTTGCCGATAAGGCAATTCGATAACGATACTGTCCCCTTGTCCGACATCTAAAAATGTAACCTTTAACGAGCTGTCCATGTACGGTATGAAATGAATGACGAGTGCAGGCATGAGCACAATTGGCAACGACTTAAAAACATTGGCCCCTTCTTCACTGCGCATAAAGAACAGCAAGACTCCTGCTACAGCTATAGATATCCAAAGCGCATCCGGTTTTCCTGGAGTCCATAGTTGATAGGGTAAAGAAGATATCCAACTTGTTACTCCTCCTACGATTTCCCTGAAAGGCTCATATACCATGAATAATAGTCCAGCAACCTTCGGCAATATCGATGTCATGATTAGTAAAACAATGTTTGCTGGTAAAATGATGAGCGAATACAACGGAACATAAACAAGATTAACAACAAATGATGAAATCGACAGCTCATGAAAATGAAATAGTAATACTGGATACAAAGAAAGTTGGCTGATTGACGTGACGAGAAACGATACACTAAAAGCAGTCTTTGCCTTGGCTAAAATACCGGAAGAATAGACGAGTGAACAAGCTGCCAAGTAAGACAACTGAAAACCTGGCTGAAATAGAACAAATGGTTGATAAAGGATAAAACAAGTTGCACTTATCGCCAGTGCATCATCCAGTCTCACCTTCACCCTCCCTGACGACGCGAGAAGGACGAGTATAGTCACCGATACCGCACGCCAGACAGAAGGTGCCCCTCCAGCCATAACAGCATACAGAGGCAACAGTGCCATAACAAGTGTATCAATTGTTTCTTTCCTTATAGTTGCTCTTAGTAGCAATTCCCGCAACATGAATGTCAGCAGTCCGACGTGCAACCCTGAAATCGCAAAAAGATGTGTAATGCCAAGCGTCCGATAATTTGAAGCCAGTTCTTCATCCATCCCGCTTCGATCACCAATAAGCAAAGCTTCAGCTTCCACTTTCAGCGTCTCTGGGAATGTAGCCCCGATATGATTTTTCACTTTCCGCCTCTGTCCAGATAATCGTGTCCTGATACCAGAATTTTTTTCTACCTGAATAATCGTCTCCGATTCAAATATCCCTGATGCTCCATACATTCTCATATACTTCGTCATGTCGAAAGAATAATCATGTGAAGGAATATCCGGTTTGCGAAATGAACCTGACATCGTGAATGTCACGGACGGGATATTCATCTCAAGAAAACGAGTTTTTTGTTGTTCACTGCTAATTGTATAGATGGCGTAAACTGTTTCACCGGTAGATGTTTTAGCAAATCCCTTCATCTTACCACCATCAATTTTCACATTATCGGTCCAAGAGATGCTAAGGGTTGCATCGCCGGATTCTTTGATTATAGGAATCGTCGCTGAAATATAGAAAAAAGAGAAGGTAGCGGTCGCAACCGCGAGGATAGGTGTGAGGAAATCTTCTTTTCTACTCAAGAAGATGGGAAGAAGAAATAAATTACAGAGTAATAGATAAACCGGACCGTATACAGCAAATGCTGATACGGCGACCGGGATTGCTAAATACATGAAACGTACACGTGAAATCATTTGTCGAATAAGCTATCCACCCTTTTTTTATAGGGGGCAAGTTCTTCATTCCCAGCGCCTAGTGCCTGCATTTTTAGAAGCATTTCATTGATAAGTTCTAACTTACTTTCGCTGGAAAAGTCGACTTTCTTTTCGTCGAATGGAATATGCTGAACGGAAACATCCGACTGTGCAAATAACTTTAATGCATATTCGTCGTTTTTATAATCTGTTGCATAGATGACATGCTTAATGCCTGCTTGAATAATTGCTTTCGAACATTGTAGGCATGGGAAGTGCGTCACATACAGCGTTGATCCTGCAACGGGTATGCCATACTTCGAACATTGCAGCAATGCATTCATCTCTGCATGGATTGTCCTCACACAGTGGCTCTCAATGACATAGCAACCATGGTCAATACAGTGGTCTCCCCCTGATATGGAACCGTTGTAGCCGCCTGCAATGATCCGGTTATCTCTGACAATTGATGCTCCGACAGAAAGTCTTGTACATGTACTTCTTACTGCTAATAGATGGCACTGGGCCATAAAAAACTGGTCCCACGTTATTCGCTCCATTGTGAATGCCTCCAATATTTATTTCGTTTAGTATGTTTCCCTACTATAATAGGCTATATGAAAGATTCCACTTCGGCTACCCCTGTAAGGCGCCTACGCTGAGCTCGCATATGAAATTCAATAGTTCAATTAATATAGAATGTACTCCATTTAATTCACAGTAATCTGAGATTCTAGTTTTTCAAATGTTTTCTGACCGATTCCAGACACTTCCATCAATGATTCCGGTGATTTAAATTCGCCATGATCCGTCCGGTATTGAACAATTGCTGCCGCTTTTGCGGGGCCCACACCTGGGATCGTCATCAATTCTTTTTCATCCGCGGTATTAATATTGACTTTTCCGTCATCTTGGGGCGCACTTGCACCGCTTAATGGAGTGAAAGAAATATCTAGTACTTCTTCTCCAATGATCGGTACATAGACGACGAATTCATCCGCCAGTTTCATAGCATGGTTCAACATTCTGGAGTCAGCGTTTGGTAAATAGCCGCCTGCTGCGTTTATAGCATCTATCAGGCGGTCTCCATCTTGCATCGAATAGACACCGGGGTGCCTAACAGCGCCTTTCACATCGACAACGATGGGAGCTGGAGCAATTTGAATACTACTTACAATTTCTTCTTCAATCTTTTCTTCAATCAATTCAGGGAATGGGTTTTGTTCGCTCATGACAAACGTATTATCGTCAGCCTGTCCTTTGGGGAAGAACAGAAAAGCGGATATGACAGCGATTGCTGCAATTGGGGTTATAATCTTACGCCATTTACCGGATACAAACGAAAGAAACAGTACAGTCACCCTTTCTTCGGCGGCATCCATATGGAGTACATTCAACTATAAATGAATGCCGACCAAAAATCAAATCCGCCTTGGCGTATTTGCGTCCAGATCAAGTAAAGAAGTTAGCCATTGTCGCATCCTTGCGAGAATGGCTAACTGACCTGCATCACGCAGGCCTGACCTTGCTCGATAATTCATCTGAAAACCTGTGGCATCCGCCCGAGGCTTAATTTTATTCAGTGGGGATTTAAACCCTCACTGAATAAAATGAAAAGGTTTATTTTCTGACTTGGAAAAATATTCGTTCGCTTTCTTCGTGTGGCGCTTCATCTTCCCAATCTGCAAAAATCCGTTCAATCGAAAAACCTGTGTCCATAAGCATATCTGCATAGTCACTTACTGGAAACGTTCGTTGCGTGTGAACCTCATCAAAACGCCTATACAACCCACTTTCGCTCTTAACGAAAAAGGCCAGTTCAGAATAAACGGAGTGAAGTTCTTCGCCTTCTTCCGTTATCCATATGTATGTTATTCGACCATTATCAAACGTAAAAGGACCTTCCATGAAGATGACATCCGTTTTAAAAGTTGAGTGAACATCAAAGATCAATTTTCCACCAACCGCAAGGGCCGAATAGATTTGCCGAAATGTCGACAGCACATCTTCACGATTCGATAAATAGTTTAACGAATCAATGGCGATAACCGCAATATCATAGTCCGCAAACCCCTCTAGCTGTTGCATAGGTTGTTCGATAAATTGCACAGGCAAAGAAAGCGACTGTGCACGCTCTTCTGCCACCACTAACATGTCGGCAGAAAGATCGATCCCAGTCACTTGTGCTCCTTGCTTAGCAAGTTTCATGGATAAAAGGCCTGTTCCACATCCGATATCTAGCACACGTTTACCATCAATCCCCCCTGCCGCTACATCAATAATATCAATGTAGGCGTCATAGGGAATGTCGGTCATTAGTTCATCGTAGACAGAAGCGAATTCGGAATAAGCCTGATTCATCTTTCTTCAGCCATGTCCAACATTGGTGCGTCTCCCCAAAGCTTTTCAAGGTTGTAGTAACCGCGTTCGTCTTTATGGAATACGTGAACGACAACATCGCCTAAATCAACGAGTACCCATCTTGCCATGTCCATTCCTTCGATTCTTTTTGTATTAAATCCAGCTTCAGAAGCTTTGTCAGCTACTTCTTTTGCAATTGCTTGGACTTGGCGTCCTGAATTTGCATGACAGATAATGAATTGGTCCGCGATAAGTGATACCCCTTCCATATTCAGTACAACGATGTCCTCGCCTTTTTTATCGTCGATTGCTTTATAAGCTGTTTCTAGTAATGTAGTAGTCATAATTTCACTGTTCCCTTCTTATTAACTGATTGTAACAGTCTATTGAGTCCGGAAAAACCGGTACTCTTTTATTCACAAGAAACTGCACTGACTGATAAATGCAAGCTTCCATTGCTGTATCAAGGTTTTCTTCAGCTTTTACTCTTAACTCATCCACTCCTGGAAAGCTGCGTCCAGGTTCAATCATATCAGAAACATAGATCAACTTTTCGAGCGGGGACATAGTCGCCCGACCGGTTGTATGATAGCGGATTGCGTTTAGGATATCCGCATCACTAATCCCAAATTCATCTCGTGCGATAATCGCCCCAACTGGAGCATGCCACAACTCATGATGAAATAACAAGAGCCGTGAATCTTCGTTTGCTGTGTTTAAAACATGATGCAGGTCAGCCTTGTCCATGAATTTTGCAATATCATGAAATAGCGCCGCTTGCTCAGCTTTAATCACTGGAAGTCGATACTTCTCAGCCAATCTTTTTGCCGTTTCCGTTACCCGTAAAACGTGTTCATAACGTTGTTTCGGCATACGTTTAGCGATTTCTATTTTCAACTGTGCAACTTCCATACAAACCCTCCTCGCGAATAAAAGCTTCCACTGCAGGCGGGATAAGCAATTGGACGGCACCATTCTCAGAAAAGCGTTGTCGAATCAATGTTGAAGACAACTCAATTTGTGGGATATCCACCATAATGATTGGATAATCCGTTGTTCCGTTAGTCCCTGGACGTCCAACACCTACGAAATTGACAAGCGTGACAAGTTCTTCAATCCGGTGCCATTTAGGCAACAAATCAATCATATCACCGCCGATTATAAAGTAAAATTCAATCTCCGGTTCAATCTGTGTCAATTGTCTCATTGTATCAAACGTATAAGAAACACCGCCACGTCCTACTTCAAAAGCAGACACAGTCAAGCCATCAATAGCCATCACAGCAAGTTCCACCATCTGCAAACGCTGTTCAGCAGTCGCATCACCAGGTGCAGTTTTATGCGGTGGAACCGCCGTCGGCATTAATCGAACTTCATCAAGACATAGAGATTGCTTTACTTCATTCGCAACAATCAGATGACCGATATGAGGCGGGTTAAATGTACCGCCAAGAATGCCAATCTTTTTCATATGGGCTTACCTCACTTATGGAAGTTCGATCCGTTTTTTCTCAACTGATTCTTTATATAAAACAATGATCTTACCGATAACTTGAACGACTTCAATGCCTACTTGTTCTTCAAGTTTCGCTGCAATTTCATTTTTATCTTGGTCACAGTTTTGTAGAATTGTTACTTTGATTAATTCTTTTGCTTCAAGCGCTTCTTCAATCTGCGTGATGACCGATTCTGTTAAACCACTTTTACCAATATGGACAAGTGGTTGCAGACGATTCGATTCGCCGCGAAGAAAGCTTTTTTGTTTATTAGTTAACATAGTTATTTATCCTCCAAGAGTTGTCGTTATTTTGTCAATCATAAATCCTGTTTCAGGGCGGACTTCTGTCCATGTCTCGAACGCAAGCGCTCCTTGATGGACGAACATGCCGACCCCATTCATTGTGCTTGCTCCCCTTTTACGGGCTTCTGCAAGGAATGCCGTTTCAAGTGGGTTATAGATAATATCGGCAACAACAGTTCCTTCAGACATATTTTCCGGGTTTAAAGGCATTCCTTGTTGTGAAAAGTTCATGCCAACGGATGTCGTCTGGACGATTAAACCAAATTCGGCTAAAGATAATTCTGCCTCCGCTACTGATAGAACCGCCGAATCGGATAGTTCAGTTGCTAATTGTACGGCTTTTTCCAGAGTACGGTTCGTTAAAAAGATAGGGCCGTATCCCGCGGAATGAAGTGCATAAGCGATACCGCGTGCAGCACCGCCAGCGCCAATAACGAGAACTTTTTTATCCTTACACTGCTCACCACAGGCTTCTTCCAAAGATCGGACAAATCCCTTGCCGTCCGTATTGGAGCCCACAAGTGTGCCATCCTCGAGTACGTGGACAGTATTCACTGCGTTCATTTGTCGCGCGGAAGAATCCAACTGATTAAGAAACGGGATAATAGCACTTTTATGCGGAACAGTGACATTAAATCCTGAACAGCCTAAGTTCTTTAAGCCCTCTACTGCTTCCCGGAGTCTGTCTTCAGTTACATGTATTGGGATATAGGCTGCGTCTATACTTTCTTCATCAAACCAAGCTTCGTGCATGCTCGGAGACATTGACTGTTTGATTGGATCTCCGATAACCGCATACCACTTTTTCATAATGAGTCCCTCCTTAGATTAATGAAGGGCGTAGTACAACGTCTACCCCACGAGGTGCATGAATTGCGACTACTACATTAGGATGCTGAATCGTGATCCAACCTAGCCCTGAAATTACAATGTCTGTTTTCGCTTTTTTAATCGAAAATTCATGACGGACAAATGGTGGTAACGTTTCAAGTGATTCACCAGACGGCGGCGCTAGCATCCCACCAAGGTGTTCTTTGTACAAATGATCCGCATTGGAAAGCTTTGTCCGGTGAATTGATAATTCATTCGAAACATGAATTGTAAACGACGAACGGTCACCAGAAATAAAGTCAAAACGTGCAAGACCAGCGATATATAGTGTCTGTTCAGCATTCAGCTGGAATACAGACGGTTTCAATTCTTTTTTAGGTGTGATTGCCTTCAAATCATTTGCATCCAAATGATGTGCAATCTGATGATGATTAATAATACCAGGTGTATCATAAATTGCTTTGCCATCTTCAAATGGAATTTCAACAAGATCTAAAGTTGTTCCTGGGAAATGAGAAGTCGTAATTACTTCTCCAATACCAGTCGCCCCTTTAATGATGCGATTGATGAACGTTGATTTCCCGACGTTCGTGCAGCCGACTACATAGACGTCTTTCCCACGGCGATGTTTATCAATCGCTGTAAGTGCTTCTTCCATTCCTTTGCCTTTATGAGCAGAAACAAGTAAAACATCAACAGGTTTTAAGCCAAGTTTAGCCGCTTCAGCTTTCATCCAGTTGATAAGACGGTTCGGGTTAATTGATTTTGGTAAAATATCTGCCTTATTACCGATTAATAAAATATCTTTATTGCCAACAAAGCGGTGCAGACCGTTTATCCAGCTACCATTGAAGTCGAAAATATCGACGATTTTAACGACCAAACCGTCTTTTTGACCAATACCATTTAAAATAGCAAGGAAATCATCGCCCGATAATGATACGGGTTGTAATTCATTATAATTGCGCAGTCGGAAACAACGCTTGCAAATAACGTCTTCTTTTTCTAAAGAAGCTGGTGGCGTAAAGCCTTCCAATTTCGGGTCTTCAGTCTGGATTGTTATTCCACAACCGATACATTTAATTTCTTCCAAGCTTATTCCTCCCACTTAATCAAGCCACGGCGTTTCAATCCCGCCATGATCCTTCTTTCAATCTTCCTGTTGAACTTCGTAATAGCGGCGTCTGACGTCGCGACAGGCACTACGAGTATCGTATGTAGCCCTTTTCTGTTACCGCCGAGTATATCGGTTAGCAACTGGTCACCGATGACGACGACTTCCTCTTTTTTGACGTTCATAGAAATGAGTGCCTTTTGGAATGATTTCCGCATTGGCTTACGTGCATCATTTATGAATGGAATGCCAAGAGGTTCGCAAAAGGCTTTAACACGCATTTCATTGTTATTTGAAACGATGGTAACCTGTATGCCCGAATCTTGCATTGATGTTATCCATTCGATGATTTCAGGTGTTGCATCCGGCCTGTCCCACGCGACAAGCGTATTGTCCAGGTCCGTGATTACCCCTTTGATTCCTTTATCTTTTAATACTTCAGGTTGAATATGAAAAATGTCTTTCACATACTCATCTGGTAAAAAATACTTATACACGATATCCACTCCGATATAGTACTTAATCTGAAACGATTATAACATAACAATGCAACTTACACGCATTGATAAGAAAAGCGCAAGGCGCCGTTTAGCCCCGAAAAGCGCTGGAAGGCTTGACGAGAAAGGCGCTCTTTGCCTTTTCGGCAAGTCCGAAGCGACTCGAGGGGCTGGCGCCTGGAGCCTAGACACTAAGAAAAGCGCAAGGCGCCGTTTAGCCCCGAAAAGCGCTGGAAGGCTTGACGAGAAAGGCGCTCTTTGCCTTTTCGGCAAGACCGAAGCGACTCGAGGGGCTGGCGCCCGGAGTCTAGACACTAAGAAAAGCGCAAGGCACCGACTCGATTAGAGAAACGCAAGTTACGTTCATCTCACATCAAGCTGGCTTAAATTAGGACATCCTTTATCGCCTGTCCGACTAAAAAAACGGTGATACGGCAAGAGCCGACCGCATATGCTGTCATACAACGACACAGGAGGTGGCCCGATGAGCGGGTTTGTCATGGCGATTGTCCAGCTATGGCTCGAAATTCCTGCAGTGATTGGCTATATTAGAGGGCAGGCTTTCCAGCGCCCTCTATCCAAAGAGGAAGAAGCAGCTTGCCTGCAACGTCTTGCAGAAGGCGACGAAGATGCTCGAGATGAATTGATTGAACGTAATATGCGGCTCGTCGCCCACATCGTAAAAAAATTCCACCCAAAACACGAACTACTTGATGATTATATCTCAATTGGAACAATTGGACTCATGAAGGCGGTAAACAGTTTCACTCCGGATCGCAAAACGAAACTGGCCACATACGCCGCCCGCTGTATTGAAAATGAAATACTCATGTATTTACGAACACAGAAAAAGGTACAAAAAGACGTCTCCCTCTTTGATCCGATCGGTATGGATAAAGATGGCCAATCCTTGCAAATTGCTGATTTGCTTCAAACAGATGATGAATCGCCGGTCGATGCAGTCGAACAAAAAGAAAGAAAAGAAAGGCTGTACAGACATCTTGGAAAACTTGACGGCCGGGAACTTGAAATCATTCAAAGACGATATGGTCTGTTAGATGACCTGCCTATGACGCAAAAAGAAATTGCTGAGCAGCTCGACATTTCGAGAAGCTATGTCTCTCGTATCGAAAAACGCGCAATCGTTAAACTGTACCAGCTATTCAAACATGAATACAATGATTCAAATTAAGGACCAAAAGCGCAAGCACCTGTTCATTAGCACTAAAGTCTTGACGTGAATTACCTTCATTTGTAGGTTATCCACAGTGCAAGATTTTATAATTCCATAAGTAATAAAGAAAAGGCGTTTCCACGCGGGAGTGATCCCAGCATAGGAAACGCCTCTTCTTTTACAGCTCAGTCCGCGCTAACCTCACGAGAGATGACAACTGCAATGATTGTTGTTGCGATAAACACGCCTGCCATTAAAAATAACATAGTTAAATCCCTCCTCGAAAAAGAATATCTGCAAGATCTATTCATATACCTATCTTACCACGAAATGCTTAAAGTTTCGAGATGACTTTTAAAACAATATCTGTGGAATGACGTGCCGCAACTGGAAGGAACTCATCAAAACTAATTGATGACTCTTTTCCTGCAATATCTGATAATGCCCGAATGACAACAAACGGCGTACCAAACTGATGGCATACTTGAGCGACAGCCGATGCTTCCATATCCGCAGCAATCATCAGCGGGAATGTCTCTTTCACCTTTTTAACATGTTCAGTATTGCTCATAAACGTGTCACCCGAAGCGATAAGTCCTGTAGCATGTGCATGTGCTCCTACTTCATCGACAGCAGCACGAGCTGCATCCACAAGCCCTAAATCTGCTGGATACGCTGCTGGTTGTCCTGGAACTTGACCATGCTCGTAGCCAAAAGCAGTTACATCGACATCATGATGACGCACTTCATTGGAAATAACGACCGTGCCGACTTCAAGTGAATCATGGAATCCCCCTGCTGAACCTGTATTAAGAACAACATCCGGCTTATAATTGCTTAGTAATAACGTCGTTGCAATCGCGGCGTTTACTTTACCAATCCCACTTTTCACAAGTACAACATCATGCTCACCGATTTTCCCTTCGATGAATTCACACCCTGCAATTGTTATCGCAAGACCTGAATCTATTTCTTCACGTAAGAGTATTACTTCTTCTTCCATTGCGCCAATTACTGCTATCTTCATAGTATTCCCTCCACTAAATTGCATTTAATAATCAAAGTCCAATGTTGTTAATTTATCCATTTTTACAGGTTTCCAGCCTTCGCCATCCACCCATTCAAGATAGACACGGTATTTCTGTGTACTATCTCTTGACGAAACGATTCCAATAGACTTCTGTGGTCCGCCGCCGTTTTTAATCTTCAAAAAGATCATTGAGTCTTGTGGTAGACCAGTTGCATAGGCAAGTGCTTGTTTTTTCTCATTCCAATCCACTGAACTGCCATCATACTGGGATACGTGCTCGCCTGTTTGTGTCGTACCTACAGGCTTCCATGCATTATTGACAATCGTCTCGGCAATGATTGCGTCGTCTGAAGGAACGGATGTAACCGAGTCAGACTCCTCACTATCGTCTTCATTAGTTGTTTCGTCGACTTGTTCGGTTTCTGTCGTGTTTTCTGGTGCAGATCTCTCTTCGTCCTTTGTTGGATTACTATCTTCTGTCGCATTATCCTTATCGTCATCTTCAACGTCTTCTGCCTTATCATCATTGACAGTGCTATCATTTGCAGTTTCTTCAATATCGTTCGGTTCATTATCACTCTTGTTGCCAGAGAAAATGGCCACTGTAGCGATAACAATAAGAACTACAACAACTGCAATCATACTGTTCAAAATTTTATTTCGGTTACGACCTTTTTTTCGTTCAACTCTCGAAAGATCAGGTTCTCGTTCTGTCATTCACATATCAACTCCTGTTAAGATTTTGACGATTGCCAGTATGTAATAGACGAGTAGCAACGTAATTTGTTTCATAAAGTTCTAAAAAGGTATTTCATTGAATTCGCTGCACTGCTCGGGGATGGCGTCAGCCTAAGGGCCTCGGTTACTCCTGTTAAGGTGCATTCTCTCAGTTTATATTTAGGCATTCATTTATTCAACTTTTATAGTAAATCATAAAGTACGAAAACCGCCCTCACAATAGAGGGCGGCTATCAGTAAATCATTTTATATCAAGAATTGTAACTGACATTTCTCCACCCGGTGTAATAATTTTCACTTGATCACCTTTAGAACGACCGATAAGTCCTTTTGCAATCGGTGAATCATTTGAAATTAGACCTTCGATTGGATTCGCCTCTGCAGAACCAACAATCGTATACGTCTCTTCATCACCGTCTGGCAGTTCTTTAAATGTGACGGTTTTCCCAAGGCGTACTTCGTCAGTATTTAGTTCGTCTGCTGTGATGATTACCGCATTGCGGATCATCGACTCAATAGAAGCAATTTTACCTTCAAGGAAACCTTGATCTTCTTTCGCGGAATCGTATTCCGAGTTTTCCGAAAGATCCCCGTGACTACGCGCGATTTTTATGCGCTCAACAACTTCTTTTCGTTTAACTGATTTTAGAAAGTCTAGCTCTTCTTCAAGCTTTTGTTTACCTGATGCAGTCATTGGAAATTTCTTTTCTGTAATCATTACACACACCACTCCCTAATATTCCTGTTCATAAAAATACTATGCCACTCCTACGACAGGTATGCGACATAGTGCTAAATCTGTATAGAATTCTGTCATTATCATATTACAATTCTGTTCCAGATTCAAGAATTGTTTTTATTTTCGTAACCATTAGGTCGATTGCGACTTCATTATGACCGCCTTCTGGAATAATAATATCGGCATACCTTTTCGTTGGTTCGATGAATTGATTGTGCATTGGGCGTACAACAGACAAATATTGCTCGATGACCGAATCAATTGTTCTACCCCGCTCATTAATGTCACGCATAATACGACGAATGATACGCAAATCCCCGTCTGTATCGACAAATAATTTGATATCCATTAGATCACGTAACCTCGCGTCCTCAAGAACCAAAATCCCTTCCAGGATAATGACATCTTTCGGTTCGATAATAATCGTCTCTTCAGACCGCGTGTGTAATGTATAATTATACACGGGTTTTTCTACGAGCTTTCGGTCAATAAGGGTTTCAACATGATGAATTAGTAGATCTGTATCGAACGCCAGCGGATGATCATAATTCGTTTTTAACCGTTCCTCAAATTCCAAGTGAGACTGGTCTTTATAATAATAATCCTGTTCGATAACAACCACAGAATGCTCTTTAAACACATCGTAGATTGAATTGGTAACACTTGTTTTACCCGATCCTGAGCCACCTGCAATACCGATGACGAGAGGTTTTCTAGATTTCATTTCAAACTCCCTTTACGCATCAGAATATCCCGTTATTCTAGGATATCCACATTAATGTCTTTTTATTTTTTTACAGCAATTAAAAGCCCGTCTCCAACCGGAAGCAAAGACGTTTCGTACTCAGGATTGTTCATAACCCATTCAGTGAACTCTTTCAAGTTGCGTATCATTGTGCGATTTCGCCTCGGGATATCCTTATCTTCGAGCAGCACTATACCATGCATGAACATATTATCGCAATAAATAACGCCCCCGGCTTTGAGGCTAGACGCATATTTTTCAAAGAATCGTTTATATTGCCCTTTAGCAGCATCAATGAAAAGCGCATCGTAAGTCTTATCGAAAATCTCAGCACTGTCAGTTAACAGCGCGTCCGCTTCAATAATAGCAATCCTTTGTTCAAAACCACTCCGCGTGATGTAGTCAACCGCTTTCAAATACCGATCAGTATCTCTTTCAATAGTAACAATAGAAGCCTTAGGTAGTGCCCCAGCAATCCGTATCGCCGAATAACCGATTGCACTACCAATTTCAAGGATACGTTCCGGATTTTGAATTCTTAATAGGCTAATAAATAAGTCGATACCCTCATTATCCATGATTGGAACATGATGTTCTTTCGCATATTGTTCTATCTCAACAATGAGTGTATCTCTTTCTTTCACAAAACTTGCAAGATATGTCTTATAGTTATCCATTGCGTTCATCTCCAGTTCAAGACCGTCAATCCCCTGATAAATAAAGTGTCCGGTTTTTCAAATGCTGATCATAAGAATCCGTAAAATGATTGACACCTTTCTTATCGGCTAAGAAAAATAGATAGTTCGTTTTAGAAGGGTCTATAACTGCTTCGATTGAAGACCTTCCTGCTCCCGCAATCGGTCCAGGCGGCAATCCTTTGACGACATACGTATTATAGGGATCTTCTATTTCAAGATCTGAATAAAGTACTCTATCTTTGTGCTCACCTAGTGCGTAAAGGACTGTTGGATCCGTTTGAAGCGGCATATCTATCTCCAAGCGATTGTAAAATACACTGGCAATCGTTTCTCTATCTGATTGCGCCGTCGCCTCTTCTTCAAGCAGTGATGCGAATGTCAACAACCAATGAACTGATTTATCATTGCTTTGCAGATAATCGAGATAAGGCGTTACATTTAGCGCAGTCCCCTGAATCATCGAATTGACTATTGTTTCAAGAGATGGTTTTTCTTCAAAAAACGGATAAGTTGCTGGGAATAAATAACCTTCCAACGGATATTTAACGTTTTCTGCTTTAATATCTTCTGTCAAGATTTTCGAATATTTCCCCATCAACATATTGACGGTTGCTTCGTCATTTACATAAGCAAGGAATTCTTTCTCTGAAATCCCTGTACTTTTTTCGACAATTTTAGCAATTTGTTTCAATGTCAATCCTTCTGGAACAGTCATTGTAAAGACTGGTTCTCTATAAACTTTTCCTGTTTTTAAACTTTCGATGATTTCGTCAAGCGTCATCGATTTCGTTAAGCCATACGTCCCTGCTTGAAACTGAGAATTGTTATTGAACTTCACGTAATATTTGAACAGACGAGCATCTTTAACAATCCCATTTTCTTCAAGTTTCGCTGCAATAGTGTCTACACCAGACCCGATAGGAATTTCTACTTCAATGACTTTTTCGGAATCTGGGTCCATGGGTTGAAGGGCCCCTGTTATGTATTTATAGACGTAACGGCCACCAATTAAGCCAATAAGAACTAGAACAAGTACGATTACTAGCACAATCCTTCTAACGATTTTCACTTCTTTCTTCTTTTCACGCATTCGCTCGAACATGATATCTTTTTTCGAACCATCATCCATGCGTAATCCACCTCTTTCGCTCGAAGCATAATAAGAAAAGCGTAAGGCGCCTACCTATAGGGAACACAGCTTAAATGCGCCACTTCCTATGGCAACAGCTGCATGACCTACATCCTGTAGGCCCGCGACGGGCATAAGTCGATCCAGGGAAGGCAGTCTAAGATCGCGACGTCCTGTCGCAACGACTGCATACCTGCTTCCTGCAGGCACGACGTGGCGCTCTTTGCCACATAGCTGGATTGCTTATGACCCGAGCGGCTGGCGCCTGAAGCCTAGACACTAAGAAAAAGCGCAGACCGACTAAATTCGCGATGTTCTGTGGCAACGTCGACACTAGTACGTCCTGTATGTCGGAGGGCCTTAAGGACTGAAGCGACTCGAGGGGCTAGGCGCTCGAGTCAAGACATTGCTCAAGGTTCTGACCTACTCTTTCTCATCTCTCAATGAAAAAACGGAACGGCCTGTACCGCACCGTCCCGTCCGTGCACATATAGTTTACTCTTCTTCGTCTTCTTCGTCCTCTTCTGCAAGGAACGTGTTCAACATTTCTTCAATCATTTCCCACTCTGCGTCGTCTTCGATAGGCATCAATTCGCCATCTTCATTGTCTTCAGAAGGTACAAATGCAGATGCATGGATTTCGACTTCTTCGTCGTCATCCGTATCTTCTTCACCAAGTACATGATAAAGAACGTATGATTTACCGAATTCCTCTGAATCAAATGTAAAGATTACTTCACATACGTGTTCCTCGCCGTTTTCATCTACAATCGTCATTGTTTCTTGTCCGTGTTCCATTACGATCACCTCATCTATTTTTTGAATCAAGATACCCTTGGAGTATCATGATTGCTGCCATCTTATCGATAACAGTCTTTCTTTTCTTACGACTAACATCTGCATCGATTAGCACGCGTTCCGCTGCCATCGTCGTCAATCGCTCGTCCCATAATGCAACAGGAAAGCCGAATGTTTGTTTCAAAAGCTCAGCATAATCTTGAGATGCTACCGCTCTTGGTCCGACTGTATTATTCATGTTCTTAGGGAATCCTACCACAAATCCGCTCACTTCGTATTCTTTCACGAGTTCCCGGATTCTTTCCATGCCAAACTGGCCAGCACCTTCATCGACCTTAACTGTTTCAATGCCTTGGGCAGTCCACCCAAGCGCATCACTGATCGCGATGCCAACCGTTTTGGTTCCAACATCCAACCCCATTGTCCTCACTCTGTTTTCCCTCCGTTTTCACGAACGTAAAACTTCACAAGTTCTTCTAGGATCTCATCCCGTTCCAACTTTCGGATTAAGTTACGTGCATCGTCATGACGTGGTATATAAGCTGGATCGCCCGAAAGAAGATAACCTACAATCTGATTAATTGGACTGTAGCCCTTTTCGTCAAGTGCCTTGTGCACATGAAGCATAACCTGCTTCACTTCTTGCTCCATTGACTCTTCAGGAAAGTTAAATTTCATCGTCTTATCGTATGACTCCATAATCGACACCCCGCTTTCAGATCATCCGTTTTATGAATCGGATATAATTACATTTCTAATTATACCCGATTTGATTCACCAGTTAAACAGATTTGACATAATCATACACGGATTGAAGGGCATCATCAAGTTTAGACACATCTTTCGCACCTGCCATTGCCATATCCGGGCGACCGCCACCTTTTCCATCGCACTGTGTAGCTACATGATTGACGATTTTCCCAGCATGATAGTTCCCTGATTTCAAATCTTCTGTCACGCCTGAAACCAGCATCACTTTACCGTCTGCCGCTGCACCTAGGACAATGACTCCTTTTGATAACTTCTGTTTCATTTCGTCCATCATCTGACGAAGTCCATTATTATCTTTCACATCAACACGTGCAGAGATCACTGTCACGTCATTGATTTGCTGAGCAGATGCCATAATGTCCGCCAATTGACTGTTTCCGAGTTTAGCAGATAGTGATTCATTTTCACGTTGAAGTTCTTTCATGTCAGCTAACACTGATGCGATCTTCGTCACAACGTCTTTTGGATTCGATTTTAAAAGGCTTGCAGCGTTAACGAGCACTTCCTCTTCATCTTTGAATGAACGGTAGGCTTGCTGCCCCGTAAGTGCTTCAATGCGTCGTGTGCCTGCGCCGATTCCACTTTCAGATACAAGTTTGAACAAACCGATGACAGACGTTGAAGCGACGTGACATCCACCGCAAAGTTCCAATGAGTAATTCCCAACTGAAACAACGCGAACCACTTTGCCATACTTTTCACCGAAGAGTGCCATTGCACCAAGTTTTTTGGCTTCGTCAATCGGTCTTTCTGCAATATCGACAGCGATGTCTTCCCAGATTTTTTGATTGACAATCTGCTCAATTTTCTCAAGTTCTTCTTTCGTCACTTGACCAAAATGCGAGAAGTCAAAACGCAAACGGTCAGGACCGACGTAGGAACCTGCCTGGTTAACGTGTTCTCCAAGTACTTCTTTCAATGCTTTGTGAAGAAGATGCGTTGCCGTGTGATTTCGAACCGTTAGTTTTCTAGCTGCTTGATTTACTTCTGCTTGAACGGCGGCACCTTTATGCATTTCACCCGAACGAATGATTGCCGTATGCAAGTTTTGACCGTTTGGAGCTTTTTGTACATCTTTAATATCCGCAACAAATGTTGCGCTGCTAATTATTCCTTTGTCCGCTACTTGTCCGCCACTTTCCGCGTAGAACGGAGTACGATCCAAGATGAATTGAATTTCATCACCTTCTGATGCAGTGTCAACTAATGTTCCTTCGAGTAAGAGCGCGACAACTGTTGCATCACAATGCAGTTGATTGTACCCAATGAATTCGCTTGAATCATGAATTTCACCAAGTACACCCGACTGAACATGCATTGAATCGACGTCTTGACGAGCTGCACGCGCACGCTTACGTTGGCTGTCCATTTCCGAATCGAACCCAGCCCGGTCAACCGTAACCCCTGCTTCTTCAGCAAATTCTTCTGTCAACTCGAATGGGAAGCCATATGTGTCATAGAGACGGAATGCGATAGCTCCTGGAACGATAGAAGTTCCCGATGATTTTGCAGTTTCGATCACGCCAGAAAGGATTGTCATTCCATCCGTTAATGTTTCATGGAATCGTTCCTCTTCATTTTTGATAACTTTCATGATGAACTCTTTCTTGTCAGTCACTTCAGGATAGAAGTCTTGCATGATTTCTCCTACAACTGGTACAAGTTCAAACATAAACGGCTTGTTGATGCCCAGCTGTTTCGCAAAACGAACAGCTCTGCGTAGCAATCTTCTAAGCACATAACCGCGACCTTCATTGGACGGAAGTGCTCCATCACCGATTGCAAAAGCCACTGTACGGATATGGTCTGCAATCACTTTAAATGCAGTATCTTTTTGTTCATCTGTACCGTATCTCTCTTCGGTAAAGTTTTCAATAGCATTCATGATAGGCATGAATAGATCTGTATCAAAGTTTGTCGGAACGTTTTGGATAACTGATGCCATCCGTTCGAGTCCCATTCCTGTATCAATGTTCTTTTTCGGAAGTGGAGTGTATGTATTATCCGGATTATGGTTAAATTCCGAGAATACAAGGTTCCAAATTTCTAGATACCGTTCATTTTCTCCGCCTGGATATAATTCAGGATCAGAGAAATCGTCGCCGTATGCCGGTCCGCGGTCGTAGAAGATTTCTGAGTTCGGACCACTCGGGCCTTCCCCGATGTCCCAGAAGTTTCCTTCAAGACGGATGATACGATCTTCTGCAATCCCTACTTTGTCACGCCAGATTCCATATGCCTCTTCGTCTTCTGGATGGATTGTGATGGATAGCAGCTCAGGGTCAAAACCGATCCATTTTTCATCCGTTAAAAATTCCCATGCCTGAACAATTGCTCCTTCCTTGAAATAATCACCTATTGAGAAGTTCCCAAGCATTTCAAAAAATGTATGATGGCGAGCTGTTTTCCCGACGTTTTCAATATCGTTTGTACGGATTGACTTTTGTGCATTGACGATACGCGGATTAGTTGGAACAACACGACCATCGAAATACTTTTTCATTGTTGCAACGCCGCTGTTAATCCAAAGAAGTGATGCATCATCGATTGGTACAAGCGGTGCAGATGGTTCAACACTGTGCCCCTGTTCCTTGAAGTAGTCCAAAAACATGTTACGTATTTGTGACGTTGTTAGTTTTTTCATGAATGAATCCTCCTTTTAAATTGAAAACATGTGGATATCGGGTGTGGGCCTCTTATTGCAACTTTCGAATCGTAATGTCAACTTGGAGGTTCTAATGTCAACTCCGAAGTTCTAATCACAACTTTTGATTTCTAATGGCAACTTTCGAAACGTAACGGCAACTCCTAATTTCCAAGCGCGACGTTGGGATATAATTGCAAACCGCCGAAGGAATGCAGCCTAAGTGCGCGACGTCCTGTCGTAAAGGCTGCATACCCGCGTCCTGCGGGCACAAAAA
Source organism: Sporosarcina sp. FSL K6-6792 (assembly GCF_038004885.1). Lineage (NCBI taxonomy): Bacteria > Bacillati > Bacillota > Bacilli > Caryophanales > Caryophanaceae > Sporosarcina > Sporosarcina sp. FSL K6-6792. The sequence continues at coordinate 1,090,471 of NZ_JBBOSA010000001.1, forward strand.
AATCCCCGCCCCTAATGCAAGGGACGAAGATGTTAGTCTCGCGGTACCACCCTAATTACCGGAAGAATTGAATCCGGCATCTCTGGTTGCCTTAACGCGGCGGACGGCAGGGATGAGCTGCACTCGGGAGTAGCTTTTCAACATTTTCGCTCGAGAACCCTTTCAGCCAAGGGGCTCCTTTCTGGACGAGTAAACTTGTCTACTTTCTCCGTCAACGTATTACATATGAATAACATTTGTAATTGGATTATAGAAAAGTTCCGCCTTGTTGTCAATCTGAAACTTCAAGAAATTCATAAGGCGTTACCCCTTTCATGCCAATCAGCGGATCGATTGATAGGAAAGTTTCCATCGTAAGTGAGAAAATGACAGGTTGGGAATCCTCTGAAATCACATGCGCCTCATTAGAAACCTTTCCACGCTCAGGATCAGGAGACTCCATAGCTACCAGTTCAATGACATCGCCGTTTAACCGTTCTTTTAATGTCGTCTGCCTTTCCAATTCGTCAGTTCGTGCTATACCTGCCCTGAACTCTTCAGGCTCACCACAGAGGATAAGGAAGTTTTTCGCACGAGTGATGCCGGTATACAGTAAATTACGTCGCAACATTTTACGATGACCGCGGACGATTGGCATAATGACGATTGGGAATTCGCTGCCCTGGGATTTATGGATTGAACAGCAATAAGCAAGTGTCAGCTGGTTAAGATCATTGCGTTCATAGGTAACTTCAATTCCATCATACGAAACAACGAGTAGTTCTTTTTTATCGATTGTTTCTTTGGCTTTGATAATCGAAATGACTTCACCCATATCTCCGTTAAAAACATTACTCTCGGGTTGGTTGACAAGCTGAAGCACTTTATCACCAATTCGGTAAATCGCTTCGCCAAAAACCACTTCTTTGCGTTTGGGTCCTGGTGGATTGACCATTTCCTGAATCATTTTGTTTAAACCATCAATACCCGCCGGTCCTCTATACATCGGCGCAAGAACTTGGATATCTTTAATGGGGTGACCTTTGGTAATGGCATTTTTTACGACTTGTTCGACGACTTCGAGAATTCGATCGCTACCCGCTTTGATAAATGAACGATCCGATGTTTTCTTTGTAATGTCATCTGTCCATTCTGACCGTTTAATCATATGAGCCATTTCGATAATCGACGAACCTTCACTTTGCCGAAATACTTCAGTCAACTCAATGATAGGAACTTTCCCAGAGTCTAGCATATCCCGAAGTACTTGACCGGGTCCTACAGGCGGCAGCTGGTCTTGGTCACCAACGAATAATAGTTGTACATCATTGGCAAGTGCCTTTAATAACTGATGGGCAAGCCATGTATCGACCATCGACATTTCATCAATGATAATGAGACGCCCTTCAACTTCCCGCTCAGTCTCTTCATCCTTTTCCTGCCCGTTGAATCCAAGCAAACGGTGAATTGTCATCGCAGGTAATCCAGTCGATTCCGACATTCGCTTAGCTGCACGCCCAGTAGGCGCCGCTAATACAATCGGAAATGGTTCTTTCTTTTTGGCATACTCTTTCGGGTCGAGCGACAATCCGTGAAGTTCTGCATACACTTCGACAAAACCACGAATAACAGTCGTTTTCCCGGTTCCAGGACCGCCCGTTAATATCATTAATGGCGAATGAAGGGCTGTTTCAATCGCTGCAACTTGTGTTTCTGCATAATTAACACCTAGCCGCTCTTCGACTTCCCCGACCGCTTTTCTTATTTCAGACACAGGAAATTGATCCGCTGTGTCATTTTCCATAATGCGCTCAAGCTTCGCAGCGATACCGATTTCTGAAAAGTAGAGGGACGGTATGTATAATCTACGTTCTTCAGCAGATAGCTTGCCTTCCTCAACAAGCACAATAATTGCCTGGGAAATATCTGAAAATGGAATATCAATGCGCTGACTCATTTCAAGCAGGCGTTTGACGTCTGGCAAAATGGCTTCCGCTTCAACGTATACATGTCCCGCTGATTGCACTGCTTGGTTCATCGAATGAAGGATGGCTGCCTTGATTCTTGAAGGGTGGTTTCCTGTAATGCCTAGGTTTTTGCCGAGTTCATCCGCACGTTGGAAACCTATCCCTTCAATTTCTTCAATAAGCCGATAGGGATTTTCAGACAGCAATGAAACCGATTCTTCACGATACTTCTGATAAATGCGCATAGCGATTTGCGGTCCGAATCCCCATTCGTTCAATTGGATAATTGTCCGCTCAAGCCCCATATTCTGCTCCAAAACGGAAATCAATGTCTCTTTCTTGTCATCCGCTAGTTTCGGAATAGTACCAAGAACAGACGGATCGTCAAGGATTTTTTTAATAGCATCTTTGCCTAACTTTTTAACAATTGTTTGAGCTGTCTTCATCCCGATGCCCGGAAACAAATCACCTGACAGATAATGGACCAGTCCCGTTTCTGTTGCCGGCATCTCTTTCGCAAAGGTATGCACATCAAACTGCGCACCGTATGTCGGATGATTAACTAGTTTACCTGTAAATTTATAGTCATCTTCTGGATTCAGTTGTGGAAAACTGCCTTTAACGATGATTTCTTTATCTTCATTCCCACTATTCGTTTCACGAACTTTTAATTTCGCGATCGTAAAAAGGCTGTCGGGGTTATGGAAGATTGTCACGACTGGTCGTCCAATCAAAAAAACTTCATCCGTATTTCCCGCCATGTTGTTCCCTTCCATCACCGCCACCCCTTCTTATTTTCCTTCTTCACCCAACTTGATCATGTCATATATATAGCGTGCTTGAACATGTTCTGGATCGATTGTGAATGCTTTTTCAAGATGATTAAGCGCATCTTGTTTCTCTTCTGTTGACACTGCATATAAGAAACCGAGGTTATAATGAGCATCGGCACTTGCTTCGTCCTGTTCGATGATAAAACGGAATTCATTCCCGGCTTCTTTAAATAGCTCCAAATTGGCAAGAACAATCCCATAAGATAACCGAATTTCAAGATCCTCCGGTGCCAGTTCTGTCGCTCGCTGTAAATAAGGCAACGCTAATTTCTCATTACTCGAACGTTCGAGACTTTTCCCGAGCATGAAATAAGCGTCCGCCTCTTCGACACCTTTGCGGACTGCTTTTTCATATAATTTTGCTGCTTCTTCAAAACGATCTTTATTGTAATAAAGATTGGCAAGACCATAAAACGCTGTGCCTGCTTCAGCATCAAGTGTAATCGCTTTTTGGAAAAATGGTTCTGCTCTTTCAGCATCTCCAAGTGAAGCGAAAACATTCCCTAAATTGATATAACCGACTGCATTTTCCGGGTCCTTTTCGACCCCTTGCATAAATGATTCGACTGCTTTTTCATATTCGCCATTTTGTAGTGCGGCGATTCCAATTTCATTGTATTCCATAGTTAACTTCCCCTTATCCAACATAATCAAGTTGTTTACCGTTTTTGATAACTGTATCGATTGTTCCCCCGCCGAGACATTCGTCTCCATCATAGAAAACGACGGCCTGTCCAGGTGTAATTGCACGCACTGGTTGTGCAAAGTGGACGATTGCACTTCCGTCTTCAGTTAGTTCAACTGTGACGTTTGTATCCGGTTGACGGTAGCGGAATTTCGCTGTACAACTGAATTTTTTCGGAAGTTCACGTACAGTCGAAAAACTGACGTCAATTGCTGTCAAACTATCGGAATAAAGTGCATCGTTATCAAAGTTTTGACCAACGAGAAGGATATTTTTCTTCAAGTCTTTGCCAATAACGAACCATGGTTCTCCAGCTCCGCCAATACCAAGACCGTGACGTTGACCAATCGTATAGTACATAAGCCCATCATGACGGCCTACAGTTTCGCCTTCCATCGTCGTCATATCTCCTGGTTGAGCAGGAAGATATTGACCAAGGAATTCCTTGAAATTTCGCTCTCCGATGAAACAAATGCCCGTAGAATCCTTTTTCGCCGCTGTCGAAAGCCCAGCTTCAACCGCTTTTTCGCGCACAGCGCTTTTTTCCATATTGCCAATTGGGAACATCACTTTTTGTAGTTGATCTTGTGTCAATTGATTCAAGAAATACGTTTGATCTTTATTTGCATCTTTCCCGCGCAACATTGATACGCCGCCTTCTACTTCTACGACTTGTGCATAATGACCCGTTGCTAAATAGTCTGCACCTAGACTCATTGCATGCTCAAGAAACGCTTTGAACTTGATTTCTTTATTACACATGACATCGGGGTTCGGTGTACGACCCGCTTTATATTCCTCAAGGAAATACGTAAATACTTTATCCCAATATTGTTTTTCGAAATTGACCGCGTAATAGGGTATTCCGATATCATTACAAACACTGATAACATCTTCATAGTCTTCCGTTGCAGTACAGACACCGAATTCGTCTGTGTCGTCCCAGTTTTTCATGAAAATACCAATAACTTCATAGCCTTGCTCTTTCAGCAATAGTGCTGCAACAGACGAATCTACGCCGCCCGACATACCGACAACAACGCGTGTTTCTGCTGGTGATTTAGTTGTTTTCATTCTATTTTTCATCCTTTATATTTTCATTTCACAGACCGTTTGACGATTTCAGCCGTTAGTTGCGCTGCTTCCTTAATCGTTTCCTCAGTTAGACCGAGACCAAAACTAAATCGGACCGAATTTCGTAATTTGGAAGACCCTTTACCAAACATAGCAGTCAAGACATGCGACGGATCAAGTGAACCCGCAGTGCATGCAGATCCGCTAGACACGGCAATACCCGCCATATCGAGATTCACTAGGAGTGATTCAATATCTGTCCCAGGGAAGCTGACATTCATTATATGCGGCAGTTTTTCCGCACTTTTTACATTCATTTCGTAAGTGACATCTTGTTGGTTAAATACGTCAGTCATAATGGTTGCGTAGTTAGAATAATTCACAGTATTTTGTTCCATCGCCTGTTGTGCAATTAATACTGCTTCAGAAAAAGCAACAATCGCTGGAATATTTTCGGTTCCTGCGCGTCGTTTGCGTTCCTGTTCGCCCCCGAAAAGAACTGGTGTTGTATCAAGTCCTTTACGCTGATAAAGGAAACCGATTCCTTTTGGACCGTTCAATTTATGAGCTGAAACTGATAACAAATCAACGCCGAGTTCATCCATATGAAGTGGAACGATTCCATAAGCTTGAACAGCGTCCGTATGGAAAACGGCTTGGTGTTCCTTCAGCAATGCCCCTATTTCACGAATCGGCTGAATGGTACCCACTTCATTATTGCCATACATAATCGAGATAAGAACCGTTTTGTCTGTCAGTGCTTTTTGCACTTGTTCCACAGTTATTTGTCCATTGTCATCGACTTCTAAGTAAGTTACTTCGAAACCTAGCAGTTCTAGTTGTTTACATGGATTTAATACAGCGTGATGCTCAATATTCGTCGTGATAATATGGTTCCCTTTGACCTTCATCGCCATAACAGTCCCAAAAACCGCGGTGTTGTCCGCTTCCGTACCGCCCGAAGTGAAAATGATTTCCGACGGTTCTGCGTGGATTGACTGTGCTAGCGTTTTCCGTGCGTCATCTAGCCATTTCCGTGCTTCTCTTCCAAAACTATGGATACTGGAAGGGTTACCGAAAACAGATTCAAGTGTTTCTATATAAGTAGCGCTTACTGCCGGATGAACCGGTGTCGTCGCCGCATGGTCAAGATAAATTTTAGTCATAATAAGACTCCTTTAAATGTAAAACATATAACTATCGCGCTCATCTTTTTCACCCGACTTCATCAAGTCTTCAATCGTTGTTGTATCGAGGACACTGCGTACCGCCTCGCCAATCCGTTTCCAAAGTTCTTGTTGCGGAATATCAGATCCCTCTAGTCCCTCTACAACTTGGATGGGTCCTTCAAGAATTCGGATAACATCTCCCGCAGTAATTTCCGTCGGCGGCTTAGCCAGCATATATCCGCCATAAGCGCCGCGAACACTTTTCACAATTCCACTATTACGAAGTGGCGGAATAAGTTGCTCCAGATATGCTTCAGACAACTTCTGTTCTTCCGCAATTTTCCGTAGCGGTACTGGACCTTCCCCGAATTTAGAGCCAAGTTCAACAACTATTGTTAATCCATATCTACCTTTTGTAGAAATCTTCATATCTATCCCGTCCTTTTACGATTGCTTCAAAATATTATAGCATAACTGACCCTCAAGCTTCCTTAAAATGATTTACGGTTGTCTAACGTGTATAATAGAGGAACGGATGTACTAGGTAAGGAGTGAATAAGTTGCAAAATGAGCCATTGGCGTTTCGCATGCGCCCAAGAACTATAGATGAAATTGCTGGACAAAAGGATATTATTGGTGAAAAGACGGCACTTTACCGGATGATAAAAAACGGTCATGTTCCATCTATGTTGTTGTACGGGGAACCCGGAATCGGTAAAACGTCACTCGCCCATGCAATTGCAGGTACTAGCAATCTGCCTTTCATCGCCATGAATGCAACGGTTTCAGGGAAGAAAGATGTCGAAGACGTTGTAGCAGAATCACGAATTACTGGGAAAGTTCTACTATTCTTAGATGAAATTCATCGTTTCAATAAATTACAGCAAGATACATTACTGCCACACGTCGAAAGTGGAGCAATTGTCTTAATAGGAGCAACAACTGAAAATCCATACCACGACGTCAATCCCGCCATACGTTCTAGATGTGGTGAAATCCGACAATTATCCAGATTAGAGCCAACAGACCTAATGGAAGTGCTTCAAAAGGCGATAGCAGATGAAGAACGCGGGCTTGGAAAAATGCCGATTACCATAACTGATGAGCAGCTTACATTGATTGCGGAAGGTGTTAACGGTGATGCACGAAAAGCGTTAACTGTTCTTGAGTCTGCCGTTTCTGCAAGCGATGAAGTCGATGAAAAAATAATCATCGAAGACTGGCTACTTGAAAATCTGCTTGGACGCATCGGGTTATTTGGAGATAAAAAAGGTTCACACTTTTATAATTTATTGTCTGCACTTCAAAAATCAGTTCGTGGTAGTGACGTTAATGCCGCTATTTATTATCTTGCAAATCTTCTCGAGACTGGCGATTTAGTAGCCGTCAATAGACGCTTGCTTGTGATGGCCTACGAAGATGTCGGATTAGCTTCACCAGAGGTTGGACCACACGTATTAGCGGCGACAGACGCAGCGGTGAAGCTCGGCATGCCGGAAGCGCGTATCCCACTCGCAAATGCTGTTATCGAAATGTGCCTGGCCTCTAAATCGAATTCAGCTTATAAAGCATTCGACGCGGCTGTAAAAGCGATTAACGAGGGCAAAACCGGAGATATTCCATTGCATTTACGGGACGCACATTATGCCGGTGCAGCGAAGCTCGGTCACGTCGGCTACAAATACCCGCATGACACACCACTCGGTTCCTTCGGAGGCTGGACTAACCAGCAGTATTTACCCGATAAATTAAAAAACACGGAGTTTTACAAACCAGTTATAGCAGGAGAAGAAAAAAAGATGGCTGCAATTTATGATAGGTTGAAAGAATTTCGGAAAAAGAAGTGACTGGAATATCTAAAACCCCATCCTAAATGAATTTCCCAAGCGATATAAGACGCATATAAAACCCCAGTTAGGCAGTCTATTCTCTACAATCTAATAGAGAATAGACTGCCTATTTTTCTTGAATATGATTTCCATAATACAGTCTTCATGCTCATTTCTGTATTCTTCTTACACAGAAGGGAAACAGTCATAATTGTAATTTTTACCGTATTTCCATCTAAACTGCCAGTTACTAAAAAATGCGCCTCTACTTTTTTGTAGAAACGCACCCAGTTATATAGTCTGCACTTAACAAATAGAATGTTCTTCCAACGCCGCTTTTTCTTTTGGTGATGGCCTCTCGTTTGTCGCTCCTTCGCTAGATTTGTTCGTTATTCGAGTGAGGTATACCACCTAGTTTACTCCAAATGAGTAGTGCCGAATTTTTAGTTGAGGAATTGTTATTTTTTTAAGCTGTCTAACAAAACATAACCAAATACAATCCCAGCTGTTGACGTAAATGTAGTATCTCCTAATAGCAGAAACTCTTTTGCGAATAACAAATTCAACCCGAAATAAATAGACAGAATAGGTATCATTGCTATATAAAGAGACGGAATTCCAATTGCAACAACCTTAATCCAATCAAACGACCATTGCTTTTTTTCTTTAATCTCTATAATTAATTTAGGGAATCGTAAAAAAAATCCAATAAAAACAGGAAAAATAGTTATGAAAATTAAATAAGGCATTATATTAAATGTTGTTGCCGACTCTTCTCTTAATCGCACTTTATAATCCATTCCTAGATAAAAAATAAATCCCATAACTACTACGGAAACGAAATAAAATAAAAATCTTTTAATTTAAGACTCCCCCCTTCAACTTTCCTCTTATTAAAACGGTCCATTTTGCTGGTCATGCCGCCCCACTTCTCGTAGAGAACCGGCTACCGCTGAGTTCTGATTCACTGACTTTTCCTGTTCTTTAAAATCATATTTTCGCCCTGTCAAAAAATCCACAAGATAGCCACCTACAAGCAAAGTTACAATGGAACCCCAGAAAACCCACATCACCCAATGCATTACATTCCCTCCCCTTTTCACAATCCCAAATACCTAATAAGAGAAGTGTGAATTAATTATTTCAACCTTATAAACTGGAATTTGACATCCTACTTCGCTGCTCGGTCACGATATACAATCAGCGTAATTACATTTAATAGGATGGTAACGATGAGAAGAACTGCCGCAACGAACGCCACAGCACCCGTTGTGTCCATAAGAGCAGACCAATCCTCAATCTTTACCAAGTGATAGTTATAGAAAATCTGGAAACATAGCGAAATAGCACAAGCACTGATGCTCATAATAGTAAGAGGGACCCAATTCTTTTGGTTCTGCTTTTCATATCGCATCAGATTAACAACAGGAAGTATCCAAGCAATTAGCCCAAGCACTAAGCTGCCAAGATTAAGCAAAACAATCATATCTAATCCCCCCTTTATATTTTTCGTTTCTTCATTCTTGTTCAACAGTCCTGCCCCTACACGAAACAAGAGTCGGTAGTTTTGATAGCAAGTCTCATACTGATCTTTCATTAACCAGCTCTGACATACTAACCCACTTTCATGATAAATTTCTTTGCCGATTTCCAACTCAATACTTCTGTTTGAATTTGGATACTTAATTTCTTCATTTATAATATATAAAGTGTTTTCATCCTTCCACTCCATAGAAAAATAACTTTTTGCATCACTATAATAAACTGTCTCAATTTTATCATCCACATCATTATAAGTGATTTCTATCCATAGATTGACACCTCCAGCGGCACCACCATATGTCATGTAGTAAGCATTAGCTGTATATTTTTCTGTCGGAGAATTGACAGGTCCCCTTGTACAATCGATCTACACATTACTTAAATTAGAAATCTCTCTACTACTAGTACGTTCATTGTGACTGAATAGTTTCAATAAATAAAAATCATCTTTCATTTAACGTTACAAAAATTTGATATTAATTACTCTAAGACCGATAATTAAGTCCATTTACTCTATACTGTTAGTACCAAAAGATTAATCGCTATCTAACTCTAGCTATAAATTTTAAGCGGAAAATTACGAAAAAAGAGAGATAACAGTATGTTTAAAAACAAAAACACTGAAATCTTATATGACCGTTTTTGATTCTTGGAATAGCTTAATTAACTATCTACAAAAAAGTATTCACCTTATTACTTTTTCTGGTTAAAAGCTACATTTTGGATAATACACAATTAATTGAAAGAATAATAACAATCTTCAACTACAATATCTTTACAGTGGAGGGTTAACATGATTCCAGAAGTGATGATCGTCGGGGTGTATCATTTAGGAGACACATCGGATTTAATCAATGTTGAACGCAAAAACGATATTGATTTAGAGCTAGAAGCAAAGGAAGTTGTTGACGCACTAAGTCGGTTTAATCCGACAAAGTTAGCTGTCGAAGCTGATCCGGAAGTACAATCGAAGTTAAATGAAAGTTATCGAAAGTATCTATTGAATGATCCGACCCCAATGAAAAATGAAATAGAAACGATTGGTTTCCCTTTAGCGAAGGAATCGGGCATAAGCGAAGTTTCTTGTATCGATTGGAGGGGGGACGATAATGAAATAGCAACAATAGGCGATATTTTTCAGTATGCAAAAGAGTATGAACCCGAACGCTATAAGAAAATAATGACAACGTACATCGAACCCATGCAACGTGAGGCAGAAGAATGGTCCAAACTCCCGATTTTAGAAGGCTATAAACGTGTGAATGCAGCAGAAACTGTTAAAAATATGCACCAATTTTACATGGAATTTGCGATGATTGGAAAAGAGAAAGATTATTTTGCAATGGATTGGTTAACTTGGTGGTACAAACGAAATTTAATACTCTGTACAAATGTGAGAAGGTTGATATCAACTCCACAGGATCGAGTTTTGCTATTAATCGGCGGCGGCCACGTTCATCTTATTAAACAGTTTTTGGAGGAATCCGGAGTATGTACGGTGGTTGATGCGAATAAATACTTAAATTAAATAGGTGGAGTGTTCTTTCAGTGGGTAACATTAAATTAGATTATGAGTAAGAATATAATAAGTACCCCTTTTTCTGGGGCGCTTATTATATGCTTTACTTGGTTTTATTTAGGATTTGATAATCAAATGAAATACGTTTTTCCACAGAAGCTACCCCAATCTGTACTTATCTTTATGTTCCTAAAATACATGAAATATTAATTACATTCGAATATATTTTATCAACAAAGAAATTAGGAATAAACTTAGTAAAGAAGAGTCTATAATTCTAACGACCAATATCCCATAACTGGTTATCGAAACAGGGTCAATAAGACACCACAGCGATACAAATAATACTGTTAATATGAATAAAGAAAACCAAAAAATAAGTTTTTTCTTAGGATAAACAGTAATATGCTTATGTTTTCTCTGGGTCAATGCTCTATAATACATGTAAACTAAAATCATTGTTATTCCAAATAATGTACTCCCATGTTGTAAAAATTTATACAAAGGTATAGCAAAACCATAGATGTTATAGCTGTGAGTGAATAAAGCCGGAAATTTTAACACCATATATCCGTTTATATGAGTGAAAGAATCCCATACAACGTGAGTTAACATACCGAACAGTGCAGAATAACAAAATACAACTACCTTTAATATAATAGTCGAATCTACTCTTTTCACATAAGTATCTTGTAGAATAGTTGGTAAATGATTGAATAGAATTTGGTGTACAAATATATGGTAAATTACATAAACGATTGTCACCAAGGGTAAATTAAACAAAACGAGCCCAGTAAAAGTATGTCCAATGTCCCCCATTGGTTGGCCTCTCAAAAAGTATTCAAAATCAGGAGCCATACTACCGAATACCATTGCAGAAAAGTTAATATATTTACTTTTTCTTGAGAACGGAAGTATGGCTGCTGGGTGAGCAAAAGTTAGTGGCATGCTATTACACTCCTAGTTGTTTTGTTAAATTTTATTCCAGTTAAATATTGATAGTCTAAATCTATCATAAGAAACTTCGAAATAAACAGTGGAGTAACGCCTCATGATTGAAATCCCAGTTATCAACCATATTAATATGTAATTAAATGAAAGTTCTTTCTTAGTAATGTTGATGGTTATTCAGCCCAATTAGTATAAAGCTTGTTATGCCCGCCACACTTTCAATATAAGCTCCTGCGGGACAATTACTCGATATTCAAAATAGCATATGCAAAACCCTCCTAAAAGTTAAACTTTCGGGAGGGTTTTTACTGAGTATTTTTTAGTTAGCTGCAGCTTCTAATAGTTCTGCCGGAACCTTTACATCATCCACGTTATCGTAGTGACTATAAACTGCATTGATCGTTTGTTTAACTCGATGGGAATTACCATCAACTTGTACCATTGAGTAAGTTGTTGTATCGAGTGTCATTTTGAAATCAGTTACATAGAATGATTTGCTATCAATTCCAATCACAATGTCGAATTTATTAATAAGAGGAAACTCACTGTCCACTACATCTACATCCATATCGCTACCGTTGTTCGACAGGTACAGTGTTTTTTTAAATTCTTTATATTGTTCTCTCGATAATGACAGCCTTAAGTTATAACCATAGTCAATCGGTTCTAACACAAAATCGTTTTCAAAGTCGTTAAAAAACGCGAGATCCAGTGTTGGCTGAACATTTTCAATCATCGAACCGAATAATTCAGCAATCGAACCGGACTGCAACTCATCCCATTCCTTTACTTTCGTATCCTTAATGAAAACACGGTCATTTACTTTATATACTTCCGCATCCCATGGATCCCCATTTATAGGTTGCGGTCGCACTTTTACGTCCTGTTTAACTATTTCTGGTTGTAACGCAGCATCTGAAGTCATTTCATATTTCACGCTATATCTTTCGTCAGGTGCTGTCGTTTTCCAAAAATCATCATAAGAGATATGTGTACGCACATTTTTCAATTTAGCAGAGGCATCTTTCGCTTTTTCGAAAACGTCTTGTGCCGTCATCCCCTGTTTCGCTTCCACATTGCCACATGCTGTTAATAAAAGGGCAACTAACCCAAAAACAAATACCTTAAACACTTTATTCACACATAAACACCCTTTCTAGCAATCCAAGTTCATTTTCATAAGCAATCACTCTATTATACCTCTACCCATATTTTGGTGACAACCAAAAAGGTACCGCATGAAAATGAACACAGCCTAAGTTCGCCACATCGTGTGGCAACAAGGAGGGATGAAGTTCAATCCCTCCTTGTTGCGTGACCTACATCCTGTAGGCCCGCGATGCTATCCATTATACTTTATCTTTCACTCGCCGGATAGGAATATCGGCAACGATATCATTCATTACCCAGCTGGCGCAAACAAGACCAGCAACTGATGGGACGAATGCGTTCGATGCAGGTGGCATTTTTGCTTTTCGAATGAAGGCATCAGGTTTACCAACTGTGTCAACAACTTCCGGTCTCACGACAATTGGGCTTTCATCAGAAAAGACCACTGACACTCCTTGATAAATACCTTCTTTTTTAAGTTTGCGACGAATTACTTTCGCTACCGGATCTGTATGCGTCTTTGAAATATCCGCAATTTGAAAACGGGTCGGATCCATCTTATTAGCAGCGCCCATACTCGATATAATTTTCACGTTACGTGCGACACATTCTTTAATCAAATGAATTTTAAAGATGATTGTATCAGATGCATCAATGACATAATCAGGTTTGTAACTGAAAAACTCTTCAGCTGTCTCTTCCGTATAAAACATATGGAGCGAAATCACTTCACACTCTTTATTAATATCAGCAATGCGCTCTTTCATCACTTCTGCTTTAGAACGGCCGACTGTCGACAAATTAGCGATTAGCTGTCTATTAATATTCGTTATGTCAATATCGTCCTTATCGACAAGGATAATCCGTCCAATTCCGCTCCGCGCACATGCTTCTGCCGCAAATGAACCGACTCCTCCAACACCAAGTATCGCGACAGTCATGTCCCGCATACGATTTACACCTTCTGTGCCTATGGCTAATTCATTTCTTGAAAATTGATGTAACAATTGAAATTCCGCCTTTCCATCCATTATAAGTTTAAATTTTCCCCAATAAAAAACCCCTCCGCACGTAAGTCAGAGGGGTGTATGATCATGTAAGTAACGAATCCCAAATGTGCCGTCTTTGTAGTATCGCTTTGAACCCGCTCTCAGCAGGTGGGTGTCCTATCCGATTCTTTTGAGGTCCCGACTAAAGGCATGTCATCCGACTCGAAATGCGGACTCCCGACGAAAAAATGTTCGGTCAAAACTGATTGGCAAATAACGAACACTTCAGGATTCGTATTACTTGTATAATAACATACATCTTTAGTCAGTTCAACGATTTCACGGAAATAGTTTTTACATTTTTCTAACTTAACTGATTACCGTTTACTCTTTGCCATCACGCGAATTCCAAGTTCAGCTAGTTGAGTATCGTCAACGTGATCAGGCGCTGACGTTAACAGGCAGCTTGCACTCGCTGTTTTTGGAAATGCAATAGTGTCGCGCAAGTTCGTCGAACCAGATAACAACATTACAATACGGTCGAGACCGAATGCAATTCCGCCATGCGGAGGTGTTCCATAGTCAAATGCTTCAAGAAGGAATCCGAATTGTTCGTTCGCCTGTTCCTTACTGAATCCAAGTGCTTCGAACATTTTTTCCTGAACATCACGTTTGTAAATCCGTAGTGACCCCCCACCAAGTTCATAACCATTTAATACAAGGTCATAGGCTTGTGCTTTAACTGTCTCAGGGCTTGCTACTAGTTCTTCCACATCTGCTGGCATTGTAAATGGATGATGTGCTGCCTGGTAGCGACGGGCTTCTTCGTTATATTCGAACAGTGGCCATTCAGTTACCCAAAGGAAGTTGAACTTCGATTCGTCAATTAAGTCGTGGTCTTTGGCAAGCTTAGTACGTAGTGCTCCTAATGTATCTGCGACAACTTTCTTTTTGTCTGCTACAAATAACAATAGATCTCCTACTTCAGCATTCGCTGCAGCTTTTAGTCCTTCGCCCTCTTCCCCTTCGAAAAACTTCGCGATAGGTCCTTTTAGACCTTCGGCATCGACTTTCAACCATGCAAGACCTTTTGCGCCGTAGACTGCTGCAAACTGGCCAAGTGCGTCAATGTCCTTGCGAGAATAGCTATCCGCTACTCCTTTTACATTGATGAGCTTAACTTGCCCACCTGACTCGATTGCTGCCGTAAATACTTTGAATGAAGAATCTTTAACGACGTCAGAGACATCTGTCAGTTCCAATGCAAATCGCGTATCCGGTTTATCAGAACCGAAACGCGCCATTGCTTCGTCATAAGGAAGACGTTTAAATGGAATTTGAACATCGATTCCTTTGACATCTTTCATTACCTTTTGCATCATTCGTTCATTCAATTCAATAATATCTTCAATTGACATGAAACTCATTTCCATATCGATCTGCGTGAACTCCGGCTGGCGATCAGCGCGAAGGTCTTCATCACGGAAACAACGTGCAATTTGATAATAACGGTCGAATCCGGCTACCATCAGCATCTGTTTGAATAATTGTGGTGACTGTGGCAGCGCGTAAAATTCTCCTTCGTGAACACGGCTAGGTACTAGATAGTCGCGTGCGCCTTCAGGTGTAGATTTCGTTAGAATCGGCGTTTCTACTTCGAAAAACCCTTCATCGTCAAGGAAGTTACGGACTGTTTTAGTGATGTCTGAACGCATTTTGAACGTATTCGCAAGTTTTGGACGGCGTAAATCAAGGTATCTATATTTCAGTCTAATTTCTTCATTCACGTCTGTTTCATCTTCAATCATGAACGGCGGGTTTTTCGCCTCATTCACGATGTTCAATTCAGTAACTTGAATTTCAATCGAACCGGTTTTCAATAGCGGATTTTTCTGGCCTTCTGCGCGCTCAACAACTAAACCTGTTAGCTCGATTACGAACTCATTGCGCAGTTTGTCTGCCGTAACGATTGCTTCGCTTGAAAAACTCGGGTTAAATACTGCCTGAACGATTCCTGAACGGTCCCGTACGTCGACGAAAATTAGTCCCCCAAGATCCCTTCTTTTTTGAACCCATCCTTGTAATGTAACCGGTTGTCCGATTACCTCTTCTGTCAATTCACCACTATAATGTGTACGTTTCATTGCCTTCATCCGCCTCTCTTTAGCCAATCAATGTTTCTTTAAGTTTTTGAACCAGTTCAGCAACAGGAACTTTTACTTGCGCCCCGTCAGCCATGTTTTTCAATAAAGCAACGCCTTCCGCTACTTCATCTTCACCGATTAGTACAACTGTCCGTGCATTCAATCTATCTGCCGATTTCATTTGCGCTTTCATTTTCCGGTCCATATAATCCATATCCGACCGAATACCAGCTTCTCGAAGTGCACCAAGCAATTTAAAGCCTGGACGACGTGCTGTTTCCCCAAGAGTAACGATATAAACGTCAAGTACTGGCTCAGCTTCAAACGATTTCCCTTCAGCAGCCATCGCAAGAAGTAAACGCTCAATACTCATCGCAAAACCGATACCTGGTGCAGAAGGTCCACCGATTTCCTCAGCGAGACCATTGTATCTACCACCGCCGCACAAAGTCGTAATTGCTCCGAATCCTTCCGAAGTGCTCATAATTTCAAATGCCGTGTGATTATAATAATCAAGGCCACGCACAAGATTTGCATCGACCTCATAAGAAATCCCTGCATCGTCGAGATAACCTTTTACATCTGCAAAGTATTGAGCAGACGTTTCATTCAAATAGTCAGCTAAGGATGGTGCTGAAGCAATGAGCGGATTGCCGTTATCGACTTTACAATCTAATATGCGTAGTGGATTTTTTTCCAATCTAGATTGACAATCAGAACAGAATTCCCCTATATGCGGATTGAAGTGCGCAATAAGCGCTTCGCGGTGCGCTATTCTGCACTCTGTATCGCCTAGCGAGTTAATAACAAGTTTCAACTTTGTCAATCCCACTCGCTTATAGACATCCAGTGCCAACGCAATCACTTCTGCGTCAATCGCAGGATCTGCGCTGCCGATTGCTTCTGCTCCAAATTGAACAAATTGACGGTAACGTCCTGCTTGCTGACGCTCATAACGGAACATTGGACCTGTGTAAAAAAGCTTTACAGGCTGATCCGGGTAACCAAACATTTTATTCTCCACGAAAGAGCGTACGACAGCTGCAGTTCCTTCAGGTCGTAGCGTCATTGAACGATCGCCTTTATCCGTAAAGGTATACATCTCTTTTTGAACGACATCAGTTGTCTCACCTACGAGACGTTGAAATAATTCCGTTTGTTCAAAAATCGGTGTACGGATTTCTTTATAACGGTAGATATCGCATACTTCGTTAATGATTTTTTCTGCTTGCTGCCATTTCCATGTTTCAGATGGCAAAATATCCTGAGTTCCTCTTGGCACTTTGAAAATCATATAAATTCCCCTTCCTAAATAAGAATTGCAGTCTAAGTACACCACGACCTGTAGCAACTAAGAGGGATGAAGTTCAATCCCTATCCACTGCATAACCTACCTCCTGTAGGCACGCCGAAGCCTAGACACGCTTAGTCGGTACACAAAAAAAGACCCCCATCCCTTGCCTATGCAAGGGACGAGAGCCTTTATAGCTTCCGCGGTTCCACCCAAATTGACGCAAAAGTTTGCGCCCACTCTAAAACCGGATAACGGCCGGTTCCGTCTGTACTTACTGAATTAGAAATCGTTCAGTACAGAGCCTCGATGGTGTTATTCATTGTAAATCGCTGTAGGATGGATTTCAGCCACGTCCGTCCCTCTCTTGTCAGTCAATTATACAATTACTTTCCATGTCGTTGGCATAAATATAACACGTACTATCCGTGTGAGTTAAATTGTTAATTAATCATCATCTTAATGATTCTGCGTCATAGTGTCAACCTTTTTCGATTAATTGTAGTTTTTTGTAGTGAAAACTTCTACAATGGACTGTAGGGGGTATGATATTTTGTCAAAAATGAGCAAATGGATGATCGCATTCATACTTTTATTCAGCGTATTCTACGACATTCCAACGACTTACGCTAATACGGATTCAGTCGTCGTTGATGCAAAATCCGTACACATCCGGTCCGGTGCCGGTCTTACTTCTGCTGTAATCGGCTCGCTAAAACAGGGTGATCGGGTAGACGTTATTGCTGTTTCTGGAGACTGGTACCAAATCCAGCATGGCAACAGTTCTGGATGGATTGCCTCTTGGCTAACTGCTTCCGCAGATCAAGCTACTGGGACAAGTACCGCAGTCGTTTCACGCGTCAGTCAGTTAAATGTGAGATCCAGTCCTTCCACCAATTCAGCAGTACTTGGTCGGATGGCCGCTGGGGACGAAGCAATTGCCACTGGAAATGACGGTGAATGGACTTCCATTACATTTAACGGCACAAACGGTTGGGTACATACAGATTATATTACACCGGTGGCAGATCAAACTGAACCAAAGACAACCAATCAAGCCGCAACACCCGAGTCATTTACCGTTTCAGTTGAAGCACTCAACGTCAGAAAAAATGCAGACCTGACCTCCAAACGAGTAGGTCTCATCCGTCAAGGTGAATCGTATGACGTTAAGGTAGTCAATGGCAATTGGGTACAAATTTCATTAGATGATAACGAATTGGGTTGGGTCTACTCATTCCACGGCACGCTCACATCGAATGGCAACCAGACTTCCGAAAGCTCAAATTTAGGAACGGTTACCATCCTATCAAATGGGACGAATATCCGTGAAGCCGCTACGACTTCTTCACAGATTGCCGCTCGAGCAGATGCAGGAGAAAAGTTTCCAATTGTTAAACAAGATGGCGACTGGTATGAAATTTCTTTACCGACAGGGGCTTCTGCATTTATTGCTACATGGGTAGTCTCTACGGGCGACGAGGCACTATTGACAGAACCCGTTATGAAAGAATCAGTCCCACGTGTTGCCGGCACTTTAAAGGGGCTTACGATCGTGATTGATCCTGGACACGGCGGTAATGACCGCGGCACAACAGGAGCCCGTGGAACAGACGAAAAGGACATTACAATTCTTACTTCTGAATTATTAGCAGCTAAATTAAAAGCTGCAGGCGCGAATGTGATTACAACTCGTGAAACAGACACTTATGTATCGTTGAGAAAACGAGTCGCTATCAGTAATCAGCATGCTGCGGATGCATTCATCAGTCTCCATTATGATGCCAATCCCGATTCTAGCGTAGCGGGCTTTACGACGTATTACTCACACGCACATCAACAAGCACTTGCTTCTTCGGTTAATGACGGGCTTGCCTCAACAGTGAATTTGCGTAACCGAGGATCTCAGCCTGGCGATTTCCTAGTTCTTCGTGAGAATAGGCAAAATGCTATTCTGATTGAACTCGGTTTCCTATCGAATTCTGCCGAGGAACGAACGGTCACAAGCGATATGTTCCGTGAACGTGCGACGCATGGTATATATCAAGGTCTTCTTGACTATTTCAATAAAAATTAACTAGAAATGTTGAGATAAAGAATCCCATTGAATTCGTTACGGCGCTCGGGGATGCCTTCGCTTAGTTTGTATAGAATACAATTACTAGTGGTATGAAGAAAAATGCGTGGTGCCAGTTACTGCCACCACGCATTGAATAGAAAAGGACATACCAAACACTCTCCAAAAACATAAAGGACCTTCCCAGGTATTGAGGAAGGTCCTTTATGTTATTATTTCGAGTCTAGAATAATCGTTACCGGACCATCGTTAATGAGCTCGACATCCATCATTGCGCCAAAAACACCGGTTTGAACTTTCAAGCCTTCTTCTTCTAATTTTTGGTTGAAGAATTCCCAAAGCGGTTTTGCCTGTTCGGGTCTTGCCGCTTCAATGAAACTTGGGCGACGTCCTTTTTTCACGTCTCCGAACAAAGTAAACTGGGATACTGAAAGAATATCCCCACCTACCTCAAGGATTGAATGGTTCATCTTCCCCTCCGTATCTTCCCATAAACGAAGGCCTGAAATTTTCTTCGCAAGATAAGCAGCGTCTTCTTCGCTATCCGAGTGAGTTACACCAACAAGGAGCACGTAGCCCTTATCAATTGAACCCGTTGTCTCCCCATCGACGCGGACAGAAGCTGGACCCGATCGTTGCAACACAACTTTCATCTGTTACACCTTCCAATCAATTAATGACACGTTCCACAGAATAGATATCGCGGATTTGTTTAATCCGATCAACAATTCTTTGCAAATGTGCAATATCCATAATTTTAATCGTCATATGAATGCGGGCGATTTTGTCTCGGTCCGCTTTGCCACTGACCGCAACCATCGGCGTTTTCGTATCGGCGACAACCATCATCACTTCATTCAACAACCCTTGTCGATCAAAAGCTGACACTTCTATATCAACCAGGAACTCTTTCCTTGAACTAGAAGGCCCTATCGCCCATTCGACGTCGATAATTCGATCATACTCATCATCTTCGACCACAATATTAGGGCAGTCGGTACGATGGACGGAAACACCGCGACCTTTTGTGATGAATCCAACAATCTCATCACCAGGGACTGGATTACAACACTTCGATAACCTAATTAGCAAATTGTCGATCCCTTTAACAATAACACCTGATTCAGTCATTTTTTCCGGTTGAGGGGATTTCATGTCTGAAACGATTTTGTCAATTGTATCTTGTTGTTCACGTACTTTCCGTAACTTTTCAGCAAGACGATTAACTACCTGCTGAGCGGTTATACCATTGAACCCAACAGCTCCATACATATCATCTTCGGAAGTGAAGCTGAATTTTTCGATTGTACGTTTAATATTTTCCTGTGTAAGTACGTCTTTCACATCAAACTCTTGTGATTTTATTTCTTTTTCAATCATTTCCCGGCCTTTTAGGATGTTTTCTTCCCGAAGTTGTTTCTTGAAAAACTGCCGAATTTTATTTTTCGCCTGTGATGTATTGGCAAGTTTTAACCAATCACGGCTTGGTCCAAGCGATTGCTTCGATGTCAAAATTTCAATAATATCTCCCGTAAACAATTCAGTATCAAGCGGGACCATTTTACCATTCACTTTTGCACCTATTGTCCGATTCCCAATTTCTGAGTGGACACGGTAGGCAAAATCGATAGGGACTGAACTTGCCGGCAGTTCAATAACGTCTCCGTCCGGCGTAAAGACATAAACCATGTCCGAGAATAAATCGAATTTCAGTGATTCCATAAATTCTTCAGCGTTAGATGATTCGTTTTGAAATTCGAGTATCTCTCTGAACCAAGTCAATTTCGAATCAATATTACTTGGGGTTTCGGCTACCGTTTTTCCTTCTTTATAGGCCCAGTGTGCTGCAACTCCGAATTCAGCAATTTTGTGCATCTCTTCGGTCCGAATTTGCACTTCAAGTGGATCTCCAGCCGGCCCTACAACGGTCGTATGCAACGACTGATACAGATTCTGTTTTGGCATCGCAATATAATCTTTGAATCTGCCAGGCATCGGCTTCCATAATGTGTGAATGATACCAAGAACCGCATAGCAATCTTTAATACTTGAAACGAGAATTCTGACAGCCAGAAGGTCATAAATCTCATTGAATTCTTTCTTTTGGATAACCATCTTGCGGTAAATCGAATACAGATGTTTTGGACGTCCTGAAAGATCAGCGTCAATTTCCATCTCTCCAATTTCCGTCTTGATTTGCTCCATAACGTTTACTAAATAGTTTTCTCGTTCGACGCGTTTGCGCTTCATCATATTGACAATTCGGTAATATTGCTGTGGGTTCAAATAACGTAATGCTGTATCTTCCAATTCCCATTTAATAGCCGATATACCTAAACGATGGGCAAGTGGTGCGAAGATTTCCAGCGTTTCAGCCGCAACCCGGCGCTGTTTTTCTTCCGGGACATGTTTTAACGTTCGCATATTATGGAGCCGGTCCGCTAATTTAATAAGTATGACACGGATATCCTGAGCCATTGCTACGAACATTTTACGATGATTTTCTGCCTGTTTCTCTTCTTTGGATTTATATTGTAATTTTTCGAGTTTCGTCACACCATCGACAAGCATTGCCACTTCTTCTCCAAAATCTCGGATGATGTCGTCCCTGCTGATGTCTGTATCTTCCACAACGTCGTGTAGAAACCCAGCTGCAACTGTCGAAGGGTCCATTTCCAATTCGGCAAGAATACCCGCTACTTGGACAGGGTGAATAATATATACCTCACCTGAACTTCTATGCTGTCCTTCGTGTGCAGTTTTCGCTGCCTCATATGCTTTTTTGACGAACTCAACATGTTCTTCATTCATATAAGAGGCAACAAGTGTGAATATTTCTTCCGCCGTCATGTCACGATTTTTCGCCATACGATTACCCCTTCCGACTTTATCCGCAAAAATGATTGTATTCCTATTGTATGTATAAATACATGCTCGTGTAAAGGGTTAGTATATGGAAAAGTGGTTCGCACCTTCATTCTGAACATATGAAAAGATCCCCCGCTTATTATCGCGGAGGACCTTTTTCAATATGTGATCAGTGAACGCATGTCATAACCTTGCAATTTTTCACGACCGCTTAAATACGATAACTCTATGATAAACGCACAGCCCGCAACAACTCCGCCTAGTTTTTCAACTAGCTCGACTGTCGCTCCCACCGTACCGCCTGTCGCAAGAAGATCATCGACAATCAATACACGTTGACCAGGCTTTATGGCATCTTTGTGAATTGTTAATGTATCTTTTCCATATTCAAGATCATATTCGACTTCAATTGTTTCTCTTGGCAATTTTCCGGGTTTACGGACAGGAGCAAATCCTACTTCCAGTGCATAGGCAACTGGGCACCCAATGATAAATCCACGCGCTTCAGGGCCGACAATTATATCAGTATTAACCTCTTTCGCAAACTTAACAATTTCATCTGTTGCAAATTTATAAGCTTGACCATTATCCATGATTGTTGAAATATCCTTAAAGCTGATTCCCTTTTTCGGATAATCCGGTACAATCGTCACATATTCTTTCAAATCCATTAGTGTTCCTCCCTGTCGACAATTCCATTTCGCACAGTATCGAACCATTGTTTCAATTCCATATAAGGCGCATATAGCAGTCTTTTCTCAAGCTCAATTTGACGTTCGCGCTCTTTATAAGCTGGCGCTTCCGTCAAATCGCGTTTACCGGCTGTTTCCTGAACGGAAACAAAACCATCTTCAATCTTAACAAATCCTAGCTCAGAAAACACCTTTGACATGAAATAAACCGTATCTTTTTTCCATGCTTTATGTTTTGTGAGCTGAGCTCCGTTCGTAACGAAGTCAAATTTCTCACGTTTTTTCAAGAAACTGTAATACCAGCCAAACTGCTCACGATCAGGAATTCCATCAAAATACCTTGATTCGGATGCATGGAAATGTGCATAGACGCGATCTGGATGGACAGAACCTACAAGTTCTTCAAGTTGGATAACATCGTCCGGTATATCTAGAAGGACAAGATTTTCAGCCTTCGTTATTGCTTCTTGTCCAAATAGAGTAATAACAATCCCCTTCATGGATGATTGAAAATGTGTCACCGTTTGTTCATGGAAAGCAACAAACACTGTATCGTCTAATGGAATGGTTGGCAGCCATCTTGTTGCTTCGCGTACGCCACGCAAATCGAACAGTTGCCATTCATCTGAACGGATATCGCTGATTAATAACTGTGGCTTCTTATTACCATTCCATTCATTCACCTGCAAATCGCCCGTAACCGACAACTTTACACCTGGTGTAAGTTGGTCCGCAATAGGACCCAGTCCGAATCCAATGGCATCAAGTGAAACGCCCTCATCCGCTAATTCCAGCTTCATATGATTCTTTGCCGCACCAATTTTCCGCACAGTCGTGGCTGTAATATCTTCGATCATATAAACAGGCTTTTCAAAAGCCATTCCAAATGGACGCAGCAGTTCCAGTGATTCCAAAACGCTAACATCAATTTCACTAATTGACAGTGGAACATCGATACGAACTTCAGGCGTCAACATTTCTTCAGTCAACACCTCAACTGCCTGTTTATTCAGGTTTTCACGCAGCGTAACAACGTCTGTCACTGCAAGAGACATTCCCGCCGCCATCTGATGACCTCCAAAGTGAGGTAGAAGCTGCGCATTTTTGGATAGCTCGACAAACATATCAAAACCAGCAATACTTCTTGCAGACCCTTTCGCAATTCCTGTTTCCCTGTCAATCGACAAGACAATTGACGGACGGTAATATTTCTCAGTTAATCTTGATGCTACAATTCCCACCACACCTGAATTCCAACCTTCTCCTCCGATAACGAAGACGAGCGGAACTGTATCACCATACATTTTCAATATCATGTCTTCCGCTTCTTTAGCTATTTCAGCTACAATCGCTTGTCGTTCCTTATTCAGCGTATCAAGTTCTTTTGCCAATGTTGTCGCAAGCGTTGCGTCTTCTGTCTTCAATAGTTGAACTGCCGGGGTAGCATCGCCTAGACGCCCAGCTGCGTTCAGACGAGGCCCAATCATAAATCCGATTGACTCCTCTGAGAGTGTTGCTTGTTCAGTGCTAGCGATGCGTGCGAGCGCCTGGATTGCAGGACGTTTTGAAACACGCATCTGCCTGATGCCCTCTTTGACGAAATATCTGTTTTCATCGCGAAGCGGAACTAAATCTGCAACTGTCCCGATAGCAACAAGTTCAAATAAATCTTCCGGAACATCCTCAAGTAATGCGCACGCAAGTTTGAATGCTACACCAACCCCAGCAAGCTCTCCGAACGGATACTCCCCTTCTGGATGTCGAGGATGGATGATGGCATCTGCTGCTGGTAACACTTCACCGATTTCATGGTGGTCTGTAATGATGATGTCCATTCCGAGTGATTTCGCATATGCAATTTCATCAATACCCGAAATGCCATTGTCGACAGTAATAATAAGCGAGGCCCCTTTTTCGTATAGCTCCAAGAAAAGGTCTTTATTCGGTCCATAGCCGTGCTGGAACCGATTGGGTATCGCATAGAACACATCTGCACCCATTCGCTCCAAAGCCGTTGTAAGGACCGTCACACTCGTCACACCATCACCGTCATAATCGCCATAAACAGCAATTTTTTTATCTGAAGCGATTGCTGTTGTTATGAGCGACACCGCTTTGTCCATATCATATAGTAAAAAAGGGTCATGCATGCTAGATGCATCCATATGTAAAAAATCTTTTGCCACTCCGGAATCTATTATTCCCCTTGAAGTAAGTATTTTTGCCTGGACAGATGAAATACCGAGATCCTTTGTCAACATTGCTACAATTTCTTCATTCGGTCGTTCCACTTTCCATCTTTTCATTGATTCGATCAAATTCCTTCACATCCTTACATTCATTATAGCGGATGGGCTCCGACTCTAAAAGAAAAGACTGCTAAAATTCCCTGAAGTAGAAGTCTGCACTAAATTCGTTAACAAAAAAGAGCATCTTCCCTGTATTAGTAGCTGGAAGACGCTCTTTGCTTATACATTTTTATTTTCGATAATTACTTCATCATTGGATGGTAAGGCTGTGTACTTTTGCAGTTCCGCAATTTCATTCTGTTGTGCTGCAATTGTAAGCTCTTTGGTGGTCATTTCTTTCATAAGCTCTTTTATGCGACGGCTTGATTGAAATGACAGGAACATCGCGACAAATCCGCTGACTACGGCACCAAGAAGTGCTGCACCTAAAATAACAAGAACGAGTGGCCACTGTGCTTTGCCAAACACATAATTGACTTGAACCGCGTCAACATTAAAAACAGCAAAGATGGCGATAATAATGGCGAATAATAGACCTAGCAGCAAATTCCACTGAAACTTCATATAGTTTTCCCCTTTCATTAAGAAAAAAATAGAACAGAGTATACATAAAGTATACCCTGTTCCATGAATAACCGAAACTTATCATAATAGGTGTTAAACGATAGGTTCGTCTGAGCCCCATTGTTTCTTCGTGTCTTCGACTTTAATTGCGCCTTTTTTATTGATTTCACGTTTCTTCAGATCAAACCAGATTTGAGCTGAGATGAATATCGAAGAATAAGTTCCCGCAAACAGTCCAATTAGAAGTGCTATTGAGAATGTCCGGATTGATTCTGCACCGAATAGCATAAGCCCCACTACAACAAAGACGACTGTGAGCACCGTATTAACAGAACGTCCAAGTGTCTGACGCAATGATTTGTTAACAATATCCGCAAGTTCTGCCACATTATCGATGCGACCACGATGATTGATATTTTCCCGTATCCGGTCAAATGTCACAATCGTATCATTGATGGAGTAACCTACAATCGTCAACACTGCGGCAATGAAGGTGATGTCTACTTCTAAACGTAAGAGACTGATCACTGCTACCATAAAGAACACATCATGGAGAAGTCCGACGATGGTCGCAACTCCCATACGCCATTCGAAACGAAGTGCTACATATATGACGATTCCAAGCATAGCAATAAGCAATGCTGTGATCGCATTTTTCACAAGTTCCTTACCAACCGTGTCTGAAACCGTTGAAATATTCGGATCAGAACCGAATTCGGTCGCAATATCCGCTTTAAGCTTATTGACTTCTTCTTGTGTAAACTCTTCTACGTAACGCATGACACCCATATTGCCCGTATCACCAGAAATGACGATATCAGTTGTCGGGTGTCCGATTTCATCCAGGTACGTAGATATTTCATCTGTCGTCAAGGGATGATCGGCAAGCACTTCAACACGCGTACCACTCGAGAAATCAATGCCGAGGTTCAGCTTGAAGATACCGAGCGCAATGACACCACTAATTAGCAATACTGCTGAAATGACATAGAATTTTTTGCGTGTAGCTACGAAATCGAAACGATCAAATTTCGTTGTTAGTTCCAATGTTTCAACGTTTTCTTCGGGTGCATGAACCCTGCTTTTCGAAATACCGAACCATGCAGTTTTCCCATCAAACGCACCACTATCGACGAGTAGACCCAAGAGTATACGAGAGCCCCATACAGCTGTTAAGAAGCTAGCTAGAATACTGATGATGAGAATTGTTGCGAAGCCTTTCACTGAGCTTGTCCCGAATATGAACAGAACAACTGCTGCAAGAAGCGTCGTGATATTAGCATCTAGAATGGCGGTGAAAGAATTTTTCGCTCCAGCCATAAACGATGTCTTGACGGATTTACCAACACGTAATTCTTCACGTATCCGTTCATACATTAAGATATTCGCATCGACCGCCATCCCGACTCCGAGCATGAGTGCCGCAATACCAGGCAGCGTTAGCACGCCGTTAATGAGCGTGAAGACAAGTAAAATGATGAAAATATAAACCGTTAACGTAATGACTGCTACTAAACCTGGCAGACGGTAATACACAAGCATGAATAAGAAGATAAGCGAGATACCGATAATCCCCGCAAAAATTGTCTTGTTAAGTGCTTGTTCACCAAACTGTGCGCCGACGGATGTCGAATAGACTTCTTCAAGGTGAACAGGTAGTGCACCTGCGTTCAAAATTCCCGCAAGGTTCTTCGTCTCTTCTAAAGAGAATGATCCCGATATTTCAACGTCTGATGAGTTAATCGGGTTTGCCACATAGGGTGCTGAAACGAATTTAGGTTTTTCTTTCGTTACTTCCGCTCTAAATGAATCTTCACCTTCTACGAAGTCTAACCAGATGACCATTACGTTCTCTGGTTTTTTTTGTGAGATCAATGTTGTCACTTCACCGAATTTAGTCGGAGATTTCATTTCAAGGGTAACAACTGGATTACCATTTTCGCCAAAGTTAGCCTTGGCCTTCCCCTCTTTTAAGTCGTTTCCGTCTAAAAGGAGGTTGTCATCGGCATCCCTGAACGTCAGATTTGCCTGAGTCGACAGGAGTTCCCTAGCTGATTCTTGGTCCTCTACTCCCGCAAGCTGCACGCGAATCCGGTTACCCGACTCGATTTGGATACTTGGTTCACTTACCCCAAGTACGTCAACCCGGTTTCTTAGTGCATTTGCTGTATCTTTAACCATTTCTTCCGTTATTTTTGGGGCATCGTCTTTCAAAGGTAAAACTTGATAAAGGACTTCAAAGCCACCCTGTAAATCTAGACCTAGTTTTACATCTTTCACTATCGGATTTGCAGTCGTCCCAATCGTCAAGCCAAATACGACGATTAATAATAGAAACGCTACGATCCGTCCTCTTCTTTTCATAATCCAATTTCCCCCTCTAAATATGGAGTGCAACTGTACGGTATTTATCTATGTACATACTCCGAGAATAGCGACAGCGCCCCGCAACAACTAGGCGCTGAATACTACACAATTATAAAAACACAATATGTCTATTATGAAACACAGTCATTCATGTGTCAAATTGTCACGTTTCACTCTATCATAACTCATTTTTCGATTTATGTGGTGTCAGTAAGATTTGAAGTTCTTCACTGTTCAGATCGGTAAACCAGTTTGCACCGCGTTGTTCTTCAATCTGTGTAAACGTCATATATTCTGCTGGTGAGATTTTGAGGATTCCATTTGCAATTTCATGCATCCCCATGTCCTCGATATTTTTTTTACGCCATTTCTTCTGGACGCAAAATGTCCAAATGTCCTCTTCGGTTACTGTTGTATAGCCGTACAGATGAAATTCAGTCTTTTTGCTTTCAATTGCAGGCAGCATATGTGTGAACAGTTGTCCGAATCGTCTTGGCATCTTTTCCATCCCTTTCCTGGACAGTCGTAAGTATGGATATTTCTGCATAGGTTTAGTGTATACGAAATGACCGGAATTGAGAAGGAGTTGTTTAAATTGTCTTCATTCATCCGCGGAACTGTCGTACTGATGGTTGCCGTCTTCCTAACCAAGCTTTTAGGATTCGTCTTCCGGATTCAATTCATGCGGATTGCAGGCGAAGAGGCGGTCGGCATCTACATGACCGCTTATCCCGCTTTTATCTTTTTCCTGTCACTTGTTCAGCTTGGTGTACCGATTGCCATAGCCAAAGTGATTGCCGAACTCGAAGCGAAAGGGCAATCCGTAAAAATCCCTTCTCTTATGAAGACAGCTTCCTTCATCACTATCTTGACCGCAGTGGTATTCATTCCAGCTTCTATTTTGTTCGTTCCCTACTTAGCTGAAACACTTCTCGGTAATTCTGCTTCATCCACCACACTGTATGTCGGAATCGCAATCGTACCTATCGCTGCTATCGGGGGCTTGATCCGCGGATATTTCCAAGGTATCGCACGAATCGAAGAAACCGCATGGTCACAAATCATAGAACAAATATGCCGTATCACGCTAATCACATGGCTTTTACCGCATCTACTCGTAGCTGATAATACAGCACTGAGTGCCGCTTATGCGATGGGCGTCACGCTTCTTGCGGAAATGCTATCCGTCCTTTATTTGTTGTTCAAATATAGGCAACAAAAGAAGCGAATACCAAAACAGCAGGAGAAACTCAAGCGCTATCCAATGGAACCTTTGCTAGCCATCGCTTTGCCATCGTCTGGTAGCCGCCTATTCGGTACGTTCACTTGGTTCCTTGAGCCGATTATCTTCCTCCGTGCACTCGCGTTTTCAGGTGTTTCAGCGGTAGCTGCCACAACGTTGTACGGCATTGTATCCGGTGTCCTTGTCCCGTTGCTCCTATTTCCGGCGTTCATCCCATATGCCTTGTCTGTTGTCCTAGTGCCCGCCGTAAGCGGAGCAGTCGCATCAAATAATACGAGAAAACTGAAAGAACGAATTCATCTATCGCTCCGCCTGTCCGCTTTAACAGGTACGTTTGCAGCAACTGTGTTTTTCATTCACGGTGAGGATTTGGCAGTAAAGTTATTCCATGTCACTCAGGGTGCTTCCTATATGGCGTTACTTGCTCCAGTTTTTTTCTTTTATTATATCCAAGGCCCGCTCTATTCAATTTTACAAGCTACGGGTGATGCCAAGGCAGGGATGATGAACTCCGTATACGGTGGTATTGCTAAACTGGCGGTCATGTTCATCCTCGCTTCCCAGCCTGGTTTACAGGTGACAGGGGCAGTCCTTGCGATCGGCTTTGGCGTGCTTATTACATCATTCCTTCATATAGCAACACTTCGGAAAAACAAATCGACCGCTTCCGGCTTCACCATATTTGCTCTGCCTTATGCTTCCTTTATCATGACCTGTATTATGCGACCAATTTTCATCCCAATTGGAGATTTTGGTTTATTCACAGAATGTGCAATCACAAGTGTTTTCCTTCTTGTGATACTTATTTTGACAGGTCAAGTTAAAAAAAGTGATCTCTTTCTGTTCAGGAGACTACTGAAAAGTCATTGATAACTCTCTTTCAACTGAAACTTCAGTCCATCATTTTCAAATGAACAATAGAAAATCTGTTCAACATCATTTATTCCGAGGTTCAGTAGTTCTTCTAAAAGCCACTCTTCGGTTTTATCGATAAGTTCAAGATGTTTACCTTGGATAACACCATCGGAAATAAGCGAAAGTACTGGTTGGATACTGTCGTGTTTAAAGACGGACAAATTTCCCGATGGTTCCAAATAAGCGAATGAGACTTCATGAACAGAGCCAATCTGTTGTTCACGAAGTTGCTGAAATAAATCGTCAAGATTATAACGTTGTTTCCGCATTTCATGCTCAATTATTTTACCGTGCCTAATAATAAGTGTTGGTTCACCATCGACAATATCTCTAAACCTCTTACTTCTCATTGAAAAATAAGAAGAAACGACTTGAATGACGAGTAAAATAAGCATCGGTATGACGGATTGAATCAGATCTTTGTCGGGGGAATCGAGTGCAAATGCGGCAACCTCTGCCATAAAGACGAAGACCACAACATCGATAACACCCAGCTCACCGACTTCTCGTTTACCCATAATCCGTAAGATGATCAAGATGAGCACATAAAGAAATACCGTCCTAAAACCGATAATTAATAAATCGTTCATAAAGATCTACCCCTTTTACGAAAGGATGCCCTTTACACTTCTGCTTATATACACGTTCAGTACGGAAAAAGAGGCGATTGCCTGAATGGGAAATATCCCACTCAGCCAATCGCCTCTTCAAATTCTTACAATACTTAAATTGATTCTGTTACACGTCCAACAGCTTGTCTATCGAACTGCAGTGTCGTGCCTTCAGAAACTTTAAGAAAAACCGATGAATCATCTACAGCGTCTATCGTGCCGTGAATGCCACCAATTGTGATGACCTTATCTCCACGTTTCAAATCTCCTTGCATCTGCTTCGTCGCTTTCTGTTTCTTTTGCGCCGGTCTGATTAGCAAGAACCACATCACTGCGAACATCGCAACGAATGGCAATAGTTGTGTTAATGAACCCATATATATATCCCCCCTTCAATCAAGATTCATTATACTAGATTTAAAAGTTTTTTGCATTCGGTTTATTAAATCCGTAGCTCTCAAAAAATTCTTCACGGAAATCTCCCAGTCGATCATGGCGAATTGCATCCCTTACCTGCTCCATTAAATTAAGTAGAAAGTGGAGATTATGATAAGAAGTCAGCCTGATTCCGAAAGTTTCATCCGCTCTGATAAGATGGCGAATATAAGCCCTGCTGTACGTTTTACAGACATGGCAGCTACATTTTTCATCAAGAGGACGGAAATCACGCTCGAATTTCGCATTGCGGATATTCAAACGTCCTTCACTCGTCATAAGCGTACCGTTTCGCGCAATACGAGTCGGTAGGACACAGTCAAACATGTCTATACCGCGGATAGCACCGTCAATAAGTGAGTCAGGCGAACCTACACCCATCAAGTAACGCGGCTTGTCCTGTGGTAGAAGCGGTGTTGTGTGTTCAAGGATACGGTTCATAATATCTTTCGGCTCGCCAACAGACAAGCCGCCGATTGCATAACCTGGGAAATCAAGTGACACAAGATCTTTTGCACTTTGAGCACGTAAATCCTCAAACTCGCCACCTTGTATAATGCCGAATAATGCTTGATCTGCCGGACGTGCATGTGCTCCTAGGCATCTTTCAGCCCATCTAGATGTCCGTTCAACGCTAGCTTTCATATATTCACGCGTTGCAGGGAACGGCGGACATTCATCGAAAGCCATCATAATATCTGCGCCTAGTGAATTCTGAATTTCCATTGCTTTCTCGGGGCTAAGGAACAATTTACTACCGTTCAAATGATGTCTGAAATGGACACCTTCCTCTTCGATTTTACGGAATTCGCTTAGTGAAAACACTTGAAAACCGCCTGAATCGGTCAGAATCGGTCTATCCCAGTTCATGAACTTATGTAGTCCGCCTGCCTCTTCAATGATATCCTGACCCGGACGAAGCCACAGATGATAGGTATTACTTAAAATAATGCCTGCTCCGACTTCTTTCAGCTCTTCAGGTGATAATGTTTTGACAGTTGCCTGTGTACCAACCGGCATAAATGCTGGTGTTTCAAATGAACCGTGTGGTGTATGGACGATTCCAAGACGTGCTCCGGTTTGTTTACAAGTTTTGATATGTTCGTATGTAACTGCTGTCATTTTATGATTCCTTCCTTTGTGACGGTTTTATGAACATTGCATCTCCAAAGCTGAAGAAGCGATATTTTTCCTCAACCGCCCTGTTATATGCTGCTAAAATATGTTCTCGAGTTGTTAGCGCTGAAATCAGCATGATCAACGTCGATTTAGGTAAATGAAAATTGGTTAATAGTCCATCCAAAATACTGAATGTATAACCTGGATAGATGAAAATCGACGTCCAGCCGCTTGAAGCCACAATTTTACCGGCATTTTCCGAAGCGATTGTCTCTAGTGTTCTCACAGACGTCGTACCGACCCCTATGACGCGTCCACCTTGTGCTTTGGCTTCATTTATTGCATCCGCTGTTTGTTCAGTGACATGATAATATTCGGAATGCATCGTGTGATCCTCAATCGTATCTGCACTGACTGGACGGAATGTGCCAAGACCGACATGCAGTGTAATGAATGCGATATTGACGCCTTTATTCTGGATACTTTCTAGGATTTCATCGGTGAAATGAAGTCCTGCAGTCGGTGCTGCTGCCGAACCTCGTTCTTTGGCGAACACAGTCTGATAGCGTGCTTGATCATCCAGCGTTTCAGTAATATATGGTGGTAGTGGCATCTGCCCAAGTTCATCTAGGATTTCATAAAAAATACCGTCATAGATAAATTTGAATGTACGTCCACCTTGTTCCAAAATCCCCGTGCACTCTGCTTTCAGACGTCCGTCACCAAAAGTGACAATCGTACCAAGTTTCACACGTTTCGCAGGTTTTGCTAGCGTCTCCCACTCGTCATCTGCCGTTTGCTTCAATAGTAACACTTCAATCATGGCTCCAGTATCTTCTTTCACACCCATTAATCGAGCAGGCAGCACCCGCGTATCATTGAGTACGAGCATATCTCCCGACTCTAGCTCTTCGAGAAGATCACGAAAATGACGGTGCTCTACTTCCCCTGTTTTTGGGTCAAGTACCATAAGACGGCTTGCTGTGCGGTCTAGTAACGGTGTTTGTGCTATTAGATTATCTGGTAAATCGAAATCAAAATCATTTACATCCATCGTCTATAAATTCTCCCTTTATAATTGAATTAGAAATCGTTGTGCTCGGGAATTGGATAGCCAAAATGTTCATATGCAAGACGAGTCGCAATCCGCCCACGCGGTGTCCGTTGGATAAAACCGATTTGAAGGAGATACGGTTCGTAGACATCTTCAATCGTTACCGATTCCTCGCCAATACTTGCAGATATCGTATCAATTCCAACAGGCCCGCCACGAAAGCGCTCAATCATTCCCGTAATCAACTTATGGTCAATATGATCAAGACCACGTGAATCGACTTGCAGCATTTCTAGTGCTTCATTTGCCATTTCCATTGTAATGCTCCCGTTGCCTCTTACTTGTGCATAGTCACGCACACGGCGCAACAGTCGGTTTGCAATACGCGGGGTGCCGCGAGAACGGCGTGCTATTTCTACTGCAGCCTGTTCATCAATTACTACTTCAAAAAGGCCTGAGCTACGAATGACAATTTCCTTGAGCGGCGCAACTTCGTAATACTCGAGGCGCAGCGGAACACCGAAACGATCACGTAGCGGCGCCGATAATGCTCCTGCACGGGTTGTCGCACCAATCAGTGTGAATGGCGGCAAATCGAGTCGGATAGAACGCGCAGAGGGCCCTTTTCCGACAACGATATCCAAACAGAAATCTTCCATGGCAGGATACAGCACTTCTTCGATTGTACGGTTCAGCCTATGGATTTCATCGATGAATAATACATCCCCTGGTTCGAGAGATGAAACGACCGCTGCGAGATCGCCAGGGCGTTCAATTGCAGGGCCACTGGTCATGCGGATATTGACGTCCATCTCATTGGCAATGACCGTTGCAAGCGTCGTCTTACCGAGACCTGGTGGTCCATACAATAGGACATGATCCAAACTTTCGCTACGGCCTTTTGCTGCTTCGATGAAAATACCGAGGTTTTCTTTCACTTTTTCCTGTCCTATATACTGACTAAGAAATTGCGGTCTAAGCGATTGTTCAAAACGTTCATCGAAATCCGATGCTTCTCCGGAAATAACACGTTCCTCCATTGTCCGCCCCCCCTTTCTGCCGTTGATATATATGTTGAGATAAAGAATTCCATTGAATTCGCTACGGCGCTAGGGGATGCCTCCCGCCCTAAGCCAGGCAGCTTCGCCGCTAGTCTTAGGGCTTCGGCTACCCCTTTTAAGGCGCCTTCGCTTAGTTTACATAAGCATTCATTTGTTCAACATATACATACAATTAGTTCTGTTTTAATAATAACCGAAGTGCCATTTTCATGTAGCCTTCTGTATCAAGTTCTTCTTTTTCTAATTTAGGTTTCACTTTTGTCAGCTCGCGCTGTGAGTAACCGAGTGCTTCTAGTGCAAGTATTGCTTCATCAAGTGCACCATTTTCCGCCATTGTCAGAAGTGTGATATCCTCGTCTGGCATGTCCATCGCATTAAATAGATCATACAACTTCCCTTTCAAATCGAGGATCATCTGTCGTGCCGTTTTTTTCCCAACTCCCGGAAATTGAACAAGGAACGTTTCATCCTCCCGTTCGATTGCACCAATTACTTGTGAAGGGACGCCGCTAGCAAGTATTGCCAAGGCACCTTTTGGACCAATACCGGATACTGTGATCAATTTTTTGAACAACTCCCGCTGTTCCAAGGATTTGAATCCAAGAAGCAACTGGATATCTTCACGTACATGCAGATAAGTAAATACTTGTTGGATTTCTTCTGTTTTATGAAAAGCATACGGATTAGGCGTCATGATGAGCCAGCCAATCCCACCCTGTTCGAGTGTGATATGTTCAGGCGTCACACGTGTGACCTGCCCTTTTATGTAGTCGTACACGCTACTCTCCCCCTATATATAGAACCGATTATACCATACGAACGCACTTTCTACCTTTAACTTGAATCTTCAGAAGTTCCTGCTGATTAGTGGAACTCAGACTGAAAACACCGTATCCAGTGGCAAGCCCATTTCAAAAAGTGGACATAATAATAACCAGGCGCAGTTGATTGGTGGTTGGTATGCAAAAGAAAAGATGACCGCTTTATCGGCGGTCATCGGTCATTCACTCACATTAATCTAGATTACACTTATCATAGCAATTACCACACTATTTATCAATACAGTTATACAGGTATGTATAACAGAAAAGTTGTTCCCTTCCCTACCGTACTTTTCACTTTAATTTCCCCTTTAACATTCCTGATTGTGCTATAAACCATGAACATTCCAAGGCCTGTTCCTTCTGTTTTTGTAGAATAATAAGGTTTTCCCATTTGTGAAATCCCTTCTCTTGTCATGCCGCTCCCACTGTCTTGAATCTTTATCAAGATTTTTTTCTTGTGTTCCGACACATCGACATAAAGCACGCCACCGTGATCCTGCATTGATTCGATACCATTTTTAACCAGATTAATGAGACATTGCTGCATCTGATTTTCATCATATGTTGCTTTCAGCGTATTTGTTGAACGAACAAGGATTTCAACTCTATTCCTCTTCGCATACGGTTGCATAATATTCTCAACATACTTTATATCTTTTGCAAAATCAGAGAAAACCATATTTTCACATTGTGGTTTCGAAAACGTTAAAAAGTCACTGACAATAGTTTCTGCTCGTCCTAATTCTTTCAACGAAAATTCAATATATATTTTTTCATCGGCATTAATCGTTTTGGACTCATTTAACAGTTGGAGAAACCCGCGTGTTACAGTAAGTGGATTTCTGATTTCATGAGCAATACTTGCCGAAAAATGACTAACGTCTCTCATTCTTTCTGCTTGCACATATATTTCGCGCCTTTTGATGTTAGAGATAATTTTTTCAATTAAAGCCATTAGTATAAAGGTCGCCATTAGATAAGTGCTAAGCGTATAAAATACCAAGTACCAAAATTCGCTTGTCAGTTTCGGAAATTTAAAGCTCAATGTGAAAAAGTAATACGTCATAGTAAGAAAAGTGACGCAGATCGCAATAAAAATTCGCCATCGCGAGTTTTGTTGCTTAAATTTCGCACTTAATAACGGTACCAAAATAAGGACCGCCGTCGAGAGAGCAAGTGACTGAAAAATCCCATCTCCACCGATAAAGAACCGATA
Source organism: Sporosarcina sp. FSL K6-6792 (assembly GCF_038004885.1). NCBI lineage: Bacteria > Bacillati > Bacillota > Bacilli > Caryophanales > Caryophanaceae > Sporosarcina > Sporosarcina sp. FSL K6-6792. The sequence continues at coordinate 1,126,848 of NZ_JBBOSA010000001.1, forward strand.
CGCATTTAGAATTATATAAAGTGGAAAGGCCATTTTGTATCCGCCAAAAAGGGCGACAATAATAAACGGAACATATCTTAAATCAACGATATATCCTAACTCCAATTTAATTGGGAATGCCATACAAAAAACGAGCGTCACAGAGGACAGTAACATAAGCAAATATTTATTAAAATTAGTTAACCCATTTTCAATAAAAATTACAGCAATCAGAATCGGAAAGAGTAAAAACAAAAAGTTCAATAATAATGTTTCAATCAAAAGAAATCACCTTCCCACGACTCCTATTACGTAATTACTGTTTTTTTAGATGCACAGACACAATTAGATTGTACACTAGTTTACTGATTGATATGTATATTATTTTCACTGTTCATCTATCACAATAAATATCCATCCACCATTCTTAAACGGTGGATGGATATTAGAATGAATCCTATTTAAAGGGATTAATCTTGGTCTTCTGCATTATGGTAGATATCCTGAACGTCCTCATCATTTTCGAGTACTTCGAGCATCTTTTCAAATTGCTCTTCAGCATCTTCGCTAAGGACCGTGTACATAGAAGGAATCATCTCGATGTCCGCCGAAATGAAATCGATTCCTTCCGCTTCAAGGGTCTCTTTCACTGTTAAAAAGTCCGTTGGTTGCGTAATAATTTCAAAGCCATCTACTGTCGACTCAATATCATCTGCACCGGCTTCAAGCGCCGCCATCATAACTGCATCTTCATCAGTACTATCCGTCCGTTCGATGAAAAGACGTCCCTTTCGGTCAAACATATAGCCTACCGAACCACTTTCACCGAGATTACCGCCGTTTTTGCTGAAGGCGACACGTATATTCGGCGCAGTTCGATTACGGTTTTCTGTTAAGCAGTAAACAAGTACTGCCACTCCTCCAGGACCATATCCTTCATAGATTACTTCCTCATAGTTTTCATCCGCGCCAGCACCCGTCGCTTTTTCGACTGCACGTTTAATCACGTCGTTTGGAACATTAACGCCTTTTGCTTTTTCAATAGCCAAACGAAGAGATGCGTTCGATTCTACATCAGGTCCGCCTGCTTTTGCGGCTACAAAAATTTCTTTCGACATCTTTTGGAAAACCTTACCGCGTTTTGCATCTTGTGCGCCTTTACGGTTTTGGATATTTTTCCATTTAGAATGCCCTGCCATAACCTTACCCCCTATGTGTTAATCCGTTCTACATCATACCATAATTTTGGCCAATGTGAGAGTGCGGACTCAGTAAAGGGGACCAGTTGCTTCGCCTGTCTTTCTCTTCCAGACGGTGACAATGTGAAGAAATGAAGCCATTCTCGAAGTATTTCATTTGGAAATAGAAGCAGTGTCTTGGAAGCATAATTCAGTCTTCGAAGCGACGGCTGTTCATCAAACAGAAAATCAATGTCATATCCTATCTGTGGCAGCACTCGATGAATCCAGAGCGCAATTTCAGTACCGGCTGGCCCCGTACTCGCTAGATCGAAATCGATGAAACGGATGACGCCATCTCTATCACGCAATATATTATGATGGACGACATCACCGTGAAGCAATGTACCATTCAGATTGTCTTTATAAGTTTTCTTCACTGCGCTAATCGCGTTCAATGCATAAAATAAGATTTCATCGACAAGGCCTTTTCCAATATACGCCTCACACTCTCCACCAATTTCGCGGAAACGGCTGATCCGGTCTTCCCACTTCGCGATAAGGGGGTACGGATGCAGATAGGGTGAGGCGTGCCAGTCGAGTTGTGCTTTTGTTTCATGAAGTGCATGAAGAGCAGCAAGCGAATCCGTCCGATCTGCCCTTTTCTTGAAGTTGACCGCCTTCGCACCATCCAACCATGGCTGAACAAACGTCAGTTGATTCTCTTGAGACACTACATCTACAATATGCGGGAAAGAAACAGAATGAAGAGCTTCGTGTACACGTTGTACTTTCATCGCGGTGGAGTTGGACTGATATCGCTTCACCGAAAAGCGCTTGCCATCACTCTCTAACTTCCACACATTATCTTTTATTTTTTCTAATTTCCCATCCAGCGCCATATGCCGGTCAATACGCTCCGAACCAGTTGGAACCTTGATTAGGAGGCATTCCAGAATAAGGAGTTGCCTGTTGCATGCATGAAGGGCAATTGCATGGATGACCATAAAAGATCGGGACCATCATTTGCTGACGATGGTGTTGGTGCTGACCCTCGCAGCCACACCCTTGATGATAACCTGGTTGCGGCATTGCAGGATAACCGAATTGTCCGGGGTTCCATTGACCTTGTACAGCTGGTGATATAGCCTGCGGTACGTAGCCCGGCCCAGGTGGACACGGAGCAGATGGTTGCAGGTCAATTTCAGGTGATTCTTCATACATATACTCTGGTGAATACTCAGCGGCTGGTTGCATAACCATTTCAGCCGTCTCTTCAAACATAAAATCAGGCGATTCGAGCAACTGCCACCCTTCTACCATAGGTATTTCTAAAGGAGATGTTGCAGGGCCTTGGCCAGAGAAAATCGGTGATTCTTGTTCATACATCGGAAATTGAGTCGATGGTAAAGGAGCGTGGTGCATCGGTTGTTCTTGCCTTGGCATCGCCTGGATTTGCCCCGAATGCATGAACGGGAAACAATCTGCGTCAAAAATCGGCATCCACCCACACGGAATACCTATCATCGGATGAGCAAATGTTTGTGGCGGATGCATTGGCATCGGCATCGGCATTGGTGTTGGTGTTGGTGTTGGCGTTGGCGTTGGTAACGGTATGGGAGCTGGCACTGTTGGTTGTACTGCTGGTGGTGGTGCTGGTTTTGGTGGTGTTGGTTTGGATGGTGGTACTGGTGTTGGCGGTCTTGGCGTTGGTGCTGGTGGTCTCGGTGTTGGCGGTTTCGGTGTTGGTGGTCTCGGTGCTGGTGCTGGCGGTATTGGGACTGGTATCGGCTTTGGTGTCGGTGGTTTTGATGTTGGTGGTTTTGGCACCGGTATTGGCGGCGACGGTTTTGTACCCTTTGGAGGATGCGGCGTCACCGGCCCTTTCCCTTTTTCAGGATGTTCAGCATTATGCTGTCTTTTTGGCAAGAAAATTTTCATTCCAGGAACAATATAATCTGGATTAGCAAGATGCGCATTCACCCGCTTTAAATCTTCAAACGGGATACCGTATTGGCGCGCAATCTTCCATAGCGTATCCCCTTTTACAACAATATGGACTTCCACTTAAAAATTTCCCCCTTCCGTCAATCCATCGTATGAACGGACGCCCGTCTGTGTGACGCTCATCTTTAACGAGATATCCTCTCTTGCCATGTATATGCGGAAGTGGGTTATTTATTCTAAAGAAAAGCGGAAGACGCCGTTTAGCCCCGACAAGCGCTGTAGGTCTTGAAGATAAAGGCGTACTATGCCTTTTCTGTAAGACTGAAGCGACTCGAGGGGCTGGCGTCTGGAGTCTAGACACTAAGAAAAGCGTAAAGCGCCTTGGTAGAGCCGAAAAGCGCTGGAGGGGCTAGGCGCTGGAGTCTAGACACTAAGAAATGCGTATACATTATTGCCCAATAAAAAAACCACCACGGTCATATTGAATGACGTGACGGTAGTTGGTCGTATATGAAATATGAACCGAATGAACGAGCAGTACAATTCAGTGCGCTGAGTTCTTCCATCGCACCTTTCATCATCGGGTGATCTTCGGATTCCATTACATCGATAATGAAGAAATAATTGCCAAGTCCTGTTTTTAGCGGCCTTGATTCAATTTTACTTAAATTGAGTCTGCGCCATGCAAAAACGGATAAAACCTGGTGCAGCACACCTGAACGGTCATCTTCTGGTAATTTTACCATTAATGTCGTTTTTAGTTTTGCAGAATGGCCATTTGTTTCCAAACTTTCTTTTCGCAGGGATAATACGACGAATCGCGTATGGTTAAAATGAAAATCGTGAATATTCTCCTCTGCGATATGTAGACCATATTTTTCAGCCGCCAACTTATTTCCGATTGCCGCAACCTTCACTTCCGGGTTTTCGGAAATATATTTGGCAGCTGCCGCCGTAGAGGTCGTCTGGATAAGCGGGACACGACGGTAATGGTACTGCAAATATTTATGGCATTGCGCAAGGGCATGGGGATGGGAATTGATGGATTCGATTTCAGTGATAAAAGGAACTTGCTTTTTATTGACCATAAGATGCTGTTCGATCGGTATCGATATTTCAGCATTGATGAACAAATCTGCTCCATGGAACAAGTAATCGATGGTCATCGGAACGGATCCTTCCAACGCATTTTCAAGCGGGACAATCGCATAGGCGACACGCCCTTCCGCCACAGCCTCTATACAATCCGGTATCGTAGGTTGAGGTATCAATCCCGAATTTCCAAAAAGAGTGCTTGCCGCAACGTGCGTGAATGATGCTTCCGGCCCTAAATAAGCGACAGTCGGCGTATATCTTTCATTTCCCATACTAGTATCCTCCCATCAGAGTGCACCTGAACTGATTAAGACAACTGAATCGACAAAGTCAGGTGCTTTCAACCGTTGCAGGAACTCTTCCATTTTTATGATCATTTCTGTTACATCGAGTGACAAAGTAATATTAGCCCGCGCTTGAACAGGAATGGTCTGATGAATTGTCAACACATTACATTTTGACTCAGAGACAATCTGCAACAATGTCGCAAGCGATCCTTTACGGTCTTCCAGCTGAATGAAAATCGTTAGGATACGCTCACGTGCAATTGATTCGAACGGATAAACAGTGTCACGGTATTTATAAAATGCACTACGGGATAATCCTACCCTCTTCGTGGCATCTTGTATCGTCGATTCCTCTCCGCTTGCCAAAAGCCTTTTCGCTTCTAACATTTTCAGCATCGATTCTGTCAGTACGTCTTCCCTTACAAGATAAAACTGACCTTCCCCCAACTGCTTCATAGGATATCCCCCTTCGTGCGTAGCTTTTGTCATTTTTTAGTCATTCAGTCTGATTAATCTACGAAGTCAAATTCGAAGTCAAGAAGTCGCACAGTATCTCCGTCTTTCGCGCCACGTTTACGGAGTTCATCATCTACACCCATAGCACGCAATTGTCTCGCGAATTTACGTACGGATTGGTCAAAGTTGAAGTCGGTCATCTTGAACAGACGCTCAATTGTATAGCCCGACAATACGAATGCGCCATCATCATCACGCGCCACTTTAAACAACTCTGCTTCTCCATCATATTTGTACAGAACTGAGTTCTCTTTGTCTTCGTCCTCAATTTCATGCATCGGGAATTCCGGTGTCGTTTCAAGTAGATTTGCAACCGCATGTAGCAATCCGTCAAGTCCAGTTCTTGTGAGTGCTGAAATTGGGAAGATGAGTGCGTTGCTATCATTCAGTTTTTCCTTGAAGATTTCAAGGTTTTCTTCCGCTTCAGGCATGTCCATTTTATTGGCAACAATGATTTGCGGACGTTCTGTTAGACGTAAGTTGTATTGTTCTAACTCCTCATTGATCGTCAGGAAGTCCTCAAATGGCTCACGTCCTTCAAGACCGGACATATCGACTACATGGATGATGACGCGTGTCCGTTCGATATGGCGTAAGAATTGATGGCCTAGACCGATACCTTGGTGCGCTCCTTCAATCAATCCTGGAAGGTCAGCAAGCACGAAACCACGGTGATCATCCGTTTCAACCATTCCTAAATTTGGAACAAGTGTCGTAAAATGATAATCTGCAATTTTCGGTTTTGCAGCGGAAACGACAGATAATAACGTCGATTTCCCTACGCTTGGGAAGCCGACTAGTCCTGCATCCGCTAGCACTTTCAATTCTAGGTTAATTTCTTTATTAGCGCCCGGCTCACCTTTTTCAGATAGTTCAGGTGCAGGGTTTGACGGTGTCGCGAATCGGCTATTCCCGCGTCCTCCACGGCCACCTTTAGCAATGATTGCTGTCTGACCGTGTTCAACGAGGTCAGCGATGATTGAACCATCTTCTGCATCTGTCACAATCGTACCAGGTGGAACTTTGACAACTACATCAGTTGCGTTCTTCCCGTGCATATTTTTACTGCCACCATGCTCACCGCGTGGCGCCTTGAAATGACGCTGGTAACGGAAATCCATCAGTGTACGCAATCCTTCATCCACGATGAAAACAACGTTAGCACCTTGTCCTCCATCACCACCGGCTGGACCACCATATGCGATATACTTTTCTCGACGGAAAGCAACCATTCCATCACCACCGTCGCCGCCTTTTACATAAATCTTTACGTGATCGACAAACATTTATTTTCCTCCTATTGTCCACTAATTGTGAACATCCATTGATTTTGCGAAAGTGTCTCTTTAACAGTAATGTTTCCGAGTGTCACCGGTTCTAACAGATCTTTTTTCAAGTGAGCATGAACGGTGATTGTAATTGACCAACTTGCCGCTGATGCCTGCACATCGATTTGTGTTTCATATTCGGAATTCGGGTCTAGTGTTATTTCGACTTCGCTGAACATTCGTTCTAAGTATGTTGCAACTGCCACATCATCGGCTTTCCGGATTCCGGATGCTATTGTACACGTCATCGTTTTTGTAAACGCACCATATAGCCAGTCGAACGTAGTGAGCCATATCTCAACGGCTGGAAGTCCGAGCCTTTCTAATAATGCCACTTCACGCATACGATTGGTTGCTTCCAAGATCTTTTGTTTTGCTTCCGGTAGTTTATCAAGATCGATATAGAGCAAGACTAATTGAAGTTCATTTAAAAAATCATGTCTTGCAAATTTCAGCGCTTCCGCCGTGGTAAGTTTACTGTTCCCCATTCCCATTCACCGCCAACAATTTTCATGTATATAGTATAGCATCTGTTGCCTAGAAATGCGCAAGACGCCGTTTAGACGCTAAAAGCGCTGGAAGACTTGAACATAAAGGAGCTCTTTGCTTTTTCATCAAGTAAGAGCAATGCAGTTCTAATCCCTTTCCACTGAAGCAATGCGAGCGGCGAGCGGCTAGCGCCAAGACAACAATCTAAGTAGAAAAAGCACATTTTCTTCTCTCGGAAAAAAAGAAAAAGGACTGCATATTCGTATGCAGTCCTTTCTGTCGTACGTATATTAAGCTTCCTGAACTTCAGGGTATACGCTAACTTTCTTTTTGTCACGACCAAAACGTTCGAAACGAACGACGCCGTCAACTTTTGCGAAAAGAGTATCGTCACCACCGAGACCGACGTTTTCACCTGGATGAATTTTCGTTCCGCGCTGACGATAAAGGATTGAGCCGCCAGTAACAAACTGTCCGTCCGCGCGTTTTGCGCCAAGACGTTTCGAGTGAGAGTCACGACCGTTCCGAGTAGAACCTACCCCTTTTTTCGATGCGAAAAACTGGAGATCTAAACGTAGCATGTATGCCACCTCCTACTATTTAAGAATAATTTTTATATGTTGCCCATAGTCATTTTCAATCGTCTGCAATGAAACAATCATCGCCTTTACAATCAACTGTGTATCGTGATCGTTTTCTTCAGTTTCAGGAAAACTGACTTTCAAATAGCCGCCGTCAGATCCTTGTTGAATCTCAGGGGTTTTGCCTGTAAGTGCAATAATTGCATTGACAGCACCAAATGATACTGCAGATGCAGCTGCACAGACAAGGTCTTTTCCGTATTCTGCGGAATTAGCGTGGCCTGTCATCTCAAAAGAGTTGATACGACCGTATGATTGTTTCTTGATGATGATCTTGATCATGCCGGCTTACAGGTTAATACCGTCAATGACGATTTTAGTGTATGGCTGACGATGACCTTGTTTTTTGTGATAGTTCTTTTTCGGCTTGTATTTGAAAACAGTGATTTTTTTAGCACGGCCCTGTTTAACAACAGTTCCAGTAACTGTAGCGCCTTCCACGAATGGAACGCCTACTTTCACGTCTTCTCCACCTACGAATAGAACTCTGTTGAAAGTGACAACTTCGTCAGCTTCACCAGCTACTTTTTCAATGTAGATTTCCTGGCCTTTTTCAACTTTAATCTGTTTTCCACCAGTTTCAATAATTGCGTACATACTTGCACCTCCTCTATAATTACAGACTCGCCTTCCAAGGTGATCCGTACGGATACTTGTACCTTATCAGCGCGGTTGTAGCACGGGTGCTACAAACAATAACATTTGAATATTACCACGTATATTTAATTACGTCAACCTATTTAATTTTATTTCTGCAAATGCTTTTTCATATTTTCGGAACCTAAAAGCGGAAATGTTTTGAAGCAAGAGGAACGTTGCCAGGAGAATGTAGGGCAATGTCTTAGGTATATCAATTGATAATAGGATAATACTAGCGCAAAGAAGTAGAATTGAATGCAGCAAAACGAGCGAGCGTGTGCGATAAACGGAACCTTCTGTTTCGAGCAGGGCACATATTGCCTGTCCACCATCAAGCGGTAGAATGGGAAGCAAGTTAAGCACTAGCAATGCAACTTGAATCCGGATAACTTGGTCGTCACCCGGAAATGGAATCCAAATCGCCATTAATAAAAGGAGCAACGTTGCTAAAGGACCGCTGAGCGCGACGAGGAGACGATCTCTCCTTGGTGCCATATGTTTATTCCAAATAACGATTTCGCCGCCGTAGGGCATGATTGTACAGGATCGTATGCGCATTCCAGTAAGATAGGCAGCAAGGAGATGCCCAGCTTCATGAATCAGAAGCGATATAAATATAATGGCGTAGATCGAAATGCTGCCGGTCATGATTAAAAATAGAAAAAAAGGCAAAAGAACAGGATGAAGCTTAAATTTCATTGTTCCCCGCCCGAAAGATATGTCGGCAAAAGCGACGCATCCATTTTCACACCATCACGCTTTACCTTCAGATAAATCGCCCCCTCATCCATTAGCGCCAGCGTGTCCCCTTTTTTCACAGCTGTATACGGCAGTTTGACAACTTTTCCAACGTAACCATACGTCACTTCATCCCCACTATCATATAACACCGTAACGGTTTTCCCCGATTCGCGGGTGAAACCTGTAAAAATGACAAGCCCGTTCTCTTGCGCATCAATCGTTAACGGTTGTGTATAGGATACAATCACACCCTCTTTATATGGCTGCATTGATTCATACGCGGAAAAAGGGTCTTCCTGATGTGGATCTGCCATGACCGCGATTTGGTCAGCAGCCGGATCTTTAATTATTGTTGCCACCCATTTTTTCATCGCTATAAAGTCCTTGCCAGACGTGACATACTGCGTAACAGGTTCCCGTATTACGCCCGCATCCTCCAACTTCGCCACACCAATCACCCCGAGCGTCAACACAATTGCCATCATCCACTTCGTTCTCCATTTCAACCGGTCACACCACCCGTTTTTTTTAGTATATGACGTAGGTGGGGGGAATATTATGGGCGGTTGAACGGAATTTGAAGATTTTAATCAATCTTCTTTAGCAGTAATGTCAACTTTCTGTTTGTAATGTCAACTCGCGGATTGTAATGTCAACTTTTCAAATCTAATACCAACTTCGCAATTCTAATCCCAACTTCAAGGACTTGATTGATAACTTTCTGTTTACTGCTTCATCTCATTATTAACAAAACCTTCTAAGTAGGTTAATTTTTCACTAATATGAAATAATCGATATCTCACCTTCCCCGCTTTCGGGACTGTCGATTTATTCAAAACCCTAATCGTAAAGTTCAAAGATTCATTTTGAAAAAACTCTTTAGCATGCCGACTAGTTATTTCAGGTCCGAATAATAATCGATATTCCTGCAATGACCCCAAATGAGCATTCCGGCACTCTGCTCCGCATCTTGTACACGACCAACGGGAATGTTTACGCTCCATTGGGATTTGGTGGCATTCCGGACAGCGAACACCTCTTATCACATCTTTTTCAGAAACAGCGTAATAAGTTGTTAATCCACTCATCGCTTCTGACCTATCTTCATCCAACAATGAAAGCGCTAACTTTTTGCAGATATCATCAGTAAAAACACTACTTGTTTGTCTTTCCAGCGCTTCGATAAATTCTGTAAGTGAATCCAAAGGAATCGTTTTCCACCTCTCAGGCGCATTCATAACGATTCCCGCACGACTGACTAGTACGATAATCCCTTCAGCAATACCGTCATATCCTTTGCTACAGAGAAATGTATTAATTGCTTTTATTGCGCGATTTACTTGAGCTTCGGGGTTTCGCATGCCTTCTTTTTTCCCGTTATCATTAACTCTAAAAAATTGTCGGTTTTTTGGATCAAAATAAAATTCACCCCGCATATTTTTTATTTCCATCAGCAAAATGAAATTCGGGTGAAAAAGTATGGTATCTATTTGGACTTTTTTGTTCCAATTTTGATGTCCAAATCATGTATTATATAATGTGGCCTTTGTAATTCAAGCTCTTCCAGGAATTTATCAACTTTTAATTCACCAGCAAAGCCTGCACGACTCATTTTATAATCAGATTTAACTTTTTGGATTGACGCTGCAGAATCTGGCAAGCGTGAAACTAATGATGCAAGCGCAGCTAGTTTTCTTGGTATTCCCCTCGGTTTGACAATCAATGAATATCCTCCTCCTTTTGATGATTCGATGTTTGCTACTTATAATGTCAACTCTTGGATACTAATCACAACTTTGAGAATTTAATATCGACTTTAAAAACGTAATACCAACCTCTGCGTTTTAATCCCAACTCTCTACTCGCCACCTAAAATTCACAAAAAAAACCCCAACACAATAAATATGTGCAAGGGGTTTTAGGGTTATTTCACAAATATCGATTTAAGTTTACCGAAGAATCCAGGTTTTCCCGTGGTAAGAGACATAAGCGGAACTGATTCGCCGAGGATACGGCGCGCAATGTTACGATAGCCAATTGCTGCAGGATTCGCTGGATCCATGACGACGGGCTCCCCTTTGTTCGAGGAAGTGATAACGTTCTCATCGTCTAGGATGATGCCGAGCAAGTCGATAGACAAGTGTGTCGTAATATCGTTGACATCAAGTGCATCTCCGCTATTCATGAGATGCCGTCTGATGCGGTTGATGATCAGTTTCGGGGGGTCTATGTCTTCCTGTTCAAGCAAACCAATGATTCGATCGGCGTCTCGAACGGCCGAAATTTCAGGAGTCGTAACGACAATGGCACGGTCAGCACCAGCAATGGCATTTTTGAAACCTTGTTCGATTCCAGCCGGACAGTCAATCAATATATAATCATAATCCCGTTTCAGTTCAGTAACCAAGTTTTTCATCTGTTCAGGATTGATTGCGTTTTTATCAGTAGTCTGAGCAGCCGGCAATAAAAAGAGACCGTCCTCGAAACGTTTATCCTTCACGAGTGCCTGTTGAACTTTGCAGCGTCCTTCAATAACATCCACTAAATCATAGATGATACGGTTTTCAAGGCCGAGAATGACGTCAAGATTGCGGAGGCCGATATCAGTGTCAATCAGACACACTTTTTTACCTTGGAGAGCCAGTGCAGTTCCAAGATTTGCGGATGTCGTCGTCTTGCCGACACCACCTTTACCAGATGTTATTACGATTGCTTCTCCCAAACTAGCTTCCTCCTTTGAATGATGACAGACCAGGCCGAAGAATCCGGAGTTCCTGCAGACGGTCGATGGCAATGAAGCCGTTCGGATGCAAATAAGCACATTCCATTTCTGGTTGTTCCGACAAAATCGTTAACTCATCCGTCATCGTTTCCATTTTGTCCGCGATTATAAGATGTGTTGCTTCAAGCCAAGAAGCCGCGATCACAGCCTTCGTATTGCCGCTCGATCCTGCATGAGCGATCCCCTTCAGTCTACCAAGTACATAAATGCTGCCAGCAGCGACGACGCGGCCATTGGGATTCACGTCACCAATGACAACGAGATCCCCTTCTGCCTGCACAACTTGACCCGATCGCACGATGCCGATGTAGGTTTCAGATTGATTTTCAAGTACTTTTCTATTGCATTCTTCCATCGTGATAACATCACTTTGGATTTTTGATACACGTAAATTTGGAGAATCATGAATCGCGTTCATTATCTCTCGCAATTCTTCTTCATTGCAGTAGCGACTACCCGTATGAACCTGCACTTCCGCAAGTCCTTCCAAGCCGTCTTCCTCCACTTTTCTGCGGAGCTCGGCAATCATGTCCGAATAAGCGCATTTGTCGTCAAGCCGAAGAACAAGACCGTCTTTTGTCCCTTTTATTGTTACATATTGCTGTTTCGTCATTTGCGTCACCCCGCATTTTCTTTTACAAAGTTTCGCCCTGTCGCTCTACTACTCTTTTATAAATAAGTGTTTTGAAAAACCAACCGAACATACCAACGAATATGGAGTTGGCAATTATCGTTGGAATAAGTCTCCCTGTAATGAATTCATCCAATCCAATAGATGTCAATGAAACGAGACTAGCAAAAAAGTATGATAGTACTTCGAGCACGATAATCAGAAGTAAGGCCAAGAACATCACCGTAACAATATGGCGGTGGATTTGGCGAATAATTAGTGTTGCAATAAAGCAGATCAAAGGATAGAGAAATGCATATAATCCAATAATATCAATATGGTACATATCATACAAGAGTCCAAGCACAATTCCGTAAATGATTGCATGTTTTCTACTGTAATAGACAGCTATAAAAATAAGGTACACGATAACAAACCGCGGAACAAGCGTATAGCTACCACTACCAATGTTCACCGGTGAAAACAGACTGAATACAGGCTCTAGGAAAAACAACAATACGGCAATAAGAGGGATGACGGATCGGATCATGATCCATCCTCCCCCTCCGTATTTATTGTATTGTTACCGTCCGTACCATCCTCAAAGATTATTGAGCGCTTGGCTATTATGACATGATCCAACAACGAAAAGTCTGCAGCCGGACGAATATACGCCAACTTCGTCAGTCCATAATCATCTGTCGATACTTCTGTTACTTCTCCAATTAAAAGCCCTTTTGGAAAAATACCACCCAGACCTGATGTTTGGACTTTCTGACCGACTTTGACTTCGAAACTAGAGTCAATACGTTTCATAATAAGCTCACTGCGTTTAATGTCGTACCCCTCGATAAGTCCGTAAGTCTTTTCACCTGCAACAACTGCGGCAACACGGAAATTACGATTCTCAGTCGACAATAGCTCAACTGTGGAAGTAAACTTTGTAACAAGTACAACTTTTCCAACTAGGCCATCTGCTGTAATGACTGCCATATTTTTTTTAATACCGTGTTCTTTGCCTCTGTCGACGATGATTTTCTCTTCCCACTGATCAGGGTTTCGTGAAATGACCGTTGCCTGGACCGGATCATAAACACGCAATTCATCTTTTTTGCCGACAATTTCGAGCAGGCGTTCATTTTCTGCTTTCACATCCGCCAGCTCGGCTTGTCCAGAGGCGTATTCGCTTAATCTTACTTTTAAATGTTTGTTTTCTTCATATGTATTCAAAATCCCATCAATATTCCCAATAACGTTTGTTATGTAAAGCGCCGGCTTCGAGAATAGTGACTGCCCGAAGCCGACGACATCTTTCACAACTTGTTCTGGAAGGGAGGCATTCTGCCGGTCTTTGAGGGAGAATGAAATTAATGCCACAAGGATAATGACGCCCACGAGCAGTAATATCAAACGTTTATTTGAAAAAAATCGCGGCATTGCCCATGTCCTCCCTTACTTATCTACCTTGCATTTTTTTGATCAATTCAAAATTATCAAGTGCTTTACCTGTACCGATTGCAACACAATCAAGTGGATCTTCAGCTATGAAAACAGGCATTTGTGTTTCATCAGAAATGACTTTATCAAGATTCTGGAGCAATGCGCCACCACCTGTTAGCACAATTCCGCGTTCCATAACATCCGAAGATAATTCCGGAGGCGTTGTTTCAAGCGTTTTCTTCACGCCATCAATAATTTGTGCAATTGACTCACGCAGCGCTTCCGCGATTTCGTCTGAAGAGATTTCGATTGTTTTCGGTAGACCAGTCAAAAGATCACGTCCACGAATTTCCATCTTCTGTGTATCGCCGATTACTTTTGCAGAACCAATTTCAATTTTAATAGCTTCTGCAGTCCGTTCACCGATAGTCAAATTATACATTTTGCGGATATAGCTAATAATCGCGCCATCCATTGTGTCGCCACCGACACGGATTGACTCGCTTGTTACGATGCCGCCAAGTGAAATGACCGCAACTTCTGTTGTACCGCCACCTATATCGACGACCATACTACCAGTAGGTTCCCAAACAGGTAGATTTGCACCGATTGCAGCCGCAAACGGTTCTTCAATTGTGAACGCTTCTTTGGCGCCAGCTTGACGTGAAGCATCGATAACTGCGCGCTGTTCAACGGAAGTAATTCCGTAAGGCACACAAATTAGGACGTTTGGCTTTTTCCATGCTCCGCCCGACGTTTTCGTTGCCTCTTTCATGTAATGCTCAATCATTGCTGTCGTAATTTCAAAATCAGCAATGACGCCGTCTTTCATCGGGCGTGTTGCCACGATAGATCCAGGTGTACGACCAATCATATTTCTCGCAGCGCTACCGACTGCTACAATTTCACCAGTATGTGTATTTTTCGCTACTACTGAAGGCTCTCTGAGGACAATGCCTTTTCCTTTAATGAAAACTAATGTATTTGCTGTGCCGAGGTCAATCCCGACATCTCTAGATCCAAATCCAAACAATTGTGTTCTTCCTTTCTGCTAAACCGTTAATTACGGCATTCATGAAATCATACACCATAGTATAACGGATAGAAGAGCAAATTCACAGCGTCACATGTACCCTTATTCATTTTTCGTGCCATTCGAAGCATTATTTCAGAATAAATTTACATATAACCCTTCTCTTTCAGGCTTAAAAACTGGTGATCTCCAATGATAACGTGGTCGAGAACTTCGATGCCCATAATCGAACCCGCTTCAATTAATCTTTTTGTTACTTCGATATCTTCTGGAGATGGTGAAACTGTATATCAATAGTAAAGTGGGAGAAATATTATGAAAGCAATCTCTTGGCTTTGACTACATGTCTTCAGAGTTAGCATAACTAAATTATAAAATTACCTTTTTTATGAAAGAATTAGTCAAAAAAGATAAGAAAAACTGTTTAACTTTATGGGGGCACTTCAAATGAGTGGTCGCCTTTTTATTTCGTTTACCCCTGTAAATTTAGTTTTCGGTGGGGATCATGTCGTTTTGCCTTTATTAGAACAGGAACTTGTACCAACTGGATGGATAAACGAAGTCTGGTCGTTCGCTGTAAAGATACTTCGCACTAGGAATTGTTGATTAACTAATTAATTTAGGTATTAACGATAGAAAACTACATTTCTGTATTTTTAACTTAAAATGATTTGTAAATCAAAAGAACTGGAGGTATAATTCGATTATACATATTCAAACATTTGAATATGTATAATCGAATTTGTCAAAGGAGGAAAATTGATTGTGGACAGATATACAACAATTTAAAGCTGATTTTTTTAAAGCCTTGGCACATCCACTAAGAATACGGATTCTTGAATTACTGTCAGAAGGAGAAAAGAGCGTTACAGAAATTCAAAGCACTCTTAATAGTGAAGGTTCCGCAGTTTCCCAACAACTAAGTGTATTACGCTCTAAAAATATTGTAGTTGGTATCAAAAATGGTAAACGAGTTGTTTATTCACTTCGCGACCCATCCATTATAAAACTTTTAATAGTTACACGAGAAATCTTCAATAATCATTTAATTGATACCCTTTCTATGTTAGAAGAATTAGATGAAGAAGATACACTTTCTAAATCATAGAATCGGAGTAATCAATGGAAATTTAAATAGATATAACTCCCTAAACAATCAATAATATACAATCAATTTACTATTTTAATCATTCATAGAAAAAGAAGGGGTATAATGAAAAGCTTTTTTACAGGAAGATTTGATGACTATTCAATACGGCATTTCCAAAAAGATCTTCTTTCAGGCGTTATTGTAGGGGTAATTGCTATACCATTAGCTATGGCATTTGCTATTGCATCAGGTGTGAAACCAGAATACGGGATTTACACAGCATGTATTGCTGGTATCTTAATTTCTTTATTTGGTGGATCGAAATATCAAATTGGAGGACCTACTGGTGCTTTCGTACCTATTCTTTTTGGGATTGTCATAGCTTATGGATATACAGATTTATTACTTGCTGGTTTTTTAGCCGGTATTATCTTGTGTTTAATGGCGATTTTTAAAATAGGTTCTTTGATTAAATTCATCCCTCGTCCTGTCACAATTGGTTTTACTTCAGGGATTGCCATTATTATTTTCACAGGGCAAATTGAAAATTTCTTTGGACTGACAGGGCTTGAAAAACATGAGAAGTTCATTGACAACATGAAGGAAATTATCTTTCATATTGATACAATGAATTTTTATAGTATAGGAATTGCCATATTGTGTCTTTTCGTCATTTTACTCACACCGAAATTATTGCCGAAAGTTCCTGGATCACTAATTGGTTTAATCGTAACAACAATAATAGCAACAGTATTCTTTTCAGGCAATATTTCAACTATAGGCTCCACCTTTGGAGAAATTCCAAGCCAACTCCCTCATTTTCGCTTTCCCGATATAACATGGGAAAGAATACAGCGTTTAATAGTACCTGCATTTGTAATTGCTATATTGGGAGGAATTGAATCTCTCTTATCCGCTGTAGTAGCAGATGGGATGACGAATAGTAAACACAATAGTAATCGTGAATTAATGGGCCAAGGAATTGCAAATATCATTACTCCTTTATTTGGAGGAATTCCAGCTACAGGTGCAATTGCACGAACAGCGACAAATATTAAATCTGGTGCTACTTCTCCTATGTCAGGGATTATTCATGGGATTTTTGTTTTATTAACCCTCTTAATATTAGCACCCTATGCTTCACTTATTCCGTTAGCTAGTATGGCGCCTGTTTTAATGATAGTGGCTTGGAATATGAGTGAAAGAAAACAGTTTCTTCATGTGTTGAAAATGAAAAGTGGCGATTCTCTTATTTTATTGGTTACATTTCTTTTAACTGTCTTCACCAGTATTACGATAGCAGTTATGGTTGGTCTCATCTTAGCTGTCGTTTTATTCGCAAAACGCATGAGTAATATGTTGGTTGTTTCCAAAGTGTTACCAGACCACACTCATAAGAATGAAATTGTTCAATCCCATGTAGTTAACGAAGCTCATAACTGCCCACAAATTAGCATTTATACAATTGAAGGGCCACTTTTTTTTGGTGCTGCACAAGTGTTTGAACAACGCATAATGGATACAATTCATTATGAACCTACTGTCTTGATTTTACGTATGGGGAAAGTACCGTTCATCGATTCGACAGGTGAAGCGAATTTGAAGAATATTGTCAATTATTATAAAAAACAAGGTGGAATTCTTGTGCTTTCAGGTATAGTTGATGATTTGAAAAAGTCATTGAAAAAGTCTGGTCTTTATGATGAAATTGGTGAAAAGTATATATTTAGTCGTACAGGCGAAGCCATTGACTATTCCATCTCAGAAATTAACCATAATAAATGTTTAGGATGTAAGCATTTCGCTTTTCATGAATGCAATCAACTTTCACATACAGGAAATCTCGATAAAAAGGAGTCTAAATTACTAGAAATATAAAAAATAAAAGATAACTAAAAAGGATGGATATAAAATGGGACTAAACAACGCACTCAAATTACATTTTAATATAACACCTAGTCAACTAATAAAAATCGCTATCAAGCGTAAAGAGGTTCAACTTTCTTCTGGTGGCGCGATAGTAGCGAAAACAGGTAAATATACAGGCCGTTCACCTAAAGATAAATTTATTGTTAAAGAACTTGCCTCTGAACTTGCAATTGATTGGAAAACAAATCAACAAATGACGTCAGCAAATTTTGATCTTCTTTTAAAGGATGTTTCTAATTATCTAGAAGAAAAAGAACTATTTGTATTTGATGGGTTCGCTGGAGCCGATCAAGCATATCGTCTACCTATTCGAATCATTAACGAGTATGCTTGGCATAATTTATTTGCTCATCAATTATTTATTCGTCCAACAAAAGAAGAGTTAGCTGTACACAAAGAAGATTTCACTGTAATCTGCGTTCCTAATTTTGAAGCTACACCTTCCATTCATGGAACAAATTCCGAAACTTTTATTGTGATTAATTTCGATAAAAAAATCGTATTGATTGGAGGAACACAGTACGCAGGAGAGATTAAAAAATCGATTTTTACTATAATGAATTATCTTTTACCAATTAATGATGTTCTTTCTATGCATTGTTCTGCAAATAAAGGATTAAATGAAGATGTTGCTTTATTTTTTGGTTTATCAGGTACGGGAAAGACCACTCTCTCAGCAGATGCTAATCGTATGTTAATTGGTGATGATGAACATGGTTGGTCAGACAAAGGTGTATTTAATATTGAAGGTGGTTGTTACGCAAAATGCATCAACTTATCAGAGGAAAAAGAACCAGAAATATTTCGCGCGATTACTTATGGATCTGTTTTAGAAAATGTCATAATCGATCCTCATACACATTTGGCAGATTATAATGATTGTAGTTTAACAGAAAACACACGAGCAGCTTATCCGATCCATAACATTCCGCATGCTCTTAATCCGAGTACGGCAGGACATCCAAATGTTATTTTCTTTTTAACAGCAGATGCGTTCGGTGTTTTACCACCCATTTCTAAATTATCAAAAGAACATGCCATGTATTATTTTCTTTCAGGTTATACCAGTAAATTAGCTGGAACTGAAAGGGGCATAACAGAACCAGAAGCAACATTTTCAACCTGTTTTGGTGCACCATTCTTGCCATTATCACCTAGAGTTTATGCTGAAATGCTTCGAGAGAAAATTCGGAAACATGACGTGGATGTTTATTTAATTAATACAGGTTGGTCAGGAGGCCCTTATGGAATAGGCGAACGTATTTCCCTTTCCCATACTCGAGCGATGGTTACAGCAGCTATTGAAGGTCAATTAGCACATACAGAATTTGAAATGGAACGGAGTTTTGGTCTTAACATACCTAAAAGTTGTCCTAATGTACCATCTGAAATTCTTAACCCCCGCAATACATGGAAAGATAAAGAGGCTTATGATATCCAAGCAACAAAATTAACAAATCTATTTCGGGAAAATTTCGAGAAGTTTTTATAAAAATCATAAAATAAAGGGTAAGTGGAGAAAAACGAGTCGTTTTTCTCCACTTACTTTTGTATATTTTGATTTTTCCCCAAGGGAATGTTATCTATCCAGTAACATTAGCTGTAGTCTAACCATAGAAGATCTTCGGGAATGCCTTGCTCCATATTTAACAGAGTGCTTTTCTTGTTTTAATTTGCAATGTACTATTTTATCTTATTCAACAAGACCTCTAAAACAACTTGCCATGTAATTTTTGAACTTGATCCCTTAATTGTTTGTTTTCTTCTTCTAGTGCCTTTATTCGGATTTTTAATGTCTTAATTAAACTATCTTCTGAACGAAGGTTTTTACTCTGTTTACGGGGAACTAATTCACTTATTTGCATCCCTCTTAATGTCTCTATTCTAGTTCTAATGTCTTTTTGTTTGTACAGCCATGACTTTGAAACACTTGCTTTTTGTGCAACGGAATTAAAATTAATCTTCTCTTTTTTCAGTGCCATCTCTGAAATTGTCTTTTCAACCCTAATTCTTGTCTTCTCCGACTTTTCTTTGGATAGTTGAATTATGGCAGTTGTGTTACTCTTTCTAGTCATCTTAATTCGTCTCCTTTAACGAATGAATAATTTGCTCTAATCTATTTTTAACACGTTCGTTAGTTTCAACCTGACGCTGCCATTGGTTCTGTTTAGCCCTATTTAATATTTCTTTAGTTCGGTCTAAGTGCTCTTCATGTTCATTTAGAAATTGTTTACTTGTACAGAAGTTCGTACAATCTAAACAAGCATTTGCGTGAGGACACGGTCCCGCAATTACTGGTAAACGACAATAGCCATTAGGAAGTGCTTGTGCATTGATATTTTTTTTAAACCATTGAAGATCTGTATTGTCAGCTTCAGTATTTTCTTCGGTTAAATCCAGAATGCTACCGCTATTCGTCACCAAAGTTTCCTTAAACTTTATGAACTCTTTCTTTAGAGTTTCATCAAAAATATGGGCATATCTTGCAGTCATTTCTGGTGATTCATGCCCTAAGAATTTTTGAACAATATGCTGTGGCACTCCGTTGTTTATCATTCTAGTGCCAACTGTATGCCGAAAGGCATGAGCATGAAATCGGAAAATCTCTCCTTTATTATCCGTTATCTTTTCTTCATAAGCTAATTTATTTAATTTAACTCTAAAGGTATCTTGCTTCAATGGAGAACCATCTTTCCGTGGAAATACATATACACATCCATCGTCAAGTTCATAAGCCACTCTTTGCTCTTGAACCAATATCAATGCAGCAATTTCTTTAGAAATAGGAATGGTATGTTCTTTCTTCATTTTCCACTGATAATACTTTAAAAAGCAATCCCCTTCTTTATCTGTTATGACACTCCCTTTTTTCAATGTACAAAGTTCACCGATACGCATTCCGCATTCTTGAAGTACCATAACCATTGCAGCCATATAAGGTTCCAATTTATCCAATTTAACATTTAATTGTTCAAGGACATGTTCATCTATATAACGTGGTTGTGCCTTCGGCACTTTAGGATAATCTTCTCGAAAGATAAGGATTTGGGAAGGCGAATCCTTCCAATCAAACCTTTGAAGTGTAGAGAAAAAAACTTCTAAAGTAGATATTCGTCCAGTCGCAGTACTAGGTTTTAAACCTTTTAAATTAATTTCATTTAAATATTGCTCAACTTCATTCCTAGTTAATTGATGAATCCTTCGTATGCCTTCACAATTTGTATTTATAAAATTAAAAAACTCTCTTAATTTTGACGCCATATCAACTACATGGGAAAAGCTACGTGTATTTAACATTAACTTACAATATCGCTTGACGATTTCTTTAAAATAATCATTTTCAAAACCCTTGAAATTGATTGTATATTCGTAGGACGTTGGATTTATCTTATCTTCCGGCAATGAAAGTTTTCTTAGATCCCAAACATCTTTATCCCATTCTTCACCATCAAAATAGAAATCCTCATAGAACTCCATAAACTGTTTTAAATTAGTAACGTAGTAGGAGTTCGCTTGCACAGAAATTTTATTTTGATTTATATCAAGCTTGTAATTTTTAGTCGTAGATTTTATTCCTTGTTCTACTAAGTAAGTTCGGTATTCCGTCAAAGCTTTTACTATAGGTACTTCAGTTATAGAGGTAATATCGGGATATTTTAAATTTAAAAACCCCAACATTCGACTTATCACTGTTCCTTTTCTAATCCAAACAGTTTTTGCACTCCAAGTTCCATTATTTAAGAGAACATAATAAAAGTATTTTAATTCTGTTTTTAACCAGATGTTTTCTACTTTATCAAAATTTACCCAACGATTTCTTAACGAAGGATTCTTACTTAACTCTATCGCACTAGGATGTGGGCAAATTCTTATATCCCATCTATCTGCTGCCCAAAACCCTTGTAAGACACTAGTCATATCCGCTATTTTTTTATTAATCTCTGTGTTAGTGACGAGCTTTCGATTTGTTGCAACGCTTGGAAATTTCATTTTTTATGTTTCTCTCCCTTGGAGATACGCTTTATATTCATTTTTCATATCTTGATCAGAAAGATGAACGTATGTATCAAGTGTTGTTTGTACATGTGCATGACCTAACCTTTTTTGTACGTAAGCAGCATCCCATCCACTTCTAATGAGTTCTGTGGCATGCGTATGACGCAACATATGGGCAGTGAAGGTAATCCCTGTCCGTTTCACCAATCGCCTTATAAGATCTAATACACTTTGATATTTTAGAGGTTTCCCAAAATAAGATTCTTTGAGATTTATAAATATATAATCATGCTCCAAATCTTCCCCATATTCATGAACTAAATAATCGGTGTATAAAGCCATTAATTCCTTGCTAACATCGATTGTTCGTTCTTTTCTAAGCTTAATATAAGCCCCATTTTCGTTGTGATCTCTTGGCATGATATTAATCTGATTATCCCAAGTAGAAATATCTTCGATACGAAGGGATAATACCTCTCCTACCCGAAGTCCTCCTTCATACATAAGCATAATAAGTAACTTATCCCTTTTTGTATGACACGCATCGATTATTGCTTTAACTTGTTCGTGTTCTAATACTTGTACAAGTTTCTTTTTGACCCTAAGCTTTAAAATATTTTTTTGATAAGATTTACCTTTAGAAATATGGTGAAGAAACCCCTTGAAATTTCTTCCCCTCGCTTCTTTAGTCATATCTATAGCTTTAAAATCTCCTGTACGATTTAAATACTCTAAGAAACTAGTTACAGCATTAAGTATGGCATTAACAGATGTTTCTTCTCTTTTAGCCTTCTTTGGTTGTAAATCTATTACCTTTACCTCCCCCGTTGGATTTCTTAACCATCCCACAAAGTTTGACATTTCCTCGAATTTCAAATCTTCTAATCTAATTCCTCTTTGGCTCATAAATTCATAAAACAGCTTGAGATGATAACAATATGTTTTAATCGTATTTGGCGCTTTCCCCGTATTATCCAAGTACTTTATATATCTCTTAACCGGTTCTACCACTTCAAAATTTTTGTCTAATAGTATGTATAATGGATATGATTTTTCCTCAACAACTACTTTTTGAACTTTCATTTCTCCACCACCTTTAAATACCTTAACTCCTATAAATAATACCTATATTTATTCATTAGTTAAAGTATTGAATTAAAAAAATCCTAAACTTTAAGTACTTAGAGTACTCTAGTTTAGGATACTATGTTTATGGGGTTTCCACTCGGATGATTATGCGCAACTACTATTGACGCGGCAGACCGCTTTACTGCTTCGCGAAAAATTTCGCGCGGATGAACTATGCTGGAGTTGAGGCTACCGATAAAAATAGTCTGTTTATGAAGGACTTCATTTTTAACATTCAAAAAGAGCACTACGAAATGCTCTTGATTGAGTGAGGCCATATCCGTCATTAAATAGGCAGCTGCATCTTCCGGGGATCTTATCGTGTATCGTCCCTCTGAATGCTTACGATACATCCGCTTGCCAATCTCGGCGGCAGCAAGAATTTGGACAGCCTTCGCCTTACCGACTCCTTTTACCAGCATCAGTTCTTCAATCGTAGCGTCTTTCAAGTCTTGGATTTTATCGAATGAGGATAAGATTCGGTTAGCAAGAACAAGAACAGATTCCTGTTTTGTACCTGTGCGTAACAATATCGCAATCAGCTCTTGATTGGACAAACTTTCCGCACCTTGTCTGATGAGTCGTTCACGTGGCCTGTCCGCAATATGTACATCGCGAATCATCATTTTGGGCTGAAGATCAATTGTCAATGAATGATACACCACCATTCAATTCCATAAAGCCCAGCTTCCGCATATACTCAGTTAACTTCGCAATTGGCAATCCCATAACATTGTAGTAATCACCATCAATTTTATCGACCAATAATGCGCCAGCCGTCTGAATACCGTATCCGCCAGCCTTGTCCATTGGATCTCCGGATTCCACATATGCGTTGATCAACCTATCGTCAAGTTCACGAAAAGTAACTTTTGTCTGGACGGAAAATGTACATATCTTATCATCCATAAATACTCCAACGCCTGTTATAACTGAATGCGTTTTCCCTGAAAGCTCTTTTAAAAATACTTGCGCTTGTTCTTTACTTTCAGGTTTCGAATATAATTTGCCTTCATGCACAACAATCGTATCCGCTCCGATTACAATACAATTGGGCTTATCATTCGCTACTGCCTGCGTTTTCATCGCGGCAAGTTGCCGTGCATAGCCTTCAAAATCGTCATTTTCTACAGCTAAATCCTCAGCCACATTGCTTGGCACGACTGTAAACGGGAAGCCAAGCAAACTTAGAATTTCTTTCCTGCGCGGAGATGCTGAAGCTAGAATAACTGGTTTAACAACTGTAAATTTCATTAGTAATTCCCCCTTTAGCCAATCATACTGGATAAAAGGATTTGTGAAAATTGTCTCAAAATCCTCACAACTCAAATCCCTCCCCTTTTCAAGCCTCAAAAAGTGATTTTAACGCAGTTTTCTGTATGTGAATACTGGGAAAGAAGAAGCAATCTAACGACACGTAAATCCTTCGTAAATGTTGTAATGGTGGTAATATTCTTGTAAAAACCTTTTGTCTTATCATCATCTTTCCCCTCCTTTGTAGTTTCGTCCAAATTATTAATTTTGGCTATTTCTGTTTGCATGAGGACCTCACGCAATTTCCCTGCACCGATTGCCCCGCAGGATGAGGTATCTGCCCTGAATGTTTTCCGATAAGTACCTTCAGACTCACTAGAATCAATCTCATTTTCCGTCAATCCAACAGCGGTCCAAACTAAGTATTTATCGGCCGCCTTTATAACGGCCGCTTTCGATAGAGTTGGATCTTCTGCAATAAATAGAGTTGCAGATTCCGAGGACGAGAATGCCCCATGCTGTTTTGCAAATAATTGTAACGGCTCTTCATCAGGCTTTGCTGAATTTTCAACAGGTGCTGGACCCGATGCGGCTAATTCTTTGCCACTGGTCTTTACATCGTCTTTCCCTTTGGTCCCAGCAAGTAGTAGACCAATCACTGCAACAGCTGCGACACCTATGAGGACACCGTGAAGCATCGCCATGAAAACTGTCCCTTTCGAGTAACGTTTTCCGAATTTCATTGCTGACCACCCCGTTTTAAGTTTATCTAGCGCCTAGTTGCTTGGGCATAAGTCTGCCCTAACCAAGGTACTTTTATAGTTAACCGTATCAGAGTGGACATGAAAAAGAACAAGACGTATGTCGCCTTGTTCCAATAAATTTATCGACTTAATAGAATAGATTGCCATACCAAGCGACAAAATCAGCTCCCCAGAAATAAGAGATGACAGCAGCCACTGCAATCGAGGGACCGAATGGGATTGGTGTTTTTCGTCCTTGCCCTGTCCGCTTTAACACGATAAGCCCAACAATAGACCCGATGAACGCCGCTAAAAACAGTGTCACAAGTGTATTCGTCGTACCCAGCACAAGACCGATAACGAAAAACAATTTGATGTCCCCGCCACCCATGCCACCTTTCGACACAACAGCGATGAGATAGAGTACTCCAAAGCCCACTATAGCCCCAAGGAAGCTATCCCACCAAGGTTCAAGGGGAATGGCTAACCGCAGTCCGATAAGCACTATAGCGAACGGCAGCAATACCTTATTAGGGATAAGCATATACGCGATGTCCGACACAGTGATGATGACAAGAAGCGACACGAATAAAATTGCGATGATTAATTCGCCACTAAATCCGAGCATTGCGTAACTTAACACAAATAAAATCCCCGTCACCAGCTCCATGATTGGATAAATCAGGCTAATTCTTGTACCACATCCCCTACATTTCCCTTTTAGAAATAGATAAGAAAAGACTGGAATAAGATCTAGAACGCCTAATTTCCGATTACAGACGGTGCAATGTGAAGGAGGCGAAACGATCGACTCCTTTTTCGGTACACGTAATCCGACAACATTGAAAAATGATCCTAATACAATACCGTATAGGAAAAAGAAAACACCAATAACAATTCCCATGCAATTCTCCTTCTACTGTTGATCTACTGGGTCTATTTGGAGCGCCCTTCGCGTCCTTCTAGACTTTTCCTTATCTTCATACATTCTCACATCGGCCAATTGAAATAGTTCGTCGAATTGGCTTGCCTCAATTGAATAAAAAGCAACCCCGATACTTGGCTCAATTTCCAACTCCAAGGCATTTCCAACAAACGGATTGGTTGCGAATTCCTCCCGTAAAACATCCACCCAATCATCCACCGCTTGATCCGTTGGGTATTCCTCCAGAAAAATGACGAACTCATCACCGCCAAAACGTGCGACAATGTCACTTTCCCGTGTTATTTTCATCAAAATGGATGCTGTATGCTTCAGCACTTGATCACCGACAGCATGTCCATATGTATCATTGATCACTTTGAATCGATTTAAGTCAATAAGCACAACCGCCGTCCCATTCGTTGACTGAACGGGCAAGGATTTTAATCTTTTCTTTACTTCAGTAACGAAATACGCTCGGTTGGAAATATTAGTGAGTGCATCATGATAGGCTAAGCGCTGTACTAGCTGCTTACTTTCCAATTCATCGGTCACATTACGCCAAATCAAATAATAAAAGACATCCTCATCCACTCTCACTATCGATGCATCCAGCGAAAAATAGAGGGTTTCATCCTTGGCTGGGTTCATAATTTTAATGAGGTAATCTCTGATTGTCACTTCTTTTTCCAACTGCTCACTGAGTCGAAGAAGTTGCTGTTTATTCTCTGTCACTCTAAAATAATCGATTAAAATGAAACCTTCTTTAATTTGAGACCCAAGCTCAATAGCCGCATTGTCATTGAACTCCAATACTTCCCACTGATCATTCGTAATGATGATGGATACCGGACTTAAGTTGAACAATTCTTTATATCTTCTCGAGACGGAAGGTAGTAACTGAAAACGCAAAACGGAAATAGATAGGAAAACGGAAAACACAATACCAGATAGTAGATAAGGATGCGGGGGTAAGAACCTACCATAATTCGGATAACCCAAAATGCCTGTCAAAATGAGCATACTTATCATTCCAACCAGTAAAAACTGTATGGATTTACGTTTTCTGAACGAAGTCGCGCGGTTCATCCCATTCCATAAAGTGACTATCATAAAAACAATTATTACAGTTGAAAGGATCAGTTTCATATAATAGGTTTTATTAAAAATCGGTGAGTACCAAATGCCAGTTTGAATAAATTCAGTATTATCCACGACATTGACGTTCATCAACGTTAAAATGACGACGATTGCGATAGGAACGTAAATAAGATATGGATAGAAGGGAATGCCATAATGCTTGTAAGTTTTCGTCATATGTATAAGAAAGTGGAATAAAATGGTGGTCGTCAATAATCTGATTTGGTAAAAAAATAGACCAATCATCCAAACACTAGAAGACAATGGTAATAAATGCCGAATAAATTCTTCAAGATACAGCAGACAATACGTAAAACTAAAAGCCACCATTAACTTATGTTCCAAACGTCGAGGGCTTTGCGCCAACACCATACAGCCTATTCCAAAAATTATTAAGGCAGGAACCATATATACTAATAGATAGATTACGAGTTGTTGAGTAGGCAATTGTTCCACCTCTTTCTGCTTATAGAACCTAAAAGGAGAAATCGTTTTGATTTCCCCTAGACTGTTGTGAAACTTTGTAGCGCCACGCACCAACTGCTTAAAATTAAACCCTATTCAGAATAGAAAAGACCGGAACGAGATCAAGAAATCGCAGTTTTTGGTCACACGTCGTGCAATAGGAAGGTCGTCATACAATTAATTCCCTTTTAGGAACTCGTAGGTAAACAATGTTGAAGAAGGAAACGGAAAATAGGCTTGTGATTACAATCGTTATTTGGTATCCCCTGCTTCCACGCCATCATTGAAAGGTGTCGGATCGATTTTCTCACTAGGCGGAGGTGCATCTATTTTCGGGACCTCGTGCTGTAAACCTACTAAATCAGGACGATAAAAAGCGGAAAATGCCACCGTCATCTCTATCATTCCCTCGTCTAATTGCTGGTCACGAATTTCACCAGGTACATTGATACTGATGGAATCAATGATAAAAATACGCTCCATCTTCTCAATTTCATCGACGAATTTTTCAATCCCCGTGTACGAATCGGATTGAAGAACCACCTCAGTCAATAACTGGTTAACATTCTCAACATTTTCAACAGGATTTTCTATGATCAATTCGCCTTGCGCAAATGTTATGTCTTGTACCAGGGTGCCAGATTTGATTTCCGCTTTGCCGATTTGGAGAAGTACGGCATCTTCTACTGGCATTGACGGTACTTTACGCTGCAATGGCTGCGAACTAGTCGTATCAGTCTGCCCCTTAGCCGCGGACTGCTTGCGAAGAGCAAACAACACGTCCCGCTCATTGGATGTCGTGAGCTTTATCTGCTCATTCGTATCTTTAACAGGTACATACACTTTAAAATAAGAATAGGCCGCAAGTGAAATAAATAACAAAACGGAGAGGACGACAAGGACTATTTCTTTTTGGCGTTTCGTCAAATTAGTCACCCGTATCATCTCCCTCATCCGAACTTTGTGCCTCGTCAACTCCAGCTGTCCCCTCGACCACAGCCCGTTGATCGGTAAATAAAATTGAATAAGTAGCCATATAACGCGGCAGAACATCAGTTGCTGGATTAGTTTCTTCAGTCGATACATTTTCAACTTTCACAGAATCAAGATGAATCTCTGATATGACCTGTGATGATTTTAATCGCGTGTAATAATATGCACTGTCTGGTTTTGTATCGAATTGGACTATAACCGTCGCCAAATTGGGACCCGTAAAATCAAACGTTTGAAAAAATCCTCGTTCTGGCAATAAATTTATAAGTTCATGTAAAAGAGGAACCGTATCAAACTGATAGTCCTCTGCCCAATTTACAGTCGATGCGAGCAACTTTTTCTCGTCACCTGAATCGGTTTGCTGGAGCTCAGAACGGATTTCTTCCTGACTTTGCTGTAGAACTATCAGCTGCTGCTCAAGCGTTGCTGTCTCTTTTGCTAGACTAGTAGAAAGCATGAATAAAGCCAACCATAAAAGAACAGCTGCACCTAAAATAGCCAGTGCAGCGATGAGGAGCGTCGACCGCTCCTTCTCTTTTTCAGGTAATAGATTAATATCGACTAACATGACTACACCTCTTTCAATGCCAACCCGATTGTTCTGTTGAAGCGCGCTGGCAGCTCTTCCCCGGTCGCAAGTTGTAAAGGCTTCTTGACCAATACATCTGCTTTGACGTTCAGCCGTTCTCTGATTCCGGAAAGGAGTGCATCCATTTGAGAGTACTCCCCATTCACGAGAAGATGCGTGATGGAAGCGGCACCATTCCACATATTATAGCGGTAAAAATTAATGAGTTTTTCTAGCTCCATCACAATGGTCGATGGCGTAACATTGCCCACTTTACCAGTCATATCTGTCACAACGGATAAATCCGTCGAATTTTCCAAATCAACTGGTCGCATAAAGAGTGGGAAATGCTCATGGAAAATAGATACCGTCAGTTTACCATCTTTCAGATCTGCTAAAAGAACATGCTCTTTACCCGTGAATGAGTGCTGTCTATATGCAAGACGATATAAGGCAAGTGGTGTGATATCAGCTTTTTTTGGATCCAGTTTCACTTCTTTCAGAACCTCTTCATAACGGTTAAGTACACTTTCTTTTGAGGCAATGATAATCGCTTCGTTCGTTTCGGTATTTGGTAGGTAAGGGACGACATCGAAGACAGGATCATCGAACGGGAGATATAGTGTTGAACCAATCTCAATGAAGAAATGGCCCTTCAATTCGTCCGTCATGACATCGTCGGGGTATGGGACTTTGCGGATAATAACATATTGATCCGGGGCGAGGAATTGGACGGATCGTTTGGAGATTCCCCACTGTTCAATAGCCCCGTCCAATATCGTCGCAAGCGTTTCGGAATCGACAATCTTCCCCTCAACAACGACGTTCGGAGGAAGTGAAACTTCCTCCGCAACATCAATAACGAGCGGTTCAACCGATTTCAGCCGAACAAACCGGACTGCATCTTCTTCAATTGTCATGGATTCCGTGCGCTTGCGGCGCGTGAATATGGACATGGGAACAGCTCCTAATCTAAAAATATAAAACAAAAATCCTAAGAATCTACTATTTATTACTTAAGGAGTTACTAAAGCTTTCAGTCCAGCTTTATCGAGATCACTAAGGCTTTTCTTAGTTAGGCCAGCTGACGTTTCCACTTTTTTATTTCCAGCTGTCCCTGAGAAGACAATAGTATTTCCTGTTGCGACTTTTGTAACAGTTGCACTTTGCAAAGATCCTGCATCATCCAAATAAGCCCCAACCAAGCCATCTACTGTTTCACTGCTCTTCAATAAAACTGTCGCACCATCTAGACTGTTATTTTCAGTAAAATAAAGATTTGCTGCCGCTAAAGTATTTTGTGCATCAGCAATAACAGCTTTTTCTCTAGTCCCCTGAATAATCCCACCAATCGATGGTATCGCAATCGCCGCAATAATCCCCAAAATAACAATAACGGCCAATAGCTCGACCAGCGTTAACCCTTTTTCATTATTCAATCGTTCCTGCATAAATTTCTTCATGTGTATTTCCTCCCTTTTTCATCTTCTTATTCTACTTACTTCTTAATTATACCTAATTCTACAAAATATGAAACTACTATATCGATAATTAGTACGTCATTTTTACTAATTATTGAAATTACCCCTTACATTCCGTCTATGTTATTAAACATTTCGAACATCGGCATCATAATAGCAAGGACTATAGTCCCGACCAATCCTGCTAGCAGCACAATCATCAAAGGTTCAATCAAGGCTTTCAACCGATCTGTTGCAGCTTCCACTTCTTTCTCGTAAAAATCGGCAACTTTCGCCAACATCGCGTCTAAAGACCCTGTTTGCTCACCAATTGCAATCATATGGGGAATCAGCGGTGGAAACGCCCAGTGCCCGTTCATTGGCTCCGTCAACGACCCGCCCCGTTCTAATGACTCTCTTGACTTTGCAATCACCCTAGAAATGACTTCATTTTCTACTATCTTTTCGGTCATGGACATCGCTTGTAAAATTGGAACAGAACTCGCAAACAATGAACTTAACGTCCGCGTCATGGTTGCCAAAACAGATTTCTTCATGATGTCACCAAATATTGGTAGTCTTAAAAGAAATGTATCTAACAAAAGCTTACCTTCTTTATTTCTTTTCATCATCCAAATCCCACCGACGACTATCACCGCGAATAAAACTAGCAAGTACCAGTAAGTGGTCACAAAAGTACTTGCATTCATAACGAAGCGCGTAATCCAAGGTAACTCTCCTCCGAAACTGGCAAACATTTCGACAAACATAGGAACGATTGTCGTCAACAAAAAGATAACAACTCCGATTGCCAAAACTGCGACGACTAATGGATAGGACATCGCAGACACAACTTTTTGCTTTAGCTGATGTGATTTTTCAAAATGATCAGCAAGACGATCAAGTGAATCATCAATCGTACCCGACATTTCGCCGGCCCGAATCATATTAACAACGATTGGTTCGAACGCTTTCGGGTGTTTTGTGAATGCTCCCGATAAAGAACCGCCTCCACGCAAATCATCATTTACCGTTATGAGTATCTTTTGGAACGGTTTTGATTCGACTTGTAATGCCAGTATCCGTATAGCATCAATGATTGTAACACCCGCCCTGAGAAGCGTTGAAAATTGACGGAGGAACATGATTAAATGTTCTCGTTTCACCGGTTTTCCGATGACGATTTCTTTTGTCATCGCAGTTTCTGCTTGCACAGTTAAGTTCGTCACACGGATTCCCTGACTTTTTAGTTTTATCGCAGCTTCCCGCTTGTCCACCGCCACGATGACACCTGTCCGGATTGCTTTTGCATCGCGTCCTTCATACTTGAAACGAGCCATCGTTACTCATCACCTTCTAAATACGGCGTGGCGGTGTCATATGAAATGATCCCTTGATCGAGGAAGGTGCGGACGGAAGATGCCATCATATGCATACCTGCCGCACGGTTTGTTTGAATGACAGTGGGAATCTGATGGACTTTCTCTGTCCGTATCAAGTTAGCAATGGCAGGATTATTAATCATTACTTCCGTCGCAGCGCGTCGTCCTGTGCGGTCAGCTGTCCGGAATAGCCGTTGCGAAATAACGGATGTCAAAACGCCAGCAAGCTGGACACGAATTTGCGGCTGTTGACCATGCGGGAATACGTCAATAATCCGGTCAATAGTCGATGCCGCACTCCATGTATGAAGCGTAGCCAAAACAAGGTGACCCGTTTCAGCCGCAGTGATTGCTGTCGATATTGTTTCCAAATCTCGCATTTCCCCGACAAGGATGACATCCGGATCTTGCCGCAACGCAGCACGTAACCCTGATGTGAATGAGGCAGTGTCAAACCCGACTTCCCGCTGATCAATGATAGATGTACCATGCGCATGCATATACTCAATTGGATCTTCCAACGTAATGATGTGCTTGTGCATGGTTTCATTCATATATTTGATCATCGCTGCAAGTGTCGTCGATTTACCCGACCCCGTTGGCCCTGTCACAAGGATAAGTCCTTGATGCGTCTGCGCCAACATTTTTAACGTTTCTGGCAATTGTAAGTCATCGATTGTCGGTATCATCGTCGGTATCGTCCGAAAAGCAAGTGATATAGAACCGCGTTGCTGAAATGCGTTGACACGAAAACGAGCTGCTCCCGGGACTTCATAGGAATAATCGATTTGGCCATGCTCCACAAAGTCTGGATACATCTTATCCGGAATTGTCAATTGTGCGACTGATTCAGTAAATTCTTTATCAATCAACACATCTCCATAGCGTTTTAAATCCCCGTGAACCCTGAATATCGGAGGCACCCCTACCGTTAAATGAATGTCTGAAGCATTTAACTTAAACGCCGTCTTTAGCAGCTCATCAATCTTCCTGTTCATGTACAAAACCCCTATTCAATCAATGCGACGCGCAATACTTCTTCTGTCGTCGTAATCCCTTGTTTTACTTTCAATAAACCATCATCCATCAAAAACATTGTCTTATTGCGAATTGCAATTTCTCTCAAATCTGCGGTCGTTCCGCCTCTATTAATAACGTCTCGCATTTCGTCGTTCAAAACGAGCACTTCGTGAATGGCAATCCGTCCGCGATACCCAGTCATATTGCATACCGCACAGCCGGAACCTCTTATCACTTTTTCAATCGTAATACCCCGCTTCGCAAAAATCTCCACTTCGCGACTAGATGCAGCCATTTCTCGTCCACAATCTCGACAAACACGGCGGATGAGCCGTTGGGCGATAACAGCATTTAGCGATGAAGTTACGAGAAACGGTTCAACACCCATATCTAACATCCTTGTAATCGTAGCAATCGAATCATTCGTATGGATTGTACTAAGAACTAAATGACCAGTTAATGATGCCCTAATGGCAATTTCAACTGTTTCACGGTCACGTATTTCCCCGACCATAACGATATCTGGGTCTTGTCTCAATATCGACCTTAGACCTGCCGCGAATGTCAATCCGACATTCGGGTTCACTTGTATTTGGTTTACCCCTTCTAGCTGATACTCAACCGGGTCTTCTACTGTAATTATATTCACTTCTTCTTTATTCAATTTATTAAGCGCTGCATAAAGCGTTGACGATTTACCCGATCCCGTAGGCCCTGAAATAAGGACAATTCCATTAGGTTTTTCGATTTGTTCAAGGAACCGGTCCAGATTCAACTTATTGAAACCAAGTTTCGTCAGATCGTTCAAAGAACTGCTGAGATCTAGAATACGCATGACAATTTTCTCACCGTAAACTGTCGGTAACGTGGAGACACGAAGGTCAATCGGTCGAAAATCGACATTCGTCTTGATGCGGCCATCTTGTGGTATCCGGTGTTCTGTAATATCTAGATTTGCCATAATTTTAATACGTGCACTAATCATCGCCTGCATATGCTTCGGTAAAAATCGTTCCGATTTCAACAAACCGTCAATCCGGAAGCGTATAGCGACTTGATGCTCTTGGGGATCGAAATGAATATCACTAGCCTTTTGAGTGATAGCTGAAGACATGAGTTGATTGACAAGCCGGACAATCGGAGAATCCAAATCCGTCAACTCATCTTGTTGTTCTATCTGTTCAGTTGTCTGTTCGATGAAAAGCTCATCGAATGACTCCTCATCGTAATACTTTGAAATGGTTCGCATTATATCATCTTTTGAAGCAATCGCAGTTTCAATATGGAATCCAGTAGACAACCGCAAATTATCGACTGTAATATAATCCATCGGGTCAGACATTGCGACAAAAAGCCTGTCCCCCTCGGCTTTCAACGGAACAAGCAAATTACGTTTAGCAAATTCTTTTGGTACAACATTAAACAGTTTCGGATCAAAAGGGTATCTAAACAGATTGACGTGCGGAATGCCCAGTTGGAATTCCAATACTTCAATCAGTTGCTGTTCCGTGATAAAACCGTATTGAAGGAGCGAGTCGCCAAGTTTCTGATCGCGCGGTTTTTCACTCAATGCTGCTTGCAATTGATCATTTGTGATGAGTCCAGACTCAACGAGCAGGTCACCAAGTCTTTTACGTGTAGTCGACATGCTATTCCCCCACTCCGTTCTTACGCTTACTCAATTATATTTCCACCTTTATCATATTGAACTTCTATCTCGTCTTCGCCTTGTAATTGTGAAGGGTTTTTATCAACGTTAGACTCCCCATTTTGGAAATCGGCAGCGTTTTGAATGTCCGGCGAATTGACTGTTCCGTCATTACCATTTCCAGGAATTTGTTGCGACTCTCTTTTCAATGGATGGAGTTCGATTTTAGGCATCGGAGCATAAAAGTCAGATGAAATCATTTCATCCACTACTACCGAGCCTTCGTATGAAATCGTTCGGTGGACTTCCACTTCCATTCCTTTTCTGCCTTCATCAGCTACACTTACTTGTCCATTTGGTACAAATGCGCTAAATTGCTGCACTGTTTTTGGCTCGAATGATTCTAGTTGCCCGACAAACGGTGAGTAGGAATAGAGTAAAGGCATACCGGTAATTGATGAAACAATTGTTCCATTGGCAGATTGAACATGCAATTGGAAAGCCGTCTTATTTGGATTGGTGAAGACGAAATTTAGTCCAAGCCGCTCATTGACCGCTGCTTCGAACCCTGGTTCTGCTAATGGTGCTAGCATACTTCCTATATTGCGTTCATCGATAACAAAGTTCGTCTGCAAAATTGTCGAATAGAGAACAGACGCAAGCACTGTTAGTTCCTCATCAGACACGACACCAATTTCATTACTTTTAATGAAATCTAGTAAAGAAAACGTTGCAAAAGAAGCAATTTCTGTACCATTTAATGCATTGATTACATTCATGAATGAAGTCGAGGGCTCTATTACGGCAATCGACGATGTTGCGATTTCTATTTCCGTGAAATCCGAGTAATCCGTAATATGAATAGTCAGTGGCATAATACCTGTTCCTAACTCCCGTTCGATACCAGTTGCAATCGATTGAAGACTATCTTCACTAAACAGGATTGAAGAAAACTGCTGTGTCAGAATCGTTCGAAGTCCATCGACTGAAACTGTTGCGACAATGGGATTTTCTTTACCAGAATTCGATTGTTCGACCGTTTTTTCAACGTCGAAAGTAACTACTTCAGCAGGCAAAGCAACAGTGATATCCTGATAAGTTAAATCGACTGCAAAATCCGTTTGAAGTGTTATGAAATCTGCTTCTAACTTCTCTTTCACTGCTTGTTCTTTTTGTCTTGAGATATCGAAAGGACCGACAAAGGTTTGATCCCCAAAGTCCTTTGATGACACATTAGTAAATGCAAGGGCACCAACAGAAGAAAACCCGTAAAAAACGAGCGTCGACGTCAAGACTATGATAAACGTATTTAAGAATCCTTTACTTCCCATCAGAACGCCCCTCTCTATCGCGGAATTCACTCTGCCCACTTTCAATTTCTTCTCGATTTGCGCTCATCCATTGATTCAAATCATCCTCAATCGGTTCCATCGCAAAATCAACTTCCTTGTTAACTGATGCAGCTATTTCTTCATTCGCATTGATACGGTTAGTGTTGATAGTTTCACGAGGGATATCTTTTACCGCGGGGCGCTCAGAAACGGTTACTGCTTCCGGTTCAGACCGCTTGTCCAACAAAACGGAAACAGCGAAAGCTAGTCCGAACATCACTACAAGGACATAGATTGGATCAAATGCACCTTGCATCAGGAGACCAATAACAGCTATAAATAATCCAGCCATCGTTCCCAATAAAATTCGATTACTTATTCTTTTCCGACGAACTAAATATATTACTATAGGAAGGGATAGAATCGCAGCTACTAGTAGAATCATATATTCCATATGTGGTCTCCTCTTACTCGTTTAATAATTGATAGTTTCTTTTTAATTAGAACAATATAATTGTGGATAGTTATTATGTTTACTTATTGATTTCCCTATTACTATTATCATAGACTTCTCATAGTTTGTCACGGTGAAAGTTATCTAACGGAAAGAATGATATGAAAAAAAGACCAATTTCTGGTCTTTTTCTAAAAATCAATTATATGGAATTAGGACAACCAACGATTATGCATCATAATGTTTCAACGTAATTTCTCCCATATACCCCAACCCTATTCCTTCCCGCTTGCTTCCCGCCGATATAAAGTGCTCTATCGGCATTACGCAACAGTTCTTTCGCATCTCCTGCATCTTCAGGAACACTCGCTACCCCGATGCTAACAGTCATATGGACATCAACAGACTTGCGTTCTTTAGAAAGATCCGGAATGATAAGGAATGTAGAAGATTCCACTTCCTGCCTTATTTTTTCCGCGAGCTTAATTGTTTCACTCTTCCCATAACTCGGTAAGACGATAACGAATTCTTCCCCTCCGTACCGTGAAAGTGTTGCGTCCATCGGAACAAATGGTTCAAGCAGTCTAGCAAGTGCCTTAAGAAGGTCATTTCCACTCTGATGTCCATGTGTATCATTAATTAATTTGAAATGATCGATATCTAGCATTAAAACCGTAAGTGAATTGATATCTCCAGTATGGAATCGGATGATTTCTTCGTCCAACTTTGCATCTAGGTAACGGAAGTTATGCAGTTTGGTTAAACCACATCGTTCACTTTGCTCGACAGTCTTTTCATAATAGCGCGCCTTTACTAATGAAATTGCAAAGTATCCGGTCAAAACGTCAACGATTTTCATTTCCATCGCTCGAAATACATTTTTCCGCTTGGAAGTTAGGATTAGAAATCCTTCTGTTTTCTGATTTCGCTTGATTGGAGCGGTCATGACACTTTCCACTGGTTGTATGAATTTTAAGTTATTTAGCACCTTTGCTTCTTTTTGAGTCCCGAAAATTTTCGGATTGTCCATATCCAATCCATCGTCTACAGTTTTTTCTAGATTGAATGAAAGTCCAGTCATATCTTTTGTAATAATCCCATTTTCAGAAGCCATCAACGTGATTAAATGCTCCCCATTCCTAAGATCTAGAACATAAGCATTATCATAAGGAACCACATCTTTTAGCTTTCCAATGAATGTCCGAATCACATCTTCAAAGCCCAGTCGCTCAGCAAGTTCACGCCCGATAATACCCGCAGAAGACAGTTTGTCATTCAAATTATCAGATCGATGATACAACCTCGCGATTAATAATACGAGAAGGAATGGGATGCCAATCAAAAGTATTGCATTATTACCAAATTGTTTATTTAGAAAATACAGGGATATGCTGAACGGAAACAACAACATTGTAGAAGCAAAATCCCATACTACAAATTTTTCTTTAAATAAATAGACGCCCATTTCAAAATATAAATAAAGTTGCATCAAAACACTATTAATAACCGAATAACTAATTGCGTAAAAAAGTCCGAATAGACATATGTTCGAAAAATCCGTCGACCCTATTACTCCACCCGCATAATGAAATAGAGTTCCACTTGCTAATGAGACAAGTGTAAAAATCAGCGAATTCACAAAAAAACGATGCAAAAGCGGCAAATCTGATTTCGTGGTAAATACTAGGATAAGCAGCGCAATCTGCATAAAAGCCAACTCTGCGAATACTCCGTATTGAAAAAAAATGGTGAAGGTGATCCAGCGTTCAAATGAAACTGTAATATTTTTCAATTGCAAAGGCATTGTCATCGTCACGATTAGCAGTGCAAACAAAATGCTCAGGTTCATCCATTCTATTTTTATTGAAGGAAATAACCTGAATGCAAGAAAGATACCAGGAGGAACGATAACAATCCACGCTATTAAAGTGATAATCTGTAACCTTTTAGAT
This sequence comes from Sporosarcina sp. FSL K6-6792, assembly GCF_038004885.1. Taxonomy (NCBI): domain Bacteria; kingdom Bacillati; phylum Bacillota; class Bacilli; order Caryophanales; family Caryophanaceae; genus Sporosarcina; species Sporosarcina sp. FSL K6-6792. The sequence continues at coordinate 1,165,028 of NZ_JBBOSA010000001.1, forward strand.
ATCCCCATTTCCCCTGGCACTCTCCCTCATTAATTCATTTCACATATTCAGCAACCCTATTTCGCCCTGCCTGTTTGGCTCCTAAATAAAGTGCACGATCCGCATTGCGCAAAAGCGTCATCACTTCATCCGTATCACTTGGAGCCGAAGAAACTCCAATACTTGATGTAATACGGATGACAAGCGGATGCTTATCATCGACTAGATCTGGAACAATCGTAAAATCATGGCCACCAATTTCAGCGCGTAGATTTTCAGCAAATTCAACAGCTTCTTTTTTCGTAATACCGGGTAAAATGTAGACGAATTCTTCTCCTCCAAACCGGCCAACCGTCCCACCAATAGGAAGTGCAGCTTCAAGTTTCTTCGCAAGCATACCCAAAATATCGTTCCCACTTTGATGTCCATACATATCATTCACTTGTTTAAAATGATCAATATCAAGCATCACGACTGAAAGGTTTTTTATTGCGTTGTTTTTAAGCCTGTCCATCTCATACGTTAGCCGTTCCTCCAAATACCTATAGTTATAGAGTCCGGTTAACGCACAACGCTCATTTTTTGAAACTGCTTCTTGCATATAGCGTGCTTTTTCCACCGAAACAGTGAAATAGGAACATAGTAAGTCTAAGATTTTCAATTGATAGCCATCAAAGAATGCCTTCTTTTCTGAGGCCAAAAACAAAACTGCCTCGATTTTCTGGTTCCGTGAAATTGGGACACAAAGTATACTTTGCATTTCATTAGGCGAATAATCTTTTGATATCGATTCCCACTCTTTTCTTTCCGAATAGATGATTGGCTTATTTTGTTCAAGAACTGATCCCGCGATTCCTTGTCCCGCGGATAAAAGGGCAAAATCGATATCAATGAATTTATCATGTTCATAGGAACGGAGGAGCTCTAGCCAACCATCCTGATGGTCAAAAAGATATGTATACTCTGCGTAGAACATGTCCGAAACTTCCATGACGAATTGGTCAATTACAGCCTTTTCCGTTAATAATTCCGAAAGGCCGTTACCGATGTCCCCTGCTTGCTGCAAGTCAGTATTAATTTTTTCCGAATTATTATAAAGACGGACAATTAATGAAATAAAGAAAAAAGGAATTCCTATTAAGAAAAAGGAACCTGTCCCGACAAGTTGCAATAAATAATAGAACGTAAGTGATAAGGGAAGAACAGCAATGATCATCGCATAGTCGGACAATAGGTCTTTTGAAAAGAAAGGGGACTCAACCTTTTGGTAAACCGCATATAACTTCAGCACCACGTCGTTGAATACTGTATGAATGAATTGATAGCAGAATACCGCAATAATAACTGGCCAAAATTCGATTGAGCCGATTTCCCCACCCACCATATCAAAAATGATTGCAGCAATAATCGATAAAAAAATAAAAAGCGTCGAGTTAATGAAAAAACGTTGTAACGATGGTAACTTACTCGGTAATGCTAATAGGATTGCAAGGATTGAAATTTGCATGACAATTATTTCGATAAAGAGTCCGTACATTAAAAAGGCGGGCACAGTCACCCAGAGTACTAGGAATATCGGTATATCATTCCTTAATATCGGAAAATAGACTGTAAGGAATCCGAATACCATAAAAACCGTCACGTACATCCAGTTTACTTGCACTGGAGGATAATTTAAAAAAACATAAATCAATCCAGTCGGAACGGTCAATAACCACAAAATAAAATAACGAATAGCGGACCTACTTGCAACCTTCATTACATTATCCACTCCCAATTAAATAAGTCAGAAAAGGTAGAAGTATTCAAAAGTTTATCAGACCAAAATATATTTGTCACTAATACCCCCAAAAAAGTTTTTCGAGTAATCAATTTGCATCATAGTTCATTAGTCTGTTCAATAGGTATAGTGAACCTGTTACTATCTTCTTTTTATTTCTTTCTTTAGATAGTATTATAGTATTACTTTCAGCCATTGTCACCTTTTTCTCTTCATGGTGGCAATATTCCATTAACTGCTCTCCAGTTGCCGCTTGAGGATGCGAAAACGTCAGGAACGTAAATGATGCCGCCACTGGGATGAGCTCCTCCAGCGTTTTCTTTATGTCTTTCCCTTTTAGCATCCCAATTATGAAGTCCACTTTCTCCCCCGGGAACTCCGAACGAATTGTGGCTGCTAACGCCTTTGCAGCTGCAGGATTATGTGCCCCATCCACGAAGACCCCTGGTGATATTTCCTGGAAACGATGTGCGAGTTGCGTGATAGCAACTGCCCAAGAGACCGCTTCTTCAGCAAGCTGAATGCCAGCCACAAGAAGTGATTGAATTGCAACCGCGGCATTTACACCTTGGTGCAGCCCTTTCATTTTTCGTCCAGCCAACTGGAACGTTTCAGTTCCGTTAAACAAATCATCCTTCATATCAAAACGCTCACCGTACATAAAAAGGGCGCTACCTTGCTGACTTGAAATAGTACGGACAACTTTGAGTGCTTCCTCTTCAAGTAACAGCCCTGTTACAACAGGAATTCCCTTTTTTATAATGCCTCCCTTATGCCTTGCCACTTCCACAACAGTCGTCCCTAGAAACGAAGTATGATCAAGTGCTATTGAGGTAATAACTGAAACAAGTGGTGTCACGACATTCGTACTGTCTAGCAATCCACCCATTCCTGTTTCTAGTAAAACATAATCGGGCGCAAGTCGTCTAAACGTTGTAAATGCCGCTACAGTTAGCAATTCAAAATCTGTCAGGAACCCGCTCAATCCTGCTTCCTTCATCGCCTGAAATGATTTATCTAATTCCTCTTCCGTTATTGCTTCGCCATTAATACGTATTTGATCATGTATGTCGATAATTGCTGGCGACGAAAAAACACCTGTCGACAATCCATGCTCTTTCAAAATTGCTTCCATAAATGCAATCGTAGAACCTTTCCCGTTCGTCCCTGTTACATGGATGACTTGCAATTGTTTTTCGGGACTACCCATTTTTACAAGCGCTTCTTGCACCGCCTCCAAACCCGGCTTAATAGAGTCATCACTATCAATTCCCCATCGTTTTTTATATACATTCATTTTTGGAATCAAAACTATCCCTCCGTATGTTAGAATCTAGTTAGAAAAAGTATATCATTCCCGGAGGGTTCCTAATGCAAAGTTGTTGGGTTATTTATAATGGAAGTTTAACAAGCGATAAATTTAAGGATCAGGCTGAGCTGATAAAAGAAGCTGCGGAACGCGCGGGTATATGCACTGAACTTAAGAAGAACTATGAAGTGATGATGAATTTGGATACGGTTTTAGAGAATCGCCCCGATTTTGTTATCTTTCTAGATAAAGATATTCTACTCGCTAATTTCCTGAAAAACTCAGGAATCCCTGTTTTCAACGATCCAGATGTCATTGAAACATGTGATAATAAAGCCATACAATATCTCGAACTTTCGAAACAAGGCATTGCGATGCCCGAAACAATTATTGCACCGAAAGTGTATCCGTATTTCACAATCAAAGATTCAGGTTACTATGAACAAGTATTGAAACGGCTAGGACTGCCAATGGTCATTAAAGAAGGTCATGGTTCATTCGGCATGAAAGTGTATTTGATTGAAACAGAAGAACAGTTTTATGAAAAGACGGATGAATTGCGCGGTATCGACTATGTATTTCAGAAATTCATCGCAACAAGCAGAGGTCGTGATATTCGGGTGAACATCGTCGGGGACGAGATTGTAGCAGCAATGCACCGTCACTCTGAAACTGATTTCCGGGCGAATATAACGAATGGCGGTGTGGCGACAGTAATTGAACTAACAGACCAACAAAAAGCGTTAGCGATACAAGCTGCCCACGCAGTCGGTGCGGAGTTTGCCGGTGTCGACTTATTGTTCGGTGACAACGAAGAACCCCTCGTCTGCGAGGTCAATGCGGCCGCCCACATCCGTAATATTTACAATGTGACTGGGATCAATGTTGCAGATGCGATGATTGCCTATATTTTGAGGAAGCTAGGTTGAAGGGCTATGTTTATTATTCAAAGGCAGAATCAGTTCGGAATCGAGCATTTATTGATGATTTGATAATCGAATCTGAGAAAATTGGAATTGAACTGCAATTGCTAGTTGAAGATGAAAAACCAAATTCAGATGCAGATTTCATTCTTTTCAGAGATCGCAATCCTGAACGCGCTGCTACTTTTGAACTGAAAGGTTTTCGAGTATTCAACCGAGCAGAAGTGAACCGAATTGCAAACGATAAATTGCGGACATTTGAACTTGCTACCCTGCTCGGCGTTCCTGCCGTTCCAACGAAAAGGATTCGTTCAATAGAAGAAATTGACTTGTATCCTTGTGTATTGAAAACGGTCGATGGTCATGGTGGGAATGAAGTTTTTCTTTGTACATCAACTGCGGACGCGAAGTTGTTTTTCACCAAATTCCACGACCGAAAACTAATTATCCAACCCTTCATCGAATCCGGTGCCCGAGATATACGTGTATTTATGATTGGCAATGAAGTTGTCGGAGCCGTAAAACGCACTGGCCATGGGACATTTAAATCAAACTACACGCTTGGTGGCTCCGTCGAAAAATACATACTTTCTAGCTGGCAGGAAAAAGATGCGCATACTATTTCCCGAGCAATAAAAAGCGACTATGTCGGGATTGACTTCTTGTTGTTGCTGGATGGAAGATGGCTGTTGAATGAGATTGAGGATCCGGTTGGGGCGCGGTCGTTGTATGTGACGCATGATTTTTCGGTGGCTAGGGAATTGGTGGGGTATATAAAAGAGACGTTTTCTAGAGATTAGTTAGTTTAGAGTAAAAGGGCATCATAAAAATTATAAACAGATAAGAGCTCAGTTCATCATCGATATTATGAGCTCTTTTCTGTTTATCTGATTGCGATTGAGTGGGTGACTGGTATAGAGATTTAATACTCTACGTTTATTTCATGGTTATCATCCCAGTCGAGACCTATAAGTGGCAGACTTGAGCTTGTCCCACTATATCCACATTTTTCCCGAATAATAGCATCGGAATCAAGTAAAATAACTTTACCCTTATATTTACTTGAAATATCTGCCCCTGGATTATATATGTATATTTTGGAGGAACTACCCAAATTCATGTCATTTCCAACTGTAAATGAACCAATTACATAAATTTCTGATCTCTCCAGCTTCATATTCCCATCGACTTTAAATGAACCATTTACACAAATTTTAGAGCCAGTTGCATTTTGCATATTTTGACCAACTTTAAACGAACCATTAACTATAATTGTAGAATCATTTATATTGCCCATATTTTGACCGACTGTAAATGGACCATTCACTTTGATTAAAGATTGATTCATGTTATTAGAGTTTTGGTTCACTTTAAATTCTCCGTTAACAAATAGAGATGAGCCGCTCAAATTCATATTATTCGCATTATGAACAATAAAGTGGGAATTCACATATAATTTTGAGTGATTTGTATTAAAGTCCAGATTACCGTTTTCTTTTGAAAATCCATTAGAGAAATAAATTGTTGAACTATCCTTGTTTTGGAGAGATGTATTGTTATTCCCCATACAACTTTCGCTTTTGTTATCTGTACAGTTCGGCAATCCCATAGGTACTGGATTTGGGTAAACGTTGTCTAAGGTAACATTTCCCCCGCCAGACCCACCTCCCGTTTTATCCATAATCAATTCAGGTACAATAAACGTAATATAAAAATCCAAATCCTTTGTGTATGTTCCACTATGACCAGTAACTATCCCCTTCACTATTACACCGCTCGCTATCTTATCTGCTTTAATTGCACCCTTTTTATTAAACTTCACTGTTATATCGATAGTCTTTTCTAATGAGAAAGAGCCAACGACTTCATTAAAATGACTCCTTAGTTCTATTATTAACTTCTGTCGAATAATTTCTAATTTTGATGCAACCCAAATATCATTATTTTTTTTTTCTTTATACTCTAATGAATTCACCAAGTTGTTAATCTCATCTTGAGCTAATACATTCAAATTATGCTTCTCATTATTAAATTCATTAACTATCGCATTTTTATAATAATCTACACCCATCTCCGCAGCCACCACAGATAAATTATTTTCATCAACAATTTTTTCTTGTTTAGCATTACCGATAGAGGCTCTCATAAATACCGCAGAGGAGATTGTAATGACTACGATGAGCATTAAAACTATGACCATGGCGTATCCTTGTTCATTTCCTTTATGTTTCATCGAAATCATCCTTCCTGTCAGTTATATGATTTGTAGCGTGAAATATTTGTTACTACTTCAACCTTAAGTTTACTATCTTTCTTTGAATCTTTTACGGTTAAAGTGAAAGATAGGTTGCCTTCTTTCGGCTTAATATCACCAGAATTATATTCTTTATATTTATAATTTGTACTAATCACTTCAATAAGCTCAGGAGTTTGTTTGCAATTAAAAAGTTGAACTCTATCTTCTCTTATGTCTAGTGTATAACATTCCAACTGACGATGTTGCTGTTGTATTTCCGTTAATATATAATTCGCTTCCTGCTGTAATTGAAGTTTAGTCGTTTCCATAATGCTATGTTTTGTCGAGATAGAGAAGGTCGTCCATATAAGAACAACGACCATAGAGAGAATCGTAAGTGTGGCTAAAGCTTCAACAAGTGTCATACCGGATTCATTTTTCTTCACTGATATTCTCCTCACCATGCCTTGATCCCCTCTCCCCTTATCTTACTTTAATATATCCGTATGTTTCGCTTAAAATTTCACCTTCTCTTAAAATCTTAATATGAATTTTATGTAACCAAAAAGAATCTTTATGAGAATTCCCTTTTAAATCTTCTGACTCATAAAAGTCAATTTCGGAGTTTTCAACATGTCCTGGAAATCGCCTAACTTTATCTTCGGCAATCATAACTCGTTGGTACTTGTCAAAATCACTTAACGAGTATGCCCCCTCTTTCCTCTTCCAGTAAGCTAATTCCTCCTTTGCGAGATTCATCGTTTCAAGTTTATCGCCAGTCTTTTCATTAAATGCAGTCATTTGCGGGAATATCGTCATAAACCCAATAAATACAATACCAAGAATGACGAGCGCCGCTAGTATTTCAATCAATGTCATTCCATTTTCACTTTGAAATTTCTTTTTCACAGACGCTCCCCCTTCATATATTATTAGTAATTCTGTTAGTTTATATTTGCTTAAAACGAACTCTACTAATCCATTAAACCTATAAGGTTAGATAAATACAACTATACTACTCTCTCATATACATCTATTTTACCACATCCTGTTATTAGCAATCAAAGTTATCCTTCCAAAAAAATACCCCATTCACAATCAAAGTTGTGATGGGGTATTTCACGTTTATCAGATTTCCTTCAATTCCTGCATACGACGCTCTACTGCCGCGTATTTTTCTAGATAGTCACTTTCTTTAGCTCGCTCTTCTGCAACTACTGCTTCAGGCGCTTTTGACATGAAGCGTTCGTTGGAAAGCTTGCCTTGAACGCGTTTTACTTCGCCTTGCCATTTCGCAAGTTCTTTTGTCAGACGTGCAAGCTCTTCGTCGATGTTCAAAAGACCTTCTAGTGGTAAGAATAGTTCTGCTCCTGTAACGACAGCTGACATCGATTTGCCTGGTGCTGTGATGTTGTTGCCTAGCGTTAATGTCTCAGGGTTACAGAATCGTTCGATGTAGCTGCGATTTGCTTCCAACACGGCTACAGTTGCATCGTCTTTAGCTGAAATATAGAGTGGTACTTTTTTGCTTAGTGGTGTATTTACTTCTGCGCGGATATTACGTACTGCGCGGATGATATCCATCAGCAGTTTCATATCTGTTGCACGCGTTTTATCAGTAAGTGCAGGATCTGCAACCGGCCATGCAGCGATTGTGATTGATTCGCCTTCATGCGGTAAGTTCTGCCAGATTTCTTCTGTGATAAACGGCATGAATGGGTGTAATAGACGCATTGTATTATCGAGTACGTATGCCAGTACTGAGCGTGTCATTTTCTTCGCTGTTTCATCTTCACCGTATAATGGCAGTTTCGCCATTTCGATGTACCAGTCACAGAAATCATCCCAGATGAAGTTATAAAGTGCACGGCCGACTTCGCCGAACTCATAACGATCTGCAAGTTTCGTCACTTGGTCGATTGTTTCATTCAACCGCGTCAGAATCCATGCATCTGCTACGGATTTTTCACCTGTCAAATCGATTTCTTCGTAAGTCATGCCATCCATGTTCATAAGAGCGAAACGGGATGCATTCCAGATTTTATTGGCAAAGTTCCAGATTGCTTCAACTTTTTCAGTTGAGTAGCGAAGGTCTTGCCCTGGCGATGAACCTGTTGACAAGAAGTAGCGCAATGCATCCGCTCCGTATTTTTCGATAACATCCATTGGGTCGACGCCATTACCAAGTGATTTAGACATTTTACGACCATCTTCTGCACGTACGAGTCCGTGAATTAAGACGTCTTTAAATGGACGCTGTTCTGTAAATTCGATGCCTTGGAAGATCATCCGTGATACCCAGAAGAAAATGATGTCATAGCCCGTTACGAGTGCATCTGTTGGGTAATAGCGTTTAAATTCTTCATTGTCGAGATCCGGCCAGCCCATTGTTGAGAACGGCCAAAGCGCAGATGAGAACCATGTATCAAGAACGTCATTGTCCTGGCTCCAGTTTTCACTGTCAGCAGGCGCTTCATGACCGACATGTATTTCGCCCGTTTCGTTGTGGTACCAAGCTGGGATGCGGTGGCCCCACCAAAGTTGACGCGAGATACACCAGTCATGGACATTTTCCATCCATGTTAAATACGTTTTTTCGAAACGGTCCGGGACAAAGTTCACTTTGCCTTCTGCTTCTTGTAATTTAATCGCTTCATTAGCAAGCGGCTGCATTTTAACGAACCATTGTGTTGATAAATACGGTTCAACGACAGCACCACTGCGTTCAGAGTGACCGACAGAATGATTATGTTCTTCAATGTTGAATAGAACAGCCATCTCCTGCAAGTCTTTAACGATTTCTTTACGGCATTCGAAGCGATCCATTCCTTCGTATTTACCAGCAAGCTTATTCATTGAACCGTCTTCATTCATCACAAGGACACGTGGAAGATTGTGACGGTTACCGATTTCAAAGTCATTCGGGTCATGTGCAGGTGTAATTTTCACGGCACCACTTCCAAATTCCATGTCGACATAATCGTCTGCAATAATCGGGATTTCACGGCCGACAATCGGTAATTTAACCGTTTTGCCGATTAAATGCTTGTAGCGCTCATCTTCAGAATGGACTGCAACCGCAGTGTCCCCAAGCATTGTTTCAGGTCGAGTTGTCGCAATTTCGATACTGCCCGTTCCGTCTGCTAGTGGGTAACGCATATGATAGAAAGCACCCTGTATGTCTTTATGGATGACTTCGATATCAGATATAGCTGTTTTCGTTGCCGGATCCCAGTTAATAATGTATTCGCCACGGTAGATAAGCCCTTTGTTGTAGAGTTTAACGAAAACTTCCTGTACAGCTTTCGAAAGTCCTTCATCCAGGGTAAATCGTTCACGTGTATAATCAAGGCCCAAACCAAGTTTCGCCCATTGCGCACGAATATGTCCTGCGTACTCGTCTTTCCATTTCCATGTTTCTTCAACGAATTTTTCGCGGCCTAAATCATAACGTGTCGTTCCTTCTTCACGAAGTTTTGCTTCAACACGAGCCTGTGTCGCGATTCCCGCATGGTCCATTCCTGGAAGCCATAGTGCATCATAGCCTTGCATACGTTTCATACGCGTCATGATGTCTTGTAGCGTTGTATCCCATGCGTGGCCTAGGTGAAGTTTACCTGTGACGTTCGGCGGTGGAATAACAATTGTATAAGGTGTTTTATCGCTTTCAGGTTGTGCTTCAAAGTACTTCCCTTTCAGCCACCATTCGTAACGACCTGCTTCAATAGTCTGTGGATCATATTTCGTCCGCATCGACGTGTTGTTTTCAGTTGACATGTTGTTTCCTCCTTTATTTTTGGGTACAAAAAAACTCCTATCGCCTTAAAGGACGAAGGAGCTGTTCGCGGTACCACCTTTATTCGTGCACACAAAAGAACTGTGCACCTCAAACTTCGATAACGGCTTCAAACCGGCTTCCGCTACTACGCTCAAAAATGTTTTTCTTTTTGAACATACTTTCACGGAAACTGCTCATGGGTTACATTCGGTAAATAATCGACAGGTCCTTTCAGCACTCGAACCCTCTCTTTAGTCTAATCCATTCACGTACTATCCCAATCATCGCATCCATATGCAATTGCAATAATTGTAACGGAATAACCGGTTGCTCGTCAAGTATATAACGAAAGGATTGTGTTATGCGTAGAGGATATAACCCTTACCTACTTCCACCGTGGCTTCGAAAATGTCGATTTTACGCTAAAGGAATCATTATCCCTATTTGCCTTTTTCAGTTGATAAGATTATTGATCATACCGACGACAGGCGACTTTCTACTGTTCTGTTTCCTGTGTGGTTTAGCTTTCGTTCTTTACAAAAACATCATTTGAACGGTAGGCTGTCGTCGATATGCCATCCGTAAGCTCCGCAATGAACGACAGCACTTCGTCCATCTCGTCTAACGGAGTGCTGTCAATTGCTGCTACAACCGGCGCTGCAACCGCAACCGCTACTTGCACTTCCTCAGCCTCTTCCACTATTGCAACCGCTTCTGTGTACGTACATTCTACATTCCAGACAACTCCATAAGTACCTTGTCCGTCTGATTTACCTGTTGCTTGCGTTGTTACAATCTCCAATGGGCTCTCTGCTACTGAAGGCAAGTCAATATTAAGCGGTACCGCGTATTCAAAATAACCATCTTTGCCATCCACTTCGACATCGTCAATGAGGATAAATGAATCGTCCCATTCCTCCGCCCTTAGCCCTTCACCGAATTCGACATTCGCCGCAATATGATAAATGCCTGTCAACCGGACTGAGTCTTCTGTACGCTCTTCAGTATACCTTGGCGTCACTGTGACTGACTGTACACCAGTCGGTACACCAGCATGTTCTGGGAAATAGAAACTTTCCTCCATTGACCACTGTTTTTTCTCCATACCTGTTCCCTCCTTCTATTCCTTCACAAACAATTGTATGCGCGGCATGGTTACAATAGAAGATTAAATAGATCGAACGCAAATATCCTCCGACCAGTAAACTAGTCGGAGGATATTGTCTTTATTATTAAAACAAACCACCTCTGTTGATTAACCAAAAGTAACCAGTGAATAACATAATCACCTACTGGGCGCTACTTGTATAGTTGCATTTTTCGATTGCTTTGGTTTGAATGACTTCTAAACAATTAACGGGATGTCTGGATGTGTAGGAATGCGACAAAGTCGCATCCCTACACATTTTTTTCGGTAATCGTATGGTGGTCCTTCGTCCGTCGCGCTCCAAAAGTATACGTACACAAAGTTCTGATGGTTTTGGGGACGAAAGAATAGCTGGCTTCTTACCTGGAGAAAAGCCGCCAAAGATGCAATTTTGTCGGCTGATGCTAACTCATGGTTTTTTCTTTTTTATTTTAAAGAAGTACCACTTTCTATAAGGCATCACATGATTAGATGTATACTCTTTGCAAAAGTAATCAAGGAACGCATTGTACAACGTACTAGAGTGCCCGAAATTGCATCTTCGGGCACTTACACTCTCCATAGAATGTCATTTATTCTTTTCTTCCAAAACAACTGCATTTTTCACTTGAATAGTGTAGGAACGCGACAGGCAACTATTTGCAACAGTATTACTAAAAATAGTGTGGCTAGAAGTGACGGAGTCACTTCTAGCCACACTATGCCCCTCAGTAAATCTGTCATGAATAGTTAGTCGAAAGCGGGCCGAGAATAGTTCAGTGAAAATGAAGGTCATCAAGCCCGACTCACCAGTATTTTATGCAAATAAATGGTTAAAGAACAGCCTTGAAATCAAACACAACTATCAAATTCCTATTTGAATTGACTAAACTTTTTTACGCGCGAAGTTTAGCAAATACCGTATGGAACGCTTCAATTGTCTTCTCAATATGCGCTTCTGTATGCGCAGTCGATAGGAACATACCTTCAAACTGAGATGGTGGAAGGAAAATACCCTCTTCAGCCATTAAGCGATAGTAATCAGCAAATAATTCAAGGTCAGCCGTTTTTGCTTTGTCGTAATTCGACACTTTTTCGTTGGTGAAGAAAAAGCCGATCATCGAGCCTGCACGGTTTACGGTATGCGGGATATCAAACTTTTCAGCCGCTGAACGGAAACCAGCTTCTAGCTGATCACCAAGTTTAATGAAGTGGTCATATGATGCAGGCGTTAATTTTTTCAACGTTCCAATACCCGCAGTCATCGCCAGTGGATTACCCGATAAAGTTCCTGCCTGATAAATCGTTCCTGCAGGAGCCATGTTTTCCATAATTTCACGTTTTCCTCCATATGCACCAACTGGAAGGCCGCCGCCAATTACTTTTCCGAGACATGTAATATCCGGCGTCACACCGTAATAACCTTGTGCGCAATTATAGCCAACACGGAAGCCCGTCATTACTTCATCAAAAATAAGGAGCGTGCCGTTTTTCTCTGTCAACTCACGCAATCCTTCAAGGAAACCTGGTTCAGGTGGGACAACCCCCATATTACCCGCGACAGGCTCAACAATAATTGCCGCTAAGTCGTCACCAAATTCTTGAATTGCGACTTTAATGCTCTCTAAATCGTTATAAGGAACAGTGATTGTGTTTTTCGCAACCGATTCAGGTACACCTGGGCTATCTGGTAGGCCTAGTGTCGCAACACCAGAACCCGCTTTAATGAGCAATGAGTCAGCGTGACCGTGGTAACAGCCTTCAAATTTCAAAATCTTATTGCGACCAGTATAACCGCGTGCCAAACGTAGTGCGCTCATCGTTGCTTCCGTACCTGATGACACCATACGAATCATTTCAATTGAAGGAACGCGTTCAATAACAAGTTTCGCAAGTTCATTTTCCGCTAACGTTGGTGCACCAAAGCTTGCTCCAGTTTCTGCAACGCGCTTAATACCTTCCACTACGTCTTGATCGGAATGACCGAGAATAAGCGGACCCCAAGATAGTACATAATCGATATATTCATTGCCATCGATGTCTGTAAGAATAGCCCCTTTTCCGCTCTTCATGAAAATCGGGTCCATATTGACAGATTTGAATGCACGAACAGGAGAGTTAACTCCTCCTGGCATAAGATTTACCGCTTCAGCAAATGCTTGTTTCGACTTTTCATAATTTCTACCCAATTAGTTCTCCTCCAGCCAGCGTGCCGCATCTTTCGCATGGTACGTCATAACGAGATCCGCACCCGCACGCTTCATACTTGTCAACGTTTCAAGAACGATTGCTTTTTCATCAATCCAACCATTTTGCGCTGCTGCTTTAACCATTGCATACTCGCCGCTCACATTGTATGCAACTACTGGCAATGTAAAATTGTCTTTGACATCACGCATGATATCGAGATACGAAAGCGCCGGTTTTACGATTAGGAAGTCAGCTCCTTCTGCAACATCTGATTCCGCTTCACGCATTGCTTCTATGCGGTTTGCTGGATCCATCTGATACGTTTTGCGATCGCCTGATTGAGGAGTAGATTCCGCAGCGTCACGGAATGGTCCGTAATAAGCGGATGCATATTTCACTGCATATGACATAATCGGGATATGCTCAAAACCAGTTGCGTCTAACCCTTGGCGAATAGCTGCTACAAAACCGTCCATCATATTCGACGGCGCAATGATGTCCGCGCCCGCCTTCGCCTGGCTTACCGCAGTACGCGTCAACAGTTCCAATGACGGGTCGTTTAATACGTTACCGTCTTCTAGAACACCGCAATGTCCGTGATCTGTATATTGGCACAGGCAAGTATCCGCAATGACGACAAGTTCAGGATAACGTTCTTTCGCTAAACGAGTGGCTTTTTGGACAATCCCTTGATCAGAATAAGCTTCCGACCCCAATTCGTCCTTAGTTGCCGGAAGACCAAATAAAATAATTGATGGAATTCCAAGTGACACAACTTCATCGAGTTCAATTGTAAAATGGTCGAGTGATTTCTGGAACACACCCGGCATAGAAGCGATTGGATTATTGATGTCTTCCCCATCTATAACAAAAATCGGATAGATGAAGTCCTCTTTCCTCAGAACAGTTTCTCTCACCATAGAACGCAATGTAGTTGAAGTGCGCAAACGTCTGTTGCGTCTGAATTGTAAAGTATCCAAAATTACCCTTCCTTTCGCCCCGCCAATTTCTCGACGAGATCCATAAGTGTGTATGTATCGGGTCTAACATGAACGACCGCACCAACTTCTACCAATGCTTTTTCCGTCACATGTCCGATAGCCCCGATTGTAAAGCCGTTCCAACCTGTCCGCGGAGCCACTTCTTCAGCAAAAACTTCAACTGCCGAAGGACTTGCGAATAAAACGCTCAAATGCTGTTGTTGTTGTTGCAATAAATCTACTAGTGAATCGATGGAATCATTTGCACGCTCTGTCGCATAAACTGTCCATTCATCCACTTCAAAAGGAATTTCCTCTTTGATGGTGACGCCTGCAATTGATCCGCGTAGAAAAAGAATACGACGAATATCTGTTTCAGCAGGATTAAATTCCTTTACGAATGTATCTGCACTGAACACGGTTGGGATGAAATCGACTGTAAAACCAATTTTTTCAAGCGCTTCTGCAGTTCGAGTGCCGACCGCTGCTATTTTCGCCGGAATTGATTCCGAAGAAACACCATGACGAATGAGTTTTGCACCAAACGCTGCAACCGCACTTTGACTTGTGAATATTAACCAATCATACATCGGACAAGCAGTCAAACGAAGTTCATCTGTCTGTTCCACTAACTCCGCCACTTGGATAAGCGGCAATGAAACAGGCGTCCCTCCGTAGCGCTTTACCAATTCAAAGACATCTTCAGACTTCGGAGTCCCTGTAAAGATGACCGTTTCAGCTAACAGCGGTTGACAATCACGCATCCATATCCGCCTTCACTTTCTCAATCACTTCTGAAGCCCCTTCGGCACGCAATATTTTTGCAACTTCCATACCCGCTTCAACGGGATCCGTGCTTGAGAAAGTCTTTTTAAACACTTGTGTTGCGTCTGGAGAAGCAATATAGCCCGTCAATTCGACTTCGCTACCGTTATATTGCGCAAATCCGGCAATCGGAACTTGGCACGAACCATCCATTTCTGTTAGGAAAGTACGCTCTGCTTCAACTTCTTTCCATGTTTTTTCATCCGTTAATTTCGCAAGTTCTGCAAGTAACTCTTTATCATCAAAACGGCATTCAATTGCTAATGCCCCTTGTCCTACTGCTGGAATACAATCTTCAACGGACATATATTCCGTAGTCACATCCGCGCTCCAGCCCATTCGTTTCATGCCGGCAGCTGCAAGAAGAATCGCATCGTATTCACCGTCAACCATTTTTTTCAGACGTGTATCGATATTGCCACGAATCCATTGGATGTCAAGATCGGGACGCAGAAGCAGTAATTGTGAACTACGACGTAAACTAGACGTTCCAACTTTAGCACCTACTGGTAAGTCCATGAATTTCACATGACCATTCGAAATGAATGCATCGCGCGCATCTTCACGCGGAGGAATACAACCGATAACAAGTCCTTCTGGAAGAACGGCTGGCATGTCTTTCATGCTATGTACAGCGAAATCGATTTCTTTATCAAATAAGGCCTGCTCAATCTCTTTCACGAAAAGCCCTTTACCGCCAACTTTCGACAGCATTACATCTAGGATTTGGTCTCCTTTTGTAACGATTTCTTTCACTTCGAATTCAAATGGAGCACCGGCAGCTTTCATCTGGTCTATAAACCAGTTTGTTTGTGTCAATGCAAGTTTACTTCTTCTTGAACCTACGATTATTTTTCTCATATTAATTAATCCAACCTTTCTTAATCGAATACACCTTGGCGTATTTGTGTTCAGATTTTTTCGAGTTTGATTGATAATAAATCCCCAAAAAATCTTTAGCATCCGCCAGAGGCTTTAACTTAATACAGCCGGGGCTTGAAATCTGACTGCATTAAGTTATAACCAAAAATGGAACCCGGATAACTTACTTCCAAGAAAAAAATTGATGATAACAAAAAGGAATGCAAATACGTTCGCCCATGCAAAGTCATTTCCTGTTAGCTTGCCACTTCGCTTCAAGAATAATACAGAACCGTAAATGGCAAGAAGGATAAACGAACCAATAATCTTCATATCAAAAAAGGACCATACATCGAGTGCAACTATCGCCCACTGCATGCCGAGAATTAAACTGACGAGCAGAAACGGAATACCTGTATAAAGAGACGCCTTCATGCCTATCTCCGTTTGATGAAGAGAAGGAAGCCTATGAAATTGTTTTGACCATTTCTTCTTCTTTAATACTTTATAAACAAGAAGATAGAGTATCGAAAAAACGAATGACATCGCAAACGCTGCATAAGACAAAATCGCGAATGTAATATGGATGAATAGCAGCTCTGAAATAAGTGCTTCCCCTATCGGCGACTGCTCAATTTGTTCAGGTCCAAATGTATGAATTGTCATAAAGATGAATCCAATCACATTTAAGAAAAAGACGGCGTGACCAACTTTGTAAAACAGGTGCATGACAATTGATAAAGTAATCAACAGCCAAGCGTAAAAGTAAATCCCCTCAAAAAGAGTGAGTACAGGGAACCTTTGCCATTCGATTATATACATCACAAGAAAGAATGTTTGTAGAAAGTAGACGACGGTTAAAATCCAAAAAGCGCTTCGGTGTGCAAACGTATCCTTATTCAAGTAATCTATAAAATAAAAAACAAGGCTTACTGCATAGAGTACGACCATCACTTCATGCAGCCTCGCCATCATCATTTCAGCCATGATAACCTCTCTGCCTTTCCGAACTAATAGGGGCGTTTCTGCATCTATAGTGTATCACACTGATGCGGAAACGCCCCTTTGACAAACGTTCAAAATGTCAAATCCGGTTGTGCCGTCGCATGTCTTTCAGCTCTGACTTTTAACCGTTGTTTCGCCTGTTTTGCAAGCGTTTCTTTCTCATTTACTACATCTTCATCAATACCGAATATTTGCTGGAACAATTCCAGCTTTTCGGATGCTTTCGGATCCATTGACAGCTCTTTCGCCTGTAGAATAGGATCTTTCAATAATTGATTAACGATAGATTTCGTATGCTTGCTTAATACTTTCTTTTCACGTTCAGTTAAATTTGGCATTTTGTTTTCAATACTCGCCATTGTCTCCGATTGGATGCGATTCGCTTTTTGACGAAGTGCCGATATAATCGGAACCACTCCAAGTGTAGCAACCCATTCTTTAAATACGACAAGTTCCTGCTCAATCATAAGGCCAATTTCTTCGGCTGCTCGCTTTCTTTCCGCGAGATTCGCTTCCACAATTCCTTGTAAATCATCGATATCGTAAAGGAAAACATTTGGAAGATCGCCGATACGTGGATCCAGATCCCGCGGTACTGCGATATCTACCATAAATATTGGTCTTCCTTTACGCAACCGACCTACTAACTGCATAAGTTCAAAATCGATAACGAAGTCGTTTGCACCTGTTGAACTAATCAGTACATCTGCTTCAAGAAGTGTACATTGCAGTTCTTGCATCGACTTCGCAACACCTCCGAATTTATCGGCAAGGACTTCCGCTTTCGACAGTGTCCTGTTAACAACAGTCACTTTGCTTGCACCGCTTCCGTGCAAGTTCTTAACGGCAAGTTCACCCATTTCGCCTGCTCCAAGAATGGCCACATGCTTTTGGTCCAATGTACCGAAGATCTTTTTACCGAGTTCTACAGCAGCATAGGAAACTGAGACAGCGTTATCGCCAATTGCAGTTTCAGTGTGGGCTTTTTTCGCAAGCGTTACAGCTTGTTTAAATAGCTCATTGAAAACAGTACCTGTTGTACCAATTGTTTGGCCTTCAAGGAAACTGTCCCTCACTTGACCTAAAATCTGTGTCTCACCAAGTACCATAGAATCGATACCTGCCGATACGCGCATCAGATGCTCAATCGCACCATCATTTTCCATAATAATTAAATGAGAAGAGAAAGACTCAAGTGGCAAATCGAACCACTCAGCCAAGAAATTCTTCACGTAATAACGACCCGTATGCAACTGATCAACAACTGCATAAATTTCAGTTCGATTACAAGTTGATATAATAATATTTTCTAATATACTTTTTTGCTGTTGCAATGTTTGCATCGCCTGCGGCAGTTCTGTTTCAATAAAAGATAATTTCTCTCTTATTTCAACAGGTGCTGTCCGGTGATTGACACCGATTACGATTGTATGCATCAGGTGTTCACACCTCTCACGTTCTATTTCACGCTTCCCATTATACCATATAGTTATCACTTTTCTTGTTGGAAATTGTGAACAACCTATGACTACGAACGGTTAAACGTAACTATTTATAATGATTATAATCTAATCCTAACAGCCTTCGATTTCACATGCAATTAATGTGCAATGCTAACTCAAATTTATTGGAACTGCATTACCGATTACTAATACTATACGACAGATTGACTAAACTATACGACTGGATAAGAAAACTGAAGAACAAATTATTATAGTATACGACTGAATTACTAAACTGTGCGCCAGCACACTATAAAAAAACGGAAAACGATGTATATCTCGTCTTCCGGATTTCCCAATTCTACAATTACATTCTGCTTTCAATCTCTTTCCATGCTTCGTCCATTCCGATTCCCTTTTCAGATGAAAAGACAATTAATGCATCGTATGGTCGCATTGCAAGCGTTTCACGAACGACTTTTTTATGCTTTTCCCATTTCCCTTTTGGAATCTTGTCCGCTTTCGTCGCAATGATGATTGCAGGCATATTATTCTCTACAAGGAAATCGTACATTGCACAATCATCAGCACTTGGAGCGTGGCGTAAATCTACAATTTGAATGACAGCTCGAAGTGGCTCCCGTTCAGTCATATATTGTTGAATGAATTTCCCCCATGTTTCACGAGAAGACTTGGATACTTTTGCATACCCGTATCCCGGTACATCGACGAAAAATAATTGCTCTTCAATTTTATAAAAGTTTAATGTTTGTGTCTTACCTGGCTTCGAAGAAGTTCGAGCAAGGCTTTTTCTACCAATCATCTTGTTTATGAAAGATGATTTACCGACGTTCGACCGGCCTGCTAACGCAAATTCCGGATACCCTTCCGCCGGATATTGTTCGGGGCGTACAGCACTCATTATCATTTCTACGTTATGGACTTTCATTTGGAAGTCTCCTCCAATGCAATTTCGAGGACCTCTTCTGCGTCAGAAACGAGTTTAAATGTCAGTTCCTCTCGGACGCTTTCTGGAATATCTTCGATGTCGCGCTCATTTTCTTTTGGCAAGATAATCGTCGTCAAGCCAGCTCGATGGGCACTTAATGTTTTTTCTTTCACGCCACCAATCGGTAAAACTCTACCGCGCAGTGTAATTTCACCAGTCATCCCGACTTCACGGCGTACTGGCCGTGAAGTCAATGCAGAGACCAGTGATGTAGCAATCGTCACACCGGCTGAAGGACCATCTTTAGGGATCGCACCTTCAGGTACATGGATATGAATATCACACTTTTCATGGAAATCTGGATCAATACCGAATTCCACCGTTTTCGAACGCACGTAGGACAATGCAGTCTGTGCAGACTCTTTCATAACATCTCCAAGTTTACCCGTCAGTATAAGTTTACCTTTTCCTGGCGATAAAGAAACCTCAATCTGCAATGTATCTCCACCAACTTGCGTATAAGCAAGTCCTGTCGCGACGCCTATTTGATTCACTGTCTCCGCCTGTCCATACCTGTATTTCTTTTTACCAATAAGAGATTCAAGTGTTTTAGAACTAACCGTTATACTTTTCTTCTCTCCCGTGACAATCAGTTTCGCAGCTTTACGGCAAATACCTGCAATTTGTCGTTCTAGGCCACGTACACCTGCCTCGCGTGTATAATACCTTACAATGTCCTGTATCGCAGGATCATTGATACGAACCTGCGATTTTGTCAGTCCGTGCTCTTTCAACTGTTTCGGGATTAAGTGATTTTTCGCAATAGCGTGCTTCTCAATTTCTGTGTAACCGGCAATTGAAATGATTTCCATCCGGTCACGAAGTGGTCCCGGAATTGCACTTAAATCATTGGCAGTCGCAATGAACAAAACATTCGATAAGTTATAAGGCTCTTCGATGTAATGATCACTAAATTTATTGTTTTGTTCCGGGTCAAGCACCTCAAGCATCGCGGACGATGGATCCCCACGGAAGTCATTCGACATCTTATCGATTTCATCCAGTAAGAACACGGGGTTAATCTTGCCAGCTTTTTTCATACCTTGAATAATTCGTCCAGGCATTGCGCCCACATATGTCCGTCTATGACCACGAATTTCCGACTCGTCACGCACTCCGCCAAGTGAGATTCGAACAAACTTCCTACCTAGAGATTCTGCAATAGACCTAGCTAAAGACGTTTTTCCGACACCTGGTGGACCCGCAAGACAAAGGATTGGTCCCCGTAATGAATTCGTTAATTGACGAACTGCCAAATATTCAAGTATACGTTCTTTAACAGCTTCTAGTCCATCGTGGTCGCGATTTAAGATTTCTTCCGAGCGATTAATGTCAAGCTGATCTGTTGATGCATCGGACCATGGCAACGTAACAAGCCACTCGATATAATTACGGATGATTCCGCTTTCAGCTGCAGCAGATGGTAGTTTTTCATATCTGTCGAGTTCACGCAACGCGGCTTCTCTAACACCTGCCGGCATACCGGAACTCTCAATTTTTTCAGTCAAGTCTATTACTTCTAGACCTTTACCGTCTTTATCACCGAGTTCAGTCTGAATCGCCTTCATCTGCTCACGCAAATAAAACTCTTTTTGCGTTCGCTCCATGGCTTCCCTGACACGTTCATTAATTTTCTTTTCAAGGTTCAGCACTTCTTGCTCATTATAAAGTCTACTCATTAGCCATTCAAGGCGTTCATTGACATTTTTTATTTCAAGTACTTCTTGCTTTGCAACCAATTTCAGCGGTAAATGAGAAGCGACCGTATCTGCCAGCCTTCCCGGTTCTATAATTGAAGCAACAGAATCATATGTTTCTTCTGTCACTTTTTTAGAGATTTTTGAGTACTTTTTGAAATATGTAAGTAGCGTTCTCATTAGCGCTTCTGATTCAGCATCAATTTCCTCATCATCTGGATAACCAATTACTTTAACCACGGGATAAAGATCCGCTTCCTCATAATCCGACCATTCTGCACGTTCAATACCTTCAATAAGTATACGATACGTCCCGTTTTGTAATTGTGTCATCGATTTAACAAACGCCAATGTCCCTACTTTATACAGATCCTCCGGTTCCGGATTTTCTATACTTATATCTTTCTGCGTAGCAAGAAAAATAAGGTTATCCTGTGCGATTGCGTGTTCAATGGCAAATACGGAGCGCTCTCTTCCAACATCAATATGTAAAATCATCGTAGGGTATACGAGCAGCCCACGCAGCGGCAACAATGGTATATTGTTCAATTTATTAGTTAACATGCGGAAGTCACCTCCATTAATTATGTATATCCAACTTTTAGTTCAATCAAATATTTAAAAAAAGCTGACATCCGAAGAGCGCATTTTCACGCGCGTCATCGGAGTCAGCTTCATCCTTCAGGCGTTACGCCGAGTCTTTCTCATTATCCAGATGAACTCGGGTACCGTCCGCTGTTAAAAGAATTGGATTTGATTGCCCCAAGACGGAGTCTTTAGTAATGACACACTCAGTCACTTCTTCAAGTGAAGGCAGTTCATACATTACGTCGAGCATAATATTCTCAATGATTGAACGCAGACCACGAGCACCTGTTTTTCGTGTGATTGCCTCTTTTGCAATTTCAAGCAAGGCATCATCTTCGAATCGCAGTTCAACATTGTCCAGCCCAAACATTTTTTGGTATTGTTTTACAATCGCATTTTTCGGAAGCGTCAAAATCTGATACAGCGTATCTTCGCTCAACTGCTCCAAACTTGCAAGAACAGGTAAACGACCTACGAACTCTGGTATCAAACCAAAACGTTGAAGATCTTCCGGAATCAGTTTAGCAAGGTAAGACTCCTCTTCAATAACCAAGTTCGGCTCAGCACCGAAACCAATTACTTTTTGTCCGATACGGCGTTTAATGATTTCTTCGATTCCGTCGAATGCTCCCCCAACAATAAAGAGAATATTCGTCGTGTCGATTTGGATAAATTCTTGATGTGGATGTTTACGTCCGCCTTGTGGTGGCACGCTCGCAACTGTCCCTTCAAGAATTTTCAGAAGTGCCTGTTGGACACCTTCCCCTGACACGTCACGTGTAATGGACGCATTTTCGGATTTACGCGCGACTTTATCGATTTCATCAATATAGATGATCCCTTTTTCCGCACGATCTACATCATAATCTGCAGCCTGAATCAGTTTCAATAGAATATTTTCTACGTCTTCACCAACATATCCCGCTTCCGTCAAAGATGTAGCATCTGCAATCGCGAAAGGTACATCGAGAATTCTAGCAAGCGTTTGAGCAAGTAATGTTTTACCGCTCCCTGTTGGTCCGATTAAGACGATATTGGATTTCGATAGCTCGACATCATCAATCTTACTGTTCGAATTAACACGTTTATAGTGATTATAGACAGCAACTGAAAGTGATTTCTTTGCACGGTCCTGTCCAATAAGGTATTCATCGAGTATACTTTGTATTTCTTTCGGCTTCGGAACGTCTTTAAGCTCGAAACCTTCTTCAAGTCCGACTTCCTCTTCAACGATTTCAGCACAAAGTTCAACACATTCATCACAAATATAGACGCCTTGACCAGCGACTAACTTACGAACCTGTTCCTGGGATTTCCCGCAAAAAGAACAGTTCAAGTTATCTTTTTCATCGTTAAATTTGAACATTATGCTCACCCCTATTCAAGTGACAATCTTACAAGATTCCCCCGTTTTTATCAACTAATTAGAATTCTTCCCTATTCAAGAAGGTAATTCTATGTCTTTCTATGAAAAACAAGGTACGGTCTTCCGTACCTTGTCCTTATTTCACTTTATTATTCAGTAATCTTTGCATTTTCAACAAGGAATTCAACTGTTTTATTGAAACGAAGGTCATTTTCAAGAACAGAAGTTCCACCAAGTGTTGTTTTAATTTGCTCAACATCCATACCGAATTGCGCGGACATTTTTTCAAGTTCTGCGTTAATATCAGCTTCTTCAACTACGATGTTTTCAGCTTTACCAATCGCTTCAAGTACAAGTGAAACGCGAACACGGTTTTGTGCATCGTCTTTCATTTGTGAACGAAGTGCTTCTTCATCTTGTCCAGAGAACTGGAAGTAAAGCTCAAGGTTCATACCTTGTGATTGAAGACGTTGTCCGAACTCTTCCATCATACGTTCAATTTCAGAATTGATCATTACTTCAGGGATTTCGACTTCCATATTTCTCGCAGCCGCTTCGACAAGATCGTCGCGAAGTGCTACTTCAGATGCCGATTTCTTCTCTTCCAAAGTAGTTTCTTTCAGCTTCGTACGCAATGCTTCAAGACTTTCTACTTCTTCATCAATTTCTTTTGCAAGTTCGTCATCAAGTGCTGGAACTTCTTTTGACTTGATTTCATGAATTTTCACTTTGAAAATCGCTGGTTTACCAGCAAGTTCTGCTGCATGGTATTCTTCAGGGAAATTCACTTCGACGTCTTTTTCTTCGTCTTGTTTCATGCCAACCAATTGTTCTTCGAATCCAGGGATAAATGAACCTGAACCGATTTCAAGGTCGTACCCTTCAGATTTTCCGCCGTCGAAAACTTCTCCATCAACAGAACCTTCGAAGTCGATTTTCACTGTGTCGCCATTTTCAACTGCGCCATCTTCTTTAATAGCTAATTCAGCGAATTTTTGTTGACGATCTTTCAGTTGCTCTTCGATTTCTTCGTCAGTAACTGTTGTTTCCTGACGTGTTACTTCAAGGCCTTTATAATCGCCAAGTTTCACTTCTGGTTTCAATGTAACAACCGCTTTGAAAATAAGGTCTTTTCCTTTTTCCATTTGCTCGATGTCAATTTCAGGACGATCGATTGGTTCAACGCCTGCTTCGTCAAGAGCATTTGAATATGCTTCTGGAAGGATGAAATCAAGTGCTTCATTGTAAAGTGATTCTACGCCATACATTTTTTCAAACATTTGACGTGGCATTTTCCCTTTACGGAATCCTGGTGCTTGTATTGTTTTCACAACTTTCTTGAATGCTTTATCAAGACCTACCGTTACTGCTTCTGCAGGTACTTCTACTGTTAGAATCCCTGTGTTTCCTTCTTGCTTTTCCCATTTAACTGACATAATTAAATACCTCCGAATCGTTTTGGCCAATATCTTTTGTTCCGTATATACTCCATTGACAACCATTTCAGTATATCATAGTCTCTTCATCTTTCAACAGATTTCACACTTTGTTAAAGGTCCGAATCGTTGTCAATCTGTTGAATAAGTAAGTTCAGTGCTGTCTCGGGTAACTGCTCACCTGAAAACAGACTTTCTATGTAGTTTACATAGGCTGTTGCGACTTCTTCTGCTTGATGAGTCCCCCAGCCGAAAGGGAAAGCAGTAATTGCAAATTTCTCAATGAGACCTTGAGCCATTTCTAATCTAGATGGATCCTGCAGTAACCGACGATCCACTTCTTCAAGAACTTGTTTCGTTAAATCATCTTGCCCAGGTAATGTCATAGCTGCTGGAACAATACGCTTCTCCCAGCCGAATTTCCGCACTGTAAGTTCATCAGAGTGCCCTGTCTGATGCAGAAGCGTTAATGCGAACGTAATTGCTAATGGTGCCACATCGTCCCGCGCTACAATTATCGCAAGTAAAGGGACTAAATCAGTTAAATCACTACCTTCAAGTGAAGCCAGTGCATACTGTTGTGCCAAAGCATCCATCTTCATGAATTCGTCTAGTGTGAATAATTCCATTCGATAGCTGGGCTCGTCCTGTGCATAGCGGTCAGACAAACGACCATTCAATTCCCGCAGATAATTGAATTTGTTCAGCATATCAGGCGGAACGATTCCTTCATCAATTAGCGCATCAATTGTCATTTCAACTTCATCGTACTCCTGCAGTTGAATGCTAATTGTCAAATACAGCTCCATTGCATCGACGTAATCGGCGGTTCCGCTATGAAGGAGCCTTGCTGCAATTTCTTTTGCACGTTGAAAGTCTTTTGTCTCATAAAGGGCAACCGCGTATGGTCCCAGAAATTCCGGATTGTCAGGTTCATATACAATAGCTTGGTCAAATGCTTCCACCGCTAACTCATAGTTCTCCTGTTCGACGGCTACATGGCCATTTTCAACAAGCTTTTCAAATGTTCCTGGAAAGACGATAACATTTTCTTTTTTCCTGAGTCTTCCGTATTTCTTTCTCAATACGCACACCTTCTTTCATCATTTCCCACTATATCACAGCGATTTCTGTTTTAACATTGATAATTGGTCAATTAGGTAAAAAAAGTCGATGAGCTATCCCGTAAAACAGTAAAGCGTCACCCGACTAGAGCTCGGTGACGCTTTCACAAGGACTTGAAACATCTTTGTTTTATATTTGATGAAATAAATAATCCCATTGACTTCGCTTCGGCTACCCCTTGTAAGGCGCCTTCGCTTAGTTTATATAGTTTTTAGTAGTTCAATATATAGATGCATTCAAAACGCTAAAAGCATGCAAAAGTGGAATGCCTTAAATCGTTGAAATCACTCACCGATTCCTTCTGATTTTATTACTTCATCCACTTTAGCCATTAATGCTTCTTCATCCTCACCATCAGCGATGATTTTAATGTCTGCCCCAGCTGAAATTCCCAGTGACATAACACCCATAATCGATTTCAAGTTCACTGTCTTTTCCATGTATGCAAGTTTCACATCTGACGTAAATGGTGTCACCGCTGATACTAATACGGATGATGGACGGGCGTGAAGTCCCTCGTTGCTAGTAACTTTGTAATTTTTCTCAATCATTTTAAACTCTCCCTTTTAATAGATTAGTCGAATCAAGTTAAAACTTAATTCGCTTGCTATAAGTAGCAATCATTTGCTCATTATGTGCTGAGCTTCCATCCAAATTTGCGCTTTTAAATATTGGAGGTTCTATACCACTTTCAATCATCATACCAATCACACGACTGAATGTCGCATGAAGAAGCATATTCCCAATGACGCCAGAAGCCGGTGCATAAGGTGTTCCCTCCGATAGCAGAAGCCCATCCCCAACCGTTACATGCGTATTCAAAACAGCTTCAGTAACATCTTCAAGTCTATTTCCTGAATGGTGTTTAGATGGCTGTTCAGACGCGTTGTAGTAAAGAGACTGGAGAGAAACAACATAAGCCCCGGACTCTTTTGCAATATACGCCACATCTATTGGTACCACATTTCGTCCAGAAGTTGAAATAATAATGACTACATCTTCAGAACGAATGTCTAGCTGACCCGCAAATGTTTGGGTAAATTCAGGGTCTTTTTCATTCGTAGATGCCTGTGAAGCCCCATTATGAAGCATCAAAGTCTCGACAATAATTGGTCGTACTGGTACTAAACCGCCCGCACGGAAAAACGGCTCCTCCGCTATTAAGTGAGAATGACCTGAGCCGAATAACTGAACAATACCACCACGCGAAAGGCGTTTCATTATCTCTGCTGCAATCTTTTCAACAGATTGCTGTTCTTCTTGAATAACTTTTTTCATCAATGATTCGATTTCCTTGAAATACGCATTCATTCAATCATCTCCGAATCTCGCTGATAAATTTATAACGATCTGCCCGATATGTACTTCGAACAATTTCAATCGGAACATCGTTCGTTAAATAACTGATTCGTTCTATCAACAAAACTGCTGAAGGCATAAAAATTTGAAGGAACTCTGCATCTTCCTTTTTCACTAACACTGCTTCCATGCGTTGCGAGGCATGGCTAATTATTAGCCGTTTATCCTTCTCGATAAACGAATACAGTGATCCTTCTATGTCATTCGATTCAAGATTTGGGACGAGCTTAACAGGAAGATATGACCTTTCGATCGCCATCGGTTTGTCGTCCGCATACCTAATTCGCTTAACGACGAATACTTCTTCATCTTTAGCCAACTGTAACTCATGCATAATATCTATTTCAGGTATCATTTTCTCAAAACTAATAAGTTTGTTACTAGGTTTCATCCCACGTGACAGCATATCTTCCGTAAAGCTTGTAAGACCACTAAGAGGCTGTTCAATCTTGGGTGTCGCCACATATGTTCCGCGCCCCTTTTCACGATAAAGGAGCCCCTCATTTACTAGATTCGTTATGGATTGGCGGACAGTCATGCGACTTACGTCAAACGTATCCGTCAGTTCACGTTCGGAAGGGATTGCCTCTCCAATTACAAAATCCCCTTGCAGAATTTGATTTTTCAAATAGTCCTCGATTTGGACATACATGGGTATCGGTGACTGTTTATCCAGCATAATATTCACTTCCCTTATGATTTAACCAGTTCATATGCATCCCTATCAACAATAAGTGTAACATTATCGTGATTCCATAAAATTGATGCTGGAAAACTTTCAGTCACATCTTTATTTAATAATGTTCTCACAGCTTCTGCTTTATCTTTTCCGGATGCCAATAAAATAATTTCCTTACTTTTTAATATCGATTTGATGCCCGTTGTAATCGCATGTGTTGGAACTTCATCAATGGAAGGAAAGAAGCGTGCGTTACTTTCTCGGGTAGATGCAACAAGTTCAACGACATGTGTCAGACTGTTTGAATCCGTTCCCGGTTCGTTAAAGCCGATATGCCCATTTCTTCCTATCCCCAATACCTGCAGATCAATCGGCCCTACGCTATCAATTACTTGTTCATAACGCAGACATTCTTCTGCTGAATCAGATGTCCCATCCGGAATATACGTATTTCCAATTACAATGTCAATCTTATCAAATAAGTTTTCAGTCATAAATGTGCGGTAACTTTCCGGATGCCCTTTATCTAGACCTAGGTATTCATCTAGATTAATCGTGCACACATTTTTATACGATATCCCACGTAATTTAACACCTTCAACTAATCGTTCATAAAGCCCTAGTGGCGTTGATCCTGTTGCAAGTCCAAGCACCGAGTGATCATTTCCAAGAATTTGTGCTTCTACCAATTGTGCGGCCTTTACGCTTACTTCATCATAATTAGCACATATGACTACCTTCATCCCATTACCTCCTTTGTATAAGCAATTTCCCCCCTACAAATAGTCATCTGGACATTCCACTCCCCATCGATGATGGTAAGATCCGCATCTTTTCCAGGCTCAATCCTGCCTTTATTGGATAGGCCAAGTTGTTCGGCAGCATTTGTTGAGGTCATTGCAACTAATTCAGCTAATGAACAATTTGTAATAGCCTTCATATTCTGCGCTGCTTGTTCCATCGTTAATATGCTTCCTGCAAGCGTTCCATCGCGAAGCCGCGCATCTTTGTGTGATACTTCTACATCTTGGCCTCCTAAATCATAAATGCCAGGCGGAAGCCCTTTCGCACGCATTGCATCCGTAATAAGAATAATTCGATTGGAAGTCTTTTGACGATAAGCGAGTTCAACCGATTTCGGATGACTATGAATGCAATCGACGATAATTTCAACGAGAAGTGAATCCTCTAAAAAAGCAGCTCCAACAACCCCTGGTTCTCTATGATGAAACGGGCTCATTTGGTTGTATAAATGAGTCACATGAGTAGCACCCTCCTCAACCGCATTACGAACGATATCCGATGTTGCATCCGTATGTCCAATAGATGCAATCACACCACTCGTCGTTACCTTTTCAATGAAAGCAAGACCGTTTTCCACCTCAGGAGCAACAGTTACAATTTTAATGCGGTTACCACTCAGCTCTTGCCATTGTTCAAAAAGGGCAAAAGACGGTGTTGTAATATGCTCAACCGGTTGTGCACCCGCTCGTATAGCTGAAATAAAAGGCCCTTCCAAATGAACCCCCAACATTTCAGCTTGCCTTTCATCCGCATTGAATAAACCCGCATTGCGTAACGCCCCTGCTATCGCTTCATCCGACTGCGTCATTGTTGTTGCTAAAAAACTCGTCGTCCCTTCACGGGGAAGCGTGCTCGCCAAACCATTTAATGCTTCCGGCGTCGCATCCATTACATCAAAGCCTGAAGAACCGTGAATGTGAATGTCAATAAAACCAGGCACAACAATCCAATCCTTACCCGCCGCATCGATTCGTATATCTGCACCTTTATTTATAGAAGTAGCTATTTCTATAATTTCGCCATTTTCTATATAAATGTCTCCCGATATACCATCCTTTGTTGCATTGGCAATTGTAATATTTGAAATCAACAATGTCTTCATCAAATTCCTCATCCCTTTTGAATATCCTGTATAAATAGAAATAAACTCCATTCAAATCCGCCGCTTACAGCACCTTCGCTAGTTTATATAGGTATTATTTGTTCAACACGTCTAGTATTCTTAATTTTCACTATACACTCAATCGGTATAGTTGTCTATACCAGTTTATAATCTAATAAAATAAATTATATGTACTCACTAGAAAAAATAACCCTAAAGAAATTGTTCTTCTTACAACAAAAAAGTAGTACAGACCAATCACTTAGTCTGCACTACTTTTTGCATATTTATCCCCCAATACCTTCTAGATATGTTGAACAAATGAAGACGGCGTATGCGCTTTACAAGGGATTTTAGGAGGCCACTGAAAAATCCCTAGCAATTGGAATGAATTAGTATTGCCACTAATACCGCTTCGCCGCTTTGTGGATGCCTCCCGCGATAAGCCAGAAAGAAGACCTCTTTCAGTCTTATCGCTCCGGCTACCACGAAGACGCGCCTTCGCTGGATGGTCTATTTGAGAAAGCGCATTTCATTATTAGTGATGAAATCTGCAACCTGGAGTGCGTCTTTCTTGACTATAAGCAGTATCAACTAGTAATCACATTATAGTCTCGCCATATACATCTTAAAATCACATTTCTCTCGATAATGAACACCCTAGCGCAGGCGCGGCAAAGGGGTCGCCGAAGCGCCAAGCGTTCTACAATCCATACCCCGAATTACACATCTCTTATTATTGAGCGCCACGGCAGATTCAATAGGATTCTTTAATTCAACATATATAGGTTATTTCTCTTACAACATTTCTTATAAAGTCACATCTCAATTGTTCCATTTTTTGTGGTAATAATAAATTGTCATCAGAACGATGAATTCCGATATCGGTATAGCGAGCCAGACACCTGTTAATCCAAATAGCCGTGGCATGATGGCGAGCAAGATTAGCAAAACAACAATTTCCCTTGCTGCAGTAATCCACGTTGCCATTCGGATCTGTCCGATGGATTGATAATACGTCATCATGACAAAGTTTGTGCCCATAAAAAGATAGGCGATAAAGAACAGTTTAATACCCGGAACCGCAATTTTCATTACTTCTTCTGGAAAATCGCCGAACAAACTTGCAATTGGAGCGGCTGCAAATTGGCCGACAAGCAGAAAGAAGATGCCGGCCCCGAGTGCTGTCCCAATAGCCATTCGAACAGTCTTTTTCATCTTGACTTCGCTACCTGCCCCACGGTAATAGCTAATCAGCGGTTGAATCGCCGCACCCATTCCTAAAAATAACAGCAACATAACACTGTGAACATAATTCAATATCGTAAATGCAGACACGCCTACGGTTCCAGCGAGGTATTCAAACGTAATATTATGCGAGATTGTAAAGACCGAAAATCCAACTTCCGCAAGAAAATTCGGAAATCCAATCACTAATATTAATAGAAAAAGCTTTCGATTGAACTTAAAGCGAACAAAACGCAAATTACTTTTCTTTCTGAAAAAATGCGTGCTCAATATGACAAGCCCCACAAATGCACCAATGACCGTTGCCGCTGCAGCACCCTCTACACCATAATCAAGTACGAATAAAAACACATAATTCAATCCGATATTGACGACTGCCGTAGCAACAAGTGCAATCATTGATAAGTTCGGTCCACCGTCATTTCGCACCAAAATACTGAATGCATTTTCAACAGTGAAGATGAATCCAAATAGCAACATGACCTTCATATAACCTGCAGTGTACTGAAATGTGTCGGCATTCGCGCCCAATAAATACGCAAGTTCCGTCCTAAAAACAAAGGCAGTAAGCCCGACAATCAGCGTTAAAATAAATATAGAGACAATGGCATGTGAAAAAATAACACGCGCCTTATCAGGTCGTTTAGCTCCCATCATTGCGGAATAACGGGTCGCTGCACCAATTCCAATCCACAGTGACATCGCGACAAAAACCGTATAAACTGGCGCTGCAATCCCTACCCCGGCAAGGGCGACTGGGCCTAAGCGATTGCCTACCATAATTCCGTCGATCACAATATTGACAGCCATCAGTAGCATCCCAATCATCGACGGGATTAAATACCTCAAAAAAGATTTTCCAACAGATTCCGTATCTAAGCGATTTACTACTTGTTCCTTTTTCATTACCAATTCAATTCCTTATCTTTTGTCGTTCCATAAAACACGGAAACGATTTTAGTTTTTATAGTTTCGCCAGTCAAAAAAATAGACTGGCAGTTAAAATGCCAGTAAGCTCACCTTATTTTTCCTTCACCATACCTGTCAATAACACATCCACAATCGCCCCGTACGCTTCCGTAACAGAAATACTATGTTCTAAAAAAAATTGTCGGTCGAGCGTTGCATTCGAAGCTTCAATAATCAATTTCATCAGCAAATCGATATTTCGATCCACAATAATACCTGTTCGGATCCCTTCTTTAAGAAGACCCTTTAAATCATCCCACTGATGCAACTCACGGTTCACCCGTTCCCACTGTGCAGGGTAAGTCCGTTTTAATTGGTTCAGAATCCGGAGATCGTAAAACTCATTGTATTTTGGCATGACGACAATCGCCTTACGGATTTTTTCTAACAGCGTAAGTTCTGGATTGTCAATTATACGCCGTGTTTGTTCATCGAACTCAACGAGCGTCATATCTATAATTGAGTCAAGGATATCTACCTTAGATGAAAAATTTTCATATAACGTCCGCTTGCTAATTCCAAGACGCTTTGCCAAATCATCCATCGTGAACTTAATGCCATTATTTCGCGTTTCTTCAATAAATGCATTTCTGATTCTTGTTTTCAATTTTCGACCTCCCCAGAAACTAAAAATCCGTTTGTAGTTTTACCAGTTTCATTATACAACCTCTGTGAGATGAATGTCTACAGAGTTAAGTAGGTCAAGTTCTAAACGATAAACCAAAAAATATTATAAACTTTTCACCATTAGTTTTTCATTATTACTATCCACTTCACCATTGAACTTAAAGCCGAATTTCTGATACAAGTGAAGTGCTCCTTGATTATCGGCAATGATGCTTAAATAGATTTCATTGCAACTATATTCTTGTTCTAACCGTTGAATTAATGCGCTTAACATAATGCTTCCTAATCCAAGACCTTGATGTTTAGAATCGATTAAAAACCGATCCAGCCACACTCGTCCATTTATTCCTTCGTCAGGAAAAAATCCATACATAGCAAAACCAACTAAATTCTTTTCCCAATAAAGCCCTACTGGTTGAAAGTTGTTGCATGCCTTTGCCTCATCTAAACATTGTTGCGGCGTTTCAATAAAAGACTGTTGTTCTTCATTAATACGCAGTTTTAGAATATCGTTTATATTGTCTTTTGTAACTTCATTTATAATTACTGTCATCATTTTTCCTTTCATATTTAAAGACTAGATTTATATAAGAATATACAACTAATAATGGCCGGCTAATACCGCTTGGACGCTTTGTGGATGCCTCCCGCGATAAATTCCTTCTTTAAATGCATTTAAATTTCTTGTTTTCAACTTCAACTACCTGGAAAACTAAAAAACCTTTTTTAGTTTTCTCGGTTTTATTGTACACCATCTGTGTGATGAATGTCTATCGAGTTAGATTGAAACGATAAAATGACAATAATAGTAGAAATAAAATAAACGTCACACCTGAGGAAAAACCCCATGCGTGACGTTATTGATTTCATAATAGTGTCAGTAATGAACCACCGATAGCTCCTGTAACTACAATAATCCAAGGTGGAAGCTTCCAAAAGGCAAGCATACTAAACAATAGGGCAGCTAAAGCAAAATCAATAGGCGCTAAAATGGAACTCGTCCAAATAGGAAAATAAAAAGCGGCTATTAATATCCCTATAACTGCTGCATTTACGCCCATGATGGCTCCTTTAATTTTAGGATTGCTTCGTAAACTATCCCAAAAAGGGAGTGCGCCGAGAATAAGTAGGAATGCAGGTAGGAATACTGCAAACGTAGCTACTAAACCACCTTGCCAGCCCTTCATTACCGTTCCTAAATAAGCTGCAAATGTAAATAAAGGGCCTGGTACTGCTTGTGTAGCACCATAACCAGCTAAGAATGATTCTTCGCTTATCCATCCAGTTGGTACAAATTCCTGTTCTAGTAAAGGTAAGACGACATGACCGCCACCAAAAACTAAAGCACCTGACCGATAAAAACTATCGAACATAGCTACCCAGTAGGATCCAGTTACTTCCCTGATTACGGGTAACAGAAAGAGTAACCCGAAAAATAGCAGTAAACAGATCACTGAAACACTCTTAGCGATTGGAAATTGCGAACTCACCTCATCATTTTCTTCGTGTTGTTTAAACAGAATGAACCCTACAAATGCAGCGATTAAAATGACACCTACTTGAGCAAAAGCTGTTTGCAAAAAAAGGGTACCTATTAGTGCGAATAGAGCAATGGATTTCCTTGTTAAATCTGGTGTCAAATTTTTAGCCATTCCGATAATAGCATGCGCAACTACCGCCACTGCTACGATTTTCAAGCCATGTATCCATCCAGCATTTCCAACGTCAACTCCTGTGAGCAACAAGGCAAATAAAATAAGTGCAATAACTGAAGGCGTTGTGAACCCGATGAAGGATATAATTCCACCCAAAACGCCCGCCCGCATAACACCTATACCAATACCTACTTGACTACTAGCTGGGCCAGGTAGGAACTGAGCCAAAGCAACTAAATCCGCATAGCTTTTTTCATCCATCCATTTTCTTCTTCGTACATATTCTTCATGAAAATACCCCAAATGAGCTGTTGGCCCGCCAAAGGAGGTCAATCCAAGTCGTGTTGAAACTAAAAATAGTTCCAAAAGTGATTTTAATCCCCTATTTGATTTAGCTTTTTTCATATTGACTCCTCTTAATACTTTATCTTCTATGCCACTATTCCCTTAATATCGATATTGTTTTGCAACAAGACAAATATACCATTTCAAATAATACATTCAAGATGTAATCAAGAAGCTTTACATACTCTTAATATGTTTTCACGATTAATGTCCGCTATTTTCTTTTCCTGCGATTAACACCATCCAGATACGACACGATACCGACCACTGAACAGGAGGGACTTTCTTGTTTGAATTAGTCCGGAATGCCTCTTACTGTTTATTGGTCGATAAAGTTAACCATTTCAACTCTCAAAAACCCATTATACCCCATTAATTAACCTCCAAAATAAATAGTATCCCTTAACATAGGGATACTATTATCAGTTTTAAATTGGCGTTATTGTCTCTCTACTCTAAGCTTTGCACATTTGTGATAGCAGCTACCCGTATTATTTCTGTACCGAGCGGATTTTTCAATTCAATGCACAGCCCTCTCAAATCGATGTCTTCAACTATCCCGTGATGTTGAATAATTCGTCCACTTTCCCAAGTTTTAATTAGCGTTTCACATTGACTCTTATACGCTAATTCAAGCTCTTCTTGAATCGATTGAAGATCCCACTCGTTTAGTTCTGGTCTTTCAGTGTAATTATCCTGATCCATCCATTTTCGTAACTCCCTTACATGCTCCGACAGCATCATCGCTGTCCATTTACTATTTCCTCGGTCCCTAATCATAGTACAACTCCTATCCCTGATGACCGCCAACTAATGTAGATCTCTTAATAGATGTCCCTGCATTTGTGAGTGATACCGCCCTTAATATAGCGGTATCCCCATAACGAGTACGAATAGTATCCATTGTTGTACCTAGCTTCCGTACTTGCCACTTTTTCGTGTCAAATAAACTTAATTGCATTGAACGCTCATCTTCTAACTTCGTAATCGAAACGGTGACCTGCCGCACGGCTTGATTGCCATGATTTTCATTCAACAATTCTTTGCAAACGTTATAAATTTTCATTGTGTCGTTTGTGGCTTCCACAATAGTACGAGAACGACGAAATCCACCACCAAAAGCATTTTTACTATATCCGATACCGAGCGATATCGTGCGTCCGGCCTTGTATTCTTCCCTTACTCTTCTGGCGATATCCTCGCACATCTCTAACAAGACCACGTTTACTTCTTCCCGCAAATTATAATCTCGCATAAGTATTTGACTCTTCCCATAGCTAACCTGGCCTTCAAGAATTGGTGCACCCATCTTGGAGAGGTCTATTCCCCACGCATGATGGAATAACTGATTGCCCATTACACCAAACTTTTTTTCAAGCCTTTGTAAATCGGCATTGGCCAAATCACCAACTGAAAATATCCCCATATTGTTTAAACTTTTTTCCGTTTGACGACCAATCCCCCACATTTCACTTAATGGAGAAATTGGCCATAATTTCCCCGCTACATCCTCAAAGGTCCATTTTGCAAAGCCTGTATCCTTCGCCTCTAGATCTAGTGCAAGCTTTGCCATTAACATATTCGGTCCCATGCCGACCGTTGAAGGTAAGCCTAGCGTCGCAACTATTTCCTGTTGAATAACTTTAACAGTTTGTACTGGGTCGCCCCACAACTTTTCGGTTCCAGTTAAATCAATAAAGCTTTCATCTACACTGTAGACATGAATCGCTTCAGCCGGAACGTATTTATGAAGTAGGCATGTAATAGCCATCGACATTTCTAGAAAATAACTCATCTTTGGATTGAATAGCCTAATGTCAGGGTGTTGTGGAATTTCGTACAAACGAGAACCTGTTTTGACGCGAAATCTTTTTTTCATTGGAGGCGATGCCGCGAGTACAACAGACCCTTTTCGTTCAAGATTCCCAACGACCGCAATCGGCACCTTTTGTACATCTAAGCTATACAACGTAGCCATACAACTAGCATAAAAACTCACCATATCAATACAGGCGATGTGCCGATTTGGAAATTTACCGTAGTCAATCATACAACAATCCGCTCTCTTGAAGTAACGGGAACGAGTGCAAGGATAGTGTCGATTTTAAATGTACGATTGGATTTTGGTGAATAGCGATCGACCCTAAATAAGACATCACCTACTTGTAGTATTTTAATGCTTCGCTTGCCTATCGCATCGTCTTTCACCGCGGATATCATATCTGAGACGTGATTCCATTCCATTGACTTAACCAACTCGACACGCACACTCGTTCCCTCCTCTTTTAGTCATCATATAGAATGCACGTTCGTATTGCAACGAAAAATAAACACTTAGCAAGAGTTACCAAAAATGGTCTCTCGCTAAG
Source organism: Sporosarcina sp. FSL K6-6792 (assembly GCF_038004885.1). Taxonomy (NCBI): domain Bacteria; kingdom Bacillati; phylum Bacillota; class Bacilli; order Caryophanales; family Caryophanaceae; genus Sporosarcina; species Sporosarcina sp. FSL K6-6792. Next base: position 1,201,840 of record NZ_JBBOSA010000001.1, read on the forward strand.
TGTTGGACACCCGATTTACTTCGATGTTACTTGATACACATCTTTAAATGAATGAAATCCATCGAAAATCACCGTACTATCTAGGTTGTGTTCATTTACAGCGATTGGTGTTAGTAGTACGGAAGGAACTTCGATTTTCCCATTATTAACTTTCTGTTCAGCAGATACTTTCTCACCTTTTGCCATCGCAACCGCTAATTTCGCCATTTCCTGTGTAAGCATCTTGATTGGCTTATAGACTGTCATCGTTTGTGTTCCAGTAACAATTCGCTGCACTCCTGCCAAATCCGCATCCTGTCCGGCAACTGGTACTTGACCTGCTAGTCCAACAGCCGAAAGTGCTTGAATAACACCACCTGCCGTGGCATCATTCGCAGCAATTACCGCATCAATCTGCTTGTTCGTTGTCCGAAGAGCTTCTTCCATATTGGCTTGTGCATTCACTGGAGTCCAATCCTTCGTCCACTGATCATAGACAATCTTAATATCACCTCGTTCAATATAGGGACGCAGCACATTGAACACACCTTTTTTCAATAAATGTGCATTGTTATCGGTAATCGCGCCACCAATAAAGACGTAATTTCCCTTCGGTACGAGAGCAGTGATGGCTTTCGCCTGCATTTCGCCCACTTGTTCATTATCAAAAGAAACATATAGATCGAGATCCGCATTTTTGACGAGTCTATCATAGGCAATTACTTGGATATCTGCAAGATGCGCCTTGTGAACAATCGCGGCTGTTGCCTCAGCATTATGTGGGACAATTACCAAAAGGTCGATCCCGCTTTGAATGAGCGCCTCTGCCTGTGAAATCTGAAGCGCATCATCTCCATTCGCAGCGACAATCTCGATTTCTGCTCCTAGTGCTTCAACGGCTTCTTTAAACAAATCACGGTCTCTCAGCCATCGTTCTTCAAGTAGTGTGTCCATCGAAAATCCAATACGGATTGGACTGTCGATTGCACTAAAAGGTATCGTTTCTTCTAACTCAACAGTCTCCAATGTCTGCTTTGGTATAGCTATACAAGTAACTAGTATCAAGATCATTCCCAAAAGCCATACGATAATAGCCTTTCGTTTCATCTACTTGCCCCCTATCAGACTTCAACTTTTTTACTCAATAACGTTTTTCGGTACTCCTTCGGGGACACTCCGCACATTTTCTTGAACACCTTGCTGAAATAATTTGGCTCATGATAACCGACCTCAAACGTAATTTCTTTTAGGCTTCGCTCTGGATCATTCAATAGCTTCTTTGCTTTTTCAATTCGGCACTCCGTCAGAAAATCGATGTAGTTAATGCCCAACTTCTCCTTGAACATTTTACTAATATAAATCGGGCTTAAATCGACTTTTTGCGCGAGAATGTTCAGTGAAATGTCTTTATGTGAATGCTCACTGATAAATTGTTTAATTTGATGTATCTTATCAGCCTCTACTCGTTCGTAATGTGCCTCATACGCAGCATTCATCCGTTCGAGTAGCAGGAGCGTCTCCGTACGCAATTGTCGGTAGTCCTGTGCTTGAAACGAAAAAAATGGGGCATTCGCTTCCATTCCCATTTCATCCATCACTCTGTTCGCAATCCAAAGCAACTCAAGCATTCGCTGTTGCGTGTAAATTAGGGAATTCCCCTCATTCTCATGCTGTTGTATCAAATCCAATATCCCGGAGCGAATGGACACCCAGTCCCCTAAACGAATTTGGTCAAAAAAGTCTTTCTGCTGCTGCTTGATAACCTGATTATCTGTCTCTAAACTGAGCACTGGAGCGTCAGCATAAAACCGACTCTTGACCGCTAGCGTTGTATCCATAGTCGCAATAAGCGCTTCTTGGTACGACTGACGAATCTCGTCTAATGGTTCGCAAACCTGACCAATCCCAATAAACCAGTCTAAGCTCATTTGTTCCTTAGCCAACGATAAAATCGCTTTGGCTAATGTCATTGCTTGCGAACGAAAGGATTTCACTGGATCACGAAACACAATGATGGGCAGCTGCCGTCCATATAACGCACCTACCCAAGCATTTCCCTCTTCACGCACCTTTTCCTTAATCCTCACATAATAGTGTTCTGCTCCCTCTGGCAACAACACTACTACTACAAACTTTTCATGAGTAGAGCGAATATCTAGCATCTCGACGAGCATATCGATATGAACTTCATGAACATGATCAAATAATAGCTGTGTCACGATATCTGTTTCGACTAATGTCAACGCCTTTTGCCACTTTTCATGCTGCATTTGGCTCGTAGCCTCTGCAATACGTTCTAGCCTGCATTCCTCTAATACTCTCCCTACCGTTGCAACAATCTCACTTGCTCTACTGGGTTTCAGTAAGTAATCCTTCACACCGAGCTTGAGCGCTTGTCTCGCATAATCGAACATATCAAAGGCAGTCACCATAACAAATTTGATAGTAGAATGCTTATCTTGAATCTTTTCTAAGGCTTCAAGTCCTGTCATACCAGGCATCTTAATATCCATTAAGACCAAATCTGGTTGAATTGTATCTGCTAATTCTATTGCTACTTCCCCATTCCTTGCTTGGTAAATGGAAAGTTCAGGGAACGCTTTTTGTAAGATTGCCTGCATCCCTTCTCGCTCAATCGGTTCATCATCAACGATTAGAAGCTTCATCATCATTTCCCTCTTCCCTGGCCCTTGGAATTTGTATGACCACCTTTGTCCCCCGACCTTCTCTACTTTCAATCGTGACCAAATCCTCTATTCCATAGAATAAATGCAATCTTTTCACCACATTTTGAAAGCCTATTCCTGTAGAATGTCCTTCGATTGGTATAATGTGCCCCTTCAGCAACTGCTCCACTTTCTTTGGGGACATCCCTTGCCCACTATCCTCGATTTCAATGATGACCCATGGACCGTCATTCTTAATCCTAAACCAAATGATGCCTCCATCCTGCTCCGGCTCAATAGCATGAATTACCGCATTTTCAATGATGGGTTGAAGGGTTAGTCCCGGAATTTTTACATCTAAGCAAGATTCGTTGATGTCAGATTTAAATTGTAAGCGATCCGTAAAACGAGCCTTTTGGATTTCCATATACTGATTCAAAACGACTACTTCTTCATACACCGTCACAGAGCGGTCAATCCGCTTCAAATTATAACGTAGCAAGCCGGCTACACTGACTATAAGATCGCTCGTCTCCTCCGCACCATCTAAATAAGCCTTTTTCGACAATGTGTTTAATGTGTTGAATAAAAAATGTGGATTTATCTGGTTCTGCAAGCTTCTAAATTGACTCTCCTTCAATAACAACTTACTTTGCTGAAGCTCATGCTCGAGCTGTGCCTTTTGTTGAATTTCTACTATTAAATCATTAATGTTTACACGCATCTCATCAAAGGTCTTTGCTAAAAAGGCTATCTCATCATTAGACTTCACTTCAATCTGTTGATTAAAACTACCTTGAGACAATGCGTTAGCGGCCTTCGTGAGCTGATGAATCGGCCGCGTAATACTAAGTGAAAACCAGTAGATAGCCAAAAGTAACACAGCAGTAATCAATAGCAACAGCCAGATTCCTAGCTTTTTCAACTCCTCCGATTGCTTGATAATACCTCGATAAAACCGGTTAGAGGTCTTCAGCTCTCGGTCTAAAATCGTTAAGGTCATTTCAGATATGTACATAGAAATACGGTTTGCTTCATTAAATTCGTTCGTCGACCCTTCCATTTCTTGCTCCTCTGAAAACATAATGGAGCGATTCGTCGTCTCAATAAGACTATCGATTAAATGAATATAATTGGTTATTGAAAATGCATTTTCCACATTCCGCAGCTCCGCTACATCCTGTTGTACCTCCTCAATAACGGCTACGCTTTTCTCTATCTGTTGCTTATGATTAGCTGTTGGGTCAAGTAAATAGTTATTTAAGTTGGTAATTATTTGCTGACTTGCTGTTGTTACTTCATTCATCCGCAAATAGCGTTGTAAAATATCATTGGATTTTTCCTGAGTTTTCTGATTATAGGATGTAAGCGTCAACCAAATAATTCCCATTATCAGCAACACAACGGAAACGAGTATCCAAATCTTTTTTTGAATCGTCATCATAGTTCTTCACCTTCCGCGTCAACCATGCGCGTTTCAGTGAGGTAACCATTTGAATCGAGCGGGACGGTCTCGCCAGAAATCCACTCCATCAACCGCTTAACACTCTCGCTGCCCATCGCTTCTGGCTTTTGCTCCAAAATTCCATCGATCTTGCCTTGCTCTAAGAGGGCAGTTAATCCAACGCCGTCATCGAAGGTATAAATATAATACGGCTCTACTTGAGTACGTCTTCCGATTTCTTGAATCATTGGACCTGTATAATTTGCATTGATGGCTATAAATGCAGTGACTCGCGGTACTTCATTCATCAGCTGTTGCGTCGTTGTCATTACTTGTTCCTTTGCATCTGCCGTTCCTTTAACAATCATTTCGATGTCTGGATAGCCACCCAATACATTCTGGATACCAGCTAAACGTTCTTTTTGATAATATGCTTGCTCTTGATCACCAAGTATAATCACTTCTCCTGTGGTGCCCATTTCTTTTATCAATTGACGAGCAACCATTTGTCCTGCCCCAAATTGATCTGAACCAACATATGTTTTTCGCAAGCTCTCTTCCACTGGTACATCATTAGCGATGGTAATGATAGGAATCCCATAAAAAGCCGCCTTAACCTTTGTCAGTTCTTTAAATTCTTCATTATCTAGCCCCTGAACGATAATACCATTCACCTTAGAATGAATCGCAATCTCCATTGTCTTCAAAAAATCATCTTGGTTATTTCCATAGCTTCCCCACACTTCAAGCTGAACATTTTCTTCTTGTGCCTGCTTCAATGCCCCTTGGCCAACCTTATTCCAAAATGGAGTATCAAGCTCTTGGGTAATGAGCACGAGACGAATAGATTCCAGGGAAATGGGGAGGTTAGCTGGCCTATCACTAGTTAAACGATACGCTTTAGTTGCGGATACAATAGTCAAATAGCTAAAAATCATAATGAGTGCGACAAGTATTAAAACAACTTTTTTCCGCATATCCCTTCCCCTTTCCTAAAGCTTGTTTCTTTCATCTTATCAACCTGTCTAGGAATTAACAATGTCTTACAAAACGACATCAGGCACCCTACAAATAGGGTGCCCAGTTATTCTACTATTCTCTTTTAACCCCGTTGCTTCCGTGTCATGACGTCAAAGATTACCGCTCCAGCTAAAACACCACCGCGAATCATATATTGATAGGAAATTCCTACACCTAGTAAGTTCATCCCACTCGATAACGAGGCCATCACGATGGCTCCGATAATAGCACCTGTTACTTTACCGACACCACCTGCAGAAGATACTCCACCAACATATGCCGCTGCAATCGCGTCAAGCTCAAAGAGAGTTCCAGCTGTGGTCGTTGCCGATTGAAGCCGAGATGTAAATAGAATTCCTGATAACGCCGCGAGCATCCCCATGGAACCGAAGACGATATATGTAATCTTTTGTACATTGATCCCACTCAAATGCGCGGCCTCAGGATTACTACCGACTGCATAAATGTGACGACCGAGTACTGTTTTAGTCGTTAAGAAGTGATAAACTATGACAACGATTATTATAATGACAACCGTCCAAGAAAATCCGTTATAGCCAGCTAAAATCCAAGTAATGTAAGCAATAATCGCTGATATCAAAACAAGCTTTACACTAAATATCCCCGTAGACATTACATCAAAGCCATACGTCAATTTGTTACGACGATTGGCGATTTCATTGTATATATATAAAAGTACTCCGACAAACCCTACTAATAACGTCAGTAGATGCAAGCCATTAATTTGCATAATCGATGGAATAAATCCATTCCCAATCGCATTGAATTGTTCATCCCTAACAATAATCGTTCCCGTTTTTTCTGTAACCTGAAGGAGTGCACCACGGAAAATCAACATCCCCGCCAGCGTAGCAACGAATGATGGAATTCCAATTTTAGCAACTAATACCCCGTTAAATAATCCAATGATAGCACCTAAAATTAAAATCAGCGGAATAGTAATCCATACTGACAAGCCCATTTGCGTCAAGAAAATGGCTGTAATCGCACCTAGAAATCCTGCTAAAAAGCCCACCGATAAATCAATATGACGAATGACGATAACAAGGGTCATCCCCACCGCCAAAACCGCAATATAACCAGCAGAATCCAGTAAGTTACTTATGTTTCGAGAAGACATAAACAAGCCGTTCGTCATAATCGTAAATGTTAACAAAATAACGATTAACGCAATATACATCCCGTAATCTCGAATATTGGCTTTGACGAGCGCTTTAGTTTCTTTATAAAATCCCATCGTTATCCCTCCTATTGCGTCGCAAGTTCCATAATCGCTTCTTGTGTCGCTTCCTTCATGGCCAGTTCTCCTTTGATCGCGCCATTTGCCATAACATAGATACGATCACTCATCCCTAGCACCTCACCAAGTTCAGAGGAGATCATAATAATACTCATACCTTCGTCAATCAACTGATTCATAATCGTATAAATTTCGAATTTCGCCCCAACATCGATTCCCCTTGTCGGTTCATCTAAGATCAGAATCTTAGGTCCAGTAAACAACCATTTCCCAAGCGAGACTTTTTGCTGGTTTCCACCACTCAATTTGCCAACTATTTGCTCTAGTGAACTCGCTTTAATATACAACGAATCTTTGTACTCTTTACCAACCTTCACTTCTTCATTTAAGTTGAGAATCCCCTTCGTCGAAATACCTTTCAGATGTGCCGCCGAGACATTACTCTTAATATCCTGTAATAAAAACAATCCGTCTCCTTTTCGATCCTCCGTCACATACGCAATACCAGCCTTAATCGCATCACTTGTATGCTTCAGTACTTTTGGCGCCCCTTGAATTTCTAAATCCCCTTGTAACTTATAGTTTTTCGGATTCCCAAAAATGCTAAGAGCAAGTTCTGTACGACCGGACCCCATCAGACCAGCGATCCCAATAATCTCGCCTTTTTTCACGTGAAGATTGATGTTTTTCACAACATTTCTTCCTAGTTGCGTGTCATACGCTGACCAGTTATCTAATTTGAGGACAGTATCCCCGATTTTCTTATCAGGATGTTTCGGATAAATGTCTTCGATTTCACGTCCTACCATATTTTTGATAATGACATTTTCCACTACTTCCCCTTTACTTGCATCTAGCGTACAAATCGTCTTGCCGTCCCGCAAAATCGTTACTTTATCCGCTATCTCGATAACTTCCTTCAGCTTATGAGAAATCATAATGCAGCTAATTCCTTGGCTTTTTAATTCCTTTAGGAGTTTTAACAGATTTTCACTGTCATCTTCATTCAGTGCTGCCGTCGGCTCATCTAAAATCAGCAGATTTACATCTTTACTTAATGCTTTGGCAATTTCTACGAGCTGTTGTTTTCCTACACTTAATTCCCTAATCAGTGTTTCCGGCGTCACTTTTAGCTTTACTTTTTTCAGTATCTGCGTAGCTTGAACGATTGTTTGATTCCAATCAACGAACGGACCCTTTTTCACTTCATTGCCTGCAAATATATTTTCATAGACGGACAAATCCGGAAAAAGTGCCAACTCTTGATAAATGATGCCAATACCAGCCTTCACACTATCGCTAATTTCATTGAACTGTTGAACTTGATCTTCAAATACGATATCTCCGTCGTATGTGCCATATGGATAGACTCCACTCAACACTTTCATCAGCGTCGATTTTCCTGCACCATTCTCACCAACCAAACAATGAATTTCTCCTTTTCTCACTTTGAAATTCACGTTCGATAGGGCCTTGACTCCCGGGAACTCTTTAGATATGTCATTCATCTCTAAAATATATTCGCTCATTCTATCGCCTCCCTAACCCAAACAAAATAGAAATGGAGAAATAGTGATAGATTACACTATCACTATTTTCCATTTTCCAATGTGATACTTTTACTCTAAACCTGTGAATTCGCTTGCCTCGTAGTATTCAGAATCGATTAGCTCAGATTTCACGTTATCTTCATTCACCACGATTACATCCGTTTGTTTCGCTTTAACTTCAACTGAACCATTATCATAAGAACCTGTTGTTTCTGGTGTATTGCCATCTAAGATTTCAACTGCCATACCCATCGCATCTTTCACCAGTGCACGAACGTCTTTGAATACCGTCATCGACTGTTTTCCGTCGATTATATATTGGATAGATGCTTTCTCTGCATCTTGCCCAGTCACAAAGTAACTTGAAATTACACTATCAGAAGCAAATACGTCTGCGATTGACCGAGCTGTTCCATCATTCGGAGCTAGAACTGCAACATCACCTTTTAAGTCGTCACCCGCAGCTGTTAAGTGTGTTTGCGCTTTGTTTTTCGCATCATTTGCATCCCAGTTCGTTGTAACTTGACCAATAATTTTTCCCAGTTGGTCGCGCGAAAGTTCGGCTGAATCTTTTAACCCCTCTGCTTCACTTGAGTTAGCAATTTTAAAGGTACCATCTGCAATTTTCGGTTGAAGCACTTTCCAGGCCCCTTCGAAGAATAAAAATGCGTTGTTATCTGAAGCCGCACCTGCATAAAGGTAAAGCGGAACGTCAGACCCCTGTGCATTGTCCACTAAATACTGTGCTTGTGCAGCACCTACTGCTAAACTATCGAATGTTACATAATAATCCACTGCATCCGTATCTGTAATTAAACGGTCATACGCTATAACAGTTACACCCTCTTTTTTCGCTGCTTCTACTGCAGATGCAGCCGCCGCACCATCATGAGGAGTGATGATTAATACCTTGATGCCCTTATTTAATAATGCCTCGACATTTTCTTTTTCTTTCGCTGAAGATCCTTGACTAAATAGAATTTCCGTTGAATAATCTGAATCTGCTAATGCATCCTTGAAACGTTGCTCATCCTGTACCCATCGAGGTTCATCCTTCGTCGGTAATACAATACCTACGTCAACCGAACTACCTCCGTCATTGTTACATCCAGCTGCGACGAGTGCGAACACCATCAAGATTGCCAAAAATGTTAACCCCTTAAATTTCTTAATCATTTTTTTACCCCTCTCTTTTTGAATAAAAAGTATTTACTACTTAATCATAAACTCTGAAAATTCAATATGAAAGCGCTATCAATAGCACTTTTTTAACATTTACTATACTTTCTTAGCTTTTCGGGAAGTGAGGAGATTTTCAGCAAGCAAAAAGAACCGAATCAAATTGATTCGGTTCGGAAAGTGATAAAAAGTTTTTGGAAGCTACTGCGGAGATTGCGGTATCACTCATCGTATTAAGTCGTCTATTTTCAATCTCAAAAGAGGAAAGTATAAATACTCCCCCTTCTTCTAGAATATAGTGAGTGGACTTTTATATACTTGCTAAATATCCCGGCACCAGAAGATAGAAAATCGCAGCATTTTCCCACTTGATTGATGATCGCTCTATTACTAATATCGGATAAAATAATAGCCTTTACTTTTAAAATATCTTATTCAAATGTTCAACTCAGTTATATGTATCATACTTGATATTGTAGCAAATCCTTTTTCTTTTGGAATTAATTTAGGTACCTGAATTCAAGGACTTTTTCCCATGCCTCATCTCCTCTGCTTATAATGAATCATTTACTTGTACCTGCCTTTACTGTTAGAAATCAAACGTTTTATTCACGCCATTTCCATTATTTCAAAACAACAAAAACCGACTAAACCACTAAGGGTTGAATCGACTTTTGTAATGTATCACGCCCAAGAAACCTCGGGAACCTTAGTCGGAATCACTTTAGAATCCCAAAATATTCATCGACAAGAAATAACCCTCTATTGGAAGGTCTCTATACTTCATTGATTTTATTATTACTACATTAATCAACTAGTTTTTTCATTCAATTCAGCCAACGATTCTTATTTAACGTAATGTGGGTTAAGGAGAGATTTCTTATACTGAGGGCAACAATTTAATAGAGGGTTCGAAAGCTGCCTAACAAGCCTGCCTGCCGGCAACCAGCTTTGATATAGAGAGTATGTCGACTTCTATTGGAGTCGCGTAATAACAAGGTGAGCTGAAACAGGTCTCGTTCCTCCTGCGAGAGGTGAAACGGTTAGTGCTGTGGAATTGCCAGTTGGGTTTCGTACAGTGAGTATTGAATTGTTGACTGTCGTTTGCACAAGAGCCATTCCTATTAGCTGAGAAGTTCCGGTCGCTCGCCCTACCACCGTATCGGCTAGGTCAGCGCCATTGAGAGTTAAAACCAGTTGTCCCGCTTCAGTCACACTTACCTGGAACAAAATCTGATAAGTGCCTATTGCAGCTAAGGTAAATGAATCAGAGGTAGCACGGACAACATCCGATCCACTAGTAGGTCCATCTTGCGGAAACCCCACGTCTGTACCAGGAGCAACTGTTGCTGCATTATCATTAGGCATCAACGCAAAAAAATCTGCAAAAGCTAGTACTCCCCCTACTGACCCTGTAATTCCGGGAGGCCCTGTTGCTCCCGCCGGACCTTCTGACCCCGTAATTCCGGGAGGCCCCGTTGCTCCAACCGGTCCTTCTAAACCTGTAATTCCGGGAGACCCCGTTGCCCCAATCGGTCCTTCTAAACCTGCAATTCCGGGAGGCCCCGTTGCTCCAACCAGTCCTTCTAAACCTGTAATTCCGGGAGGCCCTGTTGCTCCAATCGGTCCTTCTGACCCCCGTAATTCCCGGAGACCCCGTTGCTCCAATCGGTCCTTCTAAACCTGCAATTCCGGGAGGCCCTGTTGCTCCAATCGGTCCTTCTAAACCTGTAATTCCGGGAGGCCCCGTTGCTCCCGCTGGTCCTTCTAAACCTGTAATTCCCGGAGGCCCCATTGCTCCAACCGGTCCTTCTAAACCTGTAATTCCCGGAGGCCCCATTGCTCCAACCGGTCCTTCTAAACCTGCAATTCCAGGAGGTCCCGTTGCTCCAACCGGTCCTTCTAAACCTGTAATTCCAGGTGGCCCTGTTGCTCCCGCTACTCCTGACACGCAGATAAATCTTTGCTGCTTCGATGATGTTGGAATCCGATAAATCGGGCAGCATATTTTACATCCATTTCTATTAAATGACAATTAGTTCACCCCCTATCACTATTACAAAATATGTTACCAAAAACATAACTGTTTAGGCTTTTTCAAAAAATAGTATACTGAGCTATGTTGCTTAGCCAGAAATTGTTCCTGTGATCGAAAGCATTTTGCAGGCATGATAAAATACCCCCAACCAAAATAGTTGGGGGTAAGATTTAAGATACCTGCGTCACAAACAAACGTGATTGGCTGAGCTTCCATGTATATTTGACACATCGATACCTTGATTCAAACCACTTAAAACATCTTAGTCGTCCAATTTTCTCCGTTCCAAACATCGGTTACAAGGCCATCATAAAAATCAGGTTCATGAGAAATAAGTAGCACGCTGCCTTTGTATTCCTTTAAGGCACGTTTCAATTCCTCTTTCGCATCCCTATCAAGGTGATTTGTCGGTTCATCAAGGACAAGTAAATTTGTTTCGCGGTTTAGCAGTTTACAAAGACGTACTTTCGCCTTTTCTCCACCACTTAGCACCTTCACCTTACTCTCAATATGTTTGGTCGTTAATCCACATCGTGCAAGGGCGGCACGTACTTCGTATTGTGTGAAATGCGGGAAAGCTTCCCATACTTCTTCAAGACAAGTATTGTTGTTTTCCGACTTCGCTTCCTGTTCGAAGTACCCGATTTCCAGATGGTCACCACGAGTAACAGAACCGGCAAGTGCAGGGATTTCTCCTAGAATGCTCTTTAAGAGAGTTGTTTTCCCAATACCATTCGCACCAGACAAAGCGATTTTCTGCCCACGTTCCATCGTCAGATCCAAGGCATTTGACAACGGTTCATCATAGCCAATCACAAGTTCCTTTGTTTCGAACAGATATTTCCCCGGGGTCCTTGCCTGTTTAAAGGAGAATTGTGGCTTCGGCTTTTCGGCATCTAATTCGATGACATCCATCTTATCTAGCTTCTTCTGCCTGGACATAGCCATTTTACTCGTCGCTGCATTCGCTTTGTTACGTGCCACGAAGTCTTTAAGGTTTGAAATTTCCTTCTGTTGCTTTTTATAGGCGGCTTCCACCTGTTGCTTCTTCATTTCATGCACGCGCAAAAATTCATCATAATCCCCAGAATATCGAGCGATTTGCTGATTTTCCATGTGGTAGATAAGCTGAATAACGCTATTCAAGAATGGTATATCATGGGAAATCAATATGAAAGCATTTGCATAGTTCTGCAAATAATTGCGTAGCCAATCAATATGCTCAACATCCAAATAGTTCGTCGGCTCATCAAGAAGAAGAATGTCCGGTTTTTCCAATAATAACTTACCAAGCAACACTTTTGTCCGCTGCCCCCCACTCAAATCATGAACGTCCCGATCTAGACCAAATTCATTTAATCCTAGTCCGTTCGCTACTTCATCGACTTTGGAATCGACGATATAAAAATCATTGTTCGTCAATTCTTCCTGCATCTGACCCGCCTCCTCAAGAAGGATCTCCAGTTCATCTGCATCGACCTCAGCCATCTTGGCAAAGAGCGCATTCATTTCTGTCTCCTGGTCATAAAGATATTGAAAAGCGGTCCGCAGCACATCGCGAATGCTCATCCCTTGTTTCAATGCAACGTGTTGATCCAAATACCCGACCCGCACCCGCTTCGCCCAACTTACCGTTCCCGCGTCAGGTTCTAACTTGCGCGTAATAATGTTCATGAACGTTGATTTACCTTCGCCATTGGCACCGATTAAGCCGATGTGCTCTCCTTGCAATAACCGAAAAGAGACGTCTTCGAAAATCGCGCGATCCCCGAAGCCGTGACTTAAATTTGCTACAGTCAATAAACTCATATATTTTACACCTGTTCCTTCACTAAGAATAATTCCTCATAATTTAATGCAGTCCACAACCAGGACAAGCATTGACGTTCCTACTATATTATATAGGGATTTTATTGATGAGGAAAGCTACGATTTCACACTCATCTTATTCTAAATTTTTAATGCAGACGGGAATTCATCTTTTTTAAAGTCTGATATAACAAAAAAAAGGTTAAACTAATTTTATGTGCTATTATTAGGTTAACTTTGATTGCCTTTTTCTACGTTAAAAATGATGAAAATGATGAAACTATTGTGCATATATAACAATTTTACTGGAGGTTTATAAATGAATAATAATGATATATTAATTAGATTACGATATGCTTTAGATATAAAAGACTCGGTTATGGTAGAGATATTTAAACTTGGCGGCGTTGAAGTAACACAAGAAGAAGTGTCCATGTTGCTCATAAAATCAGATGACAATTACCATGATGCAGCTGAAAATGAAGGGACTTTAAAGTGTAGTAATAGTATGTTAGATTCATTTTTAAATGGCTTTATTATTTTCAAAAGAGGGCAACAAGATCCAAAACCAGGACAAGCTGAAAAACCGGCACTGGCTATAAAAAATTATGAAAGCGTTAATAATATCCTTCTAAAAAAAGTGAAAATAGCACTATCATTAACAAGCGATGATATGCTTGAAATATTAGAAGAAGCAGGAGTCGTTATAACAAAAGGTGAATTAGGTGCTGTATTAAGAAAAGAAGGACACAAGAATTATAAAGAGTGCCTTGACAGATACGCAAGGAATTTCTTAAAAGGATTAGCTATAAGATATAGAGAATAAGGAACCGTGGATATAAAAAACTGCACCCCAAATTATTAGTTTTAGCTAATAATTCGGGGTGCTTTTCAATTCGTATGCTGTTATTGAATTTACAATACCTGTATCCCTTAACCTCTAACTTTCGGACAGTTAGAGCAGTATTCTTCAACACAGGAGAGCTCGTAGTAGAAGCAGCAGGTTTTGCGAACTCGCATAGGCGGATTAGAGACGTATGAAGATGTATGTTCGCCATAAAAGCGGCTTAATGGGTTTTGCTTTTCCCCGAATAGCGCACCAGGAGCCTCATGAATCAGGTACTGAAAGTCTGCCTTGCCCCACGCTTGCTCCTGCTGATCCTCTGTTACACCAATTCGTTTCTCGTAAAGCGAAAACACACGAACTGCTACGTTTTCCCATAGAATAGGTTTTGGCACGTTGGCAACTCTAGACATCACTTGTATGAGTTTGCCTAGATTTTCGGCAAAACACGCTTTAATAACAGTATCGCGCCAAACATGCCTCTCGTTAGTTTCAGGCATAGTGGCATCGACGTCAACAAGACTGACATGCTCCAGCCAGGAGTGACCCGATGATGACTCAAGCGAGCAATTTTCGACCGATAAATCTAGCCCTTTATTATACACTGACATGGCATATAGCAACGGAACTGAGGTTAGGAAGGCATACCTTTTCAAAAATTGCGAAGCTGTAATCATCCTCGAGGGAGACTGAAGAAGCACGGTTAGCCTATCCAGATAATCAGAGCACATTTCCGGGTCGACCAAGTCCAACGTGCTAACCGAATAAATACAATTGATTGCAGCTTGTTCACATAAGCCAAAATGTTGGCTCAAGTAATCCCATTCATTTTGTACAAGTTTGGAATGCTTAGTCATCCGCAATCCCCCTTAGATTCTCAGTCCACAAAGATTTAGTTAAGTGCATCAGCGATTTGATCGACAACCAAATTGATGGCAATTGGTCCATAATAACCAATCCACTGCGCTGTGTCCTCTATATACACTTGTTCGGTCGTAACCGCGCTCATATTTTTCCAAATTGAGGTGTTTTGAAATTCAGATGTCAGTTCCATATTCGTATCGTCTTGCAGCAGAAACATATGATCTGCCCCCAGCTCCGGTAAGACTTCAATTGAAATCATCGTACTTGAATCCGTGCTGTTGACTGCCATTTCGGGTGGAGTCAAGCCCAGATCGTCATACAAAATTTGTGAGGTACGATGAGATGTCGTCTGGAGACGAATCATTTTATCCCTAGGTCGAATCAGAGCTACGGTTTGGCCCTTCATTTTGTCAGCCAATGTCGTTTTTAGATCGCTCACTTTCAGTTTGTAATCATCCACCAACTGCTGCGCTTCTTCGGTCTGATTCAAAATTTGCCCAAACTTCAACATGACTGTCTGCCAATCCTCATTGCGCTCTAGCGTAAGTGTCGGTGCAATTTTGAGTAAATCCTCGTAGATCGCATCATGGAACTCCGTAGCGATAATGAGATCCGGTTCTAGTGCAAGGATTCCTTCCAAATTCGGTTCTACATACGTTCCGAGTAATGAGACATTGTCCATCTTATCGCCCAAATATTCCGGTAGCGCGTTGTCGGTTTCCGCTATTACGCTACCGATTGGCTGCTTGCCCAGTGCCAGCATTTGATCCGCATACTGGACGTCTAGCACGACAATTTTCTTAGGTACTTTCTCAAATGTCATCTCACCCTTGAGATGCTGGATTGTGACCGGTGATTCCTGTACCGGATCCACTCCGTCAGTAGTAGCTGGCTCTTGATCCCCCGTGCTAGTACTATCTTGATTTGAACTGTTTGAGCATGCCCCCAGCAACATAACCAGAGCTAAAACTAAACTAAAGACCCATACCGAACTGATTTTTGAAAACATATATGTAACCCCTCCACTTATATAATTGAGAATGATAATCATCATCACCCATCTCACTATAACGACTCAAGCCACTCTCGGCAATGGATGTTTGCGACAAATACAATGGATTATTGCGACATAAAAAACACTGTTGTAAGGTTTGGTGGCCCCTAACAAAAGTGTTTTTATAAGATATAGATTGCTATAGTGTCAGTTATTCCTTACTCTTTACAACAAATATGGCTATTTCGCATCCAAGAACACTTTTGCCACCTGATCCACCACCCGATTCATCGCAATCGGACCATAATAAGCAATCCACATGCTAACTTTGGCTTGGTAAACATGATCTTGCTGCACAGCACGCAGACTTTTCCAGGTAGTCGTGTTCTGGATCTCATCCGACCATAGTTGAAAATTATTGTCGGTCAATACAAAATAATGGTCGGCATCCAGCTCCGGCAACCCCTCCACAGAAATCATCGAGCTAGTCCGTTTGCGGTCAACCGCTTGCTTCGGTGGATGCAACCCCAGATCGTTGTATAGAATCGCCGCTGTACGATGAACGCTTGTATGCAATCTTATGTTGTTATCCCGCGGTCGAATGACTGATACCGACTGCCCTTCCATCTTTATCGCCAAGTCCGACTTCAGCCTACCGATTTTTTGTTTATATTGTTGTAGGACCTGCTCTGCCTCCAGTTCCTTACCCATAATACGCCCGATGATTCGTAATGTTTCTCTCCAGTCGCGGTTCCGCTCAAGCATGATGGTTGGTGCTATCTGCGCGAGGCTTCCGTAAATGCTCTTCTGGAACTCGGTACAGATTATAAGATCAGGCAACATGGCACGCAGTACTTCTAGATCAGGTTCATCCTT
Source organism: Sporosarcina sp. FSL K6-6792 (assembly GCF_038004885.1). NCBI lineage: Bacteria > Bacillati > Bacillota > Bacilli > Caryophanales > Caryophanaceae > Sporosarcina > Sporosarcina sp. FSL K6-6792. The sequence continues at coordinate 1,218,364 of NZ_JBBOSA010000001.1, forward strand.
AGTGCCCAAGTTCTCGACCACGCCCAGCTTGCTAGTCAGATACTCAGGAAAGCTATTTAGATCTCCGCTCACTATGACGCTTCCGGCCGGCTGTCCTCCTAGGGCCAGCATATGGTCCATAAACTGGGGATCTAGTACGGCAATTTTCTCAGGCTGCCGTTCCAACTGTAGTTCGCCTTTTAGATGGATAACCAATCGCCGTGAGCGGCGGATTGCGGTATCCAGTGGATCTGTCCCCGCCTGTAGTGAGCTCACAGTAACCGCCTCTGGTTTATCACCTCTGGAATGTAGCATCAATTCTCGATATGTACTTGGAGAAACACCTGTGTGGCGTTTAAACAAGCGGCTGAAATAGTAGCTGTCCACATAACCGATTGCTAGGGAAATATCCTTGAGCCCTGTATTTGTGCGGCAGAGCAATTCCCTTGCCTTGTCCATGCGCACTTGCAACAGATAGTCAATCGGCCCAAGCGACAGACGCTTTTTGAACATCCGCTGCATCGCTCGAGAGCTGCAATTCAATAGAGCTGCAAGTGTGTCTACTGTGATTGGTTCGGCATAGTTTTCATCCATATATCTAGTAGCAAGTAGCACCATATCCGGTGAAGCATGCTTCAAACGCCGGTGCTGCAGTTCCCTCATCAGCTCGCAAACGAACTGATAAAACAACGATTTCACCTGCAGCTTTGCCATCGCTTCCGGCTGGCTCCATTCCTGCTCCATACGAGCTAAGATAATGAGCAGCGAGGCAGCATGAAGGGCTGCAAAACCATATTGGATTTCAAACGGTTCCGTGTGATCCATTAATTGAAGCAGATCCTGGCAACACGGCAGCGGCAGAGTGGCCTTATACTGAATCATATAATAGCTCAGATGATCGGCGATATCCGTGATAGTAAGAACAGCGCCCTTGCCAGCGTGGCAAACATATCCGCTCTCCAGATGCTGCTCCTCCCCGTCCAATAGCAACCTGCCACGACCTTGAATTGTGTAAATTAGAGTACTCGCAGAAAGTTGAGATGCGTGCAGCTGCTCGCCAATCGGCAGCTCAATCCGCTTCACCTCAAGTACTTTTAGCGATGCATGGTTCCAAAGTAAAAGATGATCTTCCACAATCATAGTATGATATCAACTCCTGAAGAGGGTCTGTCGTTGGCATAATATAGTAATACCTACCTTTTTCCCACCGCCTATATCTCCATCTTGACACTATCATTTACAAAATTTAAAGTCCGAATAAAGTCAAATACAAGTTTGCTTTAGTTCTCAATGACATAGTCAATCGTACCTGTTTCGCATAGTAAAAACCTTCTTGAGAGATGGCATCCACCTCCGTACAGTATGTTTAAATTATATTACTAGTGTTTCATGAAAATGAAATCAAATGATCAAGCAAAATGAACTGCTCACTTTATGGGTAATGCGGAATACTCAACTATCAAACTAATAAAAAGACCTTATAAATATAGACAAGGGTAATTCTGTCCAAATCCCAAACTATAAGGGAAACCATGACCAAGCATACCATAAATGGTAGGTTTTAAGTTTTCCAAGTGGTAAGGTTAAAGCAGATAACAATAGAGCTTTAGGAGGGCTAGATTATGTTTGTAGTGAATGTAGAAGGCGCTATACACCGCAATGGTAAATGGTTACTAATTTTAAGGAGTGCAAATGAAGAACACGCTGGGGGTTCTCTTTCGCTAGTTGGTGGAAAGTGCGAAATAGAAGGCGACTCATCTAATATTCTAGAAAGAACATTGAAACGGGAAATTCTTGAAGAAGTAGGCTGCGAAGTTACTGATTTAAGGTACGTAAATAGTTCTTCTTTTGTTACTGAATCGGGGATCAATGTAGTAGATATTGTTTTTCTATGTCATCATAAATCTGGAGAGCCTTACGCTAAAAGTAATGAAGAAGTTGATAAAGTAATCTGGATGACTACTTCAGAAATTCTTGCTCATACAGACTTACCTGTATACCTAAAGGAAAACGTTAAACTCGCAGACAAATTTTTGCAAGAGAATCTATATGTGGATTAATTTATCTAAGGTGAGGGTTTTAAATTAAAGCTACAATAGATATAAAGAAGAGCTCTAGTTGATAAATTCTATTAAAATCATAATAATTGTTAAGTAATGTTATGCTTTCAATCATACTAAGGGGAAGGCGTAGATAGTGTGTAGTGGAAATTACGAATTCCACTGTTAATATTTGTGTTTGGGTTAGTCTCTGGGCTCGTACAAAAGTTCCCTTCAACATTTTTTATGGATACTAATAATTTAGTAAGAAGTGTGATACCAATTACCATTATTGGTCTAGTCTTTTATGGATTAGAGGCATCTCAAGTAAATGAAAAGGAAATTCATTATTCATTGGGTTTAATTTACATTTATTAATTTCGGCATTGAAACTATTGATAATAAAGCTAAAATGCAAAGTTTGGTCCAATCAACAAATGTTATACATCACAAGTGTTGATTGACCAAAAACAACCAGTAACTAACTGAATCAAATACTAGACGCTTCGTGTACAGTTACTTCTGGATTGCTTTGGATTGAACGACCTCTATACGATTACCGAGATGTTTTGATATGTAGGGATGCGACTTCGTCGCATCCCTACATATTTTTCCGATAATCGTATGGTGCTTATTCATCCGGCGCTATCCAAATGCATTAGTACACAAAGTGCTAATGCTTTTCGGGACGAAAGAATAGCGAGGATTCTAATCTGGCTAATAGCCGCCAAAGATACAATTTTGGCGGCTGAAGTCTTCTCCATAGTCTTGTCTTTTTTAGTTAAGGAAGAGGCACTTTCTTATAGTCCATCGCATGATAAGAAGCGTACTCTTTACTAAAAGTAAGCATGGAACACATTGTCCAAAGTACTAGAGTGCTCGAAATTGTATCTTCGGGCACTTATAACCTATATACTAAGTCATCTATTCTTTTTTTCTAAAGTAGCTGTATTTTTCACTTGAATAGTGTAGGAACGCGACAGGCAACTATTCGCAACAGGATGACCAAAACAAGTATGGCTAGGAATGACGTAGTCATTTCTAGCCATACTTGTCACCCAGCAAAGATGTCATGAATAGTTCGCCGAAAGCAGACCGGAAATGATTCAGTGAAAAATTGAGTTTTTCAAGCCTTTCTTACCTGCCCTTTATGCAAGAAAATGGTTAATCAACAGACGTGTTATTTTATATACTAATTACATTCACGTAAACTTCCACCACTATATATTACTAGCTCAACTTACCTTATGAATCAGAAGTCCAAGTCCAAATCCACATTGAATTAAAGCTTTAATGTGACCTGTTTAATGAGCGGATATGTGAGTACTATACATACAATACCTAACCCACCTAATAAATGAAGTGACAAATACATATTTTCCAATGTCCACTTCAATATCCCACTCACATCTCCTAGTGTAAACCAAAGAAATCCAAAAACACTTATACCTAATGCTATTCCTAACATCCATATATAACCAAAGCGGTATAAAGCAGCTGAAACAATGGTACCTGTTCCAACGAAAAAGATACCAATAAGTACATCCACCCAGAAATAGGATAGCGCGTTTGATGCCCCGAATAAACTAGCAAAGTGGAAAATATGCGTTGTACTCCCCGTCTTATCTGTTATTAATTCAGACAGTTGGAATAAAACATTATGAACAATCATCAATGAAACTATAAATAACGAGTAACTGATAATAAGACTGGTTAAATAATTGGTACGGGTACCCCCAAGTCCGATCGTAGATTTAAATGCATCGCCAAACATAAAAAACGGTAAGAATAACAAGATGCCATAGATCGGTCCAGATATAAAGGGATAAAAATTATCCGGGCTTACATAATAGCCGACCATATTATAGATGGTTACTAACACTAGTGTAATAGCAGTAAATATATAAAACTGTATTTTTAAATCTTTTAATATGATTGTAGTTGGACCTTTTAAATCGTTCATGTATATCACTCCTAAGACGTTATATTAACGAGATAATCTTGCATCAATGCTTTGTCTAATTGAATATTATTCTGTTCGCAGGATACTTGTAGTTCCTTTGTTAAGGCAATATCAGCCATCACTTTGGATTGCCCCATTATATGCGTTGTTTCCAAAATTTCTTCAGGCTTAACGACTCTTTTTATATCTTCTATTTTGCCCATCATACTGACACCTTGTGTTTGAAAATATTCAATTGGTTGGTGAAATTTAATGCTGTGGTCTGATATAATCATTAGCTTTTCACATAGTGGTTCAATTTCATTAATGTGGTGTGAAGAAATCAAAATAAAACGCGGATCATTATCGTAAGAATCCTTTAAAGCCTGAAAGAACTGTTTACGTGCATGAGCATCTAAACCGTTTGTTGGCTCATCAAAAATTGTCACTTTCGAATGACTTGCTAAACCAATGACAAGCTGAATCATCGTATGCATCCCTTTAGAGAAGGAAGTAATTTTCTTTTTTCTTGGTAACTTGAATTGTTCAATCAGTGCATCCGCTTCGTCCTGATTCCAATTTTCATTGAAAAGGGCAGCAAAATGCAATGCATCTTTCACAGTCCAACTTTTCCCAAAATAATGATCCTCCCTTAAATAGCTAATCTTTTTTGAAATTGCACTATTATTATACGGATGTGTACCCAGTACCGATACTTTGCCTGAAACCTCACGTTCTTGGCCGGATAATAATTTCATTAACGTTGTCTTTCCTGCACCATTTCTGCCCCATAATCCTGTTATAACAGGATTATCTTCATTGAATGTTATGTTTTCTAGAATCAACTCATCTTTATACTTAAAATTAGCGTTTCGTACATCAATGATTGTCATAGTATTCACTCACCTTCTCCATTACTTCTTCTTTAGACATTTCTAATCGTTTCGCTTCTTCAACTAATAATTTAATATACGTTTCAGAGAAGCCTTGCGCTCTTTCATTAATTAATTTATCGCGAGCATGCGGGACAACAAATACACCAATTCCACGTCTTTTTTCAACAATTCCCTCATCAACTAAAATCCCGACACCTTTTTGAGCAGTTGCTCTATTAATCTGATAAAAATTTGATAACTCTGTAGTAGAAGGAATCTTCTCGCCTTCTTTGATCACACCTTCAACAAGCGCATCCTTTACCATGTCGGCTATTTGAATAAAAATAGGCGATTGATCATTTAATTTAACTTTCATTGTATTTCTCCTTTTCAGCGAAATAACAGTTGATTAGTCGACTAATCAACCATACATATTTTATTTTATTTTGTCAAATTTTAATTTTAAAAATGTTATCCTGAACAGCCAAAACACCTAAAAATCAGCATGAAAAAAGCCATCATTTTAAGATGACTTTTTAATATTGTACTTATAATGGTAATTATGGTTATAGGAATGTATCACCCCTGTCGCATTTCACCAATTATTGGGGAATTTTTGCCATTGATTGTTAATATGTAGTTCAATTCTTCTGTATTTCCTCCTTCCAAAAAAAATAAAGAGACTTCTTTCAATTACCGCCTTCTAGACTTCATGGACCTGCTATTGGACGATATTTAACAGGGCATGTGCCTATCCTCATCGTTGTAGCAATAAGTCAAAATAGTATTTTTGATACATTTGGTAATTTATCTGTTTTGAAATTTTAAAAAGGGAGTCTCCCGATTAAATTCAGATTTTGGATCCAAATCAATATTTTTCATACTAGCAATTTAAAGACAAAGCGCTAAATGATTCTCTTAAGGTCACATACGCTGCCTTTGGAAGGAGTGAGACAGAGTGTACATTGATGGGAGGAATTCGGTATACCTATACGTTAATGAATTTCTTTACTCACTACTTCTTCAAATGCCGAAAACCCTTGCATAACATTTCAATTGTCCTTTTATCATTCATCATAATGAGTCACCTATTTTCAATCAAAAAGAAGAGAGGAAAGTATGACTACTTCCTCCCTTCTTCTCGTATATAATGATTAGGTTTTTATGTTGCTTGCCAACCTCCGGCACCCGAAGTCCGGGAAGTGTATCAAGTTTTCACGGTGCCTAATCATCACCAGATATCTAACCCCAGGATCCCATAAAAGACATCCCGATGACCATTAGCCTTTCCTTTGAATAAAATCCTATTCAAGGCAAATGGTCAACTTTATTATATGCATCGCAACTTGAAATATGCACAACTATGGCCTGATCTAAGTAATCATATATAACTACTTAGCTTCCAAATGTTACTTATCCATCAATGTTATGAAGTGTTTCATCCAATTTAGTTCTATCAACTTATGCTGATTATTATACGTTTCGGCATTAACCACGGCATCAAAAACTACAAGCTGTAAGTTTTCTTGATTCCAAAGATTGCAGAGAACCCAACTCAAGGCTCAGCCTTATTTTTTTCCAAGTTTTTTTGTTATGCATTATTATCAATTATATTTTTTTCATTGGAGTAAAAGGCGAACAACCGAGTACCCATTCTAGAAGGGATGTTAGAGCGGTTAGAGTGCACAATTAAGAACCAATTATTCGCGATAAGCACTAGAAATTCGGCTACCCATCACCCCTCGTATATCGCGAGTAGCTCTTATAAATTTTCATTGACAACCCATCAAAGAGAATATACATTAAATAGAGAATGATTATCATTATCAATTATGAAAAGGAGACCAAAAAAGAAATTTTCATTCCCTAGCTGATTCTCTGATCATTATCGGAGCGGAAAGCAAAAACATTTTTCCCGAAAAACTTTACAAAATAGTAATGTTTGTGAGTTTACTCAGTAAAATTAATCAACAATTACTAAAAATACATTTTATGATAAGGAAGGTTATGAAAATGAATACGAAGCTAAAAATCTCATTAAAAGCATTACTAATTTCGGCAATGGCTATGATACTACTAGTTGGTTGTTCAGGTGAGAAATCAAGTTCAACACCTGATTCATCATCGGAAAGTACCGAAACATCTAAAACAGAAAAACCTGCTTCTCAAGATGAAAATACTGCATTTCCGATCGTAATCAAGCATGCATTTGGCGAAACTGAAATTGCTAGCAAGCCTGAACGAGTTGTTACAGTTCAATGGGCTAATCATGATGTTGTTCTCGCTCTCGGAGTTGTACCTGTAGGTTTCTCAGCGGCTAATTACGGGGTTCAGGATGACAGCGGACTTTTGCCTTGGACAGCTAAAAAACTCGAGGAACTCGGCGCAGATGAACCTAATATCTTCCAGGATACCGATGGTCTTGATTTTGAGGCTATTTCAGATGCAAACCCTGATGTAATTCTTGCAGCATACTCGGGTATAACACAGGAAGACTATGATGTCCTTAGTAAAATCGCTCCAGTTGTGGCCTTTCAGGACGCTCCTTGGGCAACCGAATGGCGTGACCAAGTTATATTAAATTCAACAGGTATGGGTATGAAAGCAGAAGGCGAACAACTTATTAAAGACACTGAGAAACTAATTGAGGAGGAATCAAGTAAATATCCTGAGATGGAAGGTAAAAAAGTTGCCTGGGTCAACTTCTCAGCTAAAGATATGTCTAAACTCCATCTTTATACACCTAAAGATCCTCGAGGTGCTTTTCTAATTGAGCTAGGTATGGAATATCCTGAAAGTATCACGAATCAGATTACTGATCCTACTAGCTACTCATTGTCATTAAGCGCTGAGAATGCTGATATTCTTAACGACGTTGATATCATAATTGGATATGGTGATGAAAGCCTATATGAAGCAGTTAAAGCTGATCCCCTGTTAGGCAAAATTCCAGCGATTCAAAGAGGTTCAGTTGTGTTCATTGGTAACGATACTCCTATGGCTGCTTCTGGAAACCCAAATCCACTTGCAATATCTTATACGATTGATGAATACCTTGAATTAATAGGAGGAGCCATTAAGAAATTAAATGAATAGTATATCGGCTTCCAAAATAAAAAAGTCAAGCTTACATATTCCGAAGAATTTTATAACGGTTCTAGTGATTTGTTTTGTCTTGCTCGGCTTGTGCATGTTTGCATCCCTGGCTTTAGGTTCTCGTATGGTGGGATTAAATGAAGTGATGGACGGTTTATTTCACCCTGACGTAAACTCCTACGAAGCAAATGCGGTTCGCAAAAGGATTTCACGAACAGTTTTCAGTTTACTTTGCGGTGCAGCACTCGGAGTTTCAGGAGCGCTTATGCAAGCGGTCACTCGCAACCCGATTGCAGACCCGAGTATACTGGGGGTTAATACAGGTGCATCATTGTTTGTTGTTTGCGGAATTGCATTCTTTAACATAAGCAGCGCCAATCAATATATATGGCTAGCTTTAGCTGGTGCTGCGCTTACTGCGATTTTCGTATTTGGAATCGGCTCTATGGGGCGTAGTGGCGCCACGCCCATTAAGCTTGTTTTGGCGGGAGCCGCTACAAGTGCCGCCCTTTCTTCTCTAGTCATCGCAATAATGATTCCACGTTCTCATGTCATGGATCAATTCAGATTTTGGCAGGTAGGAAGTGTTGGCTCAGCAAACTGGAGCGCTATTACGACTTTTACCCCTTTTTTGATAATTGGAATACTGATAGCTATTATTTCTGCACCCGCACTAAATGCACTTGCCCTGGGAGACGATGTTGCAACCGGACTCGGCGTTAAAACAGGAATACTGAGGCTTGTTGCAGCTCTTGGGGCCGTTCTTTTGTGCGGCTCAGCTACTGCCCTGGCAGGTCCAATTGGCTTTGTTGGGCTTTTATCAACCCACGTCATGCGCCTTATTCTTGGCCCTGACCTGCGTTTTGTTATACCGATGTCAGCTATTTCAGGAGCCATCATTTTGACTGTATCAGATGTAAGCGGCAGGCTCATCGGTAGCCCTGGAGAGCTTGAAGTCGGTGTAGTTACAGCATTTATAGGAGCACCGATACTAATACTATTAGCTATGAAATCGAAAGTGCGGTCATTATGAAAAATGAATCTGTTAAGTTTATTATGGCGGGCAGACGTCAAAGACACCGTCGATGGATACTTGTTACCAGCTCCCTAGCAGCACTTGCATTCATTCTTTGCTGTGCGATGCTTTTACTGGGGAACACCATCTATCCCGTAATAGATGTAATCCGAGTACTTTCTGGAGAAGAACTCCAAGGTGCTTCTTTTGCCATTAATACCATACGTCTACCAAGAATGCTGGCAGGTCTTTTCGCTGGATTCGCTTTCGGCATTGCCGGAAACACCTTTCAGACTATGTTGCGCAATCCCCTAGCTAACCCGAATGTAATCGGTATTACTAGCGGCTCGAGCGCAGCGGCTGTTTTTTGTATAGTCATACTTCATACTAGCGGAGCTGTTGTTTCCATTGCTTCCGTGATCGCTGGCCTTGCTACTGTAATACTAATTTACATATTATCTAGGGGAAAGTCATTTTCAATCGGGAGATTAATTCTTATCGGTATAGGCATACAAGCCATGCTTGGCGCTTTAATATCCTATCTTCTACTGATCGGTGCAGAACAAGATCTCCCCGCAGCGTTCAGATGGCTCAGCGGTAGCCTCAATGGCTCACAAATGCACGAACTTCCGCCTTTGATACTATCAGTTTTCATCTTTACACCTATTATTATAGTGCTAGGAAAACACCTAAGTATATTGGAACTTGGAGAACAGTCGGCCACTTCTCTCGGAGTGAACACGGACAAGACAAGAATTGTGCTTATTTTTAGTTCCGTCTGCATGATTTCTCTTGCTACTGCTACCACGGGTCCAATAGCATTTGTCTCCTTCCTCTCCGGACCAATTGCAAAAAGACTAGTCGGAGTTGGCTTCTCAAGCGCAATTCCCGCAGGTCTTGTTGGCGTTAATTTAGTTTTGGCGGCAGATCTAATCGGACAATTTGCTTTTGTGGCTAGATACCCTGTGGGCGTCATAACAGGAATACTCGGAGCGCCGTATCTGATCTTCTTGCTAATCCGAATGAATCGAAGGGGAGAATTATAATGAAACCGACACATATTTTTCAAGCCGAAGAAATAGTAGCGGGCTATGATAATAAAACGATCATCCATGGAGTCAGCCTTATTATCCCAAGTAATAAAATAAGCGTTATTATTGGAGCAAATGCCTGCGGAAAGTCTACGCTTCTTAAAACACTATCAAGGCTTATAAAGCCTACGTCTGGAAAAATCACTCTTGACGGAAGACCCATCAGCAAAATCCCATCAAAACAATTAGCTCGTGTTTTAGGACTGCTACCGCAATCCCCCATTGTTCCAGAAGGAATTTCTGTCGCTGATTTGGTTGGACGCGGAAGATTTCCGCACCAATCATTGCTCAGCGGTTGGACAAAAAAGGATTATGATGCAGTCGCCGAAGCTATGAGTATTATGGATATAACTGAGCTTGCAAATAATGATATTGACGAGCTTTCTGGCGGTCAAAGACAGCGCGTCTGGATCGCAATGGCTCTGGCTCAACAAACAGATATTTTATTTCTTGATGAACCAACAACCTTTTTAGATATCACCTATCAAGTCGAAATTCTTGACCTACTCACAGACCTTAACCGAAAGCACGGAACTACGATTGTAATGGTTCTTCATGATATAAACTTATCCGCGCGCTATGCAGACTATATTTTTGCACTTCGTAAAGGAAAGCTTATCGTTGAGGGTGAGCCATCAAAGGTTATTACAAGCACATTAGTTAAAGACATATTCGGCCTCGATTGCATGGTGATAAAAGACCCGGTTTCAGGCTCTCCTTTTGCCATACCAAAAGGACGTTATCATGTTAATAATGAATGTACTCCTTAATTGACCCAAACAGTGAATCAAACTAAACTATTTTATGTAAGCATTCATCATTGCACTTATGCTTATGTGCCCATTCACTTCAGGCATTGCCAGCATTCCTTTCTACCTCCACTGATTTGATTCGACACCAATACATACAGTAGAGGATTTTGAAAGGCTGGCAAGCTTTCTTGTTCTTTAAGTTACATAACACTATAAGTAAATATAAAAAAGTCCAATGTCTCAATATTAAAATTGAGACATTGGACTTTTTTCGTTACTCCGGAAAAGTGCCCTTTGATGGAATAACCTTAATTCTGAAGCAATAGTGTTTAAATAAAAACTTCCTACATACGCAGATACTCAGTTCATTCCTATACCATATGCTTTGGTGCCACGCGTTAATAGGTTGCTAAGCTTAACTCTACTCTGTTATCCGCATAAAGTTACTGCTGGATTATCTGAATATGGTTTCCACATGTATCATCGAAGACAGCTATTGTAACTTCGCCCATTTCTGTCGGCTCTATAGAAAAGTTCACGCCGTGTTTCAATAACCTATCGTACTCTTTGCGAACATCTTCAACACCAAACATTGTTACAGGTATGCCTTCTTCAAATAGTTTCTTTTGATACTCCTTGGCTGCTGGATGATTATTTGGCTCGAGCAAAATCTCAGTACCTTCTTGCTCCTCGGGAGAAACAAGTGCAATCCATCTAAATTCTCCGGTAGGAACGTCATGCTTTTTTACAAAGCCCAACGTTTCTGAATAAAACTCTAGTGCCTTGTCTTGATCTTCTACGAATATACTAGTAACAATAATTTTCATACTGTTTTTTGCCTCCTTTGATATTTGCGATGTATGGTGCTGTGCTAACAATCTGGTTGCAAGTGAAAAACGCACGTTCGTTCGAAATCCTGTTCCTATAATGCCCTTTTTAATATACCATTCAAAACACACTCAGTGACTTCATCCGCCTTTTATCTCCTTACTTACGTCTGCGGAATATTTTTTCTTGTTTTTCCACAAAATTACTCTATCCATCCATTCAGCAAGTTTTTAAGTGGTTCGGTGTTGAACATAAGTACTCGATATTTTCCCTTTCGTCTTGATTTTACAAGCCCTGCATCTTCCAATACAGAAAGATGTTTAGCTATCCCTTGTCGCGAAATGGTAAGGTTGTGCTTCGTAATGAGACGTACCGTAAGTTCATACAACGTTAGCTCGTTGCGTTCGGATAGTTCGTCTAATATCAGCCGCCGAGTCGAGTCGCCAAGTGCTTTGAATATAGCGTCTTTGTCCTTCATACATTAAGTATAAGCAACCGTGTAGTTGCTTGTCAATCGAACCGGAGGCATACAATCCTTTTTCCAACTACCAAAGTTCACTTCATAAACTCAAGAAGTAACCTTAGCCCGAACCATCATGATTTTCACTTTCCCCAATAATTTGCGCTTATTTAAATTGTTATTTTGCACATCAAACTTTAAAAACCCAGCTACCTCCAAATGAGAAGATTGCTGGGTTTCATAATTATTTTTAAAAAAATTAGGATTTCCCTAGTTAGAAAATGACTGCTCATATGTCCTAGTCACAGGGTTCTAAACATAGTCCCCAAAGCACCATGATGTCAATGATGCTTCTAATTCGTATGCTCTTCTTTTATGATTTAAATGTAATGAATTATAGTATTTCTATATACCCTTCTGTTCCATTTACTCGAATACGTTGTCCATCTTTTATCAGCTTGGTAGCATTCTCCACTCCGACAACTGCTGGTAAGCCGTATTCACGTGCGATAACTGCTCCATGGGTCATCAGTCCACCAACTTCGGTAACAAGACCTTTTATGGAGACAAATAATGGTGTCCAGCCGGGATCAGTAAAGGAGGTGACTAATATATCTCCTTCTTTTAAAACAGCTTCTTCCATGTTTAAGATGACACGTGCTCGTCCCTCAATAACTCCAGAAGAAACAGGTAGTCCTACAATCGATTCGGCTGGGAGATTTTCTCGTTTGTAGTTACCTGCAATGATTTCACCATCAGACGTGAGTACACGCGGGGGCGTCAGTTTTCCATAAAATTTGTAGTCGTTCTTACGTTTGCAGATAATCTCGAAATCCAGTTTTTTTGTTCGTACGACTTCACGAAGTTCTTCAAATGTGAGATAGTAAATATCTTCTTTTTTATGAATAACGTTGGCTTGTACGAGTTGTTCGGCTTCTTTCAGTAACGCCTGCTTATAAACGAAGTAGCGACTAATCATGCCGTACTTTGGATATTCACGATAACCGATGGAGCTTCGGATTAGGCTAATCACTCGTTTTGTCTCTTCGGCTTTTCGTTTACCATCCGGTAATTGCATCAATCGATCTACTAACTCTTGTTCTTTTTTCAAAGCTGCCTGCCGCCCTTGCTCAAATTTCCGCTTGCCAGAATCAGGCTTAAGTTCTTTGATGTTACTGAGAATCATTGGGACAAGTGTTGTTGGTTTTTCACTCCAACGAGGTTTAGTCATATCGATTTCTCCAGCACATCGCATTCCGTATTTGTTGAGATAAGCTATTATTGCATCTTGGCTTTCCTGTCCTCCTTCAAACGTAACGATTCCCTCCAAAAAGTTATCATCTTTTACATGCTGTAAATAATGAATTACTTCTGGATATGGACGAATCACATCTGCGACATCCAATAGCGCCAGACCCATTTCCGAAGTAACATTGTTTGGCACAGATTGGGAAAGCGTATCTGCTACGTTCTTTTCACCTAACCACATATTCATTTTTTCATTGATCCATGATGAAGCATCCATAGCAGTCATAATCACACCCAAACTTTGTGGGTCAAAAAGAATCTTCTTTAATTGCTGCAGATCTTCTAGTATAAAATCAAATAAATCTGATCCTGATTTCGTTTGGATGGTTTGTTTTAACTCGTTTATCGATGTTTCACTACTCTTTATCAAATCAGAAACGATTGTAGGATCGTTTTTGATTTGTGTTTGAAAACCCGCAGAAGACATACTTTCATTACTACTACTTGGACTCAGCTCTTTGTCATCAGTTGGTAACAATTTAATGAAATCCCGCTCGATTAGGGTCATTAGTGCGTCTTTTATAAGCGGATCGGATTGTCCCAGCGTATCTACTAAAACTTCTCTGCTAACAGGTGAAGCCAGACTATGTGTGATATCAACAAACAGCCTTCCACCAGCTTTACGCATGGGTGCAGGAGTCGTTAACAGGTAAAAAGCCAATCCTAATGGTTTCATGGGGTCGGTCATCATTTGTTGATGACCGACAGAAACGTAAACGTGATTTTCTTGATCATTCGCTTCAGGGACAGGGAATAAAGTAGTGATTGGGCGACTCTGGACAATATAAAATGTATCTTCAACCAAACACCATTCGATATCTTGTGGGCAACCAAAATAAGCTTCAATCTGTCTTCCTTTGCGTGCTAGTTGTAAAATTTGTTGGTCAGTAAGTGTTTGAGACTTTTGCAGATCAGGATTGATCTGCTGCGTCTCTGTTCCGCCTTCTTTTAGCCCATAGATAGCCAGTTTTTTGGTTGCTATCATCTTATCGACGATTTCATCTTCTTGCACCTTATAGCAATCCGCCGATACCAAGCCGGAAACAAGGGCCTCCCCTAGTCCAAAGCTAGCATCGATCGATAGTAGCTTTCGATTAGAAGTAAGCGGATCAGCAGTAAATAAAACTCCTGAAGCCTGTGGAAAAATCATGCGTTGAATGATAACGGAGAGGAAAACTTGGCTGTGTTCAAATCCATTTTGGATTCGGTAAATTACTGCGCGATCAGTAAATAGGGAAGCCCAACATTTACTGATGTGTCGCAATACTTTATCTCTTCCGATGATATTTAAATAAGTGTCATGTTGACCAGCAAAGGAGGCAAATGGAAGATCCTCGGCTGTTGCACTTGAACGAACAGCATATGCATGCTCTAGGCCAAATGTTAAGAGACATTGATCGATATCTTGTTCGATCCCCTTCTCGATCTCAATCCCCTCAATCAGCTCACGAATCTTCCTGCTAATTTCACTAATTCTTTTTCGTTCGTCCACTTTTTGAACTGCTAGTTGATCTAGTAATTGTTGAAGTTCCTCATTTTCCCCAATGACTCTTTTATATGCCTCAGTGGTAACACAAAAACCTTCTGGTACAAGTGTTCCTTCAATCCTCGAACACTCACCCAAATTCATCCCTTTGCCACCAACCACCATTTGACTCATTTTATCGATTTCCCGTAACTCTAGTACATATGGTTTCATTTCTTTCCCTCCCATTTATCGCTCAATACCAAGACGAATCATATGACAAAAATTGTTCATCTGATCAACTAATTACGCTGTCCACTCGTTCTTGCTCCTGGCGAAGTTCCATATTCACATCAAACACTTCTTTTCTCAAAAAAATATTGACTAAAAAGGGCTTTATGATGTATAATTAAAATAGGGTAATCTATACACAATCTACTTAAATAGCGTATAACTATATAAATTTACCACAGTTTCTCACTTTTTTCAATGAATTTATGCAATCATAATTGTTGCGAATTCGAAGATGAAAAATGATATCCAATTATTTAGTGTAGCATCAGGAAAATACGGATTTAAAACATTAAGAAATTCCAATATTAAAAAGCCTAATTCCTTAGTATTAATATTAAGATATTGGGCTTTTTCGTTCCCCCTTATTAAAGAGCCTGATCACTGAGCACACTGCTGTTCAATTTGAAAGAGACGTTTTTTTCACTTTTTATAAACAATCAATTCCAACCAAATACTTACCATAAAAAAACACCTAAAACATTGAAATCAACAATGTTTTAGGTGTTTTTTATTGAATCAATTTTCGTTACATAATGTCCCACGAGGACGTTTTTAGAGCGTTTAATTCCTGATATACCTAGGTTTCTTCTATTCAATCTCTATAATATGTGTAAGGCTTTTCATGACGTTATTTGTTATAAAGACTAACTTTTTCGAGTTAACGCTACCCAATATTCTCTTTAACTATATACACTGACCACTTATGTATTTTGCAACTTCAAATACTCTTTTTCGAATTCATTCGTCTGGCATAAAAAAGCATTACTAATTGAATGGGAATATACAAAATACAGCTTGGGGTATTTGAGAATACGATTCGTTTTAAATAAAGCGCGAAACGAACATTTTTTTATTTAGAAACTTTAAATCTTAGCACAGTCTTTAATTTTTCTGGAGCTGTTCTTCTTGCATCTGTAATATAGATTTCTCTATGGCTTTTTTCAATTCGTATCAAACCTTGTTCCTCACAATACTTTTCCATCTTAGAAAACGTTTCTGGTTCTTTATCGTAGCTACCATGGTGCATCATCTGAACACATAATCCATCAGAAAAAGATTCGAGTGTTGCTGTATCAACTGCTAAATGTTTCTTTTTTGCTCGTACATTTTCAACAGCCCTTTGAAAAAGTTCCCTCGTCACAAAGTCAGGCTGTCTAATCATTAATTGATAGACAAAATGATTTTTATCCAGGTAATCCAATTTTCTTCCCTCTTCATCTAAATCCCAAATTCCCTCAAGCGGAAATACTGTATATTCATAGTAGTCTTGTGGTGTGTAGCCACTCTTCGGCATCATTCGAATACTATAAGACAATGCATATAAAACTTCCACATTTATCCGAAATGAATCGCTATCTGGATGTCCTGCACCTTGTAATTTGATATACGTCTTTTCAGTATCATTGTAAATAGTAGGGATCTGTTTTGGTAAATAGATTTCTTTATCCTTTTTTCGCCATTCATACTTTATCATTAAATTGCACCCCTCATACTTCGTTTCTCTATCTACTACATTGTGCCAATTTGCTTCTTCCCATCCCAAGCGGGCTTCCACACGTGCATACTTTAACCGCCTTTTCTATTTATAATTGCTGCCTAGTTTTGTATGGTATTATCTTCGCCAAAATCGCCACCACTTCAGACTAGACTTGTTCCTTCTATAATAGGGGATTCAAGTGAAAGTATCAAAAAAACCCAAACTATTCTAGCCTGTACAATCTAGATAGCATATCTTATCTTCATTTCTCATATTTCTATTCCCTCTTTCAGTAACGCACTCGTTAGTTGAATAAGTATTACCTATAAGAGTGAAATACCATATTTTTTTACAATGCCATTGTATGTTTGCAACCTTTTAGATAATAATATATTTGTGAGTAGTAACTTAAAAAGACTCAGAATAACTTCTGAGTCTAAACTTCTTATCATTTTCTCCCCAGTAGCGCCATTAAACCTTTATACATTAGGACAAGGGAGAAAATCAAAATTGCCAAAATACCTATTAAGTTAGTTATCGGCTCTAAACCCGCTAAAAAAGTATCTGATAAGGGAACCTTTAATAATGCAAATCCAGCTAAAATACTAGCCAACATCAAAAGAATAAATCGATCCATTTAGTTTAACCTCCTCTCAATACATTATATGAACAAGTAAAAGGAAGGTTGAACCAATTGTCTCTCATGGACCGTTAGCTTATATAAAGCCTACTCAATTAACGAAGCGGGTTAACCATTCTCATTTTGTGTATACATAAATGGATTTATGCAGATAATATTTATGTATAAATTTCCCCTCACTGTTTAAAATGCTCTTAGATATTATGTGTCAGATTAGATTTGAACCTCAAAGTATTAAATAAAGGGGAAAAGTAGATGAAAATCCGGTTCGGATATGTAGGTAATGCACTAGGCTTATGGGATGCAAGTCCATCAAAAACTATAACTTTTACACGGTATTCAACGCTCCCTATAAACGAGAGAATGGAAAAATTGAAATCGATAACAGCACAAAATTTACAGCACACAAAAAGAATTTTGTATTATAATATCGCGCATGAAATAGAATTATACCGATTTTCAAGCTCACTTGTCCCTTTAGCAACCCATCCGGAAGTGATGTGGGATTTCTTAACTCCATTCAAAAACGAATGGGAAGAAATCGGGAATTTAGTCCAAAATTTCAAGCTTAGAGTAAGCTTTCACCCAAATCAATTTACACTTTTCACAAGCCAAAGAGAAGAAGTCACAACGAATGCAGTAAGAAGTATGGAATATCATTTTAGGATGCTCAAAGCTATGAACTTTCTTGATACGGGATTAATAAATATTCATATTGGCGGAGCCTATGGGGATAAAACTGCGTCATTAAACCGTTTCCATCAAAATCTCAAAAAATTGCCAAAGGAAATTAAGAAGCAGATGACGCTAGAAAATGATGATAAAACGTATGATGTTCGGGAAACACTCATTACTTGTGAAAGGGAAAACATTCCAATGGTACTCGATTATCATCACTATATGGCGAATAACGTGGAGAGTGACCTCCCTCTTTACTTGGACCGCATATTTAAGACTTGGAATACCTTTAATATTGTCCCAAAAGTTCACATTTCTTCACCGAAATCAGATCAAGCCTATCGTTCTCATGCCGACTTTGTTTCTTTAGACTTTGTCCTCCCCTTCTTAAAGATGGCAAAGGAGCTTAATAAGGACTTTGACATAATGATAGAAGCAAAACAAAAAAACCTTGCCATGCTGAAACTTGTAGATGAAATAGCTGCAATTCGAGGAGTCAAACGTACTTCAGGGTCATCTGTGGAATGGTAACCGCGAAGAATAGAATTAATCACTTATTGAGTCCAGATTTTGAATCGAGCTTGAGGCAAACAGGATGTAGATCATGCAACCGTTGCCGCAGGACGCGGCGAACTTAGATTGCCTTTCTTTCTTTGGTCAGCGGATATTTTGACACCCGCTTAACAGGTAAAAAAATTGCATTCATCTCCCACCTATGAAGGTGAGAGTCTTCTGTAGCTGACGCTTCGCTTTCAGTACAAAAACATTTGCTGAATAATGATAATACCGATGAGGTGGAATAGATGACGATTGTACGTCTTGGTTATGTCGCAATGAGTATGGAACTTGATAATGCATCCCCTTCGCAAACAATGACTTTTACCCAATTCAAAAAAATTGATGATCGGGAAGCTGCCATCCGTAAATTAGAACGTATTGCACTTTCGAATTTACATAATACACTAAGACTGTTAAAACATAATGTAGCGTCTGATATTCATTTTTATCGGCTAACCTCTCGCCTTATTCCTTTAGCAAACCATGAGGAGCTTCTTAAATGGAATTATATAAAGCCATTAATAGAACCGCTTCGTGAGATTGGAGATTTCGCAAAAAAACATAAATATTAGAGTTGATTTTCATCCAGATCACTTTGTTCTGATTAATTCTAAAGAGAAGCATATCTTAAAAAATTCAATTAGTACCTTAAAGCTACATTACTTATTACTAAAGGCGATGGGGATTGACCCGACTCATCGCTGTGTCATGCATTTTGGTGGTAATTATAAAGAAACCGAACTCTCACTTGAACGTTTTGTTGATAATTGGATGGACGTTCCGAAAAGGATTCAAAATATGATTATGCTTGAAAATGATGATACTTCTTTTACGTTCGAAGATACACTTTACTTATGTGAAAAACTAGATATACCTCTTGTTTTCGATCATCATCATCATCTGGCCCATCACCTAGGTGCAAATTGGGAAACCAACTGGAATAGAGTTATTCAGACATGGAGACATTCTCCGCTCTCAATAAAAATACATATATCAAGTCCAAAGAGTGATAAAGCTTTTCGCCATCATTCAGATTATGTAGACATCGATATGTTTTTTAGATTCCTTCATGTAATAAAGGGTAGTATTCCACGAATTGACTGCATGATTGAGGCAAAGAAAAAAGATGAGGCGCTTTTCAAATTAATGGATGAAGTAAAAGCAAGGAAAGACGTTGAAATTATTGATGGCTCTTCATTCTCTTTAAAGTAAATGAAAAAGAGGTTACTTCCACAATTAGTTGAATTGTTTGTACATTGTTTTATAATGAAGTGGAAAAGAGCGCAATCTGTAATTATCAAAAAAGCATATTGGTAATAAATTAAGAGGACATTGAAGCCATTTGTATCGCTGATTTCGCAATAAAAAAGAGAAAGAGTTACGGTACCATCATGGTGAACCTAGCCGATGGTCGGGTCATTAATCCCGTAGAATCAAGAGAGATAGAAGATGCAGTTATCTAGCTTTCTTTTTTGCTAATATAAATTATGTCTCAAGATATGGCTCTCTTACCACTGAGATTTGGAAAGCCCCTCCTGAAGCCCACCATATCAGTAATCGATTTCAACTAGTGATAAATTTGACGGACGCAAACACTCATTTGAATAAAATGTATCTCTATTCTACAGGACAGACAAACAATTACTTGAATGAAAATAAAAATGAACCGTTATTTCCTTATTCAAGGACGTAACGGTTCATTTAATAAAGTAATTTTCTTTACCCAAAAGACTTCTTTAGTTTGATAAAAACCATACAGTAAGCAATAATCATAAAAGCTGATACCAACATAACTCATAGGGAATAAACCCTTTAATTACACGGAAGTACAAGCTTCCAATAGCGTTAGATTCATTCATCCAATTATATTTTTCTTTGTTTTATTAGGTCTATCAACACTTCAAGCCAGCTCGCTGTATGCTCGGCCTTGCTGGGGAAATAATCGCCCATAAATTCCATGAGCTTTTCTTTTTCTTTTCCAACATCTACGTGCTCATTTAAACTTTTCAAATACTCCCAGCGGTCTTTATGATCGGCTAACTTCCTTTCAAGAATGGCAATCACTTTGTCGCGATCAACGTACTCGATACTGGCTAAGCCCACAAGCATTTCACTGATTTTGTCGGCTTTTTCGAATAACTTGTATATTTTTTTCGGCAGTTCTTCACGGCCTTTTGCAGTAATGGAAAATACTTGCTTGTCAGGCCGATGATCTTCTTTGATGATTTCCACTGCCTCGATAAGTCTTTGTTTTGCTAAAGTATTAAAATTATAATACAACTTACTTTCTGTCAATCCGGCAAGTTTATCAAATGGAATCGGATCCGACAGCTGTCTTTTTAATTTATATGGATAATTATTGCCTTCGATTAATTTACTCAAAATGTATATTTGGATTGTCATGATCAATCTCCTTCGGCAAGTGACTCCCTCATTGTAACAAAATCATGCAGTGATTTCAGCCGTCTTAATACTTACAGACTCTGTTTCAGGTTCCGATACAGGCTGCGGCTTGTGAAGGAAAGCCACAATTAATATATTAATTAACATGGCCCCGGCTCCCACAGCCACCATCATCCACTGGTTAGGCGCTGCACTGACGCTGCCATATAATGTCGCGAAGTACGCTTGGACAGAATAGTACATCGGCGAAATATAGCTCATCCATTCATATGGCAAGTACATCATTTCCCGAGGGATTGTCGCACCGTTGGCAAGTGTTTGGACCAATAGTATTGGCAAGTTGAGAACCATTCCGCCTTCACCCATCAAGAAAATTAAAATCGCCGTGAAATTGAAGCATACCATATAGTTCAAAATTTGCTGTGCAGTCAGGCTCACAAATATGTCAGCTCCATGGCTGCTGACTAAATATGCTATACCCAAAGCTACAAGGGATGATACAACCGCGATTAACAATGCTGTTAATTGAACATATAAGAATAGCCGCGTCTTGCTTGCTTTTCCGCGACTGGCTCTAAATGCTCCGACTAATTGCATAGCGCCAATCATTGCACCCGTGTATCCGGCCATTGTTAAGAACATTGGTAGCATAGTATTATTCATGCCCGCTGGAATCTCATTGATCGTGACCAAATTTCCAGCATATGCGGTTTCGATCATTTCCGCCATTTCAGTTGCTTGCTCTTCGGGTATATTCAAATTCATCAATACACCTTGTGCTGTTTGTGTGGAAAACTGTGTGCTTAATTGATTATTGATTTCATTAACGATGGAAGTCATTGTCGAAGAAACAACTGTCGCACTTGCTCCATTGGTTGTAAAGTCAATGCTTGATGCTGTTTCCCCATTTTGCATGTCTTCAGAAAACGTTACAGGAATATGGATGATTAACGCCAATTCATTTTTTTCTAATTGTGCTAACGCTTGCTTGTTTGTCAAATCCGTTTCAATTTCTTCAAATGGCAATTTCTCTGCGAGTTGTTCTGCAATCTTTATCCCATATTCGCCTGCATCGTCATTCACCATAGCGATTGGCATTTGATCAATATTATTCGGAATGGCTGAATACCCGGGGATAAATATTCCTAGCATGGCGATTGCGTAAAAAATCCCCATAAAAATAGCGGCAATAGCCCCTTTTGTTTTTAAGAAATGTATAAATTTCATGTATTTCTTCCTTCTTTCCAATAAAATATGTTTTACAGTTTCAACAAAGTACTTTAATTAGAGTACTTCCGTATCTTACTCTTCCCTTTTTTAAAAGTCAATTGAATCGATTTCATATTACGTACTCTTAAAAAATCATAAAGAAACAGAGTCCAAATGATTTCTTAAAAAAACGAATGAAAATTCCGATTACGCTGTTGTGAATAGTTGAAGCTGGATGAGTTGATTAACTGCAAGTTACTAGTGTTGCACTCAATATGAACCCCGTCGAAATGAACTTTGGCTTTCTCTCCTGTATAATGTTAGATCTGATTTGGTAGAAAATAACCTTTGAGATTGGTGTTTACACGTTCAACGTAATTTCGTTCCTTATAAGAATTCATTCCATCTCATTAATCCTCTTACAGGCGCTGTTTATCGTCTGAGTTCATAATCTGTCTACTTTCTAAATCGACTTAAAAAAAGGATGGACACCAATATTTACAATTTTTTAGTAATCCTCTAGAGCCACATCCAATGAAGATAATCATGTTAATTGCTCTTTACGCTACAATCAATTTTATTAATTGATAAACAGAAATAGCTTTTTACTCCGTCCCTCTTCAACTGTTTGCAGTAAGTGATCAGTATAATCAACCCATTTCATCTTTCCACACCTTGTTTCTATTTTCCTAGTTAATTCTACTTCAATAGCAGTCATCAGATGTACCACTTCTGTTATGGGCAAATTAAAATGGCGGCCCGCGAGTTCATACGGAGAATTCTCCACTAGAAGACTAAGAAAATGATCAGCCGTTTCAGCACTTTCAGCCAAAGAATCCTCTAACTCAATGACAAACTGATACAGGCTCCTTTGTTCTTCCGTAAGCTTTTTAACCTCGCTTCTTAATAAATATTCCATTAATCGATCATTCATTTTCCTCACCTCACGTATTTGTAACTTAAAAACCCAACCATTCTTTAATTAAAGAATGGTTGGATAGACTTTACCAACTTGCATTTTTAACGCCTAGTAGGTGACATTTTACACAGAATCAGTGGAATGGAAGAATAAATGATTTATTTGACTGTGCATCTTCTATTAAGCTGACTTTCACATTGTAAACATCTTTAATCGTTTCAGCGTTCAATACCTTTTTCGGTTTTCCACCAACATATAGCGAGCCGTTTTTCATCAATAAAATTTCGTCCGCATATTGAAGTGCTTGGTTTAAGTCATGTAATACCAATAAAATTGTTTTTTGTTCTTTTTGATTAATCTCTTTTATCAATTCAAGCATTGCTAATTGGTGTTGGATATCTAAAAACGTTGTCGGCTCATCCAACAATATAATCGGTGTATCCTGAGCAAGCGCTAAAGCAAGCCATGCCCGCTGTCTTTCTCCACCAGACAAGTTGTCCAATAATTTATTCTTCAAATGATTAACTGAAGTCATCTCCATAGCTTTTCCGATGGCAATATGATCTTGTTTTCTGAGCATGCCAATTGCACCCATATGGGGATATCTACCCTGCTCGACCAGTTCTTCCACCGTTATCCGAATCGATGCATCGTAAACTTGCGGGAGCAACGCCATTTTTTTTGCCAGGTTTTTAGCAGAAAGGCTTGAAATTAGTGTATCTCCAAGCAAAACTTTACCTGTTTGAGGCGTTACAATATTTGAAATAGCTTTTAATAGCGTTGATTTCCCACAGCCATTCGGGCCTAAAAGAACAGTGATTTTCCCTTCTTTAATCGTTGCAGAAAATGCTGTCACTACGTCCTTTGAGCCAAAAGAAATCCCGATATCCTGCAATTGTATATTTTGTTGACTCAACTGACTTTACCACCTTTCATGTTTTTAGTAATTAAGTACATAAAGAAGGGTCCGCCAATTAAAGCTGTTACAGCACCCGTCGGCAATTGGATAGTAAACGGTACCCAAGCATCCGGCAGTAATGGAACTGCAACTTGAGCAATTATATCTGCAGCCAATAAAAGTAAAGAGGAAGTCAAGAAACTTATAGGCAGGAATAGTCGGGCATCTTCTCCAGCTAGGTGTCTGGCGATGTGCGGTCCAATGAGTCCTACAAACGCAATTGCTCCAACTGTTGAAACGGCACCTGCAGTTAGTAATCCCGCAACAAGCAGTATGTATTTTTTTGATGATTGTAAATTAATGCCCAATGTTCGAGCTTTCTCGTCACCTAGACGCAAGCCGTTCACTATACCTGCAAAAGAAAGTGCTATCGGTATCAAAATCAGTGCAAAAGGTACCACCATATAAAATTGTGACCATGTACGTCCGTTTAGCGATCCAATCATCCATAGTAAAATACTCCCCATAGCTTGTTGTTGCTGCAATAGAATGAGAGAAATAAAAGCTTGTATAATAACTGAAAAAAGTATACCAATCAAAGCCAATTTCTGCATCCCGATATGAGGAAACTTCGAGATCCGATAAAGCAACGCAACAGAAAGCGTTGCTCCGATAGCTGCCACTACAGGAAGGCTATAACTCATAAGAATTGAAAATGGCGAGTAGATAATCCAAAGAACAGCAAACAGTGTACTCAAAGCTGTCACACCAATAACACCGGGTTCAGCTAATGGATTTGAAATGACACTTTGCAATAAAGCACCTGCTAACCCAAGCATCCCCCCACAAAGAACAGCAATTATCGCTCTTGGTAAACGCAGGTTTAGAAGAATATTCCGGACTGTAGAATTATGATTAGGATTCATGAGCTCTTTAACAACTGTTTGAATTTCCACACTCAAACCACCTAAAATCAAATGAAGAGAAAAGAACAGCAAAAGTAAGATACATAGAATAGACCATAATCTTTTAAAAGTATATATATTCATAAGCCGGTTCTCCTTTTTATAAACATAAACAAGAGCCAGCTCCCACCAATTATGGAAGTGAGAAATCCTACAGGAATTTCAACCGGATAAAAATAAATTCGTGTAATTAAATCCATTCCTGTCAAAAATGTTCCGCCCGCAAGAATACTTAATGGCATAACAACATAGCTGTTTGTACTTTGAACACCCCGACGTATTAGATGAGGGATAATAAGCGAAACAAAACCAATTGGACCACAATAAGCGACAACAGCAGCAGTTAAGGTAGCGCTTATTCCAAATACCAAAAGTCTGATGCGATCTACGGAGACTCCCCGCGCCTTTGCCGCTTCATCTCCCAAACGGAAAACATTTAAAGCTTTTCCGGCAAGTAATGCCAAAGGAACGCCGATGATAAACCAAGGTAAAAGGGCCAAAACATGCTCTTGCGTTCGGTTCGCTAAACTGCCGGTGAGATAGAAAAACAACAATCCGATGTCATTTGGACTTCCAATGCTTATCACCACAATCACCAGTGCATTTATTGTTGCGGTCATAGCAGCGCCGACCAGTAAGATAGAAGATCGTCGCAATTTACTGGAGGCTACTGTGACCACAATAAGTCCGCTAAACATAGCGCCAGTCAGTGCTGCTAACGGATAAAGTGAAAAAGATAATGGCAGGCTAAATATAGTAACACATGCCATTACCATCGCAGCACCCGCTGACACTCCTGTCAATTCCGGTCCTGCTAAGTCATTTTGAAGGACGTCTTGAAGCATTGTACCAGCAAGTGCTAAAAGAGCCCCTGCAATCCATCCCACAACCCATCTTGGAAATCGTATCTCAAAAACAACAATTTCCTCTAACTTCGTGGCCTGCCCATCCAACACTTGTAACAAGGAGGCAAATGAGAGTCGAGGCTCGCCCAACATTAAACTTAAAATGAGTAGAACAAACGATAGAATCATACATAAAAGTGCGAGGGATAAACTAATAGATAGTATTTTTTGCCCACTTCTCGGCCTATTTACCGTTTTCAATAATCCCAGTCACTTCATCTAAAACAATTGATAATGAACCTATCCCTCTACCATTTGCCCAGATATTGGTCCTAACTTCATAGACCTCATCATTTCGAACAGCTTTTAATTCTTTCCAAATTGGACTTTCAGAGAGTTGATCGGACAATGTCGGTCCTTTCTTATCAAAGGAAAATGTTTCGACAAAGATGATATCTGGATTTTGCTTAAGGACTTCCTCTAAAGAGAATTGAGCTCCCCCACTAGTATGACTTTCAGCATCTCCACCAGTAGACCATGGATAGCTGACGCCTTCGGCTAATAAAGAGCCGACAACACTTTCTTTTGTATCAATACCAAAATTCACATCAGATCCGTACATCACTAATGTGGTAATATCCATAGATGCTTGTTCTTTAAATAATTCAATTTTTTCCTCAAAGTTCTTAATTGCAGCCTCGGCCAAGTCCTGCCTTCCTGTTATGCTTCCCATTACACGTACGAATTCAATAGAATCTTTGTATGACAATGGATTAACTATATAAAGCGGTATATCTCCTAAACTTTCACGCAAGCTATCATGAACGCCACCTAAACCAATAACCAGTTGCGGATTCGTTTGATAAATATCTTCAATGTTTGGCTCAAAAAAAGTTCCGCCTATCAATGGGATAGCGGCACCCGCTTCTCCAAAAAATTCTGATTCCTGCGTGATTCCATCAGCTGATACAGCACTGGGATCGATTTTTAAAAGATGCAGGGTATCCACACAGATTTCTGTTAAACAAATAATTTCAGAGGGTATCTTGTCTAATACAATCTCTGTACTCGTGCTATCTAGTAGCTTCTTCTCTTCCTTTGACTCAGCAGACGATTCCTCCGTTTTATTACTACAAGCTCCTAAAACAAGTAACATGAGTAACAAACTGCTAAGTAGTTGATGTTTTATTGGCAAGACACTTAAATCTCCCTTCCGTTTCCTGAGTTAAACTGATACAAGCTCATTTATCCCCCGCACCTCACATTGGAATAATTCAACCATTCTATAGTAACCGAATGGTTGAATATCTTTTACCAACTGGCTTTTTTAACACCTGGTAGTTGCCCTTTATGCGCAAGTTCCCGAAAAGCAATCCGTGACATGTTAAATTTCCGCATATATCCTCTTGGTCTCCCCGTCAGTTCGCATCGATTTTTCAATCGTGTTGGGGAAGAATCCTTAGGTAGCTTATTTAACGATTCATAGTCACCTTTCTCTTTCAATTCTTTACGAAGTACCGCATAGTAAGCAACCAACTTCCGTTGCCTCTTGTCTTTCGCTACCTTAGATTTCTTCGCCATTCTATTTCCACTCCCCAATTAGTAATCATTACGATTTAAAACTTTGCAAATTTTTTTACTTTGTTTCTCTATGAATCGTGACTTTTCTCAAGCGCGGGCTGTATTTCTTTAATTCAATCCGTTCGGGATTAGTGCGTTTGTTTTTTGTAGTTGTGTAATTGCGGTCTCCTGATTCTGTACAAGCTAATGTGATATTTACCCTCATACTAGTTCCTCCTATAGGTCAAATTTCGATCTGAAAATTAGGCAATGGATCCACAAAAATTGTCCAATCATTACAAATTCAGTCATTTTTTCACCGAATTCTTCATCCCAAACGCCGGCTCCTTCTATACCTAGGGATGAACCCGCTTGAGATAGTAAAACTGCGACATCATCGCGTGTAGCCAGCCATAGAAATCTTTTTGCCCGGACGATTTCAACCGGCCATTCTAAAATCCAATTCATCAAACGCTCCGGATGAAACGGATTTTGACTCCGGTAGATAAACGACGCAATCCCATACTCTTCTGTCTCAGGAACATGTTCTTCATTCAGCTCTTTTATCCACCCGACACTTTGACTGGAGATCCCAAAATCAAACAATCCAGTGTCGAGCACTTCACTTAAATCAAGTTGGGATTGGTCCGTTTCGATGATCTTCGCATCCGGGTATAACGCGTGTAGAACACCTTTCAATTCTTCCGCCTTTTCCGGGGAAATTAAATCCGTTTTATTCAACAACAACACATTGGCAAATTTAATCTGGTCGATGAGCAAATCTGCAATTTCTCGTTCATCAACTTCCGTTGAGGCCTCTCTCCGATCAAGCAAAGTCTCACCTGAAGTAAAATCTCGCCAAAAACTATTGGCATCCACGACAGTAACCATTGTATATGATCAGTTTAAATTGATTATTCTAGTACAAATCACTCTAGCCAAATTCTCGTTATGGGTTATTACCAAAATACCAATGTTATTTTTCTTTGCATAGTCAAGGACAATATGCCATATTTGAGATTGTGTAATCACATCTAACATTGTGCTAATTTCATCCGCAATTATAAATCGTGTTTGCAGTTTCAGTGCTCTCATCACACATATTCTCTGAAGTTCCCCGCCTGAAAGTTCATTAGGCCAACGATTCAGAAATTTTTTCTCGATGCCCATTTCTTTTCTGAGTTCATCGTCATATTCACCTATTTCTGCTAAGGTTTTGCCTAATTTCCATTTTGGATTCACCGCCAATTCAGGATGTTGATAAATCAGTTGAACTGGAGAATAACCTCCTTTTTGAATAGGTCTTTCATCCAGCAATACCTCCCCTTTGTACTTTTCTATTTGTCCGGCTAATATTTTTCCAAGCGTACTCTTACCACGACCGCTGGTTCCGACTAAGCCCACTACTTCACCCGCATTAACCTCAATTGAAATGTCTTCCAATACCCATTCTTTGTTGCTGTTGTACTTATAATGAATATGTTTTGCAGTTAGCATTATACTCCACCACCTAATATTTCTTGTATTGCATCAAGATCAGCTCCATAATCCTTACCTGGAATTGAATGAAATCCATTTTGTGGTAAAGCGTTCCATAAAGCCTTGCTGTAGGGATGTTTCACATTATCTGGAGAAATTTCAAATAATTTAGCGTCGACCACCTCGACAGTAACTCCCTTGTTAAATACTGCAATCTTGTCCGCTATAATAAATGCAAGATCGATGTCATGAGTAATCATCAAAATACTTTTTCCACTGCTAGCCAGTTCCTTCAACGTTCTCAACGTTTCATCAACCATTGTCTTATGCAGACCAGGAGTAGGTTCATCTGCGATAATCAAATCTGCCCCCGATGTTAATGCCGTACCAATGAGCACTCTTCTTGCCATGCCTCCTGACAATTGGGATGGATATTTTTTTTTCACATTGTCTTCCAAATTAAAACGATTCATAATGTTTTTGACTGTGCTTTTTACGCTTTTTAATGGACTGTCTATCTGTTTGCCTGTTTTCATAAGTGGATCTAGATATCCCACTGACTGGGGGATAAGCGAGATTCCCTTGCCCCGCAACTGTTCTTTTTTCTTCTGGGTGAGTTCTTCACCTTTATATTCAATGCTTCCACTTATATGTGCATTGGAGGGCAGTATTCCTAGAATCGCATGAGCGAGTAGACTTTTTCCTGAGCCGCTAGCACCGACGATAGCCATGATTTCACCTGGATATAAATCCAATGTGAAATTAGAAATAACTTGAGTCTCCTTCTGCTTTAAGCCTTTCTCGTATTGTTTAAAGCTTACGCCAAATCCCTTTACTTTCAGAAGTGGTATTCTTTGTTCCATGCTATATCTCCTATTCATGGGCTTTGTATGGATTATACAAAGCTTGTACATTTTCTCCTAATATATCAAACAATCTAACAATGATGAGCAATGATAAACCAGGCATAAGAGCAATCCACCATTGACCCGTGCTCAAGTAATTAAGCGATTCTGATAAGATTACCCCAATACCAGGCTCGTGAGGAGATAAGCCAAATCCAAGAAAGGTCAAAGATGCCTCGTGCAAAATGGTATGAGGGAACATCAAGATTAATCCCACCAAAAATTGTGGATAAACATGGGGAAGTATATGATGTAACACGATATATCCATTGCTTTTCCCAAGACTTCTGGAAGCAATTACATATTGGTTAGATTTAAGCTGTAATACTTCCGCGCGAATCACCCTTGCAAGATATGTCCAATGCGTCAGAATCATACCTATAATTATTCCTTGTGGTCCTTTACCAAAAATAAAAGAAATTAAAATCAAAAAAATAAGCATAGGCACGCCCATAATGACATCAATTAGCCAATTGATACAAGAATCAATCCTTTTTCCACCGATAGCGGCTGCTGTTCCCAATAGGAGCGCAATAATTCCACTACCTAACGTAGATAATGCTCCAATAATAATGCTGAGCGAGAGTCCTTTTAGGGTGCGTAGAAACATATCTCGACCGAACCAATCTGTGCCGTAAATATGATCAATCGATGGCTGAAAGTTCTTATCAACAAAATTAACTCGCAAATCCCCTTCTGTTACAAGGTTCCCAGTAATCAGAACGGATAGCAGTAGCAGTGTGCTGAAACAAATGTAAAATAAAGTTTTTTGGCGCATATTCATTTGTATAAAATTGAAAAAACCTTTTTTTGTCTGTCGAGTGTGTATATCGCTATTAATATACATTTTCTTGTCCCTCCCTGATTCGAGGATCGATCAAGGCATATAATAAATTCGCGATTAAATTCCCGGTAAAGACAAAAGCAGCCGCGAATATAGTGATACCTACCAGTAATGGTAAATCAGCTTTAATCCCAGCCTCTACGACAGCATTCCCGAGTCCCGGATAAGAAAATATCCCTTCTGCTAATGTCGATCCTCCGAACAACTCAGCAATTGAAGCAAACTGTAACGTAATAGCTGGTAGCATTATATTTTTTAATCCATGCCTTCTCAAAATCAATAACTTACTTTCTCCTCTTGCTTTGGCGAAGAGGACATAATCGCTGTCCAACACATCAATGAATTTCTGCCGTGTATGAAGTGCAATACTGGCTACCCCTGTCAAACTTAACGTAAGCGTTGGAAGTATTAAATGATATATCTTGTCTCCCCAGCTTGCATCTGAAATTGTTGAATGAATCGGCGCACTTAGTCCAATTGGAAGCCAGCCTAATTGAACTGAGAATACAGTCAAAAGAAGAATTCCAATCCAAAATATTGGTGCGGATGCCAAGGTCAAACAATATAGTTTGACAATTCTATCGATAAGTTTACCTTTGTTTAGGGCACCTATAATCCCTAGAGTGAATCCTAAAACCCCTGATATGGCCCAAGCACTTCCCATGAGTAAAAGTGAGGCCGAGAATTTCTCTAAAATAACGTCCTTCACAGGTTGATTGTATATCATACTAGCTCCCATATCACCACTCAGCATTCCTCTCATCCATTTCACATAACGTATAGTAAAGCCGTCGTTATGTCCCCAATACTCACGTAGATGTTCGATTTGCTCAGGCGGTAAAGATGCTTGTTCACCACCTATATATGCTTCTATTGGATCAATAGGAGCAAATTTCATTAAGATAAAGCAAATTACTGTAACGACAAACAACAGAAAAAATAAACGTAGAATCTTTTTCATAATAAGAAGTGAGATATTCTTTAACTGGGGCGATGTTATCATAGATCTAGGATTGATACTAATATTCATCAATTTTTAATCCAATCTTTTATATTCTCCACCGTAATCCAGTAAGCTCCTCTATGAGGGGCAGGTCTGAAGTCACCAATTTCTACACCGTCTTTGATGTAAAATGTATGATGAAAAGCAACTATAGGTACAAACGGACTATCTCCCAACGTATTTGCTCCGTGCTTTCCGTCCCACTGTGCTTTCTTCCAGAATTCAACTGCTTCATCCTGATCCGTTGTCTCAATAGCCTTTTTCAAGTACTCGTCCACAAACTCATTCTTATAGCTTGGTGAGTTGGTTGTCCCCTTTGCAATCCGTTCAGAACTAAAATTAGTATATATTTCAAACGGACTGTCCGCCCCTTTTCCAAATAGATAAGCATCTTTGTAAATTAACTTTTGTTGACTAATTTCATCCCAAACTTTAGCATCCAAATTCACTTTTATACCAATTTTCTCAGCGCTTTCTTGAATACCTAATACAACAGCCTCCCGCTCTACTTCCCCTGGTACATAAACTAGTGTAAATTCTGCTTTCAGACCATTCTTTTCAACAATTCCATCATTGTTCGTATCAATCCAACCCCCTTCTTGGAGGATCTTCTTTGCTTTTTTCACATCTCCATCCTTAATCTCATTTTCTACCGCATCCCAAGGCATCCCCGGATTGTGAGAATAGACCGGGCGCCCTCCACCATTCAAAACATTTTCACTTATCCCTTTGCGATCTATTCCATAAGACAGTGCTTTTCGTATTGCCTTGTCAGACGTTACGTCATTACCAATAGGTGTTCCTTCCAATTCATATGTGCCACTTTTCACTGACGGTAAACTCAAAGAAACAATATCCATTGTTTCAAGGTTTCTCTGAGTATATCCTGGTATCTCTTTCCCAATATAATCCATACTAACTCGAGCAATGTCTATTTCTCCACGTTTTGCACCTGCAAAACTTGCGTCTAGATCAAGGTATAGAAAGGTTACTTTTTTAACATTTGGTTTTTTTCCGTAATACAATGGATTTGCCTCAATTATAAGTTTCTGCCCTTTTTGCCACTCCACAAACTTGTAGGGACCGGAACCTATTGGATTTTGAGCATAATCCGCACCGTAAGCATGCTCTGGGATAATTGCAATTCGACTCAATGTATATTCAAAAGTTGAATCCGGATGATTCAGTAGAAATTTCACTGTATAATCGTCTTCAGCGATTACTTCTTTAACATTAGAAAGATCAATATATGAGGTATTCTCTCTCACTTTTTCAAAGGTGAAAGCCACATCGCTTGCCGTAAAGTTTTCTCCGTCAGAATAAAGTACATCTTCTCTTAACTTAACTGTTAGCTCTTTTCCGTCCTTACTTACAATTCTTTCTGTTGCAAGATCATTAATTATATTTGACTCTTTATCAAAGACCACTAGCTTACTTTGGAACAATGCCTCTCCCAAGCCAGGCCAATCAAATGCTGGATCAAACCCCTTTGCTGGTTCTCCCTTTATCGACACAACTAACTCCTCAAGGGAGCCACTCGATATTTGATTTTCTGGTTTAGTTTCTTCCTCTTTTGAACAGCCACTAAACACAGCAGCTACTGTTAAAAACATAGATAACCATATTCTCATCTTCATGCATATCCTCCTAGTATTTTTCATCAAAATATAAAACTATAAAAAACAGTATTCATTATTCTAATCAGAATCCTATGAAGAATACTTTCTCGTCACCTAGACGCAAGCCGTTCACTATACCAGCAAAAGATACTACCATATAAAATTGCAACCATGTACGTCCGTTCAGCGATTTAATCATCCATAGAAAAATGGTCCCCATAGCTTGTTTTTGTTACAATAGTATGAGTAAAATAAAGATTGTATATTAACTGAAAAAACTCACCAATCAAAGCCAATTTCTGCATCCTGATACGAGGGAACTTCGAGATCCAATAAATCAACTCAACAGAAAGCGTCGCCCCAATAGCTACCACAATAGTAAGGCTGTAACACATAAGAATTTAAAAAGCCGAGTAGGTAATCTAGAGGACGGCAAAAAGCGTACTCAAAGCTGTCGCACCAATAATGCCGGGTTCAGCTAATGGATTTAAAATGTCACTTTGCAATAAAGTACCTGCTAATTCCGAAAGCTTTTTAATCTCGCTTCCTAATAATGACTATTAATCGTTCATTTATTCCCCACACATTACATAATTCACATTGGAATAATTCAACCATTCTATAGTAACCGAATGGTTGAATATCTTTTACCAACTGGCTTTTTTAACACCTGGTAGTTGCCCTTTATGCGCAAGTTCCCGAAAAGCAATCCGTGACATGTTAAATTTCCGCATATATCCTCTTGGTCTCCCCGTCAGTTCGCATCGATTTTTCAATCGTGTTGGGGAAGAATCCTTAGGTAGCTTATTTAACGATTCATAGTCACCTTTCTCTTTCAATTCTTTACGAAGTACCGCATAGTGAGCAACCAACTTCCGTTGCCTCTTGTCTTTCGCTACCTTAGACTTCTTCGCCATTCTATTTCCACTCCCCAATTAGTAATCATTACGATTTAAAACTTTGCAAATTTTTTTACTTTGTTTCTCTATGAATCGTGACTTTTCTCAAGCGCGGGCTGTATTTCTTTAATTCAATCCGTTCGGGATTAGTGCGTTTGTTTTTTGTAGTTGTGTAATTGCGGTCTCCTGATTCTGTACAAGCTAATGTGATATTTACCCTCATACTAGTTCCTCCTATAAGTCAAATTTCGATCTGAAAATTAGGCAATGGATCCACAAAAATTGTCCAATCTTGCACTAATTCTTCTTCCGTAAGCAAGCATTTATCTAAGCCTTCCGTAATTTCCTGTTGATTCATCCGAATGCCAATCATTAACGATGACGGCGACTTTCAGCCCATGTCGGTTGTGTAAAATATGATTCAATTAGGTCGTCTTCCCCGAACCTAAGTGACCGCTTAACAACGTTACGGGTATCCTTTTTTTCATTCTCCCACCCCTTACGCTTTACTTATTACCCAATGCTTCCGCAAGTGTTGCAATGTTGTATTCCATCAAAGACAAATAGTCTGCTTTGTTTTCCACATCCTCACTTGTTAGAACACCAAGATTATGCAACATCAGTGAATTCGCTCCAATTTCCTTTCGAATGACATCAGTTAGTTTAGAGGAGACGTTTTGTTCGAATAAAACATATTTCACTTCATGTGCTTTCGCGTATTTAACAAGAGCAGCCAATTCCTTTTGTGAAGGTTCACTTTGCGAATTTAATCCGGCAACTGCTACTTGTTCAAGTCCATACGAATCGGCGATATAACCAAAAGCTGCGTGTGAAACGAAAAATGTTTTTGTAGTAGCATTGGAAGCCATGTCTTTAAATTTCAGATCGAGGGCGAGTAAATCCTCTTTTAACCCTTCAAAATTTTCATTAAACATATCCTTTTTTTCAGGAGATGCTTCGATGAGTGAGTCTTTAATTACCGTTGCGAGTTCTATACTTAATACAGGAGAAATCCAAACATGAGGGTCGAATTCGCTGTGCTCATGGTCGTCATGATCATGTGAATCGTTTTCTTCATGGTCCTGTTCGTGTGACTCATGCTCTTCTTCATCGTGCCCATCAGACTCATGCCCCTCCTCTCCGTGATCATGATCATGTCCTTCACCTAGCGACTCTTCTGGAATATTGTTAGCGACCGCTATCATTTTGACATGCTCGCCTTTCATTGTCTTTTCGGCATTCTCCACAAATCCTTCAAGACCAAGTCCGATATAAAAGAATAAATCTGAATCAGCGAGTGCCATCATATCCTTTTGTGTTGGGTCAAACGTATGCTCATCTGCCCCCGGCGGATAAATAGATTGTACATCGACCGCGTCGCCGCCAATCCGTTCTGTGAAATATTGAAGCGGATAGACAGTAGTATAAACGGATATGAGGTCTTCGTTACCTTCCGCTTCTACCTTCCCTTTCGTTTGCTCTTTGTTGCCGCATGCTGCGAGCAATAGTAGAGTAATAATTGAAAAAATAGATAAAAACTTTTTATTCACCACAAAAACTCCTCCTTTGTTCCCTTAAATCGTAATGATTACGTTTTAAGTATTTATTTATCATACAAGAGCATTTTTGAATTAGCAACTGTTTTTATTTCATATTGTGAAAAGTAATTTCTTTAAACTAAGCACACCTGTACTTTCAGGTCATGAATGATCTCTTTTTACTTTGCGGGAGATAAGGTACCCTTAATTATGATTAATGAATTCTTTTAATACTGTTTTACAAGATTATTGGAGTTAGTATAGAAGTTTGAACACACGTTGGTTAAGTCTACATCCTAAAAAGTAGAGATGACCGTTACCACATTAGTTCAGGCAATGGCCGTGGCAATTATTGAGTATTATTCCTTTCGTTGTATTAGGTCCATTTATTTCACGATAGCTATAAACAAGTTTCCGCACATTATTACACCTAAAAAACATAGCCCCTGTCCGGTTGACAAGGGCTATGTTTAATTTATATATGGATTTTCGGGCTCTTCTACCTTCTCTATGTCAGTTATCTGCAGGTAAGGATAATCCCAATCTTCTAGGGTTATTTTCGATAAATAGCCCGTTGCCCTAACCCATTCATCTTCCTCTACTTCAAACATTTCACCAGAAGTCGATAAAATGCCAAAGACAGAAGCATCTGCAACACAACAAGTAATTCCGAATCGTGCAACAACAAACTGATCTTCTTCCAAGTCAGGTTGCTTGTATACAAACCCAACAATTTCTATTTCCTTACCAAGAAACCAATCGAGATAAGCATAAATATTATCGGTAATATCCAGATATCTTGCTTCACTTACAATGATTTTATCGTTTTCTAATAGTTCATCTCTCAGACTTTCCATACGATTAGGGTATTCATCATTTTCATAGTTCATGTCTTCATCAATCTTCGTTCCATCAATGGATTCTTCTACAATGACAGGATCTGTTCCTGGCAAGTCATAGGAGGTATCCGTTTCATCATTTCTAACAGCTGGCAGTGTGGTATTCAAACCTGTTCCATATATAACCCCTCTTTTGGCGACAATTGAACTATCTAAAACGGTCATTGGAAACCACAATCCAGTCAGAACAGGTAAGACAAACAAAGTGTATATAAAAAATGTTTGTAGGGGTGTGCCAGTTTGAGTATGGCTAAAGCCACAATTACAGTATAATTCCTCCAGATTCTTCGATCCACTTCTCCATAGTTGCATAAGCCCCAATACCAATAAAATCACAAGTGCAAAATAAGAAAAGGGAATCATTTTAGGAGCAATATAATAGGTAATATCCCCTGATACTAGCAATCTAAATAAGAGTAGAAAAAAACCCAATAATATAATTCCTCTAAACAAAGCATGAGAACTGTAATCCCGTTCTTCCTGCATAACGCACCTCACATAAATAAGTATTGGTATATCAAAATCATCACATATACAGACACAGTAATAATAGCCATTAAGCCTATAACAAACTTAGAACGGAAATAAGCAAACAGCATAATCGTACCTTTCAAATCTAGCATCGGCCCATAGACTAAAAAAGCAAGAAGTGAGCCTGCGGAGAATGTGTGTGCAAACGAGGATGCTACAAATGCATCCGCTTCTGAGCAAAGTGATAAGATGAACGCAAATCCCATCATAACAAGAGGTGAAGTCATGTCATTGGCAGTAATACTTACCAATAGATTCCTATCAAAGAACGTCTGAAATAAGCTGGCGATCATTGCGCCGATGATCAAAAATTTCCCCATATCGAAAAACTCATCACTTGCATGATAAAATACAGCTTTTATTTTAGGGACTTCCCTGCCACTCGGCTGTATAGGTCTATCCAGCAGTTCCTCTGTTGTCCACTTTAATTGATTACGATTGCGATAGAAAGCATATATGAGACTACCAATTACAATGGCTAATACAAACGCCAATCCCATCCGGGCATACGCAATTGCTGGAGTAGATTGGAAGGCGTAATAGGTAGATGCAAAGACGATCGGATTTAATATAGGTGTCCCAACAATAAAAATAACACCTATATGCAACGGCATCCCCTTTTTCATCAATCTTCGTACCACTGGAATAATTGCACATTCACAAACGGGAAAAATTGCACTTACTAGTACAGCTGGCACGATTGCTATAATAGGATTTTTAGGAATAAACCGTTGTACGGCCTCTTCAGACACAAACGTTTGGATTAGAGCTGATGTAAACACCCCAAGAAACACAAAGGGTAATGCTTCTAATACGATGCTCAGAAAAATGGTATTTACATGCAACATGCTTTTTGGAATTGCCGCTTGTATTTCTGTGAATCCTATTGATAAAAAGAAATAGAGGAGCACTCCTATGAGAAGTAAGCTCACCCCTAAACTTCGTTTGCTTGTCATGAATCGTACTCCTATCTCTCTAATATCCTTAATTTCTGTAAAGTGCTACGCAAAAAAACACGATTTTCATTGCTTTACGAGTTGTTTCCAATGATCGTTTATCTGCTCTGTGTCAAGCCCCAAGCCAATTAAAATAATAACTGGTTTTCTATTTAAAGCGGCGGGGACTGGAGTAAATGCTACCTTCCTTGAAGCATATTGGAAACTGTAAAGTTGGTGTGAGCTTTCGATTTCAACGAACCCTTTTCCTCGTAGTACATTGGCTGGAAGGTGTTTGAGCCATTTTTCGAATCCTTTCTTTCGAACTACAGGGCAATCCTCTAACTTAAGCGCTTGCAATGTCGAGTGATGATGATGATGGTGTTCAACATCCAAAGACGATTTTCCAATCGTAACAGAGTGGATACGCTTTTCGAAAAGCAATTCAGCATCAATTTTACCGTAAACACTTTCCATAATAGTTTTTTCTTGTTTCGATTTCTTTGTGATTTTTTGTTTAATACTTTCAAGTTGATTTAAAGGAACTAGATCCGTCTTATTTAACACCAGTAGACTTCCACAAATCATTTGTTCATGTATTAAATTCCGGACTTCTGTTGAGCTTGAGAATATGCTTTGATACTCCAAATAATTACTAGCATCCAAAACTGTAATAATAGACATTAAGTCAAATTGATCAGTATATGGATGACTCAGAAGAACTTCTTGTATTTCCATCGGATTGGCTACTCCGGTTCCTTCTATAAATAAAACGTCGAGTGGACTGTGTTCCATTTCCGTTATCAACACGTTCATTGTTTCTTTTAAATCTTCTTGGATCGTACAACAAATACAACCGTCTAACAGTTCAAACACCTTTTGATTTTCAAATAGATGACCTTCTACGTTTGTTTGGCCTATTTCATTTAAAATAATTCCCGGCTGTAGCCTCTTTTTCTTACAATGTTCTAGCATATTTAATAACACGGTGGTTTTACCACTCCCAAGAAAACCGCTTAGTACATATACTGGAATCTTCTTACTTGAGTTAATAAAAATCTCTCCTCTCAAATTAGGTTTATATCTATCCTTCTCTCATCAACGACCAAGACAGTTAAAGTTATTATGCTCTGTAACTACTTTAGTCGGCATTATTTCTACTTCACTAATTACAAACAGTAATGTTTACGATTTACTTGTTTGTTTATCATACAAGAGAGTTTTTAAATTAGCAACTGATTTTTTCGTAATGCGAATTTCTAAAAAAAACACTAAAAGAAGGTATATCTGACGATCCTATTGCATAGTTTCAAAATACAATCCAAGTCAACACATCACTAAAATCACGCGCTTTCTTGGTTTATCAAGAAACTCATCGTTAAGAAATTGACCTGCTTTAGTTGCATATTTATTGAACATTAAAAGGAATTTATGAACCTTGCCGCTTCTTCGAATAATCATTTTGAACAATTTGAAAGTTGGAACTCTATAATTCGTCGACAACCTTTCCTTAAATTTAAAAAAGAATTCTATCGCAAATATTAGCAACAACTGACGAATTTCCCTTCGAAACACCAAAGCAACATAGTCTCATCGAACACAATAAATTTAGGCTCCGTTACAATAGAATACGCAATACAAACAAGCTGCATCTGTCCCCCTTCATCTAGACTTTTGTTATACATCATAGAAATCAATAGTCACACACTAAAATTTCCGGTTGTGAATTGAGGATTACAGACGAAGTATAATTTTTAAACACTACAATCACCGGTATGCCCATACTTCAATCCAACTCCACATTGACATTTCTAATCAAACTTCAGTTTGTTATATACTATTAACACATTCAAATAGAAACCTCAGCCACTTTGCAATTAAAAGAGCTAAGGTTTCTACACTGAATCAAGAAATTTTTTCGAGTTTAATGATGATTTTTATGACTCTCTTGTTGTTTTGGTTTTCCTTTTTGCAAGAACTTCATCTCACTTTCAGAAAGCTCTCCTACAACAAATTGTTTTTGTGGCATGATTATAGAACCATCGTTACTTGCATGCACTTTAATATAATATAGACCTTCACTATCAAAGTTTTTGCTCAAACTATACGTACCGTTTCCCTCCTCCTTAGCTTGTTCCATATCAAATTTCACAGAACCATCTTGTTTCCATATCTCAAAATGAACATAATCTGCTCCCTCAACCTTCTTACCATCTTGGGTAAGAATAACCTTAATCGTCTCTTGTTTATTAGCTGAAATGGATTCTGGTATAATTATTTCTGATTCAAGAGGTGTTTCTTGTTTGTATAAATTAGTGACATCCTGTTTAAGTGAACATGCACTTAGCAATAGGCTTAAAATAAAGATCATAGACATACTTATATTTTTTTTCACAGCAAAAGCCACCCTTTACATTTCGGATTATGCATTAAAAAAATTCTTAACCACAGCTATTCTTTGAATAATTAAACAATCAATTAGCCATACAACAATAAGTGATAAGCCAACTAAGGGAAACAAAATCCCTAACCCGATTAACAGGACTAGGAAAAACTTCATTTTCTTTATACTAGGAGCTTTTGGTGCACCCGATCCTTTTTTCGGCTTTCGTTTCCACCATAAATAAAAACCGCTAACTGTAACAAGAATAATTCCTAAACAAATGAGAAGGCTAATTAATTGGTTAATAAAACCATATTGTGTTCCTTTATGTAAGGTAATTCCCCAAGCGACAAATTTTCCGACTAAACCATAATTTTGATAACTATAATTAGCTAGAACTGCACCAGAATATTGATCAATATGCATGGTCACTTCATCTTGTGCTTTCGGTGGATAAGCAGACAAAGTATAGACGCCTTCTGTATCTTGTGGAATGAATATGGTATAACTTGGATGTAGACCTTGACGATTAGCAATCGCAACGACATCATCAATTGGCAAAGGGATGTAACCTTGAATTTTTGAAAGAGGTACATCTAAGTTTTCTGCAGCCCAGGGAACTTCTGCTATGTCTTTTGTTTTAATTATGGATGTTGGAGCATCTCCCGACCAAATAGATGGTGGATACCCTGCACCCGTATTAGTCGCTATCGATTGGAAATTACTACCCCAAAACCCAGACCAGGGCAAACCTGTCATTATTAAAAACAACATTCCTGCTGTTACCCAAAAGGCAGGAACGGCATGCAAGTCTCTTCTGAGTATCTTTTTCCCTTTATTAATTCTCGGATAAAGGACTCCAGACAGCCTTTGATTCTTTTTGGGAAACCATAGATAAAGCCCACTGACAATTAGCACTACTGCCCAACAAGCAGCTAACTCCACAATTCGATCACCTAGTGTGCCTACCATTAGCTCGCCATGTAATT
This sequence comes from Sporosarcina sp. FSL K6-6792, assembly GCF_038004885.1. Lineage (NCBI taxonomy): Bacteria > Bacillati > Bacillota > Bacilli > Caryophanales > Caryophanaceae > Sporosarcina > Sporosarcina sp. FSL K6-6792. The sequence continues at coordinate 1,259,684 of NZ_JBBOSA010000001.1, forward strand.
CTTCAATTTTACTCATTATTTTGTCCTTATTAATTAACTCTCCAATAAATTCACCGGTATAAGGATCTATAAAGATTGTTAGGGAATCATTGGTGGCTGTAATACTTATTTCACTCGAACGCATGGTATTTTCTCCAGGACGATATTTTTTGATGATAGCATCAGGGTATAAATTTTTCACTTCTTCAATTTGCGCAGATGCAGATATTTTCTCGACTTGTGGAGTCACTTCATAGTAGTCTTGATAAATTATTTGTTCAATCTGTGGCTTGAATAAATAGATCGAACCAGTAACAGCTAGGATAAAAAGAAACGGGGCAAAAATTATGCCAGCATAAAGATGCCATCTCCATACTATTCTGTACAGTGAGCCGTTTGTTTGTTTTTGGTTTTGCTTAGCAGCTTTTACGTTAACTTCTTCCATTAAGGTCGGACTCCTTTTTCTTCTGAATAGTTTTATTAGTTCCTCTATCATGACTATTTGATAATATATGTGACTTGTGTAAATTGAATGAAGTTTAGGTGGTGTTGATGAATACTATAAAAGATATTGACCATATTCGTATGCTAGCGTAGAAGTGAGCTTTGTCTCATTAATTTGAGACAAAGGCTTTTTTATTCGAATAATTAAAAATCTGTGTAAAACAAGACATATAATAAATAATTTCTTAGTAGCTATTGAAAAAAGTTTGATTATTTATAAGTAATAACCTATTTGGCGCTTACATACTAATCATTCAATACGAAATACGAAAAACACGCTAACCCCTTATAGGTAGCGTGTCCAATCAGTTTCTCAATATCTTGAATGACAATAGATGTCTTGTGCCTATTTGGGTGAAGTATCATCAATGTGCGCCTAAAGCAACTCATAAGTTGCTACACGTCTTCTAAGCCTTTAATCACGTAACCAAAGCATGACTGATTACTCCACTCTTCCCCATTCCATTCTAAATAATATTGACATGGCTTTCTTATCATCGACAAGAACTTCAAGTTGCCCACAGTCATGTTCCTTGGCATTTGTCATGACCTCCCTATCGGGATAGTGTGAACCATCTTCGTTGAATACGAGGCGTAGATGTAGTTTATAACCAGACTTAGTTTTTCGGAACTCCGCCCACTTAAAGTGATTCAAGTTCAATGGAATCGTTGTGGAATCGATAACTTTCAAAGCCGTTCTTGTTTTTGCGGTTGATAACGTGCATTCAATTGACCGACAAGATTCTAGAACAGACTCGAGAGAATGGCTTGATCCACGTCATTATTTTTCCTAGACAATTGGGAAACACTGATTGAAGAGAAACCAAGTGTGGTTTGCAAGTTCTCGTCTGTAAGAGCAGCCTCCATGGCATAAAAACTTTCTTTCCCACTCAAATGGGAGTAAAGCATCAATAGCATGAAAGATTGCATCGCTAATTTTTTCGTATAATAATCCTGTCTGTGTAAATCGACAGATTTTCAAAGTCTATCAAAATTAATGGGTCCAACCCATTAACCAAATGAAGTTTTTAGTGTATTCTTCTCCATGCATAGGTCCTTTTTATTGAATTTGGACAGAAACTACCTGTACAGAACATTACAAAGGAATTTTTCTTTTAGGTTAATTTTTTAAAGTTTGTAAAACTTGGAGTTTTCAATTTTAATTAATGCAACACTAGTGATTTTTTTATCCAATTCAATAATTTCTTTGTCATTTTCAGCTAATAACTCAACTTTCGCACCGAATAAAACAGCGTAATCAGTTGACTGCCCTAGCTTTGTAGCCCGTCCAATAGGTCCTTTGACAATTTCATAACTGAAAAAAGACACCTCATTCTTTGGTATAGTGAGATTACTGAGAAATCACTACCACATAGAAGAAGTGCCTACTAACATGATACATACCCGTGCTACTAATCAACTCCCAAAAGTACTTCGCTCTGTTTTTCCTGAACTAAAGATTTTTAAACACTTATGCAATGCGAGCATTAAAAAGTTAGTCGGTTTCAGCTGTTCGTACTTATTTCAACTTGTCTTTTGCTTAATTTTCCAACATAGAAACTGGTTCTCTCTTTTAGAGTCAAAGAAAGCCGATCGTTATCCGTCCAAGGATGCCGTGTATCGATTCTTAAATCAATCCACGTTCAAGTGGCGTCGTTTTTCACTCTTTTAGTGCCTCTACCATTCAGAAAGTGAGACACTTGACGGATCAAACACGAACAAAGGTATTGATCATTGACGATTTGTCTTTTGATCGAAATCGTAGTAAAGAGGTGGAACTTCTTACGCACTGTTTTGATCATGCTTCACAAAAAATGCACTTTTACAAAGGATTTCGGATGCTCACATTGGGGTGGTCAGATGGGTGTACGTTTATGCCGATGAATTTTTCTTTACTTAGTTTGAAGAAAGCCCCAATCAATGGCATTTCAACGGATATCGATAAACGAACATCTTATAAACGCCGTGTAAATACGTTACAAACGGCTCCTGAACAGATTCCAGCGATGATTCACCGCGCACTTTCCAGTGGAATTGACTCTAGTTATGTCCTGATTGATTCTTGTTTTACGATGCCACCCCTTATCAAAGGAATTGTTGAACAAGGGATTGATGTGATTGGCATTGTAAAAGCGACGAAACAGCGCTATTTAGCAGCTGGTCAGTTGGTTGAATTAATGAAACTTTACCGTTTAGCGCAGCCCGTTCAAGATAAAAGAGCATCCTCCGTTCCATTCATTGTGTGATGTCGAACGGAACATCAGTAAAAAATATTTTCGTTCAAAATCGAAATAAGAAAAGCGAATGGCTCGCCATTCTAAGCACCGACTGTACGCTTTCCGAATAAGAAATTGTTCGAATTTACGGCATGCGCTGGGCTATTGAGGTGTACTTTAAGACGACGAAATCCCTTTTGAAACTCCAAAAAGAGTCTCAAGGTCGTTCATATGATGGATTGATTAGCCACACGACAATTGTATTTTCACGCTATATCGTACTCGCGTGGCAAAACCGCTGTAATACAGATGAACGAACACTGGGTGGGCTTTTTTATGAATTATGCGATGAGGTAAACGAACTGAATTGGGCTGTCGTTTTACAGCAATTGATCGAGCTTTTTCAAGATGTCCTGAAACAAACCAAATCTACACTCAAAAAGTTAATCGAAAAACAATTACAGCAATGGATGGCCGGTTTACCCAGTTATATCAAGGCTTATTTGCCGAGTTCGCCCTGCAAAAGTTGAGTAATAATTGTTTATTACTCGTCTGCGCTCGTGCTATGACATGTATTCCTTGCAGGCTCAACATAAGATAACGAGCAAGTGATCGGCTGTCTGCAGATGAAGTATTAAACCCATCCGTTCAGCTTCCTCCAACGTTGCCGTATTAGCAAATGACTGGCTGCTTACTTACATACTCATTGACTTTTTTCGCTACATCTTGCCCTTCTTTAATGGCCCAAACGATAAGACTTTGACCTTTTCTCGCATCTCCTGCAGTAAATACACCATCTACATTTGTTGCATAATCTTTTGTTGTTGCGGCAATTTTTTTGTTTACAATGTTCACGCCCAATTGATTTGGTAATGAAAGCTCTGCTCCTTCAAATCCAATTGCAACAAACACAAATTGTACAGGCCAAATTTTTTCTGTACCAGGTATTGTTTTAAAGAAATGAACCCCATCTTCCCCTAGTATTTTTTCCATATGAATTGTATGGAGCTCTTTTAAATTTCCTTTCTCATCTGCGACTATTCTCGTTGTTTGGATTAAGTATTCACGAGGATCTTTGCCATATTTAGCTTCCGCTTCCTCATAAGCATATTCCAATTTGTAAATATTCGAATCGGTTGGCCACAAATTGTCTTCCGCTCTTGTATCTGGTAGCTGTGGATGTTTTCCGAACTGGACAACTGATTTACAGTTTTGACGAATTGCAGTTGCCACACAGTCTGCCCCCGTATCTCCTCCACCAATTATGATGACATCTTTCCCTTTTGTATTGATAAATTGCCCGTCAGCAAAATTAGAATCCAGCAAACTTTTGGTAGTAAAAGTTAAGTAATCCATTGCAAGATGAACTCCATTTGAATCGCTACCTTCCATGCGAAGTTCACGTTGTTTCTGTGCGCCGATACATAAAATAATCGCATCGAATTCATCTTTTAATTGATCTGCTGAAATATCTTTACCAATTTCCGTATTTAACACAAAATCGATTCCTTCTTGTTGGAGTAACTGAATTCGACGTTCGACTACATCTTTTTCTAGTTTCATATTTGGAATGCCGTACATGAGTAGTCCACCAACACGGTCCGCACGTTCAAATACAGTTACAGAATGACCCGCTTGATTTAACTCATCTGCGCTTGCAAGTCCAGCAGGTCCAGAGCCGACTATAGCGATTTTTTTCCCTGTGCGCTCTACTGGAATTCTAGGTACTATCCAGCCATTTTCAAATCCTTTATCGATAATAGTTCGCTCAATATTTTTAATCGATACTGCTGGATCTGAAATGGCAAGTGTACAAGATCCTTCGCAAGGAGCTGGACAAACACGACCAGTAAATTCCGGAAAATTATTTGTCATCGATAATCTTTCTAGTGCTTCCTGCCACTTTCCTTTATACACTAAGTCATTCCACTCAGGGATTAAGTTATTAATAGGACAACCGGCAGTCGCACCTTGTATTTCAATCCCCATATGGCAAAAAGGAGTCCCACAATCCATACATCTTGCACCTTGTGTTTGAAGTGCTTCATCTGTTAACTTCGAGGCATACTCTCCCCAATTTTTAATACGTCTGAGAGGGGCTTCTTCCTTTCCTTTTTCTCGTTTATAATCCATAAATCCAGTAGGTTTACCCATTTACTATTCCCCTCTCTTATTTTTTCACAAGCGTGAGTAGCTTTATTTCTGCGTTCACGGAAGTTGCTAAAAATGCTTGCATTGCAGCTGCATCATCCGTTAAACCATCTCTTTTAAAGTCAGCGATTTTTTCGAGCATTTTCTTATAATCATTTGGCACGACCTTTACAAATCTTTGAACATTTTCCTCCCATTTATCTAGTATGTTCATAGCTTTCGTGCTTTTCGTATAATAATAATGATCCATAATTAACTGGCGAATCGCATGTTTTTCTTCTGATAATTCAATTCGTTCAAATCCAATCATTTCTGTGTTACATTTTTGTTTGAATCCGTCCAAGTCATCAACAAGTACATACGCAATTCCGCCAGACATTCCTGCACCGAAATTTTTCCCAACATCCCCTAATATGACAGCACGACCACCTGTCATATATTCACAGCCATGATCCCCGATGCCTTCTACGACAACATCTACTCCACTATTTCGAACTGCAAAGCGCTCTCCAGCACGTCCATTTATAAATGCAGTTCCACTTGTTGCACCGTATAGCGCAACATTTCCAGCAATAACATTTTCTTCAGCAACACCTTGAATAGGTGCAGTGACAATCAGTTTTCCACCAGATAATCCTTTGCCAAAATAATCATTTACATCCCCTGTTACATACATAGACATCCCTTTTGGTATAAACGCACCAAAACTTTGCCCGGCTGCTCCAGTAAATCGAAGTGTGATCGAATCGTGGGCTAATCCTCTAGCACCATATAGTTTGGATATTTCGCTTCCAATAATCGTGCCTACTACACGGTCCGTGTTTGCAATTGGATAATTCAATTCCACTTTGGATTCACTTAGAATAGCATGTTCTACTTTTGGTAATAATTCACGTAAGTCAAATGATTGTTCTATTTTATGATTTTGTGGAATTTTAAACGTACGTGCTCCCTCTGGCTGATAAAGCAACGCCGTTAAATCCAATTGTTTTGCTTTCCAATGTTCTTTTGCACGATCACTAACTTCTAGCACATCCGCACGTCCCACCATTTCTTCTACAGTTCTGAATCCAAGTAACGCCATATACTCACGAACTTCTTCCGCTACGAATTTCATGAAATTCACAACATAATCAGCACTTCCTGTGAATTTATTGCGAAGTTCCGGATTTTGAGTCGCAATCCCGACTGGACAAGTGTCTAGATGACACGCACGCATCATAATACAGCCTAAGACGATTAATGGAGCTGTTGCAAATCCATACTCCTCAGCTCCAAGTAAGGCAGCCATTACAACGTCTTTACCAGTCATCAATTTCCCATCCGTTTCCAGTCTCACTTTATCACGTAAACCGTTTAATATTAATGTTTGATGTGCTTCTGCGAGTCCTAGCTCCCAAGGTAGTCCCGTATGTTTAATGCTTGTTTTAGGAGATGCACCTGTTCCACCGTCATATCCACTAATGACAATCACATCTGCTGCACCTTTTGCCACCCCAGCAGCAATCGTTCCAACACCCGATTTCGCCACTAGTTTCACACTAATACGAGCAGTTCTATTCGCATTTTTTAAGTCATGAATTAATTGCGCCATATCTTCAATCGAATAAATATCATGATGTGGAGGTGGAGATATTAATCCAACTCCAGTTGTCGATCCACGAACATCGGCTACCCATGGGTATACTTTATTACCTGGTAACTGACCACCTTCGCCCGGTTTCGCACCTTGCGCCATTTTAATTTGCAGTTCATCTGCCTGCACTAAATAATGACTTTTCACTCCAAATCGACCAGACGCTATTTGTTTAATGGCACTTCTTCGGTTATCTCCATTGTCATCTAGTTCATAACGGCTAGGATGTTCTCCACCTTCTCCGCTATTACTTTTACCACCTAGACGATTCATCGCAATAGCAAGTGTTTCATGGGCTTCTTTGCTTAATGAACCAAACGACATCGCTCCCGTTTTAAATCGTTTGACAATGGAATCTACAGACTCGACTTCTTCCAGTGGAATACATTTAACATCTTTTTTAAATGTCAATAAATTACGTAAAAATCCAATACGCTCTTCATTTGCCATTTCTGCATATTGTCTATATAAACCGTAATCCCCTTTTCGAGTAGCCCACTGAAGTGTGTGGATCGTTTTTGGATTAAATGCATGATGTTCACCAGTACTTCTCCACTGGAAATCGCTACCTGAATCTAAAGAAACCCCAGTGGAATCTACAGCTGCTTGATGTCTTTTATGCGCTTCTTCCACAATCGTTTCTAGATTAATACCTCCTAATTGAGAAACGGTTCCTGTAAAATAACGTTCAATCACTTCTTTACTAATCCCTACCGCTTCAAAAATTTGAGCTCCGCGATAACTTTGAACAGTTGAAATACCCATTTTCGACATTACTTTCACTACACCATCTGCAATACCTTTACTATATTTCGCAACCGCTACTGCATAACTACTATCAATATGCCCTTCTTCGATTGCTTCTGCAATCGTTGCATAAGCAAGATATGGATTAATCGCATCTACCCCAAATCCAATCAGAGCAGCAAATTGATGTACTTCTCTTGCTTCACCAGATTCCACAATAATACTTACCTTCGTTCGATTTCCTGTGCGAAGTAAATGTTGATGGAGGCTACTTGCAGCTAGTAGGACTGGAATTGTAGATTGCTTTACATCCAACAGTCGGTCGGAAAGTATGAGCAAGGCTATCCCTTGTGCTATATATTCATCCGCTTGTTTAGAAACATGACATAAATCGATTTCTAAATTTGCAGACATAGTTAAATCTATAGTTGCACTTCGGAATTTGTTTGATTTCATATCGTTTAATTGGCTAGACTGGCTATTTGTTAAAATAGGTGTTTCTAAAAAGATTCGTTCGCTATTAGATCGATTTGGATGCAGTAAATCTCCTTCTGCTCCAAGTAGCGTCATTGTAGATGTCACAATATGCTCACGAATTGAATCTATTGGTGGATTTGTTACTTGTGCAAAGAGCTGTTTAAAATAATTAAATAACGATTGTGGTCGATCTGATAAAACGGCTAGTGGTGTATCATTCCCCATTGATCCAATTGGGTCTTTGCCATCTAACGCAATCGGAATCATGTATTTTTGAATATCTTCATATGTGTAGCCAAATGCTTTTTGTTTGAACAACAAATCATCTATTTGCTCTGGTTCTTCCATTTCAGATGTAATAGTTACTAAATTTTCGTCTAACCATTGTTGGTAAGGTAATGCATTTGCCATATCTGATTTAATTTCTTCGTCTGAAATAATACGACCTTGTTCTAAATCAACAAGTAGCATTCTTCCAGGGGTTAAACGTTCTTTGTATAAAATATTTTCTTCTTCTACATCTACTACCCCTACTTCAGAAGAGAAAATAATATAATCATCTTTTGTCACATAGTACCGAGCTGGTCGTAAACCATTGCGATCTAAAATTGCCCCAATTTGTTTCCCATCTGTAAATGAAATAGCTGTTGGTCCATCCCATGGCTCCATTAAACTGCTGTGATAAGAATAGAAAGCCTTTTTCTCCTCAGTTATATGAGGGTTTTCTGTCCAAGGTTCTGGTATTAACATCATGGCAGCGTGAGCTGGTTTTCTACCAGCAAGTACAAAAAATTCAAATGCATTATCTAACATGGAAGAGTCGCTCCCATTTGTATCAATGATTGGCAAAAGTTTTGGAAGATCCTCCCCAAATGCTTCTGATACAAATTGTTGTTCCCGTGCTTTCATCCAGTTAATATTTCCACGTAATGTATTTATTTCGCCGTTATGAACAATATATCTGTTTGGATGTGCTCTTTCCCAACTTGGAAATGTATTGGTACTATAGCGAGAATGTACTAATGAAAAGGCAGATGTAAATAACTCATCTTGAAGATCCACGTAAAAAAGATTCACCTCTTTGGGAGTAAGTAATCCTTTATAGACGATTGTCTGACTTGACAGACTTGCACAATAGAATTTTTTATCCTGTTGTAGTGCCCAGTGCTCCACTTGTTTTCGAATGATATATAATTTACGTTCAAATGCAAGTGAATCAGTTGCGTTTATTGCTCTGATGAATACTTGACGAACGACTGGTACTGTCTCTTTTGCTTTTTCACTTAGAACACTAGCGTTAATTGGAACTGTCCTCCACCCGATGAGTTCTTGCCCTTGCGCAATAATCATGTCGTTAATTTTTTGTTCAATGCCCGCACGTTCTTCATTATTGTCTGTAAAAAATAGCATTCCTACGCCATAAGCTCCTTTTTCCGGCAAATCCCATTCATTACACACAACACGAAAATAAACATCTGGTATCTGCACCATCAGTCCTGCACCATCACCCGTTTGACCATCGCTTCCACGTCCCGCACGGTGATCAAGTCGACATAACATTTCTAATCCTTTTTCTACGATATTATGTGTTGCATTTCCTTTTATATGTGCATATAAACCTATCCCGCATGCGTCATGTTCAAACGTTGGATCATACATGCCCTGTGCTTTCGGTAATTGATGAAATGTCATTTGAACCCCTCCATTTTCCATAAAAAGTAACTTACTAATATTATATGTTTTCAAACTAATACAAACAATATATAATTTGGATATAAATGATCTGTTTTTGAGATAGATTAGGAGGGAAGTATGGAAATACGCCAGTTGAGGTACTTTATCGAAGTAGCAGAACGTGAACATATTTCAGAAGCAGCTATTCATTTGCATGTAGCCCAATCAGCTGTAAGTAGACAAATTGCAAATTTAGAAGATGAACTTGGAGTAGAATTATTTGAACGTGTTGGTAGAAATGTGAAGTTAACACAAATTGGTAAGATTTTTTCAGAACATAGCATTTCTGCTTTGCAAGCGATTGATTATGCGAAAAAACAAATAGACGAATATTTAGATCCAGATAAAGGGACTATCAAAATTGGATTTCCTACTAGTTTAGCTGGTCACTTATTACCTACTGTCATTTCAGCGTTTAAAAAAGAATATCCCAATGTAGCGTTTCATTTACGTCAAGGATCATATAATTATTTGATCGATGCTGTGAATAAAAGGGAACTAAATCTTGCCTTTTTAGGACCACTTCCTCCAAAAGATGACTCGATCAACACATCTATATTATTTACTGAAAATTTCTCTGTACTTTTACCTTCCAATCACCCCTTTGCAAAACGTGAGAAGCTACAACTTATTGATTTAAGAAACGATGATTTCATATTATTTCCAGAAGGATATGTACTTAAAAAAATTGCAGTAGAAGCATGTAATAGCGTTGGGTTCACACCGAAAACTTCATCAGAAGGAGAAGATATGGATGCCATCAAAGGGTTAGTAGCAGCAGGTATCGGTGTAACTATTTTACCCGAAAGCTCTTTTTACGATTCTACACCACGATTTACAGTTAAAATACCAATAGAAACACCAATCATTCGAAGAACCGTTGGAATCATTAGCCCCGCAACTCGAGAGCTTTCGCCATCTGAAAAGGTATTCCATCAATTCGTCACCCGCTTCTTCTCTATCCTTGGTCAGTACCAGTAACATCCCTGTACTATTGGCTAAAAAATCATTAATAATCGAGACAAAATCGTGAGTTTCATGTTTTTCATTACTCACCAAAATTCTGGATGGTTTTTACCCCATCCAGAATTTTACGGTAAATAAAAAACTTTAATCGGACTGTATTTATTGTTCTCGACAGCGGAGAATTAGTTTAAGACCCCGCTTTTTTCAAAATCTCCGAAATTTCACATCTGTCCCCTTAAGAAGTACAGCTTTCTTTATTTCCACATAATACATTTCGTTCTTTGCCTAAAATCTTGTATTTGAAACAGCGTTTATCCGGACAAAAAAACGTCAAAACCTTATCAAAAGGGTTTGACGTCTTTACGTGAATACTTTTGGAATTAGCACAGTTCCTCGGCAATTTACAGTTGAGATTACAAAGGGTCAATCTCTCCACCTTACTTAATAAGAAAATCACGTCTGTTGATTAACCATTTTCTTGCATAAATAACAGGTAAGCAAAAGGTTGAAAACCCATTTTCAGAAGAGCTACCTTTTTCAACAGGTATCAGTGCCCGAAGATGTAATTTCGGGCACTCTGGTACATTGCACAATGTGTTTTTAAATAAGGCTTAAACTCAACATCATGTAAGCTCCTATAGAAAGTGACACTTCCTAAAATAAGAAAAGACCATAAAGAAAGCTTCAGCCGCCAAAATTACATCTTTGGCGGCTTTTTACCCAGTTAGGAACCCTCCATTCCCTTGTTCCCAAAAGCATTAGCACTTCGTGTACCTTTGCCTTTGGGGCGCGACGGATGAACGACCACCAATCGATAACTGAAAAAGATGTATAGGTATGCGGCGAAGTCGCATTCCTATACATCAAAATAGCTCAGTTATATATAGAAGTTGTTCAATCCAAAGCGAGCCAGAAGCAACTATGCACCGAGCGCCTAGTAGTCCATTAAGTTATTTATTGGTTATTTTTAGTTAATCAACACATGTGTAAGAAAGTTTTCTATACTATAATTTATTAGGTTAATAGATATTGAATAGCAAGTTCTATCTTTTTACGCCCGAATCCATTTCCAGATTTCGCCCGGTGTAGCGTTCTTGCCATACATCAGGATGCCAATCTTGAAGACTTTGCCCGCAAGTTTCATGAAGACCCAGACGCTGACGACAAGAATTCCGATGGCGATAATGATTTGCACCCACGGCCATTCTTCAAGAAGTGACAGGCGCATAATGAGAACGCCAGGTGATGTAAACGGGATATAGCTTCCAAGCTGCGCCCAGAATCCGCTTGGATCGCTGAAGACTGGTCCAATGAAAAGGAATGGGCTGAATGGTAACATCATGACCATGCCCTGGAAATTCCCCGCTGTCGAGATATCAGCCATTGTGGCACCGATTCCGACGAATAGCGCCGCATAGAGCAGGTATCCGAGGATAGAAATGAATATTAGCACTAGAAGTTCGGGCACTAACAGATACTCAATAATCGGAAAATCGATTTTCCAGATGAGCACCGGCAGCGCGATGACAATATAGACAACGACCTGGATGATACCGAGGACAAAATAGCCGATGATCTTGCCTTGCATCAGTTCTGCAGGCGTTAAAGACGACAGAATAATCTCAGCAATTTTGTCTTTCTTCTCCTGGGACGCGCTTTGGAAGATTGCCATTCCGGTGAAGACAATTGACAGCATGACGACAGCGGCAAATGCTCCTGGAATCACACGTTCCAGCATGTTTTCACTGAACAGGCCGCCTTCTTCCGGTTTTTCTGAAGCATCTTCAAAGACGACTCCCTGCGCGACAACTGCCGCTTCTTCCTGTGTCAGGCCGAGCTGTTCGATCTGCAGCATCTGTAGTGGACCACCGAGGATCTGGACTTCATCCATGAAGGCTGAACTCGTATCTTCATGCGTGTAAACTGCAACTTTTCCGGTTTCAATTGCCTGTTCGTCGATGAAGATATACGCAGCGTCTTCTTTGCCTTCCAGCGCTGAGGTGGCTTCCTGTTCTGTGGTGTCTGTCTGTTCCATCTGCCATTCGGTATTTGCTACCGCTGCTTCCAATTGTCCGTAGACCCCGAGCTGGTCATTGACGTAGACTGTCGTTGTCGCTGCTTCATCATCCGAACTGAACAGGTCTGGCAGCAGGAAAAATGCTAGGAAGATGATTGGTGTCAGGAATAGGCCGATGATGAACGACTTGCTTTTCATATTGCGTTTGATTTCCCATTTGGCGACTTTCATCGTGTTACGCATGCAACTCACCCACTTCCTTCAAAAGATTCTTGTCCGTGGCGATATCTATGAAGATTTCATGGAGCGAAATCCGGTCGATCGATAGTTCCTGAATGTCGAGTTCATCTGGAAGATTTTTCAGCCAGACAGCGGGTTGCACATGTTTTGTGAGATAAAGCACAGCCGTTGCCCCATTCTGTTCGACCCGCTCGACTTCCGGCAGGTTTTCAAGCAGGCTGCGGCTGTTGCGGCTGTTGCTGCCGTTGATCGTGCATTTGAAATTAGCATATTCCTTTTTGACATCACTCAGGGTCCCGTAGATCACTTTCGTGCCGCGGTGAATCAAGAACAGCCGGTCCGCCATCTCTTCGACAAGGTTCATCTGATGCGAAGACAATAGAATCGCCGTGCCTTTTTTGGCCAGTGAACGTATTTCTTCTTTGAACAGCTCCTGGCTGACCGGATCAAGACCTGAGAACGGCTCATCCAGAATCAGCAGTTCCGGTTCATGAAGAATGGAGGCGATAAACTGGACTTTCTGCCCCATCCCTTTCGACAACTCCTCGACCGATACTTTATCCTTGCCCTCTAGGCCAAACTTTTTCAAGTACTCGAGCGCGCGTTCTTTAGCGCGGTCCAGCGGATAATCCTTCAGGTCCGCAAGATACAGCAGAATGTCCATGACCTTGACGTTTTTGTAGAGCCCCCGCTCTTCCGGCAGATAGCCAATTTTATCACGCGGGATATCTTTCGTAGAGCGATTCCGGAAAGCAATCGTACCTTCATCGGGATACAAGATGCCCATGATATTGCGGATTGTCGTCGATTTCCCCGCCCCGTTCGGTCCGAGTAGCGCCATAATCTCCCCTTTTTTCACTTCGAAGGAAATATTTGAGACAATCTTCTTGTCCTTGAAGGATTTTCCTAATCCTTCTACAGTAAGCATTGTTTCCATTTCTCTCATCCTCTCTTAGTTCTCTACTTCAGCAGAAGGCTGATGATTTCTTCCAGTTCCAAGGCTTTGACATCAATGACACTGTGTTCGTGTTGCGTGAAATACTGTTCCGTTGTGTCAGGATTATCTGATATCAGCTCGTTTCCGGAACGGGAAAGCTCACCCGGTACTCCCACCGCCGGCATTTCTTTGAGCCAATAGCGGCGGAATCCCGCAGCGAGCATGTCTTTCTCATACCAGCCGATCGCCTGTCCGTCCTTCATCAGAAACAAGTAATCCGCCAGTTTCTGAAGATCCTCCGGCTGATGAGTTGTCAGGATGACAGCACGGTCCTCCTTTTCCATCCATTCGACAAGCAAATCCATGAATTGTTTTTTTGATGGGATGTCAAGTGAGACGGTAGGTTCATCGAGAATCAGGATATCAGTATTCCGCGGCAATGCGAGCGACAGGCTCAGCTTCTGCTGGAGACCTGGCGATAATTTGCCGAAACGCTTATCGAGCGGGATGTTGAACAGCTGGATCATGCGTTCAAAAAGCTTCTCATCCCATTTCGTATATAAAGGGGCAATCAGCCTTTTCAGGTCCTCTCCTGTATAGGCGTTCCAGCCGACAGTGTTTTGCGGTTGGTACGTGACATGCCTTTTCCAACTTTCGTCTTTCCCGTCGACCGATTTACCGAAAACCCTAATCCCTCCTCCGTCCAGATTCGCCAGATTCATAATCAGCTTCAGCAAGGTGCTTTTGCCAGAGCCGTTATTGCCGACCAGCGCCGTGATGGTCCCCGGCTCAATCACTAGGCTGATAGGCCCGAGCTGAAAATCATCAATCTTTTTATTCGCGTCTTTTATTTCAATCCATGGCTGCATTGTCATTCCCCTTTCGCAAGTTTTTCTAAAGTCTCTTCAAAAACCGTTTTGATTTCATCGACAGTATAGTCGTAATCCATCGCGTTGCGGATGGCCCGTTCGAATTCCGTTTGGACGGAAGCCGTCATTGTTTCCTGTTTCATGGAGTTCTGTATTTCTGCGACAAAAGTCCCTTTGCCCTGGGCTGTTTCGATGAAGCCCTGTGACTCCAGGTCCTGATAGGCGCGACGTATCGTGATGACGCTAATCTCCAGGTCTTTCGACAGCACCCTGATTGACGGAAGCGGCGTTCCTGCAGGCAAATGGCCTCCCGCAATCAGTGCTTTCAGCTGCTTTTCAATCTGGTGATAAATCGGTTCACGAGAATCTTTGGATAAGCGTATCGGCAGCAAAATCCAGCCCCCCTCTCACAGATATTCCGTTTTCTTCATGGTTTTTCTCATATCCGCTTGCCAGTATTTACAGCCCGCAATGCTTAAGACAATAGCCACGATGACTGACAGCAGTGTCCATTCAGTTGCAAGCGACATCGTCCAGTAGATAAAGCCGTCCTCTGATAAAAGCGGGAACATGAAATAAAGTGCAACGGCGCCAATCACCAAGTAAATAAACGATTTTACGATGGTACTCGTATTGAAATTTCCTCCCGCTTCGCTCGCCGCCATGATAAAGCCGACTGCAATCGATAAGCCCAGCCAAATCAGCAGGAATGCAATGTAAGCGATAGGCGTCATCATGTCCCGGAAATTCTCCGACATCAGCGGCATCGCGATGAACAGAACCAACTGGAACGGAAATGAACAGAATGCATGAATGATGAAGCGGCTTTTGACGATGATGTTTTTCGAGATCGGCAGCTGCTGCAGCATGATGATTGAGGGCGCTGTCCATAAATCCCCATCCATCTTCTGCATCTGGAATTCCTTACCCTTCATCCAGGTCGGGAACATGAAGAAAATCAGCATGAACATAAAATCAAAGAATTTGAATTCGCCTTCCAGGTAAACATCGAACGACAGCATGAAAATCAGGCTCATCACGATATAGAAAATCAGGATTAGTAGAAAGCTTTTTATTGAAGCCTTTATTTCAAAAGCTGCGAGCCTGTATGCTTCTTTCCATTCATTCATATATAAACACCCTTTCTTAACTGTTATACTGTTTATACTCATATACACAGTAACATATTCTTTTTAGAGTGGTCAATTCATTTTAAAAAAGAATAAACAGTAGTTTAGGAGCGTGGCATAATTTTCTTGAAGAGAAATATAGTGAAACAGTTGAAATAGATGGAAATATCTATATTACAATTGGTGATGTTTTATTGCTTATTAAATAGCAGTGGACGCAAGTTATAAAAAACTTGCGTCCACTTTTTATTTATGATCAGATTTTATTCTCTATCTACAAGTTCTAAGAATATCTCTCTCCAAGCTACAGCAACTGCACGACCCTCTTCCGGCAATTCGTTTACAAATGGAGATAAAACAGTACAGTTGGTATCCTGTTCTTTTACCCTACTTACTAAAAAGACTGATCTGATGTAATTCATACATCTTTTTTCAATGCCCAAGGAGGGATTCGTCACCCCACCGACGGCTTAGCTAAACACTAGGAACCTCGCGATAATCACATTGTGGGCCTGATTATTTTTCGGCACTTCTACTCTCAAACTTATGACTTATCAAATCGTTTAGGGTCAAACTAATAGTATTCAACGGTTTGTGGACAATAAACACAGTACACATCAATTTCGTTTTTGTCGGCAACTGATGTCACTATTCTTTTTGTATAAAAAAAGATGAACGAAATCTGACTTCTAAATTCAAACTTTATAAACAACATATCAATCGATATTTCTTTCAAAAGCATAGTGTCGAAACGCGCTAATCAATTGTCGTGTTAGAAATCCGCGTAGTTACTGTTCAAAACAATCAAATTCAACCAGGCTCTCAGCAAATAAAAAACACCTGAAACATTGAATTAACAATGTTTCAGGTGTTTTTTATTCAAATTAATTTTATTACATTATGTCCCAGGAGGGATTCGAACCCCCGACCGACGGCTTAGAAGGCCGTTGCTCTATCCAGCTGAGCTACTGAGACAACACAGTCATACCAACAATTTGAGACGTTTTTTAACTCTACTAGGGATTCGGTCAAATTACGTTTTTAGACCGAAACTATCTTTGAACCAATGATAACATTATACAAGCCTATTGCAAAGCTCAGTTCGTTACGTTAGCAACTTCAATTAGTGGGTGTATGAGGTCACTTTTATATAGGAAGATACTCTTCCTCAATATCGGATACGTCCCCCTATTTCCACAATAAGCTCTGTTTGCGCTCTTAAGGAGAAACAATGAAAGCAAGTCAACATCAAAGCATAAGAACGCTCACAGGATGTTCTCAGATGGCATTATCTGTTTTGACAATACAAATAAAAAACGAGATAAACACTTGGTTACCTCGCCTCATTGCTACACGTATTCTCTTGCTTCTCAACCGCCTGAACTTGTTCTATACGCTCTTTTGAACACACCATACATTTGCCTTCGTAGGAGCGCTATATCTTCCTTTTATTTATCTGTTTGTTTTTGCTTATTTTTCAAATACTCCGCACGTATTTTTTCAAGTTGCTGCTTTTTATCAAATTTGGCAGGCTTGTGTTTTTCATGATACTTCGTCACAGCTGCCTTACCTTTGGTATCCAATTGATATTTCCCCACTTTGTTCACCTACTTTTCTTGTCTTTAAAGAGAATCTATTCAACAAATATAATACACCCTATTTTACGTCTTTAATGTAACCCTCAGATTCTGAAATAAGACCTTCTGAGGACTAGTATATACCATATGGCTGCATAATAAAAAGAGAATCCTCAAAATAAGGACTCTCCTTAAAAATATATTTATAGTAATGACAATAACTGCTTCAGTAGTCAAGAACATCGCTGCAACAGATGCTGCGTTTTGGAGTGCATAACGCTGTCGTAGAGCCGTTCATTCATAATTTCATTATAGGAATACCACTTCTCGATATTTCTTTATTCTTCCTATTGTAAACCAATTGTAGCTTCTTGTGAAGTGTTCCCACAAATTACCGTAACATGTCAATGACTATCTACTTTCAGCCCACTTTACAACCGCTATCTCCAAAACGTCCAATCTAGGTAAGATAGAGCGATACCAGTGACTGGCTTCATCTCCAGGAAGACAATTAGCAGAAGCTAAAAATGCCCTTCTTTGCCAATTAGGTAATTGCATGATGTTTCTCTTCCTAGTCTTAAACCATGATTGTTGATTTGCTTGACCAAGTGCTAATATTATTTTCCTTCTTGAAAAGTCATCGAAATATTCATTATAGCGTGCCGCCAGATTAGCGATATTCCAACCTTTTCCATTGCTAAATGTATTAAAAATCCACATTCTATGATATTCCAAATGACCAACAATGGAATCATCTAATATCCTAAATAATTTTTCACTCACTACTTCCTTCTGCTGATCATTTAATTCTAATTCATTAACATATACAAGAATATGTTTAAAAGCTATATATAGTTTGTCGATATTTTCTAAAACTAAATCCAACGCATCAGCATTTTTTAATTGAGTCATTCTTCTCAAAGTAAATCCGATTACTTTGGCATCAACAATTTCTGAATCAATTTGCTCTTGGAGAATCGCTTCAAGGTTTAAATTATCTATTTGTTGCTGAATTTCAGGTGGTAATATTTCATAATTAATTTCTCCATAGGGGTCTTCTATTCCCATTTCCTGTAGTATTTCTAAAAACTTATCTGATAATCTCTGAACCTCAATAGACTTCTCTGATTTTAAGTATTCCCTTCTAAATTCATCCACAGATACTATCCTAGTTTTGTGTTGTTGTAAAGTTAAACCATGATTCTCAAACAACATTTCCGCTAACAACGCTAACTGTTGATAAGCTTCTTTTTCAGTAGAGCAAAATATACGAAAATCATCAACATACCTACAAAAATCCACACCTTCACTAAGCAATCCTTCATCTATATCATGAAGAGTAAGTTCAGCTAATAACCTGGATGCATCTTGCCCAACTGGTATTCCGTATGAAATGCTATAATTCCAATTGTTTAATAAACGTTTTATTGCACGGGCGTGGTTGGTCTTAGTTGTAGAAGAACTTAAAGCATTTTCCAACGGATGAAGATATAGCCTAGGAAAAAAGTCTGCAATATCTGCGACAACTATATATTTGATACTGTCATCCCCTATTAACTCATCAACTTTTGTTTCGCAATAGTTCAGAAATCCTCCATAATTAATTTCCGTATCAAACATTCTACCTTCTTCATTAGGATTAAACCTACAGGAAAAAACAACATTTTTGTCTATAGGAATCCTTTTTGATTCTATGTCTCTACCTATCTCATAAACTAGGGCATGATAAACTAATGTATCCAATGGGTCTAATTGGGTTGATAATCGAAAACCATACTTATGTTTTGGTGTTAGACTTCTTCTAAAGTCCCTTACACTCCACTTTAGCATATCTTGCTCTCTTAAATATTCCTTTAATGTTGAGCCATTCGGCAATTCCCTTGTGTCTTTTTCCCACAAATACCTTATTGCTTCATATTCAAAAGGAACTGGGAATATATCTGTATCACCGTAAGCCTCGATATGTTTTAACGCCCATTCTAATGATTCATTGCTTAACTTTAACAATATATTTTCCTCCAATTATTATAATAATATGACTCTTTCAGAAACAACTCGATAATTAGTATTGTTACTGCAGGAATATCTATGTAATCTATAGGCGGCTGATGAATAGCCATTTTACTCCCTCTTCATTATTCCATTCAGTATAAACATTCTACAAAAGCCCTAAAAATCCTTCTAGTTTCGACAATTCACTTATTTTTATACTGTGTGGATATACCTACTACCGCCCTTTAGCTAGTAAAGGCAGGATGTAAATGTGGTAATTACCCCGCCTATGCATACTGTATTTGAACATGCCGCCCTTGCCTAGTTGGGGTAGTTATTAAACCGACCTTTATAACATTTCTTGATAAGCTATCTCCTATTCACTAATCCTAATTCATACCATTTAATAAGCTTAGTAATTCTCTAACATCTGTTGCGGTATTTAATTAGAAGCAGCTCTAATTTATTGCAATAACGAAGATAGGTTCGATGGAACTACACTACTTGGATACCAATTACTAATACATATAATCAATGGGTTACATGAATCTTTTAATGCCATTCTAGAACTTGAATAATCTCCCTTGGGAAACATGCAGTTAACATAAAATGAATGAATACTTTTGTGAAACTTATTTCACATGGGAATATGATCAAATCAAAACATGATATTGACATCTCCGTTAATTTGAATTAGTCAAACAGAGTTATCATCAAAGCTAATTAGTCAAATCATTAATAATTGCTGTATCTTATTACATATGAAACCTTGTTTCGATTTAATTGTGACCACTAACCTAGACCCACCCACTACAACAGCCTCTACAACGTTCCAGTACCAATTGATAACGTCTTACATGTATCGCACAGACTTTACTCCTTGATACCATTCAAGAGCTTGTAAGGCTTTCTTTGATTTCTTTCCACCTAATGTAACCTCTAATTTTCGACCTTTAAATTTCCCTTCCTTCTTAGAAATCTCGATTCCCTCTCTTTGGCATTGCAAGGTTAAACCCCTCTCTAACTGTGCTAAGTCGCCAAAGACATTAAGCAGGAATTTATTCACAGGGTTTTCACTTGATGCATCTAGCCATGATTCATTCAGCGACTTTAGAGAAGCTCCTTTCTCTTTAATACTCATAGTAAGCAAGTCTTTTACTGAATGGGACAAACAAGATATCTCATGTCGAAGTACTACATCAACTTCTTGTAATTCCGATAATATCTGTTGCAGTTCGGGACGTGCTGTATTGCTATGCTTCCTGTTAATACAGTCACAGTGAGCCATTCGCTTCCTATAACGTTTGAGTAGCTTGTCATCGCCTTCTGATACGTCTACATATTCTAAAATGACGTTTGGAAAGCCAAAACTTCCGATATATATCATGACTGAATCTAGTTTAGATTCGTTATGTCTGCCGTTTATCAAGTTGTACATCTCTTGTGAGTCGCTTAATGTTATTACCAATAACGCCCTCAAATACAACCTAAAAAGCATCGGTTTATAGCACCGATGCTCTATTTCCGAATATATTTCAACATATGAAACAATTTCTACCGCTTCACATATCCCAAGACCAGTATTCAATTCCTTATTGAACTAAAGCGCCCGTTTCTTGAACTATTATCAATGGGTTCTTTTGAATAGCTTTAGACTCTTTCCTTTCTTTCAATGAAGTCCAACCTTTTATCTTATTTTTTCAACTTCATTATTTAGCGTAATCAAATGATGTATAAACTTAGATATATAATGAGAAGAAATATAAGCCTCATTAGTTTGTCCATTATTAATCTCGATAGCTAAATTATCTATGTCCGCCAACGCATAATTAAGCTCTTCATTCAAGGTTTTACACTCATAAGGTGGAATTACATCGCTTAGCAATAAGTATTTGCTTGTGTATTCGTTACTCTTTTCACTTATACACTTATAAAATTTTGCTTTATCCTCCCTAAAATCCCTTTCGAGTATTTTAAGTTCTTCAAGAGTGAAGTAAATAGTATCTAACACTTCCCTTAAGTAGTCATTTTTAGAAATCTGATTTTCTAATAAAAATTTATCTAGTGTTTTGTTATGTTCCCAGCTCACCTTCATGTTTTCCTGTATTTGTTGTAATTTATCCCGATTCTTAAGAAGCAAAAACGGATTATCTCCATTAGCCCATTCTGATCTACAAAAAGGAAGACCATGTTCATACTGAATAAGGTCATCATAGAAATAAATCCATATATAGTCTGGTGTGGAGAGGCTCATTTTACTTTTCCAAACACCTTTATCGTAATAATTATTTTTAATCTTTTCGTTTATTTTCTTTATAAGCTCTACCATGGAATCCTTTGAAGTTGCAAAAGATCGTTCTATATAAACCTTAGCACTGATTCGTTTCTTTGCATTAGACATATCTTTCTCTTCTAGGATTGTATAGTAATACCCACTCGTGTCTCTCTTCCTTAACTGTTGTATTTCATTTATCCCTTTATGTGAAATCTCCTTTATTTTTCTATAAAAACTCTCTTCTTCTAAAACCTCATTCATTAAGGGAATATGTACAGTTACTTTTGAAGTATTATCACGCCAAGTAGAGTTAAAGTTGTCTAATGTCTGAGAGATATACTGTTGACTCCATAGCCAGAAACCTCTTTTTTGTTCTACGTCATAAACAACTAAGATGGTTGGTATATCACATACATCACAAAACTTTAGAAACTTTACTGGAGCATCAAAGACCACTTTATCTTCTTTGTACTTAAGATTAGTAGTAGCTTTTAGTTGTACCTTAATAATTTTAGCAGTTGTTTCTCTCTCCTTTGAAAAAATCTCAATCTCACCATCGATATCATTGTCTTTCTCTTGTCTTCTATACTTCCAACCATAATCTTCTATAACACCTTCAAAGAATCTAACAGACTTCCCCTCATTTATGCTTTTTTCATCATTGATAGACCTCATAAAATTAACCCCTCCCCCAATTACTCTTTTCCTTGTATATATCACGGTTAGAGCAATGTTCTAAAACTAGTCAATTAATTTCACTTTGAATTTGTTCGACATAATTGCCCGTCTAAAGCACATCCCTTATACAACAACTGCGCCCGTTAGGTGAAGAAGAAAATTAACACAATCCTCAAATAGAGCCTATCATTTCAACGTAAACAGAAGTCGCCTCCTCTTTCCACGCACCAATGACCTACTATTCAGTATATACAACTCCCCTTATCATTGCAGTATAAAACTATTGCACAGTGGTCATTGTATATAGAAGATTCGAGATAGAACTGTTGGGAAACTTAATGGTGAAATCGTAAAGAATAGCTATCCATCAATAAAACACTACCTCCCCTTACATTTGATCATAAATAACTTCTTCCCGTTTAAGACTCCTCCTTGCTCTCGTCAAAGTGCTTCGGCTGATCCCTGTAACCTTTTCCACTTCAGTGAATGATTCAGTTTCAAGTAACTTCATGGCATGATCTATTTGCTTATTAGAGAACTTCTTCGGACGTCCTTCTTTGAAGTCTGGATTCAACTTCGCAATGGCTTTCCCTTCTGCCAAACGTTCAACGATCATGTCTCGTTCAAACTCTGCAAATCCAGATAATATAGTAAGCATTAATCTGCCCATTGCTGTATCCTCGACCATGCCCATGTTTAGAATATTTACCTTGATTCCTTTCCGCATTAATTCTTTGATATGGGAAATTCCGTCTTCTGCTGTCCGTGCAAACCTATCCAATTTTGTAACCGTTAGCGTGTCGCCCGATTTCATTTCTGATAATAGTTTTTGGAACTCTTTTCTATCTGCTGTTGTTCCCGTAAACTTTTCATTGTAAATAGCTGTGCAGTGACCCCTTTCTCTTAGTTCAGCAATCTGTCCTTCTAAGTCTTGAGATGTACCCGAAACCCTCGCATATCCGTAAATTGTCATGATATTTCTCCTTCACTTATGGTCATGTGTTATGACTACGGTAATAGGTTGAATCTATCACATTCGTATTCTATAGTCAATACTGCTAAGTTACGACTATGACGTAGCAGTATTGTGGAATTTGGTGTTCTATCCATTCTTTGCTCTATGTTGTTCTTCCTCCTTCTGAGACCAGATGTAACCGTATTCTACATATAAAAAAGGGATCAGGTTTTTTCACCTAATCCCTAATGTATCAATTGAACTATCATAAACCTTCTGTACCCTTACATATATACATCAAGTTACTCCTAATACTCAGGTAATTGTTAAAAGCCCTTTTATGTTCCACCTTTGCTAATTCTTCTTCTTGTTCCACTATTTCTCGCACTTTATTAATTGATTCTGAATGCTCCGACTCACTATGGTTCAGATTTACAAGTCCCAGCAAAACACTTGAACCAGTATCTAGGTAATCTAAGTGCTTTCTCGCCAAATCCCATTTCAGTTTAGCTTCAAATTCTGGACCAAGTTCAAGTTTCGGCAAATTAGCAAACCCATTATGGTTATTTTCCTTCACAAGGCTAACTCTAAAATCTCTTATATATGTAACATTCCCATCAGAATCCGAAATACTCTGACTTCTTAAATTCGCTATAATCTGCTTACCATATTCTGTATCTTCTTGAACAATTTCAAGAAACTCATTAATATTTAAATTTTCCTTATCCAAAACATGAAAACTACCTCTCTCCCTAATTCGTCCATTGAAAGAAGATATTAATTCATGCCTCATAAAATCAATCTCCACATGCCCATAAAAACTAGAACCTTTACACCCACGCAACATAGTACTGAAGACAAAGACATATTCATTTAGCAATATATTCGAAATATCATTACTCATGTACTGTGGTATAATCTCTCCTACATAAACTACATCGTAAACTTCATGACCATTGGATGACAATGGAAATCTACTTATATCGCCTTTCGCCATATTCATTGGTCCCCTAACTGATTAAGTATATTTTAGCTTTGATGGTTTTGTGATAGATATACCCAAAGGAATAAGAAATATAACAATAACTTTAATACGTCCTGTGGTCTGTATACAACACATCAATCTAATTCTTTCATTAACCTATCTAATATATATTCCTGCCCCTTTTCAGTCGCCATTACAACAACTGTTGTCTGCCCTCGACCAAACGTATCCATGCCTTCTGATTTGCCCTTTTCAAGATATCCATCTTTGATTGATTGGCGTGTCGGCTCTTTTCTATTATTAGCAGTCACCCAAATCATTTCCCATTCATGCAACTTCTTGAACAAATTTCTTACACCTATCTTGTAACCATTTTCCGTAATTACCTGCGCTAGTTCTTTGATTGTCAATAATTTTTGATTGTTCATGTGTAATTCCTCCTTTTTCTATGATCTAATACGAATAGAGAAGTAGTGAAGGGATTTAAATCAAATCCATCTAGTAGTTTTTTTACGTTGATTGCCCCATTCACTCACTCTCTTAAAGTGACCCACATGTACTTCTCATCAAGGAAAATTATACCACACCAGACTGCCTCTCAAATGCAATTCCCGAAAAACCTGTTTGAATATTCACATTATATACATTTCTACTGCATAGTAAGAAATCCCTCATCAATTAGCGTGGTTAAAGTTGTATCTGACTATATAAAAGACGGGTTTTATTAGTGTGTATAACGATGTTATTAAATTACGACCCACATCCAATATGCAAAAAAGGAGAGCCTCAATTAAGAGACCCTCCTCGAAGTATTATTCATTGCTATAGACTTTTAAGCTGTACAAGTCAAATAACTGCCCCATCCGCTCCATATACAGATTCTGCAGATGTAACTTCTTAACACCTAGGTCATATCCAGCAAAAATATCCTCAAGTTCCCGCTGTGTGTAGAAATGTCTAATCACTTCTTCATTTTCTGGAGTGGCAAACTCAATCTTCTGCTCCTTGTACTCCTTAAGCTTCTGCTTGTGGCGTCTCTCAGCCTTCTTCATGATATTAGTTTGACGCTTTAGCATATAATCTGCTTCGTTTTCTTTAATGAACAGATCTTTATCATTCACATAAGATTCTAATGCGCCGACACAATACGTTTCAAGATATCGCTGTACTGCTTTGCTTGTAGCCTTCAATATCACAGCGTATTCTCTCCAGTAAAACTCAATGCCTAGGACATTGTCAAATTCGTCTTTAACTTCTGCTAGTGCCTGTTTCCACTCACGTTTGAAGTCCTTTACCTTCTTAGCGTTACGGTGTGCAATTAAATTAAATTCAACAACATCATGCTTCTTCATTAAGTCTCGTCTAACCTTCTGAATACGTTTCATTGTTTCGGGGCAAATGTTTATTTTACCTGTGTTACCATAGCATTTCCAGTTTTCATAAAATAGGATGATACCACATTTCTTCATATGCTCTAAGGTCTTAGCTAATTGCCTATATATCTCGATGCAATACTGTGTAAACTCATCTAATAGCTTCAATTGGTCTTCATCAATAATGCTACTCTTAATAGCCAGATCAATGTGCTTCTGACGTACCTTACTGCTGTGTCTAGAACACAATAGGTCATATTCAAGCTTAGTGATGAGTCCAAATTCAACTGCCCATTTTCCTAGGCTCATACTTGCTTGCTCAGTCATATCATATTCTAAGTGAGCCGCTACAATTATGTCCATCGGAATTCTATGTTCAACTTGTTCTCTTCCACTTCTAACACGTCCATCCTTTTTCATAGCTTTAACTTCACGTCTTCCACTGCATGTGATGATACGCTTAGAGCCTCTTCCTTCAACTACGATGGATTCCCAATCTTGCTCAACTGATTTGATTATTGAATCAAATGAACGTATATTTAGATTTCCATTCTTCTTGAATGATACCTCTTGAACTTCCGTTCCGTACTGCTTAACTAACCCTGCTAATGTAAATACTTTTTCCACTATACATCTTCCTTTTCAATAGAGGTGGTGCATCAGATACACCACATTTAATTCACTCCTTACATACTTAATTTAGGTTTTCGCTAATGATTTGGATTGATTAAAACCGTGCAACTTTTGTCGTAATATAATTAAGGGGTATATATTTATATTACGTCAAAGGTTGCACGATTTTTCCTTCCTTAAAATCCTTGATATTACAAGTACTTTAAGGCTTTTAATATCTTCATTTTAAAGTTTGAGCTTGATAGAGTCGCCACCTTTAGGTGGTGAAGTGACCGTAGGGAGCGGCTCAGCAACGACCGTAGGGAGGCGATAGCAATGAGCAAAGCGAATGCTCTTTATTCTATCACACATAAACTCTACTGTTGAAGTAACACAGTAAATCGCTCTCAGCCCAACAGTATCAATGGTTTGCGCATGATTTTCGAACTTCCATGAAAAAATTGGCAGTGATTTATTTTTGATATTAAGCTTTAGTATTTGATGCCTCTAGCTAGTTCTGGATTACATAAAATGCCTTTCGTGATTTGCATTACAAATACTAATAGTTTTAGTTATTTCATTGGTTAAAAAGTATCAAATATCCGTCTCGTATCGGAATTTTTCACACCATGATTGTGTGGATTGATGTGCTAACTTTCCTTATGAGCATAATTGGACTTCGGTATTACAAATGTAAAGTTAAACTATCTAACCTCGCAATTCTCAAGAGTTAGGGAGCTAAATGCAGTTATCAGTTCCATTACAGCTTACCGCTGTGCTATTTGATCGAAAATGAACCTTAAGAGTCATCTAACTTCTCATTAAGGATTTGTTTTTTTGTTGAACAAGAAAAACGAAGCAACCCTATCCATTTAATAGTTCCCGAAACCTCGGGGGCTAATATCTCTCTCTTCTTATTATTATCATTATGATTAAGTTTATCTCTCTTCTTACAGTACAAAATAGTGTGTCCTAGAACACACTTCTTTCCAAGATTCAGAAAATAGTGTGCGCTAGGACACACTTCTTTCCCGAGCTTTGGAACAGAGTGTCTCCTAGACGACATTTCTTTCCGTCCTTTGTTCAACCATCCCTTTGATAAGTAAGCAGCACTGTAAAAAAGCTGCTTATACAGATGTCCTTGGGCTAGGACGAAAAGCCTAGATTCAAAATTATAAGCTGATAGTACGCTCTGTACTGATGCTCAGAGGGCTTACACTAACTATGCTAAAAGCAAAGGTATGGAGCTTTACCGCATCCAAAACGTACATAACTATCACAGCCGTTTGAAGGGACAACATGCCAACAACATAATATTCTTGATTGAATTTATGTTCTATCTCCACCCGACACCCATTTATCATCATCTTGACTATTCGGCTCTAAAGGTAACTCTTTTTTCTCAATGTATATATCCACCTTTTTTCCATATTTTTCCGTTTTAACTTTAACTTCCTCAAAATTATTATGAATGTGAATATCTACGTCTACGCTATTCCCTTGAGTTGTAGAAACTATCGTAATTATCGAACCTATCAACCCGATTAATGTAGTTAATTGTAATAGAGCATTATTATTAGTTATTGCGTTATAACCATTCTTAAACAGACTAGCAAGTTTCCAATATGATTCTATGAAGTCATTCAGAATTTCTGATAAATCCAAACTATACTGAGTTGAGAGAGTAGCACTATTTGAATCTCCTTGTATATCTTCAACAATGTTATCTAATACCGCTATTCCACCATCAATACTAAATGAATTTACTTTATATGCATTCATAAAAGAGGCACTAATACTATTGCGAATCGCTTTCTGTTGCTGTTGCAACTGCTTCATTGGACTCTCCAAAGCCATTTGCATCGCTTTCTGTTGCTGTTGTAGCTGCTTCATTGGACTCTCCAAAGCCATTTGCATCGCTTTCTGTTGCTGAATAATTCGATTGAATATTTCATCTGACCGTTCCATAATTCGTTCCTCCTAGCTAAATTAGAACCTTATATTACTAATTTAACCATAAATCGATTCAACATCTAAACTATTAGACTTTAAAAGTTTCCATAGATTCTACAATTATTACTTGTTTGTAAAATAAAATTCTAAATGTTATGTGATAAACAAAACAATACTATGTATTTATGATAGAACAATTGCTAAAACCATTTGTAACAAGGATTTCAAGGGTTGTTAATCAAGGCGTATTCATTAATGGGTCATGGACAAGGTCGTTAAATCCAGCCAAAAAATTAAAAGAGATAGGGGATGCCTATCTCTTTTAACTTCCATATTAGTTCGATTCTACAAGATCATTATTGGACTAGATTTAATTACAATCCAACAAACCACCCAAAATTGTGCATCTAAACCATTCTGTAGTCGTTTCTGGTCGGCGTGGTGTCTTTGAGGGGATAATCCCATCCACTTTAATGCTAGGGCGGTCTAAACAGTTTTGAATTCAATTCCAACCATGCGTTTATTCTTCATAAAAACCTAATTGGCATGAATTGCAATCACATCTACAGTAAAATGTCGTTGCTAATAATCATAGGTATTCCCTTAAGTTGGATGCTACTTCTTCCACATCTAGATCTAAGTATTGTGTTGTTACGGCTAAATCGCTATGTCCAAGTGCTTTACTAATAAGGGCTATACTTGCTCCATTATCATGTAAATTCTTTGCGTAGGCTCTTCTAATAGCGTGCGCATTGATGTTTTCTAGTTCAAACCGTTTTGCATATTTAGTTAGCTGCTTTGAGATTGCATTGTTTGTTGATTTCGTATTTAACGATGTCCCCTTTGTTGAAATGAATATATTGGTATTGCTTTCCCCGTAATATTCTCTTACTTTTATATTCTGTTTGATTAGCACCCGATAAAGTTGTATAAGTTGGTCATTGAGCGGCAATTTAAGTAGTTGGTGATTTTTCAATATCGCTCCATTTAGAACAAGCACTTTATTGTCAAAGTCAATGTGCTTTTCTTCAAGCTGCCCCAAAGTATTAATACGAATACCCGTTTTATACATGGTTAAAACAGCCGTCACATCCCTGAGACCAATAAAGGTACTTTTATCAATTAATGAGATAAGGATAGCAATATCATTTGGTTTAGCACCCTTCTTCACCTTTTTATCTACTTTAACGTTGATAGAGTGCCAAAAGTTCACTTTCAACCAACCATTGTTAATGCACTTACCTAAGAACGACTTCACAACCTTTAAACGTGTTAACTTTGTTTGATTTACTACCTGCATGGAATCTAACCACGAGTAGATAGTATCTACTGTAACTTCTTCTAAATAGGTAATCCCTGTACTCTTTGTAAAGTTATGCAGGATCGTATCGTAATCCTTCAAAGTACGAGGGCGATAGCCGCTCACCTGCATTTGGTTGATAATAGTTCCTAAAGCTTCCGAAAAGAGCTTGTAGTGAGCGGTAGTTGCCTTCACCCCTTTAATAGAAGTGGTAAGCTCTTTGGTTGTCAGTGTGACATCCACATCAAATAATCCTGTCTTTTTCGTCATAATAAAAAATCCTCCATTCAGTTGAATTGGAAGATAATTTCGTGTCTTATTATACGTAAATGTTAGGGTACAAAAAAGGGATTCTGCACCAGTGACCGAAGCCCTGACCGAATCCCCAATTTGTCTCAAAACCTATCATATCAAGGCTTGAACTGCATTTCACATTATGTCCCAGGAGGGATTCGAACCCCCGACCGACGCCTTAGAAGGGCGTTGCTCTATCCAGCTGAGCTACTGAGACGTGCGTTTCAAACTTTCATTCATTCCCTAAGGACAATACTTAGTATATATTGCATTAGGAATAAAGTCAACGCTTTTTTAAATCTTTTTTAGTTCTATAAAATCTACTGTTTCCGACGCCATATTCTTGAATGTAACACGTACCGTTTCATCCCATTCTACAACAGCATAAGTCGCATCTTTCCCGCCCCGTGGCTGCATTGTGCTGCCTGGATTCAAGAACAGTATTCCGTCTTTCATCTCAGCACCATACAAATGCGAATGGCCAAATAGAACGATATCTGCTCCAGATTCTTTTGCATAATAATAAAGCCCCATCAACGATTGTTTCACATCATGCTCATGACCATGTACAGCTAAAACTGTCTTCCCCTCTACCTTGACCGCAACAGATGCGGGAAACCTAGCATCCCTGTCACAGTTTCCACGGACTCTATGCATTGTCTGTAAAACTGAATCATCGAATGACAGCTCACTATCACCGCAATGGAAAGTCGCGTCCGCAGAAAGTGCAGAAACGGCTTTCACCGTTTCCTTATCTCCATGCGAATCACTCATAACAACAATCTTCATTCTGAATCACCTGCCACTGTCATATATTGAGGTAATTTGAATTTCAACTGAGCTAAAGCTGCTCCCCTGTGTGAAATCTCATTTTTCTCTTCAGGTGACAATTCCGCCATCATTCGATTCTTTTCAGGCACGAAGAAGACTGGATCATAGCCGAAGCCGTTCTTTCCTTGACGTTCATGGTGAATCAGACCTTCACAGCTACCCGAAAACGTTTCTGTAACCAAACCAGGACCAGCCACTGCTAGCACGCAACGGAATCGAGCGGTACGACCATCCACAGGCGTCGTTTCTAGCTCCTGTAGTACTTTGTCGATATTTGCATCATCATTCTTCTCGAGACCCGCATAACGCGCGGAGTAGACGCCTGGCGCGCCGCCAAGCGCATCGATTTCAAGTCCACTATCGTCTGCGATAACGATTTTGCCAAGCAGGCGTGCAACCGTCTCTGCTTTCAGAATCGCATTCGCCTCAAATGTGTCGCCCGTTTCTTCTACATCGATATCTCCTTCGATATCATTTAACGTAAGAACTTTTACTCCCAGTGGCTTAAACAACGCTTCAAAGTCTTTTGCCTTGCCCACATTATTCGTGGCTATCAATACTTCTTTCATGATTCACCTTGTTCTTTCGGTTTGATCAACTGCGCAACAAGTCCAAGTGCTTCTTTTTGCACTTCAACTAGTTGGTTAATTCCTACTTCTGCAAGCTCCACAAGACCGTTCATCTCAACGCGCGTAAATGTCGATTCTTCGCCTGTCCCCTGAAGTTCGACGAAAGCGCCGGCACCAGTCATAACAACATTCATATCGACAGCAGCCGACGAATCCTCGATGTAGTCCAGATCCAGAATGAGTTCACCCTCAACCGTCTTCCCTACACTCGTTGCAGCAAGGAAATCAGTTATCGGGAATTTAGCTAATCCTTTTTCGATGTGTAGTTTCGAGATTGCCATTGCTGTTGCGACGAACGCACCCGTAATCGACGCTGTACGCGTACCACCATCTGCCTGGATAACGTCACAGTCCACCCAGATAGTTCGTTCACCAAGCGTCTCCAAATCGATGACAGCGCGCAGTGCACGGCCTATCAAGCGCTGTATTTCCATCGTACGTCCGCTAACCTTACCTTTTGAAGCTTCACGTTGCGTTCTTTGTCCAGTAGCGCGTGGCAACATAGAATATTCCGCTGTTATCCAGCCTTTTCCGCTATTACGTAAAAAATGTGGAACCCGTTCTTCTATAGATGCTGTGCAAATCACCTTCGTATTTCCGACCGTAATAAGAACTGAGCCTTCGGGGTGAATTAAATAATCTGTTTCAATTGTTACCGGCCTAATCATGTCGGCCATTCTTCCATCATGTCTCATATCGTGTACCCTCCATCATTCAGATTGCGCATTCATCTTATCATATCTCATTTCATATACGCAAAAACCCGGATGTCCAAATCTGGACATTCCGGGTTTCTTACAATTCAATATAGCTTACATTAGGCTTTTCAATCGACAACCAGTCTTCAACAATGCCTTGAAAAGTTTCTGACTCCCCTGTTGTATAAAAAACAGGTGCCACTACGCTGTCAGCAATGCGCTCAATACCTTTAGAAAGTAGAATACGTTCAACATCACACACTGTTTCTACCGCGGATGAAATAATTTTTACATTATTCGGAAGGGAGGTTGTAATATGTTGCTGCAATAATGGATAATGTGTACACCCCAATATCGCCGCATCAAAATCTTTCCCCTCAAGTTCACGGAGTGTACGGTCAACAATGATGCCTGCATTATCTGACTTATACTGACCACTTTCGACAATTGGAACAAATTCAGGACACGCAAGTGAGTAAACCATCGCATTCGGTGAAAGAACATGGATTGCATCATTATAAGCGCCACTTTTAATCGTTCCAGCAGTCCCAAGCACAGCAATTTTTCCCGCCACGGACGCATTAACTGCAGCCCGTGCACCTGGCACGATAACGCCGATGACAGGAAATGAAAATCGTGCTCGGATATCATCGAGTGCAACAGCCGTAGCCGTATTGCAAGCAATGACAAGCATTTTTATACCCATTTCGGAAAGTGCTGATGCCATCTCCATAGTAAACTCCCGGACTTCGTCAATCGGCCGGGGCCCATATGGACAACGAGCATCATCCCCTATATAGACAATGGGTTCATGTGGTAGTCGATTGAGCATCTCTTTAACCACGGTTAGCCCGCCGACGCCCGAATCAATTACTCCAATTGGTGCTTCCACTAAAATCCCTCAATCCTTTTTCATCTCTTGATGTAGTTTACTCAGCAAATCTGAGAAGTCCTTCACTTGTTGTTCATCGAAGTCTACTAACACCGAATTCAAATAATGACGGCGTTTATCAATTACTTCTTCGATTACCCGTTCACCTTCGCTAAGAAGATGAATTCGGACAACACGGCGATCTTGATCATTGCGGACACGCTTCACAAGCGAGTTCTTTTCCATCCGATCGACCAAATCAGTCGTAGTACTGAATGCGAGGAACATCTTGTTCGACAAATCCCCAATCGTCATATCTCCATGTTCAAATAGCCACTGTAAAGCAACGAATTGAGGTGGAGTGATTGTATAATTACTAAGAATTCTACGGCCTTGTTGTTTGATGATTGCTGCAACATACCGTAATTCTTTCTCCATATGTGCAACTTCATCTGTATATTGAATTTTTGGTGGGTTATTTTCCATCAACTGAACCAGCTCCCTGAAAACAAATACTGTCTACCTATTGTCCCCCTTTTTTGCGCTTATGGCAATACCTAATAAATTGATGGTAAAAAACGTTAAAAAAAAGCTGTTTGAGAGCTGCATAATGCAGATCAAACAGCTACTGTTACAAGTCATCATTCACCTACACTCGGCTATGATCACCCTTCATCATTAACACCTGCTTCAACGCAATTGTAACTCTCCCAACCGTAACAATTCGATTACCGCTTGTGCTCTGCCGGAAACACCTAGCTTTTGAATTGTGTTCGAAATATGGTTGCGAACAGTCTTTTCGCTGATTCCGAGCCGCCCCGCAATATCTTTTGTCGTTTGATCTTCAACGAGCAGATTAAAAATTTCTCGCTCTCTTGCCGTAAGCAAAGAACGGTTTTTAGAGTCCTCTATCAAGACGCGCCCTCCTATCCACTTTCACTTTAAAATATGTGAAGAGGCGGCGAGCTGTGCCGGCTACATGGTGATTTAGTTAACAAAAAGTATTTTCTCCTCTTCAGACCACGCAACACCTTTGCCCGTCTGTCTTCCAATCTGAACCATCGTACCTCGTCCTGTGAAGACGATATCATCTTTACTGTTCTTCGCCATATAGTGAATATCAACAGAACTGTTACCAACTGCGGCAGCTTTAACGAATATTTCCAACTTTTCATCAAAAAAGACTTGCTTCAAAAAATCACATTGCAAATCAGCAACGACCGGAAAATTTTCACCCTTTGGATCAAGCCAATTATTCATAAGTCTAATCTCTTTTAAAAACTCAATCCTCGCATGCTCAAAATAAATAAATGGGACCGTGTTGTTCAAATGACCATACATGTCCGTCTCAGAAAAACGAACGGATATAGGTACAGAAAACTTGAATTCCGATTCCCATGTCGACAACTCTTTTATGTACACTGCTTTCACTCACCAAACATCTCCTCTTCTAAAATGAATACTCATTCATCTATTCTATCAAATACCCCCTAATAAATGAAGGTGCTAAACAAAAATAGAAAAAAGCCCCGCCAAGGCATAATGCCGTAGCGAGGCTAGGGACTGAAATCAGTCCACCATATGGTCACTTCCGAAGAAGTTTTTGAACATTTGTACGTTCGTTGCACGGTTCATTGCTGCAATCGAAGTAGTCAAAGGAATTCCTTTTGGACATGCAACTACACAGTTTTGTGAGTTACCACATTCGCCAATTCCACCGTCTGTCATAATCGTAGCCAGACGTTCGTCTTTGTTCATTGCACCAGTTGGATGCGAGTTGAACAGCCGTACTTGTGATAGCAGTGCAGGTCCCATGAAGTTCGTATTGTCGTTAACGTTCGGGCATGCTTCAAGACATACACCGCACGTCATACATTTTGAAAGTTCATATGCCCATTGGCGTTTACGCTCAGGCATACGAGGTCCTTCACCAAGGTCATATGTGCCGTCAATCGGAACCCATGCCTTAATTTTTTTCAACGAATCAAACATGAATTCTCTGTCAACAATCAAGTCGCGAACGACCGGGAATGTCTTCATTGGTTCAAGTTTAATCGGCTGAGTAAACTGATCTACAAGTGCCGTACAAGATTGGCGTGGACGTCCGTTGATAACCATTGAACATGCCCCACAAACCTCTTCCAAACAGCTCATTTCCCAGTTAACTGGTGTTGTTTGCTTACCTTCTGCGTTGACCGGGTTACGACGAATTTCCATTAAAGCAGAAATGACGTTCATATTCGGTCTATATTCTAATTCAAAACTTTCCCAATAAGGTTGTGATTCAGCAGTATCCTGACGTCGAATTTCAAAACGAACCGTTTTCTGTGACGTCTGCTGTTCACGTTCTTGTACTGCCGTATTGTTCTCGCTCATTTAGGTCAATCTCCTTTCTTCGCGGAGTAATCGCGTGTACGTGGTGGAATCAAGGAAACATCTACTTCTTCATAATGGAAGATTGGTGCAGAATGTCCATCGAATTTCGCCATCGTCGTTTTCAAGAAGTTCTCATCATCACGATTCGGGAAGTCCGGTTTGTAATGGGCTCCACGGCTTTCATTACGGTTAAGTGCACCAAGAGTGATAACACGAGCCAAGTATAGCATGTTTTTCAGTTGGCGCGTAAATGTTGCACCTTGGTTAGACCATAGTTGTGTATCCGTAATGTTGATGTTTTCATAACGCTCAAGAAGCTCAACGATTTTATCGTCTGTCGCTTGTAGTCTGTCATTGTAACGAACTACTGTTACGTTATCAGTCATCCACTCGCCGAGTTCTTTATGAAGAACATAAGCGTTTTCAGTACCGTTCATTTTAAGCGTATCATCCCACTTCTGCTGCTCTTCTTTCACTGCTGCGTCGAAGATTGTAGAAGGAAGGTCCACTACAGAACGTTTCAAACCTTTCATGTAATGAATAGCGTTCGGTCCTGCGACCATACCGCCGTAAATTGCTGAAAGGAGTGAGTTTGCGCCAAGACGGTTTGCACCGTGCTGTGAATAATCACATTCACCCGCCGCGAATAGACCTGGAATACTTGTTTGCTGATTATAGTCAACCCATAGTCCGCCCATTGAATAGTGAACAGCCGGGAAGATTTTCATCGGTAATTTACGTGGATCGTCGCCTGTGAATTTCTCATAGATTTCGATGATTCCACCAAGCTTAATATCAAGCTCTTTTGGATCCTTATGGGAAAGGTCCAGATACACCATGTTTTCACCGTTGATACCAAGTTTTTGGTTAACACAAACGTCAAATATTTCACGTGTTGCGATATCACGCGGTACTAGGTTACCGTAATCCGGATACTTTTCTTCAAGGAAGTACCAAGGCTTGCCGTCTTTATAAGTCCAGACACGTCCACCCTCACCACGTGCCGATTCACTCATAAGACGCAGTTTATCGTCTCCTGGAATTGCTGTTGGGTGAATTTGTATGAATTCACCATTCGCGTAGTGTGCACCTTGCTGATAAACGATAGAAGCTGCAGAACCTGTATTGATGACAGAGTTTGTCGTTTTCCCGAAAATGATTCCAGGTCCACCTGTTGCCATAATGACTGCATCACCTTTAAAGGCTTGAATCTCCATCGTTTTCATGTTTTGCGCTTTAATACCGCGACAAACGCCTTCTTCATCAAGAACAACACCAAGGAATTCCCAGTGTTCGTATTTCGTAACAAGTCCAGCAACTTCATGGCTTCGAACTTGCTCGTCTAATGCGTAAAGGAGCTGCTGTCCTGTCGTCGCACCAGCGAAAGCTGTACGGTGATGCATTGTACCTCCGAAACGTCGGAAATCCAACAATCCTTCTGGCGTACGGTTGAACATAACGCCCATCCGGTCTAATAGACTGATGATTCCTGGTGCTGCATCCGTCATTGCCTTAACTGGTGGTTGATTCGCAAGGAAGTCTCCGCCGTATACAGAGTCATCGAAATGAATGTCAGGTGAGTCGCCTTCCCCTTTTGTATTTACTGCACCATTAATGCCGCCTTGTGCACATACAGAGTGGGAACGTTTAACCGGAACAATTGAGAACAAGTCAACCGGCGTACCTTCTTCAGCGGCTTTGATAGTTGCCATCAGGCCGGCTAGTCCACCGCCGACGACAATCAATCTGCTTTTTGCCATTATTGTTTCACTCCTCAAATTATAGGTGATCTCGTAGTCATTTAGTTAAGTTGTTATTCAATTACGCCTCGGCGTAATTGCGTCCAGATTTGAATCAGCAGGGATTTCTGCTGATTCAAATTAAACAAATGCAAGTAGTGCTTGTATACCGATTACAGAAAGCACTAGGAATATTGCCATTGAGATATACGTAACGATGGTTTGTGAACGTGGAGATTGTGTAATTCCCCAGCTTACTAGGAATGACCAAACGCCGTTCGCCAAGTGGAATGTAGCTGCAAGGACACCTGCAATGTAGAACGCAAGCATGAATGGACTCGATAAGATGTCAGCCATCATATCGTAGTCCACATCAGCTCCCAATGCTTTTTGAACTCTTGTTTGGAAGATGTGCCATGCGATGAACACGACTAGGAATACTCCTGTAATTCGTTGTAGCATAAACATCCAGTTTCGGAAAGTCCCGTAACGCTTTACGTTATTTTTTGCTGTGAAAGCTATGTACACACCATAGAACGCATGGAACATAAGTGGGATGTAGATGATGAACCATTCAAGAAACAGTACGAACGGTAAGTTACCCATGAAATTGGATGCAGTGTTGAATGCCTCTGGGCCGCGTGTGGCAAAATGGTTAATCACTAAGTGTTGGGCAACAAAAAGCCCCACTGGAATGATTCCGAGCAGTGAATGAAGACGACGCAAATAAAAATCTGATTCTCTCGACAAGTCTTTTACCCTCCTTTATTAACTGAGTCCTTCAGTGCGCCTCTGTCATCATTTCGACATGAAGCGACCGTTGACGACGTACCTCTTCGTGGTACAATATTATGACATAACCATTGTACTCCTCAGTTTTGAAGAGGTCAAGACGATGTGGGCTTTTCGACACGCCCGAATTTAATATATTATTATTCTCTTGGATTCACTAACGCTATCATTTAACCGAAAGGGTTGAATATTCGATTGGAAAATACTACATATGATTCACCAACCCGTTTTGGCTATGAAATTTTACGAGATCACGTGTTGCCAAGTATCCTCGGGAAACATGAAGATGAAATCCTCTATTGGACCGGAAAAGAAGTAGCTCGAAAATTCCCGATTTTTGGTGTTGATGAACTTCCTGAGTTCTTTCAAGAAGCCGGATGGGGGCCCCTTCATCTCGAAAAGACGTTGAAAGACGAGGCTTTTTATTCTTTAAAAAATGATTTCGCTACAAATGCCCAAAACAGATCTTGCCAACTTGAAGCCGGTTTCATTGCACAACAGTACCAGAAATTTAGTGGATTGCTCACTGAGTGCTACGGAGAATTTAACGCAAAGGATGGTCTCATCCATTTCCAAGTCAAATGGGACTTAAAAACGAAAGTTGAGGCATGAAAAAGAAGATGCATCCTTTAAATCGGGCGCATCTTCTTTTTCATACAACTAATCTATATATGTTGAACTATTGATTCTATATGATCTCCAGCGAAGGCATCTCCATGCGCCGTTCGTTGTTCAGAGATTTCTTTATGTCAACATATATAACTAAAAATAACCAGTAAATTACTGCTTATTTTCATGATGAAACACCCTATGTACAGTTTCCGTTGGGTTGCACCTCTCGCAGTTTTCTCGTTAATCGTATAAGGGGCTTTTGGGAACGAATCCATAACCACTTTCCAAAATCCATAATAGAGCAGCCAAATATAGGATTTTGGCTGCTGGATCCATCTATATAGCATTTCCTTTTTGATTTTAAGGAAGTGTCACTTTCTATATGGAAGTGCACTGTAACTTGTATAGTCTTAGCTAAAATTTGCAAAGAAGGCTTTATTAAAAGTGATAGAGTATCCTTTTTCTTCAGGCACTTGCAATAAAATGGTTAACCAATAGACAAAAAAATATTTCAGTCGTTGTCTAACCCGAATTGTTTATGAAGCGCCGCCACCGCTATTTCCATATCGGATTCTGGAATGACTACGGATACCTTGATTTCAGACGTACTAACCATTTTCACAGGAACTGATGCACTACGGAGTATCTCAAACATTTGTGCAGCGACTCCTGGGTTGGATACCATTCCACTTCCAACGATCGAAACTTTCGCAAGACCCACTTCAAAGTCGGCTCTGTTGTAACCAAGAGCTTCTTTTTCCGTCTCTAAAACATTAATAGCTTCTGCAAAATCCTCTTTCTTAATGGAAAATGACACAGACGGCTGTACGCCTTCCATAATTGTCTGGACGATAATATCGACGTTAACATGGTGATCCGCAAGTGCAGTGAATATATTCGCAAGCGAGCCATTGTATGGAACGTCATACATAACTGTAATCCGAATGATATCTCTTTCAAAGGCGATGCCCCGAACAATTAAATTGTTTTCCAAATCAATTTCCTCCTTGATAATCGTTCCTTCACCTTCCATATGTGCAGGTCTGACCCGAAGCGGCATTTGATGGTTCTTGGCAAACTCAACCGCTCTTGGGTGAAGTACTCCTGCACCTAAATTCGCGATTTCAAGCATTTCATCATATGATATTTCCTCAAGCTTCTTCGCTTGTCCAATTAATCTTGGATCTGTCGTAAATACCCCTTCAACATCTGTGTAAATATCACAGATAGCTGCATCTATTGCAATCGCAATCGCCACAGCACTTGTATCAGATCCCCCGCGACCAAGTGTTGTCAACTCACCTGAGCTGTCAGCACCTTGAAAGCCGGTAATCACTGCAACAGCACCCGATTCAAGCGTCGATACAACCTTATCTGCATGGACTTGCTCGATTCGCGCATTGCCGTGAACTGACTCTGTCGTTACACCCGCTTGCCACCCTGTATATGAGCGAGCTTCCAAACCTTGTGCCGCAATTGCCATCGCTAAAAGGGATGCTGTTACTTGCTCACCTGTCGCAAGTAGCATATCAAGTTCGCGGCGGCCCGCTTTCGGATTAACTTCCACGGCGAGCTTTAGAAGTTCATCCGTTGTTTTCCCCATTGCAGATACGATAACCGCAACTTGATTCCCCCGACTTACCTCACCTTGTACAAGCTTTGCAGCGCGTGCAATCCTCTCGGGGTTCGCAACTGAAGTGCCACCAAATTTCATTACAATTCGTTCCATGATTTTCCCTCCAATTTCCGCCTGAACGCAAAAACGGCCCTCATAAGTATGAGAGCCGGTCCGATTGGAGCGCTCGCCGAAGAGCCGCCCCGTTCAGATAGCTCTCCAGGTATTTTTATACCTGACAGACTTCCATTTATTCAATGGAAATCCAGCAGGACAATCGTGACAGCCGATTGGTCCGCTTCGGCGAATACTCCTTTCAATCCCGTTCATCAGGCTGCCGCCTTCCGGAGATTTACTATTGGTATCCGCACCTCTATCTTCACTACATATGCAATTTTTAGTGAAAAAACTCAGTGCGTTCACTCTATCACATTACTTCTCTTCTCGCAATGCCTCTTCACGGAAATACGTTTCCACTGATTCTGCAACCACCTTCGGCAAGCCCGCTTGTTGCAGCTCTTCAACGGATGCTTCACGAATCTTTTTCATAGACTCAAAGTGTTTGAGTAATAATGTTTTTCGTTTCGGTCCGACGCCTGGTAATCCATCGAGCGCTGATGTCAATGAATTCGTTTCGCGCCGTTGCCTGTGGAACGTAATTGCAAACCTGTGCACTTCGTCTTGAATTCTCTGCAACAAGTAAAATGCTTCACTCGTTCTCTTTAGCGGGATCATTTCAATCGGATTGCCATAGAGAAGTTGCGCCGTCTGGTGTTTATCGTCCTTCGCAAGTCCAGCAATTGGAATCGACAAGTTCAACTCATCTTCAATGATTTCCCTGGCCGCTTCCATATGACCTTTACCACCATCTATAACGATTAGGTCAGGTAATGGCAAATCATCCTTTAGCACACGGATATAACGCCGCCTTACAACCTCACGCATCGCCGCGTAGTCATCGTGTGCAGCTGCAGTCTTCGTCTTATACTTTCGGTAGTCTTTACGGTTCGGTTTCCCATCAAGGAATGACACCATTGCAGAGACGGCATCCGAACCGTACATATGTGAATTATCAAATGCCTCAATACGGTACGGTATGGTGATATTCATCGCCTTGCCAAGTTCTTCACATGCGCCAATTGTACGAAGTTCTTGTCGTTCAATAAGTTGGAACTTTTCTTTCAATGATATCTCGGCATTCTTGATGGCTAGATGGACGAGATCTTTCTTTTTACCGCGCTGCGGAATGAAGACATTGACATCTAGAAGTTGACGGACGATTTCACTATCCATTCCCTGAGGCAACAAGATTTCTTTCGGGATTAAATGTTTGGACTTACCGTAAAACTGTCCGATGAACGTTAGCAGTTCTTCTTCCGGTTCTTGATAAACCGGGAATAGCGATACATCCCGTTCAATTAGCTTTCCCTGCCGGACGAAAAAGACTTGAACACACATCCATCCATTGTCCACAGCAAATCCGAAGACATCACGATCAGTGAAATCACTCATCGTCATCGCCTGTTTTTCCATAATCGCTTCAATATTAACAATCTGATCGCGGTATTCTTTCGCGCGCTCAAACTCCAAATTCTCCGCAGCTGCAGCCATTTTTTCCGTCAATTCTTTTTTCACACTTTTATAACCGCCATTCAAAAAGCGGGTAATGTCATCAACCATTTCCTTGTACGTTTCCAATTCCACTTCATTGACACAAGGGGCGAGGCACTGGCCAAGATGGTAATACAAACAGACCCGATCAGGCATCGTATGACATTTTCGATAAGGATAGAGCCGGTCAAGCAACTTTTTCGTTTCACCGGCGGCAAAAGCATGAGGATACGGACCGAAGTATTTCCCTTTGTCTTTTTTCACTTGTCTCGTAATGATTAGTTTCGGATGACGCTCTGCCGTTAATTTTAAGTAGGGATAGGTCTTATCATCTTTTAACATGATATTATATTTCGGATCATACTGTTTGATAAGGTTCAACTCGAGGACAAGCGCTTCCAGATTGGTTGAAGTGACAATATATTCAAAGTCTATGATTTCTCCCACAAGTCGCTGTGTTTTAGCATCATGGCTACCCGTAAAATAACTACGAACTCGATTTTTCAACACTTTCGCTTTTCCCACATAAATGATTGTCCCTTGCCTATCTTTCATCAAATAACAGCCTGGCAACTCCGGTAATATGGCCAACTTTTCTGCGATTAACTCATTCATCTAATTCACCTACCAAAAAACCGGGTGCCAATGAAGGACCCGGTTATTCTATCAAATACATCTCGGCTATTTGCGACTGCCGCTTCGCTTTCATCGCAAAAAATAATTCGCCCAGATTTTGAACTTCTGCTAAATTAAGTTACTAATTAAGCGTGTTTTGCAATCAATTCAGCAAGTGCTTCTTTTGGTTTAAAGCCGACAACTTTGTCAACAATTTCTCCATCTTTGAAAAGAACCAAAGTAGGGATTGACATGATACCGTATTTACCAGCTGTTTCCTGGTTGTCATCAACGTCAACTTTAACAATGTTTGCTTTACCTTCGATTTCGCCGTTTAGTTCTTCAAGAACTGGAGCGATCATTTTACAAGGTCCACACCAAGGTGCCCAAAAGTCAACAAGGACAAGTCCTTCTTTAATGTTTTCGTCAAAATTCTGATCAGTCGCGTGAATAATAGCCATAATAAATTTTCCTCCTCTTAATAGATAACCTATGTCTGTATTATAGCATGCAGCTATATGACGGGCTAAATATATGCTTAGTTATTGAAAGAAGCTCCCCACTGTTGAGGGAGCTTCACTTTAAATTAGTTTGTCTTAATTTTTTTAATTTCTTCAATCATCATCGGAATAACCTCGAATAGGTCACCAACAATTCCATAGTCTGCTACTTTGAAAATATTCGCTTCTGAATCTTTATTGATTGCCACGATTACTTTCGAGTTAGACATTCCCGCCATATGTTGGATCGCCCCCGAAATACCTGCAGCAATGTACAAGTCCGGTGTAACAACTTTACCAGTTTGACCGATTTGTAGAGAATAGTCACAGTAATCCGCGTCACATGCTCCGCGAGATGCACCGATTGCTCCACCTAAAAGTGTCGCAAGTTCTTGCAATGGTTCGAAGCCTTCCGCACTTTTCACGCCACGGCCCCCAGCAACAACAACTTTCGCTTCTGAAAGATCGACACCCTCTGTCGATTTACGAATAACTTCTGAAATGATTGTACGAAGATTGGTAACATCAACAGATAGTGCAGCTACGTCGCCTGTTCTGCCTGCGTCGTGCTCTAAAGGCGCAATGTTATTCGGACGTACTGTGATGAATAGAAGTCCGTCTTTGTTCTTCACTTTTTCAAATGCTTTACCAGAGAAGATTGGACGGATGAATACCGCAGCATCGCCCTCGCCTTCAATAGTAGTTACATCAGAGATTAAACCTGATGCTAGTTTACTAGCAATCTTAGGTGACAAATCTTTCCCTAAAGCTGTGTGACCGAACACAATAGCTTCCGGTTTCTCTTGTTCGTAAACTGCCATAAACGCTTGGCTGAATGCGTCAGAAGTATATAGTTTCAAATGTGGATGTTCCACAGTAACGACACGGTCAGCTCCGTAATGAATCATTTCTTCTGCAAGTGACTGAACAGCATCGCCGAGCAATACCCCGACAACCTCTCCGCCTCCCGAAATCTTTTTAGCAGCTGCAATCGCTTCGAATGAAACGTTACGCAAAGCTCCTTCTCGTGCTTCCCCAAGTACTACTACTTTTTTAGACATTTATAGTCCCTCCATTACAATTAAAAGTCTGATTAGATTACTTTAGCTTCATTTTTAAGCAGATTTACAAGTTCATTCACTTGATCAGAAATATCGCCTTCAAGAATACGTCCAGCAGCTTTTTGCGGCGGAAGGTAAATTTCGATTGTTTGTGTTTTCGCTTCTACGTCATCTTCTTCTAGGTCAAGATCATCTAGTTCAAGCTTTTCAAGCGGCTTTTTCTTCGCTTTCATAATACCTGGAAGTGACGGGTAGCGTGGTTCGTTAAGACCTTGCTGAGCAGTCACTAGTAATGGCAGTGACGTTTCAATTGTTTCAGAATCCCCTTCAACATCACGAATGATTTTGACGGATGTACCGTTGATTTCAAGGTTCGTAATTGTCGTTACGTAGTTAATGCCTAGAAGTTCAGCCACACGTGGACCCACTTGTCCAGAACCGCCATCAATTGCAACGTTTCCTGCAAGAATCAAATCTACTTCTTTATCTTTCAAATACTCAGCAATAATTTTAGCAGATGTGAATTCATCCATTTCATCAAGGTCATCTTCAGTATCGATTAGAACCGCTTTGTCTGCACCCATTGCAAGCGCTGTGCGAAGTTGTTTTTCCGCGTCTTCTCCACCGATTGTAATGACAGTTACTTCGCCGTCATTTGCGTCACGTA
Organism: Sporosarcina sp. FSL K6-6792; assembly: GCF_038004885.1. Lineage (NCBI taxonomy): Bacteria > Bacillati > Bacillota > Bacilli > Caryophanales > Caryophanaceae > Sporosarcina > Sporosarcina sp. FSL K6-6792. The sequence continues at coordinate 1,303,898 of NZ_JBBOSA010000001.1, forward strand.
CCTGGATAGCTTCTTCAATTGCATATTCATCATAAGGATTGATGATGAACTCCGCACCATCCTCAGAAATTTTACCGTTAGAAACCGTGATCTTTTCCTCTGTATCAAATGTCCGTTTTACTAGTACATAAATATTCATATTGCTGGCCTCCCTAACTTTTTAATTATTTCCCTTTAAATACAGGTACACGTTTTTCAAGGAATGCTTGAATTCCTTCTTTTGCATCCTCAGAGACGAAAACTTCACCGAATGAATCAGCTTCTGCCTTCACGCCTTCATAATAAGAAGGATGCTTCGTAAATTGCAGCATCTCTAGTGCAGCTTTCACTGCGACAGGGCCCTTCTTAGCAATCTTCTTAGCAAGCTCCATTGTTTTAGGTAGGAGTTCTTCATCTGTATAAGCATGATTGGCAAGTCCTAGACGGGCTGCTTCTATCCCACTGATTGGATCACTCGTTAATAACATCTCCGCTGCTTTCGGCATGCCGACGTAACGCGGAAGACGCTGTGACCCAGCAAAACCGGGGATTAGACCCAATTGCAATTCCGGCAAGCCCAGTTTCGCATTTTCAGTTACAATCCGCATGTGACAGGCCATCGCTAGTTCAAGCCCACCACCCAGTGCCGCGCCATGAATAGCCGCAATAACCGGTTTAGAGAAACGTTCAAGCCGTTCAAAAACTTCTTGTCCGCTTGCGGAAAGTTTTGAAAATTCTTCACCTGAAGTGACAGATGTAAATTCTTTAATATCTGCTCCAGCCGAGAAAAACTTGCCTTCTCCGTGAAACACGATGACTCGTACAGAATCGTCGTTCTCCACTTGATCAAGTAATGCATTCACTTCCAGTATGAGTGCGCGTGAAAGCGCATTCGCGGGTGGCCTGTTAATTGTCGCAACAGCTACCCCATCATCAATTGCTACTGTTAGAAACTCCATTTCATCCCCACTTTCCATCAATTACGCCTCGGCCTAATTGCGTCCAAATTTTGGATTGTGCCTACTGGATGCAGGTATGCAACCTTTGCCGCAACACGCGGCGAACTTTGGTTGCCTTCCCGAACCCCCTTCAAAATTTGTGACATCCGCCCGAGGCTGCTTAATTTGATTCAAGTTAAGCTTTCATTCCATTCATAATCAGCCTATGTACTTCGGGTGATAGTTTCATTAAATCATATTTTTGATCATTCATCACCCATGAAGTGATTGTTTCGTCAATTGTGCCAAATACCATTTGTCTAGCAAGTCGGATATCAAGGCCTTCGTCAAGCGCCCCGTTCACGATTCCCTCTTTCAAAATTACATCTAGGAGCGTTAAATATTCTTTTAGTACTTCGTTAATTCGGAGACGTAATTCTTTATTCGATTGACGAAGTTCTAGTTGCGTAACTATTGCCAAGTGACGGTCTTCATGCAGAATGCGAAAATGACTGTCAATCAGTCTGAATAGTTTTTCAGATGTATCAATATCCTGTTTCAATATAACTTCGACGTTATTTACGAAAATCGCCATTTTTTCTCTAAAAACAGATATCAGGATATCTTCTTTATTTTTGAAGTAAAGATAGATTGTCCCGTCAGCAACCCCCGCTTCTTTTGCTATCTTCGAAACTTGGGCTTGATGGTATCCATTCTCAGCAATGACAATGACTGCCGCATCTACTATTTGCTTATATTTTGGTCTATCTCGTTTCATATCTATATATCACCACCAAAAAGAAAATATGAATGATGATTCATTCATATTTTCATATTAGTTGTTAACGTCTGCTATGTCAAGCATTTCATCACAGTGGAAGTAATTCCTTTTCAGCTTTCTTTTTTTCTTCATCAATCAAAGCACGGCGTAAAATTTTCCCGACAGCTGTTTTCGGCAATTCTGTACGGAATTCATAAAGTCGCGGTACTTTAAACGATGCTAAATTCTCTCGGCAATACTTATCAAGCTTTTCTTCCGTTACAGTAACTCCTTGTTTCAAGACAATATAGGCTTTGACAGTTTCACCCCTGTACGGATCTGGGATACCCGCGATTACACATTCCTGTATCGCTTCATGTTCATAAAGAACCTCTTCAATCTCCCGTGGATAAATATTGAAACCGCTTGCAATGATTATATCTTTTTTACGATCAACAACATAGAAATAACCCTCGTCATCCATATATCCAAGATCCCCAGTTAAAAACCAGCCATCGCGGAAAGTCTGTTCCGTATCTTCCAGTCTATTCCAATAGCCTTTCATCACTTGAGGGCCTTTTACCGCAATTTCACCAATTTCTCCATTCGCCAGCGGTTCTGATGACTCAGGACCAAGTATGCAAGAATCTGTATCCGGCCAAGGGACACCAATTGATCCTTTAGCTCGTTTGTCTGCCCAAACGAAATTTGAATGGGTAACGGGAGATGTTTCCGTAAGGCCATATCCTTCAACTAGTTTTCCACCGGTGATTTTCTCGAATTTCTCCTGCACTTCGACTGGTAATGCGGCAGAACCACTAATACATGCTTTAATTGAAGATAGATCATATTTTTTTAGATTAGGATGATTTAATAGTCCAATATAGATCGTAGGTGCGCCAGGAAATAAGGTTGGCTTCTGTTTATCGATTGCTTTCAAAGCCGTTTCAAAATCAAATTTAGGGATAAGTACCATTCTATTCCCTTGCATGACAGAAAGAATTAATACGGTTGTCATTCCATATACGTGGAAGAATGGCAAAATACCCATGACCGTTTCTTCGCCTTCTTTACACTTATACAACCATTCGCCACACATTTTAACGTTAGAAATTAGATTAGCGTGTGTCAACATGACTCCTTTTGGAGGACCCGTTGTGCCACCCGTATATTGCAGCAACGCAATATCTTCATCGTAATCAAAGTCATAACTAACCGGATCTGATTTTGCGACTTTCATAATTTCCGTGAATAGATGGTTCATTCCACGGTGCTCAACTTTCACTGTAATCCCGTGTTCTTTTTTCTGAATGAATGGATAGATGAGATTCTTAGGAAACGGTAGGTAGTCTTTTATTCCCGTTATTATTACATGCTCAAGTTTTGTGTCTTTAACGATTTTCGAAATACGCGGAAATAGAATGTCGAGTGAAATGATTGCTTTCGCTCCAGAATCAACCATTTGATAAGCCACTTCACGCTCCGTATAAAGAGGATTCGTCTGCACGACGATTGCACCCACATACAATATCCCATAGTAGGCAATTGCCCCTTGTGGACAGTTTGGAAGCATGATTGCAACCCGGTCCCCTTTGACAATTCCGATAGTTGTCAAATAGTTCGCGAACTTCAAAGCTGATTCATGAAACTCTTTAAATGAGATGTCTTTACCAAGGAAATGCATAGCCGTCTTGTTAGGATATTTCTCGCTGGATCTTGTCAAGAATTCCTGAATAGGAATATGTTCATAGTCAAGCGTCTTTGAGATTTCAGCGGGATATAAGTCCAGCCAAGGTTTCATTGTCAAATAAAAGCCTCCTTTTTCCTCTTCTTCAATTCTTTGAATATTCCTAATCTAATTATAGTAGTAATTGAGTCAGGTTTCAAATAGAATATTTTATGTCAATAAAAAAAGCCTTGACCAGAATAAACTGATCAAGGTGTATTTGCCGTCATCCAATAAATACCTACTGCGATAAATAATACGCAGACTACGAGTAATATTTTAGCTAATTTTTCCACAACTTCACAACCCTTATGAAATACTTGCTCCTATAACGAATGAAAGTCCCACTGATATCGTCAAGGATATGAAACCGACCGCACGATTATCTGCTTCGATTTCCTTATCAATATTGAATTTAGGTGTCAGGAATTCAAACAACAAATAGGCGAAAATAAGCAGGGTAAATCCAAACAAGCCCCAGCCAATCATTTGAGGTAATGAATTATGCTGTTCGATTGAGTATCGAAAAATGTTTGCTACCCCAAATATTTTACCACCTGTCGCAAGTGCCACTGCAACGTTTCCTTTTCTAATTTCTTCCCAATTCTTATATTTCGTGACGAGCTCAAAAAGCACCATTGAAACGATAAGACATAGGACTACTACACTGAAATAGCCTGCTGATTCTACTAATGGATGATTCCAAAATTCGGTTTTATTCATAGTATTAGACTCCTTTTACGTTCGGTTATTCCTTCCTATACGGATAAGCACGTAAAAGGTTTCAAAAACGGGAATATACTTTTTCACTAGTACATGAAACTTTGAGAGAATCTTATCCGCCACGTAGGTGGATATAGAGATTCCTTTCAAGTCGCTGCGGCGCTCGGGAGATGCCTTCCGCCCTTAGCGAGAGCACTGAAAAAGTACGATTTCCTTCAATCCCGTTGATTTCCGTTCCGAGCGGACGCTTTCCGCGGGCACGGCTTCAGTCAATCGAACTACGAAGGGTTCGATTTGCCGTATTTCTGTGTTCTTTGCAGAAATTAAGGCATTCTTGCCCCGTGCTCCCAACGCTAGCAAAAGCCGCTCTTCACTACTATCAACTAGTTCTTACTATAAAAAAGAACTTTTTCAGTGGCTCCCCTTTGTAAGGCGCCTTTGCTTGGTTTATACAGGTATACATTGGTTAACTTAAACAGGGGAATTATTTCAATTCGACAACAGTAACGCCGTGTCCGCCTTCACTGGCTTCACCGAATCGGTACGTTTTCACGCGGCTGTGATTTTTCAAGAATTGCTGGATACCTTGCCTTAACGCCCCTGTCCCTTTGCCATGAATAATCGACACTTGGTGATAATTTGATAGGAGCGCATCGTCCAAATATTTCTCTGTGCGGAAAATTGCATCTTCATAGCGTTCTCCCCGCAGGTCGAGTTCCATTTTAACATGTGTATCTCGTCCCGCTACTGAAGTTGATACATACTGTTTTTTCTCTTTTTCAGGTTTAACAAATTCCAGTCCTGATTGATCAAGCTTCATCTTCAAAATACCGATTTGGACAATCCATTCATGATCTGAAACTTTATCAATGAGCGTCCCTTTTTGACCATAACTGAGCACTTTCACTTCGTCACCTGTTTGAAGGGCCCTTGGCGCTGCCTTCGCTTTCACTGCCTTCTTCTTCGCTTCAGCAGGAGCAGCGCCTTCAAGACGTTTTCGAGCTTCAATCAATTCGTGTTCTTTTACGTTTGCCCCCACATTCAGGCGCATTGCACGTAAATCTGAAATGATTGCTTCCGATTCACGCTTCGCATCTTCGATGATTTTTTTGGCTTTCTCTTTTGCTTTTTCTTCCATTCGTTCTTTCTTGTTATCGAACTCCGCTAGTTTTTCTTCCAATTCACGTTTCAAACGATCCGTTTCTAGTAAGATGTCATGCGTCTCTTCTGCATCTTTTTCTGATTGCACACGGCTTGTCTCAAGCGAAAGGATCATTGAATCGACTTCACCGCGATCTGTACCCGTGAATTTTTTCGCCCTATCAATAACCCAGTCCTGCAATCCTAGTCGCTTTGAAATTTCAAACGCATTACTGCGTCCTGGAACGCCTATTAACAAACGGTACGTAGGACTAAGCGTGTCAACATCAAATTCAACACTTGCATTGGCAACGCCTGGACGGTTATAGCCATATGCTTTCAACTCTGGATAATGAGTTGTTGCCATTACTCTTGCACCACGTCCATGCACTTCATCCAGAATCGAGATGGCAAGTGCCGCCCCTTCCTGCGGATCCGTACCCGAACCGAGCTCATCGAATATAATAAGGGAACGGTCATCGTATTTCTCTAAAATATCGACGATGTTCACCATATGTGAGGAGAATGTACTAAGGCTTTGCTCAATCGATTGCTCGTCTCCAATATCAGCATAGATCGAATCGAACACTGCAACTTCAGAGCCGTCGAGTGCCGGTATAGGAAGTCCTGCCTGTGCCATTAGCGTACATAACCCTACCGTTTTTAATGTGACCGTTTTCCCGCCCGTATTAGGTCCGGTAATAACGATGGTTGTGATATCTTTACCGAATTCAATTGTATTCGCAACTGCTTCTTCCATCGACAACAAGGGATGTCGCGCTTTCGTTAGACGAATATAGCCTTTATTGTTCACTTCGGGTTTCGTGCATTTATGCGCTTTGCCAAATTTTGCTTTCGCAAGGATAACGTCAATTTCAGATAGTATAGCAACAAGGGTGAATAAATCATGTGCGACTTCCTGCACTTTCGCGGACAGATCGATAAGAATTTTCTCGATTTCTTCCTGTTCCTGCAGTTTTAATCTTCTAATTTCATTATTTGCCTGCACGACTGCATCAGGCTCGATGAAAAGCGTTTGACCAGATGACGACATATCGTGAATAACACCACGGTAATGCGAACGATACTCCGACTTTACTGGAATCACATAACGGTCATTCCGGATAGTGACAATGGCGTCGGATAACATCGTTGCAGCATTTTTCCCACGTGTATAACTTTCCAGCTTTTCACGTACGCGGCCTTCCTGCATTCGCAAACCTTGCCGAATTGTACGTAGCGATCCTGAAGCGCTGTCGACAACATGCGCATTGTCATCAATGCATGCATTGATTTCGTGTTCCAAGCCTGTCAAAATCGGAATGGCATCTTTTTTCGCAATGAAATGCGGAATTTCAATATCTTCATCTGCCACTATCGCTTCAATGAATTGACGCAGGTTCCGGCTTGCACGGATTGTGTTGGCTGTTTCCATCAATTCATAAGCACTCAGCATGCCGCCCATTTGTGCACGTTTGGCATGGGGTCTAATATCGCTAATTCCGCCCATTGGCACATTGCCACGAACGCGAAGTATCGATAACCCTTCGTCTGTTTCCTCCAGCAGTTTTACAACTTCGTCAAAATCACTGACGGGTACTAATTTCTCCATATAAGATCGACCGGCGAATGATGTGCAATGAGTTGCTGCCATATCCCGGATTTTATCGAACTCAAGTGTTTTTAAGACACGGTTTTCCAATGTCTTACACTTCCTCTCACTTCCGCACAATTTCGCGGATAAATTTATCGAGCGGCCACGTATTAACGACCGTCTCTTTTTTCAACCATGCTTTTTTACCGTAGTTTACGCCAGTAGTCATATAATTTAGTTGTTCAATTGCATGTGCATCTGTATTAATGGCAATAGTAACTCCAGCTTCCTGCGCCATAATCAGATGATCAGTCGCAAGGTCGAGCCGATATGGGTTTGCATTCAACTCAAGTATTTTACCATACTCCTTCGCCCACTGAATAAGTTGTGGTACATCAGGATTATAACCTTCCCTTTGACCAACGATTCGACCGGTCGGGTGTGCAATCATATCGACGTGCGGATTTTTCATAGCCGTATGGAGCCGTTCCATAATCAATTCCTGTGATTGACTGAAATTAGAGTGAATAGAAGCAATGACAAAATCTAACTCACTTAGCAGTTCATCATCAAAATCCAGTGTAGCGTCAGGAAGGATGTCCATTTCCGTTCCGCAAAAAATTTCGATATCATCATATTCTTTATTCAACGAACGGATCTCCACGATTTGTTCACGTATTCGTTCAGGTGTTAGTCCGTTCGCAACTTTGAGATACTGCGTATGGTCTGTGATAACCATATAAGAATAGCCTTTAGCACGGCAGGCCTCAACCATTTCACGGATTGAGTACGCTCCGTCCGACCATGTTGTATGCATATGAAGGTCCGAACGAATGTCCTCGATCGCTACCAAGCCGGCTAGTTCATCGACACGATCGATTTCACTGCCATTTCTGCGCACTGCAGGCGGGATGAACGGCAAACCGAAGTGTGCGAAAAATTGTTCTTCTGAATCGAATGTCTCGATGGAACCATCTTCATTCTCCACTCCGTATTCACTTATTTTCATTCCCCTAGATTTCGCAAGTTGGCGCATTTTGACATTATGGTCTTTCGAGCCAGTGAAATGATGAATGGCACTTGCGAATTGGTCTGCTTTCACGAAGCGGAAATCAGCGTCAATCGCCTCTTCCAAGTCGAGTGTTACAGACAGTTTCGCATTCCCTGCCGCAATCGTCGTGACAAGCGGTAATATGGCAAGTAGCTTTTCCCGTACAGTTACAGGCTCGTCCGTCACAATGATGAAATCGACGTCACTACTTTCCTCTTCCGTTCGACGGTAACTTCCAGCGACAGAAAAATGTTTAATCTCTGGTATCAAACGAAGTTCCTGCTCAACAAATGTAACAACCTTCTCCATTTGCCAATGCGGAAATTTCCCTTGACGAGTTCCTAAAATTTCAATTTCGCTCAACATATTCTCTTCCGTCTTCTTGCCGAAACCAGCTACTTTACTTACTTCTCCAGCCATGCATGCCGCACGGAGTGATTCAACCGAATCGATGCCAATCGCTTCCCGTAGTTTGGCGATTTTCTTGCCACCTAGGCCTGGTATTTTCAACAATGGAATAAGCCCTTTTGGCACAGTTTCTTCCAGTTCTTTCAGCAGATCAGACTCTTCTTTTTCTAGCAAATCGGTAATGACAGCACCCGTGCCTTTGCCAATCCCTTTCAACTTTAAAATATCATCCATTTCGGATAAACTGCGTGGATCTAGTTCAAGCACGTTGGCCGCTTTTCTAAATGCTGCTACTTTGAAATGGTTTTCCCCAAGCAACTCCATATATAAAGCGATTTTTTCAAACGTGCGAATGATTGTTTTTTTATTCACTAAAAGCCCTCCTGTTCTGATATACGGAAGCGACCTTTTGCATTCGGTCGCTGCGGATAGACAATTCTAGAAAAAAGCTTCCCTCCAAAAAGGGGGAAGCCGTCAGTTTGTATAGATGTACCACCATTTTTTCACAGTTTCAGATAACACCGGTGTATGTTCAAACATCGACTTAGCAAGCAATGAATTGCTTATCCTTTCTTGGATAAACTCTATCGGTAGCATAGCCAGTAGATAGAGAACAAGGAACATAAGTATATAGAATTCGATAAATCCGAACAAAGCCCCCGCAATACGCGCAACGAAACCTAGGACGGGCAAATACTTCAGGAAATCAAACATAGATGCAATGAGCTGCAATCCAAATTTGACAACAAGAAATATCAATACAAATGCCAGTAATTGATAGAACGTCCCATCTAGATCAAGTTGTTCGACTGTCATGGATAATTTTGAACCGGCAGTCACACCTGGATAAGGAACCCAAAGAACAAATGCTTCCGCAAGTTGTTTATAGTACGTATAAGCGACGACAAGTGCGATGATGAAACCTGTCATATGTATAATTTGGACAATGAGTCCCCGTCTGAATCCAGTTACGAGTCCCCCAAATAGGAGGATAATAATTAATAAATCAAGCATGTAATACCGTCAACCCTTCAGCTTATTCAATTCTTCTTCTAATTGTTCAATTTGCATTTTTAATTTAAGATTATCATGTACACTATTAACGGCGGTTAGCACAGCGATTTTTGTACTGTCGAGATAAGGGTTATGGGCACTGATTTCCCTCATCCTTTCATCGACCATCGAGGCGACCAGCCGCATATGAGTGCTTGTTTCGGTACCGACCATTTTATAGGTCTGTCCGTATATGTCAACTGCTATGCGTGTCTTCTGTTCGTCTGCCAATGATACGACCTCCCACATAAAAAACTCTGTTATTAATCATACCACGAAATGGTTTTAGTTGTGAATTAAGTCGACGAAAGGAAGTTATAAATTGAGTAATCAAGTTATTATTGTAAACAGTCAAGATATGAAAAAAGTGATAAATCATTACATGTCTTCAAAAGTCGTACGCAATGCTCCTGGCGTCGTCTTTGCAGCGAAACTACCTGATACCTCAATCACAGCCTACAAGTCCGGAAAAGTACTATTCCAGGGCGCAGGATCTGAACGAGAAGCCGCGCGTTGGGGCACAGCAGAAGTTAAAGCGGGGTCGGCCGCAGTGAAAACAAAAGGTGATTTGCTGCCAGACCGCTTGGCACAGTTATCCGTTCTCGGGTCAGATGAAACAGGAACGGGTGATTTCTTCGGGCCTGTTACTGTTGCAGCTTGTTTCGTCCGTGCCAATCAAATAGAGCTTGTTCGCGAACTTGGTGTAAAAGATTCAAAAATGCTAACAGATGACCTCATGCGAAAAATCGCACCTGATTTACAGGAGGCGCTCATTTATAGTGTACTGACGCTTGAAAACGAGAAATACAATGATGTACAAGCGAGCGGCTGGTCTCAAGGAAAGATCAAAGCCCTCCTCCATAATCAAGCACTTAAGCATGTACTCCGGAAAATGGACGGGGAAAAACCCGATTATATTTTGATTGACCAATTTGCGGAGCGCGGAATTTATTATAATCACATCAAAGCGGAGTCTGAAATTGTGCGAGAGAATGTGCTGTTTTCGACAAAAGCGGAAGGTCTTCATATGTCGGTTGCAGCTGCGTCAATTATTGCACGTGTTGCATTTTTAGAAGAGATGGACCGGTTGAGCGGGATTGCAGGAATGACACTGCCAAAAGGCGCGGGACCGAGAGTGGATGAGGTGGCCGCCAAGATTTTATTAAAAAGCGGTGAAGATACTTTGAAATCACTGACGAAGTGGCATTTTGCGAATGCAGGGAAAGCCAAGAATCTTGCGGCTAGGAAAAGAGGGTGAGTTTTGGTGTGTAATCACAACTTTTGAATTCTAATACCAACTTTGAGAATCTAATACCAACTTTTAAATTCTAATACCAACTTCGATATTCTAATCACAACTCTTCGTTTTCGCGAAAATCTAATCAACAAATGCCAAGGTAATTACTGTAATTGCATCTTTTCTTTTCTAATTGCATTTCCCCAAAAAGAGGCACACAGAATAGAATTCTGTGTGCCTCTTGATTTTAGTTATCCGCGAAGCAAAGCTCCTGCTTCTGTTGTTAACGCGTTCAATACTTTTTCATGCGCTTTGACGACTTCTTCGTCTGTCAATGTGCGCTCAGCATCTGAATATGTCAGTGAGAACGCAAGTGATTTCTTGCCATCTTCAACATTGTCCCCTTCGTACAGGTCAAACAATCTAACGTCTTTCAACAATTTACCACCAGCGCTGCGAATAACGTTTTCAAGCATACCTGCTGATGTATCGCTCGAAACGACAAGCGCAATGTCCCTTGAACTCGATGGGAAACGTGGAACCTGGGTATATAAAAGTTCTTCCGTTTCAACTGCCAAAATTTTAGCAAGGTTCATTTCCATTACATATGTGTTTTTCAAATCACGTTTTTTCTGTTCTGTCGGGTGAATTTGTCCAATCAAACCTATCCGTTCGGCATTATAGAAAATGTTTGCTGTCCGTCCAGGATGCATCCCGTCAAGAACAGTTTGTTCGAATGACAGACCTTCAGAAAGACCGAGACTATCCATCATGCCTTCGACAATTCCTTTTAGAACGAAGAAGTCGACCGATTTCGTTTCAGCTTGCCATGCATGGTCAACCCATTTTCCAGTAATAACAGCTGCAACATGTTCAACTTCTTGTGGCAGTCCATCTTCCTCTTCACCAAGGAATACCGATCCAGTTTCATAAAGTGCTACCGAATCCATACGGCGTGCAACGTTGTATGTTGCAGCCTCAAGGAGATGCGGGATAAGACTTTGCCGAAGGATACTGCGGTCTTCACTCATCGGCATCAGAAGTTCTGTAACGGGTGCTGTTTCAAGCGCGTAGCTTTGTGCCTGTTCCTTAGATGTTAATGAATACGTCAGTGCCTGGAAGAGTCCTGCGCCTTCAAGGAACGCTCTAACTGTACGACGTTTCGCTTGATACGGCGACAACCCACCCGGCGTCGATTCCGTTATTGGAAGTGTCATTGGAATCAAGTCATAGCCGTACATCCGTGCAATCTCTTCGATAATATCTTCTTGGATTCGAAGATCCTGCCTGCGTGTCGGTGCGTCAATGATCAATTTTCCGTTCACCGCTTCTGTAGGGATTTGTAATCCGTCTAAAATAGCTAGCATTTCTTCAAGAGGGATCTTCATACCAAGGCGATTGTTAATATAATCCGGTGAAACAGTAATGCGTACAGGCGTTTTATCGAGATCATCAACAATGACAGATCCAGCAAGCACAACGCCCCCCGCAATTTCAGCCATAAGCTGTGCGGCACGTTCTGCTGCTGCTTCGACTCGATTAGGATCGACTCCTTTTTCAAAACGTGTACTCGCATCACTACGAAGTCCAAGCTCTCTCGATGTACGGCGGACAGATCCTGATGAGAAGTAAGCAGATTCGATGACAACCGTCGTCGTTCCATCATGTACTTCCGTATTTAATCCGCCCATTACGCCAGCAATCGCTACAGGTTCTTTACCATTCGTAATAACAAGTTGATGCGCTTCCAGTGTCCGTTCAGTATCATCCAATGTCGTGATTTTTTCACCTTGTTCCGCAAGACGGACAGCGATTTCACCTGTTCCAAGACGGTCATAGTCAAATGCATGAAGCGGCTGACCGTATTCCATCAGGACAAAGTTTGTAATATCGACAACGTTATTATGTGGACGTACGCCAGCAGCCATTAAACGGTTTTGAAGCCATAACGGCGATGCTTCTACTTTAACGTTTTTAACGACTTTCGCTACGTACATCGGATTTTCTTCTTTTGCATCGATACGCAGTTTCAGCATATCTTCGGCTTTTTCATTTGAAGCCGTGTAGTTAATTTCAGGGAGTTGGATGCCTTGTGATAAAATCGCTCCAACTTCATACGCAACGCCTATCATGCTAAGTGCGTCTGAACGGTTTGGTGTTAAATCGAATTCAAGTACTTGATCATCAAGACCAAGCAGCGGGAGTGCGGATTCACCTGGTACAGCTGATTCAGGAAGCACATAGATTCCTTCTGCATATGCTTTTGGTACAAGCTTGCCTTCAATCGCAAGCTCTTGAAGTGAACAGATCATTCCGTTCGATTCCTCACCACGCAGTTTTGCTTTTTTAATCTTCATGCCGCCTGGTAGTACTGCACCTGGACGTGCAACAATGACTTTTTGCCCTTCTGCAACGTTGGGAGCACCACAAATAATTTGTGTAGTTTCTTCCCCAACATCCACTTGACAAATATTCAACTTATCCGCTTCAGGATGTTTCACACATTCCAACACATAACCCACAACTATGTTCGTCATACCATGCGAACGGTCGATGATGGAATCAACTTCAATGCCCGAACGTGTAATTTTCTCCGCAAGGTCTGCCGTAGAAATTCCCTCTATATTTACATATTCACTTAACCATTTTGTAGATACTAACATATTCGTCTCCTCCTCAAGCTTCCGTCCGGTGGAATTGCGATACAAACCGCACGTCATTTGTATAGAAATGACGGATATCTTCCACACCATATTTCAACATTGCAATACGTTCAGGTCCCATACCGAAAGCGAAACCTGATACAACAGCGGGGTCATAACCAGCCATTTCCAGTACATTCGGGTGTACCATACCGGCACCTAAAATTTCGATCCAGCCTGTTTTCTTACAAACGTTACAGCCGTCTCCGCCACATTTGAAACATGAAATGTCCATTTCAACAGACGGTTCCGTGAATGGGAAGAAACTCGGACGCAGACGGATTTCACGCTCATCGCCAAACATTTTTTTAGCGAATAAAGAAAGTGTCCCTTTCAAATCGCTCATGCGGATATCTTCACCAATAACAAGCCCTTCAATTTGCGTGAATTGATGAGAATGCGTCGCATCGTCACTATCACGACGGTACACTTTACCTGGGCATATAATCTTAATCGGCGCGCCGCCTTTCGCTTCCATCGTCCGTGCTTGAACTGGTGACGTATGTGTACGAAGAAGAATATCTTCGGATATGTAGAACGAATCTTGCATATCACGTGCTGGATGGCCTTTTGGCAAGTTCAGCGCTTCAAAGTTGTAATAATCTTTCTCAACTTCAGGACCCTCAGCAATTTCATAGCCCATGCTGATGAAGAAGTCTTCGATTTCCTCAACAACACGTGTTAACGGATGGTGATTTCCAGTACGTGCAGGACGTCCAGGCAATGTTACATCAATCGATTCTTTTTCAAGCTGTTCGTTGATGGCTAATTCTTCAAGTTTCGCCATACGATCTTCGAGCACTTCTGTCACTGCCTCACGAATAACATTGACAAGCGCCCCCATTTTCGGACGTTCTTCAGCAGGAAGTTTTCCCATGCCTTTCAACAAATCAGTAATTGGTCCTTTTTTCCCTAAGTAGGCTACACGAACTTCATTCAATGATTTTACATCTGAAGCTGCTTCAATTTTTGCAAGCGCCTCTACTTTCAACAGTTCTAATTGTGCTTCCATGTCAATTCTCCTTTCAAAATAAAAAAAGTGTAGGGCGTCTGGCGCCCGAAATTAGACGAAATAAAAACCCCGCCCCTTAAAAAAGGGACGAGGACGATTTCGCGGTACCACCCTGATTATCATACCCGAAGATATGATCACTCAAATCGGAATAACGGTCCGGCACCGGCACACCTTTACAGCTTACGCTGGTCCTGGCGGCAGCTCACGGGGTGAACTTCGACAATCATTTACCCATCTGCGCTTTCAGTCAAGGCGCGGACTCCCTTTCGGCTCATGTATTGTTTACTTTTCCCGATCATTGCTTTTCATTTCTGTTCATAACCAATAGTATACCCGATTATGATTTGATCATCAACAACATGCTAGTTTTCACACTTTAGAATACGTATATAGCAGGATGCCCGTTGCAACTGCGACGTTTAACGATTCTGCTTTGCCGTACATTGGAATCTTGACCGTATTATCCGCCATCTCAAGCAAATCCGGATTGACGCCACTGCCTTCATTTCCAACAATCAATGCAAATTCGTCTTGTGGCCAGATATCAGAATGATTTACAGCATTTTTCAATCCTGTCCCTAAAACTTGAATGCCCGCTTCTTTCGCCTTAGCCGTCCATTCAATAAGATCACCTTTGACGATCGGGATATTGAAATGTGACCCTTGCGCAGAACGTACTGTTTTCGGGTTATACGAATCAGCGGTCCCCATTCCAAGAATAACTGCATCCATTCCAGCAGCATCTGCCGTCCGAATCATCGTTCCGACATTACCAGGATCCTGGACTGCGTCAATTAATAAAAGTTTTTTCCATGTAGAATAGTTCTCTACAGCATGCTCCGGTTGACGGCAATGCGCATAAATACCCTGCGACTGCTCCGTTTCCGAAATTTCTTTCGCAATTGCCTCTGTTATCTCAACAAGCTTTACACCTTCGATAGACCATCCTTGAGGTATTTCAACTCCGTCACGGGTGATTAACGCGAGAATTGCCCCATTACTTTTTAATGCTTCTTCAACGAGATGAAAACCTTCGACAAGGAATTCTTTCGACAGATCGCGTTCTTTTCGTGTTGTGACAAGCTTTTTCCAATGTTTCACGAGTGCGTTTTGTGATGATTCAATTCGTTTCATATGTACGTTACCGCCTTTTTCTTTTCAGTGTATCAAATGACGGTATAGTTGGCGATATTTGTGTCCAAAATGAAAGTGGGAGGTTGATAAAATGGATTTTCAAATAAGAGATGCCATTTCAGCAAACATGACGAATAATACAGCGGATGATATCCGTAACGTTGTGGAAGATGCTATTAAACGAGGTGAAGAGCACCTGTTACCTGGACTAGGGGTGTTTTTCGAAAAGCTATGGAATCATGCAGGAGAACAAGAAAAAACAAAGATGGCCGGAGAGCTAGCACAAGTATTTGCGGCAAGTTGAATTATGCAAAGATTGCACGGAGCACTATCACCGGCGCACTCTTCTATCACGGCGTTTGGATAAACGTAAAGCCGCTCATTAATTGAGCGGCTTTTGTATTTTAAGAACTAGCTATTTTCCAAAAAGAAATCAAAGCCCTTCGCCGTTACAAAGCCAAATACAAGTATCCATAATGCAATACGGATGGTCATCCATATGGTTGTGTTCACTTTGCTTGCTCCAAACAATAACCCGATGAGCGCCGCGGTATGCGTACCAATCCATGTATGCTTTATTTACTTCAAATTCATTTGTCCCATTCGGTCCACTTCGAATCCCCTTTTCCATCTTCCTTTTTCCACGACCCCATCTATCCACTTTTTAAAAAGAAGTGAAAATAGAAAGAAAAACTCGAAGAAAAGTATATTGGATAATCTGAAAAACTTTATAGTCGTTTTAGTATTTGCAGTGATTAATGTTATATTGTATTTGTTCATGAAAAAATCGAAAAATGTGAATTCAAAATAACTACAACTGATTTATTACATAATTTAAAAAGGAGATTATGACTAATGGCAACTGGTTATAAAAGTATTGTAGTAGCTGTAGACGGTTCAAAAGAGGCTGATTATGCATTTCGTAAATCACTTGAGATTGCATATCGAAATAAAGGATCACAATTAAACCTCGTTAACATTATTGATACGCGCTACTTGGGACCTCTTGATAAAGAAATTGCTGGGCAAGTCAAAGAACAATCTCAACAAATTTTAGAACGCTATAAAGCACGCGCAGCAGCTGCTCGCGTTGAAAATGTAACTATCATTATTGAATATGGTTCACCTAAAACTGTGATTACAAAAGAGATTGCTAAATTGGTGAAGGCAGACTTAATTATTTGCGGCGCTACGGGGCATACGCCAGTAGAGCGCTACTTAATTGGTTCTGTATCTGAAGCAATCGTACGTTCAGCTAAATGCGATGTTTTAGTCGTCCGTACGCCTGCTGAATGAATAATAAAAAAATCGCTCAGACTTTTTGAAAAGTCTGAGCGATTTTTTTAGATATTTTGTGTATTCGTTTGAACTGCGGCTTTTCTATCTTGCGCTGCGTGCATTTTAACCATTACTAAACGTGCAAATGGTTGGATAACTACGCTCTCTAAAAATAGGGCGAGTAAGAAGTTACGGGGCCAGATTTGGATAAAGTGTGCAAAGATATCAGTTGTAAAACCATCCCCAATGATAACCCCAACAAATGTCATTGTAAATGACATACCTAATACTGTGAAAATTGTACGGAACATAATACGAGCAGCAAAACCATCTGTTGGCGAAATGAATTTAGATGATAAAAATTCTGCAAAACGACCGATTGCTACCGGTTCAATTATCATGACGAAAACCCAAATAATAGGTAACACGATTAGCATGTTCATTGCAACATCTTTGTTGAAGCCTCCAGCAGCAAGGATCATATTGATTGGTCCCATTGTTAATACTGATAATGTTACGATAATTGCGCCAAATAACGCGCCCTCTTTACCGTTTTTCGGTAGTCTGTTTTCTTGATGCATAGTTTGTTTTTCTTCCTTTCAAAATTCATATTTGAGACCTACGTTAAATACATCGATGAATATGCCAATAACAAATCACGCTATGGAGTGAATAATCGTAAGATATATCAATAAAACCGCAGTAAATGTAATTTACACTAAAGATGCACTCAGTTTAACAAACACAATATTAACGGGTTCTGTCGAATTTACTTGTTCACTTTTAATATACCCGGCAATAATGTGGCAATTGTTTTCAAAGGTGTTGCGGATTTTTGCGTCAAACAAAGCATCATTGCACCCTCAATCGAAGCTGTCATCAACAATGCGATAGCGGAAGCTGATTCACTCGAATAGCCTTCCGTTATAAGTTTCTCATAGTAAAGGTGTTGAATGTTTTCATATAGAGCACTACAAGCAGTACGGACTGGTTCACTCATCGTTGCCATTTCACTGACAATGCTACTAAATGTATAGCCGATAATGGTGCCACTTTTTTCAAAATCCTGAATTAACTTATCAATCATTGAGAGTATGGCGTCCTTAGCTGATAGATGCCTGCTGAAAATAGCTTTGATATCTGTGGTAATGGCCTCATTCAAACCTTGTAAACAAATAATCAATAATTCTTCTTTTCCGTTTGGAAAATGATGATAGAGCGCTCCTTTTGTAACATTACAAGCTTTTAAAATCTCGTTAAGTCCAACATTTTTATATCCTTTTTGTTGAAAAAGGGTCGTAGCAGTATCAATTAATTGCGATTTTATATCCATATTTAATGTATCTCTCCTCACATACCAACTGGTCTGTTTGTAAGTATAACAAATTTTTACCCAGAATTACAGTTTTCAGTTTTATCGAATTTAAGATGACAAAGGACACGCCTTATTTTAAGGGGTTATTTCAGAATACTAGGAGTTTTTTCTTAGCGATAGGCGGAGGAATATCCATGAATATTCTTTTAAAATTAATTGACAAGAAGACTGTACTTATTTTATAGGAGCGGATTCTCTTTTCAAAGAGCTTAATTTCATTTTCATCATAGATAGCGGCTTAGGTTTTTATCTATTGAAAAAAGTAAGGAAACCATTCTTTGGTTTCCCTACTTTTATTTTTCAGATTCTTTTTTAGGAGCCTGTATGATTGGTTGCTCGGCAGCTGTAGATATTTCTTCTTTAGCTCTTTTTACTTTCAGCTTAAAATATTCGTCTACAGCTTGTTGGATAATTTTATTTTGAGCGCCAGTCGTGTGATCTCCTGGCTTTGTAGTGATGTTTGGGACAAGAACCGCATAAGCAATTTCCGGATTTTCGTAAGGTGCAAACCCCACATGGGATAGATTGATTGTCGATTTCCCTGAACTGAATGCTTGCGCAGTTCCCGTCTTCCCTGCTCCATCATAGTCTTTTCCATCAAAAATTTTCGGGGCCGTTCCTTTAGGTGCATAATACACGTAATGCATACCACGCTTCACTTGATCAATTTCTGCATCAGTACTCTGAATCCTATTTAAGATATTGACCTCTGTTTCTTGAATGAGAGAACCAAGAATTTCACCATCCTCAGATGGTTCGCGTATTTCTTTTAATACTTTTGGAGCTATCCGATAACCGCCATTTGCAATTGTTGAGACGTATTGAGCCAATTGAAGTGTTGTATAGGTATCGAACTGCCCGATGGATAAATCCATTAAAATACCGATTGAATTACTTTCGCCAATCAGACCGCCTAACTCCCCCGGTAAGTCAATGCCGGTTTTTGTTCCAAGTCCAAAAGAGGCGAAAGATTGTCGGAACGTATCAAATGCATTTTCCCTAATGCGTTTCGCACCTTCAGAGCTGTTGTTAGAATCCGCCATAGCCATTGCGATACGGAACATATAAACGTTCGAAGACTTGCCGATTGCTTCAATATCAGTTACAGCAACCCTAGAGTATTGATTAAACAGCGATCTTTTTGTAATACCACCGATTCTAATTGGTTCATCTATCTTCGTTTCGCCGATACGTACCACATTTTCCTGATACCCTGTAAGAAGCGTCGCCATCTTCACTGTTGATCCCGCTTCATGGACCGCAGTAAATGTACCATATGCGTAGTCCCATATTTCGAGTTTTCCTGTTTCTGGATTCGTAACAACTTGCTTACCTACAAGCGAAAGAACTTCACCGTTATTCGGATTCATCATGACTAGAAAAGCCCTATCCAATTCTCCGGTATTGGGTCCTCTTTTTAATTCCAACAGTTTTTCCGATACAATATTTTCAAGTGTCTGTTGCAGTTCACTATCAATCGTCAGAATAAGATCCTTACCAGGTTCGCCTTGTCGGATTGTTTTCGTTTCGACGACACGCCCGCTACGATCTTTAATATTCTTCACAATTGTTTTTTGCCCTTTTAACAAATCCTCATAATATTGCTCAATATAACTTTTTCCAACACGGTCATTTCCTGAGTAATCCCGTGCCAAGAAATAATTCTCACGGGATTTAGGAATACCTTCAATGGAGCTCGTGGTTGTCCCTAGAATCGTATTGTCTGATCTTCTCACACGTTCCCAATCTGTCGTTGTATCCACGCCCGGTAACTCTCCTAGACGTTCAGATACAGTTGCGAATTCCTCGTCCGTCACATTTCCACTTTTCACTATTTGCGGTGAGTATGCATAGCCCGACATCATTTCTCTGTAAATCGCAAGTACTTCTAGCTCCTCTTCCGTAAAAGAATCAATTTCTTCGTCCGTAATTCGTTTTCGTGTAAGCCTATTAATTTTCTTCTGCAATTCCGTCCGTGAAAGCTTACTATCCTTTTCAAGTCTCTCTTGTTCCTTTATAGAAACTTTTTCCGTTGCTGCTTTTGAATTCTTTAAAATCCAAAAGTCTTTCTTATCTCCAGGGGTAATCCTTTTCGTCTCTTGTTCAATCAAGACCGCAAGTTGCTCAGCAACTTTAAGCATCTCGGCTGAAGTCGTCGACGTCATTTTCGTATATGTAATGGCGTTCTTCGGATCATTATCAACTAGAACAAGCCCCATACGGTCAAAAATTCTTCCCCTTGGCACACTTGTGTTGACAGGTACTTCTTCCTTTTTTTCCAACTCACGGGAATACTCTTCACCTTTAACGATTTGTAAATAGCCAAGGCGAAAAATGAGCAATGAAAATAGGACAAAGATTGAAAAGAATAGGAAGTTCATTCGCAATACGATCTGTTTTCGTTGGCGTATTTTAGCCTGATCCGCCTTGCGTATCTGTTTTTTCATTACGCCCCTCCCTCCGTTACTTATTTTGAATTATATCATTCATAATAGAAAATTCACATATTTTTACGTTCACGGAAGTATTTACCTCTCACTCAATAAGAAAAAGCTCCCCCGTAAGGAAGCCGATTCTTCAACTAAAGCATTCGGTAGTGAAATAAATTAGATGCAAAAATAATCCAGTAACAAAAAAGTGAAAAAACAATAAAGACAATAGTATACAATTAACGTTTAAAAGAGAATTACACAATCATAATTGAAATTATAAAAAGGAGCTGCTTAAGCTCCATTACTTATGCTAATGCGCTCGTTCGCTGAAAAAGAGATATAAAAACAGACCATTTAACTGGTCTGCCTATTCAAAGGTTAATTATGTCTTACATTCCCAATCTTTTCTAAGTAAACCCATAATATAAATATCATGATACTTACCAAATCTAAAGAGTTCTTCTTTTAGAGTACCTTCCAAAAGAAAACCACATTTTTCATAAGAACAAATCGCCCTTTTGTTATAGCCAAATACTTGAAGTTTCACTTTATTTAAATTCATATAATTAAAAATAAAATCTACCAATACTTTCATTGAATCGGTTCCATAGCCTTTTCCTTGGTTTTCAGGTCCTATTGAAACACCAACGTGACAAGTACTACTTTTCCAGTTCACTAAGTAAACAGCGATAGTTCCAATGAATAGTTTTTCGTCTTTAAGTTCGATGGCAAACATGTAGTCATCTTTCTCAGAACTAATCTCACTAAGAAATTTCTCGTGGTCCGCCTCAGTAGGTGGAAATGGAATACCATCATTCATTAATAAACGACTTTCCATTATATCTTCAATTGCAAAGAAATTCGCATAATCCTCTTTTGTAATTTTACGTAAAGCAATTTTATTTCCTGATAAAAAACTCTCACTATAATGCTTAATCAATTTAATGTCCCCCAATTAAATTGCAGGGGTCAGCAGTAAGGGTTTGCGATATTCTACTGTGCCCTTGCGAAGTTTTTTTGTTCACTTAATTCTTTTAAAACTTCTACTGCAATGCTCGATAACATAGGCTAATCTCCCTTTTTTTGATACTCAAAGTATACATTTAATTCACAGAAATTTCCAACCAATTATAGTTTTTTAATTTTCAAGGGAGTTCGATAAGATAAAACATGCCCAAGAAACCTAAGTAGCTCCAGTAATGTAGATATAAGGTTGGGAGACAACAAATAACATATTGTTCAACAAGTTAAATAACATTAAACTTAGCACAAAAAATCGCTTGGATATCAATGCGGCCACTGAAAAAGTTCTTTTTCATAGTAAGAACTAGTTGATTGTATTGAAAAGGGGCTTTTGCGAGCAAGGGTCAAGAATGACTTAATTTCTGCAAAGAACACAGAAATACGGCAAATCGAACCCTTTGCTTTTCGATTGGCTAAAGCCGTGCCTGCGGAAAGCGTACGCTCGGAACGAAAATCAACGGGATTGAAGGAAATATGACTTTTTCAGTGGCTTCATATCGATCCGAACGATCTTCATTTTAGCGTACTTATCTTTTTCAATTAAAGTCATCTTTGCTTAAACAAGGGATTTATTCACCTGGCATATAGCCAATTACTTCATTGAGATTGGGGTCAATAAGTATTAAAGGGGTACCAACCACAACATTCTCTTTGTCTTCAAAAGAAACGATTAATATCTCTTTTCCTTCATAAGTTTTATCCAACAATTCATAGCTATTATTCGCAATCATTTTCTTCACTTCCGCACTTTTCCAGTCTTTTTCAGCATTGTCATTCCAACCTTTTTCTTCGATAAACGCCCAAGCAACTTCTCTAACATTTTCATAACTATCTGTATCAGTGATATTCCCTACTTCTTGATTATTTGAACAACCAACAATCAAAAATGCTGTTATTGCTAAATATAAAAATTTCAACTTCATATACTTTTCACCCACTTTTCTTATTACTCGCCAGGTTTACCAGTATAAATCACTTCACCTTCACTATTGTAAGCAATATATTCAGCTTCATAGACACCATTACTATCAATTCTAATGATTCAAACCTTTCAGCAGAACCTTTGGGTAGAAGTTCAAAGTCATAGAAAATGTCCGTCAGTCATTGATGATTGAAACCGAAGTGTGTTGTGCTAGTTTCTTCACCATTTAATTGCTGAAGTAGTAGTGGTCGATCCAACAATAAAAAAACAAACTAAACAAACACGAAACTTTAAACTTTCGTGTTTGTTTCTGTATTATTAGATTCAGAGGTTTTCCACGAAGAAATCGAAGCCCATCGCTGTCGCAATGCCGAATACAAGCGTCCATAACGCAATGCTAATCGTCATCCAAATTGTCGTGTTCACTTTACTTGCCCCAAATAACAATCCGATAAACGCCGCAATATGTGTTCCGATTAAAACCGGACCGAGCAACGCGAGTCCAGGCATACCATATTTATTCCAGATTCGTTTCCCCCGCTCAGTCCGCTTCGATTCTTCTTTCCCATCCTTCTTTTTCCTTGACTCCATCCATTCCTTCACTTTTTGGAATGCAATAATGAGAATCAGCACCGTAAGCATATTACCAACGAATGCAAGGATCATAACCCAAATCGGGGATAACCCTCTAATGATGCCTAGCGGGATGACAAGTGCGATTTCTAACCACGGAATGGCAGCACCTAGAAACACTAAAAAATATTCAAACATCATTCATCTACCCCCGTATATTTCCTGACTTCTGTGTAATAAATTAAATATTGCCCCATCGAAAGAAGTAAAAGAACCATTACCACACCAATCGTTCCAACTTGGAGTCCTAAAGACAAACCAGCAAAAATTGGGATGGACCAAACAAAATAGGTATAGACTTTCTTTGTCGCCCGTTTCGTAACCTCTTGAAATAGTTCGTCATCCTCCATATATTCTTGCGGCTTCCATGAGAAAACATTAATTTTATGATTCGGCATCCGTTTATTGTGCTTGACAACATTCCAAGTAAATAACGCTAAATAGAAAACGAAAACAAGCAGCGCAACTCCCCAAATCACTCCCCATTCCCCTTGCACATTAACCTCGAAGCTCCTATCTCCCACTGTGAAAACAGAAGATAAACCAACCAGCCAAGTGAGGAGCATTGCTATAACGATGACACCCATTTGCCATAGAGGATACGTAATTCTCATATCATTCTTCATTGTCACTCCTCCCCTTCTAACCAAAATAATTCGTTAATGTCACATTCCAATGCACGTGCCAATCTCAATGACAGTGTCACGGACGGTGAAAATTCCCCTTTTTCGATGAAGCCAATTGTTTGTCGTGTCACGCCAACACGTTTTGCCAGTTCAATTTGTGTGAAATCATGTCGTGCTCGCAATTCTTTCAGCCGATTCTTTAACATCGTGACACCTCCTATTCATAATGTATACTACACTTAACATTATGTACAGTATTATTAACATTAAGTTAGGTTTAATATACAAAAAAAGCCCAGGCATCAAAACCTGGACTTGTTAATTTATTTTATTATAACAATGAAGCAAGAACTGCTTTCTGCGCATGCAGACGATTGCCCGCTTGCTGAAATACATACGAGTTCGGACCATCAATAACGGACGTCGCAACTTCTTCTTCACGGTGTGCAGGTAAACAATGCAAGAACATATAATCTTTTTTCGCATGTGCGACCAACCCGTCGTTTATTTGAAACTCTTTGAATGCTTCTAGGCGTGCAGCCGCTTCTTCTTCTTGGCCCATACTCGTCCAGACATCTGTATAAACGACGTCAGCTCCAGCGACAGCCTCTATTGGATTCGTTGTTTCAAAGACACTTCCGCCATTTTTAACAGCAATGGCTTTCGCTTTCACTAAGAGGTTCGGATTGTATTCGAACCCTTTTGGCGTCGCGACAGCTACGTGCATACCCATATGTGCCGCAGCAATTACAAGTGAATGCGCTACATTATTGCCATCACCTACATATGCTAACTTCAGCCCCGCTAATGAACCTTTCACTTCCAAAACTGTCAGCAAGTCTGCTAACGCCTGGCACGGATGGAAAATATCCGTCAAACCATTGATGATTGGAACCGATGTGTGTTGTGCTAGTTCCTTCACCATTTCATGTGAATTCGCACGGATCATGACGCCGTCCAAGTACTCAGACAATACATGACCTGTGTCATAAACGGACTCCCCACGGCCGATTTGCAAGTCACGTGCATTCATGAACATTGCATGCCCCCCAAGTTGGATCATACCCACTTCGAATGAAATACGTGTACGCGTTGAATGCTTTTCAAAAATCATCCCCAGTGTTTTTCCGGCCAATAAATTCGGCATCTTGCCAGCCGCCATATCTTTTTTCATCGCATCTGCTTTATGCAATAAATACGATACCTCTTCATGTGTATAATCAAGCAGGGTAAGTAAATCTCTCCCTTTCAATCCTTCTACTATTTTCGCATTATCCATTTCAATCTTCACCATTCCCTCATCCCCTATCGTTTATTTCAATTGGTATCTCTGATTATATGTATGCATAATTATAAAGTCAAGTGTATTTTTATAGATTTATTCAAATAAAAAAACTGCCCAGACCATTTAATTGGCCAGAGCAGAATAATCGTTCAATTATTCAAATGTAATCTTATTTACTGTGTCTCGATCTAATTTCTTAATGACCGCCACAATCAGTTTCACTGTATTTTCATAATCGTCGCGGTGCAGGATACCTGCATGCGAGTGAATATAACGTGTTGGAATACAGATTGCAAGTGATGGTACGCCATTGCCTGACAGATGAATTGAACCTGCATCTGTTCCTCCGCCTGGAATCGTTTCAAACTGATAAGG
Organism: Sporosarcina sp. FSL K6-6792; assembly: GCF_038004885.1. Taxonomy (NCBI): domain Bacteria; kingdom Bacillati; phylum Bacillota; class Bacilli; order Caryophanales; family Caryophanaceae; genus Sporosarcina; species Sporosarcina sp. FSL K6-6792. Next base: position 1,329,307 of record NZ_JBBOSA010000001.1, read on the forward strand.
AATGCTATTCTCTTCAGCTGTGTCAACAACAAGTTCACGCAACCCTTTATGCGATACCATTGAAGCATCGAATAATAGAATTTGTGGACCATCGCCCATTTTACCAGTAGCTTCTTTGGACGTAACACCTGGCGTGTCGCCAGCGATTCCTACATCAACTGCAAATCCGATGTCCGGCTGAATTTTCGTTGCTGCTGTGCGCGCACCACGAAGACCTATTTCTTCTTGTGCAGCCCCCACTCCGAAAACGATATTCGGATGTTTTTCATCTTTAAGCGCTTTCATTACGTCAATCGCAATTGCACAGCCGATACGGTTGTCCCACGCTTTTGCAAGAAGGTATTTTTCATTATTCATCACTGTGAATTCGAAATACGGTACAACCATATCTCCAGGTAGAATGCCCCACTTCATTGCTTCTTCTTTCGAAGTTGCACCAACGTCAATGAACATATCTTTAATATCGACCGGTTTTTTACGCGCTTCAGGCGATAAGATATGCGGTGGTTTCGATCCAATAACACCTGTAACTGTGTCCCCTTTGCGTGTAACGATTGTCACGCGCTGTGCAAGCATTACTTGTGACCACCAGCCGCCTACTGTTTGAAATGATAGGAAACCTTTATCGTCAATTTTAGAAATCATGAATCCAACTTCATCAAGATGTCCCGCTAACATGATTTTGGGTCCATCTGCTTCGCCTGTTTTCTTTGCGATTAATGAACCGAGACCATCCTGTTCAATATCATCTGCAAATGGCTCTATGTACTTTCTCATAACTTCACGGGGTTCACGTTCGTTACCTGGAATCCCTTTTGCGTCTGTAAGTTCTTTCAGCATCACTAACGTTTCATCTAATTTCGTCAATTCCTTCGACCTCCTAAATAAATCGTACATGAGTAGTATATGCGAAATGGTTGCTATTATCAAAACATTTTGGATTGAGAATCAAATAAAGTAGAGAGTTGATTGAAATCACTATATAGTCGGCACTCAACAAGTGGAATGTTCTTCCAAAACAACTTAGTCGCTAGATTTGTTCGTTATACCCTGCAAGATATACCACCTTGTTAACTCCAAATAAGTAGTGCCGAATATATAGTAATAAACAAAACATCTCCATAAAAACAGCGTTACCTCAACTATAGAGGTAACGCTGCCGTTGTTTATTCAAAAAGCAATATGCAATTCTATTTCCAAGTACAATTACAGCAATTCTTTCCGTAAATCTGCAGCACTTTTTGGAGAAAGCAATCCAGGCGCAATGTCGAAGACTGTTTTCGCACCCGTCTCACCGTTTTGATGCAACCTATAAGCTGCGCGTGCGTACGCAACAAGCACGCTTGATGTGAACTCAGGGTTGCTGTCGAGTTTCAAGGAATACTCCATCACTTGTGCGCTGTCTTCCCCTGTCTTACCGCTGCGAATCACGAAACCGCCGTGTGGCATCGCAGAGTGATCCTGTTTCAATTCTTCTTCAGTAATAAAAGTCACTGTCGTATCGTAATCTGTAAAGTAGTCAGGCATCGTGACAATCGTTTCTTTCACTTTGTTGCCGTCAACGCCATCTGCTAAGACTACATAACATTCTCGGGTATGCTTCTCACGCGTAGTCAATTCTGGTAACGAACCGCTACGCACTTTGTCAACTGCGTCCGGAACAGGAATTGTATATTGGACAGCACCTTTTACGCCTTCAATTCTTCTAAGCGCATCGGAATGTCCTTGGCTCAATCCTTTGCCCCAGAACGTGTAAGTAGCACCTTCCGATAAAACTGCTTCGCCGTACAAACGATTGATGGAGAACAAACCTGGATCCCAGCCGACTGAAATGATGGCAATCTTACCGTTAGGTTTAGCCGATGCATCTACAGCTTCAAAATAACCCGGAATTTTCGCATGTGTATCAAAGCTATCTACCGTGTTGAATAGGGCTGATAGTGCCGGTCCTTGTTCTGGCAAATCGTTTTTCGATCCGCCGCAAAGGATGAGTACATCGATTGCATCAGTAAATTTATGAATGTCATCCATCATATGTACGGATACATTGCCATTCAGTAATTTCACATCTTCCGGATTTCTCCTTGTAAACACACCAACTAGTTCCATATCTTTATTTTGACTAATTGCAAATTCAACACCGCGTCCTAAATTTCCGTAACCTGCAATCCCAACTCTAATTGTCATCGTCGTATTTCCCCTTTCAATCTGTTGCATTCAATTTCAGCAATTTATAATATAAGTTTATCTCTTTGTTGGTCATTTTTCTATATAACTCGTCCGCTTTCGTAAAAAAAACTTCATCAATGGCAACGACCCCATAGCCACCGCCATTTTGTCTTAGCACAGGAAGGCCCTCGTATTTTAAGGGATAGCCGCCTTCCTCGCGAATAAACCCTTTTAACGACTTCATATATTTCATAATTTCACTATGCAATTTTTCATTACCATGCATTGGTTCCGATGATGTAAAGATAAATGTCGTCGTCCCACCGTATGAACCTGTTCCGATTGAATCTGCCACATTTTCTGCAATCCATCCTGTAAACCGACCTTTGACACCTAGACGACTAATTTTATCAAAAGCTGAGCTTAGAATTTTAATTTTCATCAAAGACAAGTCTGATTCCTCTTCCTTCAGCTTCTCATTATCAAAATGCATGACCCATCCTCCAGTCGTCATTTCTCGATCTGATACGCTTTCTAGCCCGACAAAAGGTCCGAATTTCCTGGGTTCATCACTATACAGCTCTGCGAAAGTGTTTTGCATATCTTCTTGGACCACTTCGGGCATGTTCACAAGCAGTTGCTTTTCTATTGTGAACACTTCATTCACAATCTGCCCAAAATAGAATGGTATTTCTTTTTGAACACTGATTAATGCTGCAGCCAATCGGGAGCTCTCGTCTTCAAGACGGAGATTCAGCAAAAATGGAATTGTTTCCACCTGACCGTTACCCTTCCAAATAATTGCTTCCATCATTATCCTATCAACAGAAGATTGCACATGCTTCACAGCAATACCCGCTTTAATGATTTCCTCCACATCGAAATAATCCGTTAGAATGAACAATTCGATAGAAGTATCTGCTTTAAGATGCGGGATTAATGACACTCCTGCAGCAAATGATTTGTGAACGCCCCTATATTCAGGTTGTTTCAAATCGGGAGAGGACATGTTTACTAAATCCCTCGCAAAAAACGGTTCGGAATAATGTTCCAAGTCTAGTTGAACGAAAATATATCGCTTTTCAATTTCATTTACAATTTCGCTATCATCTTGTTTTTTAAATAAGTTTGTAAAAAAGCCCACTCACCGTTTCCCCCTTTACCCATTCATATATTTCATTAATCTTATCGTTATCTTTCATTAATTGCTAAAGAATATGTTTTGTTCACAATCTCTCCTTTTCCCCTTAGGTCCAAATAATGCTAAAGTATAGGGTAGGATGTTATCTATTAATTGAAAAGAGGCTTCATTATGCGTGGTTTTGTTTACCTCATCGTTTTCTTCTCGTTTTTTGATTTATTTTCGCAACTGCCTGTCATGAGCCCATTTGCATTATCTCTTGGTGCTACACCATTTTTAGTTGGACTTGCAGTTGGTATGTATTCATTTTCAAATACTATCGGGAATGTCATTTCCGGTTTCATGACTGACAAAAGAGGACCTTTTTTCATACTCGTACTTGGACTATTTGCTTCTGCACTCTCTCTCTTCCTCTACGCGTTTGTTGATGGACCAATGTCATTGCTCGGTGTCCGATTTGTCCATGGTTTTATGGAAGGGCTAATTGTACCAGCTGCGTTCACTTTCCTGGCAAATCGTGCAGAAGAATCTAAACGAGGTAAAAGTGTTGCAATTTCAGGTGCATTCGTTGGATTGGCAGCGATTATCGGTCCAGCTTATGGTGGTATTGTGGCAGCTAAAACAAGTACACCTTTCATTATGGCGGTCAACGGTGGCATCATGATGCTACTGGCAATACTTGCATTCTTTGTTCTCCGATCGTTTACATATGTACGAAAACAGCCTTCAAAAGGAGCTGACAGTTTCCGTGTCAGATATCTTTTCCAACATCCGGGGATGGTCAGAGCATTCGCGGGAGCATTCTTCTTAATGTTCTCACAAGGTGTACTTGCCCTTGTGTTGCCGCTAAAAGTTGAATCACTTGGATTTGATACGAAAACAACGGGGTTGTTACTAAGCACATTTGGCGTCGTCGCTATTCTCATCTTCTTATTGCCCATCAATCGAGTTTTTGACCGTGTACGGCCAGTTGTGACACTTGCATTCGGAATAACACTTATGGGATTAAGTATGCTGTTCCTGAGTCAAGTTGAGGAATTGAATTACTTATATATTGCAATGTGTATTTATGGGGCTGGATTCGCTTTCCTCTTCCCATCCATCAACTCGCTGCTAATCGATTCTTCATCTCCTGAATTTCGCGGGAAAGCATATGGTTACTTTTACGCGTTCTTCTCGATTGGTGTCGTTGCAGGTTCAAGCTTGATTGGATTCTTGGACTTGGAGTACCGAGGCGCTTTCATGCTGACAGGATTCATCCTCCTCGCTGTCGCTTTATATGCCTTGATTGGCTTGAAGAAAAAAGGATCTATTGACAAATCATCGCACGTCCTATAATGTCAGATACGAAATGAATACCCTGTTCGGGAGAGGTTCATAGCGACCCTCTATAAAAAACTATGGATGACGGAATTTACGCCATGTGCATTCGATATGGCCGTTTTCCCGGCGCCTATGGACCTCCCTGACAAACTATACGGGAGGTTTTTTTAATTGGCTGGAAGAGATGAAGCAACATTGACCGACTTAACTTTGCTCGGCAATCAAAACACGAAATACGTGTACGAGTACAACCCCGATGTTTTAGAGGCTGTCGACAATATGCATGTGGATCGCGATTACTTTGTTAAATTCAACTGTCCGGAGTTTACATCACTTTGTCCGATGACAGGGCAACCCGATTTCGCGACGATGTATATCAGTTTTGTGCCGGATAAAAAACTTGTGGAGAGTAAAGCACTCAAATTATATCTATTCAGTTTCCGAAATCATGGCGACTTTCATGAAGACTGCGTCAATATTATTATGAATGACATAATCAAACTAATTGAACCGCGTTATATCGAAGTATGGGGGAAATTTACGCCGCGTGGCGGCTTGTCAATCGATCCTTATTGCAACTATGGCAAACCCGAAACAAAATATGAACAAATGGCGGAACACCGGATGATGAATCACGATATGTATCCAGAAAAAGTTGATAATAGATAATTTGATAACAAAAAACCATCCGGACTGTTCATTGTCCGGATGGTTTTTATGCGTTTTGCATTTGAAAAGTCTTGATTTCTTCCATGAAAGCTTCCCCGTATCTTTCCAATTTCGCAAGACCAACACCATTTACTTCGAGGAAATCATCATTTGTAACAGGCATTCTTGCCGCCATATCACGCAACGTTTTATCTGAAAAGACGACGAACGGCGGTACACCCGCTTCTTGAGCCAGTTTCATACGTAGTGCACGAAGCTGGTCGAATAGTGGATCATCATTCGCAACTTGCATTGTAATAACAGTCACTTTTCGATTGACTGTCACTTTACCTGTCAGCACATCTTTCCCTTGTTCACTGACGTAAATGGTTGGAAACTGCCCATTCTCCACGCCAAGATAACTTTCTGAAATGATGAACTCGATGAAATCAGATATATCTTTTGCGCTACGCCCTTTCATTAAACCGTATGTCGTTAATTTATCGAAACCGAATTCAATCACCTTCTTGTTCCGAGATCCTGTTAATACTTGTGCAATCATCGCCTTGCCAAACCGTTGTCCCATTCGAATGACACATGACAATACTTTTTGAACGTCTTCAGTCACATCCGTACTTTCACGTGTGTCGGTACAATTTGCACAGCGACCGCAGTCCTTCACATCTGTCTCTCCGAAATACAAAATAATGAATTTCTGAAGGCATGTTTCTGTATGGCAATAGTCAATCATTGACTGCAATTTTTCAAGCTCTGCCGGAATTCTGCTTGGGTCTTGTGACTGATCAATCAAGAAACGCTGGGTTTGTACATCCTGTGATGAAAATAGCACAGTACAAGCACTGTCAAGCCCATCACGTCCTGCACGCCCTGCCTCCTGATAATAGCTCTCCATGTTTTTCGGCATCTGGTAATGAATAACATAGCGGATATTGGATTTATCAATTCCCATGCCGAATGCATTTGTCGCAACCATGACTGACGCCTCATCATTCAAAAAACGGTCTTGCCCAGACTGACGTTCAATGTCTCCAAGTCCAGCATGATATTTCGCAACAGACACTCCACTTTTTTGAAGAATGTCGTGCACATGATCAACCGCTTTTCGTGTAGCAGCGTAGATAATGCCCGCTTCTCCTTCATTTTTACGGACGTATTCTTTTACAAATTTTTCACGGTCTTGCCCTTTGACGACCGAAAAAGTGAGGTTTGCCCGCTCAAATCCAGTCATAACCGTATTATTTTCACTAATTCCAAGCTGACGGCAAATATCTTCCCGGACAGCTGGTGTGGCAGTAGCTGTTAGTGCAAGGAGAACCGGCTTTTTATCAAATAGAGAAACAATACTGCTTATATTGCGGTAACTTGGACGGAAATCGTGACCCCATTGCGAAATACAATGTGCTTCGTCAATAGCGACCATCGGAATTGTCATCCGCCGCAACTGATTTTTGAAAGACGGTGAGTCAAGACGTTCAGGGGCGACGTAAAGAAGCTGATACTCGCCCAACACGGCTCTCTCCATTGTTTCAAAGTATTCCTCGGATGAAAGTGAACTATTGATATACGCTGCGGGAATCCCTACTTGGTGGAGTGCATCGACTTGGTCTTTCATCAGTGAAATAAGTGGTGAAATAACAAGAACGGTCCCATCCATCACGAGTGCGGGCACTTGGTAACAGACAGACTTCCCGCCCCCCGTTGGCATAACGCAAAGTGTATCCTGATAGCTCATAACGCCCCGGATAACTTGCTCCTGACCTGTCCTAAAAGAAGGATACCCAAAATATGTTGTCAATATTGATAAAGCTTTTTCGATTTGGACCATCTCCTAACTATATATCAAAGAAAAAAGCACCGGTTAATGGCGCTTAAAGTAGTATTAGTTTTCAAAAAGCATGCGTTCTTCATCGCGGCTATGTATTTCATTGACGACGATTAATGCATGAAACCTATGAAGTACAGCAGGACTCAGATTTTCGTCCTCACGCAGTTGTTCAATATCCTTCACGATAATCCGTAGCAAATCATGGTCTCGTGTCAATTGAACAACAGTGTCCTTCAGATCAGGATTCCGTTCGGCAACTTCTCCGTAAAACCCTTGTTCTTCGGCATCCGCGTGACTGATAACACGTGTCTTCCAGTATTCAATTAAATCATCAGCCGCCTGGTTCGCCAACGCAAGATCACCCTGTTGAAGAAATTCCATCATACCCTCTGTCTTACTAACTGCCCCTGAAAGTCCGCCTTCATGAATTGCGCGGTGGGAGTGTAGTTTCTTAAGTGCTGGTCCAGCCATTTCATTCACTCTCCCGTCTTAAGCTTTACTTTAAGAATAACAGATTATGCGGCGTATTGAAATGAAAGTCCGTTCGCCATTATATGAATTTCGTTTTCATTGATGTTTTACCTTTTGCCACTTCGATTTCCATATAAGCACCATTAACGAATGTATTTCCCAGTCCGTGAATCTTTACCCCGTTGGAATTTAGACGAGAAAAAACCCCACAACCGAAAATCCGATCGCGGGATAGTACTACTTCTAATTATTGGTTATCACTTAAACATACCGTCGATATACTTTGTTCCGATCATATGAATAGACGACTTGCAAATTCTCTACATACGTTTCTAGATGTACAATCCGTCCCCATAATTGATAAATATAAGGAAGCACACTTTCTAAATACTTAAGATCCAGCTCGGTCCCCTCGTATTTATGCACCAAATACAGTTCTCCGTTGCGCAAGTAATCCCCATTTTCAACTACGATATATGGAAAACCACCGTTTACACGCATGGATACTAGTTGATTTCTTACATTTTCATAATCTTTAGTAGTAATTTGATAGTTGCCGCCCTTTTTTTCAAAGAGATATAAATCTTCCTGTTGAACTAACTCTTTGGTGACATAGTTGCGGATAAAGGATATATCCGATTCAATTTCTCTCACTTCAAAGATTTTTTCTATACCCGTGTTAGGCTGGACCCCTAACCGTCTCAATTTCTCCGTCGGATTATTGTATCTCTTTTCAATATCCTCGTAGATTTTCAATCCTAGATAATAGGGATTAATCGAGGTTTTCGAAGGCTGGATAACATTCGCATTCAATGTAGCAAATTCGATTGTTTCATCAGAGGTTAAATCCATTTCCCTCAAGATACGTTGATGCCAAAATGATGCCCAGCCCTCATTCATAATTTTCGTTTCAAGCTGTGGCCAAAAGTAGAGCATTTCCTCTCGCATCATCGTTAATATATCACGTTGCCATTCTTCCAGTTCTCGACTATACTCCAAAATGAATAGCAAAAGATCTTTTTCCTGATTTTGGGGTACTTTCTTTCCCTTTGGTGTTGTTACTTTCTTCTCTGCCGCTTTTCTATCCAAATTCCATAAATCATCATAAGGCGTTTTCCGTATAATTTCTTCTTCAACACTTTCCTCATCCAAATCATCAGCTGGCCGTTGAGGCCTTAGTATAGAAGGATCAATATGTTCCTGAATGGCTAATACAGCATCTAAAAAACGTTCTACCTCATCTTTACCATGGATCATTTCATAATTCGCAATGCGCTCAGCCGTTGCAGTCATACTCTCTACCATATCTTTTCTTGTGTTAGAGAATCGAACATTATTTTTGAAAAAATCACAATGGGCAAGAACATGGGCAACAATAAGTTTGTTTTGAATAAGGCTGTTCGTATCCAGCAAAAACGCATAACAAGGATTTGAATTAATGACTAACTCATAGATTTGACTCAAACCAAGATCATATTGCAACTTCATTTTATGAAATTGTTTTCCAAAACTCCAATGAGTAAAACGGGTTGGCATCCCATACGCACCAAATGTGTAAATTATATCGGCAGGGCAAATTTCATACCGCATGGGATAATAGTCGAGACCAAATCCAGTTGCGATTTCTGTGATTTCATCAATCGCACGGTGAAGCGCTTTTATTTCCGTCAATCGAATCCCTCCAAGTTTTTATGGAAGAAGCTTTTAAGCGCAAAGTAAACATCTCGTTTTTCTTTCAATATATAATGACGGAATTTAGGGTCATCGATTTTTTTAAATGAGGACATCATTGTTGAAAAACGATTATAGGCATTTACCTCACCGTAACCAAACATATTGGAAACAGCCATAAGTTCTTGAACAAGCTTTATACATTTTTCATTATCAGATGACATGTTTTCTCCATCGGAAAAGTGAAATGGATAGATATTATAGCGTACAGGATTGTATTTATTTTCAATCAATTCAAGTGCTTTTATATACGCGGATGAACAAATGGTACCCCCACTTTCCCCTTTCGAGAAAAAGTCCTCTTCAGTTACCACTTTTGCTTCTGTATGATGCGCAATAAATTCAAATTCAACTGTTTCATATTTCGTGCGCAAAAAATTAGCCATCCAAAAGAAAAAACTTCTCGCCATCATTTTTTCGAAATTACCCATTGATGCACTCGTATCCATCATGGCAAGAACTACTGCTTTAGATTCAGGTTTTTTCACATCATCCCATGTCTTAAAACGTAAATCATCATTGTGAAAGGGTGCGATTTCAGCTTTCCCTTTGATGGCATTCCTTTTAATAGCAGTTAAAATCGTGCGTTTTTTATCAATATTTCCGATAAGTCCTTTTTTTCGGATATCATTAAACTCAATTTTTTCAGCCGTGTTTTCGGCCTGCTCTTTTTGTTCCAAATCCGGTAATTCCATTTCTTTAAACAAGGCATCCTCTAATTCAGCAATCGAGACTTCTGCTTCATAATAGTCTTCCCCCGCTTGATCCCCGGCTTGTTTCCCTGTCCCTGGCCCACTTTTCCCCTGCGATCCATCTTTCGCAACCACATCACCTACTTGGCTATCTCCATTTCCTTGCCCTACATGCTTTGATTTGTCATGATTGTATCGAATTTTATATTCATCTAGCGAACGTATGGGGATTTTAATAACGTCCTTACCTTTTGACAAAATAATACTTTCCTCACTGATTAAATCAGGCAAGTTATTTTGAATAGCTTCTTTCACTTTATCTAAGTGACGTTGCTGATCTTGATGGCCCTTTCGGTGAAGAGACCAGTTTTCTTGTGAGATAGCAAAATGTTCATTGTCTTTTTCACTCATCTTCATCCACACCCATCTTTTAGCCAATGTATGCTTGTGATTTTTAGAAAAAAACAAGACCAATACTTCATCAGTCTTGTTCTTTTATCTTCCAGCATTTATCGATTTAGTAGACTTCCAACATAGCGCAACAATTCATTTGCCGAAATTGAATTATAACCATACTCATCGATAAGTCGTGCGATGACTTCATTCACCTTTTTAAGATGCGATTCGTCTGGAGTTTTGGATGAAGTCGTAATTTTGACAACATCTTTTAAATCTGAAAACAGTTTCTTTTGAATGGCTTCTCGCAAACGCTCATGGGAATTATAGTCAAAACGCTTTCCTTTCCTTGCATAAGCGGAAAGTCGAATGAGAATTTCCTCTCGAAAAGCTTTTTTAGCATTTTCCGAAATACCAATTTGTTCTTCAATGGAACGCATCAATTTTTCGTCCGGATTCATTTCTTCTCCTGTTAAAAAATCTCGCAATTTGTTTTTATTGCAATAGGCTTCAACATTATCGAGGTAGTTATCCATCATCGATACCGCGGACTCTTCATATGAATAAACGAATGCTTTTTGTACTTCTTTCTTTGCAATTTCATCAAATTCTTTTCTTGCGATTGCAATATAGTTCATATACTTTTCACGGTCTGCTTGTGAAATGGAAGCATGCTGGTCTAGCCCATCTTTCAAAGAACGTAAGACATCTAGTGCATTAATTGAAGAAACTTCTTTTCGAATGATAGCCGATGAAATTCGGTTGATGACATAACGTGGATCAATGCCGTTCATTCCTTCATTCGGAAACTCCTTCTTCAATTCCTCTACATCCATTTGATTAAATCCTTCAACACTTTCCCCGTCGTAAAGACGCATTTTCTTTACAACATCGATTCCTTGTTTCTTAGAATCTTCCAGACGTGTCAACACTGAAAATATCGCAGCTACCTTAAATGCATGTGGAGCAATATGAACATGCGTCATATCACTTTCTTTAATCATTTTTTCGTAAATACACTCTTCTTGGCTAACTTTTAGATTATAAGGAATCGGCATTACAATAATTCTTGAGTGAAGAGCCTCATTTTTTTTATTGGCAATAAAAGATCGGTACTCTGTTTCATTCGTATGCGCGACAATTAGTTCATCTGCGCTAATCAACGCGAACCTGCCCGCCTTAAAGTTACCTTCCTGGGTCAGCGATAATAAATGCCATAGAAACTTCTCATCCAGCTTCAGCATTTCCTGAAATTCCATCATGCCTCTGTTTGCTTTATTCAATTCACCGTCAAAGCGATAAGCACGCGGATCCGATTCGGAACCAAATTCGGCAATTGTAGAAAAGTCGATACTTCCCGTTAAATCCGCAATATCCTGTGATTTTGGATCGGAAGGTGTAAATGTTCCAATACCGACACGTTTGTCTTCCGAGAAAAAGATTCGTTCTACCAGTACATTTTCAATTTCACCATCGTATTCTTGTTCAAGTCGCATAGAATTTAACGGCGACAGGCTTCCTTCAATACGAATACCATACCCCTCTAAAAAATCTTTGCGTAAATGCTGCGGGATTAAATGTAGCGGATCTTCATGCATTGGACAGCCTTTGATGGCGTAAACCGCACCCTCGTCTGTTTTAGAATAGTTCTCAAGTCCGCGTTTCAATAAAGTCACGATTGTAGATTTACCACCACTCACTGGACCCATCAACAACAGAATCCGTTTACGAACCTCTAGTCTTTTAGCTGCGGGATGAAAGTATTCTTCCACAAGTCTTTCGATTGACTCTTCCAGTCCAAAAATCTCTTCTCCAAAAAATTGATAGAGCCTGTTACCATCTTTCTCCACTAATCCAGAGCTTTTAATCATATTATAAACACGTGAATGTGCTGTTTGTGCGACTTCTTTTCTGTCCTTCACTATGGCTAGGTACTCAGCAAACGTGCCTTCCCACTTAAGTCTGTTTTCTTCTTCTCGGAAATTTCTTACTTTGTTTAATATATCCATCAATTTCCCTCCAGTCAGGGCATGTTTTATCCATAGTATGCGAGGAGGGAAGTTATAATGACGGTCAATATGAAAAGTGCCACATCCAGAAACGGTTCAATCCGTTTCAGATGCGGCACTTTTCACTACTTATTGACGATTGATGTTTTGTTCGGTGAACTGAACATATTCGCGACGACGAGACCTGTAAAGAACGCAATAACACTCATGACAAACGGTGTTCCACTTTCAGGAATCCCGGGATAGATGACGAATAACGAACCTACAATAAGTCCGATAATCACAGCAAACATGATGTACTTAAAATGCTTCAGCAAATAACTGATTGCTTTGTTGCTGACGATGAACCCCACAATGATTCCTGCACCGATAACAGCGATAATTGGTAAATTAAAGTTTGCTAGTGCACCAATTGCCGTCGAATAGACGCCCAAAACCAGCAAAATGAATGAACCGCTAATACCCGGCAATAACATGGCGATACTTCCCGCCCATCCAGCGAAAAAGAGTCCAATCGTATTGGAGGCAGTCAGAGATGTAATGACCGCTGTATCTTGTGGTTTAATGAATGCCAGTGAAGCGAGTGCTCCTCCAACTAATAGAATGACTATGAAATGTTGCCATGTAAAATTTCTTTTCACACCTGCTTGCTTTGTAATAAAAGGTAGTACGCCGACGACAAGCCCCATAAAGAAATACTGAGTAGGCGCAGGCTGATTTTTAATTAAGTATTCGATTACCCTGCTGAAGAGTAAAAGTGTAGTACCGATTCCAATACCTAATGGCAATAAAAACCCAATATGTTTTTTCCAATTACGGCTGAAAAACCCGTTAATCGATGCTAGTAATTCATCATAAATACCCAAAATGAACGCAATTCTTCCTCCGCTCACACCAGGAATAAGATCGCTAATCCCCATAAAGAATCCACGATATAAATTTCTCCACTGCATAACTATAGTTCCTCCAATATCAATTGACTGTTCTTAGTATAACACTTTGACATGCTTATAAGTAAGAGGGTAAGTGACAATTTAAGCCTACTATATGTAAAGCAAAGCATCCTTTTTGTATAGTTAACTTTACAAAAGGAATATCCTACTATACAATCAACTTAACATTCAGCAAGGAGGAATCCATTTGCTTACAAACCGCGTGAAGGAATTAAGAGCGCGTTTCAATTTGACACAAGGTGATCTCGCCGACAAGGTTGGGGTAACAAGACAGACAATCGTCTCGCTCGAAAAGGGTAGCTACACCCCTTCCCTACTATTAGCTATGAATATCGCAGAAGTATTTGAAATGCCGATTGAGAGAATTTTTTCAAAAGAGGAGAAAAATAAATGAGTATGTACATTACAGTGTTTTTAAGGATTATGCTACTGTTATCTCTAGCGGTAATGGTTTTTGATTATTTAAGGGTAGAGCAGCTATTTATTCAAATGGACCGAGGCTATATTGATGGGTTTGAAGTCTCTATCACTCGATGGCCAGGGTTTATTTTTATAATTATTGTCATTTTATTTGTCATCATAAATACCATACAATTTATTCTCGTCCGTAAAAACAAACACTCTGTTTTGAATGCATTCTTAGCCGTAGAATACGATGTTTCAGACGAACGAGCTGTTCAAATTACACATAAAGCAGTCAGTAATTCATTCGTCTTTATTTTGGTTTACTCATTTTTTATTGTTGGATCTTATATGTTCATTCCAAATTATTTTGTTGATTATATTTGGTATCCACTCTTTACAACAGTCTCCATTCCTATAGTTGGATTGCTGACGTATTTAATTTCATTTAAAGTACTGCAACATAAGTAATGAATGTGTGCGGATTTCAGATGAGAAGTTTAACGATAGCCTAATCTCTTAGAGTTTTGATGATTATTACATTTAGTCTTCATGTATCGGGCACCTATTATTATGATTCAACTATATATGTTGAACAAATGAATACGGCGTATGCGCTTTACAAGGGATTATGGTAGGCCACTGAAAAAGCCCTTGTAATTGGAATGAAATAGGATTCCCACTAATACCGCTTCGACGCTTTGTGGATGCCTCCCGCGATAAGCCAGAAAGAAGACCCCTTTCAGTCTTATCGCTCCGGCTACCACGAAGTCGCGCCTTCGCTGGATGTTCTATGCGAGAAAGCGCATTTCATTATTAGTGGTGAAATCTGCAACCTGGATTGCGTCTTTCTTGACTATAATTATATATGTTGAATCCGGTATATATACTGAGCGAAGGCGCCTTAACAGGGGTAGTCGAAGCCATAAGACTGGCGGCGAAGCTGCTTGGCTTATGGCGGGAGGCATCCCCTAGCGCCGTAGCGGTTCAATGGGATTCTTTATTTCAATTTATATAGTATCAACTAGTAATCACCTTACAATCTCGGCATATACATCTCAAGATTACATTTCTCTCAATAATGAACACCCTATCGCAGGCGCGGCAAAGGGGTCGCCGAAGCCTTAAGACTGGATGCGAAGCGCTAATCCAGGCTTACGGTGAGAGGCATCCCCGAAGCGCCGAGTGTTCTACAATCCACACCCCGAATTACAACTCTCTCATTATCGAGAACCACAGCAGATTCAATGGGATTCTTTAATTCAACATATATACATCACACAATAGTCCAAGTCCTTATTTCATGCTTTCCTTTCGGATTGTATTAGGGCTCATTTGTTTTCAGCAGTATAAGCATAGAAAGAACAGTCCTGACGGTCGGTTTATTATGAAGGAAATGATTTTGCCTGAATTTTATTCGAATGATGAGCGGGAAGCAGTAATAACTGGAAGAGCGGTAAAAGATGCGCTTTCAGCCATACTTCTTTTCACTCCTATCGCCCTAGCGGCAATGGCTTTGGCCCTGATCTTCGAGGGAGAATTCCGGCTTATGTTGTCTTTATTGATTACTTCTTCCATCCCGATTGCCGGTTTGATCGCTTATTACTTTTCTTATCGCCACCATTATTTACGATAAAAATCTGACGAATTATTTTCTATACTTCCAACAAAAAACGCCTAAACAGATAAATCTGTTTAGGCGTTTTTCATTTAAATAGCTTGCATTTCATTTTTACGACGTTCAATTGCTTCGAGACGCTCGTCATATTGTTCTACTGTCAAGTTATGCTCAACGAAGTAACGGTTCCGCGGGTGTGTACGACATTCGTCCGTACAACTGCGCATATACAAGTGCTCATTTTCTTCAGAACAAATGATTTTTGCGTTACATATCGGATTTGCACAGTTCACGTAGCGTTCACACGGCGTATCATCAAAATGATCACGGCCGACGATTACATGCTCCACTTGATTGATTGGAACCGCAATTCGCTCGTCAAATACGTAACATTGTCCGTCCCAAAGCTGACCTTTGGCAACAGGATCTTTTCCGTACGTGACGATTCCTCCGTGCAATTGACCAACATCTTCAAAACCTTCACGTACAAGCCAACCGGAGAATTTTTCACAACGTATTCCACCAGTGCAATACGTCAGGATTTTCTTCCCTTCGAACTGTTCTTTGTTGTCGCGAATCCACTCAGGCAGGTCGCGGAAGTTTTCAATTTCTGGACGAACTGCTCCACGGAAATGTCCAAGATCGAATTCGTAATCATTACGTGCATCAATGACAACTGTATCTTCATCTTGCATTTGCTTGAAGAACTCTTCAGGGCTTAAGTAATTACCCGTTAATTCATTTGGGTTTATATCATCAGGTAAGCTCAAGTTAACGATTTCTTCACGAGCGCGCACATGCATTTTTTTGAATGTATGTCCATCTGCTTCGTCGATTTTGTAAACGATATCTTTGAAACGATCATCGCTTTTCATCATGTCCATGTACGCTTCCGTCTGTTCAACGGTTCCCGAACATGTACCGTTAATTCCTTCAGTACCTAAAATAATACGACCTTTTAAACCTATTTCATTACATGCCGCCAAATGTTCAACAGCTAACGTTTCAGGATCTTCAATCGTTACATATTTGTAATAGAGAAGAACCTGGTATGCGTTTTTTTCCATTTTTTCCAACCACCTTGTTTTTATAATTGCATGTTATAGCAACAACCGGCTCGGATTATTCACAAATAATTGTAAATATACAAAAGCAAACCCGTATTTGCAAGATCCGGGACGCTGATATTATATCACAAATAGACAAAAGCGCAAGCGCCTGTTCAGAGACGGCAGGCACAAGACGAGCTGGCGAAGCCGATTTTTTACCGCACAGCAGAACCGACTTATGACCCGAGCCTCTAGGCGCTGAAGTCTGGACGTAGCAAGCTTCTTTAGCTACGTTAGTCAAGAATTATTCCTAGTCAATATATACCCAAATTACCCTTCTATTAACTAAGGTTAATTAGTTTTCCCGAATTTTATGTCAATACTTGGTACATTTCTTTTTTTCATGTATACTATAAAAGTATGTTTAATGATAGATTTCGACATATATATAACTTTTTGAAACTATTAACGAGACTCATCCGTCTAACTTTTTATAAACAGTAAAGGAGCCTACAACATGAAAAATATGCACCGAAAACGTCGTTCATCCTGGATTGACATTACATTTTCAATAGCTATCATCGCATTAACCGTATCGGCCATCTATTTAATTTCACAAACTACTAAGAACGAGGCTTCTTCGCTTCCTGAAAAGAACAAGGCTTCAACTTCGGTCGTAATCGATACGATTGACTCCCATTATCCAGGTATTAAAATTATTACGGAAACTTCTAATGATACATATATTCCATTTGCCATTCAATATCCGCAAAGTTTACATAGTCCATTCAATGAAGCTATTTCCAAATACATAACAACAGCTAAACAAAACTATTTAACTACAATGGCAGAAAACAAAAAAAACGGTAGTAAATTCACAGGTGAACTCAACATTTCTTTTGAAACCCTTTCCCATTATTCAGGAAACTATTCGTTTGTTCTTGTTAACAGTAGTTCAACCGGCGGGGCAAACGGTACAACCGATATTCGATCATTCCATTTGAATCCTGAAACAGGAGAAACGTTTACAATTGCGGACCTCTTTGGACGTGATCCAAAAAATCTCGAACAACTTTCTACTTTAGCACGCGAAGCAATATACAACGATCCTTTACTTGCAGATCACGTTTTCCCGGAAGAAGTGCATCTCCAGACTGAACCAATCTGGGCAAACTTCGATAATTTCGCAATCACGGATGAATCTCTTATTCTATATTTCGATGAATACGAACTAGCAGCGGGAGCAGCCGGTCCACCGATTATCGTAATTCCAGTGAGTGATATAAACAGCTTACTTTCCGAAAAGTTCCAATTGGTAGTTGAAGATACTGATGAGAATACGATTACCAAAGATCCGGTGAAGGAGGAAAATCCAGCTACCCCTCCTAAGGATACAGAATCCTCTACAAATCAAGGCAACAACGATAGTGATACTACTGAAGATGAAACGGAAGGATCCACAGAAGAAGTCGATGATGGCATTAAACAAATTGCCCTTACATTCGATGATGGGCCCGATCCTAAAGTGACCATTCAAATTCTTGAGACGTTAAATAAATACGATGCAAAAGCAACATTTTTCATGCTTGGTAGTCGGGTTGAATACTATCCGGAGATCGCAAAAAAAGTACAAGAAGCAGGTCACGAGCTTGGGAATCATACCTGGAACCACCCTGATTTAACAAAGGCAAACGTCGAAAAGGTGCGCAGTGAAATCAACGAGACGTCTTCCATTATTGAAAATGTCACCGGTCAGAAAGTAACTGCATTCAGGCCCCCTTATGGCGCAGTTAACAAAACTGTTCGTAGCCAAACAAACTTACCTGTTGTTCTATGGGATGTAGATACGCTCGACTGGAAACACCGTGATCCAGACAAACTTCTTGCACATGTAAAAGGTGCGACAAAAGATGGCAGCATTATTCTTATGCACGATATTCACCAATCGACAGCGGATGGTCTCGATGCAGTTCTAGCTTACTTGCAAAGTGAAGGTTATACATTCGTCAAAGTTTCAGAGTTACAATAAATAGTCACTTTACTCCCCCTGGACTGGATGTTCAGGGGTTTTTAGTTTAACTTGAGTCAGTAGAAGACTCTGCTGTTTCAAGTTAAGCCTCCAACGGATGTCACAAATTTTGAAAGGTGTTAATTGCGCAAGCGCAACTAGGCCAAGGCGTAATTGATTAATGTAAACCAACACTTGCTCTATACATAATAGAACACATTTGTTATAATAGAATTAGAACAGTTAGGAGGTAATCAAATGTTCATCCAAATCGAACCGGAATCGGATATACCAATTTACGCACAATTAGCCTCCCAACTAATCGAAGCGATTGCTCGCGGAATACTGGTAGGCGGGGATGCGCTACCATCCGTTCGATCATTAGCAGCAGACCTTGGCATGAATATGCATACCGTCAATAAGGCTTACCATGAACTTGAAAGAAAAGAAATCATTCGGATTGTTCCAAAGTCAGGAGCTATCGTCAATCCTCTTTCACAAGATGACATTCGTGGGGATCATCTTGAAAGAATTTCCACAGAAATAAAACCAATCATCGCAGAAGCAATCGTGCTCGGGATGAAACCTGAAGCTATTAATAAATTAATTTCATCTATCATTTTATCTATTAAGGAGGAGTAAAGGAATGGAACTTACACTATTTTTAGTCATAATCGGTTTTCTCTTTGTACTGCTATCCGCCACCCCATTTTTATTGAGACGGACAATTGCGTTCGGCGTAACGATTCCAGAAGGACATACAGACGACCCTACAATTGCTTCTTTCAAGAAAATATATGCCGCAACTATTTTCATTACCGGTCTCATTTCACTGATTGCTTATTTTACCTGGGCCAACACTAGTAGCCTAACGGAAGACAAAATTATCTTAACCGGATTAGCGATTCAGTTCGGTATCATCTTTTTGAGTATGGGGCTCTATTTTTACTTTCATGCAAAAACAACACGTCTTAAACAACTCAATGAATGGGGCTTACATTTGAAACAGGTCCGAATCGCTGATTTAGCTATCCGAACAAAAGACGAAATGCTTCCTTCATTTCTTTATGCTTTACCAATGATTATAACTATTGGCCTAATTGCCTATACTGCAACCCAATACAGTAGTATGCCTAGTATGATTCCAACACATTGGGGACCAAGTGGCCAAGCAGATGCCTTTAGCCCGAAAACACCTTTCTCCGTAATTGCCCTTCTACTCATTCTGTTGGTTATGCAAGGGATGATGCTTGGGATCAATGCATTCACAAAAAAATCCGGCATTAAATTGAATGCCGCAAAACGAAAAACATCTCAAATTCAACAATTATCGTTCCGTAAATACACGAGTTGGTTATTATTTATGATAAGCGTACTCATGACTGTTCTTTTGGGATTCCTACAGCTTACGACAATCCATGAAGGACTTGGTAGTGCAGTACTTATGCTTGCATTACCGTTGGGTTTCTCACTAATCGTCCTTATAACGACAGCTATCTATGCTTTCAAAGTTGGTCAGAGTGGCTCACGGATCAATGTTGACATTGAAGATGATTCTATTGCTGGTATTACTGACGTCGATGACGATAAGTATTGGAAAGCTGGGATCTTTTATGTGAATAAAGACGATTCCTCCATTTTTGTTGAGAAAAGATTCGGTGTCGGTTGGACCATCAACTTCGCCAACCCGATTGGATACATCATCCTATTTGGTCCATTGCTACTCATCCTGGCTATCACTTTCTTTTTATAGTTCTTAAAAGCAGTATGTTTCAGAGGTTAACGTATACACTACAGCTGTATATAAGCTGAGCTACAAACCATGCAGAGTATTATTTTAGAGCAACAGAAAACCCACCTTGGCCAAGGTGGGTTTTCTGTTGCTCATTCTACTAAAGCCCTCATTAGTGAAAAACCACTTAACAGCTAGCCCATCCGCTTGAAATGATTGACCAAAATGGCGCACCACTAAATTATTTTTACTGTTGATATTCATTTTTTCATTTTTTCATTTTTTCATTTTAAATAAGTGTAAAGTAATTAATAACGCCTTAATCCAATTTTTTCTCTAGTTCAGGTATTGCTGAAATTAGCAGTACTATGATTACGACAATACAAATCGGAATATGCCATAAAGTTCTATATATGTTGAACAAATAAATACGGCGTATGCGCTTTACAAGGACTTTTGGGAGGCCACTGAAAAAGCCTTAGTATTTGGAATGAATTAGGCTTCCCACTAATACCACTTCGACGCTTTGTGGATGCCTCCCGCGATAAGCCAGAAAGGAGACCGGCTACCACGAAGACGTGCCTTCGCTGGATGGTCTATGTGAGAAAGCGCATTTCATAATTTGGGATGAAATCTGTAACCTAGAGTGCGGATTTCTTGACTATAATTATATATGTTGAATCCGGTATATATACTGAGCGAAGGCGCCTTAACAGGGGTCGCCGAAGCCATAAGACTGGCGGCGAAGCTGCTTGGCTTATGGCGGGAGGCATCCCCTAGCGCCGTAGCGGTTCAACGGAATTCTTTATTTCAATTTTTATAGTATCAAATAGTAATACCTTACAATCTCGCCATATACATCTCGAAATCACATTTCTCTCGATAACGAACACCCTAGCGCAGGCGCGGCAAAGGGGTCGCCGAAGCCGTAAGACTGGATGCGAAGCGCTAATCCAGGCTTACTGCGTAAGGCATCCCCAAAGCGCTAAGCGTTCTACAATCCGCACCCCGAATTAATACTCTCTCCTTATTGATCACCATAGTAAATTTAGTGGGATTCTTTAATTCAACATATATGATAAACTTTTTTCTATAATTCAACTTCCAGTAAATAAAACCACTATCACGAACATTTTTCACTGTTAGCATTCCCTCTTCATGTACTACTACTATTACGTTCTATATCGCAAGGTAGTTTCAAGCGAATCACTACTTATAAATATTTTCCCGAATTCCACGCAAAAAAAAACCGCGCAAGGCGGTTTTTCAATTTACCATAAACTATATTTAACTAAAGATACTTGTACTATGAAGTGGTTGCAATCTTGCTTTTGGATCGACATAAGCTTTCGCATGATTCACCGCAATCGGCGCTTCGCCAAGTCCGACTGCAATTAGCTTCACCTTGCCTGCATAATTTGTAACATCTCCAGCTGCATAGATACCTTCGATGTTTGTCTCCATACGTGTGTTAACCATAATCGAGTTACGATCCATTTCTAGACCCCAATCTTTCAAGGGCCCAAGAGAAGATATATTACCGTAGTTAACAATTAAATGATCGACGTCAAGACGTTCCTCAGTTCCGTCTTTTTCTGCTAAGACAATGCCACTAACCTTGCCATCTTCCCCTTCAATCACTTTCACAGCACGGGAAGTTTTCACATCAACTTTCGATTCCATCAGTTGATTAACGCTCGTCTCATGTGCTGTAAAGCGTTCACGACGGTGAACCAGTGTCACAGTTGAAGCGATATCCTCCAACATAAGTGACCAGTCAACCGCGGAGTCCCCACCGCCACAAACGAGTACATTTTTATCTTTAAAAATCGTCAGATCCTTAATGCTGTAATGAAGTGTATTTCCTTCAAAAAGTACTTCTTCAGGAAGACCAATCTTACGTGGTTGGAATGCACCGATTCCAGCAGTCAAAAGAATGGTACGTGTCAAATGAACGCCTTTATCTGTTTTAAGAATGAAATGATCTCCATCACGCGTTGCTGACATAGCCGTTTCACCGAGAAGGATTTCTGGTTTCGAATAATGAGCTTGCGTTACTAGATTCGCTACGAAATCTTTCGCAAGAATTTTTGGGAATCCGCCCACATCATATATATCTTTATCAGGATACAGTTCGATCAGCTGACCGCCAAGTTGTGGCAAGCTATCGATGATTTTAACCGACATTTCACGCATTCCAGCATAGAAAGAAGCGAAGAGTCCTGTCGGTCCTCCCCCGATAATTGTAATATCAACGATTTCGTTATTCATAGTTAAACACTCCAATTAGATTAGTCTCGGATAAAAGTTTTCTTCTTCTCTATCCACTCTACACATTATCTAACAAAATACAATAAAATACACATAATCTGATTTTCGAATTAAAGGTACGCAATAAAAGGCCTGTACACATCAAATGTGTACAGGCCTTTTATTTCTTCCTATTCGCGATGCGCTCTGCAATATGCAAGAACAGTTTCTTTCTCGTCATCTTCCAATTCGAAATCAAGAACTTTCTCACTTGAACGCTCAAAGAAGTGATATGAAGCAATTCGACCTTCATCCTCGTCAATTGCAAAGATTACTCGAAGGCCCGTTCCACCTTCAGAATAAAGCTCGTCTTCTTCATCAAGATTAATGTACAATCGGTATTCATAACGTTCTCCAGCAATGATCCCAGTAGGATCGTTAATTTTTTTGATGATATACTCAGTAATTTCCATAGTAGTACCAACCTCTCACTTACAATTTTAGATTCCCCGGCTACAAAGCCACTACACTCCATAATACATCATTCAACACCAAAAGGGTTAACTTTGGCACATACCTTATTTTTTAATGAATTTAATCATTTCGTTTATCAAGAGAGGCAGCAGACTTAAAGCGGCAATAACTAGCCATTCCATAGGCCCTAGTGAATGCACACTAAAGACTTTCGCGATTGGACCAACTGACACGATAACCACTTGCAAAATGATTCCAAGCAAAATTGAGTAAATCAAGAATTTGTTTTTGAAAATTCCTGCGGTAAATACAGACTTATCCATCGACCTGAAGTTAAGGGAGTGAACAAGTTGGGAGAAACTTAGTGCGATGAAAGCCATTGTCTGTCCGTGAACTAGTGCACTTTCTGGAATTCCGGATGAAAACAGGGCTAGGAAACTACCTTCATGCTCACCTGACATGTATACTCCAACCATGAAAGCGACGAGCGTAATCGCCCCAATCAAAATTCCGTTTAAAATCAAAAATGGAATAGATCCTCTGAATATACTCTCATGCCGGTGTCGTGGTTTTTCTTTCATTACTCCAGGCTCTTCAGGATCCACGCCGAGTGATAGCGCTGGAAATGTATCTGTCACAAGATTTATCCACAGTATATGAATCGGACGCAATAGTAGCGGCCATCCTAGTAAAATGGCAGCAAAAAGCGCTATAATTTCACCAAGATTACATGACAATAGAAATATGACGGACTTCTTAATATTGCGGTAAATCACACGTCCCTCTTCGACAGCTTTCACGATTGACGAAAAATTATCATCTGTCAAAATCATGTCTGCTGCACCTTTTGCAACATCAGTTCCCGTAATCCCCATCGCTACGCCAATATCTGCCGCTTTTAATGATGGTGCATCGTTGACTCCATCCCCTGTCATCGACACTGTATGACCTTTCGCTTTAAGTGCTTGTACAATCTTTACTTTATGTTCTGGCGAAACACGGGCATAGACATTAATCTCTCCGGTTTTTTCTATCAATTGATCCCCCGTTATCGAATCAATTGTTTTCCCTTCAATTACTTCAGATTTCTGAGTCGCAATTCCTAGTTCTTTCGCTATTGCAAATGCCGTGTCCTGATGATCACCAGTAATCATCACTGTTCGAATCCCAGCTTCTTTCGTCACTTTAATCGCGTCTTTCACTTCTTCACGCGGCGGGTCAATCATTCCGATAAGGCCTAGGAATGTCAATCCTTCTTCAGCTTGGTCTAGTTCCATGGCTTTGGCTTCTTCTACAGTCTTATAGGCGGAGCCTAATACACGTAACGCTTTAGAAGACATCGTCATGGCCGCTTCCAGAATTGATTGTCGGTCGGTTTCATCAAGTATCCTTGCCCCATCAGCTACTTCAATATGTGTACACTTCTGTAGGATGCCGTCAATAGCACCTTTTGTGTGTGAATAAATTGCATCTGCAGATCGATGTACCGTAGTCATTCGTTTCCGATTTGAATCGAATGGTAACTCCGTGATTCTAGGATAGTTATTATCCAACAGTTCTTTTTCCAGTCCGGATTCTGTCGCCGCTACGACAAGCGCAATCTCTGTTGGATCTCCTGTTTCTCCTGTTTTAGAATACGTCGCATCATTACACAATGCGATATTCTCAAACAACAATTTTTGTACCGGTTTTTTCAGATTGGCTTTACTTAACTCATTTAAAGACCCATCTGCAAAAAACGTTGTAACCGTCATCCTATTTTGAGTCAACGTCCCGGTTTTATCAGAGCAGATAACATCCACAGAGCCTAGCGCTTCCACAGCAGGGAGTTTTCGAATGATAACGTTTTGCTTAATCATCCTTTGAACGCCGATTGCAAGGACGATTGAAACGATCGCAGGCATCCCCTCAGGTATTGCTGCAACTGCAAGACTGACCGCTAACATGAACATTTCCAAATAGCCACGCCCTTGAAGTACGCCAATCGTAAATATGATGACACAGATGGCAACAGCAGCAATGCCAAGATATTTACCTAATTGGGCAAGGCTTTTCTGAAGAGGCGTCTCGTCGTCCACTTCCTGGTCAAGCATGGTAGCAACTTTCCCTATTTCAGTCTTCATGCCTGTTGCAATAGCAATTCCTGTTGCACGCCCATATGTAGTCAATGTCGACATAAAGGCCATGTCTTTTCGATCTCCGATTGGCATTGAGGGCTCTCCAGTAAAATGTGCATCCTTTTCAACAGGCACAGATTCACCTGTCAGTGCCGCCTCTTCAATTTTCAAATTTACTGATTCAATTAGTCTGATATCACACGGAACATACCTGCCTGCATCAAGGAGAATGACATCACCTGGAACGACTTCTTCCGACGGTATCTCTTGCTTGACACCCTCCCTTCTTACAAGTGCTTTAGGTACTGCCATATTTTTCAACGCTTGAAGCGCTTCCTCCGCTTTCGATTCCTGGACGACCCCCACAACTGCATTGATGATAACGACCAATCCAATAATAATTGAGTCTGCCACTTCCCCAAGTATTCCGGAAATAACAGCAGCAACGATTAATACATAAATTAACACATTATTGATTTGCGCAAAAATCCGTTGTATCAGCGTACGGCTTTTACTACCCGTAAGTTTATTCGCCCCGTATTCATCCAGCCTTTTATTCACTTCCTCTTCACTTAATCCAAATTCCACATCCGTATCCATCAATTGTTCAGTTCCATTTTGCATTTTATTGTTCCCTCCATATACCTCTTAAATATCCAATCTATCACATATGTTGATTTACCAAAAGCAACCAGTAAATGACTGAATCCAACACTAGGCACTTCTTGTACAATTACTTTTGGATTGCTTGGATTGAACGACCTCTATACGATTAACGAGGTTTCTTGATGTGAAGTAATCGCATGGTGCTTATTCATCCGTCGCTATCCAAATACATTCGTACACAAAGTACTAAAGATTTTCGGGACGAAAGAATAGCGGGCTTCTTATCTGGATAATAGTCGCCAAAGATACAATTTTGGCGACTGAAGCCTTCTCCATAGTCTTGTCTTTTTTAGTTAAGAAAGAGTCACTTTCTCATAGTCCATTTCATGATAAGATGCATACTCTTTACTAAAAGTAAGCAAGGAACACATTGTAGAAAGTACTAGAGTGCCCGAAATTGTATCTTCGGGCACTTACAACCTTTATAAAGAGTCTTCTATTCTTTTTTTCTAAAGTAGCTGTATTTTTCACTTGAACGTTGTAGGAACGCGACAGGCAACTATTCGTAACAGGATTACTTAGGAGGAATGAACTGTAATTCCTAGCCACACTTGCCCCTCAGTAAAGTTGTCATGAATAGCTCGCCGAAAGCGGACCGGAAATGATCCAGTGAAAATAGAGTTTTTCAAGCCTTTCTTACCTGCTCTTTATGAAAGAAAACGGTTAATAAACAGACGTGCCAATGTAGACGACTATTTTCATACTTCTTCTATTGCTATGCTTTAGTCATGATACTTCTTTAACAAGCTAATTTGACAAAATACATGAAAATCGTAAATTTCTTTTGCAATATTCCGGAACTTCGTGAACAATATAAAGAGTGAAGTAATTCACTAGTAAACTAGCAGGGGGAATCATTTTGATTAAATTTGAAGACTATCAATACTCAAAGCTCAATATGGCAGAAGTAAAACAAGACTTTGACGAGTTGCTACAGGAATTCCGTTCCGCAAGTTCTTATGACCAGCAAAATGAAGTCATTGAGAAGATCAACACGATTGGTAAAGACTACTCAACAATGGCCAACCTTGTCTATATCCGTGCATCCATCGATACAAACGATGAGTTCTATCAGAAAGAACGCGATTATTTCGACGAAATCGGACCTGAGTACCAAGAACTTGAAACCGCTTACTACAAAGAACTGGTTTCCACTCCTTTCAGAGCACAACTCGAAGAAAAATGGGGCACTCAACTATTCGCTTTAGCTGATAATGCCATAAAATCGTTTTCTCCAGAAATTGTTGGCTTGTTACAAAAAGAAAACAAACTAACTTCCGATTACTCGAAACTGGTCGCATCTTCACAAATCGAATTCGATGGTAAAACACTTACACTTGCTCAAATGGGACCCTATGCAGAATCTACGGACCGCTCCGTTCGTAAGTCAGCTATGGAAGCTTCCTACAAATTCTATGCTGACAACGGTGAAAAGTTCGACGTAATTTATGATCAACTTGTTAAGCTCCGTCATGAAATCGCGACGACACTTGGTTACAAAAACTTTGTGGAGCTTGGTTACCTAAGAATGGACCGTATCGACTATAATGCCAATATGGTGAAGAAATTCCGTGATCAAGTACGCGACCATATCGTTCCGCTCGCAAGCCGCCTTTATGCGCGCCAAGCTGAACGTATAGGCGTTGACGAATTGAAGTTTTACGATCAGTCCTTAGACTTCCTTACAGGCAATGCAACACCCCAGGGATCTCCTGACTGGATCATTGAAAATGGTAAAAAGATGTATGCTGAACTTTCACCTGAAACTGATGCATTTTTCAAATTCATGACGGACAAGAACTTACTAGACGTCGAAGCGAAGACAGGGAAAGAAGCGGGCGGCTATTGTACATTCATCGATAATTACGATTCGCCTTTCATCTTCTCTAATTTCAATGGAACTTCTGGAGATATCGATGTGTTAACGCATGAAGCCGGGCACGCATTCCAAGTGTTCTCTAGTCAGAATATTGGTATATCAGAATATATGTGGCCTACATCTGAAGGTGCAGAAATTCACTCAATGAGTATGGAGTTCTTCACATGGCCTTGGATGGAACTCTTCTTCAAAGAACAAACGGATAAATATAAATTCGCACACCTTAGCAGTGCATTGCTCTTTTTACCATACGGTGTCGCAGTCGATGAATTCCAGCATGTCATCTATGAAAACCCTGAAATGACAGCTGCAGAACGAAAAGCTGCATGGAAAAAGATCGAGAATATCTATCTACCTATGCGTGATTACGATGGCATTGAATACTTGGAATCGGGTGCTGTTTGGCAGCGTCAGGGTCACATTTATGAAAGCCCATTCTATTATATCGATTACACCCTTGCACAAATATGTGCGTTCCAATTTTGGAAACGCTCATTTGAGGACCGTGATGCGGCATGGAAAGATTATTTACATCTTTGCACACTCGGTGGTTCAAAATCTTTTACAAAACTAGTCGCCGAAGCCAATTTAATATCACCTTTCGAAGACGGCTGTGTTGAGTCTGTTATCGGAACAATCGAATCATGGCTCGATTCGATTGACGATAAAGCACTTTAAAATAAAGTAAGTAGAAGCAGAAATGCTTCACGGTTTCTCTTCGGAGGTGCAAACAAGCAAATAACATTAAATTTCGTAGCCAAAACCACATTGTATTAGAGCATAAATTAGCACTGCAATTCGCAGTGCTTTTTTGATTTATATAGAACAACGAAAGTTCGCTTTTGGGCGTAATAATAAAAATCCTCCCAATTTATAAACGGACGGGATACTCTAAAGTGATGGAAAATTTTGATTTCTAAGTGTTGTTGGTATAATAGAATATAGGAATTATTTATTATTGAACTAACGGCAGTTTTTCTCAATGAAAATATTGACTTAGATCCAACATTTCAGGAGGTAGATATAATGACCAATATACTAATTGTAAAAGATGAAGTTCATATAGAGGCTACTCCTTCAAAAGTATGGGAGGTTCTCATTAACCCAAAATATATTGCGCAGTGGGATGAACTTCCAGAAAATTATCCTAGTGAAAATATGAGTAAGGGAAGTAAAGTGGTTTGGGAGCATCCTAACGGCGACCAGACTGTTACAACAATTATAAAAGCAGAAGAATTGAAGGAATTAAAACTTGCCTTATACTCATCAAATTGGGAAGTAAAACCGAATGAAGGTGATGTGGCATATCTGTTTAAGTTAGAAGACCTAAATGGTAGTACTTTACTAAAAATTGAAATTGGTGATTTTTCACTCCTAAAAGATGGGCAAGACTATTATGATGCCTCGGTAGAATTTGCATCTGAAGCAAAAAAAGTAATTAAAGAATTAGCTGGAAGTCTATAGGTATATTCTAATAATAGCTACACCTCTTATTATGCTAATCAGTGCTTTAGTTCAATAGGGAGGAAATTATTTCGTTGTTTTAAATGCAAACACTGAATTACTGTTCAGTGTTTTTTATCGTTTATAGTTAATTATCATACCACGTATACACTCGCTTACTAAATTGCCACCTAAATAAACTGATTTAAATATGTTTGCTTTTAAGCGAAACATGATTCGAGACTTACTTAATTAACAATGAGGTTGTCCCCAATTATTTGGACAACCTCATTAAATTTATTACCTATCCACAATTTCAAAAATCACATTAAACCTACTGCATTGCCTTGTAAATCGATATCCATCTGAAGGGCTGCAGGCGTTTTCGGCAATCCTGGCATCGTCATAATATCCCCCGTCAGACAGACAAGAAATCCTGCTCCAAGTTTCGGAATGATTTTTCTAACAGTAATAGTAAACCCTTCAGGGCGCCCAAGTATTTTCGGATCATCTGAAAATGAATATTGGGTTTTGGCCATACAAATCGGCAAAATTCCCCAGCCATTGTTCTCGATATTTTTGAGATCTTTTAACGCTTGTTCTGTAAATACAACACCCAATCCACCATATACTTTTTGAACAATAGCTGTAATTTTATCACTTACGGGCTGTTCTACATCATAGAGTGGAGCGAAATTATTTGGTTCATCCAGAAGCTTTAAAACTTCCTGCGCCAAAGCAATGCCGCCATCTCCACCGCGTTCCCAGACATCAGTGAGTGCTACCCTTATTTCGTTTTCCTCACACCACTCAAAAATGACTTCCAGTTCTGCACCAGTATCCGTGATGAACTTGTTCAACGCAACGACCGGTTGGACACCGAATGCACGAATGGTATCAATATGCTTAGCTAAGTTGACTAATCCATCCGTGACAGCCTGTACATTCTCCTCTGCAAGCTGGTTTTTCGGAACTCCACCATGCATTTTAAGTGCACGTACTGTTGCCACAATGACAACTGCATCGGGTGAGAATCCACCTTGACGTGCTTTTATATTCATGAATTTCTCAGCACCTAAATCGGCACCGAATCCAGCTTCCGTAACGACGATATCAGCAAGTTTACGTGCCGTATTTGTTGCAATTAACGAGTTACAGCCGTGCGCAATGTTCGCAAAGGGTCCACCATGTATAAGTGCCGGAGTCCCTTCAATTGTCTGCACAAGGTTTGGTTTGAATGCCTCTTTCAGTAGAAGTACCAATGCCCCTTGGACACCAAGGTCTCGTACCGTTACCGCCTCTTTATCATACGTATAACCGATAACGATACGTGCAAGTCTTTCTTTCAAGTCTTGCAGGCTTGTCGCTAAACAAAAAATCGCCATAACTTCAGATGCGACTGTAATATCGAAACCATCTTCTCTTGGAACTCCTTGTGTAGGGCCGCCGAGTCCAATTGTTATGTTGCGTAATGCGCGATCATTCATATCCAAGACGCGTTTCCAAGTAATTCTCCGCGGGTCAATCCGAAGCACATTTCCGTGGTGAAGATGATTATCTATAAGTGCACTAAGCGCATTATTCGCAGTCGTAATTGCATGAATATCACCATTAAAATGTAGATTAATTTCTTCCATTGGCAACACTTGAGCATAACCACCGCCTGTAGCCCCACCCTTCATCCCCATAACAGGTCCAAGGGATGGTTCGCGTAAAGCAATCATTGTCTTTTCTCCGAGCTTTGAAAGGGCATCAGCAAGCCCTACAGTGACAGTCGACTTTCCTTCCCCCGCCGGTGTTGGGCTAATGGCTGTGACAAGAACCACTTTTCCATCCTTGCTACTCTCAGCTAACTTAGTTACATCAATCTTTGCTTTGAATCTGCCGTATGGTTCGACCGCTTCTTCGGGTATACCTGCCTCTTTGGCTATAGTCCAAATCGATTTCATCGTGGCCTGTGATGCTATTTGTAAATCAGTTAGTGGCGATACTTTTTTTGTCATGTCTGTCCCACCTTTTTTATTTTAAGTATACCCCAACTATATCCAAATACCGGGATATCTCAGTGACATTTATACGACATTATTAATTAACTGAAGTACTACGTCATTTCGTTACTCGCAGTACCACTTTTCCAAATTGCTTACTCTCTTCAATATAATCGAAGGCCTCTGCTGCTTCCTCCAAATTAAAGACTTTATCGACAATTGGACGTGTTCCATATTTTTCGACATGCGCAATCATGTCACGTAATTCTTCTCGACTTCCTAACGTAGAACCAAAAAGTTGGTACTGTCCATAGAAAAACGCGCGCAAATCCAAGTCGACTGTATCATCAGTCGTTGCTCCAAAAATGACGATACGCCCGCCTTTTTTCAATAAACTAAGCGAACGATTAAACGTCGCCCGGCCAACACTTTCGATAACGAGGTCGATTGTCTCTCCTTCTAACTCCTTGTTCCAATCCCCATTCGTATCAAGAGCGATGTCCGCTCCAAGGTCAAGCGCCTGTTTTCGCTTAGCTTCACTGCGAGAAGTAACAATCACACGTGCTCCAACGTTTTTAGCGAATGAAATAAGATACGTGGCTACTCCACTGCCGGCACCTGGGATGAAAACTGTATCCCCCGCTTTTAATCCCCCTTTAGTAAATAGTGCACGATAACCTGTTAAACCCGCTAACGAAAGTACCGCTGCCTCTTCCCAGGACAAGTGAGTAGGTTTCCTTTCAATCTGTTCAGCCGAAATAGCAATTTTCTCAGCAAATGTGCCATTATCGGGCATTCCTAAAATATCAAATTCTGCCGGTGGGGCATCGCTGTTTTCAAACCAACGTAGCGAAGGATTAATCATTACTTCATCCCCGACTGCAAACGCCGTTACTCCTGCACCTACTGACTCAATAATTCCTGCACCGTCAGATCCTAGTGTCAATGCTTGTGCCTCATTCCCCCTACGTCCAGGTATATATAAGTCTCGACGGTTCAAACCTGCCGTCTGAATCGCAACGACGACTTCACCACTTGCTGCAACTGGTTCTTTCATGTCACCTATTTTCAACTGCCCTAATTCATGGATAAATGCTTTCATCTTAATCATCCTTTCTTAAGTGCATACTATCTCTATCATACCTTAATTGTAACCTTTTTTCACACTCTTCTAAATAGTAAACAAAATGAAATAAGGCAAGAAACCAATTATAGTTCAAATAGGTTTCTTGCCTTATTAACAATTGAAGTAATCTTTTATTTGCCGTCGCTTATCTTTTCATCTTCCCAACATTCTGCACCTTTTAGCCCGGGAATCGTACTAGCCTTGAATATAGGATTAAGTCCTCTTTTTCGTTGTTCTGTATAATCATCTAGTGTTTTGAATGCCACTTTTCCTAGAAGGTAGATAACTATTAGATTAATGACTGCCATCATCCCCATGAAGAGGTCCGCCATGTTCCAAACAAGATCCACTTTTGCAAGCGTTCCAAACATGACCATCGCGAGTACACCAAAACGGTAAAGAGTTAACCATATTTTATTCGCATTGATAAATTCAATATTCGTCTCGCCATAATAATAGTTTCCAATAATTGAACTAAAAGCAAAAAACAAAATGGCAATTGCCAAGAAATAAGGTGCCCACTCTCCTACATGGACACCAAGGGATGTCTGCGTTAAGAGAATCCCATCCACTTCACCTGTATTATAAAGATCGGCAAGAATAATAATGAACGCCGTTGCAGAACAGATGATGATTGTGTCAAAAAACACACCTAGACTTTGAACAAGACCCTGTTTTGCCGGATGCGATGTACTTGCAACCGCAGCAGCGTTCGGTACACTCCCCATACCTGCCTCATTGGAGAATAGTCCACGTCGCACTCCTTGCATAATCGCTGCCCCGACTGCCCCACCGACCGCTTCGTTCATTCCAAACGCGCTCGTGAAGATTAGTTTAAATACTGCGGGAACCTCATTTATATTCATAATAACGACATATAAAGCAACAATAATATAGAGAATAGCCATAATCGGAACGATAACTTGTGTGACATTGGCAATCCGTTTAACGCCTCCGAAAATAACAAGAGCCGTTATAAAAATAAGAACTAATCCAATAATCCATTTTTCAATATGAAACACACTATTGAATGATAAACTTATTGTATTTGACTGTACAGCATTAAAAATAAAACCGAAGCAAAGTGTCAGCAAAATAGCGAATATGATACCCAGCTTCCGATTTCCCAAAGCCTTTTGCATATAATAAGCAGGCCCTCCCCTGAATGTATCGCCGTCCTTCACTTTATACACTTGAGCGAGCGTACTTTCGATAAACGCAGTCGCCATTCCGATTATCGCAATGACCCACATCCAGAAAACTGCACCTGGCCCTCCAATGCCAATTGCAAGGGCAACCCCAGTGATATTCCCTGTTCCAACCCGTGATGCAGCACTAATTGTAAACGCTTGAAAGGAGGATATCCCGCCCTTCACTTCCGGTTTTTCCACTATAAGTTTAAACATTTCACCAAACAGGCGAAACTGTACAAATTTCGTTCGAATCGTAAAATAAATACCTAAACCAATTAACAAACCGATTAGGATATACGACCATAAAAGGTTATTCCCTGTCGTTACAATCCATTCTAAAGCACTTTGAATCATTTCTAGTTCCTCCCTATTCCATTTTCAACATTCGCAGTGTAATTTTTATACACATGTCAAAAATGCCTTTACCTTAACTACGGATACTTTCACGTTAAGTACATATCATATCCTATTTCGACAAATGAGAATAGAAGTTATTTAATGGGATTTTACGGTAGATTCTATTATTATTTTCAACAAAAAAACCTCCTTCAATAATCGAAAGGAGGCCCAGACTATTCTATTGTGCGTAATGTGACAACTACTATTTCCGGTTGATTGAACAGCCGCACTGGAATGATGCTATTGCCCAGGCCGCGACTGACTACCAAGTCGCTGCCATTCTTCTCATGGACGCCTGATGAATATTTGGGAAACCAACCTTGTCCGGGTGAAACGAGGCCACCGATCCCTGGTATACGAAACTGTCCGCCATGAGCATGACCACTGAACGTCACATCTATCCCGGCTTCAGCGTATACATCAAATTGCTCAGGCCTATGTGACAATAGCACTTTAAACATCTCATCAGGTATATTTTCAAATGCTTGTTCTATCGATATTTTAACGGCTTCATCATCTTCAAGCTCACTTGCCAGCGGATCTTCAATTCCTCCTATTGCTATTGAACTATCGGGAAACAATGTAATTACATCCGCTTCGTTCGATAAGACACGAACCTCCAAGTCTTCGAGAGCCCCCTGAATACGGTCCATATCCTGCGTAGCGATTTCATGGTTTCCTGTCACGTAATAGATTGGAGCGACAAATTGAAGCTCTTCAATAAGAATCAGACTTTTTTCAAGATCGTAGCGGTTACTGTCGATAAAATCACCCGTAATGAATATCGCTTGGGGCGTGATCATTTTCACCCTATCAACAACATGTGAATGTTTTTCACCCAATTCGGCATCATGTAAATCAGAAATCTGAACGATAGTGTATTTGTCGTAATTAGCAGGGATCTTGTCCGACACAATTTCATAATGCGTTACCCCGACTGTTGTATTTCCTTTATATACGACAAAGCAAAGAAGGACAAGTATGAATAAAATGAAAAACCATTTACGCCGTAAAGGCATCTTTTTTTTCGTTGTATTCGTAGTCGTTTTCATTACAACCAGCGTTTTTTCAACCTTGCAAGTTCTAAAAGTTCTAAGACCTCTTTTTTCGGCAGTTCTGTCAGTATCGCAAGCATTTCGATTTCTGCACGTTTTCTGCCCTTTCCGCTTCTATACGTTTCTTTGTGTATAGCATCAAGTTCTGCATACAGTTCGTCTGTACGACTCGTTTGTTCTTGTGTTTCTATATCGCTAATAACATTTTCTCTCAATTTGTCGTAAAGCATATCTACATTTGCAGATCCCGTGCTTTTAAACGGTTTTGACGTCTTCGAATTCCCTAGAATCAGCTCATCAGTTGTAACATTAAACCGTTCTGATATTTTTGCCACCCAAGCCGCCGATGGAGCATTCTTCCCTTTTTCCCAATCTTTAATACGACTTGCTGACGTTCCTATAGCTGCTCCGAATGCCATCATTGATAATCCGCGTTCTTCACGCAATTTTTTTAACCTTATACCAAAATCCTCTTTGTTCCAATCGTTCACATTTACGCCCCCTAAAAAGTTTATATACAACTCTATTATTTTTTATCTGGAGGCTTCTGTCAATCTATTTTTTGATTTTTCTATAAAACAATTAATAACCTGTTTTTTGACGGTTATAATTTTCTTCATTTTTCGCTAAGTACGCACCAATAATATCTTCATTTGTGAAACCAAGTTTTTTAGCAATGGCCCCATAATGAATCCAGACTTTCTCATAAGCCGTCATGCTAAGTTCATTCAGGAAACAGTGAATAGCAGCCGTAGTTTCTAGGAATAATTGTGTCAATTCTCCTTCAACTTCACCTTCCGGCCAGTTTGTTAGCGTATGTAAGTCCTTTTCTATACCCAAGGAAAGTAGAAAATGAATCGAATCTACATATTCTTCAAGAATCACAGCGTCATCCGAAGGACCTTTTGTGCTCCAAAATTTGAAACAACGCGTTTCATTCGCAAGTTCCGCGAGTTCAATTAAGAGTGCAAGTCCTTTTTCTAGAAAAACATCTGTTTTTTCCTCTCTGTTATTTTGGATAAATAAATCGAGTTCACGTTGCATGGTAAATAGTTTTGACAGTTGCATAAAAAAAACCTCCATTTTTTTAACTATATTGAAACTTTTCAGATTGTCATCCGTATAAGATAGTATCTATAAAT
Organism: Sporosarcina sp. FSL K6-6792; assembly: GCF_038004885.1. Lineage (NCBI taxonomy): Bacteria > Bacillati > Bacillota > Bacilli > Caryophanales > Caryophanaceae > Sporosarcina > Sporosarcina sp. FSL K6-6792. The sequence goes on from NZ_JBBOSA010000001.1 coordinate 1,365,227, forward strand.
TCATAAGGGGGATCCGTTATGGGATTACTGATCCGCTTGATCATTATTGCTTTTATCATTTATTTAGTCTACCGCGGGATTCGTTATTTGACGGACCCCAAAAAAAAGCTTGATGATGCATACGCGGAGGAAAAGTATTATTTCTATGATGAAGTAAATAATGTGCGAAAAAATTTCTTCCTATCGTATAAAGGCGCTATGTTTGAGGGTGAAAAATACTTAGATACAACAGATGATTCCATTGACGTCATCTCCATTTTCGTTTGGGTGAAAGATGAAACAAAACTTCAAGATTTCACAAAAGCGGATTTTGATTTTCTTTCATCCACAATCTTATCCAACTACCCCAAAGCCGCTATTAGTTGGAAAAATCCAATCGAACGACTAATGGAACAATAGAACAAGCCCGTTGAAAAGCGGGCTATTTTACACTTCCATCATTCCTGGTAGGGTAACACCTAGAAGATAGAGTATGCCAATACCATAGGCAATTGCTAAAATAAGAAAGCCGATCCGGAAAGATGTACGTCTTGTCTTATGACGGAATGTTTGCATCCCAAGATATGCACCAATGCCTCCACCAAGCAGTGCAAGCGTCCATAAATTCTTTTCAGGTATTCGTTGTCCTTTTCTCTTTGCCTGACGCTTGTCATACCCCATCGTAATAAATGCCCAAACGGACATAATTGCAATCCATCCTAAAAGTGTCGTTTGCAAGTATGATTCCCCTCTTTTCTTTCTCTACTTACATTTTACACTGTTTAGCAGTCAGAGAGTAATAATATATTTCTTTAAGACTGCACGGCAGATTCACGGATCTATAAGATCCTCTTCCTAAATTCCTCAATACGAAAACTTTACCGTTGCCGTAAAAAAACAAATAAAAAAGTCGCCTCGCACCCAGATTAACTCTGGACCGTTTGGCGACTTTTATTGACGTTCTTATTTTGCGATTGATTTTTTCGCTGCATCTGCAAGTTGTGTGAACGCTTGCGCGTCAGTCACTGCAAGATCAGCAAGCATTTTACGGTTAACATCAATGCCAGCTACTTTCAAGCCGTGCATAAGAGTGCTGTAAGAAAGACCGTTGATACGTGCAGCCGCATTGATACGTGTAATCCAAAGTTTACGGAATTCACGTTTCTTCTGACGACGGTCACGGTATGCATAGTTGAATGATTTCATTACCTGTTGGTTTGCTACCTTGTAAAGTCTATGTTTTGAACCAAAGTAACCTTTTGCTAATTTCAATACTCGATTACGACGCTTGCGCGTCACTGTTCCACCTTTTACGCGTGGCATAGTTCATTACCTCCTGCTTTTCTGTCCGATTGTGTTTTAAATTATTTCATGTAAGTGATCATTTGACGAATGCGTTTGAAATCGCCTGAAGAAACTAGTGAAGCTTTACGCAGGTGACGTTTCGCTTTTGTCGGTTTGTTTGCAAACAAGTGACTTGTGTAAGCACGGCCGCGTTTCAATTTACCAGAACCGGTTTTTTTGAAACGTTTCGCTGAGCCGCGGTGAGTTTTCATTTTTGGCATGTTCTGTTCCTCCTAAATCATTCATTGTTACTCTTTTTCAGCAGTTGGTGCAAGCACTAGGAACATGCTGCGGCCTTCCATCTTCGGTCGTTGTTCAACCGTAGATACATCTTTGCACGCTTCTGCGAAACGGTCAAGGACACGCTGTCCGATTTCCTTGTGCGTAATCGCACGTCCACGGAAACGGATTGAAGCTTTAACTTTATCGCCTTTTTCAAGGAACTTGACAGCGTTCCGTAGTTTTGTCTGGAAATCATGCTCATCGATTGTCGGGCTTAACCGAACTTCTTTAAGCAAAATGATTTTCTGATTCTTACGGACTTCGCGATCCTTTTTCTGCTGTTCAAATTTGAACTTTCCGTGGTCCATGATACGAGCCACTGGGGGTTTCGCTGTTGGTGCTACAAGGACAAGATCCAAATTCGCAAGAGCGGCAATTTCAAGTGCCTCAGTGCGTGTTTTGATTCCGAGCTGATCGCCGTTGTGATCAATAATGCGTAGCTCGCGGGCACGGATGCCCTCATTTACGTACATGTCTTTGCTAATAGTAATCCACCTCCGGATATTTCTCGAATACATGGTTTGGGTATACCGTCCGGTTCGGGTCGGCCCCACAGGTCCATCCAATTAAAAAAGGTAGACAAATTGGATTTGTCTACCCGCGTATGTGTACGTGCAAATGCACGGCACTTCACTCATGTTTTAACCCGTCAACAACGTCTAGGCGTCGAACAGGTGAGAAGCGGGTAGCCTCTTCTTATACCACAAACTGTATTCAGTCATTACTAACCTTAATTACTTTACCATGTGACAATAAACTTGTCAACATGTTTTAATCTGCGGCTTGGCGAATTCACGGTTGCCGCATCGCTTTCATCGCTGAAAACATGCGTTAAAATTTATATAGTTAGTGTTTGACCACTGCTGTATAAATTTAAATACTTGTAACTTCTTCTTTTAGTCTAGCAAGGAATTCGTCGAATGGCAAGCTTTCAGATTGCTGTTCGCCGTATTTACGAACGTTCACTTCGCCTGATTCGACTTCTTTGTCTCCAAGAACGAGCATATAAGGTACTTTTTGCATCTGTGCTTCTCGTATCTTGTAACCAATTTTTTCATCACGGCTATCAATATTAACGCGGAATCCAGCAGCAACCAATTTTTCACGAACGCCATCTGCATAATCAAAATGTGCATCTGGTGAAACTGGAATTACTTCTACTTGGACAGGTGCCAACCAAGTTGGGAATGCACCTTTGTATTCTTCAATTAGGAATGCAACAAAACGTTCCATAGTTGAAACAACACCGCGGTGAATGACGACTGGACGATGTTGTTTTCCATCTTCGCCAACGTATGTTAGATCGAAACGTTCAGGAAGCAAGAAGTCGAGTTGCACTGTTGACAATGTTTCTTCCATACCAATTGCTGTTTTCACTTGAACGTCAAGTTTAGGTCCGTAGAATGCAGCTTCCCCTTCTGCTTCAACATAGTCAAGACCAAGTTCATCCATCGCTTCTTTCAGCATTGTTTGTGCACGATTCCACATTGCATCGTCATCAAAATATTTCTCTTTATCCGCTGGATCGCGGTAAGAAACACGGAATGAATAATCCTCGATATTGAAATCTTTATAAACGTCAATAACAAGTTGGACAACGCGTTTGAATTCATCTTTAATCTGATCCGGACGAACAAAGATATGCGCATCATTCAACGTCATTCCACGAACGCGTTGCAAGCCTGATAGTGCTCCGGACATTTCATAACGGTGCATTGTACCAAGTTCCGCAATACGTAACGGCAGGTTTCTGTATGAATGAATTCCATTTTTATAAATCATCATATGATGAGGGCAGTTCATTGGACGCAAAACAAGGTCTTCGTTGTCCATACTCATTACAGGGAACATGCCGTCCTGATAATGATCCCAGTGGCCTGAAGTTTTATATAATTCGACGCTACCGAGAACTGGTGTATAGACATGATCATAGCCAAGCCTCTGTTCCTTATCAACGATGTATCTCTCGATGATTCTGCGAATCGTAGCTCCCTTAGGCAACCACATTGGCAAGCCCTGACCTACTTTTTGAGAGTTCATGAAAAGATTAAGTTCTTTCCCTATTTTACGGTGATCTCGCTCTTTAGCTTCTTCCAAAAGACGAAGATGTTCTTTTAGTTCATCTTTTTTAAAGAACGCTGTACCGTAAATTCGTTGTAGCATTTTGTTATTCGAATCGCCGCGCCAGTAAGCGCCTGCGATGCTAAGGAGTTTGAATTCCTTTAACTTCCCTGTAGATGGAACGTGAACACCACGGCACAAGTCGATGAAGTCGCCTTGTTCATAAATAGACACTTGCTCGCCCTCAGGAATCGCTTCTAGAAGTTCTAGTTTGTATTCGTCATCGATTTCTTCAAAACGCTTTTTCGCCTCTTCACGAGATACATCATGACGAATTACTTCCACGTTTTCAGCAATAATTCTTCTCATCTCTTTTTCAAGTTCTGGTAAGTCTTCTGCTGTAATCGGTTCAGGCGAATCAATATCATAATAAAATCCGCTTTGGATAACTGGGCCAATACCTAGTTTTGCATTAGGAAACTTACGTTTTACAGCTTGTGCTAGAAGATGTGCTGTACTATGGCGTAATATTTCAAGTGCTTCCGGTGATTGAGGTGTGATAATCGCGATATCACCGTCCTCATTAATTGCTGATTTCAAGTCTACTAACTTGTCTCCAACTTTACCTGCCAGTGCACTTTTTCGCAGTCCCGGGCTAATTGATCCTGCTACGTCTTCTGTAGTTGTACCTTGTGGAAATTCTTTCACGGCACCATCTGGAAATTTCAAATTAATCATATTTGTCATTGTTAAGCACTCCTCATTTATTATTATTGGAAAACAAAAAAAGCCCCATCCCTGGAAAGGGACGAAGCTTTAGCTCGCGGTTCCACCCTTCTTCCTTCAATCCGGAACACTTGAAAAGCGTAAGAGGCCTGTTTAGACCGCTGAAGCTAGACAAACGTACCGAAAAGATGAAGCTTGACGTCGGGTAACGGACCGGATTCCGTCATCGGTTACTGCACTGTTCACCGATGCTGCTCCAAGGTGGTAAATCATCCTTCTATCCTTCAGGGCTTCCAGCCAATGGCCCCGTTCTCTTTAGGTAGACGAAAAGATTGTTGTCCTCTTCCAAGCATTTCAGATTATTAATTAAAACTGAGTATACGTCGATTACGTAATAAATGCAAGTTCGTTCTACATGTATCTCCATAATTCATTGGATTAATAATTACAAAACAACCTGATCCTCTAGGTTCCTCCAGCTGTTTTTCTATTTGTTTAGATTGCAGTGTTGCCAGATAATCAAAAGTATAGTCCTTAGATGAACGGGAAGCCTACTAGTATCAAGATATTGAATGGAGGATTTACCATGGAACAGAGTGATAAAGCTGCCGTAGATTGGCCAGAACATCTTCAATTAGTTAAATGTATTGCATATGAGGAAAAAGAATGAAAAAGATCATTTACATGATTATGATTTTTATTGTGCTAGTCTCAGTGCCGAGCATTCTCATAAAGACATTTACAGCTATTTCTTCAAAGCCTGACGCCGAAAGCTCCATCACTACTTTCTCAGAGGCTGATAATGATGAACTTATTAAAATGATTTCAGCTTATAATGACCAACATAAAATTGAACCTATTAACGCTAAAATCGACAGAGTCTGGAAAGCAATACCCGGATATAATGGCTTAGAAGTAGATATTGAAGCCAGCTATAAGAACATGAAACCCAGCACAGATATTGATACAAATAAAATCATTTTCAAGGAAACTTCTCCGGAAATCCATTTGAGCGATTTAGAACCGTCACCGATTTATCGTGGGAATCCTGAAAAACCAATGGTAGCCCTACTCATAAATGTCGCTTGGGGCAATGAGTACATTCCGGGTATCCTGAAAACATTATCAGACAACCAGGTAAAGGCAACATTCTTTTTTGATGGTAGTTGGGTTAAAAATAATCCCGATCTGGCTACGATGATTAACCTTGAAGGTCACGAAATTGGCAACCATGCTTATAGTCACCCCGACCTTAAACAGCGTTCTCGAAATGAAACAGTGAATGAATTGAAAAAAACCAATGATGTAATTGAGGAAACTCTCGGTATAAAACCGATATGGTTTGCACCGCCAAGTGGAAGTTTTAATCAGGAAACCATTTTGGTCGCCAATGAGCTTGGCATGAAAACAATTCTATGGACGGTCGATACAGTTGATTGGAGAAAGCCAGCAACCTCCGAAATGGTTGTGCGTGTTGTCTCTGGGGTAAGTAGCGGTGCGATGGTTCTAATGCACCCTACAAAAGCCGTTTTTGAAGGGCTAGAAACTATGATAATTGAAATTAAAGGGAAAGGGCTTCGACTAGGTACCGTAAGTGATTTAATGAGCGAAAAGCGGATTGACGACTAAAACCAGCCCTAGTAGCAACGGTATTTAATAATGAGCTATAAGAGAGATAAAGTGAATAACGAGGACATTCACCCGCCCGATATTGATATAGGTAAATTTACAATCATTCAGGCCACTTTTCCGAAGAATTTGAGCCGGAAAGAACAAAACATCAAATTCTGTGCAGGAGTGAATAGGGAGTTTGTAGCATTATTGTTATCAATTACGAAACGCGAAGGCTTGTCAAAAATATGAAGTTAAAAATCAGACATCGCTCTTGCTATATATGTTGAGCTAATGATTCTATGCGCCGAGCGTTGTTGAGTGGATTCTTTATGTCAACATATCTAGGTAGAATTAATTACCATGGAATGAAAAGCTGCATTAAACACATGATACGTTTATGGAGGTGATTAATCTTGCCAAATAACAAAGACAGAAATCCAAACCGTGACCAAAAACAAAATCAAGACCGTAACAGAAACCAAAAACCAAATGATATGCGTGAAGAATTCGGCTCTACATTCGATATCGATAAGTTGAATACTCAAGAAAACGAGAATCAAAAGCAAAGAGAACAACGCACAAACCGTTTTGAAAAAAGATAATAAATAAACTATTAAAAATGACAGAAGCTCAATGCTTCTGTCATTTTTAGGTTTCCCTTTTATTTATCGCGTCTATTTTCACCATCGAGTCGTATTGGAATGCTAATCATTTGCACCCTCTCCATGATTCTTGCCGCTTTTACAGCTTCTTTTTCACCACGCTGTGTGTATGTCAAATGATCTTCAAGTTCAGCGTAACTAAGGTTAGATGTGAAAAAAGTCGGCAATTTTTCTGCCATCCTGTATTGTAAAATAGTGCCGAGCACTTCATCACGCGTCCAAGCAGACATTGTTTCTGCACCAATATCATCAAGCATAAGTACTTGTGCGTTTTTCACAAAATCAATTTTCTCATTTAAGGTCTGATCTTGAATAGATTGTTTCATTTCCCTTAGGAATTCCGGGACATATACAGCAACTGTACGTATCCGACGATTGGCTAATTCGTTCGCCAATGCTCCAAGCACGAATGATTTACCGATTCCAAACGGGCCATAAATGTACATACCTCGCTCTGGAAGTTTTCCGGTTTCATCGAAAGCGTTCAAGAAATCTTTTGCAGCTCGTACCGCCGGAACCCTACTATCATCAAAAAACATATCAATGCTTTGCAATTTCGCTTCCATGACATCTTTGGGCATATACATACTGTCTATCATTTTCTTAATATTACGTTGATCATCATCAACTAATCTGTTGGGACACTTTGTATATTCCACATCTATAAGCCCACGGGATAATACCAATTTCGGTTCGAAGCCGTTCATGATATTCACACATCCTGCGAGGTAGGGACATTTTCCACAACTATGGGAAGCGGTGGCGTATTCGTATAGTTTGCCAAGACTCCGCTCGACAACTTCACCATCAACTTCAGTGGAATGATCCGTCAAAAATTGTTGTACCCCTGGACTTTCCATCACTTCTCTGCGCAATTCATCATATCTTGCGGCAAATGCCGGTGATTTCACGACCCGTTTCAACGTATCGCCAATATGTTCCATTTCACTTCACCGTCCCGTCCCCCGTTACGCCTAATTCCTCAAGTAATTTACGGCGTTCTTCATCAATCTCTGAAGAAGACTTAACAGGTTTATCTGATTTTGTTTTCTTTTCTTCTTTTTTATAAAACCATTCCGGTACTTTCTCTTCACGCGCGGATTTTCGTCTAGGCGCCGATTTCGATCCTGTGCTCTGACCTTCATTTTTCCATTTAACATACTGGTCATGCTCATTCCTCGACATTTCAAGTGCAGTTTTCACTGTATCAACCTTTTTGTTCATCCAATGGGAAGCAATCCGCTCAACATAACTATTCGTTATTTTCCCGTCATTGCGCAAATGAACGTATTGCAGCAGAACATTGACGACACCGACGGACAATCCGTGTGTATTGACCAACTTTTCTGCAAGCTTCACGTCTACAGAAAGTGGCTCTTTCCCGTTAATCTCACGTAACATTTCAAGTGGCGCCGTATTTTCAAGGTAATGCACCAATTCTTCATCTCGCGTTAATAGTCCTGTTTCAGGCTTAGGTAATTCTTTCGCATACACTTTATGCAATACTGGCGCCTCTTTTGAAACATTCATTTTATAAAACTCCGCTGCTGACTTTCGCAATCTGTCTTCCGGCAACTTGAGATCTTCATCGAGAGCCATCATGATGACTTTTTGCATATCTAGCGGCGTGAGCGAATAAAGGAATGCGATTTTCGCAATTAATTCCTTAGAAACAGAAGATAATGAAGCTTTGGGAACCATTTGTTCAGATAAACCCGAACTTAGCAGATTGAAATCAAAGTCTGAATGCAAAAACGGAACACCTTCCGGCTCATTCCGTCCGATAAACTGCTGGCCCTCGCCCATATCCATACTATAGCCCTGCTGAACGGGCGTATACACATCTAAAAATGTACGAGAAATATCTTCAAATCCAATTTCATTAACACTGTCTAGCGCAAAGCGGCTACGTAGATTTCGGTATGCCTGTTCTCCGATTTTACTAAATAAGAATGTCGACAACAGTGGATCTAGGAAAAAAGCTTTGGCATCAAGTGGAGGAAGCAGATCGTAAACAAATAATCTCGCATCTCCATCTTTTTTCTTGTACGTTCGTAATAAGCCGATTGCTTCAAGAGATATACGGGCTTCGAAGACAGGTCCCAGTGGCATCGTCAAGATGTTCATAAGGTGGTAATGGTTGTATTCACGGTCGTCTTCACGCTCTGCGTCCGCCCATAATGTCATAAACAAGCTCATCGCTCCTGGGCCAATCAGCGGTTGGTAAAATAAAGTGAGGAGTTGACGATCATAATCTGAAAAGGGCTGCGATAACCGTATTTTGTATGCGTCAACTGGCTGTAGTTCTTTATAAAGGGGTGCCATCAAACTCTACTTCCTATCTGAATGGGATACGTTACTTTTTCGTCCGTTTTTGTAGGTCTTGCAATTCTTTTATGAAAACTGTGATGTCTTTATATTGGCGATAGACCGAAGCGAATCTGACATACGCGACTTCATCAACTTCCGATAGCTGTTCCATAACCATTTCCCCAACATCATCAGAATTAATCTCCACGACACCTGCGCTTCTCAATTCTTTTTCAATCGAATAGACGATCTTTTTTAGGTCCTCAAGGGAAACAGCGCGTTTTTCACATGCTCGAATAAGACCTCTGAGCACTTTTTCTCCGCTAAATTCTTCACGCGAATCGTCTTTCTTCACGACAATCAAAGGCATTTCCTCAACTTTTTCAAATGTCGTAAAACGGAATGCGCATTGTTCGCATTCTCTGCGACGCCGGATGGATCTATTCTCCTCGGCCGGTCTAGAATCAACTACCCGGGTGCCATTGAACTGGCAAGCTGGACATTTCATAATGTGTATCCTCCGCTTTTTCTTAGATAATAACTTAATTATAACAGAAAACGACAAAAAAAATCGAAATAGAGTGGAAAGAAGCATTGTACAATGAGAAAAGCGCAAGGCGCCATCCACCCCGACAGGCATAAGTGATAAAGGAAGGCAGTCGAAGTTCGCGACGTCCTGTCGCAATGACTGCTTACAGGTACGAGGAGGCGTACTTCAACCCCCATAGAGGAGAGATGTAGTTTAATCCCTTCCCAAATAATTTATGACCCAAGGGTTGGCGCCTGAAGCCTGGACACCATTCCACGTCGAAAACATATACTTGTCTTCCAAAAAAAACGTCCCCAAAGTCATCTTTCACTGACTTTAGGGACGCTTTCTATTCACAATTAAGTAAGTTCTTTTGTTTTCAAAGCTACTGCAACTTTCTTTGTCAAATCGACGACGCGTGCAGAATAACCCCACTCATTATCATACCAGGCAAGTACTTTCACTTTGCGATCTGCCATAACAATTGTTGAAAGACCGTCAATGATCGCTGAGTCAGTTGTTGTATTGTAATCAATAGATACAAGCGGCTCTGTTGAGAAACGGAGAATACCTGCCATCGCTCCTTCAGAAGCCTGCTTAAATGCATTGTTTACCATCTCTACTGTCACGTCTTGCTTCAAATCTACAACTAGGTCGACAAGTGAAACATTCGGCGTAGGTATACGAAGTGACATTCCGTGAATCTTCCCTTCCAATTCTGGAAGCACAAGTGCCAACGCTTTTGCAGCTCCAGTAGATGTTGGAATGATAGATTGTCCGCATGCACGTGCACGTCGAAGGTCCTTATGAGGATTATCCAAGTTCTTTTGGTCGTTTGTATATGCATGAACCGTTGTCATTAAACCGTTGTCAATCCCAAATGCATCATTTAATACCTTAGCTACAGGAGCAAGACAGTTCGTTGTACAACTTGCATTCGAAATGATGTCATGCTTTTCGATATCTAATTTATCATCGTTTACACCTAAAACAATTGTGATATCTTCATTTTTACCAGGTGCCGATATAATGACTTTTTTTGCCCCCGCTTCAAGGTGAAGAGCCGCTTTGTCACGCGAATTGAACTTACCAGTCGCTTCAATGACAATATCGACACCAAGCTTTTTCCAAGGAAGGTTAAGCGGGTCACGGTCAGAGACGATTTGCACTCGTTTCCCATTGACGACAATCGCATTTTCTTCTGCAATGACTTCGCCATCAAATGTACCGTGATTCGTATCGTACTTTATAAGATGAGCGAGTGTTTCTGATGAATACATTGCGTTAATCGCAACGATTGTTACATCTTCTTCTGTAATCATTTGACGGAATACCATTCGTCCAATTCTTCCAAACCCGTTTATCGCAATAGAAGTAGTCATATAAAGATCCTCCTGTATGTATGTTATACTTTTTATCTAATACTCGTCATTAGTATAACACATATTATGCTAAAACCAAGATTTACTATGGACAATTGAAATGTTTCATTTTTCAGAATCACTTCAAGGCTCTGCATTCCATTTAGAAAGCACCTCAGTCAACTGGCTTTCTGTCTCTTCCACTGGACCGTTATTGAATAAAACCGCGTCTGCACTCAGTTCCTTCTCTTCGATTGATAGTTGGGAACGGATTCGTGCATCCGCTTCTTCTTCCGATAACACATTCCTCGCAATGAGACGTTCCTTTTGTATTTCTGCCGAGACAGACACGACAATAATTTTATCCACGAACGATTGCAACTTGCTTTCAAACAACAAAGGGATGTCCATGATAACTGTATTCGATCCCGTTGAAATCAATTGCTCTTTTTGCCTTAACATCTCTTGTCGTATTGCAGGATGGATGATACCATTCAACTTTTGGCGCTCTTCTACATCGCCGAATATTTGCTCCCCTAGCTTTTCACGATTAAGCGATCCGTCCGAACGTAAAATCCCCTGACCAAATACGCGACTGATTTCTTGTAAAACTGGACTCCTAGGTTCGACAACAAGACGTGCAATTTCATCCGCATCTACAATTGGAAAGCCCTTTTTCTTCAACATCTTGGATACGGTGCTTTTCCCACTTGCAATACTGCCCGTTAAACCGATAATCATAGCTCACACAGCCCTTCAACAATCATTTCTGGCATGTCGGACAATAAACGGATGTCCTACCTGCGATTTTCATACTCTCCGTGGCAGAGCCGCAAGCAGGGCAAAATTTCCTACCATACATTTTAAGACGATCCTGCATTGTGCCCGCTTCCCCATTAATATTCCGGTAATCAGAAATGGAGCTGCCTCCCGCATCAATACTTTCCTGTAAAATAGCCACAATCACATCAAATAATTCATTTTTTCTTTTTAGACTAATCCGCTCCGTAGTTCTTTCGGGATGTATCTTCATCTTATAGATTGCTTCCGTCGCATAAATATTCCCACATCCAGATAATACATGCCCGTCCATAATGACTTCTTTGATTGGTTTTCGGGCATATTTCGGCATAGCTGCAAACTCAAGGAAATGCTTGCGCGCTCCAGTAGCGAACGGTTCAGGAGCCATTTTCAATAGTGGCGGATGATCTGCTTCACAGCCAAGAAGCCGTAGTTCTCCAAAACGACGAATATCCGAATACACCAGTAGTCCCCCGCCTTCCAGCGCAAAAACAACATGAACATGGTTACGGAACTTCAATTCCGTAATGTCATCAACGCTGTCAACGGTGAACCAAGCCCCTGTCATACCAAGATGACTGACAAGAAGACAGGTGTTACCATCTTTCATTAAATGAAAGTAAATGTATTTACTGCGCCGTGTGACATTTTCAATCGTCATACCAGCCATATCTACTATAAAGTCTTCGGTTGTAATTCCTTTTATTACAGCTTCTTTACCTAGTTGTTTTGATTTGATAACCGTATCTGAAACGGTCACGTTCTGGATTGTCCTTCCAATCGCAATTGGTGCGAGTGCACGGACAACCCCTTCTACTTCCGGTAATTCAGGCACTTTATCCCCTCACTTCGTCTCATACCAAGATAATCCGAATGCCCAATCTACTTTCAATGGCACGTCAAGCGCAAGAGCAGATTCCATCACTTCAGGTACGATTTCTTTTAGTTTCTCAATTTCTTCTTCTGGTGCTTCAAAGATCAATTCATCATGCACTTGCAGGAGCATACGTGTCTGCATGCCTTCAACTTCAAGCCTGTTAGCCATTTCAATCATTGCTTTCTTAATAATATCGGCCGCACTTCCTTGAATCGGTGTATTCATAGCAGTCCGTTCCGCAAAACTTCTTAAGTTGAAATTCGAACTTGTGATTTCTGGTAAATAGCGTCTACGGTTCATAAGCGTCGTCACATAGCCTTTTCTTTTCGCCTCTGCAACAATGTCGCTCATATACTGTTTGACTCCCGGGAAACTGCTGAGATAAGTATCGATGAATTGCGCTGCGTCTTTGCGCGTAATATCCAAGTTTTGCGAAAGTCCGTAATCACTTATACCGTAGACAATACCAAAGTTGACTGCTTTTGCTGCTCGTCGCATGTCTGACGTCACTGAATCTTCATCAACACCGAAAACATCCATTGCTGTCTTCGTATGAATATCTGCACCTGCACGGAAAGCCTCAATCAGTTTTTCATCTTGCGACATATGTGCGAGTACCCGCAGTTCGATTTGTGAATAGTCCGCGGCAAATAGATACCAGCCCGGTTCAGATGGAACGAACGCTGCACGAATTTTCCTTCCCTCTTCAAGCCGTACAGGAATGTTCTGTAAATTGGGATTGATGGAACTAAGTCGACCTGTTGTCGTGAGTGCTTGCTGGAAACGGGTATGAATCTTGCCATCCTCATGAATTTCTTTCAATAGTCCTTCGATATATGTCGAATTCAATTTTCCGAGTTGGCGATAGTTCAATATATGGCTGATAATTTCATGTTCGCTTTCAAGCTTCTCAAGCACATCCGCCGCAGTTGAATAACCAGTTTTCGTCTTTTTAATCGGAGTAAGTCCGATTTTCTCAAAAAGGATGACGCCAAGCTGTTTAGGTGAATTAATGTTGAATTTTTCTCCTGCAATTTCATAAATAGTTGTCTCAAGTGTAGCCAGTTTAGCAGACAGTTCAGTTCCGATTGTCAGAAGCGTCTCTCGGTCCGTCTTAACACCAGTCGTTTCCATTTTCGCAAGAATCGCCGCAAGCGGTAACTCAAGTTCATGGTATAAATCATATTGATCATTATCTTGTAATCGCTCTTCAATCTCTGCGTGCAATTTCCAAATCGCCAGCGCTTTTCGACCGGCGTGGTCTGCAATTATTTCTTCGGTCGGTATCGCTTTCTTAGCACCTTTTCCATAAATCACTTCATCCTGCTCGACTTCTGTGTAACCAAACTCTCCTGTAATGGAAGCTACATCGGTATAGGTCGTCGATGGGTTGACGATGTAGGTCGCCAGCAATAGGTCAAACTGGAAGCCTTCTGCATCTAGACCTTGACGCGCTAGTGATGCACTAGCTGCTTTTGAATCAGACGAGTATTTCAGCTTGTCCGTATTTTGCAACCAGTTTTTGAATGGTGTCGATTTTTTTGCAACTTCAAGCGGTATAAATAGAATGTTTTTTTCATCCGCCAAACTAATGCCTAAAATCTCTGCAGTCAAATAGTTTTCATCCATCATTTCAACATGAATCGCCATCTCATCTGATAAATCCTTGTCCAAGAGTTCGGCAACAATCGTGACTTCAATTGCTTCTTTTGGTTCCTCAGCTGCTTGAGGAGTAATTTTTTCGAGGAGCGTTTTGAATTTCAACTCCCGGTAAATAGTCGTCACTTGATCCATATCGGGGCCGTCATACGCTAAATCATTAATGTTAACCGTGATCGGTGCATTCACTTCAATTGTCGCAAGATCTTTGCTCATAAACGCTTGTGCTTCATTTTCCGTTAGGTTCTGATTCAACTTTTTAGCAGTAATTTTAGCAAGTGATTTATAAACATTTTCAATCGAACCGTATTCGATTAACAATTTGAGCGCAGTTTTCTCCCCGACTCCAGGAACGCCGGGAATATTATCGGATGCATCGCCCATTAGTCCTTTCATATCAATGATTTGATGGGGCTCAATGCCGTATTTATCCATGACGTGTTCAGGCGTGTATTTCTCAATATCAGTCATTCCTTTTCGGGTGATGAACACCGTTGTATGGTCGCTGGCAAGTTGAGTTAAATCCTTATCCCCTGAAATGACGACGATTTCGGAACCGTCCGCATCTCCCGCTTTGCTAAGCGTGCCGATGATATCATCCGCTTCATACTGATCCAGTTCGTACTGGGGGATATTGTATGCTTCAAGCAACTTACGCAAATAAGGGAATTGCTCGGATAATTCAGGTGGCGTTTTCTGACGCCCACCTTTATATTCTCCGTATGTTTTATGCCTGAATGTTGTTTTTCCAGCATCCCATGCCACGAGAATATGCGTCGGTTTTTCATCCTCAAGGATGTTTTGGAGCATCATCGTGAAGCCATATACCGCATTGGTATGGATACCGTTATCATTTGTTAATAAAGGTAATGCAAAAAATGCCCGGTACGCAAGACTGTTTCCGTCAAGTAACACAATTTTCTTTGTCGTCATGTACATTCCACTCCATTCAAAAAAACGTCATCTTCATTCATCTTACCACGGGGGCGGATAGAATTGAAAATGACGCGTTGTTTAGTCTGCTTCTGTAATTATTTACTTATGAACACGTCTGTTGATTAACCATTTATTCGTATAAAATACGGATGAGTAGGGCTTAATGACCTTCATTTTCACTGGATCATTTCCGTTACGCTTTCGGCGACTATTCATGACAGATTTACTGAGGGGTGCTAGTGTAGCTAGAAGTGACTCCGTCACTTCTAACTACACTTCTTCCAGTAACCCTATTGAGAATAGTTGCCTGTCGCGTACCTACAATGTTCAAGTGAAAAATGCAGTTTTTTTGGAAGAAAAGAGTAGATGATATTCTATAAAGAGTGTAAGTGCCCGAAGATGCAATTTCGGGCACTTTTGCACGTTATACAATGCGTTCATTGATTACTTTTAACAAAAAGTAATCATCAAATTATGTGATGTATACTAGAAAGTGACACTTCTTTAATAAAAAAAGAGAAAACCCTAAAGAAAGTTTCAGCCGCCAAAATTGCATCTTTGGCGGCTTTTATCCTGGTAAATGCCATTCTATTCTTTCGTCCCAATAAGCTTGAGCACTTCGTGGACTTATCCATTTGGAGCAGGGCGGATGAAGGACCACCATACGATTACCGAAAAAATATGTAGGGATGCGACAAAGTCGTATCCCTACATATCCAGTCATCTCGGAAATCGTACAGAAGTCATTCCATCCAAAGCAATCCAAATGTAACTATACAAGTAGCACCCAGTCTGTGATCAAATTATTTTCAGTTAATCAACAGACGTGGGATTGCTTAATTACCTTGTCGCAAAGGTAGACAGATACGAATCAATGTACCAACACCGATTGTGCTCTCCACTTCGACTGTACCACTATGGGCTTCCACGAGGTGTTTGACAATGGCTAGTCCTAACCCTGTGCCACCCGAGTCACGGCTCCTTGCACGGTCAACACGGTAGAAGCGTTCAAACAGCCGTGCCAGTTCAACTTGTTCGATACCGATTCCTTCATCTTGTACTTCAATAATTACATTTTGCGCTATTCTTTTTACTGAAACAGTGATTTTTGTCTGTTCTTTTGAATAGTTAATCGCATTTGATAATAGATTCACCATTACTTGAATTAATCGACTTGCATCGCCTTCGATAGCAATGTCATCTGCAATATCCAAGTTGATAGCCATCTTCTTACGCTCCAGACTACCGGAAACGATTTTCAATGCATCATTCATCAGCTCTAACAGCTCAACATGTCCAAACTGAAGTGAAAAGTTTTCTCTTTCCATTGCTGATAATTCGAGCAAGTCATCAATTAATAGATGTAGGCGGTTACTTTCTTTCTGAATGATTTCAAGAAATTCTTTCATTATGACAGGTTCATTCATCGCACCATCTAATAATGTTTCAGTGAACCCTTTAATTGAAGTAATAGGAGTACGAAGTTCGTGGGATACATTTGCAACAAAATCTTTTCTTACTTCTTCAAGCCGGACAAGCTTTGTAATATCATGCATGACAACAACAATTCCGAGCCAATTCCCGTGATGGCCGATAACAGGCGCACCATAAACGCTCATGTAGGAATAATAACCTCCTGAATCAATCCTAACCTGTTTTTCATGTACTTGTTCAGTCATAAAAACATCTTCAATCAAATCTTCAATTTCAATAGGTAAACCAATTGTTTTGAACGTTTTACCTATTGGCTCCTCTTTTGAAAATCCAAACGTCTTTTCAAATACCCCATTTACAAGATTGACTGACCCTTCACGACCAAACATCAAAAGCCCACTACCCATACTTTCTATAAGTGTTTTCAAACGCTCTTTTTCCATCATTCGAAGTGTCGTCATCTCTTGCAAATTGCTAGCAATTTTATTAATGGAAATCGCAAGTTCATTATCATATTCTGGTTCATCCGTCTTAGTCCTTGCATGGTAATCGCCCTGTGCAATTTGAACGGCCACTTTTGTCACTTCATCGACCGGACGGGCGTATTGCATCATCATCCGCATCGCTATAAAGAGAGAGAGAATAAATGCAATTATCAGCGTGACGATTAAATAGACCCAGTATTGTCGTTGCAGATCAAGTGTGATATCACGCGCGAATAAAGGGAAAAACTGACCCAGGACAATACCGAGGCCAGTTAAAAGAACCGAAAGAAGAATTGCACACGCAATAGTTAATCGGGAATATAAATCTTTCATCAAATTTTCGGCTCCTCAAATTTATAGCCAATTCCCCTTACTGTCTTGATGAAAACAGGTTTCTTCGTGTTTTCTTCAATTTTCTCCCGTAGATGACTAACGTGAACATCGACGATGCGTGTATCGCCAGCAAAGTCATAATTCCAGACTGCACTTAAAAGTTGGTCCCGTGATAGAACACGATTCTTGTTCTGCATGAAATAAACAAGAAGTTCAAATTCCTTTGGAGTGAACTCAAGTTCTACTTTGTCAAGATAAGCTTCATATTGTTCAGCGTGCACCGTTAAAGATCCAGTGGTCAAAATCCCTGTTTCTTCGACACGGCCTGTCCATTCCCCACTACGTCTCAATACAGCCTTAACGCGTGCAACAACCTCTCTAGGACTAAACGGTTTCGTCATATAATCATCCGCGCCAATTTCAAGACCTAGGACCTTGTCGAGCTCGTCCCCTTTTGCCGTCAGCATGATAATCGGAATATCGAGCCCCCGCTGTCTTAACGTTTTGCAGACATCAATCCCATCCATTTTCGGAAGCATTAAGTCAAGTAAAATTAAATCAGGTTTTTCCATTTCTGTTTTCAATACAGCTTCTTCTCCGTCAGCAGCGGTGATTGTTTCGTATTGCGCCTGCTTTAAGTTGTATTCTAATAGTGTTCGAATCGGCTGTTCGTCATCGACAATCAATATTTTCTTTATACTTGAACTCAACTTGCATCAATCCCCCGTCAAAAGTTATCCATTGCTTGTGATGTAAGACGCTCTTCCACTTTTGGCGGAGTGACTGTCACTATTCCAGAAATAACGATATCTTCCTTTTCGTCACACGCTTCTATTGAAATGTCTATTGAGTTTTTTTCTTTATCAACATGAATTACTTCGAGCAAAAAATTGATAGTTGTATAGTGATACACAGCTTTTGGGAATGACAATTGCTGTTTCACGATATGTGAACCAGGCCCAGGTAAATACTTTGAAACGGCGGATGTCACAATCCCTGTCAGCATAATAGTTGGTACGATAGGCAATCCATAAGTCGTCTGTGAAGCGTAATCATGCTGGATATAGAGCGGGTTACTATCATTTGTTAGACCAAGATAGAGTAGGAGATCTTTATCTTCAATTTTCTCTGTCAATTTCAACTTTTCTCCAACAGTGATTTCCTCTATCTTTCTACCTAGACGTCTTTTCTTCCCTAGTATCAACTTATTTCCCCCTTTTAGTGTGATAATACAAGTTTATCAATAATCAGAATAAAAATCGAGTAGCATATGCTACTCGATTTTTATTAAAGATATTAGACAAGAACTTTCATAACAGCTTTAACTGATTCAGCAGAATTAGCCAATGCCGCCTTTTCGTCTTCAGTCAATTCAAGTTCGATGATTTTTTCGATACCGCCTGCGCCAAGCACAGTTGGAACACCAATGTAAATACCGTCAAGGCCGTACTCACCCTCAAGATATGCTATCGAAGGAAGTACACGTTTCTGATCTTTTAGAATCGCTTCAGCCATTTCAACAAGTGATGCGGCTGGTGCATAGTAAGCAGAACCATTACCAAGAAGGTTTACGATTTCTGCTCCACCTTTGCGTGTGCGATCTACGATTTCTTCAAGACGCTCAGGAGAGATCAACGTTTCAAGTGGAATACCACCCGCATATGAGTAGCGTACAAGTGGAACCATATCATCGCCATGACCGCCAAGAACGAAACCAGTGACGTCTTTAACAGACAAGTTCAATTCTTGCGCTACAAACGTACGGAAACGTGCAGTGTCAAGTACACCAGATTGTCCGATTACGCGTTCTTTCGGCAATCCTGATTCTTTGTATACTGTGTATGTCATAGCATCGACAGGGTTTGTCAATACAATGATGGTTGTATTCGGAGAATGTTTTACGATTTCACCTGTTACGATTTTCATGACTTTTTGGTTCGTCTGAACAAGGTCATCACGGCTCATACCTGGTTTGCGTGCAATACCAGCTGTGATAATGACGATATCAGAGTCTTTTGTATCCGCGTAATCTGAAGTTCCAATAATACTCGCGTCAAAACCTTGAATAGGTCCAGCTTCCATCATATCAAGAGCTTTCCCTTTTGTCGGATTTTCCATTTGTGGAATATCAACGATCACTACATCACAAAGCTCTTTTTGAGCTAAAAGAAATGCTGTAGTCGCACCCGTGAAACCAGAACCGATAACTGAGACTTTTTTACGTTGCATTGTCATGAGTTGTCTCTCCTTTTATTCATATGTATGAGGGGTTAAGCCCTCATTTAATCTACTATAAACCTTCAGCGGTGAAGAAAACCGAAGTCTTCTCCACCGCTAAAGTAGTAATAATTAAAGGTTTTTGATCAATTCATTTGCGAATTCAGATGCTTTCACTTCAGTTGCACCGTCCATAAGACGAGCAAAGTCGTATGTTACAACTTTAGAAACAATTGTTTTTTCGATTGAAGCAGTGATCATAGCTGCCGCTTCGTTCCATCCAAGGTGCTCAAGCATCAAGACGCCTGAAAGAAGGAGTGAAGAAGGGTTAACTTTGTCAAGTCCTGCATATTTCGGTGCAGTACCGTGAGTTGCTTCAAAGATTGCATGCCCAGTAATGTAGTTGATATTTGCTCCAGGAGCAATACCAATTCCACCAACTTGTGCAGCAAGTGCATCAGAAATATAGTCGCCGTTCAAGTTCATTGTTGCAACAACATCGAACTCTTTTGGACGTGTCAAGATTTGTTGCAAGAAGATATCAGCAATTGCATCTTTAACGATGATTTTGCCTGCTGCTTCAGCTTCAGCTTGTGCTTTGTTTGCAGCATCAGTTCCATCAGCATCTTTGATTTGATCATACTGGTTCCATGTGAAGACTTTATCGCCGAATTCTTGTTCAGCAACTTCATAGCCCCAGTTTTTGAATGCGCCTTCTGTAAACTTCATGATATTTCCTTTATGGACAAGCGTCAGTGACTTGCGGCCTTCTTTAATGATATAAGCAAGAGCAGCACGTACAAGACGTTTTGTACCTTCTTCAGAAATAGGTTTGATACCGATACCAGAAGTTTCTGGGAAGCGAATATTTTTAACACCCATTTCGTTTTGTAGGAATTCGATTACTTTTTTCGCTTCAGGTGTACCTTCTTTATATTCAATACCTGCATAGATATCTTCCGTATTTTCGCGGAAAATAACCATATCACAATCTTCAGGACGTTTAACTGGTGAAGGAACACCTTCAAAGTAACGTACTGGACGTAGGCAAGTGTAAAGATCCAATTCTTGGCGAAGCGCAACGTTCAATGAACGGAAACCGCCACCAATTGGCGTAGTAAGTGGTCCTTTAATAGCGATCAAATACTCATCGATTGTGTCTAGTGTTGCTTGTGGAAGCCATTCGCCAGTTTCGTTGAATGCTTTTTCCCCTGCAAGAACTTCTTTCCACACAAGCTTTTTCTTGCCGTCGTAAGCTTTATCAACAGCTGCTTCAAGTACGCGTGATGCTGAATGCCAAATATCCGGACCAGTACCGTCACCGATAATAAAAGGAATTGTTGCGTGATCAGGAACGTTTAAAACACCATTAGTTACTGTAATTTTTCCACCGTTAGTCATGAATAATTTCCTCCCAAATTCAAAATCAGAGGGCCGGCATATATCTATGCTGCCCCATGTATTTTCGTTCTTATCGTTCTTTAATTGGAACGTATTTTTGCATGCCCGGTCCCGTATAATCTGCACGAGGACGGATCAATCTATTGTTCGCATATTGCTCACGGATATGTGCAATCCATCCCGAAATACGAGATACTGCGAAAATCGGCGTGAATAAATCATGATCGATGTCGAGTGAATGATAGACAGAAGCCGAATAGAAATCGACGTTCGGCGGCAAATTCTTTTCGCCGGTAACAATTTCTTCGATTTTATTGGACATATTGTACCATTTCTCTTCGCCGCGAAGTTCAGTCAAACGCTTAGACATCTCACGCAGATGTTTCGCACGTGGATCACCTTTACGGTAGACACGGTGGCCGAAGCCCATGATTTTTTCTTTGTTATCCAATTTTGCACGGATATATGCTTCTACTTTGTCTTCTGAACCGATTTCCATCAGCATTTTCATTACTTGTTCGTTTGCGCCACCGTGAAGTGGTCCTTTAAGTGCACCAATCGCTGCTGTCACACCTGAATACATATCAGAAAGCGTAGCTACACAAACACGTGCTGTGAATGTAGATGCATTTAGCTCATGGTCTGCATGTAGGACAAGTGCTTTGTCGAATGCTTCAATTGCAATTGCTTCAGGCTGTTTTCCTGAAAGCATGTATAGGAAGTTTTCAGCATAGCCAAGTTCAGCTTTTGGAGCAACCGGCTCAAGGCCTTTACGGATACGTGAGAATGAAGTAACGAGTGTAGCGATTTTCGCTTGAAGCTTAATCGCTTTTTCGTAATTTGCTTCATCAGACATATCTTCTGCTTTTTCATCGTATAGTCCAAGTAGAGATACTGCAGTACGCAGTGCAGCCATTGGGTGTACTTCCCCAATTGGATACGTTTTGAAATGATTAAGTACTTCTTGAGGAACAGACATGTTCTCTGCAAGCTGTTTTTTCAGCTCTGCAAGCTCGTCCTCTTTTGGCAGACGCTGGTGCCAAAGAAGATAAATAACTTCTTCAAAGCTGGCGTTATCTGCAAGATCATCAATATCATAGCCGACATATGTAAGTGTGTCATCAATAATAGAACTGATTGCTGACTGTGTCGCTACGACTCCTTCCAACCCTTTGGTTGACGTCATATAAATCGCTCCCTCTTTCAGTACAGCTGTCCAATCTACAAAAAGGAGAAAGAAGAACAGCTAGTCTGCTAATACTAATTCGCTACTTAAAAACGCTTACAACGACCATTATAATCAATATTGTCATCTTTGTGAATGGATACGCTTGTTTTTGTTTTTAGATTTATAAAAAGGGGGACGGAAAATGCCGGAAAAGCGGAACAAGCAACAAGCATTTCAATCAATTTTCATGAAATGGTTGCCTGCTTTTTTGGCGGGTATTATCCTGTTCACTGTTCCCCCGGCGGCAATCGCTATCATTATCGCCTACTTCACTGCCCCTATCTTATCATCCGTCCGCTCAATGACCAAGCTTCCGCTTACAATTGCAACATTATTCGTTATGACACTTATGCTTTTTTTAATTAGCGCGTTCACTTTCATCGCAATCCATGGGCTTATTGACACCGTTCCAACTGTCGAACGCCATATAGCTCCATTCACACAAAATACCGACATCCCTAGCAAGCTATTCACTTTCCTCGAGGATAAAGTTGTAGAATATGGCCATGCGCTTTTAGAATACACCCTAACAATTATCAGTACCGTTTTTCAACAGTTATTCAGCTTGTTCATTTTCCTCGTTGCTTATTTTTTTGCCTTACGGGAATCCGGAAAAAACCGCTACTGGTTTCTAGTCTATTTCCCTAGCACCATACGCCTACCAGCAAAAGGTATGTTTACGAAATCCGGTAAACTTATCGGCACTTTCGTATCAGTAGAAGCCCGCTTATTCTTCCTGACATTCTGTATTATCTCAATAGGGTTCTTGCTTCTACGGTTCGAGTCACCCATTGGTAACGCTTTTCTTATCTCGCTGGCAGATAGTCTGCCATTCCTCGGTATCGGACTGTTCCTATTGCCCATGGCCGCTTTCTTCCTATACACAAACAATTTATATATAGGTATCTCACTTATTTTACTCTATCTATTCACCATGATAACTAGACAAATGGCCGAATCATACATGTGGGCATCCACTTTCCACCTAAAGCCCATTCATGCTTTTTTCATAACGGCTTCTTCCTTCTATTTATTCGGATTACCCGGTATTCTACTGACACCATTCTTACTTTTTACCGCACTGAAAGTCAGACAGCATCCTTTATTTACCGGATAACAATTTGTCCTTTTTTCATTTTATTATAAATCCAATTCTGAATAAATGGTCTGATACTATTTCTTGGTCCTTTGAAAAGGAGTAATAAGCCGACTAAGTCGGTAATGAATCCAGGCATGATTAGCAGAAGCCCCCCAAATAGGATACAAACACTATCAATAAGTGCATCTCCAGGTGTCTCCATAGCTGTCATACGCATTTTCAATTCAGTCCAAGCCTTCATACCTTGGCGTTTGGCGAGATATGCCCCTCCTATCCCCGTGATAAAGATAATAGCTATCGTGGGCAATAGACCTAGCGTCTTCCCTGAATAAATTAGTAAAGCAAGCTCAGCTGCCGGAACAGCAATAAATGTGAGTACTATCCATTTCATGCAAAATTCATCTCCTAAAAAAGGCTGCTTACCGAGCATTTCGGAAGCAGCCTTATCTTATTTATCCCGAATGGGTAGGACCAACGAGGAAGAATTGCAGTTCATTCCTCCCTGTTGGTTACTTAGGTTTTGCCACAGGACGTGGCGCACTCAGCCTAAGTTCTTTAAACAATCAGTGGGGGATGAAGAACCTCCTCTGATTGAAGATTAACTTTATAGAACGCTCGCGTGTCCATTATAGATAACGCCAGATTCAGCATCCATCGTAATTTCCTTGCCATGTTGGATAAGCTCGGTAGCATTTTCAACTCCGACAATTATCGGTATACCTAAACTGAGTCCGACAATTGCACCATGACTTGTCAATCCGCCTTCTTCCGTAATGAGTCCTGCGCATTTCTCGATGGCAGGCATCATATCACGATCAGATGCGTTCGTTACAAGAATAGCTCCTTCTGTATCATACGCCAATGCTTCAGCTGCATTTTTGGCTACAACAGTTCGACCATAAGCTACATCTTTGCCAATTCCTTGTCCTCGTGCAAGCAAATCACCTATGACATGTATTTTCATCAAGTTCGTTGTTCCCGCTTCACCAACTGGAACACCTGCTGTAATGATAACCACATCACCATGTCCGACATATTGATGTTTAACACTCTCTTCTACAGACTCTTGCAAGATTTCATCAATCGAAGAAGCTTTTTTTCCAACTATCGGGTAGACGCCCCAGATAAGTGATAGTTTTCTTGAACACATTTCAGATGACGTTACTGCAATAACTGGGCAACCTGGACGATATTTGGCAATCATTTTAGCTGTGTGACCACTTTCTGTTGGGGCAAGGACAGCCTTCACTTTCAAGTTGATAGCCGTGTATGCTGCAGCTTGTCCAATCGCTTCAGTCATATTACCATGTTTTTCTCGTCGACGTGTCGACACTACAGAGCGATAATCGATGGCAGCTTCCGTAGTAAGCGCAATTCGATCCATCGTTTGGACTGATTCGACGGGATAAATTCCTGCTGCCGTCTCTCCTGACAGCATAATTGCATCGGTACCGTCAAAAATCGCATTCGCTACATCGCTCGCTTCTGCACGTGTAGGACGCGGGTTACGCTGCATCGAATCAAGCATTTGTGTTGCCGTGATAACCGGTTTACCCGCCTGGTTACACTTCTCAATCAAATTTTTCTGGACAAGTGGTACTTCTTCTGGTGGTATTTCTACACCCAGATCACCACGCGCTACCATAAGACCATCTGAAACATTCAATATTTCATCGATATTGTCGACGCCTTCTTGGTTTTCAATCTTCGGAATAATTTGTAGGTTCGAGCCGTTGTTGTTCTCAAGAAGGGCACGGATTTCCATAACATCGGAAGCCCGTCTTACGAATGAGGCAGCTATGAAGTCGACACCTTCCCTAATACCAAACAGGATATCTTCTGCATCTTTTTCCGTCATTCCAGGAAGTTGTACTGAAACACCCGGTATGTTAACGCCCTTATTATTGCTTAATGACCCCGAATTAATGATTAGTGTATGAATTAACCCTCGTGCTACGTCTTTACCAGTAACTTCTAATTGGATTAGACCATCGTCTAAAAGAATGACAGAACCCTCGTTTACATCTTCAATAAGTTTATCGTAACTTACTGAAAATACATCATTGTTTCCTTCGACTTGCGTCATGGAAATATCAATTTTTTGTCCTGTTACAAGTTCCAACTTTCCATTCATCATAGAATGCGTCCGAATTTCTGGTCCTTTAGTATCTAATAGAATCCCAACAACTTTGCCTTTTTCACGTGCGACTTTTCTAATGGAATCGATACGAGCTTTATGTTCCGCATGATTACCATGGGAAAAATTCAGCCTCGCTACATTCATACCAGCCTCAATAAGTTGTTCCAATAATTCCGGTGATTCACTTGCAGGGCCAATCGTACATACTATTTTCGTTTTTCTCATCAAATATCGCCTCTTTTAGTTTTTTTAACAACCCAATTAATTGCACCCAGATTTTAAATAGTGCTCGCTCGATTCAGCCGACATTTTGATGCCCTCTGAATTACTGACTTCGTTCGCGTTTGTCTTCCCACGTATAAAGCAGGGAATTTTTGCTACATAAAGTTAAATAGACAATTCGTTGGACAGCTTGTACATTTCCATATCCAAACCATTTGATTGTTCGAAAACATCTGTCAACTCATAGTCTACCACCACATGATTTCGCATGCCAATCGCAATGCCACCGCGTCCTTCTTTCAATACTTCTACAGCTTTTGCTCCGTACTGACTTGCAATGACACGATCACGTGCAGAAGGTGAACCCCCTCGCTGAATATGTCCAAGCACTGATATACGTGTTTCAATATCTGCTTCGCGCTTCAATATTTCAGCAAGCTCTGCGGCCGACATAACCCCTTCAGCTACAATAATGATACTATGCTTTTTACCTCGTCCCTTACCGCTTTTCAGCCGTTCGATGATCGTAGGCAATTCATA
This sequence comes from Sporosarcina sp. FSL K6-6792, assembly GCF_038004885.1. Classification (NCBI taxonomy): domain Bacteria; kingdom Bacillati; phylum Bacillota; class Bacilli; order Caryophanales; family Caryophanaceae; genus Sporosarcina; species Sporosarcina sp. FSL K6-6792. Next base: position 1,391,467 of record NZ_JBBOSA010000001.1, read on the forward strand.
CTTCTCTTCCGGTACAAGAATCGTTTCAGCACCGCCAGCCAGTCCCGCCCATAAGGCAAGGTCTCCAGCATCGCGTCCCATAACTTCAATAATGAATGTACGTTCATGAGATGTAGCAGTATCGCGAATCTTATCGATGGCATCAATGACTGTATTCAATGCCGTATCAAAACCGATTGTCAGTTCAGTGCCATTGATATCATTATCTATTGTTGCTGGAACACAGACACATGGCAGACCAAGAGCCGTTAATTCAAGTGCACCTCTGAACGAACCATCGCCGCCAATGACGACTAAAGCTTCAATCCCGTTCAACTTCAATTGTTTCAGTGCTTTTTGACGGCCTTCGAGCGTCCGGAATTCAGCGCTGCGGGCTGACCGTAATATGGTCCCGCCCCGTTGAATTATATCACCCACGGAACCCAGTTGTAGAAGTTCGATTTTTCCTTCGATTAATCCTTGATAACCATTGAAAACGCCTGCAACTTCAAGTCCTTCATAAATTGCTTTCCGAACAACTGCACGAACTGCAGCATTCATCCCAGGCGCGTCTCCCCCACTTGTCAACACAGCAATCTTCTTCATTGAAATCACTCCTATGTAGATTTTTATGAACACGAAAAAATGCGGTCACCCGCATCTTTCTTTTATTCAGAAAAAACGCCTATACAGCGAAATTTATCATAACGATGGTCAACTAAACCTTTACCATCTAGCGTTCCTAATTCATCCAACGAAGTTCGAATTGCATTCCCGATACTAATAGCTTGCGCTTTCGAATCACGATGCGCACCACCTCGAACTTCTGGAATAATATCATCGATAATTCCCATTTCTTTCAAGTGTGGAGCTGTTATCTTCATAGCTTCGGCAGCTTGTTTGGCAAGACTTGAATCTTTCCAAAGAATGGTAGCGGCTCCTTCAGGTGAAATAACAGAGTAAGTTGAGTGCTCAAGCATATGAATATGATTTGCCACCCCAAGTGCCAGCGCTCCGCCACTCCCGCCTTCTCCGATGACGATAGAAATAACCGGAACAGTCAAGCCAGCCATTTCAACAAGATTACGTGCAATCGCTTCGCTTTGTCCCCGCTCTTCAGCCGCCTTGCCAGGAAAAGCACCTTTCGTATCGATGAAACAAATGATTGGTCTGCCGAATTTCTCAGCCTGTTTCATAAGGCGCAATGCTTTCCTATACCCCTCAGGATGCGGCATTCCGAAATTCCGTTTAACGTTTTCTTTTGTGTCTTTCCCACGCTGATGGCCGATAACTGTTATTGGAACCGATTCAAATGAAGCGATCCCCCCCACAATTGCTGCATCATCACCATAGGCCCGATCCCCGTGCAGTTGCATAAAATCTTCAAACAACATATTGATATAGTCAATTGTAGTTGGACGTTCCGGATGCCTTGCCACTTGAACACGGTCCCATGGTTCCATATTCTCATATATTTCTTCTTCCAAGTTCTTCAAACGAACCTTTAACGTTCCGATTTCATCTGAAAGGTCAACCGAATTGTTCGCCGTGAACTCTTCAAGTTCTACGATTTTCTCGCGCAGCTTGACGATTGGTTCCTCGAATTTCAACGTTTTCCCCATTTCAGTTAGCCCCTTTCACGTGAAGTCGAACAATCTTAGATATAGTTTCTTTCATATCCGTACGATGAACGACTGCATCCAGTTGGCCGTGGTCCAGGAGAAATTCTGCTGTTTGGAAGTCGTCTGGCAATTTTTCTCTAACAGTCTGTTCGATAACGCGTCTACCTGCAAACCCTATGAGAGCTTTTGGCTCCGCGATATTAATATCACCAACAGATGCGAAACTTGCTGACACGCCGCCTGTCGTTGGGTATGTCATGACTGATATATATAACAAACCTTCACTGGCATGTCGTGTAAGTGCGACACTTGTTTTCGCCATTTGCATGAGTGATAACACACCTTCCTGCATACGTGCCCCACCGCTCGCAGAAAAGATAATCATTGGAATGCCAAGTGCAGTCGCTTTTTCGACTGCGCGGGTAATCTTTTCACCAACAACCGACCCCATCGAGCCCATACGGAAATGTGAATCCATAATAGCTACAGCAATTTCCAGTCCATCGATTTTACCTGTTCCAGTAAGAACTGCCTCATTCAAACCCGTTTTTCTCGAATCTGACTCAACTTTTTCAGTGTAAGCAGGAAAATTAAGTGGATTTTCTGTCTTCAAATGATCGTCAATTGATTTGAATGTCTCTTCATCGAATAGACAAGCTACACGTTCTGCTGCTGTCATCTTCAAATGATGATCACATTTCGGGCAGACTTTCATTAGTTTGATTAGATCTTTTGTTAAAATAATATTTTTACATTCTGGACACTTTGTCATAATTCCTTCTGGTACATCATTTTTAGCGTCAACGGAAGGTATTGTCGTCGTATGCTTTTTTCTATTTTTCATAAATAGATCGCGAATCATTTATTATTGTCCCCTCTTTCACTTTCAACTAGTTCAATCCATTCAGAATAGGCTTCCAACGTGGCAATCATGTTGCCATCACTCAAGTTTAGAAGCAACATTTTCACACTATCGTTTTCATCAACTTTTGTCATTTCACTGAATGGTACTTTACTATATTGTTTTAATAAAAACCAAATTTTAAGCGATAATCGATTTCCCGCTGCAACAATCATCTCACGGACAAGGTCCTCTCGTAAAATCTCCCCATCCTGATCAATTTTTTTCAGCAAGCTCTCCCATACTGGTAATGCCCGTAATGCACTGTCCTTACATATAGCGAGGATTGCCGCCGTTTCGTGAATTCTCCGTGTTTCCTGAACATCGATGACGGAATCGGGCTGTTGCATGATGAAAGCTGCAAGGACTTCAACAAGTTGATGCTTCCTGAAATCGACAAGGAACGTACCTTCACCACGCCGAGTTTCGATAAGCCCGAGCAGTTCCAAACTTCGTAACGCTTCACGAACCGTGGATCTTCCTGCCTGCAGACGTTCTGCCAGTTCACGTTCGGAAGGTAGCTTTCCACCGGTTTCAATGCCCTCTTCTTTAATTATCGATTTAAGTTCACCGACAATATCTAGAAACATTTTCGACGATGGTTTTGGATTTTGCATGCGTGGACCCCTTTGGAAATAGACATGATGATAAGTGGTCTGACCACTCCTGCCTTTAGCATACAGAAAACGATGCTGAACGTAAAGTGAAAGATGGAAATCGAATCAAACCGTAATACACAACACATACTTTTATGCAACGATTAAGAGACATGCCTGTTATATCAGCATGCCTCTTAACTGCCTTTCGTTTGTTGAACAAGTATTTGTGGCTTCCCTCTACGACGTTCGACAGTTCCTTCTACATGAATTATCGCCATTTCAGTAAGCTGACTTTCTGAAATCATATACTGTTTCGGGAATAATGTACAAGAAATTTGTCCCGTCTCATCTTGAATCGTAACAAATGCCATAGATTCCCCTTTTTTTGTTCTTATTCGTTTTATCTCAGTAATCAGACCCACCATTTTCACATATGCGCGGTCTGGAATTCCATCAATTGAAGTAATGGTATGGAATCCACCACCTGCCGCTTTTTTCACTTCTGCTGCAGGGTGTTCTGAAAGATAGAAGCCAAGTACTTCTCTTTCATATTCGAGTAGCGTCATGCGGGGCAGTGTGCCACCCGGAGAATATTTTGGGCTCGCCACCGAACGAAGCACTTCACTTAATAAATCATCGCCATCATCAGGGCGGATGAACAATGCATGAGATATCGCCGCGTCAATTGAAGCGATCAAAATAGCCCGTGATTCTCCAAACTCATCGAGTGCCCCTGCTTTTACAAGTGGCCGAATCGCCTTCTCAGTAAATACATCCCCACCGACTGATGCTGCCATATCAAATAATGTCTTCCAATTACCACCAGACTTCCTTGCACGCTTTATAGCATCGTAAAATGTAGGCGTCACACCTTTGATAGCGCCAAGTCCAATCCGAATTGAGCCTTTTTCAACTGTATACATATATTTACTGTGCTTAATAGATGGCGGTAAAATCTTAACGCCCGCCGCCTCAGATTCGCGCATTAACTCCATTGCCTTGTCATTATTTCCAGTCATTGATGAAAGGAGTGCAGCATAAAAATAAGCGGGTTCATTCGCTTTTAAATAAGCAAGCCGGTACGAGATAAGGGAATAGGCAACAGCATGGCTTTTCGGAAATCCGTAGTCCGCAAACTTTACAATAAGATCATAAATTGCAACAGCGGAATTTTCCGGAAAACCATTTTCAAGAGCTTTTTGCGTGAAATGAGTTCGTTCCTTTTCTAGATTCTCCCGATTTTTCTTACTTACAGCACGCCTTAACAAATCCGCTTCACCCATCGTAAATCCTGCCACGCGGACTGCGATTTCCATGATTTGTTCTTGATAGACGATAACTCCATAGGTTTCTTTCAAAACAGATTCAAGTTGCGGATGAATATACGTTATTTTTTCATTATCATTTTTACGCCTGCTATACAATGGAATATTGTCCATCGGTCCTGGTCTATAAAGTGCATTAATTGCAAAGATATCTTCAAATTTATTCGGTCGAATCAAACGAAGGGCATCTCTCATTCCATCCGATTCAAACTGAAAGATCCCTGTCATATCTCCCGCCCTAAAAAGCTCAAAGGTTTTTTCATCGTTTAGGGGAATCTTTTCAAAATCCAAGCGAATTCCTCTGTCATAAGTAATCATTGATCTGATACGGTCTAATAAAGTTAAATTACGCAGACCTAAGAAGTCCATTTTCAATAAACCTTGTTCTTCAACATCTCCCATCGGCCATTGGGTAAGATAAATTCCATCCGCACCACTTTGAAGCGGTACCACCTCAACAAGCGGGACAGGCGATAAAATCACACCAGCAGCATGTGTAGATGCGTTACGGGGTAATCCTTCAAGACGAATTGCTGCTTTCAACCAATCATTTCGTAGCGGGTCAATTGCGATCCAATCTTGCAGCGCCTTCGATTCTGCAACTGCCGCTTCAAGCGTAATTCCATGTCTATTAGGAATTTCCTTCGATAAATAAGCCATTTCTTCATTTGAAAAGTCAAACACACGTGCCACATTTCGAGCAACCGATCTGGCAGAAAGCGTGCCAAACGTAATGATTTGCGCGACATTTGTCTTCCCGTATTTCTGTGCAACATAGTCAATTACTTCCGCACGTCGATTATCCGCAAAGTCAATATCAATGTCCGGCATTGTTACCCGGCCCGGATTTAGAAATCGTTCAAAAATGAGCCTATATTTAATCGGATCAACATCTGTGATGCCAAGCGCATAAGCAACGAGCGATCCGGCCGAAGACCCCCGCCCTGGACCCGTCAAGATAGCATTTTCTTTAGCGTAACGCATAAAATCTTCGACAATCAGGAAGTAATCGGCAAAGCCCATTTCACTAATTACACTAATTTCATAACGGAGTCGTTTTTCATATGCCTCATCCACTTTGCCTAGTCGTTTTTGCAAACCCGTCATTCCATTTTGCTCCAACAAACTTGTCGCCGTTTCTCCCGCCGGAACTGGAAACACAGGCATAAGCGATTGACTAGGAGGCAATTCTGCATCACACGCCAAGAGGATACTTGACGTATTTGTAAGCCACTCTGGTCTGTCTGAGAACCATTCAGCAAGCTCAGCTTCTTCTGGTAGATATGCTGCCTTGTGACGGTTTTCAGGCCTAGCAGGGTCATTCAGCTTGAATCCTGTCCGAATTGCTTCCGCAACTTCATAAGCGAATGCATCCCCCTTGTCGGTGTACCGGCTTTCATAAACCGCAACGATAGGCGTATTGGTTACATCTGCAATTTTCTCAATTAATTCTTCATCAGGATGTCTGACGCCTTCTGTCCTAGCAACACCAATGAATATCGATGACTTGTCGCAATCCTTTATGACGCGCTGGAACACTTCTTCGTTATGTGATAGTGAAGGCCCCCAGGATATATCCGTCAACGGACAAACGATGATACAGCCTTTGCTGTATGCTTTCAACCATTGTAGCGGCAGTGTTTCAGACTCTCTTACGGAAACGGCACTGCTCATCTTCAACAAATTTCGATAACCTTCATCATCTTTTGCGTAAACGTAAAGAAGAGCAACTACCCCTTCTTCAATTTCTAAAAAGATAGATAATCCTATAACCGGACGAATTCCGTATTTTTTCATCACCTTATAAAATGACCGAATACCGTACAACTTCGAGTTAACGATCGCGACGGCTTTAGCCCCTCTCCTTTTCAGAAGCGGGGCTAAATAATCTAGTTTATTAATTCCACGCAGAAGATCGGCGCCAGTTACTACTTGCGGATAGACAAGTGTCAATGCAATCCCTCCGCCTGTTTTTTATACACATAATTGTTTTAACTTCGCGATGACTTCGTCTACTTCTTCCCATGAATGAACAGAAGCACCCGAGGCAAGAGGATGTCCACCGCCACCGTATTGGGCAGCTAATGTATTAATGACAGGACCTTTTGAGCGTAGTCGAACGCGAATTTGATCCTCTTCTTCTATGAATATGATCCATGCACAAATCCCTTGCACGTCACCTAACGCCCCAACGAGTTGAGATGTATCAGATGCAGTTACGCCAAATTGTTTAAGTGTCGCTTTATCTATTTTAACAAATGCGGCTCCATTTTCATCCATGGTAAAGTTTTGATACATATATCCTTTTAAATGTAGCAATTCACGCTTAACTTCGTACATTCCCGCAAATAATTCCGGGCGATCAAAATCAAATTTGATAAGCTCACTTACTGCTTCAAAAGTTGTTGTTGTTGTACTTGGAAACAGAAAACGTCCTGTATCTCCGACAATTCCCGCGAATAGCAACCTAGCCACATCAGTGGTCATTTTCCACCCATAAAACTGTTTGCCTTCTTCATACAACGAGTAGATCATTTCAGATGTCGAGCTTGCGGAGGTGTTAACCCATTTGATATCGCCGTATGGGTCTGCATCGGGATGATGATCAATTTTCATAAGTACAGCACCTTCTGTATAAAACTCGCTGTCAATTCGACCCGTGTTTCCTGTATCAGTGACAATCACAAGAGCTCCTTCATAAAACGACCGCTCGACGTGATCTTGTTGCGCGAGATAGGTAAGTGATTCTTCGTGTTGGCCAACTGCAAACACTTGCTTATTAGGATAGTTTGCTTTTATCAATTCCTTCAGTCCTGATTGTGATCCGTATGCATCAGGATCTGGTCTCACATGACGATGAATAATGATTTTATCGTACTTTTCAATTGTGTCGATGATTTGTCTTTTCATATCCGATTCCCCCAAGCTTCGATATATTCAGTTCGCATTCTGCTCCAAAAGCCGCTACAATGTAAGAAGTTTGTATGTAATGGAGGGCTTTCATGTTAACGATAAATTTCATTTTCGTATTTTTCATCATCGCTTCTGCGGTCTTCTACTTTTACTTTAAGACTCGGCAGTTCCGCACAAGATCACTATTTCCAATTCGCAAGAAAATGTATGCTAGTATGTCTGGCGCCTCGCTCGGCGGTTTGCTGTTGTTTTTCGGATTCAATCAGCTGATGCTTTTTGACGGCATCACAACATATGTTATCGCAGCCTTATTTATCCTATTTGGAGCTTACGTAGGTATTTTTAATTTCAAGGCCTATAAACATTACAGAAGCTTTGTAGATGAAGAAACAACGTTGAACGACAACTGATGCGCAAATGTGCATCAGTTTTTTTGTCTTTATACGTTAAAAAAATAGAGAATTCCATTGAATCTGCTGCGGCTCCCCCTTGAAAGGCACCTACGCTTAGTTATTCAATACTTCAACTTATATGACCAATTTACGACAGGATGCTGCATCCTTGGACCGCGTTCTTTAATTATCGTTCAAACAATTGATACATAATCATGGCCTTTGCAACTAGGTCCCCTTCGGTTAGTATGTCGAAATCGACTTTTACAAACCTTCTGCTCATATGTAATATCTTTGGAATAACGACAACTATACTTCCAAGTTCAACATTTTTAATGAAGTACAGTGACATATTTTCCGGGACACTTTCCCCGCGTTTCCGCATTTTGATAGCTCTGTTGCCTGCTTCAGTTAAAAGGGTGGTCAAAGCTCCATATGACAAAGAACCAAACTGATTCGTCATCTGCGGGATAACTGTAAATTCGACAGTATGCGGTTGTTCAGGAATGGATTTCATCTGATTTTTAACAATATCATCAATTGTTTCACCCTGCTGAGGTTGACGCTGAGTCATTTGAAGCGCCTTCAAGACATCTTGACGACTAATAATTCCAGCAAGCAATCCCGCATCCGAAACAACTGGTAACAAATCAATTCCTTCCCAAATCATACTATGCCCAGCCGAAGCAACAGATGTTTTTCCCGTAACTGTTATCGGATGACGTGTCATTACTTTTTCAATCAATTCATCATCCATTTTACCAATCGCGTCACGCGAAGTAATTACACCCACAAGTTTCCCCTTTTTCTCTACAACTGGATAACCAGTATGAGATGTCCTATCGTTCACTTCATGAAAATGAGTGACCTGATCTTTTGCTGAAAGTGTAATTGTGTCAGCGAGCGGGGTCAAAATATCTTCCACCAGCAAAATTTCTTTTTCAATCAACTGATCATAGATTGCCCTATTCAACATCGTCGCTACGGTAAATGTGTCGTAACTCGTCGAAATAACCGGTAGTTCCAATTCATCCGCTAGCTTCTTCACTTCATCGGATGCGTCAAATCCCCCAGTGACTAGCACTGCAGCACCTGCAAGAAGCGCAGTTTCATGCGCTTTCAATCTATTTCCAACAATCAAAAGACTTCCCGCATCGATGTAGCGCATCATGTCGTCTAATTGCATTGCACCTATAACGAATTTCGTCAACGTCTTATGTAATCCCCCACGGCCACCGATTACTAGCCCGTCGACAATGTTAAGTACCTCTGCAAATGTGAGTCGTTCAATATTCTCTTTCTTTTTCTTTTCAATCCGGATTGTTCCTACACGTTCAATCGTATTGACGAGCTTCTGATTCTCCGCCTCTTTGATGGCTCGGTAAGCAGTCCCTTCGCTGACAGACAGCGCCTTCGCTACTTGGCGGACCGAAATTTTCTCACCGACGGCTAGCCCCTCGATATAACGGAGTATCAATTCATGTTTTGTCGCCATGTCTTCACCTTTTCTCTATCATGACCTTAAGGACATTCTACCACAAAAGGCTTAAGAAAAGCGCTAACCGGGCGCCTGGACGCAATAGATAAGCTATTTCAAAAAAACTTTCGCATAGCTCTTTTATAATTCAAAAACTTCTCCCGCTATCATTATTTTCACTTCATGTCCTTCCACTAGCGCTTTGAATGTTTCGGGGTCCTGCTCAATCGGTGGAAATGTATTGAAATGAATTGGTACGGCTAGTTGCGGATTGAGCAACTTGACTGCGCATGCAGCATCTTCAGGGCCCATTGTAAAATTATCACCTATTGGAACAAAAGCGACATCGATTGGATGACGCTTACCAATCATCTCCATATCGCTAAAAATTGCCGTATCCCCAGCATGATAAATTGTTTTCCCTTCCAACATTACTAAAATACCCGCTGGCATACCTGTATAAATGATTTCATTGGTCTCTGTCGTGTAGGAGGAACTATGAAATGCTTGCGTATATTTTACTGTACCAAATTCAAATTTACAGGCACCTCCAATATTCATGCCATGTGTTCTTATCCCCTGCCATCCCAAGTAAACAGCAAGTTCATTTGGTGCTATAACTAGTGCATCACTCGCCTTTGCAATTGCCACCGTATCTCCAACATGATCATTATGGCCATGCGTCAGTAAAATAATATCCGGTTTTTCGTTTCCAACTTCAAGATCTGTAAGCTTATTTCCTGTAATGAATGGGTCAATGAGAATTGTGCAGTTGCCTGTTTTTATTTTCACAATTGAATGACCATGGTATGAAATTTGCATTGAATAATCTCCTCCATTTTCTTATCTTATTAAACAATTTTCGTTATACAACCTGAAAACCCTCTTTTTTGTTATGATAGAAGTATATTAGAGGAGGTCATTGAATTGAGTAAAGTTAAAGAAATACAACAGTTTTTACAGAAAGAAAACTTGGACGCGGCATTTATCACTACACCAGATAACGTATTTTACGTATCAGGATTCCAGAGCGACCCGCATGAACGTCTACTTGGCGTAATGGTATTTAAAGATGCAGAACCATTTGTCATTTGTCCCTTGATGGAAGTACCTGACGTAAAAACAGCGGGCTGGTCCTATGACGCTGTTGGTCACGAAGATACAGATGATGCTTGGGATATCGTAATGGAGGCTGTCCGTAAACGTGGAGAACTCCCTGCTTCAATCGCAATTGAGAAATCTCATTTGACAGTGGAGCGTCTTGAGCGGATGAATGAACTGTTTACTGGCGCTAAATTTGTTCGCCTTGACGAACAGCTAAACGGCATGCGTAACATCAAAAGCGAAGATGAACTAAATAATTTACGTAAAGCCGCTGAACTGGCTGATTACGCTATTGAAGTTGGTTGCAGAGAAATCGCTGAAGGAAAAACTGAACTTGAGATTCTTATGGCAATTGAGTTTGAAATGAAGAAAAAAGGAGTTCAGAAAATGTCGTTCGATACGATGGTTCTTTCTGGCCCGAAAACGGCATCTCCACACGGTACACCTGGAGATCGTAAAATCCAACAAGGCGACTTCATCCTCTTTGACCTAGGCGTCGTTTATAACGGCTACTGTTCAGATATTACACGCACAGTTGCGTTCGGTGAACCAACGGATGCAATGCGTGAAATTTATGAAACGGTAAGAAAAGCGGAGCAGGCTGCTGTTGATTTGGTTCGTCCCGGCGTCAAGGCTATGGAAATTGATAAAGCTGCGCGTGATGTGATTGATCAAGCGGGTTACGGTGAATACTTCACACACCGTATCGGTCACGGACTTGGAATTTCAGTTCACGAGTTCCCATCCATGACTGGTACAAACGAATTTGCTCTTGTAGAAGGTATGGTCTTCACAATCGAGCCAGGTATTTATAATCCTACAGTCACGGGTGTACGGATTGAAGATGATGTTGTCGTTACAGCCGATGGAGTCGAAGTATTAACCAAGTTCCCTAAAGAATTACAGATTATTCAACCATAATTGAAAAAAGGCTGTCCACACTCTAACAAGTGTGGACAGCCTTTTTATATCAGCAGGGACTTCTGCTGAATCAAGTTAAACATTATTGATTCAAAAGTGTTTCAGCGGAAACATACTCAACACCTTGAGCATCTGCTACAGCTCTATACGTAACATGCCCTTCCATTGTGTTGATGCCTTTTTGAAGAGGAACGTTGTCTAAACAAGCTTGTTTGTAGCCTTTATTCGCAATTTGAAGTGCATAAGGAACTGTAACGTTCGTTAATGCAGTTGTTGAAGTTTGTGGAACTGCACCTGGCATATTCGCTACCGCATAGTGAACAACACCATGTTTCACATAGGTTGGCTCATCATGAGTCGTTACACGATCCGATGTCGCAAAAATACCACCTTGGTCAATTGCAATGTCTACAAGAACAGATCCAGGTTTCATTGATTTAACCATTTCTTCTGAAACAAGTTTCGGCGCTCTCGCTCCTGGGATTAAGACCGCCCCGATAACAAGATCCGCATTTTTTACTGATTCAGCAATGTTGAATGGATTTGAAACAAGTGTCTGAATATCATTGCCGAAGATTTCGTCTAATTGACGCAGACGATCGACTGACAAGTCAAGAACAGTTACTTTCGCACCCATACCAACCGCAATACGAGCAGCATTTGTTCCAGCTTGCCCACCACCAATAACAGTTACGTGACCACGTGAAACGCCCGGTACGCCACTCAATAGAATACCTTTACCACCATTTGTTTGTTGTAAGTATTGTGCACCAATTTGTGTAGCCATGCGGCCTGCAACTTCACTCATAGGAGCTAGAAGTGGCAACGAGTTGTTTGGAAGCTGTACTGTTTCGTAAGCGATTCCTACAACTTTATTGTCAAGAAGTGCTTTTGTTAATTCTACTTCAGGTGCAAGGTGTAAGTAAGTGAACAAGATAAGCCCTTCACTGAAATAACCATACTCAGCGGCAACCGGTTCTTTTACTTTCATAACCATGTTTACATTCCATGCTTCTTCTGCAGTTGCAACGATTTTAGCGCCAGCTGCAGTATAATCCTCGTCCGTAAAACTTGAACCTAGACCTGCACCCTTTTCAATGATAACTTCATGACCTGCCGACTTTAAGTTAAAAACGCCTGCAGGTGTCATAGCGACACGGTTTTCGTTGTTTTTCACTTCTTTTGGGACACCAATAATCATTGCAATTCCTCCTATAGATAACGTTTAGTTAGTTGGCCATTCGAAAATCTTTCCTCCATGCCAATCTATTTTTAATATTATCAGATAGTAAGGATTTATGCTGTATTTTATCAATTTACAGAATACTCTATTACACAAAAGTCCCATTATTCGCGAAATTATTTAACCTTAATTCGTAAATGTGACGATTTTGTCGAAATTAAAACTATTCGTCACTTTATTCTTTATTATTAAAAGGTTTTTCATCCTTTTTATAGAAGTAAGTAAGTATACCTATTTAAAGAATGGAGTGAAATTAAATGACATTAGTATACAAACAAATTCTTGTTGCTGTCGACGGGTCAAAGGAATCAGAGTGGGCTTTCAAAAAAGCGGTGGCAATTGCCGATAGAAACGAGGCTACATTAAACTTGATTAACATCATCGACACACGTTCATATGCTGCGGTCGAAGCTTATGATCGGTCGATTGCCGAAAGAGCACAAAAGTTCGCAGAAGAATTGTTAAACGACTATAAATTGGAAGCCGAGAAAGCTGGCTTGCAACGCGTTAATGTCATAGTAGAATATGGGTCACCAAAAACAATGATTTCGAAAGATATTTCTAAAAAACTAAATGCAGACCTTATCATTTGTGGTGCAACTGGCTTGAATGCGGTCGAACGTTTCCTAATCGGTAGTGTATCCGAAAACATCGTCCGTTCTGCAAAATGTGACGTCCTCGTCATTCGTACACCTGAAGCATTATAATACGAAAAGCGCAAGGCGCCTTCTAGACAAAATTTCAAGTCAAAACTTATTTCTTCTTATCTTTTCAAAAAAGAGTTGCCCATTATTTCACTGGGCAACTCTTTTATTATCTAACACTCAATTGGATGTTTTATAACTTCGCAACACGCATTGTATCACGTGCGATCATAACTTCTTCATTGGTTGGGATTACTAACGGAGTCAAACTCCATCGAAACCTTGATATGTCAACCTTCTCAGACGTTCATTGTGCTAATTAAGCATTTCGGTTGTGGTTACTCAAGTTTTATAGGGATTGGTTATGGTTGCGTTCCTTCATTATGGAGTCCCAGGTGGTAGATTGCAGTTATACTAAAAACACAATTAGATCCATCTGGCCATCTGGATAGTCTAAACTAATAACTTTTCAATCTCTAACGAACTTAGCAAATTCTCCCTGTTTTAAACCAAAACGATCAAGGCAGTAAGACTTATTTTGATTTATCCAACTGATAAAAAAACTTGTCGTTCTCGACGATAATGGGAGTATCCCTGCCTGGATTTTTTCACAGTCATTCTGCGGTTTTCCCAAGTTTTCGTAGCTACAAATAGCTCCGAATAATTCTGTTTCAAGTTTCGAGCGTCTGTCATGTAAACAGATGCATCTACGCTACGCTCTTAGCCAGTGTTGTCGCTAAGCCAATAATACCCGATTCTGTTACATATACCAAAGCAGTTCATTCTTCATCTTCTTCCCCCTTTCATTTTCCCTTTTCACAACTACCCAATCCTTATTGTCCTTTTTCACTGTAAATAATGTGTTTGTTCCATCAGCTCTTTTAAAGAGAATATAGCCTCCGTTGCCTTTGATAAAAGTTACAGGGTCAATAACGTTTTTATAGGGTGGATGTATCTCTGGATTTAGAATGTTTGTAACTATCTCCTCGGCAATGGTTGAAAGTGATCTGTATTCTTCGTGTTTTTCTGCTTTATACAGCAGTTGATCATAACTATATTCTGAATAATTATCCAAATTCAAATGAAAAGACTGTTCTATATCTGAGATTGACTCTTTATAAAACTGTATTACTTTCTTTTCCTCTGCATCGCCCTCATGATAGTAGTTTACCCTCTTAACACCCATCGGACTTATATTGAAGGTCACCGTCTCCTTACCATAAGGAGGGTTATGGGCGCTTTCAAACGTGTTCACTAGTACTTTTACTGTAAAACTAAATCCGCCTTCTTCATTCCTCTTAATACTTAAAACTTTTGCATCATACAAACCATACTGTTTAAGATAGCCATAATAATTTACTATTCCTTCCTCTATATATGGGTCAAGAGTAGTTAGCAATGTATCATTAAGCAATTTATTATCTACATCATTTTGACTTGCTTTATACAAGTGTGGTTGGACAAGTAAAATGATTACTCCGATTAAAAAGACTAAATGAAGTTTTCTCAGTACTAAAACCTCCCTAAACGATAATTTAGGCTTAAGATTCCCAGTATAGAAAAAACAATACGCAACCATTTACAAATCTCTATCCAACAGAATTATTTTCATATTTCTGCCTCTTTAGTATGATGTACCCAATGCGAATGACTTGTTGAGGAATACGAATAATTATGTCGTGTGGATACGCCTGCTACAGCCCTTTAGCTAGGAAAGGCAGGATGTAAACGTGGAAATCACTCCCCCTACACGCTATTAGAACATGTCGCCCTGACCAAGTTCGAGTAGTTATTAAACCGTCACCTATTCACTAATCCCAATTCATACCATTATAGAAGTTTAATAATTCTCCTACATATTTTATGGTATGTAATTAGAATTAAGTCTAAATTATTGAAACAATGAGGAATGGATCGATGGCATTACACTTCTTGGATTTCAATTACTAGTGCATATGCTCAATGGGTTACATGAATCTTTTAATGCCATTCTTCAGGTTTGATAATCTCTCTTAAGAAAACAGGTAGTTAACAAAAAAATGGATGTATATTTTCGAGAAACTTATTTCACATGGAATATGATCATACCAAACAAATCTAGGTTTAGCTCACTCCTATAAAAGAGGGAATTCCAAATAAAGCGATAATTATGATATAGTTTAAAAGTGCACACTTGTAAATATCGGAAAATAGATTACAGTACGACTTTTGATTGAGAGAAGCCGTTAAGTTAGTGAGGGGTGGATGGTACAATTAAGAATAAATATATATATTTATTAGCGATAATATTTTTCATTGTTTTGCTTTTTATCACCATGAGATGGAATGACTATCGTGAAAAAGAGTTGGTAGATGTGATGGATGCTGGGGATATAGTGGAAGTTTTTTATAGAAGTTTACTGTTTGAAAGTAATCTTAGCGAGTTCGATAGGTCAATTAGTGATTCAGAGTCTATTCAAGAACTAGTGGACTTTTTTAGTCAATATAGAGTGAAAAAAGTTGGTTTAAGGAATTTTTCAACTAAATATCCCAATGAACAATTTATTTTTAAATTTGAGTATGCAGATAATCGAATTACCATTGATTCACTTATCGAAAAAGATGTAGTCCTTCTGGTTAATAACCAATATAAGATTACAAATGGACCGTTTGACTACAAATGGATTGAAGACTTTATAAAAAGGCATGAGTAAGCTAGTATTGGAACAAAAATCAGCACTGTCGCCATGGGTGGTGTTTTTTCTTTTTAATCTCCATTCACCTTTGAAATAACCATTTAATCAGCAGTGTTCATTTTGACTATCAATTCAATTGTTAAAACGGTGCGATTTGTTTATAAACTTTGAAATGCTTTAATTTGTATTTTGTACCACTCAACCGAACGGGTTATCCTTACATCTGATCTTGTATAATTATTGCTCGTTTAGGAATACTCTTTGCTCTCGTTAACGTGCTTCTGCTGATCCCCGTAACCTTTTCCACTTCAGTGAATGATTCAGTTTCTAGTAACGTCATGGCGTGACCAATTTGCTTCTTCGCGAACTTCTTCGGACGTCCTTCTTTGAAGTCTGGATTCAACTTAGCAATGGCTTTCCCTTCTACCAAACGTTCAACAATCATGTCTCGTTCAAATTCTGCAAATCCAGATAAGATAGCAAGCATTAATCTCCCGTTGCTGTGCACTCGACCATGCCCATATTTAGAATATTCACCTTGATTCCTTTCCGCATTAATTCTTTGATATGGGAAATTCCGTCTTCTGCAGTCCGTGCAAACCTATCCAATTTTGTAACCGTTAGCGTGTCGTCCGATTTCATTTCTGTTAATCGTTTTTGGAACTCTTTTCAATCTGCTGTTGTTCCCGTAAATTTTTCATTGTAAATAATCGTGCAGTGACCCTTTTCTCTTAGTTCTGCAATCTGTCCTTCTAATTCTTGCGTTGTACCCGATACCTGTCACTTTAGATGTTATTGTGCACTTATTTCAAGTGCTATTTTGCATTATATAGTATCAAAAAAATCTATCTTCAATTCAAAAGATTGATTTTTATAGCCCAATGAAAAAGCATTAGTCAAAGTGGACGATGCCCTTTTACTGATGCTTGATTTTAAATGAATTATTTATATTCAAGATGCTGATGTTGTTGGCAACCGAATAAATAACACCCTCCAGTAGCCTCCACTTCAAAATCTAAAGGTGGACGAAATCCAGATTGTATTTTTAAAAATAATTGATTCAGTTCTGCTTTTTCAAATTGGAGCTCTGCTATTCTCTCAGCCTTATCAGTCGCTGTCCAATGTTCATCACATGATTCTTGTTGTTCTTTTATAATTTCATCCTTTTTCAGCTGGATCGCTTGCTTGATTATTTCAAGGCATGTATGAATATCGCCTAGCTGAAATAGTGTATACGCATATCTACCAATGATATAGGGTGACACCAAATATTGATGCCATTCTTTTTCAAACATTAGACGAGCTTCTTCAAAACATTCCATTTCTACATAAGCATCTGCAGCTTCAATCGCACCAATATAATCATCTGACTGGTCATTCCAACGATTCAGAATTGACTTCGCAGTGGGAACGTCCTTATATTGAGCGCGCGCCATTACTTCATACAATCTAATCACATCGGAGTCCTTTGCGATTTTGTTAAAACCTTCAGCAGCCTTTTGGAAACCACCTAAATAATAATGAGTGACTGCAAGATTATGAATGGCTTCTGTTGAAGGGAATAGGGCAAGTGATTTCATTAATATTTCCTCTGCTTCTATCCATTGCCTTTCCTTTATCACAATTTCGCCAAGCATGTTGTACGGGAAATGCGACTTCGGTTTCTGTTCAATAACTTCCTCAAGGATTATTTTTGCCCTATGCAGATCCTCTTCTTCATATAAATAAATCCAGGCTAAATTATTCAAAGATTGCACGGTTCGTTCAACTTTCACTGCTTCCTCAAATAAATTTAACGCCTCATCATATTGATTATTTTCAAACAACACGAGTGCTTCCATATTCAATGTCATATTTGTCCCCTTTCCTGCCCATTTCATAAATATTTGGATGCCGAAAACCCTTTTAAAAATCGAGTATTCTTACATATATTGTAGTTCAAATCAAAAGCACTGACATTGCTTATTCCGCATTGGTACTTTTGTAACAATATACGTGCAAAATAGCACTTGAAATCAGATGGTATTAAGCAATGAAGGGGAAGGGGCATTTACCACATCCAAAACATCAACAATCATCACTATTTCTTATAAGGATGGATGCGAAGATTTAACGATGTGGCTACAAAAACCCACACCCATTATTTGAGTTATTTTCAATGCTTTTGATGTTATCAAACACCGCAATGATACTACGGTAAGTAAAAAGATTGTTGCCTGTTCTCAAAAAAATGTCACTTTGATAAGCTGAGCATTTCAACTGTAATAAGATTGATTTCCTTCTTCAATTAATGAGGCAGTTTAATTTTAATATTAATGGTATAGTTTTACTTAGTTAAATAAAGGACAGAATGGAAACCTTATCAAGCTTAGAAAAGGGAGGATGTCGTAAATTGGTCAGAAGACGTGGTAATTATGAAATAAGGATTGTAGGTAAACAGCTAAGCTGTCCCCACTGTGACGGTGCCATTTTTAGTCATCGGGAAATATATATTGATGTAGTACCGTTTGTTGATGAAGAGCAAAAGCAGCAATTAACACTGCAGTCTTTAACTTGCAAAGACTGTGGTAATATTCAGCAGTTCAAACAACTAACGGAAGGTATGGAAACGAATATCGTTTACAAACAGGTAAATTAGATATGGTAGAAGATTTAAGCTGTGAGGAAAGTCAAATTACTATTTTGAACCGACCGCTTATTTGTCTTTTCTGCGAGCAAGATGTATTTATTCCGTATAGGACGTACAGAAATGTGGAAAAGCCAGGGATTGATGTGTTTCATGTAAACTATACGGCAGTTTGTACGCATTGTGGTGGTGTGATACAGTTTGTAGATCCGAGCTACTTTAATAATCGAGAGGGTGATTACGTCTGGGCTTTGGATCAAACTCTCCTTTACCCACGCCCCCCAGAGCCACCTGTTATCCGTATTGTAGATGAGGTAACATTGCAGGCACAAAAAAGGTGCTTACATCTAGCACTTCAGCTGCTCGTGCAAGAAGGAAAATTAACCGATACAGTGTTTTCTTTAGCCGAGGCGAAACATTTTTTTCAATTAGTGGCATTATTGGAGTCCAAAACATGTCCGATAGTTGAAGAGATCAGTGCTGAAACTTGTTTAGCAACGGCGCTATATCAGTTAATGAAGCACTATATTGTTAACGAAGATCAATTAATCTCTACCGTACAAAATGGAAGCTATCCAGATGTTGAGTCATTTTTAAAGCAGTATATAAAATGAAAAAGCCTATAGGCAGCCCATAGCGAGTTCTATATTGTCTTACATAATTGAAAATAACAGTTCAAATAATGAGCGAAGGTTATAGCGTATGAAATCATACATAGATTCACATTCTATTTCCAATTAAATGTTTTTAAGAATTCATGTCAAAATAGAAGCTATAATGTAAGAAAAGTAATGTTGTTCTTAACGAATAAACGGAAGCGAATACGAACTAGCGCCTTTTGAAAGTAAACGGTTTTATTTTCTCTGCTCAGATTTTACAATTTGATATGATAGATTGTGAAGGGATATACTTAATGTAACGTGGTACGTTAGTTGCGGAAACGTGATTTCAGAAATTGAGTCTTCTCATGTAATTGCCATTTCATAAAACGTCTTGCGTCTTCAAGATTAATATTAGTCATGTGTTTACGAACGCCAAAACACCGCTCAAAATCATTAAACAATTTGTTATAGGAATCGAGTGTGAGTTGCGCTCTACCTTCCAGCGTTTTAATTCTAATGACCAATTCTCGCCCCTCTTGAAACGTTAATCCTTTCGATGCAGATGATGCTCTTCTTTTCCTCATTAAAAACAACCTCCCCAGAGATATCAGAACCCTGAGAAGGTTGTACACATCAAATTTCGGTTATGATTGCACTTGAGCTTTTAGAGTAGTGATTGCGTGTTAATAAATCTCACAAACCCTTACAACTTCGCAACACGCATCGTATCACGTGCTATCATGACCTCTTCATTCGTTGGAATCACTAACACCTTAACGGGAGAGTACGGAAAGCTGATATGCACTTCCTTGCCCCTGATAGTATTCAAATCCGGATCAACATAGACCCCCATGAATTCAAGACCTTCTAACACTTTCTTACGAATGACATCACTATTTTCACCGATCCCGGCTGTAAAGATAATCGCATCCACTCCGCCCATCCTTGCCGCATACGAACCAATGTATTTATGAATTCGATCTGCGAAGACATCTAGAGCCAACTGTGCACGCGTATTCCCTTTTGAAGCCTCGATTTCAATGTCACGTAAATCGCTTGAAAACCCTGAAATAGCCAGCATTCCCGATTGTTTATTCAAAACGTCTAGAACTTCTTCGACCGTCTTTCCTGTCTGCTCCATAATATATGGGATGAGTGCCGGATCGATATTTCCTGAACGCGTTCCCATTGTCACCCCCGCAAGAGGGGTAAAACCCATCGACGTATCGAGTGATTTCCCACCTTCAACAGCAGCTATACTTGCACCATTTCCCAAATGGCAGGAAATAAGACGTGTATCTTCAAGTGGACGATTTAATAATTCCGCAGCACGTTCCGTTACATACTTATGGCTTGTACCGTGGAAACCGTATTTTCGAATGCCATATTTTTCATAATACTCGTAGGGTAACGGATAAAGAAAAGAACTTTCCGGCATCGTCTGATGAAACGCCGTATCAAAAACCGCAACAGCAGGCACATTAGGCAATGCTTTACTAAACTCCTTAATGCCAACAATGTTTGCGGGATTATGGAGTGGCGCAAGGTTTGATAGTCCCTCAAGCGTTGCAAGTATATCATCATTGATGAGTACGGAACCGCTGAAAACTTCGCCACCGTGTACAACACGGTGACCGATCCCATCAATTTCATCGAATGATCGAACGACTCCTTCACTAATCAGCATCTTAAGAAGCATGGCTACAGCTTCGGTATGATTCTGGATATCTTGACCCTTTTCTACCCTGCGTTGTTCGAACTTCATGTTGAAAATCGATTCTGAATGACCTATTCTGTCAATTTGTCCCTTTGCTATTACGTGCTCTTCTGGCATCTGGAGAAGTTGAAACTTCAAGGACGAACTTCCAGCGTTTATCGCTAAAATGTTCCGCATATAAAGCGCTCCTTTTACACATATTTCTTTACCAAGCAATTCTAAACACACAGCTACCCAGTAAGTCTAGATTCTAGCTTTATTCAGTAGCCCAAATATCGATTTTCTGAAGAAACAGGGCCATGGCATGCTTATCAGTCATATTAGGAACTTTCGCAAGAAGGACATCATGTGTCACTTTTGCTTCTGGTAAAGGTTTTTGTAAGATTAATATACTTTTTGCATGCGCTACATTTTTAAATAACGAATCAGGTAACTGAATGATTGCCCGGATATTCGTTTGTTTTTTCAAATAGGGATGCAATGTAGGCGATTGATCGGACTCAAACAAATTTGCGGGTATGATGAATACACCGTGCCCACCTGGTTTCGTATGCTTCATTGATTGTTCAATGAACAGATGATGTGCATAAGCATGCCCCTCTGCAGGCATCAATTCATAATTGAGTGCATTTTCATCATCAGGATAAAATCCGACAGGTAAATCGCTTATGGTGATGTCGACTGGATCGACAAATAACGGCCGCAATGCATCCTGCACATAAAATGTGACAGGGTGCTCAAGTAATTCCGCAGTAACAGCAGACAATCTCACTAACAAATCATCAATTTCTATTGCTGTCGCAGTGACATCGTTCTCAATTGTGTTCATGACCGTATAGAGAAGATTTCCTGTACCAGCTGCAGGGTCAAGAAGTGTAATACCTTGTTCACCTATCGCCAATTTTCCAGCAATATGCCCAATGAGCATTCCGATTGAATCAGGAGTCATCTGGTGGTTAGGCTGTACATTTTGCTTCATCCCCTTCAGGACTGCAAGCTGGATACCTCTACGGATATCCTCTTTAGTTACTGTTTCTGATACCCCAGGTTGCGATTCTCCTGAAAGCCATTTTTGACAAATATCAATGGTTGCTTCCAGGTAAAGTACTTCTGTAGATTCTGCATATGCATCAATGAATGAAAATATTTTTTCTGTATTAGTTGTCATTTAGTTATCCCTCAACTCACAAAACCCACCCGTTTCCGAGTGGGTTTTCATTAGTATTTTTTAGTTACTTCGTTAATTCTTTTACCGCTAAGATTGCTTGTTCATAGTTAGGATGGTCTGTACCTTCGCCGACATACTCAACATACGTCACTTTATCATCTTTATCGATAACGAAGACAGAACGTGCAAGCAAGCGAAGTTCTTTCATTACGACACCGTACGCTTCTCCAAATGATAAATCGCGATGATCGGATAATGTCTGTAGATTTGCAATACCTTCAGCAGCACACCATCTCGCTTGTGCAAAAGGAAGATCGGCAGAAATCGTCAACACTTGAACGTCATCCCCAAGAGAAGCAGCCTCTTCGTTAAATTTACGCGTCTGTGTTGAACAGACACCCGTATCAATTGAAGGAATCACACTGATTAACCTGATTTTCCCTTTTGAATCGGCAAGTGTCACCGGACTCAAATCGTTCGCAAGTGCTGTAAAATCTTGCGCAGTATCACCTACTGCAACTTCTTTTCCAAGCAATGTAACAGGGTTGTTCTTGAATGTAACGTTAGCCATTAAGACGCCTCCTCTTCTAAGTCTATCTTACTAAATGATAGTACCGTCTTGCAACTGTTGTCCCTCAATCCGTTTACGGTAATCTACAACCATCTCTTTTTCATAAGAATGCTCATGTTCAACAACAGTATCGGCGAATAAGTCATGCAATGCTTCTTTTTTAGGCATAAATAGGACCAGCAGATAAGGGATGACCAACATTTTGGATATGAATCTTCCGATGACTTCGCGGAATATGACAGACCCCCACGTAAGCTTACCCTCGCCTTTAGCCACTACTCTTATGCCCATGATCATCTTCCCTACTGTTTGCTGTAAATACTTCGTCATAAGCGCAAAGTAAAGCAACATCAAAATAAGGATAGTAACTTTATAGGTGCTGAAGAAGAAGAATGAGGGATTTGTAATCTCCCAACCTGCAACTCGGAAAATCGGTTTAATGATAATCCCGCTTATTGCTGATAAAACAAGAAGATCGATTGTATATGCCCATAGTCGCGTCCAGAAACCCGCATACTTCGCCCGATAATGTTCAGTTTGAATAGTCTCGTAATCTGGAATAGGCGTCGCAGCAGTGGAATTCCCCGTCAGATCCGGTTGTTGTTCGATGTGTTCCGACATTCGCTAGCCCTCCTTATTTTTCACCATACAAATACATCATCCGTGGTGCATTATAATCGTTTAATAACTTACCGATTAGTTCAGACTCAATATTACCGCCAAACATATTTCCTGCTTTCACGCCGAGTATTGAAGTCCAGCTATCAAGGGACGTATACTCAAAGACTGTGGCATCTTGAAGATTATAATCTTCTTTCATGGCCGCAATAACATCACCCGCCTTGCCGAATTCATCTGCAAGCCCAGCTTCAATTGCCTGACGCCCATTCATGATACGGCCATCAGCCACTTTTTTCACTTCAGCCTCTGTCATACCGCGACCTTCTTCGATAATATCAACAAAGCGTTCGTAGGAATCATTTATCATTTCTTGAAGCATTACGCGTTCTTCATCTTTCATCTCACGAGATCCACTCATAATATCTTTATATGGACCTGTTTTAATCGTGTTAAAATCAATGCCGTATTTCTCAGCAAGTTTCGCATAGTTAACACTTTCCATAATGACACCGATTGAACCTGTAATCGTTTCACGATTAACAAATATCTTATCAGCTGGAGCTGATACATAATAACCGCCTGAAGCAGCCATTCCGCCCATCGAAACATACAGCGGAATCTCTCTTTCTACTTGAATCATACGGAGAGCATCATAAATGTCCGCTGATTCAACGACTCCGCCACCTGGTGAATTCACTTCAAGCACAACGCCTTTTACATTAGTATCTTCAAGAATTTCAGACAACTGATTCATGAAATACTGATGATTATAACCTGCAGATTGGAAAAGGGATGACGTATCCCCTAAGTCCTGAATAACCCCATCAAGAGAAAGAACAGCGATTTTATCCTTACCCGTTCCTTCCTCAATAATCGCTTCCTCATACCCCGAAGATGAAGTTGCCATCATGTCTTCAAAGAATCCGTTGAAATCTCTCGTAAATATGTACGATAGTGAATTTATGCCTATTGACACAAAAACAAGTGCTGCAGCTACGATGATTGCAATCCATCGTTTAATTGTCATTTCAAATTCCTCCTTTTTCATTCCATTAACTTATACGTTCGGACACACCAAAATGTTTCACCACGTGGTAAAATCAGTATAACTTATTCAGAGGGGGCTTTGTGTAATGACAGATCGAATGAATATTTTTATTTACAGTAAACATGATGAAGATTCACTTGATAAAAAATCCAAAGTGGCAGATGCGTTGATTCATGAGGGTTTTACAATGACCGACAACGATAAAGATGCAAATATTATCATCAGCATCGGTAGCGATGGTTCTTTTTTACAAGCGGTTCGAAAAACCGGTTTCCGACAGGATTGTTTATATGCAGGTATTTCTTTAACAGGTAAACCCGGACTTTATTGTGATTTTCATTATAACAATCTTTACGAAATGACGCAGACCATTCGTAAAGAAGGCCTTGAAGTGAGAAAGTATCCACTTATCGAAGTAAAGATTGATGATCACCAACCATTCTATTGCCTAAATGAATTCAGTATTCGTTCGAATATCATTCGGACATTCGTCCTGGATGTCATTATAGATGATAAATTATTCGAAACATTCCTCGGTGATGGTCTAATAATTTCCACACCGACTGGCAGTACTGCTTACAATAAGTCTGTCAATGGAGCGGTCGTTGATCCACTACTTCGGTGTTTCCAAGTGACTGAGCTTGCTTCCGTAAACAATAATAAATACAGAACACTTGGCTCGTCCTTCATAATGAGTGGCGAACGTAAATTCCAACTAAAAGTTCATCAGGATGGCAATGTTTTCCCTTTAGTTGCTGCTGACAATGAAGCACTGGGGATTCGCCAAGTTGAAAGTGTGGAAATTAGATTAAGCGATAAAACTGTGAAAACTGTAAAACTAAAAAATAACTCCTTCTGGGAGAAAGTGCAGCGAATTTATTTATAAAAGAAAAGCAACACCGCCTGTCGATTACCGTTTTATAGCAATACATATGATTTCAACATTGAAAAGCTCAACTACTTTAGTAAGAACCTTTCAATCTACAATTACGTCTGTTGATTAACCATTTATTTGCATAAAATACTGGTATTAAGGCTTGGAAAACCCATTTTCACTGGACCATTTCCGGTTCGCTTTCGGCGAACTAATCACGACATATTTACCGTGAGGCATGTGTGGCTAGATGTGACTCTGTCGCTTCTAGCCACACTTTTTTTGGGGTCATCCTGTTGTGAATAGTTGCCTGTCGCGTACCTACAATGTTCAAGTGAAAAATACAGTTATTTTGAAAGAAAAGAATAGATGACTTTCTATAGGGATTGTAAGTGCCCGAAGATGCAATTTCGGGCACTCTTGCACGTTGTATTGCTTACTATTAGCAAAAGAGTATGCATGTAATCATATGATACCATATAGAAATTGACACTTCTTTACTAGTAAAAATGAGAAAACCCTAAAGAAAGTTTCAGCCGCCAAAATAACATCCTTGGCGGCTTTTATCCAGGTCTATGCCCCTCTATTCTTTCGTCCCAAAAGGTTTAGCTCTTCGAGTACTTATGAAATTGGAGCGCGATGGAACAATCATGATTTATCTTCGTCTTAAGTATGTAATTATTCCTAATCATTTCATTTTATGGCATTAGCCTATCTATATAACCTGATTTCTCCATAAAAGTTTTAAAATATGTTTTAAAATATTTCGGCATTATTAACTCACTTATCCCTAGCTATATATGTTGAACAAATGAATACAACGTATGCGCTTTACAAGGGCTATTGAAAGGCTACTGAAAAAAACAATAATTGGAATGAAATAAAAATCCTACGAATACCGCTTCGACGCTTTGTGGATGCCTCCCACGAAGTCGCGCCTGCGCTGGATGTTCTATGTGAGAAAGAGCTTTTCATTATCTACGATAAAATCTGCAAGCCGGGGCACGTCTTTCTTGAATATAAGTAGTAGCAAAAAGTAATCACATTATAATCTCAGCATATACATCTCAAAATCATATTTCTCTCTATAATGAACACCCTAGCGCAGGCACGGCAAAGGGGTCGCCGAAGTCGTAAGACTGGATGCGAAGCGCTAATCCAGTCTTACAGCGAGAGGCATCCCCAAAGCGCCAAGCGTTCTACAATCCACACACCGAATTACAACTCTCTCATTATTGAGCACCATAGCAGATTCAATGAGATTCTTTAATTCAACATATATACTATATTTTTTAATCCTGTTTTATCATATAGATGAGCTCTAAGCTCTAAAAAAGTAAAGGATATGTACGTGAAGATTTATTGAAATTGAATAGGATTTTTAGAAGGGAGTGGAATGAAAATAACTATTAATTCATTGTCCTTTATACTTTCTTTACTTTGTATTCCTCTTTTTTTTATCGCACTATCGTCTGCGGATTTTTTTAGTTTTACCACCAAAATCATAGGGCTTTATCCATTAGATATTGTCTTAAGCATAACAGTGATAATATTTTTTCTCGGAGTTATCGGGTTGAAGGATGTAAGAGAATGGAAGGCAATGGCTAGAGGTATATTTACTATAATTTTCATGTCAATTTTTTCAATCGTATTAACTTTCATTATATTCATCGGCAGAATGCTTGGTTAACCTTCTTCAACTAACTGCTTCGTTCGTTGAAGAAGGTTTAATCTCTATTAACAAACCCATTAACCTCTTGAACTGAGCTAGTTGAAAGTCTGTAAATAGTATGAGTGTCTTTTGTATTCATTATTGTTCCATTGTCTTCTGAAATCCAAAGGGAATATGATTCTTCACCAAGGTCGAATCTATACGGCGGATTTACCATATTAACAATTCCTAGTTCGCTGGTCGAATCAGTCACCGCTTTACTGAATATAGCTATTCCACTTTTTTCTTTTAAATCTAAATACCCCGTTTTTGTTTCTATTTGTTCCTTTTGAAAACTCCCTACTAGTAAAGTTCCTAGTATAATAAATAGCATTGATAACTCTTTCATATTATCCCCCCCTATCTACTAGTAGACGTGTACTTATCAGATGGGTTTCACAATATGGCTCTACTAGGAAAGAAGGCTGTTAGCGATATCGAGTTATTTTCTTTTCAAATGAAGTTATTGATAAACCTTCCATTACTTTTGTTTCTCCAGTTATTATGAATCCATTTTTTTCATAGAAGGAGATTGCTGGTGCATTTCTAGAACCCGTTGATACGATCAGTGTTTCATTCCCTTCTCCGACGCTTTCAATGAACTCTAATAATCTCTTGGCAATTCCTTTTCTAAAATGTTTCGGGTGCACCATCAACCGATGAATATCTATTAGATCCTCTTCTGCCTTTATAGAAATGACTCCGCTTAACTCTCCATCTAAATAGCATCCATAGAAATTTTCGCCACATTGTTGCAATGTGCTAACCGAATCCCTTAATGGCGGAATGTCATAGAAATCAATCAACTCCGCCTCTACCTTATACGAAGCAATTTGAACGCTCAATACCTCCTTAGCAAGTTTCGGATTTATAATATCTATTTTATTAATCAATATTATCCTCCTTTTTTTCATTTAATGTATGAACAGATGAATATATTTAGCCTAGACATCCCCCAAATACCAGAGCGGGTTTGATGTAATTCTTTACTTCAACATATAAAGATAGCCTTTTTCAGTAGCCTCCTCATTTAAAGGAGGCTCTTCTTCATTTTCATCACTTCAATTAGTTTAGATACCGTAAAGAGTAACAATGCTGCCCAAATGAAAGCGAATGACAAAACCTCAATTTTTCCGAACGTTTCTTTGTACACAACAACTCCGAGAAACAGCATCATCGTTGGGGCTATGTATTGAAGAAATCCAGCCATATATAGCGGAATTCTTTGTACGCCTTTTGCATACATAATAAGTGGTAAAGCCGTTGCTATACCTGTTAGGATAAGTAAAATGTCCGTCTTGATGTCAGAATGTAAGAACACTGCATTGCCTTCCATGAATAGCCACACATAATAGATGACAGCGAACGGAACAATGAAGAACGTTTCAATTGTCAACCCACGAAGTGCATCTAGCTTAATTTGTTTCTTGATAAGACCGTAAACTGCAAACGTTATTGCCAGTGTAAATGCCAACCATGGAAATTTACCGTACGAAATCGTCAAAATTGTGACTCCTGTTGCCGCCAGTAAAAAAGCAACTTGCTGTGCTCTTGACAACTTTTCTTTCAAGAAAAAGATTCCAAGTAGTACCGATATAAGCGGGTTAATATAGTAACCAAGACTTGTTTGGACAATATAGTTATGATTCACTGCCCATATGTAGATAAACCAGTTCGTTGAAACAAGTGCTGAAGCAGCGAACAAAGCCCAAAAGTCTCTTTGCGAGATCCACAAGGTTTTTATATCTGCCTTAAGATGACGTCCATTTTTCATAAGAAGAACTACTACTAACGTTAGAACAAATGCCCACACGATGCGACTCACTAATATTTCAGCACTTGCGACATGCTCAAGGCTTTTCCAATAAATCGGCATAATCCCCCAAATAAGATACGAACCGATTGCCCAAAGGACACCGCTTTTTTCTGTTTGCATCACGACGCCCCCATATATTTTGATTACCGAAATAATAAACTAAGTATAGCCCCATTAATTCACTACGTAAAGATGAGATTATTTAGAATACTGACAACCTACTCGTAAACACCAAAAACCGCTTAAAAAGTACGGAATAACCCGTGCTTTTTAAGCGGTTTGTTTTCTGGAATGATTTACAATTGTTCTTTTTTCCTTAATTCAATTCGCATGATTTTTCCTGAAGCAGTTTTCGGCAAAGTATCCAGGAATTCAATTTTACGTGGATATTTATAAGGCGCTGTCAAACTTTTCACGTGATCCTGTAAGTCTTCAATAAGACCCTCTTCATTTTTCCTTTCCGGGTCACGTAGCACCACGAATGCTTTGACGATATTCCCCCTGACTTCATCCGGACTCGCAACGACTGCGCATTCACGGACTGCGGGGTGTTTCGTTAATGCATCCTCTACTTCAAATGGTCCGATTGTGTAGCCGGAACTGATAATAATGTCATCCCCGCGACCTTCAAACCAGAAATAACCATCCTCATCCATTTTTGCACGATCACCCGTTACGTAATAATCACCTCGGAACTGCATTGTTGTCCGTTCCGGATCTTTTAAATACTCTTTGAATAACGCAGGTGTCGATACGTGTACCGCAATATCCCCAACTTCCCCAACAACCGCTGGATTTCCTTCGTCATTGATAATGTCGACCTTATTGCCAGGCGTCGGTTTTCCCATAGAACCCTTCCGCGCCTCCATACCTAGCATCGTCCCGACGAGTAATGTGTTTTCCGTCTGCCCATAGCCATCTCTTACTGAAAGCGAAAAAGTCTTATCAAATATATCAATTACTTCACGGTTAAGCGGTTCTCCAGCCGAAACCGCACTACGAATAGAAGAAAGATCAAAATCCCCAAGATTTTCGGCCTTCGCCATAAACCTGTATTCCGTTGGCGTACAACATAATACATTCACTTGATATTTACCAATCAACTCTAAATAAGTCGTCACATCAAACTTCCCGTCATATACAAGTCCCGTTGCGCCGCTACCAATTACGGATAGGAAAGGTGTCCAAATCCACTTTTGCCATCCTGGTGCAGCAGTAGCCCAGACTACGTCACCTTCATTGATACCCAACCAGCTTGCTCCTGTTGTCCGTAAGTGCGCATACCCCCAAGCGTGTGTATGTACGACACCTTTTGGTTTGCCCGTCGTGCCTGATGTGTAAGATAGAAATGCCATGTCCGAACTTTTCGTTTGTGGTGCTGTAAACTCAGCTGATGCAGTTTCCATTAGATCGGTTAATGAAAGTTGATCTTTCTTCGCCTGTCCAACAACGAATAATTTGACATCCCCCATGTTTTTCACTTCGCTTAATTGATCTGTAAATGCATCGAACGCAACGATTGCTTTAGCATCACTATGTGCCAATCGATATTCAATATCGGAAGACCGTAACATTTCTGAACTCGGGATTACGACAAGCCCCGCTTTAAGTGCACCGATATACGTCACATATGCCTCAATTAGCCTTGGAACCATAACAAGAACTACATCACCCTTTTCAAGTCCGTTCGTTTTGAAGACATTGGCTGCCTTATTCGCTAAAGTGATTAATTCATCATATGTAATTTCCTTCTTGTTTCCTTCTGTATTAACATAAATTAGCGCTTTTTTTCCTGTACCTGTTGCATACTTTTCAAATTCACTGACAAGGTTATATTGTTCTGGTGCAATCAGTTGTTCACGATTCATGCAAATTCCCCCTTAGATGTATTATCTAAGTATACAAATAAACGACCGACAATTCAAAACTAATTTACTTTTCCAAATAAACTTGAGAGTATTTCATTCTTTACTAGCTAATACTTGTGTAAATTGTGAAAAGCTGTTCCGAAATAATTCCGGAACAGCTTTTCATTAAACAATTATTCTTAGTGACCCTTCATCTGTTCTTGAGCCTGTCGCACTAAGCGCTTTGTAATTTCTCCGCCGACGGATCCGTTGGCACGCGCTGATGCATCTGGTCCCATTTGTACGCCAAATTCTGTTGCGATCTCATTTTTCATTTGATCCAATGCTTGTCGTACGCCTGGAACTAATAGCTGATTCGAGTTGTTGCTGCTGTTGTTGTTCGCCATGATTGCCACCTCCTTGTATAATTAGAATGTGCTAGATGCAGAAATTCATGCAAAATTATAGGTGGTAAAGTTTGTTAATCACTTTGAAATGATTAAGCAACTGTACTTTTGATAACACTGTAAAAGCGAAAGCTGTTTTAGATAATACCTAAACCAGCCTCACAGTTAAAGAGTTATTTTTGGTACCCGCTCATTTGTTGTTGCGCTTGACGCACTAGTCGTTTTGTAATTTCTCCACCGACCGAACCATTAGCACGTGATGATGCATCTGGTCCCATTTGTACACCAAATTCTGCTGCAATTTCATTTTTCATTTGATCCAGTGCTTGTCTTACGCCTGGAACTACTAACTGATTTGAATTACCACTGTTGTTGTTTGGCATGTTTGTCACCTCCTGTGCACATAGAATGTGCCGTTTATAAAACTTTATGCATTTATTTGTTATGGTAATGTCCACCAATTACATAAAATAGTTTAAACATCTGCATTTTTGCTTACACTATATTAGCGAAAAGTTGTTCCGAAACATCTTTTCATTGAATAAATCTTTATTTATTGCCATTCATTTGTTGTTGCGCCTGACGCACTAATCGCTTTGTAATTTCTCCGCCGACGGATCCGTTGGCACGCGATGATGCGTCTGGCCCCATTTGTACGCCAAATTCTGCTGCAATTTCATTTTTCATTTGATCAAGTGCTTGTCTTACGCCTGGAACTACTAGCTGATTCGAGTTGCCGCTGTTGTTGTTCGCCATGTTTATCACCTCCTTGTGCAGTTAGAATGCACAAGTTAATAAAATTCATGCACGAATAATAAGTGGTAAATAACGCCAAATAATTAAGATTAGTTTAAGCAACCATTCTTTTGCTTACACTATATAAGCCAAAAAGCTGCATCAGACAATGTCCGATGCAGCTTTTATATTGGTTGAAATAAAGAATTTCATTGAATTCGCTAAGGCGCTAGACGATGCCTTCGCACAGTTTATACAGATACTTATTTGTTCGATATATAGTACTTCAAATTGATTGAGTTCCCATTATCCCATATCCACTTATATTGATGCCTTTAACTTTGGAACTAACTTCTATGTGCGTATAGAATGCATCGCAAACGGAATTTCATACAGTGGATGTGAACAGTAATTTATTCTAACATTAAAGAAGGTCTTCGAAGTCGTCCTTTTGTTGAAGTGGTAGTTCAACGATTAGTCGTTTTTCAATCGCTTCTTCAATCATTGGCTCGAAATCAGTAAAGCTTTCATAATAAGCTACTTTTTCAAGCTTTGGTTTTGTTTTCGGGTTTGCAGGCGAGAAGATTGTGCAGCAATCTTCATAGGGTCTAATTGAAATGTCGTATGTGCCAATCTTTTGGGCAATATCTATAATATCCAGTTTGTCCGTTGCAATGAGCGGGCGCAAAATAGGTGAAGAAGTCACAGCGTTAATAGCCGTTAAGCTTTCGAGCGTTTGACTAGCAACTTGTCCAAGGCTTTCCCCTGTTACAATTGCGAGCGCACCCTCTTCTTCACGCACTTTATCAGCAATTTGAAGCATTAATCTCCGCGTTGTCGTCATTGAAACATTATCTGGTACTTGACTGACAATCGCTTGCTGGATTTCAGTGAATGGTATTATATGAAGCCTAACTGCTGCTCCGAATGAACTTAACTTCTCAGCAAGGTCCATCACTTTCTTTTTAGCCAAATCACTTGTGAATGGCGGACTAGCAAAGTGAATTGCATCAATCGACACACCGCGCTTCATCATGAGATAGCCTGCAACTGGGCTATCTATACCACCTGAAAGCATTAGAATTGAATGTCCATTTGAACCTACCGGCATACCGCCTGCACCTTCATATACTTTAGCTGTTAAGAAAGCTCCTTCTATTCTAATATCAATGAGTAGCACGATATCAGGTTTTTTCATTTGCACAATGAGGTCTGGGAAGCTACGTAACACATGTGACCCAATTTCTAGCTGCAACTCGTTTGTCACAAGCGGGAACCTTTTGTCTGTACGTCTCACTTCAACTTTAAACGTTTTTCCAGCTGTTTCGTTTGCCCCAATGATTTCTAAGGCTTTTTCTTTAATCGCTTCAAGCGTCGCTTCACATTTTGCAACTGGACTGAAAGATTGAATGCCGAAAATATGTGGCAAACGAGCTATCGCTTCTTCCATATCGCTTTTGTCTTCCGCAAAAAGAAACATGCGATCACGTTCAGGTTTAATGATTACCGTTTTCAAATCACTCAAAGCATCTTTAATATTGTTTCTTAATTTCTTGACGAATACATTCCTGTTTCGCCCCTTTAATGATATCTCTCCATAGCGTATCAATAGTTCGTTCCATTCCATTACTTATTTCCCCTTCCAAGCAGTTCCATGAACCGTGCAAATACTTGCTCGAATTCCACTACATGCTGTTCTATATTATTTTTTCCAAAGCTGACACGGATTACTCCATTTTTAAATTTCCCATTAACACCTATAGCTTCTATTACATGCCCCGCAGTGCCACTTTTCGATGAACAAGCGCTAGATGTAGAAATTGTAATACCGTTTTCTTGAAAGAAATTAACGGCAACTTCCCCTTTTACTTTATAAAAAGCGACAGCTAAAATATGCGGTGCTGCCTTATCAGGGGCAAGTACACGAACGTTCTCAAATTGCCCGATAAACCCTATAAGCCGATTTCTCCATTGCCTGAAATCCTTCTGCTCGATAGCTATCGCACTCATCCGTATTGCCTTTGCCATCGTCACTGCATTCGCTACGGATACGGTACCGTTGCGAATACCACTTTCCTGGCCGCCGCCATAACTAATTGCTTCTGGTGTCATTCCTTTTCTTAATGCTAGTATGCCCGAACCTTTCAAGCCATTAATTTTATGAGCTGAAATCGTTATAGCGTCCGGACCATCTCCAGTTAACGAAACGGGTAGTTTTCCGAAACTTTGAACAGCATCCGAATGAAATAGTGCCCTTGTATTTTCTTTAATGAGGCGTGCACATTCAGCAATTGGCTGTATTGTACCGATTTCATTATTGACATGCATAATACTGACAAGTATTGTATCTTTCCGAAGTTTACTTTTCAACTCTTCAACAGAGATCATTCCTTGCTCATCAACAGACAAATAATCCACTTCAAACCCTTGCGTCTCTAAATATCCCATTGAATGAAGAACAGATGGATGTTCAATTTTTGTTGTGATGAGATGGTTGCCTCTAGCACGCAAAGCACGTGCAAAGCCGATTACCGCTAAATTATTGGCTTCAGTACCACCCGATGTGAATAAAAGCTCTCCATCATGTGCACCAAGAATCGATAGGATCTGTTCTCTCGATCGTTCAAGAAGCGCCTCGGCTTCCTTTCCAGCAAGATGTATTGAAGCGGGATTCGCAAAAAAGCGCTTGTTCACTTCTATGAAAGATGTAAGCACACCCTCATCAGGAGCTGTTGTAGCGCTATTGTCAAAATAAATCATGTGAATCTTCCTTTCATTTTACATTAAATACGCATTTCAGCATTGATCCCACCACTTATAGAAGTGGGTACTACTTTAGCTAACGCTTCGCTTTCAGTACAAAAAAATTACTGAATCAAGTTCAATGCGTGACAAAGCCACCTGCATTATATGCCGGTGGCTATTTGTAGTCTACTTTTTAACTCAGACATGTTCTTTCACAAGTTCTTCAATTCGTTTCATAGCACCCGGTTCCATTTCTTCAACCGCTGTCGCTGCTTCTTCCAATGCTTTTGCATAACGGAATTGTCTGAATGACTCTTCAGCATCTAACAGGCGGGCGTGAACTTCCGGATTGGATGCACGGTATCTGTTTCCATATTGGATGATCCACTCAATCAGTAATACATTCTCAAGCATCTCTTCAACTTTTATAGATACATCATTTATAGCTTTCCCCGCATTCTCCAAATAAGAATCGACGAGACTCATATTAAGCGGTACTTCCTGTAAACTTTGTGTCACGATATAAATTTGTTCATCTGCTTCTTCAAGACGTGCTTCCATATCATCTGGTATACCAGGGATATTCCCCTTATGTAGCATACGTTCTGAATTTTGTAATTTACGCGACAGTTCATCCAGTTTAGTTCGAACATTATTTTCGTCAATCCGTAAGTTTTTCATACGATTTGTGAAACTTTCCTGTTCAACAGCAATTTGCTCTAGTTCTTCAAAAATGGATTGCAACTCTTCCTGTAATCCCGAATAAGCAGATAATTGTTCCTCAAGCCTATAAATAAGCACACCAAATCGTTTGTCGAGAGAACCTAACTTTTTGAGAGCCAGCTGTGGAATTTGTGCTTCTTTTTCATCCATTCGATAACTTTGCTGAACAAAAGCCGCCTCGTCTGAAGTTTCTCTTGTCAATATCGTTATTGCGTGAAGCCTCTCAGCAATTTGATTATAGTACTCATCTACATAATGCTTTGCATTCACTTCATTTTCAAGCGCATCGTAAAATGAATCAATGCGATCATTTATTTCACTTGTACACTGTTGAACAGATTCAATTTGAAGATCAGCCATTTTTAACAATAGTTCTTCAAGTTCAATCTCAATTGTTCTAAGTTGTTTTGTCAGTTCTAGGTGTTGCAAATAATAGGACTGTTCTTCCATCTCTCTCGTTCCATTTCGTAGTTCACGAATCGATGCTGGAATTTTGCTTTGTATTTCAGAAAGCAACGATGGGATCTCGTGGATTAACGTAAAAACATGATCTCCCTTTGCTGATAATGCCATGACAATTTCCCGTGCCAACAAATAATTACCATTCGCTGTCAACTCGTCATATTCTGCGAATTTCGGGTTAAATGATTCCAGTTCCTTTTCGAGTGGATTCGCTGTCATCCCAAACGAATGTTGATGAGCGAGTACCGCTTTGCGAGCGGCACGATGCTGCTCTTTTAATTTTTCCATCTCAATGCGGTTTTTTTCTTCACTGCCAACGAGTTCGTTTAGCTCTTGCAAAATATTATTCATTTTTTTATCGCAAAAACGAACTTTTTCTTGAATTTCTTTTTCTAATCCTGTTGCTTTTCTAAAACGGAAACGATCTACTACATCCTCTACATCAAATAATAATGTATCGATTTTTGGCATATGTACGTCCATCAATTCTGTCCATTCGCTACGCCACCGCTCGAATTTCTCTTCGGTTTCGCCTGTCATGTTCAGTTGTTTCACTTTCGTCATCTCTTCTAAGATAGGTTTGTGTTGAATTTGTAGCTTCTCCTGCTCCAATCGACCAATTTCCTGGATATGTTTACGCCTGAATAAGAAGGCGATTGTCGTTAATATAATAACTACTAGTATGGCAATGATGATGATTTTCATCGTGGTCCCCCTGTCCAAGTCACTGTACCATGATATTATCCTATATAGTACCACGTTTAAACCCTTTTGGTTGCGAATATGAATGATTTATAGGGAAAAATCTGTTTCCCACCCTAATAATCGACAAAATTTGTTTATAAACGTCTTAATATGTATACTTATTTAAACAAAATATACTTAACAAGGGGTGTTCTATTTGTTTCAAGAAATTGACTATGCCACTGATTTAAAAGTGAAATATGAACAACTTTCAAGTCAATTGGACGCATTGTTGACGGGTGAGAGAAATATGTACGCAAACTTGAGCAACGCTTCTGCTTTACTCAATCAATTTTTCGACCGCATCAATTGGGTCGGTTTTTACTTAATGGATGACGGAGAACTAGTGCTTGGTCCTTTCCAAGGTCTTCCCGCGTGCATTCGTATTCCCCTTGGAAGAGGCGTCTGCGGAACAGCTGCTGAAACAAAAAAATCCATTATCGTATCGGACGTCAATGCTTTCCCAGGACATATTGCATGCGATGCAGCTTCCCAGTCTGAAGTTGTCATTCCTATTTTAAAAGATGGTGTCTTACTAGGTGTCCTTGACATCGACAGCCCCGAGCTGAATCGCTTCACAAAAGAAGATCAGGCTGGACTGGAACATCTTGTCGAGGTACTAGTCAAACATCTTTGAACAACAAGCTGCCCTGGCCACCAGACAATCGGTGCCAAGGCAGTTTTTTCATTGCTCAACAATCATGAAATCCTACTCTGTTGTTAATTATAGCAGAGAGGTTCCTGTCCTATTCGTTCAAAGATAAAAAAGTATAAGTTTTTTCGCTTAAAATAGTATCTAGTTTCCCGGCGCCTTGCGCTTTTCTTAGTTTAAGCCCGCTCGGTAATCACTGTCTCCATGATTGCGAATGCCGCCTTGAAGTCAGCTATGAGATCCTTGGCATGTTCAAGACCGACTGAAAGCCTTAGTAAAGAATCAGTGATACCCATCTGTAGTCGCTCCGCCTCAGGAATAACAGAATGTGTCATCGTCGCAGGATGCTGGATAAGCGTTTCTGCGTCTCCTAGGCTGACTGCAATCTTAATGAGAGAAAGGCTATCCATGAATAGCTGAGCCCCTTCTTTACCACCTTTAACTGTAAATGAAATCAGGCCGCCTCCTGCTCTCATTTGACGTTGCGCTATTTCATATTGCGGATTGTCTTTATCGAACGGATAATAGATTTCTTCAACAAGCTTCTGACCTTTTAAATAAGCTATCACTTTTTCCGCATTCGAAGTATGGCGCTCCATGCGAACCGATAGCGTTTTCAATCCGCGGATTAAAAGCCAAGCATCGAATGGCGATATGATGCCTCCGAAATCTTTCTGCACAGACATACGAATTGACTCCATCTCTTCTTTGTCAGCTCCGACAAGAAGCCCAGCTATGACATCTCCGTGACCGTTAATATACTTTGTTGCGCTATGCAAAACGAAGTCCGCACCGATATCGAGCGGATTCTGCAAATAGGGCGACGAAAAAGTATTGTCAACTACAACTCGAAGTCCATGACGTTTAGCTACATTCACGACCGCGTGAATATCGACAAGTTCCATTGTTGGATTGATAGGCGTTTCAATATATATACAGACCGTTTCCGGTTTAATAGCCCGTTCAATCTCCTCTTCTGTCTTCATCTGAATAAGGTCATGCGTGATATTGTATTTCTCATTCAGCATACCAAGAAGTCCAAATGTGCAGCCATAAATTCCACGTGAACACAGAATATGATCACCCGATTTCGTCAAGTGGACGAGAATCGTACTGACTGCTGCCATCCCCGAACCAAACGCAAGTGCACCTTTTCCGTTCTCAAGAGCTGTCATACGCTCTTCTAACACGCGGACAGTCGGATTACCAAGCCTGGAGTAAATGTTCCCTCCCTCTACACCTGAAAAGCGATTCTCCCCTTGCAATGCTGTTTCAAACGAGAAGGTCGATGTTTGGTAAAGTGGTACCGCTAAACTCCCCTGATGTTCCTTATCATCATATCCCTCATGAATGACAATCGTATCTTTGTGAAGGTTTTTTTTGTCCATTTCCATTGCCCTCCTTATGTTTAAAGAATATTCTAACTCTACATCTATTAGTTTACTCTTTAATCACAGTTAGGAAAAGGTATAACTGGTTTCTTCATGGATTACCACTTGGTTTTTACCGTTATTTTTCGCTATATACAGTGCTTTGTCAGTATGCTGAAACAGTTCTTTATAAGTCGACTGTCGTTTAGACGTCCAGTTATGCATCCCTATCGATACCGTAATTGAGGGTTCAGTGGCAGCAGGAATAAGTTTAACTAGTCGTTCCGCAAATAATGCCCCTTCTTGAAATTCTGTCAACGGCAAAAAGATAGCGATTTCCTCTCCACCCCATCTTCCCGCAACCCCTCTACCGGATACCTCTGCAAGTATGATGGTAGCGATCTGCTTCAGCACATCATCACCAGTTACATGACCATATGTGTCGTTTATCTTCTTGAAGTCATCGACATCTACGAGAACAAACACACCCATTTCATCATCAACAATCGACTTTTCAATAATTTTATCTACGTAACTTCTTGTATAGAGTTTGGTTAAGTGATCTTTATCAACAAGTTCCTGTAACTGGTCGCGTAATACCGAGTTCGCAAGTGCAAGCGAAGAGTGTCCAATAAGTGATTGCATGAGTTTGAAGCTGTCGAATGAAAAGAAGTATTGATCCATATGCAGTAGTACAACGAAACCCGTAAGTACCTCTTGATTCACAATCGGAATCGCTATGATTGACTCGTAACCAATAGATTCGTTCATGGTGCGGCTAAAATTCGCATCAAATAAAGCTTCTTTGCCACTCCTCAAGTATTTCGATGAGAATTCAATATAATTCTTGCCTGATTCCGTACGAAAAAAATCTGAACTTAATTGAGAGAGGTCATAACCATCTTGTTCATTGTTAAAAACAAATGCAATTTCTGCTGGCCGAAACGCTTTCAGCAATTGCTGTTTCAAAAATGCTGTCATTTCTCCAAAATGCATATTGCTATTCAGTTTTTTCGAAGTTTCATTGACAAGTTGTAAATCTTCGATAACACGGTGGGATTGATCATGTAGAATCGCTTTTTCCAGTGCACTTCCTGCTGTATTTACTACCATACTGATAAACTTTTTCTGTGTCGATGAAAAAACGAGGTCAATTGGTGCTTTAATTTGCAACACACCATAGATACCTTGTCTTCCTCTAATTGGTGCATTAATCAGCCTGCATGACAATTCAGGCATTACTTCCTTTGTCGTTTCACCCGATACAAACGCATTCATCGCAGACGGTCTTTCGTTCATGTAATCAATCAACTTATAGTTATGCGTCACCCCTTTTTGATCATGTGATAAAAGAAGTCCCACTTCAGATGACGGGAAATTTTTAGATATCGCAGAGACTACGCCATCTAAAATCACATTACTTTGCATTGTTGAATTGAATAATTCGGTGACTCCGAACAAACGCTTGGAGCTTTTTTCCTCTTTTATAAGAAAAACCATTTTCTTTACTATCTCAATGAGGTCGCTTACCGCCTTTTCAAGTTCATGTAAAAATGGCGATGTAGCAAATGCGTTCCATTCATTAGTAGATTTCAGAACCAGCAATCCGAGTGGTTCAGATTTCAAATTCCGGAACAGAAGAAAGTCATCGGCATAGCTAAAACCTGTCTCTCTAACTCGCGAGATTAAAGAATCATGGCTAAACGCTTTTCCGGTTTTAAGTGCATCAAACACCAAGGCTTGTTCTCTCTTAGAAACGGACTTATGACCTTTAAGTGCCACAAAACTATTATTGGCATATATGAAAAAATCCGCTTCTGCAATATGAAAATGGTGATTTAGTTTTGGTTTCAACGCCTTAAACCATTGTTCATACGATTGCAAAGCAGTATCTTTGGTCCATAAATCCATCAAATCGCTTTTAATTTTCAACATCGTCAATTGATGATCCGTCACATAATCACCCCAATCCTAATCTGTATATAGAATTCAAATAAGTCTTACTACCATTGTAATGCATTGGTACTATAGTTACCATTACTTTACATAGACCATTTGACTTATTTTAGTTTACAAGTATGACGCTTGACTCTTACTTCTATAGTTGTTATGATGGAACTTGTGTAAAATAGTTGCAGCAGTTGTGTGTTTCAGATTGTCCAGTCTATTCCTTTTACAAGGTGCATCGAGTAACTTCCTGGCTGCGGAGGCGAGGGTGCAAGATGATAGAATGGCATTTGGATTGAACACATCTGGTTCTTATTTTACAACAAAATAAAACCAACAATAGAGGAGGAGTCTTTCATGGCTCGTTATACAGGTCCATCATGGAAACTTTCCCGTCGTCTTGGGATTTCACTTACAGGCACAGGAAAAGAAATCGAAAAACGCCCTTACGGTCCAGGACAACACGGTCCTAACCAACGCATAAAACTTTCTGAATACGGAAAGCAATTACAAGAAAAACAAAAACTTCGTTTTATGTTTGGCGTAAACGAACGTCAATTCAAAACGATGTTCATCAAAGCAGGTAAAATGCCTGGTAAACACGGTGTTAACTTCATGATTCTTCTTGAGACTCGTCTTGATAACATTGTATACCGCATGGGTCTTGCACGCACACGTCGTGCATCACGCCAACTTGTAAACCACGGCCATATCATGGTTGATGGTAAACGCGTTGATATCCCTTCTTTCAGCGTTAAACCTGGTCAAGAAATTTCTTTCCGTGAGAAATCTCAAAACCTTGATACTGTAAATGAATCGCTTGAAGTGAACAGCTATGTTCCTGAATACGTAACATTCAACAAAGACACTAAAGTCGGTCAATTCGTCCGCATGCCTGAGCGCAGCGAACTTGCAGCAGAAATTAACGAATCACTTATCGTTGAATTCTACTCTCGTTAATAGCATCTTTGGAAAAGAGCCCCTCACAGGGCTCTTTTTTTTCGTGATATACTGTACATACTACGACTTATGAGGTGATTATATGAAACTTGTATCGATTTGCCCGAGTAATACGGAACTACTTGCCTACCTTGGCCTCATTGATCAACTCGTTGCAGTTGATGATTTTTCTGATTGGCCTAGCGGAATCAATTCTTTACCCAAATTAGGGCCTGACTTGTCGATTGATATGGACAAATTGGAATTGTATGAACCTGACTTAGTGCTTGCATCGCTCAGTGTTCCCGGAATGGAAAAAAACATCGCAGAACTCGAGAAGCGAATGATTCCACACTTAGTATTAGATCCACAAAGCTTGGATGATATCGCAGAAGATCTGTTAACTGTCGGAAAAGCATGTGGAATTGAAGAACACGCACTTCAAATTAAAGAAGAGTATTTATTATTTATTCAAGACATGAAAAAACGTGCCGAAACTGTCGAAGTTACCCCTTCATTATACTGGGAGTGGTGGCCCAAACCTGTATTTACACCTGGAAAAATTAATTGGCTGACTGAAATAAGCACTATTTCCGGAGCTTTGAATGAATTTCGCGACGTCGAATTTGCCAGTGTTCAGACTGACTGGGAGGATGTTCTAAATAGAGCACCTGATTACATCCTTCTAGCGTGGGTCGGAGTACGAATCAATAAAGTGAAAAAAGAAGTTGTTCTGAAACGGCCCGGTTGGAAGGAGTTGGACGCCGTGAAAAGTGACCGCCTTTCAGTAATGGAAGAAGAACTGTATTGTCGCCCTTCCCCGCGGCTCCTTGAAGGCGCTTTGAAATTAGCCAAAATGATTCACCCGGAAATTTATGCGGATTTACAACTACCGCAGTGGGTTAGAAACGCGTAAAATAAAAAGGCTGTTTTCCCCTTCCTAATAGGGAAAACAGCCTTTCGCATTATAAGCATTGTTATTTCTAGACACTTTCAGTTGTTGCCGCGACAGTTGCATGACTCGTCATGACAGTTCTCGTCGTTGTCCTCACAGTTTCACGAATTGCCATGACAGTTCTTGCCATTGTCCTCACAGTTTCATAACTCCCCATGACAGTTCCGGCCGTTGCCATCATAGTTCGAAAATTCAGCTCAAAATTCTCTTCTTCAGTCAATTTTATAAGGAATCATTTCTGGTTTTTCGTGCAGACTCGGAAATAGATTTGCGAAGTCAAATGCCCTCCGCGAACTGGCAAACTCATAAAACCATTCTGCAATGAGTCGTTTTAACTTCAGTTATGGAGTTTCTAACATAGCCCTCGAACATCTCTTTTTTCCTGCCGAATGAAAAGTTTGCGGGTTTTGCTTTCATGAATCTCCACAGTTAAACGAATTTCACCATTTTGTAATTTTTCTTACCGCGACGGACAATCGTAAACGCATCATCCAAACGATCTGCTGCGCTCACCTCGTATGCGGTATCCGTCACTCGTTCGCCGTTCAATGATATCGCACCATTTGTCACATCTTCACGAGCTTGTCGTCTTGATGGCGACACGCCAGAATCGACGATAAAGTCAACGATGTTTTTATCCTCTTTCGCCATTTCAAACGAAGGGACATCTTTGAATGCGTCTTTCATTTCATTCGCAGTTAGTGTTTTCAAATCACCACTGAATAATGCTTTGGAAATACGGATTGCCTGGTCAAGTGCTTCCTGACCGTGAATCAGACGCGTCATTTCTTCTGCCAATCTAAGTTGCGCTTTCCGTAAATGTGGTTCTTCTTGAA
The DNA here is from genome assembly GCF_038004885.1 of Sporosarcina sp. FSL K6-6792. NCBI lineage: Bacteria > Bacillati > Bacillota > Bacilli > Caryophanales > Caryophanaceae > Sporosarcina > Sporosarcina sp. FSL K6-6792. The sequence continues at coordinate 1,434,378 of NZ_JBBOSA010000001.1, forward strand.
CTGTAATTTCAAACGCTTCGATTTCTTCGCGCTCAATGAATGTGAATATTTTCATATATTTAACAGCATCCGCATCAGCTGTATTTATCCAGAACTGATAGAATTCATAAGGTGATGTTTTTTCTGCATCAAGCCATACTGCGCCGCCTGCACTTTTACCAAATTTCGTACCATCTGCTTTCGTAACCAGTGGAATTGTGATACCGAATGCTTTCACTTCTTCTTCGTGCGTTTTACGAATCACTTCAAGCCCTGTCGTAATATTGCCCCACTGATCTGATCCACCGATTTGAACTCTGCAGCCATAATTATTGAATAAATGGTTGAAGTCAATTCCTTGAATAAGCATATATGAAAACTCAGTGAAAGAAATTCCACTATCAAGACGTGATGCAACATTGTCTTTCGCAAGCATATAGTTAACGCCTAACAACTTACCGAAATCGCGTAAAAATTCGATGACGCTCATCGAACCTACCCAGTCATTGTTGTTCACCATTTGAGCGCCGTTTTCAGAATTGAAATCGAAAATTTGTTCCATCTGCTTCTTAATCCCGGCAACGTTTCTATCGATCTGTTCAGTTGTTTGGAGCTGTCTTTCTTCCGAGCGGCCTGATGGATCCCCAATCATACCCGTAGCTCCTCCAACAAGTAGAATCGGACGATGTCCATGCATTTGGAAACGGCGTAGCGTAAGTAATGGCACGATATGTCCGATGTGCATGCTATCCGCAGTCGGATCGACGCCGCAATACAGTGAGATTTTCTCCTTATTCAGCAAATCCTCAAGACCCGCCTCATCCGTCTGTTGGTAGAGTAACCCTCTCCACTTTAAGTCTTCCATCAATTTCTCTTTCATCCTAACCCCTCCTGTAATTTAAGTAATAACGCATCGCGTCAAATGAGTTTCAAAGCGCTTAGCACCTGGAAGTAGACAACAAAAAAGCCCTTACACGATTTAAAAAAATCATGCAAGGACGCTAATTATTGTATTAACGCGGTACCACCCGGCTTGAGAAAAAATTCTCCACTCAAAACGCAATAACACTGCGCACGCGTCACACTCCAGAGCTGTAATTCATGATTGGTTTACCGGACAGCTTTCACCAGCCGCTGCCTCTCTAAACGGTTCCCCAACCACTACTTCGACTCATTCAACATGTGAAAGTATATGTATCAGTAATTCTAACCGATATTCAAAAGTTGTCAAATATTATCGATTGGCATTTATGGAAATGTGCTATAATAGGTAAGATTTCAGGAGGTTGATTTAAGTGAGTAAACATCAAAAGAATCGTATTGATCTAATAGAAGAGAAACTTGAAACGATGACTAAAACTAAATGGGCTAAAGGGATGCGCATCACCTCAGGCGTCACCTGGAACCTTTTTCTTCTATTCATTGTAGTAGGTTTGACACTGGTAGTGTTTGCCGGTTCAGTTGGGGCAGGCTATTTTGCTTCATTGGTAGCCAAAGAACCGCTTCGTTCAAAGCAAGAGATGCGGGATGCAATCTTCACCTACGAAGAAACGTCCGAACTTTATCTCGCCGGCAATATCTATATCGGTAAAGTTAACTCTGATATAGAACGGAAAGAGACGAAACTCGAAAGTGTATCCCCTTTCGTTATTGATGCAGTATTCGCCACAGAGGATGAGTATTTCGCACAGCATGAGGGCATTGTCCCAAAAGCGATTTTCCGCGGACTATTACAGGATGTAACGAACTCCGATAACCAAACTGGCGGTTCGACTTTGACACAACAACTTATTAAGAACCAAATTTTAACCAACGAAGTGTCATACGAACGAAAAGCGAAAGAAATGCTACTGGCAATGAGAATTGAGCATTTCATGACAAAAGATGAAATTCTCGAAGCTTACTTGAACATTATTCCATACGGCCGTAATTCAAATGGGCAAAACATTGCAGGTATTGAAACTGCAGCTGGTGGTATTTTCGCTTTAAAAGCAGCGAAATTGAATTTACCGCAAGCCGCCTTCATAGCTGGACTTCCTCAGGCCCCCTTCGCTTACACCCCTTTTAAAAGTGGTGGCGGATTGAAAGAACAAGAATTCTTACAGCCGGGAATCAATCGGATGAAGACAGTTCTTTTCAGGATGAAGGAAACTGGTTACATAACTGAACAGCAGTACAATGAAGCAATCGTCTATGATATTACAAAGGATTTCCGTGAACCCGTCATGCGCGCGAATGAAAGATATCCTTATTTGACACAAGAAATTCAGAATCGCACGGTCGATATCCTCGCGGGGATTATCGCAGAAAAAGACGGAGTCGATGCTGAACGTCTTGAACAAGAAGATAAATTACGAGAAAAATATTCAATACTTGCGACGCGTTCAATGAAAAATGATGGCTATAGAATTTACTCTACCGTTAATAAAGATCTATATGACAAGATGAATGAAGTCGGTAATGATTTCGAAAGTTACGGATTTACCTATACACGCGAAGTAAAAGATTCTCATTCCGGCGAGGTCGAATTCGCGGAGGATCCAGTTCAAGTCGGTGCTATTATGATCGAAAATAGCACTGGTAAAATCTTATCCTTCATTGGCGGCCGTGGACATGAACACGAAGCGCTTAACCATGCTACACAAGCATTCAGACAGAACGGATCTGCTATGAAGCCACTTCTCGTTTATGCACCAGCTATTGAATATGGCGTCATCGGGGCTGGAAGTCCCGTCGTCGATGTTAAATTCAGTGTCAAACAAGCGAATGGCTCTATGTGGACACCTAGCAACTATACAAAATCGATGGAGTATGGAATCATTCCTGCAAGGGAAGCACTCTCCAAGTCATTGAACTTGGCAACAGCAAGATTATATCGCGATATCCTTGATCGACGGCCTGCCGAATTCCTCGATAAGATGGGCATCTCAAAACTTCTCCCAGGAGACTATGTCAATCCCTCTACTTCATACGGGGGCATGACGGTCGGAATGAGTGTTGAGGAAAACACGAATGCATTTGCAACATTTGCAAATGGCGGGCAGTTCATAGACGCATACATCGTCGAAAAAATCGAAGATATGGATGGCAATATCGTCTATCAACATGAAATTGAACCTGTCGATGTCTTCAGCCCTGAAACGAGTTATATCGTTACCGATATGTTACGTGATGTTGTAAAAACGGGCGGCACAGGCTCACAAGTAACGCAAAACATGAAATTCAATACAGATCTTGCTGCCAAAACGGGAACAACACAAGGTTACGGTGACGCATGGCTTGTTGGATACAACCCGAATGTTTCTCTCGGAGTTTGGCTCGGATACAAAGACCGGACTCGAAGTCTTTATTATGGACTCGAAAAGCAAACATTGCATCCTACCACTAGGACAAGTATGCTTTTCGCCCGTATTATGAATGCTGCGAACGAAGTAACACCAGAAATAGTCGGGGCCTCTGCAAAATTCAGTCGTCCTAACGGTGTTGTTGAAAAATCATTCTGCGGTATTTCTGGGCTTGCTCCCTCTGCTGCATGTTCGTCTGCAGGGCTCGTTAAAACGGATTTATTTAACGCAAAAGTGATGTTACCAACAAAACCGGATGATAGCATTACCTCTTCTTCTTATGTATCTGTTAAAGGGACGAGGTACCTTGCACTCCCATCAACACCAAGCGAATTCGTGTCATCAGGTGGCACAGGCGTTAACCAAGTGTTCATCGACCGAATGCTCGGACCGTGGGGAGGAGATGCTTCAAAATTGTTCCCAGCGAACTCCGCTTTCGCATCTCATGTCGTGTCGGGAGCTATATTTAATGCAGATGATGTCGCCCCTGCACCAGTAAATGTTAGTTTAAATGGAACGACAATAACATGGGGCAATTCACCTTCCAACGATGTTATTGGGTACTATGTTTATGATAATAATGTTAAAATCGGAACAATAAGAGACGGTTCTTCGAATTCATTTACAGTCGGTTCTGGCTCATACTCAGTCAAGGCTGTCGACATTACCGGAAGACTTTCAAATGGCTCCAATGCAGTCACCATTGCGGCGCCTGAGCCTGAAGAGGAAGTTATCGAAACACCTCCAACGGAAAACGTACCACCTGTTACACCACCTCCTGTAACTGAGGATGGGAACGACGGTGGTACCCCGCCTCCTACAAGTGGAGACGATGAAACTGGGGAATGAAATAGGAAAAAGAGCCTGTCCGCTATCAATAGCGGACAGGCTCTTTTTTGAATGCTAAGAAAGTATAAGTTTTTTCGACTTAGAATAGTGTCTAGCTCCAGGCACCTTGTGTCCTTGTGTTTTTATTAGTTACTCAATGTTAGTCTTCCATTGTCGACAAATCACCTGTCGGCAAATTCAGTTCCCAAGCTTTTAACACACGACGCATAATTTTTCCACTTCGCGTTTTCGGTAATTTATCTTTGAATTCAATTTCACGTGGAGCAGCATGTGCGGCCAGCCCTTTTTTAACAAATTGTCGAATATCTTCTTTTAATTCATCTGTCGGCTCAATTCCTTCATGAAGCGACACAAATGCTTTTATAATTTCGCCACGAACTGGGTCAGGTTTACCTATAACCCCAGCTTCAACAATCGCGGGATGCTCAAGCAGTTTACTTTCCACTTCGAATGGTCCTACACGCTCTCCACTCGTCATAATCACATCATCGACTCGACCCTGGAAAAAGAAATATCCGTCCTCGTCGATGTATGCTGAATCACCCGAAACATACCACTCATCATTGATAAAGGTAGATGCATATTTTTCAGGATTATTCCAAACTTGCCGCATCATTGCAGGCCATCCTTTTTTAATAGCTAAGTTACCCATATGATTTGGAGGTAATACGTTTCCTTGATCATCAACGATGGCTGCTTCAATACCAGGAACCGGCTTGCCCATTGATCCAGGTTTAATTGGCAGACATCCGAAATTACAGATTGTTTGTGCACCTGTTTCTGTCATCCACCATGTGTCATGAATTCGCAATTTAAACGCTTCAGATCCCCAACGGATTACTTCGGGATTAAGTGGTTCACCCACGGAAAGAATATGGCGCAGTGAAGAAAGATCAAACTTGCTTAGTGGCCCTTCCCCGACTCCCATAAGCATCCGGAATGCGGTTGGCGCACTATACCAAACCGTGACACCATATTCCTCTATCGCTCCATACCAAGCATCTGCCGAAAATCTGCCGCCAAGAATCAAGCTAGTTGCCCCGGCAAGCATTGGTCCGAAAATACCATAAGCTGTTCCTGTCACCCAACCTGGATCCGCTGTACACCAGAAGATGTCCTCATCTTTTAGATCCAGTACCCACCGTGTTGTCTGCAGTTGCTGTACCATCGCTTCCTGTACATGTACGATGCCTTTTGGCTTTCCTGTTGAACCTGAAGTGTAATGTAGAAGTGTTGGGTCTTCTTTGTCCATCCATTCAACTTGGAAGTACTGGGAAGCATCTGCCATATGCTTGTTAAAGTCGACAATAAGGCCTTCTTCCACCACATTTTCTCCTACAATAAAGATTGTCTTCAGGTGTGGTAATTTGTCAACAGGCACTCGTTCAAGAAGTTCAGGTGTCGTGATGATTGCAGTTGCCTCACTATCAGACAATCTGTCATAGACAGCACCTTCCATGAATGCTTCGAAAAGCGGTCCAACAATAGCACCCAGCTTCAACGCGCCCAAAAATGAGAAATACAATTCCGGTGAGCGAGGCATAAAGATGAAAATCCGGTCCCCTTTTTCGAGCGGCGACTGATTGCGCAATACGTTTGCAGCTTTATTTGACATCTTTTTCATTTCATTATACGTATAGCTTTCTTTTCGATTAGCGTCCTTATAATAAAGTGCAACCTTGTTTTTTCGATAAGAATCCGCATGGCGATCTACCGCTTCATGAGCAATATTCATGAGACCGCTTTCAAACCAACTGAAGTCTTTTTCTACATCCGTCCATTTAAATTCTGCGGCTGTACGATCATAATCTGCTAACTGATAATCCCCATGAACTGCGGGCAATGTTTTCATTACCATTCATTTCACCCTTTCAAGAATACAATATAACTATCATTCTACCTCAATCCAAACCTAGTTGTCTAATTAATTATATTTTTCCAACAGTTTTAAATTTGTAGTAATCAACAGGCTTTTATTTATCCATATTGTTGTATACTAGGTAGTAGGTTTATATCAAATACGGAGGTGATCATATTGGAACATATAAAAACATATAACGCAATGGAGATAAAACATAAGAATGGAGACATCGTTATCGAGGGGCCCATTACTGCAGATTACCTTGCTAGCCTTGATTTTCACGAGGATCTTGTTGCATTCAGACCTCCCGCACAACAACACAAGGCACTCATTGAAATTGCAGGACTCCCAGAAGGTCGTATTTTAATCGTTCGCGATTCAAATGAAATTGTGGGCTACGTAACTTATTTGTATCCCGACCCTCTGGAGCGATGGTCACAAGGAAGTATAGAAAATTTAATCGAACTTGGAGCAATTGAAGTTATTCCAAAGTTCAGGGCCGGCGGGGTTGGCAAGTCACTTTTACGCGTTTCCATGATGGACGATGCAATGGAAGATTATATTATCCTGACGACTGAATATTACTGGCACTGGGACTTGAAGGGTACGAAACTCAACGTTTGGGAGTATAGAAAAGTAATGGAGAAGATGATGAATGCCGGAGGTCTGGAATATTACGCAACCGATGATCCTGAAATAAGTTCTCACCCAGCAAATTGCCTAATGGCACGAATCGGCAAAAGAATTAATCAAGATACCGTCCAGCAATTTGATAGTCTCCGGTTCATGAACCGGTTCATGTATTGAAGGGAGGATAAATCAGATGCTAATTGAAGAAATAATGATAAAAGATGTTCTAACCCTATCACCAGAAAATACAGTAAAAGATGCACTTGACGCCATGCGAGATAGAAAAATTCGCCACTTGCCAATCCTATCTATGGATGGCATAGTAGTCGGCATCGTGACAGACCGAGACTTGAAAGAAGTTGTTCCCTCGTCCATTTCCGAAATAAAAGACAGCAGCCCATATGATACTTTACTTTCTGAAGTGATGACGAAAAATCCGATTACCGGACATCCAATGGACTTTGTTGAAGAAGCAGCGGTACTATTTTATGATAATAAAATCGGTTCACTGCCAATAGTGTCCAATAAAAAATTAGTTGGAATCATCACTGAAACGGATTTACTTTACAAATATATTGAATTAACGGGCGCACATCAACCTGGCTCACAAATAGAAGTACGGGTTCCTAATACACCTGGAATCCTTTTCGAAGTATCCAAAGTTTTCCACGAGCAGAAATTAAACGTTTTGAGTGTTCTCGTCTATCCCGATAAAGAGAACGAAGCAAATAAAATTCTTGTCATCCGGATTAACTCAATGAATCCTCTCAAAATTATTGAGGGATTAAAGGTAAGCGGATTTGAGGTCCTTTGGCCAAATGTCCCGGGCATTGACGTATGAAAAAAGATGCCGTTTTCATCTTTTCAGAAGAACAACTTGGATACTCTTTTTCAGATTCACATCCCTTTAACCAAAAAAGAATTCTCTTGACTCTCGACCTTTTAAAGAAATCTGGGGCCATTCAAGATAGCGATATCATCGCCCCTCGCATGGCAACAGACGAAGAATTACTTCTCGCTCATGACAAAAAATTTATTGAAATAGTAAAAAAGGCTGGTAAAGGTGAACTAACTGAGGATGTTGGTAGCATTTACGGTATCGGTACAGAGGATACGCCAATTTTCCCGAATATGCATGAAGCCAGTGCTATGCTGGTCGGCGGTACATTGACTGCGGTAGATGAAGTGATGCAAGGACGCTCTAAGTATGCATTGAACCTAGGCGGAGGTCTGCATCACGGATTCCATGGACGTGCTTCCGGCTTTTGTGTATATAATGATAGTTCAGTTGCCATAAAGTACCTACAAAAAAAGTACGGGGCACGCGTTCTTTATATCGATACAGACGCTCATCATGGAGATGGCGTTCAATGGAGCTTCTACGATGACCCTACAGTCTGTACACTGTCCATCCATGAAACTGGGCGTTATCTGTTCCCAGGAACCGGAAGTATAACCGAACGCGGCAATGGTTCTGGCTATGGGACTTCCTTTAATTTCCCGATTGACGCTTTTACAGAGGATGAGTCATTCCTTTCTGTTTATAAAACAGCCATAAAAGAAGTGACTGAATTTTTCAAACCCGATGTCATCTTGACACAAAATGGTGCAGATGCGCATTATTTCGATCCCTTAACCCACCTTTATGGAACAATGGATATTTATAAAGAAATCCCTCGCGTTGCACGCGAAATTGCAGAGCAATATTGCGAAGGCCGCTGGATAGCCGTCGGTGGTGGCGGATATGATATCTGGCGCGTTGTCCCAAGGGCTTGGGCTCATATTTGGCTGGCGATGAAAAATATCCCTACACCTACTGGTCCACTGCCAGAAGACTGGTTATCAACGTGGCAGGAGCAGTCTCCCGTTACACTTATTCCGACTTGGGAGGATCCTGTACCACTATACGAACCTATTCCACGAAAAGATGAAATCAACGAGAAAAATGCACAGATGCTTAGCCGAGCCTTACATATGATCCGCAACGAAAAAATTGACAAATAACCACGTCTGGTGAGACTGGCTTGATATCCCCCATTTTCACTGGACCATTTCCGGCTTGCTTTCGGCGAAATATTCGTGACATTTTTACCGAGAGGCATGTATGGCTAGAAGTGACACTTCTTTAATAAAAAAGAGAAAACCCTATAGAAAGTTTCGGCCGCCAAAATTGCATCTTTGGCGGCTTTTCTCTAGTTAAGAAGCCAGCTATTCTTTCGTCCTAAAAAGCTCTAAATGCACTTCGTGTACTTATGCAGTTGAAGAACGACGGATGAAGGACTACCCTACACATCTAGACATCCGGTAATCGTAATAGAAGTCATTCTATCCAAATGCAACTATACACGTAGCAGCCAGTGTGTGATCAAGTTATTTGCTGGTTATTTTGGTTATTCAACAGACGTGATAAATAGCAGTATTATTCCTCAAAAAGAGCAATCCCCTTCAGCCGGATATATCCGATTGATAAGATTGCTCTTTTTTTCATTTCATAGAATTACGTTCTTCAAGCCGGAAAGGTAAAATGACCTGTTGCTCTTCAACCTCTTCCCCATTCATCAATTTCGTCAAAAGACGCATTGACACTGCACCCAAGTCATAGAGCGGAACGACAATAGAAGTGAGTTGCGGTCTTACTACCCTTGCTAAAATTGAATGTTCAAAACAGATGAGTTCGTAATCTTCAGGTACAGATAGTCCTCCATCCCTAATTCCATTCAACAAACCGACAGCAATCGCATCACTTCCTGCAATGATGGCAGTTGGTTGCCCCTGCAATTCACGGATTTGTTTCCAGCCCTCATATGCACCATCGTACGTATCTTCCATTTCAATGACAAACTGCTCATCGACTGGAATATCCGCATCTTGGAGGGCTCTCATGTATCCCACTTTTTTACTGATACGGTTGATATCTCTTGTAAATGGCCCCGAAACAAACACGATTTTCGTATGACCATTTCGAATTAATTTATTGACCGCCACATAAGCAGCTTCTTCATAATCAATATTCACTGTTGCTAATTGTTTTTCCACGTCCAACGTTCCAGCCAAAACGATCGGAACATTCGCTGTGGACATTCCAGCACGAACTTCATCAGAAATCGAATCACTCATAAAGATGAGCCCGTCCACCTGTTTACCGAGATGGTCTTCTATTAATTCTACTTCTCGGTCTGTGCTCTCATCGGAGTTCGACAGGATCATATTATATTCGTACATCGTCGCAACGTCCGCTATTCCACGGGAAAGCTCCGAGTAGAAACTTTTCGAGATATCAGGAACGATGACTCCGATTGTTGTCGTCTTCTTACTAGCCAGACCTCTCGCAACTGCGTTCGGTCGATAGCCAAGCCGTTCAATGCAGTCGAGAACTTTCTTTCTCGTTGCAGGTTTTACATTTTGATTGCCGTTAACGACACGGGAGACCGTTGCCATTGAAACATTAGCCTCCCTGGCTACGTCGTAAATCGTTATAGCCATTAAAATTCCTCCTTCTATATACATTCATTATACCTTATGTCACATGTGTTGATTAACCAAAATTAACGAGTAAATAACTCAATCAAACACTAGGCGCTCGTGTACAGTTACGTTTGGATTGCTTTGGTTTAATGACTCTTATATGATTACCTGGATATCTTGATGTATATGGACGCGATAAAGTCGTATCCATATACATTTTTCGATAATCGTATGGTTATCGTTCACCCGTCGCTCCTCAAAGGCATATGTACACAAAGGAGGGCACTGAAAAAGTACGATTTCCTTCAATCCCGTTGATTTCCATTGGAGTCGCAGCTCTTCGCTACAATCAACTAGTTCTTACTATAAAAAAGAACTTTTTCAGTGGCTTTTCGGAACGAAAGAAAAAGGGGCTTCTTATCTAGAGAAAAGCCGCCAAAGATACAATTTTGGCGACTGAAGCCTTCCCCATTGTTTTGTCTTTTTTCAGCAAAGGAAATATTCGTGACAAGATGACCATGGAGGAATGAATTGCAATTCCTTCCCAAAGGGAGTGGCCAAGAATGACGAAGTCATTTCTAGCCACTCTTGTCCTCGGTAACGGTATCATGATTATTTCGCCGCAAGCGAGCCGGAAATGGTCCAGTGAAAATGATGATTTTCAAGCCTTTCTTACCAGTGTATTATGCAAGTAGATGTTTAATCAACAGATGTGACCTATGTAATCAAAACGCCGGAACCATTATAGGCCCGGCGTCTACTCATGAGATTGTTGTGTGCGTGTTCATGAATTGGTTAATTGCGTCATAAAATTCGTCAAATTGTTGCAGATCCATCTGTTGTGCAGAATCGGATAATGCAACAGCTGGATCTGGGTGCACTTCAGCCATTACGCCATCCGCCCCAACTGCTATCGCAGCTTTCGCTGTAGGTAGTAACAAATCTTTTCTACCTGTTGAGTGTGTTACGTCAACGAAGACCGGAAGATGCGTCTCCTGCTTCAAGATTGGAACGGCAGAGATATCTAATGTGTTGCGAGTTGCCCGTTCGTATGTACGGATACCACGTTCACAAAGGATGATCTGGCTATTACCTTTAGAGAGTATATATTCAGCTGCATGAATGAATTCATCGATTGTCGCTGCAAGTCCACGTTTTAGAAGAACTGGTTTATTAATCATTCCAGCTTCTTTCAACAATTCGAAGTTTTGCATGTTACGTGCGCCAATCTGAACTACATCGATATATTCAAGTGCTTCTTCGAGATGTGACGGCGTAATAATTTCCGTAACAACTGAAAGACCTGTTTCATCAGCAACTCGTTTAAGTATTTTCAAACCTTCAAGGCCGAGACCTTGGAAATCATACGGCGATGTACGAGGTTTGTAAGCTCCGCCTCTTATCATCGTTAACCCTTTTGCTTTGATGGACAATGCAACAGCTAAAACCTGCTCATATGATTCGACTGCACATGGACCGTAAATGAATGACGGTGTTCCGTCCCCAATTTTATGGCCATTAATGTCGACAATCGTATCTTCGGCTTTTCTCTTACGGGAAACAAGCAAAGCATTGCGTTGGTCGTCTTCTTGTATCTCAAGTGCAGACATGAATATTCCTTTAAAAATCTGTTCAAGAACTCCATTAGGTAACGGACCGTTGTTAGATTCTTTTAAGAAGTTAAGCATTTCACGTTCGCGAATCGGATCATACCGATTAACACCCTGCTTTTCTTTTACTTTACCAATTTCTTGGACCACAGTTGTTCTTTCGTTAATAAGATCCAAAACCTTACCATTCAGCTCGTTTACACGACCGCGCAATTCATCTAAATCATTTTGTCTCATCTGTCCGTCTCCTCCCCGTATATATAATTCTCTTTCAGTAGAGAAGAATATATGTTACATTTTTGATAATAGACCTAAGTATAAAGAAGACTATTTGAAAAGTCACGTTATTTCTACTTATTCTTTTAAATACAGGACATTTATCGACAGAAAGGATGAATAATTCTGGCTACTACACTATTTGCACTCGACATCGGGACGCGTTCTGTCGTTGGAATCATCCTGATTGAAGACAATGGTATTTTTCATGTTGCTGATCTTGTTTCGATTGAACATAAGGAACGTTCAATGATTGACGGACAAATACATAACATTTTAAGTGTTGCAAACGTCATTTTAGAAATCAAAGGAATTCTTGAGGAAAAGCACGGTCCTTTGAAACGGGTCAGTGTTGCTGCCGCAGGTCGTGCATTGAAAACATCGGAAGGTTCAATGGCTATCGATATTTCAGAAAGGTCCCTCATTGCTGACGAAGACGTCAATCGTTTAGAACTTGCAGCAGTCCAACAAGCCCAGCAAAAACTGCTGTCCTCCGATACAGTGACAAAAGACGACTATTATTATTGTGTCGGTTATTCCGTTCTTTACTACAAACTTGAAGGTGATGAAATAGGTAGCCTGATTGATCAGGCTGGACGGTCTGCTTCTGTTGACGTCATCGCGACATTCCTTCCTCGCGTCGTCGTCGAATCACTTCTTTCTGCGCTCAAACGTGCAGGACTCGAAATGGAAGCCCTGACACTGGAACCGATTGCAGCTATCAACGTCCTAATCCCACCATCCATGAGACGCCTAAACGTCGCGCTTGTCGATATAGGTGCAGGGACATCCGATATAGCTATTACCGATAACAACACCGTTGTGGCTTACGGAATGGTGCCACTTGCAGGTGATGAAATTACAGAAGCACTTAGCAACCATTATCTCCTTGACTTCCAACTTGCTGAGACTGCAAAAAGAAGTATTACAACAGAAGATACAATTGTCATGACAGACATTCTAGGCTTTGAAGATAATGTTGCATCAAGTGAAGTAACCGCTATTATTAAACCTGCCGTAGATCGGCTTGCCAAATCTATTTCGGATGAAATCAAGCGCCTGAACAATGGAGTTTCCCCTAAAGCAGTCATGGTTGTCGGCGGCGGAAGTTTAACTCCGGGGCTGACAAAAGAAATTAGTATATGCCTAGGACTACCCGAAAACAGGGTAGGTATTCGTGGGTTGGATGCTCTCTCGGGAATTACATTGGAATCCGGTATAGTTTCATCGCCAGAACTCGTCACACCAATCGGTATCGCTATCGCAGCAAAAAGAGCGCCGATTCATTATATGTCCGTGTCCGTAAATGACAAGGTGCTACGACTCTTCGAATTAAAAGAAATGACCGTCAGTGATGCACTCCTTGCCGCAAACATTAAAGCCCGTCAACTATACGGTATGCCTGGACTTGGAATGACGATAACAGTAAATGACAATGATATAATAATACCAGGAGAACATGGTACACCCTCAACAATCCTATTAAATGGGGTAAAAGCAAGTACAAAAGACTGCATTAAAAATGGAGATACAATCGACTTACTTCCCGGCAGTGATGGTACTAACGCAATAGCAACTGTGCGTGACCTTGTTGAGGATATGAGAGCCATCAGTGCAATGTTGGACGGAGTTGCCGTGCAATTGGAACCCCTAATTCATATTAATGGAATTCTAAAAAGCATCGATACATCAATACAAGACCGTGATAAAATCACAGTTTCACACGCCAAGACAGTCGCAGCTGTATTTGAAAAAGCACATCGAAATGACCTTTTAAAGGACAATCTTTTCACAGTATCCGTCAATAAACGAACGGTCACGTTGAAAAAAAAGAACAACGAGTTCTTCATCTTGGGGACTTCGGTGCAGCCATCGCACGTACTGAAAGATGGAGACCGAATTACAACCCAAAAACCGCCATTCCCTACCATAGATGAAGTTGTAGCTGAGATAGGTAAAAAGGCGTTCGATAAACTAACAGTACTATTCAACAATGAACCCGTCACAATTCAAAAACCACGTCTTACCTTTACTTTAAACGGGCATAGTGCTGAAGTATCTGCCATTGTAAAACCTGGGGATCATCTTGATTTTGTATCACTAAGTGAAAGTCCTATTACTTTTGGCGACATCTTTGCGTTTACAGATTATAGTTTACCCGAAAACCCATCAAGTAATTATAAACTGCTTCGAAACGACACACCAATCGGATTCAACGATGCTATTTTTGGCGGCGACAGACTTGAAATTAGTTTTACGTAAGAAAAGCGGAAGACGCCGGTTAGACCCGACAAGCGCTGGAGGTCTTGAAGATAAAGGCATACTTTGCCTTTTCTGCAAGACTGAAGCGACTCGAGGGGCTGGCGTCTGGAGTCTAGACAACTAAGAAAAGCGGAAGCGCCTTGGGAGACCCGACAAGCGCTGGAGGTCTTGTAGATAAAGGCGTACTTTGCTTTTTCTGCAAGACTGAAGCGACTCGAGGGGCTGGCGCCTGGAGCTAGACAACAAGAAAAGCGGAAGACGCCGGTTAGACCCGACAAGCGCTGGAGGTTTGTAGATAAAGGCGTACTTTGCCTTTTCTGCAAGACTGAAGCGACTCGAGGGGCTGGCGTCTGGAGTCTTAGACAACTAAGAAAAGCGGAAGACGCCGGTTAGACCCGACAAGCGCTAGAGGTCTTGTAGATAAAGGCGGACTTTGCCTTTTCTGCAAGACTGAAGCGACTCGAGGGGCTGGCGTCTGGAGTCTAGACAAGAAGTAAAGCGGAAGCGCCTTGGTAGGAACATTTATACTTGCTTACCTAAAAAAAAGTCCATCTACTCAAATATGAGTAGATAGACTTTTTTCTATTACTTTTTATTTTTCAAGAATGTCTGACACATAGTTCTGGTTAGTTATTTTATCTTTACCAAGGTTCTCGCTATTACCATAAGAGACATCACTATTGCCAGTTGTAGCTTTCTCAGCATTATTAGCTTTTCCCACGACTGCTTTTTTTACAGCTTCTGCAGTAGCTGTAATACTTTCTTCTCCAGCCTCAATAGTATTTTCAACTTTGGATTTAGCTGTATCAACGAAATCAATAGACTCTTCGCCTTCAGAAGATGCTGTTCCATCATCCATCGGCATAGATGTTTTCGATTTCATCGATTTCACTTTATCGACAAGTTGTCCAGACTGTTCTTGGATTGTTTTCGATAATTCACCAGTCTTCTCTTTTGCGACCGAAGTTAGCTCTGTAGCTTTTTCCTTCGCAACAGAACTGATTTCAATACTCTTATCTTTCAGTTGAGTTGCTTGAGTTGTAAGGTTTCCTCGCATTTCACTACCCGTTTTTGGTGCCAAGAATAGTGCCGCAGCTGCTCCGATAACTCCTCCCACAAGTGCACCCATTAAGAAGCTTCCCGCTCCTGAACTTTCATTTTCATCATAGAAAGAATCTGTATAGTCCTTGTTATAATCATAATTTGCCGGTAGGTATGATGGTTGCCCATACGCATTTTCATAACCTTGACCACCCTGGTTGTATTGTGGGTCATTATTATTTGATTTCACTTTGTTTTCTTCACTCATATCCAATTCCTCCTGTTTTTTAAGTCTATATATATATGTTGAAATAATGAATCCTATTGTATCCGTTACGACGCTAGAAGATGCCTCTCGCCCTAAGCCAGGCAGCTATCACCACAGTCTTAGGGCTTTCGGTTACCCCAATTATGGCGCCTTCACGTAATTTAAACACGCATTTATATATTCAACTTAAATACTTCATATTTAAGTTCTATTTATCTGCCTTTATTCGGGCTAGGCAATCTCTTTTGGCCTGGTACTGGCTTGTAAACAGTCCACCCTTTTGCGCTTGCCTTACCTGTCTTCCGTTCCTTTACTTTACCCATTATATCGATAACCACATTGCTCCATTGAACGATTTGTGCAATCTTGTCACTGTTCCGTTCTGCCTCTGTAGCGATATTGCTGGAAACCCTTCTAACGGAGGAATTGAGTACTGTGACAGACTCGCCTACGCCTTTCACAGCATCGACAACAGTGTTCAGTTTTTCGGCTTTCTGCTGAATGTCTTCTGCAAGTTGATTTGTTTTATGAAGAAGTTCTGTTGTTTCCGTTGTTACCCCTTCAAGTTGAGTTGTCAACCCTTCCATTGTTCCAGAAACACTGTGTAATGTGTTCTTCAATGAGGATAGGGTCCTCGCTAAACTAATGCATAAAATCAAAAATGCGATTGCAGCGACAATTGCCGCTATGTACAGTAAATTCTCCACGGTACTGCCTCCTTCAAATACTCATATAACATTGTCTACCCTTGTCGAAGGTAAAATAAACGTCATACACATTATTACTTCTTCGACATTAGTCTTCATTTTCCTTCATCAAACTAGAATTCATTTTATTTTTTGTGACAACTTATTCATTCCCAAAACCAAAAAAACAGCTAGCCCTGGATCAAGTTAAATCTTTCCCGTCCAGGGTCAAGCTGTTTTTAATTCATATATATGTTGATATAAAGAATTTCAACGAATCCGTTGCGGCTCAAGGGGATGGCTTCGCTGTTTATATAACTATGCTATACATTCAACTTATATTGTGTCCCGTTAAACCGTTTCTTCTTTATCAAGGTAAGACTTGAATGCGCTCATGTATTTCTGAACATCGCCTGCCCCCATAAAGAGGTATACTGCGTTTCCATGAGATTCAAGTGATTTATTATCATCAAGATCAAGATGCTTTGCACCCGGAATTATATTAATCAAGTCATTAATGGTTAAAATACCTGCCTTTTCACGTGCGGACCCGAATATATCGCATAAATAGACGTGGTCAGCAGTTGAAAGACTTTCCGCAAATTCATTCAAAAGGGCAGCGGTCCGGGTAAATGTATGCGGTTGGAATATCGCAACAATTTCACGGTCAGGATATTTCTGTTGCGCAGTTTGCAATGTCGCCTGGATTTCAGTAGGGTGATGAGCGTAGTCATCCACAATAATTCGATCTGCTATTTCCATTACCGTAAAGCGCCTTTTAACACCATGAAAAGTAGACAGTTTTTCTTGGATAGTGGACGCTTTTACTCCTTCATAATGACAGAGCGCAATTACGCCTAGCGAATTCAAGATTGCATGATCCCCAGCCAGCGGTATTGTAAACGTATGATAAAACTCATTCCTTACAAAAACATCAAAGGATGAACCTTCCACAGTTTTGATGATATTTTTCGCAGCAAAATCATTCGACTCTTCAAATCCGTAATAGAGCACTGGAACATTGGCCTGAATTTTTTGCAAGTGTCTATCATCACCGCAGGCAATAAGGGCTTTCTTCACCCGGAGTGCCATTTCACCAAATGCGTCCATCACATCCGCTAGATCCTTAAAATAATCTGGATGATCAAAATCGATATTTGTCATAATCGCATAGTCAGGTTCGTATGCCAGGAAATGTCTTTTATATTCGCAAGCTTCGAATACAAAGTACTCGCTGTCTGCTGGGCCACTTCCCGTACCATCTCCAATTAAATAGGAAGTAGGTGAATGTCCAGATAACACATGAGCAAGCAAACCGGTAGTCGATGTTTTACCATGTGAGCCTGTAACTCCGATCGATATGAATTTCTCCATATACTTTCCTAAAAAATCATGGTATCGAATAATTTCAAGGCCAAGTTCCTTAGCCCTTATAAGTTCTGGATGGCTATCAGGAAATGCATTTCCTGCGATGACTGTCATTCCTGATTTAATATTGTTTTCATCAAATTTCAACACAGTTATTTTTCTTTCATGGAGCGGATCTTCTGTGAAGAACCATTTCTCCACGTCTGAACCTTGTACTTCATTCTCAGAATCGTGAAGTATTTGGGCGAGCGAACTCATTCCAGCGCCCTTAATGCCAGTAAAATGGAACAACGTCATAATGCAACCTCCCGGGATCATTTCTGTTCCCCTTAATTAAATATCATTAGTTTATTCCCTCTACAATTATCAGTTAAGTATTTTGATTTACAGCCCGCATTGCAAGGCTCCTTACTATTCTATACGATCTGTAAGTCGATCGAGATCACTTTCTGTCAAAAAGACATCACGTGCCTTACTTCCTCGCGGCCCTGAGATGAATCCACTTTTCTCCATTCGATCCATTAGTTTGGCGGCTCGATTGTATCCGATACTAAAATTACGTTGTAACAGAGACGTTGATGCACTGCCTGTTTCATGGATAAAGAGACAAGCCTCTTCAAAAAGTGGATCGGCTCCTTCTTCTTCAATACTACTTGCAAGAAGGTCTTCTTGGCCAAATAAATAATCTGGTGTTGCCTCATTCCGAACGTGTTCTATTATACGCTCTATTTCCTCATCCGTGACAAATGTACCTTGTAGTCGAACGCCAGAAGATTGTCCATTTCCAATGTATAGCATGTCACCTTTCCCAAGAAGCCTTTCTGCTCCAGGGGAATCAATTATTGTCCTAGAATCGATTTGTGATGAAACTGAAAATGCGATTCGTGTTGGGATATTCGCTTTGATTGTACCTGTAATAACATCGACAGAAGGACGCTGTGTCGCGATGATCAAGTGGATACCGCATGCTCGTGCTTTTTGTGCAATTCGACTAATTGATACTTCGACATCTGCCGGCGCCATCATCATTAAATCTGCAAGTTCATCAATGACAATTAAAAGATAAGGCATCTTCAAAGAGAACCGACGACTTTCTACAACTGCTTTATTGTAACGCTCGATATCCCTCACACCTGCATGAGCAAGCAGCTCGTAACGTCTTTCCATTTCCGCCACTGCCCATTTTAGTGCAGCAGTTGCAGCTTTGACGTCCGTAATCACAGGACTAATTAGATGTGGTATGCCGTTGAATGGTGCAAGTTCTACCATTTTAGGGTCAATCAGCATCATTTTCAAGTCTGTTGGTGTAGCTTTGTAAAGCAAACTGACCAAAATCGAGTTAATGCAGACGGATTTACCTGAACCTGTAGCCCCAGCAATCATACCATGTGGCATCTTGCGGAGATCTAAGGTTACTGGTGTTCCAGTTAGGCTTAATCCAAGCACAGCCTCAAGGGGAGACGTGGAAGCTCTGAACTGTTCCGTCGCAATAACTTCGGATATCCGAACAGGTCTTGTCTTCCGATTTGGAATTTCAATTCCTATGGAACTTCTTCCGGGAATCGGTGCTTGGATACGAATATCTTCGGCTGCTAGCGCCAATTTTAGGTCATCTGTTAAATTACGTACTTTACTCACTTTAGTCCCCACTCCGACAGTCAGTTCAAAACGAGTGACTGTCGGACCTTGCATCGCTTCGATAACGGTCGCTTTAACCGCAAAGTGCGACAACGCTTCCTCTAGCTTTTCAGATTGCGATTCCAGCCACTCTGTATCTTCGATTTGTGATTCAGGGGGGATCAGATAATCCAGTGACGGGAATGCGTAATAGGGTTCCTCTTCTTCCAAGGTTTCGCCAGCTATTTCTTTCGTCCCTACCAAAACCTCTTCTCGGATATCGACCAAAGGTTTCGTACTTATCGGCTCAGAGATGGTTACTTTTTTGTTTTCATTTGGAACTTTCACACTTAAAGGTTCTACTACTTTTAGCTTCTCTTTATCGGACTTCAACATCAATACATTGAATGGAACAGTCCGTTCTTTTTTTGTTACTTGACTTTGTTGTTCTACTAATTCAGGAATTCCTGGAGAGGGCTCTACTTTCACTTCAGTCTCTACATCAGGTAACGCATCCTTAGTATGGTCCACTTCATCCGAAATAATTCCCTTAAAGTCCTCTTCAATCACTAGCGATTCGATTGTAGCAAATTCATCCTTAGAATGCTCTATGGCATCTGGCAATACTACTGTCTCTACGTCCTCAATTACTGTCGTTTCAGTTTCGTAGATTTCAACTTTTGGCGGCTCTATCTCACTAGATGTGAGTTCTCTGCTGTCATTTTCAATCACAAAGTCCTCATTCAAAATTGGTATGCTACTCGTTTTTTCATTTTCATAATAAAATTCATCCGTCGTTGTCAACTGTGGTTCTGTAACAACTACCTTTTCTTCCGGTGGCTGCAACTTCACTTCTTCCGTTTTCAAAGGTGTCGTTACTTCTCTCCTTGGATTAATAAATCCATGAACCGGCGAAGGTACTGCGGTCGGTGTAAATGGTTTACTGGAACGTTTTTGTACCGTCACATTCACTTTTGGTGGAAGTTCCTCCTGAAAAGCCTTTTTTGTGGAGGAGAAAGAACTTCTTTTTTCTTTCTCTTTTACGCCATATTTTTGTAATGAATCAGCCCTAAAGATATTGACTGTTCTGTTATCACTTGGCCATTTAGCATTTTCGGAAAGTGGTTTCGTTTCATAATTATCGTCCACATCTTTATTTTTAGTTGTGTATTTAGGATAATCTGCTTCAGTAACAGATTCATCGTCCCAACCATATATTTCTGCATCTGAGATAATCGGAAAGCGAAATGATGTGTTGTTACTAGTTTCATTTTTATTTAATGATTCGTCAATTTCATTTTCAGTTTTTTCATATTCTGGTTCCACTTTATTATTGTCTTCATCCGGTCCAAATAACCGGTCTACTATTGTTTTAAACCAACTCAAGACTATCACTCTTTTCATGTCAATCACTCTATTTTAACAGTACTGACACGACAAAATCAAATCAATTTATGAAAACAAAAAAACGTACCAAACTGGTACGTTTTTCGTGCACTTATTTTGTGAAGATTTCACCAGTAACAGCATTGTTATCTAGTACTAAAATCCCTTTTTCTTCAGGCGCGTCAGGCAAACCTAGTTCTTTTGCTGAGCAAATCATTCCCGCCGATGGAACCCCACGCAATTCTGCATCACGAATGACCATTCCAGATGGCATAACAGCTCCAACTTTCGCGACAACAACCTTCTGGCCCGCATCCACATTCGGTGCTCCACAGACAATTTGAACTGTTTCACTACCAACATCGACCGTGCAAACACTTAACTTATCAGCATTCGGATGCTTTTCTTTTGTCAAAATATGTCCTACAACAAACTTTGGTGTAAAGTCTATGTCAAGTTTAATTTCTACGCCATTCTTCAGAAGTGCATCTTGCAATTGCCCTGCCACCTCTTCAGTCAGCTCAACTTCCCCGACTGCTTCATTTTTCACGTAAGATGATGCATTGAATAGGTTAAATGCAGTTAATTCTCCAGTAACCTCGTCATGGATTAACGTAACATCCCCTTGTGACTTAGTTACAATAGATTCTGGACGTGTAAGTGCAAGCTGCACAAGCAACACATCTCCAACACCATTTATATTATAAAAAATATTCACTTTTTCTTTCCTTCCCTTCTTGCTAAACGATTTTTAGCCATAATGAAAATTGGTTCAAGTTTTCCATCTTCATAGATAAATGATAAAGATGTAACCGGTACAGTGCCAGTGGTAAAGAAATGCATAGCCATTTGCGCAAGTACATCATACCCCGTATCGTTCCGGATATCACCAATAATTAGTACATCTTGGTGTGGGACAGAAACAGTCATATGACCCTCGATTTTCGCTTCCATCTCTTTCAGGAATGTGCTGTTCAATATTCTACTAGCATCATAGCCATCGTTATTATTGACAAAGTAATAGATGTTACCCGAGACTTCATCCTTCTTCATCGCGGTCGGTAATGCTCTTACACGGAATAATGCAGACTCTGTTATCTCCGTTTCAGACATACCAAGAGACTCCAACATACTTTCATCAATTAACCGGTAGGTAGTTCCAAGGTCAAGTGCATAATAGATACACGTTTCAGCCGTATGGTCCTTCATAAGAAAACGATGTCCTACAGCAGATTCTTTCGGAAACGATGAAGACCTGATCACAGGATAAATAATCGTACTATCAGAGAATCCTATTGATTGTTCTTTTTCCATCGCTTTAAACGTCTCACCAATTGTATAAACTATTTCTTTTATTGCCGCCTCTTTTTTCTGTTCATATTTCACAAGGATTTCCGGGAGTGAAATATCCATCCCTTTTTTTAGAACCGAATGCTCTAGACGAACCTTATCCGTTTTCCGGTCAAATCGCCACTTGAAATGTTCAGATGGAAGATGCTCTTTTAAAATTTCAACAAGCTGCGCAGAATTCATCTATTTTTTCCTCCATTCATATGAAAAGCGTAAGGCGCCTTCTAGACGCGACAGGCATAAGTCGATCCAGCGACGTGGCGGTCCTTTGCCACATAGCTGGATTGCTTTCAAGGAACGTAGCCTAAGTACGCCGCGTCCTGCGGCAACGGCTACGTGACCCACATCCTGTGGGCCTCCAAGCGGCTGGCGCCTGAAGCCTAGCCACTGTTCCGTGTCGAAAAACTTATACCCTCTTACGTTTCCCGGAAAATTGCATCTATTCTTGGTTAATTGAACGCACGATTTCCATCATTCTTGCTAGGTTTTCTTCGATGTTTCCTTTTTTCGTCATTGTCGTCATTTTTGATCCGCCCACGCTCGTCATAAGCTCAACATCGTCATTGCCGCTTTTGATTACCGCCGCAAAACCAAAAATGCCTTCATCCGTAAACGTTGCCTGCTCGACAATTTCTTTACTTTTATCAGCAAGAAGCAAATCATAAAACAGTTTACTGTCATTTTTTTCATTTGGATTGACAAAAAGGATAAATGTTTCTTCTTTTTTCGTAAAGACGATATTTTGTGCATCTGACTTATCATTCATCTTAAATCCGGCAGGTAGATATAGTTTAATGCCGTCAATCTCTTCAGTACGTTTTTTATCATTCGAGTGAAATGCTTCTCTCGCCGCTTCGACTCCTGAAGTTGCACTTTCGTCAAGCGTTTTTCCACATGCTACAAGCGTTAATACAGATATCGTCAACAGGAATATGAATTTCCATTTTCGGAACATTCGATTTCCCCCAATCATTAATTTAAACACTATTTATCATTTTAATGTTGTTACGGATTACTTGCAACCAAAACACGTTGCAATCAAGCACTTCGATATTTACTGGGATTGCAGATGGTATTTATATTGTCCCACCAAAAGCTGTAAAATATGTACGAATAGTTCATCGCGTTTTACCGCGTTCGCAGTCAGCATTCCGATAGCTCCTTCCTTCATCCGAATTCCGCTCGACTTGAAATAAGTATCGACAACCGGACCCAGTTCTTTCCCGGTCATCAACTCATCCGCAATTTCTTTCGGTAATGGAATCTGTGCACCTCCCGCTGTAAACCTCGTCCCATCAGGAAGTGTCAACGCACCCCAGTTACAGAGGTACATCTGTCCCTCAAGAATCCGTACACCACCTTCCAGCCCGATTCCAATTGCACTTGCTCCCTTCCCCGCTGCGCGTAGTGCACGATTAATTGCACCAAGCCTAGTTTCATCATCACTAAAAGGTTGGTCTGAAACACCTGACCCTACCTCAGTCTCAGCAATAAGTGCATGCGGAAAATGAATTGCCAAAACTTCCTTAACTGCTTTTACTTTTGCAGGGTTCGTAGATCCTATCATAAATTCCATCCATATTCTCCTCCATCCAAGTAAAAAACCGTCCTCTACGCCATTTAATAGCGCAAGGACGGATTTCAGTTTATAATTATACGTTACTTTTAATCGTTGCTACAGTTGTCTTATCACATGCCTTAACAAGTTTCACAAGAAGCTCTTTCGCTGCTGCGTAGTCGTCGGTGTGAATGATAGATCCCGATGTATGGATGTAGCGTGAACAAATACCAATGACAGCACTTGGAACACCTTCATTCGACGTATGGACCCGACCTGCATCCGTCCCGCCCTGTGAGAGGAAGTACTGATAAGGAATATTATGTGTCTCTGCCATATCAAGGATGAATTCGCGCATACCGCGGTGAGTTATCATAGAACGGTCAAAAATCCGGAGTAATGTCCCTTTTCCAAGTTGACCGAATTCATTTTTGTCACCTGTGGCATCATTTGCTGGACTTGCATCTAGCGCAAAGAATAAATCCGGATTGATCATCGTTGCGGCTGCCGCAGCACCACGAAGTCCAACTTCTTCGAGAACATTTGCCCCGGAGTACAAGTTATTCGGCAATTTTTCACCGTGCACTTCTTTTAACAATTCGATTGCGAGTCCGCAACCATAGCGATTATCCCAAGCTTTAGCAAGTATTTTCTTGTCATTCGCCATCGGAGTGAACGGGCTAACTGGAACAATTTGCTGACCTGGACGAATGCCGATTTTCTTCGCATCTTCTTTATCGTCTGCACCAATATCGATAAGCATATTTTTTATATCCATTGGTCTATTTCGTACTTCATCACTTAACAAATGCGGCGGAATCGAACCAATGACACCAATAACTGGACCGCTATCCGTAATAATTTCAACGCGTTGCGCCAGTAGTACTTGGTTCCACCATCCGCCAAGCGGTTGGAAACGAATCATTCCGTTATCCGTAATCTGACTAACCATAAATCCAACTTCATCCATATGACCCGCAACCATTATACGCGGGCCGTCTTCAGGCCCTTTTCTAACGCCAAAAATACCCCCCAAGTTATCTTGGATCAATTCATCAGAATACTTCCCAAGTTCTCCACGCATATAACCACGAACTGCATGCTCATTCCCAGGGGCACCCGGAAGTTCGGTCAAAGTCCTAAACATTTCAAGTGTATCTTTTTGCATTAAATAGTTCCTCCCACTTTTCATATATGTACCTACTGTATATAGTGTAGTCGATTATTCAGAAACTTTCCATCGTTTAATTCGGAAATCGAATTACTATTTCAATAGACTGGCTTGGCAAAGATAAGTAAAATTGTGGTACACTGTTTGAAATACCGACTATAGGGGGTAAAAAGAATGAAAGTATCAGATTTCCTAGCAGGAGTATTAACGGGTGTTGCGGCTGGTATTGTTGTCAGCGAAACAATCGATCGAGTTAACCAAAATGTTTCAGCAGACTCTGTTCTAAACACAATTAAAGATGCTTTTAAAAATGAAGGTCCGATTGATGGTTCATGGATCGTCATGAAAACTGAGCCTTTCACAAACAAAGTCATTACAATGGACGTTTACCGCGGCGGCATATCACGCATTAAAGAAGGCGAACTGGAACAATTCGAATTTGCAGCAGATGCAAAAACGGGAACAGTCGTTGAACTCATAAAAGCTTAAAACAATGCGCCGAAGTCTATATAGCAATAAAAACCGCCACATTCCCAGATTCCTCTGGTAGTGTGACGGTTTTTTTATAAACCAATGGCTATATATGTTGAGCTTATAAAGACGTGCAGCGATTAGGCTTAAGGCGGGAAGCATCCCCGAGCGCCGGAGCGAAATTAATGGAATTCTTTAACTGAACCTAACTAGAAACTGTAACGGATTCGATGATTTCTTTTCCGCTAGCATCCCATTTTACAAGTCTATAATAGGCATCATGATAAAACGTAAACTTATAGCCCCCAGCAAGCGCCTCTTTCATCAATTTCTCTTTAGCAAAGATTGACGTCATTGGGTAATCATCAAAAGCCAGAACCCACAACGGATTACTATGTGCTTGTGTAGGCATAATATCAGCCATATGAAGAATCGTCTCACCATGCTGTGTCAATTTAATAATACTATGACCATCGCTATGACCGCCTGTATGGATCATTTCGATTCCTGGCATGATTGTAATGCTTCCTTCGAATGTCTTCACCTGCTGCTCAACAGGCTCCCAGTTCTCTTTTAAATATGTATTTCTGGAACGAATATTCGGATTACGTACTTCATCCCATTCGATTTGTGAAACGTAAATTTCAGCATTCGGAAATACAGAAACAAAATCCCCTTCGCGTAATTCCGTCAAACCCGCTGCATGATCATTATGCAAGTGCGTCATGAGAATAATATCGATGTCTTCAGGTGACAAACTGAGCTCAGCAAGATTCCCCTCAACCCTTGCCTCTTCAACTATGCCTAGATTCTTCATCATTTTCTCACTGAGTTTCCCTTTTCCATGCCCTGTGTCAATCAATATATTTTTTCCTTTATACTGAATGAGTATCGGATCGTTTCTCATTTTAATACGGTTTTGTTCATCCGCTTCATAACGTCTTGACCACAGTGCTTTTGGAACAACCCCAAACATAGTTCCGCCGTCTAAAAAATTGCCACTACCATCCAGCCATGTCAACGTCATATCATGAAATGTATAAGTATCCACAGAAACATTCCCCCATTCCCTTACTTGTTTCTATCAAGAATTAGTAAAATGTGATTCAAGTCTGTATATCGGGTGTCCTTTTGCTGAAAACTTCTCTTCATATTCCGTCATAATATTATCTTCCGGCATTTCTGCATGCAAATCAAGTGATACAAAACCTAACTTCATACCGTACTGAGACATTGAGACGAGTGAGTACTCGAACAACAGACGGTTATCTGTTTTAAAGTGAATTTCTCCACCTTCTGCTAGTACCTCTTCATAAAGTTTTAAAAATGTTTCATGCGTCAATCTTCTTTTTGCATTTCTCGTTTTCGGCCACGGATCAGAAAAATTTAAATACACCCTATCTATCTCCCCTTTGTGGAAGATCTTTGCAAGGTCCATTCCATTTGCACGGAATAGTCGTAAATTTGATGGCTTTTCTGCTTCAACAGCCTTTTCAAGCGCAGATACGATAACGTTGTCAAAATGCTCAATGCCAATATAATTCACATCTGGATTGGCAACAGCCATACCAATTATAAATTGGCCCATACCTGATCCAACTTCAATGTGTATTGGATTGCCATTACCAAACAAGGTATGCCATCCATTCATCATTTTTTCTGGTTCAGCTAATAGGATATCTGGGTGTTCTGCCATGTAGTCTCTTGCCCATGGTTTATTACGAAGCCTCATTATATACACTCTTTTCTATTTATAGGTTATTGCCATCTTCTGGTTGTTCTTCATCGCCAAATAATCTGCTTATTGAAGTAGTTTGCCCCACGTCAAGTATTGCCTGGCCCGCTTTGAATTGCGTAGATTTCATCGGAACCGGCAATTTCTGAAGTGCAGAAAACCAGTCCTCATATGATCGTCTATCGATAATATCAACATCGAATGCCGAACCTGGGTGATCGATATACCCGTTACGTGAAATCAAATATTTACGTACAGGAAAATCGATACCTTGTGCTTTTAATATACTCGAAACAATCTTTTCAGTTCTGTTCAGTGCTATAAGCGGGCTAAGAAATTTCGTTTCTTTTTCCCCAAGCTTCTTTAGCCAGAATCTGTCCCCGCTCCCACTAAACGCTGCAACGTCTTCTTTCTCAAGCACCGTAATACACATGCATTCAACAGGTGTCACAATGATAATGTCTAGTTCAACAGGTGCTTTCTTCAGTAGTAAGATTGGATAATAGAACAACAAATAATTATCCGGAAGATTCTGAGCGAAACTTCGTAAAAGTGGGTCTCGGAAAAAACGAGATTCAACCCTTGACTTGTCCATTAACGTCGAACTTGCCCACTTGATTTGAAAATGAAATAGTTGATCCAAATAAAGTCTTCTTAAGTGCTCAAGACTTGAGGGGTTATGAATCAGATTTGGACTAAATCCAAAATTCTCTTCCTTATCACCTTTTTCATCTTCGCTATTGTCGTGATGTTGCTCTGCCTCAACATCTTTACGTTGGCCGAAGACCCGAAGTAGAGGAGAAAACCATTTGTTCTCTTCCGGTTCTACTACCTCTTTAATATCCTGTTGCCATTCTGATAAATCAGCTCCACTTTCCCACTGGGTCTTCATACGTTCCCATTGATACCTTTTCAAACGGATATACTGCGAAGGATAACG
Source organism: Sporosarcina sp. FSL K6-6792 (assembly GCF_038004885.1). Taxonomy (NCBI): domain Bacteria; kingdom Bacillati; phylum Bacillota; class Bacilli; order Caryophanales; family Caryophanaceae; genus Sporosarcina; species Sporosarcina sp. FSL K6-6792. The sequence continues at coordinate 1,462,245 of NZ_JBBOSA010000001.1, forward strand.
CGTAAGATCTTGCTCGTAACGGGAGACATAGTCAAGCAGTTTAACAAGTTGCGCCATGTCCATTCACTCCAATCACATACTATACATTATTATTCATCTGCTATAAAAGATGGGATTTGCGAGCTGAATGCTTCTTGTAACTTCATTGTCAATGGTCCCAATATTCCCGAGCCTACAGGACGTCCGTCGATTGAAATGACTGGCGTTACTTCAGATGTCGTTGACGTTAAGAAAAATTCATCCATTTCAAAAGCTTCATCTATTGTAAAGGATTTCTCGACGACAGGAATTCCTTGCTCTTCACACAGACCCAGTACAACTTGACGCGTAATTCCATTCAAAATAAGATTTGTCACAGGATGAGTATAGACTGTTCCATCCTTTACCCCAAACATATTCGACGAAGAACCTTCCGTAACAACACCGTCACGGTGAAGCAATGCCTCTATACAGCCTGCTTCAAGCGCCTCTTGCTTAGCGAGAACATTGCCGAGCAAGTTAAGACTTTTAATATCGCAACGCAACCAACGGACATCCGCTACTGATTTAACCCCAACTCCGTTTTCTATACCTGTCATAGGTCTTGGGTTGTTAATTGCATATCCAGTCACGACTGGCGGTACTGCCGGATCAGGGAATTGGTGCATCCTTGTTGCGGATCCACGTGTCACTTGGATATAAACATGCCCAACCAAAATGTTATTTTTCGCCACTAATTCACGGGCAATTTCCATCAATTGCACTTCAGCATATGGCATTGTCATCTTTATCTTCGTAGCGCTTTGAAATAAACGATCAATATGTTCTTTCGCAGTATATAATTCTCCACCATATACTTTAATTACCTCATACACGCCATCACCAAAATAATAACCGCGATCATCTATCGAAATGGCCAATCCATCGCGTTCTGTAAACTGTCCATCAATAAAGTATACTGTCATCCTTATTCCCCTTCCGTTTTTTCAGATACGAGTCGGCTGATTGCATCTGCATAGATCCCGGTTGCCTTCACTAAATCATCTATATAAACATACTCATCTGCCTGATGAGCTACATCTTCCCTGCCAGGAAATAGCATACCAAAAGCAACCCCTTTTTCAAGGACACGTGCGTACGTTCCTCCTCCGATTGCCAATAGTTCCGCATGTTCTCCAGTATGATCAGTATACACTTCTTGCAACGTCCGAATAAGAGGGTCATTTGCGTCCACATGATGCGGTGCAGAGTTTGATCCAATATCGACCGAAAAAGGTGTTTCCGTTAACCGTTTCATACATGTCGTCATTTTCTCTTCAAATAGATAGCTGACTGAATAACGCATACTAACATTAATTTCCCCACCACTTGCGGGATTGTATGTCACGATACCCGCATTCAGCGTTGTATCGCCTGACATTTCATCATTGAACGCCAAACCTAAGAACAGTCCTCGAGATTCATTAGCAAATGCATCAAACATGAATTGTGTAAAGTCTTTTGATTGACCTTCTTTCAATATGCGATTCAGGAAAGAAGCAAGTAGGACGGCGGCATTGACACCATTATCTGGCTCCATTGCATGTGCTGATTTTCCATTCAAACTGATAATGGTCTTACCACTATCAGTGGAAACTCCCCCTGTTACGTCATGAATATTCAAAAATGTAACAAACTGTTCATTGTCAAATACAACTTCCTCTGCCAGGTGTGCCTCTGCATAATCTGGCACCATATTTGTCCTATTTCCTGACTTGAATAGCAATAGTTGTCCATCTGAAGTTACTACCTTTTGTTTAAACAGGATAGAAGCAATTCCTTTTTCAGCGTTAATGATGGGGAAATCAGCATCTGGCGCAAATCCAATAGTTGGCATTTCTTCTTTTTCAAAATAGCGCTTCACACATCGAAAACCACTTTCTTCATCTGTTCCGATAATGAGCCGCACTCGTTTGTTCATCGTGATACCTGAATCCCGGACTATTTTCATCGCATGCCAAGCGGCTATAGTCGGTCCTTTATCGTCAATGGCACCACGACCAAACAGCTTTCCGTCCTCGATAGTACCGCCAAACGGCTCATGTATCCAATTACTTCCTGCTGGCACGACATCGACATGGCAAAGGATCCCGATGAGTTCGTCCCCTTCCCCCATCTCAATATGCCCCGCCATATTATCTACATTTTTCACAAGCATTCCCGCTTTTCGACCTTCTTCTAACAGCCAGTCGAGTGCACGTTTTGGTTCCGGTCCGAATGGTAAATCTTTAGTTGCCGCACTTTCATCAAGTACAGAAGGGATAGCGATTAAACTTTGTAAATCAGCTAGCAGAGATTCTTGTCTTTTTAAAGCTTCATTTTCCCAATTAGACATTCAAGGCACCTTCTTTCACAATAAGTCTATTTTCACACGTTAGCCCAAGAAAATAAAGAGGAATCATCTTTTACAGACTCTTTACAATAAAATTCATGCAAACTTCACGAGAATACGTTATACTAGTATTGTCAGAAGATTTAATCTGACTTTTCAACTTTTTCGAAAGGATGTGCGTCGTCAGGGATAATTTCAACGTGCTTTAGGCAACATTCATAAGTCTCATGACCAAACCTTTTTGGAAAATGAAGATGAAGGGGTGATTCCACACTTGAAACCTGCAACTGATCGTATGCTTACACGCATAAAGGATATCTATTTTTATATCCTTGATAATGGCACTGTAACTACCGAAAACCTGGTCGAAGAATTTGGCATCACTCACCGTACGGTCCAAAGGGATTTAAATGTCCTTGAATACAACGAGCTCATTATGAGCCCGGTACGCGGTAAATGGACGACGACAGCAAAAAAAGTGAAGTTATCTTCGTGACCCGCACATGACCTAGAAAAGCAAAAAGCGCCAGCTCTCATACCTGCTTCACGTAGGTATAAGGGAGCTGGCGCTTGGAGCCTGTATATCAGTAAAAACACAAGGCTCTAGAATCTAAACAAACAATAAAGAGCTGAACCGTATTCTTAAACGGCTCAGCCCTTTTTATTTTCCAGAAATCTGCATGAGTTGCTGTAATTCCTCTTCCGTCAATTCTCGGTATGATCCAAGCTCTAAAGTTTCATCCAAAGATAAAGGCCCCATCGATAAGCGTTTTAAGTAAACAACTTGCTTACCAACCGCTTCAAACATTCGCTTGACTTGATGGTATTTCCCTTCCGTAATCGTCAACTCGATTTCGGAAATATCCGCTGATTTCAATATGCGCAGCTGACCAGGCTTCGTCTCATAGCCATCATCCAGAGTAACACCCTCTGAAAACTGCTTGGTATCTTCTTCTGTAACAATTCCTTCGATATGAGCATAATACGTTTTCGGCACCCCTTTTTTAGGTGACAATAAGTTGTGCGCAAGTTTTCCGTCATTCGTCAGTAACAAAAAACCTTCTGTGTCTTTATCTAACCTTCCAACAGGAAACATTTCAAAAATGTTATATTCTTCATCTAATAAATCAATAACTGTCTGGTCCCTTTTATCTTCAGTAGCAGACAAGACTCCTTGTGGCTTATTCATCATTAGATACATAAATTCTTTATAGACGACTTTTTGACCCAGTACCGTTACTTCATCCTTCACTGTATCTACATGCAGTGCGGCATCTTTCACTGCCACTTCATTAACCCGTACGGAACCTTTTTTCATCAAAATCTTTACTTCTTTTCGTGTACCAAATCCCATGTTCGACAATAATTTATCCAAACGCATTTTATTCCTCCTAAAAGCCTAATTTCTTGGTGAATCTAGTCAATCGCTCTCCGAACAATTTCTGTGCAAGCCCCGTTTTAAGCGATAGATAACCGTAAATTGCAGCACCAACTGTAGCGCATATCAAAATATACAAGATAGACTGCATTTTTCCGTCAGCAGGACTGATTGCTGTCAGTCCTTTCAATGTAAATGTGACAGCTATTAACATAATGACATTTAATATAGCGATAAGGATAAGTCTTCTAAACACCATCTTCGACCTGTAATTAAGGGTCTTAGTAATGATGACGATATTAATGCCTACCGCGACTGTATAACCAATTGAAGTCGCCATAATGGCACCATTCGTTTCAAATATTTTGATGAGCGGTATATTCAGTACCAGTTTGAAAAACAGTCCGAGTAATGAAGTGAAAACTATCCACTTATGTCGGTCGATGCCTTGCAAAATGGCTGCTGTCACCGTATATAAGCCAAATAAAATCGCGACCGGGGCATAATTCGCTAGTATCTCTGCACCCATTGCATCTTTTTCATATAGAAATTGGTAGAACTCATTTGACAAAACGATTAATCCGATAACGATTGGTACCGTCAAGAACAGCATAATCTGATAGGTCTGATCAAGTGAATTTGTAATCCCTTTTTGATCATTTTTCGCATAATAACTTGTAATGACCGGAATAAGAGCCATTGAAAATCCTGTCGCAATCATGACTGGTATCATGACGACTTTATGCGTTAAAAAGTTCAGCATCGTTAAATAGATGTCAGTTACCTTTGCAAAGCCGATTGAAGACATCGCCTCGTTAAAAGTAATCATATCAACGAATTGATAAAGGGGATTAATAACCCCTACCAGGACGAAGGGCAAGATATAAGCAAATACTTCTTTGTACATGTCTTTGAATGAAATATCACTTGATGAAGTACTATTCGCAAGAAGATGGTCAAATTCTGGTTTATAACTTTTCCAATACTTGAACAAGACAGCGAGACCCGCAAGCGCCCCGATAAACGCCGCAAATACAGCGAAGTTCACTGCAGTTTTCGGAGATCCATGCATGAAGTTCACGACAATAAACGCTCCTGCCAGAACGACAATAATTCGCACAACCTGTTCTACTAACTGAGAAACCGAAGTCGGCATCATTTTTTGATTGCCCTGTAGGAAGCCTCGCACGATACTCATAAGTGGAACGGCAAGCAGTGCATAACTGACCCAGCGAATCACATTTGCAATCTCTTCAATTGTGAAGATTTGTTCATCATCTTTACGAACAAGTTTCGCAATCGGTTCAGCTAAAAAGTACAGCGTTAAAAAGGAAAGTATCCCTGTGACTGCCATCACAAGCATCCCTGACTTTAACAATTTCCGGCCAGTTGCATAATCGCCACGAGCATTATATTTTGCTACGAATTTTGAAATCGCAAGTGGCGCTCCTGATATCGCGATAGCTAACGCGATATTGTATGGGATGTATGCATATTGATAGAGACCGATACTTTCTTTCCCAACGATTGCGTAAAATGGAATAACGTATAATAGTCCAAGCGCTTTCGATAAAAATAGACCTATTGTCAGTATAAAGGTCCCTTTTACAAGATTTGATGACATGTTTGATCCTTCCATTCTCCCTAAATCTACTTAACAGTTTACCCCCAGACGACGCTTTTCACAATGTATATCCGTCATTAGTGTGGAATAGAGAAAAACTGAAAGTGTGGTTTCCATTATATATGACGTCATCATATGATAATTAGTTAGTCAAACGTACAGACCAGTAAAAAAAGTGGGCAGTCGCCAAAGAAAAATCAGGCTACCCATCTCCACTGGATTCTGGAGAAAAGGCAGCCTAATTTTGTTCTGTATGTGTCTCTAATTACTAGGTAAACTCAGTATGATTCATCTCGTTTTATTTTAATGTTTTCGTTAGCAATCAGTACACCTTGCTTAAATTCTTCATAGTCAGGCTCTGTTGAGTTTAGGAAGCATGTGGTAGCAATTTTTTTCGCAATCAATCTCCTACCTTTTCTGACTACCTCCATTCCCCCTGCATGGCTAATCAATTTATGATAGATGCGCTGACACTCTTTGTGTTGAAAAGCATCGTGTCTTATTTTCTCGTTCTCCGCGCTCGTTGGATACGACTGCTCTTGATATCCCTCTGGCTGACTTATATGCTGTTCAACTTCGCTATTTACTTCTCTAGTCATTCCGTACCCTCTTCCTATTCTTCGTCAAAGTAAATATACTCTGCTTCCTCATCATTCCAATTTATCACAGGCACTATCCCAGTCTTGGGAAAGAAGTTTGCAAACACTTCTACTCGCACTATTCTTGAAAGTTTTATTGTTAAACCATTTTTAATTGTACCACATGCCGTCGTTATATTTTCTTCCATTTTGACCGCCCCTACTATTTTTCAATGATGCTGTGTTAAACTGTTATTTAATAATCCATTACCGAAAGGCTTGATAACACAATGACTACTAACCATGTTGATGTAGACGTCATCATCATTGGCGGGGGACCATCAGGATTGATGGCCTCCATTGCCGCTGCTGAAAACGGAAGGAAAGTTCTCCTTCTAGAAAAAGGTAAGAAACTTGGCACTAAACTGGCCATTTCAGGGGGCGGGCGCTGTAACGTTACAAATCGCCTGTCACAAGAAGAAATCGTTAAAAACATTCCAGGGAACGGGCGATTTTTATATGGTCCTTTCTCCGTTTTCAATAATGAAGACATCATTCGTTTTTTCGAAGGTCTTGGCGTTGCATTGAAAGAAGAAGATCATGGCAGAATGTTTCCTGTGTCGAACAAAGCAAAAGATGTTGTCAATGCATTGCTGACAGAAATGGATCGCTTACATGTTGAAGTGAGATTAGAAACGCGCGTTAAAAAACTTTTGATGGATGAAGAGCAAATTCTAGGTGTCAGACTCGATTCTGGCGAAGAGATCCGTTCACACGCTGTTGTTGTAGCGGTCGGGGGAAAAGCAGTTCCTCAAACCGGTTCAACAGGAGACGGTTATCCCTGGGCAGAAAAAGCCGGACATACCGTGACGGAACTTTATCCAACAGAAGTACCTTTATTATCAAATGAACCTTTCATTGTTTCAAAGGATCTACAAGGACTTGCACTTCGTGACGTAGCAGTATCCGTCCTTAACGCCAAAGGTAAAAATCTTATCACGCATCAGATGGACATGTTGTTCACCCATTTCGGCTTAAGTGGGCCTGCCATTTTACGATGCAGTCAATTTGTTGTGAAAGAACGTATGAAAAACGGCAACAAGCCCGTTGAAATGCGAATTGACTCAATGCCCGAGCTAAATGAAGAAAAAGTATTCCAACTACTCAATACCTCACTAAAAGAAGACTCAACAAAAGCAGTGAAGAATGTATTAAAAGGGATTGTGCCTGAACGTTGGATGCTGTTTTTATTCGACCGGGCAGGAATTGATCCGGCTGAAACTGGAGCTCAGATGCTAGTAGAAAAGATTAGGGCATTAGCTAAATTATTGAAAGCATTCCCAATGAACGTCAATGGTACGCAGCCACTTGAAAAAGCATTCGTCACAGGCGGCGGAGTATCCGTAAAAGAAATCGTTCCGAAGACATTAGGTTCCCGCAAGAAGGAAGGTCTTTACTTCTGCGGTGAAATTTTGGATATTCACGGCTATACAGGCGGTTATAATATCACTTCTGCACTTGTTACCGGCAGGATTGCTGGGATGAATGCAGGAGAGCATGCAACCGATTTATAAACGTTGATTATGGAAAATTTTATAATAGATTGTACGAACTAAACTACAGCTATCCGATACTGGACAACAAAAAATCCGCGTAAGAGGGCCAACCCTCTTACACGGATTTTCTTTTTTAACCTACTGCAACAATATTAATCAGTCTTCCTGGAATCGCGATGACTTTTTTCACTTCTTTGCCTTCAAGAAGTACTTTCACATTTTCATCCTCTAGTGCAAGCTTCTCTAGATCATCCTTCGTAACGTCTTTCGATACGACGATTTTCGCACGTACTTTGCCGTTGATTTGAACAGCCATTTCAACTGTATCATCGACCAGTTTTGATGCGTCAAATGTCGGCCATTGTTCATACGTAATTGTATCGCTATGACCCAACTTCTCCCATAACTCTTCTGCAAGATGCGGAATAACTGGCGCTACCATTTTAACAAAGCCTTCAACATATTCTTTTGGAATCGAATCCACTTTATAGCCTTCGTTAATGAAGACCATCATCTGAGAAATTGCTGTATTATTACGCATTCCTTCAAAGTCTTCCGTCACTTTTTTCACAGTTTGATGGTAAACTTTCTCAAGCGATCCGCCCGTTTTTCCACCGATTTTCGTGCTAAGTGATCCATCTTCATTGACGAACAGGCGCCAGATACGATCTAGGAAACGACGAGCACCGTCAAGACCATTCGTCGTCCATGCTTTTGAACCTTCCAAAGGCCCCATGAACATTTCATAAAGGCGAAGTGAATCAGCTCCGTGTGAATGAACGATATCATCTGGATTAACTACATTGCCTTTTGATTTCGACATCTTCTCATTACCTTCACCAAGTATCATCCCTTGGTTGAATAGCTTTTGGAATGGCTCTTTCGTATGAACAACTCCGATATCATAAAGCACTTTATGCCAGAATCGTGCGTAAAGCAGATGTAGAACCGCGTGTTCTGCTCCACCTACGTAGATATCTACAGGCAACCAGCGTTTCGCAAGTTCAGGATCGATGATCATTTCATCGTTATCCGGATCGATGTAACGCAAGTAATACCAGCAGCTACCCGCCCATTGTGGCATCGTGTTCGTTTCGCGACGACCTTTCATCCCTGTTTCTGGATGAGTCACATTTATCCATTCATCGATGTTTGCAAGTGGTGACTCGCCCGTTCCGCTTGGTTTAATATTATCCGTTACTGGTAATACGAGCGGTAAATCTGCTTCTTCAACAGGTGTCATTGTGCCATCTTCCCAATGGATAATTGGAATCGGCTCGCCCCAGTAACGTTGTCTTGAGAACAACCAGTCACGAAGACGGAATGTAACTTTTTTATCGCCTTTGCCTTTTTCAACAAACCATGCGATTGCTTTTTCGATTGCTTCATCTTTGAGTAATCCATCAAGGAAACCTGAATTGACGTGTTTTCCATCTCCAACATATACTTCTGTAGAAACGTCGCCGCCTGCTACAACTTCAATAATTGGTAGGTCAAATTCTTTTGCAAACTCATAGTCACGCTCATCATGTGCTGGAACCGCCATGATTGCGCCTGTTCCGTAAGTAGCCAGAACATAATCAGCAATCCAGATTGGCATCTTCTCGCCGCTTGCAGGGTTAATTGCGTAAGCTCCCGTAAAGACACCCGTCTTCTCTTTTGCAAGATCTGTACGTTCAAGATCACTCTTCATCTTCACTTCGTTTAGGTATTTTTCAACTGCATCCTTTTGTTCTGCAGTCGTCACTTTTTCAACAAGTTTTAATTCTGGTGCAAGCACTGCATACGTCGCCCCAAAAATCGTATCTGGACGTGTTGTGAATGCTTCAAACGACAGATCTGTTCCGTCGATGTCAAACGTAAGCTGTGCCCCTTCAGAACGACCAATCCAATTACGTTGCATGTCTTTCAAGCTTTCCGGCCAATCAAGTTCATCAAGATCCCCAAGAAGACGGTCTGCATAATTTGTAATTCGCAATACCCATTGGCGCATTGGACGACGCTCAACCGGGTGGCCGCCACGTTCTGACTTGCCATCGATTACTTCTTCATTCGCAAGAACCGTACCTAGTGCTGGACACCAGTTAACAGCTACTTCATCGACGTAAGCTAAGCCTTTATTGTAAAGTTGGATGAAAATCCATTGCGTCCACTTGTAATAAGATGGATCTGTCGTATTAATTTCACGGTCCCAGTCATAAGAAAAACCAAGATCATTCATTTGACGCTTGAACGTTGCGATATTTTTCGCTGTGAATTCGGCAGGATCATTACCTGTATCAAGCGCGTATTGCTCAGCAGGAAGGCCAAATGCATCCCAGCCCATTGGATGCAGGACGTTATAGCCCTGCTTCCGTTTGAATGAACTCAAAATATCTGTCGCGATATAGCCAAGCGGATGCCCGACGTGTAGTCCAGCACCTGATGGATATGGAAACATATCAAGCGCAAAAAATTTCGGTTTAGACGGATCATCCATCATTTTGAATGTTTTATTGTCTTTCCAGTACTGTTGCCACTTCTTCTCAATTTGTCCGTGATTATAACTCATTTAAAATTCCTCCTTGATAAATAGAAAAGCACTAAAAACAAAAAACTCCCGTCCCTTAAAAAGATAAGGGACGAGAGTAGTATAATTCCCGCGGTGCCACCCAAATTGACGACAAAGCCGCCCAACTTGACTCCTTAACGCGGAAAACGGCACGGGTTAATAAATCAAATAATTCACCAATGCAGGCTCCAAGGCGAGTTCATCTCTATCGTACAGGCTTCCACCAACCGCCTGCTCTCTAATAAACGACAGTAAAGATTACTACTCCTCTTCAACACCAAAGCTATTGCTATTAGTTTACCCGAATCATGCCACTTTAACAACAATCATTTTACGCCTTCAATAACATCCTTCACAATTAACACCGCTTCTGTCGAATCAATGACTTCTTGAATAGTGAATCCTTCGAACACTTCTTTCAATTCCAGTCCATCGGCTGTCACGTCAATCAATGCGCGTTCTGTAATGATTTTATGGACGACCGCTTTTCCTGTTAACGGAAGTGAACATTCTTTCTTAATCTTCGCAGAGCCGTCTTTCGCAACGTGATCCATAATAACGATAATTTTTCGCGCGCCATGAACAAGATCCATCGCACCGCCCATTCCTTTGATCATCTTGCCAGGAATCATCCAGTTAGCCAAGTCCCCTTTTTCAGACACTTCCATCGCGCCAAGTATGGCAACATCGACATGCCCTCCGCGAATCATCGCGAATGATTCAGCACTGTTAAAGTATGCTGAACCTGGAATAGAGGTAACAGTTTCTTTTCCCGCGTTAATGAGATCCGGATCAACTTCATCAGCAGCCGGATAAGGTCCAATACCTAACAATCCATTTTCTGATTGAAGTACGACTGTTTTTTCAGGTGAAATATAATTAGCAACGAGCGTTGGCATACCAATTCCAAGATTGACGTAGTTGCCGTCCTCGATTTCCTTTTCAGCCCGTCTTGCGATTCGTTCCCTTACATTCACTTCTCCCATATCACAATTCCCCTTTCCTTAGCGAGTCGTCAGACGCTCAATTCGTTTTTCTTGTTGCGCCTGCAGAAGTCCTTGGACATAAATGCTAGGTGTATGAATCGTCATTGGATCAAGATCGCCCGTTTCCACGATTTCCTCCACCTCTGCAATTGTGAATTTCCCTGCAGCCGCCATCATTGGATTGAAGTTTTGTGCGGTCTTGTTGTAAATCAAATTGCCGAACTTGTCGGCTTTTGCTGCACGAATAAGTGAGAAGTCCGCACGAAGCGCCTCTTCAAGAACATACTCTTTACCATCATAGACACGGATCTCTTTCCCTTCCGCAACGAGCGTTCCAACACCAGCCGGCGTGAAGAATGCCGGTATACCAGCGCCACCTGCACGAATCTTTTCTGCAAGTGTTCCCTGCGGCGTCAACTCAACTTCAATTTCACCTGATAGTACCTGACGTTCGAATTCTTTATTCTCACCAACATATGAGCCTATCATTTTCTTAATCTGTTTATTTTTCAATAGTAGTCCAAGTCCCCACTCGTCGACTCCGCAGTTATTTGAAATAACCGTTAAGTCTTTCATACCTTTTTCAACAAGTGCTAGTATGAGTTGTTCCGGAATTCCTACAAGTCCAAATCCCCCAACCATTAATGTTGCACCATCTTCAATCTGTGCAACCGCCTCTTTCGCTGATGAATAAATCGGCTTCATTTTACATCCCCCTTTGAATCTTTTAAAACTTACGTAATAATCCTTCTTCTCAATTAAATCAAACTCTACCGAATGTTGCAATGATAGTAGCGCACAGAAAAAACCGGAAAGCCTATAAGCGGCTTTCCGGTTGATAGCCGGCTTTTTTAATAGGCCGGTCGTATAGCAAGCTAGTGATGATTGGAATGATCATAAATGCTGTCAATATGAATAGCATCACTTGCATACCATATTGGTCTGCAAGAATTCCTCCAATGAATGGCCCAAACATCCGCCCCATTGTCGCAAAGGAATTGACGATTCCTTGATAAAAGCCTTCCCTTCCTTTAGGAGAAAGTTGGCTCGCAATGGTCGGCACAGCCGGCCAGACAAACATTTCCCCAAACGTCACAATCACCATAGCGACAATGAACATTGTAAATGAAGCCGCAAAACTGACTACAATATAAGAAATACTAAAAATAACAATCCCGATAATTATTTGCGTTTTTATTTTATTTTCCAACCTAGAGATGACCGGCTTAATGATTGGTTGTCCAATCACAATCAGCAATCCATTTATCGTCCATAACAAACTATATTGTTTCAATGAAATACCAAGTGATAATGAGTGCGTAGAAATTGTCGTCATCCACTGGGAATAGACAAGCCACATAATCAGATAACCGCCTGAAATGATAAGTAACGCATAAAAAGGTGCTTTTTGACGAATTTTCTTATTCTCCTTAATGACACTTGTGTGACGATCAGGCGCAATTTCAAGTTTGCGGTAACCGAAGAAAGCGATAAAGAAAAAGACCAAATAAAACACCAAATTCGCTGGGAAAATATAGTCAATACTGACCGAAGCGACAAGCCCTGCTAAAGCTGGCCCAATCGCCACACCGACGTTTTGGGCCAGGTAAATCGAGTTAAAAGCTTTCCTGCCGCCCTCCGGCCAAAGCGTCGCCATCATCGCATACATACTTGGAAAAATAAGACCCCCACTGAAACCTAGAAGCGTCAAAAACCAGATGTATGGTTGCCAGTCATGCCAAAATACAAGGCCAACAAGGCCGATGATTGAAATGATGATTCCAGCCATGATAGACTTAAATCCACCTATCCGGTCAAATAAATAACCGCCAAGCAAGTTGCCCACGACACCAGCTCCTGCATTAGCCATCAAGACAAGTCCAGCGACAGAAAGCGATTTCCCTAAATAATCGTGCATATAAATCGTATTTAGCGGCCATAGAAACGAGTTTCCCATGACATTAATGAACATTCCAATCACGAGAAGCCATACTTTTTTAGGCATACCCTACGCCTCCGTCCATATATAAAGTCAGTAAAAGTGTATGACTTTTTCTACATTCAGACAAGACCCATAAAATAAGTTCCATAATTCAGATGATGCCAGTACGGAAAAACATGATACAATTAGCTGTTAGAGGAGTGAATAAAGTGGATAAATTAAACTTACCTTTCCCTACTGAAGGGAAACGCTATCATACATGGTCACGTCACTTAAAAGATGAATTCGGATTCAAAGTAATGAAAGTTGCGCTTGACGCTGGATTTGATTGCCCGAACCGGGACGGCACTGTTGCTTTCGGTGGCTGTACATTTTGCAGCGTTGCAGGATCTGGAGATTTCGCCGGGGACCGAGTCGATCCAATCGACGTCCAATTTGCAGAAATTAGCGAAAGAATGCACAAGAAATGGAAAGATGGCAAATACATGGCCTATTTCCAGGCATACACAAATACGCATGCTCCGCTTCCAAAATTAAAAGAAAAATTCGAAGCGGCATTAGCGCAAGAAGGCGTCGTTGCATTATCAATCGCAACTCGTCCAGACTGCTTACCTGACGATGTTGTCGAGTATTTAGCTGAGCTGAATGAACGAACTTATTTATGGGTTGAACTTGGCCTACAAACTGTCCACGAAAAAACGGCAAACCTTGTCAATAGAGCCCATGATTTCAAATCCTACGTTGAAGGTGTCGAGAAATTGCGCAAACACGGTATTCGTGTCTGCACACATATCATCAACGGCTTACCGCTTGAGGATTATGACATGATGATGGAAACGGCACGTGAAGTTGCAAAACTCGATGTTCAAGGCATCAAAATCCATCTTCTTCATCTACTTAAAGGAACGCCAATGGTGAAACAATACGAAAAAGGCCAACTAGAATTCTTGGAGAAACAAGAATACATTGACCTAGTTGCTGACCAACTTGAAATTCTTCCACCAGAAATGATTGTCCACCGCATTACTGGTGATGGTCCAATTGAATTAATGATTGGCCCAATGTGGAGCGTCACGAAATGGGAAGTGTTGAATGGCATAGACAAAGAACTCGAACGTCGTGACAGCTGGCAAGGGAAACATTATGCAGGGGCGGTAGAATTGATTTGAAGCTACATCGCATTCTTCCCTTCGCAAGACAATTATTTAGTGAAACAGTCAATGCTGGTGAAACCGTTGTGGATGCAACTACCGGCAACGGGAACGACACACTCTTTTTAGCTGATCTCGTCGGTGAATATGGACATGTTTTAGCATTCGATATTCAACAGGCAGCACTCGACTCAACAGCCGAACGACTCGGTAATTTAAGTGAACGCGTGTCACTAATATTGGATAGTCATGCAAACGTTGAAAAATATGTTAGCGGACAAATTGGCTGCGCGGTGTTCAACCTCGGTTACTTGCCGCATAGTGAAGATTTGTCAATTGTTACAAAAGCCGACTCTACAATCAAAGCAATCCATACAATGCTTGGGTTGCTGAAAAAAGGCGGTATCATCGCGGTTGCTGTCTATGATGGACATGAAGGTGGCGGAGAAGAGCGGGATGCACTTCTGGCTTATGTGAAAAACTTACACCAGGCTGATGTCCACGTCATTCGTTATGAAATGATCAATCAGCGAAATAATCCCCCGTTTTTGATAGCACTGGAAAAGATGAAGGATTTTATAACAGTAAAACTAGTTGAATGACAAAAAAAGGTTGCCCGATTGAAATTAAAATCAGAGGCAACCTTTTTTCTGTTGTTTTTTAGTTTCTGATTGATTGAACAGCTTGTATGCTTGGGACACAATGCTATATGATCGGTCAGACCAGTTATATGATTGGTTCGCAACGCTATTTGATCGGTAAACCAGTTTTATGATCGGGACGCAATGCTATTTGATCGGCAATCCAGTTATATGATCGGGACGCAATGCTATTTGATCGGCAAACCAGTTATATGATCGAGACGCAATGCTATTTGATCGGCAAACCAATTATATGATCGGGACGCAACACTATTTGATCGGCAATCCAGTTATATGATCGGGACGCAACGTTATTTGATCGGCAATCCAGTTATATGATTGGTTCGCAACGCTATTTGATCGGCAAACCAGTTATATGATCGACACGCAATGCCATTTGATCGGTAAACCAGTTATATGATTGGTTCGCAACGCTATATGATCGGCAATCCAGTTTTATGATCGGGACGCAACGCTATTTGATCGGCAATCCAGTTATATGATTGGTTCGCAACGCTATTTGATCGGCAAACCAGTTACTATGATCGGGACGCAACGCTATTTGATCGGCAATCCAGTTATATGATCGGTTCGCAACGCTATTTGATCGGCAATCCAGTTATATGATCGGGAAACAATGCTATTTGATCGGCAATCCAGTTATATGATCGGGAAACAATGCTATTTGATCGGCAATCCGGCTATATGATCGGTTCGCAACGCTATATGATCGCTTCTAAATTCAGTGTCAAAAATCCCGTAAATCAGCAATTGCGGCTACTGTTTTGAAATCTTCATTCTCCATAAATGCAATCAATTGGCTAGCAGTTTGTTCCGCACTGCTTAACAACCCTTTTTCCTTATAGTCTATAAAACGGTCAAGGAGAGGGAATGCCTCTTCTCGACTCCCTCGAATGGTTTCCTGCATTCCAGTATCTATAATCCCCGGCGCGATAGAAACGATGTCAACTGGGTGTTCCGCGCTCCCCTGCTCAAGTGCGACAACACGCGAGAAATGATCAAGTCCCGCTTTCGTTGTGCAATATGCTCCCCATCCTTCATACGCATTGCGGCCTGCTCCAGATGAGATGTTGACGATTCGCTTCACTCCTTTGAAGTTTTTCAAAGCGCCAATAAATGTATTGGATAAAATAATTGGTGCCGTCAAATTTAATGCTACTGCTTTTGTTATATCTTCTGCATTTATAGCACCAATTAATCCAATAGGGTCAACCATGCCAGCGTTATTAATAAGTGTGAATGACACCGCTTCTCGTGGGAAAACAGTGATTATCTCATCCATTAGCGCTTCCAGTTTCTCCGTTTCAGAAAGATCTGCTCTAATGAATTTTACACCGTCTAGTTTACTTATCGTGCGTGCGATTCCGATGACGAAATGCCCCTCACTACCTAGCTGCTTTGCAAGTTCAAATCCAATCCCTTTTGACGCACCTGTAATAATATAGACGTTCATTTATTCCACCCCTCCTGCATGCATTTCAACCATGCTTTGAAATCGTTCTTTTTTAACGGCTCCTGTCTTTACTCTATGAATTGGATAGCATCCCTCAATTCTGAGAGATTAGTCCCTCATTTTCACGGTCGTCGATAAATGACTCGTTCAGAAAGCACAGCTCGATTTTCTCCATTTTTTTTATGAGCACAAATATATCGAAATCTATTTCCGAGACTTCTACTCCCACTCATCTTTTTCTTTATTGTATCATCCGAATTGACTGAATCACAGTCACCCAGTCAGTTTCGAAAACTATTCAAACAACAAAAAAACAACTTCCCCGAAGGAAAATTGTTTTTCAATTTTAAATTTAGATTTTAATAACACCGATCACAATAGCGATTGCCAATAAAACAACACTGAAACCCCACATCATCATAAATGAATAACGGATATGACGGCCCATTTCAAGCCCTGCCAATCCTAGAGCAAGCCATAGAGCCGGCGATAAAGGACTGACAAACGTTCCAATGATATTTCCGATGATCATAGCATAAGCGACAGAGAGTGAAGATACTCCAAAACCAGTTACAACCTGATCGACAATCGGAAGCAATGCGAAATAATAGGCATCCGTACTTAGCAGTAAATCGAATGGAACACCGAGCACACCTATGATGATGTGCAAATACGGAATGATGAATGCTGGCAATACAGTCACAAGATCTTTTGCAATCGAATTCAACATATCCGTCCCATTTAAAATACCTAAAAACGAACCTGCGGCCAAAATGATTGTTGCCATAAGAATTGCACCCGGTGCATGATCTTTTATACGCGACATCTGATCTTGGATGTTAGGGTAGTTAATGGGTAAAGCAATACTGACCCCAATCATAAATGCGAATCCAGCTGGAATTACGCCCCATACCAAAATACCAATTATACTTATTGCCAATATTACGTTTACCCAATAAAACCTTGGTCGGCTCAATAACTTTTCCGCTACCGTATCTTGCCTCTGATTAACATTTACCGGCAATTCAGGTGAATCATCTACGGACATGGATTTTTCATCCGCTATTATGTTTTTCGCGATGCGACGTTTTTCACGAAGTCCAAGTAAAACTGCCAAAACAACTAATAATACTAGGCCGATTATTTGAATCTTAATGAGTGGTCTCCACAGTTCAGTGACATCCATATCAAGCACTGCCGCGGTTCTTCCTAATGGGCCAGCCCAAGGAACCATATTCATTACACTTGCACTTGTCCCGACTAACATGAGCAACAAATAGGGGCTCATCTTTAACTTTTTATATAACGGGAGCAAAGCGGGTATCGTAATTAGGAACGTCGAAGCTCCCGAACCGTCCAAATGAGCGATTGCAGCAATGATGACAGTACCAACAGCCACCGCAATAACATTTCCACGAGTAAGTGATATCATCTTATCAATGAGAGGGTCGAATACCCCTACATCCTGCATGATTCCGAAAAACAGTATCGCAAAAATGAACATGACAGCTACACTGAAGACAGATTGCGTTCCACTTGTGAAAAACTCACCAATTTGTTCGAAGTTGAATCCTGCACTGAACGCCCCCACTATCGGAACCAGTACTAGCCCTACAATTGGAGAGACTTTGCCACTTATAAGTAGCACAACAACAATGAGTATTGTAAATAAACCAATAATACTAAGCATAATTTCCTCCTTCTAGTAAACGGCTGTTTACTAATGAAAAGGAAGGTCACATAGTGTAAGCGGATACAACAAATTTCACAACGATTGAAAATTTGTTTCGACAGACAAAGTGATCCCTCTCTTTTTCAAAGTTTTCTATACTCAGAAACTTATCATAAAGAGGTTAGAAAAATAAGTTTAATTAAGTAAAAACACTATTGATCTTTCTGTGTGTTTTGTTCATTTTGTCCACGGTATGTATTTTCGTTCAGGCCGCCCGATGTCTCCATATTTTAGTTGCGCTTCTGCTTCTTTAATCGACACTAAATATTCCAAATATCGTCTCGCGGTTGATCGGCTTACTCCCACTCTTTTGCCAGCGTCCATTGCCGTAACGCCCGAATTATCGGTTGCCTGTATAACATCTTTTATTTTATCTAATGTAATTTGGTCAATTCCTTTCGGTAACTTCCCTATCGCAACAGTTTCAATCTTTTGGGATGTTTGCAAACCTGTCAACCAATCGATTTCATCTTGTTCAAGCTCTTCCCTTGAATTCAAAAGGACGTGCTGATTACTGAAACGTTTCAACGTCTGTTCAAAACGGATGAAATCTGCAGGTTTCACGATGTAATCAAAAATCCCGCCACGTAACGTTTCAGCAATGGTCGTTACCTCCTTAGCAGCAGTCACCATAATGACGTCAATTTCAGTGAACTCTTTTCGTAATTGCCAAAACAGACCCAATCCTTCCGTATCAGGTATATAGACGTCTAATAAAATTAGATGTGGCAACTTCGCTTTGTTCCGTAATAAAATCAATGCTTCTTCCCCAGTTTTAACTACTTCCAGGACAGTAAACCCGTCTACCTGATTGACGAATTGACGATTTATTTCAGCAATTCTAAAGTCGTCTTCTACTATTAATACTTGAATTGTTTCACGCATTGCTTTCTGTCCCTTCACGTGGATTTTTCGGTATGGAAACAACAAAGCAAGCTCCACCCAGCTCTCCTTCTTCTAAATAGAGTGCTCCATTCACTTCGGCTATTAGCTGTTTCGTCAAAGCAAGCCCGAAACCACGATTCGCGCCTTCTTTTGAAGTAAATCCTTGTTCAAATATCTTTTGAGCTAGCTCTTCAGTAATTCCTTCTCCTGAATCCTCTATTTCAAAAATGATATCATCACCTATATCAGTGAAAAAAATCGATATCTTTCGGTTTGAGGAAGGATTCTTTTTCACTGCGTCCATTGCGTTATCAATTAGGTTCCCTATTGTTGTCAATAACACCTCACTTTTCTTCTCAGATAATTGATTTTCCAATATACTATCCTGGTGAATTACCAAATCTACGCCTGATTCATTCGCCTGATTTAATTTCCCTAATAAAATTCCACTTATTAGCGGATCTGCTACTTTCCTTATCAATATACGAATCCAGTTTTTTTGTAAGTTACTTTCTTTTTGAATATAATCAATAACTTCCTTTTTCTTTCCCAGTTGTAGTAAGCCTAGTATCATATGTAGCTTGTTTGAGAATTCATGGGTTTGGGCCCTTAACGCATTTGCGTATTGTTTAACCCGAGTCAGCTCCTTCGTTAACGACTCAATTTCAGTCTTGTTCCTAAAAGTGGATACCGTTCCGATAAACAGCTGTTCAAAATAGATTGGAACAGTGTTTATGAAAACAATGTTATTACCTATCACTATTTCCTTATCAGATAGCCCATTTACGTCATTCAAAAACTCGGATAAATGTTCAATTGGAGATACTTCTTGTATTTTTTTACCAACGTAATAATCTGATGCAATCTGTTTATCGAATAATAAATGTTGTGCAGCAGAATTTATCATCGTGATCATTCCATTTTGATTTAATGCAATAATCCCTTCATGCGTCGACTGAAGAATCGTTTCTTTTTGAAACAGCAAATGGGTTATTTCCTCTGGTTCTAATCCATATAATACTTTTTTAATATACGATGCAATGATGATTGCACCTATAACTGCAACTCCTGCAATGAGCAACAAGACAATCCATAACTGACTATTATAGTTGTGGATTATAGTTTGAATATCATCAGCTAAAAAACCGACAGATACGACACCAACAATGTTCTCATCTAGGTAAATGGGTACTTTCGCCCTTAATGAGCTACCTAATGAGCCGATTGCTTTCGAGATGTACGATTCGCCGCGCACTAATGCCCTCTCGTTGTCTTCCCCCACCATTTTTTCCCCGACTTTATCAGCTATAGGATGCGCATACCTTATTTCTTCCGTATTTCCGATGACGATAAACTCAGCACCAGTCATCTCTTGAATTGGTGCAATAATCGGGCCGATTATTGCACCAGGATCATCATCCTCAAATGCATTTGCAAGTTCGGGAATATGTGCAATACTTTCAGCAACACCAAGCGCCCGATCTCCCATCTGTGTTTCTAACATATCAGATATAAAATAATTCATAAAGGCCCCGATTACCAAGACGATTGCAATGATTAATATACCAATGAGAAGAATCATTTTCAATTTCAAATTAACTGTTACATTTGGTTTGATATGGGGATTTTTTATGTCACTTTTTTGGAAATAAATCATTGCTTGAAACTCCTTAAAGTTCGATTAATAGGTGAATACGAAATATAGCAGACAGGGCTATGAATAGCAATGTACTGATATGTATTATACATTTTATGTTTCATACTCCTTTACTTCAATAAGAAAAGCGAAAGGCTCCCTTTAAGACGCGACAGGTATAAGTCGGACAAAGGGAAGGCAGTCAAAGTTCGCGACATCGTGTCGCAATGACTGCATACCTGAATCCTTGCAAGCACGCCGTGGCGTTCTTTGACACATAGCTAGATTACTTATGACTAGAGTGGTTAACGTCTGAAGTCTAGACACTGTTTCAAATCTAAAAACTTATCCTTTCAAGAACAAAAGCGTAAGCGCTTGTGCAGCCCCGACAAGCGCTCTTTGCCTTTACCTACAGGCCAGAAGTGGCTCGAGGGGCTAGGCGCTGGAGTCTAGACGTAAAATCTCTACGTTACAACTTATCCACAGTACGAGATTTCATGATTTCCTAGACAATAAAAAAAGCTTGCCTAATCGATCAGGCAAGCTTTGATAGGGATTATTCGACTATTGTTATTTTGACATTTTTTCGCCCCCACTTATAGGCCTCACTCTTCGTAGGTATAAAAACATCAATTTTATTTCCTTTAATCGCGCCTCCAGTATCACCTGCAATCGCGTATCCGTAGCCTTCTACGTGTACTTTCGTTCCAAGTTTGATAACATTCGGATCGACGGCGATCACTTTTAGATCTGAGTTTTCTCTTAAATTTATGCCCGTTTTTGTGATACCGGAACAACCATTACAATAAGCTGTATATGCAGTTGCCGAGACGGTAAATTCTTTGCCGGCATTCGTAGACGTTGACCGTGATACAGCTTTTGATGCGGGCTTATCAGTTGCTTTCTTAGATTTCTTAGCGTTTGAACCGATACTAAGTTTTTGATTCGGGAAAATGAGATCCGATTTCAAATTATTCCACGACTTCAATTTCGCTACTGTTGTATTATGCATTTGAGAGATTTTGTATAATGTATCGCCTTTTTTGACTTTATACGTTGCAGATGAGGCGAAACCCTCATTTGCTCCGCTAATTAATAAGACAATCGTCAGGATTAATGTCAAAAGTATGTTTTTCATTTACTCGTCTCCTTGTATTTTATTCTCAGGAGACAGCTTGCCCAAATTGTATGACAATAACATTACAATGAGTTGTCTTTTTCATTACAAAGAGCAAGCAAGATTAAGAGCATACTTTGACTGTAAATCGACGCATAAAAAGCGCCAACCCTCCAATCGGAAAGTTGGCGCTTTATCATTTAATTCAGTATTTTTATCGTCACGTTTTTACGACCCCATTTATACGCTGCCTCTTTTGTCGGGAAAAATACATCAATCTTGTTTCCTTTGATTGCGCTTCCCGTATCACCGGCGATTGCATATCCGTAGCCTTCCACATATACCTTAGTTCCGAGTTTAATGACACTTGGGTCAACAGCAATGACTTTGACATCCGGGTTACTTTTCAGATTAATACCTGTTTTTGTTACTCCTGAACATCCATTGCAATTGGCCGTAAATGCACTGGCCGAAACAGTGAATTCTTTGACAACATTATCAGAATCGGATCGAGATGGTGTTTTCGCAACTGATTTAACCACTTTTTTCGGTGCTGCCACTTTTTTAACTACTTTTGCCCCAGAAGCGACTTTCAACTTCATGTTTGGCTGAATTATATTTGACTTCAAGTTGTTCCATGATTTTAATTTGGAAATGGATACGTTATGCATCTTAGATATCGTGAATAACGAATCACCTTTTTTAACTGTGTAATTTGGCGATGCTGCCCAGCTTACATCTGCTCCGCTGACCAATAATGCAATCGTAAGAATGAGGGTCATTAATAATTTTCTCAATTACTCTACTCCCTGCTATTTAGTCTATACTTATAATAGCAATCGACTATTACAGGAACATTACAGAAAGCTGTCTTTACCATTACAAACAGTATGTGTATTATTACATGCAAAGAGGTGTCTGCAATGAAGACGATTACTATTCGTAGAGCGGCAAGGAACGATGCCGCGGCCATAACTGACATACTTATAACGAGTCAATGGTTTACCTACGACAAGCTTTATTCCAAAGATTATATTACTAAACTAATTGACCAATATTACAGCGTGCAACGTATTGAGCAAGAAATCGTCTCTATTAATGAACAATGGCACGGTTATTTCATTGCTGAGTCAAATGGAAAAATCGTCGGTGCTATTGGCGGCGGAATGACTAGTAAAACTACGGGAGAAGTATATGTCTTTTATTTAGACCCTTTAATGCGAGGAATGGGTATTGGCACACGACTTCTCGACTTCTTTACTAAAATACAGAAATATACGTATGGCGCAAATGAACAATGGGTTTCAGTCGCCAAAGGAAACCATTATGGCATTCCTTTCTATGAGGCTCGCGGATTCATCTTCCAGCATGAAGAACTTGCATATGGAACTTCTAAAGAGGATCAAGATATCTCTCTGAAATATAAGCGCGACATTACATAAAATAAGGTGGATTTAATGACTACAATCTTAGGGTATATCGCAGAAATGATTCCTTATCTATTCATCGCTTTGCCAATCATCCTCATCACCCGCATCATTTACAATAAAATACGCGGATACGTGAAACTTCATGTCTACCATGAAATTGGTGTTGTCATCTTTTTATTATTCATGACGGCGTTATTTTCACAAACAATCCTGACGTTTCTTTATACAGGACCGGTCGTTACACGCTCATTTTCGAATGTAAATCTTATTCCTTTCAGGGTTTTTCAAGATAATTATTATGCCATTACGGAATTGAATTTCTGGCAGCCATTTATTATAAATTTTTTAGGTAATATATGCATTTTCATGCCCATTGGTTTTATGATTCCTTTATTATGGAGCAAATTCAATCGATTTTGGAAAGTTTGTTTGATTGGGTTAAGCATATCTCTTTTTATCGAAATAACGCAGTTGTCCCAAGCCAGAAGTAGCGATATTGATGATTTATGGTTAAACACACTAGGTAGTATGATTGGTTACTTCGTGTACATTGTTATGAAAAAACGCTTTCCGAAGACAAACCATCTTTTTAAAAACAGAAAAATTCACTCGTAATATATTGCATATCTTCCAACTGACCTTACTTTATTGTATACTAGAGCAATAATGACAAATACAGGATGGTGATTCAAAATGCCGGTACCGACAGATCATACGAAGCCACTTCGAATTTCCGCAAAGGAAAATGCATTTAACCAACTCCAGCAATGGATTATAGATGGCACATTACATCCAGGTGAAAAGTTAAACGATACAGAACTTGCCGGGGCGCTCGGGGTTAGCAGGACACCTATTCGTGAATCGTTGCAATTGCTTGAAGTGCAAGGGTTTGTGAGAATGTATCCTGGGAAGGCGACGCAAGTAACGGAAGTGGACAAAGAATCTATCACAGACCTCCTTCCACCCCTTGCAGCATTGCAAGCCTTATCCGCCGAACTTGCAATCCCGAAGCTGACAGAAGAGACGATCGCCTTACTTGAAAGTACGAATAGAATATTTGCCCATGCAGTCTATACTGAAAATTATTTTTCTGCTTTAAAAATCGACGAAGAGTTTCATCAGATTATCGTTGACGCAGCGGACAATCCATACATCATAACTATGGTCGCTTCACTTCAAGCACATGTCAGAAGATTATTCTTCCATAACTCTATTATCTTAACTGAAAAATCGATTGATGAGCATGATAAAATTATCAATTCAATGAAAGAACGGGATCCTATAGCTGTTTCCTCAATTATGACTGGAAACTGGCTACGTGCGATTGAAGAATTTCATTCTCTCAAATCAAATTAACACATGTATTGATTAACCCCCAAAAACAGTAAATAACTTGATCAAACACTAGATGCTTTGTGTACAGTTATGTTTGAATTGCTTTGGATTGAAGGACCTCTATACGATTACCGAGAGGTCTTGATGTGTAGGAATGCGACAGGCAACTATTCGTAACAGAATTACCTAGGATGGAATGAACTGCAATTCCTCCCGAAAAGTGTGGCTAGAAATGACAATGACATTTCTAGCCACACTTGCCCCTCGGTAAATATGTCATGAATAATTCGCCGAAAGCGAACCGGAAATGATCCGGTGAAAATGGATTTTCCCAAGCCCTACTCACCAGTATTTTATGACAATAAATAGTTAATCAACAGACGCGTCAAATTATAATAAAAAGCCGGTTCCTCAGTGAGGAACCGGCTTTTTATTATAATTCTACTGTAGGTTTTTTCCGAATGCGTGCGGCTATTCCGGTTATTAGTATGACAACGAGTACCGGTAAAAGCCAACCAAGCCCTTCCTCATAGAAAGGAAGTACACGATCATAAAAGGATATAATTGGGGCTAACCAATCAAAATACTCTATCTCAAGTGATTTACAAAGTGTTTTAAATCCATCAATAATACTAATCATAAATGCAACGACTGTTGCTGATACATACACTACACGGGCATGGTTGAATAGCGGTGACAGGAATGTCAGAATCATTAAAACGACTGACAACGGATACAAGAACATCAATACCGGAATCGAATACGTAATGATATTCGCCAATCCAAAATTCGCGATAACGAAACAGAATGTTGAGAAGAAAATAACGAAAACTTTGTAGCTAATTTTCGGCATAATTGTATTGAAATATTCACCACATGCTGTAATCAGTCCGATACTCGTAGTCAAACATGCGAGTAGGATTACTACAGCGAGCATAACCAATCCAAATGTCCCCAAATAATGAGATGATGCACCGCTTAATACAGGTCCGCCCGTATCAAAGAGTCCAAATAACTCTGTGCTCGTCGCCCCTAAGTAAGCAATTCCTACATAGATAATCGCAAGGAATGTAGTCGCAATCGCACCTGCTTTTGCTGTCGCCATTAGAATTTCACGTTTATTCGTCACACCCATCGAGCGGATTGCGTTAATGACGATAATACCGAAGACCAGTGAGGCGAGTGCATCCATTGTGTTATAACCTTCCATAACACCTTTTATTAACGCTCCACTTGTATAATCGCCTTGCGGTGACTGAATTACACCCATTGGTTTTACAATAACCATAACCAACAAAGCGAACAAAAGTACGATGAGTGCTGGTGAAAGGATTTTACCTACACGGTCAACGATTTTCGCGGGATTTAATGATAACCACAATGTAAGACCAAAGAACAATAAAGTAAAGATAATTGTAGCAATCTGCATATATTCCGCACTAATAAACGGAGAGATTCCAATATCAAATGCGACTGCACCTGTACGTGGTGCGGCGAATAATGGACCAATTGTTAAGTATAAAAGTGATGTGAAGACAACTGCATAAACTGGATGAATCCGGCTTGCAAGTTGCTGTAAATTTTGGCTCCCCGAGAAGCCCATTGCTAAGATACCAAGAAATGGAAGCCCTACTCCAGTAATTAAAAACCCAAGAACAGCTAGCCACATGTTCGTTCCAGCATATTGCCCAAGTTGTGCTGGGAAAATAAGATTTCCTGCTCCAAAAAATAGTGCGAATAGCATCAAGCCAATGGCAAGATACGATGAAAATGATAACTTCTTTTGCATAACTTCAGTTCCCCCTTGATGTAAACAACATTACACGTATGCAATATATCGCTGAATTAATAATACTCTTTTCCTTTACAAAATGCAATATAATAATGGCAATTTATTATGTTAAAAAGAATAATAAAACATTGATTTTTCTGATAATTTTACAATAAACAAATCATGATACTATTTTCGATATAATAATTGTCCGTTTGCATGATCGAACATGCAAACGAACATAAGAGTAACTCATTTAATAGTAAACTTCGTGTGACTATGGCCTTCTTTTGCTTTTTTCACTTCGAGAATCGCAGGGAATGCAGCTTTCAGTTCTTCAACGTGAGAAATGACGCCAATCATACGACCTGATTTTTGCAGATCAATTAATGTGTCAATTGCTTTGTTCAACGACTCTTCATCAAGCGACCCGAATCCTTCGTCAATAAACATCGTATCAATTGACACCGAACCTTGGAAACTTTGAATGACATCTGCCATACCAAGTGCTAGACAGAGAGAGGCATTGAACTTTTCGCCACCTGACAATGTCTTCACGTCACGTGTTTGCCCTGTATAAGCATCATATACATCGAGACCCAGTCCACTTTGTCTCCCTCGTACTTCCTGACGGTCACTGCGGATTAAAACAAACTGCCCGTTCGACATTTCTTTCAAACGTTCATTCGCCGATTGGATAATGCGTTCCAAGTATTCGATTTGAATATAGCGTTCGAATGACAACTTCAAACCGTTCTGTCCTCTTACGATATCGTAAAGGTCTGTGATTCTCCCATATATTCGTTCAAGTTCAATCACTGTTACGGATGACTGTACAAGTTTCTCCTTCAAACTGAATGCGTTTTTTTCATATTCTGAAGAAGCATTATAGTCAGTAAGAGCGGCTTCATAATCAGTTTTCAATTTGGCCACTTTCGTTGCCAAATCGCTCAAATCCACCACTTCTTTCCCTTCAAGCAGTACCCGTAACTCCCCTACTGCATCGCGTAAACTATGAAGTTGTTGTTTGAATACCGCCACTTTTTCTTTCAACAAAATGCGGTCAACTTCTTGCATTTTCGCCTCACGATAAGCCTGTTCTGTTGGGAATGCCGATTCTTCTAAAGCTTTTTTGAATCTACTCTCCGCCTGGCCCCTCTTCCCTACAACTTCTTCCAAGGTTTCCCCAGCATGAATTTCTGCTACTTTCGCCGCCCCCAGCTTCTCGCTCGTTTCCTCACGCACTTTCTGGACTACTTCCCAAGCGTAATCTAATTCTTCTTTTTTCTTTTCAGTTTCAGCAATCCGCTCCTGAAGCGTGGCTAGTACCCGTACATCTTCGGGTATCGTTTGTAATGTCATGTTAAACAGGGCTAGTTGTGTATCATAGGACGATTGTTGTTGAAACAATGCACGTTCCATTTCAGTTTTCTGCGCCACGATTTGCGCTGCAATTACTTCTTTCTTTTTCAATTCCACTTTCAGATTAACTAGCAATTTTCGATCCGCGCGAAGCTTAGCCACTTCCGCTTCTAGCTTCTGTTTTACCTCATGTAAATTATTATTATCCTTTTCTATAGCTAAACGCTTCATTTCATTTTCTTTATCAGTTAACTGCTCGATTGTATTTTGGTAGGTAATAGCCGCGGTTCGGAATTGCCCCTCGACTTCTTTCAGCCGTTCTTTCTCCACTTCCAGCTTTTCCCTTGAAATGGTTACTTCAATTGTTTTATGCGATTTAGCGGGATGATGTTCACTCCCACATACGGGGCAGGATTCCCCGTCTTTTAAAGACTCAGCCAACATAGCTGCTTGGTTATTTAGCCAAAGTTGTTCTACTGCATCGTATTCCGATTTACTTTTCTCATAACGCGCCTCGTGATCATTCTTTCCTTGTTCCAATACGTGTATCCGATTTCGAATCGCAATGAATTCATCCAGTAGTTTGCACTTTTCAATCGTTTCATTTAGTTGATCGATACGTTCATCGTACTGAACTTGTCCCATTTCATACATCTCGATTTCTACTTTCACTTTTTCCAAGTTCTTCGTTTCTTCATCTGTCATTCTAACGGTTTTTCCAAGTTCTTTTTCCAAATGATTGTTTTCTTTTTTCATCACATCAAGAGCAGTTTCCTTCGATGCCAAACTTGAAACAGCCGGAAGGAAATCTTTTAGTCGTATCAAACTTTCCGTCAGCTTTTCACGGTCCGTTTTCCTTGCTTCTTCCACTCGAAAACGCTCTCCAGCAAGTTCCATTTTTTCTGCTGCTATCTGGACTGCTTCCTTCGCATTCTTAAGATTACCTGCTTTCGTGGCAGTTTCTTCTTTCAATTTGAGTAATTGCATCTCAAGTTCACCGATTGAAACAGCTCGCTCTGCGTCGGCTATTTGTTGTTCTTTTTGTTCCACAATCGGCAACTGTTCCGTTAACTTATTTAACGATAATTCTTTTTGACGTAGTTCAATAAAACGTTCATTCATACTTTTCGCGGCGTGGTACATTTCTTGCATTTTTGTATGCTTTGCATAAACTTCATCGTAACTCTTTTTAACAACAACCGTCTTGTCTTGATAAAACGCAAATTCTTCTTCTAATCCTTGAACGACTTGATTCACATTGTAATGTTCATTCGCAAGAACAGTAAAGACCGATGACTCACGCTCGGGCAGTAAGGTCGCTATTTGTCCAATATGCCCCTCGCTCTGTTGCATCTCTTTCATCAGAGTCGCTTGTGCGTTGTCTTTCTTCCCTTTTAGCTGCTCCACAATTTCACGGTACTTATCTGTTTTGAATATTTTCCGCATGATTGTTTCTTTATTTTCTGTATCAGACGTTAGAAACTTTCGGAACTCTCCTTGCGGTAGCATAACAATCTGACTGAATTGTGCTTGTGTAAAGCCGATTAGTTCTTCTACCTTCTTGTTAATTTCAGATACAATCTGCCTGTCGACAAGTGGTACCTCCCCGTCTTCTGTCAGTTCATAGAACTCGCAGCGCGCAGACGTTTCTGACTTGTTCCCCTGTTTGACATACGGTATTTGCCGCATGATACGGTACGTTCGATTATGAATGTCAAACGTCAACTCAACGGTCGTTTGAACTGCGTCGTCTGCGAAGTCGCTTCGCATCGCACGATTATCCGTTCGATCTTCTCCGCTCGCCTGGCCATATAACGCAAAACAAATCCCATCAAATATTGTCGTTTTCCCCGCACCAGTAGCTCCCGAAATAACGAAGAGTCGATTGTCTTTCAATTCCCTGAAATCGACTGTTTCCGTCCCTTTATATGGTCCAAATGCCGTCATCATTAATTGAATTGGTCTCACAGCTCAGTTCCCTCCTTGTGCATAACTTCATGGAGCACTTCTGAAAAGAGGGTCTCCGTTTCTACGTCTGCCGCTTCTCCTTTCATCTCTTCGTAAAATGCTTTAAAGAGTGCTAAATCATCATGCTTCCCATGTTCCATACGTTGCTCATCAACCGTATTTGCGGTCAGCATGAGCACTTTACGCTCAACATGCATCGCGTTCGGATAGACTGACCGTACTTTTTCCATCGGGAATAAAACCGGTGTCTCATCTAGCAATTTTACAAAAACATAATCCTCACTTACTGGGTGCAACAAAATATCTTCCATCGTCCCTACAACCGTCCGCATATCATGCTTAGGCTTCAACTCCCGTTTCTCAACAGATACCTGCCCTGCAGCATCAAGTTCGATAATTAGAAACCCTTTATTATGATGTTCTTCTGAAATCGAATATTTCATTGGCGAACCCGCAAACCGCACTGTTTCATTTAACACATAATGCGCCTGATGTAGGTGGCCAAGTGCAGTATAATTAAATCCTTCAAAAAGATGCGCCGACACATATTCTGCTCCACCAATTGCCAACGGTCGTTCGGAGTCACTCGTGTTATTTTCACTTTCTCCGTGAGGTGTCACAAAAGCATGTCCAACAAATACATGTCGGACCCCCTCCACCATTTGTTCACGGATAGTTGCCGTCACTTTCTTCATCGCATCGTTATGGTTCACAATCGTTTCATCTTCGTGCAAATGTTTTACAACAGAAGGATCCGCAAATGGTACGAGATGGAAATGAACCTCACCGTAGTCATCTGACAAAACGACCGGTTCGATTACTTTCGTCATCTGACCTGCAATATGGTAGCCATTTACTCGCATCAATCCGCTTCCAAAATGGAGGCGTCCCGGGCTATCATGGTTTCCTCCAATCGCAAGGACAGGTATTCCAAGTTCCATAGTGATTTTTCCAAGCACTTCGTCAAGTAGTGCAATCGCTTCTGTAGGTGGCACCGCACGGTCATACAAATCGCCTGCGATAATGACCGCATCTGGCTTCTCTTCTTCGACTGCCTCTACAAATTGATCAAGTACATAACGCTGTCCATCTGTCATATATATACCTTGAACGAGCTTGCCTAAATGCCAGTCCGCTGTATGGAAAAATTTCAAATTCATTTCCCCCTTCAATACTTTTTCTTTCTACTTTACAGGATAATTCTCGTAAAAGGAAACATACATTCCTTTCTAACTTTTCACAAAGTTAAGGTTGACCTTCTATTTTTAATATGCTTATAATGGGGATGAGTCCAATTTCATATGATCCACCGCTAGGGGTGCTCTAACAGAGCTGAGAGAGGCATGTGCCTTGACCCTTATAACTTGAACTGGTTAATACCAGCGTAAGGAAGAGGTGCTGACACAATAATTCTGCCGGTCTATTTTCCGGGATACTTTTGATTGTCTACAACCCACTTCTTCTTCAAGGAGTGGGTTTTTTGGTTTTCAAGAATACAAAGGGAGTGTTGATATCATGAAGTTCACTGACCGTTTGTTAGAAAAGACGTTACCAATCTGGAGACAGAATCATAGCCATCCGTTCGTACAAGGAATTGGCGATGGGACGCTTGATCCGGATAAATTCAGGTTTTATATGGTACAGGATTACTTGTATTTGATTGATTATGCAAAACTGTTTGCGATTGGGGCTGTAAAAGCCGACGACTTGGAAACGATGGGCAAATTCGCGACACTACTCGATGGGACGCTGAACAAGGAAATGGCCCTGCATCGAAGCTACGCACTACGGTTCGGCATTTCTGAACAGGAACTTGAAAACGCTAAGCCGTCACCAATTGTTCTTGCCTATACGCACTACATGTTACACGTCTGTCAAAATGGAACCGTTGCGGAAGTGATGGCTGCTCTGCTTCCTTGCGCATGGAGTTACTGGGAGATCGGTAAGGAGCTAAATGCTATTCCAGGTGCTGCCGATCACTCGTTATATGGCGATTGGATTCAGATGTATTCTTCGGATGAATTCAAGGAACTTGCGGGCTGGTGTATTGATTTAATGAACAAGTCAGCAGAAGGAAAACCGGAGCATGAACTGTTAAAGCTCGAGGAAATCTTCCTCAATACAACTCGTTATGAATATATGTTTTGGGATATGGCAAATACAAAACAAATGTGGCCTGGAGTTGAAATGATAAATGCTATCGTTTGACGGTGTTTCATTCACGTACCAATCAGGCAACAGCATACTCGATAATCTGTCATTCAACATTCTTCCCGGTGAGTTTATTTCGATAATTGGTGTTAGCGGTTCCGGTAAAAGTACGATTTTTCGTCTTGTAACCGGGTTAGATGAACCCTCAAGGGGTACCATTTCTCTTGAAGGAAATCCAAATAGTCAGCGCCTCGGAAAGATTGGCTATATGCCACAACAAGATCTGTTACTGCCTTGGCGAACCATTTTAGAAAATGCATGTCTTCCGCTTGAAGTAGCCGGATTAGATAAGAAGGCCGCCAAGGAACAAGTACAACCATTATTACAAGAGTTCGGTCTTGGTGGAACAGAGGATAACTATCCAGGAGAGCTTTCGGGTGGAATGAAGCAGCGCGTCGCTTTCTTACGCGCTGTTCTTTCTGGCAATTCCCTACTATTGTTGGATGAACCATTTTCAGCACTCGACTCCATCACCCGACTGGCTATGCAAGAGTGGCTCATCAATCTGTGGGAAAAGCGCAAATCAACTGTCCTTTTCATCACACATGACGTAGAGGAAGCACTGTTTCTGTCAGACCGTATTTTTCTGTTGCAAAACAAACCTGTCACTTCATTTGTGGAAATCGAAGTACCTCTTGAAAGACCTCGACTAAGAAACGATTTACATCGCGCTGAAATGCTCGAGCTAAAAGAACTGCTTATCGGCAAGCTTAGAAGTGAGGTAACACTGTGAAAAATACGGCATCCTTAGTTATTATTGCAGGATTTCTAAGTATCTGGGAGTTGGGTGCACGCCTTTACGGTAAAGCGTTCATTCTACCTTCCCCTATTCAAATTTTTATACGTTTTTGGGAACTGAAGGAAGTATTATTGTTGAAACATCTGCCGGTTACTTTGATGACGATTATTATCGGCCTAGCCATTTCGATTATTTCAGGAACAGCCATTGCAGTGCTAATGTCTTCCCGTCCAGGCATACGAAAAGCACTCTATCCAATTCTCATTGCATCTCAAATGGTTCCTATTATTGCCCTTGCACCTATTTTTGTACTGTGGTTTGGTTACACAATTTGGAGCAAAGTTGCCGTTACTGTGCTCATCACATTTTTCCCGATAACTGTGAATACATTCGATGGTTTATCGTCAAGAAAAAAAGATATACAGGAACTCTTTTTGACGATGGGTGCTTCAAAAAAGGATATTTTCTATAAATATTCCGTACCAACTGCCCTCCCTCATTTCTTTTCTGGAATGAAAGTCGCTGTGACACTAAGTGTAATTGGCGCTGCAATCGGAGAATGGTTAGGGGCGCAGGCAGGCCTTGGTTACTTCAGTAGGCGTATGATGACGCAGTTCGATGGTGCAGCTGTTTTCGCACCCATTTTTGTACTGAGTGCCGTCGGAATCGGTCTATTCATCTGCGTGACCATTATTGAAAATCGAACGTTAAAATGGAGGATTAAAAATTGAAGAAAATCACATTATCACTTACAAGTCTTGCGCTAATCCTATTGCTCAGCGCGTGCAATGCTAATGAAAAAACAGAAAAGGTAAGTATCATGCTTGATTGGTATCCTAATGCTGTACATAGCTTCCTTTATGTTGCGGAGGAAAAAGGTTATTTCAAAGATGAAGGCATTGAACTGGATATCAAGTTCCCCGCAAGTCCGACAGACCCTATTAACCTTGCAGCAGCAGGAAAAGTGACTATGGGCATCACTTATCAGCCCGATGTCATCATCGCGAAATCCGAACAAAATATCGGCATTAAATCCGTCGGCGTTCTCGTTCGTTCGCCATTGAATCACGTAGCATTTTTAAAAGAAAGTGGTATCGAGTCACCAAAAGATCTAGAAGGAAAAACTGTAGGCTATTCAGGAATCCCTTTGAACGAAGCAATACTAGAAACAATGATGAAAGCAGATGGTGCAGACTACGGTAAAGTAAACATGGTCGATGTGGGGTTTGAATTAAATTCTGCATTGATTTCAAAAAAAGCAGACGCTGTTATCGGGGCATATATTAATCATGAAGTACCGCTACTTGAATATGAAGGATTTCCAACAGGCTATATTGACCCGACAGACTTCGAAATACCTTCGTTTTATGAACTTATTGTTGTGACAAGTGACGATACCTGGAAGAAAGATCAAAAGAACATCGAAGCATTTTGGCGCGCTGCCGGAAGAGCCTTTGATGATATGGAGAATGATCCTGAAGAAGCGCTGTCTATCTTGCTAGAATACCAGGATGAAGCGAATTTCCCACTCGTCGAGGTTGTTGAAAGAGAGTCACTTTCGATTCTTCTTCCGAAAATGACAGCACCTGGTACGTTTGGTGAGCAGGAGGAACAGGCATGGCAAGCAACTGCCGATTGGATGACAGAAACCGGATTATTGAAAAACGAAGCAAATCTTGATGGGATTTTCATTAATATGGACTAACAAAAAAACAAGCTTATACTGAGTTTATCACCGTTATGGAGGGTGTTATCACCGACTCAAACGAGGTTATCACCGCCATGGATTAGGTTATCACCGACACAACTATTTCCACCAAAAAGCAGCCAGGACTTTTGAAGTAAAAAGTCCTGGCTGCTTCATCATTTTGTTATTGATTCAAACCACTATAAATCATGTCTGCGTTCCATCTAAGCATTTTCACATACGTATCGCCGTCATCACCAGGTTTCCCTAGAGAGTCCGTAAAGATTTTCCCTTTAATCGGCACATTCGTCTCCCTTGATACCATCTCCATGCTACGTGGATCGATACTTGTTTCTAAAAATAACGCTTGAACCTTTTCCTCGTTGATGGTTGCAATGATAGTTGTCAGCTGTTCAGGTGTTCCTTCATGGTGTGAATTGATTTCCCAAATGTAGGCTGCATTAAAATCATACGCTTCGGAGAAGTATTTGAACGCACCTTCACTCGTCACGAGCACCCGGCGTTCTTCTGGGATTTTGTTCATTTTCTCCACGATTTCTTCATGAAGTGCTTTGAGTTCAGTAATATATGCGTCCGCGTTTTCATCATATCGATCTGCATTTTCTGGATCAATTTTCTTCAGGGATTTACGCACGTTTTCTACATACTTGATGCCATTGCGCACATCGAGCCAAGCATGGGGATCTTCTTCCCCTAAATGGTCCTTCGAACTGAGGAGCATCGGTTCAACCCCTTCACTTACACGAAATACCGGCGCATCCTCCCCCGCTTTTCCAGCGGTTTCCATCAATTTAGTAAACCATGCATTTCCTTCTTCTAAATTTAGCCCGTTATAAAAAACAACATCTGCATCTGTCGTCAAAGCGACATCTGCCGGAAGTGGATCATATTGGTGAGGATCTGATCCAATCGGTGCAAGGCTGTGAACATCGACCAAATCTCCCCCGACATTTTTCACAATATCGTAGACAATCGAATACGTCGCAACGACTTGCAGTTTTTCACCCTTCTCTTTTGGAGCAGTCGCCCCTTGGTTACATGCCGACAACAAGACTCCAACAACAACCAGCGCAAACAATAGCATACTTTTTTTCATTCACAATCTTCCCCTTCTATTTTGAATTACCTTTTATAAAACGGCTGATTTTTGTTTATTTGTTCGAATAGCTCTCCACAATAAACCTTGTTTCGGTGAGAATATAAATGCTAAGAAAAATAAAGCGGTTGCGACGAGTACGATTGTTGCGCCAGATGCAAGATTGTACGTAAAGCTCAAATACAAACCAATTATCGCCGAAATCGTTCCACATGTAGCCGAAATGACTATCATGACAGAGAGCCGGTCAGTTAATAAATAAGCTGTCGAAGCGGGTGTAATAAGCATCGCAACGACTAATATGATGCCCACTGTCTGTAACGATGCGACCGTAACAAGTGTTAATAGAACCATTAAAAAGTAATGGATCATCTTAGTCGGAAGCCCATATGCTTGAGCCATAATCGGGTCAAACGAACTGACAAGCAACTCTTTATAAAATATAAACACACTTACCAACACGAAAATACCAACTATTAGTGTCATCCACATATCAGAAGGTCTGACCGCCAACACATTCCCAAACAGGATGTGATACAAATCTGTACTACTCTTCATAAATGTGATAAGGATAATCCCAGCGGCAAATGCAGCAGTAAACATGATGCCAATCGCAGAATCATTTTTCACACGACTGTTCTGGTTGATGAATCCTATACCGATAGCTGTTAAAATACCCGTTATCACCGCTCCGATAAAGAAATTGATACCTAGCATGAAAGAAATTGCGACACCTGGTAATACAGCATGAGATATCGCATCCCCCATCAGGGCCATTCCTCTTAAAATAATAAAACAACCAATGACGCCACTAATGATACCAACCATCACCGATGTAATAAGCGCTTTTTGCAGAAAACCATATTGCATAACTGCCTCGATGAAATGCATCATTTCGCCATCACCCCATCTAAAAACGATAATTGTCCGCCGTATGCTTTTGAAATCATTTGAGGCGTAAACACTTCTTTCACACTGCCCTTCGCAATTAACTCCTTGTTTAACAACAACAGTTCATCAAAATACTTTTCCGCCTTGTTCAAATCATGATGGACGACGATGATTGTTTTTCCTTCATCGCGCAACTCTTTTAAAATCTTCACAATCATCTCTTCACTCGTTGCATCAATTCCAACAAATGGTTCATCGAGTAAAAATAAATCTGCCTGCTGAGCAAGTGCTCTAGCCAGGAAAACACGCTGCTGCTGACCGCCAGATAATTCTCCAATTTGCCGATCCTGAAACTCGATCATATCAACCTTTTCAAGGCACTTCAGAGCCAATGCCCTTTCCTTTCGCCCTGGCCTTTTTAATAATCCAACTGTCGGATACGTACCAATAAGAACTGTATCTTTGACTGTAATCGGGAAATCCCAATCGATTGTACTACGCTGCGGAACGTAAGCAATTCGTTTACGGACCTCTTTCAGCGTGGAACCAAGGATTGTAATATCCCCTTTATCTTTTGAAATCAAATTTAGTAACACTTTAAGCAAAGTGGACTTCCCTGCTCCATTCGGTCCAATGATTCCAACTGATTTCCCACTTGATATCGTGAACTCTATATCATGTAGCACTTCTTTTCCGAAATACGACACATGCAAATTCGAAACTACAATTGCATCTTTCATATTTACACACCTCCATATATCTATTTATATGCCGGAGTTTCCCAAGGGAAACTTTAAATCCAAATTTTTTTTGCCCTAGGGAAACTTTATAGACAAAAAAATGAATTACATTATTGTTTCCCTCAGGAAACTTTACTAACTTCATAGTAGAACATCTAAAACCAAAAGTAAAGAAAAAAATATTTTTTTGAAAAATAACCCCTAGAAAGCCATACCAACAGCATCCGTAGATTCCCTGATTAGATTTCAGTTCACAGGCTTCAACCGATGAAAATCTCCCGACTACGAAAACTTTCATCTGATGAAGAACTGTAAAACTGTCTAGACAGTTTTACAGTTCCATATTAATTAAACATTCCTACTACACACTCTTTAGACTGGCATGATAATTGCATAACTAATATATATATTGAACTAATGATTCTATATAATCACCAGCGAAGGCGCCTCATAAGGGTGCCGAGCGTTGTTGAGAGGATTCTTTATGTCAACATATATAGTTAATAAAGGAGTGGAGAATTCATGTCGAGAAATTTCACAAATCTACTGATTGAAGATGACATTGCAATCGTGGAAATAGACCATGCACCAGCCAATACAATGTCAACAGCATGCATTGCCGAACTAAGAGAGGTTTTTAAAAGTCTTGCCAATGATGATAAGTTGAAAGCGATTATTTTAACTGGTGCAGGTCGCTTCTTTGTTGCCGGTGCTGATATTAAAGAATTCATTGACGCACTGGGTGACGACCAGAAAGGATTGGCAATGGCCACAGCGGGACAAGCAATTTGCCACGAAATAGAATCGATGAAAAAACCCGTTATCGCAGCCATTAATGGTGCTTGTCTTGGTGGAGGATTGGAATTGGCTATGAGCTGCCATTACCGGATTGCCGTATCTGCAGCCAAACTGGGATTACCCGAGCTTCAACTTGGGCTTATCCCTACGTTCGGCGGAACGCAAAGATTGAGCAGGATAACCAGTACAGCCATTGCATTGGAACTAATTTTAACAAGTAAACAACTTAACGGTGACGAGGCAAAGGAAGCTGGACTTATCCAATTAGTCGTTTCCCCAGAAGATCTTTTGCCAACTGCTAAAACGATTGCCAAAGCATTTGTAGACGGTAAGAGTATGACCAGCATCACGCGAGCTGTAGAATGTATCATACAGGGAGCAAATGAATCCTTAGTAAATGGGCTAGAACGGGAACGTAACAATTTTGCTGAACTGTTTTTAACAGACGATGCCAAGGAAGGTGTACACGCATTTATTGAAAAAAGAAAACCGCTATTTAAACATACGTAAAAGGGGTTGTGAACAATGACAGAAGAAGTCCTTTTTTCAATAAGCGACAATGGAGTTGCTACAATTTTACTCAATCGGCCGAAAGCTTTAAACTCACTGTCCTTCGCGATGGTACAAGCAATCAGGGAAAAATTAACAGATTGGAAGACAAATGAACGTGTCAAAGCTGTCATAATCAGAGGTGCAGGAACAAAAGGCTTATGTGCCGGCGGAGATATAAAAACATTATATGAAGCGAAAAATAGTGAAAATGGTCTCCAAAAAGCAAACGACTTTTTCACAGAAGAATATCAAACAGATTTATCCATTGCCCAATTCCCTAAACCAATCATTGCTTGTTTAGATGGTATTGTCATGGGAGGCGGCGTAGGTTTAACTTATGGTGCTTCTATTAAAATCGTTACCGAGCGTACCATTTGGGCAATGCCAGAAATGACAATTGGTTTTTTCCCAGATGTAGGTGCCGCCTATTTTTTAAATAAGGCTCCGGGATTCATCGGGAGATATTTAGCATTGACGGCTACACAATTAAAAGCTGCAGATGTACTGTATATAAATGGAGCAGATCATTTTATGTCTTACGAAAAACTCCTGCTTTTCATCGATGAATTGGAGAGAATGAAATGGGAGCAGACAACCATTAACACATTGCTTGCAAAATACACATCAACCGCACCGGATGATGGCAAATTAGTATCTTTGCAAAAAGACATAGACGACCATTTCTCTCAGACGACGATAGAATCCCTCTTCGATGCCTTAGGGAAAAATGATACTTCATTCGCGAAAGAAACCATAGAAACAATGCGTACGAAATCACCTGTATCATTAAAAGTGACACTAAAGCAGTTAATTGACGGCGAACAAAAAACATTAGAAGAATGCCTTGCCACAGATCTTATTCTTGCAATGAACTTCATGAAACACGAAGACTTTTTCGAAGGAGTTCGCTCTGTCTTGATTGATAAAGATTTAGCACCCTGCTACAAGTACCCACACATTTCATCTGTTTCGAATGAAATGGTCAATGGCTTTTTCATAGCCGACTAATTAGAGAAAGCCGAATCCCCCCAAAAAGGAATTCGGCTTTTTTCAATTCTTTTCTTAGAACCAACGCTCCGTTACAACTTTTTTACGCGTATAAAACTGTACCCCGTCTTTCCCATTTGTGCCGAGATCTCCATAGAATGAAGATTTGTTACCGGCAAAAGAGAAGAATGCCATTGGTGCAGGTACATTCACATTTACTCCAATCATACCCGCATCAATTTTTTCACGAAACGTTTGAGCGCTTTTACCACTTCCCGTATAAATGACCGCTCCATTGGCAAACTTCGATTGATTTGTCAGCGCAATTCCCTCTTCTAAATCCTTCACACGCACAATGCTTAACACTGGAGCAAAGAGTTCTTCCTGCCAGATTTTCATTTCATTGTTCACGTTATCAAAAATAGTCGCTCCGAGATAATTTCCTTCTGCCAGTTGACTATCTATTTCTCGGCCATCGACAATCAGCGAAGCCCCTTCAGCTATACCACTCTCTATATAACTAAGCACGCGTTCTTTATGCGATTTGCGAATAAGAGGACCGACAAAATTCTCTTCATAACGCCCATCTCCTACTGATAATTCACGCGTTTTTGCAACAAGTAGCTCCATAAAATCATCTGCAACTTCATCAACAACTGCAACGACCGAACAAGCCATACAACGCTCACCGCTACTGCCGAACGCTGCACCAATAACTCCTTGAACTGTTTTTTCGAGATGACAGTCCGCCATGACAACCGCATGGTTCTTTGCACCAGCAAGCGCCTGAACACGTTTACCGTATTTCGTACCCGTTTCATACACATGTTTTGCAACCGGTTCTGATCCAACGAAAGAAATTGCTTTGACATCTGGGTGTTCCAGTAAACCGTTCACCACTTCTTTTCCCCCATGCACCAAACTTAGGACACCTTTAGGGAAACCGGATTCGTGAAATAATTCAACAAGATGTCCCGCTAAAACGGGCGTTCTTTCAGATGCTTTAAGCACAAATGTATTCCCGCAAGCAATCGCCAGTGGAAACATCCAGAGGGGCACCATCATCGGGAAATTAAATGGAGTGATCCCTGCGACAACTCCAATCGGGTAGCGCCAGACAGATCCGTCAATACCGGTAGCCATATTTGGTAGAGCCTCTCCCATCATCATGCTAGGCGCTGACGTAGCAAGTTCCACTACCTCTATCCCTCTTTGCACTTCCCCTCTTGCATCTGTCAATGTTTTTCCGCTTTCCATCGTAATAATCTGTGCTAACTCCTCTTTATGCTCCTCCAACTTTTGCAAGTAAGTAAACAGAAGACGCGCACGGTTCGGAACTGGTATATCGGCCCACGATAGAAAAGCTTGTTTTGCCACTTCCACTGCAGCATCGACGTCTTTCTTTGTAGATAATGGTACATAAGCAATTGTTTCACCTGTTGCTGGATTCGAAACTGTTTCCGTTTCAGTACCAGATGAGTCCACCCATTCACCGTTAATCCAATTTTTCATTTGCTTTATAGTTGTTGTAGTCATTTATTTCAATCCCCCTATTGTAAATGCTATTTTTTGATGTCCAATTCTTTTATACAAAGCTGACATATCCTCTTCCGCTAATCCCGCATGTTCCGCTTCTTCATAAACTGCAAAAAGGGCTTGGCTGATTGGGAGATGCAACTGATTACTCTCTGCCAATTGCAATGCGAATCCCATATCTTTTCGTAATAACTTCAGCGCAAATCCCGGTTCATACTCCTCATTTTCGATAAATGATTTAAAGTTCCGTTCATATATTCGACTCTGTCCATAGCTAACATTTAACATATCAAAAAGCTTGTTCATGTCCATGTTATTTTCATTTGCTAATGCCAACGCTTCACTCACCCCTGCGGTATAGAAACCGATGAGCAGATTATTTATCAATTTTGCAATTGTACCACTGTCAATTCGCTCATTCACATGAAACAAATTTTCGCCTAGTACTGAAATAATTGGTAATGAACGCTCATAGTCCACCGCTCGGCCACCAACCATAAATGTCAATGTCCGATTTTCCGCACCTATCACACCCCCACTGACTGGTGCGGCTAAATAAGCAACTCCTTTCGCTTGTGCTTCCTCGCTTATGCGGCGATTCACTTCCGGCGAAACAGTGCTCGTATCAATCAAAAGAATATTTTCATCGCTTTGGTGAATCAACCCTGCTTCTCCTAAATAAACTGATTCCACCGCGGCTGTTGATGGTAAACTCGTCAAAATAATAGCGCAACGTCCTGCCATTTGTATTGCAGAAAGACCAATTATTCCGCCCGCTTGCTGAAATACAGTTTCAGCTAATTCACTTCGGTCATTTCCATAAACAGTGAATCCGGATTCCAGTAAGTTTTTCGCCATGGGCATTCCCATATTCCCTAAGCCGATCATGCCAATTTTCATCATCGAGTCCCCCCATATTTTAGACGTTATATCGAGCGCTTTCTATTATTCCTTGAACAATTTCTCTCTTCTTGATAAACATATTACTGTAAAGCGGAGCTGAGATTGCTTGAATTTCCATCAGCATAAGCCCACGACTTTCCTCATCGGGTAGAGCACTTGATACAAACGAAATAGCTGCTGTTTGAATACTTCGATACCCCTCTTCACAAATGACATCGGACATGAGCATCTTCCTTTTTTCCTCGGATTCCCCATTTTTAATTAGCGCCTTCTCAGTCCTTAGCAAAGCAGATTCCATGATGAATAGCCTTTCATTCATACTGGCTAGTAATCCTAAATACTCTTGTTCCTCTTCAATTGATTTCCCTAAAGGTCCAGCAAGCGCTTTCACGACAATTCCGATAAGTTGTTTCGCCTTTACTAAGTAGCCGTAATGCCGCGTCAAAGCATGCGTCCGATTGTCCACTTCGTTTTTTGCAGACCATAGTTGCCCCTTTTCGATTTTTTTCAGTACACCTTTAGCAATTGCAAGACGATTAATTTCATTTGTCCCTTCGAAAATTCGATTGATTCGGGCATCGCGATATAAATTTTCTACTTCATATTCCTGCATATAACCATATCCCCCGTGAATTTG
The DNA here is from genome assembly GCF_038004885.1 of Sporosarcina sp. FSL K6-6792. Classification (NCBI taxonomy): domain Bacteria; kingdom Bacillati; phylum Bacillota; class Bacilli; order Caryophanales; family Caryophanaceae; genus Sporosarcina; species Sporosarcina sp. FSL K6-6792. The sequence goes on from NZ_JBBOSA010000001.1 coordinate 1,504,510, forward strand.
CACTGCCTCGTCAACAATATAATCAAGGGCTTCTGAACTATTCACTTTATTTATTGCACAATCAATCATGAAGTCAGCGACAATTCTTACTAACTCCTCTACCGAATCAACAGATTGAAGCGCTTCATCCATTTCCCCCGCTGTTCGGTATGCCGCACTTTCTGCACCGAAGATTCGTACTGCCATATTGGCTACCTTTTCTTGGATCATCGTGAAGCCAATCAATGCTTTGCTGAATTGCTTTCGCTCTTTCGCATAAGCTACTGATAGATGTAATGCATGCTTTGCCGTTCCGATATTGGCAAATGCAAGTTTCAAACGAGCCATATTTAAAATATTCAAAGCAATATGATGCCCTTTCCCAATTTCCCCCAGGACGTTTCCAACAGGTATTTTGACGTCTTCCAAAATAAGAGTAGCAGTAGAAGAACCGTTAATCCCCATCTTTTTTTCCTCGGGTCCAACTGACACACCTTCAAATGTTCGCTCTACGATAAATGCAGTCATACCTTCGGCTATTTTTCCAAACACTACGTAACAATCAGCGAGATGGGCATTCGTTATCCATTGCTTTTCGCCATTCAATATCCAATCCGTCCCTTCTTTGTTCAAGACGGCAGTTGTTTTCGAATTCAAAGCATCCGACCCTGCATTCGACTCTGTCAAGGCGTAAGCACCAATCCATTCCCCACTTGTCAATTTCGGTAAGTACTTTTCCTTTTGGGCTTCTGTACCAAAATAGACATATGGCAATGTACCAACACCAACATGAATATTAAACGAAACGCTAAATGAACCGGCCGCACCCATTATCTCTGCAACGAGACCTGCAACCATTTTCCCTAACTCAAAACCACCATAGGCTTCCGGGACTTCAATACCAAGAAGACCGATATCCCCAGCTTTTTCAAAAAGTACGCGAACATCTTGATTTTCTATCGACAAACCTTTTTCAAGTTGAGGCTTCACGTCCAGTTTCAGAAATTGTTTGGTTGTTTTAGCAATCATTTCATAGTCGTCTGTAAAATCTTCGGGTGTAAAATAGGAATAAGTCATACTACTATTTGTTAAATTAGTATCTGAGATTAAGTGTTGTATCTGCTCCATTTCTCATTCCCTCCATTCAATGTTATATATTGCAAGTTGCATGCCAATAAAATATCGGACGGAACACAGATGTTTCTAAGCAATGGAAAGCGCCAACTGTCTAAGTGACTAGACAAGTTGACGCTTCTAGTTAGCAGTTTGCAGTTATAACTGATAACGAGATAGTTTATTATAAAGAGTTGCTCTTGTAATGCCGAGACGTTTAGCCGCTTCCGACTTGTTCCCGCTTACTTCTCTTAATACTTTTTCAATGATATTCTTCTCTTCTTCCTCATGCACAAGTTGTCTTACTTCATTTCTATCGCTTAACGACGAGGAAATAGTCATATATTCTTGTTTCTTTTCTATTCGAAAAAATTCGTTTGGCAAATCACTCATTTTAATATGGGATTCGCTTGTCAAAGCAAATAATCTTTCCAATACATTAATTAACTCGCGTACATTCCCTGGCCAATGATATCGAAAGAATAGTTGCATGACTTCCTTATCAATCGTTTTCCCCTCACTATCGTACATTTGACAAAGAGTGGGTAGCTGTGCAGAAATAATCAGTGGGATATCACTTTTCCGCTCCCTAAGTGGAGGAATATTCAAGGGGATCACGTGAAGCCGATAATATAAATCTTCTCTAAACTCGCCTTCCCTCACCATTTTTTCAAGGTTTTTATTTGTAGCTGTAATAATCCGGAACTGGACCTGGATCGGTTCAGTTCCACCAATCCGTTCCACCTCTTTTTCCTGAATCACCCTAAGAATTTTCACCTGTGTCGCAAGGGGCATGTCACCAATTTCATCCAAGAAAATTGTCCCCATGTGAGCAAGCTCAAATTTCCCTGGTTTCCCTCCTTTTTTCGCACCTGTAAACGCACCTTCCATATAGCCAAATAGCTCTGATTCGATTAAGTTCTCGGGAATCGCTGCACAATTAACACTGATAAAACGTCCACTGCTCATCTTACCCGTATCATGTATCGCCCTTGCAAATTGCTCTTTTCCAACACCACTTTCCCCAGTGATCAAAACGGGAGCCTTAGACTGTGCTGCCTTTCTTGCAAGCTTCTTTGTATTAGATATCGCGGGACTCTCTCCGAGAATATCTTCAAAAGTGAACCGTTTCTGTGCAGCAACTTTGCCCACCTCAATCGACGTTTCACTCCCTTTTCGTTGCTCTAACAAATCTATTTGAGTGATAATTTGCTGGACTTCAGAAACGCCTTCATAAATAAGCATACCGACGGCCCCAACAATACGACCATTTTTCCAAATCGGCATTCGGTGAACAACCATTTTTTGCCCCTGCAGCCAATGGATTTGATTACGCTCAGGGATACCCGTTCTAAGGACAATTGGTATCCTTGTATTCTCAATAACATTTTCTACTGGAAGGCCAATAGCCTCCTCCTTAGTCACGCCAACATAGCGGCTATAGTTTTCATTGAACAATTGAATCACACCCGCTTCATCTACAATCGTCAATCCTTCATAAGCCGTATCAAAACATAGTGTATACCACTCGATTGTCTCCTTTGATTTTTCAAGTCGTTGAAAAAGGGCTTGATTAATCTTCAGCAGTTCTATTTGTGTGATTACTCCTTGGAGCATGCCTGTCTTCTCACATACGACATAGGTTGGACATCCATCCAATTGCTTCACTGGGAAATCTTCATTCACCGATTGGAAGACTGCACTAATAATAGAGTTAATCGGTTCATTCCAACCTATCCCACTCTTAATAGTAGCAAGACAATCCCCTATTGTGACGACTCCGATTAGTCGTTCATGATCCACAACTGGCAGTTCCGAACAATGTCCTTCGGAGAGCAAACGTAATGTTTCTCCGATTTCATGGTCCTTTGTCAACACTTGCGGATATTCGCTCATCCATTCTTTAACCTTATAATAATCTTCTTTTACCATTTCTCATCATCCACCTTTTGATAATGTGAAAAGGCGATGATCCATTCTCCAGCAGGCCTTACCTCCATGCCTTAAAGAACGAATCATCGCCGCTATTCAGTATTACTGCTCTTTTGTTAATACGGTCTTCGCTATTGACTCGTCCAATGCTTCAAATTCATCATAAGAAATAGTAACGTATAATTCACTTCTCGTTTGCATATCAGAAAGTGCTTGTTCTTGTGAGCCCTCATTGATGATTTTCTCAAAAACACGTTCATAGGCTTTGGCAGCAACTCTTAATGATGTGACTGGGTAAATCACCATATGGAAACCCATTTCAGCAAATTCATCGGCGCTATAATAGGGTGTTTTTCCAAACTCAGTCATATTTGCAAGCAAAGGAACCGAAATCTCTTTGGCAAACAGTCTGAATTCCTCTTCTGATTGAAGAGCTTCCGGGAAAATAGCATCCGCACCCGCTTCCACATATGCCTTCGCTCTATCAATCGCTTGCTCTAAACCTTCCACTGCGCGCGCATCTGTTCTCGCAACAATAAGAAGTGTCGGTGCAACCTGTTTCAACACTACTATTTTCTGCACCATTTCTTCAGTAGAAACCAAGTTCTTGCCATTCAAATGGCCACATTTCTTAGGTAACTGTTGGTCCTCTAATTGTACTGCTGCAACATTCGCTTCTACCATTTCACGGGCTGTCCTTGCTACATTCAATACACCACCAAAACCTGTATCGATATCAACAAGCAGCGGTAAATCGGTAGCACGCACTATATCCCTTGCTCGCTCCGCAACTTCAGTTGACGTCACAATCCCTAAGTCTGGTAAACCACGACTAGCCGTATAGGCGGCCCCCGATAAATAGAGTGCAGAAAATCCGGCATCTCGTGCAATAAGCCCTGCCATCGCATCATGCGCACCAGGGATTTGAACGATTCCTGATGCATGCATGATTGAATGGAATTTCTTAGCTAATGTCTCTTGTGATGATTGTTGATCAACAATCCATGCCATTGTCATTTCCCTCCTCTCTTAAAGCAAAAATAAGTCGACAAATTCTTTGACGTTCATCTGTTCTAACTTACTTTGGCTTTCGCACGCCACTTCTATTTCTGTTCGCTTCTTTTCAGGGTAATGAGTCATCAATGTAGCCGAAAATTTCTCGCGTATTTGAGGAATAGCTTCCTCTCTTCTAAAGCGATGACCAAGCGGATACTCACTTACAACTTTCTCTGTTGTGGAACCGTCTTTAAATGTAACTTGAACAGCATTGGCGATCGAGCGCTTGCTCGGATCGAGATAATCTTTACTATACTGCTCGTCCTCTACGACAATCATTTTATTTCTTAATTGATCGATTCGTGAGTCATTTGCCACGTCATCTTCATAATGATCTGCAACAACATCGCCATATAGTAAACCAAGTGCCGTAATGTATTGGATGCAATGGTCACGGTCAGCGGGGTTGTTAAGCGGACCTACTTTATCGATAATCCGAATAGCAGATTCATGTGTCGTGATTGTAATTTTTTCAATATCATCAAGTCGCTCCTTTATCTCCTGATGCAGGATAATGGCACATTCCGCCGCTGTTTGCGCATGGAACTCGGCTGGATACGATACTTTAAACAGTATATTCTCCATCACATAAGAATCTAAAGGACGTGCCAGTGTTAATTCCTTTTGATTGTATAAAACATCTTGGAATCCCCACTCCGGAGCGGATAGCGCTGTCGGGTAACCCATTTCGCCTGTCATTGCCATCATCCCCAGTCGTACACCCCTACTCGTTGCATCTCCTGCTGCCCACGATTTTCGTGAACCGGTATTAGGTGCATGACGATACGTTCTAAGGCTTGCGCCATCAATCCAGGCATTTGTCAACGCATTATTTATTTCTGTACGTCCCCCGCCAAGCATTTTGGTGACGACCGCAGTTGTAGCAATTTTGACGAAATGAACATGGTCAAGTCCAACACGGTTCAAACTATTATCTAATGCCAGTACGCCTTGGATTTCATGTGCTTTAATCATCATTTCCAATACATCACGTACAACAAGTGGTTTTTTTCCTTCCGAGAGACGTAAACGGCTTAGATAATCCGCTGTAGCTAAAATGCCACCTAAATTATCGGACGGATGACCCCACTCAGCAGCTAACCATGTGTCATTATAATCGAGCCATCGTATCATGCAGCCAATATTAAATGCGCCTTGGACCGGGTCCAGTACATACGATGTACCAGGTACACGACTGCCATTTGGAACAATAGTACCCGGTACTACAGGTCCTAGTAATTTCGTACACTCCGGATAGCTTAATGCCAATATTCCACACCCGATTGTATCTATTAACACATTATGTGCTGTCTTATATGCTTCCTCGCTTGTAATTTCTTTATTTAAAACATAGTCCGTAATTTCCTCTATCAGTGTATCCATTGTCATTTGTTCTTTCAATTTCAACATCTAACTCTTCCTTTCCGCTTTCAATTTGTTTAGAATAGTACTAAGTGATGCCTAGTGTATCGCTGTTGTGGTGAACGGCCAGTTACAACTCCCCAGTTGAATGATTGCTGTGTCGTTCGCCTATATAATGAACCCTTGGACGGTATAAACGATTATTTTCATGTTGTTCAATAACATGCGCACACAATCCTACTGTTCTCGAGCCAAAAAAGATTGGTGTGTATAATGGGATTGGAATGCCCAGCATCCAATATACCGGTGCCGCGTAATAATCTAGATTTGGATAAAGTCCTTTCTCTCTTTCCATTATGGTTTCTCCCGCCTCACACATTTGGTAAAGGAGATCGTCACCCTTTAGCGCACATAACTCCTTTAACGCATCCTTCATTACCAAGGCCCTTGGATCCATCTTTTTCATATAGACTCGATGACCAAACCCCATAATTTTCTCTTTATCACGTAAACGCTTTTCTAATAACAATTCAAATGCGTCAACAGAACCGGCCTCTAAAAGCATATTCATGACTGCTTCATTCGCTCCTCCATGTAAATAGCCCTTTAAAGAAGCAACCGCTCCAGTCAATGCACCATATAAATCCGAAAACGTCGAGGCAATTACCCTTGCGGTGAAGGTGGAATTTGGCATTTCGTGCTCGCTATAAAGTAGTAGCGACTGGTCAAAAATAGATTCTTCCAACTCTGTCGGTTTCCTCCCTGTGATCATATAAAGGAAATTAGCACTGTATGACAATTCTTTCAACGGGAGGATTTGTTCCTCTTCCTGTAATATGTGAAAGCTGTTCGCAATTATTTCCGGAATTTTGCCAAGTAACTCGTAAGCTCTTTTTTTATTGATAGCTAGAGTGTGCTGATCAATTTCCTTATCATAGCCCGCTAAAACAGATATCCCAGTTCGCAATGCGTCCATTGGATGTGTCTCTTTAGGCAATGCTTGCAAAACCTTTGTGACACCTTCTGGCACACCATGCTCTTTTTTCAATTTATCTGCCACACCTGCTTTTTCAGTATCAGACGGCAAGGTATTTTCCATTAGCAAGTGGACAATATCAAGATACCCTTTGGTTTTTGAAAGCTCGATTAAATCGTATCCTTTGATAATAATCTGACCCAATTCCGTATCGAGCAGCGAAATGGATGTTTCAGTGGCAATCACGCCTTCAAGTCCTGGTAAAAATGTAAGTGTATTCGTCATACTATTTTCCCCCAATCTGAATGGTTATGACTCTGAGATTTGTAAACGCTTTCACTTCACCAAAAATTATCCTATTTGTAGCTGTTCGCAGCGCTTCCCCTTATTTCTGACCATAAAAAAAACAACTTCATAAGAGAAGTTGTTAAAGAGCGCCAGAATCCCAACTAAAAGAAAGCTGCCTGTTAAAAATAGGCATAGCTCATCCGCGCGTCCTTAACACCCCCTATCCTCGTAGGTCAACATGTGTTATAAAAAGAGGCAGGTCTCCTGGCTAATGATCATTGCTATTCGTACCTTCCCACTTTTTTATAAAAAGCAGTGGTTTAAACGAAATCGCTCCCATTTACAGTTGCGGGACAGCGTCGGATTCTCACCGAACTTCCCTTTTAAGCAGACCAATACATCAGTATTAATCCGCACCTATTTTTACACATATTCAATTATCGAAATATCCCCTTGACTATAACACAAACTTTTAAATATTCCAATTCTTTATTCATATCTAATTTCTATTGTTGCAGAGAGGCATTAAGTATACCGACTTCAAGAATGCGTAAACAATAATTGGATACTCTTTTCATTTATCGTCACTTATCATTACTATTACATAAATGGGAAACGTGTATCCAATCCCCATTTACACACTATATATGTTGAATTAAAGAATTCCATTGAATCGCTACGGCGCTAGGGGATGCCTCCCGCCATAAGCCAGGGCACTGAAAAAGTACAATTCCCTTCAATCCCGTTGATTTCCGTTCCGAGCGGACGCTTTCCGCGGGCACGGCGGAGTCGCCGCTCTTCACTACAATCAACTAGTTCTTATTATAAAAAAGAACTTTTTCAGTTTTCTCTTAATTCGGGGTGTGGATTGTAGAGCGCTTGGCGCTTTGGCGACCCCTTTGCCGCGCGTGCACTAGGGTGTTCATTATCGAGAGAAATGTAATTTCGAGATGTATATGCTGAGATTATAAGGTGATTACTAGTTGATACTACTTATAGTCAAGAAAGACGTGCTCCAACTTACAAATTGCATCACAGATAATGAAAAGCTCTTTCTCACATAGACCATCTAGCGAAGGCGCGTCTTCGTGGTAGCCGGAGCGATAAGACTGAAAGAGGTCTTCTTTCTGGCTTATCGCGGGAGGCATCCACAAAGCGTCAAAGCGGTATTAGTGGGAATCCTAAACCATTCCAAGTGCTAATGCTTTTTCAGTGACCTCCCAAAAGCCCTTGTAAAGCGCATACGCCGTATTCATTTGTTCAACATATATAATTAATTAACTGAACCTATATATCTCCTAAATCGACAATTTCCCCTGTCACCGCATCAACACATTCCGCCGCATCCAACAAGCCGCAAAGAATATACTTACCTGCGAACTCGTCATATACATAAGTCGGATCAAGCGTAATATAGGGTATCATTTTCTCAAATGCTTCTTCAGGTGTTACGACCGCGTTTGCGGCAGGCAGAAAGGCTTCAAAAATCTCAAACATCGAGCCATTATCAAGATAATTCAGCACCTTCATCGTTTCCGGATTCATGAAAACAACTACTTTTCGATTAAAAATCATTGGGTTTTCTTCATTTATTTCACAATGCGCTTCGATAAAATTCTCTTGACAACGAAGTTGGGACAGCTTCCACTTCCCTGATTCATCAGGATATTCAGCTCGTAGTACATCCCGAACAACTTTTTTACTACGTTCAATTTGATCAGCCGACAACGTCAGTTTTTTACCTGCGTCGACGTTACCGAATGCTTCTTCTACGTTTGCTTCGGAAACAATTGTGATTTCTTCACGATCAATATTTTGTTCTAACGGTTTATTCCATTCGATTACTTCATCAATTTTAACTTCTGAACGCTCATGTTCCATAAATGGGATGATTCGGGCCCCGTCAACCGTTACGTACACTTCTTCCATTGCATAGACGGGAACAAAACGTTTTTCAGTTTCAGATGGAAACTTTATAAGTTGAAGCTGTTTTTTGACGATTGGTTCAATTTCTTCAAGTGTTAACGTGAATTTTGACTGCTCAACGAGATTTCGCGAAGGCATCGTTCCGTATGAATGATAAGAAGTCAGCTTGCCAACATCATCAAATTCAACTTCAATTATACAGCTCGGAGAAAAATAGATACCATCGATGTCTGATGTAAATTGAAACCCATTTGCATTCGCTTGCGTTAGTTTGAAATCCTGTTCGTACACCAATCCAGTTTCCTTTTCAAGCCATGCAGCGACTTCAGCAGCGGCTTTATCCGGAAAGTGCGTTTTTGTAGAAAATGATTCACCTTGTACGAATGACACATTACTAAAGTGTTGCTTTTGAATTGCATATTCAACAATCGCTGTTCCCTCGGGATTATAACCTTCTTCGATTGGCTCGTTTAACTCTTTAGGAAACCACTCCATAGTAAACGTATAGTAAGCATCCCCCATAGTATCTCGTTCTTTATAAATCGAATGTCTTGCCATTCGGTAAGCATCTAAACCAAACTTTTCTTGCGCTTCATCGACAATCTTTTGTAGTCTCTTGTCCATGTTCCCACCCTTTTCCTATGTATTATTGAAATAAAGAACTTCATTCGTGTTGTTCAACATAAATGGTCAAAAATAAAAGCTGATTGCACATGGCAGTCAGCTCTGTTGTTCACTCAAAAAATACTTTATCAAGATTATATTTCGCACGTTGTGTATTAATGATATACGTTTCATAAATTTCGCGTTCCATCGGGTCTTCGACAACGATAATCGCAATTTCATGCACTTCGTTACGATGATTTTTGATTGGAGAGACCGTGTCTTCAAAATGCTTTTTAACACGTTGGCGCAGTTTACGTGCTTTCCCAGCAAACAGCAATTCATCTTTGTTATTATAAAACAAAATGATGCCGCCTTTATCACGTGGAATTTCATGTAAATCAATAAATCCATAAATTGGTTTTATCGGCGCAACATCGGCACCCATTTCTTGTTTACGTTGTACAATTGTTACATCCGGATTTGGTATAGTAATTGTGATCAATTAAACGTCACGTCCTCTTCTGTTATGAACTTAAATTCTAACATAAAACAGCCCAAAAAGCGAAGAATGGTGTCATTCAAATCAATTCAAAACAACTATATTTCCCTTACTAATTGCTCTGATTGTTCATTTTCTTTAAAATCGGACAACATTTCGGAAATAACAGGAAGATACTAGTCACACTACACTATTGATTCGTAGTAGTGACAGGCATTTTTATAGAACCTTATCATGCAGCATTGTTGACTTTTGATTCATAATCGTGTAAATTATTCAATAATACATACGAGCATTGAAGAGAAAAGTAAAGTGATGAATTCCGTCCTTTTCAATCGGTTAACGATTGATTTGAGCGGGATTTTTTTGTTTCTCACTTTCATAAACTATAGGGATGAGGAGTGGATTTGTAATGACAACAGGTTTATTAGTTTTTCAATCCGATTTCGGCAAAAGTGATGGTGCAGTGAGTGCGATGCATGGCGTAGCAAACTCCGTTCAACGCGGAATCCCAATTTTTGAAATCACACATCAAATTCCTCAATACAATATTTGGGAAGCTTCCTATCGGTTATTACAATCGATCGGTTATTGGCCAAGTGAAACGGTCTTCGTATCAATTGTCGACCCAGGAGTTGGATCGAACCGTCGTGCGATCGTTGCGAAGACTGCGGATAATCACTATATTATTACGCCGGATAACGGGACATTAACGCATGTGTTGCAATTCATCAAAATAACGGAGATCCGGGAAATCGATGAATCAAAAAACCGGCTTCCAAATTCAGGTGAATCGCATACCTTCCACGGACGCGATATATTCGCTTACACGGGTGCGCGGCTAGCTGCTGGAATTATCCAATTTGAAGAAATTGGTGCATCAGTTAATCCATCAACTATTATTGCACTACCATTGAAATTGTCCACCATTGTGGATGAAACAATTACAGGAATAGTAGATATTATCGACCGTCCCTTCGGCAATCTCTGGACCAATATAAGCCGAGAACAATTCAAGGAAATCGTAGAACAGTATGGCGATTCAATAGAAGTATCGATTACGACAGATGGCCGTACAATCTACAACAACATCATGACGTTCGGCCGATCATTTGCAGACTTGCATATTGGTGAGCCACTCGTTTATGTGAACTCCCTCGACAATATCGGCATTGCTATCAATCAAGGATCTTTTGCAGATGCCTATCGTATTGGTACCGGAACAAACTGGGAGATTATTATTCGTAAGGCCCCAAGAATTGTGTATGAATAACAGCAGAAATTCAAACAAAAAGAGCTAACTCGGAATTTTTCATTTCCTTGTTAGCTCTTTCCATTATAATAATCGTTTGTCTATTTCTTCATCATTGAATTTAAAACCAAGTAGTGTATTCATTTTCACTTTTGCTTTATTTTTTATATCTTCATCAATATAAGAAATCACTTTAAATACGGCTGCGGCTATGACCCCGGCATCATCAACCAGTCCGACTACTGGTATGAAATCTGGAATGAGATCGATCGGGAAAATCAGATAGCTGAGTGCACCGACAATAATCATCTTTGTCGATTTGGGAACCTCAGGACTTTTTGCAACGTAGAAAAGAAGCAAGCTATAATAGACTGTTGTCTTCCCCGCCAGTTTCCCGTATTTCATCATTTTTCCCCAAAACTTTTCGTCTGAATAATGGTTTTCTGTTTCCGGCATACTGGACTCCGGATCAAAGTTCTTCAATTTATTTTCGTACTCTTTTTGTTTTTTCATCATATTGAAACCTCCTCAATCGCTGCTCGTTACATTAATTCTACACGGAACGACGCTATGTGTCATTCTATAGCTCCAGGATCCCACCCGTAGTTTCTATATAAGTTGGATATATGAATAAACAGCGAAGGCGACTTTCAAGGGACCTTCTATCGCCACAGCGGATTCAATAAACTTCATTATTTCAATATATGTATGGTACAACTTCCGAATTAAAAAAGGTATTGTTTTATTCTTACAAGCCATTATTTCGACTTTCCTAACTCAATTGAACATATGATGTACTACTCTATTGAGAAGGAAAGGACGTATCCAGTGGATTTACCAGTATCAATTGCAACAAAAAGACTGCCTCACGCCTCAAAGGATGTTAAAGTATATTACCCTGTTGTTACCCAATTACCAAATCCCAATGCGCAAAGTACTATTAACCATGCCATCATAACCACTCTGAACAAAATACTAGTCGAACAAAGTTTTTACGAGAAAGACCTCGTGGAATTACTTGCCAACTACGAGTTAAAGAACAATCAACGCGGTATCCTTAGTCTGAATCTCATCGTCTATTCGTTTACAGGCGGTGCACATGGGATGACTATCGTTAAATCACTGACCTTTGATACAAAAACCGGTAAACAATACGATTTGAAGGATTTATTCAAAAAGGGTAGCAACTACGAGAAAAAACTGTCGGATATCATAAATCAGCGGATCAAAGACTGGAATATTGAGTTGCTTGAACCATTCAAAGGAATCCGTAGTGACCAGGATTTCTATATCGCTGACACTTCTCTCGTTATTTATTTCCAGCTTTATGAAATCACGCCATACTATTGGGGCTTCCCCTACTTCCCGATTCCAATTCTAGATCTAGCCGATATAATAAAACCCGATGGTCCACTTGACCGGATGATGGCATTCACTTAATAAAGTTAATCTTCAATCAGACGGGGGGTTCTTCCCCCCACTGATTGTTAGTTTAACCATTCGGGCTTTTACGGGCAGTTGATCCCCCACTTATTCTTCTTGTGTCCTTGAATACTTGAAGTGGGGGTCTTACTGCCCGTTAATGCGGGATAAATCCATAAGAAAACCAAAAATAAAGCCAATTGCCGAAACTTTGATTCTGTTTCGGCAATTGGTTTTATTTCTTATTTATTTCTCTTAACCCGGTACCACCCAAAAATCGCAAGCAATCCAGCTATAAAAACAACTCCACCACCAATTAAGACGGTTGATTTCCCATTATCAACAGATTTAACATCTTGTGTTGGAACTTGGCCTTGGCCTAAAATAGCAATATCTTCAGCAGCATTTCCAAGCTCTGTCGTTGGATCGCAAATTATACTCGTAAGCGATTCATCCCCGTACATATCAGATAGCCTAGCATATACCAAATATTCTTCGCCAACGACAAATGCTATGCCGCAATCTCCATCACTACTCCCTGTCGCAATAGCAACTTCCGTTTCATTAATTCCCTTCCATGTTTCTTTCACATTAAATAGGACCGTTTTCCCACGCCTGCCTAACAGCCCGTTATTGTCCTTTATTCCGATAACTTCTCCGCTGAAAACTGCTTGCGAACGTGCATATCCTTTATCTACTGAAGGCTTCATTACACATGAGCAAGCAGCCACAGGTACAGGTTTCAAAAAAAGTGTAAGTAGTAGGACTAAACATAGTAACGGAAACAAACCAAATTTCTTTTTCATAAAAACCCTCCTCGTATTCTTATTAGTCCGTTTTGCTGGTGGCAAAGTTACAACTTATCTAATCAGGTCAAAAACCAACTCCAATACATTTAACCACCGATACCTCTCTCATATATTAGTTATATAGTTTTACTTTTTAATCAAATCAAATAGAAAATCATTTTTTGTTCCCCTTCATTAACCGAGAAATAAGTATTTACTCATTGTTCTCGGATGAATAAACTCTAGAACTAATGATATATATGATTATTATTACTATTTATAGCAACTACAAAATATTTCCCCGGAAATAAAGTTCTTCATCAAACCATTCAGCCAAAATCACTAAATACATAAAAACATTTACTTTAAAATAAAATTAGAACACAAGAATCTTTATTATCAATAATGTCGCATTTACATTACCGTATTATCAATTTAAGTATGCACATGCGTTGAGTAACCCAAGTTATCCAATAATGACTAATTAATTTTATGATTAAACCCCAGATGCCTTATGTACAGATGCTTTTAAATCGCTTTGGTTCGACCGACTACTGCACCGCTATAGGCAATTCTTGTTGCGTAGGGTAGTCGACACCGCCCGTCGCTCCTAAAAGTGACAGTTACACTAAGCTCTAAACCAATTGGGAAGGAGTGAATAACCACTTTCCTCTCCATAAAGGAGCAATTTTGTCTGCCCCTTCTTTATAGCATTTCCTTTTCTGATGTAAGCCAGTTACACTTTCTATATAGCGTCATACTGTAACTAAAGCGGTGGAATGGACGATAGTTTCCAAATAATTTCAAGATATAATTGACCCGTGGTAAAGGTGTGGCTATTATTTCGGCCAAAAAGAGCCAAAAATGTACAAGTCGACTGTAGACTCTTGTTCCATATGTAATAATATGGTTAATCAACAAACTTGATAGGTTTGAGTAATATAAAGCATTTCCGAAAGGATGAAGAAGAATGAAACGCACACTTGTAATGAGTGATATTCATGGAGAATTAGAAATGTTTGAACGTTTATTATCCGATGTGGAGTACGATTCTAATCACGATCAACTCATTCTGTTAGGTGATTATGTAGACCGTGGGCCAAACTCGAGAAAGGTACTTGATAAGGTTATCGAGCTGAAATCAGAAGGAGCCCTTGTCCTAAAAGGAAATCATGAAGACTTGATGATCAAAGCCTTGACTACAAACGAGGAACGAGCTTGGAAACATTGGATCAATCGATGTGGCGGTAGCAAAACCTTAGAAAGTTACGGTCTCAACGAAAGTGAGTTTATGATGCCAGATGCAGAGGTATTTGTTAAACCTGTATTGAATTCCAAAATATTGGACAAACACCTTGAATTCATTCAAAACCTGGATCACATTATCGAACGCGATGATTATGTTTTCGTCCATGCAGGCGTTCACCCTACACAATCAATTGCTGAAACAGATCCCTATATATTGATGTGGATCCGCGAAGAGTTCCACACAGGTTATGATGGAGACAGGACAGTCGTCTTCGGTCATACGCCAACTAAAATTTTTCATGAGGATGCGGAAAATCATACTATTTACTTCGGAGATAACCGGATTATTGGTATCGATGGTGGAGCTGTCTACGGCGGGCAATTAAATTGCTTAGAATTACCGAAACGAAAAGTTCATTACGTTAAATGATATACTGATTACAAATACATACTAAGGAGATCCTCCATGACAATCAAAAAGTATGAAGAACTAATCTCAAATCGAATTTTCATAGGTGGCGTAGATGCAATTGATGATCTTCTTGCGCATGAAAAAATTGATATTATCTTTGATTTACGTGCAGAAGTAAAAGTTCCACTTTCAAGTAATAAAAGTGTACATCAGCCTATTGTTGACGATGCCGAGCAACAAGACGTGTCCATTCAGGCTGCTGTAAAAGAAATAACTGATGCATATAAGGCTGGAAAAAATGTGTATTTTCACTGTAATACCGGTCGGGGTAGAGCAGGAACCATTGCCACTGCTACATTATTGGAATTGGGGCTAGCGGATTCCGTGGATGAAGCCGAACAGAAAGCGAAAGAAATCAAACCGGCTATTAATATTAAGCCCCAATTTAAAGATGCACTCAAAAGAATTTACGAGAAGTAATTATATGATAAAAATCACAAAAAATGCCTGATCCTAAAATGTGATAGGGCAGGCATTTTTGTGTTATTTTAATTCACTTCTTCTGCTGATTCCTTCTTTTGGATGAAGGCATAATTGATTTTTCCTTCTCAGCTTTCTTCTTCACTGCACGTTCAATCCTCTCAAAACTTCTTATGTCGGCCGGTCTGACCGTAATTGGTTCTTTCTTCAACAATTTGCCCATTCCGATTACAAGTAAAAGGAGAAGAACCGTGAACGGCAATGCAGCAATAAGTGAAGCAGATTGCAATGCATCCAAACCGCCGGCATATAACAGCACTGCCGCTATCGCTGACATTAGGATTCCCCAAACCATTTTCACAATCAAAGGTGGCATCATACTCCCCTTCGTTGTCATACTCGCCAGGATGTACGTTGCCGAATCCGCAGATGTCACCAAGAATGTAAAAATCAATAAGATTGCCAAAGCGGACATGAGTCCAGTGAATGGCATATGTCTAAACGTCTCGAAAATTGCAGAAGTGACATCAGCGTTAACAGCTTCCGCTATCTTTGTACCGTTGTTCAAATCACTATAAAGTGCTGTCCCGCCCAATGTTGCAATCCACATGCATGCAAACACCGGCGGAATGACCATTACCCCGATGATGAATTCTCGAATCGTTCTACCTTTGGATACACGTGCAACGAACGCCCCAACAAAAGGTGACCATGCGATTGTCCACGCCCAATAGAATATCGTCCAATCCCGGACCCATGTCCCACCTTGATAAGGCTGTAAACGCAAACTGTATTGGATGAAATTCGTTATGTAATCACCGATTGCCAGTGTAAAGGTTTCAAGGATGAATACCTTTGGACCCACGATGAAAAAGAACACAAGCATCGCTATTGCCATTCCTAAGTTAAAGTTCCCTAAATAACGGATTCCTTTATTCAACCCTGAAGCTGCCGACAGCATGTAGCAAATAAAAACGATAATTATAATAATTAACTGTATGCTGAATGTACTTTTAATGTTAAATACAGATTCCAGACCACCAGCCATCTGCAAAATACCGAGCCCAAGCGAAGTGGCAATCCCCATGACTGTAGCAATGACTGCAAAAGAATCAATACCTATCTTCAACTTTTTATTCGATCCTAGCAACGGCTCCAAAGCTGTGGAAATGAGACCATCTTTTTTCTTTCGAAATTGTAAAAACCCGATAACCAAGCCAACAATACCGAAGATAGCCCATTGAGAAATACCCCAGTGGAAAAATGAGTAACCCATTGCAACCCGTGCTGCTTGTTCTGAATGCGGTTCTATGCCTCCAATCGGTGAAGTGAAATAGTGGCTCATCGGTTCCGCTACACCCCAAAAAACGAGCCCTACTCCGAAACCAGCCGAAAATAACATCCCAATCCATGTGAAAAACGGATAATCCGGCCGTTCTTCATCGCCGCCAATCCTGATTGCTCCATACTTACTGATCGCCAGACCAGCTAAAAATATCACTATGATGAAAACAACCAGCAAGTAGAACCAGCCAAAATTCACTGTTGTAAAGTCGTATAATTTATCTGCTACATTTCCAAACTTTTCCGGTAATACCGCCCCCGCAACTACAAGAAAAAAGATAACTGTTGCTGAAATTGAGAATACCGGATTTCTCCAAAACTTCCTATCCAAAGAAAACCGACCCCTATTAAATTAGTTAATAACTATATACCCTAAACTACTTCCAATTAAATCGCAAATGAACACTTAAATTTTATAAAAAGTAATAAGTGCCCTTCCCTTGTTTATCACGATTTGCAGCAAACAAAAAAACATGAATCCCTATGTTAAGGATTCATGTTTCTTTTTCCGATGGATAACCATATAAAGGATGAGGACGGCAAACGCAAGAGCACCCGACACCAAGTAAACGGATTCATATCCGAAATGGAGAGCAATTAGCCCAAGTACAAACGACCCTATCGCAAGGCCCGAATCAAAAAACGTGAAGAATGTAGCGGTCGCATATCCACTTCTCTCATGTTTTGTTGATTGTACTGCAAGTGTCTGGAAACTCGGAACAAGTGCACCATAACCAAATCCAACAAATGCTCCCGCAATTAAAAAGGATATTGCAGAATCCATGTTTGCCAAAAGGACAAGACCGATGGCAAAAAATACAAAACCGGGTATTATTACATATTGGGGCCCCTTTTCATCGAAGAGCCTACCAGTAAACGGGCGAGTTAATAGCATAACTGCCGCAAACACGAGGAAGAAGGAACTCGCCAATGCTAGGAGTCCTTTTTCCTGTGCATAAATGGATAGGTACGATAATACACTCGCATAAGACAATGCTATCAAACTTCCAAGGAATGCCACTGGCACTGCCCGTTTTTCAAACAGGTCGCCAAATGACAATTTGCTTTTCACATCATTTTTCACTGGAATAACGCCGGCTGGTGCAGATAGAGATGTTAACACGCCGACAATCATTAATATACTCAGCACGACAAACAATACATCGAATGAATAGGATTGAATGACAGCCAGCGCAATTAATGGACCGAGAACAACAGCTAAATTTGTCGACATCGAAAAATAGCCCAGGCCTGCTCCTCTTCGCGTGAGCGGCACAATATCTGCCGCAATTGAAAGTGTCGCCGTCGTAATAATACTAAACCAGATCCCCTGTACAAAACGCAACACTAAAAGTCCCGCAAACGGTTGGATAAAATAATATAGGACTGTACATATCAAATAGAGGGCAAGACCAATCCATAACATTTTTCGTTTTCCTGCAATATCTAAAATTTTCCCTGTAAACGGTCTGACAACAATTGCGGAAAGTAAAAATACTGTCATCAGTAATCCCGCCTCTTCATCTGTTCGGTTCAACACCCCGATTGCATAAAGCGGCAGAGTAGTTACAAGGCCATAAAATACGATAAATACAGATATATTAGTAAAAAACAAACTGACGAATGGTTTTGTCCAAATAGGTTCTTTTTTCTCCAAATTACTCACTTCTTTCATTGTCGAGCTTTTTCAATAATCCTCTTAGTATTACCTGTTCTTCATATGACAAACCTTTTAAAAATTCATTTTCAAATTGAATAATCGAGGCCTCAATCATAGGAAACTTGGCTACTGCTTCTTCCGAAAGGCGGACTACCTTTTCCCTACGGTCCTTCCCTACGTATGTCTTCAGCCATCCTAATTCCTCCAATCGACTCACAGTTCGTGTTATCGTTGGAGCTTCCACATTCAAATACTTCCATATATTTGTTAATATCATTTCCTCATGTTGATGAACACAGTAAAGCACTGTCCATTGTGATGCGAACAGATCATATTCTTTAAGCACTAGATTTAATTCTTTACTTAATAATCGTGTCTTTTGAAATACTTCATGGAATAATGGATTCATATCTTCAACTCCTTTATTTACTTAGGTAACTATTATATTATACTTCGGAATTCGAAACTTGTAAAGAAACAGAACTCAATAAAACAGGCAATCCCTCCTATGGGGATTGCCTGTTTTATCACATTGAGATGTTTCGTGGACCTTTCCATTTCATAGAGACAAATATTGTAATGACTAGAACGATTAGTCCCAAAATAAATGGATACAAAATATGCACGTCAAACAGAAGCCCAGCAAGAAGTGGTCCAAGGACGTTTCCAATGCTCATATATGCATTGTTCATTCCCATCGCAAATCCTTGCTCATTTCCCGCCAACTTAGATATGAGTGTCGTCAGTACAGGCCTCAGTATAGAAGTCGAGAGGAAAATAATCATCGTAACACCGAAAAACATAATATAACTTGGTACAAAGATGGAAAGCAAAAATCCAAGTGCCGCAAGAGCAAGGAATATGTTCAATACGGCTGCTTCACCAAATTTGCGAACAATCCAATCAACAGCAAATAGTTGAATGATTACACTAATGATACCTGTTGACGTTACTAATACAGCAATATCTTTCGGTGTGGCTCCGAACACATTATCTACAAATAGGCCGAGAACTGATTCATACGCCATTAACCCAAAGCTCATGACAAGCGTGATAACTAAAGGGATAAAGTACGGTTTATTAAATGACTGTGCAATTTCTTTTACCATTGGCTCAGGTTTTTCATTAGACACTTCGATTTTCGTATCCATGCTTTCTTCCAACATGAATGCTGAAAAAGCAACGGCTGCGAGTCCTACTATCGCAGATATAAGCAATGGCATTTTCAAACCAAAATCAGCTAAGAATCCTCCGATTCCAGGCCCAATAACAATCCCAAGTGACATTGAAGCAGAAATGAAACTGTTACCTTTGGCACGCTGATCCATTGTTGTGATATCTGCCACGTAAGCAAAAATCGCTGGGATTAATAACGCTGCTCCAACGCCGCCAATGACACGGGATAGATATAACACACCTATCGAATCTGAAAAGTAAAAAACGAACATGGACAGGGCCAAACCGCTAAGTCCTGAAATAATCATTATTCTACGTCCATAACGATCCGTCCATTTCCCTGCAATTGGTGACATTACAAGCTGTGCTCCCGCAAATATGGCAATCATCAAGCCCGCTGCCGTCCCACCTTGGCCAATTGACAAAAGATAGGCCGGTAATATAGGTATTATAATTCCGAAACTTCCTACTGCAATAAACATATTAATCATTAATATTAGCATTTTCTTTCTTTGCTCTTTGGACAATTTTTACAACCTACTTTCAAATTTAAGCCGACTCCATATTATAATATGGATTGAATGTAAAAGCCAACTCAAAAAACTATTTATTTTCACCATACAATTATTCGAATAGCTGAGCATTTAAGTCCAAACCACAACAATGAACAAGTATTGAATGCAATTGCCCTCTATGATGGTATAGGTGGGCTGTTGTTTCTACTAGCCACTCATACCGGGAATAGGTCACCCCCCAATAAGAAGTTATTTCCATGTGCAACTCTTCTTCATTAAACTCCATAAATCTCTCTTGTAAAAAAGTATAATTACTCAATAATGCCTCTTTAATTTCCACTTTTGAAGTCAATGAAACTGTTGAATAAAATGTAGCCATTTCTTCTTGGTTTGCACCATCAGCAATATAAAAATCCGCTCTACATATTGTGGCAATATGCTCTAATAACTCACCAACGGAATGTTTTGCAGCCGTTGGTCTTTGCTGTAAATCGTGCTCTTCTAAGCAATCTACTAGTTCAACAAGGGAATCAATCGCAACCCTTATTTGATGCAACGCATATCTACAATAATTGTTCATTTTGTCCCCTTAATCCGCAGTTTCTGCTGTTAATTTTTGATCGCGCGGTAGCGCTAACCCTACAAGTCCAATAATAGGGAGGAATGAAACAATGATCATCGTAGGATGAATACCAATGCTATCCATCATTATTCCGATGATAACCGAACCGATTGCCCCCATACCAAATGCCAGTCCAACAGTCAGCCCTGCCATCGTTCCAATTTTGCTTGGTACTAGCTCTTGTGCATAAACAACTGTCACCGAAAAGCTCAGCATAATGAAAAAACCAATTAACATCAGTAACACTGCCACAGCCCATAATGGAACATATGGAAGTATTAAGCATAACGGTATCGGCACTGCGAGCGAAAGTACAATGACATTTTTTCTTCCAAGCTTGTCTGCCATCGGTCCGCCAAAAAATGTGCCGACTGCCCCTAGTGCCAAAAACAGGAATATATAGAGTAATCCTTCTTTATCTGATACCTCATATTTATCCATCAAATGAAATATGAAAAAGCTTGTAATATTCGTAACGTAAAATGAACGGGCGAAGATGATGACAAGAAGTAAACCAAGTGCTATCCCTATTTTCTTTTTCGTTAAGTTACCAATAGATGAGAGAAGAACTTTCTTACGATTGTTTAACTTCTCCTGTTCCAACTGCTTTTTATACCAGGCAGATATTTTCATCAATATAAAAATACCAAGTGCTGCAACAAGCAAAAATAACGCTGCCGATTTTTGACCATACGGAACTAATATGAATGCACCAATCAACGGTGCAAGTGCCTGTCCCGAGTTTCCACCCACTTGGTAGATGGATTGGGAAAGTCCACGCTTCGATCCTGCAGCCATAAAAGAGACTCGTGATCCTTCAGGGTGAAAAACGGCGGAACCAAATCCAAGTAACATGACGGAAACGATTAATAACCAGTAAGTTGGAGCAAAAGCGAGCCCCCCTATTCCAATAAGCGAAAACATCATTCCGAATGGAAGCGCATAAGGTTTTGGCTTCCGGTCACTTATATACCCGATGACCGGTTGTAAGACTGATGCCACCATATTCAAAGCAAAAAAAATGAATCCAAGTTGGGTAAAGCTAAACCCCCTCTCTTTTACAAGAACAGGAAACATTGCTGGAATCACAGCTTGAAGCGTATCGTTTAACAAATGGCAAGCACCAATTGCAAACATAATTGGATAAACAGGATTTCCTAATGCAGATGATTCTTTTACTGTGGTCATTTGATTCTCACACTCTTTCCCTGACAGTAATAACTTAATAGACCAAGTATATCGCATTTTCCGAACACTTGAATATTTAATATAGCGAAATCAATGATTTTATCTACTCATGTCGATATACTTATTAAGTAGCTATTTAGTATGGATAGAAAGAGGCGACCTATTTGAATATACACGACGCGATTAAGACACGGAGAACTATTCCGCTAGTCAGTGATCAAGCTGTACCAGCAAATCTTATTGAACAAATTATTGAGGCGGGAACTTATGCGCCGAATCATCATAAAACCGAACCTTGGCGTTTCTATGTACTTCAGGGCGATGGCAGAATGAAATTAGGTAAAGTGCTTCGTGAGATAACAATTTCTCAACAGGAAGATCCTCTTTCGGAAAGTAGTATCGTAAAAATCGAACGAAGTGAACGGAATCCACTGCGTGCACCTGTCATCATCGCGGTCGGAGTGGAGCCAAGTGAAAAAGAAAATGTTATTTTGAAAGAAGAGTATGCCACTGTCAGTACCAGTGTCCAAAATATGCTATTAACCGCACATGCACTCGGTCTTGGTGCAATCTGGCGAACAGGTGCAATTTGTTACCATCCAAAAGTAAGTGATTTTTTCGGACTATCTACTAAAGGTGAGATTGTTGCATTTATCTACCTAGGATATCCTGAAATTGAACCGAAACCGTTTAAAAGGACCGATTTTAAAGAGTTCACAACTTGGATTAATTAACTAAAACACGCTCATCAAAATTACTTTGATGAGCGTGTTTTAGTTAGTATAATCTTTATACTTGATATACTTAGTATACCTGCATATAATAAAGTTATCGAAAGAAGAGGTGATACTTATGAAGGTTTGTCCTTATTTGGAATCGTGCTTTGAAATATTAGGCAGGCGGTGGAATGGTCTCATCGTCCATTACCTATCGAATTGCCCAAACTTTACGGCACACTTTTCTGATATGAAACGTGATTTGAATGATATTACTCCACGGTCCTTATCATTAAAGCTAACTGAACTCGCCAATTATGGCTTGGTTGTGAAAGTAGTAACGGAAGGCACCCCCGTCACCATTTCATATCATCTATCCGACAAAGGACAGCAGTTAGCAATTTCCCTCCAACCTGTCCATAAGTGGGCACAAGAAAATATCGATTTGGAACTGACAATTACAAAATAAAGAAATGAGGAATTAGAATGAAAAACAATATGATTTGCGATTTAGAAACTGGCGTATGCGGACCTGGTGGAGAAACAGAAATGCAATTCATCGATCTCTCAACACCTAAAAAGAAGGTCGACTTATATTACGTAACGGATCCAATTTGCTCCCACTGTTGGGCACTGGAACCCGTTCTCCGAAAATTTGAGGCGCAATATGGCCAATACGTCAACATGCATACGTTGATGGGTGGATTATTGGAAAACTGGAACGGCTTTGCGGACACCGCAAATGGCATCAATGGTCCTGCCGATGTCGCTGAGCATTGGAGAGAAGTCGGTGAGCATTCTCGTATGCCGATTGACGGGACTCTTTGGCACGATAATCCGATCGAATCTTCCTTCATTCCTTCTCGTGTATTTAAAATGATTCATAAGCAAAGTCCTGAAATCGCCAATACATTTTTACGCCGCGCACGCGAAGCCCTCTTCGCTTTCAATCAAAACATTGCGCAAGATGATATATTAATCGATCTTGTCAATAAAGTCGGCCTTAGTGGAGTAGAAATCGTCAAACAATCGAAACTGCCGGAAGCTGAAACTTCATTGCAAGAAGACTTTCAACTCGTTCGTCAATTAGGCGTCCGTGGATTCCCAACTATCGTCATGTTGAATGAAGAGAAAAAAGGCGTCAAAATTGTCGGTGCACGAGCACTTGAACAATACACGGAGGCGCTTCAACAAATGCTGCCCGGGGAGATTTTGCAACCAAAACAACAACCAAGTTTGCAGTCACTTATCCAACAAGAAAAACTGTTATTCTCACGTGAAATCGAAGAATTTTATGCAATTAAAGAACAAGATGTTGAAGCATTCGTAAGTGATCAATTGGTCAATACCGATTATAAAACGAAAGAAGTTCTTGGCGAAAAATATATTTCGATCATCGGTTAATGTATACGATGGCAAGCTAGACATATCCTGTCCAGCATGCCATCGTTTTTCATTACTCGTAATTCAATGATTCTAATAACCCAGACTACTGTAGAATAGAATTTATCATACAGATATAAGGAGGATTATGATATGAACATATTAATCGTCGGAGCAGGAGCGATTGGTGGATATTTTGGAGGTAGGCTCTTGGAAAAAGGAGAGAACGTTACTTTCCTTGTACGAGCAAAGCGCAAAGAAATGCTTGAAAAGTCTGGCTTAAAAATTGAAAGTGTCAACGGGGATGCTAAGCTCGCCCCGCGAATGATTACATCAAAGGATATTGGGGATAAATTCGATTTGATCCTCATTTCTACAAAGTCCTATCACCTTACCCAAGCAATCAATGATATACGTCCATTTGTAAAAGAGGACACGATTATTCTCCCCCTCTTGAATGGCGTCGGGCATCTCGAACAACTAATCAAAGCTTTCGGAGAAGATGCCGTCATCGGTGGTCTTTGCTTCATCGAAACGACACTTGACGAACATGGAACCATATTACAAAAAAGTCCGATCCATCAGCTTATTTACGGCGAAAGATCTGGGGAGATCACACCTCGTATGGAAAAACTGAAAGCTGCTTTTGAAGGGGCCAACGCTTCATGTGTGCTAAGTGAGCAAATCAATCAGGAAATGTGGCATAAATATTTGTTCATCACTGCACTATCCGGTATTACATCACTGATGGAGTCACCAATAGGACCAATTATGGAGTTGGAAACCGGGCGTAATACTGTTGTTTCACTGTTGGAAGAACTCGGCGCAATTATGAAGAAAATCAATGCACCAATACATGATACTATCACGCAAGAACTGTATACCAAAATTAGTGATATGCCATACCTTATGAAATCCTCGATGCAGCGAGATATAGAAAAATCCCTTCCGCTAGAATCCGATCATCTGCATGGTTTATTATTGCAACACGCGAATACACATGACGTCCCAACCCCGATACTGGAAACGATTTATACGAAGTTAAAGATTTACGAAAAAGAAAAATGACAGAAACAAGACCGGGTGGATGGACACCCGGTCTTGTTTTGTATGTCCCCTTTCGTTATTCAACTCTAAACTGTGGTCAAATCATTCACATACATATCGATTATTTCTGGATTGCTTTGAAAAACATATCCGCCGGACTTATTTTCCATCGACAATTTGGCAACACTTTAATATACACATACAAGGGCGGAAGGGATTGAATACTTTCATGTTTGCTTTGAATGGAGATACTTTACTTTATTATTTTCCTCTCCTATTAGTTTTAGTTACGTTTGAATTGTCGCTATCAGTTTATAAATCCAGTGATTCACAATGGACTACCAAGCTCGCGGCCGGAAATTTCTTTGTTAATCTTCTATGGATTGCTCTCCTTTTATCTATTGTATTTAATCCTAATTTGTTCACTCCTGAATTTGTACCGTATATGGTGGAAATCTACGACAGTACTGCCGAGAAAATCACTTTAATAATAAACTTAAGTAAGACTGCCATCGTATTAGCGGTCATTGTGACAAATTCAATTGATGTTCACAATGCGTTCAATAATATCGGAGTTAAAGAAGAAACGTAACAGAAGTATATTAATAAAAAGTGATACGGAGTTTGAAATGGATTCTTATTACAACACGTGCTTAAGATTGAAACCCCAGTCCTACTACTGAGAACAATTTACACAAAACCGAAGACTTTCTAAAGGGATGCTGACAGAAACAAGACCGAGTGAAATGTACACTTGGTCTTGTTTCTGTCTTCTCTTTAATCACAATGAAGAATACGGATTTTCATTGCCCTTTTCTATGCATTTGCGGATTTTAATACAATCAGACTTGTTGTAATACCAACCATAATCACTGTCGTAAACGACAAGACTAGATGAACAGAAGGTATTAATAAGCTTCCCATTGTGACAATCAATATATCAATGCAAAAGATCATAACACCTGGATTAATGGACAGTTTCCTTGCAATCATTTGTGCTAGTAAATCGGTTCCCCCAATACTAATATCAAGGCGAAGCATGATACCCACCCCAACACCGATAAATATCCCTCCACATATTGCACTTATTAGAGGACTAGTTACCAATTCCCTTCCGATCATATTCAATGGATATAATAAATCCATGATTAGGGATGAAAGCAACATGCCATGGATTCCGTTGTAAAAAAAAGAACGGTAATACTTCCAAGCAAGCATAAAGATCGGGATACTTACGATAAGAAATGTAAGCCCCACTTTGACACCCATCGCATAATGGATAATTAGACTGATACCAATCGCACCACCATCCAACAACCCAAATGGAACAAGAAATAAATTTACACCGATCGCGACTAATAAACTTCCGATAAATAGCGTTAGCGCCTTTTGTAAAATGTACACAGGACCCCACCTATTTCAAATACTTTATAGATGTATATGCCTGTCTCAAGCATTTCTTCACTCAGTTACGACATTTCGTTATAGTAAAAAACGTAAACAGGAATTAAATCCTTCTTAATTGAGCAGAGTGTGGATGAGATCCCTGTTCAAAACGTATTGTCCTACGATTTACTATGCACACGTTTCATCATATTAAAGAGGAGGTTATCAATTGTCAGACGATCTATTCAATAACAAATTGAATGAAGAACAAGAAGATACATTGACGAATAGACAGGGACATCCTGTTACAAACAACCAGAATCTAAGAACAGTCGGCAATCGAGGTCCTGCTGTTTTAGAAAACTATGATTTTCTAGAAAAAATCAGCCACTTCGACAGAGAACGTATTCCCGAACGTGTCGTCCATGCACGTGGTGCAGGCGCGCATGGCTATTTCGAAGCCTATGGAACAGCTGGTGACGAACCCGTTTCCAAGTATACACGCGCAAAACTTTTCCAGGTAAAAGGCAAACAGACGCCCGTATTCGTCCGCTTTTCATCCGTTATTCACGGCGGTCACTCGCCTGAAACACTTCGTGACCCTCGTGGATTTGCTGTGAAATTTTATACAGAGGACGGTAACTGGGACCTCGTTGGAAATAATTTAAAAATATTCTTTATCCGTGATGCGATCAAGTTCCCCGATATGATTCATGCTTTTAAACCAGATCCGATTACGAATATTCAAGACGGCGAACGCTTTTTCGACTTTTGCGCCAGCTCTCCCGAATCGTTCCATATGGTGACATTTGTTTATTCGCCCTGGGGCATCCCTGCCAATTACCGCATGATGCAAGGCTCCGGTGTCAATACGTATAAATGGGTGAACCAAGAAGGCGTTGCAGTACTTGTCAAGTATCATTGGGAACCGAAACAAGGTATTAAAAACCTAACCCA
This sequence comes from Sporosarcina sp. FSL K6-6792, assembly GCF_038004885.1. Lineage (NCBI taxonomy): Bacteria > Bacillati > Bacillota > Bacilli > Caryophanales > Caryophanaceae > Sporosarcina > Sporosarcina sp. FSL K6-6792. Next base: position 1,531,843 of record NZ_JBBOSA010000001.1, read on the forward strand.
ACAACAAGCAAGTGAAATCCAAGGGACAAGTTTTAATCATGCGACACAAGATTTACATGACGCGATCAAAGAAGGTGATTATCCTGAATGGGAGTTGCTTGTCCAAATCATGAGTGACGACGAACATCCAGAACTCGATTTCGACCCGCTCGATGATACGAAATTATGGCCTGAAGATCTGTTCCCATGGTTACCTGTTGGAAAGATGACCTTAAACAAAAACCCTGAAGATTACTTCACTGAAGTTGAACAAGTAGCATTCGGTACAGGTGTGCTTGTCGATGGTCTTGATTTTTCTGATGATAAAATGCTTCAAGGACGGACTTTCTCCTATTCCGATACGCAGCGTCATCGCGTTGGCGCCAACTATTTACAGCTACCCATCAATTCTCCAAAAAAACGGGTAGCAACGAATCAGAGTGGCGGCCAGATGCAATATAAACTTGACAGAGCTCCGGGTCAGAATCCTCATATAAACTACGAGCCATCGATCTTAGGTGGATTAAAAGAGGCTGAACAAGACGGAATAGAATACACTCCTTATATTGAAGGTAAACTTGTGCGGGAGTCCATTGACCGACAAAGCAATACAAAACAAGCCGGAGACACGTATCGCAATTTTGAAGAATGGGAACGAGCAGATTTGATTTCAAACTTAGTGTCAGACCTCTCAAATTGTGACCCACGTATTCAAGTTAAAATGATAGCTCTTGCAGATGAGGCAGATGAAGAATACGGGCGTCGTTTACGAGAAGGCTTGGCTCAAGCTTCAACAAAAGGATCGAGTCAGAAGCCCCTAGGAAATAGAGATGGCGATAAAGCCCCTGATGAAGCAGTGGAGAAAGGTCATGACGCCGATCCATATTAATAAAACAGCTCACTCAATGGAGTAAATTCCATCTGAGTGAGCTGTTTTATTCTACTGAACTTGAATTAGTAAGCTTTGCTTATCGTGTACCTACATTTTAAAAGTATCGAAATACTTTTCTTACCGATCTACTCTTTTAAAATAAAGATAAATTTTCTCTAATTTTTTTGTTTGTTTTCCTTTTAAACTTTCCATATTACCAAATTCAAAAAACTTCACTCTTTTGATTCCTACAAAACTAAACAGCGCTTTTTTCATCAATATTTTATGTGCATTATTCAACCAGAGAAGTGGATATTTTGTAGGGCCCTTCATAGTCGATACACATACAACTGACTTTCCTTTCAAAAGTCCTTCTGGTAGTAGTCCCTTCTTATCCCTGTAAGCAAAATTCGCAGAAAATAATTGATCAATGTATCCCATAAGCATTGCTGGAGGTCTTCCCCACCAGATTGGGTAGACAAAGACAATCTTATCAGCCCAAGTAATTTGTGTTCTATATTTTTCAATGCGAGGATCACGATACATATCACGTCTTCGTTTATGTTCACTAAACACTAGGAGTGGATCAAATTTTTCTTCATATAAATCTAATACCTGTAACTCCTTTATGTTCGGATTTTCATTACTTCCTTTGATAATTTTTTGCAAAAATGCATAATTTAAACTTTTGTGATTAGGATATGTGTATATAACTAGCGTTTTCATAACGCACCCCTTTTACTTATCATATGATAAGTAAATAATAGCACTCTCTTCTTTTTGTTGTCAAATGATAATTGTATTAGGACAATGTTTTTGATATCTTGTGAGTAAGAGGTGAGAATTATGGACAAAAAAGCTCTTTTTTATAAATGTGTATCATTTACAACTTCTGTTCATCGCGTGACACACGAATTAACCAAAAATACCAAATCAGATTCCGTCACACCAGTTCAATATAATATTCTTGAGTATATAGCCGTTAGTCAACCTGTTACTCCTAGTGAAATCAGTGATTGTCAGCATATATCTATGCCAAACACGAGCCGTGAACTGAAAAAATTAAGCGAAAAAAATCTAATCGAAAAATCAAGTGATACCGAAGATCGACGAAAACAATATATTCGCCTCTCAGAAGATGGGGAAACCATGATGAACGAGTCTTTTGCATGTGTAGAATTTCGTTTCCTAGATCGAATACAAAATGCTTCGAATAAAGATTTAGATGCTATTAACCAAGCATTAGATATTCTTCAAAAAAAACTATTTTATTAATAGACATGAACTACGGTTTAATCCTCTCAGAGGTAATGGGAGAACAAATAATGGATAAAACAAAACGATTCACCTGGCATAAAATTGGGGGATCGTTTTTTAATAGTATACAAGCACACGTGTTGATAACCAAAATAAACCAAAAAACAACTTGATCAAACACTAGGCGTCCCGAGTACGGTTGCTTTTAGATCGCTTTGGATTGAATGACTCCTATACCAGTACCGAGATATCTTGATCTATAGGATGCGCATGGTGGTCGTTCATCCGTCGCCCTCCAAAGGCACAAGTACACGAAGTACTAAAGCTTTTTGGGACGAAAGAAATTCAACAGACGTGGTATACAAGATGAATTTTTCATATTAAAACTTGGCAGATTCCGATATATATCATAGATCATCCGTGTTTAAGTAACAGATTAATTCGTTTCAATTATTTCTTTAATGATTGTCGCTAAAATATCCGCTGCTCTATATTCTTCTTCCAATGTATTGTCTATCCCGCCTATATTCATTAATACTGACTCACCAATGAGATCCTGATTGTAAGTACTTTGTGCCTTACCATTCTTAACTATTACCCCTCTCGAAATTCTAGGGTATTTTTGCTCAATTTTAGCGTGTAGTAGTTCTGCGAAATCTCATTTTTCATCGTAATTCTTGCTTGTTCGAGACACTATTAACGCCACCTTTGCATATTCTTTTCCATTAGCGATGAAGGTGCTACCTTTTCTTGCTATGGAATCCCTGTGAATATCAAATACCATCTTTACAACTCTCAATGATTCTGTCTTCCAAGTTTTCTGCATCAAGCAAATATATCCCCCCTCATTTTGTCATACAACCATTATTCGTTTAAGCTACCGAAAAGGTTACATGTTTTTTTGAAAAGTTCCTCCAACTACTAGTGTTGATTTTCTCCTTTACCGAGTAGAGTGTATTTCTATGTTAGATAGCTAAAAATGATCTGTTAATAGAGATTAAGATACATGATAGAAATACATTCCAGCGTTTAAAGTAAATTTATCAAACAATTTCGATGAAGGGTTTCACTATATTTAATGAAATGAAAACCGTCAAATCCACTTTAGCACTGTCTAAACTTAGGGCTTCGGCATCCCCTTTTCAAGTCTAGTTTCATTTACTTCTTTAATTACAAAGTAGTTCCATCTATTTCCTTCTTTTTATTTCACATCAAAAAACATCTTTGTTACACTATATTAATAGAAAGTTCTATTTGGAGGTGCTCAATATGAATACGGTCATCAAAAAAGTTAAGCCTATTCTACTACATCCAACCACCCTGATTTTGACCTTACTTTTCTTAAAAGTGATCGCATTTCGTGTCGTCGTTTTTCATAACAAATCTGTCTTCCATATTGCACTCATTGAATTTCCACTATGGGCATTCTTACTTTCACTCATCGTTCTCTTCGTAAAGAAACGGATGTGGACCGGCATCTTCGTATTCAATACGATATTGTCTGTATTATTTATCGCCATTATTTACTACACGCGTTACTTTTCAACAATTCCATCCTATTATGACTTACAGCAACTTTATCAATCGAATTCTGTAGGAGGAACAGTCGGTCTTCTAAGCAAGCCCTATGATTTCCTCTTTTTCCTGGACCTACTACTTATCCTTCCAATTGCATATTACTATAATGCAAAAAAAATAAAATCTTCAGCTAAAGTAACTAGACAATTAGCGATTCTATTTGGAAGTATTGGTCTTATTACAACACTACTAGCTTTTAGGCAACCACTTATTGACGTTTCTTATTTTGCAAAAGAGAATGGCTATTTACAATCGCAAGCGGTGCAAGTTTTCACGCGGAGCTTCGGTATCGCGCTAGCTTCTGATGTTAATTTATCAGAACAAGACGTGGAGAAACTCAAAGGGAATGACTACGTTCCCGCAAATGAGCATAATTCCTACGGTATTGCTAAGGATCGTCATGTATTCGTCATTCAAGTCGAGTCATTACAAGGCTTTGTCATCAATAGAAAAGTGAACGGACAAGAAATTACACCTTATTTAAATGCCTTATTGAAAGATAGTACATATTTCGATAACGTATACCAACAAATCGGGGCGGGCAACACTTCTGACGCAGAATGGCTTATGCACACGTCCATTTACCCAGAAGGTATGGATCCGACTGTTAATGTTATTAATGGAGAGCCAGTCCCTTCCTTACCTAGAACTTTGCAAAGAAATGGCTATGGTACAGCCACTTATCATGCCGATGACATTACCTATTGGAATCGTGAAAAACTATATCCAGCACTCGGTTTTGACTACGTTTATACCAACAAAGAAATTCCAGCAGAACAAGAAATAGGATTTGGACCAGCGGATGAAGTACTGTTCGATTTTGCTGCTAAACAACTGCCCACGCAATTTAAGAAACATGAAAAAATATATTCAAACATCATTACACTGACAAGCCATACACCGTTTGAAATGCCTGAAGATCTTCAATATCTAGTATTACCGGATAGTTATGACAGCACATATGTCGGCAATTATCTTCAATCAGTCCGTTATACAGATGAGCAAATCGGAGTATTCATTGATACATTAAAAGAGGCGGGCTTATATGATAATTCGTTGATTCTAGTCTACGGGGATCATTCGGGTGTTCACGGGGCTCCTGTCACGAAAGACGATGAGGCTATTCTTTTGGATCTACTCGACCATCCTTACAACTTACAAGATCGTTTTATCGTGCCGGTCATTTTTTCAGGAGGCGGACTTTTTTCCGGGGAAACGATTAGCCACTTAGGCGGACAAATTGATCTGATGCCTACATTATTAAATTTACTCGGAATAGAACATGATGCACAGATGATAGGTCACGATTTATTTCATTACGAAAACAATTTACTTGGCATGCGTTACCACCTGCCAGGCAGCTCCTTCATAAACGATGACACATTGTATGTCGCACCAAGCGCTAAATTACCTGCTATCCTCTACAATTTGGAAACCATGAAAGAGAAATCTCGGACAAATAAAACACAGCAATCCATCGACAACGCCTTACAAATCATGCAACAATCCGATCAAATCTTAAAATCGTATAGCAATCGAAAATAATAGAAAACGGGTTATCTTTAACGAAAGATAACCCGTTTTTTCATTCTCCATCCTCAAAGAAAACAATGCGATTGTTAAATGGATCAATAACTGTCAGTTCCTTCGTTTGCCATGGAGTCGTTTCAAGACCTGGACGTGCGAAGTTATATTCTTTCGAGCGAAGCACTGCATGGAAGCTTTCGATATCTTCAATCTCTATCCGAATGGCAGCCCCCGGACTACAATCCCCGTGATGCTCTGATAAATGAATGATACAATTTCCGTTTGAAACCTGCATATACAACGGCAAATTATCCTCGAATCGATGCTCCCAATCTAATATAAATCCTAAATAGTCAACATAAAATTCTTTTGCTTTCTTCTCATCGAATATACGGAGAATCGGTGTGACACGTTTACCATTCATACAATGCACTCCTCGCTAATCCATAAAGTCATTTAATTTCACTATATATGTTGAACAAATGAATACGGCGTATGCGCTTTACAAGGGCTTTTGGGAGGCCACTGCAAAAGCATTAGGACTTGGAATGGTTTAGGATTCCCACTAATACCGCTTCGACGCTTTGTGGATGCCTCCCGCGATAAGCCAGAAAGGAGACCACTTTCAGTCTTATCGCTCCGGCTACCACGAAGTCGCGCCTTCGCTGGATGGTCTATTTGAGAAAGCGCATTTCGTTATCTGTTATGAAATCTGCAAGTTGGAGTAAGTATTTCTTGACTATAAGTAGTATTAACTAGTAATCACCTTACAATCTCACCATATACATCTCAAAATCACATTTCTCTCGTTTATGAATAACCTAGCGCAGGCGTGGCAAAGGCATCCCCAAAGCGCCAAGCGTTCTACAATCCACACCCCGAATTAATACTCTCTTATTTTGAGCGCAACGTCAGATTCAATAGGATTCTTTAATTCAACATATATAGACTGCTTCTATATAAATGAAGCTCCGTCTGGTAATCGGACGGAGCTCCACATGTATTTAGTTACTTTATAAAGTTAATCTTCAATCAGAGGGGGGTTCTCATCCCCCACTTATTCTTCTCGTGTCCTTAAAGACTCGATGTCGGAGTCTTACTGCCCGTTAATGCGGGATAAATTTCTTAAAAGCAAGTACTGCATTATGCCCGCCAAAACCAAAGCCATTTGAAATCGCATAGTTTATCTCCATTTTCACAGCTTCATTTGGAACATAATTCAAGTCGCATTCTTCATCTGGATTTTCGTAATTGATAGTAGGTGGTGCAATATCTTCCAGTATACTTTTAAGCGTTATGATTGCTTCAACCCCACCTGCCGCACCAAATAGATGTCCTGTCATCGATTTGGTTGAGCTTACCTTTAACTGATAGGCATGGGAACCAAAAGTAGCTTTAATAGCTTTCGTTTCTGATTTATCGCCCTCTGGTGTGCTCGTTCCATGCGCATTAATGTAATCAATATCAGTCGGATTAAGTCGTGCCATTCCTAAAGCTAATTTCATCGCTCTTGCTGCTCCATCAAAATCCGGGGATGTAATATGATAGGCGTCTGTTGTTGAACCGTAACCCACGATTTCGCCCAGGATGGTTGCTCCCCGTTTTTTAGCATGTTCATACTCTTCAAGTACTAAAATTCCTGCGCCTTCCGACATAACAAAGCCATCACGCTCACGATCGAAAGGGCGGCTCGCCTTTTCAGGTGAATCATTTAAAGTAGACATGGCTCTCATTCTTGAGAAACCAGCAAAAGATAATGGATTTATTGAAGCTTCTGCTCCCCCCGCTACGATAGCATCGGAATAACCATGTAAAATATTCAAGTATGCTTCACCTATAGCGTGGTTACCTGTTGCACAGGCAGAAACTGGCGAAAAGCTGGGACCTTTAAAACCATATTTAATTGCTATAATACCTGCCGCCATATTACTAATCATCATTGGTGCCATAAATGGAGAGACCTTTCTTACGCCTCTTTCTAGTAAATGTTTATGATTTTCGAGTACAGTGTCAATTCCACCAATTCCAGATCCAACGTAAACGCCTATTCGCTCCTTATTAACGATGTCCGAATTGAGTGCTGATTGGTCTAACGCTTGTTTTGCCGCTGCATAAGCGTACTGCGCAAACAAATCATATTTCCCCAATTCTTTTTTATCAAAGTATTCTTCCGCTGGAAAGTCCTTGATACGCCCAGCAATCTGTGTGTTAATTTCTTTGAATTCATCGTCCTCAATTTTTCCAATCCCAGATTTACCTTCTTTAATATGATTCCAAAACGTATCTACATCATTTCCTAGTGGCGATACGACTCCATATCCCGTTACAACAACTCGACGTTCCATATACTAATACCTCCCATAAAATCGTCATGTATTCACATATTCCTAACTCCATCATTTCCATTTACAAGCAGTTTTAATTGATCAATTACTATTGAATACAAATATTCTCCTACTACACGTCTATATTGTAGCGCACCTTTAATACTCGATATTAGAAGAGCGGCTAATGCCCCTGTATCATGTGTTAGTTTTCCTTCTTCCTTTAAAACATCAAGAAGCTTTTTTAAATAGTCTATCTCCATTTGACTCAATTGTTGTACACTCTCTTGCATAGCGATCGGTAAAAAGTTATAGTCTGCTTGTAAAGATGATATCGGGCAAACTTCATTGTTACCAATCTGATTAGCTCTTCTTGAAATAAACTCCCATGGTTTATCTTCACTGTTTATTTGAGCTTGATCAATGTTCAAATAAGATTTTTCCAGACCTTCTTTTAACTTTATACAAACGGCTAGACCTAAATCCTCTTTCTTCATGAAGTGATAATGAATGCTAGCTTTCGTTACACCAAGTTCCTTAGCCAAGTCGTCATAACTAAAAGACAAATAGCCCTTTTCTCGAATATTTCTAAGTGCTAGCTCAATGATTTGTGATTTTCTATTTTCCATAACCAAATACTAACTTACTAATAGGTAAGTGTCAATTGACTCTAGTTCTTACACCATATATTACAAAATGAAAAGCCCCTATCTAGGTTAAGATAGGGGTTTAGTTTATTTAAAAATCAAAGTTATCCGGATCTGGACCCACTCGGTGATTCTGATTCAAACTATCAATCCGTTTCATATCATCCGCTATTAATTCAAAATCAAAAACTGTTGAATTTTCAGCAATACGATGTTCTTTCGTGGATTTCGGAATTGTAATAACGCCATTTTGTAGATCCCAGCGTAAAATAACTTGGGCAATTGATTTACCATATTTATCGGCGATTTCCTGAAGATCTGTGTTGTCGAGTAATTGTCCTGCCATGAGTGGAGACCATGCTTCCAATTGAATATCCTGTTTTCGGCAAAAATCACTCAATTCTTTCTGCGTCAAACGTGGATGGTACTCCACTTGGTTCACCATTGGTTTAATTTCCGCATCCTTCATCAAATCCTCAAGATGATGAATTTGGAAATTACTTACGCCAATTGCTTTAACCCGTCCTTCTTTATAAAGTGTTTCTAGCGCTCTCCATGCCTCTTTATATTTTCCTGCCACTGGCCAATGAATAAGGTATAGATCTAAATAGTCTAAACCTAGTTTCGTTAAGCTCTCTTCATAAGCTGCAATTGTTGATGCATAGCCCAACTCTGAATTCCAAACTTTTGATGTGATAAATAAATCTTCTCTCGCAATACCTGTTTCTTTAACTGCCTCACGAATACCTTGTCCTACGCCAACTTCATTCCCGTAAATCGCAGCTGTATCGACACTGCGATAGCCATGTGTAATCGCAGTTTTCACCGCATTTATTAATTCTTGACCCTCTTCCACTTTAAATACACCAAGACCTAGCCAAGGCATTTTCACACCGTTATGCAACATTGTTGTCGATTGTAAGTTTTTCATTATTTATGTCCTCCTATTTTTTAATTAAAGTTGTGTTGCAGATTATACGTTTCCAATCACCCCCTTTAAGATAGATTAATCCTTTGCTGATCTTTTCTTTCTAGCGCCCGACTGACGCCTGTTAGTATGGCTGCAATCAGTACCATTGCTCCCCCAATCCAAGCCGTATGAATGAGCCCAATCGAATCAGTAACCACTCCACCTACGTAGGCCCCCATCGCAATCCCCGCATTAAATGCAGCTATGTTCATAGCGGAAGCAACATCTACTGCACTTGGGACAAAACGTTCAGCTAACATGACGACATACACTTGAAGGCCCGAAACGTTCATGAATGCAAACAATCCCATGAAAAGTATTGTTACTAAACCCACGACCTTAAATGGTGCCGTAAATGTTAATATGAAAAGCACAATCGCTTGCGCAATAAACATATAGAACAGGGAACCAATCGGGTTTTTATTTGACAGCTTCCCACCAATCATATTACCAATTGCAATCGCAATTCCGTAAACAAGTAAGATGATCACGATGGTTCCTTGTTTAAATCCTGTTATCGTCTGAAGCAACGGAGATAAGTACGTGAATACAACAAATGTTCCTCCGTATCCCAGTGCTGTAATGGTCAATACTAACAATATCCGACTATTTGTTATGAGCTTAACTTGATCTCGAATCGTTGTTGGAGTACTTTGACGTAAATCGGATGGAACAAGAATACTATTCGCAATAAATCCTATAATCCCTATCACTACGATTGCCACAAAGGCAAAGCGCCAACCAAACTGTTGTCCAATAAAGGTCCCAAATGGAACTCCTGTAATAGTAGCAACCGTAAGTCCTGTAAACATGATTGAAATCGCACTTGCTCTGCGATTCTCAGGAACTAAATCAGCAGCGATTGTCGATCCAATTGACATAAACACACCATGTGCAAACGCTGAAATGACACGGGCCATAAGCAAAACGGTAACACTTGTTGCACCCGCCGCAATCCCGTTTCCTATGATAAAGACTATCATAATCCATAATAACAATGTTTTCCGTGGCATTCTTGAAGTGAGCGATGTTAAAATTGGAGCACCTATCATTACACCTAAGGCGTACAGGGAAACAGTTAGTCCTGCCGTCGTCACCGATATATCTAAGTCTTGGGAAATCAGAGGCAAAAGCCCAACACTAATAAATTCTGTTGTTCCGATTGCAAATGCACTAACAGCTAATGCAAGTAGTGCAAACATACTTCTCTTTTTATCTAAAGTCACTTTTTTCATCCTTTCTTTTCCTTTGTTGTATGATTGAATTTACTAAGATCATAAAGAATATCTCGTGCAATTCACCTGCAAATGTTAGTATGAGTCAAAGGGATTAAAAAGAAAAGTACGCACTTTTAAGTACTATAGGCACCAAAAAGTTATATAGGTACTTTAAAGTACCCATTAGTAAGGAGGATGAGCATGACAAAAAAGAAGTATAATATATCCGTTGAAGCGACATTAGAAGTGATCGGTGGAAAATGGAAATGTGTCATTCTATGCCATCTGACACATGGTAAAAAACGTACAAGTGAATTGAAACGTCTTATGCCAGACATCACACAAAAAATGCTCACGCAACAATTACGTGAGCTAGAAGCAGATGGCGTTATTAACCGGATTGCTTACAACCAGGTTCCACCGAAAGTAGAATATGAATTGAGTGAATACGGTTTAAGCTTGGAGAGTATATTAGATTCGCTATGTGCTTGGGGGAACGTACATATTATGAAAGTATATGGAGATAAGTTTTCCGTCCTAGAAGAGGGCATTTTAAACGATAAACTAAAGTGATAATCCATATAAAGTAAATCCTCAATCAGAGGGAGTTTTCCTCATCCCCCCTTATTCTTCTCGTATCCTTGAAGACATGATGTGGGGGTCTTACTGCCCGTTAATGCGGGATAAATTGAGCGTAGGTCCCTTAACAGGGGAAATCAAAGCGGATTTTAAAGAAACACTGGTGTCTACCTCTTTATGCAGAAAAAAACACCTCTCACAATTGTTTGTGAGAGGTGCTTTTGCTTACTTCACCTTATACAAGCCGAACCATCATTATGAAAGAGTAAAGTTCTTTACTGCATTTCAAATAATTTGTTAAATAAACCAACCGCTGCCACCGCCCCGTTAGCTGAATAAGAAATATATTACTATTGGTACACTAAATTACCTGTTAGTTGAATAAGAACAACCTCTTGTATAATAAAAGTTGCATGCAATCAAGCATGACACTATTGTGCATTAAAATAAAGTCACCACGTTTATAAAAAAGTTGCGAAGCTTTACACCTTTGGATTTTTATCTAAGGGGTATTTCCTTGTAAAAGACTTACTTAATTAAGTAGTTCAGTGTAAACTGAATTTATAGAAATAATTGAAAAGATATATGTAATTTGTGAATGAATTCACTTAAACTAACGAGGCAGGTTAGTTAAGTGGAGAAATGGTATATTTTGTTATAGAGAGATTCTTTAGTGGAAAGTTATGGGCTACCTAGGTCAGCTCTTTTCCTTCTTGAAATAACGGACCAGATTGTGATAAACAAATGATGGAGGTGAAAAAATGGGTGTTAAAAGAAAATTCGGAGCACTAATTTTAACGAGTGTTATTGTAATGTCTGTGGTATTTTGGTACACGCAACAAAAGCCATATAGTACAGAGCAGGTTATGAACTCATTGTGGGATAAGTATGAAGTACAAAGTTATCAAATTGGTGATACTGATCCGGTTATATCGATAGATGTATATGATAAAAATGATATACCTGAAGTTGAGAAGTATTTAAAAGCTAAATTGTCTAAAGATGATTTTAAACACTATGAAATCCAGGTATTTTCTCGGTGGTCGTGAATTCTTGGGTGAGACGATAATATAACCATTTTCCCAATCGGCTGCCTTTACATGGCAGCCGATTGGGGAATGGAGTTAACTACTTCCGTGAATTGGCGTTATGTAAACCTGCTGTGTATGGCATATACAAACTCGTTCAGCGATCGAATCGCTGTTTCTTGTTGAACTCCCATGAAAATTAAAAAACGCTCAAAATCTATAAAACAGCATAACAAAAAAACTCAGAAAAAGCTTTTTTAAAAAAAGACTGAGCCATGAGAAGGATACTGTTGAATTGAAAGGTAAATCAAGAATCAGCTCCATCCTTCAGAAAATATAGGCAAGGCTGGTGCAGTAACCAGAGTAGGATTAATCTCCCATAAGTGCTACCCGTATTGGGTGCGACAGTCTGTGATGCACCGTGGTCGTTGGAGTCAGACTAACGGATGGGCTCTATGGCACCATAGTTCATCGACCTTCTTCGCCAGCCGTAGTATCCAATACCCGTTCTGTACACATTTTCATCCTCTGTGGTGTAGCGCTGACTTTGCGCTACATGTATGGCTAACGGGGCAGGTTAGTGCAAGAAGAATCAAATGGAAAAGGGGTGGTTTTTGTTATGGAAGAAAATTGGAAGGTCGAGAGAAAGGTTAATGAAAATAAATTAATGATGAGAGAAGCAGGATTTGTAGCATTAGTAATATTACTTTTTCTTCAATACTTTAAACTAGCTGCTTACTTGTCAGATAGATACTTTTTTGATAGTCATTTTATGAGCTATCTTGTCTTGATTTTAGGTATTCCTTTATCATACTTTGCTGCAAAATATTTAGTTTGGATAATTAAAAAAGTGATATGAATGAAGTGGAGAATATATCAATTCATAATAAATGGTTGTTAAACTAACGAGGTGCTTTAGTTGAAAATTCGCTTTCCGAAATAATTAATCTTTTTTTTCAAAAAAACAAACTTAAATCTGCTGGATAAGAACCCATTTTGATCAATCTTTTGTTAAAATGGCTTCTTATTACTTATTGTAAAATGTGGGTTTGGGAGTTGCTTATGATCAAACCTCTTTTTAAAGCAACACAAATGGCTCTCTCACCCGCATTCACTGGCTCTATTGTCCGCAAACAGTGGCTCAAAACTCCGCACAGCTGGCTCAATCTGTCCGCAATACTCAACAATCGTGCCCGCTTGCGGAACAACTTTATCGACGTGATTACATATTTCACTGGCAGGATGTCAAAATCCATCAATTATTGGCCCCATAACTAGTAATTACCCATAATTCATTTAATTTTCTCCGCTAACTCTAAAATAATTCCCTCTGGCCCACGGCAGTAGCATAACTTATAACTTTCTTCATAGTGTAGTATCTCACTAAAGATTTTCGTTCCTTTCTTTTTCAACTTGGCAACAACAGCTTCAATATCTTCAACAGCAAAGGCAATATGCCGGATACCCGGGGTATTTGCAAAAGTTTGCTGAATTTCTCTTTCATCTGACGGATTATAAAATTTGATTAGCTCTATCCATACTTGACCGTCTGGCGTCCCTAATCCTACACATGCTACTTTAACGTCATTAAGCCCAAATACCTGATTTATCAACTCTCCTTCCATTTCCCACTCCCCTTGCACCTCAAGGCCAAAATCGAGAAAAAAATCTTTAGCGGCAGATAGATCATTTACGATTACACCCACATGATCTATTCTATTGATTTTCAAATCTCATACCTCCTTTGTTCCTGTTATTTTGCAATATCTTGTATTCTTGATAAGTTTGTTTGTAATTCTAATTCGCTAAAAACAGAAAACGTTTTTTTATTTTCATGGGAGTTTAAGTATAATTATTCACAAGATTCTATTATTTATTACGAATTACTACTTTTTCTTTTTTTCCTTCCCATTGAATTATTATAGGGATTTTTTGTGAAAGGCTATCACACGCTCCGCTACATAGTACATTAATCTCAAATTCATTTTCTTTATCTAGTTCGCCTTCCCCAATATCCGGGCTACCGGAAGAGTTATTTATTTCATACTTGAAAACAGGTGGTTTACTTCCCTCGCCAATATAAGAAACTATATATCTTCTGGTATTTTCAGCTTCGACTTCCAACTTAATATGCCAATTATCACTTTCACTTTCGAAATAATGTTTTTCAAATTCCTTTTTATTTACACTTTCTTTCTCTGTACAAGCACCAAGTATCAACAATAATACAAGACATCCAACCAATAATAAAATTTTCTTAATCCTAATAAATGATTGACTATTATTCATAGTTCGCCTCCATACATTTGGTTACTATTTACAGAAACACTATTTTGTTCTGTATTGCTTTCATATGAAATACAACAACATACTAAAACACATAGCATACATAGCACACTAATTAAACAAATTCCAAAATACTCCTCTTTTGAATTAGACATTAATTTTTCAGGAAGGTTTCAAAACCCTTGTTACACCAACCTGCCCCGTTAGCCATAGGATATTACGGCTGGGAGAGGAAGGTCGATCGACTATGGTGCCATTGAGCCCATCCGTTTGTCTGACTCCAACGACCACGGTGCATCACAGACTGTCGCACTCTTTACGAGTAGCACTCAGAGGGGAGATTAATCCTACTCTGGTTATTGCACCAGCCTGCCTTTATTTTATGAAGAATGGAGTTGGTTCTTGATTTACCTGTCCATTCAATAATATCCTTCTCAAGGCTCAGTCTTTTTTTAAAAAAACTTTTTCTGAGCTTTTTTTGTTATGCAGTTTTATAGATTTTGAGCGTTTTTTAATTTTCATGGGAGTTCAATAAACATTTTTTAAAGAAGAGAAGCAATAATCCCTCCAATGCCTGCGATAGTCACCAGAATACCTCCAAAACGTGTGGACCAATTGTAAAAATCTGATGGTTCCGTACTATCGTTTGATTTCCAACTCTCAGCAATTAACCATAGAATTGACGGTTTCACAATCATTGTAACACCAGCAATTATTAGAAAAATACCTTGTAAAACCATTTTAGAGTTCCCCCTATTTATCTGTTTCCCTATTAAGTAATACGATTTCACCGTTTAAAAGTGTCAATAATTATTGAATTAACCTGCCCCTTTAGTTGAATAAGGTCAACAAATTAATTTCGTTAAATTTGACCGACGATTGCATAAAGAAATGCAATAAATAAAGCACCTAATGAAATGGAAAGTAACGAGATATACTTCATAAACCCTTTTTCTTTCTTAAAGAAAGCACAGATACCAAGTACTATGCCTGTTAGATAGATACCAAAGCCAATGAATATTCCCCACCAACCCAAAATATCAATATTAATTGGTGGGAATGCCATATATGCAACAAAAATTCCAACAAAAATTAATACAATGGAAAATTTACTAAGCTTTTTTTCCATGTTTTCATCCCCCTTCTATTCTATCTATTTCTCCATGCGATTTAGATACCCCTTGTTCAACTAACCTGCGCCTTTAGTTCAATAAGAAAAGCTGTCATGAAAGGCAGGAAGCGTATTTGATCTATTTTAATAGATCAAATAAGGGTAATAATGGATTGCCAAATAAAGGGGTAATAACAAACATAGTTATCAACATTGCAATAACGAATATTCCGAGCCGTTTTTTTTGCTCATATATTATTTCACTTCCTTTTCAATCTAATATTACAGTAATTATCCAGTTTTTCGAGATTAATCAGCATAACATCGAATCAATCGATGAACGGGCTTGTATAGGTCATGCACACTAGGTTGACATAACGCCAGTTTACGGAAGTAGTTACCTTTATTACTCAATAAAAAAACGGCCCTGTAAAGGCAGCCTTTTCTTCAACTAAACCAGCTAATAGGATGTCAATATTTTTCTCTAAAATAATTATTAACCCTATGTTATACTATTTTGAGCATGCCAAACAGCCCTCCAAAAACCTTTTGGAAGATTTTCTCTCTCATTATTAAAACTGTTAATTAAGCTATATCAAGGAAAGATTCTTTTCTGTTTAATAATGCATAAATCCAATGAAGTAATTTATTAATACAGGCTACGATCGCTACTTTGGCAGGCTTTCCTTCTGACTTTTTCTTATCATAGAATTCTTTAAGCTTTTTGTTCCTTGAACTTCTTATTCCACATAATACTGCTAGATACAAGGCGTGACGCAGTCTGCTTGAACCTCTTTTAGTAATACGGTTGGTTGTTGCTGTAAACTTTCCTGATGAGTAAACTCTGGGATCTACTCCTGCAAAGGCAACCAGTTTTTTCGGATGACTAAACCGATCGATTTCACCAATTTCGGAGATAATCGTTGCAGCGATTTTTTCTCCTATTCCAGGAATCGATTGGACAATCTTGTAGTCTTCTAGCTCATTTGCCAAGGTCACAATACGATTCTCTAAAATTAAAAGGTGTCCTTGGTACTGAAAAAGCATCTCAATATACATTTGAAGATTGATTAAGTGACTTTGATACACGACTTTTTGAAATGGATTTCGCATTGCGGCATCCATTATTTTTTTTACCTTTTCTCTTGCCCATTGGACAGAACGACTAGGGCAGAACTCTGCAACACGCACGGCTATTTTACTTTCCCCAGCTGATAAGACGGCTTCTGAAGTCGGAAATTCCTCTAACATCAATAAAGAAACCTTTGAATATAGATCACCAAAAACCTTCCGATATTCAGGAAATACTTGATCTAAAATAGTATGAAACTGAAGTTTTGCTTCTACATACATATTCGTAACGATCTCCTGTTGTCTTGAAAGATTTCGAAGGTCTAAAAGCTGAAGCCCTCTGTTTTTATGGGGTTCAAAATCTTCTTTGTAATAAAGCACACACAACTGATACGCATCGATTGCGTCCATTTTCACCTTTCTTAAACTGGACTTCTTTGTCTGATAAGAAATTATAGGGTTAAGCAAGATATATAGAACATCATGTTCCTCCATGAATTGAACAACGGGGGTATGATAATGACCAGTGGATTCTAGAATGACCATAGGCATTTGTCCTGTCATCTTTTCTATCTCTTTTAAAAATCCAATAAAGCGATGTAATTCCTCTCTGGTATGCTTCACAGAAAAGCTCTTTCCAAACGGTTTTGATTTATCTAAGAATGCCTGAACTTGGCTTTCTCCTTTTGCCACATCCAGGCCAACTACTGGATTCATTTTTATTCCTCCTCTAATTTCTACTTGCCAGTACCCCTAATCCTTCTTGTAGTGTCATAGCTTCGCTTGTTATACGAGATCTACGTCCCAACCAGCCTCAAACATGTTTCTACAAGTAGGGGGTGGACAGTTTACTTGACGGGATCAATGCCCCACGCACCCGTACGTCCTACCCTGGCTACTGATATATTAAATCCAATTAAAAAAAGGTCAACCAGTAAAAACTGGTTAACCTTATAATACGAAGCACCCGTTAGTTTGAAATCTACTAATGCTAAAACGTGACGTTATCCTTTTATATTTACATATTTAACAAGCAAAAACAAAATTATTATAATAAGAACTAATGAAAAGATAATACCCAGTATACTATCTTTACCAAATATAGAATTTAGCACAACATCAAAGGATGGAACACCTAACGCATAAAGTAAAGGTAATATAAAAAGAGTCACTGCTACCCCTGCAATAAATGCAATAACATAGTTTTTCTTTTTCATTAAAACTCCTCCTTGAATAGAATTCCTTCTTCAACTAAACTGCCCCGTTAGCCATACATGTAGCGCAAAATCAGCGCTACACCACAGAGGATGAAAATGTGTACAGAACGGGTATTGGATACTACGGCTGGCGAAGAAGGTCGATGAACTATGATGCCATAGAGCCCATCCGTTAGTCTGACTCCAACGACCACGGTGCATCACAGACTGTCGCACCCAATACGGGTAGCACTTATGGGAGATTAATCCTACTCTGGTTACTGCACCAGCCTGCCTTTATTCTAGGAAGAATGGAGTTGGTTCTTGATTAACTTTCAACTTAATATAATCATTTTGAAGGCTCAGCCTTTTTTAAAAAAAACCATTTCTGAGTCTTTTTTGTTATGCTCTTTTATAGTTTTTGAGCGTTTTTTAATTTTCATGGGAGTGCAACATCTTATTTGTTGGAAAATATATATAAAAAGATATTAAGTAAGTAAAGGTTTTATATTTAATAAACCCATATCAACTGATGTCTCTATATAACCAACTATCTGATTAAACGTAAAAACATCAAGTTTTTCATTTATAACTTCCTTATCATATTCCATATCGCCTAAAATATAAGGAATGAATTTTTTAACCTCTTCAGACTTAACCTCTTCCAAATCTAAGATTAGAGGAAATTTATTAAGCGTTTTTCTTAATTCATCGGTAAAACCATAGTACTCTAATAATTTCCCATTTAGTAATCGGAAATCATTATGATATAAATTAAGTATTTTTTTATTTTCTTCCATCCTGTTTTTCAACCAAGGAAGATAAAAACCTTTTAGCCAAATATCATCAGCAATTAAATGTGTAAAATATCCTAAAATATAAAGATTTTCTACTTGTGAACTATATTTATGCAAAAACCCTTTATAATCAACGCTTCTTGAATAATCTTGTACTTCACCTTTAAAGAAATGTGATAAGTCTTTAGTGGAAACAGCATCTGCTGCAATGCCTCCAAGTAAAAATGAAGTTCTATCTTCTATCAATAGACTCTCTGCAATTCTATTAGCAATTACCAAGTGCATTATTCTTGAACCCAACACTCACTCACCCTTTAAGTATGATTTTTTTACTTTAATATATATCTTCTATAAATTCTGGAGAATTCCTTGCTCAACTAACCTGCCCCGTTAGCCACACATGTAGCGCAAAATCAGCGCTACACCACAGAGGATGAAAATGTATGCAGAACGGGTATTGGATACTACGGCTGGCGAAGAAGGTCGATGAACTATGGTGCCATAGAGCCTATCCGTTAGTCTGACTCCAACGACCACGGTGCATCACAGACTGTCGCACCCAATACGGGTAGCACTTATGGGAGATTAATCCTACTTTGGTTATTGCACCAGCCTGCCTTTATTCTAGGAAGAATGGAGATGGTTACTGATTAACTTTCAACTCACTATAATCATTTTGAAGACTCAGCGTTTTTTAATTTTCATTGGAGTTTAAATACCTTCATTTACAAGTCATCATAAGTAAATCCCGTTACTGAGGAATTGCCATACTTGATTACATCTAGCACCTGGTCAAGCAATCCCGTTCTAGCTTGCCAAACACGTAGTCTTGCATCACTACAAAAAATATACCATTACAATTTCCACACCAAAATATCATTCCAATTTTTTCTATAAATTCAGTTTACACTCAACTACTTCAATAAGTAAGTCCTTTTCAATGAAACACCCCTTTAGATAAACATCTAAAGGGGTAAAACGTCGCATCTTTTTTTAAAACATCGCGGCTTTATTTTCAATCCACAGCGGCATCGTAACATAGATTTATGTTACGATGCCGCTAAAGCAGATTCTACTTTAGAGGACATTTAGTATGGATTTTTTCATACGACACTTAATGATTTGTTTATTGATAACATTATTAAATCCATCTACCTACAATCGGATAATTGTACTTTTCGTCATTCAGTGCTTTTACAATTGCTATGATCGGCACAATCAACCACATTAACCCAAATCCAATTAGCAATGGAATCCCGATAATTACAATAATAAGTATCGTAGAAACAACAATCAGTGCTCCCATGACCAGTTGGAATAAGATTGCTTGTATCGCCATCCTTTTGACCTCTAAATCATCAATAACTAGATAAATGATGAACGGTACCAAAAATGGCATAAAGAAAGCACTGGCATGAATTAACACTTTTAATCCTTTATTCTCCATATAATAATCCTCCCAATCTTTTTCAAGTATTTTATTATACGAATAATCGGGATAGAAAATTCATTTATTTCAGCTGAAGCTTGTCGTACAATTCATTGATTTTATCCATATCCACTTTTTCATGCACTTCATCTGACACACTATATTTTTCTTTTAGCGTTAAAATCCGCTTTATACTCTCATTAAGCCGCTCTTCTGTGATTTCCCCTGTTTCAATAGCCTTAATGAACGCATTGAAAGTATTTAGTTGAACTTCATAATCGCAAACTACAAGTAGCAGATCACTTCCCGCGATGAAGGACTGAACTGCCGCTTCTGGGATTATATAGTCATTCGCAATCGCCCCCATCGTCAGATCATCCGTTATGATGACACCTTCAAATTTCATTTCGTTGCGAAGTAATCCCGTGATAATAGCTTTAGACATTGAGGATGGATAATCAGGGTCAAGTGCTGGAAATAAAATATGAGCGACCATTACAGCATCGGCACCTTCTTCAATTGCCTTTTGAAATGGAACTAGCTCTACGTTACGAAGTGCTTCCAAAGTTGTTTCCACTTTTGGCAACGCCTTATGTGAATCAACAACCGTATCGCCGTGTCCCGGAAAATGTTTAACGACAGGAATAATGCCATTGTCCATCATTCCATGCATCGTCGATATGCCTAGCTTAGCGACTTGATAGGGATCCGATCCGAATGAGCGATTCCCGATAACTGGATTTCTTGGGTTACTATTAACATCCAATACAGGAGCAAAATTCATGTTATAACCGAATTCGTTAAGCACTCCAGCTAAATAGGTGCCTGCGCGGTA
Organism: Sporosarcina sp. FSL K6-6792; assembly: GCF_038004885.1. Classification (NCBI taxonomy): domain Bacteria; kingdom Bacillati; phylum Bacillota; class Bacilli; order Caryophanales; family Caryophanaceae; genus Sporosarcina; species Sporosarcina sp. FSL K6-6792. The sequence goes on from NZ_JBBOSA010000001.1 coordinate 1,552,545, forward strand.
ACTCACCGATTCATCATTGAGTTTACCAATTTGCGCACTCGTGGGCAGTTTAGGGATGCCGACGGGCAGTCTGGAAACACGTCCTCCTTCTTCATCGACAGAAAGGAATAGTGGGGTTTTATTAAGTTCATTTGCTTTTTTTATTCCATTAATCAGCTGTAGTATTTCATTTGTTGTCGCTACATTTCTTCCCATAATAATAACCCCACCAACATGATAATTACGGATGAGGTTATCCATCTCACTAGAAAACGAGGTCCCTTCCACGCCAATCACTAGTAATTGCCCGACCTTTTCTTCCAATGTCATTTGGTCAATCGTTTCTTCTACCTTTGATAAAACAATCTCCTCCTTTTTGGGAGGTTCAGTAGTCGGTGAGTTTGTTACATCTGTTTCTATGTCCTTATTTTTTTGTGTAAATTGAGAACATCCCGACATTAATAAAGTACAACAAGCGACGAGAAAAATGAACTTATAATTACGATTCACTGTCACTCCCCTTTTCTTATTGCTTCATTTCCACCGATCAATCGCAGCTTCAATATTACTAAGCGACACTGATCCCTTCTGCATAGGGGGTGGGCAAGATTTATTGTATTCAGCTATTTTCTCGTTTGCTTTTTCTATCCGTAATTCCAACTCTGTTGCAGCATCTGCACGTTGAATAGCTGTAATTGCGATTAATTCATCGCGAATTTCATGCTGTAGATTTAACCAATGTGGTTTATATCCGGCATCTTTAGCGATTCGCTGAAAATGCTGGAACGTATCACCCGAAAAGTACTCTTGTGATAACGGTTTCCCATGGCCCGCTAAATTATCCATGCCGCCTTTTTTGGTATATTCTTTTAAAATATCCCCGATTAGATCGTTGTATGGTGGGTTTAATTTATCGTTGCTCATACCCATTCACTCCCCCTCCTTTATATTTTTATAATTTCATTTTTTCCAGATGTATAATCCAGTTTCATTTGTTCCAATTCGATTTTCATCTTTTCAGTTTCCATGATAAAGTTTTGCTGTTTTAGTTTTTCTAGTTCAATCTCATCCCTCATGAATTCCCCTTTAATTTTCACGATTCTTCTTTGATGATCCGTAATAATAGCAATGATTGGCACACTCATCACAAGCCCAACAATAATAACTCCCTCTAGCATTTCAATCGCCCCTTAGTCATGTAATTAATTCAATTGTACATTATTGCAATTGTCTGTCATACAATTTCAATTCATTTTGTTTAACTTTCATAGGCTACGATGCGAATAGTTGGGTATACTTCCATAATACATTGCAGGAAATGGGGTTATCCAATTGAAGTTCACACTTGAGGAAGCCGTTAAAAATTATGCACTCCCGTTTCAATCTGATGCGGATCTTTCAACAATAATCGAAGCCATAGGTGATGCAAAAATCGTCTTATTAGGAGAAGCAAGCCATGGGACATCAGAATTCTACACAGTCCGGGCTAAGCTGTCCAAAATGCTAATTGAACAGAAAGGGTTTTCAGCCATCGCGGTCGAAGGTGATTGGCCGTCCGCTCAGCATGTTAATCGCTATATAAAAGGATATAGCGAAAGTAAAGATGATGCACACGAAGTTTTGAAAGCTTTCGGCAGATGGCCGACGTGGATGTGGGCTAATGAAGAGGTTGCGGAGTTTACCGACTGGTTGAAAATGCATAATGACAAGAGGATTCCCGATCAAAAAACCGGATTTTACGGAATCGATATGTATAGCCTCTGGGAATCGATGGAGGAAATTATCCGTTACTTAACAGAATCCAATCCCGCGGGTGCCGATCTTGAACTAGCTAAAAAAGCGTTTTCCTGCTTCGAACCTTTCAACGGTATGCCAGACCATTATGCAATTTCCACAGCTCACTTTTCACAAGTCTGCATTGACGAAGTAAGTGATTTATTATCATCCATTCGCTCGCACAATAAACACTACAAAGACGATCAGGAAACCACTTTAAATTTAAAAGTGAATGCACTCGTAACTAAAAACGCCGAAAAATATTACCGTGCCATGCTCCAAGACAACGCACTTTCCTGGAATATTCGTGATGAACATATGGTTGAAGCGATTAATGAAGTAATGAATCATTATGGAGAAAATGCAAAGATCATCGTTTGGGAACATAATACGCATATTGGAGACGCCCGTGCAACAACAATGCAGGAGGACGGAATGCTCAACGTCGGTCAATTACTGCGAGAACAATTTATGAAAGAAGATGTCTATGCAGTAGGATTCGGAACGCATCGGGGCACCGTCATCGCAGCTGAACAATGGGGAGTACCTTTCGAGATAATAGAAGTCCCTCCCGCTCGTCAACATTCATGGGAAGATTTAGTACACAAGTCTGGCGCTTTCAATAAACTATTCGTTTTCAATGAAGATAACCGACACTATTTCACCAGCTGGATTGGCCATAGAGCAATTGGGGTCGTCTACAACCCTGAATACGAGAAATTTGGTAACTATGTACCAACTCAAATCGGAAATCGATATGATGCTTTTATATTTATTGATCAAACAAAAGCACTGAAACCGCTGAATCTAGGGGTAACGGTTACTGATATATGACATTATGATAGCGGAAGAATAAAAATCGTGGTTGATGAATTAATCACGATTTTTATTTCCATTTTAATAGTGTAGTTGCTGGACCCAATTTAATTAGTTTTCTCCTTGATTGTTTTCAACAATATCTTTAAATATAGCTATTTTATTGTTCCAAAACTGTTCGTAGAAAGTAAGCGGTGTTTGCAATTTCCGCAGTGGTTCTCCAAACGATATACATTTTCACGTCCCATTTTTCGTGCAACAACGAGTTCGGTTGCATATCATCTATTATTTTATAATTCATTAAAAAAGCTGACTGCACATAGCAATCAGCTTTTCACATTTATTTACTTCATTACTTATTCGCAAACGTTGCTGGCATGACAACAGCAACGACTTCTCCTGTTGCAACAACTGTGTCATCTGCAAATACTTCAACAGATACCTTAAACTTCTTCGGATGAATTTCTTCCACTTTTCCAACCGCTTTTAACAAAGTACCTTGTTTAGTTGGTTTCATATAATTCACGTTTAATGACGCTGTGACGAAACGTGGAGGTTCTTCTCCACTGCCTGGCTCATGCCCGTTTTTTCGGTGCAATGCAAGTGCGGCCGAACCAGTCCCATGACAATCGACAAATGATGCGATTAGACCGCCATAAACAAATCCTGGAATCGCAATATGCTTCGGTGACGGTTCATAATAGGTTACAGTTTCTTCCCCTTGCCACCCCGTTCGGAAATGGTAACCATCTTCATTTAAGCGCCCACAACCAAAACACCAAGCGAAATCTTCCGGATAGTCATCTTGAATTGCATGTACTACTTCGTTAGTCATATCCCTTTTCCCCCATTCCACATTCCTACGTCATCATTATAACATTTCGACAATCTATTCATCCTCTAAAATATCTTTCAGAAACTTTTCACGATGATCCAAGAAGTATTTTGTGATCTGATAGTGCTCTGTCATTTCATATTCGGTTTCCGTTATTTCTCCATCATCAAAACTCAAGATCGTCGCATCAGGATAGCCTAAAATTATGGGCGAATGCGTTGCAATGATGAACTGGCAATTTTCTTCCCGGACAAGATCATGCATAATACGCAGAAACGACAGCTGCCTTTGCGGTGATAATGCGGCTTCCGGCTCATCGAGTAAGTAAATCGCCTTTCCATTGAATCGATTTAGAAATAGTGACAGAAATGATTCACCATGAGACTGATGATGTAGTGATTTTCCTCCGTAAGCATGATAGGTCCCATAGGGTTCTTTTGCCATTTCATCAACGTGTGAAGCAAAATGATAAAAAGATTCAGCCCGTAAAAAGAATCCGTTCGTCACTTTCGGCATCCATGACAAGCGAAGATAATCACTCAATGCACTTTCAGACGCATCTACTGCATATGTATTGTTTCTACCACCACCCGCCGAATTAAACCCGCATAAATCCGCAACTCCCTCAAGTAATGTCGATTTCCCTGAACCATTTTCCCCAACAAAAAATGTAACACTATTCGTTAAATCCAACTCCGTGAGCGACTGAATTGAGGGTATAGAAAATGGATACTCCTCCTTTGAAAGCGACTCTTTATGAAGAAGCGTTATTTTTTTCAAAAACATGTGATTATAACCCCTTTCTACAAATTTCCCCGTGTGATTCTGCATAGGTTATTAATGTACAAGCATGATCCCGTACATCTTCATCCGCGTATACTAAAGAAATGAATTACAGGAGGAATAGAACATGAAAATAAGAGCACTATTATCGATTGGCATTATGATTATAGGCACATATGCAATGACTCAACTTTTCCTAGGCTACGACAAGAAAGAGGTTACGAAGGTTCTTGGCACCACGGAATCTCAGTTTAGTGTAATGACCTTTTCGGAACCATCCCTTTCAGGTTCCTCCCCCAAAATTTGGAATATCAGCGATGAATCTGAAATTGAAAGCTTACTTGAATTCCTTCAAGATTATCATGTCCGAAAATTAAAACCTGAAAAAATTAATAAGGTTGATGATATCAATCAGTTCATTATTAATTTAACAGATAGTAACGGAGACAACTTTAGCATTATTGTAAATGAAGATCTAATCATCCAAAACTCTTCACTCTATTACGAAGTAGTTGACGGTCCACTAGATGTGGATTGGATTGTTCATTTTCTCATCAGCAATAAAATTTAACCTATCCAATACAGGGGGCAAGATAGTCATTCTATTCTTGTCCTTTTTAAAAAGACAATAAAATATAAGTTTTCACCTTGAGCATTGTTTAGACTCAAGCCCTTTTCTTATGCGTTTATTTAAGTGGATCAATCAAAAAAATAGCTATAATTAATATGAACAAAAGAAATATGGTATAGATTTGTAGAATCCATTGTTTTGAAGGTTGATTGAATTTCCAATCCATAAATCCTCTTACCATAGATACTAAAATCAGATAAGGTCCTAAAAAATAAACAAAGTTAAAATTTTCATACTTTGTAGCTAGAGTCACGGAGCCCATGATAGAACCAATAACAAAACCAATCATCAGGATTGCCAACGCGAAAAATTGAAGACTTTTTGCGCGATCATCCATAGTATTTGTCTTCTTTGTTATATGCAGCTTTCTTTTCAGAAATCGCTCTCCCAGCCACACTGCGATAATTAACACAATACCAATGATAATTAGTTCTTTCACTTTTCCTTGCACCCCAATCTTGAAATGAACTATATAGTGAACAAAAGATACGAAGGCACCTAACTCCATAGCGAAATCAATTAGTTTCATTATTTCAACATATATAGACTGATACTCTTAACTAATTTGTTGTTCCATATTTATACTTACGTCTATATCCCTTAGAAGTTTCACATTTCGTATATACTTATGGGAAGAGTATTTTAAAGGAGCTAACTAACATGGAATTTAAAAGCATCGATGAACAAGTCATTCAAAAATATCAACAAGATGAGCAGCTAATGATTCGGTTGTTTGTACAATGGTGTGCTAATAATGAAGTGAACCCGCATGAGTTATATAGCCGTGCATACCCAGACCAACAAGAAAATGAGACGATGAAGAAAATAGTTGAGGAAGCTAAATTTGAAGAAGAAATCGACATTGATGACGAAACAATGCTGGATGTCCTACAACTTTTCGGCAATGATGATCTTGCTTTTATCCTAACAGATGAAATCGAACGTCTTTCAAAAAAGCAAAAATAACACATACTATCTGAAAGTTGTCAAAAAAGGGATTTGTTTTTTTACTTTTACCCTATTCTACTATATACTATTATTTAGTTCGACATCCGTAATAAAAGGGAGAGATTAGATTGGTAAAGAGTATGCCGCTGCGTTCAGAAGTAAAGACAGAAGAAACATGGAATCTGCAAGACCTCTTCAAAACAGAAGAGGAATATGATGCTGCGATAATTGACTTGGTAAAAGAAGTCGATGCATTTGCCGAAAAATTCAATGGCAACATTAAAGATGCTAAATCTGTAATAGAGGCATTGGAAGGCTTTGCGGCTGTTTATGAAAAAGTGGTTCCTGTTGGCACGTATACGAGTTTGTCATCAAGTACAGACCAAACGGATGACGAAGCGCAAATGCGCTCAAGCAAGTTTGGTTCCACTGCCGCGAAAATAAACAGCAAACTATCATTCGTCAACAGTCAACTTTCTGAATTACCCATTGATGTTTTGGAAGATGCAATGAAACAGTCAGGTGATTTTAAAAATTACTTGGAGAAATTGATTCGCAAAAAAGAGTACCAATTGCATCCTGAAGTTGAGAAAACTTTAGCTGCCTTCTCTTCCACATTCGCCGGGCCATATGGCTTGTATAACACGACAAAAATGGTGGATATGGCATTTGATGATTTCGAAGTCGCCGGGAAAAGTTATCCGTTAAGCTATGTGTCCTTCGAAGGTGACTGGGAGGGCGAAACGGATACCGCCAAACGCCGTGCTGCATTCGAAGCATTCTCAGCTAAGTTAAAAGACTATCAACATACAACTGCAAAAACATATGACATGCATTTACAAACGGAAAAAACAACAGCTGACCTAAGAGGATATAATTCGATTTTCGATTACTTACTGTTCACTCAAGAAGTCGATAAGTCCATGTATGACCGTCAAATTGATTTAATCACAAAAGAACTTGCACCGCATATGCGAAAGTACGCGAAACTTCTGCAAAAAGTCCATGGACTTGATAAAATGACGTTTGCCGACTTGAAAATCTCGCTTGATCCAACGTACGAACCAAAAATCACCGTAGATGAATCGAAGAAATATATTGATGATGCCCTTGCTATAATGGGTACTGATTACATGGAGATGGTGGATCGTTCATACAAAGAACGTTGGATTGATTTCGCTCAAAACAAAGGTAAATCAACAGGAGCATTCTGTTCCAGCCCTTATGGCAACCATCCATATATCCTTATTTCATGGACAGGTAGTATGAATGATGTATTCGTCTTAGCTCATGAATTAGGGCATGCGGGTCATTTCTACAATGCAAATCGAGAGCAAAACGTATTCAATGCACGCCCATCACTATATTTCATCGAAGCACCTTCGACGATGAATGAAATGCTCGTGGCTAACCACCTATTAGAAAACTCAAATGATCCGAAATTCAAGCGTTGGGTCATTTCATCAATCGTTGCACGTACGTACTACCATAACTTTGTAACGCACTTACTAGAAGCTGCCTACCAACGAAAAGTCTATGAACGCATTGACGCAGGCGGAAGTGTCAACGCCGGTGTATTGAACAACTTGAAACGCGGCGTGCTTGAAGAGTTCTGGGGAGATGATGTGGAGATTAATGAAGGCGCGGAACTTACATGGATGCGTCAGCCACACTACTACATGGGCTTGTATCCATACACATACAGTGCTGGACTCACTATCTCCACACAGGTATCTAAACGTGTCCTTGAAGAAGGTCAGCCTGCTGTCGATGAATGGCTCGAAGTATTGAAAGCTGGCGGCACAAAATCCCCTGCTGAACTGTCAAAAATGGCAGGTGTCGATATTACAACTGAAAAACCATTGCGTGACACAATTGCTTATATCGGCGATTTGATTGATCAGCTAGTTGTGTTGACGGAAGAAATTGAGGCAAACGAAACGGCTAACGTTTCACAATAAAACAAAAGCGCAAGCGCCTGTTCAGAGGCGCTGGAGTCTAGACGTGAAATATCAGCTTTCGCAGGTTATCCACTGTACAAGATTTTATAATTTCCTAGGCAGAAAGAACAAAAAAGCTGACGAAACCGTAATGGTCTCGTCAGCTTTTTGACGTTGCTAATTAGATTTTACTTCATCCACGCTGGTTTACCAAAGCCTTCAAAATCTGAATCAATTACTTTTTCAAATTCTGCTGATTCTACTATTTCAATAATATCTTTAGCAAATTGCTTATCAATGTTTTCTGTTTTTACAGCAACTACGTTTCTGTATATATCAAGCATGTCCTCAAGTGCTAGTGCATCTAATAAATTCATACTTGCAGCCAACGCAAAGTTTCCAGGAACTGCCGCTAAATCAGTACCGTCAACTGAACGTGGAAGCTGACCCGCTTCGATTGGCTGAAACACCAAGTTCTTCTTATTCACTGTTACATCTTTTTCAGATACTTTTAGCACTTCTGCATTTGGATCTAATTCAATTAGACCTTCATCCTGTAACACTAAAAGGGCGCGGGCTCCATTAACTGGATCGTTTGGAATGGTAACTTTTGCTCCATCTTCAATAGCTTCAATTGTCTTGAATTTATTCGAATAAATGCCCATTGGAGCTGTTGGTACGATAATAAGTGGTGATAATTCAGCTTCCGTTTCTTTAACGACATTTTCTAAATAAGTCGTGTTTTGGAACAGGTTTGCATCAATATCGCCACTTGCCAGTGCATTGTTCGGCTGGATATAATCACTAAACTCAATTAGTTCAACTTTATATCCCTTTTCTTCAAGTCCAGGAATAATCGCCTTTTTCAACATATCACTATATGGTCCAGCGGTTGCACCAATTTTCACAGATTTGTCATCCGAAGCTTTTTCTTTGCCACCACAAGCAGCTAGTGCGGTTCCAACTATAAGTACTAATACAACTAATAGAAACTTTTTCATAATTTTCTCTCTCCCCATCATCGTTTATCAATTACTTTTGAAATCCGATCTCCTGCAAATTGAATTACTTGTACAAATAGTATTAATATCACCACGGTCACTACCATTATTGTATTGTCGTAACGATAGTAGCCGAATCGAATTGCTAAATCCCCGATTCCGCCACCACCAACAACACCAGCCATTGCTGAATAGGCGACTAAACTAATTACAGTAAGTGTCACGCCTTGAATAATACTTGTTTTTGCTTCAGGCAATAGTACATCTTTGATAATCATCCACGGAGTTGCACCAACAGCGATTGCAGCTTCGATAACACCTTTATCAATCTCCCTTAGTGAAGTCTCCACAATTCTTGCGAAAAAAGGAATTGCTGCCGCAGATAATGAAACACTAGCAGCCCCAGGGCCAATCGGAGTACCTACTATTAAAATCGTTAAAGGGATTAACGCGACGAGTAAAATAATAAACGGCACAGAACGGACCATATTGACGATAAAGCCAATAACTGAGTTCAATGCCCGATTTTCTAAAAATAATCCTTTATCGGTAGTGAACAGCAAAATCCCTAGCGGAAGCCCAATAACAAGTGCAATAACGAGAGAAATACTTATCATATAAAGTGTTTCACCAAATGCTTTTGTAATATCAGGCATTAACTCTATAACGTGTTGTAAATCAATTCCCATTGTCAATTACCTCCACTTGAGCAGCTCGTGATGACATATAGGCAATTGCCTTTTCTATTTCGTCATCCTCGCCTTTTAGTTCCATCAGGAAAGTACCGAGTGGCCTTTCTTGAATATATTCAATGGAGCCGTGTAGGAAATTACCTTGTATAGTAAATTTCTGCACAGTATCTGAGATAATTCCATCGCCTGCAACATCACCTTTAAACATGACCTTGACCAGTTTGCCCGTACACTTGCTCAAAATCATTTCCGGTACATCAAATGACACAACACTACTGATAAATTCCTTTGTCAATTCTTCTTGTGGATTTGAAAATATATCATATACTTGTCCTTCTTCAATCACTTTTCCATCTTGCATAATTGCCATGCGATCACAAATTTCTTTCACGACATTCATCTCATGTGTTATTAGAACGATTGTAATCTTCAATTCTTTATTTATTTTCTTCAACAGCCTTAAAATAGATAGCGTCGTATTTGGATCTAATGCAGATGTTGCTTCATCACACAGTAACACTGAAGGATTATTCGCTAGTGCTCGGGCAATACCTACCCGCTGCTTCTGGCCACCACTCAGCTGCGCAGGATAAACATCCCGTTTATCAGAGAGGCCAACCATTTCTAGTAAGTCCGTTACCCGAGCGTTAATTTTATCGGCAGGCGTTTTGGCTGCCCGTAAAGCAAATGCTATATTTTCATATACTGTCTTTTGGCTGATTAAATAAAAGTGTTGAAAAATCATTCCTATTTTCAGACGTGCCTGACGGAGATTATTCCCCCGTAACTTCATCAAATTTAATCCATCTACTAAGATCGTTCCGCTCGTTGGTTTTTCCAACAAATTTAGACAACGGATAAGAGAACTCTTCCCTGCACCTGAGTAACCTACGATTCCGAAAATTTCTCCTGTGTTAATGTCGAGTGAGACATTATCAACACCAGTCACGATTCTCTCTTTTGTTTTGTATACTTTTGATACGTTTTGAATTTGAATCATGCAATTCTCCTCTTTCTATAAATAGAAGTACGAAATCTCAGATGTCTGACCATATAAAAATGCTTCTCTCATATATGAAAGAAGCACCGAAAATAAAAAGGTTTCAGCTCATCTTTCAGAATGAAATTCACTCTGTAGGAGTTAGCACCTTCCTTACATTACGCAAGGGGTTGCTGGACGTCATCGGGCCTATCCCTCAGTCTCTCTTGATAAGTACCATTATGTAATTATTTTGATTGATAAGTTTCATATTAGTATGTCTCAATAAGATTGTCAACATAATATGTTCTGATATATAACAATTTATTATCATTTTCATTTCATTCCATGTATACTGACAATAAGAAAAGCGGAAGGCGCCGTCTAGACGTGACAGGCATAAGTCGATCCAGGGGAAGGCAGTCTAAGAGCGCGACGTCCTGTCGCAACGACTGCATACCTGCTTCCTTGCAGGCACGACGTGGCGCTCTTTGGCCACATAGCTGGATTGCTTTCAAGGAACCTAGCCTAAGTACGCCGCGTCCTGCGGCAATGGCTAGGTGACCCACATCCTTTGGGCCTCAGAGCGGCTGGCGCCTGGAGCTAGACAACAAGAAAAGCGCAAGCGCCTTGGTAGACCCGACAAGCGCTGGAGGGCCTCAAGAGAAAGGCGCTCTTTGCCTTTAACTTAAGGACCGAAGCGACTCGAGGGGTAAGGCGCTGGAGTCTAGATACTGCTCCAAGTGAAAAACTTATACTATCTTACTCTTTTACACTAAAGATTGGATTACATAGAAGAGAGGTTATTACATGGCACTATCAAATCGACTCAAGAACCTACCACCGCACTTTTTCGCATCACTTGTTCGAAACGTACAAGAAGCACTTTCTGAAGGACGCGACGTTATTAACTTGGGGCGTGGAAATCCCGATCAACCGACACCTCCACATATTATAAAAGCACTCCAAGAAGCAGTTGAAGATCCAACAACACATGGATACTCCCCATTCAGAGGGACTGCCGAATTAAAACAGGCTGTTGCTGACTTTTATAAACGAGAATACGATGTTCATATTGATCCTAAAACAGAAGTAGCGATTCTATTTGGAACAAAACCGGGATTGGTCGAGTTACCCCTCGCGATTATGAACGAAGATGAATTACTTTTATTGCCGGATCCGGGATATCCCGATTATTTATCGAGTGTAAGCTTAGCCAATATTAAATACAATTTAATGCCATTACTTGCAGAAAACGATTTTTTACCTGATTACTCTGCTCTCTCCGATGAACAAAAGAAGCAAGCAAAATTAATGTATTTGAACTATCCAAATAACCCAACAAGCGCAACCGCCACACTTCCATTTTTTGAAGAAACGATTGCTTTGGCAAAAGCCAATGATATTGCAATTTTGCATGACTTTGCCTATGGTGGAATCGGTTTTGACGGTGCTAAACCTGTCAGTTTCTTGCAAGCAGAAGGTGCAAAAGAAGTTGGAATTGAAATGTACACATTGTCAAAAACGTATAATATGGCGGGATGGCGGGTCGGTTTTGCCATCGGTAATGCCGATATTATCGAAGCAATCAGCTTATTGCAGGATCATTTATTCATAGATATATTCCCAGCAATTCAGCGCGCAGCAACAGAGGCATTATCGGGAAGCCAGGATTGTGTGGATGAGCTCGTTTCACTTTACGAAAGCCGCCGGAATGTCTTAATTTCCGAATGTAAACGAATCGGTTGGGATGTCATCGCGCCCGCTGCATCTTTCTTCGCTTGGTTACCTGTACCAGAAGGATATACAAGCGAATCATTCACCAAGTTACTATTAGACAAAGCAGACATTGCCGTAGCACCGGGCCATGCTTTCGGAAAGTATGGTGAAGGATATATACGTGTTGGCTTATTGGAAAGTGAAGACCGTTTAAAAGAAGCAGTAGCACGAATTGAAAAACTCGATATTTTTTCACGATAAAATAATTAGATTTGGATTTCATATCAAAAAAGCCAGGAGTTTTCTATTCTTGGCTTTTTTGATATGAAATATTATTAGTTCATTAGAAACATTGAAAAGAGCGAATATCATTTGGACTTATCACATGATGGATCCAGCCATGCCTTCTTTGTACTTTCCAGCTAGTTTATTGTGATTGTTTGTGTCATATTTATCTTCTATATATGTTGAACAAATGAATACGGTGTATGCGCTTTACAAGGGCTTTTGGGAGGCAACTGAAAAAGCCCTTGTACTTGAAATGATTTAGGATTCCACTAATACCGCTTCGACGCTTTGTGGATGCCTCCCGCGACAAGCCAGAAAGAAGACCCCTTTCACACTTATCGCTCCGGCTACCACGAAGACACGCCTACGCTAGATTGTCTATGTGAGAAAGAGCTTTTCATTATCTACGATGAAATCTGCAACCTAACGTGTGTCTTTCTTGAATATAATTAGTATCAAAAAGTAATCGCATTATAATCTCGGCATATACATCTCAAAATCACATTTCTCTCGATAATGAACAGCTTAGTGCAGGCGCAGCAAAGGCATCCCCAATGCCCCAAGCGTTCTACAATCCACACCCCGAATTAAAACTCTCTTATTTTGAGCGCCACGTCAGATTCAATAGGATTCTTTAATTCAACATGTCTAGTTTCGGAATTAATTTTTCCCATATCAGATATTTTCATATATATTTCGATCAACTATGTGATTCAGATTTCCTATAAAGATCACATCTTTTTCATTTCAAGCTAAATCCAATCTGTATAGAATCTGCAATTCTCTTGTAGCCAATCTCTTGGTAGATTTTATTTGCTGTCGGATTCATCAAATCAGTATAAAGCACACAAAAATCATATTTTTTTAGAAGTTCCTTTGTTCCAGCTGCTACCATCGTCCGCGCGTAGCCTTTCTTTCTCTCTTCCTTTGGTGTAAATACAAGGGAGACAGTTACACCATGATTTGTCGGTCGGGCTTTTTTCATCATGGAAACTACTTTGCCATTATCCTCCCACAAAAATACTTCCTGTTCGGCTACAAATGATGCAACTCGCTTTTTCACATCTTCCACTGCTGTTAGCGGAAGTCCTGCATCTTCCTCAAACAAGTTGAACCACATCTCGATGAGTAAACAATCATCCGTATTTGCCAAACGCCAAGAGCCTGGACTGTGTTCAAGTGTTTCATCTATATTATCTAATCGATACAATCCCTGGTCCATCATCAATTGAGGATACACACTTGTTTTCACTTCCCATTTCTTACTGAAGAGGAATGCCCACGGTTTTAAACCTATGATGGAACTAATTTCAATTTTAAGTTCCAATAGGTTTCTTATTAACAAATCCATACATTCTTCCAACCGGCTTTCATCCGCAAAAATTAGGTTTAACGGATGTGGATAGGTCATTTGAAATAAGGCTAGCACCTGCCCCTCCTCTTCAATCGTCGCCATAAACGGCTTCTCATATCGACCTGCTTTAATTGCCTGCAATACACCGAAAAAAAGACTGTATACATCTTCCCTTTTACCTAAAACAGGTTCAGCTTTCAATGCAAATTTTTGCACATCTTGATAATGTCTAAACTCCATCCCCACACCCCATTCACATAAAAATAATAAACATCGAAATATTATAATAATTTTACCACATTTAACCTATATGCTGTGAATCTGATTGAAATCCATTGGTTAGTGGAAAGCTTTCCTTAGTGCACTGGAAATTATAAAGCTTCTCTGGGGATAATCTGCAAAAGGGCCTAGCTATTTCCACAGGTAGTGGCGTACTAAGGCTGCGTTCTTCTGTTTCAGGCGCTTCCTCTTTTTTTGTAAATAAACGTCAAAGTGAGCTGAAAATAATGCCTGATTTCTGTCCAAAAATGTTATTGGAGGAGCCAACCCCAAATCACCTTGTAAATTGCCAGGAATGCGGCCTTTATGAACAAGGGACACGGATGGTATGGGGTGAAGGTAATCCAGCGGCCCCGATTATGATTATTCTTGACAATCCCGGAGCACGTGAAGATCGTGAAGGCGAGTCATTTGTTTGCGGAACGCGGCAAACGCTACAAGAAGTTGCAAATGAAGCCGGCTTGAAAATAGATGAGCTGTACGTCACTTTTATATTAAAGAGAAAGCCCGTTCGAGCATATGACAAAGAATTAGCACGTCAAATTTGTATGAGGCATTTAGAACAGCAGCTTACAGAAAAAAAGCCTGCTCTCATTCTTTGTTTAGGAAATGTAGCCGTTCAGTCTTTTTTTCAAAATCCTGAAGCCGAAGTGAAGTCAATGCGGGGTAGTTGGCACGATGTACGTGGATTCCAGACAGCGGTCGCCTACCATCCACTTGCAGTTAGACGACGTCCAAACTTACGCAACTTATTTTTGGAGGACTTGGCTTTCGTTGCGGATCGCTTTCATTCTTTGAACCTCTAGCTACGATATGAAGTTTTTTTAATCCAAATATTACTATTAGACAAGATATTAATGTTTGATAAATTAATCAGATATGGTAGATAGAATTCAAAAAAACAGGACACGCAATTAAGCATGTCCTGTTACCAACTCAAATATTTGGTTGTTTTGAAGTATTCAATATTTCTAGTTCTTCTTTACTTCCAACGTGATCAAGTTCTTTATTTTTTTCAATTTCATGCATGTCAAGAACGTGTTGGGTAGGTGGGATTAATAGACTTATTACGATAATTGTCACTCCAGAAAAAATCACACCTGAGAAAACAGGCGTTAGCCACAATTCGCCCAACAAGCCCAAAAACCCATCCGATTGAATTTTCGGCCCAGGAACGTGAGTAAGTGACGTAATAATATAATATACGAGTCCAACAGATATACTTGCCCATACAGCCGGAGTACTTACCCGCTTCCAAAATGGGCCTAAAACGATTGGCCAGAACAATGTAACAAATACAACATCCCATGCTAAATAGGCTAAATCAATAACTTTTTGAGCACTTAGCGCCAGGATTAAACCTAACAATGCACTTGCAAGAATCACCATTCTGGAAAAAAACAATAGTTTTTTCGGATCAGGATTCTTATTAATAAAATCTAAATAAATATTTTTAGTAACAATTCCTGAGGTTGCTACATAACATGCCGCAACAGTTGACATACCCATCGCCGCCATCGCTGTTAAAAAGATAGCAGATAAAATAGGAGGGAAATATCCTTGTGCAAAAACAAGCATCAATGTTTCGGGATTGGAACTGTTCGGATAAATAGATTTAAAAGCTTCCCCTAACATTCCAGGTATCCAACTAATAGCAATGATTACTGAACCTGCAATAATCATACTCAGCTGTGCGACACGCGGACTTTTTGCCGCTGCAACACGCTGACCTAAGTCCACTGCTGGAATATCACCAAGAGCTAAAACTAAATAGAGTGTCCAGAATTCAACTCCACCTCTACTAAATAATTCATTTACATTCCACCAATCAGGGTTAAATGTAACATCGGGATAATAGAATAAAACAAATATGGTTATCCCGAGGATTCCCGCTACCGCTAGTCCCCCTTGAACAATTTCGGTGTAAGCGACAGCCCATAAGCCTCCAATAACGGAGTAGAGTGCCGTTAACGAAACAAATAATAGTGCAGCTGGAAGGAAATCGATTTGGAAAAGTTGTTGGATAATATAAGTACCCCCAACAGTGAGAGCTGCGGCATTGAAAATACCAAATGCTACCGCCATCACGATTCCCGTGTATGCTCCTAATCTTTTACTACCATATCTCAATCCGTAGTAGTCCGCTAGTGTCCATCCTCTTAATCTTCTTAGGGGCTTAGTCCAGATTAATGCCCCTAAAATCATACATGTACCTAGGCCGCCCATTGTTGCAGAACCTTCAAAGCCTCCACTTGTATAACCTGAGCCGACAGCAGCAAAAAAGAATGGAGCTGCTAATAACGCGGCAATTAAACTCCCAGTTACAACAGATAACGGCATACTCCAGCCCGCCACAATTAAATCTTCAGCAGTTTTGACGCGCTTATATCCTTTATAGCCAATGTAATAAATAAATACTAAATATACACAAAATACGACGATATTCATCAATTCAAGTGCTCCTCATCTATCTTTTATCCGTTCATAACTACTCCACCGTTTGGAGTTAGTATTTGACCTGTATAAAAATCCGCATTTTCTGATGCTAAAAACAACACAGTTTTTGCGATTTCCTCAGGTTGCGCCAAGCGCTTTAGTGGATATTTCGCTGACTCTTCCGCGATATAGTTTTCACCGAACGCTTCGAGGATGCCAGTATGTGTTCCACTAGGCGCCACAGCGTTGACCAATATATTCGGTGCCAACTCTCTTGCCAAAGCTTTTGTAAAAGCATTAATACCGCCTTTTGCCGCTGAGTAATGGGTAAATTCTTCACACCCTAGACTTCCTATATCTGAAGAGATGTTAATAATTTTACCTTTATTTTTTTCCTTCATTCTTTTCGCCGCTTCTCGGCAATTATAAAAGTTTCCGTAAAGATGAACCTTTATCATTTTGTCCCACTGCTCATCTGTTAAATCTGTAATAGGAGCATTCTGTGCAAACCCGGCATTGTTGACAAGAATATCAATTGCTCCTAGCTGGTTGTCCATATACTGAAACATATCCTGCACTTGTTTAGAGTCAGATACATCCGCACAATATTTTAGTGCATTCACGCCATGGTCCTCCGCTTGTAGACGAACTGTTTCCGCCTCTTGATCGCTGCCAATATAGTTTATTAAAATATTTGCTCCCTGTTCAGCAAAAGCTAAAGCAATTGCCTTGCCTATCCCCATACTAGAGCCTGTAATGAGAACATTTTTACCGGTAAGCTTTAAATCCATTAATCTTCACTCTCCAATTTAAAGTTTGTAATTAGGGATTGCAGCTTCTCCGCAGTTTGGCCTAATGAAGCAGATGCTTCTTTCACTTCTTGCATCGACACCAATTGTTCTTGTGTAGCTTGTGAGACATTCAATGAAAACTCGGTAGATTGTTGAGATGTTTTCTTAATATTATTAACGGATGCGACTACTTCTTCAGAGGATGCAGAAATTTCTTGAGATGCAGCAGAAATTTCCCGGATTTGATCTGCGACTTCATCTGCAGATTGTACAATCCGTTTAAATATCTCGCCTACTTCATTCGTATAATCCATTCCCACTCTTACGTCTTCTTTTCCTTTTTCCATCACGGTTACAGAGGCATTAGAATCCGTTTGAATCATATGAATTAGTTGGAAAATCTCTTTAGCCGACTGAGATGATTGTTCAGCTAAACGCCTTACTTCATCTGCAACGACAGCAAATCCTTTACCATGCTCTCCAGCTCTGGCTGCTTCAATAGCAGCGTTTAGTGCTAACAAATTTGTTTGCTCTGCTATAGCAGTAATAATGTTCACAATGTCACTAATCTTATTAGAATTAGCATGTAAACCATTAATAGTTTCCTCTATTTGTTCTACAGATGTATTAATTAATTGCATTTGATCAATCACCTGTTGGACAACCTTATTTCCTTGTTCAGCAGCAATTGAGGCTGTCAGAGACGATTCAGAAGCAGTATTGGCTGAATCAGCGATTTGTTGTATGCCACCTGCTGTTTCTTCCATTGCAGCTGCTGTTTCTTCAGTCATCACCAAAGAAGTTTCAGCGTTTTGAGCGATATTCTTCATTTCTTTCGAAACGTTTGTTGAACTAATATACGATTCTGTCGCATTCATAGTTAGCTGATTGGCTGATGATGCAACGTGATCAGATGTATTTCTAATGTTTAATATGACATGTTGCAAATTTGAAACCATTGTTTTTATCGATTGTGAAAGTTGTCCAACTTCATCATTTGTAATCTGGAGATCAACATCGTTCAATTCTCCATTTGCCACTTGGTCTGCAACAATGACCACTTTTTTAAGTGGTAATAGAAGCCGATCAATTGTAAAATACAGCAATACTAATAAGATTGAAATTCCGATTACTGCAATAATAATCTGTTTTGTAACACTTTTTTTAATGATGGTATCAATATAATCCGCAGAATAATCAATTCCTAACACTGCAATTGTATTTCCGCTTTCATCCTTAAGAGGGCTGAAAACTGTTCGCCATGATCCGAATGAGTCCTCAAAGATGCTTGTTACCTCTGATTGATCATTTTTAATCGCAAGCTTAGCAGTATCTACATGAACAGGAGCAAGATCAGTAAACAATTCCCCCGCTTCATACGCTTCATTCAAATTTTCCGTATAGCCGATAGGAGTGACGCCATTATCCTCCATCTCCCATATATAACTCCAAAACATGATTCCCTGTTCTTCCCTTATGCCATCCAAGGTACTTTGCATTTTCAAAAATTCAGGATCGTCTTCCCCTTGAACTTTCAATAGACCATCTATATCTTCGGAATCTAGGTTCATGGCTGTCAATAAGCCAACACTTTTTAACTCTTGTTCTAGGTCATTTTCTAACTGGCCGTTCAATTGAGAAATACTTTGTGTCGTTAGAACAGTAAAAAGTGCTAAAACAATAATAGAAACTGTAAGTAAAAGCTTATACTTTAATGATATGTTTTTAAAAAAACGCATAATAATTATTTCCTCCTCTTCAATTTTTGTATCTTTCTTTACACATGAAAAAAGGCCCATTTCACAATGAAATAGGCAAATAAAAAAACTAGACTATTATCTAGCGTTTCTTGAGCAGCTCAGCCGTCATAGTAATAATTACTTTAGACCTGTAGCTTTGCGTCCCTACTTTTCAATAGGTTTGCCTATAACCATCAAAAAATATACCACATAGTCTAATAGATGGCAATATGAAGTACCAAAAGATTCATAGAGTAGTATAATGACACCGCTTAATGTCCTGCTTTCAAAACACCCAAACTAGTATATAGTCATTGGTAAAAAAAGAAAAATAGTGCCTTTACTCCCCCGACCATATTTATTTTCCACTGTTTTAAATTGTTACATCAAATTCTTTTCAAGGATAGCATTGCTGGAAATTTCAATATCAAAAGTATTCTCATTTCTGGCAACTTCAACTTTTATACTTCCAGGTAAGAAGAAATGCCTGATATGCTATAGAAAGGTGCTGCTATGAAAACGCTATATAAAAATGCGAATAGCTTGCTCGACCTATCTATTTGTTTATTCTGTTTCATCAAATCTATTTGCCCTTTTTTCTACTAGAAGCTACACTCTTACTTTTTAAAAAGAGCTAAGTTCCTTTTAGAGTTGCTGATTTTGTGAAATTTGGCGTTTAATTTTCATGGGAGTTAAGTAAAAGTATTAATTACTTCCTATCTTTTTCACATAGTCAATTAAAAAAAGCTTGCTAGTAATTTGATGCTGTCTTACTTTTTTGAATCCTAATTTCTCGTAAAAATGATGATTTCTTGTGTTTAAATGTGGTGTATCTAAACTCCATTCAATAGCAGTAGGAAACTCGCTTTCAATTAGTTTCATTATCTTGCTTCCAAGACCTTTATTTTGATATTCGCAAGATAAAAAAACTCTATTTAGTCGGTACTTGTTTTCTTTTAAATCACGAATATCAGCACCACCAATAATCTCATCGTCAAGCCAAATAGTGTAATGTATGAAGATTTCAATTTTCCGAAGTAATTTTTCAATAGGTTCATTGACTGGGTTGGTGTCGTGGTCTTCATATCTTATTAAATCCTCTGAAAAAGCTTCTGTTTGTATTTCTAAAAGTCGCCGTGCTTCAACTTCTTTGGTTCTCTTGATAATTAGGTCCATTCATTTTACCTTCTTTCAATTTGTTGTATTAACCACCTAGTTATCACTATAAAATAACTATCTCGACGAACATTTCAATAATTTTATACATACATGCATGCAAATATCCGTATAATACGGGTTTCTAACTTTTCTTTCGTTCCAGTTATACCTCTTGCACTAAATCCAACAACTCTGAATCCGTAACGTGATTATAAAGTGCTTGATCTACGTTATTCATTACAGCCCAGTATTTGTCGCCGTATGACCAATGCCACCATTCCGTAAAATAATTAACAAAGCCAACGGACCGAAGAGCGTGTGCCAAGATTTTACGATTCTGAATGGCTTCTACAGAGATATTTGTTGCATCAAAAAAAGTCGCGTTGTCAGTCTCGTGTGGTATAGCATCAAATGGCGTACCAAGATCCAATTCGAAACCATTCGAATCAATTAGGCTTAAATCCACTGCACCACCTGTTGGATGTGGAGCTACATGAGGAGGTGCTACATATTTAGATGCCTCGGCAATTAAATATGATAAATCTTGATTTGGAAATTTTTCTTTTACCCGTTGCAAAGAACGCTTAAAAGCTATCTCTTGAATATCTAAAGATCTATACCCCTCTTTAATAAAAAAATGAATATCTTTCGGAAGATACTTTTTAGCTAAGAATAGTTTCTTCGCTATTGAAAGTCGGACGAATGAAAAGTATTGACTCCTGTTTGAAAGAGATTGGTCCACAACGATATCTGAATCGAAGCCAATAAGGTCAATAAATGGCTCTCTGGAAGGCAGTGCAAGAATTGTGAATACTAATGGATCACTCATTAAAACTTTTCTAGAGTCTTTCATAAAATATCCTCTTTCCCTTCGTTTGGGTTACCTACAACAACCAAAGATTTGTCACTCCAATAGTTAAGCAAATAGATTTCAGATTTCACTTACGATCACGGATACTGCTTACTATACATTATTTACCCAATGGTTTCTAATAGTTTTCAGAAAATTAAGTCCCTCCCCTTATTCTTACACGCACACAATTATAAATGGACATTCCAACAACACTTTGTAACAGATGCTACATTATATAAAATTTGTACAAGCAATACTTGAACACATACATAGGAATCGCGTTGATCTAAAGAAATCCACGATAGAGTAATTCTTGAACAATTTCTTTAGCTACTTGAGAATTGGCCCCTTCAAGCGAAGTATAAAATGAATTTTATTCTTAGTTTATATTTTCCCAGTATTTCTTCCCACTCGTCTGAGCATACTAACGGGTAAGGCTTATACTGCATTGTTGCATTATTTACGCATGCAACATTCCTAAAAAAATTAATGCTTTTAACCATTGTTTATGTAAAAGTTTAAGGAGGATATTTATTGTATGTATGATGTTGTTATTATTGGCGGTGGCCCGTGTGGCTTATCAACGGGTCTTGCCCTACAAGAAAAAGGACTTTCTTATGTGATTATTGAAAAAGAGGCGATTGTCAATTCCATTGTCAACTGTCCATTACACATGACTTTCTATAGTACTTCTGATCGCTTAGAAATCGGCAACATTCCATTCCTATCTCAAGATGTACGTCCAAATCGAACTGAACTATTAAAATATTATCGTCTTGTAACTGAGAGACAAGAAATTAATATTAAGTGCTATCAAAAGGTTAATTCTATTTCAAAGAATGCAGCATCCTTTACTGTCCACACAGAAGATCGTAATGGCAACACCATTCCTTACGAAGCGAAGATGATTGTTATTGCAACAGGAATTTTCGATACGCCAAGACAACTAGGTGTAGACGGAGATAATTTAGCGAAGGTATCACATTACTATAAAGAAGGTCACCTCTATTATGGACAACATGTTACAGTTGTTGGTGGTAAAAATTCAGCAATTGAAGCGGCTATTGATCTTTATCGTAACGGAGCGCATGTTACACTTGTGCATCGCGGAGAAACAGTCTTAGAAGGCATTAAACCATCGTTGTTATTAGATATGCGTAACCTTCTTAAAAAAGGAAAAATTGATTTTCATCCCAATTCCAGTATTGCTGCTATCGATGAATCAACTATTCGCATAAACTCTTCTGACGGAACAGTTACACTTCAAAATGACTATGTATTTTCCCTCATCGGTTATCAACCCAATATTTCACTGCTTCAAAGCATTGGAATTCAAACTGACCTCTCTTCATTAGTTCCTTCATTTAATCAAGAGACATATGAATCAAATGTCAAGAACGTTTTTCTTTCTGGCGTTGTAACGGGTGGCATTACAAATCGT
This sequence comes from Sporosarcina sp. FSL K6-6792, assembly GCF_038004885.1. Classification (NCBI taxonomy): domain Bacteria; kingdom Bacillati; phylum Bacillota; class Bacilli; order Caryophanales; family Caryophanaceae; genus Sporosarcina; species Sporosarcina sp. FSL K6-6792. The sequence goes on from NZ_JBBOSA010000001.1 coordinate 1,574,983, forward strand.
GTTTACATTGAAGACGGACGCTTTCATGGCATGAAAATTGCAAATGAAATTGCACAACGTCTGTCCTATGTTCAAAGTAACTTATGATGTTAAAAGCTCACCAAATCACAATGAATGTGACTTGATGAGCTTTTTTCAATTACAGACGATTTAAATTTAAACTATTTATGATCCCCTAAATAATAGGCTATCAGGCATATTATTTTATTATTCAATTCCATATCCTATTACTTTCCCTTCCACTTGGCTTAATGATAAAGGTCCGAAGTGACGGCTGTCTGTACTTCTCCACCACTGGTCCCCCAGCACAAATACTGTGCCTTCTGGTACTAAAATGGCATCCATGCTTTCTTCAAAATCCTCTTCAGTCATAGAGGAATTTTGAGAATCGACTGTTTCAAAATACTTTTCCTTATTCATTCCTCTTACGGTTGGAAATGAATAAAAAGACTCTAGTTTCATTTCATCAATATATAGCTGACCTTCTCTAATTTCAATTCTCTCTCCTGGTAAGCCCACAACTCTTGATATATAATTTCCTGCTAAATTTAAATTTGGATTTCCATTTGAATACTTCGGTGTTGTAAAATAAATAACGTCCCCGCGTTGAAAGCCTGAGACTCCCGGCTCTACTACAATTCTTTTTCCAGTACCTATTGTTTCATAATCGTGATTTCCTTTGTCCATATTATCTATTCCGTATTCTACAGTGATCATATTTGAATCTACTTCGACAATTGGAATTTCGGGGACGGATTGATCATCAATGATTGTTTTCTGACTTTCAACTTCAGATGTATACTCTTTAATCGTCATCATTAAAAATAGTCCAACAGCAAAGATGGCAAAGCTAGAAAAAATTAGTGGGAGCATGTTAAATTTCTTTTTCCCACTTTTAGCAATGACTTTCTCCAAGCTAATCATTCGATCAGTTTCGAATCTATCAACATCCTTCAACTCGTTAAACTCACCATCAAATTCATCGAAGTCATTCATCCGTTCTCCCCCTCCATTCTGTACATTTCTTTTTTCAGCGCAGCAAATGCCCGCACCATTGTTGATTTCACCTTTGTCTCAGTCCACCCTAAGATATATGCTGTTTCTTTGATCGAGCTTTCGTTGATTTTCCGTAAAATAAGGACGTCACGATAGGTTGGCTTCAAACTAGCTAGCGCATTGTACAACCTTACAGTCATATCCTTTTTCAGTAATTCATCTTCCGGCGAAAGATTGCTTGTATCCACATTCAGATCTTTATCAAGACTGAAAAATCGAATGATCCTTTTCCGCCTGAAATGATCATACGTAGCATTTCTAGCTATCTTCAATAGCCATGTCAACATACTAGCTTGTTTATTAAACGAATGAATATTTTTGAACGCTCTATAAAAAGTTTCTTGGGTCAGATCTTCCGCCAACTCCTTCTGACGGACTTGTAAAAAGATATATCGATAAATGCGATCACTATATTCTACATAAAGCTGTTCTAGACTTTGCTCCACTGCCCCGCCCCCTCCCCATTACTAGACGAACTACTTTCAAAAAGGAGTCGAAAATATGAAATAATGTGCCTGCTTTACCTACAAGTGGTTATAGGTTGACTCATCCCAACAGTTTTGACGATCGCTATGACAGTTCGCGTACTTGCCATGACAGTTTCATCGATTGCCATAATCTATGGCAAAATGCTTGTAGAATTAAATATCAAAAAAGACATGCACCAGTTAGATGCACGTCTTTTCCTATGTATCGCGGGTTATCTACCAAAGCATCGGTTTTTGAACCATGAGCCAGAGCATGATTAGCATAAGGCCGATATAGAGCCATGAAGTACCATTTAAACGATCAAGTATCTTATTTTTATCAGCATCTGGATTCTTAAATCTTCGTAGCACAACCGTGAATCCTCTTGCTAGGAAAACTCCAGATAGTAGCAAAACAGCAAGCGTCATGATTACCCATGACGTATACCATGGCCAAGGTCCAAATACCAATAGAAGGACACCCGTGTAGACGAGAACATGTCCTGCATGCATGACCAAGCGAATGATGACATTGATAATAGACAAGTAGACTTGCTCAATGTCCGTTTCAACGCCACGCACTCGCTTAATAATCGGCATCAATAGAAATAATGGACCTATGGCAAGGACAGCACTGATAACATGCAAAAAGACAATCGCGCCATAGATTCCTGAATTCATTCAGAACATCATTTCTCTACTGGGCTATATTCATGCACCCAAACACTCATCGTCGGTAACCATGGCATTTTATCATGCATCGCGAGAATAGATTGTTTGTATTCTTCCATCGTTGTGTAACCTTCTTGTTGTGCATGTTCGTCCGTCATTTCGCCGAGCGTCTGTGAATAAATTGTATCTACTTTAAACTCTTTACCGTCGAGTACCATAATTTCACCAAGATCTGCATAAACACCATTACGGCGAGTAGCTGTCTTTTCGCCATTCAGCACTTTTTTAACATCTTTGGGTATCGTAACTAGCTTTTCAATCGTACACGTTTTTTTAGGTAGTACTACATTTGATTGTTCACTCATGTAAATCGCCTCATTTCATAAAATAACATCTCCTCTATCATAACTATTGTTAACAATTTTAGCGAGGTTCTCGATCTGAGACAAAAAAGATAACCAAGCGTATCGGCTATCTTTTCGTATATTTTAGTTATGAAATTAAGTTCAAAAACTGTCGGGTTCGTTCTTCTTTTGGATTTGTAAATAGTTCGCTCGGTTTATTTCGCTCAACTACTTTTCCATTATCTATAAAAATAACTTCGTCGGCTGCGTCTTGTGCAAAACGCATTTCGTGTGTAACGACAACCATGGTCATTCCTTCATTGGCAAGATCTTTCATGACCTGCAGCACTTCACCGACTAATTCAGGATCTAGCGCAGATGTAGGTTCATCAAACAGCATTACTTTTGGTTCCAATGCCAACGCCCTTGCAATCCCTACCCGCTGCTGCTGCCCCCCTGATAGTTGAAAAGGATAGAAGTCGAACTTATCACCTAATCCAACCTTATTTAACAAGTTCTCAGCTTTTTTCCGTGCTACATCTTTAGCTTCTTTTTTTACGATGACTGGCCCTTCCATCACATTTTCAAGAGCAGTCTTATGAGGAAACAAATTATAATTCTGAAACACCATACCTGTTTCACTTCTAAAATAGTCAATTTCTTTTTTTGCCACACGTTTAGAAAAGTCTGCTTCGTGGCCATCAAGAGTTATAGTCCCAGCTGTCGGGACTTCCAGTATATTCAAACATCTAAGTAGTGTCGTTTTACCAGAGCCTGATGGACCTATGACAACTACGACTTCTCCTTTATTCACATCCAAATCGATTCCCTTTAACACTTCAAGGTCCCCGAACTTTTTATACAAGCCTTTTATTGAAATCATAGTTTGCACCTTCTAACAGTTGTTTTTTCAACTTATCACTTAGCCACATATCGATCCAGCCGATGTTCAATTCTGTCTTGAATTAAGGAAAGGATAAAACAAATGAGCCAATAGATAATCGCCGCTTCAGTATAAAGTAATAAAAACTCATAGTTTGCAGAAGCGATTTCTTGAGCCCTTCTAAACATTTCTGTCACTAAAATAAGCGATGCCAGCGATGTATCTTTCACAAGACTAATAAATGTATTCGATAAAGGCGGGATAGATACTCTCGTTGCTTGCGGTAGAATGATTCGCCTAAGCGTTTGAGTATAGTTCATGCCAATCGTATGTGCTGCCTCCCACTGTCCCTTCGGTATCGACTGTATTGCTGCGCGAATTACTTCTGAAGCATACGCCCCTACATTCAATGAAAATCCGAAGACGGCGGCTGGAAATGGATCTATAACTATTCCGACCGTTGGCAATCCGAAAAACAAAATAAATAGTTGTACGAGTAAAGGCGTTCCACGAATTGCAGATACATAAATTCTTGCGATAATTTGTAGCGGCTTGCTTGTTGATATTCTTCCTAACGCAGTTAATACTGCAAGAATAATTCCAAAGAAAAAAGAAAGAAACGTTAAAGGAAGCGTATAGTAAAGAGCTCCCTCCAGCAATGGCCAAAGGGATGTTAGGGCAATATCTAGAAGTCTTTGTACTTTCTCTGGGTTAGCTAAAATATTAGTTAAGGACATCTTCACCAAACCATTTCTCGGAGATTTTTAAGTATGTTCCGTCTTCAATCATTGCATTTAGTGCTTTATTTACTTCGTTAACAAGTGTTTCATTACCTTTTCTAAACATTAAACCACTTTGTGAAACGTCATCTGCTGTCGCCACAATTTGGACAGGTGCATCTGGTTTATGCTTCATAAAGTCTAAGAAAGATAAATTATCATTTATCGTTACATCTACACGTTTGGAATTGATGAGCTCAATAGCTTGGTTAAATCCTTCAACACCCACAATTTCAGCCTCGTAAGATCTTGCAGTGTCTGCATAGTTACTCGTTAATGACTGCGCAGACTTTAACCCTTTAATATCTTCAAAGCTTGTCACATCTTTATTACTAGTATTTGTAATGAGGACTGCAGATGATGAAATGTACGGTTCCGAAAAGTCATATTTCTCAATACGGTCCTCACGAATCCCTACTTGGTTTGCAATCATATCGAACCGTTTAGAGTCAAGCCCTGCGAAAATCGCATCCCATTGCGTTTCTAGAAATACAGGCTCTACCCCGAGTCGTTTCGCTATTTCTCTTGCGATTTCAACGTCAAAACCTGTAAGTTCCCCTTTATCATCATGGAATGTAAATGGTGGATATGTTCCTTCTGTCCCGATTGTTAACTTGCCTTCATCCTGTATTTTCACAAGTAAATCTTCCGTTTTCTTTCCTGAATCACTGTTTCCTTTAGACTCTTCACTACCACTTGTATTTCCTTTATTAGCGTTTCCGCATGCAGCAAGTAAAATGATTGCTGTAAATAGTAGAATTACGCGTAAACTAAATTTCTTCATACCCATTCTCCTTAATTCATATTAACTTACTTGGTTATTAGCATCATACAACATTGTATGCACTTCGTCAAAAAATAGTTTCCTCAAAAAACCTTTCCTTTATTCTTTATACCTCGGAATCCCCAAAACTAACCTCATTATTCACTCTATTACTACATTTCCTTAACTAACATGTACGCGGGTGTTGAAATATTAAAAAAGGCACAGTTTCCGGATAACCGAAAACTGTGCCTTCTATTTATCAACGATTATATCTGTTTCAACAAATTCGCCATCTCAATCGCTGCATTCCCTGCATCCCATCCTTTATTGCCGGCTTTCGTTCCCGCACGTTCAATTGCCTGTTCAATCGTGTCTGTTGTCAAGACACCGAAAATAACCGGGATGCCTTCCTGCAGATTGATGGCCGCGACCCCTTTAGCCACTTCATTACATACATAGTCGAAATGCGGTGTTGCTCCGCGGATAACTGTACCAAGTGTGATAACTGCATCGAACTTACCGGAAGCCGCCATCCTCTTCGCTATTAGCGGAATTTCATAGGCACCTGGCACCCAAGCAACCGCGATATCACTGTCGGCTACTCCGTGACGAAGCAATGCATCTTCCGCTCCGCTTAGTAATTTTCCTGTAATGAATTCATTGAACCTTGCTACCACGATTCCAACTTTAAGCCCTGTTCCAACTAAATGTCCTTCATAAATTGTTCTCATCATTATTCCCCCTCAATTATGCAATAAGTGTCCCATTTTATTTTTCTTTGTTTCCATATAAATTTTGTTCTCCACTTTAACAGGCATTTCGATTTGAATGCGCTCTGTTATTTCTAACCCGTGTCCTGCTATTCCAGCAATTTTACGCGGGTTGTTCGTCAGAAGATGAATCGACGTTAAACCGAGATCCCGCAGTATTTGTGCACCGATGCCATAATCTCGAAGGTCATCTGGAAATCCTAATTTCTCATTGGCTTCAACAGTATCGTATCCTTCTTCCTGCAGCTTGTAGGCCTTCATTTTATTGACGAGACCTATTCCACGACCTTCCTGACGCATATAGAGTAAGACGCCTCTTCCGGCTTTTTCAATCTGTGCAAGTGCAGCTTGAAGTTGCGGACCACAATCACATCGATATGAGCCAAAGACATCGCCTGTCAAACATTCCGAATGAACGCGGACGAGTACATTTTCAGCATCTTCGATATCACCTTTTACCAAAGCAATATGTTCATTCCCTGTTTCTTTTTCAACGAAAGCGACTGCTTTAAAATCTCCAAAATCTGTTGGCAGACTAATATCTACAATGCGCTCAACAAGTTTTTCATTGATGCGACGATAAGCAATTAGTTCCTGAATGGTTAAGATAACAAGATCAAATCGTTCAGCTATCTCTTTCAACTGTGGACCTCTCGCCATTGTCCCATCGACGTTCATAATTTCACATATGACGCCGACAGGTTCTGCTCCCGCGAGCTTCGCGAGGTCTACAGCTGCTTCTGTATGACCAGAGCGCTTTAGGACGCCGCCAGACTTCGCTATTAGCGGAAATATATGTCCTGGTCTTCTAAAGTCTGTTGGACCTGCTTCAGTCCCTAGCATCCTTAATACTGTTTCCGACCGTTCAAATGCAGAGATTCCAGTATGACAATCCGCATGATCAATGCTAATCGTAAATGCAGTTCCGTGCACATCACTATTATTTTCCGTCATAAGTCCGAGTTCAAGCTGTCGCGATTTCTCTTCGTCTATCGGCACGCAAATCAATCCACGGCCTTCCGTCGCCATAAAGTTAATCATTTCGGGTGTAGCGAATTCACCAAGTGCAACAAAGTCACCTTCGTTCTCCCGGTCTTCGTCGTCAACGACAATAATTGCTTTTCCTTTTTTTAGTTCTTCAATTGCTTTTTCTACGGTAGAGTACATCTGCTTTGCCCCCTTAACTGAGGAATCCACTGGCGATAAGGGTATCCATTGTTAAACCGCCAGTTGGATTCTCTTTGTCTGTAGTTATTAGCCGTTCTATATATTTCGCGAGCATATCGCATTCTACGTTCACTCGATCCCCAGCCCGTTTTCGGCCGATGATTGAGTCACCTTGCGTGACTGGAATTAATGAGATGATAAAACCAATACTCGTCACACCAAATACAGTAAGTGAAGTTCCATCCACAGTTACTGAACCTTTTGGGATAAAATACTTCAATAATTTAGTTGCGATACTGATTTCCATATAGATGGCATTTTCTTTTTGTCTAACCGAAACAATTTCGCCAGTGCCATCGACATGTCCACTGACTATATGTCCGCCGAAACGACCATTCGCCGCCATCGCACGTTCTAAGTTAACTGGACTTCCCGTACGCAATGCTTGAAGCGTTGTCGCTTTAACAGTTTCAGGCATGACATCAGCTGTAAATTGATTGCTCGAGAAATCTGATACCGTCAAACAGACACCATTCACGGCCAGACTATCGCCTTTTTTAACATCGCTAAGCACTTTGCTACAACGGATTGATAGTTGCAATGAATTCGCTGCTGGCCTAACCGCTGAAACTGTTCCTACTTCTTCAATAATCCCAGTAAACAACTACTGTCAATCCTCCTTCAGAAACCTGGCATGAAAGCTGAAATCGTCTCCTATTTGTCGCACATCTAAAAAACGCAGGGATTCGCTTTCTGCCATTAGGTTCCAAGTATCATTCATGAACAATGAAGAACCGTTGTCGATTAATTTCGGAGCCATATACAAATACAGTTCATCTGTGAGACCTTTATTGATGAAACTGAAATGAACTTTGCTACCGTCTTCAACGAACATTGTCATGATTTCTTTATCAGCAAAACGTTTTAAAACTTCATTCAAAAAAGATACGTTTTCTGAAATCCTTTTAATTGAAACTAAAGGATGTTCAAAAAAAGTAGTTTCAGAATGTGTTGAATCGAGAGTAAAAATAACTGTTTCTATAGCGCCGTCTGTAACAACATTCGCTGATTTGGCGTCCTGAGATGCCGGTCTAAATTAATTCGAATTGGGTTCTTTCCACCATGGGGCAAACGGGTGGTGAGGAAAGGGTTATCGTGAAGTACGGTTTGTACGTCTACCAAAATAGCATCATGGGTATGGCGGAGGTGATGGACATCGGTTCGTGATGCAGCCGAAGTAATCCATTTGCTGTCCCCGTTCTGCGTTGAAAGTCTACCGTTAAGAGTTGCGGTGGCTTTCAAGGTAACGTATGGTTTCCCGTATCTGATGAAATGAAAAAATGCTTGGTTTAACTGCTCTGCCTCTTCCTGTAAAATGCCGGTAATGACTTCAATCCCAGCAACTTTAAGAAGCCCGATTCCCGCTCCATTGACGGAGGGATTCGGATCGATAGACGCAACAAAAACACGTTGAATTCCAGATGAAATAATGAGATCTGTACACGGAGGTGTTTTCCCAGTATGGGCACACGGTTCCAGTGCCACGTATAGATCCGCACCAATAGAATTCGCACCTGCCATTGCCAGCGCATGCACTTCAGCATGAGGTGTCCCAGCTTTCAAGTGCGCACCCGTCCCTAAAATCCGGCCGTCTTTCACACAAACAGCACCAACAAGTGGATTGGGCGAGGTTTGTCCTTGTGCACTACGCGCCAGTTCAAGAGCAAGTCTCATATAATGTTGAGGGTCCATTGGCATTCCCCCTTTCGTTTTTTGAAAGGGCAGAGCCTGCAAGCACAGCACGTATATCCAAACAACTTCTCCCATCCAGACTATAACTGTCGGTGCCGGAATTTCACCAGCTCCACCGCCTTCCAAGCAAGGAAGGACGGGTCACGGACTGACGAGCTATGCTCGATCACCGCCGGTAAGGAATTTCACCTTGCCCCGAAGAGTTTGTTTATACGTGCCGACTTAAAGTTATCATACTGCTGCCATAAAATCAAAAAAGACTCAGTCTGATTGAACAGAACTGAGTCTTCTATGTATGATGAAATAAGAATACCATTGCATTTGCAACATATAATAAACCCGGGGAAACCGCTGCATATTACAGCGTTCTTCCGGGTTCATTATCCTATTGCTCGCGCTTAAATAACACTGAGATTCTATTATTTATTTCTTCAAGTCTTCAATTGAATCGATGTCCATATACTTCGGTACCACAAGACCGACTTTGACACCTTCCATATTGACGCCAAGCTCTTCGAATTTACCTTCGAATTTATCAGCATATGTTTTATGAGTTAACGGCATCCAAGCTGCAAGCGATGCATCTGCACTACCGTCAGCAACTGCAGTCCATAATGGACCTGCTTCAACTTGTGTTAATGTCACTTTATAACCCATATCTTCTAAAACAATTTTCATGACGTTATGACTAGCGATTTCACTGTCCCATGCAACGTAAGCAAGTTTGATCTTGTCGCCGTCCACTTTTTCAACGCCTTCTGTCCATACAGCCACTTTTTCTTCATTTGCTTCAACCCATTTTTGTGCTGCCGCGTCTTCTTTTTCACCTTCTTGAATAGCTACCATTATTTCTCCCATATCCTCTTCAGTCCAGTTGAACTTCGATAAGATTTGGTGAGCTTCTGGCAGATCTTCTGCTAATCCGATTCTTCCGATTGTACGGATCTGCTCTTCCCCACCGTACACACCTTTTGGATCTTCAAGATATTTCAAATCGTATTTCGCAAATTTCCAATGCGGTGTCCAACCTGTAACGATAATCGGTTGCTCTTTGTCATAAGCTTTTTTCAGTGAAGCTGTCATTGCCGCACTTGAACCTGTTGTAAGATCCCAATCTGTAAGGTCATATTCTGTAAGTACTTTTTCAGTCGCTTCCATGATACCTGCACCTGGATCGATACCTGTAATCTTATAGTCTACTGATTCACCAACTGTTTTCGTGGAGTCTCCGTCTGCTTCATTCTTGTCACTGCCACATGCAGCAAGTCCTACTGCAAGCAGAGCAACCGCTCCAAGTCCTAATACTTTTTTTGTTAATTTCATAGTTTAGTTCCCCCTTGTTTTTTCTTTCCTGCGTGTTGCGTGATGCGATCTAAAATGATTGCTACGATAACGATGGACAATCCGGTTTCAAAACCAACACCCGTTTTAAGTTGTGTAACAGCTCGGTAAACTTCTTCACCAAGCCCTGGCGCACCAACCATCGATGCAATAACGACCATCGATAGCGAAAGCATAATACTTTGATTGACACCCGCCATAATTGTCGGTTTTGCAAGCGGAATTTGTACTTTGCTCAATCTCTGCCAAGTTGTAGAACCAAATGCTTCCGTCGCTTCGATTAAATCTTTCGGAACTTGTTCTATTCCAAGCATTGTCAAACGAATTGTTGGCGGCATTGAGAAGATAACAGATGCCACAACACCTGGGACGACCCCGATGTTAAAGAAGAATATAGCTGGCAATAAATAAACGAATGCCGGCATGGTTTGCATCAAATCCAATAAGGGATTGATGATTTTTCTTGCTGTCGCTTGTTGTGATCCCCAAATACCGACTGGAATTCCGATTATCAGTGCGAAGAATACAGAGGTGAGTACGAGTGCCAGCATTTGCAGCATCGGGTACCAATAGCCCAAGTAATCGATGAACAGCAAGCCGAACAATGTAAATATGGCAATGCGGCGAGTAGATACGAACCACGCAAGCAAGGCAAATAACACGGCAAGTAAAATAGATGGCACGATATCGAGCAATTCCACTGATCCTTCAACTATTCCTTTGAGAAAATCTGAAATTCCGTCAAACACTGTACCGAAAGTTAGTACGAGCCAATCGACTCCATTGTCAATCCACTCCGCAAATGGCAAACGAGGTAAATATTTATCCATTTATCTTCGCCTCCGTATCCGTTTGTTCATCGGAATCGAAAGTTCCGTTATTATTGATAAACTGATTATCACCTGATAATGCACCAATCAATGCACCACGAATAATAATTCCCTGTAGCTTGTTATTTTCATCAACGACTGCAACCGGAATAACCGCTGTCGATACGATATCGAACAGATCGATTAGCACTGTATCCAGAAGAATCATCGGAAGGTCGGTAATCATTATTTCTTCAAGTGTCTTCCCTGTTTCAATAGCCAAACTCGCATCTTGGGCCGTGACCGCACCTAAAAGACGCTTTGCTTTATCGACAACGTAAATTGAAGATATCCCAAGTTGTTTCATCATTCGAAGAGCTACTCTCGCTCCACGGTCGATTTGAACCGTCTCAGCTTTTTTCATAATATGTCCCGCTGTCAATACTTTAGAAAGATCCACATCTTCAACAAAGCGTTCTACATATTCATTCGACGGACTCATCAATATCTCTTCGGGCGTACCCACTTGAACAATTTCCCCGTCTTTCATCAATGCAATGCGGTCGCCTATACGAAGTGCCTCATCTAAGTCATGCGTAATGAAAATAATTGTTTTCCCCATATCATTATGAAGTTGCAATAATTCGTCTTGCATATCTTTGCGGATTAACGGATCAAGCGCACTGAATGCTTCGTCCATCAGCAAAATATCTGGTCCATTAGCTAGCGCTCTCGCTAAACCAACACGCTGTTGCATGCCTCCGCTCAGCTGGCTAGGGAATTGATCTTCATATCCTGCAAGTCCGACTAGTCCTAAGGATTCTTTCGCTTTGACTTGACGTTCTGCCTTCGCTACTCCTTGGATTTCTAAGCCATATTCCGCGTTTTCAAGAATCGTCTTGTGGGGAAAGAGTGCGAAGTTTTGAAATACCATTCCAATTTTCTTACGCCTTACATTACGAAGTTGTTCTTTATTCATCCCAACGATGTCCTCACCGTCTAGCAGGATATTGCCCATTGTTGGGTCAATCAGCCTGTTCAGTAATCTAACAAGCGTTGATTTTCCGCTACCTGACAATCCCATAATGACAAATATTTCACCTTCGTACACATCGAATGATGCATTTTTCACCCCGACTGTTGCGCCGGTGGCTTTCAAAATCTCACCTTTTGTTTTTCCTTCATTTAGAAGCTGGGAAGCCCGCTTCGCATTTTTACCGAAAATCTTTGTGGTGTTTATCACTTGGATTTTCTTACTGGCAATCTGTTCACTCATACATACACTCCTTATATTTTCAAAACTGACGAATGTCTTCTAGTATAGCTGTCTTTTTTTTGCATTACAACCGTTTTCTCAATTTAAATGGTTTGTACAGAAAAAACTGTACGAACTTTTATTGCTACGAATTGCTTTTTAAGATAGGATATAATACGCTATAAGAAATGAGCTGGATCGGTTAATAAATGCCGGTTATAGTGGAGGGAAGACGTTGTATGAACGGTAATGAAAAACTTGAAAAAGCTCGTGAGCGGATTATTGAATCCATCGCACAAAATATACATCTTTATGGTCTTACACCTTCTGCTGGAAGACAGTATGGCACGATGTTTTTTCATAATGAGCCGTTAACATTGGATGACATGACAGAAGAACTCGGGATGAGTAAAACGAGCATGAGCACATCTGTCAGAGCACTATCCGATTTGAAGTTAGTGGAACGTGCTTGGAAAAGAGGGGTCCGAAAAGACCTTTATCAAGTGAAGGATGATTGGTATCAAAGCTTTATTGACCTATTTTCAATAAAGTGGAGAAGATCTGTTTCCTTGCATTCAGCCGCAATAAGAAGGTCTTTGGCTGAACTGGAAGGACTAGTAAACGATCCCGCGCTAGATGATGAATTGAGAGAAGAAGTAACTATAGATATTGAAAAATTACTATACCTACGAGATTATTACGATTGGCTCGATCGTCTTGTTGATGCTTTTGAAGATCATGATATTTTTAATCTCGTGCCAATTAAAAAGCCTGAACAGGATACGCCAAATAAGTGAACATAAGAAAAGCGGAAGGCGCCTTGGTAGACATGAAAAAGACGGCCAGTAAATAATTTGATCACACTATGGGCGCGCTACGTGTATGATTTACTTTAGATTGCTTTGGATTGAATGCTTCTATAAGATTACCGGGATATCTGAATATGTAGGGATGCGACTTTGTCGTATCCCTACATATTTTTTCGGTAATCGTATGGTGGTCCTTCATCCGTCGCCCTCCAAATACATTAGTACACGAAGTGCTAAAGCTTTTTGGGACAAAAGAATAGAGGAGTGTCTACCTGGATAAAAGCCGCCAAAGATGTAATTTTGGCGGCTGATGATTTCTATATGGTTTTTTCTTATTTATTTTAAAGAAGTGTCACTTTCTATAAGACATCACATGGATAGATGCATAATCTCTGCTAAAAGTAAGCGAGGAACAAATTGTACAGGGTACTAGAGTGCTCGAAATGGTCCAGTGAAAATAGATTTTCCAAGCCTTACTCACCAGTGTTTTATGCAAATAAATGGTTAATCAACAGACGTGTCTTCTTAACTAACTATCACATTTTTTTAATACGATTGTATCCTTTTTCCCCATATGGCTGTAACTCTTCTACCCACTTATCCAACTGCTTCTCAAGGATTTTACTTTTACTAATCCCCTGCCAATCCTTTTCATCTATCGTTTCAAGTATTTCAATTTCAAAATTGTCTTTTCCATGTTCATCCCAATCGGTTTGTAGTTCTTTATTTTTATGCCCACCGGTAGTTAACATGAATTTTAATCCGTTCAATGTTTTGAAATTCGGTGTCGAATTTACAAAAAGCTTCCCGTTCTTTACATTCTTGATTTGAAATATTCCATAACTCGGTTTATCTTCTTTCGCCTTCAATTTCATTTCTTTTTTAAAATCCATTTCATCGACATCTCCTTTTTCTTGACCCTGCACAAGGCGATATGCACTTCCTTCAGCATTACGCGTTAACACATCACGGTCGACCATCTCCCGCCGTAACAGCATATAATCTTCGAAGATCGTCACCAAAACTGCATTGACTTCACCTTCTGAATACACTTTATTCGGTTTGAAGAGCAACGCAATTTCTGCTAACAGGCGATTTTTTTCTTGCTCTTTCATACGTAGTGTTTTCAAACGCCCATCCTCCTCAGAGAAATAGCGCGCTAATTCTGTTGAAGGTTCAAATGATTTCTCATTCGGCTTATCGATATTCGTTTCATCTGTTACGATTTCTTGTTGCCGTTTCACTAAATTCATGAGAGCCAGCAGGGTTTTTGCTTGTTTTTCTTTTTTACGTAATGAAAAACGATGATTACGAATCGTCGACATGCTTCCGATTTTCAGTTCCTGTTGAATTTCTTTATCTGTCTTTCCTGCGTAAATCAAAGAAAGCAATTTCGATTGTTGGTCGGACAGCCCCGTCTGTTCCTTACCACCTGAGAGTAATCGTTCAAAAACACTGCCATGCGTCCTTTCAATATGGTGTTCCATATAACGCCAATCTGTGAAATGTACATCTCCTACAGGATAAATGATCCCTTTTTCAACTTCTTCACCACATAATAAACAGCGATAATAACGATTCTCTTCGATGTATCCCTTTTCCATAACTTCTACCGGGTAATCTAGTGACATATCCATTTAAACATAAACACCTTTCTCTTCACACTGTTTTTTATATAAACAAATATACACTTTATCTACGTTTAATACAATCTAATTTTTTCGCATAAAAAAAACCGCACTCCATAGAGCACGGTTTTTGAACATCTTAACATTCTATTTTATTACAGTTGTATCTAACTCAATTTCTACATTTCCTTTGATAGCACGACTAATCATACAGGACGTTTCAGCTTTTTCCGCAAGCTTGTGTGCCAGTGCTTCATCCTTTTCAGTTGCGTCCTTTTTCAATACGATTTCTGGTTTATGAATAATCTTTTTATATGTAATGACACCGTTCGTTACATCGACAACACCAACTGACTCCATCGTCAAGGCGACTTTCTCCAATTTACTTCGCTCCATCATAGCCGCAAGTGTAATAATATAACATGTCGCCGCTGCACCTAGCAGCATTTCATCCGGATTTGTACCAATTCCCGGCCCGTCCATTTCGGGTGGAATTGAAATCTCCGTCTTTAAATTTCCCGCATCGATTGTTCCTATATCATTCCGTAAACCTGGCCAGTCAGCTTTTAAATGGAAGTGATGTTGTGCCATAAGAAAAGTCCCCCTTTGACTATTTTGTTTCTTTCATTATACAGGTTACTATCCGTCGATTCAGTAAATCAAATTGAAGTAGTGAATTGATTGGCGTTAACCAACAGTTTATTGGAAAGAGAAGATAACTCTGACCCCGTTTTTTCAACAGCTTGCATCGCTTCAAATTGTTCCTGAAATGCGCGCATCATTTGAGCTGCATTACTTTTATTTTTTTCGGAAACATTTTCTACTTGTTTCGTAGATGCCTCCAATAACGGTAGTCCGCTTTCCAACGAGTTCAAGTGATCTTTCATAACCAATAACCTTCGATCCAATACCTTGATTTGATCTGCAGCGGCCTTGAAATTCCCACTATTTTCTTGTGTAATACTTTCAAAATTTGTTGCATCTACTTGCATCTCTTCTATATTCAAAGTAGTCCTATCAACGGATTGTTCCATTTGTAAAATAGTACCTTTAATTTCTCCTGTAGCGTTAGCCGATTGCTCCGCTAATCGTTGGACCTCATTTGCTACCACTAAGAATCCTGCTCCTGCTTTTCCAGCTCTAGTTGCTTCGATTTTCGCATTTAATGCAAGCATACGCGTTTGGTCAGTAATGCTATCAATGGTGCTAACTACACTAGAAACGGACATGAACTTTTCATGTAAGTCATCAATCGTTTGAATGACACTTTCCATACTTCGGAAGAAGATTCTCATCATTTTTGCTGCCTCGATTGTCGAAGTCTCTCCTGTTTTCACGACTTGTTTTGTAATCGTTGACTCATGAAAAACATCTTCCATTTCATTAAACAACGTAGCCATTTGAACTTTCATCTGCTGGAAGGCTTGCTGCTGTGTTGCTGATACAGAAACCGTCTCTGCAGCAATCGTCTCCAACTCTGAAACCTGAGCATTCAAATAATCATTTTTTGTCAGCAGCGCAGTTGAGCTGACGTTTAAATGACTTCCAGTCTGTGCTAGTTGTATACTAGTGTTTTTTATTTCCACGAGCATATAGGACATACTTTCAATCATCATCTTGAAGCTTTTAATGAGCGATTGGAATTCAGGTGTAGAAGATTGAATCGCCAAATCGACTCCTAAATCCCCTTCCCTGACCATGCGCATTTTTTGTTGCAATACAATTATCGGTTTCGTCATTCGGTGAATCGTCGGCGCAATCAGTAACAATGCGATGATTAACGCAATTAGGATCGATATCAAAATTTGGGTTCCCATTTCTTTCGTATCCGCCAAATAATCACTATCCGGAACGACAATAACAAATTCCCCGCCTAACTCTTGAACACGATAATAGCTGATAGTATGCGGATTTCCTTGGATTGTTTCATGTAAAATACCTTTACCGTCTTGTTTGATTTTCTCCACAATTTGATTGGACAAACTCAGATTCGTATTTTTACTAACCGCAAAGGGAATCAGTTGATCATCTTTTGAGTAAAACATCGTTGCATTATAACCATCTTGAGTTAAGGATACATGCTGCCTCTTAACAACCTCTTCAAGAGCAGACATAAAATTTCCCTTATTCCCGATATGTATCAACATCAATGTTTTCGCTAGATCATTGACAATTGTCGCCTCTCGCTCCAAATGGGAAGAGACGAGTTCAATAGTGCTTTTCGTCATTTTTTCATACGCTGTGAATCCTATTGTAACCGTGGATATTAGCAGGATTGTTAGAATTGCGAAAAGTAATCGAGTTTTAAATGTGATGTTGGTAACTCTAGAAGATACATTCGTCCAGTTTACTTTTCCAAATCTTATCTTCTTAACGACTTCTTGTGCCAATCGACTCAATTTAATAACCACCTCACAGGAATTTATACTCAATTTTCTCATATACGTGTAAATTTCCTGTAAAGAGTGTGTAAATTTTCTGTATAGAATTTTGAATGTCTTTTTTATATGAACGAAAAAAAGCTATTCACGATGAATGTGAATAGCTTTTCGTACTGTTATGCTAACGCTTTTGCCAAGTCTTCAAGTAAATCTTCCACATCTTCAATTCCTACCGAAATGCGTACAAGACCATCTGTAATCCCCAATTGCAATCTGCGTTCACGCGGAATTGACGCATGTGTCATGCGTGCAGGTATAGAAATCAAGCTTTCAACTGCTCCTAAACTTTCCGCAAGCGTAAAGTAGCGCAATTTTGCAAGCAACTCATCAGCTTTCTTTTCGCTTCCAACATCGAACGAAATCATACCACCGAAGCCGGTCGCTTGCCTTGTCATCAATTCTCGGCCCGGATGTGTTTTAAGTCCCGGATAATACACTTTCCCCACTGCCGCGTGTCCATCTAAAAACTCCGCGATTTTCTGCGCATTCACATTATGCTCTTCCATACGAAGTCC
Organism: Sporosarcina sp. FSL K6-6792; assembly: GCF_038004885.1. Lineage (NCBI taxonomy): Bacteria > Bacillati > Bacillota > Bacilli > Caryophanales > Caryophanaceae > Sporosarcina > Sporosarcina sp. FSL K6-6792. The sequence goes on from NZ_JBBOSA010000001.1 coordinate 1,592,437, forward strand.
GAGCGTTTTTATACCGCGAATCAATAACCATGAATCTTGTGGCCCAAGAATAGCGCCCACCGAGTTTTGAATGAAATGTAAATCCTCTGCAAGTTTCTCTGTTGCTACCACGACAAGCCCTGCTACGACGTCACTATGACCTCCGATATATTTCGTCGCACTATGCAATACAATATCTGCGCCTTGAGCGATTGGTTGTTGAAAATATGGGGTCATAAACGTATTGTCGACAATTGTGAGCAATCCCTTTTCTTTGGCAAGCTTAGTAACAGCTTCAATATCCGTTATTTTTAACAGTGGATTCGTTGGGGATTCCAAGAAAACCGCTTTTGTATTTTCTTTAATTGCTTCATCTACTTTCGTGATATCACTAGAATCAACGAATGTTGCCGAGATGCCAAAGCGATTTAATACTTTCGTAATGACACGGTATGTTCCACCATATACATCGTCTGTTAGAACAATATGGTCACCTTTACTAAATAACATCATAACCGAACTAATCGCTGCCATTCCGGAGCCAAAAGCAAAGCCCGCTTTTCCGCCTTCTAAATCGCTAATTAATACTTCTAGCGCATGACGAGTTGGGTTACCTGTACGTGAATATTCATACCCGTTAAATTGACCTACTGACTGTTGCTTGTACGTACTTACTTGATATATGGGTGTGGAAACAGCACCTGTCATTGCATCTCCAACAATACCGCCGTGGATTAATTTCGTTTTTGCACGCATGAATTATTCTCTCCCTTTAAATAGATCATAGATGTTCTGACTTAAATAACGGTCACTTGAATCAGGAAAAATGGTAACAATATGGCTTCCCGTTTTCGCAATTTCAGCTTCACGTAAAGAACCATAGAATGCAGCGCCAGAAGAACTTCCAACGAGCAACCCCTCATTTTTCGCCAATGAACGCAATTGCATGAACGCGTCCTCATCGCTAACTGTATGAATGGCATCAAAATACGTTGGGTCCATGTAGTCTGGTAAAAACTCCATTCCAATTCCTTCTGTTACATGAGATCCTGCTGCTCCACCGTTGAGTATAGAGCCTTCAGGTTCTACGACAACTGTTTTCACACCCGGGTTGCGTTCTTTCAAAAACTGCGAGGTCCCCATAAATGTACCACCAGACCCCGCTCCCGCAACAAAAACGTCGATTTCCCCATCTAAATCACGCCATAATTCGGGTCCAAGTGTTTTCATATACGTCGCCGGATTTGCGGGATTTGAAAACTGTGATGGTGTAAAAGCACCGGGTGTTTGTAAAACAAGCTCTCTCGCTTTCTCAATCGCACCTCTCATGCCTAGTTCGGTTGGTGTATTAATGATTCCAGCACCAAGTGCACGCATAAGTGTTTGTTTTTCTAAACTAAACTTTTCTGGAACGACAAATATCACATGATAGCCTTTCCCAATCGCTGCAAGAGCCAAGCCGATACCCGTATTTCCCGCCGTCGCTTCAATAATTGTTCCACCTGGCAACAAGCTTCCCGATTGCTCTGCATCCTCAATGAGTGTTAATCCGAGTCGATCCTTTACGCTTCCTCCTGGATTTAGATACTCTAGCTTCGCGAATATCCGACAATTATTTGGAATATGAATACGACTAATCTCAACAACCGGCGTGTTTCCAACTAATTCTTGTACACTACCGTAAACTTTCATTACACTTCCTCTTCGTACACATTGCGCCATTCATCTTTTTTCGCAAGCATATTTCCCGCTAACTCTTTGGCACCTTCCAAACTATGGTTTGCGGCCCACCCACATTGCACTTCGTTACACGCTGGCACTTCCGTCGCTACGAGTACATCTCGCAAAGTATTTTCTAAAATGACTAGAATATCTTCGTAATCATCATGATTGATAACAGATAGATAAAAGCCGGTTTGGCAACCCATCGGACTAAGATCCACAACTTTATCAGAATGATTACGAATATTCTCCGCCATTAAATGCTCGATGGAATGTAGTGCGTCCATTTTCATAAACTGTTTGTTAGGTTGTGTGAAACGTAAATCGTACTTATACACTTCATCACCATGACTTCCCTGTTTCGTCCCTGCTAAACGCACGTACGGTGCCGCAACTTTCGTATGATCTAAGTTAAAACTTTCAACATTCAACTTTTTCATCGTAGTCTCCCCTTATTTTTTAGTCGCGTCCATTAGCCAGACAAAATCGTTCAATTGTTTAAACGTCACTTCGAATCCGGCTTCTAGAAATAGTTTCAACAATACGGGCAGTACTGTGTAGTATTCACGTTCTAAATCGTCTGCAACATTATGAAAATTTCTTGCCCGCTCCTTATCTATCTGAGCCTGCTTTGCATCTTCCGTTATAAAAATGGTATCGGCAAAGACAACTTTCCCATTTATCGGTAACAACTGTGCATATTTCTTCAGCGCAATTCCTTTTTCTTCATCTGTTAAATGATGAAATACATATGAACTTGCGATTGAATCAATTGGTATACCATCAGTTTCAAAATCAATTAAATCCCCGTCTTTGACCTCAATTGAAGGAAATCGCTCCGCCGTTAATCGCCGCATCGCAGTGTTCGGTTCAATGCCAATCACTTGATGACCGGCATCTATTAATTTTGCTGTCAGATTTCCCGTCCCTGTACCGAATTCAAGAATAGTTCCAATAACTTTGCTTGTGACAGCATTTAGAATCTCGTCATAGCCTTCAAATACATCACGGTATTCAGGATCCTCCCCAGCAACTGATGCGTCATACAAGTGAATCCACTCATCAAAAATATCGATGAATTCGCGTCCCATAATAAAACTCCTTTTTTCAAGTATATTATTCCAAGTCGTTTACTATGGTATAGGCGTAATATCAATATTTATACCACACCCCATCTAGAAATGCCACTAAAAAAACAAAACGAAGTCTTAATCGCCCGCTTCAATTGCTCCCTCATCATTTCGTAAACCGTGCCCGCACGCTACTTCCCATCTGCTCATATAGATAGATGATAAACAAACAGTTGCAGGGGGAAATAAGTATGCAATGGATATCTATATTATTAATCGGTATTGCTGCAAACATTGATAATTTAGCAATAAGTGTTTCATACGGCTTAAAATTAAAAAGAATTCCTTTCCTATACAATTTCATTATTTCTCTTATTTCTATTGTATTTGCATTCTTCTCCATATCAGCGGGTAGTTTTTTATCCAATTACTTTTCACAATCAATGGCTAACTTCACTGGTGGCTTCTTAATTACCGTCCTTGGTATATGGTTTATCGCGCCATTGCCATTTTTCATTAAAAATAAATCCATTCAAACAGAAGACAATAGCCCCGTATTTCTAGGTTTAGAACAACCAATGAAAATCACTTTAAAAGAATCAACTTTTTTGGGATTTCTACTTTCCTTAAACTGCTTAACAATTGGTTTTGGAGCAGGTATTACAGGCTTCCCTCCGCTTTTCACTTCAATCTCAATTGGACTATTTTCACTGATTTCAATTTCTCTAGGTATTAAAATCGGTAATACAATTGGCAATACACTATTCGGCAAGTACTCCTCTAAAATCGCCGGACTTTTGCTCATCATAATCGGTATTTATGAAATGTTTTTCTAATAGTGCTTACTCAATTTCGCACAAATACATGTAAAAATCATATCTACAACCCTATTCGCAAATGAGATAGTCAAATCAGTATCTATCACTATAATGGCACCAGTTTTACCTACCTTCTCATTCAACAGAACCTTCTTTTCTTATCGAAGTTTTCAGAAACATATGGTACACTTAAGACCACTACTTGAAAACGCTTACATTACTTATCAGCTTCAAAAGGAGGGGTTTTATGGTGCTCGTACTCCAACAACGACAGGAACAGAATCTGTTAATGACATTCGAGTTAAGACAAGCAATTGAAATACTTCAATACTCGACGTATGAACTTGAACAATTTATAAGGCAACAAGAGCTTGAAAATCCGATTATCGAACTGAAAGAAAAAAATACATATGAAGAGAGAGTGAATCAGCGGACATCTACTTTTGGTTCTTCCGAGATGCCGGAGGATCTATTCCAGTGTACTGAAAGAAACATGCGGGACACACTATTTGATGACGCAAAATTCATTTATCCAGACGAACACATCCAAAATTTGTTAAAGTATCTCATTTATAATCTGGATGACAATGGCTATTTACGTGTTCTTGGTAAGGATCCAGATTTCTATCTAGAATTTGATGAATTTGATATTGATAAAGGTATTCTTTTACTTCAAGAAGTGGGTCCAGTAGGAATTGGGGCTAGAGACTTAAAGGAATGCCTGCTCTTGCAAATTACATATACCTATCCTGAACAAAAGTCAGCTGCCTTTTTAGTAGAACATCATTTAAACTTGCTTGCTGACCATAAATGGAATGAAATCGCCTTACAAATGAACATCGAAATGAGGGAAGTAAAAGAGCTTTACGATTTCATAGCAACGCTTAACCCAAGGCCAGGCACATTTATTTCCAATTTTCCAACTGAATATTTAACTCCTGACATTATTGTCGAATCCAAAGATGATAAATTAGTTTTCCATTTGAATGATGGCTATTTACCAGCTATTCATGTCAATAAAGAGTACACGCAACATCTTCAAACGAAAAATGATGTATCAAAATATATCCATACTCAATATAAAAATGTAGAATGGCTTCTTAGTAGTATTGAACAGCGCCGAAATACGATTATTAAAATTGTGCAAGTCCTGTTGGATAGACAGGAAAGTTTTTTTATAAATGGGCTCTCTTCATTGAGACCATTAACACTAAAAGAAGTAGCTGATGAAATTGAAATGCACGAATCAACTGTCAGCAGAGCGACTACCAACAAAGTCATTCAGACCGCGTTCGGTTCTTTCGACCTCCGAATTCTGTTCACTTCGAAGTTAGAAACTGCGGACGGCACTAGCATTTCTCAAACGAAAGTGAAAACACTTTTGGAGAATTTTATAGCTCAGGAAAATAAATTCAAACCCTATTCTGACCAAAAAATAGCAGAATTCTTTAATCGCGAAAAGGGCATCACAATCTCTAGGCGAACAATTAGTAAGTATAGAGAGGAGTTAAATATACCTTCCTCCAGCAAACGTAAAGATATTCAAGTATGATTCACAAAAAAGCACGGAGAGTACTTGACTTATTTGTCAGGCGCTCTCCGTGCTCATTTTAGTTAACTTCTATCGCATGTTCTTCATGTTCATGTAATTCTTTATCATCTTTTACGTGGATTTGAATTTTATGCGGACCTACTTGTTCAAATTTATATGAAGCTGTATATTCACCGGCAACTAATTCTTCAACGTCGACCCAGTCGTGTTTGTCCGGATTTTCTTCATTCCAGATTTCGTAGCGTACTTGTGCTTTTTCAAATGGTTTTCCATCTAATTGCAGGTGAACGACAAATTCAGTAGATTCGCCGGACTTCATATTTTCAGGTTTCATGAAGTGCATCGAAAATCCTTCTGCATGCCCATGTTCGTGTTCAACTTCGCCTTCAATGGCTTCTTCATAATTTCCACCATTACCTACTGTCACTTCTTTTTTCGGCATTGTGTGCAAACCTCTCGCTGTTACATGCACTTGAACGTGGAAAAGACCGTCATGCTCAAAAGAAGTTTCTGCTGTGTACAAACCGTCTTTGTCATTCGTCGATTCAACCTTGAAACTGTCGTCTTTTTTTCCTTCTTCCCATACTTCAAATTCAACTTCATCAGCGTCATCTACTTTGTCATCGCCCTGTGTAACAACTGCTTTCATTTTTATAATACCATTCACATCAACTTGTTCTGTCACTGTTAGCTTCACATCCAGCGGTAGAGGTACTCCTGTTTCGTCCACTTTTACCGCTTCTTCTTTACCGCATGCTGCCATAGCGGCCAGCATGAATAGCCCCACTAACAAACCAAATTTCCTTTTCATCAAGATTCCCCCATAGTCGTTTTACTTAACGTAGTTCCTTATGTTCGTTATGATTATAATAGATAAGTTAGAACTAAGTGTGAACTACCGCGCTTCACATGATTTTCACATTTATTAGAGAAAATGAGTACAATGAGCAACCTATAATTGAAATGAGGTTTTATCTTGAATTCATCCACCATTATGATTATAGACGATGAACCACAAATGAGGAATCTGATTCGAATGTTCCTCGAAAAAGAGGGTTACACTGTCGTCGAGGCAACAGACGGGATCCATGCACTGTCTTTGATAGACCAAACAAATCCACAGTTGCTACTAGTAGATGTAATGATGCCCTTCATGGATGGCTTTACATTCGCCAAAGAAATAAAGCGGACATCGACAATCCCACTCATCTTTCTATCAGCAAAAGGAGATGAGTGGGATAAAATACAAGGTTTAAAGCTTGGCGGCGACGATTATATTGTCAAACCATTTTTACCGGGAGAGCTTCTTGCAAGGATTGAATCCGTTCTGAGACGATCTTATCAAAATATACCAGTGGCCGATACATTAACTGTCGGGCCACTCGTAATCGATAATGGAGCACATACTGTGTCATTGAATGGAAAACCCTTATTATTAACATTAAAGGAGTTCGGTATGCTTCATGTGCTTGCTAAAAATAAGGGTCGCGTCTATTCAAGGGAACAACTGCTGCACATCGTCTGGGGTGAAGAACATCAAAGTAGCGAGCGTACAGTCGATACACATATCAAAACGTTAAGACTTAAAATGGGTAATAACGGTGATCTAATTGAAACAGTTTGGGGTATCGGCTACAAATTCGAGGTGTGAAGATTGAAGACACTTACATTAAGCAAAAAAATAGGTCTAGTCCTGATTTCCAGTATCGGGTTTACAATTCTTTTTTCCTTTTTCTTCATCCATTATCTCTATTCTGAATTGTATTTGACAAGTATTGAAGAATCCATTGTCTATCAAGGGAAAAGGACGGCTTCTCATTACCATTACGGGGAATTAAGTGATGAAATCATCGATAAAATCCAATGGTATAACATCGTGTCAGAATATGAAATTATCGTAGTTGATAACTTAAAGGATCTCACTTCCTATTTCCCTTACGAGGTCAATTATGAAACACTTGTCGATGCAAATGACATGGCTGAGTTGGAAAAAGGAGCCTATGTATTAAAAGAGGGATTCGTAAAAGAACTTAACCATGAAATTCTAGGCGCCATTTTTCCAATCAAAGGTGAAAACGGACTTATCGGTTTCATCTATATTTATGTTCCACTTGCGGCAGTTCAAGATGTATTCCGGGGAAGCATTCCAATACTTTTGATCGTTGGTTGCTTATTTTTCTTCATACTCTTTTTAGTTGTCAATCGGACTTGGCATTCTTTATTCAAACCGTTGCAAGATCTTCAGCGACTTTCGTTTGAAGTATCTAAAGGGAACTATTCAAACCGGATTCAAAGCGAAAGGGACGATGAAGTCGGCCAATTAACGAAGGCGTTCAATTTGATGAGCCTTTCACTTGAACAACAGGAAGAACGTAAAAAGGAATTCACGTCAAATATCGTGCATGAACTTCGTACACCGCTCACCTATATTAGCGGTTACACGCATGTTCTTAAAGACAAAATATATTCATCGCCCGAAGAAGCACAAAGCTATTTGACAACGATTGAAAAAGAAACAGATCGACTGACCAAATTGATCACTGATCTTGTGGAATTAAATCATCTCCAAGAAGATTTGTATACAATTGACATTCAGCCTATTGCCATCGCACAATTATTAGTAGATACAGTTGGTTTGTTCACGATTCATATTGCAGAAAAAGAATTATGTCTCGAATTGACTATAGAAGAAGAACTTATTCTAACAGCTGATCCAAAAAGAATTCAACAAATTTTTTACAATACCATAGACAATGCCGTGAAGTATTCCGCCACAAACGGAACCCTGGCAATTGAATTAACGAAAAAAGATGCTTTCCTTCAATTCCGAGTGACAAATGATGGAATTCTTATTGACGATGAAGATCTAAAGCGAATTGGCGATCGTTTTTTCAGGACAGATAAAGCCCGGAATCGGACAACCGGTGGAACAGGCTTAGGGCTCCCTATTGTCAAAGAAATCATCCGATTACACAACGGATCTTTCGAGATGACTAGCGACGCCACGACAGGAACAACCGTAACGATTCGATTGCCAGGCTTATCTATTGATGAAAAAGAAGAGGTGTAATTTGAAAAACATATGCTATCTGTTTATTCCCCTTGTCATTGCAGTATTGCTTTCCGCTTGCAGTTCTGTACCTCATAGTGGAAAGGAAATAGTTCCATTTTCTTATACAGACCAAAATGGACAGCCTTTCGGTACAGATGAACTAACGGGGAAAGTCTGGATTGCTGATTTCGTCTTCACAAAATGTAAGACCGTTTGTCCCCCGATGACACTAGAGATGGCGGATTTGCAAAAAAAGTTCGAGGATGAAGGCGTTCAAGTCGAATTCGTATCATTCACTGTCGATCCAACAATTGATTCACCAGATGTGTTAAAAGAGTACATCCACCAATTTACGGACGATGAAAAGAATTGGCATATATTAACGGGATATACACAGGAAGAAATTGAAGCTTTCGCAAGGGATCAATTTCAAACAATTGTCCAAAAACCTTCCTCATCCAATCAAGTCATTCACGGAACTAACTTTTATTTGATTGATCAGCAAGGCAGTATTGTGAATGAATATAATTATGTAGATGCATCCTATGTCAAGGAAATGATGAAGGATATCAAAAAGATTCAAAGATAATCACATATGTTGATTAACCAAAAAACCTGTAAATAACTTAAATGGTTAATCAACAGACGTGAAAGATAATAGACAAAAACACCTCCTAGGCTTATCCGCTTAGGAGGTGTTTCCTTGTTAGCAATACATTCATTATTTCTTCAAACGACTCTTCATAAAACTGATAACAACTGGCAGAACAGACACAAAGATAATTAATAAAATAACAGTGGAGAAGTTATCTTTAATGATAGGAATATTCCCGAAGAAATAACCTGCAATCGTACAAATTCCTACCCATAGAATTGCGCCCACTACATTATAAATGAAAAAGTAGCGATAATTCATACGACTAGCCCCTGCAACAAAAGGTATAAATGTACGAATGAACGGCATAAAGCGGGCAATCACTATCGTTTTACCACCGTGTTTATTAAAAAATTTCTCTGCTTTATCCATTTTTTCTTGATCAATGACTCTACCAATTAAGCTATTAGGCTTGATCGCTGTCCCAACTTTTTTACCGATTTGATAATTTACAGTATCCCCAATGACAGCTGCAGTAAAGAACACAATAAGGAGAAGTACAATGTTAAATGCCCCCATTGCAGCAAGAGCCCCACTTGCAAATAGCAAAGAATCACCTGGTAAGAATGGGAAAATAACTAATCCTGTTTCAACAAACACGATTAAGAATAATAGTACATATGACAGCGAGCCGAAATTTTGAATAATTTCAACCAAATGCTCATCAATATGTAATATGAAGCTGATTATGTTTTGAATTATAGTCATACATAGACTCACTTTCAATAATATTTGTCAGATTCATTGACAGAAACAACCTTATTCATCATACTTGTTTCTTTGATAGTTGTCACGTAACAGAATAAAATAGCAATACACCTAATAAAAGCGCAAGGCGCCAAAAAGGATAGCAGGCATAAGTCGATTAAGGGGAAGACATTCTAAGATCGCGACGTCCTGTCGCAAAGCCGGATTGCTTTCAAGGAAATCAAGCCTAAGTACGCCGCGTCCTGCGGCAACAGCTACATGAGACCCACATTCTATTGGCCCCCGAGCGGCTTGTGGATAGAGTATAGAGTATAGACACCATTCTAAGTCAAACAAACTTATACTTTCCTATATTTGAAGAATGCCTCCCAATGATTTCAGGGAGGCATTACTCATACTATTATTTACGTCTCCAAAGCATCAACATCATCGCCGTAATAAAAGTAAAAGCAATGAGCGCCAAAAAAGGAATCGTTACAAAACCAAACCAATTAATATATTGTCCCGAGCATGGAACCCCGCTCGTACACGTACTGAATTCTTGCAATGAAGGCAGTTTCTGCAACGCATAATGATAACCAGATAGAAGCATGCCTATGACTGACATCGGAAGTACGTACTTATATATATCGCGGTCATTTCGATAAAATGCCATGCCAAGGAACAGAACTAGTGGGTACATAACTATTCGCTGATACCAGCAGAAAGTGCATGGTACAAAGCCCATACGCTCGCTAAAAAACAAACTTCCTATCATCGCTGTAATCGATGCTAACCAGGCAAGGAGGAGCGGTTTACTTACCACTAGCAGCCGCCTCTTCCACCATTTTTGTGAAATCATCTAACGTACTACCCGTAAATTGTTTTCCACTTATAAAGATTGTTGGTGTGGAGGATACACCTAGGTTATTGGCCGTTTTCATATCTTTCTCCCAAGCTTCTTTCCCCTTGCTTTCACCAAATGACTGCATTACTTTATTCGTTTCTTCTTCAGTTGCCACTTCCGCTAAAACCTTTTCCAAAAATGACTCCGTATATAAGTCCTTTTTTTCGTAGGTTAAATCTTCTGGTTGCTTACTAAATAATAATTCATGGAAAGTCCAAAACTTATCATTCCCTAATTCTTGATAAACCGTTTCTGCAAATTGAGCGGATCGATTTGAATCGATGTTTATAAAGGAGTAATTCATAAAGTAAAACTTGGCTTTCCCCGTTTCAACTAACTCCTTATAAATAACCGGAAAAAGTCTATCATTGAAATCTTTACAACTTGGACATTTATAATCACCAAACTCAATAATGTCAACTGGTGCTGACTCTTCACCCAAGAACGGTTGCCCTTCTACATCTATAACGGTTGACTTTTGATTGGCATCCGTTAAAACAATAACTCCTACGATACAAATAACTACTAAACCAACAATCCAAAAAATCTTTTTAGACAAGGCAAACACTCCTAATTTGAACTACATGACGTAGTGTAATGAAATAAAAATTTACGCAAGAGCGTAAATAAATAGTGCACAAATAAAGCAAAAAATCGTTACTGACAGAAGCATAACCTTCACAGGTAGCTTTATTTGGATTCCTTTTAACGGATTCAAGATATAGTCAATCCGATAATTGACAGATGTATCAGCAAATGACGCATAGACAAAAGGCATTTTTTCATGTTTGCACACTTTAAGCATCTTTAAAAGCGCACTCCCTAAGTTAACAGACGTCTGTTGTTTTTCAATTGCATATTCATCCGCTGACAATTCCTTAATGATGCTATATTTCTGATTAAACCATTTTAGAATCGGAATATAGCCCATCGTGGACGAACAAAGTGACATCAAAAAGATGGTAAGGGGGTCACGATTTTTTTGATGATACATCTCATGAGAAATGACTGCATTTAATTCATCGTCATTTAATAGGCTTATCAATCCCGTCGATAATACGATTTTAGGACGAACAAATCCCATTGTGATTGCAATCGGTGAAGGATGCGAGATCACAATAAATCCATCTTTTCCATCGCTATAAGTTTGATTCATTTCGGTTGTGAGCGTATTTTCTTCATACTGCTTAAATCGTTTTTTCATCCGTGAAGCATGATAAAATTGTGATCCTATTTTCCATATCGAAAATAACAACGTATAAATGACAAATGCATCGAGGACATACTCAAGAGAAGACAAGCCAATATTTTTCATCCAACTGTGACAGACGACAACAAGGTTATGACCAATATCCCAGCCTGCTATGATCGACATCAGATACAAACCCATTTGAAGATAAATCGTCCCTGAAATTATGAGTGACACAATAAGCATACTTAATGATTGACGTTTGTACATACGTTACATGCCCTTTTTCAGTTCTTTTATTTTCTGTTCGAGCTTGGCCACGAGAGCATCATCTACATCTTCAAGTGCATCCAGCATGTGACTTACAACAACACTTCCAAATTCATCCATCAGCTCATTTGTCATTTCTTTCGACTGTGTAGTCAAAAATTCTTCCCTTGATAGAAGCGGTTTATACAAAAACGACCGTCCTTCCAGTCTCTTGCAAAGAATCTCCTTGTCTACTAATCGATTCATAACAGTCATTACTGTATTGAAATTCGTTGATTTTTCACGTTCAAGTACTTGCTGAACATCTTTAATAGTCATTTCGACATCATTCCATAAAACGTCCATAATCTTTGCCTCAAGAGGCCCAAAAAAGCGGTTTAGCCCACTTTCATTCAACTTAAATTTCCTGATTTTCATGACTACTCATCTCCACATTACTCATTGTAGTGCTAGTTTTTTATCCAGTCAAGAATTCTCTTTTGAAAAACAGACAATTAACAAATCTGTAACATTTATTGCCCTATATTCTCCTTATTTAGGTCAGGTTGTCTTTAACAATTCAGACAAAAATCTCCTCGGCATTTAAACCGAGGAGATTTTCACAACCTATTCTTTGAAGCTGTTTATTGTTTTATTTATCATCTTCAAATTCAATTTTTGTACCGTCTTTAAATCGAATTTCTAGCTCGAATTCCGTATAATCTGTCGGTAAATCGAATACCTTCATCACTTCTTTAATGGCAGCTTCCTTCCCTGTCTGTTGAGTAATTGTTAACTGTTTCACCAATGGATACAGTTCATTGAATGCCTCTGTCCCCTTTTTCTTGATATTATTAAGTGAATCCTCAATTTCTGCATCGATTGAATTGTCACTATTTTTTTCAAGCTCTGCCTCATATTCCTGATGATTCGCATAGTCAAGCTTTAGTTCGAAATCAGCATAGCCAAGTTCATCCATCTTTTTTTGCATATCATCTTGATTGACAGTATCTGTATTTTGTTCAGTTTCAGGGCTACTAGTTCCCTCCGTCGAAGTCGCACCATTTGTGTCTCCATTACTATTCTCTTCCGTAATAGGTTCGTCCACTACCTTATCATTATTTTTTTCAGCGTTCCCGCAAGCAACAAGCACAAAGGATAATGCCATGGTCAAGATGAAAATAGAAATTTTCTTCATCGTATCTACCTCCTTATACAGTCCATTCCCCATCGAGGGACTTTTACACATGAAAAAACTACCTATTTTGGATATCGATAAATACCTGTTAGGATGGGGATAATGATGAATATAAATTGTGATAACGGAGGAATTTCAATGAATGAATCGATCAAGCAAACTGTTGCTACACTTACGTATATTTCAGTCGAACGAGTTATGGGTTGGTATGACCAAAAAACAAAGCGTACCGTGCATAGTATCCATTTATATACTGACTCGATTTCAACTTCACGAAATACATTCAGATTAGAACACGTGCATGATATGTCCTATAAGCCATTTTCCAGCGGAGCAGGATTTTTCTATTTACATACAACCCAAGGTGTCTTCACTTATGAAGTCGATACAGACCCAACTTATTTCATCCGGACCTATCAAAGTTTACCCAGGTGATCCGCACTTTCATTTTTTTGTTTAGTCCTTACCTTTTTGGGGAATATAAAAAAGGAGAACAAAAAATGGAGGTAATTTAAATGACTGTTAAAAAAACTGTTGAAAACGCCGTTCAGGCAAAGGAAGAAATCGAGAAATTGGTAACACAAGGATATACACATGATGAGATTTATATTTTTGCACATGACAAAAAGAGAGCCAGTCACATAACGGAAGCGCTAGATACAGAAAGCGTAGGTATGAAAGAACAAGGTTTCTTGGATAGTATGAAAAACATGTTCTCTTCTCGCGGAGATGAACTCCGTAGCAAGATGGAAGCTGCAGGACTATCCACGGCAGAAGCTGCCGATGCAGAGGCAGAACTTGACCAAGGGAAACTTATCCTAATTGCGAAGAAATAACTTATAAGTTTATGAATCCCATTCCTCATATCAGAGGAATGGGATTTTTTTTGATTGCTTAGGAGATTATTTAGTTCGTTGCATATATGGTCGGTTGAATGTCGGGTATGATTGGTTGGCGGGAGATATGATTGCTTCCAGGGCGGTTATGATCGGTTGGACGGGGATATGATCGCTTCCGCGTCCGTTATGATCGGTTCATCGGGGTTATGATCGCTTCCGCGTCGGTTATGATCGGTTCATCGGGGTTATGATCGCTTCCGCGTCGGTTATGATCGGTTCGTCGGGGTTATGATCGGTTGGCCGGGGTTATGATCGGTTAGCCGAAGATATGATTGCTTCCGTGTCCGTTATGATCGGTTAGCAAGAGTTATGATTGCTTCCACGTCAGTTATGATCGGGTAGACGGAGATATGATTGCTTCCGCGTCAGTTATGATCGGTTCGTCGGGGATATGATCGCTTCCGCGTCGGTTATGATTGGTTGGTCGGAGATATGATTGCTTCCGCGTCGGTTATGATCGGTTGGACGGAGATATGATTGCCTCCGTGTCCGTTATGATCGGTTAGCAAGAGTTATGATTGCTTCCGCGTCAGTTATGATCGGTTAGACGGGGATATGATCGCTTCCGCGTCGGTTATGATCGGTTGGCAAGCAAACCGCTTACGATTTCACTTTTTTAATGCTTTCATTGGCATAATCACACCATTATTCGATATGATGGACAATGGAAGTGGGTGCGGTTTATGATTAACAAGTTATGGAAGATTGGTTTTTTCACTGGACTTACAAGTTTCGTTCTTCTCATAGTAGGTGTTCGAACTGTTTTGGGTCAAACGCTTGTCTTTACAAACTACTTAACATTTGGTCTTTTCGGGCTAATCATCGGTGTTTTTTCATTTTTACTGCTGTTTTACAATTTGAAAATTGCTTTCAGGATTTTCTTGATTGGTGTGGCTCTCGGTTTTGCAGAGTTTTTCCGCAGCTTGTTAATGAATCCGAAAGGGATAGGTGATGTACTCGGAATCTTGTCCTTGTTCATCATTTCTTCCTTTGGATTGGGACTGGCATTTATTGTCCAGTTCATCGTGATTTTAATGAAGAAAAAGGGCTAAGAACAAGAGCACCGAAGTCTAGATGATAAAAAGAGTGTGCAACTCCTAGTTCCCCTAGGAATTGCACACTCTTTTTAAATGGATTAGACGGCTTTATCTTTCTTAATTTGCTTACTTCGTAACTGACCGCATGCTGCGTCGATGTCTGTACCATGTTCAAGACGGACGCCGCAATTGATGCCTTTTCTTTTGAGTGTTTCATAAAATGCTTTAATGTCTTCTGGTGTACTACGGCGATACTGGTCATGTTCGTCAACCGGATTGTAGGGAATCAAGTTAACATATGATAGGTGACGTTTGTTTTCGAGTAGTTTTGCAAGCTGCTGTGCTTCCAGAACATGATCATTTACATCATGCAACATAATATATTCAAACGTGATTCTGCGGTTTGTCGTTTCCAAATAATAATCGATTGAATCCATCAATTTCTCAAGCGGGAACGCTTTGTTAATTTTCATAACGCGTGTACGCAACTCATTATTAGGTGCATGCAGAGATACTGCTAGGTTAATTTGGATATTTTCTTCTGCAAAATCCTTAATTCGTTGTGGATTACCACTTGTTGAAACGGTAATGTGACGAGCACCGATGGAAAGTCCTTTTTGATCATTGACGACACGAAGGAAATTCATCAAATGCGAATAGTTGTCAAATGGTTCGCCAATTCCCATAACAACAATATGACTTACGCGCTCATCTTCAGCTTTCGCGTCAAGGTGATGCTGCACTTCCATGATTTGTTCCACAATTTCTCCTGCTGTTAAATCACGGCTTTTTTTCAATAATCCACTCGCACAAAAACTGCAACCGATATTACAGCCGACTTGTGTCGTTACACAAACCGATTGGCCGTAAGGAAATTTCATTAAAACAGTTTCAATCAAGTTACCATCTTGCATTTTAAATAGGAATTTGATTGTGCCATCTTCTGATTCCTGTTTCACAGTCTGTTCTAGCGTTCGGAGGACATAGTTCGCATCCAGCAAGTCGATACATTCTTGATTAATATTTTTCATGTCTGCAAAGTTTGTTACACGCTTTTTATATAACCAGTCCCAAATTTGTGCAGCACGGAATTTTTTCTGCCCTTGATCCACTAACCATTCTGTAAGTTGTTCAATTGTGAGTCCATATATCGAATTCTTCATTAGTTATCCTCATTTCAAAAAATGCAATTCACATATTATACTACATGAAATTAGAAATGGGAACAACTAATTTAGTTTATAAATGTGAATTTCCAGCCCATAATCGCAAAAGACCCTCTATTATTATCTCCTCCGCAAATAAAGACTGTCCTTAATCTTTTTGGAGTTTTAAATTTTAAATTTCTTAACATGATCTTTTAAGTTTATTGCCATTTCATTAAGGGTCGTTGTCGTTCCAACCATTTCTTCCATAGAAGCCAATTGCTCTTCCATAGATGCAGCAATGTTTTGCGTATGGGAAGATGTCTCTTCTAATGATTGAACTGTTTCGATTGTAGATGCTAGTATTTCCTCAGAACCCGCAGAGATTTCTTGTATCGTTGCAGATACTGATTGATTTTTTTCTGTAATTTGAGTAATACGATTCAAAATGCTAGTAAACGATTTACCTGTTTCGCGTACGATTCCAGTTTCACGTTCCACATCTTCGAAAACCTTCGTCATGGCCTTCACAGAATTTTGAGAGTCATTTTGAATTTCTTTCACGAGCGTACTAATTTGGTTTGCTGAAGATGCGGATTGCTCAGCAAGTTTCCTCACTTCATCTGCGACTACACTAAATCCTTTCCCAGCATCGCCTGCACGTGCTGCTTCTATAGCGGCATTCAGTGCAAGTAAGTTTATTTGATCAGAAATAGCCGTAATAATTTCTATAATTTGACCAACTTCATTGGATCTCGTATTCATCAACTGTGTGATATCCATAGAAACTTTAACTGAGCTCGTTATCGTATCAATCCCTTGAATCGAGTCTAAAATAAGATGATTACCTTGCTTAGCTTCTTGGGATGCATCCATCGATTCTTCCGTTACTTTCATAGAAGAATCTGCTATTTCTTGCAGACCAATTGTGATTTGTTCAAGCGCCACCAAGTTTTGTGATGCACTACTTGCTAACGTATCGCTCGTCGAAGATACTTCTTGGGTCGTAACAGTCGTATGATTGACTACTTCTGTCATTTGCTCTGCGCTATAGGTCAAGTCATCCGAGGAAGTGATAACGTTGTCCGTCGCTACATTGACATGTTCAATCGTATTTCTCAATTCTTGCTGCATGTTTCGGAAACTGTGGGCAAGATGACCAATTTCATCTTGACTATTCACACTAACTTCTTTTGTCAAATCACCTTGGGCTACAACTTCTGTATACTTCACTAATTGTTGAAGTGGTTTCGTAATTCTTGTTGATAAAACATAAGATATTCCAGCCCCTACCACCAATGCCCCTAGCGTAAGTGCAATACTGATGACAAGTATTTTCCGGGTTAAATCAGGGATAAATTTCGCATCCTGATCGATTCCTATAATAGAATCTGTCCCTTCAATATGTAAATAGATTGATTTATGTACACCGTACTCATCCTCATAAATCTCACTGAACAATGGATGTTCCATGTTTAGCGCATCGTTTTGTTCGGATTTAAACGGATAAGGCGTAAGATAATCTGCCGTATCGGACAACGCAAGGATCATATCCTCACCATCAACTTTACTCATGATATAAACACTTTCTAAATCGCCTATCTCACGCGATTCATTGATTATAGCGAGTAATCTTTCATAGTCCTGTTTATTTGTCTTTGCTTTATTAAGCATCTCGGCATCGATATCTTTTTTCAAGTCTAGTAAATTCGTGTTGAGTACTCTCTCAAACTGGGGAATGACATTCTGATTGACAATTGACATAGATTGAAAATAAAAACCTAAACTAAATAATAAAGATAATACTGCAATTGGAATAATCGTTCCAAGCATTATTTTAGTTCTAATAGATCCTTTTTGTTTAAACAAACTAATTCCTCCTAAGATTTATACGAGTTGCGGTTCATAGAGCGATATAAAATTGCTCAATTCAAGTGTAAGCAATCGCTTATTTTCGTCAAATGTGTGATGTTTGAAAAATACAACAGAAAAAATAGGGTACTCTTTGTAATCCATATACCTATAGTCTAGTATTTCATTAAATTGTTGCTTAAAACTTTCATGGTCTACCGCTCGAATTAATTCAAGCGAAATCGACGGGTCAAATTCTGCACAAAGAAAACTATAAATCGCATTATCCATAGCCTCTATTTTTTCTTCCCAATTTGGTTTTAGCTGATTGAAATAATAATCATAAACGTCTACACCATAAGCATGTACGCCCAGTTCTGTCGTACCTATACCAGCAAAGCGGAATGGATTTACTTCAATTGGCACAACTTGTCCTTCTTTAGTTATTCGAACTTCAAAATGTAGCGGGAAGGAAGCCAGCGCATCAATATCCCCTAATTTTTCCAAAAAGTCCGAAATTGGAGCAAGTGTTTCACTTAATACACTTTTGCTTGTGTAATATATACGATCACTCATGTCTTTATCGTTAGCAAACATCCGCTTAAATAAATTTAAGATGACAGGTTTTCCCTCTTTAGTAAAATAAGCATCAATTGCATACTCGTCTCCTTGAATTAGCTCTTCTAATATGACAGTTTGGCTATCAATCACATCAGTAGGATACGCGGATGCTGAATCGTTTATATCGACTTTCAATTTTTCTACTGTGTGATGCCAATCTTCAATACAATCTATTCTATAAACCCCAACACTCGAGTAGCCGATAACAGGCTTAATAATAATAGGGAATGGAATTGATTCTAAAGGTATTTCATATAAATCTTGAATAGATACTTCACGGAAATAAAATGAAGGATAAATCTTTGTCATTCTCCTCCTAAATTCCGCCTTGTTTTTGAATAGTGATGTCCATTCGGCAAATTTACTCTCAGGTAAGTAATTCATTAACATAGCCAAACCATTTTCTGAATTAAATAAAAGAGGAGCAGAAGACTTCTCAAGTTGTTCAAAGAACAATGTCTCTTCAAGTAAATCAAGTTTTTCTTCCTCCGGAATCTGCACATCTCCTATTTTTAAAACCGGAGTACCTAATCGCTGTAAAGTTGATGAAAGTAATGTTGATACATAAGGCTTATCAAGTATAATCATTTTATTCTCCTTTTTTTGTTTTGTTCTACTATATTTTCATATTAGAACTTTTGTTTGTCCCTATATTATTGTCTTCCAAGAGACTATAGTATTGAGATTAAAAACATATTAATCCCTATGACCTATAGTTACCTAAGGAAAAATAACGGTTAATAACTCCCATTATCATACAGAGTAAGTTTTAAGAATGCTATGTATTGTATTAAAGTATCAATATTTTGTATAGTTAGAATCGGTTGATAGTTAATCCGGATTAACTCACAACTGTATTCTAACGGCTTTTCATTCTGCCTATCTCAAAATTTATTATTTAATTTAAGACATTATATTTCCAAAAATGCACCATAGGACTTTTAAACTAAATATTATATGCAACAGATTCTAATGCATAAATAAGCCATTTATAATTCTTATTACAATTATAAATGGCTTATTTATTATATTTAAATTACTTCATTGCTATTATTTTAATCATATTTTCTCTTTCCGTAATTCCCCTCACCTTCAAATCTATTACCTCACTCTAAAACCCACTGAATTCAAATAGTAAGTGGTCATTCATTTTTCTTTGCCATAATAAAACTAGGCATCCTCCATATTTCCTGGAAGATGCCTAGTTTTACTTATTTAAACTTCATCGCACTGCATTCTTTGCGGCTTTGTCCTTATTTATTTTCATGACAAGCGTTAAAATATTCAATAAGCTAAGTACCGTGAAAAAGATTCCAAAGCCAATTTGACCATCCGCAAATCGAGTAATTGCGAAATAACTCATGAATAATATAAGTGCAAGATCAATATATTTAGATCCCATGTCGATAACCTCCCCTGTTTACACAAGTATATCAGTTTCGATGCACTTTTCATTAAGTCATTTCATCTTAGAATCTAACAGTACATTACAAATTCAAAATGTCAGTCAACTTCTCAACTAATCGCTCCATCTGTTCATCTGTACCAACTGTAATACGCAAATAGTTGTCGATTCCAGGCTTGTTAAAATACCTAACTAACACGCCTTCTTTTTTTAATTCATTGTAGAGAAACTCTGCTGGAACAGTCTGATGTGAGGTGAAAACAAAATTTGCTTGTGAAGGTAGCACGTTGAAATTGAGCTGTTGCAACGTCTCGTTCATCTTTTCCCGTGTTGCAATGATTTTCTGAGTCGTCTCCTCAAAATAGTCTTCATCCTCAAATGCAGCTTTTGCTCCCACTAGCGCAAGACGGTCCAGCGTATAAGAATTGAATGAGTCTTTAATGCGAATCAATGCAGCAATTAATGAAGGAGCTCCCATCGCAAAGCCAACGCGTAAACCGGCTAGTGAACGTGATTTAGATGTCGTCTGAACGACAAGGACATTGTCGTATTTCCGAATGAGTTCAGTCGCTGATTTCGATGCAAAATCGATATACGCCTCGTCTATGATGACGACTTGGTCAGGGTTATTTTTGACAATCTCTTCAATGTGCTCAAGTTCAGCATAAATGCTAGTCGGCGCATTTGGATTTGGCAAAATGACGCCGCCTTCAGACTGAAAATAGTTATCCACAGGCAATGTAAAATCTTTATTCAACGGAACTTCCTCATAAGGAATATCGAATAACTTTGCATAGACCGGATAAAAGCTATATGTTACATCAGGAAACCGGATTGGTTTGCCAGGCTCAAAAAACGCCATGAAGGAGAATGCCAGAACTTCATCCGAACCATTGCCGACAAATACCTCTTCAGCAGTAAGTCCATAATGCAGTCCGATCGTTTCTCGTAGCTCAGTCGCTGTAGGAGATGGATACAACTGAAGGTTGCGCCCCATCTCTTGCTGGATTGCAGCTATCACTTTCGGACTTGGAGGATACGGATTTTCATTGGTATTCAGTTTCACGATGTCCTTTTGTTCAATCTGCTCCCCCGGAACATACGGGTCGGTCCGTTTCACCATAGAGCTCCAAAATTTACTCATCTCGCAGCACTTCACTTTTAGGTCGTCTTTTCCGCAATTCGTTTTTGACATCCTCAACACTAACACCTAACTCTTCCATCAATACAAGTGTGTGATACGTCAAATCTGCAAGTTCGCTCGTTACTTCAGCTTTATCACGGTTTTTTGCACCGATGACAACTTCAGTTGTTTCTTCTCCAACTTTTTTCAGAATTTTATCCAAACCCTCGCGGAACAGATACGTTGTGTATGATCCTTCTACAGGGTTGGCACGTCGATTTTTTATTTCATCCGTGATCTCATGAACGATTGAGCGAGTCTGTACTACCTCATCGAAAACTTGCTTGTGGAAACAAGTTACTTCTCCCGTATGACACGCTGGACCCAGTGGTGTAACTTGTACCAAAATTGAATCACCGTCGCAGTCCAGTGACAAGTTCTTCACAATTTGCCGATTGCCGGATGTTGCTCCTTTATTCCACAGCTCTTTTCTTGATCTGCTGAAAAACCAAGTCTCTTTCGTATCAATCGTCTTCTGCAACGATTCTTTATTCATATAAGCAAGCATCAGTACATTCCCTGTCCGGTCATCTTGAACAATTGCTGGTATCAATCCATTTTCGTCAAATGATAATGTGTCAATTTCTATTGTCATGGTTAGTCATTCCCAACAGGTTTATTTTTTTCAGCTAGATATGTTTTTAATTCGCCGATATTAATGTCTTCGAAATGGAATACGGATGCAGCAAGCGCAGCGTCAGCTTTCCCTTCAGTTAAGACAGTATGGAAGTGTTCAGGTTTCCCTGCTCCGCCGCTCGCAATAACAGGAATGTTGACCGCTTCCGCAATCGCCCTCGTCAATTCGAGGTTATAGCCGTCTTTCACGCCGTCTTCCCCGATACTATTAACAACAAGTTCACCGGCACCCAGTTTTTCGCCTTGAATCGCCCACTCGATAGCATCCATACCAGTATCTTTCATGCCTCCATTAGAGAATACAGACCACTTAGAAGGGCCCACTTCATTGACATCCATCGACAGGATAATGCGTTCAGAACCGAATTTCTTCGACGCTTCTTCAATTAAAGATGGATTGCTGAGTGCTGCACTGTTGATGGATACTTTGTCCCCGCCAGCATCAAACACCTTCTGAATATCTTCGACAGTCCGTATACCCCCGCCAACAATAAATGGTACGGGTACTTCTTTCGCAATTTCCGCAATAAGGTCAAGGAACATGGCTCGATTATTTGTCGAAGCGGCAATGTCGTAAAACACAAGTTCATCTGCACCGTCAGCTACATATTTCTTAGCCAATGTC
Source organism: Sporosarcina sp. FSL K6-6792 (assembly GCF_038004885.1). Taxonomy (NCBI): domain Bacteria; kingdom Bacillati; phylum Bacillota; class Bacilli; order Caryophanales; family Caryophanaceae; genus Sporosarcina; species Sporosarcina sp. FSL K6-6792. The sequence continues at coordinate 1,614,917 of NZ_JBBOSA010000001.1, forward strand.
AGTGGATCTGCAACTTCTTTAACTTCTAAAAACTTTTTCCCTTTTACGACTTTCCCGTTATCAAAATCTAGGCATGGTATTATCCGGTTGCTTGTCATCCTCGTTGTCCCCCTAATATTTTTTCTAAAGATATTTTACCTTCATACAATGCTTTACCAATAATTGCTCCGTATAAATCAAGTTCCCGTAACTGAATGATATCCTCTTCCGTGGAGACGCCGCCTGAAGCCACAATGTCGATGGAAGACGCATTGTCCATCATTTCCAGTTCGTTAAAATTAGGTCCTTGCATCATTCCGTCTTTCAAAATATCTGTATAAATGACTGTTTTCACACCGATTACTTCTAGTTCTTTTAACAAGTCAACTGCTAATACATCACTTGTTTCCGTCCAGCCATCCGTTGCAACGAATCCTTTTCTTGCATCGATGGAAACTGCAATTTTATCACCGTATTTTTCTACGGCTTGTTTTAAAAATGGTTTATCTTGAATCGCTGCCGTTCCGATGATCACGCGACTAACGCCGGATGCAATATGTGCGTCAATGATCTCCATCGTCCGAATTCCGCCACCTACTTGAACTGGTATCGATACGTTTTTAGCAATCGCTTGAATGGCTTCGCGATTTAATGAATTACCTGTTTTCGCACCATCTAAATCGACGACGTGAATGTAGTCAGCACCTTGCTTTTCCCACTCTAGCGCCATCGCTGTTGGTGAATCATTATAGATAATTTCTTGGTCATAATCACCTTGAATTAGCCGAACACATTTACCATCACGTATATCAATTGCTGGAAATAAAATCATTGGTGTTCCCCCTTATATATAGAATTCCATTGAATCCGCTACGGCGCTTGGGGATGCCCCCCGCCCTAAGCCGAGCAGCTTTGCCGCCAGTCTTATGGCTTCGGCTACCCCTTGTAAGGCGCCTTCGCTTAGTACATATGCCTATTCGAGTAGTACCTGCACACAAAGGTACTATTCTTATAGCATTCCCTTCGTAGATGGAACTCCTTTTACATCTGGATTAATCGCACTTGCTATGCGCAATGCACGTCCGAATCCTTTGAAAATTGATTCGATAATATGATGACTGTTTTTCCCGTACTGCAAATTGATATGCAATGTCACTTTGGCATGGCTTGTGAATGCTTGGAAAAACTCCTCAACAAGCTCTGTGTCGAATTCCCCTACTTTATCTTTCAATCCCTCAACGTTATAAACAAAAAATGGACGCCCGCTTATATCGATAGAAACTGTTGATAATGCTTCATCCATGGGTGTTGACACTGTCGCATAACGCTCGATGCCTTCCTTTGATCCGATACTTTCATAGAACGCTTGTCCCAATACAATTCCGATATCTTCGACGGAGTGATGCTGGTCTACTTCGATATCGCCATCACAATCAACAGCCAAATCGAATCGACCGTGATTTGTGAACAATGTCAGCATATGATCGAGAAAGCCCACTCCTGTTTTAATAGTTGTTGTTCCACTTCCATCAATCGCAAAGTCTAAATTAATCTTTGTTTCCGCTGTCTGTCTTGAAATCGATTTACTCCGCATTCAAATCCGCCTTCCTTACTTGAATTGAATTTGCATGGGCTGTTAAGCCTTCCGCATTCGCAATTGTGATAATGTCTTCGGCTACATCTTGCAATGCTTGCTCCGTATACTGAATAATGCTCGATTTTTTCATAAAGTCATAGACACCTAACGGCGATGAAAATGCCGATGTCCCGCTCGTTGGCAATGTATGATTCGGACCTGCCATATAATCGCCCAATGCCTCCGGTGAATAGTTTCCTAAGAAGATTGCTCCTGCATTGTGAATGAACGGTAATTGCTCCATCGGATTTTCCACCATAAGTTGTAAATGTTCCGGCGCCAATTTATTAACAAAGTCGTATGCTTCCTCCAACGATTCAACCAAGATAATGCGCCCATTATCAGCGATTGAAACTTCAATAATTCCCTTACGATCTGCTTGTTCAGTTTGCTTTATCACTTCTTTTTGAAGTGCTTCAGCAAATGATTGACTCGTCGTTACGCATACAGCTGTTGCCCGTTCATCATGCTCCGCTTGTGATAATAGATCAGCAGCGACAAACACTGAGACAGCGCTATTGTCTGCAACAACACAAATCTCACTCGGTCCTGCAATCATATCGATGGCTACGTCACCAAAAACCCATTTTTTCGCCCGTGCAACAAATGCATTTCCAGGCCCCGTGATTTTCACTACTTTTTTTACTGTTTCCGTCCCATACGCCAATGCTGCAATCGCTTGAGCACCACCAATTTTATAGACGATATCGACACCGGCTTCTTGCGCTGCTACGAGCACATGTGGATTCACTTTGCCATCCGCTTGAGGTGGTGTCACCATTGCAATCCTTCCGACTCCCGCAATTTTTGCCGGAATAGCATTCATAAGAACAGTCGATGGATAAGCCGCTTTTCCGCCAGGTACGTATATACCGACACTGTCTAAAGGCGTCACTTTCTGGCCAAGAACAATTCCTTGTTCTTGATTAATAAACCAAGACTGCTCTTTTTGAACTTCATGGAACGTAGTAATGTTTTGCTTTGCTTTTCTAAGAGCACTTAGGAATTGCCCTGTAATCAACGTCCGCGCCTCCGCAAACTCCTCAGGCGTTACAATCAAGTTATCTAGCCACACGCCGTCAAACTGTTCGGTAAAGCTTCTTAATGCCTGGTCCCCATCTTCACGGACTGTTTCGATAATTCCAAGCACAGTTCGGTCAAATTCAAAATTAGTTGTTTGTACTGCCGTTTGCTGCTCTTTCTCTTTTGTATATTGTTCCAACGTTACAATTCGCATAAATTATCACTCCAATGCAGCTTTTAAGTCCGAAATGACTTGCTGGATTTGACTGGTTCTTGTCGCATAACTTGCTTTATTAACAATCAATCGTGCACTGACATCTGCAATTGTCTCCAAGACGACTAATCCATTTTCTTTTAGTGTCTTGCCCGATTCAACAATATCAACGATGACATCTGCCATACCAATAAGCGGAGCCAGTTCGATAGAGCCATTCAACTTGATGGTCTCAATACGAATGCCTTTGCTGTCAAAATAGGCTTTTGTCACTGCTGGATACTTTGAAGCAACTGTCAGCAATGCACTACTCGGAAATTGTTTATCCGGAAATCCGGCAACAACCAGCTGACATTTACCAATTCCAAGATCCAACAGTTCATAGACATCAACTGGATCTTCCATAATCGTATCTTTACCAACAATTCCGATATCTGCTGCTCCTTTTTCGACATAGGTTGGAACATCAACTGCTTTCACGAAAATGAGTTTCACTTTATTTTCATCATCATAGATAACAAGCTTCCTGCTTTTATCATGATATTCTGAAAAACGAATGCCTGCTTTTTCAAAAAACGCTAACGCTTTATCAGCAGTACGCCCCTTCGCCATGGCGATTGTAAGATGTGTCATTTCAATTCAATCCCCCTACGAGTAATTCCAGCAAAGCCTTTAAGTCCGGAAATGGTGTAACTTTATCTTTATATAGAAATGAATTATTTTCTTTCTCCAAACGTATCGAGTAAACACTCTGTCGTGGATCCGCCTGTTCCTTTTGCTCTGAAAATGACAGCACACTATAATTCCGTTCCCGTAATTCATTGGAGATGGCAATGGCTTGTTCCAATTGGCTATCTACATATGTTATTTTTACATCGATTGGAAAGCGGGATGTAACTTCCTTGCTATCTGCCGCTTTAACTAACGATTCAATTTCACATGCAAACCCAATCGCTGGAAGTCTAGCACCAAACTCGTTTCCTAACTCATCGTAGCGCCCGCCCATTAAAACAGGTTTCCCAAATCTTTCGACATATCCTTGGAAAATAACCCCTGAATAATAACCCATATGATTAATCAATCCCAAATCCATGACGATATACTGTTCTAATCCGTACATTTTCAATATACTGTAAACATCCATTAAGTAATCGAGGGTGTCCTGCATTTTTTCCGTTAAGGCGATCCCTGTTGTCCGTTCACTCACATCAACTGGGTTACCGTATAAAAACGGGATCCGTTCGATTACTTCTCTCACATCATCGTCAATGTTTAGGTTCTGCAGAAAAGGTCCAATTTCTACAACGTTTTTCGCTTGTATCAATGACTTCAATTGATCAATTTGAAGTGAAGTAAGTGGTAATTTTTGGACAAGTTCATTGAAAAATCCAGCGTGCCCTAATTCTATTTTAATATCATTAAATCCTAAATCTTTCATTAAGTGACACGCTAGTGCAATTACTTCTGCATCCGCTTCAGGTGAACTATCGCAAAAATATTCAATGCCTGCTTGTGTGCGTTCGATACTGTCATTTTTATCAAATGGCTGACGGAACACCTCTTGTACATAAAAATAGCGAAGTTCACTCGAAAGGTCTGGGAAATTTTGTACCAGTTCTCTTGTGATTGGAATCGTGACATCGGGTCGTAATACCAATACTTGCCCTGTATGATCGATTACTTTAATCATTTCATTTTGGTTGATTGAGCTTTTTACTTTTGAATATAAATCGTATTGTTCAAAAGCCGACGTTTTAATGCGTTTATAGCCATATGTGGTAAAGCGCTTATTGATCGTCTTAATGATTCTTTCAAACTTTTCACTATCACTTAACATTCGTTCAGGATACACTTCGTTTCTAACCATTTCCAACACCCCTTACTTCACTACTTTACTAGACTAAAGTTATTTAGTACTATAAAGGTATACCAACGAAATGTCAACAGGAGGAATGATTATTAATGTTCGATTATCACATGCACAGTTCGTTCTCAGCAGACTGCCCAGTTCCAATGGAAGATATGATTAAGGGAGCGATTCAAAAAGGATTGACTGAAATTTGTTTTACAGAACATATCGACTATGAATATCCCGATGATACAATCGTTTTCGACTTTGATAAAAAGGAGTACGCAAGCAAATTGATAGAAATGCAGAAGAAATATGAAGGGCATATTCGTATAAAAAAAGGCGTTGAAATCGGTGTACAACCACATATACTGGACAAATACGACGAGCTTATGGCTAAGGAAGTATTCGATTTCGTCATTTGCTCCATGCATACCGTTGAGAAAAAAGGATTACACTACGGAGAATTTTTCGAGCATAAAACCATAGAAGAAGCGTATGGTATTTATTACGCAGAGTTATTATATTGTGTAAAAAACTATAAACAATTTAATATCCTCGGTCATGTTGATCTCGTGAAGAGGTACACAAAAAAAACCGTGTGATAACCCTTTCCATACTGAATTGACGGCAATTTTTAACGTTATTATTCCAGAAGGTAAAGGTATTGAGTTGAATACTTCTGGTGTCCGCTACGGACTGGCAAACGGCATGCCAAGTGATGATATTTTGAAACTATATAAACAATGCGGAGGCGAAATCATCACACTTGGTTCCGACGCACATAAACCTGAAGACATTGCATTCCAATTCAGTGAATCACTGCAATTGTTGCAGTCGATTGGATTCAAGTATATCACTACATTCGATAATGAAAAACCTACTTTTCACGCAATTAGTAATATGATGTGAATTAAGAAAAGCGCAAGTGCCTAGGCACTATTCCATGTTGAAAAACTTATACTTTTCTTCACTCCTGGTGATTAACCAAAAATAACCTGTAAATAACTTGATCACACACTGGGCGCTGTGCATATAGTTACATTTTGATTGCTTTGGATTGAATGACTTCTATACGATTACCGAGATCCCTACACACTTTTTTCGGTAATCGTATGGTGGTTCTTCATCCGCCGCGCTCCAAATGCATAACTACACGTAGTGCTGAAGTTTTTTTGGACGAAAGAATAGCTGGCTTCTTCACTAGAGAAAAGCCGCCAAAGATGCAATTTTGGCGGCTAATGCTTTCTCTATGGTTTTTCTTTTTTATTTTAAAGAAGTGTCACTTTCTATAAGGTATCACATGATTAGATGCATACTCTTTGCTAAAAGTAAGCAAGAAACACATTGTACAAAGTACTAAAGTGTCCGAAATTTTATCTTCGGGCACTTACAATCTCTGTAGAAAGTCATCTATTCATTTCTTTCAAAGCAGCTGCATTTTTCACTTGAATAGTGTAGGAACGCGACAGGCATCTATTCACAATAGAATTACAGAAGAGAATGAATACTCCTTCGGAAGCGAGCTGGAAATGGTCCAGTGTAGATGGAGGATATCAAGCCCTTCTCACCAGTTTTTTATGCGAATAAATGGTTAATCAACAGATGTGACTTTTCTTATCTTTTTAATCAAACGGTCCAGTACGCCTCTACTAACTAGAGACGGACTGGACCGTTTTTACACACTATTACTCCGCTTGTTTAAATATAGAGATAAAATTAACAACCATTTTTGCAGCTTGTGCACGTGTAGTTGAGCTGCTCGGCATGAATTTTCCTTCGAATCCAGTTGCAACATCTAATTCATGAAGCATTGAAATGGCATTTACTACTTCCGCATTATAGTTACCGTAATCAGAATAAGGTGCTTTAGTAGAGGCCTTATACGCCTTTCCTGTTACGCTTCCATATGCACGTTCAATCATTAGAGCTAATTGTGCGCGTGTTACTAAATCAGTTGGATTAAAGTTTCCTTTATTCCCTTTAATAATTCCATATTTATAAGCGGCATTGATGTCAGCTTTGGTCTTATCTGCATAATTACCAATATCACCAAATGGGGCTACTTCATCCGTTTTCAGACCTAATGCGCGTACAATTATTGTAGCGGCTTGCACACGTGTTAAGTTTTGATCAGGTTTGAATGTCCCGTCCGGGTAGCCACCAATGATTCCAGCTACGGCTGCATGTTCAATATAATTCTTCAAGCCATGATTGGCGATATCCGAGAATAATATTGGTGTTGGTGTCGATGAATCTGCAACCGCTACACTGATTGTTGGATTATGAACACTTTTGTTTCCAGCTTGATCTACTGCCACTACTGAAAAAACATACGTTGTATTTGCAGTAAGATTTTCTACTTTATATGTCGTAATGTCTCCAGCTACAGTTGCTAGTTTTTCTTCACCTCTGTATATTTCATAACTCGTTACGGCTACATTATCACTAGCTGGTTGCCAGTTTAATTTCACCGAGTTTGGACCCGGCGGATCGGCGACGAGGCTACCTCCTGTGATCCATGTATTAGCTGGTAGCATATTCGCCCAAAATTGCTCAGTCACTTTTTTATAGCCTGCTTCACTTAAGTGGATATTTTCCGGATTTGGAAGGTAGGTCTTGTAGTCTGACGCAATTACGTCACCAGTTGGCACGAAGATTGCTTGCGTCCCCACTAGGCCTGTTGTAATGGCTTTATTCAACATATCTAGTAATTGTTTGAGCAATGGCTGCAGGTCTTCCGACATATAAGGAAACGGATTATAGTAACCCATGACATACACTTGCGCATCAGGATTGATTTCATTGATTTGAGCCATAATCGATTTGTAGTTTGTACCTACTTGCTGAAGCGTCGTCAGCGCCATTTTCTGATCAATAATGGCCTTACCTATCGTCGGATCTTGTTTGAAAAGCGGTAAAATATCATTTGCACCGGCGCTAATTGTGATAACTTCTGCATCTTTGATGGATTGTTGAAGTTTAGCTGTCTTCTCTTCAAAGCCAATGCCGTGGATATCCTTTGTGACGTTCAGTTTAATATCATTTAAAACGTCTGTTGTTTTATAGCCTGGATACGAGAATCCTTTGTTATATGTTTTCAAAGCCCCTATCTCCATCATTGACACCGCTAAGAAATCTGCATAGCTCTTCCCTAATTCATTGTTAGGAGTGACACCTGCCGCCAACGAATCACCTATAGCAAGATAATCGATTGGCAACATCCAAGAAGGAGCACTCGCATCTATTTCAGCTGCTGAAAAACGGTACGGTACAACAATCATTTGGATCATAAGAGCAATTACAAAAAGCATTCGAAATTTGAACTTCGATTTCACCATAACCTGCCTCCTATTTTATGTTTTTGCGAACACCCTACCTCGATATAACTCCTTGTCACACCACCTTCGTATTTAACCGTGCCACCCAATACTATTCTTGACTAATTCGACATAGAATACTAATTTTCCTTCGCTGTGATTAAATACCGTCGTTTAGCATTGAAAACACTTTTTTCAGCATGTAGTACTATTTATTCCCATGAAAAACGAATTCTTATCAACCATCACAGACGTGTTGATTAACCAAAAGTAACCAATTAATAACTTAATTGACTACTAGGCGCTCGGTTTACAGTTGCTTCTGGCTCGCTTTGGATTGAACAACTTCTATACATAACTGAGCTATTCCTATACATTTTCTTCAGTAATCGTCTGGTTGCCGTTCATCCGTCGCTCTCCAAAGGCAAAGGTACACGAAGTGCTACTGCTTTTGGGAACGAGGGAATAGAGGGGGCTCCTCACTGGATAAAAGCCGCCAAAGATGCAATTTTGGCGGCTGAAGCTATCTCAATGGTCTTTTATTATTTTAGGCAGTGTCCTTTCGATAGAGGCTTATATGATGTAAAGTATAAGCCTTACTAAAGAACACCTTGTACAATGTACCAGAGTGCCCGAAATTGCATCTTCGGGCACTGATCACTTGTGAAAAAGGTAATTCTTCTTTACTTCTAAAGCAACTGCATTTTTCACTTAAATAGTGTAGGTTTGCGACAGGTACTTATTCACAATAAGATCACCGAAAAGGGGGTGGCTAGGAATGACGTTGTCATTCCTAGCCACCCCCGCTCCTCCGTTACTCATATCTTGAATAGTGTGCCGAGAGCGAACCGGAAATGATCCAGTGAAAATGGCGATATTCAAGCCTCTTCTTACTTGTTATTTATGCAAGAAGATGGTTAATTAACAGACGTGCAACCATCATTAAAAATGGCGGTTGCACGTTTATAAGTTAAGAAATTATAAGTTTTTCACCAGGCGCCTTGCGCTTTTCTTGGTGTCTAGACTCCAGGCGCCAGCCGCTCTGGTCATAAGCAATCCAGTTATGTGGCAAAGAGCGCCACTTCACTGGATCGACTTATGCCTGTCGCGTCTAAACGGCCCCTTGCGCTTTTCTTGGTGTCTAGACTCCAGGCGCCAGCCGCTCTGGTCATAAGCAATCCAGTTACGTGGCAAAGAGCGCCACTTCACTGGATCGACTTATGCCTGTCGCGGGCCTACAGGATGTAGGTCATGCAGCTGTTGCCACAGGACGTGGCGAACTTAGGCTGCGTTCATTTGTAAGGCGCCTTGCGCTTTTCTTATTTCCCTACAATGTACGTTTTCACAAGGGCGATACGTTCTCTCACAGTCAATTTTGCTGCCACTACTTTCGGCGTTTCAGCCGACACTGCATCTGACTCAAGACCAAGGCTAGCCGCAATTTTCCGTGCTCTCGCCAGGTGATAATCACTTGTGATGATTGTGATCGAACTAATTTCAGACGGCAACAACTTTTTCGAGAATAAAATGTTTTCATAAGTGGAAGTAGACGCCGCTTCTAAAATAAGCCGTTCCTCGGCGATGCCATTCTCCGTTAGAAACCGTCTCATCGCTTCCGCTTCGCTAATAGGCTCATCCGGACCTTGCCCGCCCGATAAGATTATCGTCACATGTGGATACTCATTAGCGTACTGTAGCGTAGCATCCAAACGATACTGTAATGATAGCGATAGAGAATCTTTTTTCACTCTAGCACCGAGTACGATTACATAGTCATTCGTGCCATCTGCTGCAGGTTCTAATCCCTCATCCATCCATTTGCCCGTTAGCCACCATAAAAACAGACTAAAAATAGTAAGTGTAATTGCACAAGCTATAGCTATTTTCTTTGATTTTTTCATTACAATCACTCATTTCAACTGTTCTACGAAAATTTTATTCTCCATCAATAAATTCATATAAAACGGATCTTTTCCGATTGCATAAACTCGGTCACAAACGGTAGTAATTTCGTCCATATCATGAGAAGTGTACATAATCATTTTCCCTTCATTTTTCGCCAACCTATGCAAATATGAACCTATCTCCTTTTTGGATTTAAGATCGATACCAACTGTAGGTTCATCTAACAACAAGAAAGTCGGATCATGGAGTAGGCTGATTGCTAGGTTCAATTTCCTTTTCATACCGCCCGATAACGATTGAACTCCTTCCTTCCAATGCGTCAATTGCATGTCCAAACAAAGTTGCCGACATTCCTCCTTTGTACGTTTTTTCCACGACAGCTGTTCAAAAAAAAGCATATTTTCCTCTACTGTGAGTTCCTCCCAAATCGATATATCTTGAGGGACATAACCGATTAAGCGCCTGATGCCCTTTACATCAGTCATATAAGAAAGTTCATCCAATTGAATATCGCCTTGTGTCGGCTGAATAACTGTCGCCAATAGTTGAAGCAAGGTTGATTTTCCTGCACCATTTTCCCCAACGAGACCAACAATTTCTCCCGGCTTCATTTGAAAAGACACATTTTCTAAAACGGTCTTTTCCTTGTACTTTTTCTGTAGTCCCGTCACGTTAAGCATTTGCCTTCCCTCCTTTATGAATCCAAACAGTGAGCAAAGCAATCATAACGAAAAGCCATGTCAGAGGTATCGTCCCATCCAGTAACGATTGGACCGGACTAAGTTCTTCAATCCACGGCCACTTTCCCTTCAACCCATCCATCGGTATGATTGACCCACCGACTACAATCAGCAGCAACGCAATCCCCAGGCCACTTATATAGTACATAAACAATTGCTTGTAGACGTTTGCGAGTAGAAACGCCAGCAAATTTATCGTCAGCCGGAAAGTAAATAGTGAAATCAGAACTCGAATTGTCCATGCTTCCTGGAATAATGATGAGAAGATGAACGCCGTGACAAGATCCATGAGGAAAATGATAACTGTAAAAAACAGCAATGATAAACATGCATACTTTTTAAAAGAGATTTCAGTGAATAACCAGCGCTGACGCATCGATGGTCGATTTTCTTTTAGCATCCAGTCGAATAGGAAGAATGTCGTGATGATTGCGAAGAATGCCCAAACACCCCATGCTTTCAGTAGCGGTAACGTTTGTTCTTCAGCGGTATTTTCCTTATCATAATAAGAAAAACTCGATCGGAGCAGTGCTTCACTTTTTTCCCTTTCGCGACTACTCTCAATAACTTCTTCGTAACTCCATTCATCTTCCATACCATAATCAGAGAATAATTGTTTGATAACGAAAGCTGCTTTTGAACGGGCTGCATCTTGTTGAGCATAGGACGTAATCGTTTCGACGACAGCTCGATAAGCAAAAGACCGATTGGAAGAGTATGCCTCGATAAGCTGATTTCGCCGGTTTGCCAGTATATGATCTTCATACCCCTTGCGAATAACGAACACACTATCCAACTCATGCTGTTCGAGTTTATGTAGTGCTTCATCCAAGGGTATGAACTGGATATGGAGAAGCTCCGTACTCGCGATATCGTCAACTAGACGCGCTGCCATTTCAGTCTGTTCCTCAACGACAAGAGCTATCGGCACTCTAGTCTCCTCTTGCCAAGTCACAACACCTTGCATAATTAGCACTGTCATAACGATTGGCAGAAGCATCCAGCATAAAAGACTTTTCCAGTCCTTCTTCAAACGCATCAAGCGGATAAACACAACATTTTTCATCGAATCCACCTCTCTTTTCCGACTGTTGATAGCCAAAGAAGGAGTAGTCCGATAGTAGCAATGACAGTTAGTGTTATGAAGTTCGCATAGTTTCGCCCTTCCAATACAATATCAATCATCCAATTCAAGCTAACGTATGAAAAGATATACGGTAAAACACCTTGTATCACTTGCGGAAAGTAGAGCGTCGGTATAACTGCACCACTTGTGAAAATTAGTACGAACGTATAGAAACTTTGTAATAAAAGAATGACTTTTCGAGATGAAATCCAGACATCGATTAGCGCTATGCCAACTAAAAACAATAAAGCATTAAGAATAGTAAATAAACCAAACCGGAAATAATCAATAAAGAAAAGTTCAAATCCAACAAACTCACCGATAATGAAAAAGGCTACTGCCGCAACGACAAGGCTATATCCTAAAGAGACCAGAATTCTTGCGAGGATACGTTGCCACGTAGTTACACCGAACAGTTTCATCCGAATTAGCATCGAGGAATGCTCTTCTTTCCCTAAAATAGTATAGATGGCGAAAAGCCAGACTGACATAGTTATAAACCAGCCGGACAATATGTAATAGTGCGTTGGTGATGACGTCGCCACATTTGTAATCATTTCTTCATCAACTAGCTTATCTTTTCCAAGTGTGTACAAACTGAAATCCATAAACTGTTGAAACATCATTTCTTGTCGTTCTTCTTTGGGCATATCCGTTTTTTTTGCGTACTCATTGACGGTAAGAATAGTCGACTGAGCTACAGAGATGTAACGCATCATACTTTCCACTAACTCTTTCACAAGAAAACTATCTGTTGGACGCGATGGGTTTCCAACAATAGGAACCGTCACGGATTGACCTTCATACAAATCCTCCGTAAATCCGCTCGGAAATGTAAAATAGGAACTGATTTGGTTTTGCTCCATAAGTTTCACAGCATTTTCTTTCGTTATTGATATGATTTGGATGAACTGATTATCCGAGGCTGTTTCTTCCAGTAGCCCACTAAACAGTATCGTTTCCTGCGTTCTGTCTTCATCAACCAAAGCCACCCGGATTGGTGAATCTTCTTCAGGCAGCAGTAAACCAGCCACCAGGAACAACAGTGAGCCTATCAAAATAATTGGAAATAGAAAAAGAAGAAGAAGTGTTGCCCACTTCTTCTTCAACTGTTTATTATATTGGCGCATGAAAAATAGTATTCTTCTCATGGATAGCATAATGGTCACTTCCATTCTTAAAACTCGCCTATTTCACCTTGTAAATCCTCCATAAATCCGAACATCCATTCTTGGACTTTCACCGTGATTTCTTCAGTGAATGCATCAAATTCATCCTTATTCATTTTACCAATATTCACTGTGCCCTCTGTTTCTACTGGCATATCTACTTTTTTCACAACTTTTCCTTGTTGCTTTAAAATGAGATTGAACATATCAGCGCCCATTGTTTCTTCACTGAAAGTAAATTCATGATTCGCTTTCATAGAATCGCTTTCGTGTGTAGCACTCCCTTTCCAGATAACGGCTGGATCGACATTTCCATCTGTAAAGCCAAACGAACGAGTAAATGTACGTTTCTTATCTTCCAGTTGTTCTTTTCCTTTATAGATGAACTTCATATCATCCATCGAAAATGTTATGGAATCAGTTGCCTTCTGATCTTTCCAACTTAAATCACCAATAATTTTCACAAAGTTTTCATCACCGAAGGAATCTTCTACCCCCATTGTGAAATCCCACTTTTGACTTGTTTTATCTAGCAATTGAGTTCCATTAATCATTAACGTATCGACATCCGTCTTATCTTCTCCAACACCCATTGCGAATTCACGTTTCACAATTTTGTTTGAATGGTGCCAGATTGTCGATTGCAGTCCGTTAGGAAGTTTAATAGCGTCCACACCTTCAATCGCTTCATCAAGCCCATTTTCAAAATCATCCATCATAGTTGCAAGTTCATTGTCGGAAGTATCCCCAGCAAATGAAGTAAGTGTCAATTGTTCTTTCAGTATAGCTTTAAGTTTTTCATCTGATTTCGCTTTTTCCAATAAATCTTTTAATAACGTTTTAACTTGTTGTTCTGTAAGATCCATCTTGGTTTTTTTAGTTTTTATTTTTTTATCAAACACTGTAAGTTCTTCTTTTGTGCTCGTAAATGCCTCTTCAGGAATCTCTTTAATGAGATACGTGATATATTCGTTTTCGACATATGTACGTGATTCTTCCGTCATCGAAAATCCACCTTCGAATAATTGGGATAGACCGAGATTTTCATTTCCTTCATAATCTGGATCCGTTTCTCTCATTATCTTACCGAAATCCTTATCATCGAAGCGAATTAGTTCATCCATGAATGGAAATGAAGCCACTAGTTTCTCAGTTGTCACAAAAACTGAACCGAAGTCCATGTTAACACTGCCTAGTTCTCCCCTAAGATCCACTTCGAGTTCTTTTTTGACCGGATCATAGACTTGTTTACTAGATATCTTAGCACTATTGACAATGCTTTGTACTTCCTGCATTTCAGGGTCAACAGACGAATCATTCCATTCGCCGGAAAGATCAAAGTTCGTTTCAACTGGCTTTTCCTCTTGAACTTCCAACCATCTTAGTTCGTTCTTATAACGGTCTTCAAAAATAGTTCCCACTTGTTTAAACGTTTCTGCTTCCGCTAAAAAATATTGTACTTTAGGTGACTTATTCACCAAGAAAAATGCCGACACGCTACCGCCTACAATGACCAATCCAGTTAATAACATAATCATTAATAACTTGGGTGACTTTTTCTTCACAGCTTTCTCTTCCATACTATTCTCCTCCTAAATTCGAATCGTGAACTAGAAATGTTTTGCTAAAGTTGAATTTTTTTCATATTCACATTTTTTCATACTATCACAGTCTATGTCTTTACTCAAAAATAAGTTGGAAGAATTCACCTTTTCAGAGCAATTGATGATATCCGACTAGTCCCCTCTCTACACCCAAAGAATCATACAGTTCAAAGAACCATCTACCTTTAAAAAGTAGATGGTTCTTTGAATGGATAGCACGTCTGTCATTAACCATTTGTTTGCATAAAATACTGGTGAGTAGGGCCTGGAAAAATCCATTTTCACTGGATTATTTCCGGTTCGTTTTCGGCGAACTAATCACGACACATTTAACGAGAGACATGTGTGGCTAGAAGTGACTCCGTCACTTCTAGCCACACTATTTCGGTAATCCTGTTGCGAATAGTTGCCTGTCGCGTACCTACAATGTTCCAGTGAAAAAAGCGGTTAAGTTTGAATGAAACGAATAGATGACTTTCTATAGAGATTGTAAGTGCCCGAAGATGCAATTTCGGGCACTCTCGCACATTGTACAAAGCGTTCCTTGCTTACCTTTAGCAAAGAGTATGCATGTAATCATGTGTTACCTTATAGAAAGTGACACTTCTTTACTAAAAAAAGAAAAAACTATATATATGTTGAACAAATGAATACGGCGTATGCGCTTTACAAAGGTTTTTAGAAGGCCACTGAAAAAGTCCCATTACTTAGAACTAAATAGAATTCCCGCCAATACCGCTTCGACGCTTTGTGGATGCCTCCCGCGATAAGCCAGAAAGGAGACCACTTTCAGTCTTATCGCTCCGGCTACCACGAAGACGCGCCTGCGCTGGGTGGTCTATTTGAGAAAGCGCATTTCATTATCTGGGATAAAATCTGCAACCTGGATTGCGTCTTTCTTGACTATAATTATATATGTTAAATTCGGTATATATACTGAGCGAAGGCGCCTTAACAGGGGTCGCCGAAGCCGTAAGACTGGATGCGAAGCGCTAATCCAGGCTTAGGGAGAGAGACATCCCCAAAGCGCCAAGCGTTCTACAATCCACACCCCGAATAACACCTCTCTTATTATTGAGTGCCATGGCGGATTCAATGGGATTCTTTAATTCAACATATATAGAAAGTTTCAGCACTCTGTGTATTAATGCATTTGAAGCGCGACGGATGAAGGACCACCATACGATCACCGAAAAAATATGTAGGGATGCGACAAAGTCGCATCCCTACATATTCAGACATCTCGGTAATCATATAGAAGTCATTCTATCCAAAGTAACTCAAAGTCAACTATACACATAGCTTCCAGTAAGCGATCATGTTACTCACTGGTTACTTTGGTTAATCAACAGACATGAATGGATAGTGCTTAATTTTTCACTGTTTGCTTCTTGTTTACCATGCTGTGAACTTCTGTAGGTAATCCCCAAAGCTTGATGAACCCAACCGCTGCAGATTGGTCAAAGGAGTCATCAGACGTATACGTTGCAAGATTCATGTCATAAAGTGAATTAGCTGACTTTCTGCCTTCTACAATCGCATGCCCCTTGAACAACTTCACACGCACTGTCCCATTAACGTATTGCTGTGTTTCTTTGATGAACGCTTCTAATGCATCTCTCAGTGGTGAGAACCACAAGCCATTATAAATTAATTCACTCAACTTTTGTGAAATAATTGGTTTGAAATGAGCCAACTCTTTAACAAGTGTCAGATCTTCTAATTCCTTATGTGATTTCAACAATATAATTGCTCCTGGACATTCATACACTTCACGTGATTTAATACCAACAAGACGGTTTTCTACATGGTCAATTCTTCCTACTCCGTGCTTTCCACCAATATCATTTAGTTTTAGAATCAGTTCACTGAGTGGATATTGCTGACCGTCAATACTGACAGGCACACCTTTTACAAAATCAATTTCAATAACATCAGACGTATCTGGTGCATTTTCAATTGAAACTGTAAGACCGAATGCATCTTCAGGTGGTGCTGCCCAAGGATCTTCCAAAATTCCACACTCATTAGCACGTCCCCATAAGTTTTGATCGACAGAATATGGGCTTTCTAAATCGATTGGAATCGAGATATTCTTTTCTTTTGCGTAAGCAATTTCTTCTTCACGCGACCAACTCCACTCACGGACAGGGGCAATAACTTCCAATGATGGATCCAATGCTTTAATTGCCACTTCGAAACGTACTTGGTCATTCCCTTTTCCAGTACAGCCGTGTGCAACTGCAGTAGCATTTTCTTTATGAGCCACTTCAACAAGTTTTTTCGAAATAAGCGGACGTGATAGTGCCGATACAAGTGGATATTTGTTTTCATAATAAGTTTGAGCTTGGAGTGAGAGCAACGCATACTCCTGTGCGAATTCCTCTTTCGCATCAATGACATAACTATTTACAGCTCCAACCTGCAACGCTTTCGCCTGGATGAAGTCCAAGTCTTTTCCTTCGCCGACATCAAGACAAACTGCAACTACATCATATCCTTGTTCTGTTAGCCACTGTACTGCCACAGATGTATCTAGTCCACCTGAATATGCTAAAACTACTTTTTTCTTACTCATAATTAAAATCCCCTTCCATTCATTCATCCAGTTGCATGTTTATGCAACACTTTGTATTTTTATAATAACATATTTTCAATTTTACACAATAGTTTTGTTGAATTTTTTCCGAAATAAAAAAGAGTACACAATTTTCAGCTTGTGTACTCTTTTTATGGGACTGTCATAAGCTTAACTAAGACCATGGGCTACCATTGCATCTGCTACTTTTAAAAATCCTGCAATATTCGCTCCGACTACGAGGTTACCGGGATGTCCATATGCTTCTGCTGCATCCAAACAGCTCGTATAGATATTTTTCATGACCGTCTGAAGTCTTTCATCAACCTCTTCAACTGTCCAAGAAAGACGCATACTATTTTGGGACATTTCCATCGCTGATACCGCAACACCACCTGCATTCGCAGCTTTTGCTGGACCGAATAAAGTTTTATGCTCGTGGAAAACTGCCATCGCTTCCAACGTACAAGGCATATTCGCACCTTCTCCGACTGCAATTACACCATTCGCAATCAGTATACGGGCAGCTATCTCATCAATTTCATTTTGCGTCGCACAAGGAAGTGCAATGTCACATGGAATTGACCAGATTGCAGAACAGTCCTCAAAATACTTTGCTTCCGGATGTTCTTTGACGTATTCCGAAATTCGTTTGTTCTCAACCTCTTTCAAACGCTTGATTGTATCTAGGTCGATTCCATTTTCATCATAAATATAACCGTCTGAATCACTACAAGCCAGTACAGTAGCGCCTAACTGCATTGCTTTTTCAATTGCATAAGTGGAAACGTTACCCGACCCTGAAACAACAACTTTTTTACCTTCAAAACTTAAACCTGCTTCTTTTAACATCTCTTCAACAAAGTAGACTGTTCCATACCCTGTCGCCTCTTTGCGACCAAGGCTACCACCATGTTTTGGATCTTTCCCAGTAAACACGCCTGCTTCATAACCGCCTTTCAAGCGATTATACTGACCAAACATATAACCTATTTCTCTCTTACCTACTCCAATATCTCCTGCTGGAACGTCGGTATCAGGACCGATATATCTGCTCAATTCCGTGATGAAGCTTTGAGTGAAACGCATAATTTCACGGTCTGATTTCCCCTTCGGATCAAAGTCAGAACCACCTTTACCCGCACCAATTGGCTGGCCTGTTAACGCATTTTTAAATATCTGTTCAAATGCGAGAAACTTCATAATGCTGCTGTTTACAGAAGGATGGAATCGGATACCGCCTTTATACGGTCCGAGATCACTATTGAACTGGACACGAAAACCACGATTTACATGTACTTTACCTTGATCATCTTCCCATGCAACCCGAAAAATGATGATGCGTTCCGGTTCCGTAATACGTTCTAAAATGCCATTTGTTATATAATCGGGATGCTTGGAAAAGACAGGTCGAAGCGAATCGAAAATTTCTCTAGTTGCTTGTAAGAACTCTTTTTCATCTGGATTTCTTTTCTTGATCAATTCATAGACTTCATGGACGTAATCATTCGCTCTTTTTTTATTATCATTGTAAGTTTCATTCAACTTCGTCATTTTTCACTCATCCCTTTCTTGCTTTAAGTTAAAGGTGGAAGCTATTAAATCCCTACTTCCACTACTAAATGATAGTTCAAACTCATGTTACCATTTTTAGTATTATCGCTGAAAAAATGAATATATACAACTTTTTTCTAGTGTCGAATAAGTAATTATACAACATTATGTCCTATTTATGTATGGAAAATAAAATTATTTACTTTTTTCCGAAGAGAGAGTATTATTTAGTTATTCAAATAACGATTGATGAAGCATATACTTATCAGTGTAGCTGTCAATAGCTATTAGAAAATTACAACTAGGAGAAAGAAGGTTAGGACAATGAAATTTAAAAAGATTCTCCGTACATTTATCGGTGCGAACGTAATGATATTAATGACTTTCGTTTTCCTACCTGTTTTACTTTTCAATCCGGATGTAGAGTTTCTGACGAGTTTCATCAATTATATCAATAAAGAGTAATTAATCTTAAAAAATGAACCGCGAGTGCTTAAGCACAGCGGTTCTTTTTTTTAAGTAATTTTTCGTATGGCGAAATTGTCTTCCAACAGCAACCAGTTTTGTGGAAAAGCTAAACCAAGTTTCCAATACATAATCCCGCGTAAGTTGAACTGTTTGATCAAGTCAAATTTAGCTTGGATACTACGTGCATCTTCAAACCAAACTACATGACGTACTCCTGTATCATCCGTGTACTCGAAATTGGGTGCCTGCGCTACATAGTCGTATTCGATATCAACTTCTCGATCTGTCGCAATCAAAATTGCCTGTTGAGGGCTTATCGCTCTGGCAGCAGATCCACCTTGACTCGGATATGGTGTAGACCAATCATAACCGTATAGATTTTGGCCCAAGAATATTTTCTCGCTCGGAATTTGACTAACAGCATACTCGACTACATTCCGAACAGGACCTATTGGACTGACAGCTTGCGGGTCGCTGTATGTGTAGCCCCACTCATACGTCATAAGAGAAACAAAATCCACAATCTCTCCATGCGCACGATAGTCATGTGCCCCGTAAATCCCAGTTCTAACATCACTTGTCATGGGTGCAAGTGCGGTCGAAATTGTGAAACCGGCTTGATGGAATCGATCTCTTGCATTTCGCAGAAAACTATTATAAAGTTCACGATCTTCTGGATGTAATAACTCAAAATCAAAATGTATGTCCTTATAACCAATTTCATTAGCCACTTGAATGAGATTGCCGAACAACCGATTTTGTGCCGCCTGATCCGTAAATAATACATGAGCAAGATCTGCATTAAATGCAAAGTTCTCCAAATTACTTACTACAAGTGCATTCGCCGCCCCTGCAGCACTCGCTATATTCGGTATATCATCAATCGAAGGTGCTTTCAATGACCCATCCCGTTGCGCTTCGTAACTGAACATGGCTAAGTACGTTAGTGCATCGACTCTTTGTCTAACTTCATCAATCATTACTTCGGTTACTGGAGTCCTTGGCTCAACATAGAGTAATGACTCAGCCGTTTTTTTCGGTCGCGCTGGAATGTAAAGACGTTGTCCCACACGTAAGTTCTGGGATGGCGATAGTCGATTAATTGTTGCGAGCTCATTGACTGTCAAACCGTACATTTGTGCGATGACATAAAGCGACTGACCTGGCTGGACCCAGTGATAGCTGCCTGTAATTGGTATGACTAACGCTTGGCCTACAACGATACGTGATGGATCTGGTAGTTCATTTGCTTGTGCAATTTCTTGATAATTGATGCCATAAGCTTGGGCAATTCCATATAAACTTTGACCATTTTGAACCACATGAATCTGCATACCTATCATCTGCCTTTCATAAATAAAAATGTCCTCTACTCTAGACTATTTTAGTTAGAAGGAGATTATGCTTATATTGTTTTCATTTCACAATTTCCACGCATAGTTTTCACACGATCATCCATACTATGGTTGATGAAAATCAACAACCATAAAGGAGGAATTTATACAGTGACGCAAAATCCATTCGGTCAATCGAACGATCAAACTCACGAAAACATGCATACGGGAAGCGTTCCGCCACAGTTGAATCATGGTGGTCATGAATTATTTGACGTCCACGAGGCATTATCTGGGACTGTCGCATGTCTGAACCAAGCAATGCTATTACGAACACATGTGAAAGATCCCGAGTTACTTGATATTTTGGATCGCCAATACCGCTTTGCTTTAGACGAATATAACATTACAGTTGAATGTTTCAAAACTGGACAAAATCCATCGCATCCTACAGGTAGGTATGAGATGAAACAAGGTAATGACTTCGTATATGGTATGAAACCATCTCAACCGAAAAAACCGATGCAGTCCGTGGCAGACATATCGGATGAAATCATTTCAGGCTTTTTACTAGGCTCCGCAAAGGCTGGAGCATCGATGAAAACGATGGCTGCAACCGAAACATGTAACCCCGTTGTTCGTCGCGTACTTGCTGACTCTGTACCTAACTGTATAGAAATGGCTTATGAACTGGCGATTTATCAAAACAAACATCATTATTACCAAGTGCCACAGCTTGCCGCACAAGATATGCAACAATTATTGAATTCGTTCGCCTCTTCACAAGGTCAACCCGGAATGCCAAATAACACGCTTCAATAATCAAAAAAATCAGGTGCACACTAGAATTCTAGTATGCACCTGATTTTTTTATTAACACCCAATAATTGCAATGCCTGCAACTCATTTTAAAATCGAGTTGACGATATGTTTTGGTGAATTTTCAAAGAAGGATAAGTAATGCATCGGATGACTTTTGGGAAATAGTTTTTTTCTTATTGCATGCGAAGTCATTCCTTGATTGTTGAGCGATTGAACTTCTTGTTGTATGCCCTCCAAATAATCCAACTTTTTCTCAATCGCCTGTCTACCTCTAACTTTTACCCCTGCATGGGAGCAAATATACGTTTCAAAATCATACGTCAATATTTTCTTTAATGATGTAATAATTTCCGGAACAGATTCAAAGGCAAACAAACTTTTCGGAGTCGGTTGTATATACAGATCACCGCCAAACATCCAACCTTTTTCCTGATTAAACAACGCAACATGATCATGTGCGTGACCAGGTGTATGAATGACATCCCAATTGTAGTTATCTGTTGTAATCGTGTCATTCAATTCAATCGGTTGGAACGGTTCTCTATCTCCCCAAAAAACTTTACGATAAAAAGGCAACTTTATACGATTTTCACAGTCTTTAATTCCCGATTCATGAATGTAAATCGGGAATTCCTTATTTTCTTGAAGCCAATATGCCAATCCCGTATGATCTTCGTGGTGGTGCGTTAAGATCACTTTCGTTATATCCCACTGTTCAAACAAAGGTATGAGTTTTGCTTTCATTTTAGCTGGTCCAGTATCAATTAATAACCCGTCTATCATAAAGACGGAAACAGTCAATTTTTGCTTACCAAATGAAAGAACCATCTCAGCTTGTTGTAAATCATCATAAGATATAATTTTCATGAACACACCAACCGATCATTTTGACTTCGAAATTAGTGAAGATGGCACATCCGCTTTGAAACGGACGAGTTCTCCAGTACGCGGATGTAAAAGTGCCAATGCCGTAGCATGAAGGCCAATCCGTTTAATCGGGTTAACGCTAGATCCGTACTTTTTATCGCCAACAATTGGGTGACCAATGTCTTCCATATGAACGCGAATCTGATTTTTACGACCTGTTTCCAGTTGAACTTCAAGTAACGAGTAGTTACTATTCGACTGGAGCTTTTTGTAATGTGTTACAGCATGTTGCCCACCATTATCAGTTGGATTTGAGTATACTTTGAATGTTTTACTTTCCTTAAGCCATGATGAAATCGTACCTTCTTTTTTTCTAACAGCACCCTCAACAAGTGCCGTATACGTACGTTCTTTCACGACTTCATTCCACGCAGCTTGCAATCCATTTTTCACTTCTTCATTTTTCGCGAACAACATCACACCCGATGTATCTCTATCAAGGCGGTGAACGACATAAACTCGGTTTCTTGGATTGGTTTCTTTTACATAGTCCATTAGCTGTCTGTAAGCGGTCATGTCTTCCGGATTTTTTGAAGCGACTGATAACAGACCTGCTTCTTTATTAATAACAATGATATCGTCATCTTCATGCAAGATAGTGACACCGACCAACGTCTCTTCTTTCATCGCCGCTCGATTTTTAAGGATTTCAACATGTTGTCCAGCCTGAAGTGGATGATTATGTTGCGTTACCATCTTGCCATTCACCGTGACCTGTCCACGTGTCAGTATAGATTTCACCGAGTTACGGCTACTTTTAGACATCATTTCCAATAGAAAAGGTAATAATTCCATTGGTTCTTTCACTGTATAAACGGATGTATCTTCTTTTCTGCTTGCTGAATTCTTATGATTTTTTTTCATAATTAACAAACTCCTCGCTCTCACTTCTTATTATCCTCAAATTGCCTCTACATTACAAACGCTGTATGATAAAATCAAGGAATTAATTACAAATAGCAGGAAAAAGGGGATTTTTATGCGAGTTGCGATATTCGATTTTGATGGAACACTGTATTCAGATGAAACTTTTCAACTACTAATGAACCATTTAAGATACCACCCCGTCCATCATCCAAACTACAAACGATTTTATCGGGCCATCCTTCCACCTTATATCGGACACAAGTTAAAACTCGTTCCAGAAGCCAAGATGAAAGAACGTTCTATGCAAATCTACTTGAATGCGCTTGGGCAAATGTCCATTACAGAATTAGATGCCTATTTCGGGGAATTAACCGATCGGGTACGAGAAGGTTTTAATCCTGAAGTCATCACACGTTTAAAAGAGCATGCTGCTGAAAACATACATATAATGCTTGTTTCTGGTGCCTACACGTCCCTTTTGCAATCCGTCACAAAGGAGTTGCAGTTCGACACCATCATCGGTACCGAAATTCCTATGAAGGAGGGCAAAACCGATAAGCGGACGCCAATCTATCATATACAAGGTCCTCGAAAAAACGAGAAGATTCAAGAAGTACTACAAGGAAAAGAAATCGACTGGCAAAATAGTTTCGCCTACGGAGATAGTTTTTCCGATTTGTCTGTTCTAGAACTTGTCGGGAACCCAGTCGCCGTTCGACCTGAACCACGGTTAAAAGCTATAGCTGAAGAACGTGAATGGGAAATAATTTGAGTATGAAAAAGCGCAAGTGCCTGTTCAGCTCCGACAGGCACTGAAAGGCTTGAAGATAAAGGCGTTCTTTGCCTTTATCAGCAAGACTGAAGTGACCCGAGGAGCTAGGCGCTGGAGTCTAGACGTAAGGAAAAGCGCAAGACGCCGTTTTAGCCCCGACAATTCTGAAACGACTCGAGGAGCTGGCGTCTGCAGTCTAGACACCAATCCATGTAGATAAACTTATACTTTCTTACCTTATATCATAAGCGCGAAACGCCTGTTTTCTAAATAGGTCAAACAGATGACTGCTTACTTTTTTGATAAAACACTAGGTACTCTTACTCTATGTACAGGTGCTTCGGATTGCATTGAACTGAACGACTACTATACAATCATCAGATTTTCTTGCTGCGTAGAATGCGACTTTGTCGCGTCCTACGCAGCTTTTTCGTTAATCGACAGACGTGATAATCTGTATACTTTTCCTCCCTCTTCGCTCCATTTCTCACTTGATTGAAGTCTATATATGTTGAACAAATGAATATGGCGTATGCGCTTTACAAAGGTTTTTAGGAGGCCACTGAAAAAGCCATTGTATTTGGAATGAATTAGGATTCCCACTAATACCGCTTCGACGCTTTGTGGATGCCTCCCGCGATAAGCCAGAAAGAAGACCGCTTTCAGTCTTATCGCTCCGGCTACCACGAAGACGCGCCTTCGCTAGATGGTCTATGTAAGAAAGCGCATTTCATTTTCAGGGATGAAATCTGAAACCTGGAGTGCATCTTTCTTGACTATAAGTAGTATCAACTAGTAATCACATTATAATCTCAGCATATACATCTCAAAATCACATTTCTCTCGATAATGAACAACCTAGGGCAGGCGCGGCAAAGGGGTAGCCGAAGCCGTAAGAGTGGATGCGAAGCGCTAATCCCGGCTTACGGCGGAAGGCATCCCCAAAGCACCAAGCGTTCTACAATCCACACCCCGAATTACAACTCTCTCATTATTGAGCACCACAGTAGATTCAATGGGAATCTTTAATTCAATATATATAGTGAATTTGTTATTTTGAGCGTATTACTGATTTTCATCAAAATAAAATATATTAATCTTAAACGTTGCAACAAAGCTAATGTAAGCGCTACATTTCCACAATTATCTAACTGTGTTGAATTTTCTGACTTGTGTTTTTTTCGAGTTCATGGTAAAAATTTATAACAACAGTTAAAAAAATACGAAGTGGAATGGGGTATATTTAATGACGAGTCGTTATCAATCTTCTTTAGAGATGCATCGTATTCATACAGGAAAAATGGAAACTGTATCGAAGGTCCCGCTTGAAAACAGTGTAGATCTCAGCCTAGCTTATTCTCCAGGAGTAGCAGATCCGTGTTTAGAAATCGCAAAAAACCCCTATGCGGTATACGACTATACAATCAAAGGGAATCTAGTGGCAGTGATTACAGATGGAACTGCCGTGTTAGGCTTAGGTGATATAGGACCCGAAGCAGCACTTCCGGTAATGGAAGGGAAAGCGATGCTGTTAAAGAGATATGCTAACATTGACTCGTTTCCAATCTGTCTAGGTACTAAAGATGTTGATATCATCGTTCAAACAATTAAAGCTATCAGCCCGACATTTGGCGGGATCAATTTGGAAGATATATCCGCTCCGCGCTGCTTTGAAATTGAAAAAAGATTACGTGAAGAGTGCGATATCCCTGTGTTCCATGATGATCAGCATGGTACTGCAATCGTTGTTGGTGCGGGTTTATTAAATGCTCTAAAGGTAGTTAATAAAAGTATGGAGACAGTTAAAATAGTGATCAATGGTGCCGGTGCTGCAGGTAT
This sequence comes from Sporosarcina sp. FSL K6-6792, assembly GCF_038004885.1. Classification (NCBI taxonomy): domain Bacteria; kingdom Bacillati; phylum Bacillota; class Bacilli; order Caryophanales; family Caryophanaceae; genus Sporosarcina; species Sporosarcina sp. FSL K6-6792. The sequence continues at coordinate 1,640,643 of NZ_JBBOSA010000001.1, forward strand.
TGCAATAGTGAAACATCTCAAGAATATTGGATTTGAGCAGATTGTCATCTGTGATTCAAAAGGCATTATTTACAAAGGTCGCCCTAATGGCATGAATGCCACTAAAGATGAAATTGCCGAGATTACAAATCCTAACGACTTAACGGGCTCGTTACAAATTGCTATGACGGATGCTGACATATTCATAGGTGTTTCTGCTGCTAATTTATTGACGAAGGAACTTATCGACTGCATGAACATCGACCCAATCGTCTTTGCTTTGGCCAATCCAGACCCCGAAATCGCGCCTGCTTTGGCGAAAGCATATGGAGTTCGTATCATTGCGACCGGCAGATCCGATTATCCAAATCAAGTGAACAATGTCCTCGCGTTTCCTGGTATTTTCCGAGGGGCACTGGATGTAAGGGCTACAGAAATAAATGAAAGCATGAAGCTGGCTGCGACTTACGCTATAGCATCATTGATCAATGAATCGGAGTTACGCGATGATTATATTGTTCCTGATCCTTTTGATGAAAGAGTTGTAAAAGCCGTTACACAGGCGGTAAGTAAAGCAGCAATTGAGTCGGGAGTATCTGCTCTTATGTGTGCTGTCCACTAATTATAGAAGACTCCATATGTGTTGATTAATTAAAAACAACCAGTAACTAACTGAATCAAACACTAGGCGCTTCGTGTACAGTTACTTCTAGATTGCACGACCTCTATACGATTACCGAGATGTCTTGATAAGTAGGAACGAGACAGGAAACTATTCGTAACAGGATTACTTAGGAGGAATGAACTGCAATTCCTCCCCAAAAGCCGTCATGACTAGTTTGCCAAAAGCGGACTGGAAATGATCCATTGAAAATGGGAGGCAAGCCTTTCATATCTGCTCTTTATGCAAGAAAATGGTTAATCAACAGACGTGAGAAGACTCAATAAAAAAACGTCGCGAAAAGTTCTATGTTTTCCGCGGCGTTTTTCCTTATTTTTCACCTTCAGCTTTCATATCTACGTGAAGACTTCCATCTGTTTGAACTTCAGCAAAAAACACAGTTTTCACATTGCCAATACCCTGCTTTTTCAACTGTTCATACAACCACTCTTCCGTCAAATTTAGTTCCGCTAAATTCCCTTTCGAAATTTTCCCTTCTGCTATTACTTCGGTTGGTATATATTTAGGAACCTGTACAGTAGCATTTACATCTTTTTTCGTGGCGGCTTCTAGTCCAGCTTTTTTTAAAACACTTAACTTACCGTTTGTTTCAAGTATTGCATAATGGACATCTTTAACCGAAAAAATAGATTGTTCACGTAGCATCATACCCAAATCATTAAGGTGGAGACGTAGCTTCTTCAAGGAAGCTTCAACTATTTTCCCTTCATATACAACGATAGTAGGCTGATCATCAAGTAGAATCCGCGCCTTTTTAGATTTAAATGCAATGTAGCTCATTAGTATCGTCAGGAATGCCCACCAAACCATCGCTATGAGTCCATCCAATAGTGGGGTTTTGGATACTCCCGCGATTTCTCCCGCGATGGAACCTATCGTAATACCGGTTACGTAATGGAAAAACGTCAGTTGAGAAATTTGTTTTTTCCCCATAAATCGTGCAAGTATTAGCAGGACAAAAAATGTAACTGTCACCCTCATAATCATTTCCCAAAAGTCCACTTCAAAAAAGTCATCCAAAGTTCACACCTCCGCTTTACAGAGAGTGTTCCACTATTGCCCATTGCCTATACATGTAAATGACTAGGCGTTTACATGAAAAAAAAAAAAAGAGAGCTCCGCCAACAGCCATCTGCGAATGACTTTTTTTTGGACAGCTCTCTCTATTTTTATATCGACTGCATTTTGTTCTTCTTCAATATTCCCGCAAGTAAACCTGTAACCATGGCCCCAGCGACTATCGCTAATGCATACAGCAATACTTTTCCAATACCACCATCGACAAGCCCCATAACGAATACGCCACCATGCGGTGCACGTAACCCAATATCAAATAGCATTGTAAGCCCACCAGTTAATGCAGCTCCAGCCACCGATGCTGGAATAACACGTGCCGGGTCTGCCGCTGCAAACGGAATGACACCCTCCGTTATAAAACAAGCTCCAAGGACGTAAGCTGTTTTTCCCGCTTCACGCTCTTGTTTTGTAAATCGTTTTTTGAACAATGTCGTTGCAATTGCCATGCCTAGCGGCGGCACCATCCCTGCTGCCATAACCGTTGCAATGAACCCAAAGTTTTGTGCATCGAGCATCGCAATTCCGAATGTGTACGCGGCTTTATTAATCGGTCCACCCATGTCAATTGCCATCATCGCACCTAATAATATACCGACTAGCACCTGGTTTGTTCCACCAAGCCCTTCCAAAAATACTGACATACCCGTATATAATTTAGTCAAAGGAGGATTGATCATCATCATAATGAGTCCAGTAATCGCAATACCGAACACTGGATAGAACAACACCGGTTTTAATCCTTCAAGTGCATCGGGTAATGCCGCAAATGCTTTCTTAACAAGAACTGTTACATACCCTGCTAGGAAACCGGCAATGATTCCGCCTAGAAATCCAGAGCCCCCGCTGACACCGTCAACACCTGTAACCGTAATCGCGATTAACCCACCGACCATACCTGGAGCAAATCCGGGGCGGTCCGCGATACTCGACGCGATGAATCCTGCTAATACAGGAACCATCAAGAAGAATGCATTTCCACCGCCTATTGTATTTAGCATTGCTGCGAATGCATTGTAATCTGCACTATTCGGATCACTTGAATTTATACCCCAGAAGAACGATAACGCAATTAAAATTCCGCCACCAACAACAAACGGTAGCATATTGGACACACCATTCATTAAATGTTTATAAAAACCGCTTTTGGTTTCGGAAGTGTCACTATCCTCTTTAGACTTATCATGTTTGTAGATTGGTGCGTCTTTAATGATTGCTCGATTCAACAATTCTTCCGTTTCATAGATTGCCTTGCCGACCTTCGTCTGTATGACCGGCTTACCGTTAAAACGAGCCATTTCAACTTTGGTATCTGCGGCAACAATAATAGCATCCGCTTCCGCAATATCCGCGTCTGTCAAACGGTTTTTCACGCCAGACGAACCGTTCGTTTCCACTTTCAATGAAATGCCCATTTCTTTCGCTTTGTCAGTTAGTTTTTGTGCCGCCATGTAGGTATGCGCTATCCCCGTTGGACACGCAGTAACGGCAAGTATTTTCGATGTAGATGAAAGTGATGGTTTTGATTCAACTATCTCTTCAGGTCCTTCCAACTCGATTTCCTTGTCATTGACCGCTTGTAGTATTTCATTTTTTGACGAAGCACTTAGAATTTTTTCTCTAAAATTTGAATCCATCAAAAATGTAGCTAGTCTTGATAGCGCTTCCAAATGGTCGTTATTTGCTCCTTCGCTCGCAGCAATCATGAAAAACAGATGAGCCGGCTGGCCGTCCAGCGATGCGTAGTCGATACCTGGTAAAGAACGGCCAAATGCGATTCCCGGCACCTTAACAGCTGCTGATTTCGCATGTGGAATCGCAATTCCATCGCCGATTCCCGTCGTCCCTTGCTCTTCTCGGGCCAAAATATCTTGTGTAAATACCCCTGTATCATTCAAATTTCCTGCACGATCGAACTGATTTATCAGTTCTGTCAATACATCCTGTTTAGATGTAGCTTTCACATCCAAAATAATTGTAGCTTCAGTTAATAATTGTGTGATTTTCATCATTTCACATCCCCCTTATCTAATGAACTAATCAATACTTGGTCCAGCAATGCTAGTACATCTTTTTTCTCACAAAGATCCACTCTAAAAGCTGTTGCACTTCCGCTTGCAACACCCGATCGGAATGCCTTAACTGGATCCCCCTCTTTCGTGAAGGATGCAAGAAACCCGGATACAAGTGAATCACCAGCCCCCACCGTATTCACAACCTTCCCTTTTGGCGCTTCCGCAAAAACAGCAACCTCTTTCGTAACGAGCAGTGCCCCTTCCCCACCCATGGAAACGATGACATGTTCGACGCCTTTTTCAATAAGTTTCTTAGCGTAATGGTGTGCTTGCTGTTTGTTTTCTATTACCGTATCGAACAATTCACCAAGCTCCTGTTCGTTTGGTTTAATAAGAAATGGCTTCATGTCAATCAATCCTTTTAATGCAGGACCCGATGTATCAAGAACGAAATGTACGCCATTGTCATTGCAGATAGTTGCGATATCCTCGAAAAAAGTTTTCGCTATTGATTCAGGAAGACGGCCTGCAAGAACGAACCAATCACCTTTTTTCATGTTCTGCACTTTCGCCATCAATTGCTGTTGCTGTTCTAGTGTTATATCAGGACCAGGACCATTCAACTCTGTTTCTTTATCGGCTTTGATTTTCACATTGATGCGCGTAATTTCTTCAGTTTGGATAAAGTCCGTATGAACCCCTTCTGACTGTAGAGATTGTTGAATATAGTCACCTGTGAACCCACCTACAAAACCTAAAGCAATGTTGCTAACTTCTAATCGGCTTAACACACGTGACACGTTTATTCCCTTTCCCCCGGGATAGTAATATACATCTTTAGAACGGTTCAGTTTACCGCTCCTGAATTCGGGTAAATAGGTAGTATAATCAAGCGAGGGTGTGATTGTGCACGTATAAATCATGATTTCCCCACCTTTACTGTTGTTTTTTGCTCCAATAAGTTGATAGCTTGTTTTTCGAAATCACTTACTATCAATACGGCTTTATCGAGTGGCATAATAGTAGCAAAACTTACTTTGTTATATTTTGAATGATCCGTCACGACATATGTTTTTCTCGAGAGTGTAGAAGCAAGCCTTTTAACAGCGGCTTCTTCTGGATCTGGCGTTGTATAGCCGATTTCCAAATGGAATCCGTTGACGCCAAGAAAGCATTTGTCAAACTGATAGTCGCCAAGCGTCTGGATTGTTTGAGGTCCCACAAGGGCACGAGTGCGGGATTTTATATAGCCACCCGTCAAATAAGTCGTTATTTCGTATTCCATCAATGAATCAACATGTGTCAATCCATTCGTCACAACGGTCACTTTTTTATTCTTTAAATAAGGAATCATCTGCAAAGTGGTAGTCCCTGCATCAAGAAAAATACAATCCCCATCTTGGACAAAAGAAGCGGCATAAGTAGCAAGCTGAATCTTCTCTTGAAGGTTTTTGGATGCTTTATCCGAAATACTAAGTTCTTTTGTGATTCGCTCGCTTATTGTAGCGCCTCCATGGATACGATCCAATTTATTTAAGTCTTCGAGATCGTTCAAATCCCTGCGAATTGTTGACTCTGACGCGGATGTCGCATCGACTAACTCTTGAATTTTAACTGTCTTTTTCTCAGTCAATAAATTCAAAATCAATTCATATCGTTCATTTGTCAACATATGAACACCACCTCTAATTAGCTGTAAACTCATATTACTTGAAATCCCTTTCATAATCAATCATAATCTTCCATAGTCAGTCACCAACTTTATAATACAGTAATTGATACTAACAATTAGGAGGAATACACATTGATAGAAAAACAATACACCATTTTAGGTACTGCTGGTTTACACGCCCGTCCAACATCCGCTCTCGTTAGTGCGGTTAGTTCTTTCAAATCGGATATTACACTGGAATACGTCGGTAAAAAAGTAAATCTGAAATCCATTTTAGGTGTTATGTCACTTGGAGTAGCTTCAGGCACTACCATTACAATTGCGGCGGATGGTGAAGATGAAGCGGATGCAATTGCAAAAGTCGATGCAATTATGGAATCCGAAGGCCTTGGAAAGTAATAACAATCTCGAGTTGTGATAATAGCAAAAGGGTTTCTAATCTGTTTCATGGACTAAATCGTAAACACATACCCAGCCCCGACAAGTAAGAGGGATGTAGTTCAATCCCTCCCGGAGGACTTATAGGATAGAAGCGACAGAGGAAGGCAACCTTAGGATCGCGATATCCTTTTCAATAGCTGCATGACCCACGTCTCCAGGGGCTAGGCGTTGGAGTCTAGACGTAAAATCACTAAGTTACAACTTATCCACAGTACGAGATTTCATAATTTCCTAAACATCAAAAAAATGAAAAGCCACGAATGGTATCGGTTACCATTCGTGGCTTTTCACATATTGTTTCATTAATCTAGTTTCACCCTGAGGATTGCACCTGTATTCGCATCAATTTTAACTTCATACTTATGACCTTCTGCCGTTCTTATGTCAATTTCATATACTAACATTCCGTCGTCGTAATCTAATTCCGCTTTTACGACCTGGCCTGGAACCCGTTCTAATGCAATGGCCATCGCCTGATTTATTGTAATCCTCCGGTATTGTGGGTTCTGATAATGTTCATGCCAATGTTGGTTTTGATTTTGTCGATTCTGATTCGTCACCCAATCTCCTCCAATTCGATTATCCCGTTGTCCTTAACATTCTATTCAAGGATGGCTAATATGTGCTGAATCCCTAAGCCCATAACTGAAAAGACAATTAAGCAGTTCCTAGGTATATGATTTGCACTTGAGGGTTGCTTAATTGTAATGATGTTTTCCATCATTAAATAGCTATACCTTTCAATCAACGTTCTCCTCTTTTTCTTCCTGCTTTTGGCTCAACATAAAACGTGCCGAAACTGGATCCGATCTGGTCAATAATTTGGATAGATACGAAGACGTCATGCTGTAGCTACCTTCTATTTTCTCTGATAAAAAGTTGGTTCGCTCGTATAGGACTGAGCGTAGATAATCCAGTTGCCTTATCACTTTCCCTAGCAATCCTTCTTGGTTGTCCAGCCTGCTGATCACGTCTTTTTGTATATCTTCTTGTTTCAATAATTGCTCTGACAACAGCTTTTGATAATCTAATTGTTCATTCATTTTGACTACGATTTCCTCATTTGCAGAAGTCAGTATTTCTATACTATTGACAATTTCTTCATTTGACTGGCTGACCTCATTCACTTTCCCGATGAATTCTCGATTCATTATTCGCTCATGTATCAACGTACGTTGTAACATTTCGTTTTTAGTTTCTACTTTTTTTAACGACTTCATAACATCTTTTCCAAACTTTTCATGTCGGAAATCACTTTCCTTGATTTCATTCAAACGATTATTGATTGATTTCAATTGATTGGATTGTGTGTTTTTCTGTTGCTTTAGTAAGGTTTCCATGATATTGAACTGTTCACCAACCGAATGAGACGCTTCCCTATGTTCCTTCATCCATTCCGCTATCGGATCTATTTTATAGTGTTCTTGGTTCCTCCCTAAAATGTCTGCATTATTTTTAAAAACATCCGGGTGCCCATTTTTGTTAATAAACAACCCCATCTCACTTACCCCCTCGTCGTATTAGCTTATGCAATTCACGACAAAAGGGTCATTGAGTCACGTCTGATGATTAACCAAAACTAACCAGTGAATAACATAATTACCTTCCGGGCGCTACTTGTATAGTTGCATTTTTGGATTGCTTCGGATTGGATGACTTCTATTCAATTAGCGGGATGTCTGGATGCAAAAGTACTTGTAGTGCTTATGCTTTTTTTGATGAAAGAATAGCTGACATCCAAGTCGGAGAAAAGCCGCCAAAGATGCAATTTTGGCGGCTGAAGCTTTCTATATGGTTTTTTCTTTTCTCTAGTAAAGAAGTGGCACTTGCTATAAGGTATCACATGATTAGATGTATAATCTTTGCTAAAAGTAAGAAAGGAACGCATTGTACATCGTCCAAGAGTGCCCGAAATTGCATCTTCGGGCACTTACATCCTTCATAGAATGTCATCTATTCTATTCTTCCAAAACAACTGCATTTTCCACTTGAATAGTGTAGGAACGCGACAGGCAACTATTCGCAATAGTATTACTAAAAAGAGTGTGGCTAGAAGTGTCGGAGTCACTTCTAGCCACACTCGGACCCCTCAGTAAGTCTGTCATGAATAGTTAGTCGAAAGCGGGCCGAAAATAATGCAGTGAAAATGAAGGTCATCAAGCCCTACTCACCAGTATTTTATGCAAATAGATGGTTAATCTACAGACGTGGTTTAATTGATACATTTGTCATTAACTAGTTATTCCCATTCATAAGGTGTTTCTTGATACACATAATAATTTAGCCAGTTGGAGAAGAGTAGATGCGTATGGGAACGCCATGTATTCAACGGCTCTTTGCTTGGATCATCATTCGGAAAATAATTTTCCGGGATATCAATACCGACTCCTTTTTGCAAATCACGTGCATATTCCTCCGCCAACGTATCCGCATCGTATTCCAAATGACCTGTGATCATAATATGTTTATTATCTTTAGAAATGACGATGAATGCCCCTGCTTCCTCTGATTTGGCAAGCAAGTGTAGACGGGGATCATTTTTTATTTCCTCTGTTGAAACGGATGTATAACGTGAATGTGGTGCTTTAAATTCATCATTAAAGCCACGTGCAAGATTAATCGTTGGGTCGGATAGTCGATGCGTAAAAACGCCTGAGCATTTTTTCGGCAATTCAAATTTCCCGATTCCATAATGGTGATAGAGTGCTGCTTGGGCACCCCAACAAATATGTAAAACAGAGGTTACATTTTCTTTTGACCATTCCATAATCTCCGTTATTTCTTTCCAGTAATTAACGTCTTCAAATTCTAAATGCTCAATCGGGGCACCCGTAATAATCAGTCCATCGAAACGACGATGTTTCACATGTTCAAATGTTGTATAAAATGCGTTTAAATGCGTTTTACTAACGTTTTTAGAATCATGAGTTGCTGTGTTCAAAAATGTAACATTTACTTGTAGCGGTGTATTCCCTAATAGACGTAGCAGCTGCAACTCTGTTCTTTCTTTTTCAGGCATTAAGTTTAAAATGGCGATGTTCATAGGCCGTATATCTTGGGACGTTGCGCGTTCTTCATCCATTACAAATATTTTTTCCTTCTTCAATAGTTCTCCTGCTGGTAATTGTTTCGGTACATTGATCGGCATGTGTCGTCTCTCCCTTTTCACTTTAGTTTGAATCAAATGATTCAATATAAAAAACCCTCTTTTCTATAAGACAAGGAAAGAGGGTTTAATTAGGGCACTCTGTTCTTATCTCTCAAGAAAAAATCTTGTTGGAGGTAGCACCTTCCTGACTAAGTCAGAGGTTGCTGAAGCTTCACAGGGCCATATCCCTCAGCTTCTCTTGATAAGAATATTCAATTATTTACTATTATACTATTAAAACTACTATTGTAAACCGTCTTTTTTGACGATAATAATCAAAACAAACATTTTTATTTTAATTTTCACGTTAATTCAGCATGAAAATTGCTGAATAATATTTCTTTAGAAAGCCATATTAACGTAGCACTGAAAAAATGAAAGGAGTTGTTACAATGGGAAGAGATGACAATAAAACTGGCGGAAATAATGCACGGTCTTTACCACAAACGCCGAAAAACCAAAAAATAAAACCGGGCGACATGAATGAAGAAATAGCCCGCGAGTTTGCTGAACTCCGTTCCCTGAAACCAAAACGCGAACGAATGAACTCAAATGAAAAGAAGAGAAAATGATTACCTTTGTCATGAACAGTAACTAAAACACTCCCCGCACTGGTATTATCTTGGTGCGGGGCACTTTTTTCAGCCTACATCAGATACTTGCTTCAATTCTTTGGTCATCCGCTCGACCAAGTCAGATCTTCCGTGAAATTGGGCCGGTGTATTTTGGAAAAGTTTTATTTTCCATCCATCCTTTTCTTTTACTGCAATTAGTGTTTGATGAGCATTCAAATTTGGGTCAAGTTCTGTTCCGCCCGGAGGTATCATCCCGACGATTGCACGCAACATCGCAACCTCAGCACTCAGAAAGTACACATCTTTAACGACATTGATAAATGGAGGTGTTGGATGATCTGCAAATATCGGTTCTAAATGTGCAAAAATAGTATTTCGCCCAATTTCTTGACTTCCGTCAAATCCAATCAATTCGCCTTGCTCTGTAAATTGATCAGCCATGCTCTTAGCATCGCGATTATTCCATGCAAGAATTAAGTTATAATAAAGGGTTTTGATTTCAATTAATTCAGATGCTTCCATATCTAATTCCTCCCGTCATTTTTCCTTCATCCGAGATAATCGCTCGGGATGCTGCCTTCCTTTTCTACTTCGACATTCCATGCGATAATTGTCGTACTGTCTCGTACATTTTGTCTTTCGATTTCCATCAATAACTGCGAAATCCCTTTATCAAGTTCTTTTTCATTCAGCACGGCAACGAGATCTGACGGATCCAAAAAAGGTTCCCCCGGGCATTCCACTAAACCATCAGTCGTCAAAAAAATAAGATTGTTCCCTTTTCTCATTTCCCTTGTCCCTGACGTGTAGCATGGTACTGCTTGCTCAAACGTATTCACTTGACCAATCCATTCAAAGAATTGCCTTTGGTTAAGTTGAAACTGATTTAGGGCAATTAATTCCGAATGGAACAGATATACTAAACAATCTCCAACCGAAAACCACCAAACGTAATTAGCTTTCCTGACAACGATAAGACAAGCCGTTTCTCCCATGGCACATCTGCATTCATTCAAAAATTGTTCAGATTGAAAAATTTCAAGTAACTTCATTTCCAAACGTTTAAATCGTGGAGGACCTTTCATATCTAAAATCTCTACCAATTTTTCTTTATGCTGCCCGAGTGTTTGTATAACAAGTTCCGCACTTTCAGCACTTTTATGTGCATCCAAAATAGCCGCTAATTCCCAATCCTCGTTTTGCCAAATAACGCAGCCATCTTCATTTTTGGTTTGTCCCGCTAAAGAATTACCTCCAAATCGACCAACCGCTACACGATTAATCCATCGTACATCTCGTTCATCGACAAAGTCCTTTTCACTTCCAACCCAAGTGAGATTATTCATGAGCGCTCAATCAATCTATACGGTCTCACTTCATAACTTTCATAAACAATCGTATCGCTACTTCGAGCATCATCCACACTAGATGCAAATTGCGGGCGTTTTATCCAGTCTCCTACTTGCTCTTTATCAAAGTCAACAAATTGTACGTCAATCGTTTCAGGAGGTTGTGCAGCTGGTACGCCTGACATCGCTCTTCCACGAAAAACCATACAGATGACGCCTAACGTGATATCTTGATAAACTCCTGTCATATCACCAATTTCTGCGTGGATACCTGTTTCTTCTAGTACTTCCCGTTTAACCGCCTCTTTCAAGGTTTCACCAAGCTCAAGTCGCCCACCCGGCATTTCATATGTATCATTTCGGTGATTGTTCCGTACAAGTAATACATGTCCTTCCTCATTGACAATGTAGCCATTTACAACAATAATTTGTCTAGATTGTCCATAATTCCCCGTCGAAGTGAAAAAGTCTTCATTTGATGAAATAAATAATGGAGCTAATGATTTCCGATAATTTTGCGCTTCAGCATGCATTTCCGATGCCCGAATGCTAGCGTCCACTGTCTCATAATGAGCCCTATTATCGTATGCCCACATTGCCATTATCTCCGTCCGTTCTTCATTGACCCACCGTCCAACCAGCTGCGCTCCATGCGTCAGCTGATTCGGAAGCAAATAGGTGTGGAAAAAGTGGGTAAACGTTTCGTACATCGCTGGTTCAACCGTGTACGTTTTTCTGCGATACAACATTCAATTATTCCCCCCGTACAAATTAATTTTCAGCGAGCCCTTTTTAATAACCAAACTAGGCCAATTGTAAAAACAGCAACTAGTGTTAAAGTAAATTTGAGGTCAATGATTGGTTTGAACTTCACCTTCTCCGCATCTATCTCGTAAACACCCAAAGGTCTGACGGAGATATGTCCCCCGCCCCCTTCTCCTTGGGCACCTAAAGAGTTTCCTGTTTCACCAGAATAGCCGCCTCCCCCGCCAACAATATAATTAATCTTTGCTACCGGTAGGACTTTTTTGTTTTCAAAATTAATCGGTTCACCATAAATCAACGATACGTCTTGTTGCCGTGAAAACTTGTCAAATATCCGCGCAATAGGTGATAGGTAATTAGAAGATTTTTTAATTCCCATGTTTTCCCCACTCCCTTAATTTTTAGTTGTGATTAGGTTAGCTGTCGTTTTTTCAACGTAAAATAGTATCCATCTATTTTACGCTGATATTTCAATACCGAAATTGCACTTTAACCGTAGCGTTAATCGAAATCTGCCCCTGTTCAATCGGTGTGGAGCTAGTCATTTCTCTCGCAGCAAATATTCGATATGCGATGGGTTCTGCTCTTAATTCTTCAACAATTTTAATTGGATGTGGATCAAGTTGCAGTTGCATTGTCTCAGCAATTGTTTGCGCCTTGGCTAATGCGTTTTTAAGTGCAAGGCTCAATGCTTTTTGATAGTCCAATTGTTCATTTTCAACCTTGAACTGGATATTTGATACCCTGTTTGCCCCGTTTTGGACCGCCACGTCTATTATATTTCCAACTTGATCAATATCTGTAATTTTTACTGTAATCGCATTCGTAACTTCGTATCCTCTAAATACTTGTTCGCCTTCGATATAGTTGTATTGGGGAACTATAGTGTACGAAACCGTTTGTATATTCTCCCTGTCGATCCCCATTTTCAATAACGAATCGATGACTTGATTCATCTCATAAGCATTTTCCTTTTGTGCATGGTTCAGTTGTTTGTTTTCAGTACTGACTTCCAACTGGATTTGAGCAATATCCGGTGCTAGTTTAAGACTCCCAATTCCTGTAACAGTCATAACCCGCGGTTGTCGGCAGGTCATTTGTTGGGCATAAGGATAATACATATGTCTCCACCTTTCCTGAGCATCATTACGCTACCTTAGATAGTATGCTGATTGTCTCGAAAAGATATTTATATTAGCACTTAACGTAAAACTGGACGATAGATTACTTGAGTACCACTGCAGTATCTGAAGACTATTTGACTAATTTAGATACATCCACATCCACTTTTCGAGTACTTTAAAAACGTCGCTGTTCACTTTCTTGCCGATTCCCTTCGAACTCAAAATTACAAAGACTGATTTCAAAAAGTTCTTTACCGTTCTTTGTACGTGATAGGCGTCAAGTGATCCTTTATTTTCAAGCATTTCAGATTCTACCAGTCCGGCCAGTTCTTCAATCCATACTCGTATAACCTTCTCAGCATCTTGATGCTTTATTAATGAAGCTATTATAATAGCTAAGCGTTCTTCCTCTTCATCCAAATAATCAACTTGCCTTAACAAGGAATATTGAACTGCATGAAGAATTCGACTGATATCCTCTTTTTTCAGTAGAGGATGTTTTGCCAAGGCATCCAAGGCATCTGCGCCATGTGCGATGGCATGCGCCCAACCATTCCCCTGGATAAAACCTCGTGTGTCTTTTTCTTCCCTCATATAGCGTATAACCTTGTTCACTGTATACTGAACAAGTTCTGGATTTACTATTTGTTTCTCAATGTCATATTCAATAACTGCAGCAATGACGAGTGCAGAAAAAGAACGTGTAAATACTGAATCAGTTCCAGACTCGCCAATCCCGTAAAATAGATAGTCTTCCTGTAATACCGTCTCAAGTAGATTCTGAATTTCTTCTGAATTTAATTGATTGGAAGCTATTACTTTTCCAAAACTTCGATAGATTAACTGGTCACGCAAAAAACCATCTGGATTTCCAATTTGCGTCAACATCTCTTGCCTAACTTCCTTCGATAGCTCTAGTATCTTATCTCCTAAATAACTCTCTAAAGTTGTTGCCAACATAACTATTCCCCCTAAACGATCATTTATCGTTGCCTTGTATAAGGCTATATGTCTATCCTAAGTTATTATCTTTTACATCAATCAGCGTAAATCGTTCGCAAACAAGGAGCATGTCCTCAGTGAACTCAAGTCCAACTTCTCGTAATTCACTCGTAAAGAATCTCACATGAGCCAATTTCCAATCTTCATATGACCCTTCCCCTTCAGCAAGTGCAAACTCTTCCGAAACTTCATTCATCGGTACAAGCGATACTGCAATGGTCTTAATGATTGCCACTGGTTTTTCGTCGCTATTTAAAATAATGCTGTACTCATCTATTCTGGGTAATGGCTCGTTCTCCAGTTCATAAAGGACATGACCTGAACATGTTGCTGTCTTTTCCCCATCAATTACAAGCTGTGCAAGCTCATCTGGTAAACCACCAAACATCCATGCGTTGACAGAAGTAGGCTTCTCTTCGTTCTTCCAAAATTCGTCCCAATAATTTTGTGCTGCTACATTCACCTTGAAATCCCCTTTCGCTACAAATAATTATAAATCTCGTATATACCCAAGCTCTCCTACCTAGATCGAGAGAATTTTATTCATTTCAATAAGACCGTACTGGTGAAATTAGATGGAGGCAAGTTGAATCATTTTGCGGCTGAATGACAATCGGTTTCATCAAGCCATCAAAACGTATCGTGACATTTTCTTCTTGTATCCTTTTTAGTGCGTCAAGTACAAAACGACCATCAAATGACATTTGGATATCGTTCTGTCCTTCGATATGTATAATTTTTTGAAGCTCTTCGATCATCCCGACTTCAGTAGAATTGGAAGATATTTTAATAGTAGCATCATCCACAATCTCCAATTGGATGTTATTGTGTTTCCATTCAGTCGAAAATACACAAGCTCGATCCATTCCTTCTATTAATACTTGAGTATTCATGGTTATCAATGCCTTTGATTCGGTTGGCACCAAAGATCCAGTGTTAGGATAGACACCCTCAATTAACCTTGAATAAAGTGAACTGTTAGCGGTTCCAAACACAATGAAATTATTCGTATAAGAAATCTCGACGATTGACGAATCCGCCTCTTTAAGATGCGTCAGTTCTGACAAACTTGTACTCGGAACTACAAATGATTCTGTTGTTTTAGATTCTATAGTCACTTCTCTACGTGCTAATCTATGTGAATCTGTTGCTGTACAAATGAGTTTGTTTTCTTCAAACTCCATCTTCACTCCAGTTAGTACCGGTTTAGCCTCACTTTTTGAAACCGCAAATGCAGTTTGCTTTATAGCCTCCGTTAATTTCCCAAATGGTATTTCAATTTTAGTATTGCGATCCATCTCCGGAAGTTTTGGATAGTCATTCGCATTGAATCCATTTAGTTTTGTTTCAATATCCCCCGATTTTATCGTGATTGAATCATTGCGTCCTAATTTAATACAAATATCATTGGGGAGTTTTTTCACAATTTCGTTCAAATATTTCGATAAAACAACTACACTTCTAAATTCTTTGATATCCACGACCTTTTCTCCACTTATTAGTAAAGGGATAGTTCTTTCAATAAAAATATCCGAATTGCTACCCGTAAGCTTAAGTCCATACTCGTTGGCTTCTATTTTTATTCCAGAGAGTATTGGAATAACGCTTTTTGATGAAATAATTTTATTTATATCAGAAACTGCAGTCGTAAATGAAGCGTAGCTTACTGTAAATTCCATAAAAGCCCTCCTAGTCACTGTCCAAACTAATAATCTCAAGCTTGCTCCATACAACTTGCCAATTCTTTTTCTTAATCCTTTCTTCATAAATCTTCATCCGTTCTTTCTTATCAAAAAAATAAGGGGTCGGTTTCACCCTCAAATTTACAACATCTTCTATACCATGAGGCGCTGTTAATATGACATTGTTTCCTTCATCCAATTTCACCCCCAAAGCTGTTGCTGTTTCAGGAAACCTTGAAATCGCATCAACAGACGAAGTATAGGGGATGACATTATTTACACTATGCATTCTTGCCTGATTTTTGACCGACCAAGGGATAGCAGGTAGAAGTCTTTTCAACACTTCCTCATATTCCTTTTCCACACTTTTTTCACTATTTGTTCGATCATAATAGATGACATCAATATCTGGAGTCGTCGTCCTTTCATTGAAACCGTGCTGCACATCCCAAATTTTAGATCGAACAAATCCGGCGCAGATCCACCAATCAGGCAAATTCAATGATTTGGCGTATTTCAATAGGTCCATCATCCACTTATCCTCTTGAATTAAAACAACAATTTCTCTTTCAGTTGTAATGACCATAAACTACTCCTCTTTCATTCACACTGCTCACATACTCGTACAAAAAAACTGGATTAAATCTTCATGCTCACCAAAAACCTTTTCAATGACTAAATTTACATCTTCCGTCTTACATTTCTATGTATCTGCATATGATTAGACTTCAATCCAATACTCCTTGCCATCAACACTTCGAGCCATGAAACGATAATCTATCAGAAATCTTCTTACTGTGGCAAAATCAGGATAAATCGTCGCCAATTTGTCATTTATTTCTTTTTCCACATAAATTCTATCTACTTCAAATTGCTTAATTATTTCTTGGGCAATAATGTACTTCCTTTTTTCTTTACTCGGAAATACGTCAAGCGGTCCTTGCAAACCTTGTTTGAAGTAATTTCCCAATACTTTTTCTCTTTCCACATCAGTGATTGTAAATCGTTCACCCAATTTAATCATTCCTTAATATATATGTTGAACAAATGAATACGGCTTATGCTCTTTAAAAGGGCTTTTGGGAGGCCACTGAAAAAGTCCCAATACTTAGAACTAATTAGATTTCCCGCCAATACCGCTTCGACGCTTTGTGGATGCCTCCCGCGATAAGTCAGAAAGAAGATCCCTTTCAGTCTTATCGCTCCGGCTAGCACGAAGTCGCGCCTTCGCTGGATAAATCTATGTTAGAAAGTGTATTTCATTGTCGGAGATAAGACCTGCAGTCTGTAGTACGTCTTTCTTCAATGAGATTAGTATCAAATAGTAATCACATTATAATCTAAGTCTATACATCTCAAAATCACTTTCAATAATGAAAACTCCAGCGCAGGCGCGGCAAAGGGGTAGCCGAAGCCATGAGACTGGATGCGGAGCGCCAATCCAGGCTCATGGCGAGAGGCATCCCCAAAGCGCCAAGCGATCTACAATCCACACTCCGAATTACACTCACTCACTAATGAACAACCTAGCGCAGGCGCGGCAAAGGCGTCGCCGAAGCCGTAAAACTGGATGCGAAGCGCTAATCTAGACTTACGTCCAAAGGCATCCTCAAAGCGCCAAGTTTTCTCAATCCACATCCCGAAATACAACTCTCTCCTTATTGAGCACCACAGTAGATTCAATGGGATTCTTTAATTCAATATATAGATATTATTTTTATCCCCTTTTTATAGCAGTCTACCTACCAAGTTTTGTCGAGTTTATCAGCATAGAACTCAATTGCTCTTTTATATGATAAGATTTCACCATCATTTGTCGTGTAAGCTAGACTGGTTAGTAAAATCTCCATGGCTTCATGATGCTTACCAACATTGTATAATGTCATTGCGTAGAACGTTTTCACAGCATTGTTTTCCGGGAAGTTTTCAATTCCTTTTTCCAAAACTGTTTGCGATTTTTCATACTTGCCTAATGCGCGATATGAACTACCTAATCCTATAAATGCGCCTATTGCATTTGTATCATCTAGGCCTAATTGGATGGCTTTTTCGTAATAAGGTACAGCATCTGCTTCTAACCCAAGAACATCGAAACTCCATGCATATTGATAATTTACTAGTGCATTGTCTGGGAATTCCAAAACTAGATTGGAAAGTAACGCATTTGATTTCTCAAGCTTCCCTTCACTTCTTAACTGAATTGCTTCTTCTAAATTCTCCATTGTACTTTCCCTTTCCCCTGAAATATTTAAAAAGCTGCTTGTAAAAAATGACTAATCCAGATAAATGACTGAACTTATCCGTTACCTCGTTCTTGCCCTATAATAGCTATATCATCCCACCCATATGCGACTTCACTCAACTTCTTTCCTGCAATTTCGAGTTCTTCAGTGTCAACCTTCTTTCCACCTAACATTTCATAGAAGCGGCAAGCCGGGTTCTCTTCTATCGCCCATATAAGCATCGAGTTCAAATTCTTATTTTTTAAATCATCCACGACAGATTGAACGAGTAATCGACCAATTCCTTTTCCTTGGTACTCTTTCAATATATAAATCGCATATAATTCCCCAATAAATGCCTCGTATTTCCCGGTACGCTCTTTTCCACCTGTAGAAAATCCGATAACTTGACCATTTTCATTTTCTGCTATGTATACGTTATTCTCTTTTATCCCCTTTTTCCAAGTCAGCTCGCGCTGCTCGTAAGAAAGATTATCTAAAAAAGGATCCGGCACAATTCCTTTATATGTCGTCCTCCAACTATCCACATGGACTTTTGCAATTCCTGTTGCATCCTCTACCTCTGCTTTCCGAATTAATATCTCACTCACTCCTTTCAACGTTGTAATAAGACTGAAACAACAGCTCAACATTTTTCAAAAAATCATTTAGGACGTGCTTCATAGGGATGGATTTGACCTATTATCCCCATTTCTTCATCTGCCTCAATCTGTTTAATAACTCCGTTCGCAATCTCAGCATGTGTAAGCCAACGTGAGCCACTGTCTGCCATTACAAATCCTAAATAGACTCTCCGATAGTTGCACTTGCTTGGAATACGGATAGGGTCATCTTCGAAATACCGCCGACTTCCCTTTACATGGAACAGACTAAACGGTGTGTCCCCTGGGTTCATCTCACAAATCCGCTCTAGTACACTGTAATTCGGTGTCCAGCTAATAATTAGTTCAAACGAGCCACGTTCCAGAATCGCTTTTTTAATTTCGTCATATACATCATCTGTATTATAATCAGCTATAAGTGGGAATATAGAATTTGGCGAACCTTCTACTTGCAATCGTTTAAACTTCGACAATGTACGCCCAATGACAGAAACAGAATAACCTTCACGTGCAAGATGAAGACAAACTTCGGCAAGCATACCCGTTCCGCCAATGATTAGAGCATGATTATTACTTTTCATACACTTACCTCTTTTCTGAAGACAGGACAATTGATTTATTCAACATATTCTTGGCCATGTAATAGGCACTTACTGAAAAAAGTTGTGTAATTTGTTGTTCTTGAATCATTTCTTCGATTAAATCAAAAGAAATGAGTTTCACCTCAATCTCCTCAGTTTCATCCAATTCCTGCTCACATTCTTTGAATGCATCCAAAATTAGAAAGGTAACAATCCTATTTGTTTGAGTAGCCGGATTTATCATAAACTCACCAAGTTTTATCGGTTTCGTCGTTGAAATAAAACCCGTCTCTTCGCGTAACTCCCTCAAAATCCCCTCCTCATGTGACTCTCCCTCTTCAATTTTCCCCGCAGGAATTTCTAAAAAAAATCCTTCACCAGGATGACGGTATTGTTCTACGAATACGACACGTTTATCTTCCGTTAATACAATGGCATTTACCCAATCTTCATACTCATGGACAAAATAATCATCAATGATTGCCCCATTCGGAAGCTGACACATGTCTTTCCTCAAATTGCCAAAAGGAGTTTTAAAGTGATATTCTGACTTAATCGTTTTCCATTTCTCCACAGTAAATCCCTCAATTCTTCCGTGACATGGCGGCGATATATTTCCCTATACAAACACTACGAAAGTTAACCAGGTGCAGAAATGATTCGGAATCACTTCTACACCTGGTATTGAATTTATTCGAGTAGACTGAGGGATATCTCACTTACAACTTCATCAAATGTGTCGTCTCAGAAGCAGTGTCATCCAGTTCAAATCCGTTTGCCCTATAAAAAGCATCTGCTTTTGAAGATTCTGTCCGCACTGTCACTTCTTTAAATGCATCGCGTGAATGATCAACAATTTCTTTCAGTAAAAGAGATCCTACACCTTGCCGCCTAGCATCATCTAATACATAAAACCGCTGCAAACGTGCAACTTGTGTATCTTCGGAAAAAGGTGATTGGTTTACTCCACCTATCGCTACTACCTCACCCTCCTCATTTTGAACAGCTAACAATGCTTCACCCGGTTTGTTGAACGTATTTGTTCCATCCTCATAATCATTGACCAGTCGTGTTAAAAATCGGTACCCTTCCGTTTCGCTTTCTTTCACTAAATGAGAGATATCAATTGCCTTTAAATCCTCAACTTGCTCCACTTTGTAAGTCATTTCTATTCCCCCTATCAATTGAATGATTGCAACATACAGTCTATTTCGACAAATGGGGTAGAAAAACCTTTATAATAAACAAAAATGACCTGTTGCGAATAATTCGCAACAGGTCATTTTCACCAATTTCATTTCATATTATCTTCATCAAATTGTGCTTTAGAAAAACCGCGGCCAAGTATCTCCGACGCATTCAAGAAGATGACAAATGAGGTTGGTTCTTGTGTTTGAAGTAATTTTTTAAAGTAGACAGCTTCCGATTGTTCAACGACACATAAAATCATTGTTTTTTCTTGATTGGAATACCCGCCTATTGTTTTAATCTTCGTTAATCCGCGATTAATATCATTTTTTATAATGGCTTGGACTTTCTCTTCTTTATCCGTAATAATGAGAACCAATTTGGTCGGCGACGTTTGCAACTGAACAAAGTCAATCACCTTACTCGTAACGTAAATTGCTATCATCGCGTAAAGAGCAAGTTCAAAGTTAAAGACAAATGCCGATGTGACTACAACTAATCCATCTACAAGCAACTGTGAAAAACCACTCGAAAGGCCCGTATATTTCTTAACCAATTGAGCGATTAAAGCAGTACCACCTGTCGAACCGTTAGCCCTGTATACAATACCGAGACCTACACCAAGCATAATCCCGCCGTAAATCGCACTTAATAATGGGTTTTCTACTGCAAGCTTTATGTCCGTTGTGAGCCAGATGACAAACGGAACAAAAAATGTCCCAACTAACGTTTTCATACTGAATTCCTTGCCGACAAGCAAGACCCCAAGTATTAGTAGTGGAATATTAATGAGCCATTGAACGTAAGCTGGATTGAATTGGAAGAGTTCATATAGTATTGTACTAATCCCTGAAACGCCACCTGCCGCTAGCCTGGACGGTAACAGGAATATATTGAAGGCTAGACCAACGAGTGCAGCCCCAAAGATGATCTGTATATATTCAAATAAGACCGTTTTTCTAAATTTTTGTATTGCCATTTTTTTCTCCCTCTCTTTTACCCTTTCCATTCTAACAAAAAACGAGCTAGAACATCATTTTTTTTAAACCAACTTCAATTATAGATAATAACTGAATGCCTCATAGCCAAAATAGAATGATAAAAGAGATAGAAGACTGAACACGATGCTCTCTACCTTGCTTCCGGTTCTTGTCGTCAATGGAAAGCGAACTGTCATGCTAAGTGGGAAAAGCAGTTTGATTCCGTTTTTCGTCGCCATATCTAATATGTAATGACTCACCATCCCCGCTAAAAGTCCAGCCTTCACAGCTTCATTTGGGATAAAGGCATTCAGTAACGTCGCGATAATCACTAAGAACAATAAACTGTGTGTAAATGTACGATGACCGAATAGCATATTGATAAGTTTCGATAACAACTTAAATTTTCTTCCGATTTTACTACCACTGTGACAAATGTCAGGAAGTAACGCGCCAATTATCCCCGCTCCAAGCATTATAATCGGATCATGATTTGTAAATTGTGCATAAGCAAGACTTGCTGCAATGCCGCCTACGATGTGTGTTTTCCCTGTCATGCTTATTCTCCTTTTTCAGCTAAATTCATTTCTTAACTAGTTTGAACTCCTCTTCATTAAAGCAAAAAGATTCGCTATGTTTCAATTTCCAAATTCCCACCATTCTAATTCTCTTCTTGGCCACTAAAGCGTATGTATGAGTCCATTTGCGCAAAATAGTTACTGCTCCGTTTACATCGCTATTCATAAAGATATAAGTTCCAGCTCTATAGAGTTCTCGAACACTCGTCTTCCACTGAAAATGGGTTTTTCTCCTTTCAATCCTATCTTCATTATACCAAACGAACGTTCTTTTTAATATAGTTTCGACATATTTATTCCATAATAAAAACCAAGAATACACACAGCTAAAGTCACAAGTGTTTTTAGTTTGTTCATAAACGTTGTTGCAGTGCATGGATCAGAAATCATTCAAATATTTCTTAATGGATTCCAACAATTTCATTTGAAAATATCAAGCCGATGATGTACACTATATTTACAAGCTGCGTTGTGCGTATAAATATTAAGTTTTAACCCTTAAGCTGTAATCGGGAGTTTTACCTAGATACAGGAATGGCATACCCAGTTCTTTCGATAACTGGGGCATACAGGATTGTTTCTGCGAACACCCACTTTGAGAAGTGGTGGTTTAAAACTTTCTAAGACCATACGGCAAAGGCGGCTGAGCTTTATAAAGCTGTAAGCACCAATTATTCACAGACTAGCATCATCCTTAATTGGGTGGTGCTTTTTTGTTGTAAAAATGTCATTGGGGTTAAAGTGGGGTTAAAATTCTTATCGTCCAAACAAAATCCTTACATATAAAAGTAAATATACGAAAACCGCCACACCTTAATGTGTGTGGTAACTCTGATTAAACAGGACTTGGGGAGGTGCTCTACTTTCTTGTCGTTTTATACTCAGAGCCGTAAGGGATCGCGTAGTTATGAAATTGATTCTATAGAAGAAAGATTGGTATAAGATTAAATAATTTCTACGAACGTTGTGAGGGTTTCCCATTAAAGGGTTATATAAATATTCAATAAAAATTAAAAACACTTAGCTGATTTTGTGAGACGACTAAAACTAATCATTGACCCGTCTTTGTGTAAGGTTATAAAACAGGGTTCTTATGACTATGGTTGATTTATAGATACTAAAATATGAAAAATGAATATATATTATTTCTATTAAAATAATGGTATCATTTTACAATAGTCGAATTATTGGTAGTATTGTAAATATTAAGAATCAGCTACAATTCCCAATATTTGAAAGGAGAGTAAATTTTTGAGAAAAATTATCATTACATTCTTGTTAGCTGTATTAACTCTAACCACAATTTCTTCACACGTTGCAGAGGCAAACTTCAAAAATCCTGCGAATGACATAAACATGGACAAGCTCGTAAATGGTGGAGAACTCACAAACGAACTAGATGAAACATTTGACTCTGTAATAGAACAAGCTATAATTTATGATGAGGCAGGAAATATCAAATCTTTTGATTTTGAAGTATTAAAAGAAAACTTTGGTTCATCTGCCGAATTAGATGAATTACAACTTCAATTGGAACAGCATGGTACAGAATGTTATGTAGAGCCTGAAATGACTATTATGTTAAATCCTGGCGGAGAGTTTCCGGATATGCAAGAAACGGTGCGTAAGCAAAAGGCATGCTTCGAGAAAAAATTAGTAAATAATTACAAGGACTATCTAGGCCTTAATGCAGTCGCTACTGTGTGGGAGGCAGTTAAATCTGCACGATACAGAGTTGCTGCAGATGTACTCATTAAAAATGGAGCTAAAACTAATGCCAACGCTCTTGGAATTTCATTAGGTTATTATTATGTACAGTGCGCAATTAGTAACTAGACAGTTAAATAAAACCACGTTATGAGTTTCTAACGTGGTTTTTATTTATTTTAGGAGGGTGAGTTTTGAATTCTGAAAACATAACACTATACATAATATTTTTCATCTTAATGGTTGTTGGTGTCTTCACTAGCCACTCTAAGGCAAAGAAAAACAATGAAGAGCTTGATAGTCATCCAGTGCTAAGAACAATCACTACGACTGTTTTTTTCCTTGTAGGATTATTTCTACTTATTTTGAGTGTATTAATAGACGTGAGTACTATTTTTTATTTCGGCCAGGCTCTAATATTCATTGCTAGTGTATTTACTATGATTTCCCTTTGGAAAGCCTCGAAGGTTTACGCAGTATTCATATTATTACTCTCTGTGGTTTTTATAATTTATTTAAATTTATAGACCCACATATGATGCGCATTAATATAATCAGGAGTGAGCTTGTTCTCTCGTAAATTAGTTATAGAAGATACTCAAATAACAACAGCCACCTTCTCAATCGAGTTGGTGGCTGCTTTCTTTCCCTCTCCATATAGCTAATTCCACAATAATGTCTTACTATTAAACTATCAGAAAAAGATTATCTAAAGCTGTATAAACGGGGCGAGTCGGACGAGTACATCGAGGAGAATGAACAAATAGGTTGATGATGAGAAAGGAGTAGGTTTTTTATAGAGAACAAAATGAGAAAGAGGAGATTCGAATGAAAGTGAGTCAAACACTAAAAACACTAACAGCTGGAGTAGTTCTAGCAACAGGATTGCTTGTACTCCTTCCTGCCCATACAACTGTACAAGCTTCAGGTACTGGTCTAGTACAAACTCCAGAAGGTTACTGGGTTCCAGCTAGTTCTGTGGAAGCTAAGAAGCCTGTAGCAAAACCTGCTGTGAAAGTTGTTGCTCCAGTCAAGAAAGCAGCAGTAGCTAAAGCACCTGAAGTAAAAGTATCTGAGTTTAAAACATTAGCTGAGTTAAAAGTTATTGCTAAAGATTTATACAACAGTCCTGCCCATCAACCTAAAAATGTAGTTGTTAAAACCAAAACTGATTTAACTTGGACTTTTGTTGATTACTATTTTAGCACAAGTGACTTTAGCGAGATAGCTTCTGGGTACACATTCTATGGTAGAAATATTGATATAGATACTGTAAAAGTAAAAGATGATGTTTACAATACTACTTTGAGTGTGGTAAATCATCGTGATGCAGCTGACGAACTTGCTTGGAACAAACGTATGGACGATGCTGAAAAATTCATTGTAGCAAACTATTCTTTAAAGACTGAATACGATGTAGTTTAAGCAGTTAATGATTTCATCATCAAACGTATGGCTTACGGAGAGCAAGTGACAGATGCTCATGTTCTATTAGTCTTCGGTGAAAACGGAACTACTTGT
This sequence comes from Sporosarcina sp. FSL K6-6792, assembly GCF_038004885.1. Lineage (NCBI taxonomy): Bacteria > Bacillati > Bacillota > Bacilli > Caryophanales > Caryophanaceae > Sporosarcina > Sporosarcina sp. FSL K6-6792. The sequence continues at coordinate 1,665,551 of NZ_JBBOSA010000001.1, forward strand.
AATGGTTATACTGATTTAGTAGCTGAGTTGCATCATCGCTTTGGTCTAGAGTCTAGATTAGTAGCAGGAGATACTCATTCTTGGAACGCGGTAAAAGTCGGTGGAAAATGGTACCATACTGACTCTACTTGGAATGACAACCTTTCTGGTAAAACTACTAAGTACCTGCTTATGACACAGTCTGAACGCGCACAAGATATCAAAGTTATGAAAACAACTTTCAAAGCAACTGATGTAAAGTTCAACCAAAGCACAGCTAAAGCTTATTCATATCAAGCAATTAAGAAAGCTAATGCTGCAAAAAAATAATACAAAACAGTTATCCTTTTAAAAAAGACCTTTCCCTAATCGGATTGGTCGTTGTTTTTTAATCCATACACTCCACTTTAACAACATCCACAACTGGCACCCTGTCCTCGCCAAACGGTCCCTCGATTGAAATTATATTAAGCCGATGGTCAAGTTCCGATATTTTCCCGATGTAAGTTACATGCTCCCCTTTTCGCCAAACGGTAACCTGTGCTGCACATTGTCGTTTATATGCGACTTCCAATTCCTCTTGAATTTGCTGCAGCTCCCAATCATCGAGTAATGACTGCTGTATGTAGTTATTATTTTCACTCAACTCACGGATCAACTTTACATGTTCTGTTAACATCAAGCCTTGCCACTTCTGCATGCCTCTATCGCGATTGTTATCCAGTATCATTTCACGCTCACAATATTATTCATATTGATTTTTACATTGTCGTAACCAACTTGCATAGTCAATTTACCTTGTTGTCCATCAACTTCTTTAACGACTCCGGTAACTGCCTCATACCGCTTTTGAGCATAAACCGTAACATCTACCTCTACATTGAATTCTTTTGATTCGCCAATCCTCTCGCCAATTTCAAGAAAATCGGTTTCAGATAGTTTAGGTCCTGCCACTGCAGTTGACTTTGATTTAGGTTTCGGAATTGCTGTCAATTTCATCATCCTTTCAGATTTAGGTTTTCCGACTTAGCGAAGTACTCATTAATCAGTTCTTCCGTCCTGTTGCGTAGCCGTATGTTCATGTAGCGCCTTATGTCTTCGTAGCCATTATGGATAAATGCATATTCGGTGAAGGAACCGTCTTTCCCCTTTTTAACCAACTTCAAATTTCTGTTTCTTGCATAAGTATTTGTATCTTTCGATTCAGCTCGAACAGTCTTTAATGAATTTTCGACGATATTGATATAAGGCCCTTTTAATTTGAATGTACTTGTTTCAATCACTTCTCGGTCTCTCTCCAAGATACTTATAATCATCGGTAGGTAAATCATATTCTCGAAATAGGGTAATGTAACCGTCAAGGTCAAAACGACAGTTTCTGCTCGTTTGAAATGAACACTTTCGCTTAAAATATATGCTGCCTATTTTTCATTCGATAGCTATCACTATTCATGTGAATCACTTCGACACGATGTAACAGCCGATCTAGAATGGCTGTCATAATCCCTTGATCCCCCATTAACTCCGTCCATTGTTCTGGGCTCTTATTCGACGTTAGAATAATCGAACTTCGTTCGTATAGATAATTGATGAGCTGGAAGAATAGATTTGCCTCACGCTGATCCATTGCCATGTACATTAAATCATCAATAATCACTAAATCAGATGTTTGAAGTCGTTTCATTTGAACCTGCGATTTATGCGCAAATTCTTGGGTTTTCAGAAGCTGAATTAATTCTCCCATTGTCACAAAGTACACTTGGAACCCTTTATGAATAGCCTCTAAGCCTAACCCTATCGCTAGAAATGTTTTGCCAACACCAGGTGGGCCTAATAAGATTAAGTTGTATTGCTGCTCTAACCAGCTGAACTCTTGTAACTGTGTCAGTTGACGAGATGTAAGAGCTGTTTGCTCCTCTACTTGAAATTCTTGTAACGTTTTAATGTAGGGGAAGCGCGCCCATTTAATACGAATCCTATACTTTTTTCCTCGCGTTTGCCTAGCTCAAATGATGTGATAGCTTCCAAAAATTCTAAGTAAGTCCATGATTCTTTTTCAGCTTCGCGAAGGAGCTGCGGGAGCTCCTCTGCCGTTTCTGACAGCCGTAGCTGACGAAAATGATTCTGTAAGTCTTTCACCGTTTTATTCATGAGACAATCCCTCCTAGAATTCGTGTATACGTTTCTAAGGGGCGTGTTTCTACTTGAATATTCGTTGGAGTCATTGAAACATTCTGTTGCTCATGGAGTAGGGCTGATTCCTCTAGATTCGATTGCTTCAAGTAACGCACTACGTCTCTAAAGTCATTCGCACTATATAATTTTTCACGCATACACTTTTGAAGTGCTGAATCAATCCATTCGGGTTCTTCTTTAATCACCTTTTGTAGAATTATTAATTGATCTCTACGATAACGCACGTATTTCATACAAATTTCGTCCACATACATCAATGCGTCTTCTTGTTCTTCAAAATATGAAATGACGGTTTTCTTTAACTCTTCAATTCCTTTAGAACGGTCTCGGGTATGATTACGATTTTGAATAAGCTTTCCTTTTTCGCTACTAATTTGATGTTCGGCCAGCACTTCACCGTTTGACTGCTTACGAATAACCAACGTATCTTGTTGCTCACCTTGTATGTCTAAAACAACCTGATTCTCTGGTGATACTCCATAAGTTCCTAATGGAACTGAGTAACGGTTGGACGCAAAGCGAATCGTATTGTCCTTGCCTACATTTCTTGTTATAATATATGCATGTGTACTTTCATTTGAAAGTAGTGAAGAGACTGGTTCTAAGTGTTGCTTTTCGACGAGAAACACTTCGACTGGGCTCTTTTTTGTTGTGTTATGCACATTTTTATTTCCTGTGCGTTCCAACCACTGGAGCGCACGTTCATTCCAGTCCTCAATATCTTTAAAAACACGGCTGTCTGCGAAATTTCCCTTTATGTATTTCACTACATTTTCAATCATTCCTTTTGATTCAGGATCGGCTTTTCGACATAAATGAACACGGAACTTTTGATCTTTTACATACGCTTGGAATTCTGCTGTTAACACGATATCCCCAGCGTTTTCGCTGACTGATAGTAAGTGATCTTGGTCATACACAATTTCTTCCGTACGACCACCCAAAAAGCGAAAGGCATTTTCATGACAACGAATGGCATCCTTCGTAGTGAAAGGTCGGTCTTGCCACTCCATGTACTTATACCGCGAATGTGCTAAAACAAAGGCAATGAAGTATAATTTCACTTCTTTTTTCGTCGTCGTTTTCTGTCTTGTTTCTCCCCAATCCACCTGTATCTGTTTGCCCATCGGCTGTTCAGGAACGGCCTCATATTGCCTAACAATCGCTTTTTTCTCAATTTGATAAATCTCACGGATCTCTTTTACATAGGTACGAACTGTGCTTTCTCCGATTACCAAATCAGGATAGCGCTCGATTAACCAATCTTGAATTTGTGCTGCACTTAAATGTGGGTATTCTTCTAGCCATGCGACAACCCAATCCTTGTAGGGATCCAATTTCTTAGGTTTCTTCAAAGGATTCCCCAAATATTCTTGTGCTTCCTCAAATGACATATTCAAATACTTATAAACAGTTCCACGCGTTACTTTCAAATGTTTTGCAATCTGTGCAATCTTCATTTTCCGTTTGTATAGTTGCTGAATTTCGATGTATAACACTAACTTTTCCTCCAAGTCCTTACCTCCAGTAAACTAATAATCCTAGCTTACTAGATGGCATGATTGTTGGCGAAAGTGTTCAAGGCATTCGAGCGAAAACTGTCTCTTTTAGTATAGCGGTTACAGGTAATGCATCTCCTGGGATTAACGGCATTAGATCACCATTCTTTCTTTATGTACGACGGGAACAAGCGCGAGCACGTTATCAATTGTAAAAGTTCGTTTGGATTTACGTAGAAAACAGTATGCACGGAACGATACCTCGCCGACTTGTAGTACGTTGATTCTTCTTTTACTGATTGAACCGTCTGCAGCCATGTACAGCATATCTAGGTGTTCGCTGTATTCCACTGACTTGACTAATCGATTGCGTACACTTGTTCCCTCTTCTACCTCCAGCATAGAGAATGAATGTTCTCATTACAACTAAAATAAAATGTTAATTTTAACCAAATAAAAAGGCCGCCAATAGACGACCTCCTGTTATCACGTTAGTTCAAGAACACGTTATTAATTTTGAACTCCATAATGTAGTTCAACAAATTGATTGAAGTTCCTTGTACCTTTTAAAGAAAGGTCTAGTTGATAATCTCCTTCTTTAAATAACGGTATTCCTTTTCCGATTATGCTTGGGGCAACTGTTATTATTAGTTCATCAACTAATTTTTCTTTTATAAAAGATTGTAACAATTCTCCTCCACCAACAATCCAAATGTTTTTCCCTTCTTGACTTTTCAGTTTATTAGTAAAACTAATGATATCTTCATTTGTAAACTTTACATCGACCGTATCTTCAATTGGCGACCTTGTAAACACATAACACGCCTTGTTTTTATATGGGAATTCCCCTGTTTCATGTTTCATTATCCAATCATATGTTTTTTTGCCCATTAAAACTGTATCTACCGACTCATAAAAATCTGAATATCCATTATCACCTTCCCCTTCAACATTAAATAGCCATTCTAAAGACTCATCTTTTGTAGCTATGTAACCATCTAAACTCGTAGCAATAAACAGTACCAAATCACGTTTTCCACTCATAAATATCCCCCTTTTTCACAAGTATAAAGAACACAGGTTCTCATTACAACCATAAACCAGAAATTAAAAAATATTACCAATTAACATTTGTAACGGTACAAGTTAGATATTTGGGCATATAAAAAAGACCGTCAATTGACGATTTCCTGTTGTTGAACTAAAGCATTCGTTAGTTTAATAAGATTACTCTTTAATAACCTTAATTTTGCTTGCAACCTTCTGACCTTCGATAACTTCTACCCACAATTTCACTTCTTGTCCTTTTTTTAAATTCACGATACTCTTGATTTCCCCTGCAACTTCAGTGTCTTTAGAGAAGTGAATTTCAGGAACATCATACTGTTCTGTAGGATCAATGTTAATTGGATACAATACAAATTTACTTTCTTCTATACCCCATATTTCCCCATGAAAATCTGCCCTGTTTAAAAAGGGAATAATTAAAGCAGTAATAATTGCTATTAGGATTAAAACCATTAACATTATTCTTTTCATTTTTACCCTCCAGTCATAGTTTTATCTATTCTAAAATCTTATTACTTGTTCAACTAACCTGACCCTTTGGTTTAATAAGAAATATATTATCTTTTTAATCTGAAGTCCTGTGCGTCCTGTTTCCCCCTATGTTACCTATGTAAAGCGTCAAATCAGGTGAAAAGTGTAGTAGGAGTATGTAAATTGTGCTTGCTGAACAAATTCACGAGTAATTATTGATTTCCCATTTACTTTGAACTCTAGTAAAGCATTAACGACCTTATTCACAGTAGCTGTAGACATGCCTGTGACTTCGGCAATGTGTATTTGTGTCGGGCAACAGTTTCCCTTGTCGTCTATGAATGACGCTATCGCAAGCAGTGTCGTGCAATTTACAGGTCTCAAATCTTTGGCCATCCCTGACCCAAATAATAAAGAATATAACTTTTAAAAAATCTCACTCTTTTCCTTCATAATTGTCCGTCCTTCCAAGATTCCTGCATCTTCTTTATTTGTAGTTACAGGATTATTTAAAATACCAATAAAGACGCCCCTACTATTAATTTATTATTCAATTCTTTAGCCTTTATTCTATGGGTAAAGTTGGAACCTTGCAAACTCGCTTAAACAAAAAAAGTGGCCCATCCACAATCCAATCTGTGGAGGAGCCGATTTTGCTTTGGTCCTATATAACAAAAGTCTACTTATTGATTAAGTCTGTACCATATGAATTATCGATTGCACAAAGCCATTCGCCTTGCGAATTTTTCTTAAATACATATGTCGCCCTTCTATCCATAGAATATTCCGTTTCATTTTTATCGGCATCAAGTAGTGTTTGAGAAATAACTAATGCAGTATCTCCGGCTTCTAGAATAATCATTTCTCCCTGTGCTGGGACAAGACTATTATTAAAATATTTCGCAATTTCAATAAATGCTTGTTTGATTTCTTCTTTTCCTCGGGCAATCATTTCTGGTTTCACTACCAGAATCGCATCATCAGTATAGTAGTTCTTCAGAGTATCAAAATCTTCCTGTTTTATTGCTTTATCACACTTCTCGATAAACTCCTTTAATTCGTGTTCCAAAATACACCACTCCTTATCTTGTTAATTTTAAATTCTCCAATTAAGCTCTAATATACTACCTGTTAGTTGAACAAGAACAGGGCATTATTCTCTATTCGTCCTTATTCATTTGAATACCTCTGTAATTCGACAAATAAAAAAAGGCGACCGCTCAATTAAGAGTAGCCGCAGCCACTCTTAATTTTACTTCTTCAACAATCGCGCCCGATTGCAGTTTTTTTTTATTTTTCATCCCTTTTGTTCGGTATCAAATTAAATATTTCATAAAGTATAATAAATGAAACAGACATAACACCAATAAAAAGATAGAGTTTCTTCGGCAGATCAAGGATATAAATAGGAGTTGCAAAAATCAAGAAAAACAAAATAGCTATGATGTACTCCTTTGTTCTCCCTTCTTTATTCTGACGGGGAAATACTTCATTGGAAAATATAGCGATTGGAATAATTATTACGAGAGTAGAAAGTATATTTTTGGGTAAATTTAGGACGAATATTAATGATATAAGAATCAAAACAATTATACTCGCTTTTAAATATTCCTTTGTTTTTGTAGACACATTATCACTCCCATAATTGCATAAAATGGCCCGTTTGATGAACAACCATTTTTCAATGAATTATATGTATCCGACCATCTTCAAATATCCATTGTCAGTAACCTTCATCATATGGGTATATTTAGAAGTTTACAAGTGCAAATAAAAAATCGACCTACCCACAAAATAATCTGTGGACGGGTCGCTTTTTTACTTTGGTCTTACTTATTTCTTACGCTGATCAACAATAACTTTAAGGGCAAGCGCATCATCAAGTGACAGCTTGTCTGCCTTAAAGTCCGTTAGCCATTTAGCAGTAATTGCGCCATCTTTAATTGCACCTGTAAGAAGCTTCTCGTAAGCCGCTTTAAGCGTTGCGGAACTTGGTTTGAACATTCGTATTACCTCCTCTTTTGGTGGTGCTGGGTTATTCAACTCTTTCAATTTAGCTGATATCCGGTCTTTAACTGACTGGGTACGACCTTCTTCGATGATGTTTAGCTAAGCTTGAAAACCAAGCAAAAAGAATGTCTGCTTATCTATTGATGCCCAGCAGATTCATTAAGACCGTTTATGATGCAGCGTATGACGAAGCTGTATTAATATCCGATATCGCTGATTACTTCCTCGTCTCAGAAGAATTTGCGCAGTATCAGTTGGAATTAATATTTAATCGCAAGGTTGATGCGTTTGTGTCGCATTGGGGCATGTTAGGTACGTTTGAGTGAGTTGAGTAAATAGCCAACATATACGGCGTACCAGAAGAGGTTGCGCACCTAAAGAGTTTACGGAATGTTCGATGAGTCTCTTTCGCGGTCTTACTGGACCGTGTTAATTTATATAGATGTCTTAGGTACATAAAACTATTTTTATCCGAGTGATAAAAGATGCAGGGGGAATTCAAATGAAGAAATTAATGCTATTGATGTTGACGATGATTTTAGCCGGAATTTTGGTTGCTTGTGGCAACGATGAGAATACTTCACCATCGAATGACGCTGAAAAACCTAAAGAAATACCTGTAACAAAAGAAAAAGACGACAAAAAGAAAGGTAATAGTTACACTGACGGACCACTTACGGAGATTGGGCAGATGGCTATTGAAGAGGACGGCACTAAAGCAGAGTTAATGAATATCATAAACGTCAATGAAAAAGTTGATATGGCCCCAATCGAGGTCGCTATTCAAAGTATTAAGTTGCTACAGAAGACTGATGTCGGCGAAGAGCAATTGGAGCGTATTCAGTTATTCTCCGAAAAGCTGATATCGGATCCGGTAAACTATGTTCAAATTATATATTCGGCTGAAAATACAATCGCAGAAGACGCTAATTGGACCGGCATCACGCATTTAATATTAAGTAATGGAGAACAGATCAATGTAGTCTCTAATAATTTCTTAGGAGGAATGGATTTTGACAGTACGTTTTACGGAGAAGTTAAAAAAGACGGACTCCTTGGCATTCCTTACCAAGGAAATCCTGAAGATATTAAGAGTGTCAAAATCGTATTCGGCTCTAGTGTAAACCCTGAAAGTTACAGAGAAATAACAGCTGAAAAACAAGTTACATATGAGTTTGATTAAGGGAGGTAAGTCCAATTAAGATTATCGGAGTTATATTAATTATTATCGGGGCCATTGGTCTACTACTCTCCTCTCTAATGTTTGGAGATATCGGCGTTGCGGCTGCCATCGGGTCGCTTAGTTCAATTCTATCTGGCGTCGGTTTCATTTTAGCGGACAAGAAATTTAAAATGTTAAATAAAACTTAAAAAACCCTACCTAGGGCTTTTCTTTTAACTATTACTCAGAAATATTTACCGGTTTCGCATTACATATTCACTATCTACATAGTTATTTTGATATAGGTAATGAAGTTAAATATAGGAGGAATTTAATTGACAACAAACATTCAAGTTGGACAAGTACAAACGATGCAAGTGAACAAAGGAAAAATTTCATACTTTGATGGTGGACTTCTTCAATTCATCGGCTGGACTATCCTCGGAACTCTTGTCACGGTATTCACATTAGGAATTTGTTATCCGTGGTCCATTACAATGATTTATGGTTGGAAAATTAATCATACAGTTATTGAAGGTCGGCGCATGAAGTTTAACGGGTCCGCTGTGGGGCTGTTTGGTAACCGGATTAAGTGGTGGTTGTTAACGATCATTACTCTTGGGATTTACGGATTCTGGTTATTCATTAAGTTGGAAGATTGGAAAGCGCGCAATATTACTTTCGTTAATTAATCAAAGACTGCCCTATCTAGGGATTTCCTTATAATGCGATAAACAAATCAACTAGGGTGATGACATATGCTGAACTTTATGGAGACATAAAGAAAAGACCGCTTAAATGCGGTCTTGGTAACAAAATGATTGGCGAGAACCGTATTAAGTCTGTTGTAGCTGATGAATTACTTGGATTTAACAAACTCGCAGAAGTAGGTGGTACTATGTCAGAATTTAAAAACCTAGTATCCCCTGTCACTCAATTAAACGATAGCGTTTTATCCAGCTTTGAAAATCAAATGACTAAGTTCGATAATCTCGCAGGTGGTATTCACAATGCCCTCGCTATAAGTAATTATAGACGATGCACTGGGTGAATTCAAAGGAAACCTAAGTCGATTTCGATATGGCGACTTTGAGCCAAGTTGACGAATCCTTTTACGTAGTGAGTAAGGAAGCAATAATCTGCCCACGAGCGCCCGGCACCCTAGTTGATTTGCTTATCGCATTATACAACCGCCCTACCCAGGGCTTTTCTTTTAAGCACAAAACCGAACATACAATCTCATTAATGTTAATAAGGGTGGGAATACTAATGGCTAACATCCAACAACGTGGGGGAAACTCATATCTTTTTACAGTGGGTCTACCGAAGAATGCAAAAGGGATATATCCTCGGAAAACCATGACATACGTCGTGGAAGGTAAATATACTCCCAAACAACTTGATGAACATCTAAATCATGAGTTTTTGAAGTTCAAAAATGTAGTGCTTTCAGGGAACTATATTCGCCCACAAGAAATGACACTTGCAGAATTCACGATTGAATGGGACGCAAAACACGCATCTAAACTAGCTGGGACAACTTATGGCAACCACCAACGAAAATTAGAATTGCACGTCCTCCCTATTCTAGGTCATATGGAGATGAAACAGATAAACGAATTTATGCTCATTAATTTTCTGGACAATCTAACTCGTAAAGATGGAAAAGAGGGCGATCTGTCTTTTCATTCAAAACAAGACATATATCGCACGCTCAAAAGTATTTTTAAATACGCTATAAAGTGGAAAGTACTAAAAGACAATCCAATGGATGGTGTTGAGAAGCCTAAACCTACAGACTCGGAAGAAGACTACGAGGACGTACGAGTATATGATGAACAAGAAATAGCAGAATTGATGTACCTTTTGCAGAGTGAGCCTCCCCATTGGCGCGTAATGTTTACACTTGCATTGGCAGCTGGGTTACGTCGCGGTGAGTTACTTGGATTGGAATGGACCAATGTTGATTTCGCGAACAATCAAATCGAAATCCGAACGACTATCGTCCTTACTAAATCCGGTCCACTTATTAAGAAAACAAAAACAAAATCATCTAGGCGTACCGTGACCCTTCCGAGTAGCATGATGGCAGAATTAATCTTATATCATGAACAACGGGAAATTGAGAAAGTAGGCGCTGGCGAAACGTGGATTGAAGAAGAATATGATTGGGTGTTCTGTCAACTGAACGGAACACATATGTATCCTTCCAGTCCCACGAACCGGTGGAGTAAGTTTTTGAAAAAACATAATTTCAAATACATCCGCCTACATGATTTACGTCACACGTCCGCAAGTATATTAATAGCACAAGGCGAACACGCCAAAGTCATTTCTGAACGCTTGGGGCACGCCGACATTTCTGTTACAATGAACACATACGGTCACGTCTTCAAGTCAGCTAATAGATCAGCAGGCGACAAGATGGAGAGTATTTTTCGGCCAAGGTTTCCAACTGAATGATGATTGTTGTAAATCTGTTGTAAAAATTGTTGTAAAACCATTAGAAACAGTTATAAAATAACACAAAGAAGGTTCTGAAAGCCTGCTAGTATCATGATTCTTACTAGTCTTTGATAATTAAATACAAAGCAAACCCCACTTTTGAGAAGTGGTGGTTTAAAACTTTCTAAGACCCTACGGCAAAGGCGGCTGTTATTTTAATAATTTAAATGAAACTGGTTTCCATTGGAAGCTGGTTTTTTTATTATACATTTGAAGGGGGCGGACATCATTCTCAAACGATTGGTGGTCACGGGTTATAAACCCCATGAACTCGGCATATTCGATGACAAGCATCCAGGCGTCCGTTTTATAAAAAAAGCATTAGAAAAACGACTAGTCGCCTTACTGGACGACGGGTTGGAATGGGTAATTATAAGCGGTCAACTAGGAATTGAAGCATGGGCAGCCGAGGTCGTAATTGATCTAAGAAAAGAATATACCGATTTGAAATATGCCGTTATTACTCCTTTTACAGATCAGGAGAAAAATTGGAACGATATGAAAAAGGAAAAGTATCATACCCTCATCGCTAAAGCAGACTACCATACGAGTCTTACGAAGAGGCCCTATGAAGCTCCGTGGCAATTTATCGAAAAAGATAAGTTCTTCATGCGCAATTCTGATGGAATACTCATTGTTTACGATGAGGAAAATGATGGCTCTCCAAAATTCGTTAAAAGGTCCGCGGAAAAACATGCGGAACGTTCCGATTATCAAGTCCTCACAATCAGTGCGGACGACTTGCAAGTAATTGCAGAAGAAGAGCAAATGGATGAATGGCAATAAGGTTTCAGATTCCTTGACACTTCTTGTGCTACATGGTATGATAGTTCCGTTAACAATAAGGTAATGCTTAAGATTTGAATATCTGGCATTCTACGTACTGTTTTTGAGAATACTTATTCACACTGGCGCGACTAAAGGGTCGCAAGGACGTAAAAGTAGGCAGGGTTTATGTTGCTTAAGTTAGAAAGCACCCAGTGGAACAATGACCGCGGCTCTGAAAGCTTATCCTTTCTATGGAAATTATTCCCCGAATAATCGGGATGAAAAATTAAATTCAAAAGTATAGTGTTACCTGACAAAACAAAGGGATGTTCCTCAATCGAGGACATCCCTTTTCCAATTTCATTTACTAATCGAGTTTATAATTGCGTTGCTGTTATACACATATTACAATAGCATGAAAAGGATGGTGGTCACAATAATGGATATTTACGCACATCGCGGTTCGTCCGGAACACATCCAGAAAATTCACTTGCCGCCTTCCATGAAGCTGCCAGGCTTCCTATTTACGGCGTAGAATTCGATGTTCATTTGACAAAAGACGGTGAACTGGTTGTCATTCATGATGAAACAATAGCTAGAACATCAGATGGCAAAGGTTTCGTGAAAGACATGACACTTGCGGAGTTAAGGTCATTTGATTTTGGCAGTTGGTTTTCTGATGAATTCCGGGGTGAACTTATACCGACGCTGTATGAAGTACTCGAAATTTTTTCCGAGACTTCTCACCATCTAAATATCGAACTAAAATCGGATATATTTCCTTACGAGGGAATGGTGGGGAAAGTTGTTGCAATGGTTCAGAAGATGAAACTCGATGCGCGTGTCGTTATTTCATCATTCGATCACGAAGCTGTTCGGGCAGTAAAAAAAATTGCACCGCACATTGAAACTGCAGCTTTGTTCATGGAAGTACTAGTCGATCCGCTCGATTATATGCGTACTATTCCTGCCGATGCACTCCATATCTCATTACCATCCGCTGCTCGTCCATCTATGAGAAAAGTGGTAGAAACCGGAGTGGCTGTTCGTGTCTTCACTGTTAATGAAGTAAAGTATGCAGAAGCACTGAGGAAAATTGGTGTCACCGCCCTATTTACTGATTATCCAAAGAAAATGATGATTCACTTGAATAGAAAAAGCTGAACAAACCCAGCTTTTTCTATTCAATCATTTTTTCGTTTAAAGATTGATTACTATCACTAGCCATTATTTAATTTCCCTAGTTTGCACACTCACTAATGAATCTTTCAAATATCCGCAAGGAAACAGCATCCCCTGCTGCCGATAATGCTTCGGGATGCCATTGAACGCCTAATACGAATTGTTCATCCGTGCTTTCAATTGCCTCTACAATTCCATCGCTTGCTACACCAGTAACTTTGAAATCCGACGGTACTTCCTTCAACGATTGATGATGATACGAATTCACCTGAATGCGTTCACTCCCCGCAATCGATTCAAGCAAACTTCCTTTATCCAGTTGAACAAAATGAGAACAATGCGTGTTGGGGGCCTTTTGTGTATGTTGAAGAATTGGACTGTCATTTTGTTTATAAAGATCTTGATACAATGTTCCACCAACTGCGACATTCAGTACTTGAAGCCCTCTACAAATGCCAAGTATCGGTTTCCCTGTTTTGAGCATTCGACGCGCAAGTTCAAGCTCGCTTGAATCCCTGCTTGGTGAAACTACTCCAAGATACTCATGCGGCTCTTCATTAAACAACATCGGATTGATATCATTTCCCCCAGACAATAAAAGGCCATCAAACAATTCGATCAGTTGATCAACGTCTTGCTCCAACCCCACTGGAATGATCATCGGCAATCCACCCGCTCGAATAACTGCCTGTACATATGTGTTTTTCAATATATTTTCCCCATCTTGCTGAACATCTGTCGTTATACCAATAACTGGTTTCATCCACATATCCCCCTTATAACTAGTATATTCTTACGCTCGCGTATAGTTTGCACATGCCCTTCCCGCTTGCCTTCCGGAAAAAATACAGCCTCCGAGGAACGTCCCTTCCAATGAACGATAGCCATGAACACCACCACCGCCAAATCCTGCTACTTCGCCAGCGGCATATAAACCCGGTATTGGATTCCCAGTCAGGTCAAGAACTCGGCCATCTAAATCGGTTTGCAATCCACCAAGTGTCTTTCGACTGACGATATGTAAACGCACCGCAATCAACGGCCCTTTTTTAGGATTAAGGAGTTTATGTGGAGCCGCTACTCTGACAAGCTTATCTCCGATATAGTGACGTGCACCACGCAATGCTGTAATTTGCAAATCCTTGGTGAATTTATTATCCATCTCACGATCCCTAGCAATGACTTGCCGTTTAATGTCGTCTAACTTCAATAAGTTTTCTCCAGTCATTTTATTCATCCCCGAGACAAGTTCCGGGAGTGTATCGGCTACGATAAAATCTTCGCCTTTATCCATGAATGCTTTTACCGGCGCAGTTGGGCCAGGCAGGATTCTCTGTAGCACTTGCCCGATACTCTTTCCCGTCAAATCCGGATTTTGCTCAGATCCGGATAACGCAAATTCTTTCTCGATTATCGATTGGGTCAATATGAACCATGAGTAATCGTAACCGGTTGCCCGGAGTGCTTCAAGTGTTCCTAATGTATCGAATCCAGGGAAATTCGGAGCTGATAATCGCTGACCCTTGGCATCTAGCCAAAGGGAGGATGGGCCAGGAAGAATACGAATCCCATGATTTGCCCATACCGGGTTCCAGTTTTTAATGCCTTCCGTATAATGCCACATCCGATCCCTGTTGACAATTCGGCCGCCAGCTTGCTCCGTAATCGCCAGCATACGCCCATCCACATGTTCAGGAACCCCTGAAATCATATCTTTCGGTGCTTCTCCAAGACGTAGTGGCCAGTTTTTCCGGATCAATTCAAGATTCGCTCCCATACCCCCACTTGTCACTAACACCGCTTCCGCATAAAATTCAAAGCCGCTAATCACTTCACGGGAACTCGCTACACCACGGGCGACGGCACTAGGTACAAGTACAGCACCACGTACTCCAGTCACAGCACCATTTTTCGTAATCAATTCATCGACACGGTGACGAGGCAGATACTCAACTAACCCTTTATCCATCGCAATCCGCATTTTATCCTCAAACGGTTTAACGATACCAGGTCCTGTTCCCCATACAATATGAAAGCGCGGGACCGAATTACCAGGTCCTTCCGCTAGATGCCCACCGCGTTCCGCCCAACCGACAACCGGAAAAAAACGAATGCCTTGCGCATGCAACCACCCTCTTTTCTCAGTTGCAGCGAAGTTAACATACGCTTCGGCCCACTTCTTTCCCCAATAATCTTCATCTTCCTGACGGTCAAAACCAGCAGTTCCCAACCAGTCCTGCCAAGCAAGTTCCCGAGAATCCTTAATGCCCATTCTTCGTTGCTCAGGCGAATCAACGAGAAATAAGCCGCCAAATGACCACCAAGCTTGTCCGCCAAGAGAGGCTTCCGGTTCCTGATCGAGCAGTAGAACTTTCTTTCCGGCATTTGTAAGCTCTGCCGTCGCAACTAATCCCGCCAAACCAGCACCAACAACAATGAAGTCATATTTCATCGAGTAGCCTCCCCCCTTAAATCAAGCCGAAAGACTGTTAATAAATTCTTCGATTTCCGCTTGCGATTTACGGTCTTTACTAACAAAGCGACCCACTTCAACACCACTATGGAATGCGATAAAACTCGGGATTCCAAAAATATCTAGGTCTCCACATAAATCTATAAACTCATCACGGTCAACAAGAATGAAACTATATTCCGGGTAATCTGCTTCGATCCCAGGTAACAACGGTTCAATTACTCGGCAGTCGGGGCACCAATCTGCGGAAAACATGAACATTGTTCTCTCCTCATTCTTCAGCTTGTCGAATTGTTCCATTGATTGTAGTTTTTCCATCTGAAATCACTCCTATTTTTTAGTTAGCTAATACGATTTAATTATAGCATCAACACAGACACAATTTAATATTTTCAGTGAATTATAATCATATTCCACCTAGTATTCTGTTATTTGAAACTCCACATGCACCATTTCCCAATATCAACAAAACCAATTCGTTTATAGATCGAGCCCGCAGCGGGATTATCATAGAAAAGACAAAGCATCTTGCCCTCATTGAGCAATTCTGTGCAAAGAATAGACATGCAATATGAAGCTAATCCTTTTTTCTCATATCCCGACAAAGTACCTACGCCAACAATCATAGCAGACTGACTATTTTCTGCAGTGCTCGATGCGGAACTTATTATTCGACCATCTTCTTCGATGAAGTACGTACGGGCAGATTTATTATTAAGTGACTCACGTTTACGTTCAACACTGAATGTACTTGTAGCAAATTCGGGAATTCCATACATTTGATCTATGATTCGTTCCGCGTCATCAGGTGTCGCTTTTTTCACTTCAATCTCTGGAGGTACTTCTTGCAAACCTTTAGCATGCTCACATTTAGCGTAATAGAGTACACGTGGATTTGACGGTTTACTAGTCAAATACGGTTCCAATTTCACAACAATCTGCTCAATCCCTGATATGAACTCATACTTTTCATCGTGATTGATAATTTCTGCAAACCCTTTTGCATCGTATTCTTCTGGTGCATATACAATGAAATTACCATCATAGTTTAGTAGAATACCTCGCAATTCACCATTCTCAACAAAATCTCCCCATAATTTCTGTATCGGATTAGTAAACCCATAAGCTTCAATATCTCCTATTATAAATAGATTTTCTGCTGGCTTTTGTGAAACGAAATCGAACGTAACTTTCCTGTCTTCTTCCACAAGCTGTCGAATCATCTGAATCATCCCTCTTCAAGTTTTATGGATTAGCTTACCATATAAGACTTTCAAGGCGCAATATGAAAAGGACCTTGTCAACTTAATGACAAGATCCTTTTCATTTCGTTAACGACTAGGAGAATCCGTATGAAGCGGTGGCGGTATAATCCACCCTTTTTCTTTGTTCATTCTCAATAACTTCAAACCAAATAACATTTTATCTGCATGGAATTTCCCGAACATCATTGCAAGGTCTTCTCTCAAGCATTGTCCCAACACTTGGCTGCAAGACACAAGAGCTTGTCCTACGTTAATCGATATGGCACCACTGATTTCAGGATCCATAAACCTTGCACCGACCGGTATATCTTCTGCTTTCGCTTTAGGGCGTTCCGGCAATGACGGCGGCAATGCAATTCCATTCTCTTTTAATACCTTTTCAAGTTGTTTATTTTCTGATTTCATCGTTTTAATTGCTTCTTCTAAAAGTTCGATGAGATCATCGTCACCTGCATGATTGACAAATGCTTCATAGGCACTAATTAGCCCATTATTCGCACCGACAAATGCCCAAGACCCTATAACTTCCCCGTAGTGCAACGGTTCATCTTTTGGATTACCATTTAAAATGCCCAATTTATCTCTCCTTTTCTCTCCACTTGTGTAATGGATTTCAACAGTATTATGTGCTAGAAAAACATTTATATACATATTTTTCACCCGTGAGTCACATATAGATCACAGATGAAAAATCAGCTTTAATTCAATTTTGAATTGTTTTCCTGAAAAACGCACTTATGAATAAACCCAATTGGGGAATTCTAATATTCATGCAATAAAAGGAGGTTTTTTTCGTGCGTCACTGGTTTGTCTTACCAATGTATGTACTCGCATTGTCTTTGCTATTCTTAACGGTTGTTTCAGCAAAAGAAGAGCCTACTCAAGAAATGATTCTAGATGAACGAATGCGTCTTTATTTGCGCTTCGAAAACATAACTGTCCCGTGGTATTATTTAGCGGCAGTTGATCAATTTGAACGCAACATCCAACAAGTTCGAACTGACCTTCCGAAGAATGAAGGGCCGGTCGCCATTCAGTTTTCAGATGATTATTGGACAGGCCCACTTAACCCCGATAAAAAAGATACTTCTCCTGAATCGATTGCTTATTCAGACGGAAATGGACTTGATGGCAATGAAGACGGGCTAGCCAATATAAATGATGCAGAAGACGTCCTTTATACAATGGCAACTTATTTAAGCGAATATGGGCAAGCGGAAGAAGATTTCAAATTGGCTTTATTGGACTATTACAAGCGCGAAGACACGGTTAAACAAATTATAGCTATTGCAAAACTGTATAAACACTTTGAAACATTAGACTTGGATGAACACGCCTTTCCTGTCCCAACCAATTACAATTACAGTTACCGTGGAACCTGGGGAGCAAGCAGAGGATGGGGTGGCAGAAGGATTCACGAGGGAACCGATTTGTTCGCTGGATATGGTACCCCTGTTCGAGCCACGTCCTATGGCGTTATCGAAATAATGGGATGGAATGACTTTGGAGGTTGGCGGGTCGGCATTCGCGACACCCATAATACGTACCACTATTTTGCCCATTTAGCTTATTTCAATAAAGATTTGAAAGAAGGAGACATCGTTGAACCGAAGACCATCATTGGTTCCGTGGGCAGCTCTGGTTATGGAAAAGCAGGAACATCAGGACGTTTCCCTCCTCATCTCCACTATGGGATGTACAAATATAACGGACGAACAGAATGGGCTTTCGATCCCTATCCTTCGCTTAGAATTTGGGAACGGCAGGATAAACAGAAGTGAGGTCAGTGAAAAGCATCGGTTATAATACTAACGTATTCGGTTGACGGAAAGAAAACATCAAATAACAACCTATATTGGGGACACAATTCACTATGAATTGATGTCTTCCTTTTTGTTGTTAAAACAAATGCTGAAGCTGTTGCGAATTATTCATTTAATACAAAGTCAACTTATTATATAAAGGAAATTTTTGTTTAAATATATTTAGAGATTGTAAAAGATTCACTTAAACTAACTAGCAGGATCCTTGAATAAAGTGAAACCAAAAAATGGTACAATTCGTCTCATTTAAAAGGGGGGATAATTATTGAAGAAATTATTATTGTTTATTTTAGCCACCTTCATTTTGAGCGCTTGTAATCAATTGACTAAAAATACAAATGAAGTTGACGTTTCGCGTTCAAAAGTGACTGCTACCACCCTTCAAACTTTGCCAGAAGATATACCAAATGACTTTGGGTTTTCTATTCAGTTTGGTGTGGGAAAAAATAATGAAATCAACACATTCGAAGATACAGTGACCAAAGATTTAATAACGGATGGGACTGCAAAGGCAACTGTAACTTTAACAGATAAGGAAATGGATGAGATTTATAAGAAAATGAAAGAAGTTAATATAGTTGAAAAGAAAACTTTTATACCCGAACCTATAAACGGAACCATTTGCACACAAGAACCACACGAAGAGGATGAATGGAAAATTACCATCAACGGCGAAATCATAGCTCATTCTTTTTCAGAGACATACTGTGATCCTACCAACGATGCTAAACAATTCATTGAGTTACGAAATTACGTATTTAGTCTAATTAGAAGTAAGGAAGAATATATAGGACTTCCCGAATCCAAAGGGGGATATGAATAGTTAGTAAAAAACAGGTGCTTTTTACTAACGTTTAATAATTCAACTAAAGTACTGTTAGTGAAAAGAATATTATTCAATCTTTAGCTTTATAGCTCTTGTAGTAATAAAAGTTTTAATATGCTTGTCTAAAATCCTTGTTCCACCGAAGTCATCCTCATAAAAACCTGTAATAACAAACCCTGCTTCAATTTGCCCTTGAATTTGCCCTTGAATTTGATCTTCCAAAGTATGTGCGTATTCTATTGTTTGACTTGATTTTATGTAAGCTTGAACTTCATCCTCTTGCAAATAATCCAATGACGATGAAGGTATGGAATATTTAACATCAAGAATACCTTTTCTTTCTTGATTATCATCAAAAATCCATAATAAAGGATTTGTAAATCCTGCAATTAAAATACCTCTATTTTTTAAAACTCTTGAAACTTCCTTCCATACAGGGTTAACATCTTTTACAAACAAGTTAGAAACAGGATTAACAACAATATCAAAATATTCATCTTTAAAGTCACTAAGGTCTGACATATCGCCTTGTAGCGTTTTTATAGTTAATCCATCACGTTTAGCTACATATTCATCTTGTTGCAATTGCTTTTTAGATATATCAGTCACTATTACATCTGCTCCAGCCGCAGCTAAAATAGGTCCTTGTTGCCCTCCACCAGATGCTAAACAAAGTATTTTTAATCCTACTAAAGATTTCGGAAACCAATCTCGTGGAACTGATCTTTCAGTACTGACAGTAATTTCCCATTCACCAGATTTACTTTTTTCAATGATTTCGCTACTTACAGATTGTGTGTATCTAGACCCCTCTTCAACTTTCTTATCCCAAGCGTTACTGTTTTGTTGTGTTGTGTCCATTGTAATTCCTCCTATTTTGGCTGGGTTGTGGATGGGGCACCTTCTTAAAGTGAATTCGCTACGTTACTTTATTAACAGTAAAAACAATCTCCTGACAGCCTGCAAATATCCCCATTAGTTATAGCGATTTTGGTTTAATACTTTATTGTAATAGCAAGTGTTCCCCATTCACTTTCTTGTTCCAGCGAATATATTTCATAGGTTCCTTTCAGCATTTTTTCCATTGTCCAACCTTCACAATCAAAACTGTGAAGCGGAATATCTTTATACATATTTTCAAAAGTATCATATTTTTTTAATTCTAAAACTTGAACTTTTAATGTTTCATTTTGTTCAGGCACACTTATAAATTCGATGGTATCGCCTACTTTAATTCTTCTTCTATTCTCATCATTTAAGCGTACCTCAACTGTCTTTCTCCCTTCTTTAATTGCTTTAAAATACTCTTTATATAACCCCATTTGATGTTGCATTTCACTACACCTCTATTTTATATTTCTTTGCCTTCAATTATTCTTCTTTGGTGTAATACCTGGCCGGTAAGTCAAAAACGTTCCTATTTATCATAGAAACATCGCGACATTAATAATAATATTTCAATCATTACTTTTTGAAAGCTTTTATTATAAATGTTGCAGGCACTAATTGGGCTTTTGGGGTTGAATACCATCTCGAAGGATTATCTGAAACTTTGTTATCAGGTAACTCAACACCATCTAATACTTTTTCAATAGTGAAACCGGATTCGATTAGTGTATTTATATATGTACTTAATTTCCGATGATGAATAATGACACTATTATGCCACGCTTCATTGTATTCCGGACCTTCGATATTATAAGATTTATTAAAAGTAAACGATGACTCTTCGTAGGTCAAGCGGTCGTGGATAGGGTGTTCCCAACTAAAGATGAAAATACCACCTGGCTTTAGATAGTTATGGATATTTGACAATGTACGTCGTAAATCAACCGTCCACCCTAATGCATAAATTGAGTATGCAATATCAAAGTAATTGCTTGGTAGTCCTGGGTTTTCCTCCATTGGAGACTCTACTAAAGAAACTTTGACTTGTTGGTTACTCAACAATTTAGTAGCTGTTTCTATTTGCTTTGTTGAAAGATCTACCCCCCATAGTTCCTTTGCTCCTTGGTTACCCATATATTGTAATGAATGCCCACTACCACATCCAATATCCAAGACCTTTTGATTTGTAATATCACCAAATAGTCCAAGTCGTTCTTCATTCAAAGCAAAGGGTCCATATTCCGGAAGAGCTGTTCTTCCGAAAAAACGTTCTGCTGATTTCTCCCAACTTTCCTTATTCAATTTCAAAATCTCCTTGTTTGCTTCGATGATTACCACTCCCCTTGATTGTTCACAAATTTAATTTAGTACCAATTTACTTCTGACTATCTAAATTCTACGAAATATTATTATTTCTTTTTCAATCAAATGCCCCTTAAGTTTAACAAGGATAATAGTTACAATTAGTTATTTTTCCTATTCCAATCTTCTAACGACATCATTTCAAAGTCTTTTTCAAAATCCAACCTTAAAGGGGTAATTAATTCAAGAGAATTACCATCAGGGTCTTGAAAATATATTGCTGCATGCGCATTGGGATTATTCGGTAAAACTATTGGTTGCTTTTCTGGTCGGAATCCAAAGTCAGTCTTTATTGGAATTCCTTTTTGTTCGAGCCATTCTTTGGCAACCTCTATATCCTCTATATCAACTTGAAAAGCAATGTGTCTCAATGAAGGATGATATGGTGTTTCAACTTTATCTGTTTCCCATAGCCCTAACCAACTACGTCCTTTCTCAATCCAAAAAAATACTAGTTTCTCTTTTTGATATGCAATTTCTAAATTAAGTTTTTTATAAAACTCTATAGAAGTTTCAAGATTCCTAACAGGTAAATGTGCTTCATATAAACCTTTAATCATCGACATAACTTCCTTTTGGTTAGAATACACTTTTCCGAAAAAATCACCTCAAATTACTGTCTGAAAATCACTCAATTTCAGACCTGAGGTAAAAAACATTCACTCTATGATCTGAAGACGAAAGATCAAACCAACACCTATGTTGAAGTATTGAATACGGTGTGCAAACTGAGCTTCGGCTCCCCGAGTGCCGGAGCAGATTCAATTGGATTCTTTATTCCAACTTATTAACTTATCTCATTGAAAAATTCTTGCTAAAACTGTTGCATTTTTTAATCGCAAAATCATAGGAATGGCTATATACAAAAAAAGGGGGACCTATCCGCTATTGCGAATAGGTCTGTAATTCCCCTAGCTATTTAGTTATTTTGTTGCCTATCAAAAGAACCCGTTACGATTGTTTCAGTACTTTTCTAACTTAAATTTCAATCTCCAATGTTTTAAACAAGAACGCATACATATCCGTCTGTTCTTCTATTATTTTAACAGTCGGTTTGCCTAGACCGTGGCCGGCATTCTTTTCCACCCTCAGAAGAATTGGATTGTTTCCTAGTTGTGCCGCTTGCAATGTCGCTGCAAATTTCGTCGCATGCCACGGCACCACACGATCATCCGTATCAGCTGTTGTAACAAGTGTCGGTGGATACTCGACGCCTTCTGTGACATTATGAAGCGGAGAATACTTGTACATGAACTCGAAATGTTCCGGATTTGTTTCAGCATTTCCGTAATCGGTCACCCAATAGCGTCCCACAGTAAATTTATGATAGCGCAGCATATCAGTGACAGGAACGAGACAAAGTGCCGCCCCATATAGATCAGGCCGCTGAGTAATGCATGTTGCGACAAGCAATCCACCATTACTTCCGCCCATAATGGCAAGCTTCTTGCTGTTCGTATAGTTTTGTTCAATCAGCCACTCTGCTGCGGCAATGAAGTCGTCAAAGACATTTTGCTTTTGCCCCAATGTTCCCGCTTTGTACCATTCCTCACCGAATTCTCCACCACCACGCAAATTCGCGACCGCATATACGCCGCCCGCCTCAATCCACATACGCTGTGATGGGGAAAAAGCCGGAGTCAGGTTAACATTAAAACCGCCATAACCATATAACAAAACAGGATTATCGCCCGTCAATTTCAACTCTTTTCGATGCGTCAGGAACATCGGAATACGCGTGCCATCTTTGGATGGATAAAACACTTGGGTAGTCTCGAAGCCTGTCGCTACAAATAACTCTGACGTATTAAATACAGTATTCAATTCATCTTTTTCAAAATCATAGCGTGCAATCGTTGTCGGCACCAAATATGATGTATAGCCTATGAACATCGTTGACGCTGTTTTTTTGCCCGTCACGCCTGATAAGGAAATGTAGTTAGGAAGAGACACTTCTTTTTGGAACCGTCCGTCCAAATCATAAATACGCAGTTTGTAATGGGCATTATGCAAATAGCATACGACAAACTGCCCATTAATAATTTTTGCAAATGTAAGGACGTCTTCCTGTTCGGAAATGATATCAATCCAATGCTCTTTCCCTGGTTTGTCCAAATGAACAGCAATGATTTTTTCTTTTGGGGCATCATAACTTGTCGTGAAATAAAAGAGTTTCCCTTCATTTCCAATAAACGAATATTCCCCATCATCGTCTGCTAGTAAATGAACAAATCCTGCATCGGCTTGTTCATCACGATAATAGATACGACTTTTATTTTCTGTTCCTTTCCATACTGATAAAATCAAATAACGATAATCATCAGAGAGTATTGGATTAAAAGATAACTCTTTATCCTCAGTGTCTTCATATGCCAGAATGTCCTCTTCTTGGACTGTACCAACCGTGTGCCAGTAAACGCGGTTATAGTTACTCTCATCTTCTGAATCGACCGTCCCAGGTTCAGGGAATCGATTATAATAAAACCCGCTTCCCTCTTCATTCCATGCAATACTGCTAAACTTGCACCATTTGATGACGTCAGCTTCGTCTTTTCCCGTCTGTAAATTGCGGATTCGGATTTCCTGCCAGTCACTTCCGTTCAATGAAACACCGTAAGCTAAGCGATTCCCATCTTTCGTAAACGCAAGATTCGTTATCGCTGCCGTCCCTTCTTCATTCAACGTATTCGGATCTATAATGACCTCAAGCTCATCTGATGATATATCCTTTGTCCGATAAAAGATGGCTTGGTTTTGTAATCCATTATTTTTATGAATATAATAATAGTCCCCTTCTTTTTGCGGAACGGAGTATTTCGGATAATTCCATGATTTCGTTAATTTCTCTTTCACTTTATCCCGTTTCGGATACGTTGCTAAATAGTCTTGGGTTGCTTCATTTTGTTCATCAATCCAATTCTTCACCTCTAAAGTTTCCGGCTTTTCGAACCAGCGAAAAGGATCTGCAACATCAGTACCATGGTAGTTTTCAACAATCGTTTCTGTCTTTGTCATATTGCCCACCTCATTACCCCCTATAAATGTCATCATCTATATTTTACCATATCACTACCTCAATTAAATAACTATTCTAAATAAAAAGTCGCTAACCTAATTAAAGGTTGCGACTTTTATTTATTCAATCCATCATGTCTGCAATTATGCTATACGAACGCATGCGCTCTTCATGACTGTATACTTGCGTATTGATAATTAATTCGTTCGCTCTTGTTTCTTGAATGAAACTTTCGAGCTTGCGTTTAACCGTTTCGGGACTGCCAACAATCGTTGTACGAGGATCGAGCGTTTGCTTAATAGATGCTTGTTGCTGTGGTGACCAATACTCATTGATATTGTCAACTGGTGGTCTTAATTGTGATGGCATTCCCGTAGTGATACCAAGGAATTGAAGTTGCTGTGAAGTCGCCAACCATTGCGCTTTTTCGTCCGTCTCCGCTGCGATGACATTGATACCAAGCATGGCATACGGTTCTTTCAAAAACTTAGATGGCTTAAAGTTTTGATGGTACAACTGTAATGCTTGCAACGTATACGCAGGTGCAAAATGACTCGCGAAAGAAAAAGGTAAGCCTTTCTGTGCTGCAAGTTGTGCACTAAAGCCGCTCGAGCCGAGAAGCCAGATGGGTATATCAAGTCCTTCACCTGGAAAGGCGCGAACACGAGCGGATCTGTCGGGTTCAAAATAAGCTTGAAGTTCGGCTAATTGTTCCGGGAAATCGTCACCAGTACTTTGTAATGTGCGACGCAGTGCATAAGCAGTTGCTTGGTCAGAACCTGGCGCACGCCCAAGTCCCAAATCGATTCTTCCTGGATAGATAGATTCGAGTGTGCCAAACTGTTCGGCAATAACAAGTGGTGCATGGTTAGGTAACATAATACCGCCCGAACCTACGCGAATTCGTTTTGTTACGCCTGCAATATGACCTATAAGTACCGATGTTGCGGAACTTCCAATGCCAGGCATATTGTGATGTTCTGCAAACCAGTACCGATTGAAACCTAATTTTTCAGCATGCTGTGCCAATTCCGCACTATTTTTGAAGGACTGTGTTGCATTGCTACCTTCATTTATTGGAGAAAGGTCCAAAACGGAAAGTGGAATCGAATTGAACTTTTTAATTTTATCAGCAACCAAATCTCTTCACTCCTTATTTTGTTCTTATAAGAAAGAATACCGTTCCTGACTAGATTCCTCTACCAATTGGACTCAGAAAAACGTGATTTCGAATAAAATGAAGCTTGACATTCAATTTTCATTTGTTATGATTAGTTCTAATTCCATAACTAATCTAACTATTTTGATGGAGACACACTTTATCTACTGAAATCTCAAGAGAGCTGATGGATGGTGCAAATCAGTGATTTCGCAGTAAAGTAGCACTCTGGAATAGATAAACTGAAACGTCTAGTAGGTTTATCCGTCACATGCGCGTTAAGCATGCTAACCAAGACTGTCTATTTTTTTCAGACAGTAAAAAGGGTGGTACCGCGTGAGTATTTCAGCTTTTCGCCCCTTACATTTATTTGTAAGGGGAGGAGGGCTTTTTTTTATTCCCAAAATCGAGAGGAGAATGAAGATGTTACAAGATCAAATGCTACTTAGGATTCCAGGACCAAGTCCCATCCCGCCAAGTGTACAACGAGCGATGAGTCAACCAATGATTGGCCACCGAGGACAAGAGACATCGAATATGCTTAAAAATATCGCACCAGGTCTGCAACGGATTTTCGGTACGACACAAGACGTTGTTATTTTAACAGGTAGCGGAACAGCTGGTTTGGAAGCTGCTGTTGTAAACATTGTGAAACCTGGCGATGAAGTATTAGTCATTGTAACAGGCGCATTCGGCGAGCGTTTCTCAAAAATTTGTGAAGCTTACAATATCACGGTTCAAAGCTTAAATGTCGAATGGGGCGAAGCGCTGAATCCCCTAGAAATTAAACGCTATCTACAAGACCATCCTGAAATCAAAGCTGTATTTTCTACATATTGCGAGACTTCTACTGGCGTATTAAATCCTATCAAGGAACTCGCACAGGCAGTACGTGAAGTGTCAGATGCATTAATCGTCGTCGATGGTGTTTCCTGTGTTGGCGGTGTTGAGACGAGAATGGATGATTGGGGAATCGATGTCCTGGTGACAGGTTCTCAAAAAGCATTCATGCTACCAGCAGGACTGGCTTTTATCGCGGCAAGTGAACGTGCCTGGACTATCATCGAGAATAACCCACAACCACGCTACTATATGGATTTAGTAAGATATCGTGACAATCTGTTAAAAGATACTACCCCTTTCACACCTGCACTATCTTTGTTATTCGGCTTGGAACAAGTTCTTCAGCTTGTCGATCAAGAAGGAGTCGAACAAGTAAATGCACGACATATTTTGATGATGAACATGACGCGCGCCGCTTTCCGGGCATTAGGTATTCCTTTATTAACAAGTGATAAAGATGCCTCTCCTACGGTCACAGCGGTTAAACCGGAAGATTTCGACGCAGAAGCGTTTAGAAAAGTGATTAAACAAGAGTTCGGCTTAATCGTAGCAGGCGGCCAACAGCATTTAAGCGGCAAAATATTCCGCATTGGCCATATGGGATACTGTTCTCCCGCAGATGTCCTTCAAACAATCAGCGCGATGGAAATCGGCTTACTCAAAGTCGGCAAAGAAATTGAATTAGGAAAAGGCACTGCCGCTGCACAGCAAGTCTACTTAAACGAAGGAGTGTTGGTCTAAATGACTTTTAATATACTTATTAGCGATCCGTTAAGCGAAGATGGTATTTTTCCATTAAGGCAGGCTGAAGGCTTAAACATCGTCGTTGACACAACTTGCACACCCGCTGAATTAGCGTCTAAAATTCATAACTATGATGCCTTGCTTGTTCGTAGTCAAACACAAGTGACACGCGAAATTATTGAACAAGCAACGAGGTTAAAAATCATTGGGCGTGCTGGTGTCGGCGTCGACAATATCGATTTAGACGCAGCGACTGAACATGGTATTATCGTTGTCAATGCTCCGGATGGCAACACGAACTCCGCTGCTGAACATACAATTGCAATGCTGATGTCCCTTGCGCGCAAAATTCCACAAGCCTTCAACTCATTAAAAAATCAGCAATGGGACCGCAAGTCATTCATTGGTGTTGAATTAAAAAATAAGACACTCGGTGTAGTAGGTCTTGGTCGTATCGGTGCGGAAGTTGCGGCAAGAGCAAAAGGTCAGCGAATGAATGTCATTGCCTATGATCCTTTCTTAACAGAAGAGAAAGCGAAGAAGATGGGTATTACTGCGGGAACTGTCGAAGAAGTACTAAGAGCAGCAGACTTTATTACTGTTCATACTCCACTTTTGAAAGAAACGCGACATATGATCAATAAAGAAGCCTTTAATTTGATGAAAGACGGCGTTCAAATCATTAACTGCGCACGCGGCGGTATTATCGATGAAGATGCGTTGTATGATGCAATCGTATCGAAGAAAGTTGCAGGAGCTGCACTCGACGTCTTTGAAACGGAACCATTTGTTGGCCATAAACTGCTGACACTTCCTGAAGTCATCGCGACTCCACACTTAGGTGCAAGTACGATTGAAGCGCAAGAAAGCGTTGCAATTGATGTTAGCCGTGATGTTGTCACTTTCTTAAACGGTGGTGCGGTGCAAAACCCTGTTAATCTTCCTTCTGTTTCAAAAGAAGCGCTGGCTAAAGTTGAACCATTCTTTGACTTAGTTGAAAAGTTGGGCGTATTCTTATCTGATTTAGCAGAGGGTGTTATCGAGGAAGTAAATATTTATTACTCAGGGCAGCTTGCTGAATCTGATGTCCGTCCTTTGACACGCAACACGCTAAAAGGCCTGTTGAAACGCAATCTTGGAAACCATGTCAATGATGTCAACGCCAAGTTTTTGGCAGACCGTATCGGCATCAAGGTTAATGAACATAAAACGTCTACATCGAAAGGTTTTTCAAATTTAGTTACGGTTGAAGTATCGACAACGAATGGAGTAAGACGTGTTGCCGGAACTTTACTAAATGGTTTAGGTGCACGTATTGTCAAAGTCGATGATAACCTTGTCGATGTAAAACCTGATGGCCATTTACTGTTCATTAAACATAAAGACCAACCGGGTGCAATTGGCCGGGTCGGAACATTACTAGCAATCGAAAACATCAACATCGCAACGATGCAAGTTGGCCGATCCACTGTTGGCGGTAATGCAATCATGATGCTATCTGTCGATAATCATGTTGAGAAGGCTAACGTAGAACGTTTGAAAGAGCTTGAAGATATCTTTGATGTTATCGCGATTGATTTGTAAGTACGATTCCGATTTTGTTTGACTTGAATCAAATAAATAAATAAATAAGTGGATAGAGTCTTTAGATGACACCTGATTCTCTATCCATTTTTTTATAGTTCATTGTTATAAAATCCATTTTCACTAGACCACTTCTGGTTCGCTTTCGGCGAATTAATCACGACATATTTACCGTGAGGCAAGTGTGGCTAGAAGTGACTCCGTCACTTCTAGCCACACTCTTTTCAGTAATCCTGTTGCGAATAGTTGCCTGTCGCATACCTACAATGTTCAAGTGAAAAATGCAGGTATGTTTGAAAGAAACGAATAGATGATTTTCTAAAGAGATTGTAAGTGCCCGAAGATGCAATTTCGGTCACTCTGGCACGTTGTACAATGTGTTTCTTGCTTACTTCTAACAAAGTGTATGCACCTAATCTTGTGATATCTTATAGAAAGTGACACTCCTTCACTAATACAAAAGGGAAAACCCTATAGAAAGTTTCAGCCGCCAAAATTGCATCTTTGGCGGCTTTTCTCCAGGTAAGAAGCCAGCTATTCTTTCGTCCCAAAAAGTATCTGCACTTCGTGTACTTATGCATTTGGAGCGCGCCGGATGAAGGGCCACCATACGATTACCGAAAAGAGTGTATAGGGATGCGACAAAGTCGCATCCCTATACATACAGACCTCTCGATAATGATATAGACGTCATTCAATCCAAAGCAGCCCAAATGCAACTATACACGTAGCGCCCAGTAGGTGATCACGTCATTCACTGGTTAATTTTGTTTAATTAACAGGTGTGAAATAAAGCTAACTTATTTCTTTAGCCTTATTATTAACTAGTCTAACCGACGCAATAACTAAAAATAAAATACCGATAAACAAAAGACTAGCGAAAATGATTTTCAAACCGCTAGTTGGAGAATTAGACAGGAAACCGCCTAATACCAGGAATAAAACACCAATAGAAGCAAGGTAATATGTGAACACCTTATGGTTACGTTTGAATAAGATATACCCCAGGAGGATTATGAGATATGTCCCACTTAACAACATTAGCAAAGGAAATACAGGTGCAAATTTAGCTGCATACATAAAATAATCAATTGACAGAATATCGCTTGCGTTTTCCACTTGTCCATTCACTATTCCAGAAAAAAGCGCGGTATGTTTCCATTCCCAAGAATGCTCTAATAGTGCGCTACCTTCATACCATGCTACCCCAGTAGAAAATAGTAAAAGAATTGATGCCAAAACCAATTGGATGATGACCCTAAAAGACATTTTCTCCACCTCAAATTATCGATAAACTCTGATTTCCCTTTACTCACAACTTAAATATCTCTACTAAATACGTTCTTCACAATACGAAGGTTCCGTTACTTCTAGATGATCAATCCAAAACTATTTTCATTTCCATAATTTAAATCCCACACAAAAAAGCGCTGACCAACTGGAGCGCTTTTTCGTTTTGTAATGTAAGCAGTTGGTCCACTCCATCCTCAATCCTTCAGGATAGATTTGATACTCATTGGACAACCTGTTTCTTATTCAACTCTTCAAGAATAGGATATAATTTTTCTAAATGATTAATTACATAAGTCGGTACAACTTCTTCACTTGACAGTTTATTCTCCCGATTAATCCAGACAGAACGCATTCCGACACGTGATGCTCCTAAAATATCCGTCATTAGATTATCGCCTATCATTATTGCTTCCTCAGCAGTTACGCCGCTTTCAGTAAGCACATGTTGAAAAATAGATGCGTCTGGCTTTCCTACTCCGAATGCGCCTGAGATGATGATTTGGTCAAAATAAGGGACAAGTTCGGTTGTAATTTCAAGTTTCGTGTGTTGTAAACTTGGTGAACCGTTTGTTAATAATACAAGTTTGTATGTATCTTTCAGACTGTCCAGCACTTCGAATGTTTCTTCATATAGATAAGGATGCTTTTTCCGTTCCTGTGGGAATAATTCTGCTAACGTGCTGCCAAGGTCTTCATCATTAATGCCGATTCGCTGAAGTCCATTTGTCCACGCTTCCTTACGATAGCCTGGAACAATTGCTTTCATTTTTTGAAAATAGTCCCCTTCATCATTGAATGTCCCCCAGAGACCTTCGAATGGGTTAATGCCAATCATCTGTGTAAATTCATAGGTATCATACGATTCGTAAAGCTTTCTCGCTTCCAATCTGACAGCTTCTTCAAGTTTAGCAGGATTAAGATCATGTACTTGGGCTGCATGTTCACATGTTTTTTCGAATGCGGTTTCTACACTTTTTTTATCCCATAATAATGTATCATCCAAATCAAAAATAATCGCTTTTATCATAAGAAATCATCCCCTATCTGCTTTATAAACTAGTATACATGATTTCAGACTAGTTTAACGAGTAAGAACAAAAGCGCTAGAGTCTAGACGTGAAATAGCTTCTCTTGGTGTTTATCCACAGTACGCGATTTTATAATTTCCTAGTCAAAGAAAAAACCGCTCCCTATTTCTAATCGGAGCGGCCATTCTTCAATAAATTTCTCTGTCCCAGAAGCGTTGCTGTGCGATTGCTTTTACAAAATCATCATCAAAATCGGGATTATCCGTCGCGAAGACAATTCCTGGCCCCGCCTTCGCATTTGATAATTCAAAGAAAGGAAGACCTGTCGATGCAAATCCAATCGGTTTATAATGCTTGAACGATTCGTTAATAAAGTATTGGATATTGGAATTGAATTTTGCTTGATTTTCAGCCGTACCACCAACAACATATAAGCTATCAAATAAAACCGGATCCATTGTAAGGAATGTTTCATTAACGATTACATTAAGGCCATCCGCACCCCTCACTGTGCCAAGTTTTTCACCAACAATATCCACAGTGACGCCATATTTCCTTAACGTTTTGACAGCTCTTTTCACTTCTGCACCATTAAAATCATTGCCAATCAGCACGCCGACTTTCAACGTGTAAGGGACTCTCGTCGTATTTTGCTGACTGAGTGCCGGTGATGAGGCCTTGACGTTCACTTGCTTGCCAGTAGGAGGGTTTACCCCGACACCATCTGCGATATGGACTGCCAATTCTTCATCCACATTGGCAAACATGTCAACAACTTGCTGTCTCACACTTTTACTAGTCACTTTTCCAACTTCAAAGATGAATGCATCAGTGATATGCTGCTTCTCTGGTGGCGACATACTGTTCCAAAATAGCCTAGCCTGAGAAAAGAAATCTTTGAATGAATCGCTTCTTGCTTGAATGATACGCCCTTCCACTTTTTCTGCATAATGGACGAATCCGCCTTCTTTCGCAGTAGAAGTGGACGGTGTATTATCCGCAAGCGAGTTTTTATGGTAACTGACCTGCCCAACATCAATTCTCTGACGGCTATAGCCATTTCGCTGATTATTATGGAATGGACAGACGGCACGATTGATAGGAATCTCAGTGAAATTCGGTCCCCCGAGGCGAATGAGTTGTGTATCTAAATAAGAAAACAATCTACCTTGTAGAAGTGGATCATTTGTGAAATCAATTCCAGGTACAACATTACCCGGGTGGAATGCAACTTGCTCTGTTTCCGCAAAGACGTTGTCAACATTACGATTAAGCGTCATCTTGCCAAATATTTTAACAGGTACGATTTCTTCCGGCCAAAGTTTTGTAGCATCTAGTACATCGAAATCGAACATGAATTCATCTTTTTCATCAATCATTTGTACACCTAGTTCATACTCCGCAAAATTACCATGTTCAATTGATTCCCATAAATCCCGCCGTTGAAAGTCTGGATCTTTCCCAGAAATCTTCTGTGCCTCATCCCATACAAGCGAATGTACGCCAAGTGTTGGTTTCCAATGGAACTTTACAAACCGGCCTTTGCCTTGTTCATTGACGAATCGGAATGTATGAACACCAAATCCCTCCATCATTCGCCAACTCCTGGGAATCGCCCGATCTGACATTAGCCACATGACCATATGCGCTGATTCTTGGTTGTTAGCAACAAAGTCCCAAAACGTATCATGTGCAGAGGCAGCTTGCGGCATCTCATTATGTGGTTCAGGCTGTATCGCATGGACAAGATCCGGGAACTTAATGCCATCTTGGATGAAAAAGATGGGAATATTGTTACCCACAAGATCATAGTTCCCTTCCTCCGTATAAAACTTAACAGCAAATCCTCGAACATCCCTTACTGTATCCGCAGAACCTTTGCTCCCTACAACATTCGAGAATCTCGTAAAAACTGGGGTTTTCGTTCCGGGTTCCTGCAGAAATCCTGCTTTTGTAAATTCCTTCATTGATTCATACAATTCGAAAAACCCGTGCGCTGCATATCCCCTGGCGTGTACAACCCGCTCTGGAATCCTTTCATTGTCAAAGTGAGTTAATTTTTCACGAAAATGAAAGTCCTCCATTAAAGTTGGTCCACGGATACCCGCTTTCAATGATTCCTCGTCATTCGAAACTTTCAGTGCTTGATTTGTTGTCATTTTTGTTCCTTCATTATTCACACGGAATTGTTCCAACTGTTTATCTTTACTGTTTTCATTTATGACTTGTTTGTGGTTTGGTGATAATTTATCCACACAATCCCCTTCCGCTATCCATTTAGTAATTCTAGGCGCTTCCCTACTATATGCAGGACTTCCCCAACTGGATACAAAG
The DNA here is from genome assembly GCF_038004885.1 of Sporosarcina sp. FSL K6-6792. Taxonomy (NCBI): domain Bacteria; kingdom Bacillati; phylum Bacillota; class Bacilli; order Caryophanales; family Caryophanaceae; genus Sporosarcina; species Sporosarcina sp. FSL K6-6792. The sequence continues at coordinate 1,699,030 of NZ_JBBOSA010000001.1, forward strand.
AAAAGGATAGCACCTTGGAAGGGCTACCCTTTTCTTCACCTATTATATAGAAGAAACAATTATACTTTTACCGTGTCAGTGACTTCAACTACCCACCCGAATGAATCTTCCACTTTACCGGTTTGAATACCCGTTAGTGTCTCATACAGTTTTTTAGATAATTCACCGGTTTCATTATTATTAACTACCATTATGTCATCGCCCCAATTGAGTTCTCCAATTGGTGAAACAACTGCCGCCGTTCCCGTTCCGAATGCTTCCTCTAAGGTACCTGCTTGGTGTGCTGAACGAAGTTCTTCCATGGATATTTTACGTTCAACAACCGGAATATCCCAATGCCTCAGTAATTGAAGGATTGACTTCCTCGTAATTCCTTCTAAAATACTGCCATTTAATATTGGTGTAATAACTTCACCGTTAATTTTGAAGAAGACGTTCATACTTCCCACTTCTTCTATATACTTTCTTTCTACACCATCAAGCCAAAGAACTTGTGAATAACCTTTTTTGCTTGCTATTTCTTGTGCTCTTAACCCGGACGCGTAGTTACCCGCCGTTTTTGCCGTTCCAGTTCCGCCTGCTACTGCACGCACATACTCATTTTCCACGAGAATTTTAACGGGATGAATTCCTTCTTTATAATACGATCCAACAGGAGAAAGGATAATGATGAATTTATATTTCTTCGATGGTGAAACGCCAAGATAGGGTTCAGTCGCAACCATGAATGGTCTTATGTACAGGGAAGTTCCTTCTGTTACTGGAATCCAGTCTTTATCGATAGAAATTAATTTTTCTAAAGCTTCGATTGCAATTTCTTCATTGAAAGCTGGCATGCATAAGCGTTCACTCGATTTGTTCATGCGACGCATGTTTTCTTCTGGGCGGAATAACAATACTTGCCCCTCTTTGCCTACATAGGCTTTTAATCCTTCAAAAATTGTTTGTCCATAGTGAAAAACGGTTGCCGCCGGATCCAGTTCAAGTGGTGCATATGGAATGATTCTATGATCCGTCCAGCCTTGGCCTTCACAATAGTCAGCCACAAACATATGGTCTGTAAATACTCTTCCGAATTCCAACTGATCTGATTGTGGTTGTTGTTTTTTTGATTCACTCAATGTGACAGTGATTACATGGTTCGTCATGATGTGTGCATCTCCCTATGTCTAATTTTCAGGCCAGCTGATTTGGCTATTTCCGTATATTATGTGATTAAAAAGGAATACCAAGATAAGCGTTACCTCACGCTTAAACGATATTCCTTCATTTATCCATGTACGTAAATAACTTTCTAATAATATAGATTATATCAACTTCTTCGTAAATAAGCTATCTAATCATAAAAATATATCACATTTTTTATAGTCCCTTTCCAGAATAAAGAATAATCATTCTGAATACCTATGAAGATAAAAACAGATGATATGTATGGATATTGAACCCTCGAAGGGACACATCTCTTGACAATTTCGTCCTCTCGCTGTAATATTAGCTTGAATTCAAGATAACTTTACAAAGATATTATCCAAGAGAGGATTGATAAAGATGAACGTAAAAGGCATTCACCATCTAACAGCAATGACTGGTAGCGCGGCGCATAACTTTAAGTTTTACACTGAGGTACTTGGTATGCGACTAGTGAAAAAAACAGTAAATCAGGACGACACAACTGCTTATCATTTATTTTACGGAGATGAGCAAGGGAATCCAGGAACTGAACTGACATTTTTTGATTTCCCAAATGCTGGACCAAAACGAGCAGGTGTCAGTAGTATTTCCAACTCATCACTTCGTGTAGCAAGTGACGCTGCACTAAATTATTGGATTGAACGCTTTACTGAATTTAACGTAAAACATGCACCCATTTCAGAATTTGCTGGTCGCAATGTTATTTTCTTCGAAGATGCGGAAGGTCAACAATTGACGCTCGTTTCCGATGAGACAAACTCAGTCGCTGCGACTGGAACTCCATGGGATAAGAGCCCTGTTCCGGTTGAGTATGGGATAACCGGGCTTGGTCCAGTTAGGCTAACTGTCCGCACTCCTGAACCGACTATCGCAGCCCTTCAAATACTCGGGTTTACAGAGAAGAACCGTGTTCCAGCTCTTGTTGAAGGACAAGACGACATCATTGTTATGGAAGTAGGAGATGGTGGTTCAGGCGCTGAAGTGTTCGTTGAGCCACGCAATGACTTACCTGCCGAGGTGCAAGGGATAGGCGGCGTTCACCACGTAGCTTTCCGTGTTAAGGACGAAGAAGAACTACATGCATGGATTGATAAAATTAACAGTACACGCTTGCCGAACTCCGGATTTGTAGAGCGATTCTATTTCCGTTCACTATACTTCCGCGAGCCAAATGGTATCCTATTCGAACTTGCAACAGATGGACCTGGATTCGCAACAGATGAGCCGCTTGAAACATTGGGTGAGTCACTTGCGCTACCACCGTTTTTGGAAGGTAAACGTGCGGCAATTGAAGCGAATATCAAACCATTGAATACAAGTAGATAAAAGAGCTGCGTGCAGAGATAATGGCTGGCTCTATACATCAAGATTCCTATATGGAGTAATCACCATTACTGGTGGTTACTTCTTTTTTATTGGAACATATTTTATGCGTTAACCATGAAAATCTAACTTGAAATTGTTTAGTGTAATCGATATATCCTTCAAAATCCAATTAGTAGATTATACTGATTAATTAATCGGTAAATGATACGATATAATGGATACGGTTTAAAATGATAGTCATTGCTACCCGAAAGATAGGGATCTTTATTACGACTTAAAACAGATGGAGGATTTATGATGAAACTCTCAGTTTTATTAATTGGCCCTACGATTATGATCTTTTTAGGTTTAATCATATTCAAAAGTGTCCCTATTACCTTCATCCTATTCTATGGTTGGCTTTTATTTGTTCCGATTCTACTATACTTTAGAAATAAAAGTATTCGATGGAATCGTAAAAAACACCTCAATCTCAAATCTTTCACAGTTGGTCTGATTAGTGGTGTTATTTCTTTGGTAGCAATTTACGGGGCAGTTGCACTACTACATAATTTAGTTTTCGATCTTGGCGAACTAAAACAAATTTTGGTGGAGTGGAATTTCACAGGAAGTATCCTTTTCTGGTTAATTATTTTCCTCATCTTCATCAATCCTGTTTTGGAGGAGCTCTATTGGAGAGATGTTATGTATAAGCGCCTTATAGATAGAGTAGGTGCGGCTCAAACGATTATGATTACATCATTTTTTTATAGTCTATATCATCTAGTTCCTCTCTTTTCAATTTTCGCATTTCCTTTTAATTTCATTGCTGTTATTCCAGTATTTATAGCAGGTCTTATGTGGGGCTACTTTAGATACAAATTGAATTCAATCAGCGCATCAATTATTAGTCATATCCTAGCTGATCTTGGAATCATGTTGGTTTACTTGAACTATATTTTGTAATTGGCCCCACCAAATATCCCCTAAGTAATTTACTCTATTTGTTGGGATAAAGAATCCCATTGAATTCGGTGTATGTTGTGTTGCCCTCAAATCATATTGGTACTCATCATGATAAAAAGGCCATTCCCCGTGGGACGGTCTTTTCTATTGTATAGACTCCATCATCCAGTTAGTTTCTGTGAGAGGATCGATAGTTTAGTTTTCCGATTCAGCTACCTCTTTTACCCGCTGTAAAAATTCCACTACAATCTTGTCTGTGGAAAACAGTAAAAATAATTTCATGAACCATTTTAACGGACGATTCGTCGCAGTATAGGTTAAAGAGGTTCTGTGATCAGTGAGATTGACCAGCTCGTAGCGCGCCGTAATATCAAACATATTAGCAAGTGTAAAACCTACCTTTAACTTTTTCGCATTTGGGGAATCGTCATACTCTAACGTTTCTATTTGGTACTCCATAACGCGCTTTCCTTCTTTATATTTTTGTAAATACACACTTCCAACCATTCCATCTGTTATTGTAATAGGTTTATTTTCAACTACTTGTGGCATGATTTTTTGCATATTTTCTAAAGAACCATTAAAAAAATTCCATACTTGCTCAATTGGCGCATCAATCTCTATTTCCTTCGTCCACTGTTTCATCATAAAAATCACCTCACAAAAATTTGCTTACCTGTATTATATATTTCACTTTACCACACAAGAAGATTCACTAATTCCTTCATAAAAAAGGAAAACAGTATAAGCGAACATACATCGCCTATCTGCTTTCCTTGATTCCAGCTTGCAAGATTAGTCCAAACTAAAGCACTTTACTTAAAAATGCTTTTGTTCGTTCGTTTTTGGGTTTATTAAATACTTGATCAGGTATACCTTCTTCTACGATTATTCCTTGATCCATAAACATCACGCGATCGCCCATCTCTCTCGCGAAGCCCATTTCATGCGTGACGACGACCATTGTCATCCCTTCAATTGCAAGCTGTTTCATAACATCCAGCACTTCTTTCACCATTTCTGGGTCGAGTGCAGAAGTCGGTTCATCGAATAGCATGATTTTAGGTTGCATCGCTAATGCCCTTGCAATTGCAACACGTTGCATTTGACCACCCGATAACTGTTCGGGATAAGAATTCGCTTTATCAGCTAGTCCGACCTTCTTCAACAATTCATGAGCTAGTTTTTCCGCTTCCGCAGAATTCATTTTCCGGATTTTCCGCGGAGAAATAGTGATATTATCGATTACACGCATATGCGGGAACAGGTTAAACTGTTGAAACACCATACCCACATCTTTCCGGATTCCATTGATATCCGTTTTCGGGTCATTTACTTTAACTCCGTCTATAAAAATGTTGCCGGCCGTAATATCTTCCAACAAATTTATACAGCGTAAAAATGTACTTTTCCCAGAACCACTTGGACCGATAACACAAATGACTTCTTTTTCTTTCACTTCATAATCGATTCCTTTTAACACTTCCAATTTCCCAAAAGACTTATAGAGGCCTTCCACTTTAATCATTTGATCACCTTCCTACCTTAACGCCGAGTTGAGAACATTTTCTTTCTTTGCATTGGAACATAGCTATTACTGAAGCGTTTTTCTACATACGAAATAATTTTACCGAAAACGAAAGTTAGACACAAATAAAGTATTGCAACCGTAAGATAGGGCTCCCAAAACCTTGAATAAGCTCCGGCCACTACTTTCCCCGCGTACAATAAATCATTAGCTGCGATAATCGTAACTAATGATGAATCTTTTAGAAGGGCAATCAATTCATTCCCAAGTGGTGGAACCATCCGTCTAAAAGCCTGCGGTAGAATAATATTTTTCATCGCTACATTTTGCGTCATTCCAAGAGACCTTGCCGCTTCCATTTGCCCTTTTTCAATCGACTGAATACCCGCACGTATAATTTCCGCATTGTATGCAGCGCTATTTAAAACAAGCGCAAGTGCACCTGATACAAAATAACCCAATGAGTGACCGAAAATCCCTGGAATAAGTGCTAGATGTATTAATAAAATTTGTACTAATAATGGCGTCCCACGGAAAAAGTCGACATAGTATTTGGATGGATAATAGATCCACTTTTTCTTGGATAATTTCCCCATACCCACGAATAAGCCTAATACAAAGCCTCCCAAATAGCCAACTACGGTGAGTGCTAAAGTAATTCCAATTCCACGAATGAATAATTCGCGATAATTCCATATCATTTCCCATCTAATATCCATTAAATCCAGAAAATCTAGGAAAACCAATTCAATCACTCCCATTAAATGACTTGGTGTATGCATATCGTCTTTAAACTACAAACGATTAGTCAACATCAAACCCTGTGATTTCCTTCAATTTCCCGTTGTCCTTGATAATTTTAATCCCTTCATTCAGCATGTCAATAATTTCTGTATTGCCTTTTTTGACCATTAATCCATAAAACTCTTTTTCAAAACTATCATCTTCTACTGTTTTAAGTTTCACCTTCGGGTTGTTCGCTTTGTAATCAATGATAACTGCATTATCCCCTACAGCTGCATCTGCATTGCCATTAATCATTTCACTAATTGCTAGTGGCATAGATTCTGTTGCTACAATTTTGGAACTTGTATTCCCTAGAAGTTCCCTAGTTACGATATGACCCGTTGTATTGATTTGAACAGAAACCCTTTTATCTTTCAAATCTTCAAACTTGGCAACAGTTGAATCTTCCGGTACAAGAATCAATTGGTTTGCAGCAAAATATGGATCTGAAAAATCGAATGATTCTTTGCGTTCATCTGTGATCGTAATCGATGACACAGCAAAATCCACTTCTCCACCATCTACTGCCGGGAATAAAGGCTCCCAACCGTAGTTTTTGAATTCAACTTCAAATCCTGCAGCTTCTGCAATCGCTTTCACAATATCAATATCTATCCCAACAATATTGCCTTTCTCATCCATTAACTCCATTGGTGCATACGTTGCATCCGTCCCAACTTTTAATACTCTTTTTCCGCTGTCTCCATCTTTCGATGAACCAGAATCCTTCGTGCCTGTTCCACAAGCAAACAATAGAATGCTTACACTCGCTAACAGTAACCCCAATGATATAAAGCGCAATCCTTTTTTCATCGTCATTCCCCCTTATGTTTTTGAGTTCCTGCAACATGTATCACTATAGTTATCCGAAAGTTCTGGATAGTGACTTTATTATATACGAGTCATCAGTCCTATACAATAGAAAAATAGACGTTACCTAAGCACAACCGACTAGGGTGTAATCCACAGACCAATAATTTTATAGTTTCCTATAGGAACAACAAAATCCCACCGGTACTAGTTATCCGGTGGGATTTTACGCTTAATTAATAAAATTATTGTAGTCCCTCAAATAATAACACTCTTGCAGGTGATGCATCTGTACCCGTCAATTTTAAAGGTGCAGCAACCATGAAATAGTCCCCTTGTTCAACTTCTTTTAAACGAAGTCCTTCAATAATAATAATCTCGTTTGCAAATAATGTTTTATGAGTTGGATGTCCTTCTTGGCTTCTTTCAATTCCTAGCGTATCTATTCCAACTCCTCGAATACCAATCTCGGAAAGATATTCTGCTCCATCTTGTGCAAGATAAATAAAATCAAAATTAAATGTATCCTCAAAAGAATTCTTCGTTTTAAATAGAACGAAATCACTCTTTTGGATCTCAAATTTTTCTAAATCCGCTTTAGAAATCCCATCTTCTACATTTGTTAGATCGAGTACTTTACACTGTCCCACAAGACTTTCCATTGGAATTGATTCGAATGTATCTCCATCTACAACCATGTGTAGCGGCGCATCGATGTGTGTTCCTGTATGCACATCAATCTCCAACCGAGTTTCGGTTACATAGCCATTTGTTACCCGATTAAGTTTTGGTTGTTTTTCAGGTTTATCTTTGTAAACAGTCATACCTTCATAAATAGTGCCTGTTACATCATGCATTTTCATTTTAGCAACACTTCCTTTTTTTTAGTGTCTGACTATATAGCTATCCTCGCATGAAATTTAGCATGCCGTCTAGCAAAACTACTTTCGTTACCTCATCAGTATACCAAAATTGACACTAAGTTCATGCATGTCCTCTATATATGATTTTATTTATAGTCTTAGAACCACGCATCGTTTAATGATATACTTGAAGCAGTTTCAAGTATAATTCGTGTCTACACTACAATTGGAGGAAAGCGAAAATGGATAACGTAACAGCCTCAGTTGGACCTGATGAAAAAAATCAATTATTTGATTTCCAAGAAGAATGGACAACCCAAGACATGACCTTTGTTTTATTTGGAGCAACGGGAGACTTAGCAAAACGCAAATTATTTCCAGCTTTATATAATTTATTTCTCGACGGCAAATTGCCAGATTCAATCTCCATAATTGGTTTAGGCAGAAACTATTTTCCCGATGACATTTTCCAATCAAAAGTCGAAAGTGCACTTCGTGAATATTCTAGAAGAGCTGTCCAAACTACCGGATTGAATGAATTTTTAGCCAAGTTTCGATACTGTAAATTTGATGCAACAGACAATAATTCGTATCAAAACCTACATGAACTTATTCACGACAGAGAAATAGAATTAAACATTCCCGGAAATCGACTTTTCTATTTGTCGGTTGCTCCTCAACTGGTTGATATCATTACATCTGGTCTTAATCAAAGCGGTATCAGTCAAACGACAGGCTGGAAGCGGCTCATTGTCGAGAAACCCTTCGGAAGCGATTTAAAGACGGCACGACAATTAAACGAGAGTTTGAACAACGCTTTCAATGATGAAGAAATTTACAGAATCGACCACTATCTTGGAAAACCTATGGTCCAAAATCTCGAATCCTTTGAATTTGCCAATCCGATATTTGGTTCATTATTAGATCATAAACGAATTGCTAATATTCAAATCACAGCATGTGAAACGGTCGGGGTAGAAACACGAGCCGATTATTACGATCAAGCAGGCGCAATTCGGGATATGGTTCAGAATCATCTTCTTCAGTTAGTAATGATGACGGCCCTTCATCTACCCGAAAAAATGACTGCTGAAGAAATTCGAAAGCAAAAAGTAACGATCATGGAATCCCTTCGACCTATCTATAAAGATAAGATGGAACAAGATGTTGTTCGTGGTCAGTACGAAGCCGGTGAGATTTTTGACACCCCGGTTGTTGGCTATAAAGAAGAGCCTGGGGTTAATGCTTCTTCAATGAATGATACTTATTTCGCAGCTCGCCTCTATATTGACAATCCATCTTGGAGCGGAATCCCCTTTTATATACGAACAGGGAAACGGATAGGTACAAAATCTACCAAGATTGTCATTGAGTTTACGAACAATGTAAAACAAACAGATGCCCTTCCAGCCGATGGGATCACTCCAAACTTATTGATATTCGAAATTAGTCCGAATGAAGGTATTTCTTTAGTGATAAATATGAAAAACCCTTCAAGTAACCAATTTGAGCCTGCTTGCATTAACTTCTCCACCAATTCAGAGGATCAGCCAGAAGCATATGAACTACTTCTATTTGATGCGATACGCGGTAATGCAACATTCTTCGCTAATTGGAAAGAAGTTGAATTATCATGGCAGTGGATTCAACCACTATTAGAAGCGTTTCAAGAGAATACACTACCTTTACATTCATACCCTGCCGGTTCAAATGGGCCAGAAGCAGCTAATCAACTATTGCAGGCCGATCAATTTAATTGGTGGTAAAGAGCCGCCTGTTCAGGAGCACAGCCAAAGTACGCCGCGTCCTGCGACAATTAGGAGGGATGAAGTTCAATCCCTCCCCGCTGCGTGACCCATATCCTGGAGGCCTCCAAGTCTCTAGGTGATGGAGTCTAGACGTAAAATCTTCATATTGCAGATTACCTACAGTACGAAGTTTTATTATTTCCGAAGCAAAACGTGATAAATTACATAAAAAGAATGGGGTAGGATTATGACTAAGAAACAAATGGGCGTTATTGGTTTGGGCGTAATGGGGATGAACCTTGCGCTAAACATCGAAAGTAAAGGCTATTCGGTAGCTGTCTATGATTATTGGACAGATCGAACAGATGAATTTTCTAACAAAGAAGCGAAAGATAAAGATATTCATGGTAGCTACAGCATTGAAGATCTAGTCGCTTCGCTAGAAGTCCCACGTAAGATCTTATTAATGGTTAAAGCTGGGGAAACGACAGATACAGTGATCCAGTCCCTTGTCCCTCATCTTCAACAAGGGGATATTCTTATCGATGGAGGAAATACATTCTTTAAAGATACGAATAGACGTACAGCAACCTTAAAAGAATCAGGCATACATTTCATTGGTGCAGGTGTTTCTGGCGGAGAAGAAGGAGCTCGTAACGGCCCATCGATTATGCCTGGAGGCTCAAAAGAAGCTTACGAACAAGTGAAGCCCATTCTTGATGCTATTTCGGCAAAAGTTGACGGCATTCCCTGCAGTGCATATATGGGTCTTGATGGAGCAGGACATTATGTGAAAATGGTTCATAATGGCATTGAATATGGCGATATGCAACTGATTTCCGAAGCCTATTTCATCATGAAACATGCACTTGGTCTTGAAGCGCAGGAGTTGCATGAAATATTTTCAGAATGGAACAAGGGTGAACTCGACAGCTATCTCATTGAAATCACAGCAGATATTTTCACAAAGATGGATGAAGAAACTGGGAAACCGCTCATTGATCAAATTCTAGATGTAGCCGGACAAAAAGGCACAGGAAAATGGACTAGCCAAAATGCGTTAGACTTAGGCGTGTCCCTTCCAATCGTCACAGAGTCCGTATTTGCACGATTTATTTCTTCTGTTAAGGGAGAGCGCGTTGCAGCAAGTAAACTACTAAAAGGCCCTGAACTGAAAAAGTATGTAGGTGATCCAAAAGAGTTGATTGAAGCGATTCGTAAAGCTTTGTATATGAGTAAAATTTGTTCATATGCCCAAGGTTTTGCGCAAATGCGTGCAGCATCTGAGGAGTATGATTGGAAAATCCCTTACGGAGAAGTAGCCATGATTTTCCGTGGAGGATGTATCATTCGTGCCCAGTTCTTACAGAATATCAAAGAGGCATTTGATACTAACAGTGACTTGCCAAACCTATTAGTTGATCCCTATTTCCAAGAAATAGTAGGAGACTATCAGAATTCGCTTCGCGAAGTAGTAGCCGTAGCCATTCAACATGGAATTCCAATTCCTGCTCTCTCAAGTGCATTGGCTTACTATGATAGTTACCGTACGGAGACATTACCGGCCAACCTGATCCAAGCTCAACGCGATTATTTTGGCGCACATACCTATGAACGCCTGGATAAAGAAGGCCATTTCCATACTGAATGGGCAAAAAACTAATTTTAAAGCAAACAAAAGTGCAAGCCCCTAGGCGCTGGAGCCTAGACGTGAAATAGCCTATTTCGCAGATTATCCATAGTACGAGATTTTATAGTTTCCTAAGCAGCAAAAAAGTACCAGGTACCGCTAAGCGGCGCCTGGTACTTTTTATTGGCTTTCGGTCGTTTAAAATTTCGGTGACAGTCATTTAGTTTGCGAACAGTTTTTTCTCCAATATGATTCTATGAATTCCCTCGTCATCCGCGAATGTTTCCACAACATCAAATCCATTTTTAATATTAAGGATAAGCATATTCCGCCAGCTATTTCTCGTCTTTGTTTGAACAATTTTATAACCCGACTCAACTAAAAAGCGATGTTGCTGTTCCAGCAGCCTTGTTGCGATTCCTTTTCCTCTGTAGTCCTCATGAACTGCCCCGTACCAACTATAATACTTATGTGGGTCAAGCTCGTAACCAATTTTATAACCGACCACCGTTGATTGATCAAAAGCTACATTTATTAAGATTTTCTGCTTTAATTTTATTTTCTCCACTAACGTTTTGGAATCTTTGAAAACACTTTCATGTAATTCCAAAATCCCATCAATTATTTCATGTTCAGGAATTTCCAAAAACTGTTTAAAGTTCAGCATAACGAACCCTCCTCACCAATAATATGCAGTTCATGCATTGGCCTTGTCATTGCTACGTATAGTAACTTTCGGTCGATTGGGTGATTTCGGAATGGCTCGTCGAAAGCGGCGATAATGACCGCATCGAATTCCAATCCTTTTGCTAAGTGGCTTGGAACAATGAGCAGACAATTGTCGTTGATTCCAGATTGATCTCCTACTAGGTGAACTGGTATTCCAAACTCCTGCAGAGAGGTAAAAATCCCCTGGGCTTCTTTCCGCGTTTTGCAGATAAGGGCAATGGATTGATGGCCACGTTCGATAATTCCTTCATAAATACGTTGAATCCCGATACCCTCTAGCTCATGCATCTCATAATACTCCGGTTCCCTTCCATGACGGACAACCGGTTCTACAAGTGGTAGATCTTCATCCATCTGTGCAAGAACTTGATTCGCCAGATTCATTATTTCAATCGTCGTTCGGTAGCTTTTTTGAAGTGTCGTATACGTTGCTCTTGGAAACAGTGCCTTTATCGGTTCCCATGATGTTAATGATCTGTAACTATGAATTCCCTGGGCCAGATCCCCAACCATTGTAAACATATCCGTCTCTAGACCGTCTTGCATTGAAGCAAGCTGGAATTCGCTGTAATCCTGTACTTCATCGATGAAAACAACCCTCATTTTCCATTCATCTGCAATGCCTCTAAGTTTTGCGTGCAAATAATAAAGAGCTGCTAAATCCTCGACTTCCCAAAACTCTTTTTTATGTGCCTCCAAAAAAGCATATCTGTCGCGCTCGGACCACTCGTCTGCAAATTCCTTTTGTAGTTCGCTACTTGTTAGCCAGTCCCGATATAATTTCTTGATATTGAACTTTTTGAATCTGCGCATATAGGCTGACGCAACCGTTTTGCCTTCCTTTTCAATAACAGGAAGTCTTTCATCTCTTTCTTCCAATATTCTTGTTAACTTCAGTTTCCTTCTTTCATCATCCCTTATTCCGTATAACGCCTTATCAAGTGCTGCGTCGTACTTTGTCGTTAGCATATCCATAAGTTGTTTTCGTTTTCGCTTAACGTCACTTTGAACGATAATTTTAATTCTATCCAGTCTTTTCTCGACTGGCATATACGAAAACTCTTTTAGAAATAGCTGTTTCAACCGAGAAGCTTTCATAATCCGATATTTTTCGATAAAGACATCTTCAAATAACTCAGCCATATCCAGTTCCAACTTATGCACATAGCGTTGCATGATTTCTCGGTATTGTAGGCTTCCCTTCACACGTGTTACAAAAAGCAAACTTGCATCTAGCGTGTCAGATTCAGTAAGCTGTTCCAACTTAGCGTCTGGATCCTTCAACTTCAGTTTCAATCCTGTAGCACTTAAAACATATTCGCTATATGTCGTCTGACAGATGCGCCCTACACCGAGTTCGGGAAGCACATCCGCAATATAATCCATAAATAATTTACTTGGCGCCAAAATCATCAATTTATCAGCAGGAAAGTTTTCACCCATTGTATAGAGGAAATAAGAAATACGGTGAAGAGCAATCGTAGTTTTCCCGCTTCCTGCGGCTCCCTGTACAATAATTGGTTGTTTCAAATTCGCACGGATAATTGCATTTTGTTCAGCTTGAATCGTCGACACAATTTCAGTCAGCCGTGTATCCGCCTTGCCAGCAAGGGCTTCCTGAAGAAGTTCATCATTCGTTGTAAGATCGACATCACGGATATCAAGAAGTTCACCTTCTTCAATTCGATACTGCCGTTTGGAATAGAGATGTCCCTCGAACTCTTCATCTCGCACTTTATAGGATAGAGCCCCTAGTCTCCCGTCGTAATAGACATTTGCAACCGGTGAGCGCCAGTCGACGATAATCGGTTCCTGCGTTTCCCGGTGGAATAAAGAAGTCTTTCCAATATAGAGTAACTCATCCGCCTCATCTTCTTTTCGAAAATGAATGCGGGCAAAATAGGGCTTCTGCTGAATTGCCTCCAGCCCCTCTTTTTGTGAACGGGCCATTTCAAAAAATCGAGCGTTTGTCAAAATGTTGATATAGCTTAAACTTGAATCCAAATAATCCAAATCAGCCATCGACTGGCGGATCTGTTCTTGGGAGGATTTTACATCACGTCGCGATTCCTCCAACAATTGCTGCATGTACTGTTTGGTGTAGTCAAGGCGCTGTAATTCAAACTCTAAGTCAGGATGTTGCTGAGACATACAGACCCTCCATTTGTTGTATTTTGCGTCACGTGCGGTTGTATGGGAGATGTTGGGGATTATTAAACAGAATTGAAGTTTACCACTTGCTAAAGGCGGAATCAACACCATTTAGTACAATGGAAAAAATATTCTGATTAAAGCAGTGATTCAGCGCGGATAGATACAGATAAGTAAAATTCACTTCCACTGGTTTAGATATTCGTAAAAGTAAATAGCGCTTTCTCATCAAACTCTCATCTGCGTCTCATGTCTCTCTAATTTAGGTGCGTTACTCTAGATAAGTAGGACAGGTTGAAAGCATGTCCACAAAATTGGCAAACGTATTTCATGTACATTAATCAATTCTTAAAAATTATTCTATCAATCATAAAAAATGGAGGCCCCAACTATGTTGACTAAACTTCAAAATCGAATTCATGAATGGATAGCAGTAAACTACCAAGGGAATGAATATTCATGGCTCTCCCAGAATGCAGTCACAAACTGGTTTAGCCCTAATCCATTAAGTAAACATGAAATTCAGCAATTACAACAAGCTAAAATCAAAGCAAATGCTAACATGCATAACTTCATGTACTAGTCCTAGAATTATACTTTCTCAGCAATTTTTTATTATGACTATTAAAATATCAATCTTAAAAAAATGGAGGCTACAAGTATGGTCAATCAATTTCAAATTAAAAAAGCGTTATTCCAGAACCACATTAATGAACGGTTTTCATTTTCATTAAACTATCAAGGTAATGATTTTCAAGGCATTTATCACGAGGGCGTAATTAACTGGTTCAATCCACACCCACTAAACAAAATTGAGTCACAACAATTAGGGAAAATCGAATCCAGTGTAACAAATAAAATGAACAGGCTTCTTGTCTCCAGCTAAGAAGTGTGGCGAAAAAACAAGCTAATTGCACGTGGCAATTAGCTTGTTTTTTCCTACCTATTAGACTTTAAATTGTCCCATATCATTTTGCAGTTTTTCCGAAAGCTCCGCAAGCACTTGCGCACTTGAAGAAATCTCTTCATTTGCAGCAAGCTGTTGTTCTGTCGCTGCACTTGTCGACTGAGCTGCCGCAGACGATTCCATGGCTAATTCCTGCACTTTTGAAGAACCATTAGATACTTCATCCGTCATTGTACGAATCTGTTCGATTGCGGCGGAAACAGCTGTCACTTTTTCACCGACGTCACTAGCTGCCTGTTCGATCCGGTTAAATACACTGCGTGTACGTTCCGTCACAACAAGCCCCTCTTCAACGCGGCGACTTCCATCTTCCGTGCTGGAAACAGCCTGTGCGACGTTGCCAATCATTCTATCAATCATATTACCGATTTCTCCAGCGGATCGTTTCGACTGTTCAGCAAGTTTTCGCACTTCTTCTGCAACAACCGCGAAGCCTTTTCCATGCTCGCCAGCACGGGCTGCTTCAATCGCCGCATTGAGCGCCAGCAAATTGGTCTGCTCAGCAATATCAGTAATGAGTGACGTTACTCTCCGGATTTCTTCCGAATAATTAGCCATGCCATTCATTATCTCAGCCGACTGTCCAATTGCTGAACTAATGACCGTCATTTGGCCGTTAACATCTTCCATAAGGGCTGCTCCCTCTTCAACCAATTGGGCAACGTCTTCAGATGACAGAAGCATTGCTTCATTATCTTCCGTAATTCGGTTGATGCTCGTTACCACTTCTCCCATAGCTAAAACCGTCTCATTTACAATCGCAACTTGCGATTCGCTTCCGAATAAGTTTTTCTCCGAAATTTCGGCAACCATTTCAGATGCTGCTAAACTCTCTTCCGAACTCGCAGATAATTCTTCCGCCTGGACGGCAAGCTGAACTGCAGATTCATTTGCATTCGTAATGATAGCGCGAAGGTCTTTGCTCATACTGTTAAATGCCGTCGCCATCTCACCTATCTCATCTTTATTGCGAATTATAACCGGTTCTATTGCTAAGTTACCATCCGCAATTTCTGTTAACGCTGCTGTCATTTTCCCGACTGGACGTGCAATACTACGGCTGATCACAACAGCAATAGCAATACTCAACAGAATCGCTAGGGCAATTAGCCCCACTGTCAAAATACGTGTTTGCTTAATAAGTTTTTCAATTTCTAGATTTATTTCGTCCGTCTTTGCATTTTGATCATTAATTTGGTCATTGATTTCCGTTACAATTATATCCTCAAAGACAGATGCATCAGATGCAATACTGAGCGCCTTTTCTTCACTGGAATTATTAAGTTCACTAATGGCCGACTCTAAAGTTTCTACATAATTTACACGTGAGTCTTTTAGTTCGTTAAATAACACACGTTCGGCGTCTGTCTGTGGCAATTTGTCTAGGATTCCCCAGTACAAATCAAATGTTTCGATTGACTTTTCTTTATTCTTTAAAAACAATTCATTTCCAAACAATAAGTAGCCCCGAAAATCGGTCGAAGTTGCATACTGTGCAGATAATAGTTTTTCAAACAACACCACTTTTGTTACCTGTTCGTCTAGGATAGATCGGTACTCGCTATTCACTTTAGTTAGCGACCAAAAACCCATTGCCCCCACTATTATCATAAAGACAAGAACAGATAAGAACCCGCTCCATAATTTTTTACCAACTGAAAATTTCATTTAAGTTTTACCTCCCGCATATTAAATCCATTCATTAGTATAGCTTATATGAAACTAGTAGTATAGTTGTAATAATAAAATATAATGACATAGGTATTAACATCTAATTACAATTTAATCCCATCTAAAAAAACCTTACTTTACATGTATCTTGTAAAGTAAGGTTTTTTTCTATCAAGATCACTTTTCAAAACGAACAACCCATTGGTTATCCACTTGTTCAATGCCTGTCCCCTTCCAACCATCATACAGGTACTTTTGTTGTTGTTTTGTATCCGCCATCAAAACAAAGCAACAGTCCAAGGTATCCTGTTCTATTAAAGGGCCTGTTAAATCTTTCATCAAAATATATCTGAGTAAATCACCATATTTCAGTTTTAATGCTACAATTTGCATACCATGTGCAAATTTATCTTTTAGACTAGCAATATTAAACGGTGCAACAGTTGTACAAATATAGCGAAATTGCTGTGAATCTACTTCCTTCATTAGAACTTTCCCCAACAACACTTGTAAGCCATTGCCTTGGAAGTCCGGATCGACATTCGAGATTTCGGAATAGAGCACAAGCGGCCATTCACTTCTTGGTAGTCCCGCATCTTTCCCTAGATGCTCTTCATCCAGTTCTGGTTCAAGCATTGCCCGAAATGCAATCAGTTGTTCATGATAATAGGCACCAATCATGAGTCCTTTGCCGTTTAAAATATAGCTAAACTCTTCTTCTGTCAACGGCTGTAAAAAAGAACCTGTAGATAATGATTCAATCACTTTCCGCTGAAGGATAAGAATTTCGTCGAGCTGATCTGCTTCTAAGGGTTTTATAGTAATTTCACGCCCGTTTTTCAACAAATGCTTTTCCCTCATCCGCTTACCTTCTCTGAGAACACAGTCAGTTCCTGCAACACTTGCTCATCAATGTCGATTCCTAATCCCGGCTTGCCACTCAAACGGATAAATGGAACGTCATAATGTAAATTTCCAACGTCTTTGCTGAACTTAAGCGGTCCTGTTAATTCCACACTTGTAATTATTTTTTTCGAGAATGCGACGTGGAATCCTGCTGCTGATCCGATAGATGACTCCACCATCGAACCAATCTGACACTCAATCCCCGCCATTTCGGCCATATGGGCAAGCTTTGTCGCTGGATATATCCCGCCACATTTCATCAATTTAATGTTCACTTTATCAGCAGCACGCTTCGCAATGATTTCTCTCATGTCACGCACGCCACGTAAACCTTCGTCAATCATTATTGGAGTAGAAGACTTAGATTTCACCTCGACCATACCATCTATATCATCAGCTCGCACAGGCTGCTCCAACCAATCGAGCGAACAGTCCTGTAGCTTTTGAAGACCTTGTAATGTATTGGCGCTATTTACCCAACCTTGGTTAACATCGACACGAATCGCAATATCCTCGCCTACACGCTCACGTACCGCTTGAATGCGTAATACATCGTCCGTTACATTGGTGCCGACTTTCATTTTCATCGAACGGTATCCAGCGGCTACACGTTCTTCTGCTTCATTCGCCATTGCTTCCGGAGCGGCGATGCTTAATACATGCGTAATCGGAAACTCTTCGTGGTATCTTCCTCCAAGAAGATTATAGACAGGGACACCAAGTGCTTTTCCTGCAACATCATAGCATGCTATGTCAATTGCAGCTTTTGCTGTTGGTACTCCGTAAATTTCAGCATCCATCAGTTCATGAATTCGCTCCATATTCATAGGATTTTCACCTATTAACTTCGGTGCCAGGGTATTTTTCAAGATTTCAAAAGTCCCTTTCCAACTCTCACCCGTTACATGTTCATCGGCAACACCTTCTCCATAGCCGACTAAACCGGTATCCGTTGTGATTTTGACAATGATGGATGGCATATAATCATAAGTGGCGTAACTAATAATAAAGGGTTCATAAAGTGGTAAGTGAATCGCATAAATTTCAATTTCAGCTATTTTCATAAGTCAAAATCCTCTCTCTTGGCAAACTCTATTTTTTATTGTATCATTGTCGTTAAATAGTCGCTAATCATTGGGGGTTCATCGTGAAGATTAAAATCGCAGTTATCGGGTCAACTGATTTTTGCCAACGTACAGAACAACTTGTCAACAATCGAAAAGATATTGAACTTAACTGGTATCGCTACGCTGAACCCAGTGAGGCACCGAGTTTACTGCAGACACTTAAACCGTGTGATGCCCTTTTGTTTTCAGGTTCCCTGCCTTACTTTTATTCCAAAAAGCTACTTGAAAACCTACCGATCCCAGCCGTTTACCTGCAACAAGATGAAACAGCATTGGCCATTACATTGCTTCATTTATCTACACAGAACCAGCAGGAATTGAGTCGCGTATCCATCGACGTGCGTGAGCAATCCTATATTGAACACGTACTCAATGATTTAGGTCGAGGTGTGGAGTTGCCTTTTGTTCACTTGCTAAAAGATGATGAAAAAATCACTACCATAACGTCCTATCATCAAACTCTTTCTTTACAAGGTAAAACAGATATGGCGATTACAAGTGTCCATGCTGTTTTTGAACAGCTACAGCAGCAAAACATTCCTGCATGTAAGATGATTGACCCTGAAAGTACGATTCTCCGGAGTATTGAACAGGCAAAACAGCAAGCATTGTTACAAAAAAGTAACTCCGCACAGATTGCAGTCGGAATTGTAAAATCAATTTCTTCGCTACCAAACGTAGAGACATCCATTGCGAAAATAGCATCCATTATGCAGGCTCGTTGGAGTGTACATGACGGTGATTTCACCCTGTACACTTCAATGGGAAACATCGAATCCGCTATAAAAAACAAGGAATTTCTTTCTACGTTCCAATCACTTGCTACCAAAGCGAAAATGGCATTCGGCTGTGGCGAATCAATCATTGATGCAACTGAAAACGCGAATTTCGCACTCAATCTTATACAACTAAGTGATGGTCATTGTTTTTATATGTTAGATACAAACAAAAGATTGCATGGTCCGTTTCCACAATCGGAAGTAACCGTTGAGATGAAAATCACTGAACCTGCCCTTGTGGAGATGGCCGAAAAAACCAAGCTCAGTCCAGCAAATATCTCTAAATTGATGCAATATAGTCTGATGCGTCAAACGAAACAATTTACTGCAAATGATTTGGCATTATATTTAGATGTCTCACGAAGAACCGCAGAACGTACATTAAAAAAACTCGTCGACTATAAGTATGCGACGATCATTGGTGAAGAAATGACCTACCGACAAGGAAGACCTCGCGCTTTATATGAATTTAACTTTCACCCTTATTTTTAAAAAGAATGGAAAGTTCACTTGATAGATGTGAACTTTCCATTCTTTCTCGTCTAGACTCCAGCGCTTGCGCTTTTGTTTTTAAGCCAAATTTACCTCTTCGTTTACTTTTTCTTTTTTTAATTCATCTACTGCAAGTTTTTCCTTTTCTTGTTCAGTCAACTTCACAATCGAAAAGCCTGTTAATGCATAAATAATGGATATCAAAGGAACAACTAAATTCAATATGGCATATGGACCGTATTGTACAACACTTACTCCCAATGTTCCAAAAATGAATACACCGCATGTATTCCATGGGATGAAAACCGAAGTCAGCGTTCCACCGTCTTCAAGTGCACGTGATAAGTTTTTCGAATGCAAGCCCATATTCTGATACGCTTTACTGAACATCCGTGATGGAACGACGATAGAGATATATTGCTCTGAACAAGATGCGTTTGTTAAGAAACAAGCTCCGATTGTCGAGATAATTAACGACGCGGAAGATTTAACAACTTTAAGCAGTTGATTCATTAATGACATAAGCATGCCCGAAAACTCTAGAATCCCGCCAAATGTCATGGCGACAATAGTCATAGATACCGTAAACATCATCGAATCCAATCCGCCACCGTTAAACAAAGCATCTACCATTACATTCCCTGTGGCAATTGTGAATCCGCTTTGCAAAGCCTCAATGCCTGCAATAAGCGTACCGCCCTGTACAAAAATTTGTGATAGGAATCCAAGCACAATTCCTATTACAAGAGCAGGTATAGCAGGTACTTTTACAGCAACAAGTACAACAACGGCCAATGGTACAAGCATCAACCACGGTGAAATGACAAAGCTTTCTTTTAACACTTGTGCTGTTTGCGCAATTTCTTCTACTTCAATATTGTTTGCTGCAAAACGATTTCCTAAAAAGGCATAGACGCCAAGAGCAATCGCTAAGCCAGGAATCGTCGTGTAAAACATATGCTTGATATGATCAAACAAATCCGTCCCTGTTAACCCTGCTGCTAAATTCGTAGTATCTGAAAGCGGTGACATTTTATCCCCAAAGTAGGCTCCTGATATTATTGCTCCTGCAATCATACCTGCTGGAATCCCCATACTTAAACCGATTCCCATTCCCGCTACGCCGATTGTTCCCATTGTCGACCATGAGCTACCAATTGCCAAAGATACAATTGAACAAATAAGACAAATTGTCACGAGAAACCAAGCTGGTGTAATGATTTGCAAACCATAGTAAATCATCGTTGCAACAATTCCGCCGCCCATCCACGCTCCAATTGTCAGCCCTACCAAAATAATGATAACGACAGCCGGAAGAGCCAATCGAATACCTTTATACATCATTTCCTCAATTTCCTTCCAAGTAAATCCAGCTCGCCAAGCTACAATAGCTGCAGTCGATGTTCCAATTATCAATGGAATATGGGGACCTTGTTCTAATTTAACAACCGTAAATATCATGACAACAATCATTACGACTAAAGGAAGTAACGCCATCCAAAAACCGATTTTTCTCTCATTTTGTTGATCCATCTATATTCCCCCAGATTGAAGTATTTTCAAAATTATTAACTGTCGCTTAATAGTCGTTAATAGATATATTAAGGGCTGTTTGAAGCAAAGTCAACTGTATTTCAGCATTTTTTGTAAGCGGTTTCAAATAAACATAACTATTTTAAAGCTACCTCCATTAAAAAATAGCTCGTTCCGCCTATTAAATATAATAGGCAATAAGATGTTTTCATTTTCTATTTTAAACCTATATGAGAATCCCTTCATTTTGTGAGGACAATTAAGTTCGACATCATCTTTCGATTATTGATAATCAGAGCCGTTAGTATTATTGGAAGAACATTATTATGTTTATATATGTTGAACAAATGAATACGGCGTATACGCTTTACAAGGGCTTTTGGGAGGCCACTGAAAAAGCATTAGTACTTGGAATGGTTTAGGATTCCCACTAATACCACTTCGACGCTTTGTGGATGCCTCCCGCGATAAGCCAGAAAGGAGACCCCTTTCAGTCTTATCGCTCCGGCTACCACGAAGTCGCGCCTTCGCTGGATGGTCTATTTGAGAAAGCGCATTTCGTTATCTGTGATGAAATCTGCAAGTTGGAGTAAGTCTTTCTTGACTATAAGTAGTATTAACTAGTAATCATCTTACAATCTCACCATATACATCTCAAAATCACATTTCTCTCGTTTATGAATAACCTAGCGCAGGCGCGGCAAAGTCATACACAAAGCGCCAAGCGTTCTACAATCCACACCCCGAATTACAACTCTCTCATTATTGAGCATCACAGCAGATTCGAAGGGATTCTTTAATTCAACATATTTAGTAATGTCTTTTGGTCGCCATTGTAGTACGCGGTAAAGGTTTTATGAACATTTCAGCCAAAGCGAGTCGAAAATGATCAAGTGCAAATGTAGACTTGGATGCTTTTCTTATTGGCACCTTATGTGAAACAGTGGTTAATCAACAAACGTGATAAAGTACAAAACAATAACCGTATAATCCTTCGTCTTTGACAAATACTATTTGCGAGGACATAAACAGAAAAAATCCTCTGCCAAAATAGCAAGGCAAGGAGGGATAATGCGTGAAGCATTGGGGATTAAAAATAGGTATTATTAGTGTTATGTTTTTTTCAATTGCTTATGTTTCTTTTGCAACAGAGAAAGATAGGCCTTATTACGAGGATAAAGGGTATGTGCTGTGGGATATCAAAACAACAGAGAAAGTCATTGCTCTTACATTTGACGATGGTCCACACCCTACTTATACACCACAAATCTTAAATGTACTTGCTAAATACGATGCGAAGGCAACTTTTTTCGTTATTGGAGAGCACGCTAAAAAATTTCCAGCTATTATCCTTAGAGAAGAAGATGAAGGCCATGAAATAGCTAATCATACGTATACCCACCCCTATTCAAAAACTGCAGAAGTACTAGAAAATGAATTAATAAAAACGAATGAGGTCATTTATGACATTACCGGTACTTATCCAACGTTATATCGGCCCGTAGGTGGAAGTTATAATGATCGTGTTATTAATATTGCTGTAGAGAATGGGTTTAAGGTGGTTATGTGGTCATGGCATCAAGATACAAAGGATTGGCAAAGACCAGGGGTAAATAAAATTGTAACAACCGTATTATCAGGGGCTAAACCAGGTGATGTCGTTTTATTTCACGATGCGGGCGGTGATCGCTCCCAAACCGTGCAAGCACTCGAAGAAATTCTACCTGCACTTAAGAAGCAGGGATATGAATTTGTCACGATATCTGAACTTTGGAATAGGAATGGTAGTCAAGTATCAAATCAAAAAGATGATTTATTGAAATGAAGAGCCATGGATCTATCTAATGAGCCCATAATGATGAGTTCAAATTTCCCATTGGAAGTATAAAAGAGCTATTTATACTGAATTAAAGAATCCCACTGAATTTACTTTGGCGCTCAATAATGCAAGAGCTGTTATTCGGGTTGTGGGTTGTAGATCGCTTGGCGCTTTGGGGATGCCTCTCGCCCTAAGCCAGATGAGGTATTCTTTAACCTATCTGGAATAACCTCTTGGCATTAACTGTATAATTTCTGCAAAGAACGCAGAAATTATACAAACCGAACTCTTCGTTGTTCGGTTGGCTCCCCCGTTAAGGCGCCTTCGCTCAGTATATATACCGGATTCAACATATATAATTATAGTCAAGAAATCCACAATCTAGGTTACGGATTTTATCACAGCTTATGAAATGCGCTATCTCAAATAGACCATCCAGCGAAGGCGCGACTTCGTGGTAGCCGGAGCGATAAGACTGAAGGAGGGATGCAGTTCAATCCCTCCCTGGTCTTCTTTCTGGCTTATCGCGGGAGGCATCCACAAAGCGTCGAAGCGGTATTGGCAGGAATTCTAATTGTGCTAAGTATCGGGACTTTTTCAGTGGCCGCCCAAAAGCCCTTGTAAAGCGCATACGCCGTATTCATTTGTTCAACATATATATCAATCATTTTTGTTGTGAAAGCAGTATAAACTTGGATAAAAACCGTTTGTAGGTAACTATTTGCGGTTGGCATCTGCTAATGATGCCACTTTTTTTCACACCTCAGTTCCTCCAAAACGTTTCTTATAATCGCCGCGGACACTAATTCGCGCTGCATTTGTTATACTGCTCTATGTAGAAACTTTCATAGAGGGAGTGTTATGTATGCAAATCATAAAAGGTAAAAACGCTATAATTACTGGTGCAGGCAGAGGTATCGGCCGCGCGACAGCCATTGCTTTTGCTCAAGAAGGCATCAATGTAGGACTTATCGGAAAAACAGCCGAAAACCTTGAGAAAGTAGCAAAAGAACTTAGCGAATACGGTGTCGAAGTGACGATGGCAACTGCCGATGTGTCGGATAATGAATCAGTCATTGCTGCAGTCGAACATATCAAATCAGAGCTTGGTCCCATCGATATCCTCATTAACAATGCAGGCATCGGTAAATTCGGCAAGTTCCTTGAACTTTCACCAGAAGAATTCAAAAATATAATCGATGTTAACTTGATGGGCGTCTATTACGTCACACGAGCTGTTCTACCAGAAATGATTGAAAGAGAATCAGGCGACATCATTAATATTTCCTCAACTGCCGGTCAAAAAGGAGCACCAGTTACAAGCGCATACAGTGCATCAAAATTCGGTGTTCTCGGACTTACGGAATCGCTTATGCTTGAAGTGAGAAAACATAATATCCGTGTCAGCGCATTGACACCGAGCACAGTCGCTACAGATTTGGCTTTCAGTGAAAACTTGACAGACGGCAACCCGGATAAAGTGATGCAGCCTGAAGATCTTGCTGAAGTAATGGTTGCACAATTGAAACTGCACCCGCGGATCCTAGTTAAATCTGCTGGTTTATGGTCAACTAACCCTTAAGAGAACTTCAACTAAATTTTTTCAAAACAAAAGGACCTTTTTAGGTCCTTTTGTTTTGAATGAATAGTCTATTCGTTTTTCCGGATTTCTATATAGCGTATTTGATGCCCGTCTAGTTCTTTGATTATAAAAAGGAAGCCGTCTTTCTCAATCACTTCGTCTTCTTCAAGTTCGTAATTCTGCGACAAGCACCATCCGCCAATCATATCCACAGTTTCATTTTCCAATGATGTTCCAAGTAAATCATTGATTTCTTCTATCAATACTTTACCGCTGACGATATAATGGTCTTCTGCAATTCTTGTGATTTCCGCGATCTCATCTGCATCAAATTCATCGTGTATATCCCCGACAATTTCTTCAAGGATGTCTTCGATTGTTACCATTCCAGCCGTACCGCCATATTCATCGATTACAAGCGATAATTGGGACCGTTCGTTTTGCATTCTTTTTAGAACTTCATCAATGGGCAATGTTTCGATTACCACCGGTATCGGATGCAACAAGTCTTTAATGGAGAATGACTCTAAGGCCGAGCGATCTCCGAGAGTAAAGTATAGCAAATCCTTACTGTTGATAAAGCCTATGATATTATCTATATCCCCCTCGTAAATGGGATAACGTGTATATCTTTCCTCTTGGATTGTATATGCTACTTCATCGAAAGAAACATCCGAGGAGAACGTTACCATTTCAGTCCGTGGCACCATAATCTCTTTTGCAATTCGGTTGTCAAATTCGAACATTTTGTTAACATAGTTCAGTTCGGACTGATTAATTTCTCCGCTTTTAAAACTGTCTGACAAAATGAGCCGTAACTCTTCTTCAGTATGAGCAACTTCGTGTTCCGATGCTGATTTAAAGCCGAATAGACCTATAAGCAAACGAGCTGATCCATTCAACACAAAGATAAAGGGAAACATTAATTTATAGAACCACATTATTGGTTTAGAAAAAAGCAATGTCAATGCTTCTGCTTTTTGGATTGCTATTGTCTTCGGAGCAAGTTCCCCCACTACAACGTGTAGGAAAGTGATGAAGACAAAGGCGATTACAAAGGAAAGTATCTGGGAAACAGATGGATCTACATCGAATTTTTCGAACAGTGGATGTAGCATTGTCTCGACTGTTGGTTCACCGAGCCAACCAAGCCCTAAAGCAGTAATTGTAATTCCTAATTGGCAGGCAGAGAGGTACTCGTCCAAATGAGTGGTGACGTGCTTTGCAGATATCGCACCTTTTCGTCCTTCCGCAACTAGCTGATCAATTTTTGTACTTCTAACTTTCACTAATGCAAATTCTGTTGCTACAAAGAAAGCTGTTAAAGCAATTAGTACTGCGACTAATACTAAATTTAATATTTCCACTATGTCAACCTTACATTAAGCAAAGCCTCCACCTCCTGAAATGATTGTTTACTACTTTCGCGTGTAAAATTAGACAAGTAATTGTAATAAAGCTTGTATTACTGGCAGAGTATCATGGGTGATGCTCTCCTTAATTGAAGAGTTTTCCCGTTCAGCTCTTTTTAATAAAACCAAAAGTTCCTGAAGATTACTTTTTACTAAAAGTGCTTTCTCCAGCACCAGCTCACTAGTATCCGGAAAAGCCAGCTTCTCATTAATTTCTTCAAGTGAGAAACCTTTTTCCTTTAAATGTGAAATCTTATCTAACTGCACAACATCAGAAAGGTCAAAAAGACGATAGCCAGTATCGGAACGTGATGGTTTTAAAAGATTCAAGTTTGTATAATAATCGATTGTCCGTTTAGATACTCCTGCAATGTCGGCTAATTCCCCAATTCTTAGTTTATCCTTCCCAATAGACTCGCCTCCAAACTATCACGTGATACTTTTATTTTACCATTTTCATGAAACAACAAACAAATATTGAACTAACTTTTTTCTACACTTTCAAAAAATTGTTCATAGAAATGTACCAAATCGCGCTCCTAATATAATAGTTAAAACATGATTGGTTAAAATCAAGCTACATCACCTGACAATCTAGAAATCGAGCAAGTCATCATTTTAATCGATAAAATAAGGAATTTTCCAACTATATAGGTTAAATTAAAGAATCCTACCAACAACGCTTAGCGCTAGGGGATGCCTCCCACAATAAATCACTGTCAGCCTTATTGCTTCGGCTACCCCAGTAGATGCCTTCGCTGGAGATTATATAGAATCATTCGTTCAACATATATACTATGAAAAGCATCATTCGCTGTACTTGCGTTTTTTCAGTGAACTAGACACCCAAACCATGCTTGCACAAGCTATTAGTTCCCCATGACTTGTGCAACCTTTTTTACTACATAGCTGCTTCCACCTTTATCTTCTATACTTTCAATCATCATAGCCAAAATATAAGATGTTTCATCTGTTTGATACCCGACGAAGAATCCATTTTCCTTGCCGCCTTTTTCCTGTGATGACTTTAATTCTGTAGTGCCTGTCTTCCCAGAAAGTTTAACAGCAGGGATATTTGCATCTTTAGCAGAACCATTTACCACAACTTCACGTAAGTCTGCCCGAAGGATTGCAGCGTTGTCAGCTGAAATTAGCCCCTCTACCCATACTTCACCTTTTGGTTCATCTTCGAATAAAACCATCTTGAACATCTTTCCGTCATTTAAGATTGGAGCATAACTCGAAGCTAAGTGCGCGATGTTCATTAACATTTGACCTTGTCCATAAGAGGTATCCACAAGTTGTGCTTCTGTCCCGATTGTTCCGTCATTCGATATTTGAGAAGTTCGGAGTGGATAACTAAAGGGAATATCTGCTCCAAAACCGAATCTTTTTAGACCTTCAGTTAAGGTATCTTTCCCCATTTCGAGTGCTTCCTTTGCAAAATAGATATTATCCGAGTAAGCAAGTGCTTTTTTTAAGTCGATTGGATTCGGTGGAGTATAAACTCTTGTGACACCAAAATTGCCCCATGATTCATCTTTTTTCCACCTCTTCCCTTCAATTGTATACCCTTTACTAGGATCAATCGTTCCTGCCTCTAATCCAATTGCCGCTGTAATCGGTTTTATTGCCGACCCCGGAGCATATGTCGCTGCGAATCGATTTAATAGTGGTTGTAAAGGATCATCAGTCAGTTCTTGGTAGCGTGATGAACCCACGCCAATCATAAATTCATTTGGATCGAAAGCTGGTGAACTTGTCAACACAAGCATTTCTCCCGTTTTGGGATCCACTGCTGCCGCCGTTCCTACCTCACCATTCATCGCATTAAATGTCCTCTGCTGAAGTTCCGCATCAATTGTTAATGTGACTGAATTACCATCTGCCGCAGTTTTCTCAGCTATCGTAATTCTCTCTGCTTCTTGTTTCGTTTTCTCAATATATATTCGAATCCCGTCCTGACCACGGAGCTGTTCTTCAAGTAGCTGTTCCAGTCCACGTTTACCGATAGAATCGTTTTCTCCATACCCCTGAGCTTTGACTTTCTCTAACTCGTCAGCATTAATACGACTGATATAGCCCGTAAGATGTGAGAGTGACTCGCCATATGGATATTCTCGCATTTCTACTTGTGTATAGGTAACCCCTGGCACTTCGATCATTTTTTCTATAATCATATCTTGGGTTGATGCCACTTTTTTAATAGGAACAAATTGATCTGGCTTGACCCAACTTTGAGTGAGTTGTTTGTTAATAAATTCCGGCGTTACGCTAAGTATTGTTGCGAGTTTTTCTGCATCTCTTTCTTCATTGAACTTTTCTGGTACGATTCCTGCTTCGTAGCCTTTTCCGTTTATAGCCAAAGGCAGTGCATTCCGATCAAAGATTTCACCGCGCTTTGAAGAAATAGTAGAAATGCCTACTTTATCTGCCTTCGTTAAATCTGGGAGAATGAAAGATGGATCCCATTCGACAAACCAATTTTCATCTTCACTTGATTTACTATATGTCATAATTACTTTTTTCTCGAACTCCACTGGTCCTGCAACGGTTTCCATTGTTATATGTACAGGAAACTCCGGTTGATCCTCAGGTTTATAGTTCTTATCTTCATCCGTCTTAGTAAAAACAACTTTTACATCAGTGATAGTTAAATCTTTATAAAGTTTCGTCGTTCGGTCAATATATTCACTTGAACCAAAAGCATCTTTTGAAGCTTCACTTATATATTCATCATACATTTTTGTAAACTCAGCATCGTTCCATAATTTGATATAAGCCGAAAGCCTATCTTCGGGCGTCTCCTTCTTTGAACATGCTGCGAGAATAGCAATAACGATAAGAAAAATACCGATGTATCTCCATTTTTTCATATGTATGACCTCTTTCATTTGTATTTACACTGAAAAGCCATTTGTGAATAATTGGATTTAATTACTTCCCTTAGTTTCAAGGCATTTCTTAAGGCATTACTCAAAACCCTCCTTTTTATCAAAGGCATCCTTCATCATAAAAAGAACGCTCTACTATCAGTACGTTTAATTATACAGAAGGTTCCATTAATTCAAAATAAAAGACCTTTAAAATACACTCTCCTGTATTTCAATTCCACTGACTAAATTTCCACATAAAAAAACACCACCAAAAGGCAGTGCTAATTCATGTGCTACTATGATGTTAATTTAAGTGTGTTTGTCCATACATTTTTACTAATTCCAGCAACTCACTTAATAATAAGGTGAAATAAGTATATACACCAAAACACCTGTAAAGCTAACGTATAACCAAATCGGCATTGTCCATCGCGCAATTTTCTTATGACGCTCATTCTCCATATTCCATGCGCGTGCTACACTCGTCAGTGCAAGCGGGACGATAGCTGCTGCAAGAATAATATGTGTGATTAGAATGAAGTAATAGAATCCGGCCATAAAGCCTTCTCCGCCGTAGGGCGT
Organism: Sporosarcina sp. FSL K6-6792; assembly: GCF_038004885.1. Classification (NCBI taxonomy): domain Bacteria; kingdom Bacillati; phylum Bacillota; class Bacilli; order Caryophanales; family Caryophanaceae; genus Sporosarcina; species Sporosarcina sp. FSL K6-6792. The sequence continues at coordinate 1,728,483 of NZ_JBBOSA010000001.1, forward strand.
GGATGGTGCTAGATAATGGTAAGAGACATACGTAATTAAGAAGAGAAATGTTGTAACAAAGGCCGCATAGATAAAACGGCGATGAACAGTGATATTCCTTTTAAGAATAGCGATAAGAGCACACACTAGGAATACAAATGTAAAACTGTTGAAAATTGCATTCATCAAAGGCAGGATTGTTAGATCGAATGCATCAAAATCTTTAACTCCTCGCATTCCAGACAAGACGCCAATTGCACCGATGAGTATAACAGAAAGTGCAATAATCCATGGTTTATAATTACGTTTTTTAAACGTTTTTGTAGATTTTTCATTCTTCATCATAAAAATCATTCACTCCATTACTAATTAGATGAAACGCTATCCTATAATTGTATAGCAAGAAGTAAATCAATGCCTTATCAAAGAGTACTTTTTTGTGAACGAATACTAGCTCCTTATTTCCAACCATGGCCTACTTTCCTTCCAATGCACATGGACGGGAATTCCAAATGTGTCACTTAGCAACTCATCGCTAACTACTTGTTCTTTGGGTCCTGCGGCGATGACTTTTCCATCCTTCAGAAGGAGAACATGTGATATCCCTTGGACAAGCTCTTCGATATGGTGGGTTACATAAACGATATGACATTCATCCTTCATAATTCCATCCAGTGATTGGAGGAACCGCTCACGCGAAAGAATATCCAATCCGGAGCATGGTTCGTCCAACACAAGTATTTTAGGCTCACTCATTAACGCACGGGCGATGATGACTTTTCTTTTTTCCCCTTCTGAGAGTAGCCGATAGGGCTTTCCTTTCAAATACGTCAACTGCAGACTCTCGAGTAAAGAATCCGCTTTCTCCCATTCTTCTTTTTTCACTTGCTCATAAATACCGAAACTAGCAAACTGTCCGCTTACTACGACTCTTTCAATCTTTTCGTTATTGAAATACTCGGCAAAGCGCTCCAATGAACTACTGACAAAACCTATTTTTTTACGGAGTTCCGGCAAATTGGTCTTCCCAAACAGATTGCCCAGTACGCTAACTTCCCCAGTTGAAGGGAAATGGAATCCCGACATGATAGTTAGTAGGGAAGTTTTCCCTGAACCATTCAAACCAAGTATTCCCCAATGCTCATTTTGGTGGACGGACCAATTAATGGCCTGCAAGATTACCTTGTCCCCCTTACTGAATGATACTTCCTTGAATGAAACAATTTCATTCACACTAAAAACCTCCCTTTTTTCACGGCAAAAAGCACCGTGTAGGTAATGTAAATTCACTGGACTTCGCTACATTACTTTGTTTGTCTATCATTATAGTTGACTAGTCCAGATTCTGCTATGCTAGTAGCAGGTCAAAACGTTGGAGCTGAACCCTAATGAATTTACTATTAATTATTTTACCAGTATTTATCATCTTCTCAATTGGCTACATAGGACAAAAATTTATAGGCTTTGATATTAAATCAATTTCAACAGCGGCCCTTTATTTAATGTCTCCCTTTTTAGCATTCCGAACGTTTTACACAAATGAATTGACGATGGACTATTTCTATATTGTGTTATTTAGTTTACTCCTGACAACTATCCTGCTAATTGTTGTATGGATTACGGCAATTAGTATGAAGGCAACACGGTCAGAACTATCAGCAATGATTCTTGGCGGGGTATTTATGAATAGCGGGAACTACGGAGCTCCGGTAGTTCTGTTTGCATTCGGAGCAGTCGGATTTGACTATGCCGTTATTATGATGGTATTTCAATCGTTACTAATGAATACTGTCGGCATCTTCTTTGCAGCGATGGGTGGGGAAGAAAAATCTACATTACGCCAGTCCGCACAGCGGGTGATTCGTATGCCCCTCATGTATGCCGCCTTTTTAGGAATAGGACTCCAGCTAGTTTCAGTGCCCATTCCAACCGCAGTCATGGAAGCCGTTAGCCTCATTGCTGATGCATCTATTCCGACTGTGATGCTCGTACTCGGTATGCAGCTTGCGGCCATTTCGCGAAAAAGAGTCGCTTACCGCTATGTTTCTGCCGTCAGTATTATCAGAATGGTAGCCTCTCCGTTGATCGCAGTCGGAATTTTGTATTTCATGCCCGTCAATGACCTTCTAAAAGCGGTCGTTATTGTACAAGCATCCATGCCGGCAGCGGCAAATACAACGATGCTTGCATTACAGTTTGGGACAGAACCTGATCTTGTATCGTTTACAACATTTTTCACGACACTAATCAGCATTATCACTATTCCGGTCATACTGTTCTTCTTAGGTGTTTAATACTGACACGTGATTGGAAACAGATTTATCCCGCATTAACGGGCAGTAAGACCCCCACTTCAAGTATTCAAGGACATAAGAAGAATAAGTGGGGGATCAACTGCCCGTAAAAGCCCGAATGGTTAAACTAACAATCAGTGGGGGATGAAGAACACCCCCTCTGATTGAAGATTAACTTTATAGTCTCCATCCGTATAACTCTCCCCTACTAAGGTTAGATTGACAGTAGTCTACTTTAGATATGGCCGGAAAGGATGACCGAGTTGAATATGATGCGTTTAATTTTACGAATCGCGATGATTTCTACACTAATACTGATTGTCGGTTGTAGCAATAAGAACCTAGTAACAGAATCCGATTCACCCAAAGAGCCACTTGGTGAGACATACGGCTTCACGGCTTTTGATGTAGCAATTGATACAAAAGAAATCAAACAAGCAGTCACCGCCAATTATGATGAAAAACGTGATAAAACAGAGGCAACATACGAAAATCAACTAGAAGACCTCTACTTGCATGGCAATAAAGCCATGGAAAAGCTTAATACAATCTTCGAGGAACTCTCGCTTGAACCAGACATGGATGATGAAGATATCATCAAGCAAGCATCAGAGGCATTCGAAGTGATTGATTATACAACGTTAAAATTGACAGTGAAGTTTAAAGGCCACGATATAAAAAAATTAATGATGTCGAAATAGTCCCTCTGAATAACAGTAACGCCCCTATCAGCAATTGATTGGGGCTTTTTTGTTGCAATCACTATCTCAACTTTTTGCGCGTTTACACTTCTTTTAAAAAGAATCATCGAGACATTCATGATGCATCGAGGTTTTTGCCAAAACATTTTATGTGGAAATCAAAGATCTTGATTTCGGCTTACATTAGACAAAGCAGCTATGATTTTTTAAAGTGTAGGGGATAGTAGATGGTCAGTTCCCCCACTGCTTATCTCTGAATAAGCTATTGTCCACTGAAGTTATTCCTATGGCTAATCATATAGGAGTAGCGCCACCACTTAGCTTGTTTGAACGCTTTTGTTCATGTAGTAAGAAACCCCTACTGCAATAACGGTTTATTATAAGTAACGGGAGGTCCAAGAGATTGAAAGAGAGCAAAGCGGCTGACATTCATACTTTAAATTGCACAGCATTCATTATTCAAGTATAATATAAGATTACCGGTTACATACTTTATTTTAATTCGTCTTTAATTTCACAGTTTTCACCATAGAAATCATGGTATCATTGTATTTTCGGGTAATTGAAATCATGGCTATTAATTAGTCTAAAATCGTATGTACACTATTAGGAGGTGTTTTATGATTTCACCTGATTATGTTGAACAATCCAAAGTGAAAGCGCAGTTAGCAAATGCAATTACATTGATGAACTTATGTTTCGGCGTTATTGCTATTATTCTTATTATAAAAGGCTTAGGTCATATGAGTTTACTTTTCATCTTCCTTGCCGCATTATTTGATCGTTTCGATGGAATGGTCGCGAGACATTATAATGCAGAATCGCTTTTTGGTAAAGAACTTGATTCATTATGTGATTTAGTTTCATTCGGATTAGCACCCGCATTATTGATTTACGAAACAACACTTTATTCGACGCCTTGGCTTGGAATCATTGCTACCGTTTTTTATGTCTTATCCGGTGCAGTTCGTCTCGCTCGTTACAATGCATCTGAATTTGATGGTGCATTTTATGGTGTTCCTATTACGGTAGCTGGGGTTGTCATGACACTAAGCTTTTTCCTTGTTCCATATGTGGGTCCATTATTTTTCGTTATATTGATGTTGATTATGTCAGTATTGATGATTAGCAACATTCGTATTGCGAAAGTGTAAATGAATCATTCGGAGGATAAATTAAATGAAAAAAGCACTCTTTAAATCTTTTGTTGAGCTCACGGGGAATCCAGTTTCTTCTGCTCTCTTAAAATCATTTACAAGTTCACGATTTAGCCGGCCGTTCATCCAGCCATTCAGCAATGCTTATCGCATTAATAATGACGAAATGGAACACCCAATCTCACACTATAAAAGTCTACAAGCCCTCTTCACACGCCAGCTAAAAGAAGGTATTCGTCAAGTGGATCCTTCGCCCAATGCCCTCACTTCACCAGTGGATGGTGTTGCAAGTGGAGTTGGGAAAATAGCTACCGACCAATCTTTTCTGATAAAAGGCCATCAGTATAAGATAAACGAAATTATGGGTACCTCTGAAAAAGCAGCTGCTTATAAAGATGGCACGTATTATATCTTTTACCTGTCACCTAGCCATTATCATCACTTCCACTATCCTGTTACAGGAAGTTTGGTTTCACGCTACGCTCTTGGCGGTGTTTCTTATCCAGTGAATAGTTTAGGATTACGTCTTGGACAGAGCCCCTTCTCCACGAATCATCGCCTCATTTCAGAAGTAATGACAGATTTCGGAAAAGTGGCCATAATAAAAGTTGGAGCTTTAAATGTGAATAGCATACAGCTTCACAATTCATCAAAAGAATGCATTAAAGGAAATGATTTTGGTTATTTCAGTTTTGGATCTACAGTTATTCTGTTTATAGAAAATAATCCGGACTTCATTCCGACTATTGAGTTGAACAGTGAAGTGCAAGTGGGACAAGCAGTTGGTAAATGGACTCAGTAGTATATAAAAAGCAATCCTTGTTCAGTGAATATACTGATCAAGGATTGCTTTTTTATATCGAGATTTATTTATTCGCTTTATGCACTTTCAATAACTTCCCTTTAACAGTTGTCGTTTTCATTTCATTCAACACCAGCTTACCTTTGCCATTCAGTATATCAATATAGGTCACAGTGTCCTGGATTTTAATGATTCCGATGTCTTCTGCAGATACGCCAGGAATATTTGTAATTGTACCGACAAAGTCAACCGCGCGAAGCTTTTTCTTTTTACCACCGTTAAAATAGAGCTTCATAATATCTTTATTTACTAGTTCATTTTTATTCTTTTTCAATTCAGGAAGGCTTTCTATTTTCTCTGTAAATGCGCCCATTGCTACTACAACTGCCTGTTTGGATGGAGCATTGCGTTGTTGAATTTCAAATCCAATGTACGCTTCAATCTCATCAAGGAAGTGATTTTCATTAGGCGTAACGAAAGAAATCGCTTTCCCTCTCTTACCAGCCCGTCCAGTTCTCCCTACTCTATGCACATAGCTTTCAGTTTCCACAGGGAGATCATAGTTAATTACATGCGTAATGCTGTCGATATCAATACCGCGTGCAGCAACATCTGTGGCAACTAGGTAACGGAATTCGCCGCGCTTGAATTCATCCATGACAGAGAAACGGTCTTCCTGCATCATGCCACCATGTAGTTTGTCGCAAGTATAGTGGAGTTTTTCAAGCTGTTCAGTAACACTATCCACTTGATCTTTTGTCCGGCAAAAAATGATGCAGCTATCTGGATTTTCAACAACAGTCACATCACGCAGCAGGTCAAATTTCTGTGGGTCCCTTACGATAATGAGTGAGTGGTCAATTTGATCTGTCAATGTAACAGTAGAAGCTATCTCAATATTTTTCGGGTTCTTCATATATTTACTGCTTAGTTTGCCTATCTTTTCTGGAAGTGTTGCTGAGAAAAGCATAGTCGTTCTGTTTTTCTGTAATTTATTAATAATCGATTCGACTTGGTCAATAAAACCCATATTCAGCATTTCATCAGCTTCATCTAGCACTAGATATTCAATTCGATCAAGCACAAGTGAACCTCGCTCAATATGATCGAATACACGCCCTGGAGTCCCGACAACTACGTGACATTTTTGCTTCAGTTCTTCTTTTTGATAGGCATATGGTGATTTCCCGTAAACAGCGGCAGCTTTAATACGCTTAAAACGGCCAATGTTTGTAATGTCTTCTTTGACCTGATCTGCGAGTTCACGCGTCGGTGTTAAAATTAGCGCCTGTGGTTTGTTCTCGTCCCAGTCAACCATTTCACAGATAGGAATTCCAAAAGCCGCCGTCTTCCCGCTACCCGTCTGTGATTTGACAACTAAATCGTTTTTAGTAAGTGCCGCAGGAATTACTTTCTCCTGCACTTCTGTAGGTGAAGAATACCCAAGCCCGTCTAGCGCCCGTGTAATCTCCTTGCTTAAGTTGTAATCTTGAAATGTCATTGTTAATCAGCCTCTCATTCTAAGTGTATTATCTCACAAACAGGGGCCATTCGTCAGTTAAGGAAGTCTTCTGACACTAATTATAAGGGTGAAATACAAAAAAGAAAGAAATCAGCCATTTTATACATGGCTGATTTCTCTCTAAAGGGGCCTGACACTCAGTATTTACAGGTAAGAAAGTATAAGTTTTCCGACTTAGAATAGTGTCTAGCTTCAGACGCTCGGTTCTAGAAGGCGCCTTCCGCTTTTCTTACTTTTCAATCGTCACAATGTTGTCTTCTTCTAATTCAACAGTACCTGACTTATTAATAACGACTGATTCACCCTCAAATAGATTAGTGAAGATAATCGGAGTAATGATTGAAGTCGCATGCTCCTTAATATAATCAACATCGAATCTCAACAAAGGTTGTCCTTTTTTAACTTGATCACCTTGTGCAACTAAAGCTTCGAAACCTTTACCATCTAATTTGACCGTATCAATTCCAACATGAATTAAAATTTCTCTTCCTGAATCAGCTTGAATTCCTAATGCATGTTTTGTCGGGAAGAAAGTAACGATTGTCCCATCTACTGGTGAAACAACAATACCTTCAGATGGCACAATCGCAAAACCGTCGCCCATCATTTTTTCGGCAAACACAGCATCAGGTACTTCTGAAAGTGGCTTAATCTCGCCTTGTATCGGTGAAATAAATACATCTGTCGTTTGATTCGTTGTAACTTTACTTACAGTTTGGACAGGTTGTTCAATCACCTCAGTACGAGGTCGTTTTCCACTGATTACATCTTGAATTTGGCCTTTAATAATTTCAGAACGTGGGCCGAATATTGCTTGAATATTATTACCAACTTCAAGTACGCCCGCCGCACCTAACTTTTTCAAGTCTTTTTTGTTAACGGCTTGAACATCGATAACAGATACACGAAGCCTTGTAATACAAGCATCTAACTGGCTGATATTCTTTTGACCACCCATTGCTTCAAGAATATTGTAAGCAAGATCAGTGTTGCCCTTTGGACCCGTTTTCGCTTCTTCTGTATCTTCATCATCTGCTTCACGTCCCGGCGTCATTAGATTAAACTTACTAATCATAAAGCGGAACAAGAAGTAATAGATCACTGCAAAAACAAGGCCGAGTAATACGGCAATCCACCATGACTCTTTGCCCGGTAAAATACCGAAGAGGAAGAAGTCAATAGCTCCACCTGAGAAGGTGTAACCGATATGAACTTCCAAAAATGTCATCAATACAAATGATAAACCATCTAAAACAGCATGGAGTAAGAAAAGTATAGGCGACAGGAATAAAAACGAAAATTCAAGTGGTTCAGTTATCCCCGTTAAGAATGATGTTAATGCACCTGATGCTAATAGTCCTGCAACTAATTTTTTCTTTTCTGGTCGCGCTGCATGATACATCGCGAGCGCTGCTGCCGGCAAACCAAACATCATAATTGGGAATTCTCCACCCATGAAGTTACCAGCTGTAAGTTGTACACCATCTTTTAATTGTGCAAAGAAGATTGTCATATCACCACGAACAACTGAACCAGCCGCCGTCGTATATGTACCAAATTCATACCAGAATGGTGCATGGAAAATATGGTGCAATCCAAACGGTATTAGCAAACGTTTGATAAATCCAAAGAAGAATACGGCGATATATGTACCTTCATCGAGTAACCAAAGTGATGCACTATTCATTCCAGCTTGAACTGTTGGCCAAATAACAATCAATAGTAATCCAGCTACGAAAGCCGCACCAGCTGTAGCAATTGGAACGAACCTTTTCCCTGCAAAGAAGCCAAGGAAGGAAGGCATTTCAATATCATGAAACTTGTTGTAACAAAACGCTGCTATCAAACCTACAATAATCCCGCCGAAAACTCCGGTTTGTAACGTTGGAATTCCGAAAACAAGTGCATAGGCTGGATTATCAGCAAGCATGTCCGGTGTAATCCCGAGCCATGAACTCATTACTTGATTCAATACAAGGTAACCAACAAGTGCCGCAAGTGCTGCAGCACCGTCTTTTGCTAACCCAATTGCGACACCAATTGCAAAGATAAGCGGTAAGTTACCAAAAATAATTCCCCCCGCATCTTCCATTACTGTTGCTGTCAACTGGATCCAATCTGCTGATAAAAATGGCAGATAGTTAAGCATTGTTTCTTGCTGGGCAGCATTACCTATCCCAAGCAATAAACCTGCTGCTGGAAGTAGGGCTACTGGAAGCATTAATGCTTGTCCAACTTTTTGTAAAACACCAAAAGTTTTTTTAAACACTGTATAACCTCCTAAATTTTTAATAAGTCATCGGGTTTTTTCAACTATATAGGTTGACATAAAGAATTCCATTGAATTCGCTACGGCGCTTGGGGATGCCTTCACTTAGTTTAATAGCTATTCATATGTTCAACATATATACACACAAAAAAGACATGAGAAAAAAGTAAATTGAAATAAGCCTAAGAGTTTCCTCCAAAACTATCATCAATCATCTTTTCACTCATGCCTGATCGTATCAGTAACACGTACGAAGATAATATTTTTATAAATTATGTCTGACGCCAATTGTATTACCCAATGACTTTATATATTAACCCTATCATAGTTATTAGAACCTTGCAAATAGATTTATTTGACCTGCAACAGATTACGATCTTTATTCCATTTTTGCTTGAATCCGTTGGAGATGTAGTGTTAAGTAAACCGCTTCAGCTTCATAGATCTCTTTTTGTAAGGTCTGTTGCATTACTTTAATCAGCTTCCAAGCTAGATTGTAACAAATTGGATACTCATTTTTTAACAACCCTGTGATTTTTTCCGGCTCAGCAATCTTGTCTCCACGCACCACCCGCTCAATTGCAAAACGAAGATGGCGGATTAAACGAATATAGTCAATGCTAGTTTTATCAATAATTATGTCCAATTGCTCTTCAATCATTGTGACAAGTCGAACAATTAAATCTGAATGTCTCGTTAAATCACGCACATTTTTATTTACAAGGGCACTGTGAATATGTAAGGCAATGAAACCAATTTCACCTTCTGGGAGCCCGACAGATAGCTGTTCATTAACCATCGCTGTCACTTCAGCAGCAATTTTATACTCATCAGGATAAAGTGCCTTTGTCTCCAGTAAAAAAGGATTCCGAATTACCATTCCCCGTCTCATCCGATTAACCGCAAAGAATAAATGGTCTGTCAGCGCTATGTGGATATGTTCATTTAGCGGCATGCCAGCCCGTTCCCGAATAATTTCGACTGCTGAAATAAGCACTTTTAATGTCTTTTCATCAAGAGTGGAAATAAGCTGTTTGTACTGCTCCTGCTCTTCAGGATCATTCAATACAAATAATTTCTCAACTTCCTCTCGAATAATCGACTCTCCAGACTTTTTACCAAAGCCAATGCCCCGACCAATTAAAACGACTTCATTTCCATTCACATCAGTAGCAATAAGCACATTATTATTCAACGCTTTCTTGATCAGGTACGTTTTCATCCATCTATCCCCATTATCTTTTCTTGACTCTATTCTAGCACTAATCTCAATTGAATAGGTGCCTGTTATGCTCACCATGAATGTACTTATGTCCGCCATTGGGCTGTTTATGACCGGCACGAAGCGTATTATGACCGCCTTACGTCACTCATGCAAATAAGTTTTAATACATATTCTTTACATATAGAAACACCACGAGTAGGAAATCTTTATCAATCTCTCAACTACCTATTTATTGAACATATGACTACATGTAAAAACTAAGCGAATCCGCCTTAGAAGGGGTAGCCGAAGCCATAAGACTGATGGCCGAAGGCATCCCCGAGCGCCGCAGCGGAGTTGAGGGGCATCTTTATCTCAACTCTCTAATTACCACTATTATTAAGGAATCAAAACAAGTTTCCCCATCGTTTTTCTCCCCTGCATCAATCGATGTACATCCGCCGCTTCTTCCAGTCTGTACGTGCCGCCAATCGTCAATGCTAAATCGCCGCTCTCAATAAACCCAAGCAATTCCTTGAAACTAGCTTGATACATATCATAATTATTCATAATTTGTGGCAGGAAAAATCCAATGACAGATTGATTGCGGCGCATCAATTCTCCAGCCAGCAGTGGTGAGGATTCACCGCTTGCCGCACCAAATACAACCACACGTCCGAATGGTGCAAGGCATTTCAACGTCTTGCGGAAAATATCGCCACCGACCATTTCAAGTGCTAGATCCACGCCTTTACCATTGGTTAGTTCACGGACCTTTAATTCCCAACCTTCTTCTGTATAGTTAACAACATGATCGGCACCCATTTCTTTTGCATGCACCAATTTTTCATCACTGCTTGCAGTAGCAATAATCTTGCCTGCTCCAAAGATTTTCGCAAGTTGAACTGCAATTGCACCGACCCCACCTGCTGCTGCATGAACGAGAACTGTTTCTCCTTTTTCAAGCCGTCCCATTGTCTTTAAAATATGGTATGCCGTTTGCCCTTGCAGGGGTAGCGCGACTGCCTCAACAAAATCAACGCCGTCAGGAATAGGGGCAAGTGCCATCTCATGAAGATTCACATACTCCGCATAACCCGCCGATTCAATTAAAGACACGACGCGCATACCAGATTTATAACGTTTAACGTCTTTCCCTACTTCAGTAATAACGCCTGCAACTTCAGCACCAGGCATAAACGGCAGCGGAGTCGGCACAACGTATTTCCCTTCACGACGCGCGATATCCGCATAATTCACACCAATCGCCTTCACTTCAACCAGCACTTCTTGATCGCCAATTGTTGGTTTATCGATATCGACTAGTTCCAACACGTTCGGACCTCCATACTGTTCAAATCGAATTGCTTTCATCTTCAAAATCCCCCTTTAAGATATATACTGCCGTGATTCATTAAATGCTTTAGCAATGGCTCTTTTCGTTTGGATTGTGCCTTTACTCGCTAGATTACTAAATCGATTTGTCACATCAGCAAGTGCTGTCTTGCGCTTCTCTCCAGTTGTAACACCTGCAATCAATTTGCGAGCAATCATCTCAACTTCGAAAAGCGTATCGTCAATCAAAGCTTCTGTCAGTTGCACTTTAAGAGTAGATTTTTCTTCACCTTTTTTTGCAATTGATTTCTCAGTTCGCAGTACAGCAGATTCAGCTGCGTATAGTGCAATTGCGATGTCAGCCAATTTTAGTATCGTTTCTTGCTCATCCGCAATACGAGCTGCAAAAGCTTCATAAGCAAGACCTATGGACAGTAAAAATACATTGCGGATTGAACGGATTGCTTCTTTTTCACGGGCTAGAATTTCATCCTCTAACTCAATTGATTGCTTTAGTTGCGCAACGGCCTGCCCGACAAGCCCTGGTAACGGGACTAATCCTTTCCCCACCTGTTGCAACAGAGCCATCGGAATGAGCAATCGGTTAATTTCATTTGTGCCTTCGAAAATTCGGTTAATACGCGAATCACGATACACTTGTTCAACCTTATACTCTTTTATAAATCCATAACCGCCATGAAGTTGAAGTGATTCATCCGCAACATAATCCAACGTTTCAGAACCGTATACTTTGCAGATAGCGGCTTCAACCGCATACTCCCTCATTCTGTCTGCAATAAGCTTCATGTCACTTGACCCGTCCACTTCACCAAGTGCATCTTCAAGATAGGAAGCAGTTCGGTATTGAAGAGACTCTGCTGCGTAAATGCGTATTGCCATATCTGCCACTTTTTCTTCGGTGGCAGTAAAGGATGCAATCCTCTTGCCAAATTGTTGACGTTCATTTGTATAATCAATCGCTAACTTGAAGGTGTATTTCGCTGCTCCTGTGCAGGCAGAACCAAGATTGAAGCGGCCCAGATTTAGCACATTCAATGCAATATGATGTCCTTTGCCGATTTCACCCAATAAGTTCTGGACAGGCACTTCACAGTTGTCGAAAAATACGGCTGTCGTGGACGAACCCTTGATGCCCATCTTCTGTTCTTCCGGCCCAAGTGATAAGCCCGGAAAATCTTTTTCAACGATGAATGCCGTAAACTTGGTACCATCGACTTTTGCATAGACAATGAAGGTATCGGAAAACGAAGCATTTGTAATGAACATCTTCGTTCCGTTCAACAAATAATGCGTTCCCTCTTCATTTAATAGCGCTGTAGTAGATGCAGCTAAGGCATCCGACCCGGCAGAAGGCTCTGTAAGGCAATAGGCGCCGATAAATTCACCAGATGCAAGCTTCGGCAAATACCTTTCTTTTTGCCACTGCGATCCGAAATACGTAATCGGTAACGTTGCAATACATGTGTGATTAGAATGTGCAACGCTATAACCACCTGCAGCTCCGATAATTTCCCCTACAAGCCCTTTCGTGATTTTATCGAGGCCAAGTCCACCGTATTTCTCGGGAATACTATGGGCAAGCAAACCCAATTCTCCTGCTTTTCTAAGAAGTGACCTGACAAGCGTAAAGTCCCCGCCCTCAATTTGTTCATTGTGAGGCCGCACTTCTTTTTCAATGAATTTCTTCGCCGTATCGGCAATCATATGGTGTTCAGCCGTAAAATCTTCCGGGGTGAAAATAGCTTCTGGCTGCGACGCACTGTATAAAAATGACGTACCACGATAAATTAGTTGATCAGTAGTCAATCGTTTTATCCCCTTTCACACTCATTTTCCCGTCCACAAATTCGGGTATAACCTCAACTATTCCTCTAGTAGCGGAATAGAGAATATCTTCCTCCAAATCCACTTGCATAAGCATCTGGCCTGTTAAAGATGTTTTGAGTATCGAAGCGGCGTTCTCTTTATTCCCTCTATATAAATACAGAGCTGCTTTCGCAGAATCCGTCAGTTCCCACGACTCATTTTGTCGAAGTAATTCATCTATGAAATAGCCTGCCCCGTAAAAGTCCTCTAGGGAAAACTGCTTCATAGTTCCAGCGCAAATTAAAATAATTGAATCGTCCACGTGCTCTAGTGCTATTTTTCGGGCAACAGCGTGCCCATTTATCAATGAGGCGGCGAATACCTTTTTTGCGTTCTCGACATGACGAATAGCGACGGTGCCATTCGTTGTTGAAAGGATGATAGTTTTTCCCTTTGCGACATGTTTAAGTATCGTGGGAAGCGGATCCACAAAACCTTCAATTGTTAGTCCTTCAGATTCTCCAGCTATAATTGTCGCTGATTTCTCAAAACTTCTCGCTACTTTCAAGGCTTCCTCCCCGTCTATTACAGGGATAACTTCCTTTGCTCCATGATGAAGAAGTGTGGCAATGGTCGTTGTCGCAAGTAAAATATCAAACACGACTGCCACTTTTTCTTTATTAATCAACTCTGGCATGATCGCTTCTTTTTGAAGAATGACATGAAGCTTTGGTCGAGTTACTGTCATCATTTTGTCGTTCCGACCATCGCTTGCTTGACAAGTATCTCTACAAATTTATCCATATGAGAGAAGCGAGCATCTGTCGTTTGTCCATTTTTATAGCGGTAATAAATTTGCTGACAAATGACAGCGAGTTTAAAGTACGCAAAGGTACTATAATAATTAATATTCGTCATATCCCGCCCACTTTTCTCTGCATAACGCGCAATAAAATCTTCGCGTGTGAAAAATCCTTTCTGAATCGTAATCGGCGGTTTGCCAAGTCCATGCAGTAACTGATCCGGATCATCTGCCTGCATCCAATAACTTAGTGCCGCCCCTACATCTGCAAGTGGGTCTCCAACAGTCGTCATTTCCCAGTCAAACAATCCTGTCATCACAGAATAATCTGGTGAAAACATCGCATTATTTAATTTATAATCATAGTGAATAATCGTTGGTTCAGCTGATTCAGGAATATTATTTTGCAGCCAAGTAGTAAGCACTGCAACTTCCTCAATAGCAGATGTCTTCGCTTTTTCATAGCGTCCGATCCAGCCATTCACTTGCCTTTCCAAGAACCCATCCGGCTTGACCATCTCAACAAGTGCTGTTTTTTTGTAGTCAATCGCATGTAACTCCACAAGTTTATCGACCATGATTTCAGATACTTTTCTTCCTAATTCTTCAGGAGAATTCGTACCACTTGGAAACTCTGTATCGAGAACAATTCCGTTCCGTCTTTCCATAACAAAAAATGGGCTACCTATGATAGTTGAATCATTACAAAAGACGAGCGGTTTCGGTGCAGTTGGATAAACAGGATGAAGTGCAGCTAATACATTGAATTCTCGTTCCATATCATGCGCTTTCGCAGCAACTGGACCGAGTGGCGGACGTCGAAGTACCGCTTGCCAAGTCCCTATTTCGATTTCATAGGTTAAATTAGAATGGCCCGTTCCAAACTGCCGAACTTCAAGTTCACCTTCTGGTAAATCGGCACAATTCTCCCGAAGGAATCGCAAGAGGACTTCTTCGTCCAATCCTTCTCCTTTTCGGACAGGTATCGTATCGTTAGTTGTTGATATCAACCTACTCACTCCCTATTCTTTTGGAATTAATTCACCCTTATCAGCCGCGATTGTAGGAATAGAATCCTTGTCCCGTTTTCCGTCCTAAATGACCTGCTTCTACTTTTTGCACAATACATGCAGCTGGTTTGTCTGCCTGATTTCCCGTTTCCGCGAATTGCTGCTGCATGACAAAATTGACAACGTCTGCACCGGATAAATCAATAAGTTCAAACGGTCCCAATGGATGCCCAAGCGATTTTTTCACGATTAAATCTATATCTTTAAAATCAGCGATTCCATTTTCATAAAGTGCAATGGCTTCTTTATGAATTGCGCCTAATATACGGTTTGCGACAAAGCCGGATATTTCCTTTCGAAGGATAATTCCCTCCTTGCCGATTTGTTCACAAACAGCTAATGCAGTCTGCGCTGTTTCTTCAGACGTTTCTTCACTCATGACGATTTCCACACACTCCATAACCAGAGGTGGGAAAAAGAAATGCGCGTTACAAACCTTGTCTGGACGCTCCGTCACTTCTGCAAGCAACGAGTTGACGATGGTTGAACTATTAGAGGCTAAAATGGCATGTTTCGGTGTAAGACGGTCCAGTTCCCTAAACAATTGCTGTTTACTAGTTAGTTTTTCCACAATCGCTTCAATTACAAAATCTGCATCTCTCGCGGCTTCGTTGAGATTATCCGTGAATGTGAGATTTTGAAAAGCAGTTTCCTTGCTACTCGCAGTTAACTTCCCACTTGTAACCCATTTATCCATTCGCTTTTCCAAGCTCGCTTCTGCATCCTTCAGTGCTTCACTATTTACATCCTGCAATGAAGTCCTGTATCCTCCAAGCGCGCACAGCATAGCAATTTGATGCCCCATTTGTCCCGCTCCAACAACAAGAATATGCTTAATTTCATTCGAACTCATCATTCATTCCCCCTTCAAATCAATTCCGTGTAAGATGAAATCCATATACATACTCGCAAGCTCTTTCGACGATATATTGCCAGACGGGTCAAACCATTCATAACTCCAGTTTGTAACCCCTAAAATCGCAAAAGTAGTCATTTTGGGATCTAGATTATCCCGAAACTCCTTCTTTTCAATTCCCGCTTTAATGATTTCCTCAATAGTGAGATGGAACATTCTTCGTTTATTTTTTATGACACTACTGTTTTCCTCTGATAAATGACGCATCTCCCTAAAGTAAACACGTACATTTGAACCTTGTGTTTGAATATCCTTAATGAGCATCTCAACAATTTTCGTAAGCTGATTTCGGCAACTTTCATTACTGTCTAAAACCTTCTTTTGTCTGGCTACTAAATCATCGATATAGCGGAGATGGATGTCCATAAGAAGCGTTTCTTTACTCGTGAAGTAATAGTAAAAAGTCCCTTTCGTCACGCCTAACGAATCAACAATGTCCTGGACAGAGGTCGAACTAAACCCTTTCCGTTCAAAAAGTTGAATGCTTTGTCTAGTAAGCTCTTCTTTCATAATGTACTCATTCCACCGTCGACTAGCAGAATATCTCCCGTCACATAGTCAGAAGCTTTCGATGCAAGGAAAAGAGCGACACCTTTTAAATCTTCTTCTGACCCTAAGCGGTTTAACGGTGTGGAATTTAAAATATATTCATGCCCTTGTTCAATTGTGACTTTTGACATTTTTGTTGGGAAAAATCCGGGTGCAATCGCATTAACGTTAATATTGTGCTGCCCCCATTTAGCTGCGAGATCTTTCGTAAATGTGATAACTGCTCCTTTACTGGTGTTGTAGCCGATAGTATCCATAAAGCTCGGATGCGTCCCGCCAAGTCCAGCAACGGATGCGATGTTAATGATTTTCCCGTTTTCTTGCTCAATCATGATTTTACCGACTTCTTGACTCATCAAAAATGTGCCATTGACGTTTACATCCATCACTTTTTTCCACGCTTCATAGGGCATGTCAACAACAGGCGCACCCCATGTTGCCCCGCTATTGTTGACAAGGATGTCTATCGTGCCAAAAATTTTCATTGTCTCTTCAACTACCTTTTTTACGTCTTTCTGATTCGTCACGTCACATGCAAGTCCAATCGACCGAACACCAAGCGTTTCCAGTTCTTTACTCATTTCAATACAAGCTTCAACATTGCGTGAACATAGCACAACGTTTGCACCTGCTTCCGCAAACCCTTTTGCAATCTGTGCCCCAAGTCCTCTGCCACCACCTGTAACGATTGCTGTTTTCCCTGTTAGTCTAAAGAGGTCAAGTACTGTCATTATTAGTTCCCCTTTCCGTGAGCTGCATATTTTTTAAGTTCCAGACGTGCGATTTGATTGCGATGAACTTCATCAGGTCCATCTGCGAGACGCAGCGTTCTTGAATTCGCCCACTGCGCCGCCAATGTATAATCTCCGCTTACACCCGCTCCACCAAACGCTTGAATAGCGCGGTCGATTACACGCAGTGCCATATTTGGCGCCGTCACTTTAATCATCGCAATTTCTGCTCTCGCTTCTTTATTACCAACCGTGTCCATCATATAAGCTGCTTTTAACGTCAAAAGGCGTGCCTGCTCGATATCAATGCGTGATTCTGCAATCCATTCTCGAACGACGCCTTGTTCAGCAATAGATTTCCCAAATGCAGAACGTTGTTGAACACGAATACACATTTCTTCAAGCGCACGTTCTGCAGCGCCAATTAACCGCATACAGTGATGAATTCGACCAGGTCCTAGACGACCTTGCGCTATCGCGAATCCTTTCCCTTCACCCCACAACATGTTTTCCGCCGGTACGCGAACATTGTCAAATGTGATTTCCGCATGTCCGTGCGGCGCATGATCATAGCCAAATACGGAAAGCATTCTCTCAACCTTCACCCCGGGTGTATCAAGTGGCACTAAAATCATCGACTGCTGCTCATGCAACGCAGCATTAGGATCGTTCTTGCCCATGAAAATTGCAACTTTACAACGCGGATCGCCCGCGCCGGAAGTCCACCATTTACGCCCATTTAATATATACTCGTCCCCATCCCTGATAATGCTTGATTGGATGTTTGTTGCGTCGCTAGAAGCGACATCCGGTTCTGTCATAGCAAAGCAAGACCGGATTTCCCCATCTAACAGCGGTTCGAGCCATTGTTTTTTCTGCGCTTCCGTTCCATATCGCACAAGCACTTCCATGTTTCCTGTGTCAGGCGCGTTGCAGTTAAATACTTCTGGCCCTATTAATGATCGGCCCATAATTTCACAAAGCGGTGCATATTCTACATTGGTAAGGCCTGCACCCATTTCACTTTCAGGAAGAAACAAGTTCCATAGACCTTTTTCGCGTGCTTTCATTTTCAACTCTTCTATAATTGGCGGATTTTGCGCCCAGCGATTTTCTTGTGCATTTAGCTGTTCGTCAAAAGTCTTTTCATTTGGATAAACAAGTTCTTCCATAAATGCCGTCAACTTCTGTTGCAATTCAATCGTCTTGTCCGAGTATGAAAAATTCATAATCTCTCTCCATCCTTTCATTCTATAAATAATATGTGTACTAACCGGTTAGTATGTTCTGAATATAACAACTATTCAATATGTTAACGCTTACTACTCGATTAATCAAGTAGATATATGGAATTATAGGATGCCATTGAATTCGCTGCGGCGCTAGGGGACGCCTTCGCTTAGTCTATATAGTATTTATTTGTTCAACATATATAGTTTTATAGAGCTAGGAAGAACAACGTTTAAAAAGGCGCCAGCTATGTAGATGCTGACGCCTTTCGATAAATCTATCCATACAAATGGCTACCATTCAAGATTTAAACATACCTAACCAGCCTTTATATTTAAACAATGCCAACATAGACGTTCCTATTACAAGCATAACAATTAATACGATGATATATCCGTATCGCCAAGTAAGTTCCGGCATGAACTCAAAATTCATCCCGTATACACCCGCTATAAACGTTAAAGGTATGAAAACGGATGATACAATCGTCAGTATCATCATAATACGGTTCATTTGATTCGCGTTTATCGATAATTGGCTGTCTCTAATATCAGTTGTTAGTTCCCGGTTAGATTCAAGAATATCTCCGAGTCGTAGTAAATTATCATAGATATCACTAAAATAGGCTTGTTCATTCGCAGATAGCTTTATCCGTTCTGAATTAATTACCCGATGTAAAAGTTCATGCATCGGCAAAATTGTTCGCCTTAATCGTAATAAATTGCTGCGGACTTCGAATACAGAATCCATGGATAAATGAACAGTTGATGGTGCAAGCGTGTCTTCAATATCATCCAGATGATCTTCAATTTTATGAAGTACCGGGAAGTAATCATCGACGATTTTATCGATAATCTGATGCGCAACAAAAACATGTCCTTTTTTCCATTTCCCTGGATTTTGAATAATCCTTTCCCTCGCATTTTCCAGCCCCTGAACCGCCGTATAATGAAAAGTGATGACATAGTTTTTTCCGAGATACAAATTTATTTCTTCTGCTTTTATCGTTTCAGGATTTATGGTATGCAATACAAAAAAAGCATAGTCATCATAAAAATCCAATTTCGGTCGTTGAAGACGGTTCAAACAATCTTCGATAGTCAGCGGATGAAACTGAAAAAATGAATGCAACAAAGAAGCTTCTTCTTCATTTGGCTGTTCCAAATCCACCCAGTACCACTTGAATTGACGAGTATGTATGTCTTCTAGCGGAAAATCAAACAATAATTTATTCTCTACTGTGAGTCCCATCGTCCGGATCAAACGAACACCTTCTTTCTAACTCCACAAATCCTGTTCATGAGTAGCCTTCGCTCGATATATATATGATGAATTAAAGAATCCCATTGAATCTGCTGTGGTTCTCGATAATGAGTGAGTTGTAATTCGGGGGATGGATTGTAGAACACTTGGCGCTTTGGGGATGCCTCTCACCGTAAGCCTGGATTAGCGCTTCGCATCCAGGCTTACGGCTTCGGCGACCCCTTTGCCGCGCCTGCGCTAGGGTTGTTCATTAGTGAGTGAGTGTAATTCGGAGTGTGGATTGTAGATCGCTTGGCGCTTTGGGGATGCCTCTCGCCATGAGCCTGGATTGGCGCTTCGCATCCAGTCTCATGGCTTCGGCTGCCCCTTTGCCGCGCCTGCGCTGGAGTTTTCATTATTGAAAGTGATTTTGAGATGTATAGACTTAGATTATAATGTGATTACTAGTTGATACTAATCTCATTGAAGAAAGACGTACTACAGGCTGCAGGTCTTATCTCCGACAATGAAATACACTTTCTAACATAGATTTATCCAGCGCAGAAGCGGTATTAGTAGGAATCCTAATGCATTCCAAGTACAAGGGCTGTTTCATTGGCCTCCCAAAAGCCGTATTTATTTGTTCAACATATATAGTATACAAAAGAAAATCACTCACCGCATTGTTCACACTCTTCATCAGCCTTACTGTCTAGTATGAATAGCCGCAAGTTATCCCAAACTCTATGTAGAACTTTAACTATCGTCAGCATAGGAGGCGTTACTATTCAGGATGGCAGGAATATATTTTCCACCCGTAAAAAACTGCTTCCCGCCGGAATTCTTCTTTTACTATTAGCCATTGTTGATTCATTTTTCACCGATTTTGGCATTCAAAAACAGTATATCACTGAAGCGAATCCATTAATGGCACTTATCTACGACACAAGCATTTGGGGATTTTACGCCCTTAAAATTAGTTTGCCCTGTGTTTTACTCTATTTACTGACAGAGATTGAACAAAAAATGTATTTAAAACTATTAGTTGGATCTGCAATTCTGCTTTACAGTGTCGTTCTATTCCAGCATATCTATTGGATTTCATTAGTGCTTTAGGACTATGAATCCAAAATAAACACCACTCAATCAACTTAGTGGTGTTTATTCGTGTTACTTTTGTTATTTTAGTTGTTGCTTGTACTCGATGTACTCCTGATAAAGGGCTGCAACCTCACTAGACTGAGCAGGTGTAAGCGAGCACCAACCATGTTGGAATTGCAAATCATATAATTTCCGATGTTGCTGCGATGTTTCTTTCATCATATCAAATAGTGATGAGTAGAACTTTGAATTGCTCGCTTCAGGCATAGCAATTGCGTAGGAGTTGCACATATTTTTTTCCGTCGCTAATGCTGAGCTTAACAGATCAGAATCATTGACCGCGGACTTTTTAGAAAGCTGTGTTTTAGGATTTTGAATCTTTTTAGTAGAAGTCATTGCATATTACCCCCGTTTTCATTCAGGACAGTTAGCAAATTATCATAGTGCGTCAAGTGCATTTTCCCTGCTTCTTCGAATTGTCGTTTTAAATCAGGCAGTTGGCAACTTTGAGCGGCCTGTCTATACTGTTTCACCGCTAGCAAATTCGAATTTAGCATATTTTGCAAATAGCCAATATCTGAAGTTGACACCATTCTTGGGGGCTCAAAGTAAAGTATCTTCTGTTGTTGTTGCGATTGCCCTTCTGATTGTTGTGGTTGTTCCAGTGGTTCAGGTTGCTTTGGTTCTTGTGATTGCGGTGTTTGCTGTGGTTCTGGTTCTGGTTGTTGTTGTTGCGGTTGTTGTTGTTGTTGTTGTTGTTGTTGATGTTGTTGTTGTTGCGGTTGCTGTTGCTGTGGTTCTTGTTGTTGTGGCGGTTGCTGTTGTTGCTGCGGTTCTTGTTGTTGTTGTTGCGGTTGCTGTTGTTGCGGTTGCTGTTGTTGCGGTGGTACTTGTTGTTGTGGCGGTTGCTGTTGTTGTTGTTGCGGTTCTTGTTGTTGCGGCAGTTGCTGTTGTTGCAACGGTTCTTGTTCTTGTTGTTGCGGCGGTTGCTGTTGTTGCTGTTTTTCTTGTTCTTGCTGTTGAATCTGTATCTGTAGTTCGAGTTGTTGAAGTTGAATTTGCAGTTTTTTTAGTTGTTGAAGCTGTTGTTGTGATTGTGCAGACTCCACACTTCTTAGCTCCTTTCAAACAATTTAATCTTAGTATGAATCTTGCGACAGATATTATACGGACTAAAGTAAAAATACCAGGATATGAGTCGATTCGTAATCGAGTCATATCCTGGTATCGTTTATATTATTTATTTATTTATTTAAATAGATTTTAGCGAAATTATCATTTTCCATTGGATGAGCCTCAAAACCTTCAACATAATCGGCAAGGCCAATAGGCGGTGTTGTATGAGCTATTGTTACCCATGGAGCATCTTCATGGAATATTTCCTGCGCCTTTTTATACAATTTAATTCGTTCTTCTTGATCGAAAGTTTCACGAGCTTGTTGCAATAAAGATGTAAATTCTTCATTTTTATAAAAAGCACGATTACTAGCGGGTTTCTCAGTGTTAGTGCTACTTAAATTCGGAGATAAGAAATTGTCTGGATCGGCCATCACACCTGTCCAACCGTACATTGCCATCGTATGCTCACCGTTTCCTGTTTTCTCAAGATACGTAGCCCACTCATAGGTTTTGATTTCAGCTTCAATACCAATCGCTTGTAAATTTGCTTGAATCACTTCAGCCGTTTTTAAAGGCTGCGGCATGTATGGTCTTGGGTTACTCATTGCCCATATCTCTGTTTTAAACCCATCGGGATACCCGGCTTCCGCCAATAATTTCTTCGCATCTTCAGGATTATATGGATAATCCACAATATCATCATTGTATCCCCAAAGTGATGGTGGTATTGGATTCTTCGCCAATTCGGCATAGCCATTATAGAATGCATCTACTAATCCTTTCTTATCAATAGCCATATTAATCGCTTGACGCACTTTTACATTATCAAACGGTGCCTTTTCCGTATTAAATACCATGAAACCATTATTAAAACTTGGTCGTTTGACCAGTTTTAAACTCTCATTCGCTTCGACTGTATCAGCATCACTAGGGTTCATACCATCAATGATATCTACCTCTCCAGATAATAAGCCATTTAAGCGAGCAGAGTTATCAGGAAGTACCGTGAAAATTATTTTTTCCAAAAGTGGTTGACCTTCAATATAGTAATTTTCGTTCGCCTTTAATACAATTTTATCATTACGTGTCCAACTTTCGAATTCAAATGGCCCCGTACCTACGGGATGTTCAATGAATTTCTCATTGTACTTTTCAATCGCCGCTGGACTTGCCATACCAAACATCGGAATTGCCAAATAGCTAATAAAAGGAGCTGTCTTTTCTATCAATTTAATTTCAACAGTTGAATTATCGATTGCCTTTACATGTTCAATTTTGTGATTTGGTTCTCCTTTAAATCCTCCATAGAGGAATGGATAATATGTAAAATCCCCAATATGATAAGGATTCTGTGGATCCATCCAACGGTCGAAATTGAAAACGACTGCATCGGCATTGAAATCTGTCCCATCGTGAAACTTAATACCGTTTTTAAGATGAATTGTCCACGTTAACCCATCATCAGCCGTTTCGAAAGATTCCGCTAATTTAGGTTGTAATTCCAACTTCTCATCGTATTCAAATAATGTTTCAAAAATAGCATGTGTAACCCGAATCGACTCGCCGTCCGTTACATTAATTGGATCTAGCCCTACAGAATCCGCACCTCGAGCATAAACTAACGAACCGCCTGCTTTTACTGCCCCATCCTTATTTTCTTCTTTTGAATCTTTCTTATTACCTTCTGAACAAGCCGTAAGTACTAGTAATAGTAACACTAGAATACTAGTCAACCTAAAAGCTTTCCTTTTCACTATTATTCCCCCTTTATTTCAACGGGATAAAAAGTAATATGTGTAGACTCTATGCAGAATGAATTCAGCTCAGTTCACATAACAATTATCTGTATTTTAATCCGATTGATTATACTGATTTATCTTATATAACTATTTTCTACTCGTCAAGGTCACTTTTATAGGTTATATAGGTGGAAATAAAGAATCCCATTGTCATGCGCCTTCGTTCGGTTTATATGGTATTCATTTATTCAACCTATTTAGCACGAATTCCCCCAGTAAAGTAATGGTAAATAGTGACCTGCACTGGGTGGCATCTCATACAATATAAATAATAGAGATGACTATCACTTCATCATTTTCAGTCAACTGATATACAGACATCCTAATTTTCAAATATATAAAAAAGATAAGTGGATCATGAAAACTGACGGAAAGGAGCAATTTAAGAATGAATCCGCTATTTTCGATTTGGTCACAGCCAAGCACCACAATTCGATACATTATCGGTCATAAATCAATGATGTATCCATTTTTCCTAATTTCCATTTCCGCGCTTATCAATAGCATTATGGCATTTGCAGACTTAGGCCTTTTTAACGGTTTGTCATTATTTACAACACTTGTTGTCGTTCTTTTTTCTAGCTTGCTTTCAGGGTTGACAGGCTGGGGAGTTGTTATAGTTGCGTATACGTGGATTGGTAAATTATTAGGTGGAACAGGGACAATGCGGAAAATGGGCCTTGCAACCGGAGCCAGTGCAATTCCTATGATTTGGACAGCGCCTATAGGAGTCATTGCAATTTCCCTCTACGGACAGCAGCTTTTCGCTACTCCAACAGGCCCGTTAGGTACGAATATGTCCGTAGGCTTCTTCTTCTTTCAAACCTGGATCATGTTAGCTATTTCTATTTTCGGGCTTGTTGTCGAGAGTAAAGCAATTGGAATTGTTCACAACTTCTCTGCATGGCGCGGATTTGGCACAATGATGTTATTTATGTGTTTTATAGTCGTTATTTCAATCATTATCCTTGGATCCATATTTACAATACTTCTTGCTATGTAGTCGGCACTTAACAAATAGAATGTTCTTCCAACAACGCTTTGTCGCTTGGTGATGGCCTCACGCAATAAGATCACAAGAAGATCACTTAGGAGGGATTGAACTGCATCCCTCCTAAGTGATCTTCTTGCTCCGGCGCCTGTAGTATGCGGGTGTACAGCCTTTCATTAGTGGCGCTCCTTCGCTAGATTTGTTCGTTATACGGGTGAGGTATAACATCTAGTAACTCCAAATAAATAGTGCCAAATTTATAGTATTTAATCCGAAGGTTACCTACCTTAAAAATAACTACAGACTAAACGACAAATTTCTATGTTTTCCACCAAATGACGCTATTACTCTAGTAAATTGGTTCACTATTAAAATTGCATTACTTTTCTAGTCAAATAAATAAGCCTTTATTTTCCCATTTGAATCGCATTAATTTCATCCATATAAATGTATTTTAACCGAATCCCCTTTTGGTACTATTGCATTCTCAACTAATATCACAAAAAACATCCCCCTCGTTTCAGTATAAATTTTTTCTTCTACTCTCCTCTTTATTATTTCAAAATAATTAATCAAACCATATAGAATATTATGACATGTTCAATTCTTTCGTTTAGTAGTATGCTAAAGTTAGTGGATAAATATGATTCCTTAGTTCTACGTCTTTCCACGTAGTCACCTGAGCAATCAAGCACTATTATCCCTATTTCCAAAGACATAAAACACAAAGTTAGAGAAAGAGGTTAGCTGGATGAAAAAAATCTTAATGGGCCTGCGAAACATTAAAACGAAACTAATTACATCTTTTGCAATCGTATTAATTATCCCTGCAATTATTATTGGAGCACTGGCTTATATGACGGCCAAAGACGCGGTTAAATCTGAGATATTGGCTGGTTTCACTGAAAATATCAACTTATTAAATTCAACAATTGATAATACGATGCAACTAAAAACACATGATATAAATACCTTTTCTACAACTATAACTTCAAGGCTATACCAGGGTGATAGTAGTCCTGAACTACGTGAAATATTCAGTCAGTACATAGAACTGCATCCGGAAGCCGAAATCATCTATATAGGTACTGACAAAGGTTTATTTATACAAGAACCTGATGTAGGGATTCCTGCGGATTACGATCCTAGAAAAAGACCCTGGTATATAGAGGCAATGGACAAAAAAGGTGAAGTCATTATTTCCGATCCCTATATTTCGGCAAGTACAAATGAAATGGTTGTTACCCTTTCACAAGTAATAAAAGATGGTTCTGGGGTAGCGGCAGTTGACATCAACTTGAATCATTTGCAAAATATAACCAATCAAGTGAAAATAGGTAAATCAGGATATGCCGTTCTAATAGACAAAAGTAAAAGATATATCACGCACCCTACCGAAGCTGCCGGAAATGAAGTAAATATTAGCTTATCAGATAAAATTTATGCCCAAGAAATCGGACAGTTTGATGCTAAGTTCGATGGCGAAGAAAGATTAACGGCTTTCGTAACCAATGAGTTAACCGGTTGGAAGCTCGCGGGATCTGTAGCCACCTCAGAGATTAATGCTGCAGCATTACCTATTCTACAAAGGACCGCTTTGATTATCTTGCTTGCAATTGTTATCGGAGCGATTACTGTTTACTTTATTATTAAATCCATCATTAAT
The DNA here is from genome assembly GCF_038004885.1 of Sporosarcina sp. FSL K6-6792. Taxonomy (NCBI): domain Bacteria; kingdom Bacillati; phylum Bacillota; class Bacilli; order Caryophanales; family Caryophanaceae; genus Sporosarcina; species Sporosarcina sp. FSL K6-6792. Next base: position 1,754,789 of record NZ_JBBOSA010000001.1, read on the forward strand.
CCAATCAAAGATCTAAAAGAAAAAGCGATTACAATAAGCCAAGGAGACTTAACTCAGCATATCGATGTGCAAACTAACGATGAAATCGGACATTTAGGACAAGCATTTAACGACATGCAGGAAAGTCTCAGAGCGTTAATTAAAAACGTTGAAAAGAGTGCAGAACTAGTAGCTTCCTCTGCTGAGGAGTTATCGGCAAGTGCGGAACAAACAAGCGATGCTACAGAACAAGTGGCAACTTCCATTCAAGAAGTAGCACATAGTGCAGAAATGCAAACAGATGGTGTAGACTCCGCAGCACATGCATTAGCTGCAATTTCTATTGATGTCACGAAAATTGCAGAAAGTTCTACAATGGCTTCTGAACTTTCTTATCGTGCAACGACAGAAGCTGAAATAGGTGGTCAAGCGGTTACAGATACGGTTAATCAAATGACATCAATTCATAAATCTGTTATCGAATCAAACACAATCACCAAATCATTGCATGAGCGGTCTAAGGAAGTGCGTTCGATTTTGGATGTAATTACAGATATTGCGGGACAAACAAACCTTCTTGCTTTGAATGCCGCTATTGAAGCTGCAAGAGCCGGTGAACATGGTAAAGGTTTTGCTGTTGTAGCTGATGAAGTTCGTAAACTTGCCGAACAATCGCAGAACTCTGCAAAAGAAATCCGTGAAATCGTGGAAGGCATTCAAGTAGATACAGAGAACTCCGTTGAAATCATGGAACGTATTACGGAAAATGTACAAGAAGGTGTAGATGTATCAAATGAAGCCATCGAGAAATTCAATCACATCATTCACAGTATGAAAGAGATTACACCTCAAATGGAAGAAGTTTCGGCCACTGCTCAAAGGGTAGCCGGCGCTGTTCAAGGAGTCACTCTCACGGCAAATGAAATTGCAAACAGCGCGCAAGGTAATGCAGCTGCTTCCCAAGAAGTAGCTGCATCTTCAGAGGAGCAGCTAGCTTCGATGGAGGAAATTTCTTCATCGGCTGAATCACTATCCTTTATGGCAGAAGAATTAAAAGAATTGATTTCCAAGTTTAAGTATTAATAAACCTTAGATTTCTTCATGATTAAAAGCTCAACTTTCTCTTGTATGAATAGAGAAAGTTGAGCTTTTATCACGTCTGTTGATTAACCAAAAGAAACCAGTGAATAACATGATCACTTACTAAGCACAACGTGTATAATTGACTTTGGATTACTTTGGCTAGAATGACTTCTTTACGATTACCGAGATGTCTGGATATGTAGGGATGCGACTTTGTCGCATCCCTACATATTTTTTTCGTTAATCGTATGGTGGTCCTTCATCCGTCGCGCTCCAAATACATCAGTACACGAAGTGCTAAAGCTTTTTGGGACGAAAGAATACAGGGGCATCTACCTGGATAAAAGCCGCCAAAGATGCAATTTTGGCGGCTGATTCTTTCTATATGGTTTTCTCTTTTTTACTAGTAAAGAACGTATTGTATAACGTACTAGAGTGCCCGAAATTGCATCTTCAGGCATTTACACTCTCCATAGAATGTCACCTATTCTTTTCTTCCAAACAACTGTGTTTTTCACTTGAACATTGTAGGAACGCGACAGGTAACAATTCGCAACAGTATTACTGAATAGTTAGTCGAAAGCGGGCCGAAAATAGTCCAGCTAAAATCAAGGTCATCAAGCCCTACTCACCAGTATTTTATGCAACTAAATGATTAATCAACAGACGTAAGTTTTTATCTTACTATGCTCTATAGCTTATTTGAACCTCCCCTCCGCCTACCCTAAATGACAACTCCAAAATCCGAGTTCAACTGCATCCAAACTGTTGTAAGTGTTTAGTGAGGACTGTATAGTGGTAGAAAAGAGATAAAGATAATTTACTATATATATTGAACAAATGAATCTCTATATAAACTCAGCGAAGGCGCCGCAGCGGATTCAATGGAATTCTTTATATCAACATATATAGTCCGAATTGGAGATGAAGTATTAATGGAAATTCTTTTATATGTAAGTGCCCTCATTGCATCCTTATCCTTATTGCTTATTGTCATTTTTGTTATCATCACATTAAAAAGTGCAAAACAGACCATGGGAGAGGTTTCAGAAACACTGAAACGGGTTGAGACGAAACTCACTGGCATCACTGAACAATCCGAGCAATTGATGGAAAAGACGAACCGAATTGCCGATGATGCGGAAAACAAACTACAAACATTGAATAGCTTATCCGACTCTGCAAAAAAACTTGGAAACTCCACGGATCATATGAACAGATCGATTCTTGCGATTTCGGATGATGTTGCTACACCTCCCGAAAAATATCGTGATTTTATGGAGAAAGCAACGATTCTAACTGAGACAGCGGCACGGGTTTATTACCGTTTTCAAAAGGAAAAGCATAAAAATTAAATGAGGTGATTCAATATGGATTGGTTAGGTATTGGTGTACTCATTATCGGAATCGCATTTGCTATACTCGTCATTTATTTATTGAAACCAATTAAAGAACTCGCGTCTGTACTTGGAAGCCTCCAACAGACAACAGATCGTCTGCCAAAGGTATTAGACGATGTAACAAGCCAAGCCACGACCGTACTTCAAACAAGCAATACGACACTAGCTAACGTCAATCAACAAGTAACTGATATTAGTCCAGTATTCCACATTATCGGAGATGTAGGTAAAGAGGCGGAAAAGTTCACATCCGTTGCTCTTGAAAAAACAACTTCGTTAAAACAACAAACTACTGGCGCAAAGGAATTTGTGACAAGCAAAAAGTATGAAGGTATCTTTGGCCTACTGTCATTCCTATTCTTCCTTTCACAGAAGAGACACGAAATCTCAGAAAAAATGCCTAAAACAAAATCAAATTAAGCAAATAAAAATCGTGTGAAGGGAATCTTAATCCCTCCACACGATTTTTATTCTCCCCTACTAACAGCCTCTTTTGCTTCTTCTTTCATCTTATTAATAGCAATTGTATGTTTCTCACCTTCGCTATACAAGTTTTTCCCAAGAATTACACCAGACCGTTTTTTAGCCATTTTAGTTTTTCTCATTGTATAGAATCCGAGAGCGGCAGTACCATATAAACCACCCAATCTCTTATCCTGCTTGTCTCTATCTGCTTCGCTCATTTTATTCTTAGCGGAAGCAGTCAAATCGACAAGTGAAGATGACAATATCCTTGTAGACTCACCAACATCACCAACGATATGGAACAAAGGTGACAGCGTTCCAAGCTTTTCATTGACATCAGCAAGAGTGTTATTACTATTTTGGATAAAGTTCCCTGTCTCCTGTAAGATGCCGTCCAATTGAGTTGGGAGTTGTTCAATTGTCTTATCAACTCCGTTTAAAATAGAAGCAACATTATTCAATACGCGTGCGAGATAAATGGCAAGTACCAATAACGCGATTCCAATCAGCAATACGCCGATTCCCATTAAATCCATATCCATCCCTCATTTCATTTTTTAAAATTAAGTACGTTTTCCACGTTGCCAAGAAGTTAATAGGCTTGAAGCGAATTCAGAAAACTGAATGACGCGCACGAACGGTTTTATCCCCGGCAATGAAGAGTTTTGTGCATAGCGCTCAGTTCGCACTTCCAATTCCTCACTCAATAATGATGACGAATCCCCAACATGCTTGACCGTATAAAAAACACTATTTAATGCCAGTGATTTTTCTTCAATATCTGTTGCCGTAGTATTTGCCTCCGCAATCGTTCGTTCCAATTCAATAATCGACTTATCCAGTTTAGTTTCAAACGTACTGACAGTCTTTCCAACAGTCCCAATGATACCTGACACGCGGAAAAGCAATTTTGCAAAGTATACTGAAACAAGCGCAAACGCGATTGCTACGACAAACACGCTAATATGTATGAAAGCCATTTATCTGCAGCTCCTTCCTTCTCATTTTATACCACTTAGACATGGCCCATGAAACATAAGTATTTTTATGATTAATCAGAAGTTAAAAATCAATCCTTTCTACCTAATCACAAACAACCACTTTATCTCATTCTAACAGATTTATTCTGCATCCCAATTCCAATATGTAATTTCACCTACTGAAACGCTATGAATTCCTTTTAATTCTCGCAGTTTCATTAATTCTTTGACTGGACCTGTAACAACCGCACCGTTCGCTTGGAAACCCTGGTCCCTGAAATGGTCGTACCTCTATAAAATGTTAGGATCTATTTTGAGCTTTCTATAGCTTTTTCAATTAAGACTGAAAAATGTTTCCGATCAACTGAATCGATTGGCAACTTGCACACTAGATATTCGGAATTCTGTATATGTATTTGTGGTAAATACATCAGATGAAATACTTCCTTTCATTCGCCAATTCTCCGTTTACAAAAGTACGCTCAACGAAAGTAATGCTTTGATCATGCCCTACTAACAAAACAGTAGACGAACGGGTTCCATAATTAGGAGTTTTGATGAAGAGCGGTGATAGTTGCCGTTCGAGGTCCAAGCCTACCCCCGTATTCGGCAATAGTGCATCTGGCGCGACGTCAGCATCAGAAATGAGTTCGAACAGTGCATCAGTATCAATAATAGCGTGTTCCAATACATAATCCCGAAGTGTAGTTCTCCCCTTCACCACTTTCGGCCAAGCAGTGTTTAGAAATTGATTGCTCAAACCATGCGTCCCTGCGGATACTTCCATAATTTTTGGTTGCTTATTGGAAAAGTAGAATAAGGAATCAGCATCACCAACGAGAATGTTGAATCCTGCATAATCATCTTTTCTCTCTTTTAACGTTTCGAGGAAAACTTCGGGCGACACGTTCCCCGCCAAAAAATTTGTGACGATATCCCCACGCGTTTTTTTGTCGGCATTAGCTTCTCCCGGATCACGGTAATTCGTCAATGCTGCAAATCGACCAGACTTCGTTATACCGAGCCAAGTCCCCATATGCAATAAATCACGTCCTGCCAATATATCAGGCTGATCCGCCCAAAATTCTGCGGAAGCTGTCGGACGTTCATAAAACTCATCTCGATTTGCAGCTACAATCAATTTGTACATCGGATGGTCAGCGTAATGAAAATTAATCAGACACACTTTCTCACGTCCTTTTAACCTCTATTATACATTGAATCAATACTAAGTTTCTGAACAATGATGTATCATAAATTCATTCGGTTAGAAATTGACAAAAAAACTAAATTCTCGTTCACACTAGTAATAATCTATGCTCCTTTTGTTAGTGTAGGGCACAGATTGAATCATCACTTCCCTCCCTACAATTGGCATTTTTTATTTTTCTGCAAGTAATTTAGTTATAGCAAACAATTGTTTTACATATTTCCACTAATAATTCAGTGGGTACCTTAGATTTAGGAGGTGAATTAAAACTATGATGTTAGAATTTAAAAATAAAAAAAGATTTAAAAAAGCTAAAATTACAACCTTTATATTTTACACATTCTTTTTCATACTGCTTGTAGGTTGTAAACAGAGTAGCACAGATTGGGCCTTCCATTTTGTAGTATGGAACGAAGATATATACGAAATTGATAAATCGGTTATTGTTGATGTAGAGAAAGAAATTGGCACGGTGAAAAAATATGTAGAAAATGAAGGAAACTATAAAGGGGTATTTTCAAATTTTGTTCCAAAAGGTACAAAGTTATATAAGATAAAAGATATAAATGTTAACGAAGCAATAGCAGTAGAGTTAGATGGCTATTATATTGAAGCGAGAACCCAGGGAAAGTATGGAGAATAAAAAAAGGCATTTGGCACTAATGCAATTCGGAATTTTGTCTGTACCAGCGGCCTTAAATTTAGTTTGTTTATTAAAATAGTCGAAAGGGGTGGTGAAATGCTTGATATCTCTACTTTGAGCGCATTTATTATCGTCGTCATCGGATTGTTTTTGATACCAGGACCCGCTGTCTTATTAACAATTACCCGGGCGGCACAGGGAGGTCGTAAAACCGGAATCATGACAGGGCTTGGCATAGCAACAGGAGATTTCATTCATACGTTATTTTCTGCTGTCGGGTTTTCAGCAATCCTAATGACCTCCGCCGTTGCTTTCAATGCTGTGAAATTCGCGGGAGCGTCCTATTTATTATACATGGGTATTCGGGCGATTTTGGCAAAAGCCTCGACAACCAAGATGCCTGATATTTCACAGGTGTCAGCGTCACGCGCTTACGGGCATGGTATTTTGGTGGAAGCTTTGAATCCGAAAACTGCTCTTTTCTTTTTAGCTTTTTTCCCACAATTCGTAAAGCCGGAAAATGGGTCAACTTTTATCCAATTTCTAATTCTAGGCATTATTTTCGTTGCATTGAGTATGATCTATACAACAATTTTGGCAATTGGTACGGGTACGATTGGGCGACTGATGAAGCCCAGATTAGGGATTGGCCGGTGGGGCGGAAAAATTTTAGGATTAATTTATATCGGCATTGGTTTTAAAGTCATTTTTCAAAGTCGTTAACACTTTATTGGTATAGATAATTATATTTTCCAACAAGAGGTTTCGTGAAGTTAACAAGAACCGGGTCTCTAAAACTTGTTTAGTATAAGGCCCTAAAACCATAATTTCCAGCTCTGTATCAAAATCAAATACCCTATATATGTTGAACAAATGAATATCGGATATGCACTTTACAAGGCTTTTGGGAGGCTGTTGAAAAGTCTGATACCTAGCATAAAATAGAACTCCTACCAATACCGCTTCGACGCTTTGTGGATGCCTCCCGCGATAAGCCAGAAAGGAGGCCGCTTTCAGTCTTATCGCTCCGGCTACCACGAAATCGCGTCTTCGCTAGACGGTCTATGTGAGAAAGCGCATTTCATTAGCGGTGATGAAATCTGCAAGTTGGAGTACGACTTTCTTTAATATAATTAGTATCAACTAGTAATCACCTTATTATCTCAGCATATACATCTCAAAATTACATTTCTCTCGATAATGAATACCCTAGCGCAGGCGCGACAAAGGCATCCCCAAAGCGCCAAGCGTTCTACAACCCACTCCCCATCCCTTGAATAATAATAATTGACAATCAATACGCGTTGTAACTATAATGATTACACCGGGAGGTTACTTGCAATGAAAATCAGTAGTCGCTTTACAGTTGCAGTTCATATTCTATCCCTCGTGGCGATTGAAAGTAACGAGCTTTGTACTTCGGAATGGATTGCAGAAAGTGTGAATACAAACCCTGTAGTCATACGAAGAATAATTGGTAAACTAAGAAATGCAGGACTTATTCAAGTTCGGCAAGGTCTTGGGGGAGCTACGCTTCAAAAACCTTTAAAAGAGATTACTTTACTCGATGTGTACAGAGCAGTCGAAGTCGTGGAAGAAGGCGAGCTTTTTCAATTTCATGAAAAACCAAATCCAAATTGCCCGGTTGGCGCCAACATTGAGGCAGTTCTTGAGCTGATTTTACTTCGAGCTCAAGAAGCAATGGAATCTGTGTTACATGAAATTACGATGGAAGAATTAGTATCGGTATTAACACAAAAAATCGGATAGTTCATTCGATTTTTCAGCCACCGCTGTAACTGTAACCATTACAGTTACAGTTGGATTAATTATAGCCAATGGCTTCAAATCACTAGGCGCGTATTATTTTATGTGCATAAAATAACTAATTTACTGGAGGATTTAAACATGAAAATTGGAATTATCGGAGCTACAGGAAAAGCAGGAAGCCTTATTGTAAAAGAAGCGAATGACCGTGGACACGAAGTAACAGCTATCGTTAGAAATGCAGCAAAACTAACTGAAAAAAATGTTGTCGCCCTCGAAATAGATATATTTGATCTACAAGCTGAAGACCTTCGTCAATTTGATGTTGTTGTAAATGCATTCGGTGCTCCTGCAGGGCAGGAACATCTTCATCTAGATGCCGGAAGAGAGTTAATAGAGGCGTTTGAAGGCGCTCCAGAAACAAGATTGATTGTTGTAGGTGGTGCGGGAAGCTTGTTTGTAGATGAAGCTAAAACTATCCGTCTTATGGACACACCGGAATTCCCTAAAGAATACTTTGCAACTGCTTCCAATCAAGGAAAGAACTTAGAAGACCTGCAAAAGACGAGTGGAGTTAAATGGACATTCATTAGCCCAGCAGCATTCTTTAATCCTGAAGGAAAAAGAACGGGTTCGTATCAAAAAGGAAAAGACAATTTAATCGTGAACTCAAAAGGTGACAGCTATGTAAGCTATGCTGACTATGCAATTGCAGTTCTTGATGAAATCGAAAATCCTCAACATATAAATGAACGTTTCACCCTTATTTCTGAAGCGGAATAACTTAGTTTTAGGAGATGAGAACAATGCAAACAGAAACTAGGAAACCCGGAATTGAAATTGGAATATATACATTTGGGGATCTTGGTCCAGATCCCCTAACTGGAAAAACAATAAGTATTCATCAGCGCCTTCATGAAGTATTGGCTATTGGAAAGCTGACTGAAGAAGCCGGACTTGATATTTTTGGTGTCGGTGAGCATCACCGCTTAGACTATGCCGTATCAGCTCCGCCAGTTGTTCTGGCGGCAGTGGCACAAAACACGAAGCGTATTAAATTGACGAGTGCAACGACTGTTTTGAACACAGTCGACCCTGTTCGCCTATTCGAGGATTTTGCTACACTCGATTTAATTTCGAATGGTCGCGCTGAGATTATTACAGGTCGTGGTGCATTCGTTGAATCTTTTCCGTTATTCGGTCATGACTTAAACAATTATGACGAACTGTTCGATGAAAACATACGACTGCTTCAACAATTGAATACCAATGAAATCGTCAATTGGAATGGGTCATTCCGTTCGCCTTTAACTAATTCTATGATTGCCCCGCGCCCTGTTCAAAATAAACTGCCGATTTGGGTTGGTGTAGGTGGAACACCTGATAGTGCAATACGAGCTGGAAAACTTGGAACTGGTTTAGCATTAGCTATCCTTGGTGGGGATCCAATTCGTTTCAAACCACTTGTTGATTTGTATCGCCAAGCCGGCATAAGTGCCCGACATCGTGTAGAAGATTTAAAAGTGGCTGTAACAGGACATACGTATATAGCAAAGACATCCCAACAAGCGAAAGACGAGTTTTATCCTTACTATGCAAATTATTGGGGATACGTGAACAAACAGCGTGGAATGGGCACGAGAATTTCCCGTTCTGATTTCAGTCATATGGCCAGTCCCGAAACCGGGTTATTTGTCGGTAGCCCTCAGCAAATAATTGAGAAGATTCTCCACCAACACGAACTATTTGGACATCAACGATTCATTGCACAAATGGATATCGGCGGCTTGCCGTTTTCTAAAGTCGCAGCGAGTATTGAAATGTTAGCAACACAAGTAGCTCCGATCGTTCGGCGTGAAACGGCTCGGTAAGTCTATCCCATGAGAATTCAACTCGAAACATAGCAACCATTTGAAACCTCATCAGAAATAACCCCAATTATTTGGCAATATGCAACAATATACTAATACTAGATGAATGGGGAGATTACTTACACTCCCTATTTTTCGTATTACACCACTCATTTATAAATATCATAAGCGTCTTGGTAAATACCACTAATTCTTCAATGTTTATCTTTTCATCGACTGAATGTGCCTCTTCCAACTTTCCAGGACCATAGATAACAGTTGGAATTCCTGCTGCTCCTAGCCAGCCCGCATCTGTTACTGATCTCGACATACCTATTATTGCAGGACTTTTTTCGGTTTGTTCATGACAATGCGCAAGAAGTTGAACAGCTGCATGGTCCGCATTCATTTCAAGCGCCGGAAATATTTCTCCACGTTCTTCAATCATTGATTTTCCCCCCCAGCGAAAGTGAATGGGATTTTCTCTTAACCACGTGTCTGCTTTTGCTACATTGTTCAAATGCTCTTCGATTTCTTTTGTTACAGATTGATAGGTTTCATTCGGATAGAAATGAACGGTGATCCAGAGCCGACATTCATCCGCCACAAAAGCTGCATGCCTTCCTCCTTCTATAACTGCCGGATTAATAGTAGTGGTGCCAGGCACAAAACCCGGATATTTTTTTGTCACAGCCCAGTGACGTTCTAAATCTTGTAATCCAGCAATAACCTTCATCATCTTTTCTATCGCACTAGCCCCATTAACCGAACCGCCTGCATGAAGCATACTCATCCTCATTGCATCATGGAAAACTTCCTTACTTTTAATCGTTATCCAGCCGGTAATCACACCACCCTGACCATGAATTTGACGATCACTGCCATCGACTACGAGTGCAAAATCTGCTGTATAGCCTTTTTCCATACATGAAAGTGTTCCAGCCTCTCCCGCTTCCTCCCCAATGACAGTCTGAATTTGCAAATCACCTTTCAGTTCCACACCTAGCTCGTTTAATAATTTAACGGCTAGTAAAGTCGCGGCCACTGCAGCTTTCATATCAGATGTTCCTCGCCCATATGCGTTGCCATCTTTAGTCGTCAGTTCAAAGACAGGCACAGTCCACTCTGTTTCATCCCCCACTTCCGCAACGTCTATATGTCCATTAATGATTAGGCTGTTATACAGGTTTCCATCCGTTCCCTTTTTAACGCCTACAACGTTCGGGTCGCCAGGAAATACATCCCAACTAACCGTTTCAAATTTTTCTTGTTCTAAAAAGTCTTGAATATACCGCTGTACGCCTGTTGTATTTCTTGCCGGTGGACTAACTGTCGGGAAACGAACGAGGTCCGCTAGCAATTGCACTAACTCCTCTTGACGTTCATCAACTAGGTTACTAATTCTATTTTCCATTTTACTCATCCATCCCTTATCTATATTTTTGGTAGGTGAATCTATATACGTTGAAATAAAGAATTCCATTGAATTCACTACGGCGCTAGCCCTTGTAATGCGCCTTCGCACAGTTCACTATCTTTATTTCATTTGTTCAACATATATACACTGGAACAGAAAACAGCCGCTTTCCATAATCGGAAGGCGGCTGTTTTCTACGCATATAAAGACATTGAGTGTAGAGTTTCAGCTGCTTCCCTACGCTAGTATGAACTAGATCAGGTTCGAAGGGTTTACATCTATGATGTGTCTCAGCCTAAACGGCTCCCCTAGCAGTATCTATTTAGTTTTATTCTTCTTCACAATGCATCTGTTCTTTCTTCCCCTTTAGGAAGATAGTTCGATAAGTCGATATCACGTAACCCGTTCTTTATTTTAGTTGTGTAACCTAAATTTTCATTCGATAAAAACGAAGCTTTTGAAGCAATCATTTCTTCTAATAAAGGCAAATACGTCGGATCAATATCTTTCCAAAGTTTGTACGAATTTATTAAATCCTCTAAAGTCAGATGCTTGTAATCATCGCCTTTAAAGTCACGTAATGCGGAAATACGATACCAAATATCGCCATTATCACGAATCCAATCCTCTTTATCCGCTACAATCGCTGTTTGTATAGCCTGCGCTGTATCTAAATACTTCTGATCACCGAACTCATTATAAGCCATGAGTAAAACGTTCATACCGCCCAACACATGATTCATAGAGGCATGCGTCGTTACTTGCTGTGCAATCGGGAAGTAATCCGCGATGTAGTAAGACTCGTCATTCACAGCAATGACGTTTCCTTTACTTTTTTGCGAGACCAGTAAGTCAGCATAATTACGCAATGGTTCTTTTGCATTATCAATTCCAAAATCAGCGCCACTATTATAGTAGAAAAGCGCGATTTGCTCATTAAAACGTGTATCAATGAATGGAGCTGTAATGTCATATAAATCTTTCAAATAGGTGCTTGTAACTTCTGTTTCCCAATAATCTTTGTCACCTTTGAAATTCTTCAAGTTAACAAATGAGTTGTAAATTAAGTTCTCAAAATAACGATCCTCTTGCTCATTATATAAAACCAGCGCACGATCTTCTTTTAATAGAAGTAAGTTCCGCCCATATCCTTGCCCTGTATCAGGCATTGGCTCTGTGGTTATCGCCATTTTATTGTATGGGCCACCCGCCGTGTACCAATTATTACGTTTTTTATAATACTTAGCTGACTCAAGCATCCAGCTCTCCATATTCTCTTCATTCGCAAATAATTGGTCATCCGCATTCATATACCACTGATCTACAATGTCATTGCCTTTTGAATTTAACGTATGCACAGACAATAATGTTGTTCCAACCTGAGCATAAGACAGTGCCTCTTTTTCACCGAGCAATTGACGCATGTAACTGTAGCCATCATTCTCATACTCTAATGACAATTGCTTCGACAAATAAGACTGACCAACCATCCGCTCCTTCACTGATCCATCTAGCTTCACAAACTTGAGTAAACCCGTCGGATAGGATGTTGTGTCACTGCCAAAAACGTCTTTATCATTACGTTTAATCTTGTATTTGTCATAACGGTTTAGCTCAAATGAAGCCACTTCATTTTCTTTTTGAATGACATCTACTGTTACAGCAGATTCAGTAGGATTAATGATTTTCGAAAATAAGAAGTAATCGCCATTATCAAATGAACGAACCGTTAACTCAATGGTCGCACCTTCTATACCGATGTCATAAGTGTAAATATTATCGCGAGAAAATGAGTTATCGATTCTCGTATGATTCGTGAAAAGTATATTCTCTGTCGATCTTAAGTAAATCGGATGTTCATCAAATGACACCTTCATTAAATTCACAGCAGAAGGAATCCTAGTAAAATTAGGCGACAGCTCTAAGTTAGTTAGTTCATATTTTTTGGTAGTTGCAATGTTCCCCTTCTCCACAAGTACTTGATGCAGAATCACCGCAAAAGTAGCGCGGTCTACTTGTGATCCGTGATTGAATAGACCATTTTGTATGCCTGGCATAATTCGGTATTGTGGAACTGCGCCTACACTTCCTTTATCCAATGAAATAAGACTTGGCGATTCGATTAATGCACTATCTTGCAAATTGAATGCATCTACTAATGCCAACTCCATTTGCCTACGTGTTAAAGGTTCTTCCATACCAAAAGAATTGCCTGTCACGTCTTTGCTTAAAAATTCATATCCCGCTTTTGTAAAAGATTGAGTAGCCTCTCCAACTGTCATTGCTAGATCCGGACGAAATTGCATATCGCCGTAACCCGTTAATATGCCCATTTCTACAAGTTGCATAACTTCATTTTTCGCCCAGTGGCTATTTTGAATATCCGTAAATTTTGCAGCTGTCGTGACATCTTCTGATTTAACGACTTGAGCTTCTGCCGCGTTAGCTGTTAATACAACAGTAGCTGACGTCGGTAAAGCTACCGTTAATGCTAAAGCGAGAAACAGTGTAGTTATTTTCTTCATTTTTGTTTAAAGCCCTCCTTTAGTTAAAATTAATAACATCAAATTATAGTTAAGTATAATTATAACACTTTTGGATACTATTTTGGAGTCCGTCCACAGGAGAAAGCAAGGCTGAACAATAGCAATTCAATGGAAAAGAAACACCAGTCCATAATCATTGACCTTAGTAACTCTTGAGTGTTAGGGTTTTCACTTGCCAACTAATTCGGCAAACTACAAAGGAGGAATTGCAATGAAGCAATTGATACAACAGGAAATTCACCTAGCAAATCGTCCCAAAGGAATGCCTGCGAAAGAAGACTTTACCTTTGTAAAGAATTCAGTTCCCTCACCAAAAGTAAATGAAATTTTAGTACGGACGCTTTATTTATCTGTTGACCCATACATGCGTGGAAGAATGCAAGATGCCAAGTCATATATTGCTCCATTTGAATTGAATAAGGTCATTTCAGGGGGTGTCGTAGCTGAAGTAGTTGAATCCCAGTCAGACGCCTTTAAACAAGGTGATGTCGTTGTTGGGAATCTTGGCTGGGCTGAATATACCGTAGCTACTCCAAATGAAATTCGCAAAATAGACCCTAAAATGGCACCTATTTCAACACATTTAGGTATTCTCGGCATGACAGGTTTAACTGCCTATTTTGGATTGCTTGATATCGGAAAACCCCAAGAAGGCGAAACGGTCGTCGTTTCTGGGGCTGCCGGGGCAGTTGGATCAGTAGTTGGACAAATCGCGAAAATCAAAGGTGCCAAAGTAGTAGGTATTGCAGGTTCAGATGAAAAGATTGACTACTTATTGAATGTACTCGGCTTTGATGCAGCTGTAAATTATAAAAAGGATAGTTTCTGGACAGATTTAAAAAATTCCGTACCTGCTGGGGTAGATGTCTATTTCGATAATGTAGGCGGCGACGTTTCAGACGCTGTTTTTACAATGCTAAATCGAAATGCTCGTATTCCATTATGCGGATCAATTTCTTCCTACAATGCTGAAGGAAAAGATAGAGGTCCACGTATTCAATCAGCTATGATCAAGACGAGCGCTATGATGCAAGGCTTCACGCTAGGCGATTTTGCCACTGATTTTGAAAGAGGGTTTACCGACTTAGGTAAATGGCTACTGCAAGGCAAACTGAAATATGAAGAAACAATTGTTGAAGGATTTGAAAATACACCAGAAGCATTCCTTGGTTTATTTAAAGGAACAAATCTGGGAAAACAGCTCGTAAAAGTGGCTAATCCTGAATACGCGAAACTTTAACATTTAATGTGAAATAGCATGACCTGCAACTTCCAAATACTTATTCAACAATCTCCTCAGGTTACTAAATGAGGAGATTTTGTTTTGTCAAAAAATCTAAACCTTGTTGTGTTTGTTCGTAACAAAAACTATTTCAAGCTCTTTTACATATACTGCAGTTCCTGTAATTTCAATATCATAACTTTTTTCATTTTTCGAGACTTTAACTAGTACACGACCATCCTTTCCCATTTCATGGCCTTGTTCTACTAAAATACGTAGATGGTTTTCGAAGTTTCTATTTATGTATTCGGCGTAATAAGCACCCATCACTCCTGAGGCTGTTCCTGTAACGGAATCTTCAATTGTACCGGAATATGGTGAAGAGAAATGACGAGCATGCATATCTGCATTTTGATCGTACGTCTCCAAACAAAAAGGATGAATAGATGCTTTAGGTATTTCTTTTAATACGGATGGAAATAGCTCATTGTTAGCTTTCATTTTATTAAAAATGCTAAGTTTCTTAATTGGAACTAACAATGTCCATGAACCTGTACTACCATATACAGTGGGTAAATCAGATTCTATATCATCTCTATTAATTCCGATTGAATGGGCCAATTCTTCGTACGAACCGCTAAAGTCTTTTAATTGTGGGGAATCTTGTTTCATAGTTATGTACTCCTCACCATCCGCTTGTGAATCTATTCTGATAGGTAAAATCCCTACTTTCGTTTCAATTGTTAGTTTACTCTTATCATTCAATAAATTCTTAGACTTTAAAGCATATACAGCAGCAATTGTTCCATGTCCACATAAATCCATTTCTTGTCCTGGTGAAAAATAACGTATTCCAAGATCAGCCACATTCGAATTGACTAAAAATGCAGTCTCGTTGAAACCTGCCCTGTAAGCTATTTCTTGCATCTCAAAATCTGTTAAATCATCCCCGTTCAGCACTACTCCAGCAGGATTTCCTTTGTTTGGCTCTTTACTAAATGCGTCATAATGGTAAATAGTTATCGTTTTCACTCTTCATTTCTCCCACCTAAAATAAATATATTATCCACTCTTCATTTCCATACAGTCATATACTTCTTACGGTATTTGATATCTTCTTCTGTCTCAATCAAACCCATTGCTATCTGTTTAATTTCTTCCTCTTTTAATGCATCATATAAATTTTTCAAGCCTTGAATCATATCAAATCGAATCAAGGTGTAATGTTTTTCATGCACACCGTTTTGAAAACGTTCCACTATATGATGAATCACTTGTTGTTTTTGTTCCTTTCCAGCTAAGCCCACTCTCCATATCGACTGTAAGCTATGTCGGGCTGTAACAAATTTCGGATCCTTGGTCACTTCCCATAACGCTGGAAAATCGCCTAATATGCGTTTTTCTGGATCACTTTTCGCAAGACCAGCTAGGAACTGAGCACCCCTAGATCTTCGATGATTATCGGAATCTGTTAGCCATTCCTTTAATTCGTCCCAAACTTCATAAGCCCAGTCCACTTCTTCATTTACAGCTGCATTAATAGCATTAAACGCTTCAAATTGAACATTTTTGTCCTTTGCTTCTAGGTTTTCAAAGTAGGATCGGGTTACACTGTCCACTTGATTCAACTCCCTCTCAATAAAAAGTTATTTACTTACGACATTACATCTTACCGATAAATATACAGTGAACCCCCTCATATATCTATCGCTATACTTCATTAATAAATTGACCGTGAAATTTCTCCATGTTAAAATCTGATTGAGTGATCAGTTAAAAATTTGATTGTACAATCAAATTAACTTGGAGGAATCATAATGTATATAGATAATAGAGGTCATATAAATGAAGGAAGATAACAAAGTTGAAGGAAAAAAATCGTTTATCGCAGAAGCAAGACGTGACCAAATTGTGGAAGCAGCAATTAAAACCCTTGATGAAATTGGATACTTAAAAGCCAGCCTTTCTCAGATTGCTAAAAGAGCGGACATCAGTACCGCATTAATTTCTTACCATTTTTCGGATAAGAACGATTTGATGAACCACCTTCTGATGAATCTTGTAGAAGGGTCAACATCCTATATCTTAGAGAGAGTTGGTCGAGAAAATACAGCTTTTGAGCAACTGAATACATTCATAGCGGCAAATTTAGCATATCAAGGTACGCATCCGACACGTTATACGGCTCTGATAGAAATTATCTTTAATGCCAGAACGCCCGATAACATTCCCTACTATAAATTAGGCGATGATGAAGAGGACCAAATCATGTATGAACTACAACAAATACTACATTATGGTCAAAAACAAGGGGAATTCGGATCTTTTAATGTAGTAGTCATGGCCAGTATGATTCAAGGAGCTATCGGAGAGTATATGGCTCACACTGCTATAACAAAAAAAGTCGACTTGGATACGTATAGCAGCGAGCTCGTGAAAATTGTTAATCAGGCAGTAAAGGCTAACAAATTTGACTAACGTTACTCTAAAGTCAAATCCTATCTCCAATTATGATCGGAAGCTTGCTCCGGATCTTGCCCGCGGCTTTATGCTACTGTTCATCGCATTGGCACACGCCCACGTATTTCTATACGCCGTCGATCGAGAAATCACAAAGGTTGACCAGATCGTTGTATTGTTTCGGCAAGTCTTAGTTGACGGCCGTGCATTCCCTATGTTCTTTCTCCTCTTTGGCTACGGAATGGTCCAGCTCATGCTCCGTCAGGAAGAAAAAGGTAACGATTGGATTTCAATTCGCAAGCTGTTCCGCCGGCGAGGCTGGTTGATGATTCTCATCGGTTTCTTGCATGTAGCACTATTATTCGAAGATATCATAGCATTATATGGCCTGGCTACCCTTCTCTTGGTCGGATTCCTCCGTGCATCAGACAAGAAGCTGTTGTGGATTGCTGGAATATTTCTAGTTCTAGTAGCAATCTTTGGTTCATTGATGCCTCGTGGTTACGACGCCTTGATAGAAGACGCTACGCTCTCTACAATAGCGCTAAAGAACCCATTTCTCGCTAGTGCTATCCGTATTCCGGAGTGGATTATCTACACACCTTTGCTTGTCTATCAGGTCGTCCCTGGCATGCTTATCGGAATTTTGGCGGCACGGCGGCGAATCCTCGATAATCCGGCGCAACACCGGCTCTTGCTTGTGCGCACTTCAATGATTGGTATTGGTCTCGCTACTGTCGGAGCAATCCCGTTGGCACTGATGTCCTCACAGTATTGGACTAATCCATCTTTTGGAGCGCAGACGTTCGCTACTATTCTACACACCGGTACTGGCTATGCAGGTGGATTGGGCTGGGCGGCGTTTATCGGATTGTTAGTCATCAAGCTTGGGGAAAAACGAGGACCCATCACTATGGCTATCGCCTCAGTAGGACAGCGCTCGATGACCTTTTACATTTTTCAATCGGTCGTATTCATCGCTGTTTTTGCTCCGTATGCCGGCGGTCTAGGTGCACATTTGGGCCAAGCCGGCAGCGATGTCATCGCGTTATTCACCTGGCTCCTCTCAGTAGTCATCGCCGAGTTCATGCGTCGCGCTAATGTGAGAGGTCCTGCGGAGACCTTGTTGCGAAAGCTGTCTTATCGTACTTGATTTACTGATTGGGATAGTCATTAACTTAGGATGCAACTAGGTTGTTAATTAAGAAAGCGATTGTGTGAAGGTAGTTACTCAAGAAAAAGGAGATTACAATGAATTTTATAGAGAAAGTATTTAATTGGATGGTAATGATTGGACTAGGATTATTAGTAGGACGAATTATTACACTTGTGTTTAGACTACTCGATATTCCGTTTACAACCTTTTTTATAGACTACAGTATCATTTCATTGATCATTTTAATAGTAGGCGCGATTGGTTCACAAATGATGAAGGATAATAAAAAATAAAAGGTATCTGGTGCTAATACAATTCAGATTTGCATTAGCACCAGATACCTTAATTTTATAATACCCCTCTCTTCCTTTGATGAAGATGAGGGGTTATTTTTGATTCTATCGCACTAATTTACTTAAGAAAATAATCCGCGGTATCTTTCCAATTGTTTAATCGTGTATATCCGGTTGTATGGACATTATGTGGAGCTGTGAAAAGTAGGCCCTTCCCCTGAAATGTTTCTAAATTACTTGGCGTATCGTCTATCAAATAATCTGCAAGAATTATGCTTTTATCGCCGCAAAAGACGAAATTCTTTTCATTCAAAAAACTGAAGTGTTTCTTTAGCCAGCGATATTTTGGTGCTAACGAAGCTGGAAACTCCATTGCTGCGGTTACAATGTATATTTCATAGCAAGCACTTAATTCTTTTATCACTTCTTGACTATCTTTTATCACGTCTAACTCCAAGAAAAATAATTCGTTTGCTAAATAGTGGTCCACTTTCTTTTCAAATCTAGCATCTAATTCTATGAGTTTCTTGCCATGCAAATGGTGGTCCGTATAACTTTCGTTAAATTCGTCATTAAATAATTCTAGACATTTAGCGCTAAAATGCGATATGACTTCATCCATATCTATCGCGATACGTTTCACAGTATTTACCCCTTTATGATTCATCTCATCATATTTTTTCTACTAAGTAAGTTGACATAAGAATCCTCTCAACAACGCTCGGCGCTTTGTGGATGCCTCCCGCGATAAGCCAGAAAGGAAACCACTTTCAGTCTTATCGCTCCGGCTACCACGAAGACGCGCCTACGCTGGATGGACTATGTAAGAAAGAGCTTTTCATTATCTGCGATGAAATCTGCAATCGGCATATACATCTCAAAATCACATTTCTCTCGATAATGAACATCCTAGCGCAGGCGCGGCAAAGGGGTCGCCGATGCTGTAATACTGGATGCGAAGCGCTAATCCAGGCTTACTGCGTAGGGCATACCCAAAGCGCTAAGCGTTCTACAATCCACACTCCGAATTAATACTAGCTCCTTATTGAGCGCCACAGTAAATTTAGTGGGATACATTAATTCAACATATATAGCATGCAATTGTCGTTCATATACTGACTAGTGCTATGCACGGCTTATCTGAAATTTATGCCCCACAACATTTTTCATACTTTTTTCCACTTCCATGCCAAGCAACCTCTGAATATCGGAAATATCCTCAGGCTTGTCCCCCACTTTCAAATGTAATATTCACGAGATTCTGTGCACTCACACAATCCAAAAGCTGTGACATCCACCAGAGTTTCCAACTTTATTCAGCAGGGGTTTGAATCCCTGCTGAATAACCTTAAATCGATAATATCTCCCGAATATCGTCTTCCGATAACGAGGATAGCATCGTTTCACCCGTTTGAATAACTTGATCGATTAATTCCTTTTTACTTTGCTGCAATTCGTTTATCTTTTCTTCTATTGTTCCTTGGGCAATCAGTTTTATAACTTGAACGACATTTTTCTGCCCCATTCGATGTGCCCTCCCAATCGCTTGCTCCTCGATTGCTGGATTCCACCATAAGTCATAGAGAACAACCGTATCCGCACCAGTTAAATTCAGGCCAGTCCCGCCAGCTTTTAATGAAATAAGAAAAATCGTTTCAGATCCTTCATTAAAATCATCGACAAGTTGGACTCGCTCCTTGGCTGGCGTTTGACCATCTAAATAGAAGCAACTTTGTCCTGATTGTACAAGCTTTTCCCGAATAATTTTCAACATACTTGAAAACTGTGAAAAGATTAAGATTTTGCGGCCATTTTCTCGTCCGTTTTCAATAATCTCAAAAAGCTCTTCCAGCTTTCCAGATTGCCCTTCGTAGTTCTCGATGAATAAAGAGGGGTGACAACAAAGCTGCCGAAGTCTTGTCAGTCCCGCCAAAATTTTAATTCTCCCTTTACCTAAACCTTCTGTGTCAAGTGACTCTTTTGTTTCAGCGCGGATTTTGTCCAAATAACCGAGGTAAAGCTCCTTCTGTTCTTTCTTCAGTTCTGAGTAATGAACCGTTTCAATTTTGTCAGGTAATTCCTTCAAAACGTCCTTTTTCAACCTTCTCAAAATAAAAGGTTTAACCAGCCTAGCAATGTATTCAGGTTTTAAACTACGAAACGTTTTCTGATCATGTAAAAACCCAGGCATGATTGCTTGAAAAATCGCCCACAACTCGTCCAATGAATTTTCAATCGGCGTTCCAGACAAGGCAAACCGCTTATGCGCCGTTAACGCCCTTACTGCTTGCGCAATTTTAGACGCATAGTTTTTTATCGACTGCGCTTCATCTAGAATAAGCGTATGGAATTCTTGCTCCTTATACCACTCTAAATCCTGCCTCAACGTATGATAGGAGGTAATGTATACATCCGGAATATTATCCTGGTCCAAAATAGCCTTTCTTTCCTGAACCGTTCCAGTAGCGATATCCACCCTTAATTCAGGAGAAAACTTACTGAATTCATTCTTCCAATTATAAACCAATGATGCTGGAGCGACTACGAGCACGGGCTTCCCCGACTGAGCCTGCTTCTCCGATTGGATATAAGCAATACATTGCAAGGTCTTTCCTAAGCCCATGTCATCTGCTAAAATTCCACCCAGTTGGTATTGTGCCAATGACTTCAACCACTGAAAACCCGTCAACTGATAATCTCGCAAGTTTGCTTGAAGTGTGTCCGGTATCACATATTCTTCTTCCTCTGGGGATTTAATGGCGCTTATGAACTGCCGGAAGCTTTTCCCGAATTTCCGGTTCTGTTTGTCCAACTGCGTTAAGCGCTCTTCGATTTGCAGACCTCTATATAACGGCATGTTCATTTTACCATTTACCATTTCAATCGATTTATCATTTAACTCTTTATAAAGATCTGCTACGTCCTTCAACTGTTCATCATCAAGTGACAAAAAGGCTCCAGTTGGTAAACGCACATAGCGTTTCTTTTCAATAACAGACTGGAGAATATGTGGAACCTTGTCGTAATCCACTCCGTCCATTGAAAAGTCAACTTCCAATAGGTTCCCACTTGAGTGGATATCGACAGCAACTTTAGCCATTTTCTCTGTAGGTAGAATCAATGATTTAATGGCTGGCGCTAAAAATATGTCTGCCTTCTCTTCAAGTAGCGCCAATGTGTCGTATAGAAATCCGAATATATCTTCCTCGTCATCTGTGTAATACTGATTCTCACTCACTTTCAATGAAGAATCCTCGAATGCATTCATAAATAATTGTTCCTGTTTTGCATCACGGATTAATATCGTTTGTTCCTCATTAGCATCGGTCTCACTTTGGGCAATCGGGTTAATGACAATCGAATCGTAATGATACTCTACCTTCACCTCGATACGATCACTAGTCCCTTCCACAAACATTTTCACCCGCAGTGGAGGATTCATAATAATCGCAGAAACAGTCTTAGCTACTTGAACCTTACCAATTTCCTTTAGCTTTGGCATGGCTTGTGAAACAAATGTCCCAACTTGTTCAGCTGATATCGGGATAATTGGACTTCCTCCACTTTTAATTAATGGAACGAATAGTTGTAATGCCCGTTGCTGTTCACCCGATAGTTTATGTAATTTCCCTTTATATGCATACCAGCCATAGGTTTTAAAATATTCCCCATCTACATGTCCGCTTACTTTCAATTGAAATTCTTTAGACTTGCCATTTTCAAGCGAAAAGGAGAAAGGAAGATCTTCGTCTACAATTTGCAGTTGTCCATACACGAAATCTTCTTGCTGAAAAACACAATTTTGATGTTGCAAGGTAGCAAGTAACTCATCCACCGCGTATGGAGGTATGACTATATCTTTTCCTGACCTACCGTTACCTCCCCAAGTACTCGTATCATAGATGGTTTCAGTTTTATAAAACTGCATTAATTTATGGATAATCGCCAAATCTTCCATTTGAAACACATGATATGCGGGATCATACGTAAAATGCTTGCCAAACTGCAAGTCCGAGTTGTGTGAAATACTATCGAATAACTGCCGAATATCCTTGACGATATATAATCGTTTAGTTCCAATTTTCATCTGAATGTCAAAAATATCTTTTTCTCTATAATAGCTAGCTAACGTATGTGCCCTCAATAGAAATTCTACTTTCAAATAGCGCTCATCGTCTGCATTCAATTCTGAACGATTGCTACTTTCTCCAAAGTAATCAATCAACTCTTCAGCTCGCCGATATCTTGCATTTTTCGTTTCACTCTTTTTGCTACTAGTAGCAACGTTTTGTTCATCGGCAATTGCCAAAAGCGTAGCACAAACATGCTTACACTCTCCATAAGAATAATGCGCAGGACAGTTACAATCATCATCAATGTCGTAACCATTCAATTCTATTTGAACAGTATACAACTTGCTTCCTGAGACTGTTGCACGCCATATATTCTTAGCACTATTTAATTGTAAACCATGTACTCTACCACTTTTATGGTAAGCTTCTCCTTTATTAAATGTAGAAGCCATAAATATTCTTTTTATTAAACTAGTATCTAATTTGTTCATATATCTTCCCTCCACCTATTTTCCCGGTGCGAACACTCACTTTTATCCTCTATTATACAATGTTCCAAGTTCTAACCGTAAATTTCGTCTTTTCCTATTGCCAAAACTCCTAATACGACAAAATTCCGTGTTTTCAATCAAAATACGTGAATGAAAATCTAGATTAGGCTATGATAAAGAAGAATAGTCTTAACAATAAAAGGAGGCAATATGATGATTAGTCAACGACTAGCGGATGCTCTTAATCAGCAAATGAATAATGAGTTCAACGCTGCACAAGCTTATATGGCAATGGCTGCTTATTGCGAGCACAATAATTATGCTGGCTTTGCCAATTATTATCTTCAACAAGCCGAAGAAGAGCGTTTTCACGGCATGAAAATTTATAACTATATGAATGACCGTGGGTTACAAGCTAAATTCTCCGCAACGTCAGAGCCAAAAATCGAATTCGCGTCAGTATTGGATACATTTGAATCGGGTTTACTACAAGAAAAAGGCGTTACCAAGAACTTTTATGAATTAACGGACCTCGCTTGGGAAGAAAAAGAACATGCCACAATTTCGTTTTTGAGATGGTTCTTGGACGAACAAGTTGAAGAGGAAGCATCTTTCGATACACATATCGAGTATTTGAAGCGTATCGGAGAAGATAAAAACGCATTATATATTTATGAGAAAGAACTTGGGCAACGCGACTTCTCTGCAGAATCTGGAGAATGAATTAGTTCCAATTTTTTCACTACCCCTCTCTTCCTTGACGAAGATGAGGGGTATTTTTATACACTTTTTTTGTGATATACCTACATGTCTTAGACCTCATAACACTTTCCTCTCCCACCAGATTGATAGGATACTAATACCCTATGACTTCACCTCCCTTTATAAATGTTGAACCATTGGATACTTAAATTGGCTGAGCGAAGGCGCCTTATAAGGGACACCCTACCGCCGTAGTGAATTCAATGGGTTTCTGTATTTTAATATATATAAATTGGTTCCATCGTCTATACTTGCCGCTAATTCCTAGCCATTTGATAAGTTCCTTTTCTCGCAGTGACGAAACTAAGTTTTAACTATTCAGAAAAATACCTTGTGCGTTATCGGAAAATTTGGTAATGTGAAACTAGCCTTCTATTATATGATTAACATTTTTAACAGATTTAGTGCGTTTTTTACAAAATATGAAAGCGAATTCATCTAAAAGGAGGCTTATTACTTTACTAAATTACCAGTTTTCAACACTTCAGAAAAAAAGGGGATGAAATCGTGGGTAAAAATCCGAAGAAAAAGCAAGCAAGTGAAACATTGGACTATGAAAAAATTATCAATACACCTGAATTCAAAAATTTAGTCAAACGAAAAAGAATCTTTTCTACGCCATACATTATTTTCTTTTTTATCGCCTATTTTACACTACCTATTCTCACCGGATATACAACCATACTTGAAAATCGAGCCATCGGTTGGATGACTTGGACATGGGTCTATTCATTAAGCATGTTCGTAATGGTATGGGTGTTTACATCCATCTATATGAACAAAGCGAAAAGCTTCGATATAGACGTTGAAGAAATTCTAAAGAAAAATGTTTTAAAATAAAGGGGGTACTTACACGTGGACAATATTATATCAATAGCAATTTTCGTTGCAGTGATTGGATTGACACTCGGTATTACATACTGGGCTGCCAAACAGACGACAACTGCGAGTGATTTTTACACGGCTGGGGGATCGTTAACCGGTTGGCAAAACGGAATGGCGATTGCTGGGGACTACTTATCTGCCGCATCATTCCTTGGTATTGCCGGAGCAATTTCGTTAAATGGATTTGATGGATTTTACTATAGTATCGGTTGGTTAACTGCTTATCTAGTAGTTTTATTTCTAATCGCCGAGCCGCTTCGTAATCTAGGGAAATTTACAATGGCTGACATGATTGGAGCACGTTTTGGAGCAAAAAAGGTTCGTGGCGCTGCAGCGTTAAATACAATTACGATTGTGTTATTCTATATGCTTGCTCAGCTTGTAGGTGCAGGTGCACTTATTAAATTACTTCTTGGAATTGACTACTGGATTGCAGTTCTAATCGTTGGTGTCATGATGACAATCTATGTACTATTCGGTGGTATGACTGCAACAAGTTGGGTTCAAATTGTTAAAGCGATTTTACTTATGATAGGAACCATTGTTATTTCATTCCTCGTTTTGTTAAAGTTTAATTTCAACTTTATTGGGATGTTTGATGCCATGAGAACGGCAACACCACATGGCGATGCCTTCTTACATTCCGGAATAATCTATAAAGATCCGATTGGTTTGATCTCTGTACTAATTGCACTCGTTTTAGGTACGGCTGGCTTACCGCATATCTTAATGCGTTTTTTCACGGTAAAAGATGCGAAAACAGCTCGTTCTTCTGTTATTTATGCAGTTTGGATTATAGGTATATTCTACGTCTTAACCATTTTCCTTGGATTCGGTGCAGCTAAGTTTGTTGGTGTGGATGCCATTGTTGCTGAGAATGCTGCTGGGAACATGGCCGCACCAATGTTAGCGGGTGTATTGGGAGGATCAGCACTTGAGTCATTCGTTGCAGCGGTTGCGTTCGCAACGATTCTAGCAGTTGTTGCCGGACTTGTTTTGTCAGGAGCTTCAGCTATTGCACATGATATTTACGCAGAAATTATTAAAAAAGGAAAAGTAACAGAGAAACAACAAGTAAGAGCTGCAAGATTCGCTGCACTTGCTGTTGCTATTGTCTCAATCATTTTAGCACTAGGTGCGGAAAAATTGAATGTCGCGTTTCTTGTTTCACTCGCATTCTGTATCGCCGCCTCTGCGAACGTTCCGACAATTCTTCTTACGATCTATTGGAAAAAATTCAATACGACAGGCGCAGTTGCTTCAATGTTAACCGGTTTGATTGTCGCGCTTGTTCTTGTTGCATTAAGTCCTAGCGTTATTAATCCTGTAGAAGGAGCGGCGTTCTTCGTTGGGCAACCACTCTTCCCATATTCGAACCCTGCCATAATTTCAGTTCCAGCAGGATTCTTAGCAGCGATTATTGGTACACTCGTTTCATCTAAGAAATTCGAAGCTGAAGAGGTTTCTTATGCCGAAGTGAAATTTAAAGCAGAAACAGGTTATAGAGAGCTAGAACGATAATTCATAGCAAAAAATCCCCCTCCCTAATTTAACTGGACGAGGGGGATTTTTCTCTAAAAAGATGAAGGTGGAGGAAATTCATTATGAACAGTGCACAACAAGAAATGTATAAGAAAGTGCATGACCAGCCTATTTTCAGAGGATTAACTGAGGAAAAATTTGCTGAACTAATGGCTGAATGCAAACTTACCTATTATCGGAAATCTGCAAAAGTGAATTACTTTATAACACCTCATGAAGGGTTGTTACTCTTTTTAAAAGGGACAGCAGAGATATTCATTGTTGGTGATGATGGGCAATCCTTCCCCCTTGAAGAAGTTCAAGAAGGTGAGGTAATTGGTTTTTCAAATATCGCTTATTATTTAGGTGAATCCAATCGGCCGCTCGATCGTCATCGTCTTGTATTGGAAGTAGTAGAAGATTCCTATTGTCTACAGATTCCATATGCTGTCCTAAAAGAAAGAATAGATGACACGGATGTCCGTGACGCCATTTTGAAACTCATGTCTATTCGTCTCGCAAATGTCTATGCTTCCCTTGGCGAGCAGGTTAAGTCGTCAGATGAGTGGGGAGAAAGCGAGCCTTATGTACGTCGTGTCGAAGATTTTATGAACTCCTCTGTGATTACTGCCTCTGAAGATGCATCAGTTCAGCAAATAGCACGAATAATGGTCGATAACTCAATCAGTTCGCTAATGGTCGTGGATCAGGAAGAGCAACTAATCGGGATCATTACAAAAAAAGACCTTGTCCAAAGAGTCGTTGCACAAGTGGCAAACGGCGAACTGAAAGCTAAAGATATTATGACAAAAAAACCATATACTATTTCACGTCATGATTATTATTACGAAGTCCTTTCGGCATTTTATAAGAATGGGGTAAAACACTTACCCGTTGTCGAAGGTAATCGTTTGGTAGGTATAGTTACACTGTCCAATCTCATTTTTAAGCGTGATCGTGGTTCAATGGGTGTATTGAAAACGATTGAAGAGGCTTCTTTCGAAAATTTACCTGCCGTTACAAACGCGATTTACGATGTGTTATCTAGTTTAATTAACGATGATATCTCTACCATTCATACATTGGAGATTGTTACAAAACTATACGATCGACTCGCACGACACTGTGTGAAGCTCGCTGTACAGTCGTTAGAAAGGCAAGGTAAAGGAACACCGCCAGTCCCCTTCGCGTGGTATGAGATGGGCAGTGGTGCTAGGGGCGAACAATTCATGTTGACGGACCAGGATCACTTCCTTGTCTACACCGACCCACAGGAAGATGATAGGAAGCACGTGGCGTTTTATTTTTCATTGCTTGGTGATGCAATTGTTAAGCATTTGGAGAAAGCTGGCTATTCCAGATGCGTCGGAAAAATGATGTCAAGCGAGGTACAATGGCGCGGTTCCGTTTCCGATTGGCAGCAACGTCTACGTAACTGGGCGCTTAAGGCGACTAATGATGATATATTACTTGGCTATAACTTTTTATCTTTTCGTTTTCTAATGGGTGATGCATCGTTACATAATCATTTTGTTCGGATGGTACAAATTCAATTGAAGTCCTCACAAACTTTTCTATATTACATGGCGCAGCAGGAACAAAACAAGCCCATACCGCAAGTAAACCAGTCCATTTTGGCATTATTTAAAGGAAGAGGAACCCGAGAAATCATTGACATTAAAAAAAATGCATTATTTCCAATGCATCATTGCCTACAAATACTGGGCGTTCAAAAAAATATCATTACACGCACACCATTACAATTAGTAGACGACCTTGTACAATTAGGTGAACTATCGGCTGGCTTTGCGGATGATATACGACATGCATATGAAATTGCACTGAAAACACGAATTCAACTGGCTTGGAAAAAACATCTGCGAGATGAATCTATTACCACTGAAATTCAGTTTGCATCGATGCGAAGATGGCAACAGGATGAATTAACAACGATGTTAACGACAGTCCATGCGCTGCAATCACATCTACTTGCAAAATTATGATCTATTTTCGCTATCGCTTGGAGGCAATATCTATGTTTTGGAGAAAACAACAATTAAATTATAAGTTGGATCAATCATTTTTGCTGAATACAAAGTTGCGTGATATGCCGTTTACTGTCTTCGATACTGAAACGACTGGGTTTGCAATTGCTGCCGATGACGGACTCATTGAAATTGGAGCTGTCCATGTCGAAAAGTCAGAAGTAACGAATCGTGTATTCCAGACCTTTGTAAAGCCATTAGGTGAAATACCTGAATATATTACGAGGTTAACTTCTATTGAACAATACCATGTAGAAAATGCCCCAACTGCGCTCGAAGCTATAGAGAGCTACTTTCAGTTTATTGAGGATACGAAGAGTGGAGGGTGGATTGGACATCATGTAAGCTTTGATACGCTGGTCATAAAAAAAGAATTACAGCGTGTGAAATACTCCTACGAAGAACCCACTTCTTTTGATACGCTTGATTTAATCGATTATTTAAATCCATCTTGGGACCAACTAGATCTCAAAGAGTACGCACAGCTATTTGGCACGCCACTATTTGAACGCCACCGCGCACTTGGAGATGCACTGACAACAGCTCATTTATTTGTTGAATTATTGAAGCATCTTGAAGAAAAAGGAATTAAAACGCTGGCAGATTTACTGCGATTGAAACACAGTAATCTTCGTCTAAAGACAGCTCGGTTTTAGCTATAGCTAATAAAACAGGACCCGCTGATTTATTTGGAGTCCTGTTTCCCCTTTTTCGTGCTTATAGGATGAAGAAACATTATTAATTATTATAGATCTACCACTTCCGTCAACTCCCCTAAATTCGTCGAGCCAAAAACGAGGAGAAGAAGAAATACGATTAAGATGACCGTATTAATAAAACTTCCGGCGTCAAAACCGATTTTTTCACTCACGTCCGTTCCCCCTGTCTTTATTCATTCGCCTTTTTATTCCCTCAAATAACTCGTCTAATGTTAGATCACCATTTTTCTCTAGAAAATCAGTCATTTCATTTACTTTTTTATCGTTTAAACTTTTAAACTCTCCTAGCAATGTAACTGATATGACTGGTTTATCCCTAAATAGTTGAACGGAATCGACTTTCAGTTTGCCGAGCAAAAGGAGTGATGCCGCTACAATTTCAAGATCTTTCCCTTTCAAGAGATCGCCCAGCGTGTATTTTGTATTTGGATTTTGATTGAAATTATTGTACACGCCTAAACACATCCTTTTTCGGGGTAGTGATTCGTACTTTGGTGCCTTATTGTTTATCTTATGTTGAAGGCTTTATGTTTGTGTTTGGAATTCCTTTAGAAAGGGAGTTTCAATTCCTTATTACCACAAAAAAAACACCCCGAAGGATGCTTTTCGTCATTTTTTCAGAATGTGTTTTTTCCCCTTACTATCTTCAACTATGATTTCATTGTCCATTACAGTCATATCTTGCGCTTGGATAGTAGACAACCTTTTCGTTTTACCATTCAGCAAACTGTAGGAGAAAACACCTTTTTTATTGAAATAATACATGGCACTAGAATCATATTTAATCGATTTATTATTTTGGTTTACGTTAGGTTTCACTTTTGAACCTTTTATGTCGTCAAAAATGACACGCGCATCAAACTCATGAACTTTCTTTATGCCAAAGCCAATTTGATCGGCTGAATAAAGGATTAACATATCATCAGTATTAACTTCCTCATTAAAACCTTTATCGAATTGACGAACCTTTTTCTCTATCGTGAAGTAGATTTCAAAATTATGGAGTGTTACATTCCGGATTACATTGCTATTCGGAAGGTTATACATGGTAATATCGTTGTACTTGTCACCAGTTGTGCTTAATTTCTCACCGGTTATCGATGATACCATTAGACCGTAATCTGTTGGCAACCCGCTCTTTATATCAACTTCTTTCCAATAAGGAGTGAAGATTTGATTATTGAACAAGATGATGGGAAATCCATTTCTAAGCTTTTGCTCTACATAGCCATCTGAATCACTGAAATCATCTTCTGACAATAAGATAATTTCCTCTTTTGTCTTTTGATTAATTTTCACAAGTTTGTTAGTTTTTACTGTGTATATCCAACCGTCCCGTTCAACTTCTACACCTTTTTCACTGACAGCAGAACGATAACCCGCAAGTTTCATTTTGTCATCAAGAGCACGGGCTAGGAAAGAAGAAAATTGCGAACGTGTTACCGGATTTCCCGGTTTGAACGTTCCATCTTGGTATCCACCTGCTATCAAGTTTTTAGCTAAACTATTGATATCCTTAAAAGCCCAATTTGCTGGCGATACATCGACAAATGTCGGCTGATTGTCCATTGGCAACTCGAATGCTCTGCGCAAGATTGCCGCCATTTGTGCTCTTGTCGTGATTTCTCCGGGGCGCATATAACCATTTTCTCCACGAAGAATACCAAGTTCACTGACTGTCGCCAAGGTTTGATAATGTTTAGATACATTGGAAACGTCTTTAAATTGCACTGTCGGTTTGTCAATCAGCTTAAAATCGAGCGCTTTCACAAGCATTGCTGCAACCTGAGCACGCGTGATAGGTTCATTCGGTCGGAACGTTCCATCTGGATAACCACCGATAATATTTTTATTATACAAATAAATAATATCTCCATTCGGTCCCTTTAAGTCGGAAAATGGGTTTGAATCGCGCCCTGTTTCTGCTTTCGCAATAGGAATAATAGTAAACACTAGCAGGAATGCAACAAGTGCCATGGTAAATTTCTTCATTTTAATACCCCCTTATTCTAGTAAATTATAACATATGTATTGGAAGCAAGACTCCCTTATAAGGTGCCTTCGCTCAGTTTATATAGGTATTCATTTGTTCAATAAATAGTAATTTCATTGAATAGATGGACCATTTTCATGAAAAAAAGACGGTGAACCAATTTCCCAATCGGTTCACAATCTAGTGTAGTGGTTATTTCAAATATCTTCTTGAGCCCGCATAGTTTGCTTTGTATGGGTGTGTATCAATGGATACAATTTCGACGTTTCTACTTGAATTGGGTGCGTGGATCATTTGACCTTTTCCGATATACATGCCGACGTGATAGACCTTCCCTTTACCTTGATTGTACGCAAAAAATAGTAAATCGCCCGGTTGCATATTTTTCCTTGCAACAGGTGTACCATTGACTGCCTGGACGAATGAATCACGTGGAATCATGATGCCGTGGTTTTTGTACACCGAATGGATAAGACCCGAACAGTCAAATCCAAAACCTGATATCCCTGACCAGACGTACGGAAGTCCAAGAAACATCTTGGCACTATCGACGATATCTTGTTGAGTTGGTTTTGGTATTGCAGCAAAGTTTTTAACGACTTTTGCATCTTGCTTACGCAAATATTTCACACCATTGGCGGGCGTTTGAACGTGTAACCAATCCCCTTCTTCCTTAATGACAGGAAGCATTGTTGTGTAGCTGATATCCATGAACTTGTTGGCCTTTTTCGGTTCATTATAAAGAGTAGCGATATTCGTATCAACGATTGCTAGTTGGCAATCCGTATAATCAGTCGTTATTTCTGTCACATGAGATTTCGGAACCCATCCTGGATATCCCGCTTTATTCCTAGGCGTGTATTGGTCCTTTACAGCAATTTCATGCCAGTTTCCGCTACTTTTTAATATTACAACTTCTTGCCCATATAAAGCTTGTGTATCTGTTTTTCCAACAAGCCATAATTTTTGACTGACAGACATGCTTTTCGCCCACTTTTGAATGTCGGTAGGATTCGAAATAGAAAGACGGTCCACTACACGATTGTTGTTCGGTGATTTCCATAAGTTTGTCACCTGCACAGCAACAACTGCCGTCTTTTTACCGTCAGACTTAAAGCAGACAGGCTGTTTTTTAAATTCTGGGTTCAGTATTCGTGCGAGAAACACACCGAAATTCGCTTTTGTAATGAATGCTGTTGGCTTATATGTATTATTTGGATAACCCGTTGTGATTTCATTAGCGAAGAGCGTTTTAATAGAATCAGACGCCCAGTATGCCGAATCGACATCTTTGAAAGACTGTTCTGTTGTTCCCTTCAACTCAAAAGCCTTGACTAAAATCGCTGCCATCTGTCCCCTTGTTAACTTATTGTTTGGCATGAACTCGCCGTCAGCATTACCATTGACGATACCTTCATCGGTTATTGTCGCAATGATGTCGTATCCTTCGTCTTCTGGAGTGACATCGGTGAAGTTTGGATCGGGTCGGTCTACCGTTTCGAGTCCTAACGCCCTAATAATCATAGCTGAAGCTTCAAGGCGCGTAATTTCTTCATTCACCCCAAAGTTTTGTGCCGGGTCTGCAAAGATAATACCGCGCTCCGCCAAAAAATCTAATTCTGCTTTCGACCCGTACTTATCATTGACGTCTTTAAATAATGGTGCCGCAGAAACATTGTCGAATGTAGCGAACATAACAAGCAGCGCAGTAAAAAATACCATAATCTTTTTCATCAAACATAAACTCCTTTTCTAGTGAAAGATTGTATATTAACAGTACAGGAGATTGAACATTCTGTATAGTGGTTCTTCATGAAATAACATAGAAAAAAGCCTGAAACGCCTGACCTTTTACAGGGCAGTCCCATCGTTTCAAGCTTTTTTTCATATGCCATGCTTTTCGATTGTTAGTTTTGGATTAGTAGCTCCAAGAAGTCTTCTGAAACGTATGTTTTCATACCTTTCAATTCTGGTGCAACTTCGAATTTACGAATGCTTTTATTATAACCATACATGTTGTCGCCTCGTTTAATAGTGAATGAACTGTTGTCTAATGTAACAAGTGCACCATTTACTTTTGGTTGAGAAAGAACATGATAACCAAGATGCTCAGCGACTATACGAAGTGGAATCATCTTAACGCCATTTTTCATGTAGTGGTCGTTAGCGATGATGTCTTGTAAGCCTGTTGATACTTCTGGTTTTTCTTCCGGCTCAACTTCAGGTGCTTCTACTGTTGCATTATCCAAAGCAATAATTTTAGTTGGTGGTGTTTGTGGTGGTAGGCTTCTCGTTGTGATTGAGTAAAATACCATCAATTCTTTACCGTTCAACTCTTTCAATTCGATTGCTTTACCTTGTTGATTGAAAAGAGGCGTATCTTTGCCGATATTCAATTTCAACTCGCCATCCAAGCTTAAGAATTCTTTGTCAAATTGGCTGACTTTCACTTCACCAAAAACATCTTTATCGTTTAAAATGACAATTTCAGGTGTCACTGTTGCCGGATAAATCAGGATCATAGGTTTATTTTTATCATAATAGGCTGAAACAGTTGCACCCTTTTTAAAGTCTGCTGGTTTTAAAGATTTTGTCGTCCCACTATTAAATAGCAAGGAATTATCATTGATGCGCAAAATCGTAATCATTTTATCTTCATTTTCAATCGTTACACGAATTCCCTCTTCTTCTTTTTCAATTTCTTGAATGACACCCGTAGCTTTCATAAAGTTTGTCGTAACTTGTTCTTTTTCACTAATGGCTTGTGTAGTATCTTCTTGTGCTTGTGCTGAATAGCCACCCACTACGCTTCCTGCTAATAGTGCTGCCAATGCGATTGTACCGATTTTCTTCATAATATCTCTCCTCACTTTTCCTTATTCAATGGATTAGACGGAGGACGATGGAAGAAGTTTCATTTTTTTTGGCGGTGCCATTATGGGATATGATCGGTCGGGTTATATGATCGGGGCGCGGGGGTTATGATCGGTGCGACAGGTATATGATCGGGTTGCCCGAGTTATGATCGATGCGACAGGGTTATGATCGGGACACCCGATTTATGATCGATACGACTGGTATATGATCGGGACGACGAATTTATGATCGATGCAGCAGGGTTATGATTGGGACGCGGGATTTATGATCGATACGGCAGGGTTATGATCGGGACGACGGATTTATGATCGATGCGTCAGGGTTATGATTGGGGCGCCCGAGTTATGCTCGGTGCGACATGGTTATGATCGGGACACCGGATTTATGATCGGGACACCGGATTTATGATCGATACGACTGGTATATGATCGGGACGCGGGGGTTATGATCGGGTTGCCAAATTTATGATCGGACGCCCTTTTTGCATCATTGGGTATGCTTGTCAATTGTATGAATGTTTCGTTTCAAATACAAAAAGACCCGCTACTTTTAGCGAATCCTTTTGTTTTAACCTTCAGACTGAGGTCTATTGAATAGCGCTTCACTGAACGCCTTAATTCAAAAGCTCATTACGTTATTGCCGTTTTTTCGGGGAGTAGAACTGCCGAAAGAATATCCACAGCTTGGTCGATTTCTTCGTATGTAACCGTTAACGGTGGTAATAGTCGAATGACGTTAGCTCCTGCTTGAACGAGCAGTAAACCTGCTTGTTCTGACTGTTGAATGAATGGCAGAATCTCCTCTTCGCATTCAATACCGAGTAACAGACCCGCCCCACGAATAGAAAACTGGTCTTGCGGCAATAATGCCTGCACTTTTTCAATCAAGTAAGTCGATTTGTCTTCAACTTCTTCCAGAAACTTCTTCTTAAATACAATATCGACAACTGTTTGTGCAACTGCGACAGCCAGTGGATTTCCTCCAAATGTCGTGCCATGCGTTCCTGGGCCGAATGAAGGAAAAAGCTCACTTGATCCAAGCATGGCACCAATCGGGAATCCACCGCCTAATCCTTTGGCAAGTGTAATGATATCTGGCTCAAGGTTTGTCTGCTCATAGGCATATCGCGTTCCCGTACGACCAATGCCAGTCTGTACTTCATCGACAATGAGTAAAATACCTTTTGACTTACAGATATCTGTTATTTTTTGTGCAAAGTCCGGGTCAATTTGGTTGACGCCACCTTCTCCTTGTATAACTTCTAGCATAATTGCGGCTACATCGCCGTCAATTGCAGCTTCCAGTTGTTGTTCGTCATTGTATGGAATGATACGAAATGTTTCTAGCAGTGGACCGAAGCCCTCACGAACCTTCGCTTGCCCAGTCGCAGACATGGCGCCGAATGTCCGGCCATGAAAGGATTGTTCGAAGGTAATGATGACGTTTTTCTGTGTATGCTTTCGAGCTAATTTAATGGCTGCTTCATTTGCTTCAGCACCGCTGTTACAGAAAAAAGCATGGCTGAAAGGTGTATCCTTTATAAGCTTAGTTGCCAACAGTTCCTGCTCGGGGCTTTCGAATAAATTTGAGACATGCCATAGTTTTTCACTTTGCTGTTTGACTGCTTCAACGAGCGCTGGATGTGCATGACCAAGACTGACGACCGCGATTCCACTTATGAAGTCGAGGTACTCTTTTCCTTTATCATCCGTCACGACTGTACCTCGCCCTTTTACAAGATGAACTGAACGACGTGCGTAATTTTGAAATAGCGTAGTCAAATGAAAACCTCCTCGCATTTAATTATGGTACCTTCTAATTGCTGTCCGACAATTTGCACCGATGGAATACCTGCATCTAGACAATCAAGTGCAGCTTTCACTTTCGGTAACATGCCTCCGTATATTTCGCCTGTTTCGATCCAATGGACAATTTCGGTCGGTGATGCCGTTTGTTGAACACTTCCTTCTATTTGAATGCCAGGAGTATCCGTCACAAGAAGCAGGCTGTCTGCATTTATTGCCAGAGCAATCTTACTTGCGACTGTGTCCGCATTAATGTTGAGAGGAGCTCCATCTTCTGTTGCACCGATACACGAAATAACTGGCACAAGCCCATCTTTAAGAAGTGTTTCTATTAATTCGGTGCGGACATCCTGGATTTCTCCTACAGAGCCGTACAGTTTTTCATTCAACACTTTACATGTTAGGAGTTTTCCATCGTATCCGCTAAGGCCAATCGCATCGATGCCACCTTTATTTAATTGATGGACGAGGGCTGGATTCACTTGACCTATTAATGTCGATTGAACTATCCCCACCGCTTCTTTCGACGTTACACGGATACCGTTTACTACGGATGATAACACTTTATTTCTGGCAAGTTCTTTATTAATAAAAGGTCCGCCTCCGTGAACAAGCACTACATCATTACCGACTTTTTGCAGTTGTATCATATTCTTGAAAAAGTCTTCATTTAACCCTTCCAGCATACTTCCGCCGAGCTTTATAACCATTCGTTTACGAGCGATACGTTGCGTTGATTTGGACATAGTCATATGTTAAATCGCACCCCCATGCTACTCCCTTACCTATTCCCTGATGAAGATCCACACTAACTTTCACTTCCGGTTGTTTCAAATAGATCAGCAGTTGCGCTTCGGAAAATGGGACAGGCTCCCCGTTTTCAACAACAGTTGTTGGACCGATCTTAATTTTTATGGCATTCGGATCCAGCGTGGCCCCACTATAGCCGACAGCCGCGATAATTCTTCCCCAGTTGGCGTCACAGCCAAAGATAGCCGTCTTCACAAGCGGTGAACCAACCACCGTTTTAGCAATTTTACGTGCTTCGATATCCGTAATCGCTCCTGATACTTCGACTTCAATAAGCTTCGTCGCGCCTTCTCCATCTTTCGCAATCATTTTCGCAAGGTCTTGAGAAACAGCATGCAAAGCTTCCGTGAATTGTTCCCAATCTGGATGTGCCGGCGTCAATGAATTATTCCCTGCCATCCCATTTGCCATTACGAGCACCATATCGTTTGTAGATGTATCGCCATCTACTGTAATCGAGTTAAACGTCAAATCTGTCACCGTTTTGAGAGCAGCTTGTAGATGAACTGACTCAATCTTAGCGTCCGTTGTGATGAAACCAAGCATTGTTGCCATATTCGGATCAATCATTCCCGATCCCTTTGCAGTTCCGGCGATAGTAATCTTTTTGCCATCAATCACTGTGCTGTATGCTGTGTTTTTTGTTACGGTATCTGTTGTTAGAATCGCTTGTGAAAAAAGAATCGAACCTTCTAATTCAGAACTTGGCTCAAGCTTTTGAATTCCATTTACAATCGGTTCCATTCGCATCATCTCACCGATAATTCCAGTCGATGCAACTCCAACTAATGCAGGTGCAATACCGAGTTTTTCTGCCGCTTTTTGTTGCATAAGACGGGCATCTTTCAATCCTTGCTGGCCTGTACACGCATTCGCATTTCCCGAATTAACAATGATTGCCTGCATTTTCCCCGTTTGTTGCATCGCTTCTTTTGTAACCATTAGCGGTGCCGCCTGAATTGCATTCGTTGTAAATACACCTGCAACATTTGCGGGTACTTCACTAACGAGTAATGCCAAATCATTTTTCTTATGTTTAATTCCACAATGGATGCCCGTGGCTTTAAAACCAATTGGGGACACGATGTTATTTCCCGATATGCGCTTTAGAGCTAAAACTGTTGTCGTCATAATACTCCCCCTAAGTTAGATGAATGCCGGGACAAGTGACAGGCCGGTTATTTCCTTGAGACCGAATTGAACGTTCATGTTTTGAATGGCTTGCCCTGCTGCCCCTTTGACTAAGTTGTCGATGACAGAAACGATTGTTGCCCGATTCGTCCGCGGGTCCACTTTCACAAGGAGATCACAATAGTTTGAGCCGTATACTTGATTGGTTCCAAACTTATCTTTTTCTTGCATAACACGAACAAATGGATGATTAGCATATGCTTCTTTCAGACAATCAATGAGGTGAGCTTCTGTTACCCCCTCCACAACTGGTGCATAACTCGTCGCCAGAATTCCTCTTGTCATAGGAACAAGATGTGTACTAAATGTGATAGGTGGAATTTCTTTTGCAAAGAATGCCAACGCCTGCTCAATTTCTGGAATATGCTGATGCTGATTTAATTTATAGATGGCTGTATTTTCATTTGTTTCGCTGAAATGTGTCATCTGACTAGGTTGATTGCCAGCACCGGATACGCCGCTTTTTGCATCGATAATTAACTGGCTTGCATCGATTGCATTTTCTTTCAATAATGGCAATAGCGACAACAGAACCGCTGTTGGGTAACAACCCGGATTGGCAATTAACTGCGCTTGCCGGATTGCCTCATAATTCCATTCAGTCAATCCGTATACGCTCTGCTCAACAGCTGACGCCGGTGCTGGTTCTTTTTTATACCACTGCTCATATTGAGACAGATCTTTTAAACGGAAATCTCCTGACAAATCGATAAGCTTCGGTCCTTTTCCGATTAACGGAGGAAGAAGTGTACTGGCAACACCCGCTGGAGCACTCGAGAATACGACATCGAATTCCGCTAACCTGTCTAGCTCTATTTTTTGAAGTGGCTGATTGACTATATTCATAAGATGTGAATACTTATGCGAAAACACTACACCTTCTTCAGATGAAGTGAATAATTCAATTTGTTCGACTTTTGGGTGGTTATGCAGTAGCCGGATGAGCTCAAGTCCACCATACCCTGATGCGCCAATGATTCCTACTTTCATTACAATCACCCCTGTTCATAAGTTATTCTAATTATATGTATGCATAATTATAAAGTCAACTGTATTTTTACTTATGTTTGAATTATGTATCTTTGAATACGTTTTCATTTTTATGTAATGGCTATTCACAACTTCTGAACAAATGTGCTATAATTCTTTTAGCATCTGGTACTAATAATAGGTATATAAGATTTCATTACCTACTCAGGAGGTTACTATGGACGATTTACTTAAAATTAAAGGTAAGAACATTGTTGTAATGGGCGTGGCAAATGAACGAAGCATTGCTTGGGGCGTCGCAAAAACACTTTTTGCAGTCGGTGCAAATGTTATTTTCACATATAGAAAAGAGCGTTCACTTGCTAAACTCGAAAAGTTGTTGAGCTCAGCTGGTTTTGAAGCAAAACTGATTGTGCAATGTGATGTAAATGAAGATGAAAGTATCCACGAAGCATTCGGAAAAATTGGCGCTGAAGTAGGTACAATTCACGGAGTTGTCCATTCGCTTGCATTTGCGCATGCTGAGGATTTGAAAAATGACTTTGTTGAGACTACGAGAAGCGGCTATGCATTTGCGCAGGATACGAGTTCTTATTCACTCATTGCGACTGCTAGAGAAGCACGTCCATACATGACAGACGGTGGTTCGATCGTAACAATGAGTTATTTAGGCGCGCAACGTGTGCTTGATGGCTATAATGTGATGGGTGTTGCTAAAGCAGCGCTTGAAGCATCTGTGAAGTACTTGGCGTTTGACTTAGGGAAAGAAAATATCCGTGTCAACGCAATCTCAGCTGGTGCGATTCGCACACTGTCTGCAAAAGGCATAGCTTCCTTCAATACGATTTTGACTCAAATTGAAGAAAACGCTCCATTAAGACGCAACGTCACACAAGAAGAAGTAGCGGACATGACACTTGTTACGTTGAGCAATCTGTCCCGCGGCGTAACTGGTGAAATCATTTATGTAGATGCTGGCTATAATATTATGGGTTAAGAAAATAGCTTGAAAGGATAAATTGTCCTTTCAAGCTATTTTTTTGTTTCGATATGGCGAGTGTTAGCATATATCTCTGGGGACCAAGCATATATCTCCCTAACCGATCATATAAGCCACTTACCGAGCATATAATCCGCCACCCGAGCATATTTCTCCCTTACCAAGCATATAAACCACTTACCGATCATATCCCCCGCCAACCAATCATATAACCCGCTTACCAAGCGTATAACCCACTTACCAAGCATATAAACCACTTACCGATCATATATCCCGCTTACCAAGCATATATCCCGCTTACCAAGCATATATCCCGCTTACCAAGCATATAAACCACTTACCGATCATATATCCCACTAACCAAGCATATATCCCGCTTACCAAGCATATATCCCGCTTACCAAGCATATATCCCGCTTACCAAGCATATATCCCACTAACCAAGCATATCCCCCGCTTACCAAGCATATATCCCGCCAACCGAGCACACTTCCCCCTAACCGAGCATATCCCTCCGCACACCGAGCATCCCCCCCACTTACATGCCACAACACAACATAAAAAGGACTGTCCTCAATCAGACAGTCCCATCCTTTATTTCCCCACTTGCTTCATCAAGTGCTTATTCCCTTTTGTAATGATATTTTCATAATCGATGTAATCATATATATCATCCGTAATCTGCTCGCTGAACTTCGCCAACTCTTCAACCGTCAAATCCTCGATTGCTTTCTTCTGTTGCTCGCAGTAAATAATCAGTTTTCCAACGATTTCGTGTGCATCACGGAATGCTGTTCCTTTGCCTACTAAATAATCGGCAACTTCCGTCGCGTTGAGGAAGCCTGCTTTAATCGCTGCTTTCATATTATCCGCATTGACGTGTAGCGTATCAATCATTTTTGACATAATTTCAAGACAGTCCATTACTGTATCAAGTGCGTCGAAAAATTGTTCTTTATCTTCCTGCATGTCTTTATTATAAGTAAGGGGCAATCCTTTCAACGTCGTCAACAATGAAAACAAGGAACCATAGACTCGTCCCGTTTTCCCGCGAATTAATTCTGCAGCATCAGGATTTTTCTTTTGTGGCATAATGCTACTTCCCGTTGAATAGGCATCTGCCATATCGATGAATTTAAATTCTTGGCTGCTCCACAAAATAAGTTCTTCACTCAATCGGCTCAAGTGCATCATAACGATCGAGAAATCCGACATTAATTCAAGTAAATAGTCGCGGTCACTAACGCCATCCAGGAAATTATCCACAGGTTTTGCAAACCCTAATAACGCAGTCGTTACGTCGCGGTCGATGTTATGCGTTGTACCTGCAAGCGCTCCGCAGCCTAATGGGTTTTCATCCAAGATATCAATCGCATTGCCTACACGCCTTTTATCCCTTTTGAACATTTGTGCATAAGCCCCTAAATGGTGGCTGAACGTTACGACTTGCGCACGCTGTAAATGTGTATAACCAGGCATAATTACGTTGTTAGCTGCCCCTTTAGTATTCAGCGAATCGATAAGCATTTGCAGACTATCCATCACTTGCGCCGCTTTGCCTTTTGCATACAAGCGCATGTCCACAGCGACTTGGTCATTACGGCTACGTGCTGTATGTAGTTTCTTTCCTGTTTCTCCAATACGTTCCGTCAAATGCATTTCTATGAATGAATGGATATCCTCATAATTACCTTCAATTTTAATCGCACCCGTTTCGATATCTTGCAAAATGGAATCGAGTCCACCCACAAGCAGTTCGCCTTCTTCTGGTGTCAATAAATCACAGTGTACCAGCATCGTAACATGCGCAAAGCTTCCTGCAATATCCTCTTTATACAACCTATGATCAACAGGTAATGATGTATTAAATTGCTCCATTATTTCATCCGCACGACTTGTAAAACGTCCGCCCCAAAGTTTCATGTATAATCAACCTCCCGAATGTATTATTATTCATTTTAATGTATTATAATAATCATTCTACATGATTGCAACAATAATTACAGATTGACTGTATTGCAATAATTTGTAGTAGTTATAAAAAGTGCAACCGATCATTGCACTTGTCATATCACCAATAGAACAATTTTCTTCACTTCTGTTAATTAACCATTTATTCGCATGAAATATTGGTGAGTAGGGCTTGGGAAGATCCATTTTCACTGGATCATTTCCCGTCCGCTTTCGACGAACTAATCACAACATATTTACCGTAAGACATGTGTGATTTACTTTATAATACCTGCGTTAAGAATTTTAAACTCCACATCTACCTTGTAATCTGCCGTTTCTATTATTTTCTCCGTTAATTCATCTGTCCATTTCCCTTTGTGATACATTCTAAAATTCTCACTGAATCCAACTGGGTCAACTTTCATTTCCTGTAACTTTTTCAGCAAATCTTCTATTTCTTTTTTTATGTGTTTGCTAATTTCTTTTTCGAGCTTTTTATTCTCCTCAACTTTACTAAGATCCCTTTTCCCCTTATATTCAACAATCACTCCTTCTATTTCAAGTGAAATGGACAACTCTGGAGATTCAATATCTTTATTGCTCTTTATTTTTAATTTGTTTTTAATTTGTTCAAGAAATAGTTGTTGATCCTTCTCACTTTCTTTGAATTCAACTGCAATTGGCGAAAGCTTTTGAAGCCCTTTCAACGCTTGAATTAATAACGATTCCTGATTCGTAATCGTTTGAATCATTTTTTCATCATTAAACAAAGCGATACTAGAGATTTTAAGTGATTTCCCCTTTTTTTCTAAAAAAGGAACCATCGTATGATATATCGGACTTGTTTGGGTGTTCATGTACTCTTGAATCGTTGTAAAAGGACTAAAAGAATTATGGAGTTTAGGCTGAAACAAATCATTCAAATAAGCATCCAGATGTTCATTTTCAGGGTAATCGGCTTGTAGAATATCTTCCGCTCTATCTTTTACCACTGCAAGACGAACTTTATTCCCAACTGTTGAATCTCTATAAAAATGTTCAATTACTTGCGTCATCTTCCCACTCTTCGCAAACTCTTCATTAACTAAAACTGTACGTAGCTGGTTTAATATAATCATTTTGTCTGCTTCTGAAGATATTTTGACAAGACCTTCTTGTATCATCTCTGTGTTAACTGAATAGACTTCCGTTAGTACTGGAGACTCGCCCATTGGTTGGGGTATCGATACGGTCATCCACATTTCTTTATCATTCACGTAATCGAGGGCAACGCTACTGACTAACGCTAAATCTTCCACGGAACCCCGCTGGCCATCTTGCGTGCAACCTGCTATGAATAAGGAACATATAATGAGCAGTCGTAAATTAATTTTCCTCATCTCTATCCCTCGTTCTTTTTTTGTTTAAGTACGTGGATTATACATAATACAGCTGGCCATATAAACAGCGCATACATAACATAAAAAACACGTTCAAACAACAGCTTTTGAAACTCTTCCATAAACGGAAATTGGACAATTACGTAGACGAGCGCTGCTAAAATATATAGATGTGCCTTCTTAGATGTTGAGCGAATTGAATCTAACCCTCTCTTTGCAACCCACAAGTAAGCAGCAGTCGTTGATAAAATAAGAAACACCCACATCGTCATGGCTAGAACGTCGATTCGTTCAAGAAATGATAATTCTACTTCTTTAAATAATCCTAAAACAGGATACAAAACATTTTTAAGTTGCCAATCCGAATAATACATTACACTCACGAAGGTGAATGCGAAAGTGAACAAAACGGATATCCATATTCCAATTGAAACATGTTTCAATGTTTTTTTTTGATTGATGATATGTGGAAAATAAAACAATATTAATTCGAAACCGCCAACCGCTAGTAACCCTTTTTTAGTTGCTGTGTAAAACTCCTGCTTATTGAAGTTAAAAAAAGGCATCATATGACGAATATCCCCCGCAACAAACCCCCATTTCAAAAAGTAAACGGATCCTATTGTTAAGAAAAAGGCCATGATACAAAATCGTGCGATTGATTTAATTTCGCCGCTTACGATGTAAACGAGCAAGAGTAAAAAAATGAGTAGAGGGCCTGTAATTGTACGGTCTATAAGTGCACTAACTTGGATTAATTGAAAGTAACTTGCGCAGACGGCTGCTATCACAATGATGAAATAGACCAGCAGAACAACATTTAAACTCTTCCCTAGCCATTTGCCAAGCAGTTTTTCATGAATGGCGAATAAATTATCGTCAGTATATTTTAGACCGAGCCATATCATCGGAATGAGTGCGATATTTGCGATAATCCCAAACAATAGGGGCATCCACCACTGACTGTAGCCCATTGCGCTTATTCGATTCGGCAATGACAAGACAGTGGTGCCTACAATCACATTTTGAACAAGAAACACGACATGGTAACTATTCAGTACTTTTAATTTAGTATTATCCATTACTCATTTCCCCCCTTCTACAGGAGGTTTTTTTGTACTCTGTGCCCTTGAAATACCCGCCTTTCGTCTACGGTACAAAGTTGGCACACGCACAACACTGTTTAGGTAATCTGACCATTTCCTTGGTATTATAGGCGTCATATATGGAGCCCCTAAAGAAGTTAGAGTTAATAAATGATGAAAAAGCCATGCAAATGCAATCATCTGACCGTA
The DNA here is from genome assembly GCF_038004885.1 of Sporosarcina sp. FSL K6-6792. Classification (NCBI taxonomy): domain Bacteria; kingdom Bacillati; phylum Bacillota; class Bacilli; order Caryophanales; family Caryophanaceae; genus Sporosarcina; species Sporosarcina sp. FSL K6-6792. The sequence continues at coordinate 1,799,049 of NZ_JBBOSA010000001.1, forward strand.
TAGTCCAAACATGCCTGCAGCCACTATAAATAAATAGCGAATCGAACGACTCGCGTTACTCATTACAAAATTCGGCGGTAAAAAGGACAACAGCGCTGAAATCGCGACTAAAACAATAAGTACATTACTCACAAGACTTGCTTCAACCGCTGCTGTCCCAATGACAATCCCACCAACAATACCTATCGTTTGACCAATTTTTGTCGGCATTCGTGTACCAGCTTCTCTTAATATTTCAATAACGAGCTCCATAAATAGCACTTCAAGAACAGGAGAAAAAGGAACCTTTCCTCTAGACTCTTGTAAGTTTAGTAAAACATTAAAAGGCAACATTTCCGGATGATGAGACAGCACTGAAATATACGTAGGCGTTAATATTATCGTTAAGAAAAAACCAAAAAAACGAAGAGCACGAAGGAGTGAGGCCGTTGTCCATCGGTTATAATAATCTTCAGGGGAAGTAAATAGTTCAAAAAATGAAATTGGACAAATTAACAGTGCTTGACTGTTATTCATTAAAATAGCGACTCTTCCGTCTAACAAATAGTTTACTGCAGCATCAGGTCTAACCGTCCCATGAAATTGTGGGAATGGCGAAAATGGATGATCATCCATTAGTTGTTTTAATACAGAGATATCATTAAATCCCGGATGTTTAATTTCAGAAATTTTTTTTAATACTTTATCCAAATTGTCCTTATTCACAATATGCTCCATATAAACGACAGAAATTTTAGTATTTGTTTCAGTTCCAATGGTGTAGTCCTCGTTTTTTAGACCCGTATTTCGAAGCCTTCTTTTTATTAGTGATAGGTTTGTTTGTAACGATTCGGTAAAGGCATCTTGCGGACCAATGACGCTCGATTCAGTATCAGATCCAATAATTGAACTCATGGGAGGGCTATATGTATGAACAGTTATAAATAGATTTTTTTCATGAAAATATACGATCGTATTTCCTTCAGTGATTGAAAATAAAACACCAGAAAGATTGACTTTCTCTGGCACATCAGCCGATTTTAGCAAGTCTTCCTTTTGATCTAACAATGGAAAAATTACAGTTCTGTACAAAGTGAGCTTTTCGATCAGTGAGCTAAAGTAAATGATCGTCACTAGCTCATCGGGTGTTTGAATGTCTTTAAATACGGCATCATTTATTCCAGTTAACTCGTTCTTAATAGCGGCAATGGTAATGAGCACTTTGTCATTCTGAGCGGATGTAGAATTGGATGTTCCATTATTGTGACTATCCTCCCCTCCTTGCAAAAAGCTCATCAAGATCACCTCCCTTTTTGTATACTGTTAGTTTCACTATCTCCTAAAACTTGATAATTTATTCTAAACGGGGGTAGTATACACCATAATTTTCTCCTTTATATTATGTTGAAATAAAGAATTTCCTTGGATTGGCTAAGGCGCCTTTGCTCTGTTTAAAAAGATATTCATTTGTTCAAGACTTAGGGTAAAGAATTGATGAAGTGCTAGCTCTTTTCCTTGCTGTCCTAATCTGTCAGTGTTACAATTGGAAAACGTCTTAATTTAGCGAGTGATAGCTATGCATGCATTCAACTTAAACGATTATACGAATACCCAAAAACCTTGACAGGAGCCTGTCAAGGTTTTTTGTTTCCCTCGGGAAACATATCAATAGGAGGTCATCATTGATGAATAAGCATAGTCATTCAAGCGCTTCAATAATTGCGGTTTGGATTAGTTTAATAAGCAATATCCTCCTAACAGGGATTAAACTTGTTGTGGGCTTCCTCTTTCAAAGTCCGGTCCTTCTAGCTGACGGTTTCCATAATGCAGGCGACGTGATTGCCAGCGGTGCTGCCCTGACCTCGATGCGGATATCCAAACGTCCCGCGGATGATGACCATCCTTATGGTCATGGAAAAGCGGAAGTCATCAGTTCTGCCATTGTCGCACTGATTTTAGGGCTAGCGGCAATTTACATTGCGTATGAAGCGATTTCTGCACTTTTTGAGGAACCAGCAAAGGCTAGTTTAATAGCATTACTAACTGCATTTATTTCACTTATATGGAAACACGCCTTGTATGTCTATACAATTCGGATTGGTAAATTGACTAATAGTAAAGGGTTGATTGCGACCGCCTATGACCACTTGGCAGACGTTTACGCCTCACTAGCAGCTGTTGTCGGAATTGGACTTGCACTTGTTGGTGATCTGTACAACATTCACTTCCTCTCTTACGGTGATCCGGTTGCCGGTATCATTGTGTCGTTTTTAGTGCTCAAACTTGCTTATGATATCGGAAAAGAAGCAATGGATGTCCTGATGGAGAAAAACATAAGCCGGCACAGACTGGATGGATTCGCAGCCTTAATCATGACTATCCCTGAAGTGAAACGGATTGACCGTTTGCGCGCTCGAGAACATGGACATTATATTCTTGTAGACCTGCGTGTAGGTGTACCAGGTGAAATGACTATCCAAGAAGGGCATGATGCTTCACGAAAAATCAAGGATACCATCATGGCTAGTAATGAAGATGTAGATGAAGTTTTAATTCACTTAAACCCTTGGTATAAAGACGATGAATAATAAAAACGACGTACATGTCAGCTGACATGTACGTCGTTTTTTGTTCGTTACTTAGTTTTCAGGTTGCTCTTCGACTAATTCAGTATCTACCACTTCGTCCTCTGTCGATAAAAACTGTTGTAATGCCTCTTTGTTTTGCTCGAAATCAATACTTAGAACTTCCCCTGCCGCTACACGCTTCTCTTCAAAAGAGTGTTCAACAGGAATACGTAGCGTCTCTATTTTATCAGTCTTGCCAAGAAGTAAACCTTTACCGATCGTAAGGATCGTTCGATTATCCACATTTGTATTAACGTAAGGCTCCACAACGCCGAGTAACTTAGGCAAGTTTAGTAAACTGTGGATGCTCACAGCTTCATCCTTTAATTTCGACAACGCTTCCTGCTGCCGTTCCACCCGCCCATAATCATTATTTTTATCGTGGCGGAAACGCACATAGCCAAGTAACTGTTCGCCATTTAAAACTTGGTTTCCAGGCTGTAATGTCATTCCAATTCCATGAGACATGGCATAAGGAATATCAACTTCTATCCCATTAGGAGCTACAACGTCTACGATTTTCGAAAATCCAGTAAAGTCAACAATTGCATAGGAATGAATATCAATATCAAAATTTTGCTTAATTGTTTGCCTTACAAGTTCCGGACCTCCAAGTGAAAAGGCAGAATTGATTTTATGATACCCGTGATCAGGGATATCCACATACGTGTCTCTCATAATAGAAACGAGTTTCATCTGATGAGTCGTTTGATTATAATGAGCAATCATTAACGTATCGGCTCGCGCATCTTCATTTCCCCGCGAGTCACTACCTAATAACAGAACATTAATTTCACCAAATTGTGGATCCGCACCTTCAAATTCATCAAATGACGCGCTGTCATCTTTAAGTGATCCTTCGTTTGCTATAGATAACCCGCTATAGTATTGAACTACTCCGTATATGATTCCCGCTAACAAAATCAATGTAGTTACAATAAAGAAATTTCTTAGTCCTTTACGTTTCTTATTTCTTCGCTCGCTTCTTTTCATTCAAAAATCCACCTATCGCTTTATTCTATGTTAGTTCTTCCTATTGAATTTGAAGCAAGTTGTACTGCAATCGCATCATCTAAATAACCAATGGCAAATAGGTAGTCAGGGATAGCGTCTAAAGGAATGATAAAATATAATAATGCACTTCCAATTATCGCAAGTTCACTCCGTGTACCCTTCCCCAGACGAAACTTCTTGAATAAGTCCTTCATCTGACAAATAAGTGGCCCGATGCTACCCACACTTTCCAGCTTCTTTCCGAATCCAGTAAGAATATCGTTTTTTCCTTCTACTGTTTGTACATACTGTTGGTACTTTGCTAACTTCTGTTCGATGACGGCTTCAGTTACATTTTGATTTGCCACGTCTGAAGATGCAAAAACCTCCTGAATACTTTCAGCAGATGTACGGTTCTTCAACAAAAAATCTTCCTGCTTCTGTTCAATAGGGTAACCAGCTGCTTCAACAAGATCGACCAAAGGCACTTCTAAACAGTCAGCAAATCGCTCTAAATGTTGCAGGTTCGCTTTTCTTTTACCGTTTATCACTCGTGAAATGGTAGCTGTATCGATTTTGCTAAGTTCACTTAGTTTTCGCATTGACAATGAACGCTCTTTTAATAATTCCCTTAGTAACAAACCAAGAGGCGAATTGATTACGTCTTTAGCCATTATCAATTCTCCTTTCCATGAAACTAACCGAGAATTAGACGCTATGAAGAATTGTATAATTGTGTTGACAATTTGTCAATATAAATAAACCCCATCTTCTTCGACCACTTTTTTAAAAATAGTTGAAGGAAATACGTGTTACAAATTAAAAGCCTAATGAAACAATGTAGGCTATACTAGTAGGTAAGAGGAACAGAGTATAATTCAATTCCTCTCTAGTCAAGGAGCTGATCTGAAATGTTAAAAAAACAGATGGAAAAGTATATTGCTGAAAATACGCTGGATAATAAAATCGAGTTCTTTAATGTGGATAAAGAATATGTCGCCAAACATCAATTGATTGCCGGTGATGTAACCGTTGTAGAGAAAGCGTTTAAATTCAGTGCCATAGAGCGGTGTGTGAAAGAGACGGAAAATCTGATACGGGAGGAAGATCAGAACTTTCTAAATGACAGCATTTCCTACTTAAAAAATCATATGAATGAATTCGTTTACGTAGAATCAAATGCTTTTGAAGTAATCAGAGTCGACGCTGTCGTTCTAGAACTTGATGATGTCTTCGAAACGTATACAGCCCTATTCGGACTAAAATTACAAAAGAAATTCGGGAATGACATGAAGGCATATCTTGACAAGCATTTACATGGAGATGGAGCTAAATATAGTGTGATGTTTTCAAATGAAGACGGGTTATGGGATATGAATTTTGCACTTAATTATATTGAAGGTTTTAGTGAAGATTTATCTTTTGTTGAGGTTTATCAACTGATGTATGACTTTATATTCAAAATGGTTGAGGCCGTTGATGAAGCGCAATGAAGGATGGGAATTAATTGAATGATTTAGGTTTTATTTACACATATACGCAGCACACAGATGAGCATGATTTGTGCATGTTAGAGATGAGATCATTTTTCGGCTTTGATGTCACTTCTACTGTGTTGAGAAGTTCGATTGAAATCGATCCAAGTCGCAGCGCATTTATGAAAGAACGACTGGACATTATGTATGAAGGCGACAATCTTGAGGAAATCTCCCGACAAGTTGAACAATACGATTTAGGTGGCTCTACATTTAGAGTCGTCAGTTTGAATACAACGGATCTCGATACGACGAAAAAGATTGGGCATCCGGAGCGTAGGAAAATTGAGCGTGAAATTGGACTACGTGTCAATGGTACTCCCGACTTAGTGAACCCACCTGCAAATACGTTTGGCATTGTTTTATTAGATGGTAAGTGGCATTTTGGGAAGCTTGTTGAAAGTGAGTCGGTCTGGTTCCTTCATCAGAAAAAACCGCATATGTACTCTACGGCATTAAGTACACGTGTCGCAAGAGCAGTGGCCAATATTGCGATTCCGCATCCAAAAGGTGTACGAGCCATCGATCCATGTTGCGGCATTGGTACGGTGCTGGTTGAAGCATTGTCGATGGGCATTAATATCGTCGGACGAGATATTAACCCGCGTGTCGTTTTGGGATCAAGAAAGAACATTGCTCACTTTGAGCTAGAAGGCACTGTAGAAATCGGTCCTATTGCAGAAGTCGTTGACGACTATGATGTTGCGATTATTGACATGCCTTATAATCTTTTTACACATATTACTCCTGAAGAACAGCTTGAAATATTGAAGGAAGCACGCCGGTTTACGAAGAAAGTCATCGTAGTGACGATTGAAACAATCGATCACATGCTTGAAGAGGCTGGATTCGTCATTACTGATCGCTGTGTTGCGAAAAAAGGACATTTTCACAGACAAGTGCTTGTCTGTGAATAAAAGGAAAGACCTCGTTTAAAGTAACGAGGTCTTTCCTTTTGTTATTTCACGGGAAAAATCGAGGCTATTTAATTTTCAGATAGCACAACTCTATTCCTTCCATCCACTTTTGCTTGATATAATGCTTTGTCTACCCTGCTGAATAGTTCTAGTATTGATTCCCGATTACTATGATAACTACCGACACCTAATGAAATTGTTATATTATTATTTGTTGGACATATAGTTGACGAGACATTTATACGAAGTCTTTCAGCGATATCCATTGCTTCCTTGACATCCGTTTCAGCTAGCAGGATTACAAACTCTTCCCCACCCAATCTAATACAGACATCGTCGCCCCGTATAATTTCGCGCATTTTTCCAGATAGAAACTTAAGTACTTCGTCTCCGATTTGATGGCCATATCGGTCATTGACAGCTTTAAAATGGTCGATATCAATCATAATCATAGAAAATGGTCGATTGTCCATAGTCCATTTTGCAGTGACTTTGTCTCCATACCTGCGATTCTTTAGTCCGGTAAGAGGGTCTGTGTAGGAGCGTTCCTTATAATCCTCCACCCTCTGTTGCTGACTCTTAGCATAATCGTGAATTGTTTCATTCAACTGCTTAGCTTCGAAATACCACGTTGGAATGTCCGCCGATTCGCCTGTCCTTTCATTTCCTTTCAGATTCGCCGAAAACATCGCCAATTTGCGCAACGGTGACGATAATCTCTCAGTCAATACAATCGTCAACACGAAGAAAAACATGACAAATGGAAGCGCGTAAAGTAACATTTTGTACACCATTCCTGATAAAGGTTTGACGCTTGCTTCATAGGGTGTTTGCGAAACAACTCCCCACTTACTAGACTTTATGTATGTGTAACCGGCAAGATAATCTTTACCTGTTGAGTTCATAATTTTTTGTGCACCGCTTTTATGCAGGAGGATTTTTTGTGTGATTTCATTTTCAAGGACCGTTTCCCCGATTCTTTCAGGGTCCGGATGGTAAATCAGCATCCCTTTATTATCGACCACCCACACATAAGAACCGTCCGTGGAAAAGTGTTCGCCAAGAATATCATGAATAATATTATCTTCCTGCAAATAAATCGTGCCGCTTAAAAAACCGAGGTATTCATTTTTTTCGTTCCACAATGGAGTGGAAATTAGAATAAGCAGTCTGCCGGTTGCAGCTCTGTAAGGTGTAGAAATCAGGTTCTTTCTTTCAGATAGTGCTTCTCTTGGACCTTCTGTATCTAGTTTCTTCCCTACTATGCCCACTTCCGGCGATGTGGCAAGTACTACGCCATCTTTGTTAACAACGGAGAGCGAGTTAAAGTTTTTACTACTGCTTATTAAGTCCGCAAGTTTTTCAGTTAACTTTTCAGCATCGTCAATTTCAGCACTCATTTCAGACGCTTTAACTTGCAAATTACTTTGCATTCCTTTAAATACTTCTTCCGTTAGTTGCGACAGCTTCATTGAGTAAACTCTATTAATCTCTAGGGAGTTATTTATTAAATTTTCTTTTGTAACAAAAAATCCAGATAACAACGTGATACTGAGAATACCAATCATCGCAAATGATACGAGAAGCGTTATCCAGAATCGTAATGTTTTGATCATATTTAATACCTCTTTTTTGTTGTATTTCACTTCTATTATTATATCGGTTATTTAGAGAACTGTTGAATTGCTTGGATTATTAACAAAAAATATGTACAGGATTAGGAAGCATTTTATTGGTTGTGGATAGACTACGGCTTCCTATATATGGTATACACTCACTTTATAAGATATACTATAGGGATTACTTTGCCTAGTAAATGTCCCTTATAGTATAGTACATATTCGAAAGTCATGGTGATATAATGGAAAATAATTCAATATGGGATAAAAGATTGAAGGAGTTTTATGTTGAAATCGTAAAATACTTTTCACTTATTGCAATGGGTGTATTTTATTCCTTTATCATTTTTGGTAGCGTTTTTCTTTATTACTACGTGAAATTTCTTCAATGGTTACCTCCCTTTCTTCCAACCGAAATGATAGCGTCATTAGTAATTACGTTTACTTTTTTGATGACGAACATTCGGACATTTGTCAAAAAAGCTGATGTCATCTTTTTAATGCCAGCAGAGACAGCGTTATCCTCATATTTTAAAAAATCGATGTTTTATAGCACTTTTATGGATGTAATCAAACTACTAATCATGTTAATTATTATTAGTCCTCTTGTAAAACAGACTGAAATTATTTCGATCACAGTCCTTATTACTTTTTCAGGCTTAATCCTCTTGAATATTCACCTGACTTGGATTGAACAATGGATGACTACTAAACTTCAAAAGTTACTTCACAAAGTCATTCGCTTTCTAACATTTTATACTATTATTTATTTGATGTTTACGGGTCAGTGGGTAATTGCAGGAACTTTACTAATTATCAATTCCTTCATTTGGTTCTATGTATTTAATAAGAAAGGAACGGGGCTTAATTGGGACTATTTAATAAGCCAAGAAGAGAAGTCCCTATTAAAGATTTACAAATTTATTAATCTATATATTGATGTCCCCCATCTTCAGCATTCGTTTAAACGCAGGAGGTTCTTGGGTTGGCTAATAAAGAACGTAATAACTTATAAGCAATCTTCTTCTTACACATACTTATTTTCACACTTGTTTATTAGGTATAATGAATTTTATTATTTGTATGCAAGATTAACCTTAATAGGGATTAGCATTCATTTTTTCTTTCCTGCTAATGGCTGGATTATAGCTTTTCCACTGTTATTTTTATCTGGGTACCAGTTACTTCCTTTACAATACTCGATAAATAACAGTTCCCGTATTTATCCCGTATCCATTAAGGCCCTTAAGCAGTCTTTTCAAAAACTACTAATGAACCTATTAATCGTGCAGCTACTTTTTTTCAACTTGGCTTCGTTTAGTCCTAATCCTCTTATAAAAGTGGTTGTAATAATTTTCTCGGAGTTGTTAGTTATATATTGGTTTGTTTACTTTTTTGCATCAAAACGAATTATGAGACAACCTGAATAACTATTTACTTCTAAATGAGTTTTTCGAGAAATTTCATAGGCTGAATTCACTAATATACACGTCACTTGCAATAAAACCAAATTTCACTAAATCCTAAATATTTTTATATTGATTAGTTTCCAGCCTTTCATTCTACCAGGAATAATAGGTAGAAATAGAGGTAATATGTGGATGATAGTTGTATAAGTACTTATCTAATTTGGGCACTACACAGTCAATTTTATAAACAAAAAGAAAGTACCCAGCATGATAACTGAGTACTTTCTCTTTTTAGTTTGAAACAAATGTTGTATAGTCAGCCAACAGGCGTGCACCGTAGCCTGTCGCGGATTTTGCATAGTATCCTGAAGCACTATTTTTACTCATCATGCCCGCCATATCGACATGCAACCATTTAGTTTCTTTCGGTACAAAACGACGAAGGAATAAGCCTGCCGTGATGGATCCTGCACCACCTAATGAACTGATGTTGTTCATGTCCGCATAATCACTGTCTAAAGACTTATCATACGCTTCGACTAATGGCATCGGCCAGATGAAATCACCGTTTTGATCGCCGATTTTTTTCATTTGGGCAGAAAGTTCCTCATCTCCAAAAACGCCACCGATTTCAGTGCCGAGTGCATTGACGATTGCGCCTGTGAGCGTTGCGATATCGACGATGTAGTCCGCTTTCCATTCACCTGCACGAATAAGTGCATCTGCTAAAATGAGGCGTCCTTCTGCATCGGTATTGCCGACTTGCACCGTCAATCCATTTTTGTAGGTAATAACTTCACCTGGTAAAACAGATGTGTTGTCCGGCATGTTTTCCACAATTGGAATAAGTGCCACGACATTCACTTTCGCATTCGATTTCGCAAGCAATGTGAGTGCACCAGAAACAGCAGCTGCTCCCCCCATATCCATGCGCATATCACTTAGGTCTTTGCCGCTCTTCAAGCTGATGCCACCTGTATCGAATGTCACGCCTTTACCGACGAGTGCCACAAGCGGTTTCGATGCGTCACCTTTGTAAACTAGTTCAACGAATGAAGGCTTGTAGATACTGCCACGCGCGACTGTCAGGACGCCGTTCATCTTCATTTCCTCAAGCTTTTCTTTATCGAACACATTCACTTCAACGTCAGTACCTTCAAAGTTGTTCTTCAATACTTCCGGGAATGTTTCTGGATTTAAGACGTTTGACAGCTCATTCATCAAGTCGCGTGAGAATGCAGTTGCTGCCGCACGAATCTTCCCTGCTTCAACGAATGGTTTCGCTTCGTCTCCAACTACATGAAGCTTAGTTTGAAATGCTGTGACATCCGATTTATATGTAACAAACTGGTACGCTCCTAGTTCCCATCCTTCTGTAAATGCTGTCAGCACAGATCCTTTATCCAACTTTGTATAGGCGTCCGCAAGAACTTCTGCTTCTACAATTGCTGTTTCGGCTTTTTGAGCGCTTACATCGCGAACGATATTCCCTGCTGTTGCGCGAACTTTCTCTAGTGTCATATCTTTTTCTTTACACTTTTTCACGACAATATAATGCGTTTCTCCAATTAATACAGAACTATGCCCCGCCTTTTGATTGGCTACGAATTGTTTGATCGCAGCATTTTCCGAAACAATTGGATCGTTCGCGAAAATAACTTTTACTTCATTAGACATATGATTTCCCCCTGGACAAATTATTTCGACTTCTAAAATAGTTTATCACAAGTTGTCCAACTTCAACGAATTATCTTTTTTCGGAAATCACGAGGCAAAGTGTTATTTACTAAATCGAAATTTTTCATTGCTTCTTGCCAAATCCACTATATAAAGGCAATCTTTAATCGGATGAACGGAGCCATCGCCACTTTATATTATGTAAAAAGACGCCTCTAAAGCAGAGAATACAACCTCAAACATTCCATTTGAATTCCCCCTTTAAATAGTCCTATAAGTCATCGCCTTTGAATAAAATGAAATGACGTCATATTAGCGGAGGGCTATTCATGAATTCTATATTCACCTATATCTTTTTAGGCATATCAATGGCCGCACCAATTGGACCTGTTAAGTCCGTCTTATTAAATACGGGTATTAAAAATGGTTTTTTTCATGCCTGGTTTTTTAGTCTTGGTGCTTTGACAACCGACATCATGTATATGTTCATAGTGTATTTTGGCGTTGGTCAATTTATTGATTCGCCTTTAATGAGAATAGTTCTTTGGTCTTTTGGCTGTTTTGTACTTTTGTATACGGGTATAGAAAATTTACTATCGCTACATAAAATTGAGATGAATTTGAAATACGGTAAAAGAGTCCGACTTAGAAAATCAATACTATCTGGTTTCTTCATGTCATTGTTGAATCCACTGACCATTCTTTTTTGGCTAGGGATATATGGTTCTATACTCGCGAATACGGCTAGAGTCTCTACAGGTTATCAAATTTTTATAAATAGTATCGCCATTTTGGCTGGCATTATTTTAGTGGATTTTATAATGTCCTTTTTATCCAGTGGAGCTCGTAAATTATTATCCACCAAGCTTTTGAAAATCGTCTCTCTTATTTCATCCATAATAATGATTGGTTTCGGAATCTTCTTTGGCATGCAGGCTTTTCAAGCGTTATTTTAATACACCCTCACCTGGTTTCATAAGTCTGTTCCCCCATTTTCACATAGTACTGTTTAGTAAAGACTATACAATAAACATCTAACGCATAAAATGAACACACAAGGAGACCATACCTTTATTAGTCAAAAACAGGATTAGTCGAGGTGTGGTAATGGGAAAAAGTACGGTTCAAGTAAGTATATGGTGCACTGTAAGTATGGCTTCAATTCCTCTTATCATGACACTAGGGAATTCCATGCTTATTCCAGTACTCCCGATACTGGAAGAAAAGGTTGGAATCACATCATTTCAGTCGAGCATGATCATTACAAGCTATTCAGTTGCGGCTATTTTTCTAATACCAGTAGCCGGCTATTTATCAGACCGTTTTGGTAGGAAAATGGTTATATTACCAAGTTTAATCTTCGCTTTAATCGGGGGTCTGATTGCAGGGTTTGCTTCATGGAAAATGGGGGACCCATACACAATGATTATCGTTGGTAGAATCCTGCAGGGAGTAGGGGCGGCTGGAGCCATGCCAATCATTTTGCCACTTGTGGGTGACCTTTATCAAGATGATGATGAAAAAATGAGTTCTTGTTTGGGTATTATCGAAACGTCGAACACGTTTGGAAAAGTATTAAGTCCCATCTTAGGTTCAGTATTTGCCGCTATTTTATGGTTCCTGCCATTCTTCTCCATTTCAGCGCTTAGTTTAATTTCTTTTGCACTTATTTTTTTCTTTGTTAAAGTCCCCAAAGAAAAAGATGATCCTGTAAAGTTTAAGCAATTTGTAAGTAACACAAAAAAAGTATTCAAGGTGGAAGGTAAATGGTTGTATACCGTGTTCCTTAATGGGGTCCTAGTTATGCTGATATTATTCAGTATGTTATTTTTCCTATCAGAAAACCTTGAAAAAGTTCATGATGTAAAGGGCATAAAAAAAGGGTTTGTTTTGGCCATACCGCTTCTGTTACTTTGTATTTCTTCGTTTATTTCCGGTCGAAAAATTAAAGGGGATCTAAAGACGATAAAAAAAGTAATGATTATTTGCTTGATTGCAATGTCCGTCAGCGTTATATTCGTAGGGTTTACAAGTAAAAAACTGATCCTTCTGTTAGTAGTAACGAGTATAGTTGGAATAGCTATTGGTGCATTATTGCCTGCACTCGACGCTATTATTACAGAAAACATAAAAAAAGAGTTAAGAGGCACGGTTTCCTCTTTTTATAGCTCAGCGAGATTTATCGGTGTTGCAGCTGGTCCCCCTATTATGTCACTTGCTATGAAAAATTTTCTCAATGTCAGCTATATTACTGCAGGTGTATTGGGATTCATCCTAATGTTCATTGTCTTTAAGTTCATCAAAGTCGAGGAAATTGAAAAAACAAATAAAATAGCGTAAAAAAAGGACCTAGTAGCGGTTGTTGCTAAGTCCTTTTTCAAGTAGAATTTCTCCTTTAGATAGCTGTACAGGTCAATCCCTTCGAATAAGATGCATAGATATCATTTTAAGGAAGGACTTTTTCATGAATTCAATAGTTACCTATATCTTTTTAGGTGTATCCTTGGCTGCGTCAATCGGCCCTGTTAACGCGGCGCAACTAGACACAGGGATTTAAAACGGATTTTTTCATGCTTGGATTTTTGGTATTGGAGCTTTAACAGCTGATGTCTTGTATATGATTATGGTATATTTCGGGATTGGCCAAATTATTGAGTTCCCTCTTGTAAAAATAATTCTTTGGTCTTTTGGTTGTTTTGTTCTTAAATATACGGGTATTGAGGGTTTACTTTCGCTACATAAAATTGAGTTAGCTTAGAAATTCGGTAAAAAGTTCGTCTTAGACGTTCCTTATTACCAGGTTTTTTCATGTCACTTTTGAATCTTCTGCAGATTGAGGAATTCCGACCTTTAGATTGCCCTCAATTATCCCTGTCAGCGCTAAAATGGCAATCACAATAAACATAAAAATAGCGGCGATTTTCATTACAGCGTATACATTTTCTAATTTCCGCAAACGGCATAGATCGGTGTAAATATCCATAACTAAACGTTAGGAAATCAAAATCTAGACAAGATTGAAATCGCCTTAAGCTGACTGCCAATGATTAATATTTCCGAACACCAGAAAACCCAACCACTACTAAAACCGGCCCAACGTCCATATGCATTTTTGGCATAGGTACGGAATGATCCTTGCTGCGGATCCTTTGCAGACATTTTCGCTAGTATTTCAAACACGATAAACGTTGCACTTGCAGCCCTGATAACAGAAGGACCTGTTATTTTAATCGCAATACTTGATGCCTGGAAAAAACCTGTACCAATAATGCGACCTACTCCGATAAGGGATAATTGCCACCAAGCAAAATTTGCTGTTTCATTCCTGCCGCCCGACGTCCCCCCATTTCTACACCTCCACATAAAGATAGACTTCCACAAATCAGCGGATTTATTTGTTATCGAAATGATAAAAAACTTCTATTAATGCAATAGATTCAACTTATTAAAATTATTAGCTTCCCTTAATTTAACACAAGAAAGCATCACTACTACAACAGCCCCGTGATGCGAATGTTACTCGCTTCACAGGACTGTTTTCCATATTGAGAACTTTGTTATTTCATTCCGATTAAATTATTTATTCAAGAAATATACCTCAATATCATCTATATACTCGGCACTTAACAATTGGAAAGGAAATGATTTTTACTAGGAATCAGTTTCCAATATCGCTACGTCGCTAGATTCATGTGTCGTACAAATAGATTATTGCAGTTTCTATTGAATTCTAAATTAATAGTGCCAAGTATATAGCATTAAGTTATTCTTTTTGATACGCTTTTCTTAATCACACCGTCAGGAGGTAATTTCATTGAAAACAGTATGGAATCATCAAGGAATTATTGAGAAATTTGAAGCAAATCGCAATGAAGAACTAGCTGGACCGATGATGGCCTATCTGAAAAATCATTTCCCTTTCCTCGGTATCAAAAGTCCTCGACGTAAGGAATTATTGAAAGAGCACTTCGCCGAATATACGTTGCCTGGACCTGAGCAGCTGTTTGAAGAAGTGTGGAAACTTTATGAACTGCCGAAGAGGGAGTACCAATATGCAGCAATTGCGCTGATTGAGAAAATGAAAAAGCATTTAACGACAGATGATTTTCCTGCTTTACTTCAATTAATTGAAACGAAATCATGGTGGGATAGCGTGGATTCAATTGCGCCTCACTTTGTAGGTCACATTGTAAAACTTGATCGCGAATATGGTGAAAAAATCATGTTGGAGTGGTCTCTTTCGGACAATATGTGGACAAACCGTTCAGCAATTCTTCATCAATTAAAATTCAAACAACAGACAGATACCGAGCTATTATTCCAGATTATCAAACAGCATTCAGATTCTAATGAGTTTTTCATACAAAAAGCGATTGGTTGGGCATTGCGAGAATATGCAAAAACGTATCCAGATCTTGTTAAAGTATTTGTGGGGGAGCATCCATTAAAGCCGCTTAGTAAGCGGGAGGCGTTGAAGCATTTTAAGTGACTTCTCTCTTGTCAGTGTAAGTAAACCATCAAAACAAGAAAATCTCCCCTTAAGTTGAAGTTATTTAATCTAAAAAAATGCCAAGTATCCACACCATTAAAAACGGTTCGGTTACCTGGCATCTTTTTTATAGATTTTTCTTTTTTACCTCTTCCATATTAGTATCACTATAAATTGCGGTTCCAGTTCCACCCGTTTTAGCAAGTATTTCTTTCACCTCATTATACGTTAGACCAGATTCTTCATTTTGTCGTTTAACCTTCATAATGTCCGTACCCGCTTCTGTAAATTTCTTTTGACTATTACTTTTCATTTGAGAACCTCCAATTATTTTGTCCCCTTATAGTTCCCCAATGAAAGATTTTCACGCAGGCTCTTCCTGCCAACTATGAAATTATTATCAAATGCCAGGAATATCACCGTTACTTGCCTTCCTCATAAATGCTCGCAATTTTCCCAATTGAGGCAATTCGGATTTACACATTAGTTTGGCTAACACTCAAAATTATATGCGGAAATTGTGTGGGTATGAAAAGTACTTGTATAAATGACAAAACCAGTACCTTGCAATGAATAATACTATATGATATATTGTTGTCAACAAGTACTTTGTATGAGATAGTACTGTCCATTGAACTATAGTGAAAGGAGTGTAAGCGAAGTGAATGTACAATTCAAAAAAGGTGTGCTGAATTTATGCGTGCTTGTTCTTCTTGATAAGCAAGATCGCTATGGCTATGAGCTTGTGCAAAAGATTTCCGATCAAATTGCAATTTCCGAAGGATCTGTTTATCCCCTGTTGCGTCGTTTAACAAAAGAAGGATATTTCACGACCTATTTGCAGGAATCAACGGAAGGCCCTCCCCGTAAGTACTACACATTGACGGATGCTGGCCGAGAATATCTTCATGAACAGTTAAGCGAATGGAAAAGTTTCACGGATGGCGTGAATACATTAATCGAGGAGGGTGTAAGGAATGACTGAAAACCAATTTATAGTTGAACTTGAAACTGCATTGAACCAACTGCCTGCTGAGGAACGGAATGAAATTATTCAAGATATCCAAGAATACTTCACGAATGGCCGTGAGGATGGAAAATCAGAAAACGACATCGCCACCTCCCTAGGCTCTCCTAGGAAAATTGCTGAAGAATTACTTGAGTCGTCTTCATTTGTGGAAAATAAGGCGGAAATCGTGTCAACGAATGAAATCATTACAATCCAAGATAACCTGTTTTTGAATGTCGATATCAACGTCCAGCATGGCGCACTATTTGTCAGTCCATCTGACAGTTCTATGACGACCGTTGAATTGATTGGTTCTAATGAAAAATTGAAACTAACTGCGGAAGTCGTTGGCGATACATTGTTCATCAGGCTTAAAAGTTTACGCCACTGGTTACTCATGTTCAATTTCAATATGAAAGCGGTGACCCTTAACGTGATCATTCCAATGAAGCTGTATCAATCGATTGCGATGAAGACAGATAATGGACGGATTTCTGCTGAGAAAATACTCTGCAAAAAAGTCAGTGTAAATACCGACAATGGAAAAATCCAATTAAAAGAGATTGCTGCCACTTCGTTGACAGCTGAAACGGATAATGGACGAATTGAAATCGATAAGGTGCAAATCGATCATTTACGAGCGAAAACGGATAACGGGCGAATTGAAATGCGTCATGTCGATGCGGACAGCATTGCAGCTGAGTCTGATAATGGTAGAATCGAGCTCGAACATGTCACGGGTTCCATTGTTGGCAGTACTGATAATGGCCGTATTACACTTCAGACGGACAGCCTTGATCGAAATATTGATTTTCAAACTGATAACGGAAGCATTGTTATTCAATCAACTAGCAAGCCAACAAATGTCTCCATTCATACGAAAACGGGCCATGGTAAAGTCGATGTATTTGGCGAACGCAATTCACGGACGGTCATCGGCGCTGGTGAACATACGATTCGTTTGAAGTCGGATAATGGACGGATTACGGTCGGGTGACCATGGATATGATTGGTTGGTGATGGTTTATATTTGCTCGGTGGCAATGGTTTATGATCGTTTAGCTTACTGATTTGCTCGGGAGCAATGGCATATGATCGCTTTGCTTACTGATTTGCTCGGGAGCAATGGGATATGATCGCTTTGCTTACTGATATGCTCGATAGCAATGGCATATGGTCGCTTTGCTTACTGATTTGCTCGGGAGCAATGGTTTATGATCGTTTAGCTTACTGATATGCTCGGTAAGCAATGGGATATGATCGCTTTGCTTACTGATATGCTCGGTAAGCAATGGGATATGAATGTAGTATAGAAAGTGGACACAATCCAATGAGCGTGTTTGGATGGAGAGAACAAACTAACTGAATGGAGCGTGTCCATTATGAAGAAACGAATAGATAATCAGCTGAAAGAGCATTTGATCAAGCTGGTGGTGGAAGACGGAAGAAAACAGATTGAAATTTCACGGGAGATGGATGTGCCTGTTAGTACCTTGCGAAAGTGGGTAAGTCAACATCGAAAAGAACTGGAAGGAAAACGTAATGGGGAAGAATTTGTAACCTCTACCGAGCGGCTAAGGCAGCAACGAGCGCTTGAAAAAGAAATCCAGGAACTGAAGGAAGAGAATGAAATCTTAAAAAAAGCCATGCACATCTTTTCAAAAAACCTGCAGTGATCTATTCATTTATTGAAAAGCACCGGGAAGAATACCGCGTGAATAGGATGTGCGAAGTTCTAAAGGTTTCAAAGAGCGGCTACTATAAATGGCGAGAAAAAGTACAAAGTGCCTCGCAGAAGAAAAAAGAAGGGGCATTAAAGTTAATCAAACAAATTTTTTACGAGAATCGGGAGGTCTATGGAAGCCCCCGAATCCAACGGATTCTGAAGAAACAAGGGGTACCACTTTCAGAGAAGACTGTCTCAAACTATATGAGAGAGCTGAGCTTATGCGCTACAGTGCCTTTTCACTATACGGTGACAACTCAATCTAATCATGAACATCCGATTTATCCTAATTTGTTAAAACGAAACTTCCATGCGGATCATCCCAATCAAGTGTGGGTCGTGGATATCACCTATATCTGGACAAGTCAGGGGTGGCTATACCTGGCTACGGTGATGGATTTATTCTCTCGTAAGATCATTGGTTTTAACTTAGCGAACACCTTATCCACGCAGCTGCCTCAACTGGCGCTGGAGCGTGCTTTTCATTTCCGTTCCCCAGAAGAAGGGTTGATTCACCATTCAGATCAGGGCTCCCAGTATGCGTCTGTTGCTTATACTGGACTGCTTAAAGAGAAGCAGTGCCAAATCAGCATGAGTCGTAGAGGTGACTGTTACGACAATGCGTGTATTGAATCCTTCCATGCGACAATCAAGAAGGAACTGATTTACCGAATGAAGTTCAAGACACGAAAGGAAGCAGAGACGGCAGTGTTGGATTACATCATCTCGTTTTATAACGAGAAACGCATCCATTCCACGTTAGACTATGTCTCCCCTAATTTTTTCGAGTTACAGTATCAAGAATTGAAAGAGAAAAATGCCCAGAAACCACTCACAACTTTCGTGGAAGAGCAGTTGGCTTTTTAACTGCTCTTCCACGAAAGTACAGCAAGCGCAGCGCGGTAGGCTTTTTAAAATAACTGCTCATTAATTCATGTCCACTTTCTTGACAGAATACCAGATATGATCGCTTTGCTTACTGATTTGCTCGGTAAGCAATAGGATATGATCGCTTTGCTTACTGATTTGCTCGGGAGCAATGGGATATGATCGCTTTGCTTACTGATATGCTCGGGAGGCAATGGCATTTGATCGCATAGCTTACAGTTATGCTCGGTCTACAACCTTATATGCTCGTTTTCTATGTTAACTAGTTAAACTCAAATAAAAAAAGCTGAGGACACCGATTTCCAGGTGTCCTCAGCTTTTTCATGTCTTTACACGACCGGTGCTTCTCCATCAAATGCTGCCCACTCTTCGCGGGATGGTCCATAGACGCCCGGCACAGGCAAGCCGGCTTGTCTCATGAGTACGGTCATTTGACCGCGGTGATGCGTTTGGTGCGCTGTTAATATGCCAAGCACAGTTCCAATCGTCCATTGCTCCCCGTACATCTCTTTTAAATCAGCTAACGATTCATCAGTCCACTGTTCTTTGATTGCCGCAACCATTGCTTCATTTATTGAACGGTAAGCCCCAGCAATTTCAACAGCCGATGTTGGTACAGCTGCATCGTGAGGATTTGCTTCGAAATCAAGGCCTGTTCGTGACATCATCTCGCCAAGCGTTGTAACGATATGCCATGCGATTCGGCCAAGGGTACGGTCTTCGGCTGACACTTCTTGATCAAGAGACATATCAGTTAATGTGTTTAGGATTTTCTGTGTCGATTCACTTTCATGGCCCCAGTTAATAAGAAACTCTTCGATTGTTTTAAACATATATATCCCTCCAATTTTTTCTTTACTCTATAAACCTTTTCGTCACCTGTCGTAATTTCCCCTTCATTATCATAAAAATAGAGGACATGGGCATTCTCCTGCTATTTAGAGAACTCGCCGTTTCACTTCCTCTAGTAGCGTTGCTTGCCTGGCTTTGTGAATCCATCCCTGTCACGATTTTAATGTAACTGTATCGTCATGGTATAATTTCCATAATTAGAATGGAGGAATCTTATGACCCGTAAAAAAATGCTGTTCCCATTCCTATTACTAATTTCTATCCTAATGACAGCTTGTTCAGCTAGTTCATCTGGCGTGAAAGGTCCTGAATTTGATAAAGCACAAACTGAATTTATCCAGGAATTAAGTGTTGAAAATATTTTTTCTTCATTAAGTGAATTAACGAAAAACCCCCGAGTAGCTGGCACAAGTTCGGAAATGCAGGCAGCTGCTTTTTTGACTGCACAATTGAAATCGGAAGGATATGAAGTCGAAGTTCAACCATTTGATTTCGAAAGGTACGTCATACCGGAGTCGCATGGCCTAGTTGTCGAAGGCTTTCCGGGCCCACTCTCTCCTGCCCCATTTCAATATTCAGTTGACGGTAATGTCGACGGTCAATTGATCGATGCAGGATATGGCTTGAAAAAGGATTACAAAAAAATTGATGTAAAAGGAAAAATTGCGCTTGTCGCTGTTGATAAAACTGCTTTTTATGAACTGGTTTTATTCGCTTCAGAGGCAGGTGCTAAGGCTATTCTTCTCTATTTCCCTGATGAACTGGAAATTGATAACTGGACGCTTGGTAGAGAGCATTTTAAAGACTTCATCCCCGCTCTAGCTCTTACTTATGATGAAGGGACGAAGCTTGTTGAATTTGTGAAAAATGGTCCCCCCGTCAGTGCGGCTGTTAAAATTAAAGGAGCCCGTATTGACAAAGCTGCATCACAAAATTTGATTGCCACTAAGCATCCCACTTCCGAAGCGGATGATGACATCATACTAATTGGTGCCCATTATGATTCCGTCGCCAAAGCACCCGGTGCGAGTGACAATGCAAGCGGTACAGCAGTTGTCCTTGAACTGGCAAGGATGTTCAAAACGGTTCCAACAAATAAAGAAATTCGATTCCTATTTTTTGGTGCTGAAGAAGAAGGATTGCACGGTTCAGAAAAGTATGTAAGTACTTTGACGAAAGATGAAATCAAGCGCTCTGCCGCCATGTTCAATTTGGATATGGTGGGCAGTGCCGACGCTGGAGATTTAGCCATACAAACGATAGATGGTTCAGACAATGTAGTTACAAAAGCCGCAAGTAAAGCGAACGAAGCACTAAATGGTGACCCAATCGAGACCGACTTCGGAGACAGAAGCGATCACACACCTTTTCATAATGCAGGAATCGACGCAGCGTTGTTCATTTATGATCCAGTGGAAGAGTGGTATCATACGCCAGAGGACACAATTGAAAAGTTAAGTAAGGCCCGTCTTGTTAACGTCGCCAAAATTGTTGGTACATCGATTTTTGAACTAACCTTTTCAGGTTCAACCAAAGAATAATACAAAACGAGTTCTTTATTCATAAAATCTGGCATACTAAAGATAAAGGGAGGCTGCTTTATGACGACAATTCTAATCGACGCGGATGCGTGTCCGGTTGTGAAAGAAACGATCCGAATAGCGGGGACCTTCGGATTTCGCTGCATCCTTATCTGCGATACGACCCACGAAATGCATCGAGATGGTGCAGAGACTATTATCGTCTCTAAGGGGGCGGATGCAGTTGATTTTGTTCTTGTAAATCGAGTACAGAAAGATGATATTGTCGTTACACAAGATTATGGTTTGGCCGCGATGGTGCTTGCAAAAAAAGGGCATCCAATTGACCAAAACGGGCGACTTTATACGGAAGACAATATTGACCAGCTGTTATATGCTCGCCATACCGCCCAGAAAGTTCGAATGGCTGGCGGACGACTACGCGGCCCAAAAAAGCGTTCAAAAGAGAGTGATTTGAAGTTCGAAGAGAGTTTAAAGAAGTTGTGTACGGAACTTATAGAAAAGTAAGAAAAGAAACTGTAAGCATCTTATGAAAAATAGAAAGAGAGCCCAAACCATAATCGGTTGGGCTCTTTTTTGTCAGTATCGATATTTTTTGTCCCTTATTTCTTCTAAAAGATCTATTACTCGATTGTTTTGCGTTTCAATGGTCTTTAAACTTTTCTCAATTGTGTTTGAAGAAAAAAACACAATCAGTACAATATTCACTCCAATAATCAATTCCAATGCTTTTCCCCATAAGATAACTCTTTTCATTATTTATTTTTTCTAGTTACCTCAGTCTAAAGCAATGTCGGCGATTTATATCTTTTTCCTCATTTCATCACGTATTTCTTTCAGGTATTCATTCCTTTGTTTCGCGGACTTTATAATAGCAACAACTGCATAAATACCAAATCCTAGAATACCTAAATACAGTAAGAAAGGTATAATCCCTAAAATTGACAATAAACTAACCCCCTTTATTAATCGTATCTCCCTCCACTCTACCACAATTATCCATAACAGTAAGGCGTATATATGCAATATGTTTTCATTTTCGCCTTGATAAGAGTAATAGTATATAGTCGATGCTTAACAAATAGAATGTTCTTCCAACACCGCTTTGTTCGTTATACGGGCGAGGTATATCACCCATTTAACCCCAAATAAGTCGTGCCGAATACACATGTATTGATTAACCAAAATCAACCAGTAAATAACTGATTCCAACACTAGGCGATTCGTGTGCAATTACTTTTGGATTGCTTTAGATTGAACGACCTCTATAGGATTACCGAGATGTCTTGGAGTGTAGGAATGGTGCTAATTCATCCGTCGCTCTCCAAATGTATACGTACACAAAGTGCTAAAACTTTTCGGAACGAAAGAATAGCGGAACTTTTCATCTGGATAATAGCCGCCAAAGATACAATTTTGACGGCTGAAGTCTTCTCCATAGTCTTGTCTTTTTTAGTTAAGGAAGAGTCACTTTCTTATAGTACATCGCATGATAAGACGCGTAATCTTTACTCAAAGTAAGCAAGGAACACCTTGTACAAAGTACTTGAGTGCCCGAAATTGTACCTTCGGGCACTTACAACCTTTATAAAAAGTGTGGCTAGGAATGACTTCGTCATTTCTAGCCACACTTGCCACTCGGTAAAGAGGTCATGAATAGTTCGCCGAAAGCGAACCGGAAATGATCCAGTGAAAATAGAGTTTTTCAAGTCTTTCTTACCTGCTCTTTATGCAAGGTAATGGTTAATCAACAGACGTGTGCTGAATATATAGTAGAAGAAAAAAGATATTTGTGATAATTAATATGATAAAACAAAATGCTCGCAAATTATCTGTTAATTAGTAGCAGGAAATAGTAAGAGGAGGCGTTCATTTTGACAAACAAAATTACTTTTATTGCTAACAACTACAAGGGGATAGCGACTAATTAACAAATTGGTTTAGTGTTTCCCCGAATTTTGAAAGGGGAAAATTATGAGTACAGAAAATGTGAAAATTGTAGAATTAAATGAAGAAAACTGGTATGACTGTTGTGAATTAGAAGTATCAAAAGAACAACAAGAATATATTGAGCCAAATGCAACATCAATAGCTCAATCAAAATTTGAACTTACGTTAAAGCCATATGATATGCTATTTATGCTGAAGAAAGAGTAGTGGGTTTTTTGATGTACAATTCTGTCCCAGAGGAACTTGATGGTTATTGGGTATATAGAATAATGGTGGATAAGCAATTCCAAGGCAAAGGTATAGGTAAAGCCGCTACTAAACTAATGATGTCAGAAATGGCTATATCGTTAAATGCAAAAAAAATTGTAGTAGGTTATCATCCAAATAACTTGGGAGCCCATAATTTGTACGCTAGTTTGGGATTTATTGATAATGGTGATAGGTTCGGTAAAGAAATGGCTGTTATCAAATATATAACCGATTAATAAACCAATAAGTATCTTAAATTCCGTCCTAATCGATGATTCAATTGAAGATAGAAAGAGTATGTTTCGAATAATTCCTTTCAAAACATGCACTTTCTTTTTGTTTACTTTTAAATTTCTTTCCTTACTTTTATCAAATCAGTTTCACTATTCTTGTCAGATCTAACGGGCTATTTTATACAGTTCCTTAGATTTCAAAAAAACAAAATAAGAGCACCGCCAAAAGGCAGTGCTCGTCTATGCTGGTATCTTAAATTGAAATACATTGCTCTCCCTGAATGAAATCCAGCAGCCTATCGACAAGCTTTTTTCATCGTTCTGTCATCTTTTGTACAAGTTATGCGTACGTTGAAGGGTAGACAATCGTTCAGACTAACATTTCCTTAGCAATCAATTCATAGGATTTCAGCTTATCTTGGAAATCGTAAGCAATCATGACAAGCATCACTTCATCCGCATTATATTCTTCTGCAATTTTTTCAATCTCAGCACGGACCTTTTTTGGCGTACCGACAATCATCCGTTTGCGATTTTCGATAACCCGTTGCTGTTCATAATGACTATATGGATAAGTGAGCGCTTTGTCGGGTGAAGGAGTTCCAACTGAGGGCATTCCCTGTTCAAGCATAACCATGGACAAATCAAGTGAAGAGATAATTCGCTCCGCTTCTTCTTCCGTTTCTGCACAGGCGAAGAAGACAGCAACTGCCTGCTTTGGCCTTTGCAAATATGCAGAAGGTTGGAATCTTTTGCGATAGTGATTCGCGTAAGAAGGGCCTCCTTCTCCGTTGATGAACTGTGCAAACATATACGGTAACCCTTTTTCTGCTGCGAGAAGTGCGGAACTTTGGCTTGATCCCAACATCCAAACTGGTGGTGCTTCTTCAATGATGGGCGTTGCTTTCAAGCCTTGATATATGTGCTCTGCTGGCATTGTGTCATTCAAATACATGAGCAGGTCATCCACTTGAATAGGGAATTTATTGACATCTCGGTAGTTCCCGTCATGCAGTGCATATGTCGCACGCGGCATTCCACCCGGTGCGCGGCCAACCCCAGCATCAATCCGTCCTGGAAAAAGTGCTTCAAGAAGTTTGAAGTTCTCAGCTACTTTATAAGCCGAGTAATGAGGCAACATTACACCACCTGACCCTAAACGGATTGAAGACGTAACAGATGCAAGATGTGAGATGAGTATTTCAGGTGATGACCCAGCAAGCGTCGTTGCGTCATGGTGTTCAGAAACCCAGAACCTTGTATAACCCCATTCCTCAGCTTTTTTTGCAAGTTGTGCTGTGTGTTTTAGCGATTCCACGGCGTTACTGCCTTCGGAAATCGGCGATTGGTCTAAAATGCTTAATTTTATGGACATAAAAGCCCCCCTATTATCATTCCCTCCATTTTACATGAAGTTTCCTATTTACATGGTGGGCATGCTCAGTATCAATGTTTGATAAAGTCATATTAAGGCAATGAGTACTATTAATGAAGCTGGAGGTAGCCTATGCCAAAAATTCTTTCTGTCAGTACTTTTAAACCACCTCATGAAGTGAAACAGCAACAAGCAGTTGAGTTAACCCGATCACTTTTCAGTGAGAAATATAATGATATTGAAAGGCTTTTAAAAGTCTTTCAAAATGGCGACATCGAAACGCGGAATGTCTGTATGCCTATCGAATGGTATGGAAAAGAGCATGACTTTGAAGAGCGCAATAATTTATACATTCAACATACTGTCGATTTCGGTGTACAAGCTGTGCTGTCATGTCTCAAAGGGGATGGCATGCTTGATGAACCGATTGAACCGTCAATGATTGACGCCATTTACTTCATCTCAAGCAGTGGGATTTCAACACCAAGCATTGAAGCACGTATTATGAATCGGCTTCCTTTTCGGGATGATACGAAACGTGTTCCTATTTGGGGGCTTGGTTGTGCTGGAGGGGCCGCTGGAATCAGCAGGGCGTATGAGTATTGCCTTGCCTTTCCGGAAGCGAATGTCCTTGTACTCTCTGCTGAATTATGCAGTTTGACGTTTCAGAAAGACGATTATTCAAAAAGTAATCTAGTAGGTGTCTCACTGTTTTCTGATGGGATTGCTTGCGCATTGGTTTCTGGGGATAAATCTTCGGTGAAGGTCAAAAATGCGATGCCCAAGATTATTGCAACCACGTCAAAACTGATGCCCGATTCTGAAAATGTTATGGGCTGGGATGTGAAAAACACTGGACTGTATGTTGTTTTCTCAAAAAGCATTCCAGCTATCATAACAAATTGGCTCGGACCTTTCGTCCATGAATTCCTCGGTGAGCACGGGCTAACAAAAGACGATATCACACACTTCGTCGCACATCCTGGTGGTAAAAAAATACTTGAAGCATATGAAACAGCACTAGGATTTGATCAAAACAAAACGGATATTTCGCGTGATGTATTGCGTCACAATGGGAATATGTCGTCCCCTACTATCCTTTACGTGTTAGAGAAGTTCATGGAAAGTGAACCTGCTGCCGGTGAGTATGGACTAATGGCTGCACTCGGCCCTGGATTTTGTGGTGAACTGCTGTTATTGAAATGGGAATGAGGTGTTTTACAGATGCTATTTGCCATTGTCATTTCAATCGTTATCTTACAGCGGCTTGTTGAACTTGTTGTTGCGAAACGCAATGAGCAATGGATGCGCAGCCGAGGGGCTTTCGAAGCGGGTGCCGCCCACTACCCCATTATGGTTGCCATGCATATAGCCTTTTTCATTTCCCTTCTTGCAGAAGTCACTCTGCTCGACAGGTCGCTGTCATCAATATGGATTATACTTCTCGTCATTTTTCTAACGGCGCAAGTAGCACGGATCTGGTGCCTTACTTCGCTCGGGAAGTTCTGGAATACAAAAATCATCATCTTACCAGGTGCAGACGTTGTACAGAAAGGCCCGTATAAATGGGTGCGCCATCCGAATTATGTAATTGTGACGACTGAGCTCTTGGTGCTTCCCCTTATGTTTGGTGCTTATTTAACAGCAATCATTTTCACATTGCTGAATGTTTGGATGTTATCCGTGCGGATTCCCGCAGAAGAGAAAGCATTGAAGGATGCGACGAATTATAGAGAAAAGTTTTCGCTGGACTAATATATTTGGCACTACTTATTAGAATTAACTAGGTCGTATACCTCACCCGTATAACGAACAAATCTAGCGAAGGAGCGACACTAATGATAGACAGCCCAATATCGCCGCATCCTGCAGGCACCGGAGCAATATAGACCAAGGAGGGATGCAGTTCATCCCTTTCTGACGGGCTTATTGCGTGAGGCCATCACCAAGCGACAAAGTGGTGTTGGAAGAACACTCTAATTGTTAAGTGCCGACTATATAATTAACGAATGCATTCGATACCTACTTTTCTAAAGAACAAAAGCGCAAGTGCCTGTTCAGGACCGACTTATGACCCGAGCTTCTAGGCGCTGGAGTCTGGACGTAAAATCTCTATGTTGCAGCTTATCCACAGTACGTGATCTTATGATTTTCTAAGCTACGATTAAAAAACGCTGAGCTTAACTAGTCAGCGTTTTCTTATTTCCTAGCTATCAAATAACTTTCAATCATGAAGAGATTAATATCTTCTACGCATGGATTTCATAACGAAACTAACAACAATCACTATGATAAGTGCTCCGACAATGGCAGGAACAATGTAAAAATCAGCTAATTTCGGACCCCAATTCCCTAGCAACCTACTTCCAATCCATGCACCAATGATACCAGCAATCACATTTCCTACGAGTCCACCCGGCATATCTTTACCTGCGACTAACCCCGCAAACCAACCGATGATTCCCCCAATAATTAAATATAATAACAGTCCCATACATTACATCCCCTTGTTATTTATTTTTAGTATATGAATTAATTATGATAACGATAAAAACCCATTTTTTATTAATCAACTAGAATGATTATAAAGCCTATAGAATACTTAGAAATTGCCCTGAATAATTGAAGAGACAAATGACAT
This sequence comes from Sporosarcina sp. FSL K6-6792, assembly GCF_038004885.1. Taxonomy (NCBI): domain Bacteria; kingdom Bacillati; phylum Bacillota; class Bacilli; order Caryophanales; family Caryophanaceae; genus Sporosarcina; species Sporosarcina sp. FSL K6-6792. Next base: position 1,826,758 of record NZ_JBBOSA010000001.1, read on the forward strand.
GTCGTTACTCCTCCCCATATTCATCAGTTCCTTTTCCTTACTCCAATGAAAAAGTTCAAATTTCGTATTCTCTATAAACTAATACGCTTAATAATTCTTGAATATACCTTTTCTCCATAACTCTTTCCACTCCATTTCACCATCGACTAATCCCATATTCTATTCTATCTTCTAGCATCCCTCCCATTACACTTGAATTGTATAAGCCGAAGATGATTTAAGCATTCTTTCTACTCCGCCAGGATGATAAAGCATAAAGCCATTCGCTGTCGGCAAATCTACCCACTTTATTTCTAAAATTTCTTCTTCGTCTTGAATCGAGCATTCCCCGGATACGATCGTTGCTTTAAATGTTAGAAATAAAGCGTGATGCCCTTTTGCATTAAAAAATGCTTCATTCACCGCCACGATACGGTCAACTTCAATTGTCAAACCTGTTTCTTCTTGGGCTTCACGAATAATTGCCAGCTCTAACGTTTCCCCATCTTCAACGTCACCGCCGGGAAGAGACCACCCGCTACCTTTGTTATTGACCATCAGTACTTTTTGCTCATCTTCTTTATAAATAAGTGCATAGACAACATTTACTCTTTTCATTTCTGACTTCCCCCCAATGTCCATTAACTACAACAGAATCCCCAAAACTACCCTTCATACATGCCTATATAGGGTATTTCCTTACCGTCTACTATTACAATATATGCGGGCGTATCCGTTATATATATCTTTGTTCCAACAGGTAATTTATTAGATGTACCACTTTTAAAGTTCCATGCTTTGTCCGTCTTTTTTATTATTTCTCCCACTTGCTCACCCAATTCATAAGATAATTCTTTTAGCCATTCTAGATCTTGAGCCTTCGAGTAGACGATACTATCTAAAACAAAAATATCCGCATCACTACTTCCAAGAAAATCTTTCGGTGTGGGATTTCCTTTATAAGCTTCTTGACAGCCTGATACTACCAATAGAAGGAAAGTTATAAAGAGTACTAATCGACCGATTTTCATGAATATACCTGCCTCCCTTATTCAAAAGTCTTATAAGTCAACATGCAATAAGCGAGTGATATGACAGGTAGAAAACCGTAAACAGGTCCAAGTGTAAATGAAACCCCGCCATTAACAAGCGACTAGTCCGAAGCGGTTTTGCTATCTAAATACGCTTTGTCGGCCTCTGAAATACCTTCATCATCTTGTGCAGATTTCTTTAAAAACTCCATAGTTTTTTTAAAAAGCCTCATACTTCATATGCTCTAAAATACATAATAACCTCCTATATTCGTCACAATATGGAACAACCCTACTACTAATACGTTGTTAATGTTCAAATGGTTCCATAATCTACAAATAATAGGACTTTGAATGTTCCCGCAAACTAATTCCTTCTATATTAATTTCAAAATAAGAAGGAGCACTCCCTAACAGGTGTGCCCCTTCTCATTTTACCCTTTTACCTTTTCATCCGTCAGATACGTCAATGTTTTCCCAGTAAACCCAAACAGAACTGTTAATATCGGAGACAACAGGCAAAAGAATGCGAATGGCAAGTACTCTACTGTAGAGACACCTAATACACCAGTGATGAAAATTCCGCAGACACTCCAGGGAACCAACGGGTTAACAACAGTACCTGCGTCCTCCATCACCCGACTTAAATTTTTGCCAGCGAGACCTACCTTTTCATATTGTGATTGAAAAGCTTGCCCTGTCAATAAAATCGATAAATACTGTTCGCCAATCAACACGTTAATACCAATGGCAGTTAATGCAGACGCCGCAATAACCGAAGACACTTTCCTCAAAAGACTTTCAATTTTCCCTAACAAACATTGGACAATTCCTAGTGTGAATAACAACCCGCCCATACTAAGCGCTAGCAAAACTAAACCGACTGTAAACAGCATACTTTGCATGCCACCTCCAGAAAGTAAAGCATCAATATCAGCAATACCTGTAGAAGAAACATAGCCACTGAATAAAATGTCTAACACTTCTGAAGCACTAGTACGTTGATGGAAATAGGATATGACAACTGCACTGAATGAACTTACTGCTAACGTCATGAGTGCCGGTACTTTCATTATCGTCAATATAAAAAGGACGATTAGCGGAATCACCGTATACCAATGGATCATCCCTGTCTGCAATAAACCTTCCTTAAAAAAGGAGATTTTATCAGTTTCAGTAAGTGAAACACTTGGAGAAAGAACGCCGAAGAATATTAGAGATAAGACAAAAGCAGGAATTGTCGTCCAGCCCATATTCCGTATATGTTCAAACAAATCGACGCCGACGATTGAAGAGGCTAGATTCGTCGTATCCGAGAGAGGCGACATTTTATCCCCAAAAAATGCTCCCGAAACGATTGCTCCAGCTGTTATCGCCATCGACAAGTCAAGTACAGTCGCCATGCCGATAAATGCAACTCCGACCGTCGCGACTGTTGTCAATGAACTGCCGATTGATATTCCGACAATTGACGTTACGACAAATACGATTGCGAAGAAAAAGGAAGGTGTAATGAGATTAAACCCTGCGTAAATCAACGATGGGATCGTTCCACTCATCATCCAGCTACTGATTAATATTCCGATGAAGAAAAATAGGAATACCGCACTCATACCAGCTCCGGCTCCTTCTACTAAGCCTCTTTCAAGCTTACGGTACGAAACTTTTTTAAGCAGACCATAGCACATCAATAACAATATAGAAAATAAAATTGGCATATGCGGAACTGATTTAAATTTAACGATACTGACACTGATCATTGTTACAATTACCGCGACAAGTGCTAACGCCTCTATGAATGTGGGTGAAATAACTTCCTTTATCCGAAACATGGTGAAATCCTCCTCGATGGTTTAAAACTATTTTTGGATACAAAAAAGCCCCTTCAATCCCTTGGAAAGGGACGAAGAAGCTCTCCGCGTTACCACCCTAATTGATGGACCAGTTCTGGACTGGCCATCCACTTCATTAGTTGTTGAGAAAATCGGATGGCGTACTTCATACATATTGCTGCCTGAATTCACACCTACCATTCAGTCTCTTGCTGCTGCTCACAATATGATTACTGGACCATCTCTCAAATATATTCAATTTTAATGATTATCTTTTGTACAAAAGTAATTGATTTGAATCTTATCACGTTTAGCGGGCATGTCAAGGAGTTTCGTAAAAAAATTAAGTGTTGCACGTTTCTCGAAATTCAGATAACAACCAACTTCTAAAGCAATTTAGAACTCAATAAGAACCCTCGAACAAGAAAAAATGGATATTATTGGTTGACAGTAAAAGTGTATTAAGGATATAATACAAATTGTAATGTGTATCAACCAATTAATACACATTGTTTGTAGGACAGGTGAATGTATTACGTGGCATTTCTTTGCGATTACTGTATAAATGCTTTAATACATAATATTGCTTTTCTAGACGCATTCTTTTATCGCAAAAGTATTAGACACTTAATACAGTCATCGTAACTAGTGTTTCGTCCATTAATTTTGCCAACACTGTATTATCCCCTTAGTACAGGTTAGGCGTAAAACCATTATGTTTTTTAGGAGTTGAGTTTATGGATATAAAGTTTAATAATCGTGATCCTGTTTATGTGCAAGTGATTCGGCAATTTAAAGAACAAATTGCAACAGGTTACTTTGAACCGGGTCAGGAGATTCCATCGAGAAGGGAACTCGCTAATCAGCTGAAAATTAATCCAAATACGGCGCAGCGAGCGTATAAAGAAATGGAGGAACAAGGGTTGATTTTTACGGAGGGGAATTTGCCAAGTCGCATTACGAGGGATGCGCAGATGCTCAAAATAGTAAGAGAAGAATTGATTTTAGAGGCTGTGGATACGTTTGTTCATTCGGTTCGATCCATCAATGTTCCTGTACACGAGGCTTTGGATTTAGTGAAGAATACGTATGAAAGGGAAAATAATTAAATGGGGGGATCTTTGTGATTGAAATAAAAAATATAACAAAAAAGTTCGGTAGGAAAAAAGTATTAAATGGCGTTTCTTTTACTGCTGAAAAAGGGAAAATCACTTGTCTAATTGGCATTAATGGTGTTGGGAAAACAACAATTATGAAAGCAATTATGGCTTTAACTCCTATTAATGGAGGTGAAATCCTCATTGATGGTGAAAAAATTCATAAAGGGAGTTATGAAAAAATCACCTTTATACCAGATACAATAACGATGTTACCGCAAATGCGAATACGGGACGCCTTTGTATTTATGACTGATTTTTACAACTCTTGGAATCAGGAACGTGCCACTGAACTGCTCCAGTTTTTCAAACTAAACGAAACGGATCGTATTTCTGAACTCTCAAAAGGCAATTCCGCAAAAGTGAACCTTATACTTGGTTTGGCAATGGATGTCGATTATGTCTTAATGGACGAACCATTTTCAGGAATTGATATATTTAGCCGTGAGCAAATTGCCAATGTATTTACGAGTCATTTAATTGAAAATCGTGGCGTTATTATCACGACACATGAAATTAATGATATCGAACATTTAATTGATAAAGTTGTTTTACTAGATGACGGCGTAGTTTTAAAAGAATTCGATACAGAAGATGTAAGAGAAAAAGAGGGGAAATCGGTAATCGATGTAATGAGAGAGGTGTATCAAGCATGAATCGTTATTTGAAGTTAGTCAATTTCGAAGTGAATCGATTTTTAAAGCTTTACCTCGTTTTACTTGGCATTACGATTCTTTCGCAAATCATTGGGGTGATTGTTCAATCACGGGCCTATTTAAATCGGGCAAATGAATTAATGTATAAGGATTTAATGACGAAGGACGAGTTTATCGAACAATATGGGAATATCTCTTTCTATAATTTTACTCAGGCAGCTTGGTTTCTGCTACCCATTATGCTTTGTGTTGTAGTATTAATAATCTATGTCTTTTTTATTTGGTATCGTGATTGGCTTGGAAAAAATACATTTAGTTATCGTTTACTCATGTTGCCAACAGCACGCATTACTATTTATTTTGCAAAGGCTACAACGATTTTACTCTTCGTTTTAGGTCTTGTTGCATTACAACTAGTATTATTGCCAGTTGAAAGTCAAGTTTTACAGTGGGTGGTACCAAGTGAGTTTCGTACCGATCTTTCGATTTATGAAATTACCAACCTCCACAATTTAAACGTATTATTGCCAAGCTTTTTTATAGAGTTTGTTCTTTATTATGCTGGTGGAATGCTAGCGGTGTGTATTGTTTTTACGGCGATTTTGTTTGAACGTTCTTTCCGTATTAAAGGGATTATTTATGGCGTTCTCTATTGTGTTGGTTCCCTTTTAATCTTCTTTGCACCTCTATTCGTTAATGGGTTAATCTTAAGAAATTATTTTTATCCAATAGAACTATTTTTCCTGGAACTAGTAGCAGGTCTTCTCGTTTTAGCTTGCGCCATTTGGATAGGTAATTTTCTACTAAAGAATAAAATAAGAGTTTGATGGGAGGTTACATAAGTGAAACGCTATTGGAAAATCATTTCGATTTGTTTGGCTACGTTAATTGTGATTGGAACTTTTTATATACAATCAAGTTTAGCTACAAATGAGCATTTAAAAATTGAATTTGAAAAAGTAAATGGCAATGAGGATGAGTTGAAAAATATAGTGTTATACGGTGATTATTTAGGAGATCGTCCCTATCAGTTTCAACCTTTACAAATTACAAGTGAAGAAACAATCAATCCAACTAATTTATCTTTTTCACAAAAAATATCAAGAACAGGTATTCCGATTGATCTTGAAGAATTGGTAGAAAAGCATAGGAGTTTTATGAGAAGTAAGGATTTAAGTCCGCATCTTTTTTTTGAAGACGAAAATTTAGTGGCATATGCCCATATGAATGATTTTAGCTTTGATATTGAAGTGTTAACTAAAAAAACGGACGAAATTACGTCAATCCAGTTGGATGTATCCGAAAAAGAAAATTACGGTTGGATGCAAGTTGAGGAAGTTCAAGTAATAAATAGTGAATTAAAGGTCATTACACGGGCTTCTCGTATAGGTGGTATAAATGAATTACTAGTCTATACATTTGATATGAAAAAGAAAAAACTTGTAAGTGATGACTCGATTGCTTCTATTCCGACGGTTGAGAATCGTTATTCTGATTTAAGAATCATAAATGATAATTATTCTATTCAGCGACAAAAATATCTTCTAATTAAAATCGAAGCTTTTGAAGATAATAAAATCTATAGAGAAGGTGAACCGAATTTAGTGGCGAATGAATTCATCGTTTACGATATAGAAACTAATCAATCGAAAAAAGTTGTTGCTTCTGATGAAAAACTTGTATCTTTAGGTGGTTCATCCGCTATCTATAATTCTACACTCTTTATTCCTTCACAGACAGATAATGGTATAGAGGTCAATCAATATGATATTGAAAGCGACAAATGGGGCAAAAAACTATCATTTGATTTAGTAGACACTAAGAATGATGAGGAGGCTCCTTACATTAAGGTAAGGAATGGAAAGTTCTATATTATTCATGCAACAACTAACGGGCATACCATTTTTATAGGCGATTTAATTACAGGGGAATCTCTATATGAAGGTAAGTTGAAAGTGAAAAACCAAGGAGAAGTTCAAATAAATTATCGTCTTTACTTTCATGGAATCGAGTATGTTCAATAAAAAAATAAAAGGGTAGTTTGGTCAACCACCTTTTAATTAGAAAGAGATGAGAATGACAGCATTATTGCTGTCATTCTCATCTCTTTCATTTTGAGTAACGGATTCTAACACAATTCAGGGTTCAATGGACCCCCTCAATAATATCAACGTTCACATGCATACCCATCTTTATTGCCATCCATTTTTTCTGAGTAAGCAGGATGCCCTTTTTTCACGCCATTCGGATACTTCTGACGTAGTTCCGTACAGTTTTTAAACACTTCCTTAGCACCAGATACAGGTTGTGTTTCAGGTTTCTTTTCTACATACGTTTCGCTGTCGAATCCGCGATTAGTCGCATAATCTTCAAGCGTCCAGATGCCGATTCCCGCTTTTTTGGCCTTCGCTTCTGCTCTCTTATAAGCATCGAGATGTCGTGTATTTGGTGGATAGACGTACGCCACGCGGGCGAGTCCTTCTTCCAGCAGTGTTTCCTGAACACTCACACCATCGATATAAATATAAGCTAGTAATCTATCGTATTTGTCCGTTTTGCCACCGATATCAAATTCAATTTCGAGTTTCCCGCTGTTCATCAGCTCACGATTGCGCTCTTTTGCTTTCTCGCCAAAAGGCTGCTTTCCGAGACGTGGATGATTCGTTTCCGGTGTATCAATTAGTAAATACCGGACATTCTGTTCTTTACCTTCATACATAATTTTTATCGTATCGCCGTCAATCGTTTTCACAAGCTCCACCGGGATTAGACCGGCTCGGCTCGGTTCTGCTTCCTGTTCAGGAAAGAAAATATTGTACACAATCAACGCGAGTAAGACGACACCGATACTCACAATGCCTGCTGGTTTTTTCAGTAAGGTGCTAGTATTCTTTTTGTTTTGTTTCATGTATCCGTCATCCTTTTACTAGTTCATTAGTTATAACATTCTTATGTTACCAGTTCTGCAACCAAATGAAAACAGCCGCCACCTAAGTGACGACCGCTTCACTTTCAATCCATCAAAAGATTTTACGTTCCCAATGCCTGTGCTCAGCGACCGCGGCGATAAACTCGCTGTTGAAATCTGCTACGTCAGACAGTACTATGCCTAGACCTTCTTCTGCATCTGAAGCCTCGAAGAAAGGCTTGCCGGTTGTGGCGATACCGATTGGTTTATAGTGTTGAAAAGCTTCGTTGATAAAATTGACGATATCTTTCTTAAGTTTCCTTGGATTATCCGCCTCGCCTCCGACGACGTATAGCCCATCATACAAAACGGAATGGATAGTGAGAAATGTTTCCGTCACTTCGACTGCCAGTTTATCTTCACCATAAACGAAACCGAACTTCTCGCCGATGATATCCACAGTCATTCCTGCTTCTACGCAGGCTTTGACAACCGCTTCTACTTCGCCGCCATTAAATTTTTCACCAATGAGAATTGCGATTTTTCGTGTAGCCGGCGATTTCACCGTTAATTCCTGACTAAGGGCTGGTGACGATTCGGTCACATCCGATTCCTTGCCCTTGGGATGCTTGACGCCTACCGCTTCAGCAATAGCCGTTGCCAGGCCTTTATCGACATTGACAAACATATCCACGACTTGCTGTTTGACATTCTTATCTTTTACTTTACCGACTTCAAAACTGAACGCATCGACAATATGCTTTTTCTCGGGCAATGTCATACTGTTCCAGAAAAGACGTGCTTGCGAGAAATGGTCACTGAAAGAATTACTGCGTGCTTGAATTTTGCGTCCTTCCACTTTCTCCTGATAGTGGACGAAACCGCCTTCTTCTTCGGTAGATGTTGTCGGTGTATTGTTTGCCAATGAATTTTTATGATAGCTGACCTGCCCCACATTGATTGCCTGTCTGCCATAGCCATCACGCTGATTGTTATGGATTGGACACACTGGACGGTTAATCGGCAACTCATGGAAGTTCGGTCCGCCAAGGCGGATGAGTTGCGTATCCGTATATGAAAACAAGCGACCTTGCAGCAATGGATCATTTGAGAAATCAATCCCGGGAACAACACTTCCCGGATGGAATGCGACTTGTTCCGTTTCCGCAAATACATTATCGACATTGCGGTTCAACGTCATTTTCCCTATGATTTTGACAGGTACTTTCTCTTCCGGCCATAGCTTAGTCGGATCCAGGATATCAAAATCAAACATGAATTCATCTTTTTCCTCAATCAATTGGACGCCGAATTCAAATTCGACGAAGTCCCCTTTTTCAATGGACTCCCAAAGGTCCCGGCGATGAAAATCCGGATCTTTCCCGGCGATCTTCTGCGCTTCATCCCAAACAAGGGAGTGAACGCCGAGTTTCGGTTTCCAGTGGAATTTCACAAAATGCGCTTTCCCTTCAGCGTTCACCAAACGGTATGTATGAACCCCGAATCCTTCCATCATCCTGAAACTCCGAGGAATCGCGCGATCGGACATATGCCACATGATCATATGCGCAGACTCCTGGTTACTTACAACGAAATCCCAAAAAGTATCATGTGCAGAAGCCGCCTGCGGCATTTCATTATGCGGTTCAGGTTTTACGGCATGGATAAGATCCGGGAATTTGATGGCATCCTGGATGAAGAAAACTGGCATATTATTACCCACTAAATCATAGTTTCCTTCTTCGGTATAGAATTTCACCGCAAATCCGCGTACATCGCGTACTGTTTCTGCCGATCCCTTGCTACCGGCTACGGTGGAAATCCGTGTGAATACCGGTGTTTTCAAACCTGGCTCCTGCAGGAAAGCCGCTTTAGTATAGTCTTTCATCGATTCATATAATTCGAATTCACCGTGGGCCGCGTAGCCTCTAGCGTGAACGACTCTTTCAGGAATCCGTTCATGGTCAAAATGGGTCATCTTCTCACGGAAATGGAAGTCCTCCATCAATGTCGGGCCACGCAATCCCGCTTTCAAGGAATGTTCGTCCTCTGACACGTTAAGTCCTTGGTTCGTCGTCATCTTTTTACCCGCATCATGTGAACGGAACGTCTCTAACTGCCTATTCTTTTCATCACTATGTTTGTTGTCCAATGTCGTTTCCTCCATTCGGAATTTTAGTAGTCTACTACTCTATTCCCAATTGGACTCAACTCAAACGGACAAATTTAGTAAATACTACTTCCCACCAGGTAGCCAAGAAATGCAAGGCCGATTCCCGATATATATATAAGCAGAAGATAGAGTACCGCATTCCTTTTCCTACCGTTTCCCCACATGACTAACAGCTCTTTATTCAAAGTGGAAAATGTCGTCAGCGCCCCTGCGAAACCGGAGGCGAACAGGATAGTCGCCCATAAAGGTAGTTCTAGCCCGAAAATGACTCCAATCAGCAGAGACCCTGCCAGATTGACGAGCAATGTCCCAGCTGGAAACCCATCCTGCTTATTCATCTTTGCTGAAATATAATACCGAATGACTGCACCGGAAAAGCCTCCGATTCCAATCATCAATAAATCCACGAAAGTCATGTACGTACCTTCTTCCTGCCTAGATGAAAGCCGAGCGCCCCGGCAGTAAGTCCGCCGATTATACTAAGAATGATATACAATCCAGCCAAGATAATTTGACCTTTTTCTATCAGTAATACAGTCTCCATGCTTAACGCTGAAAACGTTGTAAATGAACCAAGAAAACCCGTCGTTACAATATCTTGCAATTGTTTATCCGCTGCTAGTTTGCGAAAAGCTCCTGCTACAATAAAACATAGCAAAAACGTACCCACAATATTTACACCTAGCGTCGAAAAGGGAAATCCTGAATCGTTGGAAACGACATGGCCAATCGCCACGCGTATAATTGCTCCTGCCGCTCCTGCCAATCCAATCCATAAGAGCTTTTTCATAGGGCAACTTTCTCAAGTAACCTAAGGGAAAGAACCGTTGCAAGATCAAGCCTTTTCTCGATTTTACCAAATTGGATATGAATTTCATCACCATCACGCCGTGTGACTTCACCCTGCCCGAATACACGGTGTTTGACCGCTGTTCCAACCGCTAGCTCGTCACTATCTTGAATACCATCAGGATTTAGTGCAATCGACGCTTTCCTAATCTTCACTGGCTTCTGCTCTTTGTTCGCTTCACCCGGTTTCAAAAGAAGGCCCCTTACTTCATTCAGAAACCTAGAATCTTCTTTTGGCTTCCCTTCGTCCTGACCATATGACAGCAATTCAAGTCGGTTTTTCGCACGTGTCATCCCGACGTAGAAGAGCCTACGCGCTTCTTCCAACATCGCTACATCACTCTCATCTTCCTCTGATGGAATAACCCCTTTTAGTAAATCAATCATGAACACACGCCGGAACTCAAGCCCTTTCGCACTGTGAAATGTCGATAACGTCACTGCATTTTCAGGTGCATTGAATTTCGCATTTTTTACTGCCTGTTCAAGTTCTTTCAAACGCGTCGCAAATTCCACCATCGTTCGGAGTTGTGATGCAATTCCTTCAAGTGTATCTAAAATGCTAAGCAGGCTTTCAAAACGGAATCCAAACTTTTCAGCTCTACTTTTAAGCGCCGCCTCATACCCAAAATCATTCCGAATCAGTTGAATCACTCGTTCCGGACGCATCTCTGGAATCACAGCGTATCCTTTTTTATAGTCAGCTAACTTTTTGACTTGACTGTCTTTCATTTCAACCGTTTGAATAAATGCATCGAATACATTCCCCGTTGTTGCAGTATTTTCAAACTGGGTGAGCATGTTTCGTGAAATAAAAGCATTCATTTTCATGATGATCTTCGCAAATATATCTTTCCGTTCCATATTAAAACTAAGACGCATAAAGTTCAAAATATCCTCGACAATCCAATGTGTGAAAAACTTGTCATCTGCATCCTTCATATAAAATGGGATGCCTCGCCTATGTAGTTCGCTCACGAACATCGTTGACGATGAATTGTTCCTGAACAAAATAGCAATCTCATTCAAATTCTTCTCGTTCAACAGCTCATATGTTACGTATTCTAATTGCTGTTTCGGGCTAGTAAGCTGTTTAATATAAATTGGCTCGATCTTGCCGTTTTCCGTATGCATGTCTTTTGGATAGCGCTTTTTGTTCCGTTTGATGAACTTCGAAGACATCTCCACAATTTCTTTTGACGAACGGTAATTACGCTCCATCATCAGCACTTGAGCATCCGGATAGACACTCTTGAAATCAAGAAGATAATCCGGCTCCGCCCCGCGCCACGTATAGATCGACTGGTCATCATCAGCAACCACACAAAGATTGCCGTGATGCGCCACAAGATGCTCCACAATTTTATGTTGAACAAGGGACGTGTCCTGGCTTTCGTCGGTTAGGAGGTAGTCGTAGAGGTTTCGAAAGTGCTCGCTAAGTTGTTCATCTTCTCGAAGTGCCTGTTCCGCAATTGTCAGCATATCATCAAAATCAAGAAGCAGGTGACCACTTGTACGCGTCTTATACTGCTCGTATTTCCTGGCAATGCGTCCTGCCTTATCAACAGGCCCTTCAAGCTCCTCCCATTTTCCGAGTGGGATCATACGGTTTTTAATCCCACTGATGAATGTCGAAAGAGACGACAGTTCGTCATCCGTGCAATCCTCTTTCAATACGTCTTTATATATGCCTTTCAATAAAAATGCCTTATTGATAGACTGACGCCCTGTTTTACTTCCTTCAATCAGCTCGTATGTTGTGCCTATTTTCTCTAAGTAGCTACGCGCAATCATAAATGCCAAACTATGGATTGTGGAAAAGTCCACGCGGGCACTGTGCGGGAAAAACCTTGTGAAACGCTCCGTCATATCTCGCGCAGATGCCCGGCTAAATGTAATTGCTTTAATACGCTTCGGATTGACGTTCTTTTCTTCAATCAAATATCCGATTCGCATGATCATTGTCGTCGTTTTCCCTGATCCAGGGCATGCTAAAAGCAAAAGCGGGCCATCTGTTTGCAGCACTGCTTTCTTTTGCACTTCATTCAAATCTATATTCAATTCTTTCTTTTTTCGTTCAAAAAAATCATTCATTTTACCGTAACTCCTTTTACTTACACTGTACTTAATTTACCATACGAACGCCTATTTGTAGAGGAATCAAACATCATTCATATCAAAAAACCTCCCCTGAGTAAGCAAAGGTGACGGTTACCATAATTTAGTCGAATATAATCGCGAAGGACAAAACTAAACAGAACCAAGGTACTAAATTTACATATGCACACTTCTTCACTTTCAAAACCTCACATATTGTCTTATATCATTTCAATATTAATTATAGTGTTTAACTTCTTTTGTTTGGATGAAAATGTGTGTAGAACAATGCTACGACTGGGAAAATTTGAAGATAACACCAAATGCTTACCTATTGCCAACGTTAGTTGAATAAGGGGATTTTACTAAAGATGAATTTTATCTGTATAATCAAAAATAATGAAATGGCCTATTAGAGGAGGAAATTCTTATTACAAAAATACATATATTTGGTGCTGCTGGTTCTGGAACTTCGACACTCGGAACTGCGTTATCACAGGCACTTCCTTATACTCTTCTTGATACAGACGACTATTTTGGTTAACTAAGTTCACAGAACAAAGACCAATACCTGAAAGAACAAAAATGCTAAAGCATGACTTAACAATATATCAAAACTGTATTCTTTCGGGGGCAATATGTGGTTGGGGTGACGAATTTAAAGCCCATTTTGACTTGGTTATATTTTTGCAGCTTCCCCAAAATATAAGACTTGAGAGATTGCAACAAAGGGAATTTCATAGGTATGGGAATGAAATATTGGATGGTGGTAGTAAATACGACGAATCCAAGGCTTTTTTGAAGTGGGCTTCCTTATATGATGAAGCAGGAATGGAAGTCAGAAGTAAAATGTTACACGTACATTGGATGTCGGACTTAGAATGCCCGGTATTGAGAATAGAAGGTGACGATACGGTAAAAGAGCGAGTGAATATAGTCCTCAATTATTTAAGTTCGAACTGAAAAAAATATTGTGCTATCGGATTAGTTGAGCAAAATGGTCAATCCTTTTATCAGATTTTGTCACATCATAACAGTGTCGTGATTTTTAAGTTATGACACCAGCAATAGATAAAAAAGTCTCCCTTTCTAAATAAAAGTGAGACTTTTCGCAAATCTAACATATTTGTATTGTGATAGTTTTGCAATTTTCCCAAGCATACTTTTATACATTTACTGTTCTAATGCGAGTTTGGATGCTGCATACACCCGAAGTGTTCAGGGAAAAGTAATCGGTGAATGTGAATCATATAACGAACGTTCGGAATTCATTGGAGAGCGTGATGAGTTAAAGAAAAAAGCGTTTCTTTTTTTGATTGACTAAATAAATTCCAGATAAAAGTAAAACAAAAGTGAAAATGGCTATTAAAATGTTGGCCATTAAAACCGACATGTGGTTTTTAAAATCAAATACTATATGTATTAATAAAAATATTGCTGCTAGAACTACGCTAAGTATAGATAAGTTTCGCATATAAAAACTCCTTTTTTCAGTACTCACACATTTTACTTTCATGTTTTTTTATTTCAAACAAATCCCCATAACTAATGTATGCACTATTTACCACTAGTTGATATTACACCCCTTCATGGAAGTATTCTTATCCTTTAATTCAAAGAAAAGGCTGCCAATTCTCGTTTAACTAAACCAGCAACCGTTACTTTAAGTGATATGTTTCACAAACTTCTTTTCTTCTGCGTTCCATGGATTTAGAGTAACCAAAACAATCTCTAAATAACTTCCTGCCAATATATTTTTTGAAATCATTGTTTCTATATCTGTAATATTCGTTCCAATAGCTAATCATTCTATTGTAACTTTTGCTAAACGGCACAATATTTTCAAGACAAAATCTCTTAATCCGTTCTGTATCCTGTTCTTTTAAAGCATCATAAGTCATTTCTATTATCTCTACGACATATTCATCACATATTTTTACGATATAAGGAATAGCCCAATCTTCATAATCCATCTGAAGCAACGAAAACATATGCTTTTGGCGAACAAACCCGTCACAACTTCTTGAATAAATACAATGCAAAATCATTTTTTGTCGCAGACTTAAATTGTCTATAACTTCATCTAAACTATCATTGTAGTAGATGCGATAAGGAAACCTAATCATGGTATTATCTTGAAAGTATTGAATAGTATCCTGAGACACACCACTAGTGACATTTTCATTATTTTTATGAGGAATCATTCCAACCACTGCGGCTACATCCTCTCTCAAATAATTTGGAAATCCATCTTGAAACATTCAATCACATCCTAGCTTCGCTCAATCCTACATTTGCTTTTATTCCATTATACTCATAAGTCCAATAGCCAAAATCATTAAACCAATAGAAATTAGGATCGCAATTCCAAATTGATTAAAAGTAATTTTTTTAATTTCATCTGTTCTTTTCTGACCGGATAAAGCCATTATAAACACAATAACCCACCTCACCATTACTTAATAAGAAAAAGCCGCCGTGAAAGGCAGCCGACTCTTCACTAAAAGCCCCAGATAGTTGAAGAATAATTACAATTCTATTTAAGTAGTTTCTGAACAAACTTTGTTCTCCAAATTCCAAACCCTATTAAAGCACCAGGCATATTTAGGATGAAATCATCAACGTCGAAACTACCCTTTCTTGTAACTAATTGCATTACCTCAATAATAAATAATAATACAATCATTGAAATAGAAAATACCATTACTTTATTTGTTTTCTTTATGAAAAATGGTAAATAAATACCCATTGGTAAAAACAAAATAAAATTACCCAAAAGGTTTTTGATAGGGATATCCAAATTTATACTTCTATCAAGTATTGCATGAAAATATGTATTTATAGTTTTAAATGGAACGAAATTTGAAGAGTTTTTCATATACTCTAAGAATGGCAGGTCATACCTATAACCCCTAAAACCTAAGAATAATATAAACACCAATACCAATAAGTAAAATATAAAACTTATACTAAATACAATCTTAATTTCTTTCTTCATTTTCTCCCCCTGCACTTGCTGTTATTCATAAGGTGCTTTTTTCACTTTACACCATTTAGCCCATCGTTGGATAGGATATGAGTTTCCTCATGTTCTAACTTTAAACCTTTTGGAAAGTCCGTCAGTTCCTTTATAAAGGAACTATTCTCACCATGTCTAGCTTTTCAGCCGCTCGGCATACCTTTTCCTTAGGAATGTCTTTAGTCTTTGTTCTGTAGACTTCATCTGGCTTCAGAACTTCTAACCTGTCAGTCATAATGCAAGCAGAAGTATTAACGAGATAGTTTTAGGTGACGTGGTTCCTTCATTCCTACCCTCATTTGTAAAGTTGAGATTTAAAATCACAGAATCTCCTGTCTTTCACGCTGTTAACATTTATAACAGAACTTGTCGCGCGTACACAGTTAGCTTAAGAAGATAGAGATTATGATTAGATAAACGTGTGCTGCAATAATTACAGTTAACACAACTAAACCGAACCACGCTATCAATTTCCAATTACCCTTTGAATTCAAATAGAACGCGACATATAACACTATCGCCAGCACTGCGATAGGCAAGTGATAGAACCATACTCCACCAAGTTGCAGTAATATTGTCATTGGGTAGCTTAAAAGTAAAGCTACTATGCCTCCCAATATATATCTAAGTGCTTCAGCGTTAAAAAATTTACGACTTACTTTATAGCTCAGGAAACCTCCAATAGCACTGATAAACACCGCTAACAAACAGATATAAAGAATGGTTAGATAGGTCACAAACACTCCCCTTTTCAATCCCATATTACCATAATTGTTCATACGTTTTGTTAAACTAACTTGCCCCTTTAGTGCAATAAGTAAAAGTTGTCGTGAAAGGCAAAAAGCTTATTACTATTTAAATAAATCAAATAAGGGGTATAACGGATTACCGAATAATGGGATAATAACAAGCATGGTTATCAACATTACAATGATAAATATTCCAAGCCATTTTTTTGCTCATATGTTATTTCACTTCCTTTTCAATCTAATGTTAAAGTAATTATCCAGTTTCTCGATGTTAATCGGTATAACATCGAATTAATTGCTGAACGGGATTGTATGGTCTATGCACAGCAGGTTTACATAACGTCAGGAATGCAAAGCAGTTATCATATCTGAGAAGGAGAAAACAATTTGATACCGTTTTTTGAATGGAAATTTGAACTTTATTATATTATCTGCCTTTTGATTATCCCTGTTGTTTGTTGCATAATTGTCTATTTTACACAATCAAAACATATTTGGATTTCCCCATTATTTATTTTTTCTGCGTCTATACTTGTATCATTCATGTTCTTTCCTTATTATTTTGAAGATATTTTTAATGGTGAGTATGATTTCACAACAATATATTGGATTTTTTTCCCATTCCTACGCAGATTATTTCAGCTGTTTTTTTCACTGGTATAACTCATATTATTATCAAAATACGTGGTAGAGGGGTAAAAAAACTTTGGGAATTTAGAGGTAATGGTGTAGACGAGGACATTATTCTACACACTCATTCTTTCGTTTTCTCGACTTTTTTTAGGGACATTCTTTCCAAACCATGTTCAATTATCCTGCACTGTTAGTTCTACAAAAAACTGGATTAGTTCCATGAGATCAAACTGTAAAAACAGCGATTCAATCGCTGGACGGGCTTGTATAGACCATACACACCAAATTAACATAACGGCCGTTCACGGAAGTTCTTAACTCCATTACTCAATAAGAAAAGCTGCCCTACAAAGGCATCCGATTGTTTAACTAAAGTACTAATCCCAACTTGGGAAAAAAGTTGGTAATCCAACTTCTCGAAGCATTTTATTAAATGCTGGAGGATTTATTTGAGCACCGTGTTCAATTAGGAATAATTGGGCTCTCATTTTTTTAAATAGCTCCTGTTCAATTTGTGGGAAAACAAGCTCAAATGCTTTTTGTTTATCTAATTTATACAAATAATACACAGTATAAGAATATAGGTTAGGAAAATCCCTTTTTATAGAGTGTGCATTTACTAAAAATACAGTAAGATAATCTTCAAAAAAGTAAAATTGTTCTTTTGGTAAATACGTAACCCCCGCTTTGGTTCGAAAAACATCTGCTGGTCCGTTATACAAATTGCCCAACATAGCCGTAAAAGCTAATATAGCCCCTGCCCGAATCTCATTATCCTTATAATCAAAATAATTATAATAGTAGTCTTTGGTATCATCTCCCCAATCTTTAGCAGTATCAAAAGCACCTATTTCTATACCTTGGAATAATTTAGCCAACTTATATTTGACCATGTCATCAATCCTCTCAGCTTTCTTGTTAAACTAACCTGCGCCGTTAGCCATACATGAAGCGCAAAATCAGCGCTACACCACAGAGGATGAAAATGTGTGCAGTACGGGTATTGGATACTACGGCTGGCGAAGAAGATCGATCAACTATGGTGCCGTAGAGCCCTATCCGTTAGTCTGACTCCAACGACCACGGTGCATATCAGAATGTCTCACCCAATACGGGTAGCACTTATGGGAGATTAATCCTACTCTGGTTACTGCACTAGCCTTGCTTATATTTTCTGAAGGATGGAGCTGATTCTTGATTTACCCATCCATTCAATATTATTCTTCTCAGGGCACAGTCTTTTTTTTAAAAAAATTTCCTGAGCTTTTTTTGTTATGTAGATTTATAGATTTTGAGCGTTTTTTAATTTTCATGGGAGTTTAAGAAGTAAAATGAAGATTATTCCACTTTTTCTATAGTGATTGTAGAAATTCTCACTTGAGCCATTTCCAAAGTCGTGCCATCATATCCGACTTTCACCTACTTGTAACGGTTCTTCTGCATTCGCAGGGAGATCAATAACAACAGTTCCTAATAGTTTATTATCGTTCGCTTCAAGTTCAGAAATAGTAGCAGTTCCACTACTACGGATTTCCTCGATTGTTCCTACAAAAGTTGCTTTAACTTTATTCTCAACTTCCTCTGAATTACAAGCAAACAATAAACCGCTTAATAAAAACAGATATAAGAAAATCACTTTATTTTTCAATGTCACATTCCTCCTTTAAGCCTTAGACGACTGTTATAAAAATATGTTACATTTTCTTCTGCAAAAAAAGCCCGATTCTTGAACGCAAGTTAAACACTCTTCAACTAACCTGGCTCATAAGTTCATCAAGAAAAAAGAGTTACCTAAGTAACCCATTTTCAACTAAAGTGACATTATTCTTGAGATAAATTTAACCAACTTTTTTCATCAATTGATTGGATCTTATACTTTGAACCAACTATATCTAACATTCTTTGATGAGTTTTAATATCCCACGAATCATCCACATGTTCATATAAGTCTTTCTGTATAAATTCTTGAGTAATATAGTTTGTAACAGAACAAATGTCAACTAATTCTCCAAAAAACTGTCTTAACATCATCGAATCTTCTTTTTCTAAAGGTTCATCTGACAAGAAATAAATTTTGAATACATTAACAATTATATTTATATCTTCGTCATCTAAAAAACAAAGTGGCTCTAACTTTTTATCTTCTTCTGTAAATGGTCCTCTAGTATCTTCAATAATGACATAAGCCAACATTTTATTGTCTTTAAAGAAACGAAAAATTTCTAAATCTCGTAATCTTAGTTTTCTATCGATTGAAATCATTTTTTTCACCTATTCAAATATGAATTTATAACCCGCAGTTATATCTGTACATATTCTTAATCTAAACAAATTTTCCTTCTGAAACAAGAAAAAAGAGATGCATATTAAAGTTACTCAATTAGTATTTTAATCTCATTTTTATGTTCTTTTACAAATTCATTCAAAAAGTCATTGGCTTTTTTATTGTATACCTCTAACCCATCTTCGTTGTATGCGTCTGGTTCACCAAACATTTCTTGCGTATAAGCATCTATATAAGCAATTTGTTCGCTCCTGATTTCTACGTACTTCTTATAATATTCTTTAGGTTCCATACCTAACTTTTGAGCTTGCATTTCGATAAAATCAATCATAGATTTTCCGAATGGATCTTCTTTATCTCTAAGAGGTAGCAACATCATTGTTTCCTCTTGTAGATCTTTGTTATCGGAAACATCCAAATTCATTCTTTTAGCTTCTTGCAGAATTAATTCGATTTTTACAGTTCCCTCAATACTTTCCAACACCTCTTCATCTGTATACAAAAATCTTAATTCACCTATCGTAATTTCTTTATCTTTGACAATAGCTGCAATATCATTGTCATTATAATCTTTTATACTACTTTGAACACTTGAACTGCATCCCATCAGTGAGATAATTAAAGACAAAGAAATTATAAAAAGAGAAATTCTTTTCAAAAAAACACCTCCATAATATAAATCCTACCACTTGTAATACGTTTTATAATGCAAAATGTTTCAAATTTTCTCTCGAACAAACCTGCCCCATTAGCCATACATGAAGCGCAAAATCAGCGCTACACCACAGAGGATGAAAATGTGTACAGAACGGGTATTGGATATTACGGCCGGGAGAGGAAGGTCGATCAACTATGGTGCCATAGAGCCCATCCGTTAGTCTGACTCCAACGACCACGGTGCATAACAGAATGTCGCACCAAATACGGGTAGCACTTATGGAAGATTAATCCTACTCTGGTTACTGCACCAGCCTGCCTTTATTTTATGAAGAATGGAGTTGGTTTCTAATTAACTTTCAACTTAATATAATCATTTTGAAGGCTCAGCCTTTTTTCAAAAAACTTTTTCTGAGTTTTTTTGTTATGTAGTTTTATAGATTTTGAGCGTTTTTTAATTATCATGGGAGTTTAATGATTTATACAAGAACGTCAGTTTCCTTCTTCTTGAATATGCCTATTAATAGTATAATTAATCCTATGATGAAACCAATCATAAACAGTATAATAATTGTTACTGGTATTGCCCATATATTCCTAATAATTAAGCCATAGGTTAAACCAATCTGAAAAGATAATAATGGTGAGATTACCGACATAAGAGTGATTCCCCAAACAATGTATTTCCTTTTCTTTGACTTACCTTCGCTTAGATGATAAGCAGCAAGTGCTCCTATGAATGCAAATACATACCCAACAAAAAGCACCATTTTATCATCCCCTTCTTTATTTTAATTTCACAATATCTCTTATCTCACTAAACTGCCAGTTAGTTCAACAAGGAATTCAATCGCTGAACAGCCTTGTATAACCATGCACACGAGGTTAACAAAATGCCAATTTTCGGCAGGTAATTATGCTCATGACCCTATAAACTCTCAGTTCCCCCTGCGGTCCTTCGCTTTTTGTATGCATTCAATTTTATACATCGTTGAGTTAACAGGATTTCTGCTGAACGCCAGGTCCGTCAAAATCTATAGTTATGCAAATTTAACTAAATAACACGAAAATAGAACATCTCCCAAAATCCTGTATACTAACAACCATCCCAATGAATTTTTGTTTCATTTTATATTAATATCAAAAACATAAGTTGCTTTTCCTTTGTTCCATTCTACGATCACTTCATAAATATAATATCCCTCTTCCGATGGAAGGATTATTTCATTATCTTTAAGTTCAACAACATCACTTGTTTCATCTTCGTTCCATTGTTTTAGGATGATAGATGAAGGGTTTTCTTCAATTTCAATTTTTAATTTACCACCTTTTTCAACTTGTAATGTTTTGAATCCAACTGCTAAGTCATTTATATCTGAACTACTAATTTTTCTAAATTTCACGTCAGTATCTAGCCATTCGAACTCACCTATCATCATTATATAATCGTGAGTACCCACAATAACTTTGCCTTCTGCTTGCTTATAAGTATTGTTTGAAGATATTCCATTACAACCAGCTATAATAATAACTGTTAACAATAACAGCATTGTTTTTTTCATTATCATATTCTCCTTTTAATCTCTAAAATTGCATGTTTTTATTTATTTGGAATATGTTCACATATTTATATATTATAACACGTGTATTGATTAATCAGAATTCAAAAATCCAATGTCACTTTCCAACTAATTTGTCATCTTTTTGGCAGGTGATAAGGCTAAGGTTTATATTGCGTATAACGTCTGCAAACACTTCCCGATAATCTTCCTTTTAGTCAAATAAAAAAGAACAGGTAACTTTCACCCATTCTCTGCTGCAATTTCATCAATTCATCTATCATAAAAAACACTCACCTAAACACATCACCAAATAAAGGGATAACAATAAACAATCCCGCTTACTAAACCAAAGATAAAAATTTTTGAATAAGTAACGTACTTTTTTTCCTATATTCCTCCTTCTCTAAAGGAGTTAGTTCGCTATCTTCGAAGCATTATTGAAGAACGCGCAAGACAACAAGTAATCTCTTCCATAATCTAGACGCTGTACTTTTTAAAAAAAAATGAGCTGCGTTTAATTTTCATGAGAGTTCAATAAGAAAAAGCTACCCTTACAGGCAGCTACTTGTTCAACTAAAGCTTCCATTAGTTGAAGTATTTATGAGTTTTCCTTAATTTAAAACGGTCCAATTTGTTGATCAATCCGTCCCACTTCTCGTAGAGTATCGTTTACTGCTGAATTCTGATTTAATGACTTTTCCTGTTCATGAAAACTATATTTCCTTTTAGTCAAAAAATCCACAAGATAGACGCCTACAATTAAAGTTACAAAGAACCCCCAGAAAACCCACATTATCCAATGCATTACATTACCTCCCCTTTTTAATATATACGTAGCATTCGGCTAAAAGTTACATTTACTATAAAATGACAAACCTACCCGTAAGTAAAAATGGCGTACCCCAACGATTGCAACACCAATCACAAGAACAATAGATCCTATTAATAATTTGGATTTGATGTCGTTTTCCCCTATTCGAATTTATACAAAGTATACCATTAATGTGTAATAATGCGAATGCGATGTGCAAGACTGGCTGGTTTTAAATGCTTGACCGATACAGCAAAATATTGCTTCAGTTGATTTGTATCCAGCAATTCCATCTCCCCATCATTAAAATAACCAATTAGTAGCAAAGACTGTAACTGCGGGGGATAAGGACTCCGGGATGTAATTGTTGGTGATAGTATAAGACATATCTCTTTCTCCCTTTATCTTCTCTTCGATATTTCTATTTGACTTGGTTAGGTATAACCAAATTGTTTTTTGGTATATTCTCTTTATTCGGTAGTCTTTGTAAGAGAAGACAAGGAGTATGCTATTATTGGGAATAACTAGTATTTTTAAGGGAGTGAAAAAATGAAAAAGATTTATATTGCTTTATTAAGCTTAGCCTCCATCGTTATATTTCTTTTTATAATGAAGTTTTTTGGATGGACTATTGTGGTCAATAGAACTCGTATTGATAAATGGCTTTTATTGATCGCTGTCTTTTCTTTTCCTTCTGCAATTTACATAATTTCAGTTAAAAAAGATGTAAATATACGGGCAGCAGATACATTATCATTTTTTGTAATAATCATTGTAACAACGTGTTGTTTTAGGGCGTTTTTACTACCGTCTTATTATTATGCATATGTAGAAAGTAATGATATTCTTTCAAAACCATACTTTATCTCTGAAAAGAGGAATTCACAAACACCACAAAAAAATTCTGATATTTTTTATACCAATTACATTATATATAAATCTATTACCCCCGTTCTCTTTAAAAAAGAATCAACAGTAGTGGAGGAACGTGGTATAATTCGCTTTATGGAAAGTATATTGGAAACAGTTGAAATAGATGGAAAAATCTATATTACAACCGGCAAAGGTTTATTGCCTATTAAGTAGCAGAGGACGCAAGTTATAAAACATACTAAGATCAGTAGTGCAGACCAAGGCAATGGTTAGTACTACTGATCTTTGTATGTTTTCTTATTTTGCAATGGAGTTAACTACTTACGTTAAGGAGGGGTTGTTAACTAAGGTGCATGCAGCATACACAATTGAAAAGGTCTATTTTTTGTAAGAGAAATAGACCTTTCTTAATTTAATGATTTTCAATTAATGCTACTCGTTAATTCAACAAGAAACTGGATTAGCTCCATGAGATCAAACTGTAAAACAGAGAATCGATTGCTGAACAGGCTTGTATACGCCATACACACCAGACATAGGAAGTAATTACCTCCCGTCTGAAACTAAAAAGAATATGGAAAATGAAATATTGGGGAAATACATGAAAAACCGAAGGCGCAACAATGCCATCGGTATCATAACATTTATCTGCAAAACTTTGTACTGATGCCATTTTCAGTCGTTATTTAGGATAATAGGAAAACCCCGGGTATTTGACGACCGGCGATTCCACTTTGCGTAGCGCATCCAATAATTCTGGTCCAACATGCAAATTGTCTCTAACCAGGTCGCGAGGGGTAAGCGCCATCCATTGATTTAATGACACATCAACAAATCGATCACTCTTGAACATTTCCAAAAACCATAAAGTTTTAGTACCGGTATTCTGAATATAGTGCCCAGTAGCAAATGGCACATAGCCTACATCACCAGCTCTATAATCAAATGTACGAGCTATACCATTTCCAGCAAATACCGTCATGCGTCCCTGTCCAGTTAGGTAATATTGCCACTCATCGTTATTCGGATGCCAATGTAGTTCTCTCATCGCGCCTGGTTCAATCTCAACAAGCGCAGCTGCGATATTTTTCGATATAGGGAAATTAGAAGAGTCTACGATTCGTACGCTTCCACCAGGTGTTTTAATTGGTGTTTGCGCTAGCAACTGATGCTTGAAGCTTTGAGGAATGGTTCCATAAGGGGACTGAACCTTCTCGTTTTCCAAAGGACCGGGAACCTTGTCTTGATAGATATAGACCTGCCCCGAAGGAATGTGGTCAAATGCACTAACTGGTACTCCGAAATTGGCAGACAGCACATCTTTGGGAGTATGTGCAAACCAATCGGAGATGGATAAAGTGTTAAGGTCAGAAAAGGTACCGTCATCGAAGACGAGCAGAAATTCACAGTGTTCCAATCCCTGAATTGAGTGTGGGAGCCCAGGGGGGAAGTACCATAGGTCGCCTGGTCCTACGTCGGCAATGAAATTTCGCCCCTCTGAGTCGATTGACGTAATTCGTGCCCGACCTACTATCATATAGGCCCATTCTGCTTGTTGATGCCAATGCAATTCTCGAACACCGCCGGGGGTCAAGCTCATATTTACACCTGCCAGCGTGGTCGCAATGGGTAGTTCCCTGACAGTGATTTCCCGTGACCACCCCCCGTGATTTAATGTCATAGAAGTGTCGGAGAACGAAAATTTCATATTAGAAAGCAAGCCAGCATCCGTTTCAGGTGGAACTAACAAGTCGGGATTTTCAAGATCCCGCATAATATCCCGTGGACCGGTATCATATCCTCCAGCACCGTCATTTCGAATGGGCTGTGGCACTTTTGCGTACGTACCTTGATTTTGTTCCGGTTTTTCCAAGTCATAGACTCCTCTCATTGGAATGCATTCTTTGTGTACTCACCAAACAATATATGATGTAGGGTCTTTGTAAATGACGTCGAATCCAACACTGAACGGATTTGTATGCTGCATGCACCTATGATCAACATAACACCACTTCAAGGAAGTAGTTAACTCCATTACTCAATAAGAAAAAGCTACCCTAATGCAGCCGATTCATATTTACATACAATTGAAGTTTTATTTACCGAAAGTTATAATCCATAAGTTTAATAATGCTAAAAGTGAGAAAGAGATAAAAAAGCCGACATTTAAAACAATAGCTATCAGTTTATAATTCCCTCTTTTTCCAAATGAACCTAAAATAATTCCGATAATTGGACTTACTATAACTATAAGCAGAGTGAAGTTAAGATAATGATTATAGTAAAATTCAGATGAAGAAAATATAAAATCACTAATTTGTGTAATTACTGCGAGAAATAAAAATAAATATGAAAACGTGTTAAATTTACCCACGTTTTCACCTCCTATTACCAATTTAATATCCAAATAATTTCATTATATCTTAACGGCCTTGTATGTGCATGAACATCCGGTTCTCGCCGCAGTTGACACAATCCCATGCCCCCTTACCGTTCATCGCCTATGGTACTTCATTTTCTTTATACACGAAAATACATCGTTGGACTTACGAGCTTTTGGTGAACGTCAGACCTGTTTACATGAATAATTATGTAGATTTACCTCAATGATAAGCAGATGAAAAACCTTACCTGGAAAGTCATAGGAGGGTGTTGCAAAGCGTATTACCATGCCCCAAATAGAAAAAACAGGAAATCTCCTGTTCGTAATGGACCAGAAAAAAGCGAACCTTTCCTCGATATCATTGGGGAAAGGTTCGCTTCGTTAAACTAATGGGCTTTATCAGTGGTCTCAAAATTATGTGCAGAGTACTTGGGGTGTTGTTACTGATTTAACTTCCATTCAGTGTGCAAAATTGAAAATATCAACGCATCGTGGGAATGCCCATTTTGGAATAAATAACTTCTTAACTTTCCTTCTGCCATGAATCCATTCTTCTCTAACAGACCGATAGATGCACTATTTGCAGGAAATGCGACTGCCCCCATACGGTGCAACCCGAGTTCATCAAATGAATAATCCAAAACTGCTTGTAATGCTTCAGAGGTAATACCGCTTCGCCAAAAGTCTGGATGTATTTCAAATCCAACTTCCGCTCTTTTCATACCAAGTGCCAAGTTATTCAATCCAATCGTGCCTACAAACTGGTTCCCGTCTTTTATCGTAATCGCCCAGCGAATTCCTCTTTTTGTTTCATAAGTACTTTTGAAATGCTCAATAATTTTTTCCGCCTGAGCCAACTCGTACATCGGGTCCATCCCATAATATTTAACTACTTGTGGATTTGAAAAAATGGTGAATAGTGCAGGCGCATGACCTGTCTCCACTTTAGTCAATCGAAGTCGCGGCGTATTTAAAACTGGAAATGTCATACTAGCCCCTCTTTCACTTCATTTTCAACTATATCTGCCAAAGCTAATGGATTGCATTGTTCTATATACTTTTCTTCCGCGGGGAAATACCGTTGGTTGTACTTTAAAGCGATTTCTTTCTTATTCCCCATATAGATATCCCTATCTGTGATACGTTGTAACCTTGTCTCTTGATCCAACTCTAGATAGATGACTGTTTCAAAATAGGGTCTCAATTCAGGACGTTGTAGAAAAACCCCTTCAACGATTACTGTTGTTCCCGCGGGGATTTCAATTTCCCGCAGTATATAACTGTCAGTTTCTCTGTTATACACTTCGATTGTCTCATTCACATCCAAACCACTTTTCAATGGTAGCAGTAATTTTTGTATTAAATAATCATACCGCCATTGTAAATGATAATAGCAATACCATTCTTCATAATTCTCGTTATAACGGACTTCCTTTTTGTGAACAAAATCATCAAGGTGCAAGATCACTGAGCCCTCTAACTGTTGCTGCAATTTATAGGCATACATCGTTTTTCCCGATCCGCCAAGACCGTCAATTCCAATGAGCATGGAACATTTAGAGTGATTTTTCATTTTGGTATTCCCATTTCACGAAATGGATAGAATCTGAACTTCACTGAACCAATAACTGATTTTTCATCGATGAAACCGATGATTCTACTATCCGTACTGTTTCTTCGGTTATCCCCAAGCACGTATAAATAGCCTTCAGGTACTTCCACTTTAAAGTCTTGTGTTAACTTCTGGCCTTCGAAAATCCCAGCTTTATTCTCTTGCACATAGTCCTCTTCATATTCCACGCCATTTATATAAAGCTTGTCGTTGTTCATGACGACGACATCTCCTGGAAGACCAATTACCCGCTTAATGAAATTGTCCTCTGAATCCGGAGCATGGAAAACAATCATGTCAAAACGATCAATCTTATACACTTTTGAGATGACGATTTTATTATCATTTTCAAAAGTCGGCTGCATCGATTGACCCGATACGACGACTGGTGTAAATAAAAATTGGCGTATGACGATTGCAATGACGAATGCAATTGCTACTGATTGTATCCACGAAATGAGCTCACTTTTGCCGCCTTCTTTCATACAATACCCCCGTCTACTATATAATTCATATTATTTACCATATAACGTTACTATGCGTTTATAGACTACTATGCTCTATATTCTATTCTTTATGATAAATTCCTGCCCAACTTAAAAGATTCTTATTATAACAATCGCGCTTCGTTCACCACAATGTTAGATAAGTGAAAAAATGTCTCCGTCAATTCAATAAAACTTAATCATTCATATCTTTAATTCCGTGTTACTTTTCCACTTATACCGGTCGTAAAATTATTGGTTAGGCAAAGTAACTAGTTGTATATGATAAAAACAAAAAGCACTGAACTTTTGAGGTTCGGCGCTTTGAATATTGCGTACTATTTACCCCGAAAACGAGAATTCTCCCGATGGTTTATTATTTCATATCCGAAAATTCTTGCTCACTTCCATCTGTGAATTCAATTTCCAAATCAAACTCCGCGTAATCTTCTGCACCAAATGCTTTGGACACCTTTTCTATTACTTCTTCTCTCGACATGTCTGTTGTTAATCCTAGCTCTTTAAAAATCGGTTGCAATTCACTATAAGCTTTATCTCCTGATAACTTAATGTTATTTAATTTGTTCTTGTATTCTGCTTCGGTTTCGGACATATCCAAGTCAAATGAAGCTTCAATTGCATCTCTCTTCTTGACTGTATCTATATCTAAGTCAAATGAACGGAAACCGAACTCGCTCTGAATTTCCTCATTAGTAGGAGCGTTCTTTACTATTTCTTTATCGGTACACGCACCTAATACAAGTGCCGTCGATAATAGTGCTGTAGCGTATAACGAAAGTTTTTTAGTGTTCATAAGATAATTCCCCTTTTCAATGTATTATCCATGCTTCATAATTCATCTTTTCAAGTAAGTTCACCTATCACGTTGAGACGAATTATCCACTGATTAGTAGGGTACATGACCAACGGTGTTGAAAGGATAAAAAAGAATACATATATAACCTAGCATTCTCAGAAACTGTCTTACAATGTTCGACAGAAAAACTGATACTTATACATAAATATAGCATACCTTATCCTGTCGGTACCATTGTGGACCTAAAAATATACATCGTTTGAAATAGAGGTCGCCTGCTATTTAGTGATAGTCATTGAAGGCATCCAAAAAAGTTAAAAATAATAAACCCCTTTCCATAGGGAGATATTCTGCACTACATATTAAGATTAACAAGGTGGTATACCTCACCAGTTTTACGAACGAATTTAGCGAATGAGCAACAAGTGTGAGACGAAGTAGAGGGATGCAGTTCAATCCCTCCTCAGAAATCTACTACTGGGCTTATTGCGTGAGACCATAACCAAGCGACAAAGCGTTGTTGGAAGAATCCTCTATCCGTTAAGCGCCGACTGTATAGTACAAAGATTATAGTAGCAAAACCATTAAGTATTTTACCGATTCCGTTATACCGCCTACTAGTAAAGCGGCTCCGTCCAAAGACAGAACCGCAAGATGATTAAGATTAATTTTAACTCTAAACAAAAACCTTCCAATTTCCCGGCAGCTAATTGTTATTAAACTTTGAAATGGCTCATGGCGGTGTGCAGATTGTCACTTAACCCCGCCAATGTATCCGCGGCTTGTGCTACCTCACGGATTGCCCGAAGCTGCTCGTCCGTCGATGCACTAATTTCTTCACTTGCCGCAGCTGTTTCTTCAGCTGTCGCCGCCATAGTTTCAATTGTCTCCATAACCGTCTCCTTATGTTCAACGACCTTATTTACTTCGTCATAGACACTGCTGATGGACTGTTCAAGCTTATTCATGAGTTTGGAAATGTCTCCGAACGTCATTTGTGTAGCAAGCACGACTTTTCCTTGTTCCTCAAATGTCTCCCCCGTTTCCCTCATTTGCCTCGAAACTTGGTGGGAGCCATTTTGAAGTTCTTGAACGGTCGCTTTTACTTCATCTGTTGCTCGTGCAGATTGTTCAGCTAGTTTCCTCACTTCATCAGCAACGACCGCAAAGCCTTTACCGTGTTCGCCAGCACGTGCTGCCTCAATGCTCGCATTAAGCGCCAACAAGTTCGTCTGCGTGGAAATTTGAGTTATCGTTTCCATGACAATTCCGATTGCTCCAACTTTCGTTTCCAAATCTCCAACGACATCCGCCATCGATTGCAGATTTGTCTTCCAGCCATCGAACGACAATTGTAGCTGATTGACTTGGCTGACTCCACTTTTGTTGACCTCTTCAGCTTCTATTGCAATGCCTGTCATAATGCTCGCTTTTTCTTGAATCCCTATTAGTTGTTCGCTTAAATAGCCAACTGTTTGCGTCACATCTTCTGTATCATGTGCGGATTTCGTTGCACCTGATGCGATATCATCGATAGCCCCCGCCATCTGCTCACTAACGGCATTCGTCTCTTCTGCGGATGCACTTAAGCTTTCTGCCGCTAAACGAACTTCATCAACAGAAAGGTTAACCAATGTAATAACATCACGAACTTTTGAAGTCATTGCATTAAAATTGTTTGCAAGTTGACCAAATTCATCCTTCGATTTCACATCCGCGTATGCGTTAAGGTTTCCTTCCGTCACTTTATCCATTGCTGTACGAATTTCACCGAGAGGACTAACAATTCTTGATATTAAGAACCAAAGAACAACAATCATTACTATTCCTGCTAATATGAAAGTTATGATGATTAAGTTCCTAGTTTGACTAACTGAACCATCAATTGCATCTTGATTGAACGCGGCACCAACTGTCCAACCGAAATGCGGGACTTCGGTAAAAACGCCGACCATTTCATTCTTATCTTCATTGTATTGTCCGATTCCCTTCGTTTTTTCTTCGTTAAATAATGCCGTTAAATAAGATAAATCCGCCAATTCCTCTTTGTCTGTTAGTAAATGAGGGTGAACGATTGCCCCATCATTTCTATCAAATAAGAATGGGTAGCCTCCAAATCCAAATTCACTTTTGGATACACTATCAGTAATATTTCCCAAACTAATGTCTACCCCAATAACACCAACAAGTGAATTGTTTCGTTTCATCGCTTTAGATGCCGTAATAACATATCCACCTGACGCTGCATCGACATATGGATCCGACCATACAACTTTGTCTGGTTGGTCGCTAGCTGCTGTATACCATACGCGGCTAGTCGGATCAAATCCATCGATAACGAGATGGGGAACAAATTTGGTATATTTGTTTTCGAATCCAAAATACATTAAATCCGTATCCGTCATTTGTCCCATATAATCATTAAAGACCTTTTCGATGCCTCGACTTAATTCGCTATCACTCCCGGTGCCATACTGCGTCTCTATAAATGATGTGACTTCCGGATTTTCGGTAAGCAAATATAGCGTTTTTTCATATTGCAACATACTGTTTTCAATCGATCGACCCATCTCCTGCACGGCAACTTCACTTTGATTTATAAGGACATTTTCCGTTTGCTTTTGCATTTGAAGATTAACGAACAAGTTTACTATCGTAAGAATAATGAAAAATAACGCTATTACACTTACAATGATTTTTGCTTTAATCGATTTCATTTCACTTACCTCCTTCTACTTCGATTCGACATACTTCACGCATAAATTCTGACCTCATTAGACTATATTTTTGATTATAGTCTAATAGTCACTAGAATGATAGAATATTTTAAATAATATAATGTATTTCGACTTATTAAATATACGCAAAATAAAAAACGCCATTCTCTGGCGTTTTAAATGCTTACTTAATACGTTGTAAATGTTTCGTACAATTAAACAGCTCGCATAGGTTTCGATCTTCTTGCAGTTTAATAATAGTGACTGATGTGTTTTCCAGGTCCACAGCTAAATCCTTGTAAGGGACAAGCTCTTTTATCAATCGACCAATAAATCCTCCATGACTGACGACTAAGATTCGTTTATCTGGATGCAATTCTTTTATTTCCTCTATGAAATTAAGTCCGCGTGAAATAATTTCTTCCTGCGGTTCGAAACCGAGTTCCAGCTGCCTCCATGAGTGCCCCCATTTTTTTACTCGCTCCATTTCCGTCAATCCTTCAACCAGGCCACCCCCTGATTCTCGCAAGCGATTGTCCGATAAGAGACGGATATCAGGCATACTGTCCGCGATGATTTCAGCTGTTTTTGCAGCACGAATTAAAGGACTTGTGTAGATAACATCCCATTGTTCACCAGAAAGTCTTTGAGCTACACCGTGTGCCATCTCAATTCCTTCATCATCAAGTGGGACATCAGTACTTCCTTGTGCTCTTCCTTCTTTATTCCACGCGGTAACGCCATGTCGTACAAACCCAATTATCGTAATCGTAAACACCTCCACTTCAAATTTACCCACAAACCATTTCCAGTTTTCCCCTATACGACATACCCAAGCGACCTTAGTACATTATTCATAAATGATTCCGTATATAAGTAAACTTCCTCACGCTCTGGTTCCTGATAAACGTCATGGCACAACCGTTTCCATTGCTTATATTGAAACTCAGAAAGTTCCTGTCGGATAAACCATTTCTTAGCAAGCGCTATGTCTGTTATTTTATCCTCTTCCGCAATATGCATAAGCACCGGTATATCATGAATACTTCTTTCACTCTGTGCAACCAATTTTATGAATGATTGTAACTCTTTATACCAGGCTACGGTGAATTCATCGTTATAAAAGTCATCTTGCTTAGCCTCTTCATATAAATCACTATTGCGTGTTAACATCTCAATGTCAATTTCATGATTCAATTTCATAGATGACGAGAATTTTGTCAATACGTTCGAAAATTTAGGTGGCTGATGACGCAATGCTAGCCATGGGGAACTAAAAACAGCCCCTGCGCATTCAATTTTCTTTCGCTGTAAAAGACGCATTACGAAGGTGGCACCTATTCCATGTCCAATAATGAACAAAGGTAAATTATCATCGAGACCGACCGCTATTAATTTTTCCACAAATTTAGCGTAGGCATCAAATTGGTCATCGTGAATTTTTCCGACACCTTCCGCTCCGTGTCCAGGTAAATCTCCTGTCACGACATGAAAACCGCTGTTTCGGAGTTTCTGAATAAGCCATGCATTTCTACTATGATGTTCGTACACATTATGGACGATGGCCACGACAGCTTTTGGTGGCCCTTCCGCTTCCCATTTCCACATGGTCATCTTCCCCTCATCTATCTAGTTCTTTTATCTATATATTTCCCTATTTATCTACAATAAAAACCTAATCTTTGTTACGATAATTATACACTACCTAAAGAAAAGAGGAGAGCATCATGATTTATCCTTATAAAGGAAAAACGCCTGTAATTGATCCGTCCGTTTTCATTGGCGACTTCACGACGATTTCAGGTGATGTGACAATTGGTCCTGAATCGACAATTTGGTTTAATACCGTAATCCGGGGTGACGTATCTCCAACAATTATTGGACGTAAAGTAAATATTCAAGACTTGTGCTGCCTTCATCAAAGCCCAAAGTTTCCGCTTATTCTTGAAGATGAGGTGACAATTGGGCACCAAGTAACGTTACATAGTTGTACGGTAAAAAAAGGAGCGCTTATCGGTATGGGTTCCATTGTTTTGGACGGTGCTGAAATTGGCGAAGGGGCATTCATTGGCGCAGGCAGTCTCGTGCCGCCTGGTAAGAAGATTCCCCCGAATACGCTAGCACTCGGGTCGCCAGCAAAAGTCGTGCGTGAGCTGAATGACGACGATCGTGCGGACATGGAACGGATTGTTCAGGAGTATGCGGAAAAAGGGCAGTATTACAAGAGTTTACAACAATAATAAAAGAGCTGCCTTTGAAGGCAGCTCTTATTTTTTTATAAATAAAAAGATTACTAAACCAATTAGCACAAATAACGCAACAACCCCAACCAGTAGTAACAAACCTATTAAACTCATAGCCCCACACTCTCCTCTCCGATCAGGTTTCACTTTATAACAATTGTATCATTTGTTTATAGCTCGTGTGATGAGAGTGTACGACAGATTCGCTACAATCTATGACGCCTGCTAAATCAAACATCCTAAACAGAAAAAACACCGAAAAACAGGGCGATCCTGTCTTTCGGTGTTTACACTACATTATTTCCCTGCTAATTCTTTCAATGCATCAGCTTTATCCGTTTGTTCCCACGGTAGATCAATGTCTGTACGGCCGAAGTGACCGTATGCAGCTGTTTGTTTATAAATTGGGCGGCGCAGATCAAGCATTTTGATGATGCCTGCTGGGCGAAGGTCAAACAGTCCACGCGTAAGCTCAACAAGTTTACTTTCCTCGACTGTGCCTGTTCCAAATGTATCGATAGAAATCGATACAGGTTGTGCAACACCGATTGCATAAGCAAGTTGCACTTCACATCGATCTGCAAGTCCTGCAGCGACAATGTTCTTCGCAACATAACGTGCCGCATATGAAGCCGAGCGGTCCACTTTCGTCGCATCTTTCCCAGAAAACGCACCGCCGCCATGACGCGCATAACCACCGTACGTGTCAACGATGATTTTACGGCCAGTAAGACCTGCATCTCCTTGAGGTCCCCCTATTACGAAGCGGCCAGTTGGGTTGATGAAGTACTTCGTGTCTTCATCGATTAAATCAGTTGGTACAACCGGGTTTATGACGAATTCTTTAATATCACGCTGAATTTGCTCAAGTGTTATTTCAGGGTGATGTTGCGCTGAAATAACAATTGTATCGATGCGTACTGGTTTATTGTTTTCATCATATTCAACAGTCACTTGTGTTTTTCCATCTGGACGCAGATACGTAAGAGTTTCATCTTTGCGTACTTGTGCAAGTCGGAATGATAATTTATGAGCTAGGCTAATTGGTAACGGCATCAGTTCCGGTGTTTCATTACAAGCGTAACCGAACATCAAACCTTGGTCACCAGCTCCAATTGCTTCAAGTTCATCATCTGTCATCGAACCTTCACGCGCTTCAAGTGCCTGGTCAACGCCTGCAGCGATGTCGGCTGATTGTTCATCGATCGCAGTCAAAACTGCAGATGTTTCCCAATCAAATCCGTATTTCGCGCGTACATAACCAATTTCTTTAACAGTTTCACGCACAACTTTCGGGATATCGACATATGTTGTCGTCGTAATTTCTCCTGCAACAAGGACAAGTCCTGTTGTAATTGTCGTTTCACATGCAACACGTGCATTTGGATCTTCTGCCAATATAGCATCTAGAATAGCATCCGAAATTTGGTCACACATTTTGTCCGGGTGTCCTTCAGTTACCGATTCTGAAGTAAATAGTCGGCGATTTGTCATGTTATTTCCTCCTTATATCCTACGAGATTGATACGGTACTCATATGTCCCATGTAGAGTCTTTTCTAAATGAAAAGACTACAAGCCATTGCGAGCTCTATACACGAGGATTAAGGGCGATATCATATAAAAAGCCCTTCGCTCACGTAATAATACATGAGGAAAGGCATGATTTCATAAGCACCTTTCACTCTTATCATACAAGGACTGTGCCTTGCTACAGGTTTGGCACCTTCGCGCAGACAAAACGTCTGTGCAGGTTGCCGGGTTTCATAGGGCCTGACCCCTCCACCAGCTCGGGATAAGAGTATCCGTTCAACTATATATGCTACGAAAAATCTTGTTGCATGTCAAATCTTTTTACCCATTTTGCGTATAAATCCTTGAGGTTTGAATTAGTATAGATTATTATTCTTAATGTGTTATACTAATTCAATAATGTGATGACACCCAATTGATTGGGACTATATGCAAAGGACGGTACATACTTATGATATCTGCGAAAATTAGTGATGACCTCAACAAACTTCTTTCTGGGAAAAATGTAAAAGTTCAACTTTCAGTTCCACAACTTGTTGAAAAAGCGATTTCACGTGGTGAAGCTCAATTGACATCAGACGGAGCGGTTACAGCTCAGACAGGCAAATATACAGGTCGTTCACCTAAGGACAAATACATTGTCGAGGAAGCGTCCTCCAAAGACAAAATCGATTGGGGCAACGTCAATCGTCCAATCTCTTCTGAAATTTTCGATTCATTATATAATAAAGTAATCACTCATTTGAGAACAAAAGACGAACTGTTCGTCTTCAAAGGTTTTGCAGGCGCAGATCCAGCTTCACGACTATCCATTCAAGTTGTGAATGAATTTGCATGGCATAACCTGTTTGTTCACAACTTGTTCATCCGCCCAACTGAAGAAGAACTAGTACAACATGAATCACAATTCACAATTGTTTCGGCTCCTTCATTTAAAGCGGATCCTGTGGTCGATGGTACAAATTCAGAGACATTCATTATCGTATCAATGGAAAAACGTATTGTTCTTATCGGTGGAACTGAATACGCTGGCGAAATGAAAAAATCAATCTTCTCAATCATGAACTACTTACTTCCTGAAAACGGCATTATGCCAATGCACTGTTCAGCAAACGTTGGTGAAGACGGCGATGTTGCCCTATTCTTCGGTCTTTCTGGAACAGGTAAAACAACACTTTCGGCAGATGCAAACCGTAAATTAATCGGCGATGACGAGCATGGCTGGTCTGACACTGGTGTCTTCAATATCGAAGGCGGTTGCTATGCAAAATGTATTAATTTATCACAAGAAAAAGAACCTGAAATTTTTGGTGCAATTCGTTTTGGTTCCGTACTAGAAAACGTTGTCGTCGATCCGGAAACACGCATTCCTGACTACGATAATGGTTCATTAACTGAAAACACGCGTGCAGCTTATCCTATCCAAGCAATTGATAACATCGTTGACCCTTCTGTTGCTGGTCATCCGAAAACGATTGTATTCTTAACGGCAGATGCGTTTGGCGTACTACCTCCAATCTCGAAGTTAACAAAAGAACAAGCAATGTATCACTTCCTTAGCGGGTTCACTTCGAAGCTTGCCGGAACTGAGCGTGGTATCACATCACCTGAAGCAACGTTCTCAACGTGCTTCGGTTCACCTTTCCTTCCACTTCCAGCGACAGTATACGCTGAAATGCTTGGGAAGAAAATTGATGAACATGATGCACAAGTATTCCTTGTTAACACAGGCTGGACTGGCGGCGTCTACGGCGTTGGTAAACGTATGGATCTTAAATACACACGCACTATGGTACAGGCAGCTCTTGCTGGAGAATTGAACAACATTGAAACAGAAACTAACGGCGTATTCGGCCTCGAAATGCCAACATTCATTGAAGGTGTTCCAACAGAAGTGTTGAACCCGCGCAATGCATGGGCAGACGGCGAAGCATACGATGTAAAAGCAAATGAATTGGCAAACATGTTCCATGAAAACTTTAAAAAATTCGGTATGGTTTCTGAAGAGATTACACTTAAAGGCGGACCGATTGCATAATTATCAAATTAAACAGTGTAGCACATTGTATGTGCTACACTGTTTTTTTGTACATTGGATTTGTAACTGCAACTTATTTCGTCTAATTGCAAACCCGTACTTCTAATTGCAACTTCATTTTATTCAAAAAACCACTCATTTTTCTTGTCTTCTCATCCAACTACATAAATCGCGTACAAGTTGTGCATTCATGACGGGCGGTATGAAGTGTGTATACTCAGGGAAATACCATGTCTCATATACTTTTTTATGTTCACGCAGTGCATTTTCCAGCAAAACTGCTTGTTGAAATGACACGTTCTCGTCGATCATGCCATGAATGATGAGTACGGGAGCATCAATTTCATCCACGCGGAACAGCGCCGTACGGTTTCTGTATTCATCTGGCATGTTATTCGGTGTCCCGCCGATAACTCTTTTCATCATCCGCCGCATATCTTTCCGTTCTTTATATGTAAATACGATATCGGATACGCCAGACCATGTAACTACCGACGTAATATCTTCACGTAAAATTGCTGTCCAAAGAGCCATTATACCGCCCCGTGAAAATGCAAACAAGTGAATTTTTTCCACGTTTGTCTTCGGATTTTGCTTCAGCACATCAACGGCATTCACCGCATCCTGACGATCGGCCCCAGCAAACTCATCCCGTCCCTCGCCTCCACGGTTCCCCCGATAATAAGGAGCGAAGACAACAAATCCTTGCGAAGCAAACTGTGCAATTCGGGCAGGACGAACCATACCGATATGCTGCATGCCCCCTCGCAAATAGATGATGCCTTCGTAGTTCCCTTCTGTAATTGGTTCTGCCATGAGTCCCTTCACTTTTAATCCATCTGAAAAATATGTAATTTCTTCAAGCGAAACATGTGGATTTGGAGACGGATAGGGCCTTCTATGAATAATCGTACCATCATGACTCATGCTCTTCCACCCACCTTCTTAATGTTTCCATGCCTGTGTTTTTCATAAGGAAACTCAATTCTTCACACTGGTCAAGCTCTTCATTAGTCATCCACATAGCTCCTTCTGTTTCGTAAAGGGCTGGATGCTCATCGATTTCCGCAACTTTCCCTGTGAATACAGCTTTGCAAAATGTACTATTACTTCGAACGACATACTGTGCAAATTGCACAAGATCCGTAACTTTCACACCTGTTTCTTCAATCGTTTCGCGTATAACTGCCTCCTCGATCGTTTCTCCATGCTCTGCTTTACCACCTGGAAACTCAACGCCTCGAACTAAATGCCGAGTCAGTAACCATTTACCATTATGTTTGAGGATAACAAGGACATGCCGAGCTGGCATTCCAAATTGGTTTTCTCCGAAAGTCAGCTCAACACGACCACCATTCACATCATTGAAAATAAGCATTGCACTCACGTCCTTTCAACCAGTGTAGCGAAGGACAGCAATCCTTTCAACGAAAATACGGAAGCTTTTCGATAAATCGCTTCGACTTATCATCTGTAAATTCATGAATGAGCGCATAGATCTTCATCGTACGTTGATCGACGTTGAAATTGTTCCGACCATAATGATAGGGCAAAAATGGTAAATGTGACCTAAGGAAGTTTCGGAATTCGAGTTCATCTATCTGACTAAATAACCGATGAAAAACAGGAACATACTGACTTTCTACATTAACCTCATATTCCCACGGTGAATCATCTGGGTAATGGTATACTTGCTGATTTACGACAGAAACGTACATTTTGTATTTCTCCATGCTACACCATCCTTTTTTCTTTTTAGCATGGCTTAGTATGAAAAAAGCATGCATCCCCTTTTACTGGAGATACATGCTTTACCGCAATTTACGCTTGTACGTCAACCGAAGCTCCCTTATGAGGATGGGCTGCAACAGACTGATTAGATAAACTTTTCAACATATCTGTTGCCGCTGCAGTATTCATTGCAAGTGCATTATTTAACACACTCAACTGAACAGTCGATTGCAAACTTCTCAATTGACTTGCCATGATGGAGCTCATATCCATTTGCCACCACTCCTTCCACAAGCTTATTATCGGCATTTTTCTAGTATTTTTAATGAAAAATGATTACTTGTTATCTTCACCCAGGAATGCATTCAGCATCCATTGATGTTTTTCGATACTTTGATATGTCGCGTTCAACAAATCTTCCGTCATATCGTCGCCATCTTTCGCAGCCAGCTGCATGCCTTTTTTCAACGATTTCATAATTTCACCGAAATCATTTACGACAGTTTTCACCATGCTGTCTTCTTTTTCATCTCCCGTTGCTTCTTTCACAACAGATTGTTCAAGATGTTCTTTCAGCGTTGCTACAGGATCTCCGCCAAGTGTCAAAATACGTTCTGCGATTTCATCCATATGTAACGTCGCTTCATTATAAAGTTCTTCAAACTTTACATGTAACGTGAAGAAATGATGACCTTTAACATACCAGTGATAGTTATGGAGCTTCGCATACATAACCGACCATGTAGAAACTTGGACATTCAATTCATTAATAAGTTCTTTCGACATATAAATCTCTCCCCTTATTGTTAAATATAATTCATCTCTCTGTTAATTTACCACCGAAGCATCTACAATAAACATCGAGGCATTAATAAGGAGTTTT
The DNA here is from genome assembly GCF_038004885.1 of Sporosarcina sp. FSL K6-6792. NCBI lineage: Bacteria > Bacillati > Bacillota > Bacilli > Caryophanales > Caryophanaceae > Sporosarcina > Sporosarcina sp. FSL K6-6792. The sequence goes on from NZ_JBBOSA010000001.1 coordinate 1,866,469, forward strand.
TTAAATGAAAAAGATTTTAATTGGCTTTATTAAACTATATCAAAAAGTGATTTCACCACTTACACCACCTTCATGCCGTTTCTATCCCACTTGTTCTCACTATGGGATTGAGGCAGTGGAAAAGCATGGAGCACTAAAGGGTTCATGGCTTGCGGTACGTCGAATTTCAAAATGCCATCCGTTCCACGAGGGTGGATTTGATCCTGTACCAGACAATGATATGCATAAAAAGTGATCTTTTTAGATAGAACGGTTTGACATAATTGTCGAGCCGTTTTTTTCGATTAAAAGAAATTCGCTTATTTAGTTGCCAAATTAGAAACACTCTTGTATGATAAAAAAGTCAGTTGCACAAATCGGAATGATTACTATTAATAATACGGAGGATATATCTAATGAATAAGAAACTTTTTTTCATCATGTCATTACTAACAATTATGCTACTTAGTGCTTGTGGCGCTAAATCCACAGAAAACTCGGAAACTGGGACAGAGAAATTGTCTATTTATACAACAGTATACCCGCTTCAATACTTTACAGAACGAATCGGCGGCGACTACGTCGATGTGAAATCCATCTATCCTGCTGGCGCGGATGAACATACTTTTGATCCTACACAAAAAGATATGATGGGACTCGCGGACTCGGATTTGTTTTTCTATATAGGACTTGGCCTTGAAGGTTTTGTGGAAAATGCAGAAAAAACCATGAAAAACGAACATGTAAAAATGGTTGCAACAGCAGAGGCAATTCCTGATGAGATGCTAGACGAAGGTCATAGTGATGAAGGTCACGACGAAGATGCTGAACATGATGACCATGGACACGAAGGTCATGATCATGGCGGAATTGATCCCCATGTATGGATCTCACCACTGCTTAGTGTCGAACTTGCAACTTCTATCAAAGATGCATTGATTGAATCAAAACCTGAAATGAAAGACGAATTCGAGAAGAACTTTGAACAACTGAAAGTAGAACTTGTCGAACTCGATAGCAAATTCAAAGAGATGGCTTCCGCTGTCCCTTCCAAAACGTTCTTTGTTTCACATGCATCATTTGGTTATCTAGCCGATTCATATGGACTGGAACAAGTCGCGATTGCGGGACTGAACTCACAAAGCGAGCCGTCACAAAAGCAATTAGCACAAATTGTCAAAGAGGCAAAAAATCACAACATCCACTATGTACTTTTTGAACAGAATGTATCATCTAAACTAACTAATGTCGTGCGGAAAGAAATTGGTGCTGAATCACTCATGCTCCACAATCTTGGCGTATTGACAGCGGATGATGTAAAAAACAACGAAGACTATTTTTCTTTGATGGAACAAAACATTGAAACGCTGAAGAAAGCGTTAAGTGGAAAGTAAATGAAGAAAGGTTGTCCCGTATACCAGATTTAATCTGGTATATGGAACAGCCTTTTTGTTTTTGCTGTGACAGTTTGGAGTTGCCGTGACAGTTTGACTTTAATTTCGACTTCAACCTTACTCCAAATCCACTGACTCTTTCAATTTGCGACGCAATAACTTATTTGACCCGTTACGCGGCAGTTCATCTACGAAGCGGAATGATTTCGGTACTTTGTAACGCGCCAATCGCTCTTCACAATACGCTATCAAATCAGCTTCTTTCACATTTCCTGACACTACGACAAACGCAACTGGGACACTTCCCCACTCGGAATGTTCTTTCCCGCAAACGCCTACCTCTCGAATATTCGGATGCGCTATCAGTACATTTTCAATTTCAGCAGGGTAAATATTTTCTCCTCCTGAAATGATTAAGTCGGATCTTCTATCAACGATATACAAATAACCTTCCGAATCAAGATAACCGATATCACCTGTTGGAAGCCAGCCATTTTCCAATGGATCCACTTCGGAAAAACGACCAATATATCCAGGTGTCACATGTGAACCGCGTATAAATACTTCACCTTTTTCACCTGGCGTTTCTATATCTTTGATTTTGATTTGATTGAAAAACAATGGTTTGCCTGCTGAACCCATTTTCCTCATTGCATCACTTGCTGCTAAGGTCGCTGTTTGCGAACTAGTTTCTGTCATGCCGTACGTTTGGAGAACAGGAACTTCAAGTACTTTTGCCCGCTTCAAATAATCGATTGGAACGGGGCCACCACCTGCCAGCATTGATTTAAATGATGAATGTGCGACACTATTATCCTTTTCCAGTTCACGCAGAACTTTATCCAATGTAAGAGATACAACAGACATCCGTGTGACGGACCCATCTCTTACCGCAATCGCCGACTTGACCGCATCAAACTTCTCATGCAACTGAACCTCATTTCCGTATAGAACAGAACGAACGAGAATCGAGAACCCGCTAATATGAAATAAAGGCATCGCACAGAGCCAGACATCGTCTTCATCAAGCCCTAAATTTAGAACAGACGACAGTGCACTCGAGACGTGATTACCTGCAGTCTGACGGACCCCCTTCGGAAATCCTGTCGTGCCCGATGTATACATAATCGTAATGGTTCTGTCTGATTGCCAACTTTCCTGGATGACAAAAGCCTGTTCCGCACTTTCTTTGATCGTAGAAAATAGTAGCTGACGTACCGGGGTATCGGCAACAACACTACTCAGTTCATTCGACACAATTACCGTATTGGCGCCTGAATCATCCAATTGATATGCGATTTCTTTTTTCGACAACCGACTGTTTAGCATAACAATCTCAAGGCCGGCCAGCATACATGCATGAATGATGACTACCATTTCAGCATTGGAGGACCCAAGCAAGGCGATCCGTTCCCCTTCATTTAAACTGTTAGCCCTCAATTTTCGTGCAAGAACCACAGCATCATCTTTTAACTGTGCGAATGTCCACTTTTCCTCTTCGAACGATAAAGCTATTTTATCAGGCGTTAAATAAGCCCGTTGCATTAACCAATTTGGAATCATGCCATCACCATCCATTCAGAAAAAGCTGCCCGATTAGAGGCAGCTTTCTTAGTTTTTATCCATTTTGATTACTGTCTAGGCTTCAGGCGCCAGCCCCTTGAGTCGCTTCAGTCTTGCTGAAAAGGCAAAGTACGCCTTTATCTTCAAGCCTTCCAGCGCTTGTCGGGGCTAAACGGCGCCTTACGCTTTTCTTTAATCAAGGAAAACGTGGGAATTGTCCGAAGTCCGGTTTGCGTTTTTCTTTGAATGCATCGCGGCCTTCTTTCGCTTCGTCTGTTGTGTAATAAAGAAGTGTTGCGTCGCCAGCCAATTGTTGAAGACCAGCAAGTCCGTCCGTATCCGCGTTCATTGCCGCTTTTACGAAACGAAGTGCCGTAGGGCTCATGCCAAGCATCTCTTCACACCATTGGACCGTCTCGTCTTCCAGTTGTTCATAAGGAACTACCGTATTGACTAGACCCATGTCCAGTGCTTCCTGTGCGTTGTATTGACGGCAAAGGAACCAGATTTCGCGCGCTTTTTTATGGCCAATGATTCGTGCCAAGTAGCCCGAACCGTAACCTGCGTCGAATGAACCGACTTTAGGTCCTGTTTGTCCGAAAACTGCATTTTCTGCTGCAATCGTCAAATCACAAACGACATGAAGAACATGTCCGCCGCCGATTGCATATCCTGCAACCATTGCCACAACCGGTTTTGGAATAACACGGATTAGACGCTGTAAGTCCAAGACGTTGAGACGTGGAATTTCGTCGTCTCCTACATAACCGCCATGCCCTCGAACGGATTGGTCTCCGCCTGAACAGAATGCTTTCTCGCCTTCTCCTGTTAAGACGATGACTCCAATGCTTTGGTCGTCCCGTGCGCGTGAAAATGCATCGATTAACTCCGATACCGTTTTAGGACGGAATGCATTGCGCACTTCCGGACGGTTGATTGTTACTTTTGCAATCCCGCCATACTGTTCGTATTTGATGTCTTCGTATGTACGTATCGTTTCCCATTGACGTGTCATAGTGATCCTCCTCGATTTTTCAACTCTGAAATATGCTCCTCTATCATTGTAGCAAATGTAGCCGGTTTTTCCACATGAATTGCATGTCCAGCATGTTCTATCGTTTCATGGCGGACATTAGGGAAATCCCTCTGCATTTCCCGGGAAATATTTACGAACTTCGTGTCGAGTTTTCCCGTTATGAGCAAAACCGGAAGATTGACTGTTCCTAGGCTCTCCCAATAAGAAGCTTGGCTACCTGTTCCAATACCACGTAAGCTGTTCGCAAGGCCTATTTCACTCTGACTAAGCCGTTCATTCCTCACTGCCAGCTGCTTTTCTTCCGACAAAGTCTTCTGAGACGCGAACAAGGGAATATTTCCCCAGAAATCGATGAATGCCGGCAATCCGTCCCTTGTGATTCTGTCTGCCAGCCGCCTGTCAGCTGCTTGTCGTTCTTCTCTTTCCACTTCCGTCTTCAATCCTGGAGAAGAACTCTCGAGAATCAATGACGAGACCCGCATTGGATGTCGCACCGTATAAGCCAGTGCAATACGTCCCCCCATTGAATAGCCAACCAAGATGAATTGATCAAGAGAAAGCTCAGTAAACAGTTCCTCAAGGTCCTCTACTTGCTGATCCATAGAGTAGCGGACAATGTCTTCCGGAATAGTCGATTTGCCGTGTCCCGTCAAATCGACAGCTATTGTCTGGTAGTTACCTTTTAGCAACTTTGTAATTTCACGCCATGATGTGGTGCTCCCCGTAAAACCATGTAGAAATACGATGACAGGTAAATTTTCTCCACCTTGGATTTCCACATGCATATTAATTTCACGTATACGAATAGTCTTTTCATTCATTACGATCAAGCCTGTCCGTGATTTGCTTCCATAGGTCTCGGTGCGCTTTCACATTCGCTTGACGATTCGTGAACACTTCGATAATACGCACTGGTTTTTCCTTCGCTTTATCGAGCTCCATTCCGAACTCTTCTGGCGTGTGGATTGCCGCATACTGCGCATCATACATCGCAGCAATGTGGCCGAATGTTAAGCCTGTTGGTGTGCCAAACAGCTCTTCGAAATGATTACCTGCATCAGCTTGCGGAAGGTACGAGAATATTCCACCCCCATCGTTATTAATAATGACAATGGTTAAATCTGCCTCATGGAAACGAGTAACAATTAATCCGTTGACATCATGCAAGAACGATAAATCGCCAATTAACAGCCATGTTGGACGCTTTCTTGCCGCCTGGATACCGAATGCTGTCGATACAACACCATCGATACCATTCGTCCCGCGATTCGCAAAAATTGTAATATCCTTATCCGTCTTCCTGAAGAACGTGTCTACATCACGGATTGGCATGCTGCTGCCACTTACGAGGTCGCTCTCTGTGGGAAGGTGCTCAAATAATGTTTTTGCAAATATCCCTTCATCGCCAGCAACACCCTCATACTTATTTGTAATCGCTGATGCCGCCTCATTCGCCATCGTCCACAACTCTGTATAAGATGTCTTCGGTTTATCCACAATAATTTTTATGACTGTTTCGGGTGAAGTCTGGATATGATGCGTAACGACACCGAGCGAATCCCTAAATTCCGGCGATTCATCCACCGCTATAACTGTAGCTGGTCTTACTTTTTTCAAGTAAAGCGAAAGCGGCTTCGCTACTGGCTGTGCACCAAAACGAATGACAGTATCAGGTACGACTTTCTCTTTGAATGCATCACTTTTTAATAGTGCATCATAATGATCAATACAGAGCGCTATGCATTGTTCAGGTACTTCCGTGCGAAGATTTGATAGCGGATCGCATAATACTGGCCATTCCAGTGCTTTGGCAAAGTTCCAAAATGCTGCTTTATCGAACCCTATCGGCATTTCACCAGCAATGATGAAGCCTTTTTCCGACGTTACAAGCAACTGTGAAATTTGTTGGGCAGTAGATGCATCCAAACTGTCTACACTTTTAAATCGTTTTTTGAAAGTCATTTTCGGCGTTTCCCGATCAAAATCGATCAGAAGTGGTTCCCGGAACGGCACATTTAAGTGAACGGGTCCTCGTGGAGCTGTAGTCGCAACTGACAGTGCACGGCTAATATGGCGATCAATAAAGTCTTCGATATCCGGATTGTTTTCAGCAAGTGGGAAATCTACACTATATTTCACATGCTTACCATACATTCGAATTTGATCGATTGCCTGTGGCGCACCGACTTCCCTTAATTCATGCGGACGGTCAGCCGTGATAACAATAAGAGGAATACGCGCATAATACGCTTCTGTTATAGCAGGATGATAATTCGATGCTGCAGTACCTGACGTACAGAGAAGGACGACAGGATTACCGGATGCCTTCGCCAAACCTAATGCAAAGTAGGCAGCCGATCGTTCATCAACTTGCATATAGACATCAAGGCCTTTTGTTGAAGCGAAAGCGTAAGCCAGTGGTGTCGAACGAGAGCCTGGACTAATAACTACCGTTTTCACATCAGCCATCATCAAAGCAGCAGTCATTCTACGAACATAATCAGTCAAAACTGTACGGTTATCCATTCAGTTTTCCTCCAAGCGCCCGCATAACCGGTCTGAATTTCACCCATGTTTCATCGTATTCTTTATCTGGTTCAGAGTCTGCCACAATTCCTCCACCTGCGTATAAGTACGCACTATTGCCGTCAAGAAGTGCGGAACGGATTGCAACAGCGAATTCACCATTTCCAGCAGTATCTGTCCAACCAATTGGTCCAGCATAATAACCCCGATCCAAGTTTTCCTCAGAACGAATCATTTCCATCGCTATATCAGTTGGGACACCGCCTAGTGCCGGTGTCGGGTGAAGTGCTTGAACCAAACTAAAAATATCAGTTCCTTGTTCAACTTTTCCTTCAACTGGCGTAAACAAATGCTGAATATCACGGACTTTCATCAGTTTCGGTACTTTCGAAATTTTGATGTCTGTGCAAAATGACTTAAACACTTGTGAAATCATATTAACGACATATTGATGCTCTTCTCGGTTTTTTCTATCTTCAAGAAGTTCATCGCCAAGTTCGCGGTCTTCAGTTGCCGACTTGCCTCGTTTAATGGAACCCGCGACACATGCCGAATACGCACGGCCATTTGATATTTCAATTAAACGTTCAGGTGTAGCACCAAAAAATAATTGGCCGTCCTTTTGCAATCCAAAGTGATAACTTTCCTGCTGTTCATTTGATATATGATGAAGTGCAGCGACAGCCGGCACGTCATCTGCAAAGTTTAGTTTAACCGAACGTGCAATTACTACTTTTTCAGCTTCACCATTGTTAATTTTCTTTGTGACACCTGCAACGGTTTCCAGATAATGTTCTTTCGAAAGTTCCTCTATTGACACAACTTCCGGTTTTGTAAGCAGAGCGGATTCCTCGACTTGCGCGATATGAATTAGACGGTCTCTTTCATCCCTTAACTTCTCAAACTGTTCTGCCCCATCGTTGCTTTTTGTTACAAGGTTAATGGAAATTTCTGTCTTGCCATTCGTAATCGACAACTGGAAAGAAGGTACAACGAAATGGGCCGATGGAAATGCATCCCACTCTGATTGCTTAACACTTTTCGGATCAAACGAGAAACCTCCAAAAAGAACAGGTTCCCGATCATTTTCTTCTTTAATTAGCGCACTACATAATTTTTTCCAACTTGTTGAAATATGTGAGAAACGATCATTCGTTCCATCACTTGTTAATACCGTAGCATGTCCAATACCAACAAGCGTTAAAGTTTTATCTGCATTTTGCCAATAGAAACGTTCATCTTTGTAACACGAATCCCCTGCTTCAAAAAACGCAAGTGGTGAGATTCTCCCCGCATCGACAGTTTCTGTAAAAAAACGCAGCTCATTCTGCCTAACATTTAATTGAGATTCACGGGTAGCGGTCAACTTCCGATTCATTATTTTCCCTCCGTACATTCATTCGACTGATTTAAAACAATACCTATAGTCTATCATACCGAATCAATTTCGTTTCAGCACATAATAAGCAGTCCATATGTTCACCCCACCCATTTTGGAGTACAATAGATAGGGTCATTAAAAGGATAGGGAGAGAGCCAAATTGCAACAGACAATAAAAGCGGATAAAGGCTGGCGTATTTGGTGGCAGCTTACACGTCCACATACACTAACAGCAGCCTTTGCACCTGTATTTCTCGGTACCATGATTGCACTAACTTACGGAAAATTACATTTTCCTTTATTCATCGCCATGCTCGTCGCGAGTGTTTTCATCCAAATGGCAACGAATATGTTCAATGAATATTATGATTTTAAAAGAGGACTTGATACAGAACAGTCCATTGGAATCGGCGGTACAATCGTCCGTAATGGTGTAAAACCAAAAACCGTGTTGAATCTTGCCTTTATGCTTTACGGGATTTCCGTCCTTATTGGTATCTATATATGTATGGAAACCTCATGGATGCTCGCAGTCGTCGGTATTTTGTCAATGATGGTAGGCTACTTTTATACTGGAGGACCGTATCCTATCGCCTACACGCCATTTGGAGAACTGTTTTCCGGTGTTGTCATGGGAATGTTACTTATCCTTATTGCGTTTTATATCCAGACAGAAACAGTAACGACAGAAGCGGTTCTGCTATCCATCCCAAGTATGTTGCTAGTCGCAGGTATTATGCTAGCAAATAATATACGTGATTTAGAAGGCGATAAGGAAGGCGGACGAAAAACACTCGCTATTCTTGTGGGCCGCTACAACGCAATTACAATCCTAATGCTATTTTTCATTATTTCCTATGGCTGGATTATTGCAATGATTCTCTTCGGTCATCTTACTCCATGGTCACTGCTTGTATTTCTTAGTGTCAAAAAGCCGATTGGAGCGATTACTGTGTTCCGAAAAAATCACATCCCAATACATGTGATGCCTGCGATGAAAAACACTGCAGTTACGAACACTTTATTCGGCTTACTATTAGGGATCGGAATACTCATTGGCCATCTGCTCTAACTAATAAAAGAAAAAGCGTAAAGCCTCGATTTAACTCGAAGCTTTACGCTTTTTCTGATTTATATGTTTAGATGGAACGAAATAAAGGAAAGTTAAGTAACGATAGTCAACAATCTGTACTTTTGTTTATTAAGTACTGTGGATATGTGCAGACTAATGCCATTACTAAAAAGGACGTGACAAAACTTGTTGAACGATAAACAAAAAGCCACTCTAAAAAAAGAACTATATGAAATGAAGGATCACTTAACAAAAACAGAAGAAGAAACAGATATTAAGGAAAGTGCACAAGAAGCTGCCGGCGAGCTGTCGATGTATGACAATCATCCCGGTGATATGGGTACAGAACTGTTTGAAAGAGAGAAGGACATGGCTTTAAACGTTCATGCTGGCTCTGAATTAGATAAAGTAGAAAGCGCCTTACAAGCGATGGTGGACGGTTCTTACGGGAAATGTGAAGTGTGCCAAAAAGATATACCATTTGGGCGACTTGAAGCAGTTCCTTACACAACTCTTTGCATCGACCATGCGACTGAGAAAGAAATCCCCAATGATCGACCTGTCGAAGAAGATACGCTTACCATGGCCAACCCAAATTCATTTTCCCGAGCGGCCCGGGATGGCGAAGACAGCTTTCAGGAAATCGCAAAATCTGGAACATCAGAAACCCCTTCCGATTTCAGCGGAGATCACGATGACTACAATACGTTATACGACAGCGGAATTTCAGATGGTGCAACCGAAGAATTTGAAGAATTCACAGGTACCGATATAAATGGAAAGTCACGCGGCTTCATCAGGTCCGATGCCTCAGAGAAATATGAAGCGGAACTGGATGATGAAGGAATCGAATCCCCTCTCGGAGATATTCCTTATCATGAAAAAGATAGTTATATAGAGGATCAGAAGAAGTGAAAAGAAACACCATAGGCCATTGCTTATGGTGTTTCTTTTCAGGATATTTTAGCTCACGTATGTTAATTAACCAAAAGTAACCCGTAAATGATTTAATCAAACACTAGGCGCTGCGTGTGCAGTTGCCTTTGAGTTGCTTTAGATAGAACGACCTCTTTACTATTATCGAGATATCTTGATGTGTAGGGATGCGACTTCGTAGCACCCTACACATTTTTCGGGAATCGTTTGGTGGTTATCCATCCGTTGCTCTCCAAAGGCATAAGTAGACGAAATGCTAGAGCTTTTTGGGACGAAAGAATAGCGGGGCTTCTTAACTGGATAAAAGCCGCCAAAGATATAATTTTGGCGGCTGAAGTCTTCTCCATAGTCTTGTCTTTTTTATTTAAGAATGAAACAGAACTCCTACCAATATCGCTTCGACGCTGGATGGTCTATATGAGAAAGAGCATTTCATTATCTGTGATGAAATCTGCAACCTGGAGTACGTCTTTCTTGAATATAAGTAGTATCAACTAGTAATCACCTTATAATCTCGGCATATACATCTCAAAATCACATTTCTCTCGATAATGAACACCCTAGTGCAGGCGCGGCAAAGGGGTCGCCGAAGCCGTGAGACTGGATGCGAAGCGATATTCAGGCTTACGGTGAAAGGCATCCCCAAAGCGTCAAGCGTTCTACAATCCACACCCCGAATTACAACTCTCTCCTTATTGAGCGCCACAGTAGATTCAATGCGATTCTTTAATTCAACATATATAGTTAGAATTTAAGTGAACTAGAAAACTATATATAAACAAATTAAAAAGTAGCTTTACAAGTTCATTAAGAACTTGTAAAGCTACTTTTATGTATGACCCCTACGGGATTCGAACCCGTGATACCGCCGTGAAAGGGCGGTGTCTTAACCGCTTGACCAAGGGGCCAAATTATATATGGCGGAGAAGGAGGGATTCGAACCCTCGCACCGCTTTCGCGATCTATACCCTTAGCAGGGGCACCTCTTGAGCCGCTTGAGTACTTCCCCATATATAAATGGCTCCGCAGGTAGGACTCGAACCTACGACCGATCGGTTAACAGCCGATTGCTCTACCACTGAGCTACTGCGGAATGGTGGGCCTAAATGGACTCGAACCATCGACCTCACGCTTATCAGGCGTGCGCTCTAACCAGCTGAGCTATAGGCCCTTTTTGGAGCGAGTGAAGGGAATCGAACCCTCATCATCAGCTTGGAAGGCTGAGGTTTTACCACTAAACTACACTCGCATAACAATGGTGGCTCAGGACGGAATCGAACCGCCGACACAAGGATTTTCAGTCCTTTGCTCTACCGACTGAGCTACTGAGCCACGTATTTAGTTTACATTAAGTCGTTAACTTATTCTAAACCTTATAGTATTAATAAAAATGGCGGTCCCGACCGGGATCGAACCGGCGATCTCCTGCGTGACAGGCAGGCATGTTAACCGCTACACCACGGGACCATTTGGTTGCGGGGACAGGATTTGAACCTGTGACCTTCGGGTTATGAGCCCGACGAGATACCACTTCTCCACCCCGCGACAACAATATAAGTACTATTTAATTTCACCACTAGTTAAAAATGGAGGAGGTAGAGGGATTCGAACCCCCGCGGGATTTGACTCCCCTGTCGGTTTTCAAGACCGATCCCTTCAGCCGGGCTTGGGTATACCTCCATGGCTGTATATAATAGTGGTGGACCTTGCAGGACTCGAACCTGCGACCGGACGGTTATGAGCCGTCTGCTCTAACCAACTGAGCTAAAGGTCCTTTAAGATGGCGGCAGAGGGGATCGAACCCCCGACCTCACGGGTATGAACCGTACGCTCTAGCCAGCTGAGCTACGCCGCCAGGATCTTTATTGAAATTGTGTTGGTGGAGCCTAGCGGGATCGAACCGCTGACCTCCTGCGTGCAAGGCAGGCGCTCTCCCAGCTGAGCTAAGGCCCCATTATAGCTGGCAATTATTAAAGCACAAATCTACTTAAAATGGTATATTCTTTAAGCGGCGAATCTGCTTAAAAAGCTTAATGGTCGGGAAGACAGGATTCGAACCTGCGACCCCTTGGTCCCAAACCAAGTGCTCTACCAAGCTGAGCTACGTCCCGAAGAATTATAAAGTTTAAAAACATAATGGTGCGCCCGGCAGAAGTCGAATCCACAACCTCCTGATCCGTAGTCAGGTGCTCTATCCAATTGAGCTACGAGCGCATATAAGTTAAAAGTTATTAATGCCGAGAACCGGAATCGAACCGGTACGGTAGTCACCTACCGCAGGATTTTAAGTCCTGTGCGTCTGCCAGTTCCGCCACCCCGGCAAAAATATGGAGCGGAAGACGGGATTCGAACCCGCGACCCCGACCTTGGCAAGGTCGTATTCTACCACTGAACTACTTCCGCATTATAAGTGCGGGTAAAGGGAGTCGAACCCCCACGCCCGAAGGCACTAGATCCTAAGTCTAGCGCGTCTGCCAGTTCCGCCATACCCGCAATATAAATTATGACACTAAGTCATAAAAATGGTGAGCCATGCAGGATTCGAACCTGCGACCCTCTGATTAAAAGTCAGATGCTCTACCAACTGAGCTAATGGCTCGAAAAGTGGTGCCGGAGAAAGGACTTGAACCCTCAACCTACTGATTACAAGTCAGTTGCTCTACCAGTTGAGCTACTCCGGCTAATAGTTTTCATTATAAATAAAATGGTGGAGGATGACGGGCTCGAACCGCCGACCCCCTGCTTGTAAGGCAGGTGCTCTCCCAGCTGAGCTAATCCTCCTGGGTATAAGTGCGACAAACTTCAGTTGTTTGTCCTATTCATAAACCTATGTAATAATTGTTACAAGACCGGCGACGTCCTACTCTCACAGGGGGAAACCCCCAACTACCATCGGCGCTGAAGAGCTTAACTTCCGTGTTCGGGATGGGAACGGGTGTGACCTCTTCGCAATCGTCACCAGACTTGTATGATCTTTTCTCAAAGACAATAATTATTATAACATATCATCTAATTAATTGCAAGTACTTTTTTTATGAACGGTACTTATTCGCTCAAAACTGAATAAAACAGACATTGTGCTACACAGAATCAGGGTAATCAAGCCCTTTTCAAAATTGGTTAAGTCCTCGATCGATTAGTATCCGTCAGCTCCACACGTCGCCGTGCTTCCACCCCAGACCTATCAACCTCATCTTCTTTGAGGGATCTTACTTACTTGCGTAATGGGAAATCTCATCTCGAGGGGGGCTTCATGCTTAGATGCTTTCAGCATTTATCCCGTCCATACATAGCTACCCAGCGATGCCTTTGGCAAGACAACTGGTACACCAGAGGTATGTCCATCCCGGTCCTCTCGTACTAAGGACAGCTCCTCTCAAATTTCCTGCGCCCGCGACGGATAGGGACCGAACTGTCTCACGACGTTCTGAACCCAGCTCGCGTACCGCTTTAATGGGCGAACAGCCCAACCCTTGGGACCGACTACAGCCCCAGGATGCGATGAGCCGACATCGAGGTGCCAAACCTCCCCGTCGATGTGGACTCTTGGGGGAGATAAGCCTGTTATCCCCGGGGTAGCTTTTATCCGTTGAGCGATGGCCCTTCCATGCGGAACCACCGGATCACTAAGCCCGTCTTTCGACCCTGCTCGACTTGTAGGTCTCGCAGTCAAGCTCCCTTATGCCTTTGCACTCTACGAATGATGTCCAACCATTCTGAGGGAACCTTTGGGCGCCTCCGTTACTCTTTAGGAGGCGACCGCCCCAGTCAAACTGCCCGCCTGACACTGTCTCCTGCCCCGATAAGGGGCATGGGTTAGAAGTCCAATACAGCCAGGGTAGTATCCCACCAACGCCTCATCCGAAGCTAGCGCTCCGGAATCCAAGGCTCCTACCTATCCTGTACAGGCTGCACCGGAATTCAATATCAGGTTACAGTAAAGCTCCACGGGGTCTTTCCGTCCTGTCGCGGGTAACCTGCATCTTCACAGGTATTATAATTTCACCGAGTCTCTCGTTGAGACAGTGCCCAGATCGTTACGCCTTTCGTGCGGGTCGGAACTTACCCGACAAGGAATTTCGCTACCTTAGGACCGTTATAGTTACGGCCGCCGTTTACTGGGGCTTCAATTCGAAGCTTCGCTTGCGCTGACCTCTCCTCTTAACCTTCCAGCACCGGGCAGGCGTCAGCCCCTATACTTCACCTTGCGGTTTTGCAGAGACCTGTGTTTTTGCTAAACAGTCGCCTGGGCCTATTCACTGCGGCTCTCTCGGGCTTTAACACCCTACCAGAGCACCCCTTCTCCCGAAGTTACGGGGTCATTTTGCCGAGTTCCTTAACGAGAGTTCTCTCGATCACCTTAGGATTCTCTCCTCGCCTACCTGTGTCGGTTTGCGGTACAGGCACCTCCCGCCTCGCTAGAGGCTTTTCTTGGCAGCGTGAAATCAGGGACTCAGGGATAAATCCCCTTGCTGTAACAGCTCAATGTTATAGGAACGGGATTTGCCTCATTCCACACCTCACTGCTTAGACGCGCATAACCAACAGCGCGCTCACCCTATCCTACTGCGTCACCCCATTGCTCAAACGGCGGGGAGGTGGTACAGGAATATCAACCTGTTGTCCATCGTCTACGCCTTTCGGCCTCAACTTAGGTCCTGACTAACCCTGAGCGGACGAGCCTTCCTCAGGAAACCTTGGGCATTCGGTGGAAGGGATTCTCACCCTTCTTTCGCTACTCATACCGGCATTCTCACTTCCAAGCGCTCCACCAGTCCTTACGGTCTAGCTTCGACGCCCTTGGAACGCTCTCCTACCACTGACATCTAAGATGTCAATCCACAGTTTCGGTGATTCGTTTAGCCCCGGTACATTTTCGGCGCAGCGCCACTCGACCAGTGAGCTATTACGCACTCTTTAAATGATGGCTGCTTCTAAGCCAACATCCTGGTTGTCTGGGCAACGCCACATCCTTTTCCACTTAACGAATACTTGGGGACCTTAACTGGTGGTCTGGGCTGTTTCCCTCTCGACTACGGATCTTATCACCCGCAGTCTGACTCCCAAACATAAATCATCGGCATTCGGAGTTTGTCTGAATTCGGTAACCCGGGATGGGCCCCTAGTCCAAACAGTGCTCTACCTCCGAGATTCTTAAGTTTGAGGCTAGCCCTAAAGCTATTTCGGAGAGAACCAGCTATCTCCAGGTTCGATTGGAATTTCACCGCTACCCACACCTCATCCCCGCACTTTTCAACGTACGTGGGTTCGGGCCTCCAGTAAGTGTTACCTTACCTTCACCCTGGACATGGGTAGATCACCTGGTTTCGGGTCTACGACCCCATACTCTATCGCCCTATTCAGACTCGCTTTCGCTGCGGCTCCGCATTCACTGCTTAACCTTGCATGGAATCGTAACTCGCCGGTTCATTCTACAAAAGGCACGCCATCACCCATTAACGGGCTCTGACAACTTGTAGGCACATGGTTTCAGGATCTATTTCACTCCCCTTCCGGGGTGCTTTTCACCTTTCCCTCACGGTACTGGTTCACTATCGGTCACTAGGGAGTATTTAGCCTTGGGAGATGGTCCTCCCGGATTCCGACGGAATTTCACGTGTTCCGCCGTACTCAGGATACACTCTGGAGAGAATGGACTTTCAACTACGGGGCTTTTACCCGCTACGGCGGACCTTTCCAGGTCGCTTCGTCTAATCCATTCCTTTGTAACTCCGTATAGAGTGTCCTACAACCCCAAGAAGCAAGCTTCTTGGTTTGGGCTCTTCCCGTTTCGCTCGCCGCTACTCAGGGAATCGATTTTTCTTTCTATTCCTCCGGATACTTAGATGTTTCAGTTCTCCGGGTGTGCCTCGTTTACGCTATGTATTCACGTAAACGTACTGTCCCATTATGGACAGTGGGTTTCCCCATTCGGAAATCTCCGGATCAAAGCTTACTTACAGCTCCCCGGAGCATATCGGTGTTAGTGCCGTCCTTCTTAGGCTCCTAGTGCCAAGGCATCCGCCATGCGCCCTTTCTAACTTAACCCTTTGGTTTTCAATAAGCTTACGCTTCTTGAATTCCTCTTTGGTGAATTCTCCTTTACAGCGATGTAAATCGGAATTCGTAAAAGGCATTGCATGAT
>NZ_JBBOSA010000001.1:1885000-2282500 GCF_038004885.1 Sporosarcina sp. FSL K6-6792
ACGTAATTGTGCTTATCGAATAAACAACAAATGTATATGTAATAAGAGAAAGACGTTTACGTACATCTTGTCCGAATAGCAGATAGGTAGTAATAAGCGCACATGCAATTAACGCCAACATATCTCCGTAAAAAGCAGTGCCACTCAGCTTGAAGTCTCCCCAGCTAATGATTACACTTCCCGTTACAGCAATCAAAGCAGATAAAATTGTTTTGAACGATAACTTCTCTTTAAAGAAGAAGTACGTTCCTACAAAAGCAAATATGGGCTGTAAGGTAACTAGCACCGTTGAACTAGCAACCGATGTGTAATTTAATGACTCGAACCATAGAATGAAGTGAAAGGCTAAAAATACTCCGGCAATTGCCGAGAAGATCCAATCTTTTTTACTGAGCGTCAATACTTCCTTCCTATACTTCATAAGAAAGAGCGGTAACATAATTAGCACAGAGAAGAACATTCTATAAAATGCAATCACACCAGCATCTGCTGTGGCGAGTTTCACGAATATCGCCGATAGTGCTACTGATATCACTCCTATAATAATTGGGATATACGGATGAATTCGAGGCTTTTCCATTTCTAACACATCTCTTTCAAAAGGAATTAGGTTACATCTCTATCTTTTTAGACAATAGATAGTTGTAAGTATAACATGGTAATTAAGAGAGGACATTACTAGGGGGGAACGATTATGACTTGGATTGCAAATGAAGCGATGTATCCCGAAGTGTTAATTAAAATCACGCTCGCTTTAGTTTTAAGTTTAGTTATTGGTGTGGAGAGGGAAATAAAGAAGAAACCGATTGGATTAAAAACGAGTGCTGTTATCGCCACTTTTAGCTGCCTTCTGACTGTCGTCTCTATAGAAGCAGCTTATCTCGTTCCAGCGCGGAATGATATTAACGTAACGATGGATCCGCTCCGCTTAGCTGCCCAAATTGTCAGCGGTATCGGATTCCTCGGAGCTGGAGCCATCCTGCGTAGAGGTAATGACAGCATTACTGGGTTAACGACAGCAGCTATGATTTGGGGAGCGGCAAGTATCGGGATTGCTGTTGGGGCCGGTTTTTATATTGAAGCTGCGTTTGCTGTACTAGCCGTGATGTTTGTCATTGAAGTCCTTGCACCTGCACTTGATAAATTGGGGCCAAAGAGACTTCGTACAAAAGAAGCTTCCTTCATTGTAGTGTTATCGGACAAATCAAAGATTGAAGATCTCATTACTTACCTGAAGATAGAAAGCATGACAATCGAGAATCTGCGGATTCGGCAAATTCTATCAAGGGATCTTCAAGTACAGCACGAACTTCATTTTCGAATCTCAGCACTTCCTAAAAGACATACGTCTAATTTGTATATCGAGTTGTCGACACTACCTTATATCGAATCGGTTGAAATCGAAATATTCCCATAACGGAGGAAAATTATGAGAGACATACTAAAACTTTTAAAAGAAGGCAACAAACCCTCACTACTCGCAGCAATTGTTAACACAGTAATCGCTTGTTTAAAAGCCATTGCATTCTTCTTCACCGGAAATGTGGCTATGTTTGCAGAAATGATGCACTCATTTGGTGATGCAGCGAACCAGTTTTTCGTTTTCGTTGGTTCTGCTCTTTCGAAAAAAGCACCCACCCCGAAATATCCTAATGGATTCGGCCGTGTCGTAAATTTAGTTTGTCTGGGCGCTGTCATTATAGTTGGAATCATGTCCTATGAGGCTATCATAGGCGGGTGGCATCATATCGTAAATCCATCTGAGTCAGGCGGAATGAGAAATTTAATTATAAATCTCTCTGTTCTTGGTATAGGTATCATTTTGGAATGCATTGTACTTTACAAGGCGGGTAAAGAGATACTTCATGAAGCAGGGATTGATAAAGGTGGGATTGCTCCCATTACACTAGGTTTTAAAAACCTCAATCGTGCTAAACCCGCAACAAAACTCGTATTCATGGAAGATTTTGTCGCAACACTAGGCGGACTTCTCGCATTTTCCGCTGTCCTGTTGGCTCATTTCCTTGGGCTACTTGTAGCGGAAGGCATTGCATCCATTATGATTGGTATGATGATGTTCTATGTGGTTGGTAAAGTATTTCTCGAAAATGCACGTGGTGCAATCGGGGAAACGGACGAGGAAATGCTCAATCACATTTCCCTACTCGTTGCTGAAGATCCCGATGTAAAAGATATTCAACGTATTGAAGTTATCAAAGAAGGCGAATTCCTTCATGTTGAAATTGTCGCAGAAGTTGACCCATCCCATACAGTCGCCTATGTCGACGATGTGCGGGACCGACTCATGACAATTATCCTCAATCAAAAAGGTGTACAGGACGTTTTAATTTCTTTTGATGAAGATGACGGTGTGTCAACATGGAAAAGGTCCAATTCCACTGATGCAATTAAGCAATTCGGTTCAAAATTCCCTGAATAACAAAAACGTCACGCCGGAGAGATAGCCCCGACGTGACGTTTTTAATTCTCTTATAATGAAGCTTTTAAAATTGATAGTACATCCTCTTTATTTAGATTACTGAATTGCCCAAGTGGCCCGTTGACTGTTGCTTTTTCTGCCATCAAATCCAGTTTCGAATCATCGATGTCATAATGGGCAAGCGTTTCAGGCGCTCCAATAGACGTCCAAAATGCTCTTAGACGTGCGATCCCTTCAAACGCGACCTCATCCTGCGTCTTACCTTCTGGTGCAACTCCAAATACGTTGACAGCAAGCTTGGCAAATCGCGCAGGATTAACGTTAACATTATGATTCATCCAATGTGGGAAAAGAATCGCAAGCCCACCTGCGTGCGGGATATCATAAACCGCGGACACAGCATGTTCGATATCATGTGACGCCCAGTCACCTTGATAGCCCATTTGAAGGAAGCCATTCAACGCTATAGTACCCGCAAATAAAATCGTCTCACGTAAATCATAATTCTCCAAGTCTTCGACAAGCTTTGGTGCATTATCCATTATTGCACGTAGCACACCTTCACACATCTCATCTTGTACAGGCGTGTTCTTTGCATTATTGAAGTATTGTTCAAAAATATGGGACATCATATCAACAATCCCATAAATCGTCTGGTCTTTGGGTACAGATAATGTATAGGTTGGGTCAAGAATAGAGAATTTCGGGTAATTAAACGGACCGCCCCATCCATACTTCTCTTCCGTTTCTTCATTAGTAATAACAGATCCGGCATTCATTTCCGAACCTGTTGCTGCAAGTGTCAAAACTGTACCAAATGGGATTGCATCTTCCGCGAACGCTTTCCTCGTTACAAGATCCCATGCATCACCTTCATATTTCGCTGCCGATGCAATAAGTTTTACACAGTCGATAACTGATCCTCCGCCAACCGCTAAGATAACGTCGATGTCTTTTTCCTTACAAATCTCCGCACCCTTTCGCGCAGTTGACACACGCGGATTTGGCTCAACGTCTGAAAGTTCATGTACCTCCATATCATTCTCTTTTAAAATCGCCATTACTTCATCATATAGACCATTTCTCTTGATGCTGCCGCCCCCATAAACGACAAGCACCTTTTTACCGTAATTCGCTAGTTCTTGTGATAATTTCTGAAGTTGACCTTTTCCAAAAATAAGCTTAACAGGATTATGGAATACAAATTCATTCATTCTATATTGCCTCCCTTTATTCTTTCATTATCCGAAACAATAAACCATTTTGCAAAAATAAAGGTGCGCGTATGAAAATCAGTCTTCTGGGCATAGTAATTTAAGGAGGTGTTGCAAAATGAGTAAAGTTCATAAAATAGCTCTAGCACTGACAATTATCGGTGCACTCAATTGGGGAGTAGCAGGAATATTCCGTTTCGACGTTGTTGCACAATTCGCAGGTGGTTCCGCGGAACCGCTCGCACGATTTATTTATATCATCATAGGAGTTTCAGGTCTCATCAACCTTGGCTTGCTATTTAATCAGCGGCAGGATCACGATGAGGTAATTGTTTCGGTTCCTGAAAAAGTATAAAGGCATCTCCCGTTTAAACCGGGAGATGCCTTTATTGTTTTGATTATGCCCAACCACGGAAACGTGATGCTTCCGCAGTTTTACGAACACCAATCATATATGCTGCTAGGCGCATGTCGATATTACGAGTTTCCGCAGTTGTATAGACGTTCTCAAATGCTTCAACCATTTTTTTCGTCATTTTTTCGCGCACTTCTTCTTCAGTCCAATAGTAGCCCATGTTGTTTTGGACCCACTCAAAGTATGAAACTGTTACGCCGCCCGCACTTGCAAGAACATCGGGAACAAGTAGAATTCCACGTTCTTTAAGAATTCTAGTTCCTTCAGTTGTAGTCGGCCCATTTGCTGCTTCAACAACAATCGTTGCTTTGATATTATGTGCATTTTTTTCAGTAATCTGATTAGAGATTGCCGCAGGCACAAGAATATCGCAGTCGAGTTCAAGTAATTCTTGGTTCGAAATCGTGTTATCGAAAAGTGTAGTTACTGTTCCGAAGCTATCGCGACGGTCTAGTAAGTAATCGATATCAAGACCCTCTGGATCATGAAGTGCACCATAAGCATCGGAAATTCCGATTACTTTCGCGCCAGCATCATGAAGGAACTTAGATAGGAAGCTACCCGCGTTTCCGAAACCTTGAATTACGATACGTGCACCTTTCATATCAATCCCACGACGTTTCGCCGCTTCCTCGATAATGATTGTTACCCCTTCGGCAGTCGCACGGTCACGACCTTGCGATCCACCAAGAACGATTGGTTTACCTGTAATGAAGCCAGGTGAGTTGAATTCGTCAATACGGCTATATTCATCCATCATCCATGCCATTATTTGCGCATTTGTGAATACGTCTGGAGCTGGGATATCTTTGTTAGGTCCCATTACTTGGCTTAAGGCACGGACATAACCGCGGCTTAGTCGTTCAAGTTCACCCATAGACATTTCACGTGGATCACAAACGATTGCACCTTTACCGCCGCCATATGGTAGGTCGACGATGCCAGCTTTTAATGTCATCCACATAGAAAGCGCTTTTACTTCTTCTAACGTTACTTGCGGGTGATATCGTACGCCACCTTTTGTTGGTCCAACCGCATCGTTATGCTGTCCACGGTAACCCGTGAAGACTTTTACTTTGCCATCGTCCATTTTTATAGGAATACGTACTTCAATCATACGAAGTGGTTCTTTTAGAAGTTCGTACATTCCTTCATCGTAGCCTAGTTTATCAAGTGCATCTTTAAAAAGAGCTTGTGTAGACGTAAACAGATTCAGGTTTTCAGTCATTTAATGATTCGCCTCTTTGATTCATAATGTTTTCTATGCATATATTGTAACATATCGGACACTTATATTGTTAAGTATTTTAGTTAACGAAAACTTTTTTAATTTTACCTATTGCCCAGTCCAATTCTTCTTTTGTGATAATGAGTGGCGGAGCAAAACGAATCACTGTATCGTGTGTTTCTTTACATAGTAATCCAAGCTCTTTCAACTCTTCACAATATGGACGAGCAGCTTCAGTTAACTCAACACCTATGAACAATCCGCGTCCGCGTACTTCTTTAATCGACGGATGTTCAATTTTCTTTAACTCTTCCATGAAATAATTTCCGAGTTCAAGAGATTTTTTCGCCAGTTCTTCTTCTTCCAGCACTTCTAAAGACGCGATTGATACTGCACACGCCATAGGATTTCCACCAAAAGTTGAACCGTGTGATCCTGGATTGAATACACCAAGAACAGATTTGTCAGCAAGTACACAAGATATTGGGAATACGCCGCCACCTAGTGCTTTACCTAGGATATACATATCCGGATCCATGTCTTCCCATTCACATGCAAACATTTTTCCAGTACGGCACAGGCCGGCTTGAATTTCATCTGCAATAAATAGAACGTTATTCTTTTTACAAAGTTCACGTGCTGCTTTCATATAACCTGCTGGCGGAATAATAATACCTGCTTCACCTTGAATCGGTTCGATAAGGAATGCAGCAGTATTTGGTGTAATTGCTGCTTCAAGTGCTTTGATATCTCCGTAGGGAATAAGGTCTATGCCTGGAAGCATTGGACCAAATCCACGTTTATATTCAGCATCTGAAGAAAGTGAAACAGCTGTCATTGTACGACCATGGAAGTTGCCTTCACACGCAATGATTTCTGCTTGGTCTTCTGCGATTCCTTTAACGTCATAAGCCCAGCGGCGTGCTGCTTTAATAGCTGTTTCAACAGCTTCAGCTCCTGTGTTCATAGGAAGTGCCATTTCTTTGCCTGACAGTTCACAAATCTTTTCATACCATGGACCAAGTTGGTCATTGTGGAAAGCACGGGAAGTAAGCGTTACTTTATCAGCTTGGTCTTTCAATGCTTGAATAATTTTCGGATGACGATGCCCCTGGTTTACTGCTGAATACGCGGAAAGCATATCCATAAATTTATTACCTTCTGGATCTTTTACCCAAACCCCTTGTGCCTCAGAAATAACGATTGGCAGTGGATGATAGTTGTTTGCCCCAAATTTCTCTGTTTGAACAATTACTTTTTCTGATACCGACATACATTTCCCTCCCCTTTATATGTAAAGACAGACCCACCCAAATAGATGGGTCTGATAAATCAGTGTCTAGCTCCAGCGCCTAGCTCCTCGAGTCACTTCAGTCCATAAGTTAAAGGCAAAGTGCGCCTTTATCTTCAGGCCTTCCAGCGCTTTTCGGGTCTACCAAGGCGCTTACGCTTTTCTTATAGTGTTTCTGAAGTTGTTTTACCTTGCATATGAAGTTGTAGGTAATCCGGTCCGCCAGCTTTTGAATCTGTACCTGACATGTTGAATCCACCAAACGGTTGGTAACCAACGATTGCACCTGTGCAATTACGGTTGAAGTACAAGTTACCTACATGGAAATCTTCACGAGCTTGTTCGATGTGATGACGGTTGTTTGTGATGACAGCGCCAGTTAGGCCGTAATCCGTGTTGTTTGCAAATTCGATAGCTTCAGTGAAGCTCTTCGCTTTCGACAAACCGACAACTGGGCCAAAGATTTCTTCTTGCATAACGCGCGCTTTTGGATCAAGATCCGCAATAACTGTTGGTGCAACGAAGAATCCTTTCGAACTGTCGCCTGTTCCTCCTGCGATTAAACGACCTTCTGTTTTACCGATTTCGATGTAGCTCATAACTTTGTCGAATGACGCTTGATCGATTACTGGGCCAGTGAAGTTTGATAGCTCAGTTGGATCACCGTACGTCAATTCTTTCGTCAATACGCCAACACGTTCTACGACTTGGTCGTAAACGTCTTCGTGAATGATCGCACGTGAACAAGCTGAACATTTCTGTCCGCTGAATCCGAATGCAGATTTCACGATTGATTGTGCAGCAAGTTCTAGATCTGCTTCATTATCAACAACAATTGTATCTTTACCGCCCATTTCAGCGATAACACGTTTCAACCAGATTTGGCCTTCGTTCACTTTAGCCGCACGTTCGTAGATGCGTGTTCCTACTTCACGTGAACCAGTGAATGACACAAAGCGTGTTCTTGGGTGATCAACTAGATAGTCGCCCACTTCAGCACCAGAACCTGGGATGTAGTTGACAACACCTGTTGGCATGCCCGCTTCTTCAAGTACTTCGATGAATTTGTATGCAACAACTGGTGTTGTCGATGCAGGTTTAAGAAGTACTGTATTTCCTGTTACAAGAGCAGCAACTGTCGTTCCCGCCATGATTGCGAATGCAAAGTTCCATGGAGAGATGATAACGCCAACTCCAAGAGGAATGTAGTCAAAACGGTTGAATTCGCCTGGACGGCTTTCAACAGGGATACCATTTTTAAGTTCAAGCATTTTACGCGCATAGAACTCTAGGAAATCGATTGCTTCAGCTGTATCAGCATCTGCTTCATTCCAAGGTTTACCTGCTTCTTTAGTAAGTAATGCTGAGAATTCGTGTTTGCGACGGCGGATAATTGCAGCAGCTTTGAATAATACGTCTGCGCGGAATTCAGGTTTAACTTTCTTCCAAGTGTTGAATGTTTCGTCAGCAACTTTCATCGCTTTTTCAGCAAGGTCTTTGCTTGCTTTAGAAACGCTACCGATTACTTCTTCTTTGTTCGCAGGGTTTGTTGATACTAATTTTTCTTCAGTCATGATGCGCTCTCCACCAATAATAAGTGGATAGTCTTGACCAAGGTATCCTTCAACTTGCTTTAAAGCTTCAAGGAAAGCTTGTTTATTCTCTTCTACCGTGAAATCTGTGAATGGTTCGTGTTTATATGGAATCATATTATTCCTCCTCTTTAATTATGAAACGCAAATATTATTTGCACTTAGTAATTGATTACATATATAATAATGCAAAAGATTGTTGCAGATATCAAGCATTATTCATTAGTTTTTCAAAAAAAGTATTTGGAAGGTGATTATTTTGAAGAATATAGACGATTCACTCTTCCCTTTTTATGAGTTTGCAGTGCGTCGTGCCGCGGTTGGTATACATGCCGTTGACAACAATGGTCGAACTGTCATCTATAATGAAAAGATGAAAGAAATCGAAGGACTTGCACTCGAAGATGTGGGTGATCGTTCAATTTTAGAACTTTTCAATTTCGACCAAGAAGAAAGTACACTGTTAAAAGTTTTGCAAAGCGGCAAAGAACAACTAAATGTAAAACAAACGTACTGGAACCGAAAAGGTACAGAAATCACATCCATTAATGACACATATCCAATCTTTAACCAACAAACTCTCATTGGAGCTGTTGAATTAGCCCGTGACGTAACAGCTCTCGAGAAATTCGTTCTTCAGCCATTTCGAAAAAGTAGTGATCCTGTAACATTCAATCAAATAATTGCTTCCTCCCCGCCTATGAAAGTGGTTATTGCGACTGCAAAAAAAGCAGCGAAAGCAAAATTACCGGTATTGTTAATCGGTGAAACAGGTACAGGTAAGGATCTTATCGCTGAAAGCATACATAATGAATTATCACCTTCCAGCACCGTACTCTATACCCTGTTCTGTCATAGTTCAGACCCAATCCTTATAGGACGCTTAGATAAAGATTTAAATGTAGAGGATCCTCTTACATTATTTTGCGAAAGAATCGATTTGTTATCCATTCCATTACAGCAAAAATTGCTATCGATTCTTTTGAAATCACCTAACAGTAATAAGCAATTCATCGCAAGTATCGGGGATGACCCTGTCGAATTAATCGCTTCGGGCACATTATTAAAAGACTTGTATTATTTCTTTGCTTCATTCACAATTCGAATTCCGCCTCTGCGAAAACGAAAAGAAGATATATTACCGTTCATTTCTGCTTATTTGGAACGGCGCAATGAACGCTACGGTTCCACACTTAAAGATATTACACCCGAAGTTGAACATCTTTTCCTCGGGTATGAATGGCCTGGAAATACCCGGGAGCTCGAGTTTCTTCTCGACGAAATCTCTTCTCTAGCGATGACCGAGACTGCCATTACCTATGATTTGCTTCCATTCCATTTCCGGATGAAAAGCGCGGATATCACAGACGAACCGACCCAGGCTGCTGATTTCATCGTCCAACCTGGCAAAGAGCTACTACCGCTTGAACAGTTTTTGCGTGAGGCGGAAGCCTATTACTTACAAAAAGCGATGAAACTCAATGATAAGAACGTCACAAAAACTGCAAATGCGCTTGGTATGAGCAGGCAGAATTTGCAGTACCGACTGCGGAAATTAAAAAAGTGAGGAAAAAGGCCATTATGCCTTTTTCCTCACTTTTTATTGTCTAGCTACAGCGGCCAAACGCTCGGAGGCTCACAGGATGTGAGTTACGTAGCCATTGCCGCAGGACGCGGCGAACTCAGACTGCCTTCCTTTGTCTGCTTATGCCTGTGGCGTCTGAGCGGCCGCCTCCGCTTTTCTTTACTGCCCAGACTTTTCGATCCAGTCTTGAAGTTTGTCTTTCAACGAATTAAATCCTTCTGCATCACTTTCGTCAACACGCGCTTGCAGTGACTTGCGCGGATGGTCTTCTTTTCGTGTTGCAGCCGGTGCTTCTTGAAGAGCACGAATTGATAGACTAATCTTACCTGCAGCTTCGTCGACTTCCAGTACTTTCACTTGGACCTCTTGCCCCACAGTTAGAAATTCATTAATGTCTTTTACGAATCCGTATGTGATTTCAGATATGTGTACAAGTCCTTGTGTTTCACCATCGAGTGCAACAAATGCACCATACGGCTGGATACCTGTCACTTTGCCCGAAAACTCTTCGCCTACTTCATATTTTCGCGCCATTTAAAACAGCTCCCAATCTATTTTGTTATCGATTCTGCCCTTAAGGCCACTTAAAATTATATCATGTTTATAGAGGGCAAGCAAAAATTTGGCAGTCTGCTAGCCATACGCAATTACTGCTTAACAATGACTTTAGGTGCTGTTTCAATCAACCACGCTCCAGTCCCTTCATCCAAAATTAGCCAACCATCATAAACGATATCCGCTTTGTACTCATAGCTAATTGGCGTAAGAGGAACCCCGTTTAATACATTGCTCCCTACCTCCTCTACCAAAATGTCAGCTTTTTCTATTTGATATTCTTGCTTCCTCCAAGTAGTAACGTACTCTTTCAATGTAAGCGAAAGAGATTCACGATTAGTCAGATGCCACATCGTCTTTGGATCCTCTTGTTCGTTTGCATACAAATAGACACCGAGTATGACTACTGGCTTAACGCCAACCAAAGCATTCAGCCGATGTCCCTTGGTGAATTTCACATATGTCCTCTCGACTTCTTGAATGTACTCCGGATTATTGACAGCCACTTCGTTATCGCTTTCTTGCATTACACTTTCAAGAGTAAATAATTGTAAGTCCCCCCTTTTAGCAAAACCAACAGCATCATAAAGATGATGGTACTCTAGCCGTTCTAAACTATCTGATGTCTCCCAGTCACTCTCTTCCATTTCTTTCACGATTTGTTGCATAATATATGCCGACGGAGAGTTTTCTCCCGTATTAGCAAGTTTCTCCCAAGCTAAACGGTACTCTTTTTTCAACTTCCCATCACTCCCCGTTAACCGACCATCTTCATTTAAAATAAACCTATCATAAAATACATTGTTATAATAACCCAGTACATTTTGATATAATTGATCCTCTTGTTGATCAACAAGCAATGTATTCTCTAGTTCTACGATGTAATCTACGGTTTGTTGAAGTGTGGATCCCGATTGAATTGCCAAATAATTAAATGGATTCATTCCCAAAAATGTCAAATACCCTCTAAAATCTTCATGAATTGAATCTCTTATTGCCAAACTCACTTCATTTTCCAGATATATGGGATGGAAATAATCCCATTCAGATTCTTTGACAAGCCCAATGTTTTGGTCTCCCATTGCCCCCAAAACTGTTCTAATTTCTTCTGGGTATGTATTTTTCTTCAGAAGAAGTTCTTCAACATCTATCATTCCATTTTCAAGTTCTTCAGTAATTACTCCTTTATGTTCGTATAACGCAACCCTATACAAACCACTAATCCAATCGACTTTATTTATATATGCTTTTATAAACACCTCACTACTAGCCCTGTCATCCGTCAATGGTTTTTTTAACAGCTTAGCAACCATTTCTGAAGGGTATTCCAAATTCCCCATAATTTCCTCGTACTGTTTCTGCACATTTTCTCTATTTATCTTTTCATTGTTAGTTAGTTGCTTTTGAAGTTTCTTCGATAATTTCTCAAACTGTTGACGTTCGTCATGCCCATACATCTCCCTGTAGAATTCTTGTTCTTCCCCTATAGGTTCAACGAGCCCTAATGTCATGAATGTTGTCGCCATTTCATTTTCAAAAGAAATTTTCAAGCGTGCTAGGTATTTTTCATCGGAAGACTTCTTGTATTCTTCGCTATTCAAAACTGAAATTGTTAGCAGTATAATCAGTAGAACAACACCAGCAATCCATGAAAAAAGAGCCTTCTTTGTTATTGATTTCTTTTCAATTCGAACTTCTGTCAAACTTTCAACTGGGCCCTGAAAAACCATTTCTTTTCTGAATGAAGAACGGATCCGCCTATAGGATTTACCGAGAAATGCAAGCCTTTTTTCCAAATTCCCTCCTTCAAGTTGATTGAAGGCAGCAGTGAGTCTACGCCTTGCATCATCAACTTGAATTCCTATAATCACTGCCACTTCTTCGTCATTCATGCCATGAAACTGAGAAAGAATGAGCGCGAGCTTCTCTTCACTCGTTAACTGGACAATCTGATGATGTAGCTGTTCGTCTTCTTCAAAGGTCAAAATGCTACTCGGAATTGGACTAATCAATTCAAAATCCGAGAATTTTTTAATCGCTATTTTATATAATTCAAGCTGTACACCGTCTTCATTTACATAAGTTTTCATTTGCTGAACTACTTCTCTAAATGTGTCCTCAGCCACTTCGCCAGCTTGTTCTGGAGAACAGCCGTACTGAAATGCAAACCGTTCAATGTCACATGAGTAAATGTCCATCCATTCTGCAAATGCTACAGGATCCCCATTTTTCACTTTTTCAATCCACTCAGATTCTTCCATGTACGAAGTCATCCCCTTATTCAAAAACCATCGGATTTAAAATAATATGCTCGATTTCCCATACGAAATCTTCATTCAAAGCCATCTGTGTACCTACAGAATGAGTATTTCCACGCTGAAATCCGATTGAACCCGCCGTTTCTTCGCTACCATCAAATTGCAGACTATCGAGACTATAAAGATCTATATCAAATTGACTACATTCATCAACGAATTCTTCAAGTTTGACTACATTTTTTGTTTTACTATAAAGATGCCACATCGTCTCTGGATCTTTTTGATCATTCGCGTAAAAGTAAACACCAATAATAACCAAGGGACTAACTTTTTTTAGTTTAGAAAGATCATGATTCAAGGAGAATGAATAATATGTCTCTTGAACTACGTTCTCAAAGCTAGGATTGGGAAGCGTCACAATTTCCATACCCGTTTCAGTTTGCATAATCCCGCTTATGCTATACGATTCAAGCTTTCCCGCTTTCGCAAGCTCCAATGCTTGATGAACGTCATATACTCCTAAACGATTGAGGCTTTTTGAATCCGTCCAATCTGTTGCTTCCATTTCGGAGATGATCATGTGCATAATATAAGCTGCTGGAGAGCCTTCACCGGCAGAAGCGATTCGTTCCCATCCTTCGCGAAACTCCGTTTTCACCTTGCCATCAGTGCCAAATATACGATCAAGTTCCGCCGCCCCGACGATTACATAAAAGAGTTCGTTGTAAGTCCAACTGAGCATGTTAGTCTTTTCATCATTGATAGTTGTTGACAACAATGTTTTTTCCATGTCCAATAAAAAATCAACCGAGTCTTCTAAGGAATGCGCTAGTCCCGGATACGATACGAAAGGTGCAGATTCCAATAATGTGAAAAAACCACCAAAATCTTCGTGGATTGAAGATCGAATCTTTGCGCTGAAGTCATTCTTACCGTAACTTGGAGCTAATGTGCCAAATCCCTTAATAAAAGTTGGATAGATGTTTTGTTTAATCATCCCATCTAATGCTTGTTGCAAGTCTTCAGGATATGTATCTTTCTTCTGAATAAACTTATCGGCAGCAAAAGATTCGTTAGCGATTGCATCTGCGGTAATCTGTTCATGTTTGATAAATGTCATGAAATAAGCTTGTTGGAGTACGTCATACTTTTCCAAATAGCCCTTCATGAATTCTCCACTTTTCGCTTTATCGTTCGCAAGCGGTTTTTTTACTAATCGGTTAGCCATTTCAGATGGTAATTCCAATTTGTTAATTATTTTTCCATACTCATCCTCTATCTTCTTTTTATTCAAAGTACCAGTTTTGTCAATAACGCCCTCATATCTTTTTATCATCGACTCAAAATCAGCGCGTGCTTGATTGCCATACCATATATAATTATAGTCTAGTTTTTCTTCCTCGGTCGATTCAATAAGGCCCAGTTCAGAATAGCGGCCCCCTATTTCTTGCTCAAATGACTCCTTCAACCGTTCTACATATTTTTCAGCTGAAGTTTTTTTGTATTCTTCCCCTGTAACTATAGGAATTATTACAAGCGACAGCAGCACTATGATTCCGGCAATCCAGGAAATCATGGCCTTCTTTGATATTGTTTGTTTCAATTTTCCAGTTGTCCGTATCTCCTGTTGAGGCTTTGCAAAAACCTGCTCTTTTCTGAACGAAGACTTCATGCGCCTATATGACTTATTGAGGAATTCCAACCTCTTTTTCAATTGCGCATCTCCCATATCACGGAATGCCACCGCTATAGCTTGTTCAACTTTTTCTAGGGAGGTGTCCGTAATTTTCACAATCTCTGAATCATCCAGCTTGTGGAATTGTGAAAGAATGAACGGTACTTTATATCCCATTTCAAGGTTTACAATCTGGTCATGCAATTCCTGATCCTCTTCAAATGGAAATATCGTTTCATTCGGCGCATCAGTTTGTTGAACAAATGCTAGACTTTTTAATGCATCTTTATATAACGCACAAACAAGCGACTCTTCATTGCTAATGGAATCTAACTGGCTATGTAAATTTCTAAACGTTTCTTCCGCTACATCAGCTGCCTGTTTTAACGCACAACCATACTGGACGGCGAAACGTTCAATGTCTCCTGAATAAATGCCCATCCATTTTTCAAAAGCATCCTTCTCTCCAGCTCTCACCTTTTGCATCAACTCAGATTCTTTCACAGGCAACCCACCCCTTCATCACAAAATGTCTAATTATTTCAATTATACCAAAGATAGATAGACATCGTAATTTGTTTCAAATTACCATGGTATTCGTTTTTAGTTAGTGTACAATTAGAAAATCTGTATCCTAATGAAATGAGTGAATATCTTATGAAACAACGTGATCAATGGT
The DNA here is from genome assembly GCF_038004885.1 of Sporosarcina sp. FSL K6-6792. Lineage (NCBI taxonomy): Bacteria > Bacillati > Bacillota > Bacilli > Caryophanales > Caryophanaceae > Sporosarcina > Sporosarcina sp. FSL K6-6792. The sequence continues at coordinate 1,899,933 of NZ_JBBOSA010000001.1, forward strand.
CGTCAAAAATCGGTTTCGTTCTCGCAGCTGCCGGTAGTGCGATCGGACTCGGTGCAATATGGAAATTCCCATATATGGTGGGGATGAACGGCGGAAGTGTTTTCCTTCTACTATTCATTATTTGTACAATTGCAATCGGACTTCCGATTTTACTTGCAGAGTTTGTCATCGGTCGAATGGGACAGGCTGATGCAATTACATCACTAAAACGATTGGCGCCTGGTAAAAAGTGGCCTTTGATTGGCTGGATGGGACTTGCAGTTTCATTCATTCTCCTGTCATTTTATAGCGTGGTCGGGGGTTGGATTCTTTCCTATTTAACACGAGCTATTTTCTTCAAACTCGATGCTACGAATCATGGCGATCTTTTCAATACAATCATCGCCAATCCAGTAGAAGTTCTATTTGCTCAGGCCGTGTTCATGGGGCTGACAATTTGGATTGTACAAAGTGGTATTAAGGGAGGTATTGAGCGGGCGAGCAGGTGGATGATGCCAATGCTGTTCATATTCTTCATCATTCTTGCAATCCGTTCATTAACATTGGATGGTGCAATGGAAGGTGTTCGATTCCTGTTTGTACCTGATTGGTCTCACTTGACAGGTTCTACGTTTTTACTTGCACTTGGTCAAGCTTTCTTCTCACTGAGCGTTGGGGTGACAGCAATGATGACCTATGCATCTTATTTACCGAAAGAAGAAAAGTTAGGGCAATCGGCAATGAACGTTGCGATTTTAAATATTACCATTTCAATTTTAGCCGGTATTGTTATATTTCCCGCAGTGTTCGCACTCGGCCATTCACCTGAAGAAGGACCGGGGCTAATTTTCGTCGTTTTACCAGCCATTTTTAGCCAGATTCCGTTTGGCAATATGTTTATGATTATTTTCTTCATCTTGATGCTTTTCGCTACACTTACTTCATCGATTGCGATGCTTGAAATTGTCGTGTCTAGTGGGATCCGCGAGAAAATCGAGCGTAGAAAACGTGCTGCATGGGTATTTGGAATTCTTATCTTCATCGTTGGTATTCCAAGCGCGCTGTCATTCGGTGTCCTGTCTGACGTGAAAATATTCGGCGGTTCCATCTTTGACTTTGCAGACACATTGACGAGCAAAATCGGTATGCCTTTAGGTGCGTTATTCGTTTCGATATTCGCGGGCTTTGTGTTGACGAAATCGCAAACAGACGACGAGCTGCGCATGCATCCTGTGATGAACAGCCTTTGGAAATTCCTTGTCAGGTATGCCGCACCTGTCGCCATCATCGTCATTTTCATCGTATCGATTTTCGGACTTTAATGGTACTACAAACACCCGCAAATCCAGTAACTGGATTTGCGGGTGTTTTTCACGTCTGTTGATTAACCATTAGCTGCATAAAATACTGGTGAGAAGGACTTGATGACCTTCATTTTCACTGGATCATTTCCGGTACGCTTTCGGCGAACTATTCATGACAGATTTACCGAGGGGTCCTAGTGTAGCTCTGTTGGGAATAGTTACCTGCCACGTTCCAGTACTATTCAAGTGAAAAACGCAGTTGTTTTGGAAGAAAAAAGTAGATGATATTCTATAAAAAAATATGTAGGAATGCGACTTTGTCGTATCCCTACATATCCAGACATCTCGGTAATCGTATAGAATTCATTCAATCCAAAGTCAACTATACACGTAACACCCTGTCGCTGATCATGTTATCCACTGGTTACTTTTGGTCAATCAACAGGTTTCGTGTTTTATTGTATAAAAAAGACTGTACCCGTATTAAAATGGGTACAGCCACACAAAAATCAGACGATACATTTCGCCTCGTATTTAATCGCTAACAGCTTATAAGAAATTTGAACACACTTTTCGATTGGAATCCATAATTTATAAGATTGTTCGTAAATTTCCCGAATTCGTTTTGCAAGGTCGGTTGGATGATCAAGACGCTGTAAGTCCGATACGACATCAACGATTTCGTGTGCATACGCTTTTGGTCCTACGTCAAATGGGTCCCATTGTTCAAGAAGTGCTACAGCCTTTTTGTTCATTTCTATAGTTTGCACAATGAGTCACCTTATTTTTCTCAATAGTCTAGATTATGATAACATAGTAGAGAAAAAAGGAAAGAGGAGATTTCCATGAATAACTTTGAACAAGTAATTGAACGACGTAAATCGCGTTCTGTAAAATGGGACCGAATGGAAATGATCTATGGAATCGAAGATGCATCCGATATTTTACCGATGTGGATTGCAGATATGGACTTTGCTGCACCGGAAGTGGTTATCGATGCGATGAAAGAACGTCTCGATCATCCCGTTTTCGGCTACTCATATATTTGCGAAGGCTGTAAAGACGCAGTAAGTACATGGCTTGCTGAACGCCATGCGTGGGAAACCAAAAACGAATGGATGTTATTCCACCATGGTGTAGTTCCGGCAATCGCTTCAGTCGTTGAAACGTTTACGAATCCAGGTGACGGCATTCTTGTCACATCTCCAGTCTATCCGCCCTTTTTCCAAGTCCCTAAACGTCAAGGACGAAATATGGTCGAATGTATTATGAAAGAGGACAACGGTGTGTACTCCATCGACTTTGAAGAATTCGAGAAATGCCTGCAACAAAACGTAAAGTTATTCATTTTATGCAATCCGCATAATCCTGGTGGTATTGTCTGGACTGCAAGCGAATTGAAAGAAATGTTACGACTGTGTACAAAATATGATGTCTTGATTTTATCGGATGAAATCCACGCCGATCTAGTCTTCTCAGGGCATAAACATATTCCACTCGCAACGCTCGCTGATGAAGAAGCAGGACGTATCATTACGTGTGTTGCACCTACAAAATCGTTTAACCTCGCAGGTATCCAAGCAGCATTAATGATCGCTACAGATGAAGGCGTTAGAGAGAAACTCACATTGAATGCAATGGCACATGGTCAAATGGATTTGAGCTCTTTTGCAGCCGCAGCTTTGACTGCCGCCTATAAAGATGGAGGCCCATGGCTAGCACAATTACTTGAAACCGTTTCTACCAATATGGACTATGCAATTCATGAACTAACAGCTGCAATTCCTGCCTTAAAAATTGCTAAGCCGCATGGTACATACCTTCTGTGGATTGACTACCGTGGTACTGGATTTACCGAGTCGGAAATAATGGACAAGTTGTTGAATAAAGGTAAACTTGCCCTTGATCCAGGTACAAAATACGGCGAAGCAGGACGCGGCTTCCTTCGCATGAATGTCGCAACACCGCTTTCAGTTGTTCAAGACGGCGTTAACCGTTTTATCACTGCATTAAGCGAGTGATTTAGCACAGTTGTGATTACAATCATGAAGTTGACGTTACAATCACGAAGTTGACGTTACAATCATGGAGTTGACGTTACAATCACGGAGTTGACGTTACAATTTTTTAAAAGAAAACGAGCATCCTCAATTTTGAGGATGCTCGTTTTCTTTTTGTTCGCGGCGTTCACGTAAAATACGTTCTTCAAATTCTTTCGCTTCTAATTCCTGTTTCTTCGACTTGCGTCGAATCCACATGAATGTAAGTACCAATAGAATCGCAAAGAAAAACATTGAAATCGCGGCTGGTATATATTCTGATTTGTCTTCAGGAAAGTAAAGGAACGGCATTAATAGTGCGTTCACTTACATCCACTTCCTCACATTGTAAATTTCATATGATTCGAATTACTTTTGAAGGATTTCGATTGATTCAATAGAAATATCTTCAACAGGCTTATCTTGACGCCCTTTTTTAACTTTAGCAATTTTGTCGACAACATCCATGCCTTCAATAACTTGGCCGAATACTGTATGTTTTTGGTCTAAGTGCGGAGTTCCACCCATTTCGCCATATGCTTCAGCGATTTCTGCTGGATATCCACCTTTTTTCAGTTGATCAACTGAAGCAGGTACTTCTGAAGCATGAACGATGAAGAACTGGCTGCCATTTGTTCCTGGACCAGCGTTCGCCATTGAAAGAGCTCCTTTTAAGTTAAATAGATCCATAGTAAATTCGTCTTCAAATGTATCGCCGAAAATACTTGCTCCGCCCATACCAGTTCCTGTTGGGTCGCCGCCTTGAATCATGAAGTCTTCAATAACACGGTGGAAGATAATACCGTCATAATAACCGTTTTCTGCATGTGTTAAGAAGTTTTCAACTGTTTTTGGTGCTTGTTCAGGGAAAAGCTTGATTTTGATTGGCCCCATTGTTGTGTTCATAATAACTAATGCTTCAGTTGCTGCTACTTCTTTTGATAATTGTGGATACATTGTTGTTGCCTCCTCTGAGTTCTTCGTGCTATTTTCTTCCACTGGCGCTTTGCCAGCAGACACTACTTCTTCTGTTTTTTTGTTCTCAGACGTACTATTTCCGCAAGCGGAAAGTAAGACGAGACCAACGATTGTCAGAAGGGAGAAATACATTTTCCTCATTAACATTCACCCTGAATCAGTTTATCATATTGGACAATCTATTTCGACGAATAAGCATGATACTTCCTTCGTTTTCCGAATTGTTTTATACTGAATGAAAAGCACGACACAGAAAGAAGGTTTTCTAAATGGACGTGCAAAAACGGAATTTCATCATCATTTGGATTTCCAACGTCCTCGTTGCAGGGACAATGACGATGATCATGCCCTTCCTATCCCTTTATATCGAAACATTTGGCGATCATCCCGAAGCATATGTTCAAAAATGGTCTGGCCTTATTTTTGGCGCTTCATTTGTCACGGCTTTCATTATGTCACCGATTTGGGGGCGAGTTGCCGATAAATATGGCTTTAAGCCTATTCTTATCATCAATGGCTTCGGGATTGCAACATCCGTTTTTCTAATGGGATTTGTGGATTCCGTAGAGATGTTCTTCCTGCTTCGGCTACTGAATGGTGTTGTCACAGGTTTCATACCAACTTCACTCGCATTTATCTCTTCTCAGACTGCGAAAAAGGAAGCTGGAAAAATGCTAGGGACTCTGCAGATGGGCAGTGTGACGGGCACACTATTCGGCCCTGTATTTGGAGGTTTACTGGCAGATGCATTCGGTTTCCAATATACCTTTGTCATTACATCCATCTCCGTAATTGTCGCTACACTTATCGTTCTCTTCGGCATCAAGGAACAAAAACGGGTAAAAAATCCGAAAGCTATCCAGTATTCCCGTAAAGCGATTATTAGCGGCTTGCTACATCACCGGCTTATGTTGAACGTTATGATTGTTACCGCACTTATTCAAGTAGGTAACTTCAGTATTCAGCCGCTTCTGTCGCTTTACGTTTCTCATTTGACGGATGCAAAAGACGTAGCTTTCCTAGCTGGGATTACCTTCAGTGCAGCAGGGGTCGGCAATCTATTATTCGCACGCCGCTGGGGCAAGCTTGGTGACGACATCGGCTACGAAAAAGTGTTGTCAATTCTGCTACTCCTATCATTTATCTTTATCATCCCACAAGCTTTTGTAACACAGCTGTGGCAACTTATCTTTTGGCGACTGCTGTTCGGTATTGCGCTCGGTGGAATGATCCCTATAACGACTGCACTAGTTAGACGTGAGGCACCAGTCGATATTCAAGGAGAAGTCATGGGTTATAATACCAGCTTCCGTTTTCTCGGGAATATTATAGGTCCAATGTTTGGCGGAATCGTCAGTGGTTTCATCGGTATTTCGTCTGTCTTCATCGTCACTGGCGTTCTATTCCTGGTTGGGTTTGCCTTTCTCTATTATGCCAAACGAAAACCCGTACAGGACTTTGAGGACTTCCTTGCTGCTGAGGATAAACGGACACATAGTTAAGAAACAGCACACTTCGCTAGACGGAGTGTGCTATATTTTTGTTAGTGAATGATTTCTTGAACGGAGTGCAAATCCATTGAAACATGTTATTGGTTTCATCTTTATTCTTCTAACCATACCAATTCTCTTTGTTGTCCAAGAAGCTATTGCAGTCGAATTGAAGAGCGCTGAATCCTTCAATGACCAGATCAATGACTCCATAGAACTGTCATCCCCGAAGGTCAATGTCCCCGTGACGTTGAAAGATGGCAATGGGCTCATTTTTGCAGAAGAATATATAGAGTGGCGCGATCCACTCCCACTGTCGTCCATTCCCTTATTCGCGCGTCAACTGTTCCTAGAAAGTGAAGACACGGGGTTTTTCGAGCATAAAGGCTATGATGTAGCCGCAATCGTGCGTGCATTCGCTGTCAATACCGCAACGGACGATGTCAGACAAGGTGCTTCTACCATTACACAGCAAGTCGTGCGAATGCGTTTTCTATCGACTGAAAAGACCTATGAACGTAAGTTGACGGAACTTTTTTACGCAGCCGAGCTTGAAAAACAATCGACAAAAGATGAAATCTTGGAAATGTATATGAATGAAATGTATTTTGGCCATCAAGTGTACGGCATTGGTGCCGCGGCGACATATTACTTCAGCAAACCCTTAGATGCACTGAATGGGGCGGAGATGGCCTTCCTTGCGGCGATCCCAAACAACCCTTCTTTATATGATCCACTGAAACATTTCGATCAGACAAAAGTAAGACAGGAACGCCTATTGTCTATACTGACAAAAAATAGAATTCTGACTTCCGAGGAAGCTGAAGTGCATAAAAACACAGCTATCCAATTAAATCTGAAGGAAAAAGTGAATGCCTTTCCTGCCTACAGTACATATGTACTTGCGGAACTTACTGATCTCATAGCTCAGTCCGAAGGTTTATCTGAAAAAATGACGTATGCGAAAGATGATGCAGAAAAAATAGCCCTTGAAGCGATTATTAAACAACGGACAGCTGAAGTGTTGTCCAAAGGATTGATTATCGAAACGGCTCTTAACCCTGGAAAGCAGCGCCGAAATGACCAAACGATCTCCTCCCTTTTACAACCTAAAGGCGTGCAAGCAGGTGCCGCGGTTATCGACAATGAAACCCGTGAAATCATCAGCCTATTCGCTGGTAAAAACTATAAAAAAGCTGATTTCCACCGTGCATTCCAGGCTGTCAGACAACCTGGTTCGGCTATGAAACCGCTTTTGGTCTATGCTCCACTGTTTGAAAGTAGTTCCTATACAGAAAACACCCCCATTAACAGTGGTGCTATTTGCATCGGCTCGTACTGCCCGACAAATATCGGCGGTTACGTTTATGGCAATGTTACGGTAAAAGAGGCTTTTCGACAAAGTCATAATACAGCAGCGGTCAGATTGCTTCAAATGATTGGAGTGGAAGAGGCATTCAGCTATATAGCACCATTCGGATTCAAATCAGTTACACAACAGGATATGAACTATGCAGCTGCTCTCGGTGGGTTTGCAAAAGGGATGACGCCGCTTGAACTTGCGGGGGCTTATTCGAGTTTCATTGATGGGCAATATACCCCTCCCCATGCCATACGCGCTGTAAAGGATAGAGCTGGGACTATTTTATACGAATGGCCTGATGACAAAGAGGACGTTTGGTCTCCTACTACTGTTACCAACATTCGCGGCATGATGTCAGATGTCGTATTGAACGGAACTGGCCGGGGTATCCCCTATACAACTTCGTATACGGGAGCAAAAACCGGCACCACAGATCATTATAAAGATCTATGGGTTGGAGGGTTGAACGATAACTATACAACCGCTGTCTGGGTCGGCTATGATAGTCCGCAATCTCTAAAGCTCTTGAGCGATCAGAAACTTCATTTGCGTATATTTTCCACACTACTCCAGGACTAGCCATTCACAAGGCTAGTCCGTTTTACTACCAATGAAAGGCAAACTCGCAATTACCCCATTATAAAGCTTCAACAGAATATAGATGATGGTTGAAACTAGTATCGCCCAAACCAGAATTTCAAAAACGAGAAGCCCAATCGTGCTGACGATTGTCATGTATTTGCTTAATTTGAAAACGACATACACGAAGTAGATGAACGTTGTCAGTAAAAATACAGCTGTTAATAGGCTAATCGAATTGATGCCACCTACCGATGCAAGCGCGCCGAAAAAGTAGATGACATTGCCTCCGCGAGCTTCGCTATACGATTTCCCCTCCACATCCTTCGAAAAGAATAACATCGCAGTTTCATGAATCGTTTCCGCAATCAATTTTAACGCTGAAAAAACCATAAAAAATAACAATGCATAGATAACTAGCAGAAAAATACGTAATTGTATATCAGTCAAAAACTCTCGCATGCCAGCATACAAACCAATTCCTTTAAATAGTTCCACTGACACGCCAACTGTGTATACTCCGAATGTTAAACTGAATAAGACAATTGTTACAAACGGTAAATAACCAAATATGTATGGATTTTTCATTTCTAACACCTCAAACGCAAATTAGTTCTTCGTTTCTATACTATAAGAAGAGAGACCGAATAGGCAACAAAATCCAGAATCGTCCCACACTTACTATTTTTCAATTAGACAACTTCCGCATGCTGTGATATAGTTACCTCAATCAAATAAATGAACGTACTTGGAGGAGTCTGTCACCAGGGGGTATCTATGCCCTTTTGTGATGGACTTTTTGCATTTTTTGATTAAAACAATGAAAGGAAGAAAAGATAAGGTAATCGTAACAATTTTAAAATTTACCGTCCCGACGTTGAAAATGATGTATGAATTCAGAACAGCCAATGACTATTAGATTCCTTTTGCTTAGCATCACGTTTATACATAACTGTTTCATTCATTAGGAAGGAGGATTTTCTTGAATTTTGTATTACTGATTTTCCTGCCGATTGTGGCAGCCCTATTCGTTCCATTGCTAGTTAGGAAACTGAAAGACATACACACTGGGTGGTTCGTTTTACTCGTCCCTGTCTCCCTCTTCATTTTTTACATAGGATTTCTTAAAACAACAATGGGCGGCGGGCATGCTATAGCAGAATTGCAATGGATTCCTTCACTCGGCATTTCGTTCGTGTCGTATATTGATGGACTCAGCCTGCTGTTTACCTTGCTTATTACAGGCATCGGTGCACTCGTTGTGCTCTACTCCATCTTTTATCTTGATAAGCGTAAAGAAAAGCTGAATCACTTTTACGTTTACCTGCTCATTTTCATGAGCGCCATGTTAGGTGTTGTCCAATCTGATAACGTTATATCCCTTTATTTATTCTGGGAGCTAACATCCATTTCGTCATTCCTACTTATTGGCTATTGGAATACACGTGACGGTTCACGATTTGGTGCATTGAAATCAATGATGATCACTGTATTTGGTGGACTAATGATGCTTGGAGGATTCGTTCTGTTAGGGATTATGGGAGATACGTTTTCCATCCGCGAACTTATCGCTAACGCCCCCACTTTTGTAGGACATGAATTCTTTACATTGGCGCTCGTTCTCGTACTGCTTGGTGCTTTTACAAAGTCAGCACAATTCCCGTTCCATATTTGGTTACCGGATGCAATGGAAGCGCCTACACCTGTCAGTGCCTATCTACATTCAGCAACAATGGTGAAAGCAGGTCTTTACCTCGTCGCCCGATTTACACCTATTTTCGCTGTTTCTGAAGTTTGGATTTGGCTCGTAGCTGGTATCGGACTTCTGACATTATTCTGGGGATCTTTCTTTGCAGTGAAACAGACTGATTTAAAAGCGATTCTTGCTTTCTCGACAGTGAGTCAGCTTGGACTTATCATGTCTCTGCTTGGAGCAGGTGCGCTTGCCTATCACTCGGATGACCCCATTTTCAAATTCGCAACATTTGCAGCGATCTTCCATTTGATCAACCACGCAGTCTTCAAAGGGAGCTTGTTCATGATTGCCGGTATTGTCGATCATGAAACGGGTACACGCGATATCCGAAAACTCGGCGGATTGATGAGCATTATGCCCGTCAGTTTCACGGTTGCGTTCATCGGTTCAATGTCGATGGCAGGTCTGCCGCCATTCGGCGGTTTCCTGAGTAAGGAAATGTTCCTTCAGTCGATGCTGGCCATTCGCCATTTTGAACTGTTCAACTTTGCAACATGGGGAATTATCTTCCCTGTTATCGCTTGGATTGCCAGTGTTTTCACATTCATTTATAGCTTTTACTTTGTATTTAAGACGTTCGCTGGAAAACAAAAAAGTGAACCTCTTCCTACTAAACCGCATGAAGCGCCTGTCGGGATGCTTGTATCTCCCGTCATTCTTGCTACGCTCGTTGTTGGCATCTTCTTCATACCGAACTTGATTGGAAAATGGTTTGTGAAACCAGCTGTCATGGCTGTCCAGCCTGATTTATACAGCCATCCTTCTGAAGTTGCCGTTCACGTCGCAGCATGGCACGGAATTGCTGCTCCAGAATTATGGATGACGGTTTCGCTTGTCGGAGTCGGTCTCGTTCTATTCATGACCTTGGCGAGATGGCAGAAACTGTATGACATTCAACCTGAATACTTGTCATTGAATGCCCTGTATGACTCAGCCATGTTCGTTAGTGAAGGTGGAATGAACAAACTTTCCCGCTTCTATATGACTGGTTTAATCCGCACATATCTGATTTATATGTTTGCTTTTATTGCTGCCATTACAGCGGCGACGTTATTCATCAAAGAAGCTTTCATAGTTGATATGGAGAGTTTTTCCCCTGTCAACTTATATGGAGTTCTGACTGCTATTGTTCTGGTTATCGCAGTTTGTATGGTTCTACTTGCGAAGACAAGACTGTCAGCAATCATTGCTCTAGGTGCCGTCGGTTATTCGGTTGCTTTATTCTTCGTTATTTTCAAAGCACCGGATTTAGCGCTTACACAACTCGTTATTGAAACGATATCTGTTGCTTTATTCTTGTTAGCCTTTAAACATTTACCGTCTCTGAACAATCACGGCCAAACAAAACGCAACAAGATTGGCAATTTGATTATTGCGGCTGGTGTCGGAATAACGGTGACATTGGTTGCCTTATCGGCTCATTCACAAAAATTGATTCCATCTATCTCGCAGTATTACAAAGATACAGTTTATACAGAAGCGGGTGGCGGGAATATCGTCAACGTTATTCTTGTAGATTACCGTGGATTTGATACATTATTTGAAATTGCTGTGCTGTCAATCGCAGGGATTGCCGTACTTGCTATGATTCGCCTGAAATTGTCAAAAAAGGAGGAGAATACGGATGAAAACAAATGATGTCATTTTACAAACTACAACAAAACTCGTATTCTTCATCATCTTCCTTTTTTCAATCCACATTTTCTTTGCGGGTCATTATACACCAGGTGGCGGTTTCGTTGGAGGATTGCTTACTACTGGAGCAATCGTTCTTCTCTTACTCGCTTTCGATTTGAAAACGGTACAAAAAGCACTGCCTTTCAACTTCACGATTATGACAGGCATCGGCTTATTGCTTTCTCTAGGAACGGCAGCAGGCTCAATCTTTTTCAACGTTCCTTTCTTTACACATGCTTTCGACGATTTCACTTTGCCGTTGTTCGGAACAACTTCCCTTCATACTGCAATGATTTTTGATGCAGGCGTCTACCTTGTTGTCGTCGGTGCAGCAGTCACAATGATTCAATCGATTGGAGGAGATGCGTAATGGAGTTTATAATGGCCATCGTCATCGGAATTCTTTTCATGGCAGCTGTCTATCTGATTCTTTCCAGGAGTATCCTCAAAATCATACTCGGGACAGGCCTGTTGAGCCATGGTGCTCACTTGCTCATTCTTACAATGGGCGGTCTTGGTGGCACCTCTCCGCCAGTCGTGGCAGAAGGCGTAACAGATTATGCAGATCCTTTGCCACAGGCGCTTATTTTAACAGCGATTGTTATTAGCTTCGGTGTGACGGCATTCATCCTTGTATTAGCTTATCGGACGTATGCTGAGCATCAGACAGATGACATGAACCTCATGAAAGGAAATGACGAGCATGATTAATCTACTGTTATTCCCAATCATATTGCCATTCCTGTTCGCAATCATTCTTCTGTTTTTCAAGGAGAATATCAAGGTACAGCGATCATTGACTTGTATTGGATTGCTAATCAGCCTGGTAGCCGCACTTTTCCTAGTTGCAAAAGTGAAAGCGGATGGTGTTCAAGCACTCACACTTGGAAGCTGGCCGGCACCGTTCGGAATTTCAATGGTTTCCGATATGCTGTCTGCATTACTTGTTACCACAACAATCTTGATCACACTTTTTGTTGTACTATACAGTTTCACTGCAATTGGCGAAGAGCGGGAGCGCTTCTTTTATTACCCCGCCATCCTGTTCATGATTACAGGCATCAATGGCGCATTTACAACAGGTGATATTTTCAATATGTTCGTATTCTTCGAAGTACTGCTCATCGCCTCTTACCTATTAATCGTTTTAGGTGGCGAGAAAAAACAACTTCGTGAATCAATAAAGTACATACTCGTCAATGTCATTTCATCTGCATTATTCGTTATTACAGTTGCTTACCTCTACTCTGTTATTGGTACATTAAATATGGCCGATATTTCAGTGAAAATTGCAGAGATTGGACAACCCGGTATTATAACCGTGATTGCAGTGCTCTTTTTAATCGTATTCGGCGTAAAAGGATCCCTGTTCCCGCTTTACTTCTGGCTACCGGGATCTTATGCAGCACCTCCAATACCGGTGCTGGCACTATTCGGTGCATTGTTAACTAAAGTCGGTATCTATGCAATCATCCGAACGTATACGCTGTTCTTCGTACACGATATCGGATTTACACATGGTTTATTATCTGCACTGGCATTGCTCACGATTATTGCCGGCTGCATTGGTGCCCTTGCCTATTTCGATGTAAAACAAATTATTATTTACAATATCATCATTGCAGTGGGTGTTATTTTATTCGGTGCTGCACAAATGAACGAGGCTGGTTTAACGGGTGCCGTTTTCTATTTGATCCATGACATGCTCATTAAAGGGGCTTTGTTCCTTCTGATCGGCATCATTGTTTACGTAACCGGAACCTCTAACTTACGTAAGATGGGTGGGTTAATGAAAACCCATGCGCCACTTGGCTGGATGTACCTAATTGCTGCATTTGGACTAGCGGGCATTCCGCCATTAAGCGGTTTCGTCGGTAAGCTTCTTATTGTTAAAGGGGCATTCGAGGCCGGCAATGTCTTGGGGAGTATAATCATCCTGGCATCCAGTCTTGTGGTCCTGTTGTCTGTCATTCGGATTTTCATCTATGCATTCTGGGGAGACCCCACAACTGTGGAATTGCCAACAACAAACCGTCGAACATACCGGAAGATGATGATGCCTGCCGTAGCATTAGTCATTCTATCCGCGCTGTACGGGGTTGGTACTGAATGGCTCATTCCTTATATGACGGACGCATCAGACGTATTACTACAACCATCCATCTATATTGATGCGGTGTTAAAGGAGTAGATGACGATGGCATTTCAACTATTATTGAACTTTTTCATCGCACTCGTCTGGATGTTCATAAGCAACTCATTCACCGCTTCAACATTCATCATCGGTTTTTTGATTGGTCTGCTTTTGATCATTATGACGAGACGCTTTTTCCCTGGTAGACTTTACATCTGGCGGCTTTGGGCAGCGTTTAAATTAGCACTGCTCTTCTTCAAGGAGCTGACTTTGTCTAATATTTCAGTGCTGCAGGTCGTCTTGCGGCCGAAGATGAATATTCAACCTATGATTTTCGCTTTGCCAACTGACCTTGAACATGACTGGGAAATTACATTGCTATCGAGCCTGATCACATTGACACCGGGAACAATTGTGTTGAACGTTTCTGATGATCAAAAAACGCTTTATATCCATGCCATTGACGTCGATGATGTTAATGACGCAATTGATTCAATCAAAAATTCATTCGAAAAAGCCATTAAGGAGGTAAGCCGACCATGACGACATTCATATGGGTTTGTCTAATCCTTGTCCTTCTGTCGATTGCCGGTCTGCTGTACCGTGTATTCCGCGGTCCTTCTATTCCGGATCGGCTCGTCGCACTGGATGGGATTGGTGTCATGCTTATTTCAGCAATCGCTCTGCTATCAGTCATCTTCGATACCGGATTTTTCATGGAAGTCATCTTGCTTATTGCGATTATGTCATTCATTGGAACCGTATCATTCTCAAAATTCATTGAGAAAGGAGAGATAATCGAACGTGATCGTACTAGCTAATAGCCTCATAGTCCTTACAATCGTCGTTGGCATCGTTTTCACTATCGTGACCGTCATTGGTATCATTCGTTTACCGGACGTCTATACGAGGGCACATGCCGCTTCTAAGAGTGCAACTTTGGGTGTGCTTAGTATTCTGCTAGGTGTGTTTTTTCACTTTTGGTTGAAGGAAGGCCATTTTAGTATTCAACTTCTACTGGCAATTGCATTTCTGTTCATTACCTCTCCGATTGGCGGACATCTTATGAGCCGCGCAGCTTATATATCGGGCGTCAAACCGACAGAACTAACTGTTGGCGATGATCTTGCAGAGGTTATCGAGCAAGCTAAACTAAAGAATCCTCCAACTCATCAGAAGGAAGACTAAGAAAAGTGGAAGGCGCCCTTTAAACGCGACAGGCATAAGGCGATCCAGCGACGTGGTGCTCTTTGCCACATAGCTGGATTACTTATGACCCGAGCGGCTGGCGCCTAGAGCTAGACAACAAAAAAAGCGCAAGGCGCCGTCTAGACGCGACAGGCATAAGGCGATCCAGCGACGTGGCGCTCTTTGCCACATAGCTGGATTGCTTATGACCCGAGCGGCTGGCGCCTAGAGCTAGACAACAAGAAAAGCGCAAGGCGCCGTCTAGACGCGACAGGCATAAGGCGATCCAGCGACGTGGCGCTCTTTGCCACATAGCTGGATTGCTTATGACCCGAGCGGCTGGCGCCTAGAGCTAGACGCTATTCCAAGTCAAGAAAACTTGTGCTTTCTTATCTTTCAAAAAATACCTGTCAGCCGAAAACTCGGTTGACAGGTATTTTTCTCTTTAATTAGTAAGGCCAGTTATACCCGTATGACTGAAATTGGAAAGGCGCAGACTGCGGGAACTGCTGGAACTGTGGGTATTGTGGGTATTGCGGGGACAGTTGGAATTGTTGGAACTGTTGAAACTGTTGAATTGGATATCCGCCGCCGAATCCTCCGCCATACCCGCTTCCTGGGAACAGTGCACTGCCTAATAAACTACCGGCAAATCCTCCGATAAAAGGTGCTCCAAATCCTCCAAAACCAAAACCGCGGCCAAAGCCGCCTCGACCAAAACCGCCACCACCATGAAAACCTCTAGTCATAATCATTCCCCTCTCTCACTCATTCTATTCAAATAAGTCTAATAGGAAAGAGGCAATCGCCTATTGTAGGCATCGGCAAGCCGTTCAACAAGCGTCGCTAGTATTCTCGACTTGCGTAATGGGGCTATTAAAATCCCTTCACTTCCCAATTATTGAGGGCACGGTTTAATTGCGGTGGATTGTTGACTATTTTAAGCTCACCTGAAATGTTCTTCACTTCAAATATAACCGTATAAGTTGGGGTGATGAACAGCGTATCGATTTGAAAAGGTGTGGTTGATGTCAGTGACACATCATGCAAAACACGATATTTCATTGGAAAAGAGTAATTTTCAAAAACCTTGTCCAATTGTTGCTCTCCACCAAAACCAGCTTTCCTTGTCCTTGAGGCTAGTACAGTTTCTAAATTTTAACGGTTCTTTTCTTGATTTGCTAATGAAATTTCCCATCCTCCTTTTACGTAAAACTGGAACTATCCATGAAAGTGTAACATATTTATACAAATGAACCTTGCGGTATAATAGAATAATCAGAACAACATCTATATCAAGACTATTAACATATAACTAGACTTAACCGTCTCAAAATGGGTTATGATCGCCTTGGGTATTATTATGACGCCATGAATGACTTTATGACCGTCACACCCATTTCCTTCAACTAAAAAATACCTACCAGCCGAAAACTCGGTTGACAGGTATTTTTATCTTTTAGTAAGGCCCGTAATAGCCGTATGGTTGATACGGATACGGGGAGAATGGATATGGGTATGGTGCGTATCCATATCCATATCCGTATCCTGGAAACAATGCACTTCCTAATAAACTACCAGCAAATCCGCCAATGAAAGGTCCGCCAAAGTCTCCAAAACCGAATCCTCGACCGAAGCCACCGCGACCAAAACCACCACGGCCAAAACCGCCACCTCGACCATATCCGCCACCACCGTGAAATCCTCTAGTCATAATCATTCCCCTCTCCTACTTATCCTATTCAAATAAGACTAATAGGAAAGAGGCAATCGCCTATTACACTTCTCTATCGGTTTCGGCTAGCCGTTCAACAAGCGTCGCTAGCGTCCGTACCATGACTCCAGTTGCGCCTTTAGGCCCTAAATCATGTGCAGCAACCGCATCCGATGTCCCCGCTATGTCAAGATGTATCCAAGGCGTGTCGCCAACAAACTCCCCAACAAATCCACCGCCAAAGATCATATGTCCGTCTCTTCCTGGCGAGTTATTCAGGTCTGCCACATCACTTTTACGCAGTCTTTTCTTATCGTTTTCCGTTAACGGAAGTCTCCAGACGAATTCATCCGTTTCCATGGATGCCTGCATGAACTCTTCGAAGAATTCTTCATCATTTGTAAGCGCCCCTGTCTTGTCCATACCAAGCGCGACGATAACGCCGCCTGTCAGTGTCGCAACGTCAATCAGACAGTCTGCGCCGGCCTGCTTAGCGTATGTAACCGCATCTGCAAGAACAAGACGTCCTTCAGCGTCTGTATTGAGCACCTCTATCGTCTTCCCACTAAGTGATGTGATAATATCATCTGGTTTAAAAGCATCCCCGGAAACCATATTGTCCGTTGACGCGATCACAGCGATGACATTTTTCGCAGGACGCAACTCTCCTATGATTGTCATTGCCCCTAGGACTGCAGCCGCACCGCCCATATCACCTTTCATACCAACCATTCCGTCTTTCGTTTTCAATGAATAGCCGCCGGTATCATAGGTAATTCCTTTGCCAACAAGACCGATAACATCTTCCCATTTTTCAATTGCAGCATACTTCATGACGATTAACTTAGGCTCTTCCACTGAACCTTTATTGACTGCTAGAATAGCGCCCATACCGAGTTCTTCCATTTCTTTCTTACCAAGTACCTCAATTTCAAAATCATATTTTTCAGCGACTTCACGTGCATAGTCAGCCATTTTAGTCGCCGTTAATATATTAGGCGGCATATTAACTAGATTTCGTGCTTCATTAACCGCGTATGCATGTACTTTCCCTACTTCAAAGGCCGCTTTCAGCTCATCTTCATCAAATGAAGATAAGAATGACAACGTTTCAAGTGCAACATCTCGTTCATTTGAATCCGTGCGGTATCCTTCAAACTTGTACATGCCAAGCCCAATACCCTCCGTTGCCGCAAAAACAACATCCTCACACGTTAACTTGTCATTCGTGAATGGAGCCGTCCAAATGGCAGCAGAAGCTGCTTTCATGCTTGCAAGCTCTTTTCCGACCGCCGCAAATACCTGACGCAAACGATCCTCCGTCAATTCCTTATGCAAACCAAGCCCGATAAAGATTACACGCTTGTAGCCTCCAACTTCTACGGATGGCATTTTAACAATACTTTTGAACTCAGTTTTAACATCTCCAGATTTAACCCATTCTGGTAAACGGGAACTGAAGGAACTGACGAAGCCGTCCCAGCCTGTTATATTTTCCGGATGTTCGGGTACACCAATTACAAGTACTTCTTCTTCTACATTATCAAAATTCGGTTCCAATATTATTGTTTTCATTTGACAACCTCCAATTTTACCTACATTCTTTAGTATAGCCTAAATTTTCAGCCCTTCGTAGTAATTCATTCGGAATCCGTACTAACTTGTTTTTATAGCACATCATTATGGTATACTGAATACACAATTTTTGTACTTTATAGAGGAGTCGAAGTAAATGGCCTTATTACAAAATACCCCGTTAATTGCGGCATTATTCGGTATTATCTTTGCTCAATTTGTCAAAATCCCGATCCATTATTTCCTAGAAGGTAAACTTGACTGGAAATTAATGACTTCAACAGGAGGGATGCCCAGTTCTCATTCGGCTGCAGTTACATCATTGACGACTGCAATCGCTTACGAAGAGGGATTAGATTCACCTATGTTTGCCGTGTCTGCCATCTTTGCCGTCATCGTCATGTTTGATGCAACGGGAATTCGTTACCAGGCAGGACAACAAGCACTGATTATCAATCAAATGCGAGTAGACTTCCAAACGTTCGTTCAAGAAGCAAAAGGCTGGCAGCAGAAAGATGGACAACAAAAAATTCAAGAATTAAAAACGTTGCTAGGTCACAAACCAAGTGAAGTGTTTGCAGGTGCTGTAACTGGTATCCTTATCTCTGTTATTATCTATTCATTCATTATCTAACTAGGAAAAAAGGTGTGTTCAAGCATAATCGCTTGAACACACCTTTTTCTTAAAACATTTGGTAACCTTGTTTTCTTAATAACTTAATAACAAAACCTGAAATAATCGCTCCGACAAGTCCACTTGCTAAAATGAGGATATCAGCTGTATGAAGTGCCATAGCTTTGTCACCAAGAAGCTGTAACGCGTATTTCGGTTTCGTGACATATTCATATACACGTACTTCATCAATAATTAGTATGACGACAATTGGATAAATGATGGCCATCAACCATGTCATTCGAAGAAGCATATTCAATAAGAATCCTATTCCAAAAAACATTACTATGAAAATCATTATAGATAAAACGACGTGCGTTAATGAAATCGTTCCCAATGTGACTACCTCCGTTTTCCATTCACTATTTTACAGGAACGAATGAACGCTTTCAACATTACACGACTCGTTCAATAATTTGTCGATTTTATCCCTGTTGTAATAGATCACTTTTTGAAAAATAGTTTATAAGAAGTATAACCGAATTGATCGCCCGGGTTGATATTTTCAATTTCATCAAACCCTGATTCGATCACTTTTTCCGCAATTTCATGAATCATCACAGAGACGTCCTTATCTTCCTTTAAATCGAATGGACTCTTCCATGCGACTTCTGAAATCTCTCTTAACTCCGGAATTAAAATCTGTCCTTTAGTAGTAGGCGTCAACAAGAATATGGCCATGTTGTCGCTCACCTCTCCATTCAATACGCCTGTACGAAACCCAATCATTCCTTCGAGCTGACAGACAACACCTGTTTCTTCCTTTACTTCACGAATCGCTGCGCAATCTGCAGTTTCATCACCATCAACAAATCCTGCCGGTATGGACCATAAACCTTTTAAACCACCGTAGTTTTTCCTAACAACAAGCCACTGTCCTTCGCTATTCACAACAAGCCCTGCCGCGCCAAGCCATACATTACCTCGCATTTTTCGTGACATTTAGGATCCTCCTCATAAGAAAAGCGTAAGCGCCAGAGTCTAGAAACCACTCCAAGTGAATAACTAATACTTTCTTATCTTTTAAAAAAGCACCCGCCGTCAAGGACGGGCGAGTGCTTCAGAAGTGTTTTATTTAAGTAAGTTGAATTTACCTTTTTTCAGTGTAAGACCTACTCCGCCAATCATGAAGAGCGCACGATTATCAATCATTTTCTTCATGAATGAAGCTTTAGTACCCGTTACTTTTTTACCGAATACGACACCAATTGCATCGCTATCTCCAAGTGAACAAACGCTACCTTTTAAATCAGGTGTAAAGTCAGAAGTTGGTTCACCTTTCATAAGTGCGATGATGTTATTCGCACACATGTCACCTTGTTGCATAGCAATTTGTGCAGTAGGTGGGAATGGACGGTTCACTGCTTCGTTAATCATAAGTGCGCAGTCTCCAACGATGAATACATCGGAATGACCTGGTGCACGAAGATCTTTGTCTACTTTGACACGAGCACGCATGTTTTCGATACCCGTTTCTTCGATTAGACGGTTACCACGGACACCTGCAGCCCAAACGACTGTGCCAGCTTTGACGAATTCAAATACGTCTTCGCCTTTTTTAATATTAACGCCTTCAGGAGTAGCTTCTACAACTGGCGTACCAATCGAGAATTCGATTCCTTTAGAGTTCAAATGCTTAACAGCATAATCTACAAGCTCAGGGTCAAATCCTGGAAGAACCATTGGCGCTGCTTCTACGCATAGTACGCGTACCTTTTCTTGTGGAACGTCGAACTCTTTGCAAAGTTCAGGTACACGGTTACCAAGCTCGCCAAGGAACTCGATGCCTGTGAAGCCCGCTCCCCCAACGATGATTGTCAGACGGCTATCGTCTTTAACTTCTTCAGTTGACCAAGTCGCGAATTGATATTCGATATGTTCGCGAATTTGACGTGCTGCTTTAACGTTGGCAATAGAAAGTGCATATTTATCAAGGCCTGGAATACCAAATGTTTCGCCTTCAAAACCAAGTGAGATAACAAGATAATCGTATGTATGTGTACCGACATTTGTCGTTACGACTTTCCCAGTAACGTCGATTGCTTGAACTTCAGCTTGGACGAATTTCACTTTATTACTGTTAATAACATCTTTGATATCATAACGCACTGATTCAGGAGACATTGTTCCTGCAGCTGCTTCATGAAGCCATGTCGATTCATAGTGATACTCATTTTTGTTTATAAGAACGATATTTGCATCGTCTGCTCCAAGAGATTTTTGCAAGTTAACAACTGTTGTTAAACCGCCATAACCCGCGCCTAATACTAAAATTGTCGGTCTTTTCACGAAGATCGAAACCACCTTTGATTTTTTTATGTGCCCGGCCCACGTGAAATCGGTACACCGACGATTTACACAGTCCCGGCCTTTGTCATTTTTTCGACAAACTTCTATCTCTTATAGTAGCCCTTTTGTTGGGGCTTTTCAATAGTATATTTGAAATAGCAAATATTTGAAAATACTGACTAAAAAAACACAACTATAATTCGACAAAAAAAGCTCTCCTAAGTAGTATTTAGGAGAGCTAGAAAAGGAATCAGCAGTCCGCTGGAGTTCCTTCTTTCTTAGCCGTTCTGAATGATGTTCCACAACCGCAAGAAGCAATTGCATTGGGATTATTTATGGTAAATCCGCCCCCCATAAGGGACTCTTTATAATCGACTTGTGTGCCTTCAAGAACGCCGGCATCTTCACTAGAAACGAGAATTTGTAAACCATGCTGTTCAAGCAGAAGATCATCCGGTGACTTTTCAGTTTCAAAACCCATTCCGTATGTCAAACCACTACATCCTCCGCCGTTCACAGCGACACGCAGGAATGACCCTTCTTCCTCATTATGACGCATCATTTCTCTTACATGAATTGCTGCAGCTTTAGTAACCTCAACAACTTGTGTCATTCGTGTTCACCTTCCCTTTGTTTTCTTCCTTCTATAATAGCAATTAAATCGAGCAAAACGCAATCATATTAACTCCAGTGTTGAAGGATATACGCTATAATGAGTTAACTAGTACGAAAGGTGGGTCTACATGGAAATCAGCCCTTTTTATGATAAAAAAGTTGCATGCATTTATTGTAAGCAAAACTTCACTACCACAAAAATTCGCTCAAGATTCATTCGGGTTTCATCCCACGAAAGTGACTTCAAACCTGTCTACTCAAATCCAGAGGTAAATCCAATCTTTTATAACGTTGCAGTTTGCCCTCACTGTGGCTTCTCTTCTACCGATGATTTTTCCTCTTATTTTGCTCCTGGCACAGAAGAAGACATAGCTGCACGAATCACATCTCAATGGAATGGCCGATCTTTCAGTGCAGCACGTGATATCAATGAAGCCATTGAAACTTATAAACTTGCCTATTTAAGCGCCATGTTCAAAAAGGAAAATGTTCTTACACTGGCAGGACTTACCTTACGAATTGCTTGGTTATATCGTGATAAAGGAGCGGAGGTAGAAGAACAACGTTTTCTAACAATCGCACGAAATTTCTATACTACAGCGTTTTCAGAAGGAGATTTCACTGGAACCCAAATGTCAGAAACAAGGGTTTTGTATTTGATTGCAGAATTATCTTGGAAAATCGGTGATGAGAATGAGGCAATAAAAAGCTTTTCGCGCATTCTAGAACGCCAACGCACATCCTCTGAACCGAAGCTCATCGAGATGACAAAAGAACGATGGCAAGATATTCGGGCAATAAAATAGAAAAGACGGACCGAAATTCGGACCGTCCCACTTAAAATCAAAATACTTGTTCTACCTCAACGACACCTGGAACTTCTTCCAAAAGTGCGCGTTCGATCCCTGCTTTTAGTGTAATCGTCGAGCTTGGGCATGTACCGCAAGCACCAAGAAGGCGAAGTTTCACGATGCCATCCTCGATATCCACAAGTTCACAGTCTCCCCCATCACGTAGGAGGAATGGACGTAATTTATCTAATACTTCTTGTACTGGTTCAGTTAACGCTGTATCTGTCATTGTTTTTTAACTCTCCTTTCCTTATACTTATTATAAACTGGAAAGAAGAAAAAATCCAACAATCAATCGGGAGGGGACAATTAATATGAGTATCACTACTACAATCATTGAAATTTATGGTGCAGATATCATCTGTGCAAGCTGTGTCAATTCACCTTCATCCAAAGACACATACGAATGGCTTCAAGCTGCTATCGATAGAAAGTACCCGAATCAGCCATACGATATCACTTACATTGATATCGAGTCTACTGTTTCCGACGACAAACACAAAAAAATTGTCCAGCAAATACAGGACGATGAGTTCTTCTATCCACTAGTCATGATCAACGACGAAATGATTGGTGAAGGCTATATTCAATTAAAACCGGTATTTGCTGCGCTTGAAAAGAACGGCTATATAGCTGAATCTTAAACTGATAAAATTTCAAGATAAATGAGAAGAACAAAAGCGCTGAATTCTATAAGTAAATCTCTAAATCACAACTTATCCACAATACCTAATTCGATAATTTCTTAGACAACAAAAAAAATCCCTTTTCGCACTATGCGAATAGGGGATTTTTTTTCAACCATTATGCCATTTGTACATCCAGAGCACACCCGACTTCAACAATCGTGCAATACGACCTGTTACAGTCCGGTCAGCAAGGTATGCAAATCCTTGCTTCTTACCAAGGGATCCGAGGAACCCTTTCAGCTTGATTTCCGGCATAGTTTCCGGAAGTGGTTCGTTGTTCCAAACGTTACGTAATATGCGTACAATCTGTTCCGCCTGTTCCTCAGCTACTTGCGCACTTGGAGCATAAGGAAGCGCCGCACAGTCTCCTACGATATAGACATCGTTAAATTCAGGCAACTGATGATACTTATTCAGTACAACCCGACCTGATCCGTCTTTTTCCGTATCAATTTTTTCCACAGGTGCAACCGGGCGAATCCCAGCTGTCCAGACAACCGCATCAACCGCGATTGTTTCTTCGTGGTTAAACAGGGTCGTCGGTTCCACTTTTGTAATGTTAGAACTCGCAACGACGTCTACATTATGTTCGTCAAACCACCCTTTAACATAATTACTAAGTCTCTCAGGGAAGTCCCTCAAAATCCGTGGGCCGCGATCGAACAGCTTAATGTTCAAATCGGGTCTACTTTCCCGGAGTTCGCTAGCAAGTTCGATCCCACTTAAGCCGGCTCCAACAATACCAATCGTTGCACCACTACCAAGACCAAGAAGTTTTTCGTACGTAACCCTGGATTTACCAATCGTCTGAATACTATATGTGTACTCTGCCGCTCCTGGTACGTCATGATAGTTATCTTCACAGCCAAGCCCAATTACCAATTCGTCATACATGATTTGCACGCCATCATCAAGATAGACGCACTTCTCATCCGGCCTAATTTCTATAATTTCTCCGCCAACAACTTTCAGCCTATCATGTTCCGGAAGTGGAACACGCACGACTGAGTCCGATACAGTTCCAGATGCAAGCGCATAAAATTCCGTCTTCAAACTATGAAACGGAGTCCGATCGACAAGCGTTATTTCGACATCACTCGGCAATTCTTTTGTCAATAAACGTAGTAAAATGCGCATATTCCCATATCCGGCACCTAATAATACAAGTTTTCTCATAAGTTTTCTCCTTCGTAATCCATTAATCCGTTGTTTTCCCAATTACGATTATATCAGTTTGTGACATGCTTCACAATGATTCACGGTAAAGTGCAATTTTAATCAACATGAATAATTTTTTTATGATTTTAAAAAACCTTTAAATCAGCTTCGACTCCCCCATACAAGGTCATCTACGCTGAATTTATGAAGGTATTCATACGTTCAACACATATAATTATTTAGTCTCACCCCATAGACCGTGGTTAATTTAGTCGGTCCATCCGGTAATGCCAGATTGTTGACGTGCGAAGAAAAAAAGAGTAGGATTTCAAATAGGTGAGGTGATCATCGTGAATCCGATTGTCGAATTTTGCATGAGTAATATCGCAAACTATTCACAAGAAACATTTGAAAAATTGGAGAAAGATCCAAATCTTGATGTTCTTGAGTATGGTTGTTTAAGTTACTGTACAAAATGTTCAGAATCGCTGTATGCAATCGTCAATGGTGAAATCGTCGAAGCAGATACAAACGACGAGCTGACCGAGCGCATCTATCAATATATAGAAGACAATCCGCTCTTTTGAGCATTATAGCTAACCGCCCTTTTCAGGCGGCTAGCTTTTTTATATTATCCAATCAAGTAATGTCTGGTACGAATAAGTCGGTTGCTGCGATTTCAAGAGTACTTCTTTTGGCGAAGTGACGCCTCCTGCAACATGTATCGTATCAATGCCAAAATGAATTCCCGCTTGTATATCCGTATCGTAGTTATCACCAATCATAACCATCTCTTCTTTTCGAAAGCCGTTTTCTACCTGAATGAATTCAAGCATATGCGGCTCAGGTTTCCCAACAAATAACGGTAATACCCCAGTTGCACTTTCCATTAAGGTGACAAAAGATCCATTCCCCGGAACAAGTCCTCTTTCCGTCGGAAATGCTTTATCACTGTTTGTTGCAATGAAATGCGCGCCTCCCCGTAACGCCAGACAAGCATCCGCCAATTTCGCATACGTTATACTTCGGTCAATCCCCATGATAACAACATCGGGATTCGTTGCTGTGATTGCTATCCCTTCAGACGCTAATGCTTCTTCCAACCCTTTTTCACCAATCATCATAACAGATGCACCACAATAATTTTCTTTACAGTACTTTGCGGCAGCAATCGCAGATGTCATGATGCGGTCAGAATCTGCGATTATTCCGAATGATGCCAGTTTCTCCCGAAGCTGCACACGTGTCATCGAAGAATTATTTGTGATGAAATAGGGATCGATTCCATTTTGTTGCATATTTCCAATGAAAGAGACCGCTTCCGAAATCGGTTCAGTCCCACGGTAAACAGTTCCATCTAAATCAAGACAGATTGCTTTGTATTTATCCATAATCATTTCTCTTCCGGTAAGAAGGCAGATACTGGACCAAGCTCATTTTCAAGATAATGACGCACCTTTTTTGGAAACTCAAGGAGTTCATCCATTGAGGCATTCAATACTTCGATTATCGTCCTAACGTCTACTTTAGTGAACTCACGCACAATCATTTTCCTAAGTTCAATTACCACTTTTAACGGTCCTGCCATTTCGGAAGTGATAACACGCTCGTCTTCCATTATGTCAATAATATCTTCGTAACTCCCTGGGTCACGCATGATAAAACCGTCAATCATCGAATTTCCGACGTCAATAATCGACTCGATAAGTACATTCGCTATCCGTTCAAGCGCAAGTGAATGGATAATATCCTTCTGCCACTCTTTTTCATTTCTGTACAATTCAAGTAAAACTTCCATATGATTTAGCGATTCACTGATTTGGTTTCGGTCAACAAAATACATGGACTTTCCCTCCTGATTGTTCAACTATTTTCATCTTATGATACCATATTTGCGATACTAGATATTTTGAAATACAGATATCCCCTTGTAAGGCGCCTCCGCTCAGTATATATAGGTATTCATTTGTTCTATATATAGGGGATAATGAAAGCGCAAGCGAGACTGAATATATATATCCCTCAAAACGAGCGTTAACATACCGCGACCAATCATATATACACGCAAACGAGCATTAACTTCCCGCTAACAATCATATATACACGCAAACGAGCATTAACGTCCCGCTAACAATCATATATACACGCAAACGAGCATTAACTTCCCCCGACCAATCATATATACACACAAACGAGCATTAACTTCCCGCTACCAATCATATATACACGCAAACGAGCATTAACTTCCCGCTACCAATCATATATAAACGCAAACGAGCATTTACGCCCCGCTACCAATCATATATACACGCAAACGAGCATTAACTTCCTGCCAACAATCATATATACACACAAACGAGCATTTACACCCCGCTACCAATCATATATACATGCAAAAGAGCATTAACTTCCCGCTACCAATCATATATACACTCCAACCTAAGAACCTCCAGGCGCAGGTTTCTGTTCGTGGACTATCATTTTCAAAGGTTATCCACAGTTCGAGAATCATATAAATTTCTATACAACAAAAAACTCGCGGGCAGATTCAAGATCCACGCGCGAGCCTAGTTATTCAGATACTTCAGGAGTTTCGGGAGTCTCTGCTTCCAGTTTAACCCGGCCTGATTTTTTCAATACAAAATAGGCACAGCCAAAATTACAGTATTCGTAAAGATAATCCTGTAAGGTGCTGATTTTTGTTTCATACGTTGCTTTCTGGTTTGTATCTTCGAAAAACCCTTTTAAACGGAGTTGTCCGTATCCCCAGTCCCCAAGTATGTAGTCGTATTTGAGGAGAACATCACTGTATCTTGCAAGCAAAGCCTCTTCATTAAATCCCTCACGGTAGTCTGTCAGTATATCAAATTGCCAGTTTTCTAAAATTATCAATCAACTTTCACCGCCAATTTAACTTTGCAGTGTTGTTTCAAGTTGTTCATCACCTTGACGCTGCCTTTCTTTTGCAGCCGCGTTCACCTGCTCATCAGCATGGTAACTCGAGCGTACGAGTGGACCTGCCTGACAGTGTGAGAACCCTTTGGACATTGCAATTTTTCTCAACTCGCCAAATTCTTGCGGCGAATAATACTTTTGTACTTTTAAATGTTTTTTACTAGGCTGTAAATACTGGCCTATTGTCATTATATCAACTTTATGCGCAATAAGGTCATCCATTGTCTCGAGAATTTCTTCATGTGTTTCACCAAGACCAAGCATCAAAGAAGATTTTGTAGGAATATCAGGTTGCATTTCTTTTGCACGAAGCAATAGTTCAAGTGAACGGTCATATGTCGCTCGCGCACGAACCCTTGGTGTTAGGCGACGTACCGTTTCGATATTGTGATTCAAGATATCTGGTTTAGCATCCATGAGTCGCTCAAGGTTCTCATAAACGCCGCCCATATCAGATGGCAGAACTTCAACTGTTGTAAATGGATTTTTTCTACGAATTGCACGGATTGTTTCTGCAAATACCGCAGATCCTCCATCTTTCTGATCATCACGCGCTACTGCTGTAACAACTGTATGCTTTAAATTCATAAGCGCAACAGAATCTGCAACGCGTTCTGGTTCTGCAAGATCTAGTTCTGTTGGTAAACCTGTTTTAACGGCGCAAAAACGGCATGCACGTGTACAAACTGCACCAAGAATCATAAATGTAGCAGTACGGCGCTCTCCCCAACATTCATGGATATTTGGACAACGAGCTTCTTCACATACAGTATTTAAATTATTCTCACGCATAATTTTTTTAAGGCCTGTATAGTTATCATTCGTATTTAGCTTGATTTTCAACCAATCGGGTTTTCTAACGTGTTCCGTTCTGTTTCCCTGTTCCGGTTTGCATGACACGACGACCGACTCCATTCCTACAAACTTATAAAGTGTTTTCACTACTGTTGCTAATGTATCATATATTCAGACTTCAAACAACCATCCCTAGGGTCTAATTCGATTACCTTTACAAAGAAAGAGACAGTGCCGGTTACCAAGCACTGTCTCTTTTCAATTAATGGCCACCTAAGTAAGCGTTCTTGATTTCTTCACTGGCATGCAGTTCCTCAGCAGTCCCTGAAAGAATGACACGTCCCGTTTCAATAACGTACGCACGGTTAGCAATTGACAAGGCCATATTGGCATTTTGCTCTACGAGGAGAATCGTTGTTCCCTCTTGATTAATATCCTTGACGACTTGAAAAATCGTCTTAACCATTAGTGGAGCCAATCCCATTGAGGGCTCATCCAACAACAACAATTTCGGTCTTGCCAGGATAGCCCTACCCATCGCTAACATCTGCTGCTCTCCGCCAGATAGCGTTCCCGCTGATTGTTTGCGTCGTTCATGCAAACGTGGAAAAATCTCATAGACTTTTTGGAAATCTTGTTGAATACCCGCTTTATCTTTTCTTAAAAAAGCACCTAATTCAATATTTTCTTCAACGCTCATATCTGCAAACACTCGTCTTCCTTCAGGTACATGGGAGATTCCTGCTTTTACAATGGCTTGGGCTTGCTTACCCGCTATTGAATCATTCAAATACTCTATAGTGCCTTCTTTTGGTTTTAATAAACCTGATAATGTTTTCAACAACGTACTCTTCCCAGCACCATTCGCACCAATCAATGTCACAATTTCACCCTGATCTACATGTAAAGAAACACCTTTAAGCGCATGGATACTACCATAATAGACGTTGAGGTTGTCAACTTTTAGCATACTCATTCGTCAACTTCCTCCCCTAAATAAGCCTCGATTACTTTCGGATTATTACGGATTTCTTCAGGAGTTCCTTCAGCAAGAAGTACACCATGATCCAATACGTAAATACGTTCACAAATCCCCATTACCAAATTCATATCATGTTCAATTAATAAAATGGTTAGATTGAATTTCTTACGGACAAATGCGATTAACTCCATTAGCTCTTTCGTTTCCTGCGGGTTCATCCCAGCAGCTGGTTCATCAAGCAGTAACAACTCCGGGCCTGCGGCTAATGCGCGTGCAATTTCAAGCCTCCGCTGCTTCCCATATGCAAGATTTTTTGCATCTTCATCTCTATATTTATCCAATTCAAAAATCTTGAGGAATTCCATTGCTTTTTCTTCCATTTCTTTCTCCCCAGAAAAATGGGATGGGAGGCGTAGCATAGAACTTAGAACTGAATGCTTCGCTAATGAGTGATAAGCAACTTTAACATTATCCAAAACGGATAGTTCATTGAACAACCTAATATTTTGGAATGTCCGACTAATTCCCCTGCGTGTTACCTGATAAGGAGCCATACCATTAATACGTTTCCCTTTGAATAAAATATCGCCTTCCGTAGGCTTATAAACACCTGTCAATAAGTTGAAACTCGTTGTCTTACCCGCTCCATTTGGACCAATGAGCCCAATAAGTTCACCTTGATTGATTTCCATATTGAAATTCGAAACTGCCTTCAGCCCGCCAAACTGTATACCTACATCTGTCACTCTCAGTAACGGTTCACTTGTCATGCTGGCTGCCTCCTTTCGAACCTCTCCATAACTTGAAGTAATCCGTTATTTCCATTGTTCCCATTAAGCCTTTTGGACGATAAAGCATAACAATGATAAGTACTAGACTATAGATGATCATGCGTGTTTCAGGATAACTTTGTAAGAATGTGGAAACGATTGTTAATAATATTGTTGCAACAATTGCTCCTGACAAACTTCCTAAACCACCCAACACAACATAGATCAAAATATCGATTGACTTTAAGAATCCAAAGTTAGCAGGTTGAATAATGTAAAAGTTATGTGCATACAAAGCCCCAGCAACTCCTGCAAAGAAAGAACCAATTGCAAACGCTAATACTTTGTAATACGTTGTATTGATTCCCATAGCGTCCGACGCAATTTCATTCTCTCGAACTGAAATACACGCGCGACCATGCCTTGAATTTGTAAAATTGACGATAACTACTATTGTAACGAAAAGACAGATAAACGCAGAGGTCCATGTAGTTAAATGCGTCACTTGCATCCCTGCCGCTCCACCTACATATTCAATATTCAAGAAAACAATACGAATAATTTCCGCAAATCCAAGTGTAGCAATTGCTAGATAATCGCCGCGTAGCCGTAAACTTGGAATCCCAATGATTAGCCCTGCAATTGTAGCAATAACCCCTGCCGCTAAAATTGCAACTGGAAATGGCAGTTGCAATTTCATCGTCACGATTGCCGAAATATAGGCTCCCACTGCTAGGAATCCTGCATGACCAAGTGAAAACTGTCCTGTAACACCAATTACTAAGTGCAAACTGACGGCCAACATAATATTAATTGCCATAAAGATTAATGTATTAGAATGAAAATCATTTAATATACCTACACTTATGAGCACTTGAATAACCGTATAAACGATTAGAGATGAAGCAATAAATGACCAAAACTGTTTTGACTTTTTCATGATATTGTTTCACCTACACTTTCTCACGTGTATTTTTACCAAAGAGTCCCGACGGTTTGAAGATGAGTATTAAAATCAAAATGACGAATGCCGCAGCATCTCTCCAAAGAGAGAAACCAAGCGCACTGACAAATGTTTCTACTACTCCAAGCACAAGACCTCCAGCCATGGCTCCGGGAATAATTCCAATTCCACCAAGGACAGCTGCGACGAATGCTTTCAAACCAGGAATAATACCCATTAACGGGTCAATCTTTGTATAATAAATACCGAAAATAACGCCCGCTGCACCAGCCAAAGCTGATCCAATCGCAAACGTAGCCGAGATTGTGTTGTCAACATTAATTCCCATCAGCTTAGCTGCTTCAGCATCATAGGAAACAGCTCGCATCGCTTTTCCGATTTTCGTTTTATGTACAACAAATTGAAGAATGATCATCAATGTGACAGAAACAGAAAGAATCAGGATTGACTGACTGCTTATTTGAGCACCGAAAAAATCAAATGATTTATTGCGTAGTACTTCTGGATACGCATTAGGTTGCGCACCACGCATATAAATGACACCATTTTGAATAAGAAGTGACACCCCAATTGCAGTAATCAACGCCGCGATTCTTGTCGCATTTCGTAATCTTTTGTAGGCTATTCGTTCGATAAGAACGCCAATAACTGCGCAGGAAGCCATTGATAATAGTAGGGCAGGGATGAATCCAAGACCCCAACCCGCGATGGAGTAATACCCAATAAATGCACCAATCATAAAGATTTCACCATGTGCGAAGTTTATGAGTTTGATAATTCCATAAACCATTGTATAGCCGAGTGCAATTAACGCATAAATACTGCCGAGTGAAATACCGTTTATTAGCTGTTGTAACCATTCCATTAACTTTTCACTCCTTTTCCAGCTTTAAAATAAGGCTTAAAAAAGGAATGAGGGGAGGACATCCTCCCTCCATTCCTACAGTTTTAATCAAGGATTAACTTTTGTATTGAAGACTTGTTCGCCGTCTTTGTATTCAAGAATAGTAGCCGATTTGACTGGGTGATGGTTTTCATCAACCGAATACAAGCCAGTTACAAGCTCAAGATCTTTTGTTTCAGCTAGAGCATCTTTAATCTTCACAGAATCTGGACCGCCTGCACGTTTAATAGCATCAGCTAATAGATAAACCGTGTCATAACCAAGTGCATTAAATGCGTCAGGTGATTTACTATATTTGTCATTGAACTTTTTGTTGAATTCTTGAATGATACCGTCTGGATCTTCAGATGAATAGTGATTTGTTGTAAATGTGTTATTCAATGCTTCTGCACCGGCAAGTTCAAGTAGAATTGGAGAATCCCAACCATCTGCTCCCATAAGTGGAACAGTGATACCCATTTCACGAGCCTGTTTAACAATCAATCCTACTTCTTCATAGTATCCAGGGATGAAAATGAATTCAGGATTTGCTGCTTTAATACGTGTAAGAGTTGAACGGAAATCAGAATCTTTACCTACGTAAGATTCTTCAGCAACAATTTTACCACCTGCAGCTTCAAAGTCTTTTTTGAATGATGATGCAAGACCTTTTGAATAATCGCTTGCATTATCAGAGAAAATGGCTACGTTTTTAACACCAAGATCATTCGCTGCAAAGTTTGCTGCAACCGTTCCTTGGAATGGGTCAATAAATGACGTACGGAATACGAATTCATTAACGTCCCCGTTATCTTTTACTGTTACATTCGGGCTTGTCCCAGATGGACTGATAAGTGGTGTTTCGTTGCCATTAGCGATTTCAGCCTGTGCAACAGTAGCACCACTTGTAGCTGCTCCGATGATTGCAATTACTTTATCCTGAGTGATCAATTTAAGCGCTGCACTCGTTGCTTCGGCAGGCTCAGACTTATTATCGACTTTGACAAGTTCAATTTCCTTGCCATCAATACCGCCTGCAGCGTTAATTTCTTCAACTGCAAGTTCAATCCCTGATAGTTCGGAAGTACCATAAGAGGCAACAGCACCTGATAATTCAAGGTTGACTCCGATTTTAATCGTATCGCCGCCCTTAGATCCACCTGTGCTTCCTTCCTCAGCTTTGTCCCCTGCACCACACCCTGCCAACAATCCGACTGCTAGAGCGGAAGCGGCAAATACACTTGCAAACTTTTTCAATTTCATATAAAATCCCCCTTTTGATTGATACTTCCGACAATTTAAATCGAACTAGTACGACAAACGATTTAGCATTCCGAAAGATATCATTTTGTTTCCGCTTACATGCCTATTGTAAAACAAACTTTCTATTCGGTCTATAGAGAGTTTTCAGTTCTCATCTTCCGGAGTTTAATTTCTTCGGATAAGTCTAACAGTTAATAGAAAGATCAGTTATTCAATATCATCCTTTCCTAATACTTTTAACTAACCATTGAATGGAAGTTCACCATTTTCTGATTACTTTAGTCTTAACGCCTAGTATATATACCTATCTGACTATTGTCAAAACATTTTTTTGTTAGAAAACTATTTTATACATAATAAAGAAGCGGTAAAAAGTTCACCGCTTCCAATCATTTACTATTATAAAGACAGCTGTGTTGCCTCTTTTTTAGCTTTCATCGTCCAAACAGAAAACAATACTACAAGAATAACAATAACACCAACTAGACCTATCCATATGGAGCCTGTGATACCTAAGATGATGTAGCCCATTGTGGCCACCAATGCACAGATTAATGCATAAGGAAACTGTGTCGCAACGTGATCTATATGGTTACAGCCTGCACCTGTAGAAGATAGAATCGTTGTGTCAGAAATCGGTGAAGCGTGATCACCGAAAACCGCTCCCGCAAGAACTGCCGCAAGCGCTGGCAGCAACATTTCTGGTGACGCTTCAATCATTATTGTTCCGGCAATTGGCATAAGAATCCCAAACGATCCCCAAGAAGTTCCTGTCGAAAATGCCATAAGACAAGCAAGGACAAACATGATAACGGGAAGGAAGCTAACTGGTATATTCGATTTCAATACAACGTCAGATAAGAATATGCCCGTATCCATTTTTCCGATTAAGAACGAAAGAGACCAAGCAAAGATCAGTATCAAAACAGGTGGCATCATTGCCTTCGAACCGTTTATTACTGCACTGCCCATAAGAGAGAGACTCGCCGTTTCATTGTTTTTCATCTGTAAAATATACAAAATACCTGCAAGTAGTGTAGCTGCAATTCCGCCAGAAAGTAATGACAGAGCAACATCTGTATTTTCAAAGATTGACAAAAGGTTCATTGATCCGCCGGCTAAATAACCTGTCCAAATCATAACCGCAAATGTCACTGCAACAAGTGTGACGATAGGTGCGACTAAATCTCGAACGCGGCCATGTGCGTGTACTGGGAAGTCTTCTTTTAACTGACCTGGAATTGTTTTAGCAGGATCAAACAATTGACCTGTTTCTGTAGCACGTTGTTCATGTTTCTTCATTTCGAATATATCAAAATTAGTCCACGCAAGGAAAAATACCATTGCAAGTGTTGCGATAACGTAAAAATTCATAGGCGCCATCATAATGAAGGCAGATAGTGGTGAATAGCTAATCGCTGCAGCACCACCAAATATAAGTGCAAGTTGGCCGATTAAAAAGGCACCCCAACTTGAAATTGGTGAAATGACACAAATCGGTGCTGAGGTTGAATCGATGAAATAAGCTAGTTTTGCTCTTGAAACTCGATGCTGATCTGTAATCGGACGAGCAATTTGGCCAACTGCCAATGCATTGAAATAGTCATCCACAAAAATAGCTATACCGAGAAATACTGTGAGCAGTTTTGCACCACGTTTTGTTTTGATGTGCCGCACTGCCCATTCTGCAAATGCCCTGCTTCCACCGGATAAACTAACAAATGCAGTGATAACCCCTAATAGAAGGATGAAAAGGATAATGTAAATGTTCCCTGTATTCAGTCCACCATCCCAAAATGTAGCCTTAACTGACTCCCATAAATTTTTTAATGATTCAACAGGTCCGAACGACGCCGCCAGCAGAGCACCTGAGACTATTCCTGCTCCGAGCGACAACAGCACCCGTTTAGTTGCAAACACCATAATAATTGCGATTAGTGGTGGTAAAATTGATACCCATGTTCCTATCATCTACTATTCCTCCATTTAGTCGGGTTGAGGCCCTGTATAGGGGGAATAAAAAAACGGCTACTAATTACACTCAGCAGAGTGCATCAGGAGCCGGCTTTATCTACGTTTCGTTTGTTGGATAACTAATACTGCTTATCTAACTCACGACTTGTAGCTCATCATACATGTTCAAGAATGTATGACAGTGTTATCCCTATTCGGAATAACCCCAGCCTGATAGATCCCGACGATCTTACCAAACTTCGGCAAAGCTTCCTTTTACACACGGTCATCGGTGTCAATCTCGCGTGTGTGACTAATAAGCAATGCAGCCTCTACCCAATCGATATTTCAATCCTCTACTAGCCTATCAGTTATCCACAGCATTTTCAAGTCCCTTTTCATTCCTCTATCGCGGGAGGGGCTGGAACTTCGACCGATGGCGGATCCCCACCACCAGTCGTATAGATTTGAGGTACTGTTGATTGAATTAGTCCCATAGCTACCGGAATCTTCTGTGTCACTACACTTTGCTTTGTTGCAAGTGGGACAATGATTTGGACATTTACTGTTAATAATATATTCACTTCAACAACGGCATTGTTAATACCAAATTCACTAATTTTTGTATCTATAGTCGCTTGTACTTGACCTATGACATGAAAACGAATCGGTATTTTAGGCCCTAAGTTTCCTAGTAATGGAATATTTGCCGCTTGAGCAAGAGGGACAAAAAAGACAATTCCCTCTTCACGTTTCATTGCTTGCGAATCAAATTCTATCTCATCTGTTGGTAATAAGGCTAGATTGCCCGCTTCAGCCTGTTGAAGATGGGACTCGACAAGACCATGTGTCTCCGCTAATACTCTGTTGATGATTTCAGTGTTGAATTTCACCATCCCTTTAGAATCGTTCGGGACGTTTACAATGATATCATTGACATCAAGTACATTGGCAGTCCTTGAATTGATGGCTTTATTGATAACATGGGCCGCGATTTTTTCTGTCTGTACCTCTGCATATTGAATATAAATTGGGGCAAGCCTTGCATTAATAATGTAAATAAAAAGGGCAATTGCGATAAGAATTGCAGGAATAAGAAGGGGTAACAATTTGCGTTTTTTCTTCCTGGATTTTCTAGTAACTTGGCCGTGAAATCTCAAGACGACTCCTCCTACTATACGTTATGCAGGAAGCTAGTCGTTCATTCTTTAATTAGTGTGGTTCCGTACCAACCAAGCACATCCCTGATTAATTCAGGCATATAGTACTCTATTTCTGCATGTTTAAGCGATGGAAAGAAAAAACCGAAAGTGAACATATCCAGTGTTGCAAGTGTATATTTTTGACCTGATACAACCTCCCGATTGCCCGCAAAAAGCTGATCATTTCTATTTTTATAAAGTCTTTCATGAATCATCGCACCCATTAACGAGCCACGGAAACCAAGTCCTTTGATTTCAATTTGCGGCCACTCTTTCGTTAATGACAGCTCATAGACTTCTTTCAATTCTGATCCATCGAGTGTAATGAGACATAAATTGATTGGATGAGGTAGAAGTGAATGTAAATCCTCTTTTGTCACCCACCCCTTTTCGAGACTACCTAGAAATATTCCTGCGTTAAACATGGCACAATCCGCTTGTGAATAAGCAATGAGCGCTCTACCAAAGAAAGAGGACAGCGAACTAACATCAAATAGATTTTGAGATAAGTGAGAAGGATTATAAAAAACTTGTTCCTCCATTGCCTGCTTTCCTATTTTGATTAGATCATTTACTTTTTCAATATCTTTTTCATTGCTTTCAATCGAATCTGTCCTGACAAGTTCCGCATCCATTTGTAAAAGTTCTTTAGCATCCGTGTTAAATTTCACGGTTACATGACCAACATACTCACCGTATTTACCTGTTGCAGCCAAAAGTGTATTACCAATCAATTTGCCGTCATGAAATAGATGATGCGTATGCGCGCCTAAAATGACATCGATTTCTGAACATTCTTCTGCAAGCTTTTCATCTTCATGGATTCCCATATGTGATAGACAAACAATTACATCCGTCTCAGCAGCAATGCTTTCAGCAACAAGCTTTAAATTTTGGCGAGGCGCCGTCACTTGCCAGCCGAGCTTCAAATAGAAGGCTTTATATTCTGCAGTAGCTCCTATAACACCAATTCTTGTCCCTTGCTCAGTAACGTAGATTCTATAAGGTAACAACCATTTTGGACGACTACCATCTTCTTCGTATAAATTACTTAGAATGACATCGAACTTGGCATCCTTATAAAGAGTAGATAAAGCCTCTTTCGACATGGTAATTCCTTCGTTGTTGCCGATTGTTACCGCATCATAGCCTGCTTCATTCAACAATTGGATGTTTCCTTGACCTTTCGTCCCTTCCGTAAATGGATGAGAACGATCAACGTGATCTCCGATGTCAAAATGGTAACAAGCATCTCCTTCTATTAAATGCTCGCGCTTTTTGTCACAAAGAAGCCTACTAATTTGCGGCCAGCTTTCAAAATGACTGTGGATATCATTTGTATGATAGAAATGAATTGTTTCAACCTTGTGATTCATATGTCACCCCATAAGTCCGTCAATAATCGATCTGATTCCTAGTAAGAGCAGGATAATTCGCAGTGCAACAACAAGCGTTTCCGATTTCATCTTCTGATTTAACCGAGCACCTATTTTAGCCCCGATATAAGCTGCTGGAATGACTGGAATCGTATAAAGCCACGGTACATTGCCAAGAGAAATATGCGTGATTGAGTTGACGAGAGCTGATAAAAACACCATGAACATGGATGTACCGACTGCGACATGAGGTGGGAATAAGAAGAGTAGAATCATCGCTGGTACGAGGATTGAACCTCCGCCGATGCCGAAAAGACCTGATGAAAAGCCAACAACAAATGACAGTAGTAATGCAAACCAAACAGGATAGCCGTAAACAAAAGTCTGCTCTGTATTATCTATGAAAGTTCTTTTTTTACCGTGATTGACAAACCAGCTGACCGGTTTCAAATATTTACGTACCAGAAGAAGCGTCGATAATAGAATAAGTAAAATACCAAAATAGAGATTGAATGATGGCAGGTCAAGTCCTTTATTTACAAATGCACCGATAAGTGTCCCGGGAACACTTCCTAAGAAAAAGATGAACCCACTTTTGAAATCAATTGTTTTTGTCTTCATATAAGAAATTGTCGACGCCAAGCCCGTAAAGATCATCATAATAACAGATAGCCCAACGACGGTTTGCGGTGTAATTCCATCGATTAAACCAAGGTTAATGCCAACGTAAAGTGTTGCTGGCACCAGAATGATACCACCACCTAATCCGACAAGTGCCCCAACAATTCCAGATGCTAGACCGATAACGGCCAATAAAATAAATTCCATCAAAATTCTCCTTCAAAAAAGTCGAGCTGCTTCGGCGTCAGACTTTCGTAGTTGATATTGAACATTTTTTGAAAATGTTTCGCGTTTTGTGCTGCATGTCCGCCGGAATTATTGTTGAAAATGACGAAAACCTCATTCGTTTCTTGTTTTAATTTTTGAACAGCTGATTGAATCTCCTTCAGCTCAGTGTCATTGTAGTTATACAGATATCTCACTTTACGCCATGCTTTATCATCACCCGTAGTGTTGCGCCACCCTGCTACATTACGGCCGTGCAATCTAACAAGAACCTTATCCGGACGAGTGGTATTTGCTATTAGCGGAATACTCCCCTGCCCTGCTTGCGGTTCATCGCACACCGAGTGAATTACGTTCAGTTTCTTCAAAAAAGACAGAGTTTCTAGTTGAAATTTGGGTGAATACCATGACTGATGCCTAAATTCAACGGCGATATCGAATCCATGCAATTTAGCGCAAACGAAGCAAATTTCCTCAACATTCTCTTTTGTACAGTCAAACCATGGAGGGAATTGGACAAGAATCATCGCGAGTTTGCCTGCTTCTTGAAGTGGTGTAACCGATAGCCGGAAAAGATTGTACATTTCATCCACAGATGCATACGGGAGTTCACCCCGATGATGCCCAGTCATACCCTGGTATGCCTTGACAATGAATCGGAAGTTATCTGGCGTTTCTTTAATCCATTTGCGAATATTACGCTCCGGCTGAATGGCATAAAAAGTAGCATCCAGTTCGACGATTGGAAAGTGTGCACTATAATCAAGTAATTTTTCTTTCTTCGAAGAGGAAGAGTTATATACGTCCGGATGGTCACCCCAACCGGTTAATCCGATTTGGATCATTCCTCTGCCTCCTTTCAAATGAATCGGTACTATCTATATTAACATATTTAGACAACAGATTTGATGAAGTATACCACCTAGTTAATTCTAAATAAGTAGTGCCAAATATCACTTCTGTTGATTAACCATTTAT
This sequence comes from Sporosarcina sp. FSL K6-6792, assembly GCF_038004885.1. NCBI lineage: Bacteria > Bacillati > Bacillota > Bacilli > Caryophanales > Caryophanaceae > Sporosarcina > Sporosarcina sp. FSL K6-6792. The sequence continues at coordinate 1,938,951 of NZ_JBBOSA010000001.1, forward strand.
TTGCATGAAATACTGGCGAGTAGGGCTTGGGAAAATCCATTTTCACTGGATCATTTTCGGTTCGCTTTCGGCGAATTAATCACGACACATTTACCGTGAGGCATGTATGGCTAAAAATGACTCCGTCACTTCTAGTTACACTTTTTTCAGTAATCCTGTTGCGAATAGTTGCCTGTCGCGTACCTACAATGTTCGAGTGAAAAGTGCAGTTATGTTAAAAAGAAACGAATAGATGATTTTCTATAGAGATTGTAAGTGCCCGAAGATGCAATTTCGGGCACTTTTGCACATTGTACAATGTGCTCCTTACTTACTTTTAGCAAAGAGTATGCATGCAATCATGTGATACCTTATAGAAAGTGACACTTCTTCACTAATACAAAAGGGAAAACCCTATAGAAAGTTTCAGCTGCCAAAATTGCATCTTTGGCGGCTTTTCTCCAGGTAAGAAGCCAGCTATTCTTTCGTCCCAAAAAGCATCTGCACTTCGTGTACTTATGCATTTGGAGCGCGCCGGATGAAGGGCCACCATACGATTACCGAAAAGAGTGTGTAGGGATGCGACAATGTCGCATCCCTACACATCCAGAGCTCTCGATAATGGTATAGACGTCATTCAATCCAAAGCAATCCAAATGCAACTATACACGTAGCGCCAAGTAGGTGATCACGTCATTCACTGGTGAATTTTAGTTTATAAACAGGTGTGACAGACTATATATGTAAAGACGAAAAAACCGACCCTAGTGGCCGGTTTTTTCGATATGATAATTACCCGATTGAACCTTCCATCTCAAACTTGATAAGACGGTTCATTTCTACAGCATATTCCATCGGCAATTCTTTTGTGAATGGTTCGATGAAGCCCATAACGATCATTTCAGTTGCTTCAAGTTCAGGAACTCCGCGGCTCATCAAGTAGAAGAGCTGTTCTTCTGATACTTTAGAAACTTTCGCTTCATGTTCAAGTGAAATGTTATCATTCAGGATTTCGTTATATGGAATCGTGTCAGATGTCGACAAGTCATCCATAATCAGCGTGTCACACTCGATGTTCGCGCGTGCGCCATCTGCTTTACGTCCAAAGTGAACGATTCCGCGATACGTTACTTTACCACCGTGTTGTGAAATTGATTTCGACACGATTGTAGAAGACGTATTTGGTGCAAGGTGATGCATTTTCGCTCCAGCATCCTGATGCTGACCTTTTCCTGCAAGTGCAATAGAAAGTGTCATACCACGAGCGCCTTCGCCTTTAAGAATGATTGCAGGGTATTTCATCGTCAATTTAGAGCCGATGTTCCCGTCAATCCATTCCATTGTTGCGTTTGCGTCACAAACTGCACGCTTCGTTACAAGATTGTAAACGTTATTTGCCCAGTTTTGGATTGTTGTATAACGGCAATACGCATCTTTTTTAACAATGATTTCAACGACAGCACTGTGAAGTGAATTCGTTGTATAAACAGGTGCAGTACATCCTTCAACGTAATGGACGCTTGCTCCTTCATCAACAATAATCATAGTACGCTCGAACTGACCCATGTTTTCCGAGTTAATACGGAAATAGGCTTGAAGTGGAGTTTCAACTTTAACGCCCGGTGGTACATAGATGAACGAACCGCCTGACCATACAGCCGAGTTCAATGCAGCGAACTTGTTATCTGAGTTTGGAATGATTGTTCCCCAATACTTTTTGAACAGTTCTTCGTCTTCCTTTAGTGCTGAATCTGTATCTTTAAATACAATTCCAAGGTCGACAAGTTCTTGTTTCATATTATGGTAAACAACTTCAGATTCGTATTGTGCAGAAACACCTGCAAGGTATTTTTGTTCAGCTTCAGGAATACCAAGTTTATCAAACGTACGCTTGATTTCTTCTGGTACTTCATCCCAAGAGCGTTCCGCCCCTTCAGAAGGTTTAACATAGTAAGTAATCTCGTCAAATTTAAGGGAATTTAGATCTCCACCCCATTGTGGCATTGGCATTTTGTAGAACATTTCCAATGATTTCAGGCGGTAGTCAAGCATCCATTGAGGTTCGTTCTTCATACCTGAAATTTCTTCAACGATTTCCTTAGTCAAACCACGTTCCGAACGGAAAATGGAAACGTCTTTGTCAGCAAACCCATATTTGTAATCGCCGATATCCGGCATTTTTTTAGCCATTACTATTCCTCCGTCCTTTTAGTTACTGTTCGGAGTCATTTCCGACTCCCTTTTCCATCGCCTTCCATGCCAATGTTGCACATTTAATACGGGCAGGAAATTTCGATACTCCCGCAAGTGCTTCAATATCACCTAGGTCGATGGAGTCGTCAACATCTTTGCCCAGCATCATGTCCGAAAAGATAGAGGCCGCTTTTAATGCTTCATCCACTTTTTTACCTTTAACAATCTGCGTCATCATCGACGCGGATGCCATTGAAATTGAACAGCCATCGCCTTCAAATTTTGCATTTTGAACAATGCCATCATCTATTTGTAAAGTCAGATGGATTACATCGCCACATGTCGGATTATTCATATCGACAGTTATGCTACTTTCTTCGATGACGCCTTTATTTCTAGGGTTTTTATAATGGTCCATGATGACCGAACGATATAACTGATCTAATTTGTTAGTAGACATCTGCGAAATACTCCTTTGCGATACGGAGTCCGTCCACGAGGCGGTCAACGTCAGCTTCCGTATTATAAATATAGAAGCTTGCGCGTGCCGTGGATGATACATTGAGCCATTTCATAAGCGGCTGAGCACAGTGGTGACCTGCTCTGACGGCAATACCATGCATATCGAGCACGGTTGCAACGTCATGTGGATGGACATCGTTCAGATTAAAAGTAACAAGTCCGGCACGTTTCTCAGGATCGAGTGGACCGTAAATCTTAAGTCCATCGATTTCAGACATCCGTTCCATTGCATATTTAGCAAGTTCGTGTTCATGCCGTTCAATGTTATCTAGCCCGATTTCTTCAAGAAAGTCGATTGCTGCGCCTAAACCAATTGCACCTGCAATTATCGGTGTACCGCCTTCAAACTTCCAAGGAAGCTCTTTCCATGTCGATTCATACAAACCAACGAAATCAATCATTTCGCCGCCGAACTCGACCGGCTCCATTTTGTTAAGTAAATCTTTTTTACCGTACAGAACACCGATACCGGTAGGACCGCACATCTTATGTCCCGAAAAAGCGAAAAAGTCACAATCTAGTTTCTGTACATCGATTTTCAGATGCGGAGCAGCTTGCGCACCATCGACAACCATAACAGCTCCATGTGCATGTGCAATTTCTGCGATTTCTTTAACTGGATTCATCGTACCAAGTACGTTCGATACGTACATGATGGACACGATTTTGGTCCGGTCTGTAACAACTTCTCGGACTTTTTCAAGTGATAGTGTGCCGTCTTCCTCAAGGTCGACGTACTTCAACACTGCCCCTTTTTCTTTTGCCAGCTGTTGCCATGGAATAATGTTTGAATGATGCTCCATGTATGTGATGACGATTTCATCACCTTCACCGACATTCGCCCGTCCATAACTTTGTGCAACTGTATTTAAAGCCGTTGTCGTACCGCGCATGAATATGATTTCTTCAGTCGACTTCGCATTGATGAAGTTGCGCACTTTCTCGCGCGCTCCTTCATACCCTTCCGTCGCACGATTACCAAGCGTATGCACACCACGGTGGACGTTTGAGTTATCAAAGCTATAATAATTGCTGATTGCTTCTATTACTTGCCGCGGCTTTTGAGAAGTCGCAGCACTATCTAGATAAACGAGCGGATGCCCGTTTATCTCTTGGTCCAATATAGGGAAATGTTTGCGGATGTCTGTACTGAGCATTAGCGCACTTTCCTTTCGATAACCTCCGTCAATTGTTTCTTAACGCCTTCAATCGGCAATTTGCTGACTACAGGCGCAAGGAAACCATGAATGACAAGGCGTTCTGCTTCATGTTGAGTAATCCCACGGCTCATCAAGTAAAATAGTTGCAGTGGATCAACACGACCAACAGATGCCGCGTGTCCTGCTGTTACATCGTCTTCGTCGATAAGAAGGATTGGATTTGCGTCTCCGCGTGCCCTTTCACTTAACATAAGGACGCGTGACTCTTGGACAGCGTTCGCTCTTGTTGCACCTTTTGCGATTCTTCCGATACCGTTAAAGATACATGTAGATTCTTCTTTAACAACACCGTGTTTCAAGATGAATCCTTCTGTATCCGTTCCCCAGTGAACGATTTCAGTTGTGAAGTTTTGGCGCTGTTTACCGCGTCCAACAACAACTGTCTTCATGTCGCAATGAGATCCGTTACCAACAAGATGCGTGATATTTTCAGAAATCGTATCACTGTCATTCATCAGTCCAAGTGCCCAATCAATTCGGCTATCGCGTCCTGTAACTCCACGACGATTCACATAAGTTGTAAATCCTTTCGCAAGTACATCAACCGCACCGTAAGTAATTTGTGCATTATCACCTGTGAATACTTCAGATACGATATTAGCTAATCCTTTTGCTTCTTCTACAGTCGATAAATAGTTCTCGACATACGTCACTGAACTATTCGCTTCTGCCACAATAAGAACGTGGTTAAAGAGTGAAGCTTGTTCATCATCATGTAAAAACAACACTTGAATTGGCTCTTCTACAACAACATTTTTCGGAACATATACGAAAACGCCGCCGTTTATAAGTGCTGCATGAAGTGCAGTCAGTTTATGCTCGTCTACCTTCACACCGTCTGTCATGAAATATTTTTTCATAAGATCACTATGTTCACGTGATGCTGTGAAAATATCTGTCATGATGACACCTTTAGCTTTCAACTCTTCAGATAAAAACAAATAAGCTGGTGTGTTGTTATGCTGTACATAAATACTGTTCTGTTGCTCTTTATCAACAAGTGCACGCGCTTCTTCAGAAAGCTCGTCCAAGGAAGCATACACAGTACTCTCTACCGTATGGGCAGGGAATTCCGTAAAGTTCCATTTGTCAATTTTCGTTTTATCTGGTCTTGGCATTGGAAGCTGTTCCGCTCTCACTAATGCGTCTGCGCGGAAATCCGCCATCCAATCTGCTTCATTCATCTTAGCGGAATAGGAACGGACGTCCTGTTCGGTTAATGCCAACTTTGTTTCAACCGTCATTTTGAATCGTCCTCCTTTCTTAAACTTCCTGCCCGACAGTTTCGTCTTCGATGCCAAGTTCTTCTTTAATCCAGTCATATCCTTGTTCTTCAAGTTTATGTGCTAATTCAGCTCCACCGGATTTAACAACTTTACCTTGCATCATAACGTGAACTTTGTCTGGTGTAATATAGTCAAGAAGACGTTGGTAATGAGTGATGATTAGGCAACCAAAATCTTCGCCGCGCATTTCGTTGATGCCTTTTGAAACAACTTTCAATGCATCGATATCAAGACCGGAGTCAATTTCATCAAGCACTGCAAATTTAGGCTTCAACATTGTAAGCTGAAGAATTTCGTTACGTTTCTTTTCTCCACCTGAGAAACCTTCGTTTAAGTAACGTGTAGCCATGTCTTCGTCCATTTCAAGGAATTCCATTTTGCTGTCGAGTTCACGGATGAATTTCATCAATGAAATTTCGTCGCCTTCTTCACGTTTAGCATTGATTGCAGAACGAAGGAAGTCAGCGTTTGTTACGCCTGTAATTTCACTTGGATATTGCATGCCAAGGAAGATACCCGCTCTAGCGCGCTCGTCCACTGCCATTTCAAGTACATCTTCACCATCAAGTTTGATTGTGCCAGATGTCACAACATATTTGGGATGCCCCATAATCGCTTGCGCGAGTGTAGATTTACCTGTACCATTTGGACCCATGATTGCGTGGATCTCATTTGTATTAATCGTCAAATCGACGCCTTTCAATATTTCCTTGCCTTCAATTTCAACGTGAAGGTCTTTAATTTCTAAAGTAGCCATTCCAATACCTCCAATATATTAAAGATGAACGGATATCCATTCTCAATTTAGTATCATTCTAATCTTAACGTAATAAGCATTGCCTTGCAAATCATTGAGAATCGTTTCATTTGAAAGGAATGCCCTTAATTCAAGACTTGTATGCATACATTCTTCTAGACTTCGCTCATTTTCAATTATCCAGTTTTAATGAGAAACCACACAATTCAAAAAACCGGCACGTAATGTACCGGTTCAAACACGAATTATTAGTATTGATCTGGCTCTAAATTTGTTTTAGCATCGTCACTATCCGTGAATCTGTCAACGATAATAGCGAGTGCGCCATCACCTGTGACGTTCGTTGCTGTTCCGAAGCTGTCTTGTGCCATATAAAGTGCAATCATAAGTGCAACCATCGTCTGATCAAAACCTAGCATCGAAACGAGTAGTCCAGTTGCCGCTACTACTGCACCTCCTGGGACTCCAGGAGCTGCAATCATTGCAACACCGAGCATGAAGATGAATGGAAGATAATCACCGAATTCAACTGGCATTCCATTCATAAGCATGACACCGATTGAACATGATACAAGTGTGATTGTACTTCCCGATAGGTGAATTGTCGCGAAAAGTGGAATCGTGAAATCAGTCACCTTGTCCGACGCACCTGTTTTACGTGCTTGACTTAACGTAACCGGGATAGTCGCTGCAGACGATTGTGTCCCTAGTGCAGTGAAATAGGCAGGTGCCATCGTTTTCATCAAGAAAAACGGATTGCGTTTTGAAAGAGAACCAGCAATCGTATATTGAATCGTTAGCATGATGAAATGAAGAACGATAATCATAACGAATACCAGCGCAAACACGGAAAGAACCTTCGCAACTTCACCGGTATATGTCATATTTAGAAAAATCCCAAAAATATGGAATGGTAATAGCGGAATGATAACGAATGCAATCACCTTTTCTATTAGAACATTCAATTCCTCGAATACAGAGAGCATTGCCTTACTACCAATGGATGCCATACCTATACCTAGGACGAATGCGAGAAGGAGCGCTGACATAACACCCATAATCGGTGTCATTTCAAGTTCAAAAAAGGATTCTGCGGCAGCTCGACCTGCTTTTTCTACCTTGCCGTCTCCAAGACTTCCGATAAATCCTGGCAATAATGCTGTTGCCGAAAAATATGCAATAATACCAGCTACAATTGTAGATATATATGCAAATGCTGTTGCCAGTCCAAGGAGCTTACCAGATCCCTTGCCAAGCTTAGCGATTCCGGGCGTGATGAACGCAATAATGATTAGAGGCACTATAAAGTTCAGGAAACCTCCAAAAATCATATTAAATGTTGCGGCAAGACTGACAAACCAGTCCGTAAAGGCTGCTCCGATTGTCGGTATCTTCGGTAGAAGTACCCCGAGTACAATTGCTAACCCAATGGCAATAACAATACGCCATATTAGACCAATTTTAAACTTCAAAACCATATCCCCCTATGATAAATATATGTATTTAAGAGACAACAATACCATAATGTTTTTGTTATTGGAACATCTATTTGTGATTAACATCTATTGGAAAAAAGAAAACTCCACCGAGTCCAAAACCTTCGGTGGAGTTTTCTTCATACTTATTTTACCGGAACGACTGTGCCATCCCATTCTTTTAAAATAAAGTCTTGAATTTCTTTTGACTTCAATACTTCAATCAAAGCTTTGATCGAATCTTTATCTTCATCACCTTTTCTTACAGCGATGATATTTACATAAGGTGAATCCGCGTCTTCGATAGCAATAGAGTCTTTAATCGGATTTAAACCCGCATCGATTGCAAAGTTCGAGTTGATCAGCAATGCATCGCCTTCATCATTTGAGTAAAGCTGTGGCATTAATCCCGGCTCATAGTTTGCGTCAAATTTGATGTTTTTAGGGTTTTCAACAATATCTTTCAGTTCAGCAGCTGTTTTATCTATACTTTCGTCAAGTTTGATAAGCCCTTTTGATTCAAGCATCGCAAGCACTCGTCCGTGATCTGAAATAGAGCTACTCATTAAAATCGTCGCACCGTCTGGAAGTTCATCAAGTGATTTATACTTTTTCGAATAAACGCCGATTGGCTCAATATGGATGCCGCCTGCATTTACAAAGTCATATCCCGCATCTTCAATTTGTAATTCGAGATAAGGAATATGCTGAAAGTAGTTTGCATCGAGTTCACTGGATTCAAGATCTTTATTCGGCAACACATAGTCTTGATATGTTTCGATTTGAAGGTCATAACCTTTTTCCTTCAACAATGGTTTTGCTTGTTCTAGAATGATCGAATGCGGTGTATTGGAAGCTCCAACAACAATCTTAGTTGTTTCTTTTTCGCCTACATTATTGCTGCCGCTAGTGTTTTTTGTTCCGCAAGCTGCAAGCGCGAGTATCAGTACTGCTAATAAAACACCTGTTAGAAATTTCTTCATTTCATAATCTCCCTTTTTTCTAAGATGACAATCTAGGTGATGGGTAAAGATAGTTGTCCACTTTCATCATCAAATCACTTTACAGGAATGACGTCGCCGCCCCACTCTTCGAGAATGAAGTCTTGGATTTCTTTCGATTTCAACACGTCAACCAAAGTCTTAATTGCTTCAGTATTTTCATCGCCTTCTCTTACTGTGATGATGTTTGCATATGGCGACTCTGTCTCTTCAATCGCGATAGAATCGTCAAGTGGATTCAAACCTGCATCGATTGCATAGTTTGCGTTGATAACAACTGCATCGCCTTCATCATTTTTATACAATTGTGGTAAAAGTGATGGTTCGTAATTCGCATCAAATTCCAGATTTTTAGGGTTGTCAACAATGTCTTTCACTTCAGCTGTTACTTTATCTACTCCGTCAGCCAATTTGATTAACCCAGCTGACTCTAACAAAGAAAGGACACGGCCATGTTCAGCTACTGAGTTACTAAAAATAATAACTGCACCGTCTGGAAGTTCATCAATTGATTTATATTTCGTCGAGTAAACAGCCATCGGTTCGATATGGATAGCTCCTGCATTCGCAAACTTATAACCGTGGTCAATTACTTGTTGATCTAAATAAGGAATGTGCTGGAAGAAGTTCGCATCCAATTCGCCTGATTCAAGATCTTTATTTGGCAAAATATAGTCTTGGTATGTTTCAATGACAAGTTCGATTCCTTTTTCTTTCAATATCGGTGCTGCCTTTTCTAAAATGATTGCGTGCGGTGTGTTAGATGCACCAATGACAATTTCCGTTTCTTCAACAGTTTCTTTGTCAGCTTTGTCTTCCCCACTTGTACTTTTATCATCGCTGTCATTTTTCGCTCCGCAAGCTACCAATGCCAATACAAGTACTGCTAATACTATTCCCCCTAAAAGCTTTTTCATGATTTTTTCTCCCCTTTTTCTATGTTTTTATATAATTTACAGGCTAGGCCTGATATTACTGTACTAATATTATCTCTTGTCGAATTTCCTCACCGCAAAATCCCCGATGAATTGAATGATGAAAACGATAATTAAAATAAGGATGGTTGCAGCAAGTGTAACGTCTTCCCGGCTACGCTGGAATCCATCTAAGTATGCAAGAGTCCCAAGTCCACCTGCTCCGATAATCCCAGCCATAGCAGTGTACCCGACGAGTGCAATCGCTGTTACAGTAATTCCTGAAATAAGTGCAGGCATCGATTCCGGTATAAGAACTTTAAAAATAATCGTTCTCGTTTTCGCTCCCATTGACTTCGAAGCTTCAATTACACCTTTATCAATTTCCTGTAATGCAATCAACACCATTCTTGCATAAAACGGAGCCGCCCCAATAATAAGTGCCGGCATCGCTGCATCCGGTCCGCGGATTGTACCAAGAAGAAATTTCGTAAACGGAATAAGTAAAATGATTAATATGATAAACGGAATGGATCTAAAAATATTGACGAATGCTCCTGATATAATATTGACCAACTTATTCGACCAAAGTTGACCGGGACTAGATAGGAAGAGTAAAATTCCAAGTCCTAACCCAATAACTAAAGTGAACAATGTAGAAACCGCAGTCATATAGAGTGTTTCCACTGTTGCTTCCCACATTTTAGTCCAGTCGACATTCGGAAAAAGGTTTTCAGTCATTACCGATCACCTCCGTCTGAACATCATTTTCATTGAGGTATTGAATTGCTTCCTCAATGATTGAGGAATCTCCAAGCAGCTGAAGTATCAGTGTGCCGTATGCCCCGCCATGTGTATGGGATATGTTTCCCTGCACGATATTCACATCGACAGTGAATTTCCGAATAAGACTTGCGAGCACAGGTTGTTCTGTCCGCTCCCCTACAAATACAAGCTTGATAAGCGTGCCGGCAGGAAATTCTTCCTTAATATGCGCCATTGCCTGCTTCGCCTCCACGGGTTCCGTCACTTGAGAGACAAACCGCTTTGTGATCGGTTCCTTCGGTGATTGGAACACATCCAGGACATCTCCCAACTCAACAACTTTCCCTGCCTCCATAACTGCAACTCTGTGGCAAATTTTCCGGATAACGTGCATTTCATGTGTGATAAGCACAATTGTCAGTCCAAGTCGTTCATTAATTCCTGTTAGAAGGTCTAGTATTGAATCCGTTGTTTCTGGATCAAGGGCTGAAGTCGCTTCGTCACAAAGAAGGACTTCAGGGTCGTTTGCAAGCGCACGAGCAATCCCTACGCGCTGTTTCTGACCTCCAGACAATTCGGATGGATATGCATTTTCACGACCAGCCAAACCAACTAATTCAATCAGTTCCGCCACTTTCTTATCACGCTCGGCTTTTCGTACACCCGCGATTTCAAGAGGGAAAGCGATATTCTCCTTCACTGTTCTAGACCACAGTAAGTTAAAGTGTTGGAAAATCATACTCACTTTTTGTCGTGCTTCCCTTAGCTCTTTACCTTTAATTGCTGATATTTCTAGACTTCCTATTTTAACACTACCTGACGTTGGCATTTCAAGACCGTTCAGTAGTCGAATCAACGTACTTTTTCCTGCCCCACTATAGCCGATGACTCCAAAAATCTCACCGTCAGTAATTTCAAGCGATACATTTTCGACTGCTGAAATACTGCCTGGCCCTTCACCGTATCGTTTATTTATATCCGTTAAATAAATCATTTTTTTCACCTCAGAAAAATTGTTTTGTTACTAATTTTGTTTAGCTTCAGGCGCCCCCCCTCGGGTCACAAGGCAGTTCGCTGTGGTGGCTTAGGTATGCCCCCTTCGCAATCTGACTTGTGCCTGTCGGAGCTGAGCGGCGCCTTCCGCTTTTCAATACAAAAAAGCCTTCCTGCAGACGGGCAGAAAGGCTTGACGTTATCGAAAATAAACGTTGTCCAATCTCTCATCTTTCAAAGCGTATGCTTTGTGTGACTTGGCACCATTTCACTTACGTGACGGTTGCCGGGCTTCGCAGGGCACTATCCCTCCACCTCTCTTAATAAGAGTGACCTATTCAATTGAATGTTAAGACGAAGTATATCAAAGTTCCATATCTATTGTCAATCTATTTCTTCAAGTAGATACGGTACTGATTGAAATGCATAAATTTTATGGGTTAAAACGCCATCCTTTTGTATAAGAAGGCAAGGAACGCTTTCGATTTCATAGTCAATTGCAATATTTTGTACGTAATTCAAATCCGCTTTCCCGATTGGTATTCCCGGTCTCATGACGGTAATAACGTCCATCATTTTAGATGCGACTGCACAAGTTCCACACATTGGTGTATATAAATAAAACGCTGCCACTGAAGACTCTTTCAAAGCCATCTCCCATTGTTCGCGTGTCCAAGTTTCCATTAATTCTACATCCTTTAAATTAGAAATTCCGGTCGGATTTTAAAATCCGCACCTTGTAGTATTGTAGCCAACACTTTGTATGGGGTCGTCTCCACTTCCCGATAAACCTTTTCTGTGTACAAATGGATTGCTGCCGGGAACTCTCTTTTGAATAAAACACGGGTCTTTTCTCCATCTTCATCCGCATCAACGAAGACAAATAGTTCATGTTCTTCGTAAGGTGCAAGCAATTCTTCAAGCCGATAAGGACTTACTGTGCCGTTCGTACAAATAATTTCGACAGGCTCAACAAGTATTCGTGCCAAACGTTTCTTATCCGAACCGCCCTCGACGATAATTACTCTTTCATCCGACACAAGAAGCCCCTCCTTCGCTCTTTTTTATATAAAGATGCAAAAAACGCCGGAAAAGTACCGGCGCCTTGTCTTAGTTATTCTCCGACAGTCATTTTTTCATACGCTTCAGCTGACATAAGTTCATCCAGTTCAGAAACATTTGAAGGTTCAACAACGATCATCCATGCATTTTCATACGGTGATTCATTGACAAATTCAGGGCTGTCTTCAAGTCCTTCATTCACTTCAATTACTTTTCCGCTGATTGGTGCATAAAGTTCTGATACTGTCTTAACAGATTCAACGCTTCCGAAAGGCTCGTCCGCTTTGATGTCATCTCCGACAGATGGAAGTTCAACGAATACGATATCGCCTAGTTCAGATTGTGCAAAGTGAGTAATACCAATGCGGTAGTTACCACCTTCGTCTTTTACCCATTCATGCTCTTCAGAATAACGCAGATCTTTTGGTGTGCTCATTCCGTATCCCTCCAAATAAATAGTTTCATTCTCTTCAATTCTGTCATATTTCTCGAATAAAGACAAGATAGGAAATCAGTTAGTCCATACTTTGTCGAACTCTTCTTCCTTGAATCCGACAGTCACCTTACCATCACCGAAGACAATTGGTCTCTTAATCAACATACCGTCAGATGACAGCAAGCTAATTTTCTCTTCATCTGTCATTGTGAGCAATTTGTCTTTCAAGTTTAGCTCTCTATATTTCGTCCCACTAACGTTGAAAAACTTTTTCAACTCCAAATCCGATGCCGCAATCATTTTGCCAAGTTCTTCTACTGAAGGAGGAGCTTCCGCTATGTTCACTTCCTGAAAGTCCAAGTTGTTCGTCTCAAGCCATTTTTTTGCTTTCCTGCATGTCCCGCACTTTGGATAACCGTAATAAACTAATCCCATACCGCAACGCCTCCATTTTCGCCATTATAACAGAAAAAACACCTGGGCGCCTATTGGTACCTGGACGTCAAAGTGAGATCGGCAATTTTACTTCATTAAACAATCACGTCTGTCGATTAATTATTGACTTGCATAATACGATAGCGAGCAGGGCTTGAAAACCGCTATAACCCTTTACTATTTTCGGCCCGCTTTCGCCGAATTAATTACGATATTATTACCGTGGGGCAGGTGCTTTGAAAGAATAGAAAAGATGACTTTCTATAGAGATTGTAAGTGCCCGAAGATGCAATTTCGGGCACTCTCGCACGTTGTACATTGCGTTCTTTGCTTACTTTTGCAAAGATTATGTGATGCCTTATAGGAAATTGACAATTCCTTAAAATAAATATGGAGATACTATAGAGAAGGATTGAGCGGTCAAAATTATATCTTTGACCGCTAATCTCTAGGTGAGAAGCTAGCCATTCTTTCGTCCAAAAAAGCTTCGGCACTTCTTGTATCAATGTCTTTCGAGAGCGGCAAATGAACAAAAACAATGCGATTACCGAAAGAATAAGTAGGGATGCGACAGAGTCGCATCCCTACTTATCAATACATCTCGATAATGGTATTGAAATTGTTCAATTCAAAGCGATACAAAAACAACTATACACGTAACGCCCAGTGTGTGATCAAGGTAATTTTAATCTACAGACGTGTTATACGATATACTTCTCCGCTTCGATTAGCTTAACTGAAGCTTCGCGTTTTTTAGCGATGATATTATACGGATTCGAGCGAGTCAATTTACGCAGCGCTGAAATCATCATGCGTTGATTATCACCATCGACAGCCGCAAGAAGTGTTTCTTTTGCATCTCTTTCAATCTCTTCAAATGCTTCTTGGCAGAAGATTTGTGTGTAAAGGATTTTCTGTTGCGCTTTTTCTTCTCCGCTGCGTGCAATTGCTTTTTCTGTACGTAGAAGTGCAGACTCCATCGCAAAAACATTATTAGCGATATCTGCAATATTTACAAGTACCTCTTGCTCTGCTTCAAGCTTCGTGCCAAAACGTTGTGCAGCAAGACCAGCAGCAAGCAAACCGATTTTCTTAGCATTTTTCACAAGTGCTTTTTCTTGTGCAAGTGCTTCGTCACCGATTTCTTCAGGCATCATCATAAGAAGTTCTTCTTGAAGTGCTTGCGCCTGTTGAAGCAATGGCAATTCGCCCTTCATTGCTTTTTTCAGGAATGTACCAGGTACTAGCAGTCGGTTGATTTCATTCGTCCCTTCAAAAATACGATTGATGCGTGAATCACGATAAATGCGCTCTACTTCATATTCTTGCATGAAGCCGTATCCGCCGTGAAGCTGAACTGCTTCGTCAACGATGTAATCCAATACCTCAGATCCCACGACTTTATTGATAGAACATTCGATTGCGTATTCTGCGATTGCTGCCGCAATTGCTTTACCATCTTTTTGCTCTTCAAGACTCAACTGGCTTTGACGCTCTTCAAAGTAACCAACTGTACGGTAAATCAAGCTTTCAGCCGCATACAGTTTAGATGCCATTGTTGATAGTTTTTGTTTCGTCAAGTTGAATGAAGAAATTGGTGTTTTGAACTGTTGACGTTGATTTGTATAAGTAATTGCAAGCTCAAGCGCACGTTTAGATCCTCCCATTGTGCCGACTCCTAATTTGTAGCGGCCGATGTTCAAGATATTGAATGCAATAATGTGTCCGCGACCGATTTCACCTAGCAGATTTTCAACAGGTACTACTGCGTCTTGTAAGATTAGCGTACGAGTAGATGAAGATTTGATACCCATCTTTTTCTCTTCGGCTCCGACAGATACACCTGGGAATTCTTTTTCAACAATAAAAGCAGAGAACTTATCGCCATCGATTTTCGCGTAAACAACAAAAATATCTGCAAATCCTGCGTTCGTAATCCACTGTTTTTCACCATTTAAGATGTAGTGTGTTCCAGCAGCATTCAATTTCGCATTTGTTTTCGCACCCAATGCGTCAGAACCAGAACCTGGCTCAGTTAGTGCATATGCAGAGATTTTGTCACCTGATACAGAGTTTGGCAAATACTTTTTCTTTTGTTCTTCATTTCCGAAAAGTACGATTGGTAGGGTTCCGATACCAACGTGTGCGCCATGAGTAATCGAGAATCCGCCTGCTACGGACATCTTTTCAGAGATAAGTGCAGACGCGATTTTGTCGAGTCCAAGGCCACCATATTCTTCTGGAACATCCGCTCCTAGAAGCCCAAGATCCCCCGCAGTTTTCAGTAGTCTTACAGAGTGCTCGAATTCATGGTTTTCAAGATTTTCGACAACAGGTTGAACTTCATTTTTCACGTAGTCTTCTGCTGTTTTCGCAATCATTTTCTGTTCATCAGTAAAATCTTCAGGCGTAAATACACGGTTTGCTTCAATGTCTTCCGTTAGAAAAGCTCCACCTTTAATCAGTTCGTTTGTTTTTAATTCAGTCAATGTTGTTTCCTCCTTTTAATCTTAAGGGTTTGCATATCCGCTATTAATATAAAATTCACTGGTTTGTTTACTAGATAGTCAGCACTTAATAAATAGAATGTTCTTCCTACACCGCTTTGTCGCTTGGTGATGGCCTCACGCTAGATTTGTTCGTTATACTGGTGAGGTATACCATGAAATAAAAAATCCTGCTAAGAACGCTTGGCGCTAGGGGATGCCTCCCGCAATAAGCCAGACGAAAACCCACTGTCTGTCTTATTGCTTCGGCTACCCCAGTAGTCGCCTTCGCTGGAGAGTAGATAGAATCATAAGTTCACCATACCTAGTTAATTCTAAATAAGTGGTGCCGAATATATAGTGTTTACAAAAGCTCAAACACGCCGGCTGCACCCATTCCGCCGCCGATACACATTGTAACGACTCCGAATTGTTTACCTTGACGTTTTAATTCACTCATCATACGAATTGTTAAGATAGATCCTGTTGCTCCGAGTGGATGCCCGAGGGAGATTGCTCCGCCGTTGAAATTCACCTTATCTATATCAAGGCCTAAATGACGGATAACTTGAAGTGACTGAGACGCGAACGCTTCGTTTAACTCCCATACATCGATATCCTCAATAGAAAGCCCTGCAATTTTAAGTGCTTTTGGAATGGCTACAATTGGGCCGATTCCCATCACTTCAGGTGGCACGCCGCCTACAGCAAATGACAGGAATTTCGCCATTGGCTTCAAGCCTTGCGCTTCTGCCACTTCGCGGTCCATCACAAGTACTGCGCCTGCTCCGTCTGATGTTTGTGACGAGTTACCTGCCGTAACAGTACCTGTTACGGAGAATGCCGGACGCAATTTCGCTAATCCCTCTACGCTTGTTCCGTGACGGACTCCTTCGTCCATTTTAAATGTGAAATTCTTCTCGCTATATTTTCCGTTATCATCTACAGAACGCTTCACGACTTCGACTGGCACGATTTCATCATCGAATTTTCCAGCTGCAATCGCTGCACCTGCTTTTTTGTGAGACAGTACAGCAAATTCATCCTGTTTTTCACGCGTGATACCGTATTTTACTGCAACTTGCTCAGCAGTGTGACCCATTCCCATATAATACTGTGGAGCCGTTTCTGCTAAGTGAGCATTCGGTCGGATTGTATTCCCCATCATCGGTACCATACTCATTGACTCGACGCCGCCTGCAATAATTGCTTGCGAGTGACCGAGCATGATGCGTTCAGCTGCATAAGCAATTGATTGAAGACCTGATGAACAGAATCGGTTTACCGTAATTGCAGGCGTCGTATCAGGAAGACCTGCAAGTGCACCAATATTTCGCGCAACGTTCATCCCTTGTTCAGCTTCAGGCATCGCACAACCAATAATTAAGTCATCAATTGGGCCATCATAGCCCCCAGCACGTTTCAACGTTTCTTTAATTACAAGTGCCCCTAAGTCATCCGGGCGTACGGTTACAAGAGAACCTCTACCCGCTTTTCCCACCGGTGTCCGTGCACCGGCTACTAGTACTGCTTCACGCATTGAATTTCCTCCTCTTTGCTATGCACTTTAAATCAGTTACGTAACGGTTTACCTTTTACGAGCATGTGTTGCATACGCTGTTGTGATTTTGGTTCCGCCACAAGGCTAAGGAACGCTTCACGTTCAAGGTCCAACATATATTGTTCGTCAACAAGTGTTCCGTATGGTACTTTTCCGCCGGATAAAACAAACGCCAGCTTCTTCGCGATTTTCAGATCATGCTCGCTGATAAAGCCAGATAGGAACATGCCCTCTGCACCGAGAAGCATCGTTGCATAACCCGAATCACCTGTAACAGGGAATTTCTCACGTTTAGGTGCTTTATAACCCATGTCAAACAATGCAATAGCTGCCTGTTTCGCATCATAGATTAAGTGATCTGCATTGACACTAATACCATCTGCGAAATCGAGGAAGTTATTTTCACGTGCTTCGTCTCCCGAAGTAGACACTTTCGCAGTCGCGATTGATTCGAAAACTTTATTGGCAACAAATTGATAGTCAATATGAACGCCCTTTGGCAATCCTTTTAAATGTTTCGTATAAAGTCCTACGTTTCCGCCACCACCCGGTATCAAGCCAACGCCGACTTCAACAAGTCCCATATACGTTTCCATTGAAGCTTGAATATGAGCTGCCGGTAGACAAACCTCAGTCCCTCCCCCAAGCGTCATTGCAAATGGTGCTGCAACAACAGGTTTTGAGGAATACTTGATTTTCATCATGGCGTTTTGGAATGAGCGAACAGTGAAATCAAGTTCAAAGATATTGTCATCCTGCGCTTCCATAAGAATCATTCCTAGGTTTGCACCCACACAGAAGTTTTTGCCTTGATTTCCAATGACAAGCCCTTTGAAGTTTTTCTCAACTTCATCAACGGCGAAGTTGATCATTTGAATGATGTCAGGACCAATTGAATTCGATTGTGAATGGAATTCAAGAAGTGCCACACCATCGCCAAGGTCGATTAAACTAGCGCCTGAATTCTTTTTGATAACGCCATGTTTTTGCTTATAGCGCTTCAAGTCGATTACTTTTTCATTAACAGGAACAAGCTTGTATTCTTCTCCATCGAAGAAGTAAAGTTCACTGTCTTCTTCTTTATAGAAAGTTTCATAGCCTTTGTCGAGCAAACTTTGAACGAATGCTGGAACTTTCCCGCCTTCATCTTTCATCTTCTCAACAGATTTTGCTACGCCGATTGCATCCCAGATTTCAAATGGTCCTTGTTGCCATCCGAAGCCCCATTTCATGGCATTGTCGATTGCAACGATATCATCTGCAATTTCACCGTTTAGTTCTGCAGAATAAAGCAATGTTGGTGACAGGATACTCCACAAGATTTCACCAGTGCGATCATCCGCATAGACGAGCGTTTTCACTCTATTAGCAAGTCCTTTTTGTTGTTTAGCCATTTCAATAGAAGGTGTTTTCAACTTTTTAGCTGGACTGTATTCAAATGTCTCTGTATCTAGTTCAAGAATCTCTTTCCCTTTTTTAAGATAAAATCCTTGTTTTGCTTTAGCACCAATCCAGCCATTATCAATCATTTTCTTCATGAATGGCGGCAATTCAAACACTTTTTGCTCTTCGCCTTCCGTCTTGTCGTAAACGTTTTTCGCCACATGCATGAACGTATCTAGTCCAACAACGTCAAGCGTACGGAATGTTGCCGATGTAGGGCGGCCAATCAAGGTACCCGTCACCGAGTCAACTTCTCCAATCGAATAGCCGCGTTTCTCCATTTCGCGTAATGTGATAAGAAGGCCATATGTACCGATTCTATTTGCGATGAAGTTCGGCGTATCTTTTGCAATGACAACTCCCTTACCAAGCGTATCTTCACCAAAACGGGTCATAAACTCTATAACATCCGGAGCCGTTGTGCTCGCTGGAATAATCTCAAGTAATTTCAAGTAACGCGGTGGATTGAAAAAATGTGTGCCCATGAAATGTTTTTGGAAATCTTCCGAACGTCCTGCCGCCATCGCTTCAATACTAATACCCGATGTATTTGAAGTGATGATTGTACCTGGTTTACGAACTGCATCTATTTTTTCATACAAACCTTTTTTAACATCAAGATTTTCAACAATCACTTCAATAATCCAGTCAACATCTTTTAATTTATCCAGATCATCTTCGAAATTCCCTGCTTCTATAAGGGACAGATTACTTTTCTTCGTTAGGGGTGCAGGTTTTTGTTTCACTAGTTTCTGCAAAGCACCTGCTGCAATTTTATTGCGTACGATGCCATCTTCAAGCGTAAGCCCTTTTGTAGCTTCCTCTTCAGTTAACTTTCCAGGAACGATATCCAAAAGTAAAACTGGAATTCCTATATTAGCGAGATGAGCTGCAATACCCGAACCCATAACGCCTGAACCTAAAACTGCCGCTTTTTTAATTTGATAAGTCACTTGCGAAGCCTCCCTTTTTTCATTTGAATGAACACTCATTCATTTAATGGGCAAAAAAAATAGAAACCGTTTCTATATCTCTCAGTGTAGAACATATTGCTAGTTTTCGCAATATTTAAATCTATATTTTTTCAACTTCCTATCTGAAACATATCATTACCCGACTAAAGTGATTACGTTGTACACTGTCCATATAAAGGAGGTCAATATATATTATGAAACCAATTACAACAGTTGAACAGTTTAATGAAATTATTGCCGGCGATTCTAAAGCACTTGTTAAATTCCAGGCAGGATGGTGCCCTGACTGCAGACGCATGGATATGTTTATTGATCCAATCGTCGAGAAATATGATGAATACACATGGTATGATGTCGACCGTGACGTACTGCCGGAAATCGCTGATAAGTATGACGTCATGGGAATTCCTAGTTTACTGATTTTCCAGAACGGTGAAAAGCAAGCGCATCTGCATAGTGCAAATGCAAAATCGCCATCACAAGTGACGGATTTCCTTGAAGGCGTAAAAGCGTAACTGTAATAGAAGCTTTACCTAAACGGATGGACTTATGTCTATCCGTTTTTTCATTTTCGGTGCACCTTTTATCTAGATGAAGTATACTAGAAAAAATGATAACGAGGTGTGTATTAGTGGACTACGAGAATGAAATCCAACTGCTTAAAGCTAAAATTGCTTCCTATGAAAAGATTATACTAGAAACATCAGCACCAATCATTCCTTCAATCGTCGAAAATACGATACTCGTCCCGATTTCGGGTCACACCGGCCAAGATCGTTTTAATTTGATCCGCACCCGCGTCCTCGATTATGTTGGAATTCATAGAAGTACGGTGTGTGCAGTATTCGATTTCACCGGGGTAGGCCACAAAGACGTTGAGGAATATGATTTTAATATACTTACTCTTGAAATCAATCAACTGAATAACACGTTGAAACTGATGGGGGTACGTCCGATTTTTGTCGGTTTTAATCCGAGGATTGTCAGAGAAATCGTATCCGCCGGCATCCACTTGGAAATTGAAACCTATGTAAACTTCAGAACTTCATTAGCAGTACTACTTAACGAAACAGAAAACTCACTTCAATTGTTTTAATGAAGTGAGTTTTTTTCTACCAAATTTGAATACCTTCACTTGCTACATATGTTGAACAAATGAATACGGGGTATGCGCATTACAAGGGCTTTTGGGTGGCCACTGAAAAAAACCTAGTCCTTGGAGTGAATTAGGATTCCCACTAATACCGCTTCGGCGCTTTGTGGATGCCTCCCGCGATAAGCCAGAAAGGAGACCACTTTCAGTCTTATCGCTCCGGCTACCACGAAGTCGCGCCTTCGCTGGATGGTCTATGTAAGAATAAGCTTTTCATTAACTGCGATGAAATCTGAAACCTGGAGTGTGTCTTTCTTGAATAGAATTAGTAGCACAAAGTAATCACATTATATACATCTCAAAATCATATTTTTCTCGATAATGAACACCCTAGCGCAGGCGCGGCAAAGGGATCGCCGAAGCCGTAAGACTGGATGCGAAGCGCTAATCCAGGCTTGCGGCGAGAGGCATCCCCAAAGCGCCAAGCGTTCTACAATCCATACCCCGAATTATAACTCTCTCATTATTGAGCGCCACGGCAGATTCAATAGGATTCTTTAATTCAACATATATAATAAAATTTTGCTATTCTAAGTGCTCTTCCCTAACGCTTAGTGAAGAGCTTTTTCTGGAGGCAGATGAATGAAAACTATATTGAACGTCAAAGGAAAATCCCAATTCGATGAGGACGTTGAACAATCGATTCGATCATCAGCATGCGGACCGGTAACAGCATTTGTAATGACTCAACATCTTTTTCCACAGGGGTGCCCTTACACAACAAATGAATTATATCGTCTCCTAGGTAGCACAAAAATTGGTCTATTCAAATACCGCTTCATCCGAAATATGCGCAAAATGCTTGGAGTAGAATGGACAGTTGCGGGATGCACGATTGATGAAGTGAAAAGACAACTCGACAACGGCCGGCCCGTCGCTGCAAAATTTGATAAATGGTTTACATTTCGTTGGCGCGGCAAGTATGGATTCGACTATCATTGGGTACCTGTCATAGGCTATGAAGAGACAGCTGACGATATTTATCTCTTTATTCATGACAACGGGGGAAGAAACCGGGATAGCCAGGTCCGGCATATTTCCTATAAGAAAAATAGGTCAATTTTATCTTTTATAAAGATTGAGCCTACTGAATAGTAAATCCAAAAATCCCTACCCGAATCAGTTTCTGACTTGGATAAGGATTTTTTCATTTTTCTATATACGCTAACATCTGCTTAGCGTGGCCAAACTTTTGATCCTAGCTGTACGAGCGTTTTTACGACAGCGGGAGGCATCCACAAAGCGGCGAAGCGGTATTAGTGGGAATCCTAATTCATTCCAAGTAGTAGGGCTTTTTCAGTTGCCTTCCAAAAGCCCTTGTAAAGCGCATACGCCGTATTTATTTGTTCAACATATATAGTTCCCGCCTATTTTAAATTAGTTAACCAAATAATCATGAGTTACTACAACACTATCCTGACATTGTTTCACATAATGCACTATTTATCATGTATTAAATTGTTAATTTTAGAAATATATTGATTCATTGACGACCTTAAATAGGTAGTAGGTTTAACGCATCTAAAGAAATTGCAAATATAAATATGGAGTATTTTGTTAGATTGGAAAGTGCTCTAATTCCAGTTCGAATGCTGCATCCCCCCTAGTAGACATAACACCCGTTCACGGAAGTAGTTAGCTTTGTTACTCACTAAGAAAAACATCAATTGGTATAGTACGATTAGGTAAATACTCCAAAAATTGCTATAATAATCTTATGGTGATGATGCTTATGATGAAAAAGGTGGTTAAGTATAGAAACAATTCTATTAATCGTTTCTATTTTAACAGTGAATTATTCCGCTTTAGTCGAGGGACAAGTCAATTCACCTAAAGAACTATCAATGAATATTTATCAGCAGCTTTTGAAGTGAGTCCAACAAATAATGAATATCAAAACGACTTTTACATCAATGTTTCAAATGTCACAAGTGGTTTATATACGGTCATTAGTACTGCCACAAATGGCTACACTTATGAAAGTGAAGAACTCAATCGCGATATCATATTACCTTCAACAAACATCGAACCTAATGGGAAGCGATTGACCTTATTAGATTTCGTGATTCTATTACAGTAGGTTAAACAAGTAATATCTTCAAGAAAATATGATAGTCATGCTATTTGTGATAAGATAATTTTTAATTTCATAGGCAAAAGAATATTTTATAGTAGATTCGGATAATCTATGCTTTTCAATTAAAACAGATGAGGAAGTACTAGTTTTTATGAAAAATCGTAAAATTAAACTTATTTTAGTATTATCTGCTATCTTGTTATTGTTGTTTACAAGTTTAAATGTCTTTACCTCTTACGTGAAGATAAAAAAGACAGTTGAAGAGTCAATCGCCAATCAAAGTCTTGCAGCAGCAGAATCCATTGCGTCTGCAATAGACAAAGAAACGTATCAGAAATTTTTGAATAATCCTGCGAAAAACGACTATTATTGGGAATTAACAAACTACCTAGTTGATGCAAGAGAAAAACTGGGTGCATTATTTGTGTATACACTGAAAATCGATAATCCAATAGTATCGAACTCAATGATAGGCGGATTACCCAAGGAATTAGAAGAGAGCTATAGCATTGGATCGATTGGTACAGTGCCCGAAAAGCAGGTCAAAATAGCCTTTGAAGGAAATACATATATTACAGATGTAATTGAGGATGCCGTTTATGGCACTTTTCTTTCTGTTGGAGTGCCTATAAAGGATGAAGCAGGAATTGTCATGGGATACTTAGGTATCGATATTAGTGTTGATACACTTGATTATATTAAAGGGACGGTACTGAAAAATAATATCCTTCTCTTCGTCTTTAATGGCGCCTTTATTTTGGTCGTAATCGGATCTTTTTTATTTTTGCAAAGATGGTATCAACAAGAAGTGGCAAAGGAAGTCGGCTATACAGAAGATACATACCAAGCTGAACTTAAAACGTTAATCACTTCCATATCTTCTTTAAGACATGATTTCACCAATCATATTCAGGTTTTACATGGGCTACTTCAACTAGGGGAATCTAAGCAAGCTCAGCAATACATATCATCTTTGTCTAAAGAAGTTCTGGCGCTAGAAACTCTCAAACTAAATATAGATCATCCTGGTCTTTCAATCTTACTGCAAACAAAGAAACTGGCTGCACAAAATTATCATATTGATATGAATTTTACGGTTTCTCATGATGCATTCGATAAAATAAAAACAACAGATTTAATCATAATACTGTCGAATTTAATTGATAATGCAATTGATGCAACAGTTGCATTACCTGTAGCTGAACGTAAAATAACAATTAGCTGTCAAACGGATGTTACGCAGTATCTATTTAAGATTACGAATACTGGACCTAAAATTAGTGACAATGAACATATTTTTAAACAAGGATATTCAACAAAAAATGCAGAACAAGGAAAGATAAGAGGGCAAGGTTTATTTATAGTGAAGGAAGTTGTGAATAGATATAATGGGGAGATCTCAATTGATTCAATAAATGATTTAGAGACTATAGCCCTTGTGGGAATCCCTCTAAAGTAAATTTGAATGAAAGTGTAAACTCCCTACTACTAGTTGTGGGGAGTTTTTTCATTTATCTCGCTGGTTTATGCTACTAATTTTCTTATTTTGTGCTTTCTTAATTCGAATGATTATTCATATGTATTCCGTATTCATGTCTAGTAGACATAACACCAATTCACGGAAGTATTTAGCTCCATTTCTTAAACTCAAGTAATCCTTTAGTTACTTCTCTTTTGGCACGGATTAGTGTGCTTTTAACAGAATGGCCGCATAATAATCGAAGTGAACGAGCAATTAAGCCCTTCGTGATTGGTCGAAAAAATTGCTTTTCTCTCAATCGAAGAAAGACGCAAAAGACCCTGCCAACAGATTTCCACGTCCCAAGTAAAAAAAAAAATAAAGCATATCACGGTACGCATGACAAATAGCCATCTATACGATTATTATAATCGTATAGATGGCTATTTTATTTAGTGTCACAAGCAGCTTTAGTGTTTTTCGTTGATGGCAAGTACTGAACTCATACCTCATCATTTGCTACAGAATTGAAATCGATAATAATCCAGCTGAAAACACCAACCGTCCGAATGTCATTAGTCGAAAGACTGATTATTCTCCGTCAGTAAAGTGGGCTTCGAATACGTTCAATCTAAATGAAATAGAGGATGAGAGGATGTTTAACATAAATAATTATATGACGCCGGAAGAAGCAGTACTTCTATGGGGAATCCCTCCTGAAACTATGAAGAACAAGACCATTTTCCACATGCGTCCCCCTCGTATATTTATAGAAATAGCGAATCCGCTTGTCTAACAATCATGGAATAACCTTCTCTATCTATCAGTTCCCTTACAACTCCATCATAAACAGGTATTTTCAGGGTTTCGATTGGATCATCCATTTTTAATTCACAATGGATTTCTGCAAGTTTTTTGGATAATAAGAGCATGTCCATCTCTTCCTCGATTTTCTTGCGTATTGCCGGCGTCAACTCATGCAATGATTGAATCACGCCTTCCACCGATCCATATTCTTTAATGAGTTTAAGTGCAGTTTTTGGTCCGATGCCTCTCACTCCAGGATAGCCGTCACTTGTATCCCCAGTGAATGCTTTTGTATCAATAAACTGGATAGGTGTAATTCCATACTCTTCAATGAAACGTTCCTCTGTGTAAATATCGTAAACATTAAAACCTTTTTTCGTAAATGCAATACGGACACCCGGTCTAAGCAACTGCAACATATCTTTATCGCCAGTCACAATTGTAATCTCCGCTTTCCCCTCCCAAGCCTGAACGAATGAACCAATCAGATCGTCTGCTTCCATGCCTGGCACTCCGTAGTTTTTCCAACCAATTAATTCAGAAACACTTCTTGCCATATCAAACTGCGGTACGAGCTCCGGCGCCGGTGCAGGCCGGTTTGCTTTATATCCTTCAAATAAGTCATTGCGGAACGTTTGCGCGCCCATATCCCAACAAACCGCCATATGTGTAGGTTTGAATATCGAGGTCGCTGTCATAGTATGACGGGCAAACCCCTGCACTGCATTCGTCGGAATTCCAGCGTCATTTGGGAAATAATGCCCCATCGCCGAAGTTGCAAAAAAGGAGCGAAATAAGAGTGCCATTCCGTCGATTATTAAAATATGTGGTTTTTCTTCTATAGTCATTTAATCTTCTTCCTCCATCTGCCAAACTTTATTAGTAGAACTTCATCAATGATAACATGCTTTCAATCAGTAGTTTGCGGGTAAAGAATAATAGATTTCATAAAGGAGGTTGTAAGTATGCATATTCACGAAGGTTCATTGTATTGGCCAGAAACGATGCCAATTCCCCTCGAACGAAAAAAAGTAGAAATCGCGTCACATTATGATGTCATTATTGTAGGTGGAGGGATGTCGGGAGCTCTTTCGGCACTTGCATTGGCTGACAAAGGTCTTTCAATCGCAGTGCTAGACAAGCGGCAGATGGCTACTGGCAGCACAATGGCAAATACGGGATTGCTTCAATATTCAAATGACATCATGCTCCATGAATTAATCGAACAAATTGGAGAAAAGGATGCTGTACGTTTTTATCAGTTATGCTTGGAAGCAATGGAAAACCTAAAAAAGACAGCTGAACGACTGCCGCTTAACTCTGATTTCATCAGTCGGCCAAGCATTTATTATGCAAGTGACGACAATGATTTAAAACGCATTAGGAAAGAATATGATACATTAACGCATTATGGATTTCCTTGCGATTTTTGGGACGAGGAAGAAATTTGTAAGCATCTGCCGTTTTCGAAACCGGGAGCAATCGTGACATACGGTGATGCTGAAGTGAACCCTTACAAATTCGTCAACGGACTATTACAATTGGTCGAATCAATGGGCGTCCATCTCTTCGAATTTACAGAAGTGACGGGCATAAACGACGAAAATGGACTGTTGCACATTTCCACATCTGCAGGGGAATTTTATGCGGATAATGTTCTTTTTACAACTGGATACGAGACGCTTCCTGTAGGAAAACGAATTGGTGCCGACATTAACCGTTCATACGTCATTGTCACGGAACCACTAGATGCTTCCCCGATTTGGCATGAAAATGCACTCATTTGGGAATCAAAGCGTCCGTATCTCTATATGCGGACAACGGAGGACAACCGAATCATTGTAGGTGGGCTCGATGAGGACGAACCCCAAGCCCCTCTTTCAAATGAATCGATTATGAAGCACGGTGCTATCTTAAAAAAACAGCTGCAAGAACTTTTCCCCGAACTTCCGATTGAAATTGACTACGCTTATTGTGCAACATTTGGAGAATCTCTGGACAACTTACCATTCATCGGAGAGCATCCATCAAAAAGAAATCATTATTATCTACTTGGCTATGGAGGTAATGGAACTGTTTACAGTATGCTTGGTTCAAAAATTCTCGCTGATATTATGACGGGCAAAGCCAATTCTGATGCGCATATCGTTCAACTCGAACGCTCCGCAAACGCTTTAGCCGGTGGAAGAAGCGGGATTGACTGACCAATGAACAAGAGGACAACGAGTAAAAAATTCAAAGTTCTCATAGAGAGACAATACAAAAAACCGAAGCCACTACAATCCGCTTCGGTTTTTGCTAGTTATCCGATCAGAAATTGAGCAAGCTTTTCAATATCCGGCGTAAAAATACGATCTTCTTCAATTGGTCGCACGATTTCCAGCAATTGGTCGAATTTGACACGGGTTTTTGGTGCCATTTGTTCTGCCCCTCTAATGGAACAGCCTGTCAGTGCGCAAAGCGCTTCAATTGCGAGTACATTTCTCGCATTTTTTATGATAGCATGCGCGTGCCTAGCACCAATTGTTCCCATTGATACATGGTCTTCCTGGTTGCCAGACGATGGAATCGAGTCAACGGACGCCGGGTGTGCAAGTGTTTTATTCTCAGAAACAAGGCTGGCTGCTGAATATTGTAAAATCATTGCACCCGATTGTAACCCAGGTTCTGGACTCAGGAACGGCGGCAATCCTTCATTCAATTGTGGATTAACGAGCCGTTCAATACGACGTTCGGAAATACTTGCAAGTTCTGCTACGCCCAGCTTCAAGAAGTCCATCGCAAACGCAATCGGTTGACCATGGAAGTTACCGCCAGATACAACCGTATCGCCATCATCGAAAATAAGTGGATTATCCGTCGCGGCATTCATCTCAATCTCTAGCTTCTCTTTTACATAACCAAGTACTTGCCAGCTCGCGCCGTGCACTTGTGGAATACAACGAATTGAATAAGCGTCTTGGACACGTTTTTCGCCTTGAATGGTTGTCAGACGACTCCCTTTCAACCAATCCAGCATCCTCGCCGCCACATCCACTTGTTCCGGATAACCGCGCGCTTCGTGAATCGCCGGATGAAATGCGTCCGTAATTCCATAGAGTGCTTCCATTGTCATTGCAGCAACCCACTCGCTAGCATACGCAAGTGATTCTGCCTCCAAATAATTGACAACGCCTTGCGCAGTCATTGCTTGCGTCCCGTTAATGAGCGCTAGCCCCTCTTTCGCTTCGAGCACAATTGGCGACATGCCATGCTCATTCCAAATAGTTGCAGCTGGAACGTGCAAGCCGTCTTGCCAGACAAATCCTTCGCCAAGTAAAACAAGCGCGAGATGAGACAATGGCGCCAGATCACCTGATGCACCAAGTGAGCCTTGCTGCGGAATGACCGGATGAATGCGATTATTCACCATATAAGCAAACCGTTCTAGCACTTCTGCACGGATTCCGGAGAAACCTTTCAAAAGCGCATTCAGACGTAGTACCACCATTGCACGCGACACAGTTTCAGGAAACGCTTCTCCAACGCCGCATGAATGCGATCGGATCAAGTGTAATTGCAATGCTTTCGTATCCTTTTCATCGATTTTAACGTCGCTGAACTTACCAAACCCCGTATTAATCCCGTATACGGTCCGGTCTTCCCTAACAATTTTCTCGACCGCAGCCCGGCTTTTATTGACACGTTCCAAGGCTTCATCGTTCAATGAAACCCCGATTTTTTTATATATGATGTCGTTCATTTGAGCCAGATTTAGTGACGATCCTGTTAATTCAATCATGACAACCATCCTTTAATTAATATTAATCATCCAACGACTTTTATACCTTTTTTCCAGACGGACTTAACATGGTTCACCCCGAACAAGTATTGAAGTTCTTGGTAGTTTGAAATGTCCCATAGAACGACATCCCCTTGTTTACCTATTTCCAATGATCCTGTTTTATCTGCCATTTGGATTGCACAAGCCGCGTTATACGTCGCGGCAGTAAGCGCTTCTGCCGGTGTTAGTCGCATCGATATACACGCTAAGTTCATAACAAGTGGCATCGATGTCGTCGGTGAAGATCCGGGATTACAATCTGTCGATATCGCGACCGGTACGCCAGCGTCAATCATCTTGCGCCCTTGTGCTGCTTGCTCCCTAAGATATAAGGCGGTTGCTGGCAATAAACAAGCGATTGTTCCGGCATCTGCCATCGCTTTAATTCCTTCATCAGACGCTTTCAATAAATGCTCTGCTGAAATCGCTCCAACTTTCGCCGCCAGTTCCGCGCCGCCATAGGGTTCAATTTCATCCGCATGGATTTTTGGTGTCAGACCATACTTTTTCCCTGCTTCTAAAATCCGTTGTGATTGTTCAGGCGTGAAAACACCAACTTCACAAAATACATCATTGAATACCGCAAGCTTTTCATCGGCAACAGCAGGAAGCATTTCATTGACGACAAGATCTATATACTCGTCTTCCCGACCTTTAAATTCTGTCGGCACTGCATGTGCACCCATGAACGTTGGCACAAGGTCAATCGCATGTTCTTGCTGCAAGCGTTTCATGACACGGAGCTGTTTTAGTTCCGTTGCCAAATCTAAGCCGTACCCACTTTTCCCCTCGACAGTTGTGACGCCGTGTTTAAGAAACGAATCAAGGCGTTTCTTGGTCTGCTCAACAAGTTCATCTTCAGTTGCTTCACGAGTCATTTTTGTTGTCGCATGAATACCGCCACCTGCATTCATAATTTCCATATAGGTCGCACCTTCAAGTCGCATTTCAAATTCACGTTCGCGACTGCCACCATAGGCGACATGTGTATGCGGATCGACGAGGCCTGGCGTAACGAGATGACCAGTTGCGTCTGTGATTTCCGCTTCATGAGCGCGGTCTTTGAACTGCTCTTCTAATTGTTGAGTCGTGCCGACTGCTCTTATGATCCCATCTTCTATCCAGATACTGCCGTCTTCTATAATTGATAAATCATTCATCGCTTCTTTTATTCGCGGGGCTGTACCAGCTTGGGCTAACGTCGCAAGTTGCGCTGCATGTTTAATCCATATAATTTTTGTCATTCTTCAATCGCCTCTTTTGCCATCATCGGAATGTTGACCCCTTTTTCCCGCGCCGTTTTTTCGGCAAGTTCATAGCCCGCATCAACATGACGGACGATACCCATTCCTGGATCTGTCGTTAATACACGTTCGATTCGAGCTTCTGCTTCTTTGGTTCCATCCGCGACAATAACCATACCTGCGTGAACGGAGTAACCCATGCCAACGCCGCCCCCATGATGAATGGAAACCCAAGTAGCTCCGCCGACTGCGTTAATCATTGCATTCAACAGCGGCCAGTCAGCTACTGCATCCGAACCGTCTTTCATCGCTTCCGTCTCGCGGTTTGGCGATGCAACTGACCCCGAGTCGAGATGATCTCGCCCAATGACAATCGGTGCTTTTAATTCGCCCGAAGCGACCATATCATTAATGATTTTTCCAAAGCGGGCACGTTCTCCGTAACCTAGCCAGCAAATCCGTGACGGCAGTCCTTGAAACTGAATTTTATCTTGCGCCATTCGGATCCAGTTGCACAAATGTGTGTTGTCACTGAATTCACGTAAAATAACTTCATCTGTTTTATAAATATCTTCAGGATCTCCTGATAGAGCAACCCACCGGAATGGCCCTTTTCCTTCACAAAACTGTGGACGGATATAGGCGGGAACAAATCCTGGGAAATCGAATGCGCGAGTTACGCCTTCATCTTTCGCCACCTGACGAATGTTGTTACCGTAATCGAACGTAATTGCACCTTTATCCATCATGTCAAGCATTGCTTCAACATGTTTTGCCATCGATGCTTTCGACCGTTTGATATACGCCTCCGGGTTTTCAGCGCGCAGTTTCGCGGCTTCCTCTAGTGACATACCAGATGGGATATAACCGTTTAACGGATCATGTGCAGATGTCTGATCAGTTAACACATCTGGGATAAATCCAATCGCAAGCATCGCAGGAAGCACTTCCGATGCATTACCTAACAGACCGATCGACAGTGCACGGCCCTCTTTTTTTGCTTCTTCAGCAAGATGGATCGCCTCTTCAAGTGAATCTGTTTTCACATCGGTATAGCGTGTTTCAATTCGGCGATCAATTCGCGTTTCATCCACTTCGATACCAATACAAACTCCCCCGGCCATCGTTACCGCTAGCGGCTGTGCAGCACCCATGCCTCCAAGTCCGGCAGTTAGTGTAATTGTCCCTTTCAACGACTCTCCGAAATGCTGTTTCGCCAATTCCGCAAACGTTTCGTATGTCCCTTGCACGATTCCTTGCGAACCAATATAAATCCAACTTCCCGCCGTCATTTGTCCGTACATCATGAGCCCTTTTTTATCGAGTTCATGGAAATGTTCCCAGTTGGCATAGGCAGGTACCAGATTCGAATTCGCAATCAATACTTTCGGTGCGTCTGTATGTGACTTAAATATCGCAACCGGTTTCCCAGATTGCACAAGTAATGTTTCATCATTTTCAAGTTCTTTCAACGAGCGGACAATTGCGTCAAACGACTCCCAATTTCGTGCCGCCTTTCCAATGCCACCGTAAACAACAAGGTCATCCGGATGCTCAGCCACTTCCGCGTCTAAGTTATTCATCAGCATACGAAGCGCCGCCTCCTGCTGCCACCCCTTTGTGTTCAACTCAGTCCCACGGTAACGAATGACTTTTTCAAATGCTTTCCCCACTATGAACCCCTCCTTACTATTCTACTAGTATCGTACACGATGAAAGCGCTTTATTGTTCGGTATTCAGAAAATTTAGTCCGTGCTAATAGGGTGCTATTGTAGTGAGATAAAGTAGTGAAGTCACTATATTGTCGGCTCTTAATAAATAGAATGTTCTTCTAACACCGCTTTTTTCGTTAAACTAGCGAGGTATACAACCCAGTTGATTCCAAGTAAGTAGTACCGGATATATAGTTAGAGTGGCTTTGATAAACTGAGTAATCCATAGTACGAACCGTACAACAGGAATTGGATACTCTACAACAGCGACAATTCTATATCCAATAAACACGTCTGTTGATTAACCATTTTCTTTCAAAAGATACTAATAATGTAGGCACAAAATTTTTCATTTGGACTAGTTCGTTTCCAGCTCGCTTTCGGCTAAACTAATCACGACAGTTTTACCTATTGGGGAGGAATTGCAGTTCATTCCTCCTTGGTCGTCCTTTTGCGATTAGTTGCCTGTCGCATACCTACAACGTTCAAGCGAAAATTGCAGTTGCTTGCTATAGTCAAGAAAGACACACTCTAGGTTGCGGATTTCATCACAGCTAATGAAATGCGCTTTCTCAAATAGACTATCAGCGAAGTCGCTTCTTCATGGTAGCCGGAGCGATAAGACTAAGGAAGGGTGCAGTTCAATCCCTTCCAAGGGGTCTTCTTTCTGGCTTATCGCGGGAGGCATCCACAAAGCGGCGAAGCGGTATTCGTAGGATTTCTATTTCATTCCAAGTATCAGAACTTTTCAGCCGCCTCTCGAAAGCCATTGTAAAGCCCAAACGACGTATTCGTTTGGTCAACATATATAGTAAGCATTGTCATTTCCCGCAATTGCTTTTCCACCAATTCCAAGTCAGTTCCCCCCATTCCCTTTGTCAGATTAGACCAGCGAAACTAAAAAACCTTCCGAAAAAAAAAGTCCATTCCCTTTCACCCATCGTCGCATAGGATAAAGAGAATCGCTTGGAAGGAGTGAACGAATGGTCAACATGCAACCAGGTGGTCAAGGGGAACAGCAATGGTACCCAAAATTACCTGAAGGATATGAAGCAAACCGGGCGCAAGATACGTCTGGGTATGCGAATGATAGCTGGTCACCAGGTATGGGAATGTCCGGACAGGGGATGCAAGGTTTTTCATCTGGGCAAGGGATGTCTGGACACGATATGCAAGCTTTCTCTCCAGGGCAAGAGATGCAAGGTTACGACATGCAAGCTTTTTCTCCAGGGCAAGAGGTACAGGGCTACGACATGCAAGCTTTCTCTCCAGGGCAAGAGGTACAGGGCTACGACATGCAAGCTTTCTCTCCTGAGCAAGAGATGCAAGGCTATGACATGCAAGCTTTTTCTCCAGGGCAAGAGGCACAGGGCTACGACATGCAAGCTTTTTCTCCAGGGCAAGAGATTTCAGGTTACGGGATGCCTGAACAGGAAATGGTTGCTTTCCACTCAGGACACGACATGCAGGGGTTCGCTCCGCCAGGACGGCCGCCGGGCCAAGGAATGCCTGGATTTGGTCCTCCAGGACGACCGCCAGGCCAAGGTAGTCCTGGATTTGGTCCTCCAGGATGGCCACCGGGACCAGGAATGCCTGGATTTGGTCCTCCAGGACGACCACCGGGACCAGGGACGCCTGGATTTGGTCCTCCAGGACGACCACCGGGCCAAGGACAACCGGGCGGACAACAAGCCCCATCATCTCCGCCACCAAATACCATACCAACTTATCCAAGTACCCAGTTGTTTGCAGTAGATCCAGGCGCAATCCGTGGTTGTCTCTACCGCTATACCTATGTCTGGCTATCCAGAAGACAAGGTTTTTGGTTTTTCCCAGTCTTTGTCGGACGTACTTCTGTCGCCGGTTACAGATGGCGTAATAGGCAAAGAAGATGGGAGTACATGGGAATTGACCTTAATCGAATCGACAAGTTCTCCTGTTTTTAATTAGCTACTTTCTACTACCTATGCTCACTCAATGAAAAAAACGATTCCATCACCAATGGAATCGTTTTTTATTGAGCTTATCTGTTTAACAATGACAGAGAGAGGGAATGTAATTAGAGGTGCGTGCATGGTAATGAAGAATAATGGACAAGATTAGTCTAAATGATGTGTACCATTATCTTATAAGAAAAAAAGGTGATTTGATGAAAAAGGTATCAGGTGTTTTTTGGATTTCGGTCGGTCTTGTAGGATTGATAGTTTTATTCGGGGCATTTGCACCTGAAAGCTTCGAAAACGTAACAGAGAATATGAAAAACTTCATAACTTCATCATTCGGCTGGTATTATTTACTCGTTGTCACTGGAATTGTACTGTTCTGTCTGTTCTTTATCGTCAGTCCAATTGGTCAGATTACGCTCGGAAAGCCTGATGAGAAGCCTGAGTATTCTCGAATGAGCTGGTTCGCAATGCTGTTTTCAGCAGGAATGGGGATTGGACTTGTCTTTTGGGGAGCAGCCGAACCTTTATCCCATTTTGCTATAGACCCCGCAACTGAACTGCCAGGAACCGACGCTGCTTTTCGTGAATCGATGCGCTTCACATTTTTCCATTGGGGTATTCATGCATGGGCGATTTACGCTGTAGTTGCCATGTCACTTGCGTATTTCCAATTCCGTAAAGGGGAACCTGGATTGATTTCCTCAACTTTGAAGCCGCTTTTTGGAGATCGGATGAACGGTCCTTTAGGCACATTGGTCAATCTACTCGCTATCTTCGCGACGGTAGTAGGGGTTGCAACGACTCTAGGGTTTGGAGCTATTCAAATCAACGGCGGATTATCTTATGTATTCGATATCCCCATCAATTTTACCGTTCAAATTATCATCATCATTATAGTAACGATTTTATTTGTTGCTTCTGCTTGGTCAGGTATAGGTAAAGGAATTAAATATTTATCTAATATCAATATGGTACTTGCGGTCATCTTACTAATTCTTGTTATCATACTTGGACCTACTTTGTTAATCTTCAATACATTTACCGATACAATCGGTCTTTACTTGCAAAACTTACCCCGTATGAGTTTCCGGGCAGCACCGCTTGATGATGCCAATCGTACGTGGATTAATGGTTGGACTATTTTTTATTGGGCATGGTGGATTTCATGGTCCCCATTTGTTGGTATCTTCATTGCCCGCGTATCACGTGGAAGAACCATTCGGGAATTTTTGGTTGGTGTCTTGATGCTCCCCACATTGCTTAGCTTTTTCTGGTTTTCCGTTTTCGGTGCCACGGCAATGGATCTACAAATGAAAGGGACTGACTTATCTGGATTGAAAACGGAAGAGACACTTTTCGCCATTTTCAATGGGATGCCAATGTCAATGTTTCTATCGATTTTAGCAATTATCCTCATTGCCATCTTTTTCATTACATCCGCGGATTCTGCCACATTCGTGCTCGGAATGCAGTCAACTTACGGATCACTTAATCCGCCAAATATTGTGAAACTGACATGGGGTGTTGCACAAGCAGCAGTTTCCATCATTCTGCTCTCTGCCAACGGGCTAACCGCACTGCAGAATGCATTGGTTATTGCTGCATTCCCCTTCTCCTTCGTCATCATTTTAATGATGATTTCGTTTTATAAGGCTCTTGATAAAGAACGAACGGAGATGGGGCTGATGGTGAGACCTTATTCGAAGAAGAGGAAATAGTAATTTGAAAAGCCAAGACTGAGCCGTGTGCTCAACCTTGGCTTTTCTTTTTATGTTCTCCAACTTATTTAAACGCCTCTCCACATTATTGCTTTGAAAGTTGTACTTCATAGATGCGAGCAATCTGCATATATTTCGTAGAGAGGTTTTACGAATTATAATGGGTAGGTGATGGAAGTGAGTGCAATATTACTTGGCAGTTTTCTTTTTTTAAGTGTAAGCTTCGGAGGCGGAATTGCTTGGCTAGTATCTAAACTATTCCACAATTCAACCGCAGGATTATCACTCCTATGCGGTGGATTTTTAGTAGGATTACTAGCACTTGATATCATTCCAAGCGCATTGAAGATGTATAAGTCTTTCGGTATCATACTGGGGGTATTCATTGGATACCTATTTTTTCTAGTGCTTCGCAATTTATTCCACCCATCTGATAGTCAAAGTCCTTCCGTTTACTTGCTCTTGCTTGCCATACTCATCCATACAATCCCGCTAAGTATGACCATTGGCAGCTTAATGGAGAGTTCGATAGTCGGCATCACAATTACGGCTTCTGTCATTCTGCATCATCTTCCGGAAGGTTTTGCACTTACAACTGCTTTTCTTTCGCAAAGGAAAAAGCCATGGAAGTTATTTTTAGGTTTCCTCAGCTTATCGCTGTGCTTTAGCCTATTCATCTGGATCGGACATTACGTAAATCTGTCTACCAAAGAGCAAGGTGTTCTAATGGGGATCTCCATTGGCCTCATTGCAGCTACAAGCATTAGTGAATTCATCCTGCATAATCTAAAGATGGTACCTCCAAGATCTTTTATCACCTATATTGTTACGGGTTATTTACTAAGTACTCTATTTCATCTGTTGTTATAACTTTAGGCAATATGGATGAAAGATAGCCGACCCTTCACTTAAGCACCTGTTAGTCAAATGAGAAATTATTCAGAAAATATATCAGCTACTAAATTACTAAATTCTCTTAAATAATAGAGATAATTTTTTCCGTCAATTCCTTCATAGTTATATCTTTTGTTATACATCTTTGCAACAACAACATTATATTCAGGTATTACTAATAAAGTTGGTCCTGTTACCCCTATTATTTGAAAAGCACCTTTAGGCACTCGGTCTCCAATCTCGCTTTTTAATGATGGAGTTCCTTGAACAAACCAAAACGCACCATTCAATGGAGTTTCTTCATTTTTATATGTAGGGCTTTGAACTTGTGTTGCAATTTCAATTACTTCTTTTGGAACAATTTGTTCTCCATTTATATTTCCTTTTCTTAAATGAAGATTGCCCCAATGTGCAAATTCTCGAGCAGAGACATACAGGTTAGACTCAGTGCCATCATTTGAATTGCCCAGTTTAGATGTTGCCTCTTCGTTAGGATTAACAATAACTTTAACTAAATTTTCGTTCTCCTTTGTTTGCCAAACCGTTTCCTTATAACCTAAAGGTAAAAAGATTCTTTCGTGTAGCAATTCAGGAATACTTTGGTTGTATAGTTGTTTAATTAATTGTGTCATCATTAACACATTAACCCCTCTATACGCCCACCCTTGGCCTGGGTCGAACTCTCTATAAACCGTTCCATACTCGTCCTCATTTAAACCATGAGAATGCGTAATTAAATTTCTAATGGTTGTTCTACCAAGTAATTCTTTATCAAATTCTTCAAAGTAATTTACTGCATAATCATCAAGACTTTTAATTTTACCTTCATGGATTGCATATGCAACAGCTAGCCCTAAATAACTTTTTCTCGCTGATGCAACATTAAACTGTGAAAATTGCGTTATAGGCAATGAACCTTCTCTATTAGAGTGGCTTCCACTGTAATGCTCTAGTACCATTTCATCATCCTTAAGTATAAGCAATGCCGATGCGGAGCAGTAATTTCGCTCCTTTATATCTTCAACCCATGAAATTAACTTTTGATATCTATTATCCAACTTTGTGTTCTCCTTTCTTTTGTCAAATTCAACAAAAAGTAGATTAAACCATGTTGAACTAACCTATCCCGTTAGTTACAATAAGCACCTATTATTTAAGTGTGAATTCTTTTTCAAGAAAAGTAACTACATCATTCCAATCTTCTATTGGTGAATGTTCTTCATATTCAACTGCTCCAAAATTCACATTAGCATCTGGTTCATCTTCATAAAGTGAAAACTCTCTTATTAACGCACCATTTTTTATTACTATAAGCTCTGCATTTAAATCTTCATCATAGTAAGCATAGATAACAGATCTACCATTTGCCAGCTTCGTCCATGCCTGATTCGATAAACCAAAGAATGCTCCTCCTTCAAAGTCCACAAAATATGTCCATCCATCTTCAGTTTCAGAAATGTGTACTGATTTATCAACACAATCCCCGTACTCATCCAACTCAAATTCAATCTCTTCATTCATCCAACTACAATATTTTTTTTTAGCTTCTTCTAAAGATAAATTAATTTTAAAACAACATTCTTTCATTTTTATTCATCAGCCTCACTTCACTTTACAATGCACCTTAACTTTTCATTCTTATTAAACAACCCTACCTGTTAGGCTAACTCCAACGACCATGATGCATCACAGACTGTCGCACCCAATACGAGTAGCGCTTACGGGCGATTAATCCTCCCTTGCTTATTGCACCAGCCTTGCCTATATTCTCTGAAGAATGGGGCTGTTTTTTTATTTTCATGGGAGTTTAGTAGAATACTTCACAAACTTTTTTCTCCTCCAACTTTATCATTTCCTTATATTTTTAAGCGTTTTTGCAAATACATAACCACTTAATCCTAGTGACGCACTAATCACATAGCATTTATAATTATTCTTTTGTAAGTATTTTTCGAGTTCATTCGTATCATCGTAGCAAATCGGCCAAGCATATAATTTATGGGACTCAAACTGTTCTCTGTTCCCTACAAAAAATGTATTCAAATCTACTTCTTCAATATCAAATAAAATACTTCCCGCCATTACATGTTCGAAATAATGTGCTAAGTAATCCTCGAATGTAACTGTTACAATTTCATCTGCCACCGTTTCGATATCTAATAGCAATTCATTTTCAAGAAAATTTACTGAGTACCCAATTAACACACCATCGTGAATAGATATTGTCATTCACTTCCTCCTATATACTGCCGCGTTGTATGAAAAATCAATTAGAATTACCCATGGCAATCCTACGATACTTTACTAAAAAACCTGGATTAAATGCTTTTCTATTTTAAATTTAAATTCTCTAATACTTAAGTTTGTTTCTGCGTCGAGAATACTTATTTCTATTGTTATCGTATCCCAACTTTCCAAATATGTACGCTTCACAAACCTTTGAAAACCTCTTATTTCAGAGTATTTCTCCATATACTGGGGCTTTTCATGGGATAAATCATTAATACTTTCATCTATTTCCCATTTGCCGAATTGAATATTTATGTCTCGATCAAGTTTATTTTGTGTATCAAAACCAAAAAACATGTCTCCTGTTTCTTCGTTATAATAAATCCCCATTACTTTCAAATAAAACTTAGTATCATTAATCAACAATAGTTGAATTCCTATATTATCCTCTGGATCCCCAACCCATTCCTTCCACTGTTCTTTAGTCCACATGTCCATTTTACTTGTATCAAATGTGTTCATAGTGAAATCAACATTAATATTTTCTTTTGTCATTTCCTTCACACCCTTAATTATCTTAATATGGTTAACCCTTTCAATTAACTTGCTGCGTTAGTTGAAGTAGAAGGTAAAGGATTGTCTCCATGAGATCAAACCTTATATATCTCCAATCCAGATCAACTTAAAATTCGTTCATGGAAATATTTAACTTCATTACTCAATAAGTTATGACACATGCAATAGATAAAAGTCTTCCTATATAAATGAAAGAGGGACTTTTCGCAAATCTAACATATTTATATTGTATTTGATTCATAACTTTTTCAAGCAGATCTAGTAGACACAATGCCCGTTTTAGGAAATATTTAATCTCATTAAGAAAAAGCTGCCCTGTAAAGGCAGCCGATTGTTTAACTAAAGTAACTTGTTAGTTGAAGAAATTATATTTCAAGAAAAATATTCTCAGATCAAAATTATGTCTATCATTTTATTTAGGTGGATTTAGTTGCTACGAAAATCCAAGCTATTTTTATTTAATGTGTAATTCTACCGAAAAGGGGTTTTTGCTGTTTTTGGAAACCTTAATACTTGAGCTGCCCATTTTTTGGATAATCTCGAAAATAACCTGCCCCTTTACATTTGACACGTCTATTCTATAGACTTTTTCTGCATCAGGATCTAGGGTATCTATATGTGCAGGTTGATTATCGACATAAACAGGTAATAATTCCTTTGTCGGTGAATTTTTACTGTATGCATTTATGGTGAATTGACGACTAAGTTCTTGGTTCTTATTTTTAACTTTTACATATAGGTTATCGCTATCTTCCTCCGTAGAAATCATACAGCGTGAGACATTTGTTTTTGTCATGTAGCCTCCTCCGATTCTTTTCTATTCTTTTTTGAGAGAATTAATAGCGTCAAGGATAGCTTTGCGATTACTATATTCACTTTGTAATAACTCATTCATTATATTAGTGAATTTAGAAACTAGAGGTTCTATATTGTCTGAATTCTGGTTACCCATTAAGCTTTCCATCATAATAAGATTAGATAGAGTCATAGCCATAAATCCAGCACTATTATCGGTTACGTTGATAACGGTATTGTTTCCATTTGTAAAGGTATTGTTTCCAGCGTTTGCGGTAGCAGTTGAGTCAGCATCTCCAGTTGCATCGGAATCGGCAGTTGCATCGGCATCACCAGTTGCAT
The DNA here is from genome assembly GCF_038004885.1 of Sporosarcina sp. FSL K6-6792. NCBI lineage: Bacteria > Bacillati > Bacillota > Bacilli > Caryophanales > Caryophanaceae > Sporosarcina > Sporosarcina sp. FSL K6-6792. The sequence goes on from NZ_JBBOSA010000001.1 coordinate 1,979,229, forward strand.
CGGAATCGGCAGTTGCATCGGCATCTCCAGTTGCATCGGAATCGGCGGTTGCGTCGGCATCTCCAGTTGCATCGGAATCGGCGGTTGCGTCGGCATCTCCAGTTGCATCGGAATCGGCGGTTGCGTCGGCATCTCCAGTTGCATCAGCGTCTCCAGTCGCAGTTGCATCACCAGATGCGGTTGCATCGGCATCTCCAGTTGCATCAGCGTCTCCAGTGGCATCGGCGTCTCCAGTTGCATCGGCGTCTCCAGTTGCGTCGGCGTCACCAGTTGCATCGGCATCGGCGGTTGCATCGGCATCTCCAGTTGCATCGGCATCTCCAGTTGCATCGGCATCTCCAGTTGCATCGGCATCTCCAGTTGCATCAGCATCTCCAGTTGCATCGGCATCGGCGGTTGCGTCGGCATCACCAGTTGCATCGGCATCGGCGGTTGCGTCGGCATCACCAGTTGCATCAGCATCTCCAGTTGCATCGGCGTCTCCAGTTGCATCAGCATCTCCAGTTGCATCGGCATCTCCAGTTGCATCGGAATCGGCGGTTGCGTCGGCATCTCCAGTTGCATCAGCGTCTCCAGTTGCATCGGCGTCTCCAGTTGCATCGGCGTCTCCAGTTGCATCGGCGTCTCCAGTTGCATCGGCGTCTCCAGTTGCATCGGCGTCTCCAGTTGCATCGGCATCTCCAGTTGCATCGGCATCTCCAGTTGCGTCGGCGTCTCCAGTTGCATCGGCATCAGCGGTTGCATCGGCATCGGCGGTTGCATCGGCATCTCCAGTTGCATCAGCATCTCCAGTTGCATCGGCGTCTCCAGTTGCATCGGCGTCTCCAGTTGCATCGGCGTCTCCAGTTGCATCGGCGTCTCCAGTTGCGTCGGCGTCTCCAGTTGCATCGGCATCAGCGGTTGCATCGGCATCGGCGGTTGCATCGGCATCTCCAGTTGCATCAGCGTCTCCAGTTGCATCAGCATCTCCAGTTGCATCGGCGTCTCCAGTTGCATCGGCATCAGCGGTTGCATCGGCATCGGCGGTTGCATCGGCGTCTCCAGTTGCATCAGCATCTCCAGTTGCATCGGCGTCGGCAGTTGCGTCGGCGTCACCAGTTGCGTCGGCGTCACCAGTTGCGTCGGCGTCACCAGTTGCATCGGCGTCACCAGTTGCATCGGCATCTCCAGTTGCATCGGCGTCGGCAGTTGCGTCAGCGTCGGCAGTTGCGTCGGCGTCGGCGGTTGCGTCGGCATCAGCAGTTGCGTCGGCATCAGCAGTTGCGTCGGCATCAGCAGTTGCGTCGGCATCAGCAGTTGCGTCGGCATCACCAGTTGCATCGGCATCAGCAGTTGCATCGGCGTCACCAGTTGCATCGGCATCAGCAGTTGCATCGGCGTCACCAGTTGCATCGGCGTCACCAGTTGCATCGGCGTCACCAGTTGCATCGGCGTCACCAGTTGCATCGGCGTCACCAGTTGCATCGGCGTCACCAGTTGCATCGGCGTCACCAGTTGCATCGGCATCAGCAGTTGCGTCGGAGTCACCAGTTGCGTCGGCATCAGCAGTTGCGTCAGCATCAGCAGTTGCGTCAGCGTCAGTGTTAACTATCCATGGATACCGAGCATCGCATCGTCTGCAAAATTTTTCAAGATTTTCACTTTTGTAATGACAATATTCACATTTCCAATTACTCATTTTTGTACCTCCTTTCTAAATAATGATCAAGTTGAAAAATAATAATCAACCTGTCTGGATAGCATATGACTTTAAAAATTATTGAACTAGTTAATCTGACTAACTAACTACATCAAAAATTTATTAGGTAGAGTTATAGTCTCTATTAAGCACAGAACCGCATGAGCAGTTATAGACTCGCTCCGCTAACGCACCCGTTTGCTTAATAAGATGACAGCTCTCTTGTAAGTGAATGCTTTCCGAATGAACCTCTTTCATAATTACCATCCTTTTAATTTCTTTTGATTTTCAATAAAATGGCCTGATAATGAAAATCCAGGCCATTCTTTCTTCCATTAAAAAAACTCCCTTTTACGGGAGATCCTTTATGTTGAACTATTGAAAATAAGACTTAAGTAGTTGTAAAAAAACAAGTTTCTGTATAACTAGTTAGGATAAAAAAAATTAAAAATTAACGGTCTCTTTGATAGTTGACCATTGAATTTCGGGATTAAATTCATTGCTAGTCATCATCGTTCCAACAAATATATCATCGGTATTAGTTATGTTATTCAAATAGTGTTCAATAGTTGAACTGATAACTTTTGAGGTGTATAAACCTGATAATTCATTCTTAGGAACCCAAAATAATTCCCCTTCGTCTGAAGGAATAAAGTTCATATACTTTGTTTCTCCAAAGTAGACATATTGCTGACGTATTTCCCCGCTATTTTTCTCAAGCAGTATGTATTCAAGTCTGAAATTTTTGATGTCATCCTTTTTAAATCCTGTCTCTTCTTCAATTTCCCTGTAACTTGCCGTCATTGGAGAATTAAGTTCATCGGATTCCATATGACCTCCAATTCCACCCCAAAATTCAAAATTAAAGATTTTACTTTTTTTCTTTTTCATCATTAGTACACTTCCTTGATGAATTAAGAATGCAGTAGCCATTTGTCGGACTTCCAATAATACCATCCTCTCTAATTCTACAATTATTTTTTAAACTAAAAGTGCATTATACGATCAAAAATCCTACTACATATAATGGCCCTTCAATGGAATAACATTATTATTACTTAACAGGTACCTGATCTACAGGTAAAACCGAAATCCCTTCTGTTATAGAGATAGGAAATTCCGGTTCGTCTTTTTTACAAAAAAATTTGATCATTTCAATAAGCCTTCTTCAACTAAACCGCCCCTTTAGTTAAACAAGAAAATAAGTTGTCTAAACAACTCAACGATCTTCAAGTAACGCACTCATTAGTTAAGGATTTGTTACTTTTTTAAGCTACCTAACAAAACATAACCAAATACAATCCCAGCTATTTTTGTGAATGCAATAGGATCACCTAGCAGTAGAATCTCTCTTCCGAATAACAGTTTCATCCCGAAAAAGACTTGCAGCATTGGCATCATCGCAATATAAAGAGACGGGATTCCAATTGCAACAAACTTAATCCAGTCAAACGACCATTGTTTTTTTTCTTTAATTTCTAGAATCAATTTAGGTAATCGTAACAACAATCCAAATAAAATTGGAAATATAGTTACGGGTGCTATAGAAGTCATGTAATTAAATGTCTCTGCCACTTCTTTTCTTAATCGTTCTTGATAACCCATTGCTAGATACAAAATAAATCCAATAACTATTGTAGAAACGAAATAAAATGAAAATTTTTTCATTGAGTCCCCCCCTTTTTTATACAATAGCTTTTATTAAACAAACCTGCCCCGTTAGCCATACATGTAACGCAAAATCAGTGCTACACCACAGAGGATGAAAATGTGTGCAGAACGACGGCTGGCGAAGAAGGTCGATGAACTATGGTGCCATTGAGTCCATCCGTTAGTCTGACTCCAACGACAACGGTGCATCACAGACTGTCGCACTCTATACGAGTAGCACTTATGGGAGATTAATCCTACTCTAGTTATTGCACAAGCCTGCCTTTATTCTATGAAGAATGGAGTTGGTTCTTGATTAACTTTCAACTTAATATAATCATTTTGTAGGCTCAGCGTTTTTTAATTTTCATGGGAGTTGAATAAGAATGAAATATTAAGCCTACTTTAATTCACCTATAAACCAAATATCTCTTTTATAAATTTCCCCATCTTCATCGGTTATTTCTTCTTTAAATCCTAAAATCTCCATATCCTTGGGGATATTTATTCCCCAATCACTCTCAAAACTTCTTTCTTTGGACAGGGGAATCCATTTTTGAAATTCGTCATTTCTATTAAAGAACCCCTCGAAATGAGAATCACCAGCAAACACTATAATTTGAGAATCAAACAATGCTTGGAAACTAATATAAACAACCACTCGACACTTATCAGGAGCATTTAGATTGATTTCAATCAAATGTTTAGCCTGTTCTAATAAAGTTTGAACACAAAGTCTCTTAATTCCAAAAGGAGTCCTATCGGAATCAATAAAACCTTGGGCAACTGGTAAATGAAGATGCCAATACCCATTATAAAAATCCAAAGGGAAATCAGAAGTTTCCTCCCAGATTCGTTTTATCATATCTCTTGTTTTTCGTTTTAACCCCCTTAACTTCTTATTACGCATTTTTATCTCCTTTCTGTTTTCCATACAATTTAACCTTTTTTGTTTAGTATATAGTTGCTTATTTTCCCCGTCTCCTTATCCAACTAACCTGTCAGTTAATTCAAAAAGAAAAAAGCTTTACTCATTAATGAAGTAAAGCACCTGTTCGTTCAGCATTCAATATTTGGATATTTTTTTTACTTCACACAAGAAAAAGCCAGTACAATAGGAATCCGTTGTCTTCTAACAAATTCATCTTCACTACTAAAATGTTCACGCTTTGGTGTACCCTCACGTAAATCTAGAACTGAAAATCCAGCTTGTTTAAGTGCTATAAAATAATTTTCGATTGTTCGATGATACTTAACCACTATTTGGTCAATTCAAGGCTCTTTTCTTTCCCCCTCCTGGAAGTAGTCATCGACAATCCAATTACCGCGTTTATCTCCAGATTGCTTACTAGCAAAAGACGAAGTTGTAAGTGGATGCTGGATACTAAAAACAAATCTCCCGTTTTCTTTAAGTGTTTTATGAACATCTCGAAACAGGCGATTAATGTCTGAAACATAATGGATTGCAAATCGAGATGTCACAAGATCAAATACTTCTTTTGGATAATCATAAGATTCCATTGTTTCAAAGTGTATTGTCCCGTTTTGTTGAAGTATGTTAGAGCGTGCTACTTCCACCATTTGTTTCGAACCTTCTACTCCTGTGTAGTTTTTTGCTCCTAAATGTAAGAGTTCTTTTCCAAACGATGCATCACCACACCCTAAATCTAAGACGCTACTATCTTGAAAACTCCCAATTAACTCATAGATAATTGGTCCTTCAATTGCATTATTTGGACTATCGTTTCTGTTTATTCTAATCATATAATTTTTCAAAAAATCGGTTTGGTCGTAGACGCTAGGTCCTTTAAATTCCATCGAAACGTCTCCCCTTTAATACTTGAGATGTCGGGCGAATCATCGCCACATACACAAATTAATTTATTCTATAAGTTGTTTTCTAGAATTAACAAGTAGGAAGTTATTTACGTTCAGTAAAAAATTAAATGAAAAATTATCGCTATAAACGATTCCTTATTGAACTCACCTGCCGCGTTAGTTTAATAAGATTTAGTCGCTAAACTCCTTAAAAAGAGTTTCCAATTCATTCACATCGTACATATCTTCATCACAAATAAAAAACACTAATTATAATTAACGACTCCTCATTAATCCCAGAAAAACTTCTCATTTAATAACTATTAACTTTTTCTATGCTTTCAGTATTCGATGGTGTATTACTAGCCTTCTTTTCATTATTTTGTTGGCAACCAAATAACCCCATTAATAAAAATGTTAAAATAAAATTAGACGTGATTATTTTGCTCTCGTTACTTCTTCACTGAACTGCCCCGTTAGCACAATAAGAAAAGCATTACTGTTGTTACACTAAAGCACCCGTTTAATTTAAGTTCAATACTTCACAACTATTTAAGAAAGTAAATGTCCTATATCTATTCTGCATGTTGGGGTTTAATATCAGTTTCTTCAATAGGACTGCCTGCTATGGTCCATATATCCTCTTGATAAATTACTTTGTCTTTAACTGCATACTCATAAACTATTCTTGACTCACTTTTAAAAATTACATGAAAATATATGACAGGTTTTATTGCCATTTCATCAGTATCAGAAATATTCCATGAATCCTCTGGATAGCTTTCTTCTAAATGTTGTTCCAAAACCTCAATAGCTTTATTCGTTTGATACTCTATTATATAAGGTCTAATCGCTCCATAATAGCTGTAATAGCCTATTAATACGATACCCGATAAAATCCAGACACTCTTTCTAATTTTTTTAGGTACTAGAAAAGCTAATAAGCTAACAACTACGACACAACTTGTAACTAGAAATAATCCAATAATTACTGTAGGGCTCATTAATATCCCCCCTTTTTTTCTTGCTCGTTATTAATTTACATACTAACATAATTTTAAGTTTTGACAGAATTGATAATTAATGGTTTCAAATTGAACAAACCATTCCCGATTACTGGAGAAATTTTTAGGCCCATACAAAGACTTTTCCCCAGATTGAAAGAATACTTGAAACTGATAATCTGGAAAAGATAACAACAGAAGTTGTTGAAGCCACACGAGATAGCTTAATTATTGGAATCAAGTAAATAAAATTAATAAAGATGAAACTCATCATATTCGGAAGTACAATTAGAAATAAGGGGGGCGTTAATATGGGGGTTTCCGAAATTGTAGTATTATTATTGGTTTATAGTGGACTTATGATTTTCTTTTTAGTTCCATTACAAAGTCGAGTACAATCAAAATATTACCAACAAAGTCAAGTATCCTTTATATCCGTTTTCAAAGATAATTTAGTCAAAATGGTTATTCATAAAAAGGCTGTTTTAGCTGCGGCATTATTAGGATTTATGTTAATCAGCATTTGGGCAGGATATGCTAACGTAGAATGGCATTATAATGCTCACAGTGGTTATTTTCCAGTAAGTACCAAATTAACAGCTATCTATTCGATTTGTGGTGTACTTATATATACACTTGTTCTTTTATTATTTCTCGGATATCTGAGGACTTTAAAAATCGTAAAGAACGCAAATAAATAAGAATGAACACGTCTGTTGATTAACCATTTTCTTGCATAAATAACAAGTAAGAAGAGGCTTGAATATCGCCATTTTCACTGAATCATTTCCGGTTCGCTTTCGACACACTATTCACGATATGAGTAACGGGGGAGCGGGTGTGGCAAGGAATGACTACGTCATTCCTTGCCACACCCTTTTCGGTCATCTTATTGTGAATAAGTACCTGTCGCAAACCTACACTATTTAAGTGGAAAATGCAGTTGCTTTAGAAGTAAAGAAGAACTACCTTTTTCATAAGTTATTAGTGCCCGAATATGCAATTTCGGGCACTCTAGTACATTGTACAAGGTGTTCTTTAGTAAGGCTTATACTTCACATCATGTAAACCCCTATCGAAAGTGACACTTCCTAAAATAAGAAAAGACCATTGAGAAAGCTTCAGCCGCCAAAATTGCATCTTTGGCGGCTTTTATCCAGTGAGGAGCCCCTCTCTTCCCTCGTTCCCAAAAGCAGTAGCACTTCGTGTACCTTTGCCTTTGGAGAGCGACGGATGAACGACCACTAGACGATTACTGAAGAAAATGTATAGGAATGCGGCGAAGTCGCATTCCTATACATAAAAATAGCTCAGTTATGTATAGAAGTTGTTCAATCCAAAGCGAGCCAGAAGCAACTGTAAACCGAGCGCCTAGTAGTCAATTAAGTTATTAATTGGTTACTTTTGGTTAATCAACACGTGTGAAGAATGAACGTTAAATTTTTTTTGTTCTCATCGGATATAGTAAAATAAACAGTCTGCCGTTAAGGGACACGATTGTCGAACAATGTGCAGGCGCATTGTTACTAGCCAGATTCGAATCATTCTTTAATAATTGGTTGTAAAAATATACAAAACCCAGCAATCTTCTCATATGAAGCTTGCTGGGTTGTAAAGTTGGTTGTGCACAATGACGCCAAAAGTGACAACCATAACTTCTACATCATCTAGTTTTTAAATAGATTTCTTTTGTGCCACTTGAAATAAGGCTTGTTCTCCTCAGTTCTGGCGATTTTCATTTTTGAATGCATACTGTACTTTTCATAATCCTCTTCCGAAATCTGTGATGAAATATGCAATCTACCTTGTCCATCGAATGCGATAAATCCATTCTCATAGAGCGCATCATGATTACAACATAGAAGGACACCATTATAAGGATCCACTCTTTCAAAACTCGTACCGTCTTTCCATGGCTTAGAGTAGGTTGCGCGAAGCAGTGCAGGTAACTCAATCTCACAAAGAACACATTTATGATCCCACAGTGGTAGTAAACCTTCCCTAAACTTTTGTTGCCCTAAACGAATCTTTGTTTTCAATTCCGATTCTGTTTCAGCAATCATGGGAATGAATGTGTTACGCTCTGTTTGAAGCACCGTACCAATTGCTAATTCGAGCTGCTCTTCATCTACTTGATAAATATTAAGGTCGCCAATTAATTCTATTAACTTTATTGCTAATTCCTCATTGCAAGGATATAAATACCCTTGATTACCATTTGCATCTGTTTGAAATGGTGAATACTTAATTGGCAGAAGTGGCAAAATGTCATCAAATTTCGAGAGTACATTCACAGGTACTTCAAGTTCATGATAGTCCAATTCCACTAAATACCCATCATCAATCAAGCGTTCTTGATTTTGCATAGTTGACGGATTACTCGCTATCAAGCATCCTGTTTTAGCAACACTAATCGCTACAATATTTCCTTTTACATAATGAAATATGCGATCCCCTTCATTTACCTCTATCATTCGCAGCCGTGAATGACGTTCTTTCCCACTACTGTCTTGTTGCAGTGACCAAATGATCCCTAATTCTTTTTCTTCTTGATATGTCTGACCTTGCATCACAACGAAACTTTGCATGTATGGAACACTCCCTAAATCGCAATTCAACTAGCTCTATACTCATTATAGCTGTTTTTTTCCTTTAGGCTGCTTATTGTAGTTTCAAATTGACCTGAATGAGTAAAAAAATGATTTCTGCACAACCAAAAGCCACGATCCCCGAATCATCTTCGGTAATCGTGGCTTTTAATTTTTCATCGTAATACTTAAGACTTCACAGTAACGATTTTACCCTCTTTACGTTCCTTAGCATATTCAGCTGTAGCTGTGAACAGTACGTCAGAAGATGAATTCAGTGCAGTTTCACAAGAATCTTGAACAACACCGATGATAAAGCCTACACCAACCACTTGCATGGCAATATCATTTGGTACTCCAAATAAACTACATGCTAGCGGGATAAGTAAAAGTGATCCGCCTGCTACGCCTGAGGCACCTGCTGCAGAGATAGCCGCTACAACAGAAAGCAGAAGTGCAGTCACGAAATCAACTTCAATCCCAAGCGTCTGGACTGTCGCAAGAGTTAGTACAGCAATTGTAACTGCTGCACCAGCCATATTAATCGTAGCACCTAGAGGAATTGACACTGCATAAGTATCCTCATCTAAGCCAAGTTCTTCACATAATTTCATATTTACCGGAATATTTGCAGCTGAACTACGTGTAAAGAATGCCGTGATACCACTTTCTCTTAAAACCTTGAAAACAATTGGATATGGATTTCTGCGTATATAGACATATACGATTAACGGATTCACTACAAGTGCGATAAACAACATACATCCAACTAAAATTACAACTAATCTACCGTATACAAGTAAAGCAGAAAGACCAGTTGTTACAATAGCATCAAAAACAAGACCCATAATACCAATCGGTGCTAAATTGATCACCCATTGTACGACTTTAGTAATTGCATCTGAAAAACTACCTAACACGTCCTTCGTATTTTGATTGGCATTTTTCAATGCAAGTCCAAGAACAACTGCCCACATTAAAATACCTAAATAGTTTGCATTTAGTAACGCATTAACCGGATTGGCAACTACGTTAAAGAGTAATGTTTCAAGAACCTCAACAATGCCCTCTGGAGGAGAAAGGTTTTCTGCTCCTGTTGTCAACGTTAGTGTAACTGGGAACATAAAGCTTACAGCGACAGCGACAGCCCCTGCTAGGAATGTACCAATCGCATAAAGAACAAGAATCGTTTTCATATTTGTTTTCGTACCGCTTTTATGCGCTGCAATTGCGTGCATTACTAAGAATAATACTAAGACTGGTGCCACTGCCTTTAATGCACCTACAAATAAAGAACCGAAAATGGATACCCAACTTGCTGCAGTAGGAACGGTTAAAGCTAAAATAAGGCCGGCAATAATACCAATAACTATCCTTTTTACTAGACTTATTTGATTCCATTTAACAAATAAATTTTTCATTATACTATCCTCCAAATTTTTCTTTAAACTCGTATTATAAAAAATGCGCAATCACTTCTCCACGTTGAGGCAAAATGTACTTGTTTCACCTTGAAGTAGACTGAAACTTTATTTTAACACATCCTTTTTAGAATTGTGCATTATATTAGAATACTTTTTGTGGTTTACTATTAAAATCGTTTGGGCGCTAGTCAGAGATTTTGGATCATATGGACAGTGTAGCTACATAATGAAAACAAAAAAACAACAATCACTGAATTTCCTTCAGTAATTATTGCTTTAAATCCCATAAATTACATTCAATTTCACGAATGTTTTTATGGATATGGTGGGAATTGGGCCCGCCTAGGACAGTAAAAAAGAGAGCCATTATAACTCTCAAAAATACGATTAATAACCAGATCAAATAATATTTCGAGTATCGAATCTTTGAAGTTTCACCCACTTAAACTATTTAACGCTACTCTATGACATCACATTCGCTAAGAGCAATCTGTACAGGTTCTACGTGTAGTTCATCATAAATGATTCTAAGACACTTAAACCTGCTCGTCTCGTTGAAATAACAGGTAAACAAACTGGCTAGGCTTACCCACTTCCCTACACCAATATTTGTAAATAAGTTATACTGTATCATGAACTGATATGCCCATTGTTCAACTAACGCGGCACGATAGTTCAACAAGGATAACATATGAACAGTGGTGAATTATTGATTGATAGAAAACTTTAAAGGGGGCAGGGATTAATGTATGTGGAAGAATTACATTGAGAAAATATCGAAAGAATATTATTTCAAAGCACCAGCAACCAATTCTGAAATAACTTTTATAAAAAAAGAATTAAATATTGAATTACCAAAAAAATTATTAGACCTATTAAATGAAACAAATGGAGTATTTGACAAATTTGATTGTCCTTTGATTTGGTCAACTGGAAAAATAGTAGAAGACAACTTGTTTTTTAGAAATTTTGATGATTATAAAGATATTTATATGCCATTTGATAATTTAATGTTTTTTTCTGATGGGGGAAATGGGGATTTGTTCGGTTTTGCTATATTAAATGGGAGTATTCAAAAAGAGGACATATATGTATGGAATCATGAGGATGATAGCCGAACTTGGATTGCTTCTTCGTTAGAAGATTTTATAAAAGATTGGATTACTTCCGAAATTTCTATATAAATAGGAGGTTTCGTTCTTAAATAAACGGGTGTTTTACTTCAATTAGGGGTTAAGCACCCTTTTCTTATTCAACTAAAAGAGCAAAATAGTTCAATAAGATAATTGGAATTATGTGGTAAAGTTAATTATTCAACTTACATGTCGAGGTAGTTTAATAAGAAGGAGACAAGGTAGGATAGACTAATTACGATGAAAAGGAAGGACTATAATTATGGATCGAATTTATTTTGTAGACAATCCTTGGCCTAATGGTCATCGAATAATCAACTTTAAGTGGAGTGCACATTTCAAATATGAAGAAGAGGAAGTATTGAAAGAAAGAACAGGATTGTATTTCGATTTACATTTGGAAACTGCAGATTATTATGAGGAAGATTTAGATTTAGATTTAGATGAGAATGACGATGAAGAAGTAGACGATTGGCACGCTAAAATTGTATGGAACAACTATCATAGTTGTACTATGTCATCTCAAGAATGGGATTATAAAGGTTTTCATGTAGGAAGTGATGAGGCACCATTTGACCTAGAGACACTAGATGGGAAGGCATATGAAATTGACTTTCTATCCAAGGATGAACAGGAAAACTTGAATCTAGATTTGACTGCATTTGATGTTTATTTGCTCGGTCACGATGCGACAGCCTATCACATTATTAAGTTTACTAAGGAAAAAGGCCAGTCTTATCAAATTGATTGGAAAGGTAAGTTGGCGCTGGCTTATACAGGTGATTACGAGTTCAGATATGATTTTCATGCATTAATTTCTTCTACGTCATTTAGCGGAATTGCTATTCCTGATGAAATAACGGATTATAGGGCCTATGAGCTTCTAGAGCGCTTCGTTAGTAAACCAACATTATTTGAATTGCAGAATGACAATGGTAAGAGAAAATTTATATTTAAATAACAATATGACTTGAATATTTATGGGATGTTACGTTTTATAAAGGCTTTTCGTTGCTATTAGGCAGTATTAGCAAATGGGATCGATAGTAGCTCAAAGGTGAAGCGATTGAGCTTATCTGGTCGTCTGCTGTTACGGTCAATCTATCTCGTTGAATATCTTCTTTTTATTTACCTTGCCGTAGTTTTTGTAAATAAGAAAGTCACAGTTTAATAGGGGTGTAATTTATGTTAAGAAAATGGATTTTATTAATTGGTGGAGCTGCATTAACCTCTTTAATACTTAGTTTGTTTTTTGTTAATAGGGCTAGTGAAGATCCCATGCTCGCTAGAAAGATTTTAGAGCAGGCGGAAAGTGGTACAACAGAAATCTCACTGTCTACTTTAACTGATTTTGACTGGGAGAAGGCATCAGTCTATGGACCATATACAACAGTAGATGTCATAGAAGAATCATTGAATGTTGAATTTAAGGGCAGTATTAATGGAATTGATTTTAGAGAAGATATTTTTCTACTCGTATTTGCTAAGGGAAACCATGCTATAAAAACGGTAGTACTTTCAAGAAAAGTAGGTAATTATTACGAAAAGAACGGTATGCTGACACCAAAGAATGATTTATTAATTATTAAAAAATAGCTGATATTGACACTTTACTGGTCTTGTCACGCCCCACCCCCAGCCGCCGCAGCAGACTGGGCTGCTTTTGCGCAGTCAATCGCCACAACAAGCGACACGAGAAGTGGTTCCATCTCATCCTCTACAATTATCAACTGGTAGCTATCTCCCCATGTGAACCACTTTTTGCTGACAGCACCAATCAGTTCCCCATTTCGGTATACTTCGAAATCCATATCCCACCAATTCCCCTGTACTTCTATCCCTGCCGCGTCAATTGAATACCGTGCTTTTAAAAAAGAAAATTCCTTTTTTATCGTTACCATTTCTTGGCCGTGTACTTCGACAAAAAAAGTCGGTAGAAAACTAAACGTTTTTTTCGTGATCATCGCCACTTCTTGACAAGCTACATCCATAATCGAAAACGTCTTCGGTATTTGCATAAAGCTTCCTTCTACGAAATACACTTCATTCTCTTCTTGATCCTTCACCGAAAACTTGCCGCTCAAACTAAATACCTTTTGCTTAATATACAACTGTCTCATGTAATCCCCCCTGTACTAGAAACCCCTTTTCAGTAAAACCCGTTCTCTCTACTACGTATCGGATGACAATACGTTTCACTTTCTCCATAAATATATGGGGAAAACATATAGTCTTGCTACTCTACTCTAGCCCGCATCCGTGCCAACACCCGCTCCCCCGCCCTGGCAAGTCCTAAATAATTCGGATATGCGACAACTTTGTTACGGTGGAAGTATAATATATTCGCAGCATCCAGTTCATCGAAATGAAAAAGCTTCGGCATTAAATGGGAGGCATTGGTCATTCGTTTTGGCGTCTCTCGGAACATGTCCTGATGGAGTGCGTGCGCTTCCAAAACATTCTCACTGTAATAAAATGCGAATAGTTCTGGCTCTCTAGTTTCAATGACGTACAGCTTAATCTTGCCAATACTTAACTGATTTCGTGCAACCATTTTCGAAATTGCCTCGTCGTCATAGTCGATGGCATCCAGTAATTCGGAATCTTCCTCCACTTTCACTTCCCCCTCGGCAATTGCCCAAAAAGTCCGATGGGCCAACCGAAACATGTCTTGTACAGTTACCATGTTCACGCCATCTTTTCTCTTGAGCGATCGATGTTGTGGAAAATGCCCGTTTCTTTCATATAAAGGACAGTTGTTGTGCCTGTTGGGCAGTTGCGATGTTTTACGATATTTATTTCTAATAGGTCCGGCATATCTGTTTCTTTATTGTAGTATTCGTAACGGTATAAAAAACCGATCACATCCACATCTCGTTCAATATTGCCTGAGTTACGTAAATTGCTCATAACGTGGGGGTTGTATCACGGATTTCGACACCGCGGTTTAGCTGGGTTAGACAAACGATTTATTTTCCCGCGGACAATCGATAATGTATCCGCATCATTTGTCACAATGTAAATATCATTATCAGAATACCCCTGTGTTTTTAACTCGTCGATCTTATTCAAAACCTCAGTTTCATTTTGGAATGTGCCTACAAACTTTTTGTAAGCCATATCAATTTCCCTCCTAAGATTTTCATTATTTTACGCTTACCAGGGTTCCATCAAAATCTGGGAGTTGTTCAACAAAAATTCAGCAAAATATTATCATGAAAAGCCCCCAGCTGAAATATTCATTAATAAAGTGTTAGTGTTGGATAGAGAAATTGAGTAAGGAGCAATGGTAAATCATAGGGTTATTAGAGGCTGTGTATAGCTTTCTTATGATGAAAATGTTATTTTGAATAAAATAAATTTAGTTTTTGTGAAAAGTTTGGGATAGTGTTTAGATTATTAACATTGATTTGATCAATATTGCATACATATATATGAAAACTTAAAGTAGAGGTATTGATTAGTATGAATGAGAAGTTACTAAAAAATGCCGATGCATGCTATCGGTTGGCTGAGCAGGAGGCTGCTCATTATTTTAAATCACTTTCTGAACAGCTCGTGCAAAACATGGTTGCCCCTGTTTTGATAAAAGATATACAGTCTTGGAAACAGAACCATATTCATCCTTTCCGGTTATTATCTATTTTTTCGCGTAGAAAGGGAAAAACTGGTTCAGAGGGGTATCACACTTATATCCAATGGCTGGATTACACAGGTAAACTAGATAATTATTTAGATCGAAGCATTTCCTATATTTACATGCGAGATTTGGGCAAAGCTTTGGACTCACCTGACACACAGACCAGGGTTCAACGTACAGTTGATAGTTTAAAAAATCACCTAATTGATTCTAATCCGAAAAACCCTGGAAGTAAATTGGAGATGTTTACTATGGCTGGGATGTATCGGCTTGCCCAGAAGGAAGGCGTTGAATCCACCATGATCTGGGTGATGGACAAATTAAAGACTGTATCATCCCATATTCCAGAGGGGATGGATGCTGAGGAAGCCAAGCGGAAACTTATCAAAATCATAGCCGGGGTCATCCTACATGTGGTTGAAGAGATGGACGCTGAGATTACGCCTGAAGAACGTACCCGGAAGCTCGAAGAAGCGATTAGGCTTGGGTATTCCTATGGTCTGACGTATCCATTCATTGACGACCTTCTGGATGCCGGTGTTTTATCAAATCAAGAGAAAAAACGATATTCCGATCTAATACGGTCCACACTTATCACAGGATCTGTTCCTGAATTGGATCAGTGGACTGGAAAAAACGCGGAATTCATCAGATTTGCCCATTCGGAACTCCGAGATGCCTTTGAGTATATTAAGAGCCTTCAACGACCAGAGACAAGAAAAAGTTTTTTCGAGCAGTCTTATGTGTTTTTCAATTCCCAGGAAGTGGATCGTGTAAAGGTTCTATCCAATGCGAATTACACCAATGAAGAACTTTATATACCTGTCATTTTAAAATCCTCTTCTTCACGTTTGATTACCCGTTCAGTCATCAGTGCTCCTGAGGATGAGGGCTTCCATAACCGAACATTTTTATATGGCATTTACAACCAGCTAGCGGATGATTTTGCGGATATGTTTGATGACTTAAATGAAGAAAGAGTAACACCCTATACCTATTATTTGAAATATCACGATAAGCGCTCGGACCTCGTAAATCCCTTTGAATTGTACTGGACAGTCATCTATAATTTGATCCATAATGTCTATAGCTCTGATAGCAAGACGCGTGAGGTGATACTCGATCGTGCCATAAACGGGCTGAAACGATTTAAAAAACGAATGGGCACTAATAAATACAACGAAGTTATGAAGTTATTTGCTTCGGGAAATCCTACATTCAGCAAAGTCATTCAACGTATGGTTCGAAAAGCGGATGATGTTGATTTCTTTGATAAACTGCTTCGAGATCATATGATTACGAATCTGAAAAGTGAACGGAAAGAGCAGGAAGCCTTTTTAGTTACAATCGAAACTGTACGTGACCAGATCAACGACGTATTATCTATTTCCGAAATAGGAAATACCTCTTCGATGAGTGAACCGATAATCGATGCGGCAAATTACAGTCTGAAAAGTGATGGAAAGCGACTAAGGCCAATCATGACTTGGGTCATGGGTGTGAACGAATATGGATTGGATAAGTCATCAATCGTCCCGCTTCTGAGATCATTGGAATATATGCATACGGCATCCCTCATTTTTGATGATATGCCATCCCAAGATAATGCGCCCAAGCGTAGAGGGCGTCCAACCTTACATCAGGTCTATGACGTTGCCACAGCTGAATTAACTGGACTTTTCCTGACCCAAAAAGCGGTTGAAGAACAAACATCTCTTGACCAGTATGATCCAAAAACGGTGCTACGCTTGATTCGATATTCGTCCCAAATCGTAGGGGATATGTGTAGAGGACAGGCGATGGACTTGGATTCCAGAGGGAAACAATTGACGCTGGAACAATTGAATACGATGTGCTTTTATAAGACCGGAATCGCATTTGAAGCTTCTCTTATAATGCCTGCAATTCTGGCCCATGCAACGGAGTTGGAAATGGAAGCTTTGAAAAGATTCTCCCGTCATGCCGGCATTGCATTTCAGATTAAGGATGATCTGCTTGATGTGGAAGGAGATCAGAACGTACTCGGGAAACCCATTGGAAAAGATGCTGAAAACAACAATACGACATTTGTATCAATCCTAGGTGCTAACGGTGCCAGAAAAGCGATGTGGGAACATTATTGTTTTGCGATGGAAACGTTACAAGAAATACCACGTAATACGACTTTTTTGAAGCATTTATTGAATTATCTCGTGAACCGAGACCATTGAGTTTGTTGGTTTCCAACAAACTCTTCGAAGTCTTCAACCAAAGCCCAGAACTGTCCAACGAACTCAGCAAAGTGTCCAACCAATGCTTCAAAGTGTCCTACTAACAACGAGGTTTCCAACAAACTCTTCGAAGTCTTCAACCAAAGCCCAGAACTGTCCAACGAACTTGGCAAAGTGTCCTACCAAAGCTTCAAAGTGTCCTACCAACAACGAGGTTTCCAACAAACTCTTCGAAGTCTTCAACCAAAGCCCAGAGCTGTCCAACGAACTTGGCTAAGTGTCCTACTAAAGCTTCAAAGTGTCCTACTAACAACGAGGTTTCCAACAAACTCTTCGAAGCCTACAACCAAAGCCCAGAACTGTCCAACGAACTCAGCAAAGTGTCCAACCAATGCTTCAAAGTATCCTACTAACAACGAGGTTTCCAACAAACTCTTCGAAGTCTTCAACCAAAGCCCAGAGCTGTCCAACGAACTCGGCAAAGTGTCCAACCAATGCTTCAAAGTGTCCTACCAACAACCAGGTTTCCAACAAACTCTTCGAAGTCTTCAACCAAAGCCCAGAGCTATCCAACGAACTCGGCCAAGTGTCCTACCAAAGCTTCAAAGTGTCCTACAAACGGAGAATATTCTGTTTGTTAAATGCAATTACACATTCATATAGTGAAGTTTTGATCATTACCTGCTGTGGCCAAACCATAAGCATTAAAGTACAGCAAGAAAAAAAAAGCCGTCTCCTCGATTTTTAAAAATCGTAGTAGACGGCTTTTTTCATAATTCGGTCTTACAGTTCAGTCTCGCATCTCAAGATAAGATAGGGATACTTTCAGATTCGCGTTACGCACACGAATTTCATTCAGCAAGTCCTGATCTTTTGTATCAGTCTTACTTCGGATGGCAAATGTATAGAGAATCATCGTCCCCAAGTTCGTTGTTTCAACTTGTCGAAGTTGGAAGTATTCGGTTTTTTCATTCAAAATATCGTCGAATAAATTTTCGTGATTTAGATTTTCTGGGACAGTTACTTTAAGGATTTGCGTATCTTTCCCTTTGCCATAGTCCACTTTGTACAGAATATAGAAAATCAGACTGGCGAATAACGTCAATGCAATGGCCAGAGGGAATTGAAACAGTCCCGCTGTCATCCCGACACATAATCCGAAAAAGATGTAGGCGATATCCTTGGCGTTCGTCACGGCACTTCGGAAGCGGATGAGGGAGAATACGGCGAATAAACCAAACGCCACACCGGCATTTCCGCTTACTACGTTCATAACAACTGACACGACAACACTCATCATAATGATTGTATGGACGAACGCTTGTGAATAGCGCTCTCCTGTAAATGTAATTTGATAAACTTTCGTTATGATTAAACTTAGGACCGCAGCAAGTGCCATCGCGGTAATACTCATCCACATGGTCGGAGTGGCTCCTTCCAATCCATTAGACGAAAACAAGTTCGTGAGTTGATCCATTTTCTATTCCTCCTGTTAGTTGTTCTTCCAATTCTTTCGGTTCAAAATAGCCTGCCTGCGGTAATCCATCTCCACTCAGCAGTTCCATACTGGTACAAAACTTTGAAGCACTGCGCTGCTCACACTGAAGCTCCTGTAAAATACGCGCTAGCCAAAGCGGCACACTGTGATCGACTTTCACTTCTAACACGACGAGATCTGGATCGATGAAATGCTCTCCGTACGGACCATTCTCGATATGCAGATCTTCTTTACGGCAACGTAAGTCGAAGTCGAAGGTAATACGCAATTCTGAATCATGGATACCGTGCAATGCGTGACGGCTATACGATACGACCATTTCGGGACGTAACTGATAGAATTTACGGAAGTAATCAATTTCCTTCATGACTTGTGAATTGGAGGTTTTGTAGTGATCCAAACCCGCTTGACCGTCTTCCTCTAAATAGCGATACGCTTCCCCTAGCGGCAAAAGCATCCGTCTTTTATTGACGACTTTCTTATGTTTCTGCTTCACTTCAAAAAATGCCACGCTGGTAAGATTTGCATTGTCGTATACGCGTAAACGTAATTTCTGGCGGTATTTTAGTTTGTTTTTCGTCTCAAAATAAATGCCTTTCTCCGCATTGTCAAAGTACAGGCTAGTGACTGAATATTTTCCATCGACGCCATTCTTATCATTTCGCATCTCTGGTCCAATCCGTTCCACAAGTTCTTCGTATTGGCGGCGAGTGATTAAATACTTTTGCTCTTTCCGACTGAAGATTTCGATCGCCATATCTATCTACTCCTTTTTGCTGTCGCTCTATGAACTAAATACTAAAAGAAGAACCTTAAACAAACCTTAAAACAATTTATCAATACAAAAAAAGAGATCACGATGATGTGATCTCTTACTTTGGAAGTTTGACTATAAAAGTGGTTCCTTTATTCTGGTTCCTTATGACATTAATCGTTCCATTGTGCATCGATACAATCCACTGGGCGATAGACAAGCCTAATCCCATACCTCCAGTTTCCCTAGTTCGGGCTTTGTCTTCTCGGTAAAAGCGATCGAAAATGTACTGGATATTTTCTTCTTTGATACCAATCCCCGTATCGCTCACTTCAATTATGACTTTCTGATCCTCGCCATATGTTTTCACACGAATACTATCGTTTTCGCTCGTATATTTTAAAGCATTGTCCACTAAAATTACTATCAGTTGATGTAGCCGAGTTTCATCTGCTTCTATAGTAAAAGGGCTTTGACAATTTAGCGAAAAATGCTTCTCCTGCGACTCAGCAATTTCCTTATAAGGCGTACATACACTTCGGATGAATGTATCGATATGAATGGATTGCTTCATAATCTGTGTTTCTGCCGAATCTGCTCTTGCCAAGGTCAATAAATCCGAAGTGAGTTTGGACAAACGCCTTGTTTCAGACAAGCTTAGGGCTATATTTTCAAACCTATCTGAAATTCTTTCTTGCGGTGCTGTTAGGAGAAGCTCCAGCTTATTTTGAATAATCGTCAAAGGCGTCCTGAGTTCATGTGAAGCATTTTCAACAAACTCCGCCTGCTTATTCCAAGAATGAATAATTGGTTTCATCATCTTTTTAGATAAGATGAAACTTGCAGAAATAGAGAGGACGATGAAGATTACCGACCAGATAATGAACAGATTCTCAAAGTTGGAAATGATGGTTTGTTCAGCATCCACGTTGATCATCAGCTGTGTATAGGCAATTTCATCCTCATCATTATGGTCCTCAAAAAGAATATATCTAAAGTGATACAGTTCACTGATTTTCGTCATTGTAATTTTGTCCATAGTTGTTTTATCCAGCTTATAATCGGTTAGATAGTTTTCATAAAATAAGGTTCCGATTTCATTTTCATTACGTATATTTCCTGCGTTATCCCAATGCATGACAATCACCCTGGGATTTGGTGCATTTTTCCGTCTTTCTTCATCCGGCACAGGCTGATCTAAGTCTCCATCTTTAAGAGGCGGCCGTAACCCCTTTGGATTGTTATCTATCATCATTTCTTTAAATGATAACAGTTCCTCGTCTGTCTTTGAAAATAATGTATTTTGAACTTGGCCGAAAATGATAATACTAAAGATCGTGAAAATCACAGTAAAAGCGATCAAGTTGAAAATCATAAATTTTAGCTGCTGTTTCTTGAAAATTAGTTTATTAAACATTTCCTTCACCATGGTCTTCCAGCATATAACCTAGCCCACGGAAGGTTTTAATGTATTGATCATAGCCAAACTTCTTGAGACTTTTTCGTAAATTACTGGCGTACACCTCCACAACTGTAGTAGAAGTATCAGACTCAAATCCCCATATTCGATCAAAAATCTGTTCCTTAGTCAAAATAGCGTTTTTATTGTTCATCAAATACTCCAGTAAATCAAATTGTTTGCCATTCAACTTAAGTGTTTCCCTATTAATTTCCACAGTTTTATTTTTGATATTCAAATGTAGTTCCTTAAAAGTTAGAATATTTTCCTTTAATAAACCTCCGGATCTCCTTACCATTGCCTCTAGCCGCACTAATAGTTCTTCTCGATGGAAAGGTTTCACTAAATAGTCGTCTGCTCCCATTTTAAAACCCTTAATCTTGTCATCAATTCCATCTTTGGCTGTCAGCATAATGACAGGAGTCGTGATATTTTGCTTTCTCAAATTTTCTAATACCTCATAACCGTTCATATACGGAAGCATGATATCTAAAATAATTACATCGAAAATATTTTGCTGCGCAAGAAACAGTCCTTCCTCTCCATCGAAAGCCTGCTCGGAATCGAACATTTCCTTTGTTGTTTCACATATTGATTCAGAGAGATACTTGTCATCTTCAATGATTAGTAATTTCATATAGTGCCCCCCCTTGTATCATTTATCTACGTTTTAACTTAATTCAACAGAAGTCCCCCACTTCTATAAGTGGTGAGATGAATGCTAGATATGCCTTCAAAATCTGGACGCAATCACGCCGAGGCGTGATTGATATCGTTACGATAGATTATAGAACCAACTGAAATAAAAGCAAACTTTAATTTTAAAACGTCTTTTTAAGCTTTGTTTAAGGTTCATCCTAAATAATAGGGTTATTAGCAAAACATCATCTGAAAAACGGATGAAATTTCATTTGCAAGAAGGAGCTTATGATGAAAAAACAAAATTCTAAATTTATAAAGGTAGCCGCCTCTCTTATGTTCACCGCATCTTTGTTTGCTTGCAGCAATGATTCAGAAAAGGTAAGTACCAATAATGAGTCTACTGCAAAAGGCGAGAGCTTAAGTACGATTGGGGATCAAGAAATAGCGAGTGTTATTAGCGAGTATGTAAGCTATTCCGATGAAGATTTTTACGAGGATTGGGAAAACGCAACGTCTATTCAGTTGAATGGAAGTGGTGCCAGCTTTGAAGGTGATGGCGGAGTAGTCATCGACAAAAGCATCGTCACGATAACAACTTCAGGCGTGTATGCAATCCAAGGAAAACTGGATGATGGGCAACTCATTGTGGACACAGAAGACGATGGCATCGTTCGGCTCGTTTTGAATGGTATGGAAATCCATTCTTCCTCTACTTCAGCAATCTACGTGAAACAAGCAGAAAAAACGATTGTTTCATTAGAAGAAGGAACTGAAAACGTGTTATCTGACGGAGCTAAGTCTGATTATGAGGATTCAGAGGAAGATGAGCCGAATGCAGCGTTGTTCAGCAAAGATGATCTCACCATTAACGGCAGTGGGAAACTAATCGTGCAAGGCAATTACAACGACGGAATCACCAGTAAAGACGAATTGATAATTACAGGAGGAACAATCCAAATTAATTCAGCTGATGATGGATTAAAGGGAAAAGATCTCCTCGCTGTTAAAGATGGCACTATCCGTATCGAAGCGAGTGGCGACGGCATGAAGTCCACGAATGACAAAGATGCTTCAAAAGGGGTCATCGCCATTGAAGGAGGCAGTTTCGATATCAAGGCAGCTGATGATGGCATTCAGGCTGAGACTTCACTTCTAATCGCAGACGGAGAGTTCAACATTTCATCTGGCGGCGGCAGTCCTGAAAAAATAGCAAATGCTGAAATGGGTCGGCCTACCCCTGTAGACACGGAAACAAGCACAACTGACGCTAGCTCTGAGACATCTAGTGGCAAAGGGCTTAAGGCAAATGAAGAAGTGGCAATTGGCGGGGGAACCTTTGAACTGGATTCATTAGATGATGCGATACACAGCGACAACTCGATCACCATAACTGGCGGCGATTTGAAAGTGGCTACCGGTGATGACGGAATCCATGCAGATATGTCCATTCTGATTAAAGGCGGGAACATTGACATCACGAAGAGTAATGAAGGGATAGAAAGTAATTCCATCACAATCTTGGACGGAAAAATTCATGTTAAAGCAACTGATGATGGCATTAACATTAGCGAAGCCGACGATAATTCTGACACGACTACTGAACAAGCGGAAGATCCTCTGCTGTCAATAAATGGTGGCTACGTTTATGTCGATGCAGCCGGCGATGGACTCGATTCAAATGGTTCCATATCCATGACAGGCGGTACCGTGATCGTTAATGGACCTACGAACAATGGCAATGGTGCTTTGGATTATGACGAAGACTTTGAAATAAGTGGCGGAGTTCTCATCGCTACAGGAAGTTCTGGTATGGCGATGGCCACTTCAGAAGGCTCATCACAGCATACGATCTTGATGACTTATCCGAAGACACAATCTGCAGGAACCACACTGCATCTAGAAGATAGCGAAGGAAATGAGATTGTGACCTTTGCGCCCGAAAAAGATTATCAATCGGTCGTCATTAGTTCGCCAAAACTAACGAAAGATGCTTCCTATACCCTTTACTCAGAAGGGACAACGTCTGGTAAAGAAAGTAATGGTCTTTTTGAAGATGGTGACTATCAAGGCGGCACGAAAGTTGTGGAGTTCACAATTTCCGACACCGTAACATGGCTTGATGAATCTGGAATCACCACTGCAAAAACTTCTGGTCCTGGCGGTATGGGAGGTCCAGGTGGTAAGGGAGCGCACGGGGATATGGTACCACCGGAAGGGATGGAAGCTCCCGAAGGTATGGAACGACCAGAAGGGATGATGGAGCCACCAGAAGGGATGAAAGCTCCCGAGGGTATGGAGCCAGAAGGAAAATGAAATATAAAAAGATCTATAACATAAATTAAAGGGTTCTCTTCAGAGGTCCAAACCATTTAGAAACAATAGAAAAGGGACTCAAAACCGCGATGGTTTTAGTCCCTTCTTTTTATTGTCATAGCAATGTTTACAGTTATTTCATGCTTAATTGGTATGTCAATTCACAGGCTAATTAACATCGTTACATAAAAATGGCTTATCGAAGTTTGATAAGCCAATTCCATACATCTTGTATTAGTTTGATAATGCAATTTTTATATGGGCTAAGTGGTGCTCTTCGTGCCAAGCTAATTTTGCAACTTTTGTTGCGACTGTTATTTTACCGTTCTTCTGGTGTGTAAAAGCTCGATTTAATTGCTCTTCAGTTAAACTATATCCTAAAGATACGATGCGCTCATTTATACCTTCTAGCATTTTAATAGAACTTTCTATTGGAAGCTTTGTATCCGGTTGAATAGCCCACTTTTCTTGATCGAAATCTGGTACTGTTGGATTCTCATCTGTTAAAGCCAGCTTCAAACGTTGATACATGTTCAACTGAGAATCTGCAATGTGATGAACAAGTTGACGAACTGTCCAGCTACCATCTCGATATGTTCTGCTTAACTCATCATCACTTAATGGATCAACAGTTTCTCTTAATCGAATCGTGTAAGTTTCGATTTCCTTTAGCCATTCTTGACTATTTTCTACTGTACCTTTTTCAGGAACTTGTAATTCTCCAATTGGAAATCTTACATCCATTTTCAATCCCCTTTTCCAAATTCGTTATTTCTCTTTCTATATATGTTGACATAAAGAATCTTCTCAACATCGCTCGGCGTTTGGGGATGCCTCCCGCAATAACCCAGACAGAAAACCGTTGTCAGTGTTATTCAAGAGAATGATTCGTTTGTAGAAGTTTAGCCTTGTACATTAGTTTGATTTAGAACTGGATATTTTTATGTATTTTATCAACCTCCATGTTCTTCAATTATCCGCATTGCGATGCCCGTCAACTCCCCATGTTCAGTAAATCGTTCACTAAGCATATCCGTAAGAATATGTTCTAGGAAGTATTCTACACAGTTCATATCTTGAAACAGCAGAATTGTCCTTAATGCTTCTTCGTATATCTCTAAAAACAATGGTTCTGGATTATCCTTTTGAATCTCACCAAATGCTTCATATAGCAAATCAACTTTATCAGCTACAGATAAAATGCGCCCCTCCAAAGTCTCATCTTTACCTTCTTTAAGTCGTTCCAAATAAATGGCTTGAAACTCAATTGGAAGTTCCTTTTCTACAAACTTTCTTGTCATTTCTTCCTCTACTTCACTGAATAGTTGCTTCAACTCTTTCGATGCATATTTTACAGGTGTCTTAATATCTCCTGTAAAAAGTTCCGCGTAATCATGGTTCAATGCCTTTTCATACAAGATTCTCCAATCCACTTTCTGCCCAGATTCCTCTTCGACTGTTCCAAGAAATTGAGCGATTTTTGTCACCTTAAATGAATGACTGGCGACGGAATGCTCCTGATATTTAAACTTTCCTGGACAACGAATAATTTGTTCTAAATCAGATAAACTTTTAAAATATTGATGTACACCCATCCTATTATTCATCACCTTTCTATATTTTTTAGGGCTTTCGTATAAAAAAACTAGTCATACAGACAATCATGTTTACGACTAGAATAACACGATTTTTTTTAAAACAGAGCGTTGTTCACTTTATGCACTGTCTATAATTACTTTCCCTAATTCTAACTAAATTATGCAGGAAAGGGATTAACAACATACAACAAAGAATTTAATCGGTCAATTTAGTCAAATTGACGTGCTTCGGTAGTCCGTTCTGCTACTTCTCACTATTATGATTAACTGGGGCATCTGGATTGTTTCCTTTTTACAAATACAAAAAGATCAACTTCTATTTTTGATTATTATTGCCATATTCGCAGAATCCTCACTCTTTCTCAGTATTTTAAAAGGACTATCTACCCCTTTAACTTTCAATAGGAACCTTCTAATTCCCTTTTTTCTTCGACTATCTGGCCCGAATCTGGAGGACGTAGTTTTTATTCAGTTACCCCACTATTATTCCGGATTAACAAATAAAATAGCATTAACAATTCTTTACACTATCAATATATAAAGTTAACAAAGCTTAGAGATTAAAATGTTATAGTGAAATTACTGTCCATGAGGATGGATTATTACAATATAATTGGAGGATGATCTTCTTGAAAATCAAAAAAAAAATCATCTCAGTTGCCCTAGCTTTATCCATAGTAGGCGGAGTTGGCAGTACGCTCTCTTTTGCAACAGATAGTCCAAATCATACTGATGTCAGCAAGGTAACTGTCACATTTAAAGGGGATACGACCAATTCTAAGGGACTCACTTGGTATACATCACTAGATTACAAGAATAGTGATTTGCAGGTAGTGAAAAGGAAAGGAGCGAAGAAACCTGATTTTAATAAAGCCTTGAAATTTTCAGGTACTGCTTCCCTCTCTACTAATTCCAAGAAAGAGTATGTACACAAAGCTGAAGCAACTGGGCTTAAAGCAGATGCTGAATACTACTTCCGTGTTGGAGATGAAGAACTCAATAACTGGAGTGAAATGGGTTCATTTAAGACATCTCCAAAAGATGGGACTTTCACGTTTATTGATTTGGCTGATACCCAGGCTAAAACAGAAGATGAAGCAATTCTTTCATCCCAGACTATTTCAAAGGCTCTAGATACTGTCCCTAATGCTGAGTTCATTGTTCACAATGGCGACTTAGTTGACGATGGAGTCAAAGAGGAACAATGGGATTGGCTTCTTGGACATTCACAGGAAAGTTTGCTAAACACGACATTTGCACCATCCGCAGGGAATCACGAAGATGAAAATTTTGCTTTTATCGATCATTTTAATTTTGATACACCTGAAAATTCTGCAACTGAGACAGGTGCTTATTATTCTTACGATTATAGTAACGCTCACTTTGTCGTACTTAATAGCAACGAAGACTCCAAAAAATACGCCAATTTTTCAGAAGAGCAAATTGAATGGTTGAAGGATGATGTGAAGGCAGCCAAAGCTGATGGAGCTAAGTGGGTTATTGTCAATATTCACAAGGGACCTTACACGACATCTAACCATGCAACAGATGATGATATCCTAGATCCAAACGGTGTGAGAAATCAGGTGGCACCACTCATGGCGGAACTAGACATCGACTTTGTTCTTCAAGGACATGACCATATCTATGCACGTACTAAGCCTATCAAGAGTGATGGTACGGCTTCAGAAACCGAAAAAATTAGTTGGACTAAAAAAGGACAAACCGTAGAATATACCGTAAATCCAGATGGTACGATTTATTTGATACCCGCTACAGCTGGACCAAAAGTATATTACAAAAATCAAGCGCCCGAACTTGGACCAGCTTACTATAATCTCTTTGAAGTAGCAGATGAGAATCATGCAGCTATCTATGGTCCAGATCCGAACGATAACCGCCGTCCAGTACGCGGCCAAATTCAAAACTTCGTCGGTATCACTATTAATAAAGACAAACTGACTGCAATAACTTACGAGATCGATCAAAGCAAAAATAATGCAGAACCTTACATTGTCGATCAATTTGGGATTATCAAGAAATAATAGCCCTTTCAGTACAAAAGGACATTGAAAAAGTAAATAGCAATCTATATTAATAGCATCCTTCTAAACATGCAATATGAAACTGTGTATAAACACCGACCGTTTTTTTCTTGCTTGCTATATTAAGTCTTGATTTCTACAACAAATTCTTTCATTAACTTAACTGCTTTTTAGTAAATGGCTAAAAAAACAGCTTCATCCCTTGATACACAAGGGATGAAGCTGTTTTTGTGAATCTAACATAGTTAAATTGTGTTAGATCGGTAAGTTTTTTAAACACACTTTAGTATATCCACTGCTTTAATTCAAGTAGGATGCTACATGCACCCCTAACATAACACCCGTTTATAGAGCTTAAAAATGGCCTGTATTTAGCTTACTCAGGATAATCTCTTCTTGACTAAATAATTGATAGTGATTATCATTATCAAGTAGACAAACTTAATTAATCATAATGGAGGTTACTTATATTAACATGTACGAAAACAACCTAGATCGTTCATCACGTTCACGATTGCCAATCATCCTATCCTTACTGCTTCTACTCATTTTACTCTCGGGCTGTACCTCTCCCAAAGCAGAAAACTCAGTAGACACTACTCATGAAGCAGCATCCGCGGACACACCACAGCAGCGGATCATTGAACATGCCGCCGGTCAAACCACCATTGTAGGGAAACCGGAGAAAATTGTCGTACTCGATTACAGACTGGCCGATCAAATGCTGGCACTTGGCATAAAGCCGTATGCTTCCACTACATACATAGGTTCTCTTGAGCTTCCTTATTTGGACAGCGATGCATTGTCCGGCGTCATTCCGCTTGGCGACTCTGCTAATTTAGAAGCTCTAGTGGAAATGGCACCGGATCTAATCATATCCCGGGATTCCAAGATTAACGATGATCTGAGTAAAATCGCTCCGACAGTAATCATCGAAAATTCTGATGATTGGCGAACAGGACTTATTAAAATGGGTGTAGTCTTGCAAAAGGAAGAGGAAGCGCAGCAATGGATCGAGCAATATGAACAAAAATTGGACGAAGCCCGAAAACTCATCGCTACACATGTGAAACCTGGTGAAACGTTCATGTATTTACGCATTCAACCGAAAGTCATCCGATTATATGGACCGAATCATGGCTTTGCGGAAATTCTGTTCTCGGGGTTGGAACTCACCCCTGCTCCTGGAATCGAAAGTATTGATAAGGCAGAACAAATTTCGCTGGAATCACTGCCTTCTTTTAACCCAGATCATCTTTTCCTAGAAGTAGGCAACTCTGAAGAAGATCTGGAAGCGCAAACGGATCTAGAGATGTATGCCGCTACTTCTGTTTGGAAAAACCTCACCGCTGTGAAAGCAGGACAGGTCTACAGTGTGCCCCATTGGACCATCAGTGATTATCCGCTGATTAAGGAAAATTCTTTGAATTTGATCGTTCATGAGTTAACAAAAGTCGAGTGATAGAGAATTACCAAGCTAAAGAAAAAGGTGCGATAGTACGCTTTCCTTAGACATTCACATCACCTTACAATCCCTTGAACGCGAAGGAGATATCGTGATTGTATATAAGTTATCCAGGAATAAGACTCAAAAATAAAAAAGGTAACTCATACTAAATCAATTTGAGGTTTTATCAGAACCATGTACCTTAAATAAATCAAGAGAATCATCAATAGCTCCGATCCTGTCCCATTTTCCGGTCTATTTATGACACCTCCAATAGTTAAAAAAAGTCTCCCTTTTCACAAAAGAGGGAGACTTTTTGCAAATCAAACATATTTGTATTGTGTTAGATTGGGAAGTTTTTTAATCACACTTTAATAGATCTACGTTTATGTTAAATAATGAAGCTATTTATGTTTCGGTTCATGCAATTGTATAGCATACAGCAGCCATTAAAAAAACCGTTAGTAAACAAGGAATTTTAAATAGCTATATTTTAATCAATTGTGCCGTCTCCAACTAACTGAGTACCCTTAGGCAAACCCAATTGTCCAATAGTATATGTATAATCAGATTGATATTCTTTTTTGTACCTTGAATTAAAACGAAATACTCTTGACATTCCTCTAAAAGGTTGTATATTCTATCATGACCTTGTATCTCTCTTTGTTTTGACTATTATCATTAGAGTTTGAACCAATCTTTTTTCGACCTTTTTTGTTATGAGCTATTGTTAATAATTAGAGTATTCCCACTTTCATGGAAGTTCAAGAAGAAAAAATAAATCTCCAAATTTTTCAATTTCCGTTTCACTTATATTTGCAGTTACGATAGGACCTGATATTTTAAATGTAACGTATAATTTCTCAAGTGCAAAAATAAGAGTCGTTAAGATTTCATAATCGCCATCTTTGAATCCATAACCACTTACCTTCTTAATGAGGGAATGATCTAAAGATATTTTAGAACCTATTATCATAGGTTGTTTCGATAATTCAGGTTCGTAAAAATATTCGAGGGGTTCAGGTGTTTCCTGTTCTTCTATAATTAGTAAGTCATCCCCCTCTTCATTTTCGGACCCAAATAATCTCCAGTACCAGGATTCATCCGTTTTAAAATCTTTTTTTATATTTAATATTAGATCTCCAAAACTATAATCCCATTCATTTCCTCTTTGATTAACAACCAGTTGATTTGACCAAATTCCAGCCAAACAATACCCTTGTACAGGTTTAAAACTCTTCCACTCCATTTTCCCCACTTACCTTCCTTTGTCAATTGAACCCAAAAGCCCCATTAGCCATATATGTAGCACAAAATCAGCGCTACACCACGGGGGATGAAAATGTGAACAAAACGGGTATTGGATACTATGGCTGGCGAAGTAGGTCGATGAATGGGCTTGTATACGCCATACACACTAAGTTGACATAACGCCAGTTCACGACAGTATTTTATTCCATTATTCAATAAGAAGAGCTGCCATGAAAAACAACCGAATTTCTACTAAAACACTTATTAGTTTAATAAGAACAGCGACGCTTATGTCACAATCGCACCCGTTTGCGAAACAATATACTATTCGAGGGAAGCCATTTAATAAAAATCAACTGATTTAAATCATTCAACGGATAATGTCCAGGATTTACCATTCCTTAAAATCCTATTACTTAACGGTTTTTGCTGTCATTTTCAAGATGACTGATGATTCTAAAGGTTCGTTGACATATATCAGCATAAACATTACTATAAAAAAGAACCTAATGTTCATTCTTGATTTCTAAGGAGGATTAAAGGACAATGATACTGTTTTTACAAAACCACTTTCAAAATTAATAAATTTCCCGGGAGTATTGTGATTACAACGTCACTTTGCCATTTGCAATACTACATTTGAGGGAGTTTTAAAAAATGAATGATAAAATAGTAAATAATACGGATAAAACAAATTTGCGTTTACTTTTAGACAAAGCTATTGAATTGCGTGAAGATGGGCGTGCTAAGCAAGACCAAGACATTCTGAAGGAAGCACGTACTCTCCTTTTAGAAATGGTTGCTACCTATCCAGATCATGCTGAAGTCAACTATCAGGCGGGAATTGCTCATGATAATTCTGGATTGGGCGAGGAAGCTATCCCTTATTATGTAAAGGCTCTCAAGCAAGGTCTCGCAGGACCAGATCTTCAAAGATGTTTACTCGGTCTTGGCAGTACCTACCGTGCTTTGGGTTACTATCAAGAAGCAGTTGAAACTTTACGTCGAGGTGTGACAGAATTTCCTGAACACCGCGGCCTCCAAATTTTTTACTCAATGGCTCTGTACAATTCAAAAAACTATAAACAGGCAATGGAAATTGTTCTGACTAACTTGATGGAAACAACGTCTGATGAAAATCTTCAATACTTCAAAAGAGGGATTTCGTACTATGCTGATCACCTTGATGAAACCTGGTGATGATTGAAAATTATTAAGACTAGATGTTCTGATTTGACTCTAATTCGTTCTCTTTTAGATTGTTAAATAACTTCTTTTAAAACAATTAAATTAAAACGCAGTGCAATTCATAAATGAATTGCTACTGCGTTTTTTTGTATACAAAGGTTTTATAAGGGGTGTTTTCAACAAACGTATCAAATTCAAACCACTATTCCACAAAATGTCCCGTTTGTTGAACAAGAATTTAATTATCTTCATCCGCGAACTATCGATTCGTTCACTGAACGACCTTGCATGCGCCATGCACACTAGGTAAATATAACACCGATTAATAGAAGTAGTTAACTCCGTTAGTGCAATAAGAACACGAGTTACCTACGCAGTCCGTGTTCTTCGGCTAAAGACGATTCTTCCTAATCCCATGCATGAAATCATGATTATTATTGAAATAATGTATCCCAGTTTCCAACTATCAGGACTTTTGATTAGCATGAAAGTGATTAGAACAACTAAGAATATTCCTATTAAAAATAAGGGTATTCTTAATTTTGGTTTGTAGTTTTGTACAGTTATCATATCACTTGCAAGAAAAATATTGCTAATTGTCAAGTAACTTGCAGCCTCCACTAAATGAAATAAGGCAAAAGAATAAAAAAAGAAAACTACAATAGAGTTATTAAACTCAATGTTTAAGAAAAGGAAGGATATAGGGATACCAATAAGAAGATTCACTATTATTCCCGCTATACCAACATTAAAATACTGTTTACTGGTTAGAGTTTGTGCCTTTTTTTCATCAATAGGCTGGGGTGTAGAGAAGAATAAATAGAATGGCACATGAACTTTAAAAGGATTGTCTTTGCATTTATATTTTGCATATACGACCCCATGTCCAACTTCATGTATCCAAATCACTAAATATAAGGCACAGTAGCCAACTATAAAATAGAAGAAAGTCATTTATTATCACCTACTCCGTATGTATACTATTATTTCTTCATCTAAATAAAGTACTTCGACACCAATCTAAATATAACCTGCTTGTTCAACTAACCTGTCCCGTAAGTTAAGAAGGAAAAAGAGCTCGCTAAGGAGCCCCTGTTGTTGAACTAAAGCTACCGTTAGGTTAATAAAAATAGGACCTAACCAATCCTTTTAAAATAAAATCACGAGGAAATGGAATGCTCTTTCTTCTGTTTCCTCTTATAAAAATAAAGCCAAATAAAAAAGATTGTCCAAGATATTGAAGGTAATACTGGGATTGCAGTAAATTGCATAATTAATATTTCTGCTATTACAGCTGGCACCATAATAATCAACCACATTCTAACTACCTTGTTTTTAAAACTTAGTTCAAATCGGTCACTCATATACCTCACCCCTTTTGTCTTTAACTGAACTGTCCGTTACTTGAATAAAGAATCTTTCTACTACTAATACGTTCATTACGACTGGAAAGTTTCACCAATTCAAACTAAACAGTTACTCTCGCATTAGTTGAACAGGGCTATTTTTTAACAGGGGGGTACACCGTTGCAACGGCTGGAGTACATACTTTTCTTCAGTTGAATGACGAAAGGGCTGCCGTACGTCCTACAACGCCCACTGAATAGACAGAAAGGATGTTAGTCAGCATTTTGTAAAGTTTGTACAATAATTGAATTACAACAAAAAAGTCGATTTCCTATATATTGAGG
Source organism: Sporosarcina sp. FSL K6-6792 (assembly GCF_038004885.1). Classification (NCBI taxonomy): domain Bacteria; kingdom Bacillati; phylum Bacillota; class Bacilli; order Caryophanales; family Caryophanaceae; genus Sporosarcina; species Sporosarcina sp. FSL K6-6792. The sequence goes on from NZ_JBBOSA010000001.1 coordinate 2,012,260, forward strand.
AATCGACTTTTCTTATTGAATCTTGTTACAGTCCCCCCCTGTTAGTTGAACAACCTCGATAATTATTAAATCATAAATTTTGTAAACCATGCTACATATTTAGCACCGGGTATAAATAATACCTGTGCAAGTAGAGTTCCAAATAGTCTTGAAGCAATCATCATTAAAGAAATGCTCTTTAGTGTAAAGTAGCTTCCCCTTTGATTAACTACATCGTCAGCAAGAACAGAAATTTTGGGGTCAATAAATATTACAAGAAGAATAGTCGCAACACCATTTATAAGTCCAGATGCCATAATGGCTGTTGAAGCTCTATCTGGTGCCAATAATGATGCGTACAAAGCAGATAGTACCCCAATGGTATATATTGCAGTGATTATCATATTTACAAAAAACAATTTTAGAGGAATTTCTTTTATCCTAATATCTTTCAAATAACTTAGCTTAGGTAAACTAAAATGTTTTATCCCACGCTTTATATATTCAAAGGAAATTCCCTTTTTAACTAAACTTGGAATTGAACCTCTTTCTTCTGATAAATGGATTATAGCTCTTGAAAATATGGCAATAAAAGTGGGTAATAAAAGGATACCAACTAATGTCCCAAAAGTTGAAGCGCTTATAAGTATTCTATATTGGCTCTCTACAAATTCTAAAGTATTTTCAGTAGGTGCAGTATCTATAAGGCTTCCTGTAAAAGGCTGCTGCATCATATTAGCTAGTCTTGAAATAATAACCATTAAATTAAATAGAGATAGAGCAGAGGCAATCAATCTTACCCTTGCACCTGATAACCTAACAGCATAAGCGAGGGTTTCTATTGAGTGAATTACAAAAATAAACAAAAATATAAACAATAACTTTTCTGAAATAAATTCCAAATAAATTCCCCTACTTCAGCTTTTATAATTACCTAATAATACCACATAATCAAATTTCTTGTTTAACTCAACTGCCCAGTTAGTAAAAATGCGCCTCTACTTGTTGTAGAAGCGCACCCGTTAGCTTACTAGTTAATGATTACAACCCGCTACTTCTCCCAAAGCTCGATCAGTCGACCTTTAGGATCGTTAATCCAAATGAACTTTCCAAATTCACTAATCTCTTTTTTCTTTGCAAGAGGTACACCAATATATTCAAGATGCTTTATAGTCTCGTTTAGATCATGTACTTGGAAATTTAACATCACTTGTTGTTCTGTTGGAAAATAACTGTCATTCTCCGTAAAGAATGAAAAGATAGTCTCATTTCCTAATTGGGGTTTTATCACAGCCCCATTCCAATTGTCTATTTCAATTTTCAACACTTCACTGTACCATTTTTTCACAATTTCAAGATTATTAGTTCTCCAAAATATTCCTCCGAAACCTTTAATCATCGTCTTTAACTCCTGTCTGTCATCAAATTTTAGCTAACCGATTACATTAGATATACGAGATTTAAATTTTAGTTCCTTTTCTACTATACTGCCCCTGTCGTTGAATTGAAAAGGGTGTTTAGCCCCTAAATGAAGTAAAGCCCTCGTTTTTTTAATAACTAATCTTACGCATAACTCCCTCGTAAAAGCAGATAATATGGTGAGGTGATTAGAATATGTTAAAAACAAGGATTAGTTATATTGTTTGTTTTTCAATTCCATATAGTCTCTCCATGTCTGGTATCCTTTAGAACAGTCCCATTGCCTTAAGAAAATCTATTCGATTTTCGCACTCTTTAACGAAAACTCGCATACCGGTAATCTGATTTTTATAACTTAAGTACTAGTCTCGACAACAATCTTCCTTTCAAAGTAAGAAAAAAGGCGCATTACTTATTTTTATTGATGAACGTATCTAACATCCATTCATTAAATTTTTCTTTCTCTTCGAATTGTGGATAATGTGCTGATTTCTCGAAAGAAATAAATTCCTTATGTTCGGCTTCAATCATATAAAAATACTTCTTTGCTGCATGAGAGGAAGTCATATAATCGTATTTACCCATGACGAAATACAAAGGAATTTCAAGTTTTGTTATAATGGTAGGTATTGGATTTTCTAATAGATCACTTAACAACTTTTCTTGGGAATACCCCATACCATAGTTGTAACGAATAACGTCTAATAAGTTATACTCGCTGCTCAATAAAACACCTATATTATCACCATCGGGATTATCAATGAGTCTAACAGCCCCGCCGTATTTCATAACATAGTTTCTTGGTGTAACCGTATCGCCATTTTTAATTTGCTCGGTGAGTCCTTGTAAATCTAAAACATCATCCGTATTACCAGCCTTTTGGGCCTGGCTAATAGAGTATTTTAAACTTTCAATCTCACTTTCCTTTGTTTCACCCATTTGCCCAATCCCAATATATGCTTCATATTTTTCGGGGGATTTATAAGCAGCTTGTATTCCAATGTATGTACCAGAAGAATGCCCCATCAATATAACCTTTTCTTTTTCAAGCCGTTCTGATATATATTCGGTCAAGGCTAATAAATCATCTACCAATAAGTCTGTTGAAAGAGTAGAATAGTCCTCAAAAAAAGTGATATGATTTTCCACTTGCCCTTTGATCGTAATTAACAATTGTGAAATTGGCTTCCAATAAGTCTGCGTATTTATTGGCATATGGTATTTCCGGAGCCCCAGGTCCTCCATGTACGACAATGATGACAGGATTATCCTTATCATTGCCACGTATCATAATTTCGTGACCACTTCCATTTATCTCTATTTGTTCTAATGTACTTATACTGTTATCACCTTTTATATTGGGTGTCCATGTAGGAAAGAAAAGTGCTATTACGAGTACTGTTACGATAATAATTGCAATATACTTTATTAATTTCTTTATACGTTTCATCTAATTTAGTTTATTCCCTTCTATTTAACACCATCCCAATATACGATTGAACAAAACAAGCTCTTAATAAATGTGATGGATATTGATTATTTTTGAATTTCTTTTGCAAAAGGTGCCATAATTTAATAAAGAGTAATTTGTAGCTGATTGAACAGAGTTAATTAGAATGATTGGTAAGCCTTTGAATTTATCACCAGTTTTCGCCGCTAATAGCCTAGCTTATACCACGCAATATCTTACCAATCAGTGTGCTACTCGACGCAAGAGGAACCTTTCAGAGCGTTACCTCTTCATTCGACTCCTCGACATCCCCCTTCAGTTTTAGAACACTATAACTGTCTAACCTTTACCGAAATTGTGTGACCACATTTCATTTGAGCCAGGAACGTTTTGCACCCAGAATCGCGTCCATTTTTTGAATTTTGCTATTCAAACAGGCTAAATATTATATCTGCAATGTAAGTTTCTGAAAATGCAGCCATAATAATTAACGGTAAAATTAAAATGGTGTAAATCTTTATAGTCTCTAGAACTTTTTTAATAAGAGATGTTCCTACTTCCTCTGTCTTAAATACATTTCTTATTTTAACTCTAACAACTTGATTTAACTCAAAGAGAACTGCTGCAAATAAACAAAAAGCGAATACTTCAAAAATATAATGAGGGATAGTGGCAATGATTATACCAAGACCTTTTATTGAATTGACCTGTAAAGCAATCCCAAAAAGAATACCAGGCAGAGTAACAGTTGAAATTATATTCAAGAGATATAGAAATTGTATTGGAATTAAAGCCAAGATAAACATTTGTAATGGCACCATAAATCCATTATTAACAACAAATGACCACACCTTTTTTATACCTTCAGATTCTTTCACTTGATCCGGTAATTTATTTCCTATTCCTTCGGTTATTTCTTTTATATCCGGGTTGATTATGTAGGTTATTACCGTTGCAACAATTGTTATTGCTACAGCGAATATAAAAAAAATAATCGATCTTTTAAATCCAGTTTCACGAATTATATTTGCTATAGTAATCACCCCACTCAATTGATTTTTACTCAACCTTCGTACCCGATTGTGGAAGATTATCGTACTCGTCTTGTTCAACTAACAGCGTAATTTTAATGAGCAATACCGTTATTACTAATTTCCATAGGACCTAAAACTCTACACAAAATGGTTGAATACTGTTATCAAGACAGTGTTCTATTCTTTGCCTGAAGTTCCCAAAAGTCACCCTTTCCATTGCTAGCTCAATAGGGAAGAATCCCACTTCTAAACTTTCTGGCGAAGTTGTTAATTTACCACCAATCGGCTTAGCTAAAAAGAGTGTATTACAAATTGACTTATCCACGTTTTGAAATATTCCACAGAATTTAAGAACTTCAATATCAATACCTGACTCCTCTTTAGTTTCCCTAATTGCAGCATCTTTCAGAGACTCACCTTCCTCGACTATTCCACCTGGCATTTCCCAACCTCTCTTAGGTCCTTTAATTAGCAGAATTTCCTTTTGATCGTTGAGTACAATCGTTGCAGCTGAAACAAAGTGCTTAGATGGTGTGTAAATATGTGATGTGTTTTGTCCCAAAACATTGCCCCCTCTTTTGTGTTAGTTAACTTTTCATCTCCATCAGTTCAATAATTCTTCCTCCAGTAACTGCTCTATTCAATTGAAGTAAAAATTACTCAAACATAAATTCATAACCTATATAGTTATATACATTTCTGAATCCTATACTCTCTGCGACCGCAATTGAAGGTTTGTTAGATTCCATACAATCCCAATAAGGAACAAGATTATTTTCCAAACAATCTTTTACAAAAGCAATGGCTACTTTTTGTGCTAACTTTTTACCTTGATGCTCTTCCAAGGTTTCAATATCGACACCATGTACATTATCAACTACAAAACCCGAAAAACAGACGCTAACAATTTTATTTTTACAAACTATACCGTATCCAAAGCCTTCATTAAAGAACCTTTCGGGTGAAGACCAGAACTCTACTATTTTGGAATGTAAAAACTCAATATTTTCAATTGATTTATCACTGTTTTTAAAAAGTGTTTTACTAATTTTCACAATTTTATATCCTTCTTCAATAGTAAGTTCGAAGTTGCCTTTATAATCTTTTTTTTGTAACGTATAAACCCTCTGATTCCAACTTCCTAAATTGCGGTTTTCAAACACCTTTATAATAGTCTCATCCCACTTATTATGATTACCAATCCCCTCAAACCAAGTTAATCCCACCTTCTTTGCTTCTAGAATGATTACTGTATCAATAAAATGATTTAATTCGGTATTGAACCCTTCGTTTCTTTCATCTCCAATAAAGAAAAAACCGTCATTATTACCTAACCAGATAAGTCCCGAAGCAGGAGATTCAATATCATCTACAAAAATACGACCTGGATTTATCCCTTCGACGACTGCTTTAGCTTCTAATTGACCTTGCTCATATAACATATATTCGCATTTATAAAATTCTGACTTTTTTAATTCTGATATCATTACTTACCTCCTTATCTGCCGGAAATTAACTAATTCAGGAACCTTTTCTTTTTTAACAATCCTTCTTTGTTTGTTTAAGTACATCCCTTCACTTTACAATCTACCTGTTCTTCGACAATATGGCCCATTTGCTTTATACGGTTCGCTTTAGGGCAGCCCCATCGCCGAAGATGTTCTATTCAATAATCGCGCCCGTTCATTTAATAAGCTGTTAATCCATAGTTAGCCAGTAAATATACAGAAATGAGATAGGCATGTCCTATGAGGATGAAGCCTTTCAAGAAAAGATATTAAAATATCAGATCGTGTACTTCCCCAGTAATAACCATGATTAAGCCGATCAATGAAAGCATTATACCTACGTAAAATGGCCAAGGATTATCTTCTTTTTCTTTATCAAATGTAAAAAAGGTAACTATGCAAAAGATAAGGGTAATAACAGGAATAAAACCATACTGAGGTCCAAATGTGAATGCAATTCCACCCAATATCATTCCTATAAGCCCATAAGGATTTTGAGATTTTTTTCTGTCTATATATTCTTTATCATCATTGGATAAGCCCTCGTTTCTGTCCCCCCATATGTCGATGACTTTCATTCTATTTAGGAATTCGATCGTTTTTTTAAATGCCTTCATAAATTGCACCTACTTTCCCGTTAATCCAGCCTCTATCATTTAATTTCGATCTTTTGCACTCTGGCTCGTTTGGACGATTTGGACGCAATCACTTATTAAGCAATCGCGCTCAATAGTTAAAAGCAACTACTAATATAATCCCGTACCAGCTAATTATAGAAATGTAAGTACTATGTATTTTTTACCAAGCTCATAATCAGTAAAGTTTTTTTCTTGGTAGATATAACCTCTCTCTCAAAAAGGTATACCATTTCCCTTCTTTCTTACTAACCGTAAATACTTTAGAGTAATTATGATTTCATATTTTTAACACCCAGTGTTTCACAAGCAAAATCTAATGCATTTCCAAAAACAGGACCTTTATGTATTAACCTGCTACTGGTTTTATTAAATTAACCCATCCACATCCCCCAAACAAAAAATGACCATATAGAAATCGGAAGCCCTATTAAGACACACGCAATAACACTCACAATAAGGACTACTTTTGCGGTTTTATTGAAAATAAATAATGAAATAGGGATAATTATATATAATCCAATACTAATGAAAGTTACGATAGTTATAGCTGTCGTTAACTCAATTGTTGGGAAACGTTCATTAAAATCATAAGCTATAACTTGACCAAAGATACCTAAAATAGTTGCAACTACAAGACCTATAATTACAAAAGAACTATAAATCATTACCTTCATATCCCCAATCCCCTCTTTTGAAAACATTATTTTATATTCTTGCACAGCAGTATCAATCATGCCTGGCGTTCACCAATTTCTCAATCACTTATTAATCTATAATGATTTTCATAGAAACGCGTATACATATCGAAACTCATTTGAACATCATTTTGAAGGTTTTTTAGAAGAGTGATTAATTGGAATCTCGTATAGTAGGGAAAGCTTTTAATCCTTACGATATTTTCCTCACTTAGCAAGCTTAGGACAAGATAATTTTTAGATTCCGACAAGAACTCTTCATTAAGAAACTGATCCCTAGTGCCAAACTTGAGAGAGTCCTAAGTAAGATAAGTAAAGAGGATAAGAATACTTTTTATTCCCTTCTCTTTTTCTCAAAGATAGGATCATGAACATGACGCTCAATAATCCGGTTAAATAAGTAAAAGTGACTCCTCAGCCCCTTACCCCAATGCGCCTGCGCACATAGTAAGGTGAATATCATATAAAATATTTGTTTAATCTCACCCGACGCCACTGCCCCCCAATTTTTGGATAAATCCTTACTTGAGATTTTCACATAGCTACCACAATCTGGCCTGATCTATTCAATTATCGTGCCGTTTATTTAATACAGATAAATATAAGCGACCATTCCGAATATCCCCATGGCAATCATAGCAATACTTTTCAACGTACTTTTATTTCTGTTTACCAATTCCTCCACCCACGCTACACACCAACCAAGGAACACTAAACCCATTCCCGAATGTTGTAAGACTTTTATTCCCGGTGCCGAAACAGAACCAGTAAAAAACACAAGCAAACCAATAGTTATAGGTGCAGCTCCAAAAATAAATAAAGGTTCTTTAATTTCTTTTATAACCACGCGCCGTTTCTCTTCTTCCATTTTGTTGAAAGAACGCCACGCAAACAGAATGGGTAGCCCCCAAAGTAACACTATATATATAAACTGAATTAGCCTCATACCAGTACCCTTTCTGATTTCCATTCATATTCTGGCCCGATTCTAGAGTACGCAGTTGTTATCCAGTTATCGCACCCAATTGCGAGATAGCGAGATATTCTATTTATTATCTTTCTTTGCTGATTTGTTCATCCATGCGAAGAAAATATAACCAAAGAACGCAAATATAGAAAGTCCAATATTGTCTACCCAGTTTATCTCTGGTTTGAATAAAAATTGTAAAACTGTTGGGAATATAAAAAACGACACACTATAAACTAAAGCCTGCTTTATCATACTGTCCTCCTATATTTTTAATTGCACCCTTAGTGAATCGACACTTTCTTTTACAAATAATTATATCATAGTTATTTTTTGGTTGTTTCTGTGATGAAATCATCCTCTGCTTCGCAGTTTTCTTCAATTAGCATGCCCACTACGCAGTAACACCATTTGAAAGTGTTCCCATAAACTATGCCGTAATAAAACGACTTCTCTTTTGGGTTCATATTTGGGAAGTGTATCAGTGCATCCAACTACAAGAAATGATAATATGTATAATGGGCAAAGGATTATGCAATCGATAAATATGGTTTTTATTTGTTGCAACAGGAGGATATAGAATGAATAACGAAGATAATTTTTGGCTTGATTTACCGAAGCCGTTTTTTATATTAGCACCAATGGAAGATGTCACAGACGTGGTGTTTCGACATGTCATTAGTGAAGCAGCAAAACCCGATGTATTTTTCACAGAATTCACAAATACAGAAAGTTATTGTCACCCTGAAGGAAGAGACAGTGTACGTGGTCGGTTAACGTTTACAGCAGATGAGCAACCGATTGTCGCTCATATTTGGGGCAATAAACCAGCATTTTTTGAACAGATGAGTATTGATATGAAAAAACTAGGGTTTAAAGGTATCGATTTAAACATGGGATGCCCAGTACAAAACGTGGCAGCCAATGGTAAAGGTGCTGGATTAATACGACATCCTGAAGTTGCAGCGGAAATTATTCAAGCAGCAAAAGCAGGTGGATTACCAGTTAGTGTTAAAACAAGATTGGGTTACACAAATGTTGACGAGTGGCTCGATTGGTTAGGACATGTATTGAAACAAGATATTGCGAATCTTTCCATTCACCTTCGTACAAAAAAAGAGATGAGTAAAGTAGATGCACACTGGGAACTAATCCCTGAAATCAAAAAACTACGTGATGAAATAGCTCCAAATACGTTGTTAACCATTAACGGAGATATTCCCGATCGCGCAACAGGATTACAATTAGTGGAACAATACGGCGTTGATGGTGTCATGATCGGCCGCGGCATTTTTACCAATCCATTTGCTTTCGAAAAAGAACCTAAAGAACATAGTGTGAAAGAGTTTCTCACTTTATTACTTTTACATTTGGATCTTCACGATAAATATTCAAACGAAATCGAACCTCGTTCATTTAAGCAACTTCATCGCTTTTTCAAAATCTATATTCGAGGATTTGAAGGCGCAGCTGAATTAAGAAACCAATTAATGAATACAAATTCAACAGATGAAGTCCGTCGTTTAGTACAGCCAGTTTTAGAATTAGACTAAGTCAAGCACGAGACACGGAGATAGGTTCCGCGTCCCAAATAATACTAACTAAATACATTGGAAGAGTAACTGGAGGCGATGACGATGCAAAAGCTCTATTTTGAACCTGCATGGGACAAAACAATTGCCCCTGCCGATCGCGAAAAAATTACTCATCATTTCCGCCAACAAACAAAACAGCTACAAGACGGTGTCCATTTGTCATTTTTATGGAACGCACGCAATTATAAAGGTGAACAACTGATTGCCGTACTCATTCACAATTTTGAGGACATAAATCTCCGCTTACACAATACAGTCATTTCCTATTTTGAACAAGGCAAACAACGGGCCAATGCTACGTTTAGCTTACCTTGTGAAATTGCCGGCAATACTTCTATGCCATGGACGTTTATATTTTCAGAAACGGATGAAACAAATGCAGACCCGCAATATATGATTTGGAATTAATACAAAATGGGGTCTACTAGGCAGCACTTAAAATAAAAACTAAACAAATTTGCACTAGTAGCCCAAACCACGGACATGGTTTAGGCTACTATTTTTTTAAAAACCCAATGAAATTGTATGATATAAAAAACGTCAAAATCCTTGCTGAATCAAGGGTTTTGACGTTAATTGAAACTCAATGAAACAAACTATGGAGACGGCGCGGGGCGAACCAATACCTCATGAAAGTATGGCAACAACACTTACTTGCAATTAAAAATTCAGGGGATATCGACAGAGCGTTATATAATCGATATCCGCCGTTTATTTTATGAAATCGTGATGAATATCCTCTCACAGGCACTTTCCACTATCGAATTCTTTTTGCAAAAAGTTTTTTCTTTATGTTTAAGTAGTTTTTCATTTCAAAAATCAAATAAAATAGATTCGCCCGTATTTCAAATTCTTCTCTTGTCTTCGGCAACTCCATCTCGCGGATTAAGGAATTTAATTCCTCTAACTCATTTAGTGAAATGTCCGTTGTATCTCCCGAATGAACGTTTCGACTTAAGTTCTCCAAGAACTCTGCAAACATTTCTTTCTGTTTAACGTCTAGGCTGAATGAAGAGAAAATAGCAACGATTTTCATCATATGTTTTAGAAGTTCCAGTTGATCCTCTCGCATTTCCAGATAATAATAATCTATATTTTGTTTTCGCAGCAGACGATTTTCTACATCTTGAATGGCAATGCTTTTAGATTGATTAATCAAATCTTCTACCTCAAGAATCTCTTTCCCATCCCACTTCCGCATACTATCCCTTAAATGGGCAGAGAATTCAAAGAGAATAATTTCAAACTTTTGTTCAATCTCCTTCTTAAAGTTTTCAATATCTCGCTTGAAATTTGGCATGAAACTATTGACGAGAAGAGCAATTCCCATACCGATGAAAATAATATAGACCTCATTCAGAAACAGAACCCAGGTAGCATCCTTTACCGTATAAACATGTAATACGACAACCATACTTGTGACAAAACCAGCCTGAATGTGAGCTCTTACAAGGATTGGAACAAATAATAAAATAAATAAGGAAAAAACAATGGGATTATAACCTAATACTTCAAAAAACAAAGCACCAAGAATCAAAGATAAAAGAGAGGCCAAGAATTTATCCTTCATTGTAATTAATGTCTTTTTCTTCGTTTTCTCGATACACATAATAACAATAATTCCTGCAAATGTTGCAAATTCCAAATCCAATAAACTCGCAATCCAAATGGCCAGCCCTGCTCCCACAGCAGTCTTTATCGTCCGATAGCCCATACCAATCATGGAAGCACCATCCTATTATTTTCTATGTAAATCCTTGCAGGGTAAATCCTTGCAGGTCACCTGTTCTACAAACATTCGCGTTTATTCGCGTTTATTCACATATATGTACAAGCATAGACACCATAACAGGATGGAATCAGCTTTGATGAATATCAATCCATTTATAGTGTATTCTAAGAATATTTTTTGGACTATACCTCGAAATTCATCTGCCTATAGTTTAACACGTTGCTAATGAATCGTGATATATATCTGACGCATTAAGAAGGATATTCGCACCTTCTATCGTCTTTATGTAGAATGTCCGAGCTTAGGAATTTCCAAATTTTCAAAGTACCTGGTTATAAATAATCTGAATTGCTTTTTAAAAACACAGTGGTCGACCCAAAAATTAAGGTGAACAGCTGATTAGCGTACTCAATCACAATTTCAAGGAAATAAATTTCTGCTTACACAATACAGTCAATTCCTATTATGAACAAGGCAAAAAACCGTCCTAGGATAAATTTAATGTACCTTGTGAAATTGCTGGAATTGTTATAGAGGACATGCTAATCAAGATTGAAACGATGTTTCTTGTAGGAAGTGAATTAGTCATGACGATAGCCATTATGTAACGTGGAGTACAGTGGCGACAAGGAGAGTACCGAATCTTTATCTGAGAGCATAATACAGTTGGTTATCGAACCGTCAGGAAGAGTACCCCTAGATATGAAAGAAGTAATTGTAGAAACCGATTCGGCGGCTGTGAAACTTTTGTTGGTGAACAGTTTTAAATTCCATGAAATTGACGATGCAGGGAAGTAAATTCTATAAAATCAGTGAAGGTTCCATGCATTGACAGCGACAGCTGTTGTAGCGATGATTGCATGATCCACCAATAGAAAAAAAGTAACCACTCCGCTTCCGACCAAGAAGCTGAATGATTACTTTCTGTGACATCTTTTGACTAACCACATTTCATTTAAATGTCAGCCACATTATATAAAAGGACCTGTCACCTAAATAAGTAAAACCTTCTTTACCGAACCGACAACTTTTCCTGTTTAACTTGGCGTGCAATTTTCTCTGTTAAGCGTGTTGTCACTTTCGGCAACACCATTTTAATAACAGGTGTCAACACAGCGCCTGTTAAGCCGCCTGCATTTACTTCAACTGTCCCTGTCATCGTTGTTTGCCCTGCCGTTTCATCAGCAGTAAACTGGCCACTACCTGTAAAGTTGTCCGTTAACCCTTTTAACTCGAACCGAATCATCGTTGGCTCATGAAATTCAGTTATGTTTAACTCCATTTTTACAGCCTTTTTAAATCCTTTAATATTCCCTTCGAATGTCCAAACCGACTTTTGTTCATCAATTTGTTCATGCTCCTTATAGGCAGGAACCATTACTGCCCAGTTTTCGATTTGACTAACGTAGTCCCATACGTTCTCTACAGGTGCTGGAATGATTACAGAATGCGATGCAATTGCCATACATTTCACTACTTCCTTCTTTATGTATTTATAATGTGAATCTACTACTAACATAATAGCATTTTTACTGTATCGATCCACATTTAATCCACTTACAAAAAGAAGTTTAATAAGTTAAATAATGAGTAAGGAAACCTTAAAATTGAAGGTTTCCTTTTTAGGTGAGCCCAAGATGGACATTATATATAATTTTTTAAATGATACCTACATCTGCTGGGTACAAAATGGTATCTATTAATAACTTCATGTAAAATGAAAAAAGATTTAAAGTAAAATTAAAAGAACATCTAAGTGGAGGGCTTATTAAAATTGTAGTGGATACTGAAACAGGTGTAAATTATCTCATGACAAGTGGTTTGGGATTGAGTGGAATGACTCCTTTACTAGATAAAGATGGGAAAATAGTGATTGATTAATATCTAAATAAAAGTTCCTTTGGATTCTTCTAACAGCTTATAGGGGGAACACTTAAACTAGCCTGCCCCTTTACTTTAATATGTTTTAACCGAATGAAAGTTCCAATTTTTCTTATTGAACTAAAGCTCTGCTAGCACACTAAGCAAAGTGGATAGGTTACACTTAGTTGGACAATTAAATTAGGGGCTAGTAGAATAATACACAAGAAGTGAGGAGATCTACTATGTCCGTAAAAAGAAGAACGTTTTCTACAGATTTCAAAAAACAAGTGGTAGCCCTATATGAAAACGGGAAAAGCCGACAAGATATTGTCAAAGAATATAAATTAACCGCATCTGCTCTTGATAGGTGGATTACACAATTCAGGCAGTCTGGTTCATTCAAAGAGAAAGATAATCAATCTCCAGAAGAGCAGGAGTTGATTGCCTTACGGAAGAGAAATAAGCAATTGGAAATGGAAGTAGATATTTTAAAGCAAGCAGCGCTGATCATGGGACGAAAATAGATGTGATTCAACAAAACCGTCACACCTATTCGGTATCAGCAATGTGTAAAGTCCTAAAAATTGCGCGTAGCACCTTCTATTATGACACTGAAGTATCCGCTCAAAAAGAACAAGTAAAACAGGCAGAAGAACGCGTATTAAAAGAAAAGATCGCTAAGGTTTTCAATGAAAACCGACACGTTTATGGTACTCGGAAACTAAAAATAGAACTAGATAAAGAGACAGAAGGCCTTACAATCTCGAGACGCCGAATTGGAAGATTGATGAGCGAACTTGGACTTCAATCAAAATACGCCAAACCTTCCTATAAACCAATGGCGACAAGACCAAATGAAGAATCCGTTCGAAACGTATTAAATCGAGAATTTGAAGTGGACAAAGAGATGTCCGTGTTAGTAAGCGACTTAACATACGTGAAAGTAGGATATCGCTGGAGTTACGTTTGTTTCTTAATCGATCTATACAATCGTGAAATTGTCGGGTGGAGCGTAGGAGCACAAAAAGACGCTGCTCTAGTTCAGCGTGCCTTCGATTCTGTTAAATACCCATTGGGAAATGTGAACTTGTTTCATACAGATCGCGGTTCTGAATTTAAAAACGTTGGGATCGATGAATTATTAAGTGGATATAAAATTAAAAGATCACTTAGCCATAAAGGGAATCCTTATGACAATGCGGTGGCAGAGGCAACATTTAAGATTTTAAAAACAGAATTAATCAACGGAGCGCACTATCAAACCCTTAACCAGTTGTCCCTTGAACTTTTCGATTATGTCAATTGGTACAATAATATCCGTTCGCACAGTACATTAGGCTACCTAAGTCCGGTTGCTTATAAAGAATTAGCCCTTAATAATATCGTTTGATTTAGTGTTGACATACCAAAGCATTACTGTTGTTACACCAAAATACCAGTTAGTTGAACATTACTTCTATTAAATTAATCATAATGCCTTAACTCCAACGAATAAAATGAATAACGAAGTGCATAAATAGAAGATCCCCCACATTAAATTCTGTGTTTTTTTGTATTCTCGTATTCCTATTATAAGGAACATTACACTCATAACTATTAAAGTCAACGGTAGTAAGTTGTGTTTTTCCGTAACCTTACCATAAATAATAAGTAACATAAAAAGGATTGCAAAAAACATTTGAAATAACTTTAAAGTATCAAAATTTCTTTCTTCCATTTTTTATACCTCCACTGATAATCTATCAACTTCAATAGATACCTTTTTAAGCTAAACTGCCGCGTTTGTTGAATGTTAAAATGGATATTCAATAAATTTCTAATTCATCTATCTTTTCGCATATATCTTTAGCTCTTTTAGACCTAAGGAACTCATCTATACACCAAAATAGACTTGATGATAAAAGAGCGGTAATTAAAACTAAGCGATTAAATCTCCTTTCCATTTCTAAGATTGGCATTAAAACAAACGAAGCAGCAAAGAATAAATGAATGAATAGCGCCAAACTTCCTCTGAGCAATCCTCTTAGTCTTTTTGTAACGAAATCAGAAAGAATAGATGATAGCACTCCATAAATCAAAAGAATGGGTAAGAGATAAACACCTATTAAGAGGACAAATCCAGACTGTTCTAATAGAAAATAAATTAACATGAGCAAAATACCAGCAATTAATCCCGAAAAAAGTTTTCTAATAATCAAGTAGATCCCCACAATCAATTTATTAGTGAAATTCTCCAATAGTCTACTTCTTATTGAACTAATCTATCCGATAGTTTAATAGGATAAAAACTGCCTGAGTGTATGGTACCTGCGCAATAAAAAACAAGTAACAACTCACACAATTTCTTAAAAAATCAATAGAGATTAGGTTATCATGTACCTATCTAATCTTCAGTTCATAAATATGTAATTTAAATTAATTACTACAATAGTTTCGCACACAGGTACCTGAAATTTTTTTAAATATAAATAGAATATATTTTGTTTGGGTCTTACAATAATCACCAGTTTAATAACTATCTTATCACTAAATCACATCAACCCAAATACAATAAACATCATGACGATTACAAGGGCAAAAAATATAGATAGAATGCCTAATAACCTTGGATTTTTTATATCCTTTCCTTCGTGTAAATTTTTCATATACGTCAACTGACACACGTAACCACTTGTTCCCAATAATGCCCCTAGTACAATCCAAAAAATTCCATACAAAAACCCCCTCGTACTTTTATTAGAACGAATAAGTATTTACCAAAGAAATAACTACTTATAACCCATCGCTAAAATGATAGACGCCATCCATTATATACCTATACGTAGGAACACCATCATAGGGTTCCGATTCCAGTGTTTCATCTGTGGAAAGATCTTTACCGTTCCTACTGATCGCAATTCCGCTAATTGATTGGAAAACAGCACCGAAACTGAAATAGATGACATCTTTATCTACAAAATCATAACCATATACGCCAGCGGACTGTTTTAATTTTTCCATTTTCTTCACAATTTCATTGCTAGAAAAAACAGAATCCGTGTTTACTAAATCGCTTGTGTTAGATGACCATGAAGAAAAATGATCTCCAACTGATACTTTACCATCGTCGTACGCTTGAAAAACCGCATCTGAAACGGCATAAAAATCGTTTTGATATAATTTGAATTTACCCTCTGATTTTAATGACGGTACAAAAACAATGATAATTGTCATCGTTATGGAAAATACAATCGCACGAACTATTTTCTCACTATCTTTTCCTCCATTACTTTTCACAACAATAATAATCAACCCAATTACGGGAATTCCCACCAAAATCATCGCAGGTAAATAAATAATTGACGTTAAAAAGGGGTCACCCACTACAAATTTTGCATACAGAAACAAGAAATCGCCTGCCCATAACATAAGTAACAGAGCAATCATCCCCTTGAAATTCCCTTTCCCACAAATCAATACTACCGCTGCTCCAAGTACTAACGATAGTGTAATAATAATAGCTAGAGCCATATCTTTCACCTCGCAAAAATGTATTTTAAAGGATAGCATTCCATCACTATATCCATAATTGTCTAAAACCCTTATTTAAACTCTGTTTTCAGAAGGTAAACAACATCATACTCTTCCAACTCACTCATATGACCATCAACATCTTTATAAAAATCGTTAGGAAGGCTACTCATAACACTTTCATCACTTGAAAACTATCCCCACGAACATCCACTTTAGGCGTTTGATAGCCTGTGTCATTCATGAATAAATCCTTGATTTCTGCACAAATCATGCGTAATTCTTCGTAGCGTTCGATATCGTAAATATTACTTAAAAAGGCTAAGCTGGATTGCGATAAGGCTTGAATGAGTTGTGCCCATCCCAACCATTGATAAACCATGAAGTGCACCTGCTTTCGTTGTTTGATCCGTTATCTAGACGATTCACTCATTTCTAAAGTTGCAAACTTTTCTTGTAATTAAGCGCCTCATAAAAAATGAGCTGAATTTTATAGATCTCAGCCCTTTAAACTATTCGTATAATCCGACAATATACGGAGATCTTGAATTTCTCAGGTACCTGTGGTTTGCCCCCTATATATCGGACGCAGTTAAATACTAGCTTTGAGGTAACAAGTGCGCTTCCAAGAAGGCTTTAGGTGTCTTATACCCTAAACGTTTTTGGCTTCTCTCATCGTTAAAGTAGTTGCGGAAGGCCAGTAAGTCGATTTTAGCCTGTGCATAATTATTCAAAGGATAATGAAAATCAAATTCGGTTTTGAAGTGAGAAAAGATACTTTCAATGACCGCGTTGTCCCAACAGTTTGCTTTTCTCGACATACTTGGCGTAAAGCCAAGTTCCTTTGATTTCTTATGGTGCTGAAGTGATGTAAAGACACTTCCTTGATCGGTATGGAAGAGAATGCCTTTCATTGACTGAAGATCACGTTCGTTCATTGCCATATGAATAGTAGCTTCCACTAGCTCATAAATCGGCCTGGAACCAACAGCCAGCGCAATTAGTTCTCGATTGAACAAATCAACAATAGCTGAAATGAACAGTTTTGCGCCCTCTGCTTTGATTTCGGTGAGGTCCATAACCCATTTTAGATTCGGAGAATCTACATCAAAATTTCGATTTAATATATTTGGATAAACATGGCCAACAAGGTTTGTTCTTGTTTCTCTAGTGATTCTTGCCTTTCTTATCTTAGATGCTAAATTCAATTCATGCATTAATCTGGCCACGCGTTTATGGTTTATAATATGGCCTCTTTCTTTAAGTTCTCCTGCAATATGTTTACAACCATAAGTACCTTTGCTCTTATTATACGTTCGTTTTATAGCTTTAATATCTCGAAGATCGCGTTCTGATGGTCCTTGTTGTGGGCGCTTCATGTAATCATAATACCCACTTTTTGATACACCAAGTGTCTTGCAAAGTCTTTCAACCGAATATTCCTTTCTCAAAGAAGTTATGGCATCATATGACTTTTGTTTTCGTTCTCCTTGAGAAAGACCTGGAACTTTTTTAGAATTTCAATCTCCTCTTGTTGTTGATAATATTTCGTCTCAAAGCAACGTAGGCGTTCTAATTCAATCCTATCATCTGATAGTAAGTCTGGGTTTTTCGATTGAAGACCAGTCTCACCGTGCTGTTCAAAGGTTTTGACCCAATTAATTACTGAATTTACACTGAAGCCAATTTCTTCGGCAACAAGCCTTTTGTTTCGGTTGAACTCTATCACTTGTGTAACCGCATATAATTTTGTTTCAAATGTTGAACGACGCTTTTTTAACTTTTTCCGGATATACATAATAACCTCTCCTTTAAATAGAATAATAAGGCTTTGTATATTCTATACCCTATTTTGTCCGTTTTAAGGGGGGCGACCACTGTGCGCAGAACTAATTAGTTAATTCACTTTAATTGTATTATAATATAGTAAAAATCAGGAAAATTGTAGAACGTCTGCTTTTTTTTATATTAATTCAGAGGTGTGAATTGCTTGTATCTGTGTGGCGCACAGGCACCCGATTTATTGTACTTTGATATTGGCTTTTCCCTCTAACTCTTTCGCTAGATTTTCTTCGTTTATTCTTTCCCAACAAGTATTACATCTATTAGTCTTCTTGCCTTTTTCATTCAAGTGAAGGTCATTATGCCTTGTAGTTTTACCACATATGAAACAATTCTTATACAGAGCGCAAATTATTTGAGCAAACGGATCTTCAGATGTAGTGGCTACGATATCTTTTATATTTTTCACAAGAAGTTTTGCTGTGTTAACCGCATCATCACCAGCAGAGTGAAGTTCTCCATCTTGTTCAATTCCACTCATCGTTAATGCTTCTTTCAGTGAAATTTGTCTGTTTTCTTGAAAAACATCCACACATATAGGTCTTTGTATATCATTAAAGTTTTTTACCCACGATAAATCAAATCTTTCCTTCGCATAGTGATTGACAAGGAGTCGAAGGTCGCTATTGCTCCAACTACATAGATAGTAATCTTCCTCGCCTATCCACTTACGAAATCTTTGCATTACCTCTACCATGTTCGGTGAATCAATGAACTGATCAGTAGTTAGCCCTACAAATTTCAATGTTCTCTTATCAAGTAAATCCATTTGTGGGGGTTTTACGTAAGACTGAAACCTATCAATGATTTTTAATTCACCTTCGACATCCGAGACTTTGGCAGCGCCAATTTCAATTATATACTGTGGCATATCTGTTGTATGTGACATCGTTGCCTCTAAATCGAAAACTATATATTGCATGATAATACCTCTTTCATTTTAGCTTGTAACAAGCATATCTCTTTTCCAGATATAATGTTAGGTACACTGTGCAACTAATAAATAACAAACAATTCACATACTTGCATAAAAAAACAATGGAGATTAGATTATCATGCACTTATCTAATCTCCAGTTACTAAATATATAATTGTAGTGAATTATCGGAATAGCTTCGTGCGCAGTGGTCGCCCCCCTTAAAACGGACAAAATAGGGTATAGAATATACAAAGCCTTATTATTCTATTTAAAGGAGAGGTTATTATGTATATCCGGAAAAAGTTAAAAAAGCGTCGTTCAACATTTGAAACAAAATTATATGCGGTTACACAAGTGATAGAGTTCAACCGAAACAAAAGGCTTGTTGCCGAAGAAATTGGCTTCAGTGTAAATTCAGTAATTAATTGGGTCAAAACCTTTGAACAGCACGGTGAGACTGGTCTTCAATCGAAAAACCCAGACTTACTATCAGATGATAGGATTGAATTAGAACGCCTACGTTGCTTTGAGACGAAATATTATCAACAACAAGAGGAGATTGAAATTCTAAAAAAGTTCCAGGTCTTTCTCAAGGAGAACGAAAACAAAAGTCATATGATGCCATAACTTCTTTGAGAAAGGAATATTCGGTTGAAAGACTTTGCAAGACACTTGGTGTATCAAAAAGTGGGTATTATGATTACATGAAGCGCCCACAACAAGGACCATCAGAACGCGATCTTCGAGATATTAAAGCTATAAAACGAACGTATAATAAGAGCAAAGGTACTTATGGTTGTAAACATATTGCAGGAGAACTTAAAGAAAGAGGCCATATTATAAACCATAAACGCGTGGCCAGATTAATGCATGAATTGAATTTAGCATCTAAGATAAGAAAGGCAAGAATCACTAGAGAAACAAGAACAAACCTTGTTGGCCATGTTTATCCAAATATATTAAATCGAAATTTTGATGTAGATTCTCCGAATCTAAAATGGGTTATGGACCTCACCGAAATCAAAGCAGAGGGCGCAAAACTGTTCATTTCAGCTATTGTTGATTTGTTCAATCGAGAACTAATTGCGCTGGCTGTTGGTTCCAGGCCGATTTATGAGCTAGTGGAAGCTACTATTCATATGGCAATGAACGAACGTGATCTTCAGTCAATGAAAGGCATTCTCTTCCATACCGATCAAGGAAGTGTCTTTACATCACTTCAGCACCATAAGAAATCAAAGGAACTTGGCTTTACGCCAAGTATGTCGAGAAAAGCAAACTGTTGGGACAACGCGGTCATTGAAAGTATCTTTTCTCACTTCAAAACCGAATTTGATTTTCATTATCCTTTGAATAATTATGCACAGGCTAAAATCGACTTACTGGCCTTCCGCAACTACTTTAACGATGAGAGAAGCCAAAAACGTTTAGGGTATAAGACACCTAAAGCCTTCTTGGAAGCGCACTTGTTACCTCAAAGCTAGTATTTAACTGCGTCCGATATATAGGGGGCAAACCACAGGTATCTGAAATTTACCGCCGCTCCAAGTACTAACGATAGTGTAATAATAATAGCTAAAGCTATATTTTCCCACCTCACAATATGTATTTTTAAGTATAGTAACCTACGGTAAAGGAGATGGCATTTAAAATACAAAAAACGTTTGTCGCACTTCTAATTTTTATGTTCGTCAACTCTTCACCAACACTTTTCCCTTTCTAAAACACTTGCTATCGTTGTTAAAACAACCTACTGCCGAAAACAATAAACCTGATACTAAGGTTCCTAGACCCATCTTTGTTCCAATTGAATAACTAAATCCAGTTGCACTATAGGCAATTATCACCTCACCGTTTTAAAAACCTAAAATTTCAGTATATTTCGGAGTTCCTTTAAAACAAAGATTTCACGTTTTACCCATGTATTCTTTTCAAAACGATTAATCCGTTTTTCATTTTGCTCAATCGCCTCAATCAAGTGAATCCATTCAGGTCTAAATTCCTGAGCGAACTCATAATCATCTAATTGTTGAGCAATTCTTTCATTGTTTTTTAATTCACAAAGATAGTAGTGTGAGGTCATTTGGAATACTGAGGTATTGTCATATTCGTCTAATTTCCTTTCAATAACGGTCCCTAGCTTATCTTTAATTATACAGTTAACATATCCAGTTTCTTCTGCCACTTCACGAATGAGACACTCCGAATGGCTTTCTTGACCTTCAACCCCACCACCCGGAAACTTATAATCCTCCTTATTCGTATGGATCAAGAGGATTTCATTATTTCGTAATATAACAGCTCTTATTGCTTCTCTATTATTGACCTTACTATCGACTTGAATATATTGTTCTTCTATTACCTTATTAAAAATCATTTCCCCCTCCTAACTGTACCCGTCATTTCTACTTTCAGAAGGTAAAATACAACGCTACTAGGTATCTGAAATTTATTCACTTCACAAATTATTCATCGGAAAAATCGTCAATCGCTTGAACAGCTAGTTCCAATGCTTTAATTCTTCTTTCTAAAAGCGTTCTTTGAGGACTACCTGCCTTTAACTTCACATAAATGCTCTTAATTGATGGAAATAAACCAGTAAGAACATTGCGGGCTTCTGCTAAATCTTTTTGGGTGTAAGGATG
This sequence comes from Sporosarcina sp. FSL K6-6792, assembly GCF_038004885.1. Lineage (NCBI taxonomy): Bacteria > Bacillati > Bacillota > Bacilli > Caryophanales > Caryophanaceae > Sporosarcina > Sporosarcina sp. FSL K6-6792. The sequence continues at coordinate 2,034,056 of NZ_JBBOSA010000001.1, forward strand.
CATCTTTTGATTCCAAACGTTTTCCAGCATGGCTAACCCAATGTAAATAGCTTTGAGCCGTTTCTTTAATAATGTAGTATTTGCGCCTTTCTGAGTCATCGTAGCCAAGGCATTTTCGAGTTTACTAATTGTCGATTGGAAGGATTTTATTGATTCCAATTTATCTACATTTGATACGTTTTCCATGTTAATACCGTCCTCTCTTCTTCTCTGAATTATTTTGATTGATTCTAGTTACAATCTTTAAGAACCTGATTTCACTCGCTCGCTTGGGTCATAAAATTGTGAAAACGACGTTAGATGTATTATACACATGTTACAAAAAAGCAAAGGTCAACATCATTTGAATACAGCCAAAGAAATGTGCAGTCCTGACATAGTTTCTACCACTGGATGATTAAAGATCAGAAACCATATTTCCGAAAAAGATAATGTTATACTTGTTATACAAATTTGACTGATTTTCAATAAGATCAGTCTTTCGCAAACGGACCAGATTGTAGAGTATGCTACCGAAATATTTCACTTCTTAGTGGGGGGGATAAAATTGGTTGTAATGATGTTTGTCATTGGGTTGTTTATTGTATTAGGTATTTTATTAATCAATGGCAAAGGCTCCTTCTTAATTGCAGGGTATAATACAATGCCTCCAGAAGAAAAAGAAAAATATGATATAGTTGCCCTCTGTAAGTTTATGGGGATAATGATGTTTTCATTGTCGTTTAGTATGTTGTTTTGGTTACTCAGTGAAGCATATGAAATTAGTTGGTTATTCTCCTTTGGTCTTGTCTTATTTCTTGGCATAGTTGTATTTATGCTTATATATATTAATACGGGAAACAGATTTAAAAAGTAAGATATAAAAAACTGGAAGATAATATATCTTCCAGCTTAGTTTATGAGTTAATCATTGTTCACTCGACTCGTCTTATCTAAAACTGAGTTTCTTGTTATTCAATAGGACCCATGAATTCAGTGGCAATTAATATATGCTCTATTAGTTTCACTGTTTTTAGATTTTCAGCTTTTTCTGTTCCACCTAATCCTAATAAAGGGGTGTATCCAAAACACTCGTCATAGTTAGGGGCACTATATTTACTAGTCGCTTCAGGATAAGGCTGCCACATTAATTCATCGTTCATAAAGTCATTATCTTTCAAATCATCAAAAAAGAATTCAAATCCGGATGAAACAACATTAACATATCCTTTCCTAAAGTTTAACAAATTTACATACTTATCTTTTTCCCATACTATAATATCACCCATTGCGGTTGTAAAAATAGGAATCGCTTGCTCATACCTTAGGTAACTTCTCTCTAAAATATCTAAATAATCGTCTGGATTAATAACTTTTAAATAGTCATTTACGAAACTACCAAAACCATATTTTTCCCATGTTTCTATTAACTCTTCAGGAAGTTTATCCTTATACTTCAAAATAACATCTTCATCAACAGTTTCATGTTTAATAAAATCGCTAAATATAGTTTCCACTTAAAAAGCCCCCCCCTTTGATTATTGAGTTAATTTCACATTTAAATAAGTATTCTTTAGCTGCTCATGTGTCATATTCATAGCAATTTCCTTCTTTTATCATTTTGTTTCTCCCAACTGCATCTACATAATATCCTGTACATCAAAACTTTCGGTTCCCGTATCGGTATGTTAAATTCGCATGTCTGTCTAATATCGTCATTCTGTCTTTCCCCTTGAGATATCCTACAAATGAAGACAAACTTATTTTAAGTGGAGTACTTACCTACAAATATATATGATCTTTACAAGCTAGAGCTCCGATAATTTTCACTTCTTTTCTTTCACAGTGCTTTCTCAATATCTCAACTATACCTTTCTTTATTTCCCCATAAATCAATCGCCTTCTGTACTTTGTGCGAATACAATGGGATACTTACAATTTCATGTTGTGTTGCTAAACTATTTAAACATTACCTTTTCCCCTGACTCAGTATAGACAAAGGACTTTGTATTATTTTCATTAAGTAAGGTGATATCTGTTCCTAATGGCATATCAAATATATACATTATTGCTGGTTCTATCTCAATAATAGTTCCCCAATCACAAATTGACATATTTGAAGCATCAGCAAGATATTCGTCTGTATCTATATCTGACAAAAATCTCCACCCATTATCAAGAGCATTTACTGGTTTTTCTTTAATACACCACTTCAATTTCCCTTTATTCCGCAAAATATTAGTAGATACAACGCTACCACCTAATCCACTACTCTTTTTCAACTAATCACCTCCATGACTTTTTTTCATATCTTCAGTTCCACTTTCTTCAATTAAATACTTCAATAAATATCCAGATTTATTTAAATTATTAATATTTGGACGTTTTTCTAAACATTTTACGATTAAATCATTTCCTTCCTTTGTTCGTTTTTTAAAAACTTCTTGACATAAAGACCATATTCCAGAATCACCAAATTTTTTATCTTTTAAAATCAAATCTACATCCAATTCAACCGCACCTGTACAATTAATATTTGCTGCTAAATAGTGCCATTCATTACATTCATCATTTTAAATTATATTAACTTATCAATAGAGTTTACAACTTCTTCAATACATTCTTTCTCAATTCTTAGCTTCTCCAGAAACAATTCAAGACTTCCAAACTTTATAATAGTCCAATAATCAGTTTTATTAATATCCATTTCTTCTATCATCCCTTCATTCAAACTTATGAATTCGGTTAGTACTAGGTAATTCTGGTCGATAGTTTGGAGGTTCTCTATACCCACTAAGAACTCTTTCTTAGTAATAGTCCCATTCATATACAACTCATGCATATCAGAATATTTTTCTTCTGGTATATGCCCCATATCCCATTTGCCACTTCTTGGTTTAGATTTATTCCAAATTTTCTCTACTCCTGTTGGGTCATAAAATTTCTCAGTAATAGGATCTTTTGCATTTTCCCATACTTGATTAACTTGACCTTTTCCATAACTAGGTCTGCTATATGGTTTTTTAGAAGCAATAGCATCCTCAGTAGCTTTAGCCTTAGCCCCAACATCCACATTCTTTACTTCAACCTTAACATCGACATCTTCACTTCTGATACTCGTTAGGATATCCATTTTTCCAGATGGCAAATTGTATATTTAATAACACTCCGTTCTAAATCATTAAAAAAACCTTGAAAGACTATAAAGCCTATCAATTTCTCTAAATATTTTCAAATGTCTAATAAAGTATTCACACCTGCATTACTTACTAATAATTCAGTTAGCGATGGTGCAATTTTCACCGCCTCCTCAATGTCCAAATCTGCGAATCTGTTATAATATATCCCAAAACCATCTTTACCATGTAGATAGATTAATGCACCACCTCCTTCATCATCACCAATTGCGAGCGAATTCGGGAGATATTTCTGCACTTCATAAGCTTCATTCATTTCTATGCACCCTGATGCTCCCCAAATTCGAATATACATTTGGTCGCTAATATTAAATTCAATGTCTGAAGCTAGCTGAATTATTTCTCTATATTCTGTAGGTACATCTATTGTCGAAAAATCCCGAAGTGCTTTAATTTCTTCTTCTTTCGAAGGAGATTTTCTGGCATCAATTGTGTACACACTACTGATATTATCTAGTATGTTCATTAATAATCAATCCTTTCATACTTAACACCTAGTTTATCTAGCATCTTATATTGTTGTTCAAGAACTTGACTAGTAGTATTACGTGAAAAACCGGCTTTAGTTAAATCGTCCACCATGAATTGTAATTCTTCCTGTAAAGTGGTGCTCCATTTCCCTACACCTGAAGCCATCCGTTTATTTCGTCTCGCAGTTTGAGAATTGGAAATGAATGTATGTTGTAGTTCTTTCCCTGTCTCGATAGTTATTGTCGGGCAAGTTTAGAATCATACACATACTGACTTAAATTATTTTTTGCCCATTCCTGCTGTAATCCATGATGAGATTGTAATTTTCCACCATTTGGACCATCTCCTTTTGGTTTAGGTAAGGAATCTTTATGTGTTTTATTAAAATAAACATAATTAATTTCATCCGTACCCTTAGCCCCAACATCCACATTCTTCACTTCAACCTTAACATCGACATCTCCACTTTTGATAATCGTAGGAGTATCTTTTTTTGCGAATGGCATATTGAATGTAAAGGCATTTGACGTACCCAATTGTAATGAGTGGTATATAAGATATCTAGTTGATTTTGAGTTTTTCGCCAATATCTATCAAACTCAAGGAAATCCTTAAAGAACGTGACATTTCACAACGTGAATTGGCACGTATGACAGGGCTTCGTCCCAACACAATAAGCCATCTTTGTTCAGACATCGTGGACAGAGTATATCTATCCACATTAGAAACGGTATGCAAAGGTGTTAGACATCAACATTCAGGAGTTAATCGAGGTGGAGTAGCCTCTCACTATAGTAGGTACCCCAAAATTTAAATTTCTCGCCAAAAACAAAAGCACCTGTTGCCTAAAAGGCAATCAAGTGCTTTATTGTTTACTTTTTTTCAAATCCCTTCATTCTCTCTATTAAATCTAAATCTGGCTGTTCTTTGTTTTGGCTTACATATTTATATTCAAAATACTTAATTCTAGCTGTTGGGCCAAATTCACTTTCATGCCAATTTGTATAATCAAAATGTACATTTAATTTTCCTGTATCATTTAATAATAATGTCACTGAAAACCAAGGTTCTTGGTCGTTATCAGTAAAAACTTTTTGAAGTTCAACAGTTAGTTGCAATAATTTATGTAGTTCTTTATTATAAGCCCTCTTATCTATACTATATAATTTTGGAATATAATGTGAATAAACGTGTTGCTCCTCACCTTGGGGTGTAAAAAAGAAGAAAACTCCTCCTTCTCCCTCCTTAACTTCACCATTAAAATAGAAATTATCCCATTCAGTTGGAATCATATCATTAACCTGTTGTGCAATTTTATTATATAACTTGTTTAATTCTATTTCAAAACTCATCAATATCAGCCTCCTGATTTATTTGCAATCTCACGAATCACTGGGAATTGTCCTTCAATTTCATATTCGACCATAAAGGAATCAGGTCGCATTGAATTATTAGAATAGATTGGATCAATGCTAATAGAAACTTTCTTCGGTGGTATCTCTTTCAATGCATTGGCCCACTCAGTCTCCATTTCGTACCAAACTCCACCCCTCCTATTAATTTGACTATTTTGTGGTACAAGATTATCAATATCAGGAGGACCATTAAATTGTGCTCCTATTAAATGTCCGCCATCATCATCTGGTAATCTGTCTTTTCCCCCTACATTTGCCTGGGCATATTTATTTCTATCAGCCTTTTTCAATACAAGTTCAGGAGCATTTACATTTACTATACTTCCAAGTTCATCAGTAGTATATTTGTAGTTATTATTGGTTACATACTTAGTATTTGGAAGTAGTTGTTTCTTACCATTTTCACCTTTTATTATGTGCTTTCCGAAGTCAATTTCTTTAACTTCGTTGACTATATTACCTTTTCCCGTACCCTTACCCCCAACATCCACATTCTTCACTTCAACCTTAACATCTCCAACTTTGATACTCGTAGGAATATCTGTTTTTGGGAATGGCATATTGAATGCAAGGGCATTTGGCGTACCCAATTGGTAATGAGTATTAGTTAAGAGATCTAGTTGATTTTGAGTTTTTCCTAGTGGACTGTTGACGACATCTTGGTAAATTGGCGAATAAATGGACGCCATCTTCTCTGTACTTACCACTTTACTTACTTGATTTAAATCGTTCCTTTTAAGGCTAATTTCCCACCCGTACTTGCCCAGCCAGCAACTGGAATCATCGCTCCAAAAGAAAGGGCCGCATTTAATGCATCCCCTCTTGCCGTATAGATAACACCATTTACGCCATCTGCGACTTCACCAACAACAGGTATAAGCCCTGCTAAATCTAATCCAAACTGGAAAGAATCAAGTAATTTGTTTTCTTTGGGTTTGTCGACTTTAACGGTCTCTTCTTCCCTATAGTCAACTTTGGAAACAACTTCATAGAAAACTGTTTGGCCTACAACATACTCTTTAATGAGTAAACCATTTTCATACATATGGTATTTTATATTTTCATCCAGATTCTCTTTGACAGTGTTTACTTTTTTCCCTTCAAGGGTTTGAAAAGTCGCTGTAGTAATCATCGTACCAATCAGCTGTTGATGTTCCTTTACCCATAAGTCATTTGGATTTGAGTACACTTTTGGGAACAGTTCTGTTCTAATTTCACTTCTAAACGTCAGAACATTCCATTGGCTCGGCACGAAGCTGATATCCTTTACTCCTGCTTGGAACAGTCCCTCCATATCCGTAAGCCACGTGTTCATCGTCTGCAAATCTTGTTCAATGGGATGTAGTACAGTAGTCTGAGTTGCATCAAATTCATACAGTTGTGAGTTCGTATCATCACGTTTTCTCTTAGAACGAATGACTCCCTCCTGCACTCCGCTATCATCTAAGTGGGGCAGTCCGACAATATCACTCACCTGATCCATGATACTGTTTGCCTCATCCGTCAAACTAGCGGTGAGGCGACCAATTAGCGTAAGTCCCTGTTCTAGCTCTCCCTCTAGGAATGGTTCTAATATGTAACCGGTTGAATCAGGTTCGAGTGAATGAAGTGCTGCCTCCATCTGCTGAAGCACTTGTTTGAACTGTTCGGAAAACAACTGGAAAAAATGAAGAAATGGTAAATGACATTCCTGGTAAAATGAACGAATGGCATTACCCCCGGCTCCTTTAAATTGTTCCTCCATCTGAACTAGCCCCTCCACTGCATGGTGGATCGCTTCCATCTCACCGCTTAGCCTGTCCAACATAGTAATGTTGCGCTGTAGCCCATCCTGAAATAAATCTACATCCCATATTTTCATAGGCATTGCCTCATTAAGCGTTTAAAAAAGATGGAGTTATTGTTCTATCTTTTCAAAGTGTATTCACCCGATCATTAATGGAACAAACAAGTTTGTGTGAACTTTCATGATCGAATGAGTAACTTGTCCCGTAAGCGTCAAATATGCGCTTACATACTTATTGTACTCTTTTGATTGAATTTCAAGAAGAACTGTCTTCAATAATCGAGCTAAATTGTGGTATAATTCGGACAAATACGAACAAAGGGGATGAGTTTTTCTATGTTATGGATTTCTACACAAGATAAGCACAGTTTGATAAATGTAAAAGAAGTTACTGTAAACGGGAAAAAATAAAAGGTTTTGTTAGCGGTTCGTCTTTAGACGAATGGAGTAAAGATTTAGGGAAGTACGAATCAAATGAAAGAGCATTAGAAGTTCTTAATGAAATATTTAAGAAAATCGAAGAAATCAATGGTATTTCTGCGACATTCGCTATGCCTAAAAAGTAATTTTCAACTTGTTCGATAAATAGGCTCTTTTCTAGAATGAGGTTCTGTACCGATTTAGGAATAGAGTCATTTTGTTGAATAACGCAGTCTCAAAAACGTGCACGATAACGAAATAAATTTGTGCAGTAATAGGGCCATTTAAGGAAAATGTATATTAAATTTCACGCAAAATATTTCCAATACCAAAAAGGGGTGTGTATGTTGAATAAATATCAAGAACGTACGGTTTACATTTCAATTGGAGCACTTGCTTTTTTCTTAGTATTATCTTTAATTACACATAATTGGGGATTCTTTTTATGGAGTATATTGCCTGTTTTTATAGTTTTGATGTCTACGTTTTTCACCAATAGGGACAAGAAAGAAAATAGGTGATGAACATACTTATTCAATCATCGGGTGCTATTGTTGAAAATGATAAGCCTAATTCCTCGCCTAAGATACGGAGGGATTAGGCTTTTTTAACTTTGAATGAATGAGTAACGTGTACCCCACAATCTGCATCCCCTCCCTTTGTCTGAGTCAGAGCTGCTTTATTGATTTCAGTAGTATATACCGGCCGCCATGGACGTTCACACGGACGGATCTCATACATCGTAAAAAGCCGATATGTGCTGGCATGCCTGCTTTTTGATTTATTGAAATTCGATCAATGATCAGGTACAATATCCCGATTTTTATTAACGTTCACAATGGAGCCCATTCGCTAGACCTCTACATATAAGCCTGTCCAAACACTTGAATAATCATCGTGGGAAGGGAAATATCTTGGCCTTTTCACTCCGATAATAGATATTCACTGTTGTCGGCGGGACATCCTCCGTCTCTTCCAGCATCATCTGTAGTTCTCCGTTTAATTTCTTCTCTTTTAACGACTAACGGATGTCTTACATTAACAGTTATCGAGTTCTCTTAGCAGTTGTTGCATTTGTTTTATGCCCTTGCATTGAGAAGTTATGATTGCATATAGAATTGGTTTGAGTTCAGGGCAGATATTAAACATAAGTGCATTGTTTGACATCCGGACAGCACCTTTATGATGAGGAATCATTTCTCGCATAAAGTTTGCGTTTATGTCGTTTGTAATAGCGGCCGAACCCATCTTCATAAACATTGTTTCAGCTATTTTATTGAAATTATTCAGATATAGATAGAGGTCATATTCTGAATCTGTCAGCTTACTACATTTACATTGTATAGCTAGCATATTTGAGATACTTTTTGTTTGTTCTGAAATGATATTTGTGGCGATACTTTGCAATTGAAGATTTGTTGTGTACTGTAGTATGTTTTTAGACATTTTAATTGCTGCTAAGTGATGTGGAATCATCTGCTTAATAAAGTTATCTGAAATACTATTGGTGAGGGTAACACTTGTCATATCACAAATCATAGTATTGAGGATATCGTAGTAATGGTCCAGATAGGCTTTTGTCACATGGCTTAGTTCGCAGTTGCTATCCATAAAGGTAAAATCTCCTTTTTGAATAGTGTATGGAAATCGGTATGTTATTGTGTCATCTGATTTCTTATCTTCTACGGTATCAGTTTCCCGATGACCGAATTCCTCTCTATGTTAAATTTCAGGTACCTATGCGTGGCGCTAATCAAGTAATTCATTACAATTGTACAATTATAGAATAAAAATCAGTAAAACTGGAGATTATCTACTTTTTTTATATGTATATTCAGGCGTATGAATTGTTTGTCTTTGTGCGACGCAAGTACCCAATAATTTGCCCCAAAAAAACGACCTCATCACAAGATGAAATCGTCTTCGTTTACTATATGTTGTTGCTATAATGATGCCAAAAATTGTGATTTTAATCATTTCTTCGCCGCTTATTTCGCCATATACTTTCCAGTCCAGTCATACCAACACTTCCGCTTAAATTAAGATAAAATAATCAATATCCTGATTTCAGGTAATTAATTGCTTAATAATAATTTAGGCATACTTATGATTAACGACTAAATTAATATCTGCCGAACAATAACAGATGGCAGAGGATTCCATTTGAATAATTCATGTGAAAAACATCCTGAAATTACATCAATGCGTGCGGAGTTTTGCTCAAAGCTGAATTTTGATTATCAACCCCGCTGCTTGACACCATCAATTTTGTCGATTTAGTTTGTTAGACTGTTAATCTAAAATTGGCTTCAACCTTCTCTTTTACACACTAATTATCTCTCTCATAGTTCTGTCTTCTAATATGTTCAACAATATACTCGGCATCATAACCTACTCCCTGAAGCAGTGAGGACCCCCTACGTGATTGCCATGGTAGACCTAAAAAATAGAGTCCTTTTATTGGGCTACCCCCCCTGTTATGAATAATTTCTTTCTTATTACCAATTACATCTTCCATTCTTAGCCATTCGTACTCTTGTTGGAATCCGGTTGCCCATATTATGTTGCTCACTTCTAAAGTAGTTGAATCCTCGAATATGATTGAGCTATCCAAAGCACTTGTTACTCTTCCCTTAAGAATAATACCGCCCTTTTTTATAGCATTTCTCAATTCAGTTCCGAAGACCGGATCGCCTTTCCCCCGAATTATGTTCCCAAAAAATGATGTGTTAGTTACTTTTAATATTCCCAATTTATCAAACCACCAAAACACACTTTTCCCACCAATAGTTAATGGGAAATAACTAAGCTTTTTACTTACTGCTATATATGTTTCTTTTTCTTCTGCTATTTCAACTGCGATTTGAGCACCACTATTACCACCTCCTACAACAAGAACATTTCCTTTTTGTAATTGGCTAGGATTCTTATATTCAGAAGAATGTAACTGTACAATATTTCCGCTAAGTAAATTCGAAAATGCAGGGACCCGCTTTTTTTGAAATGGTCCTGTGGCTACCACCATGTTTGTCGCATTAAATATACCTTTAGTTGTTTCTACACAAAAACCGCCTTCAGTTTTTATTACACTTAGAACTTCAGTATCCATTTGAACTGGTAATTCCAATAATTCCAAGTAGAGCTTTAAATAATCCGCAACATATATTTGATTGAAAATAAAAATAAACCGTTATTCCTTATGTAAGGAAGTAACGGTTCATTTATTAAAGTAACTTTATTTACTCAAGAGACTTCTTTGATTTGATAAAAACCATACAGCAAGCAATAATCACAAAAGCAACTAATGCTAAAAATGGTATCGTAATAAACCCAAACCAATTTATATATTGGGCACTACAAGGTACACCACTCACGCACGGCTTGATGCCTCCAAAGCCGGGTATCTTCTGCTCTAAATAATGCATGAAAGATATACCTCCTCCAATAAGTGCTAACGGAAGAACGAACTTTTTTACGGAACTGTCATTTTGAAAAGTTCCAATCCCTAATATCAAAGTAAGGGGGTACATGAGAATCCGCTGATACCAACATAGCTCACACGGAATAAACCCTTTTATTTCACTGAAGTACAAGCTCCCAAACGTTGCAACTAATGAAACAACCCAAGCGCCATATAATAAATATCCCTGCGGTTTGGATTCCTTTCTTTTAGTACCCTCCATCAGTCTTTATCCTTCATTGGATAGGTTACACTTAGTTGGACAATTAAATTAGGGGCTAGTAGAATAATACACAAGAAGCGAGGAGATCTACTATGTCCGTAAAAAGAAGAACGTTTTCTACAGATTTCAAAAAACAAGTGGTAGCCCTATATGAAAACGGAAAAAGCCGACAAGATATTGTCAAAGAATATGAATTAACCGCATCTGCTTTTGATAGGTGGATTACACAATTCAGGCAGTCTGGTTCATTCACAGAGAAAGATAATCAATCTCCAGAAGAGCAGGAGTTGATTGCCTTACGCAAGAGAAATAAGCAACTGGAAATGGAAGTAGATATTTTAAAGCAAGCAGCGCTGATCATGGGACGAAAATAGATGTGATTCAACAAAACCGTCACACCTATTCGGTATCAGCAATGTGTCAAATCCTGAAAATTGCGCGTAGCACCTTCTATTATGACACTGAAGTATCCGCTCAAAAAGAACAAATAAAACAGGCAGAAGAACGCGTATTAAAAGAAAAGATCGCTAAGGTTTTCAATGAAAACCGACACGTTTATGGTACTCGGAAACTAAAAATAGAACTAGATAAAGAGACAGAAGGCCTTACAATCTCGAGACGCCGAATTGGAAGATTGATGAGCGAACTTGGACTTCAATCAAAATACGCCAAACCTTCCTATAAACCAATGGCAACAAGACCAAATGAAGAATCCGTTCGAAACGTATTAAATCGAGAATTTGAAGTGGACAAAGAGATGTCCGTGTTAGTAAGCGACTTAACATACGTGAAAGTAGGATATCGCTGGAGTTACGTTTGTTTCTTAATCGATCTATACAATCGTGAAATTGTCGGGTGGAGCGTAGGAGCACAAAAAGACGCTGCTCTAGTTCAACGTGCCTTCGATTCTGTTAAATACCCATTGGGAAATGTGAACTTGTTTCATACAGATCGCGGTTCTGAATTTAAAAACGTTGGTATCGATGAATTATTAAGTGGATATAAAATTAAAAGATCACTTAGCCATAAAGGGAATCCTTATGACAATGCGGTGGCAGAGGCAACATTTAAGATTTTAAAAACAGAATTAATCAACGGAGCGCACTATCAAACCCTTAACCAGTTGTCCCTTGAACTTTTCGATTATGTCAATTGGTACAATAATATCCGTTCGCACAGTACATTAGGCTACCTAAGTCCGGTTGCTTATAAAAAATTAGCCCTTAATAATATCGTTTGATTTAGTGTTGACATACCATCATCTCTTGTTCTATTGCTGACTTAATGGCTTCATAATCAAAGGGGTCCTCCATCATTCTTCCGTTTATCACAATGGACGGAGTCATTGAAATTCCTGCTTCTCTTACTAAAGCTTCATCGATTTTAACGCTCTCCATTGTCGCTTCCTTTTCCATGTCTTCTTTCAACAATGTTTGATCAATCTCAGGATAAGCACTTGCAATTTCCAGTATCTTTTCAGGTGTTATCCATAGTCCATCATGATTTTCAACAGGCTGTGCATCAAACAGTGCTTGATGGAACGTCCAATACGCATCGGGGTTCCGCTCATAAACGGATTCAGCGGCAATCGATCCTAAAGTCGATTCTTTACCGTGGAATAATACGTTCACGAATGAAAAGTTAACTTTACCTGTGTCGATATAATCATTAACTAATTTCGGATAAATTATTTCCCCCCATGTTTTACATGATGGACATTTGAAATCACCGAATTCAACTACCGTTACAGGAGCATCTTTCTCCCCCAGTGAGGGCTGCCCAGTGACATCGATTTGCTTTATATCTGTTGGCAAGGATTCTTGTTTATTGCTGAGTACAGCGACTGCCGCCAATATTAGTACTACCGCAAGTGTTAATACAACTATAAATTTCATATTTGAATTCTTATTCTGTTTCATCAAATACCTCTTCTCTATTATTTTTCTACCCAATTATTGAATGCTAGCTATTAATCCTAAATATAGCGAAAGGATACAGAACATTCCCATGAAAAAAGAAACACTAGCGGGAGCCTTTTTCCTGAAGCTATATAAGATAAGCCACATGAAGATGATCGCCACTATGAAAAACATTGTACTTATTGTATTTAATCCGAATTGCACATGCATTGAAGGATCAATAATCCCTGAATAAAAATAATCGAAGACTGCCGAAGAACCACTACCACCAAGAGTTATCTCAATACTGTGAGGTGGTTCCTGTTGGCCCAAGACCGCTGTCGAAACAAAAGTAAAGAAAAGTAGTATGCTTTCGAACTTCAACCATGGTATTGGATTGATTTGCTCTTGTCGTTGCAATTTTCGCCTAATCCAAAATCCATTAATAAAAGCAAAAAATAAAACAGGGATGATGGTCAGATGCTTCAACAGTAAGGCTTGTCCATATGGTAGCATCCATGTGTCCCCATACTCATTCACATCGATGACTAATGTCATAAGATATATTCCGGTTCCCATGATCGTGAGAAAACAGCCAATTGCCAAAGGTGTAAACCATTTTAAATAAGAAAGCCAATTCTCTTGATTTTTTGAACACCAACCAACGATCAGGAGTATACCTACCCAGACTGTAACAGCTAAAAAGTGTAATGAGTGAACAACGAATCCACTCCATTCAGTGAGGGATGCTGCGTGACTTGCCCATCCCAACGCCAAGAGAAGAATGAAAGTAAAAGCTAGAGATATACCAGCCAGTACTTTGCTTTTCAATACCGGAAACAACGAAACAAACAGATAAAAAAACAGTGCAAGTATGACTGTGACATTCCAAGCCTTCCCTACTTCAAAACCACCGAGAACATTTTGCATTGTTAACATTAACCCAATATCTTCATAAAGAAACAAGATGATTCGAATTACGGGTGCAGCTGAAAAGAATATAATTCCTAACACGGAAAGTTGGATCAAGCGTTTAGGGATGCTTATTTTGGGTTTCAGCCGTTCCGGGATAAATTGAAGGATAAATGATCCCATTAATAGCGAAAAACAGAGATACAAAAGACTTTCAGAAATATAAATCCAAACCATTTACTTTTGCCTTCTTCCTAGGATCCATCCAAAAAATCCGCCAGCTATCGTAAATAAAATAACAAGAATTAGAACAAGAACATCATTCGATGCTATTTTTGATGAATCTTCAATTGACTGCTCTACAGGTTCTTCTATTGATTCTTCCTTTGGCACATCAGATGTCTCTTGGTTTTCTTCAGTTACTACTGGCTCTTCTAATTCGTCTTGACTTACCATAAATGAATAAGTTCCTTGTATCGGATGCCCATCTGCACCGATAATCTTCCATTCTACTGTATATGCGCCATTATCCAATGGCGACATGAAACCTCCTGTGATCACATTATCACTCACTTGAGTATTACTGATGATGATCTCCTCTTTACTCTCGTCAAAGACCTTCACAGTACTTGTCGATTCGATTTTCGAATTAAATTCCAATACAATTTCATAGACATCTTCAGTTATGTATTCCCCGTCAGCCGGTGAGGAAATCGTTAAACCGGTATGTGCAGAGACAGTGGTTGTAAATGTGAACAACAAAATTAATGTTGCACTAATAATCCTCTTCATTGCTTCTCTTCCTCTCAATAGCGTTAAATCAAAATTTAGTGTACAAGAAAAGAAACATACTAAAACATTTCTTTTGGAAAAAACACGCATTGTTCACAGCTACTATAAGATAAAGACATAAAATTGACACACATATTAGTTGTTGCTAATATGATAATAACAAATCATATTAGTCTTGTCTAATATATAAGGAGAGATAGCATGAATCAGACAGATTTAGATCTTAAAGTAAAGTTTTTACGTGCATTCGGAGATAAAACAAGGGTTCAAATATTAGAGTGCATCAAATATGAGGAAAAGACTGTATCACAAATTGTTGAAAGTATAGAAGGTAATCAGTCAAATATTTCGCAGCACTTAGCCTGTCTCAGAGGGTGTGGGATCATTGTAGGAAGACCAGAGGGAAAATACGTCTACTATGGATTGCGAAATCAGCAAGTTAAAGAGTTATTAGACACATTTGATAATGTACTTAGTCAAATTGAAGGCAATGTTGCTTGTTGTGAAAATCATATAAGTTAAGGGGGTGCGAAAAATGGACAAAAAATGCTGTTCGAGCCAAATAGAACCCCCAAAAGTAGAGGAACAAACAAATTGCTGCAGCGGTAAAGAACTAGATAAGACTTCGATTGTTTCAGTCGATTGTTGCACTAATTCAAAAGAAATTCTAAATCCGGTTAACGTAAACCTCAATGAAGGATTGAAAGAGGAATTTCGAGTTTATGGAATGGATTGCCCAGCTTGTGCGGTGACAATTGAAAAAAGTCTAAGCACTCAACAAAGTATCGATGGAGTAAACGTAAACTATAGTACAGGAAAAATGCAGGTTAGTTCGACTGAAGAACTTGAATTTGAGTTCATCCAAAAACAAATGAAGAAGCTTGGTTTTGAAATTGAACCTATTCAAGTTAATACCAACTTGAATAATTACTTTATTGAAGGCATGGATTGTGAATCTTGTGCCTTAACAATTGAAAACCACTTGAATAATCTTCCTACTGTCAAACACGTTCAGGTGAATTTTTCAACGGGCAAAATGAAGATTGAACATGAAAATAGCCCAGAAGACATTATTAACGAAGTAGCTAAAGCTGGATTTAAAGCATCACTCATCACTAACAATAAGCAGCCGCCTTCCTCCACACGTTCTAGTAATCAGAATTGGGCTGTCATTTTTTCAGGTATATTAATTACGCTAGGATTTATCGACTCTTACACGGGAATTTCTCCTTATTTAACGATAACAATGTACGCGATCGCAATGATAATTAGTGGCTATAAACCTGTGAAGAGTGCTTATTATGCGATTAGAAGCCGTTCGTTAGACATGAACGTCCTCATGTCAGCTGCTGCAATCGGGGCTGCCTTTCTAGGCGAATGGCTTGAAGGGGCCACCGTTGTTTGGCTGTTTGCATTAGGGCTTAATTTGCAGAATCGCGCCATCGAAAAAACACGAAAATCGATTCGTGGACTTATGGAGTTAGCTCCTCCAGAAGCTTGGGTTAAAATTGGAAGCGAATTAATCAAAAAGCCTGTTGAAGAGATAGCAATTAATGACCTGATTGTCGTGAAGCCTGGGGATAGAATCCCATTAGACGGTGATGTGATAGAAGGTGAATCCAGTGTCAATCAGGCCACTATAACTGGAGAATCCATCCCTGTCGATAAAGAAAAAGGTAGTTTCGTGTATGCAGGTTCTATAAATGAACATGGCTCACTAAGCGTTAGAGTTACGAAACTTATAGAGGATACAACTATCTCTAAAATCATTCATTTAGTTGAAGAAGCTCAAGAGAAAAAGGCGCCTACAGAAGCGTTTATTGATAAATTCGCACGTATTTATACACCTGTTGTATTCATACTTGCTCTTTTAGTCATGCTCGTTCCCCCATTATTTGGATTTGGTACTTGGGATGAATGGATATATAAAGGGCTAACGCTGTTAGTGATTGCATGTCCTTGCGCACTCGTTATATCGACCCCAGTTGCCATTGTTTCAGCTCTTGGAAATGCTGCCAAAAATGGCGTTCTTATTAAAGGTGGAGCATTCTTAGAAATTGCAGGAACAATTAATGCCATCACCTTTGACAAAACTGGAACACTCACTGAAGGAAAACCAAAAGTTACTGATGTAGTAGTCTTTAATGATTCAGAAGAAAACATGTTATCAATCGCTCGAACGTTAGAGGAATACTCCACACATCCCATCGCTAAAACAATAGTGGACTACGCGAAAGAGAAAGGCATTCAAGCAAAGAATGGTTCAAAGTTTAAGAACCTTGCAGGAAAAGGGATCCAAGCAACAATCGGTCATGTACTCTACTTTGCAGGAAACAAAAAATTGTTTGAAGAGGTCAACACTCCTATTGATAATCATCTTGACGAAATTTTAAGACTGCAAGATGAAGGGAAAACCATTATCATTATAGGGACGGTCGAAAAGATTTTAGGGATAATTTGCGTTTCAGATACAATCCGAAAAGCAACTAAAGTAGCGATTGTAAGCCTAGAAAAAATAGGCGTTGAACAAGTGGTCATGCTGACAGGTGATAACGAAGGGACTGCCAAAGCAATCGCTTTAGAAGTTGGCGTGAATCGCTATTTCTCTGAATTATTACCAGAAGAAAAAGTAGATGTGATAAAAAAATTGCAAGAAGAAGGCTATCGAGTAGCCATGGTAGGTGATGGTATAAACGATGCCCCTGCACTAGCTACTGCAAACCTTGGGATAGCGATGGGTGGTGCTGGTACAGATACCGCAATGGAAACTGCAGATATCGTTTTAATGGCAGACAACTTAGACAAACTGCCACATACAATTAAGCTAAGTCGAAAAGCATTATCCATTATCAAACAAAATATTTGGTTTTCGATAATCGTAAAGATCGTAGCTTTACTATTAATTCTTCCTGGCTGGTTAACGCTATGGGTTGCTGTATTAAGTGACACCGGTGCTGCGCTGATCGTTATTTTAAATGCACTTCGTCTATTAAAGGTCAAAGGATAGTAACTATATAACCCTTGACGAAATGGATGTCACGTAAATTGGTATTTGAATTCTCTTCACAAATGATAAACTGAATAGTGTTGAGTCAAAAAGCGCCTAAAACCTTTACGGTTTCGGGCGCTTTTTGTGTTGTTTATTTGATGTTAATATTACTAAATAATACCCTTTAAACCAAAGTAATAGGGTTTTTAAACCTGGATTTTGGCTGTATGGAATAGTTTTAAGTATAACCTTGCCTAAAATATACTTAAAGTCACATGCTATTTGTAATTTAAAGATTTCTCAATATGGAGACGGCGGGAGTAATAGTGTCAGGTACCTGCTCGAAGAACTAATTAGTTAATTCACTATAATTGTGTAATAATAGAATGAAAATCAGACAAATTGGCACCTGTTTGCTTTTTTTTGTATGTTTATTCAGGTGTGCGAATTGCTAGTCTTTTCTTGACGTACAGGTACCACAAAATTAGATGTCCAGAAAAAGTTTCAAAGGGAAAACCGCAAACAAAACAAAAAAAAGAGTAGCCAAAGCTCCCCTTTCAAAAAGTATTTAGCCAACAATCGCGCTCGTTTGCTTTATTAAATCTACTTAAAGTAATTGTTCCTATGAAAAATATTCTAACCAGAAGACGAATCCAAGTAAGGTAATAAAAGTTAAGGTAAGCTGGATTAGTGATACCTGAAAGTCTTTTCTGTTATCCGAAAATCTCCATTCTATATATGCTTGAACACCAATTTGAGTTAGTACAAAAACACCAAATATTGTATATGTTATAAAGGGCTGACTATTAATAAGGATTGTACTAATTATAAGAGAAATCATAAAAACTATACGCAATGTCCAATCGACTTTTTTATGAAATTCATTTATATGATTATATGAAAACCATTTCTTTTTACTTGCACCCATTCTATAACGAAAAACAGCTGGAATAACGCCGACCAGTAAAATAGCAACTGATAATATTTTAATAAGTTCTACCCAAAACCCGGGTGGCATTCCAGGATACCCCATTTAAAATCATCTCCATTCTAAATTCCTTCCACTTCCACCACTAACTATATTATTGCTACGTACACAGGCAGCACTTACTCAATATGCCAATGGTTCAGGAATAATTGCAAGGGGAATAGCCCCGTACCGCCTACCCCAATATATGAACTTGCTAAAGCCCCATTATAGGGGTTAAACGGGTGTCACAAAGTTCTATTAGCGCTATAAAATGTTGCTTTTATTTTCTATTAGATAACTCTTTCCCCTCCCATAAATTCAGCTTTTTAATATGTATCCTTTTCAGAATCTTTATACTCTGTAATAAGAAATCCAACTTTAGATGTTTGATGGTTTCGACCTTTAAAGTCTCTTCCATCAATACCATAGGCTGACCATCCTTCTTTCCCAATGTAAAAGGTCAGTATGTTCTTGTATCCGAACTTTTTAGCTACTTGATCTTCACTGATGAATTTTAACTTGTTTTGAGTTAGAAACTTACAGATTCTCTCTTGTGAATTATCCATTTTTACTCATCCTCTCATTTTTAAATGAAATGTTCTTTTATTGTTTGATGGGAAAAGAGTAGCCGATTGACTACCCTTCTACAAGAGTACCAGTTGCCCACTAGCGTTGCATAGCAGTAAAATAACGTAAAAAATGATTGGGATCAGAAATAAAGTTAAATTAATACGAAAAAGGGCTCCTTCTGTAAAATGAAACTGACGACTAATCAGTTATCTACTCTACAGAAAGGAGCTTCCTTATGAAAAGTGTATACGAAAACAGAGTATTTTGTCAATGTTCATCTCTATTATCAGTTAACATTTTGGCATGTCCATTGATGTAAAGTTTTGTCTGCCTGTGCATCACACAATTCGAATTGATTCTGAATCGTGTCTGATTTGCACCGTGCACAGGGAGCACTCACTAAAAAACAACCTCATCTAAAGATGAAATCGTCTTTCTTTACTATATATTGTTCCCATACTGCTACCACACATCGCTTAAACGTTGCTGTGACAACATATTTGTAGACAGCGGGAGTCGAACCTGCCTCTAAAGACTTACATATTTAAGTAAATATACTTGCAAATGTTGACTATCCACTACGCTAAAATCAAATGCATTTTTTAAAAACTGTCATAAAAGTTTCTTGCACAGATATGCAATATTCAAAAAAGAAATGCATGGCTAAACCAGCATATCCGCATCCTATCCATTTGCCTATCTTACTTTTTATCGACCTTCCTATTAAACTTTTGCCAAAACCTTTTTTTTCCTTTATGATCATCTAGAAAAGCCCAAATAGAGAATGCACTCACAGCAATCAAACCAATATAAACAGACAATTCCCAGTATGTAAATAACAGAAGGTAATCCCATATAGAATTCCCTCGAACAAACACATCATACGGATCGGCATTTCGATAGCTAATTGGTAGTTTGTCTCCTATGCCATATTGCCGATAGGTGTGTCGCGTTACGTCTTTGGCCATTTCAAAAGTTCTGCCCGTATGATCTTTATAAGAGATGGTTAAATCCCGAATTGAGTCTTCGTATTTCCGATAAGTCGTATACTCGAATCGGTCAACCACTGTAGCTTCCGTTTTTGTCTTTCCGAATGGCTGCACTGTTCGAATCAGGTTAACTACAAAACTTTTGGCAATGAAAAGAAAAATTACAATGACAATACCTGCATTTCTCCAAGCCCTTTGTCTCGAATCTACTTTTTTCTTTCGTTTCTTTTTCCTCATTCTTTTCCTTTTTTTAAATCGCTCAGAAGATATCTTCTCTTCTAAGCGCTCCAATGCAGGAATGGATAAGAAAAAGGCCACGAGTAAACAGAAAGCTATAAACGCAAAAACAAAAATAGCAATCAAGTAATAGAGGCCATCAATGAGTATATCGCGCAGTGTCGAAAAGGTTGTAGCACCTGTCAAATAACCATTAATCGTATCGCCAATTTCAATGTTCTCTATCTGACTTT
Organism: Sporosarcina sp. FSL K6-6792; assembly: GCF_038004885.1. Taxonomy (NCBI): domain Bacteria; kingdom Bacillati; phylum Bacillota; class Bacilli; order Caryophanales; family Caryophanaceae; genus Sporosarcina; species Sporosarcina sp. FSL K6-6792. The sequence continues at coordinate 2,054,597 of NZ_JBBOSA010000001.1, forward strand.
TGGAAACACGGTTGCGATATTTAATCTCTTCTCCGCCAGCAAGTTCGACCCAAACAAAATAGGTAGGAGGGGTGAATAACCCTTTGCTTGCTGTTTTTTCAATGACTGTCGCTTCTGCTGATCGAATTGAAGCTAAATCGTACTCATCCAGATAAGAATCGATCATTACCCAAGTGAAAAGGCTGAAAAATAAGCCTAAAACTAGAAGCCCAGCTAATTCTTTGATGTTTGTCATAATTTCCTCCATAACCATCCTTCCACCACCATATCAAACAGGCGTTAAAATACAAGAATAAAAAAACTACCAGCAAATGCTCTGATGGCAGGTCTACTTTAAATTCACCGTAGGGTTATTTCAAAACTTCTGCACTATAGAATCATCCTTTACAAGAAGTTCTACTTCTTTAGTGTCATGACCATCACCGTCTAGAATGATATTCAGAGAATAGTTACGATTCACTATTGAAGTAGCACCCTCACTTGCATGTTGAATGATTTCTTCATCTTTTAGTTCGTTCATTTCTTCAATGTTTTGTCTGCCTGTGTATCACACAATTCGAATTAATTCTGAATCGTGTCTGATTTGCACCGTGCATAGGCTGCACTCACTAAATATTTGTTAATATTCTAGAATATACCGATTGAATGAATATTTAGTTACGAAACTAGCAAGCCATTTGAATTACATATTCAGTAAAAAATGAATACATAACTCCGATGAAAGGGCGGGTAATCTGAGTAATTTAGGTAAATATATATTCGGAAAAATAGTGCTAGTTTTTTTATTGTAGTTTATTTAAAAATGCAAGCTTTTTTAACATCAGGAATGTATCTTGATAATATTGTTATTGAACTTTTTTTAATAATCATAACAATAAAATTAGCAATTATTACAACTGAAGTTATTTTTAAAAATACCAGAAAAAAATAATTAACAAGATGTTAAGGGACTTGCCTTTATGATCGATTCTTATAAATGCAAGTCCTATTGTTAAGCCTTCACACTCTCACAGACAACTTCGTAGCAACGATTAGATAGCCTGTATAAAATATTCATCTAATTAATTCTCAACGCAAATAAGCTCCCCAAATGATTATAGGAGCTTTTATGGTTGCACATTAACGCTAACAAAAAGTTGAAATGGTTTAGTCCTTATCGTGTCGCCTCGCGTAACGGTTAATACTACTTATAGCAGATATTTCCTATTCTCCAATAGTTTCATAATTTCATAAATATATTTTTAAAAATCTTATGAAACCATCTTTACAATTATGCTATTTTCTTTTTACGTTTTCGAGTCCAAAAATATATTCCACCGCCTACCGCTGGAATACCAATAGCACCAGTTGTCAGTAAAGTGTTACGATTATTCCTATCTATTTCTTCTTGGATATTCTGTCCTTTCAAGAAAAGTTTATCGTGTAAGGCAATCGCATCATCGTTAACCATATATTTCTTTGGGATAGTGTATGCTTTATTTTCTTTGCCTAGTTCAATTGATTTAGTTTTTATTTCTACTGCAAGTTCATTGTTGTCGTAACCTTCTTTGATCCATTCCGAAAAGTGTTCTTTTCCTTCATAAGGAGAGTTTGCAAACTTCATTTGTTTAAAAGCGTAATTATAGCCTTCTTCTACAACTTCTTCTTTCCGTTTTTGCAGACCACTCTCATATCCTTGTTTAAATGCTTCGATATAAATATCTTTTTTAATATCCGCAGTTATAGCTAACTCTTTTACCTCGTACCCTAAAGCCTGTCCTTCCTTTCCATACTTCGCTATTTCATTTTTATCTCGTTCATCTTCTCCCGCTTTGTGACCCTTCTCAAATTCAGGTGTCAGTATGTCAGTTTGAAAAACAGCTGGAATAACTATTTCATCTTGCGATAATCCTTGCTCATAACCCTTATCATAACTATCTTTACTATTCTTTGTTAATTGCCACGAAGAAGCAAATGCTTCTATATAAGAACTCTTATAAAGCTCCGAACTCCCGGAAGCATATAAAAAATCATTGTTTTTTTTCCCATCTAAAAATGAAGTTGCACCGTCTTTTTCCCCTTGATCATTTCCGGTTTTTTTATCTTTTGCATCTTGCTCTTCTTTATTAATTTTAGCTAGTCCATCTTCTAGACCCTTTTGGTATCCAGCTGACCAGCCTTCAACATAGTCCGTGTTAGAATCATCAGAACTCTGTTCAGGTGAATCTTTTTTGTACCCCATTTCATGTCCTTTGCCATAACCAGCTTTGTAACCACTATCATAGTAAATCTTTGGGTTGTAAACTGGTTTAGCAGGTGCAGGTGCTGTGTTTGTACTTCCTCCACCATTATGATAATGATAGCTAGTGCATAACCCTTTTGAGACAGATTTCGGACTACAATTATGTCCTCCGCTACTATCCGTTCGTCCTGAATGCGCCTCTGCATTATTGTGCAAAGAAAATACAAGTAAAATAACTAGTAAATAAGACCACTTCTTCATATAATATCCCCCTCGCATTACAATAGTACCATCCTTTTGGAACAATATAGGGATTATGAAAAATAAATTCTTTTCTTCGTTTACCTTCACTAAAACCTTTGCTCTATCTTGCTTAAAAGTAGAGTCCTCATTCTAATACTGGGAATGTAAATATTAATGGGTTCAGCTTCTGGCTTCCTAATTCCACTTCTCCACATCCTTCAAAATAAATACTCACAGACACGACTCAGATACACGAATTGGTTGTCTTTACGCAACGCATAGGTACCCCTGAATTTTACCCAAACAAAAAACGACCTCATCAAAAGATGAAGTCGTTTTTGTTATATATGTTGTTGCCATAATGATGCCACACATCGCTTAAACGCTGCTGTGACATCATAATATGGAGACGGCGGGAGTCGAACTCCCTTTTCACAAAATGCTTTAACAACAGTGTTTATAAAGGTTTTAGCACTAAAATAAAATCTTTGACCGTGGTTTCGACCGTGGAATGAAAAAAATCTTACGGAGACAAAGTTTTTTCACCCATTTTTCACTCTTTTAAAATTTGCTACTGCTTCGCAAATAGTTACATTGCTTTCACTTTTGTCTTTTATTTTTCGTCTCCAGAAACAATTGGAGAACCATTTTATACAATGATTGAAGTACTAAATGGAAAAATAATAGGAAACGTAATTTCGAATTTTCATAATAATGAGCAGATGCCATACATTTACGTTTCTAAGAAAATAGCTGTACAGTCAAGTGAAGTGTATTCCCGAAGTAATCAATTAGTGAATTACGTGGTCGCAGGAATAAATAGGAACTTCTTTAAAAGATTATTAAACACTGACCGAAGTATCATGGTTATTATAGATATTCAAGGATCTAAAGCAACAGCAATATCAATTACTAGCAAAGAAATATCGATCATGCTATTTGGATTTATTAGCTCCTACTTCATCTCTGATCTTCTCTACTAACATTCCAATATTATCTCTATAATTTTCAAGCCGATCCTTTAATGTCTCAATTTCCGATCTTTTAAAAGCTTTTCGCCCATAAAATATTGTAGCAATTTCCCATTCTAATTCACCAATCTTTTTATGAAGAAAATCAAATTCTTCTTTGTATAATTTTAATTCAGGAGTGAGTTTCTTTTCCATAGTATTCACCTTTCTTTCAAATCGATAAATTCCTATTTATCAGTATAATAAACAATTACTAGTCTATAATTGTATTGCTGTTGAACACAATACTATTAATTTGCATCTCCTCGATTTTTTGCATATCTTTTTTATTAGAATATTAATAATATTTAACACTAAAATGCAAAAAGCAATAAAGCCTGATGAGTGGCTGGATAAGGTTATTAAGATACAAAATAGATAAAAACGGATGGTACCTTTGTTTTATAAGGTACCTTTTTCTTTTGTGCACTAAACTGCCACAATAGTAAAAAGGCGTCTCCACTTTATCGTAGAAATGCACCCGATTATTGAACTACGATGAGAGGGTTCGGGTGTATCGAATTCATCAACTCCTTAAATTCCTTCCGCTCTCGCTCCAGTCAGATATTTACCGTTGACTAATGCCGCGTTTTTCCTTCTGCAGCTTGTCAGCTTTTGAACAAAAAAATGACCGTCAGATAGTCAATCTCAATTACTTAGCAAAATGTGCAAATTAATCAAACATAAACAAAACTGAATGGTCAGTGTCATCTTCAGTTTCAAGATCGTCTCTATTAACTTCATGAGCAGAAATATTAATTTCATTTATTCCTACAACGTCTAAAATATATTCAGCTAATCTATCCTTATTATTATTTCCTGAACTGTTATATTTTCTGTTAATTGATGCTGCAAACAAATCTGCAAACTGTAAAAATATACTCTTCTCAGATTCCATACAAATTAACTGATCCATCACTAAATCATTTTCATGATGAAGTTTAAAGTTATCTCCTATGTTTTGTTTTATAGTTTCTATGACTAACTCACTTTCTCCATCTTGATCTTTTGTTAGATTAATCTTATGTGGTAATGAAATTCTTTCAGATTTAATTTCATGTTCAACACCTAATCTGACAAATTGATAATAAAGCTTGGTAACTAGATCGGAGATAGGCATTCTATTAATTTTAGTTTTATTCACTCCAACAGCCTTAAAACTAACCATTGCACTGTTTTGCATAATAATATCGAAAAACTCTTTATAAAGTTCCAATTGCTCATTGCTGTTATTAGGTAATTTCATAAAATGAAATTCTTTCGATAGTCTTACGCCTGCTTTTTCCTTTTCTGTTGACCACTTAAAAAAATCTCGTTGAACTCTTGAAGTATATTGACTGTCTAAAAACCAAACACCTGCAACAAATACATAATTTGCGGTTTTACCAGTCTCATCAGAAAAAACATCAATTGATTTATAAGAGGGCTTATCTAATAACTGGCTTTCTTTTTCTTCCTCTTCTAAGGTTCTTCTTCTTCGTCTTACTTCAGTATCAGCTCTAAAAAGCTGATACTCATTTTGTATTTTAGCTCTAGCTCTAGTAATAGAGGTTAAACGCTCTAGCTTATATAAATCTTTCAAATCGACAGAATCAGAAGTAATGCCATTATAAACACGCCAGTATTGCATTTGCAGAGTAATATCCGAATTTCTAGTGTCAGGATATCTATTCAAAATACTTGCTACACGAGTAGTAAGCTTTTTATCATCTCCAGCTTGAACGGCTTTCCATAACTCATCTGCTTTACTCTTTCTTTCTTCTGTCTTCACTTTTTCTTTTTCTATTTCTTCTTCACTTATTTCTTCTGGACGTTCTTCATCAACAACATCCTCATTACTTTCAGACATAATATATCCCCCCAGAAAGTTTTGAAATATATAATACGAAACTAGTCATCTTCCTTTTCATCAATCAATTGTTGATTCAATTCTTTTTGCTGTTCTTCGGTCAGTTTCTCTCAAAGCGTACTCATTCTCTCCTTAAGTATACAATTATTTATAAATTTAGATACTTTTAGCCTTTACTCGATACTTGTCCAATTCACCGCTTTAAAATTTCTTGAGCGCATCTTTGAAAACGCCCGAAAAGACAATGAGTCCTTTCCTTTTCAACGCACGATAGAAAATTTCAAAGACTTCATAGTCCATATCCATTAACGGGTGCAAAAGTGATTTGGAAAGACAAGGTTCAGAATTGGATTAACTTGCGAAAGTATGAAAGCTTTATAGAAATAGAAAGTGAAAAGTAATTAAATTATGTACAAGTAATCTATTTGATTTCTGACAGTTGTTTTAATAATTAAAGTAGGAACCAAATAAAGTGCTATGATATAAATAACAGGAATAATTAAAATTCATTACGAGGTGGGAAAATGATAGGACAACTAGAACAAAGACAAGCAGCAAAAGAATTTTCTGGAAAATGGGAAGGTATAGGATATGAAAAAGGGGACAGTGCTCGTTTTTGGATATCTTTGCTTCAGGATGTCTATGGAGTTGAAAATCCAACAGACTTTATACGATTTGAAGATAGAGTAATGTTAGATCATACAAGTTTCATTGATGGTTACATTCCTTCTACACATGTCTTAATAGAGCAAAAAAGTATTGATAAAGATTTAGGGAAAGCGATCCGTCAATCAGATAATTCTTTACTCACCCCTTTTCAGCAGGCTAAAAGATATTCTGCAGAATTACCATACTCAGATAGACCACGTTGGATAGTGCTTAGTAACTTTAAGATGTTTCACATATACGATATGGAAAATCCTAATGGAGAACCAGAAGTTTTACATTTAAAGGATTTGGAACAAGACTATTATCGATTATCATTTCTAGTTCATCAAGAAGATAGAAACATTGAAAAAATGAAAGAAATATCAATTCAAGCTGGTGAGATAGTAGGGAGTTTGTACGATGCTTTACTAAAAGAGTATAAAAATCCTGAAGATGAAAAAACTTTAAAAGATTTAAATACATTATCTGTAAGATTAGTTTTTTGCTTTTATGCTGAAGATTCTGGTCTTTTTGGTCGACATAGAATGTTTTATAATTATTTGATTAAACATCAGAGTATTCATTTTAGGGGCGCCTTAATTAAACTTTTTAAAGTTCTCAATCAAAAACCTGAGGAAAGAGACCCTTACTTGGAAGATGATTTAGCAGCGTTTCCTTATGTAAATGGAGGTTTATTTGAGCATTCAGATATCGAAATACCAAGACTAAACGATGAAATCATCGACATTATTCTCAATAAAGCAAGTTCAGGTTTTGATTGGAGTAATATCAGTCCAACCATATTTGGTGGTGTATTTGAAAGTACCCTAAACCCTGATACAAGGCGATCAGGAGGAATGCATTATACTTCTATCGAAAATATACATAAAGTTATAGATCCATTATTTATGAATGAGTTAAATAAAGAGTTTGAAAAAGTTCAACTTCTAAAAACTCACAATATAAGAATACAAAGACTTGAAGAATTCCAAGAGAAACTTGCGTCTCTTAAATTCTTAGATCCTGCAGCTGGTAGCGGAAACTTCTTAACCGAAACTTATATTTCATTACGAAGACTAGAAAATGAAGTGATTAAAAACATCTTTGGAATGCAAGTCGTTCTTGGTGATGTAGTAAATCCCATCAAAGTATCAATTACTCAATTTTACGGAATTGAAATCAATGACTTTGCTGTAACAGTTGCCAAAACTGCTCTTTGGATAGCTGAATCACAGATGATTCAAGAAACTGAGGATATTATTCATACAAACATTGATTTCTTACCAATCAAAAGCGATGCAAAAATAATACAAGATAACGCATTAAACATGAACTGGGAAACCCTTATTATTGAAGGTGATATTAATTATATAGTTGGTAATCCACCTTTCATTGGTGGAGTTTATCAAACTGGACAACAAAAACAAGACATGAGAGACATTTTTGGTGAAAAAGCTAAACTGAAAAACTTAGATTATGTAGCTTCCTGGTTTTTAAAAACTATGCAATTAATGAATAAAAGACCTTCAATTAAAGCTGCTTTTGTAGCTACAAATTCTATTACACAAGGAGAGCAAGTAGAAATTTTATGGGAACCTTTTTTAAATAATAGAATATCCATTAACTTTGCATACACAACATTCAAATGGATAACAGAATCTAAAGGGAAAGCTGCTGTTCATTGTGTAATCATTGGATTCAGTAAAGAGGAGATTAGCCCTAAAACAAAATTGATTTATTCTTCAGAAGGAAAATCAATAATAGCAAATAATATTAATCCATATCTCGTTGATGCGCCGAATATTATTGTAAAGGAAGCAAGATTCCCATTTAATAACAGAAAGAAAATGGTCAGGGGTAACCAGCCCACAGAAGGAGGATTTTTACTTCTGACAAAAAAAGAAAAAGATGAGCTACTTTCCAAAGATCCAGAGGCTATAAAGTGGATTAAAATATTTATGGGTGCAAGAGAATTCATTCAAGGGAAAGAAAGATACTGTTTGTGGTTTGCAGATGCAGATATGCGAGAGGTACGTAAACATCCACTATTAATGGAAAGGATAGATAATGTTCGGAAGATGCGTTTAGCTAGTCAGGACGCAGGTACTAGAAAAAAAGCTGAAACTCCATGGCTTTTTAGAGAAACAAATAATCCTGAGACAGCATTAGTTATACCTTCAGCGTCTTCAGAAAATCGTAGATATATTCCAATTGGTTATGTAGATAAATCTGTAATCCTAAGTAACTTAGTACAAACACTACCAAAAGGAACCCTATTGGATTTTTCTATTTTAAATTCTAATGTTCATATGGGTTGGATGAGAACTGTTGCAGGAAGACTGAAAAGCGATTACAGATACTCAATATTTATAGTTTATAATACATTTCCATTTCCTAATCTAAACGAAGCAGAAAAAAAGAAACTTGAACAAACAGCTGAAAATATTTTACAGGCAAGAGAATTATATCCCAATTGGTCTTTAGCGGATCTATACGATGAACTAACCATGCCACCAGAATTACGAAAAGCACATCAAGAGAACGATAAGAAAGTTATGGATGCTTATGGACTTGATTGGCGAACGATGACCGAATCAGAGTGTGTGGCTGAACTTATGAATATGTATAAAAAATTAAGCAATGCTTAATTAATAGATTTGAAATATCTCTAGTTAGAAATGTATGAATATGCTTATAATCTAACATTTTTAATCTTAAGTTTATGGGGGGACTTTGTATTGGAAATTGTTCATGAACCTCCAAACAGTTGGCAAGAATTAGAATTAATAGTTGCGAAAATATTAAATCAATGTGGATTTGATGCGAAACGTGGCAAACAGATATCAACAGTAAGAGGTACTGTTAATATCGATGTGTTCGCAAAGGATAGCAATAGCACACCTTCATCAGAGTACCTTATCGAATGTAAATATTGGAACACAGATATCCCTCAAATGGTTATTCACTCATTTAGAACGGTTGTAAGTGATTATGGTTCCCAGCACGGTATAATCATCGCTAAAAAAGGATTTCAATCAGGAGCATATGAGGCAACTAAAAATACTAATATACATTTGCTTTCTTGGAATGAGTTTTTATCATTATTTGAAAAACGTTGGCTAGAAAAAAGAATCAAAAGGATACATCATACAGCAAAACCCTTGCACATTTACAGTGATCCTCTAGATGTTTCTGACTATCGGAATCAACTCTCAAAAAATGAAATATCGAAGTACAAAAAGTTATGCGAAGACTATATAAAGTATAGTATTTATACTCATGAGATAGCTTTTGGAGAAATCGTGAGTATGTCACTTACACATAAAGAACAAATTGACAACATAATTAAAACAGCTCAGAAACATTTTGAAGGCTATTCCTTTAATAGTTACACTGATTTTTTTGAACACATAGAACAAAAATGCGTGGAAGGAATTCATCTATTTGAAGAGCTTTTCAAGAATACTGATGCAAAACTCCACGTTCAAAGATATAACTGATATAGCTCTAGAATGGAAACAAATGCTGCCCTGTAAAGGCAGCCGATTGTTCATCTAAAGAACATTAGTTTAAGTACATTTATTCACAAACTTTGCTCTTTATTTGATTGTTAACTGCAATGCTCTATTTTGAAACTGTCTCGGCTAGGGTAAATGCTTCCCATAAGTCTTTTAATTATTCCCTTCACACATCTTTAGGAGAAGCTTTTAATCTTTTACGGGAGCAATGCGACCCAAACTCTTTCACTTATTAAAGAATTCGTTTTTAAATTTCAGGTACCTGTGGTTTGCCCCCTATATATCGGACGCAGTTAAATACTAGCTTTGAGGTAACAAGTGCGCTTCCAAGAAGGCTTTAGGTGTCTTATACCCTAAACGTTTTTGGCTTCTCTCATCGTTAAAGTAGTTGCGGAAGGCCAGTAAGTCGATTTTAGCCTGTGCATAATTATTCAAAGGATAATGAAAATCAAATTCGGTTTTGAAGTGAGAAAAGATACTTTCAATGACCGCGTTGTCCCAACAGTTTGCTTTTCTCGACATACTTGGCGTAAAGCCAAGTTCCTTTGATTTCTTATGGTGCTGAAGTGATGTAAAGACACTTCCTTGATCGGTATGGAAGAGAATGCCTTTCATTGACTGAAGATCACGTTCGTTCATTGCCATATGAATAGTAGCTTCCACTAGCTCATAAATCGGCCTGGAACCAACAGCCAGCGCAATTAGTTCTCGATTGAACAAATCAACAATAGCTGAAATGAACAGTTTTGCGCCCTCTGCTTTGATTTCGGTGAGGTCCATAACCCATTTTAGATTCGGAGAATCTACATCAAAATTTCGATTTAATATATTTGGATAAACATGGCCAACAAGGTTTGTTCTTGTTTCTCTAGTGATTCTTGCCTTTCTTATCTTAGATGCTAAATTCAATTCATGCATTAATCTGGCCACGCGTTTATGGTTTATAATATGGCCTCTTTCTTTAAGTTCTCCTGCAATATGTTTACAACCATAAGTACCTTTGCTCTTATTATACGTTCGTTTTATAGCTTTAATATCTCGAAGATCGCGTTCTGATGGTCCTTGTTGTGGGCGCTTCATGTAATCATAATACCCACTTTTTGATACACCAAGTGTCTTGCAAAGTCTTTCAACCGAATATTCCTTTCTCAAAGAAGTTATGGCATCATATGACTTTTGTTTTCGTTCTCCTTGAGAAAGACCTGGAACTTTTTTAGAATTTCAATCTCCTCTTGTTGTTGATAATATTTCGTCTCAAAGCAACGTAGGCGTTCTAATTCAATCCTATCATCTGATAGTAAGTCTGGGTTTTTCGATTGAAGACCAGTCTCACCGTGCTGTTCAAAGGTTTTGACCCAATTAATTACTGAATTTACACTGAAGCCAATTTCTTCGGCAACAAGCCTTTTGTTTCGGTTGAACTCTATCACTTGTGTAACCGCATATAATTTTGTTTCAAATGTTGAACGACGCTTTTTTAACTTTTTCCGGATATACATAATAACCTCTCCTTTAAATAGAATAATAAGGCTTTGTATATTCTATACCCTATTTTGTCCGTTTTAAGGGGGGCGACCACTGTGCACGACACTATTCCGTCAATTCACTACAATTACATTTTTATAAGAAGTGGATTAGGTATATACTTCAACATCTATTCCTTTTTTCATTTTTATACAATTGGGTGAATTGTTCGTTGTTGTTTGTTGCACAGGTACCCCAAAATTTAGTTCCTATACTGACACTTGTTGGACAGTTAGATAAAATAGATAAAAAAATACCCTGGGAATACTGGATTCCCAAGGGTATTGATAAGTTTTAATTTGAAATAAACTATTGTTTCGGCAATATTTTGGTGTCATTTCTAGTTGAGGATGTGCTAATGCCTATTTACGCCCTATGCAAAATGGTCCAGATCTTAACTGTTAGCCACGCCTTCTTTTCAGAGTGTGTTTGTCCACCTTTTTCAGAATTTCAAAGTCATCTTAACGAGCCTCTGATTCTATAAATTTATTATGCTATATTTAATACTTATGCTTCGTACAAGTTATTGAGGAAAAATGTGAAGTTTTCTGAAATTAAGTTAACGTACTCATCTTTTAACTCATTATCTTCTTCAAAGTAATCCATATCACAAAAATACACTTTATCCTGCTCACTAATTGCTAAACAAATCAAGCTATCAGCAGGATCTACACCAATTGGAATTAAATTAGAAGGGACTATCTTGTTTGTACAATATTTCTCATAAAAGCTCTCTAGATTTGAATCTGTTTCTTTCGATATAGGTAGAAACAACATTACTGAGGACGTAATGGTTCCATCTGCTGTCTTAAATCTTCTTTTCACTGGTTTACCACCGTTATTGAGAAGCAAAAACTTCTTATAATTTTCTGGGAGATTTACACCATATTCATTCTCGAATGCCTCAATATCTTGCCTTACTAATCGTTTAAATGAAAATTCAAAGTTTAATTCCAATTATACCACTTCCTACTCCATTAAATACTTTCTAACGCATATAATCTCTCTAATAAGTCAGTAAATGAATCACACACTGGAGTTATTGTTGTTTCTTCACAGTCATAAAAAATAATTTTTGGTGATTTTTCATTGTAGCGATAGTCAAAACATAATAAATTACCAAAAGGATCTTTAGCAAAAGGAATTAATTTCTGAGATGAGAACTCATAAAACATTTTAATGTTTAAGTCTTTATTAGTAAAACTAATTAGATTATTGAAGACAGCTTCAATCATTCCATCATCGCAATCAAAAATATTAGGTTCTGGGAAACCACCATTATTTTCTATTATGCACTGTTTATAGTCATCAGGTAGATTAAACCCAAATGAATTTTCAACTTCACCAATTTTCATTTCATCTAGCGGTTCTTCTGTAAAAATCCATTTAATTAATCCCATGAAATCATCTCCAAAATCTGTTTTTTAATTTCCCCTTTTCTACCAGCTTCACCTCCACCCCATATTGCTCTTCCACCAGTATGACTAGCTGATTGGTGTTCAAAATAGTCAACTATTTGTATTTTTCCTGGCTGTTGGTTGTGATGCCATGTTAAAGTTTGAGGTACTTTACCTGCTTCCAAAAATTCTATTTCTTGCTTTGTGAATTTTGTTGCCAATTCTGGATTTTCTTTTATTTCTTTGTATAACGATTTAGATAAATATCCAAATTGTACTGCGTCAGTTTCTAGATAAAGTTTCTCTGGTAAAGAAATTTCATGCTTTGCACTAAATATTGGAAAACCCTTTTTATCATATGCTACATTATACTCTTTTTCATTCTTTTTAGATATGAACGTATAAGTAGTTGTTCCATCCTCATTACGAACTTTGCTTGTGAAATTTCTAGGTTTATTAGGCTTTCTAGTATACGGAGGTTGATTCCTTACAGCTTCAACCATTGCATTCTCAAATTTTTCTTTATTAATTGACTGAGTCTTCTTAGTATTGCCCGTACCCTTAGCCACAACATCCACATTCTTTATTTCAACCTTAACATCGGTAGCTCCACTTTTTATACTCGTAGGAATATCTGTTTTTGCAAATGGCATATTTAATGTAAAGGCATTTGGAGTACCCAATTGGTAATGAGTGGTAGATAAAAGATCTAGTTGAATTTGAGTTTTTCCTAGTGAACTGTTGACGACATCTTTGTAAATTGGAGAATAGATGGACTCCATCTTCTCTGTACTTACCACATTTCTTACTTGATTTAAATTGTTCCCTTTTACAGCTAATTTCGTGCCCGTACTTGCCCAGCCAGCAAAGGGAATCATCGCTCCCAAAGAAAGAGTCGCATTTAATGCATCCCCTCTCGCCGCATAGATAATACCATTAACACCATCTGCTGCTTCACCAAAAACAGGTACAAGCCCTGCTAAATCTAATCCAAACTGGAAAGAATCAAGTAATTTGTTTTCTTTGGGTTTGTCGACTTTAACGGTCTCTTCTGTTTTATATTCAACTTTGGAAACAACTTCATAGAAAACTGTTTGGCCTACAACATACTCTTTAATGAGTAAACCATTTTCATACATATGGTATTTTATATTTTCATCCAGATTCTCTTCGACAGTGTTGTAACCGCTATACTAAAAGAGACAGTTTTCGCTCGAATGCCTTGAACACTTTCGCCAACAATCATGCCATCTAGTAAGCTAGGATTATTAGTTTACTGGAGGTAAGGACTTGGAGGAAAAGTTAGTGTTATACATCGAAATTCAGCAACTATACAAACGGAAAATGAAGATTGCACAGATTGCAAAACATTTGAAAGTAACGCGTGGAACTGTTTATAAGTATTTGAATATGTCATTTGAGGAAGCACAAGAATATTTGGGGAATCCTTTGAAGAAACCTAAGAAATTGGATCCCTACAAGGATTGGGTTGTCGCATGGCTAGAAGAATACCCACATTTAAGTGCAGCACAAATTCAAGATTGGTTAATCGAGCGCTATCCTGATTTGGTAATCGGAGAAAGCACAGTTCGTACCTATGTAAAAGAGATCCGTGAGATTTATCAAATTGAGAAAAAAGCGATTGTTAGGCAATATGAGGCCGTTCCTGAACAGCCGATGGGCAAACAGATACAGGTGGATTGGGGAGAAACAAGACAGAAAACGACGACGAAAAAAGAAGTGAAATTATACTTCATTGCCTTTGTTTTAGCACATTCGCGGTATAAGTACATGGAGTGGCAAGACCGACCTTTCACTACGAAGGATGCCATTCGTTGTCATGAAAATGCCTTTCGCTTTTTGGGTGGTCGTACGGAAGAAATTGTGTATGACCAAGATCACTTACTATCAGTCAGCGAAAACGCTGGGGATATCGTGTTAACAGCAGAATTCCAAGCGTATGTAAAAGATCAAAAGTTCCGTGTTCATTTATGTCGAAAAGCCGATCCTGAATCAAAAGGAATGATTGAAAATGTAGTGAAATACATAAAGGGAAATTTCGCAGACAGCCGTGTTTTTAAAGATATTGAGGACTGGAATGAACGTGCGCTCCAGTGGTTGGAACGCACAGGAAATAAAAATGTGCATAACACAACAAAAAAGAGCCCAGTCGAAGTGTTTCTCGTCGAAAAGCAACACTTAGAACCAGTCTCTTCACTACTTTCAAATGAAAGTACACATGCATATATTATAACAAGAAATGTAGGCAAGGACAATACGATTCGCTTTGCGTCCAACCGTTACTCAGTTCCATTAGGAACTTATGGAGTATCACCAGAGAATCAGGTTGTTTTAGACATACAAGGTGAGCAACAAGATACGTTGGTTATTCGTAAGCAGTCAAACGGTGAAGTGCTGGCCGAACATCAAATTAGTAGCGAAAAAGGAAAGCTTATTCAAAATCGTAATCATACCCGAGACCGTTCTAAAGGAATTGAAGAGTTAAAGAAAACCGTCATTTCATATTTTGAAGAACAAGAAGACGCATTGATGTATGTGGACGAAATTTGTATGAAATACGTGCGTTATCGTAGAGATCAATTAATAATTCTACAAAAGGTGATTAAAGAAGAACCCGAATGGATTGATTCAGCACTTCAAAAGTGTATGCGTGAAAAATTATATAGTGCGAATGACTTTAGAGACGTAGTGCGTTACTTGAAGCAATCGAATCTAGAGGAATCAGCCCTACTCCATGAGCAACAGAATGTTTCAATGACTCCAACGAATATTCAAGTAGAAACACGCCCCTTAGAAACGTATACACGAATTCTAGGAGGGATTGTCTCATGAATAAAACGGTGAAAGACTTACAGAATCATTTTCGTCAGCTACGGCTGTCAGAAACGGCAGAGGAGCTCCCGCAGCTCCTTCGCGAAGCTGAAAAAGAATCATGGACTTACTTAGAATTTTTGGAAGCTATCACATCATTTGAGCTAGGCAAACGCGAGGAAAAAAGTATAGGACGTCGTATTAAATGGGCGCGCTTCCCCTACATTAAAACGTTACAAGAATTTCAAGTAGAGGAGCAAACAGCTCTTACATCTCGTCAACTGACACAGTTACAAGAGTTCAGCTGGTTAGAGCAGCAATACAACTTAATCTTATTAGGCCCACCTGGTGTTGGCAAAACATTTCTAGCGATAGGGTTAGGCTTAGAGGCTATTCATAAAGGGTTCCAAGTGTACTTTGTGACAATGGGAGAATTAATTCAGCTTCTGAAAACCCAAGAATTTGCGCATAAATCGCAGGTTCAAATGAAACGACTTCAAACATCTGATTTAGTGATTATTGATGATTTAATGTACATGGCAATGGATCAGCGTGAGGCAAATCTATTCTTCCAGCTCATCAATTATCTATACGAACGAAGTTCGATTATTCTAACGTCGAATAAGAGCCCAGAACAATGGACGGAGTTAATGGGGGATCAAGGGATTATGACAGCCATTCTAGATCGGCTGTTACATCGTGTCGAAGTGATTCACATGAATAGTGATAGCTATCGAATGAAAAATAGGCAGCATATATTTTAAGCGAAAGTGTTCATTTCAAACGAGCAGAAACTGTCGTTTTGACCTTGACGGTTACAAGTGTTCACTTTTTTCCCTTCAAGGGTTTGAAAAGTCGCTATAGTAATCATCGTACCGATCAGCTGTTCATGTTCCTTTAGCCATAAGTCAGTGGGATATAAGTACAAAAAGCCCCACACAGGAGATAAATCCTGATGCGAAGCTATTATACACTTAACTCCTGGACCTACATTTAAATTACCAGAGTAGCGAATTGTTTGACTACCTGGTACCCGACACTTATTTACTTCAATTTTTATGTCTTCAAAACATAAATTTCTCAAAAAAAAAGCACATGTTGCCTAAAAGACAATCAAATGCTTATTGTTAGCTATATAAAGGAATACACAAATCTTATCCTTAAACATCTTTTTTTCGTTCTAGTCACCCGTATCTTCAATTAGGAAATCATTCTCTTGTTACAGCTTGTCTTATACTTCCCGATATTACTGGACTGGTCCCATAAATTCAGTAATAATAAGAATATGTTCCTTCAATTTGACCTTTTTTAAGTTCTCTACTTTTTCTGCTCCACCTAGACCTAATAGAGGTGTATAGCCCAAGCACTCTTCATAAGATATTTCTCCACATTTTTCAACTGCTTTGGGATATGGTTGCCACATTAAATACTCGTCTCGAAACCTTTCTGAATTCAGACTTTTAAAAAAGTATAAAAAGTTTGGTATAAGTGTTTTAAGCACCCCATATCTAAAATTAAGCAATCTTACATAACCATCAGCCCATATAACTAAATCCCCCATACTTGTTGCAAATAACACTACAGAATCAGTATATCTTTGACTACTCTCTTGTAAGATATCAATGTACTCTTCTGGGTTGACACTTTTAAAATAACCTTGCATAAATGTTCCAAATCCATAATCCTGCCACAAATCTATTATTTCTTTAGGGACTAAATTTTTATATTTTTCAATGATCTCGTTAGGAACCTTACTATTCAACTTAAAATCACTTAAAACTTTTTCCATTAAAAAATCTCCTTAGTTTTTCAATTTTACATTCAAATAGGTATTTTTTATTTGCTCAGGTGTCATATTCTTAGCCATTTCCCTTATTTGTTCATCAACAACATCAATTCTATATCTCCATTGGGAACCAATTGAAGAATTTATACCTTTATGTCCCATTCCACCAATTTTATCAGGTTTTCCTCCCGCAATCTGATCTGGATTATGAAGTGCTGCTTGGGTATTTAGCCATTCTTTAGCTTCTTTTTCTGCTTCATCAAATGATTTTTCATCAGCCATAAATTCGAAAATTTTATCAGATAAGGCTTCTTCTCTAGCTGTTTGTTGAGCAACATTCCCTTCTATTGCTCTACCTTCAGCAATATATCTTTCTCTATTTGTTAGATACTCGTCCATCCTTAACTCATTCATACCTTTTTCTTGGTCTCTTAATTGTCTTGTAAACTCTTCTGAATCATGTTTAACATTTCTATTAAAGTTCACTTCAATTTCTTTTATTCTAGGTAAATTATCTAAAAGCTTACCATTTCCCGTACCCTTAGCCCCAACATCCACATTCTTCACTTCAACCTTAACATCGACATCTCCACCTTTGATACTTGTAGGAATATCTGTTTTTGGAAATGGCATATTGAATGCAAGGGCATTTGGCGTACCCAATTGGTAATGAGTATTAGTTAAGAGATCTAGTTGATTTTGAGTTTTTCCTAGTGAACTGTTGACGACATCTTTGTAAATTGGAGAATAGATGGACTCCATCTTCTCTGTACTTACCACATTTCTTACTTGATTTAAATTGTTCCCTTTTACAGCTAATTTCGTGCCCGTACTTGCCCAGCCAGCAAAGGGAATCATCGCTCCCAAAGAAAGAGTCGCATTTAATGCATCCCCTCTCGCCGCATAGATAATACCGTTTATGCCATCTGCTACTTCACCAAAAACAGGTACAAGCCCAGCTATATCTAATACAGTCTGGAAGCGATCTAGACCATTACTTTCCTTCGTTGTGTCCGCTTGAACGATCTCTTTTGCTTTATATTCAACTTTGGAAACAACTTCATAGAAAACTGATTGGCCTATAGCATACTCTTTAATAAGTAAACCATTCTCATACACATGGTATTTTATATTTTCATCCAAATTCTCTTCGACAGTGTTCACTTTTTTCCCTTCAAGGGTTTGAAAAGTGGCCGCAGTAATCATCGTACCGATCAGCTGTTCTTGTTCCTTTATCCATAAATCGCTAGGATCTAAGTACACTTTTGGGAACAGTTCCGTTCTAATGTCACTTCTAAACGTCAGAACATTCCATTGGCTTGGGACGAAGTTTATGTCCTTTACCCCTGCTTGGAACAGTCCCTCCATATCCGTAAGCCACGTGTTCATCGTCTGCAATTCTTGTTCAATGGGATTCAGTGCGGAAGTCTGTGTTGCATCAAATTCATAAAGTTGTGAGACGGTATCTTCACGTTTTCTCTTAGAACGAATGACTCCCTCCTGGACTCCGCTATCATCTAAGTGGGGCAGTCCCACAATATCACTCACCTGATCCATGATACTGTTTGCCTCATCCGTCAAACTAGCGGTGAGGCGACCAATTAGCGTAAGTCCCTGTTCTAGCTCTCCCTCTAGGAATGGTTCTAATATGTAACCGGTTGAATCAGGTTCGAGTGAATGAAGTGCCCCCTCCATCTGGTGAAGCACTTGTTTGAACTGTTCGGAAAACAACTTAAAAAAATGAAGAAATGGTAAATGACATTCCTGGTAAAAGGAACGGATGGCATTACCTCCCGCTCCTTTAAATTGTTCCTCCATCTCAACTAGACCCTCCACTGCATGGTGGATCGCTTCCATTTCACTGCTTAGCCTGTCCAACATAGTAATTTGTTTAGATTTGTTTAAAATGCTGATAAAATCAAAATCTTTCCCTTTTGACCTCCTAAATCGTCAATATGAATCTTATATTTGGACTCCGCTATTTTTTCCATTATTATTCTTTTTTCGCTGTCATCCCAATGCCTATTGAACCATTTCTTAAATCCATTCGAAACTTTACCCATTCTTAATTCATGATTATTCCCGAATTTCTCGCGCGCTTCTTTAAAATAGCTTTCACAGTCGGTTTCAAATGTTTTACTTAATAATCTTTTTTCAAAATCTAAATTCAGACTTACCTCCAACTGCTGGATGGCCGTTAATATATCAGAATAAATATAGATATTACATTGCTCTTTAGTGTTTAATAATCGTATATTTGCCCTGTGAATGATCTGTAAAATATCCGCCAGGAGAAGTCCTATATATATGTCATTGACCTTCTTACTTTCAAACCAACTACTATTACCGTCATTCTTCTGTTTCCCTTTTTTCAATGAAATGTTTATTTCTGTTCCATATAGTGCTATTGCATAGGATTTGTAGAAGTCTGGATGTCTTATCGGTAAATTTGCTAGTGCTAAACCGTTATATTTTGACAATTCGTTTTGCCCCGTTGTATTGAGGAGGTTTAAGGCCATTGATTCTTCCTGATTTACTCCATCGCTTACTACTGTTTGAAAGTGAATTGCATATTGCTCTTCAGTAATCGCACCTAATTTGTAGTATTTTTCAATATCCTTTTTGTCTGGTAAAAGTAATAGATTCAATTCTAAATTACTTTTCCTCAATAACTTTATATCCTCGCTGATAGTATTGAAAATTGCAAGATCTCCATTCCGACTACCTTGAGTGGTTTTAATATTTACATGCTGTACCTTCAACCTTGCTTCGTAGTTATGGTAATTCTTTAAAGGTTTTATTTCGAAACCCATTTCTTTATAAATTATGTTAGTTTGTCTGGCTGTCCCGTCTAAAACCAGTACGCTACCATACTGTAAGTAGTCCAATTTTTTCGAGCATATTACAACATCTTTTCGGCTGTTATCTCGATTAATAACGGCTGCCCCATTGTTTTCTAGAAGCTGTTTAAACCATTTAAACCTGTTTATATACTTATAATCTATTGGATAAGTCATTTCACCAAAGACATTTAAGACGTATTTTAATATCTCATAATCATCCGGTATCATGGATAGTATCTCGCTTAATGCTGTTGTTGCAATCGATAAAGTATCATCTGTTTTTCTGTTCTTATAGGAATTTGCAATTAATTGTCCTATAGCATATGAGACTGTAACTCTTGATTTTTTCAGCTTGTACATTTCGATTCCACTATTTTTTGCATATTCGTCGAACCAATCCAATACATTATTCTCATCTAACGTACGAATACGAATACCAGTCTTGTACATCAACTTAATCGCCCCTGCGTCTCTAAAGCCAACGAATGAGGTCTGGTCAATGAGTTCTAGAAGCTTGTCAATGTCAGATTCCTTTGCTCCCTTTTTCACCTCTTTATCAATCTTGATATGAATGCTATTCCAAAACTTTTCCTTAATCCAACCATTGTTAAAAAACTTGCTGAGAACTGCCTTCGTGGACTTTAAGCGAATCAATTTTGTTGCAGGACTAACCTCTAGTACATCTAGGTAATAATATAGAGCTTCCATTGTAATATCCTCTACATACCTAAGCTTGCAAGTTGTGGAAAACTGTACAAAGATGTACTGATAGCTATCAATTGTGCGTTGTCTGTTCCCTGCAATCCTCATTTGCTGAAATACTGTATCAAGAGCTACCTCGATTAACATTCCTTCTCGTTCTAATACCTTCGCCTTTGTCGGCATGACCACAACATCACCACTTACCGCAAACACTCCTTTTTTTCTACCTCTAGACATACAAAAAACCTCCCAATCATTTTGATTAGAAGGTCTATAAACCATGAAATATGATAATTTACCCTAGGGAGCAGAAAAGGGATATTGACCAGGAGTTCAACTCCCGTTCAATACCCCTCCTCTATAAAACCGTTGATACGACTGCGTTTATAGCAGTTTTTAATATGGAGACGGCGGGAGTCGAACCCGCGTCCAGAGGCTCTAACACTTAAGCATCTACGCGTGTAGATTGTCTATTTGGATTCGCGTAGCATTATGCCGGCAATCAGGGCGTCATGTACGCTATCTTGGAAGTCTCTTCCGACTGCCTCAAGAGGCAACAGCCGTCGTATCCCACTAAAGGTTGAGCCCTACAAATGCCACATGGGCGATGGAAATGTAAGGCAGATTCAACAGCTTACGCTGCGAATGCTAGGTTGTTGTTAGTTTTGCCTGTTATTATAAGGTGCCGTTTCTGACGGAGCCGAGCCCTCCGACGCGCAACTCAAGCTAAGACGACCCCTGTCGAATCCGTAACGTCCCCAAAGGGATGTCAGGAGAACCTATTTAAAGGCTTCTGAACTACTTGAACATTAATTAGTATACCACATTTCCATCAAAACTTCAATATTTCTGTCTATCTCTAAGTGCACGATCGATTTCACGCTTCGCATCTTTTTTCTTCAGATCTTGGCGTTTGTCGTAATCTTTCTTCCCTTTACCAACACCAATTAACACTTTTGCAAAGCCGTCTTTTAAATACATCTTAATCGGTACAATCGCAGATCCCTGTTCTTTCGTTTGTCCAATCAATTTGCTAATCTGTTTTTTATGAAGAAGTAACTTTCTAGAACGCACCGGATCATGATTGAACTGATTCCCGTGGTCATATGGGCTAATGTGCATATTGGTAATCCACGCTTCGTTATTGCGGATTCTTATAAACGCATCACGCAGTTGAACTTTACTAGTACGAATTGCTTTGATTTCAGTACCTTGTAGAACAATACCTGCCTCAATTGTTTCTTCGATTGCAAAATCATGATTCGCCTTTTTATTAACGGCGACTACCTTCCCCTGGCCTTTCGCCATTTCTTTCACCCCTTAATCAATTACGCCCCGGCGTAATTGCATCCAAATTTTGAATAGCGCTTATGCCTGCTGGACGCAGGTAAGCAACCTTTCAAAGTTTGTGACAATACAGCCGGAAGCAAAACTGCGGAGCGGCCTAGACCGCTCCTTCTTTACTTTTTCTTTTTAGGCTTAGGTTTAGTACCCGCTTTTTTCGCTGCGCCTTCATAGAACTTTTTCTTTTTACTATATGTGCCTGTTTTCTTTTTATCTTTTGATTTATCTCCAGATTTATTGTCGCCATCCTTTTTCTTTGCATGGATGACTTTCGGAGTTTCTTTACGTGTACGACGGAAGTCTTGTTTCATGCCAACGATTTCAAAATCGATTGTCGATTCTTCAGGCTTCACAGCAATCACTTTCACGGTTACTTCGTCGCCGAGTCTGTATTGTTTGCCAGAACGTTCACCAATCATCATCATTTGTCTGTCGTCAAATCGATAATAATCATCTGTCATATGACTAACGTGAACAAGTCCTTCGATTGTGTTTTCCAGTTCGACAAACAAACCAAAGTTTGTAACCGATGAAATAACACCTTCGAATTCTTCGCCAATTTTGTCGAGCATAAATTGAGCTTTTTTCAGTGACTCTGTATCACGTTCTGCTTCAACTGCACGACGTTCCCGTTCAGATGTATGCTCTGCAATATCAGCTAATATCGCACTCCAATGCGCAAGTGTCTGTGTCGACATGTCTTTTTCAATTAGATATGTCCGGATCAAACGGTGGACGATCAAATCTGGGAAGCGGCGGATTGGTGCCGTGAAATGAGTATAGAATTCTGTGGATAAACCAAAGTGACCCAGACTTTGATCTAAATACTTCGCCTGTTGCATTGAACGCAGGAGCATTGTCGAAATAACTGTTTCTTCAGGTAGTCCCTCAATTGATTCAACGATTTCCTGCAACGCTTTTGGATGGACCTTATTGCCCGTTCCTTTTACAACAACACCAAAGTTCGTTAGAAATTCGAAGAAACGTTGTAATTTCTCTGCTTTCGGATCTTCGTGAATTCGGTAAATGAACGGTACTTTAAGCCAGTGGAAATGTTCCGCGATTGTTTCGTTCGCAGCAAGCATGAATTCTTCTATCAGGCGTTCTGATACAGTACGCTCCATAATGACAACATCCGTTGGCCATCCTTTTTCATCAACAAGGATTTTCGATTCCTTGAAATTGAAATCAATGGCTCCACGATCTTCTCTCTTCTGTTTCAAAATAGCCGCGAGGTCTGCCATATGGTTAATCATAGGAACAACATGTGCATATTTCTCTGAAAGTTCTTCATCTTTTTCTTCGATGATTTTATAAACTTCATTATAAGTCATACGTTCTTTCGAGCGAATAACACTCTCAAATATTTCGTGCTCGACGACTTTCCCGTTGCGGTCTATCGTCATCGTACAAGATAACGTAAGCCTATCGACACCTGGATTCAATGAACAGATTCCGTTCGATAATCTATGCGGTAACATCGGAATAACTCTATCCGTCAAGTACACGCTTGTTCCACGGTCATAAGCGTCATCACCCATTGCAGAATTCTCCGTCACATAATAACTGACATCCGAAATATGAACAGATAATATATAGCTACCATTGTCGTTTTTCACAACTGAAATGGCATCATCAAGGTCTTTGGCATCCGCGCCATCAATTGTTATCGAAAGTTCTTCACGGAGATCACGACGTTTGAACAAATCTTCTTCCTGAACTTCTTCAGGTATTTTATTTGCCTGGTCTAGTACTGCTTGCGGAAAATCAACTTCAATTCCATGCTTATGAATAATAGACAAGATGTCCACGCCTGGATCATTTCTGTGACCAAGGATTTGTGTCACCATACCTGTTGCTGACTTCCCGTCTACAGGCCAGTCTGTTATTTCAACAACGACTTTGTGACCATCAACCGCATCAAGTGAATCTCCTTTACCGATGAAAACGTCCATTGGTAATTTTTTATCATCAGGAACAACGAAACCGAAGCCTTTATTGTTCTGGTACATGCCCACTACCTTTGTTGTTTTGCGTTCCACGACACGTGTAATTGCCCCTTCACGTCTACCGCCTGATGTGGCATTAACGACACGTATGAGGACAGTATCTCCGTTCATCGCGCCATTTACTTCATGTGGTGGTATGAATACATCATCCATTCCTTCTACATCCGGTGCCACAAAACCAAATCCTTTTGCATGCCCGATGAATTTTCCACGAAGGAGATTCATGCCTTCTGGCACGCCATAACGGTTCGATTTCGAGCGAATAATTTGCCCTTTTTGTTCAAGGTCAACAAGCATTTTCACTAGTTCCTTAAACTCCGCCGCCTGTTCAAATCCCAGTACTTCCTGGATTTCCTGTACGGTTAGCGGCTTATACGATTCTTCTTTCATTAGAGACAGCAATTTTTGCTGTATGTCTTGTTCTAAGCTATCCAATTGCATCACTCCTTATAAGTCTATAGTATGGTCATTGGTCTTATCTTTCACTCATTCCAGTCCAATGATTCCAAGAATTTCAAAATATCTTCATGAAGTTTCACTTTTTCGGGTCCGAGTGTAATGACATGTCCCGATTGTTCATACCATTTAATATTTTTTATGTCTGATTCGGTATTGTCATAAATAATGTTTGCGGAATCGGTATCGATAACATCATCGTTTGTAGCCTGCACAACAAATAGCGGTGCATAGATGTGATCGATATGATCTCGTACATCATAGACAAGTGCACGAAGTTCTTCGAGAGAAGGCATATTTTGCGCACGTAATGCCTCTATATCTCTTTCGATGTCTTCTTCGGCTTTCCCTTCAAACTTCTTATACTCCCGTGCATATTTAAGGACACCTTCATACATAATGTCAGTTGTTCTCATCGACATTGGCGCGCACATTGTAACAATACCCTTCACTGGCTTGTTATACCCTAATTTGAGTGAAAATACGCCTCCTAATGACAATCCCGCAACTGCAATCTCATCATATCCAGCTTCCTTTAATTGATTATAACCCGCAAGAACATCTTCCCACCACTCTTCGGGACCTGTGTGGATCAATTCTTCTGGGGGAACACCGTGGCCTTTGTAATGGGGTGCAAGCGAGGTGTAGCCTTCCTTTTCAAGAAACCGTCCCAACATCCGTACGTCCGCTGAGGTACCTGTAAATCCATGTAGCAGTAAAACTGCACGCTTCCCTCTTTCGAAAAAGAATGGTTTCGGTTGTGCAATTCTCATTTAGATCATCCTTTCTAAGAAAAGTGCAAGGCGCCAAAAAAGGATAGCAGCTTAAGTACGCCACTTCCTGTGGCAACAGCTGCATGACCTACATCCTGTAGGCCCGCGACAGGCATAAGTCGATCCAGCGACGTGGCGCTCTTTGCCACATAGCTGGATTGCTTATGACCCGAGCGGCTGGCACCTGGAGTCTAGACACTAAGAAAAGCGTAAGGCGCCGTTCAGCTCCGACAGGCATAAGACGGGCGGGCTAAGCGGCGTTCTTTGCCGAATAGCCTGACTGACTTATGTCCCGAGGAGTTGGCGCCTGGAGCTAGACAACGACCCCAGTAGAAAACTTATACTTCCCTACTTTTAATAAAAAACGCCCGACCAGTCGGAAGGTCAGGCGATAATGGTCTATTTAAGATTATACTTTCATAATGACGATTGCCAATACGATAAACAAAACGGCAAGTACAACAGTGACCCGTTGAAGTACGAGGTCAAGTCCACGTGCTTTTTGTTTCCCGAAAAGTTGTTCGGCTCCGCCAGAGATGGCTCCTGATAGACCTGCGCTTTTCCCAGATTGCAATAATACGACTACGATCAATGATAGTGCTACGATTACGAGCAGTGTCATCAGCAAAGTATGCATTTTGTTCCACCTCCCGATTCGAACTTCACAACAGTTCTATTTTACCAAAAACAGACTGGTGTTACAACCTATTGTTCTAATTTTAAGACAGAAGTTCTCATAGTCACTCAGTGAGTTTCCACTCAATCTATTAAAAACCAAAGAAAAACCCGCCGAAGCGGGTTTTTAGCAATCATTATTTTTTCAAGTTATAAAACGTTTTAACACCAAGATATTCAGCAGTATCATCTAGCTGATCTTCAATACGAAGCAATTGGTTGTATTTCGCAACGCGGTCCGTACGAGATGGTGCACCCGTTTTGATTTGTCCAGCGTTTGTTGCAACTGCGATATCAGCAATTGTCGTATCTTCTGATTCACCTGAACGGTGGGAAATAACTGCCGTATAGCCAGCGCGCTTCGCCATTTCAATCGCATCAAACGTTTCCGTCAATGTACCGATTTGGTTCACTTTAATAAGGATTGAGTTACCAATACCCTCTTCAATTCCTCGTGCCAGTTTTTCTGTGTTCGTTACGAACAAGTCATCTCCGACAAGTTGGATTTTTTTGCCTAAGCGGTCCGTCAATAGTTTATGACCCGCCCAGTCATTTTCATCCAAACCATCTTCGATAGAGATGATTGGATACTTACTGCAAAGCTCTTCATACCAATCAACCATTTCTGCCGATGTTTTTACGATACCTTCGCCAGCAAGATTGTACGTACCATCTTCTTTATTGAAAAACTCAGATGCTGCAACGTCCATTGCAAGGAGAACTTCCTCACCTGGTTTGTAGCCTGCTTTTTCGATTGCTTCAAGGATAATAGACAAAGCTTCTTCATTGGAAGATAAGTTCGGAGCGAATCCGCCTTCATCACCCACTGATGTATTCATGCCTTTTGCCTGTAGAACAGTCTTAAGGGTATGGAAAATTTCCGCGCCCATACGAAGACCTTCGTGGAATGAAGTAGCGCCGACTGGCATTACCATAAATTCTTGAATATCCACGTTGTTATCCGCATGCTCGCCACCGTTTAGAATGTTCATCATTGGCACTGGCAATTGTTTTGCGTTAATGCCGCCTAGATATTGATAAAGGGGAATATCAAGATAATCAGAAGCAGCATGTGCGACAGCTATCGATACGCCAAGAATTGCATTTGCGCCCAATTTACCTTTGTTGGCAGTACCATCAATTTCAATCAACGCTTTGTCAATCGTCACTTGATCAAGAACTGAAAACGCATCTTCCAATTCCGCCGAAATAACTTCATTAACATGGTCAACCGCTTGAAGAACACCCTTGCCCAAGTAGCGATCCGGATCACCGTCACGTAGTTCTACTGCTTCATATTCGCCTGTTGAAGCGCCAGATGGAACGATTGCCCGACCAAATGCACCGCTTTCCGTAAATACTTCAACCTCTACTGTTGGATTTCCACGTGAATCAAGTACTTCTCTCGCTTGGATAAGTGTAATGATTGGCATGTCATTCTCCCCTTTTTAAAATAATGGTGTGCCGGTCATTTCTACCGGTTGTTCTACTTGTAACAATTTTAGCATTGTTGGTGCCAAGTCTGCGAGTTTACCGCCTTCGCGCAAACTAATTCCCGCCTTCGTAACGATAACCGGAACCGGATTCGTTGTGTGCGCCGTCATCGGAGCCCCGTCTTGCGTAGTTACTTCATCAGCATTTCCATGATCAGCCGTTACGATTGCCGTACCGCCTTTAGCATGGATTGCGTCGATAATTTTGCCAAGGCATATATCAACCGTTTCAATCGCTTTGATGGTTGGTTCCAGCATTCCACTATGCCCGACCATGTCGGGATTTGCGAAATTGAGAATAATTGCATCAAAACGATTCGCTTCAATTCCTTCAATAAGCGATTCCGTCACTTGGTAAGCACTCATCTCCGGTTGCAAGTCATACGTTGCAACTTTCGGTGAAGCTATCAAGATTCGTTCTTCACCTATGAACTTGTCTTCTCGTCCGCCACTCATGAAAAAAGTGACATGTGGAAATTTCTCGGTTTCCGCAATGCGCAGTTGTGTCAAACCGTTGCGGGCGATAACTTCACCAAGAGTGTTTTCCAAGTTGTCACTACTATAAGCGACATCTGCAACAATGTCGTCACTATAATGAGTGAATGTCACAAACTTCAAATCTTTATATCTTTTCGTTCCTGTTTCAAATTCATCAAAAGTAGAATCTGTTAAGGCGCGTGAAAGCTGAATGGCACGATCCGGACGGAAATTAAAGAATACAACTGCATCCCCGTCTTCAACCGTCGCAACCGGTTTACCAAGTTCTTCTATAAGGAATGGTACAACGAATTCATCATGAACGCCTTGCTTATACGACGCTAGTACGCCTGCAGTCGGCGTAGCTGCCGTTAAAGCAGCGCCTTCAACAATTGCACGGTAGACCTTTTCCAAACGCTCCCAGCGCTTATCACGATCCATCGCATAATACCGTCCTGAAATACTTGCAAACTTGCCAACACCCAACTCTTGCATGAATGTTTCAGTCTTTTCAATGTAATCAAGAGAAGATTGTGGGCTCACATCACGGCCATCCAGGAAGGCATGGACAAATACTTTATCAAGCCCATTCAACTTCGCTAGACGAAGAAGTGCAAATAGATGCTCATAATGGCTATGTACACCACCGTCGGATAGTAACCCCATCAGATGGAGTGCAGAGCCGTTTTCCTTCGCGTGTGTAACTGCTCTCAGAAGCGTTTCGTTATCGAAAAAGTCAGCTTCCCTGATTGACTTATTAATACGAGTCAAACTTTGATAGACGACGCGACCAGCTCCAATATTCAGATGCCCTACTTCAGAGTTACCCATCTGTCCTTCAGGAAGACCTACCGCCTCCCCACAAGCTGTCAGCGTTGAATGCGGGAAGTTGTTCCATAATAGATCGTAATTCGGCTTGTTCGCCTGCGCAACTGCATTTCCTAGCTTGTCATCACGAAGGCCAAAGCCATCCAAAATGATAAGCGCTACCGGACTTTTACTCATGTGCTCCAGCCTCTAGCAATTTCAAGAATGATGCAGGATCCAAACTTGCGCCGCCGACAAGTGCGCCATCGATATGTTCCATTGTGAGAAGTTCTTCAATATTGTCCGGTTTAACGCTACCGCCATATTGAATACGAATTTGGTCTGCAACTGTTTCATTATATAATTCGCCGATTGTCGTACGGATTGCTCCACATACTTCATTGGCATCTTGTGCAGTTGCTGTTTTACCTGTACCGATAGCCCAGATTGGCTCATAAGCTATGACTGCTTGTGCCGCTAAATCAGCGCTGACGCCTTCGAATGCTTTTTTCACTTGTCCTGCTACTAATTCAACTGTTTGTCCACTTTCCCGATCTTCAAGTGACTCTCCCACACAGACGATTGGCGTAAGCTTGTAGTCAAATGCAGCATGGACTTTCTTGTTGACGGATTCATCTGTTTCGTTGAAGTACTGGCGACGCTCAGAATGACCCAGGACAACATAGCCAACGCCGATTTCTGACAGCATCGCTGGACTGATTTCGCCCGTGAAAGCACCTTCTTTTACGTCATGCATCGTTTGTGCACCAATACCGACTGCTGAACCTTTTGTAATTTGTACAAGTTCTGAAAGGTATAAAGCGGGTGGACAGATAACCGCTTCCAATTTTTCTGAAGCTGCTGCTTTTTCTTGCACTTCTATCGCGAAACTTTTCGCTTCTTCAAGAGACTTGTACATTTTCCAGTTACCCGCAATTATTCGTTTTCGCAAAATGTTTCCCCCCGATCATTTATCGTTCAGTGCAGTGAGGCCCGGTAGGTCTTTTCCCTCCATGAATTCAAGAGAAGCGCCTCCACCAGTTGAAATGTGATCCATTTTATCTCCTACGCCGAACTTTTCGACAGCAGCGGCTGAATCGCCCCCACCAATAACTGTATATGCTTTTGTTTCAGCCATCGCTTTTGCAACTCGTTGTGTGCCACCCGCGAACGGCTCCATTTCAAACACACCCATAGGCCCGTTCCAAATGATCAATTTCGACTCTTTAATAACGTCTGCGTAAAGTTCAGCTGTTTTTGGTCCAATATCCAGACCCATCCATCCTTCTGGTATGGAATCGATATTCACGTTTTTTGTCTCTGCATCTTTTGAAAACGCATCCGCTATGACAACGTCGATTGGTAAGTATAAATTAACGCCTTTTTCTTTGGCTTTCTGAATAAATGAGTTCGCCAGGTCGATTTTATCTTCCTCAAGGAGCGAATCTCCTATTTCATGGCCTTGTGCTTTTGCAAATGTATATGATAATCCGCCGCCGATAATCAAGTTATCCACTTTGTCTAATAGATGATCGATGACGCCAATTTTGTCTTTCACTTTAGCTCCGCCAATAATTGCTGTGAACGGACGGTCAGGCTCTGATAATGCCTTACTGAGAATATCCAATTCTTTTTCAAGAAGGAGGCCAGATACAGCCGGAATATGTTGCGCTATGCCCGCAGTAGAAGCATGTGCACGGTGTGCAGCACCGAATGCATCATTGACGAAAACATCAGCGAGTTCCGCAAATTGCTTCGCTAGTCCTGCATCATTCTTTTCTTCTCCAGCATGGAACCTAACATTTTCAAGCAGAATGATATCGCCATTTTTCATTGTCGAAATGGTTTCTTCCACTTCTTTCCCAATGGATGAATCGAGCTTTGTTACCGGCTTGCCAATCAATTCCGCAAGTTTTTCGCCTGCAGCAGTAAGCCGCATGTCTTCATTCACTTCGCCTTTTGGACGTCCTAAATGACTCGCGAGAATAACTTTCGCACCCTGAGCTACCATATAATTGATGGTCGGAATTGCTGCACGGATCCTTGTATCATCCGTTACATTCCCATCTTCCATAGGCACATTGAAATCTACCCGGCAAAAAACGCGTTTCCCTTCAAGCTGCATATCTTTCATCGTCTTTTTCGACACCATGAAAACGCCCACCTCCATATATACTAAAAAAAAATGAGGAACGGGGTAACCCCCGCTCCTCTTACCCAACTACATTATAAGGGGTTTTATTGTTTATGGCTATATTTAACTGAATTATAGACCTTTACCAAACATATAAAGTGCCAAGTCCACACAACGTGCAGAATAAGCTGATTCGTTGTCATACCAAGTAATTACTTTCACCATGTTGTCTTCAAGGACCATCGTTGAAAGACCATCTACAGTAGATGATGAAGTATTTCCGTTATAATCTTTAGAAACTAGTGGGAGTTCATTATAAGCCAAGAAACCTTTTAGCTCATTTTCAGACGCGTTTTTCAATGCATTGTTCACATCAGCAATTGTCACATCTTTCTCAAGTTCAGCGACAAAGTCAACGAGTGAAACGTTTGGTGTTGGAACGCGGACAGCCATACCGTCAAGTTTACCTTTCAATTCAGGAATAACTTTTGTTACAGCTGAAGCTGCGCCTGTCGTAGTTGGAATCATGTTTTCTGCAGCTGCACGAGCACGTCTGTAATCCGAATGCGGTAAATCCAAAATGCGTTGGTCATTTGTGTACGAGTGAATTGTTGTCATTAGACCGCGTTTTATACCGAATTCGTTGTGAAGTACTTTTACAACTGGAGCAAGACAGTTTGTCGTACATGATGCATTCGATACGATGTTATCATTTGCCGGATCGTATGACTCGTGGTTAACACCCATTACAAGTGTCGTGATATCGCCTTTTGCCGGTGATGACAAGATAACTTTTTTCGCACCCGCTTCAAGGTGTTTGTTCAGTCCAGCTCTGTCCGTAAATACGCCTGTCGAATCAACGACAACGTCAACCCCAAGTGTGCCCCATGGTAGCGCTGCTGGATCTTTTTCTGCATATACTTTCACTCTTTTGCCATCGACAATAAGCGTGTCATTATCAAAACTGACTTCCGCGTCAAATACGCCATGTACAGAGTCATACTTCAAAAGATGTGCAAGCATTGCTGCATCCGTCAAATCGTTCACTGCTACAATTTCAATTTCCTCTTGTTTCAAAGCTTCGCGGAATACTTTACGCCCAATCCGTCCAAATCCGTTAATCGCAAGTTTCAAAGTCATAATATATTCCTCCATGTTGTTTTTTTTAGTTTATAGTGAGAAAAGCGCAAGGCGCCGTCCAGCCCCGACAGGCATAAGACGGTTTGCGAGGAGGCGTACTTCAGCCACCACAGCAAAACGGCTTATGACCCAAGGGGTTGGCGCCTGGAGCCTAGACACCGTTCTCTATTAAAAAATTTCTTATAGCTACATTTACACAAAGCCCATCTAAACCTATTCCCTGAAAATACCCGTCTTAGTCATTTATGCGTTTATTTATTGACGAGTATTTTCAGCATTTCAGTTGCTGCACCTTCATCAGTTACTAAAATCGTTTGTTTAGGCGCACTTGCCATATAAGCCAAGATAGCTTCAGCTTTACTGCTGCCGCCTGCGACTGAAATGATAAGCGGAATCTTCTCGAGATGGCCAGTTTGGATACCGATTGTCCGTAATCTGTGGACAACGTTACCATCCTGGTCAAAATAATAACCGAATGCTTCGCCTTTAGCTCCATTGTCTTGGATCATATCTCGCTCTTCTGTAGGCGAATTACGCATAATTGCCATTGTTTGCGCGTCGCCTACTCCATGCAGAACACAATCTGTTGTGTCATAAAGTTCAAGCATTTTCAAGACGGAAGGTTCTTTTCGGAACGCTTCATGGGCTTCTTCGCTTAACGACTCTGGATAATAAAATGTACTATACGTACCTCCGCATGCCGAGGCGAAAGAGGCCGCAATGACATTCGCTTGCAAACCAATATCATCTCCTACACCGCCTCTTGCAGCGATGAATAGCAGATTATTGGTACCGCTAAACTTTTCGATATGAAGTGGAATCGATGCAATTGTACTTCCTCCAGTGACGGCGACTACTTTGCCCTCGTCAATTTTAGAAGAAAATTGTTTCGCTGCCTCCATACCAAGTAAGCTTTTCGAAGCGGTATCGGTATCGCAGTTACCTGCAACAACTTTGACTGATTGAATGCCAAGGAATTCCATTAGTCTCTTTGCAATAGACGTACGGCCCGACCAGTCTTCCATTGAAGACTCAAGAGCAAGTAAGACAGTCAATCCTTCAGTGGTAATTGAAGCTCCGTCTTTTGCAACAGTAATCAGATTTTGACCCCTTAGCGTATCCATCATGGTTCGCGTTTCCCGCTCCGATAAACCAGCCATCTGACCGAGTGGACGCCTTCCAATTGGACCAGCCATTTTTACAAGCTTTAATATCCGATATCTTTGCTGCATTAACTCCATCATTTCTGGTACGAGTTTACTCTGTGCATCCATCAAAACGTCCAATGGCTGCCCTCCTCTTTACCATAGGGACATTTAACGACCCTACATACTGAATAGCGTCCCACATAAAGCAAAAAAATATTTCTAACTTCATTATAGCTCTTTTCATTCGACTTTACAAACAATACAGCATTAATTATCAGAATAAATCAATGATATCAGCGTAGCCAATTGACCCGTAAAGCATTACATCGCCATCTTTTTCGATGACAGGAATCAAAAACATATATTTCTCATGATTTTCATCATCAGTTTCTATATCTACTTTCGTCCACGTCAGCGGGAAATCCTCTTGGACAAGTTTCATCATTAATTCAGCTTCATCACAAAGGTGACAACCGGGTTTTGTGTAAAATGTCACATGCACTCTAATGCACCTCGCTACCTCTATAATACCTTCATTATAATAGAATAATGGGCGGCATGCACAGGATATTGCCTGTGCATGCCACCAGATAATTTTTTTACCAGCTTCGGCCTGCTCCGCCACCACCGCCGGAACCACCGCCACCGAAACCACCAAAACCGCCGCCGGAACTACCGCCACCACTTCTGCCCCCAAAAGAACCCGGGAAGAAAATTGGCCCTCCGCTACGCCGTCCGCCCGAACCGCCTCCGCCTCCTCGGCCTCCTCTATTACTGATAACACGGAAGACAATGTAAATAATGATGAAAAGGATGACGGGGAATGGAATACCGAATCCCCCATCACTTGAGTCGGAATCTATAGTTGTGACGGGCACATCCGCGCCATCCCAGCCATATTCAGCTGCGATTTCATTATAGAATGATTTATATGCTTCCATGATCGCCATGTCAGGCTGTTGCTTATTCAAATAAGGAACAGCTACTTCATCCATTATACTTCCGACTTTTCCGTCCGGAAGGGCACCCTCTAATCCATACCCGACTGATAGTTCGAAATGTCGTTTACCATCGGAATTTTTCTCTGTTGTAACAACTAGCAAAGCTCCATTATTTTTTTCCTTATTGCCTAATTTAAATTCCCTAAGCTTCTCTACTGCATATTCCTCAACTGGCTTATCGCCTATGCTCGGGAGGATCAATACCGCAAGTTCCGCTGTCGTAGCATTATTTAATTGAATCCCATATTGCTCAAGTTCCGCTTTCTGTTCAGCGGACAACACATTCGCAGAATCTTGAACGACTGGAACAGCAGCATCAGCCGAAAACACTGCTGAGTTTAACGATGTAAAAACAATCAGACATGCCGTCACCAGTATGCGGACAGCTTTTCTAATCATTCCTTGTCATCTCCAAAATCGACATTCGGTACTTCATTTGCAGCTGCATCGGCTTTAAAGTATTCCTTTTCATCATATCCGAAAATGGATGCAACGATTTTTCCAGGGAATCTTTTTACTTGCCTATTGTAATTGGCGACTACGTCGTTATAATCCTTACGCGCAACGCCCAGACGGTTTTCAGTTCCAGCCAGTTCATCCATCAACTTAGTGAAATTTTCATTTGCTTTTAAATCAGGATAATTCTCGACGACGACAAGGAGACGACTAAGCGCACCCGATAAGTCAGCGTTTGCATCCGCTTGTTCTACGGGCCCATTTGCTCCGGCAAGTCTTGCACGGGAATCTGCAATGTCACTGATAATCTCTTTTTCATGGCTCGCGAAACCTTTAACCGTGCTTACCAAGTTCGGTATCAGATCGAGCCTCCGTTGTAGTTGATTTTCAACTTGTGCATACGCCTGGTCCACATCTTCTTCTAAATTAACGAATTTGTTATAACTTGGAACCAGTATCATAGCCAAAACTGCAAGTATAATTACGATTACCGCAATTGGTCCTAAAACTTTTTTCATGTTAACACTCCTCACGAGTTAGTTACTTTCATTTACCCTATCGCACACCGTACCGAAACTTTTTCTACAGTAGTATATACAGTATGACGATTGAAAAGGTTTCATTTATTCTACGGCAACGTTTATTTATAGCCACAAAAAAAGGCTTCCCATAATGGAAAGCCGACTTTTGTAGAACTTATTTAGATTCAGGTTTAGTTTTAGCTCCGTCTTTCATGTCACTGCGTGTAATAATATGGTCAATTAAACCATACTCTTTCGCACGTTCAGCTGTCATAAAGTTGTCGCGGTCCGTATCTCTCGCAATTACTTCAACCGATTGGCCAGTACGCTCAGCAAGAATCAAGTTTAGTTTTTCACGAGTGAAAAGGATATGTTTTGCAGCAATTTCAATTTCTGTTGCTTGCCCTTGTGCTCCACCTAATGGTTGGTGAATCATTACTTCTGCGTTAGGAAGCGCATAACGTTTCCCTTTAGTACCCGCCGCTAGTAGGAACGATCCCATAGATGCAGCCATCCCCATACAAATTGTTTGGATGTCAGGTTTGATGAATTGCATTGTGTCAAAAATCGCCATACCAGCAGTGACGCTTCCCCCGGGGCTATTAATGTAGATGGAAATATCTTTATCCGGATCTTCTGCTTCTAAAAATAGGAGTTGAGCAACGATAGAGTTCGCAACGTTGTCATCGATTCCACTTCCAAGCATGATGATACGGTCTTTCAATAGACGTGAATAGATGTCGTAAGCACGCTCACCGCGGCTAGTCTGTTCAATTACTGTAGGTATTAGATTCATTCTATTTCCTCCTTCAAGCTGGATAGTGTTGTCTACCTATTGAAACATAACTTCGTTTCAACTGTAACTTTATCATACATAGTATGGTCAACGAAGGTCAAATATAACGCTTTCAAAATAAGCATTGCATTCATTGAGCTACACCAGTATAATGAATCTAGTCTGCTGCAAAAGATAGCCGATTTGTAACGCCCTCGTGGTGCAACGGATAGCACGTGAGCCTCCGAAGCTTAAGATGTGAGTTCGATTCTCGCCGAGGGCATATCCCAGTATAAGGTTTATACTGTAAAATATTCGTCTGCTTTTAACAAGCAGATGAATATTTTTTTGTCGTATTTTTGGGGAGGGTGCTGCGATAGTTTACGGACTTTCCATGACTTCGGGGCGCATCCCCATGAATTCACACCCTATTGCCATGACTTCGGGCCACATCTCCATGAATTCACACCCTATTGCCATGACTAACCGCTCCTGCCATGACTATTTATCTCCTCGCCATGACTTCGGGCCACATCTCCATGACTTCACATCCTATTGCCATGACTAACCGTTATTGCCATGACTATTTATCTCCTCGCCATGAGTTCGGGCCACATCCCCATGACTTCACACCCTATCGCCATGACTTCACACCCTATTGACATGACTAACCGTTATTGTCATGAATTCACATCCAGTCTCCATAAAAAAACCGTTACCACTTGTCGTTTGACAGCGCTAACGGTGATTGTTTTATTTAATTTCCATTTTCAACAAGAACTGCGAGTGATTCTAGAGCCTGTTCTTCGTCAATTCCTTCTGCAATCAACGTAACAGTCGTGCCGCGCGCGATGGCTAGGCTCATGATCCCCATTATACTTTTAGCATTTACTTGGCGTTCTTCTTTTTTCAAAAATACGTCTGACAAAAACCTATTTGCCTCTTGGACAAATAGTGCTGCTTGCCTTGCTTGCAATCCTGATTTCAACTTCACTTCAACTATTCGTTCTGCCATGACAGCGCCAGCTCCTCTCTTGGTTCGACAGTGGATTTACCGACTACCGATTCCCCCATTGCGAAGATTTTCCGCAATTTCTTCAATTTTTCTTAAGCGATGGTTCACACCTGATTTACTTACCATTCCACCCGAAACCAGTTCTCCAAGTTCCTTCAACGTAATATCCTGATTGTCGACCCGAAGCCTTGCGATTTCTTGTAATCTATCTGGTAATTCAGCAAGTCCAATCGTACTTTCAATAAACTTTATATTTTCAACTTGGCGCTGTGCTGCACCAATTGTTTTATTCATATTCGCGGTTTCACAATTCACAAGCCTGTTCACACTATTCCGCATATCGCGTATAATTCGTACATCTTCAAACTTCATTAAGCTCACATGCGCGCCGACGATGCTAAGGAAATCCGATATTTTTTCAGCTTCTTTCAAATAAGCAATATACCCTTTTTTCCGTTCAATCGACTTCGCATTCAAATGGTATTTGTTCATCAGATCGACTAAGTCTTCACTATGTTCTTTATATATCGAAAAGATTTCAAGGTGATAAGAAGATGTTTCCGGGTTATTCACGGAACCCCCTGCCAGAAAAGCCCCCCGCAGATAAGCGCGTTGACAGCATCTCTTTTTAACCAATTCCTTTGAAATCTCATTTTTAAATTGAAATGTTCCCGTCAGGATTAGTAGTTCTTCCAAAAGAGCTTTTGCTCCACCTCGAATCCGGCAAATGTAAACGTTATTTTTTTTCAAGCGCATCTTTTTTCGAACAAGCAACTCTACTTTATAAGGATACAATCGTTTTAAATTCGTATATAGGCGTCTGGCAATCGCTGCATTTTCAGTTTGTACGTCCAAACTTAACTGTTTATTAGAAAAGGAAAGTGCACCATTCATCCTAATGAACGCCGCTACTTCTGCCTTTACACAACAGTCATCCGCTTCTATCTGTGTCATTTCCTTTTTTGTTTCTGAAGCAAAAGACATGATTCTTCCCCTTTCTCGGCGACGATCACGTCTGTTCCGTTTCGATCCCATTTTCCATATATTCTATAAGCCATTTAGCTACTTTTTCGGAATCATGTATGATAGTTCCATTTAATAATAAGCAAATGTCTTTTACTACGATATTTGGTACAAGTTGTTGAAGCGTTTCCAAATCGTTTTCGACAGGCCAGGGAGGTCCCGTCCATTCTTTCCCACCCTGCAACGCAGAAAATTCTGTGCCGTTCAATAAAACCGTGTCGATAAAAGGTTCACCCGCATGATCATATAATGCCTGCACATGCTCCGAAGCTGTATAGCGGTGTGTTTCTCCTGCTTGCGTCGTCAAGTTGTTAATATACACCTTTTTTGCCTTACATGACAAGACCGCTTTACGAATTGATTGGACAAGCAGTGCCGGCAAGATGCTTGTATATAGGCTGCCTGGGCCAATAATGATCAGGTCAGCAGAATTGATTGCCTCTATTGTTTCAGGTAACGGTTCAACTTCTTGTGGTGATAAATACACTTTACGAATTTTACGTTCGTAAACCGGTATTTTCGATTCACCCGTCACGATTGTACCGTCTTCGAGTTCTGCGTGCAATGTGATCCGCTGATTAGCGGCTGGTAATACTTTCCCTTTTATGTTTAGTACCCTGCTCATTTGTTCGACTGCTCGTGCGAAATCACCTGTGATATCCGTCATAGCAGCCAGCATAAGATTGCCGAGTGAATGACCTTTCAAATCCTCTGAAGTAGCAAAGCGGTATTCAAACATTTCTTCGATTAATGGCTCTACATCTGAAAGCGCTGCCATCACTTTACGAATATCACCCGGAGGTGGTATGTCATATTCGTCAAGAAGTCTGCCCGAACTGCCGCCATCATCAGCTACTGTAACGACCGCAGTCAAATCGACAGGGTAATTTTTTAATCCGCGTAGCAAAGTGGATAAACCAGTTCCGCCGCCTAACACAACGACTTTCTTCAAGTTCCCGGATTTCGGCATAGCGTCAATCCTTTCTTTTTTCAATATCCCTATGGGTGATGAGTGTCCGGTACTCGTCTTTGAACCGGCTTCCGAAAAATTCAGCGAGTGTGACAGAGCGGTGTTGACCTCCTGTACAGCCGAATGCAATCACAACTTGTGATTTTCCTTCATTTTTATATTGTGGAATTAAGAACTTAAATAAGTCCGTTAGTTTTTCAATAAGGATTTGAGTATCTTTCCATTTCAGTACATAGTCATAAACTTCTTTCTCGAGTCCCGTCTTCGGTTTCAAATCCTCAATATAGAAAGGATTTGGCAGGAAACGCACGTCAAACACGACATCTGCATCAATTGGCATGCCATGCTTAAAACCGAAAGAGAGGAAGTTTAGTGTAAAACCAAGATCATCCTTAGAGGAGAACTCAGCCATTATTTTTTCTCTCAATGCCCTTGGTTTTAAACTTGTAGTGTTGAATATCGAGCGTGCGCGGCCTTTCATCTCAGACAACAGCAGGCGCTCTTTCTTTATACCTGCTAGAGGCAATCCGCCTGCCGATAATGGATGTGACCTTCTCGATTCCTTATAGCGTCGAACAAGCGTCTCATCGTCTGCATCAAGGAATAATATTCGTGATGATACACCCTGCATTTCCAAAAGGTCATCCAGAGCACCAATGAGCGAATCAAATAGGTCACCTCCACGCGTATCCATTACAGCGGCTATCCGTTTCATTTGATTTTCCGATTTCATCATCAAATTCAGAAACATAACTAATAGCTCCGGAGGCAAATTATCGATGCAATAAAATCCAAGATCTTCAAAGCTCTGCACTGCAACCGTCTTACCTGCACCCGACATCCCCGTAATAATAACGATTTCAATATCGCTGCTTGGCTTCCCTATTTCAGTCATTGTCCATCACCTTCCACAGAATTTTGGATTTCCTCTTTCAAGAGTTTAAATTCTTCGGTATAAAAGAACGTTCCATACTGTATCCCACTCTGAGATACTGCAAACAGTAAATTGGTTCGATCCCCTTCTGCCATCGGAAGTGTCTCTAAGCTTTCAACAGGATGCCATTCCAATACTCCTTCAATTGTCGTTTCAAACGGTTTACCCACTAAGTCAAAAGCAATGAATGTGTGGAGCATCCATTCGTTTTTCACAGTCTCCCCAGTTTCATCTGTAATCATCATTGTGTAGACGCCTTTTAACAATGGACTAATCGGTACAGCACCGGTTTCTTCCGTGAATTCTCTGACGGCTGTTTCGTAAACCGATTCACCCGGATCCATCTTTCCACCAGGAGCTACATACCACCCGCGACGAGGTTTTTTTAACAGTAATACATGATTATCTTTTACTACAAGTAAATTTACGATTCTCTGCATTTGTCTAACCCCACTTTTTATAAACGCATAGTATCATTATACATCGAACCGTTGTAAAACGACAAAAAAAAGGCAACCCATCGGATAAACCGATAAATTGCCTTTCAAAATTTACTTTATCAAAAGGGGGGTCAATTGATACTTTTACTATACCCTTTAGACATTGCATTTCTGTTACAGCTTCATTAAGGTTACATTAAGCTTTTGCGCCTAATTTCTCCATCAATTCCTCAACGTATTTCTGGACAGCCTGCGCAGCAATACTACCGTCTCCAGTAGCCGTAACAACTTGACGCAATAATTTTTCACGAACATCCCCTGCAGCATAAATACCAGGTACAGATGTTTCCATGATTTCGTTTGTTGCAACGTAACCATTTTCGTCAAGAATACCAAGTTTAGCAAATGGAGCAGTTAACGGGTCCATTCCGATATAAACGAACATGCCATCCGCTTCAAATACCCTTTCAGAACCATCGACAGTTGAAACAAGTGTCACGGAACCAACTTTTCCTTCTCTAGCATTTACTTCTTTCACAGATGAATTCCAGATGAATTCAATCTTGTCGTTTGCAAATGCACGGTCTTGAAGAATTTTTTGTGCACGTAATTCACCGCGGCGATGAACAATCGTCACCTTATCTGCAAACCGTGTTAAATAAGTTCCCTCTTCTACGGCAGAATCGCCACCGCCTACAACAACGAGCTCTTTCTTACGGAAGAATGCTCCATCACAAACCGCACAATAACTTACGCCACGGCCAGTAAGTTCAGCTTCTCCGGGAATACCCATTTTTTTGTATTCAGCACCTGTCGTAATAATAATCGCACGGGCTTTATACTCTTTATCCCCGACGACTATCGTCTTGTAACTTTCTCCATCAATAACATCTGTAACATCGCCATAAGCATATTCAGCGCCAAACTTACGCGCGTGATCAAACATTTTTGTAGAAAGGTCCGGACCTAATATATGTTCGAATCCTGGGTAGTTTTCAATTTCTTCCGTATTAGCCATTTGACCGCCTGGAATTCCCCGTTCAAGCATTAACGTTGAAAGGTTCCCACGAGATGTATAGACAGCAGCCGTCATCCCCGCAGGGCCGGCACCAATAATAATGACATCATAAATTTTTTCAGTTGTCATGTGAATTTCCTCCTCTACAACATTTACACACCAAATCGTATAGGATACCTAAGTTCCATTCAACTTTTCTGCTTACAAAGAAAAGCGCAAGGCGCCTGCTAGACGCGACAGGCATAAGTCGATCCAGCGACGTGGCGCACTTTGCCACATAGCTGGATTGCTTATGACCAAGCGGCTGGCGCCTGGAGTCTAGACACTAAGAAAAGCGCAAGGCGCCGTCCAGCCCCGACAGGCATAAGACGTTTTGCGAGGAGGCGTACTTCAGCCCCCACAGCAAAATGGCTTATGACCCGAGGGGTTGGCGCCTGGAGCTAGACACCGAGAAAAGCGTAAGGCGCCGTCCAGCCCCGACAGGCATAAGACGTTTTGCGAGGAGGCGTACTTCAGCCCCCACAGCAAAATGGCTTATGACCCGAGGGGTTGGCGCCTGGAGCTAGACACCGAGAAAAGCGTAAGGCGCCTTAAAAAGGAACGCAGCCTAAGTACGCCACTTCCTGTGGCAACAGCTGCATGACCTACATCCTGTAGGCCCCCGACAGGCATAAGACGGGCGGGCTAAGCGGCGTTCTTTGCCGAATAGCCTGATTGACTTATGACCCGAGGAGTTGGCGCCTGGAGCTAGACACCAAGAAAAGCGCAAGCGCCTTGGTAGACCCGAAAAGCGCTGGAGGGCCTTAAGATAAAGGCGCCCTTTGCCTTTAACTTAAGGACTGAAGCGACTCGAGGGTCTAGGCGCTGGAGCTAGACACCAAGAAAAGCACAATGCGCCCGCTAGACGCGACAGGCACTATTCTAAGTCAAAAAAATGTATACTCTCTTACCAATATATGTCGAACTAATGATTCTATATAATCTCCAGCGAAGGCGCCTCATAGGGGTAGCCGAGCGTTGTTGAGAGGATTCTTTATGTCAACATATATATTAAGAAAAGTGAAAGACATTAGGCATCAAACTGTGGTAAATACTCAATCAATTCTCCGACATACTTTGTCAGTGTCGGGACAGATATACCGAATTCCTTTGCAATCGCTGTTTTTGTTACATCAGGATACCGGGATGACTGGAACATATAATCTGCTGCGGCTGCAAGTGCCGCCGGGTTTCTAAACAAATAAGATCGACTTAATGCAGTTTCGCATAGAGTGAACCACATTTGAAACAGATGAGATGCTTGTTTATCGAGCGGACAATATTTGTTGTAAAGTAAGTCGGTCGTTTCAAGCGCTCGCATAAATGACTTATCAAAGTTGGTTTCCGGCATGAATTCA
Source organism: Sporosarcina sp. FSL K6-6792 (assembly GCF_038004885.1). Classification (NCBI taxonomy): domain Bacteria; kingdom Bacillati; phylum Bacillota; class Bacilli; order Caryophanales; family Caryophanaceae; genus Sporosarcina; species Sporosarcina sp. FSL K6-6792. Next base: position 2,097,176 of record NZ_JBBOSA010000001.1, read on the forward strand.
TAATCGAGACCACTTGCCAGAAAAAGCCGCTCGTAGTCACTCAGTTTTTCCATTTCAATATAAGATGGATGTGAGATGATTTCCTGCTTGTGACCTGACTTTCCAAGAAGATAAAAACCAAACATCCTTTCACTTCTGTAGGTGTTGGCAATTTTACTTAGTAAAAACTCCCTATCCTGCTCAAGTGAATCAGACGTGATAATCTCTTGGACACCATTCCACGGCTCGTAACCAGCCTTCGATGGATCCAGTTCAATCAGCTTTGCATATGCTTCTCGCGCCACTTTTTCATGTCCAGAGAAATAAGCGGAATGGGACAGCCAGAAGTAGTAGCCTGTGTCCCCTTCAAACCCTCTCTTTTGTAGACTTCTGAGCCAATTATAAGCTTCTTTATGTCTGCCAATAAGCGCAAATGTCGCGCCGAGTTTATAGCGATTTTCAAATTGATACGGTTTAATCTTCACAAGTAAAGCAAGTAGGGACTCCAATTCCTCTTCCTTCTTTTCGTAATAATAAAAGACCGCCAGATTACAAAGTGCATGGATATTTCCTTTATTACGATTTAAAACATCATGAAGTAACTTACTAGCTCGCTCGTTTTCCCCGATATAAAAATAAGCCAGAGCTAAATTGTTATAAGCCGCCCAAAACTCCGGATAATCGACAATAATTGACTCAAGTAATTCCACGGCCGCCTTGAATTCACCCGACTCCATAAGTCGGCGTGCCTTTTCCTGTAAAAAGAATACTTCACCGTCAGGCATTTCATCATCATTAAATGACTCTTCCTGTTCTGCAAAATCAATAATTTCCATTGAATCGTCAGCAAATGGGCCATCTGGGTCAATTAATATATATTTTTCCGCATACATTTTTGCATCCCGCAGCATACCAAGATGGGCATGCACTTCTGCCAAATAGAATATAATTTCCTCTTCCGAAGGTGCGAATGAGTTTGCAGTCATTAGCAGTTCATGAGCTTCCTCAAAACGTCCCTCTTCCATGACGAGCACGCCATATTCCATGAGGATTTTCCAATCTTCAGGACTTAGCTCTGATGCTCTTTTCAAATACCGCTGTGCATCTTCAAAACGATCGCGTTGCATCGCCTGAATCGCTTTATTATAATAAAATTCACCGTCTGGAATGAACGAAATAATTTTTTTATCATGCTTGTTACGTAGTTTATCCAATCATATTCCCCCGAAAAAATAAGAAGGAACGCAAAGCACGTTCCTTCTCGTATTGTCCCCCATTATACCATAAGATACATCGGCACTATCCGTTTTCATTTTTTTGTTGTCGCTCAATCATCTGCTCCACTGTAAAGATGATCTTAACCGGATTGCCACCAGCAAACACACCTGGTGGGATATCACGGTTTACGAGAGAAGCAGCAGAAATAATTGCCCCATCTCCAATTTCCACTCCGGGAAGAATTGTCGTATTTGCTCCAATTAATACGTTCTTTCCAATAATGACATCTCCTATACGATACTCATCTATTAAGTATTCATGTGCAAGGATTGTCGTATTGAAGCCAATGATTGAATTGTCACCGACTTTTATCCTCTCAGGGAACATGACATCAGGCATCACCATAAGGGCGAAAGATGTCTTATTCCCGACTTCCATTTTCAAAAACGTGCGGAACAAAAAGTTCTTCATCGGGATGAAAGGTGTGTACCTCGATAATTGGATAACAGCAAAGTTTTTTGCAACTTTGAAAAATGGAACCGTCTTGTAAATATGCCAAAGTGAATTTGCTCCCTCTCGTGCGGGATACCTTTCAGTACGTCTCAATCTTTTTCGCCTTTAACCAATTGGAGTAGTTCCGAAATATGCTGCAACATGTAATCTGGATTGAATGTTTGTAAAAAGGCTTCCCCTTTTGCCGACCATGCGACACCCGCTGTACGGACCCCTGCATTTTGCCCACCAACTATGTCATGGTAGTTATCCCCGATCATAAGGGCTTCATCCGCGGTGGCTCCCAATCGTTCGAGTGCTAGTAAAATCGGTTCTGGATCAGGCTTCGTTTTCGTTACATCATCCATTGCAATGACTTCGTCAAAAACCCCTTCCACATCAAGGAGTTCTAACCCTCTCATAATCATATCTTTTCTCTTGGTCGAGACAATCGCCATTTTCATGCCCGCTGCCTTCAACAACCTCATCGTTTCAGATACACCGTCAAACTCAATTGAAAGCTCGTCATGCATTGATTTATTCCATGCTCTATATTCTTCAATCAGTTGCTCCGTCTTTTCAGGTTCAACCGAATCGAATGATTCATACAATGTTGGCCCTAAAAACGGTAGTATATCGATTCGTTCATATTTCCCCGGGTAATGATTACCAAGGACATATTGGAATGTCTGGATGATCAATTCATTCGTATCCAGTAATGTTCCGTCAAAATCAAATAGTAGTGTAGTAATTGGTTTAGCCATCTGCAACCGGAACCTCCTTTTTTTTCTGTTGTTCAGCCCGTTTCCAGACATATGCGACAATGATCGTCAACACGAAAGCTGTTACGACCCGGATAATCAGTAATGGCAGAATCGGAATGCCAAGTGGGATAAAAATCAGTGTATCTTCTATAACTGCATGACAGGCCACTAGAAAGATGAATGCCAGTGTTGCGTCCTTCTTGCTCACACCATCCTCTTGTACGGCTTGTATCATAACGCCAGCACCATAAGCGAGACCGATAACCAAACCGGCAACAAGTGTCATCGACGCATTGGATTGTACGCCAATTACTTTCGTGAAGGGTGCCAGTTTCTCCGAAAATTTCTGCAAATAATTACGATCTTTCAAGAACTGAACAATAATCATAAGTGGAATAACAATTATGGCAAGCTGAAGAACTCCAAATGACGCTTTCTGAACACCTAACAGTCCAATTTCTAACCAACCATCTGGTATATCCGTAACTTTCGGAGTCATTCCGTAACGTGCTGTCTCTCCTCCACCTTGCCACATCAAGTTAATGATAATACCTGACATCGCTGCAAGCCCAAAACGTACCACGAGCACAATCCATAACTTCACGCCGACTTTCAGTGCAACGCCTGTTTCAATGAATAGATTATGTGAAAATGACAACATGATGGCGATGATGAATACTTCCTTCACAGTCATTTCCAACGATAAAATCCCTGCAATTCCCGCATATAAATTGAGTGCATTCCCAAGCACTAACGGGATTGCAGCTTCTCCACTAAGACCGAATATCCCCATAAACGGTGCAACAAGTTTAATAAGCCACGGCAACACAGGTGTATGCTGTAAAATTACGACGAGTACTGTGATTGGAAAAATGATTTTCCCCAGCGTCCACGTTGTCCGAAGTCCTGCCTTTAATCCATTTTGAAGCGTCCCCATTCCCCAAACTCCTTCTTATTTATCTTGATATTTCACATTTACTTTTTGAACATATCTTCTTACTATGAATACCGCGATAGCAACAATGATTGTGATGACCGATACTAGCTGCGCCGCCCGAAGTTCACCGATGACATATAAGCTGTCTGTTCGCATCCCCTCGATGAAGAAGCGTCCAGCAGAATACCAGACAAGGTAAAATAGAAACATTTCGCCACGCTTCAAGTTCACCTTGCGCAACAAGATAATGATGATAAGTCCCACAATATTCCACATAGATTCATAAAGGAATGTCGGATGATACGTCACGCCTTCAATCGTCATTTGGTTCATAATCCAATCAGGAATAATCGTTGTTTCAAGGAACTTTTCTGAAACAGGACCTCCGTGCGCTTCCTGATTCATGAAATTGCCCCAACGACCGATAATTTGACCAATCAGCAGTCCAGCTGCTGCGATATCGACCACTTTCCAGAATGAAATACCTCTCTTTTTCGTGAAGAAGTATGTCGTAATGAAGGCACCAATTAATGCACCATGGATAGCGATGCCGCCTTGCCAAATTTGAATAATTTGTCCCGGATTGTCTTTATAATAATCCCACGAGAAAATAACATAGTAGATTCGCGCACTAACAATCGCGATTGGAACGGCCCAAATGAGCAGATCCGTCAAAAAGTCCGGATGCATCCCGCGCTTAACCATTTCCTTTTGAACAACAATGAATGCGAGGACAATTCCCAGCGCAATTAAAATCCCATACCACCTGACTTCAAGCGAACCTAGCGAAAATGCAATCGGGTTTATTGCCAGTACATTAAACATGTATTAACCTATCCTTTCTCTATCAATCATTTACTTTCGATTCACTTTAATTTCATCAGCAAGTTTTTTCGTAAACTCCTCTGCTGCATTGACTCCAAGTTTTTTCATTCGATAATCCATTGCCGCAACTTCAATAATAACGGACAAGTTGCGCCCAGGTCTTACCGGCACAGTCAGCTTCGTCAATTCCGAATCCATAATTTTCATCTTTTCTTCATCAATGCCAAGTCGGTCATAAATCTTGTCCTGATCCCAAAATTCAAGATCGACGATAATTAAAATTCGCTTATCACTCTTCACGGCGCTGGCCCCGAACAATGTCATCATATCTACAATCCCGACTCCACGGATTTCAAGCATATGTTCAAGTAGTTTTGGTGCATTTCCAATCAACACATTTTTTGCTACCTGTCTAATTTCCACAAGGTCATCAGCCACAAGTCGATGGCCCCTTTTCACAAGTTCAAGCGCTGTTTCACTTTTACCTACACCACTCTTACCCGTGATCAGTATCCCTATTCCATAAACATCTACAAGCACTCCATGAATGGCTGTCATTGGTGCAAGTCTGCCACTTAGATAATTCGTCAGCATACCCGAAAATCGCGTCGTTGGAACATCCGTTTTCAAGACAGGAATGCCTTGATTTTCAGCAGCCTCAATCAATTCAACCGGCACTTCCATTTCATGCGCTACAATGATGGCCGGCGTAGTTTCTGAACAGAGTCTTTTCATCCGATCTATCCGTTCTACTTCGGTTAAGTTCGCGAAAAATGATAGCTCTGTCTTGCCCAATAGTTGAACACGATCCGCTAGGTAGTAATTGAAATAACCAGCCATTTCAAGGCCTGGTCTTGAAATATCACTCGTATGTATCTCACGCTCGATGCCGGCTTCGCCTGCGCATAGTTCAAGAAAAAGTTTTTCTTGTGCGTCCTTTACTGTTACATAAGACATTAACTCGCCCCTTTTCTATATATTCAAAACGTCTATAGCCTATTTTACCATGCTCTTTTTCAAATGAAATGATTTAGTGCCGAAACTGTCCACCTCTAAACTCTTTTTCCCTATATAGAGGATAAGGAGGGGAAGATTTTGACGACAATAATGATTGATGCTGGCCACGGTCCCAAGACAGCGAAAACACACTAAACAGATGGACTATTGCGGGAATTCAGCTTTTAACAGCTTGTAATCGAACAGACCGCGGCGTGAAGAAAGCGAACTACGCTGTCCTACGTGAAACCCGGATGGCTGCAATACTTATTGAGTGCGGATTCATGACAAATTGAGAAGAAGCCATGTTATTAATGAAGAAAGCATATAGACTTCAGTGTGCAAGGGCAATTGCTCACGCACTATCAACTTAGATTTATCAAGAGAATAATTTTTTTTGATAGGGAGTAAGCAATTGTCGTGGTAACTATCAAAACCGACAGAGCTCTTTTCCCGATTTAACGGCTCTATAATCAGCACTCACCAAATGGAATGTTCTTCTAATACCACTTTATCGCTTGGTGATGGCCTCACGCTTGTCGCTCCTTCGCTAGATTTGTTCATTATACTATTGAGGTATACCACCTAGTTAACTCAAAATAGGTAGTACCGATTATATAATCAGCAATTTCATATCAATTAAAAAGGACTGTTGCTACACCCGGAATCGGTGTAGCAACAGTCCTTTTTATTTCTTTATTCTTTTTTCGCGTTATAACAAACGAGAACAGAACCCGTTTTCGCTTCACCCAAAATGTGTAACGGAGATGGATTTCCTTCTACGTCCTTTTTAAAACGAATTGTCCGATGTAGCAATTGTTCCTGCTCGACAGTCCGATCGACATCTTCAAGTTTTAAGTCCAATCGGCCCATATTGGACGCAATTTCACCTGACAGAGCGACTCCTGTTGGAATGTAAATTTCAACTGTACCGCTCATTGTTTTTGCTTCGATTTTCTCAGCTGCAAGATCTGTCGTTGTAACCACGACATGTCCGTTTAAAGATTGTGCCTCCACATCTTTCACAGCGCCATCGATGTACACACGGCCGTTGAGTGTTTCTGCTTCAATTGTAGTAGCAGTCACATCGTTTAGACCGATTGAGCCATTCACAGTTTCAAATTCACCATTTTTGAACGTCAAACCAGCAATCTCGATTTTCCCGTTTGCAGTCTTCACTTTTACCTTTTCAGCAGTGGCATCTTTCATTTTAAATGAGCCGTTCAGCAAACGTGCGGAAATTCTCGCGTAATCCTTTTTCGGAATGAATAATTCAACATTTACTTGAACCATTTTCAAATCGCTTGAAATCCTTATTTTCCCTTCGTCATTAACAAACAATAACTTTTCAAGAAAATCTTTTTTCGCTTTTTCTTCTGACTCACTATTGTAGGTTTTCACCGTGAAATCTGCCCGTATTTCTTCTGTTTCACCAGTATGGATTGTCACTTTTCCGTTGTCGATATCAATGATAACTTCGTCGATTTCGGTTGCTGGCTTAGTTATTGTATGGTCAAACGTAACCGTATTGCCAAATGGAGAATCAAATTCGAATGATTTCACTTTTTGAACAGCGCTCTGCATGAATTGCATGAATCTATCGCCGACGTTGGTAAAATCTTTAGTCAAATCTTCAAGGAATTCATCCATAGAAGGCTGATCTTGATCCTTGTCTTCGATAATAGGCTCAGCCTTTTCGAATGGATCTACTTTTTCTTGCTGTTTTGGTTCACTATATTTTTTTTCCAATTCTTGTGCCTTTACAGTGGTCTGTTTAGCTTCTGGGCTTTTTTCCACTTGACCAGTTTTCCCTAATGTTTCTAGAAGTGTCAATGCTTCCTCGGTCGTGATCGTACCGTTTTCCAGCATTGCTAAAATCCGTTTCCGTTCATTTTGCATCATTACGCCTCCTAGTATTGTGGTGTTCCGGATTTCTCCGTTATTTTATGACTAACTAGTAAAGGTTGAAATAAAGAATCCCATTAAATTCGCTACTGCTCGCCTAGTAAGGCGCCTTCACTCAGTTTATATAGGTATTCAATTGTTCAACATACTATATATACGAATGGATGTGGAAAAGGTTTCATTTCGAAACCTTTTCTGCATCTTCAATCATCATGTCCATTCGTTTTCGTTCTCGCTCAAGTACCGGTTTTAAATAATAACCTGTATAGGAAACTGTCGATTCCGCGACTTTTTCCGGAGTACCTGTCGCGATAATTTTCCCGCCTTTATCACCACCCTCAGGCCCTATGTCGATAATGTAATCGACGGTTTTAATGACATCCAGGTTATGTTCGATAACAAGTACCGTATTTCCTGTATCGACAAGGCGCTGCAATACGATAAGTAGTTTGGCAATATCGTGGACATGAAGACCCGTCGTCGGTTCGTCAAGAATATAAAATGACTTTCCATTGGAGCGTTTGTGCAGCTCAGAAGCAAGTTTCACCCGTTGTGCTTCTCCGCCTGATAATGTTGTTGCCGGCTGGCCTAGATTAATATAACCTAGTCCCACATCAACAATCGTCTGAAGCTTACGGCTAATTTTCGGTATATTTTCAAAAAACACGAGTGCATCATCGACTGTCATAGCAAGTACGTCCGCAATGTTTTTCCCTTTATAGGTAACTTCCAGTGTCTCTCTATTATATCGTTTCCCATGACAAACTTCACAAGGTACATAGACGTCCGGTAAGAAGTGCATTTCGATTTTAATGATTCCATCGCCACGGCAGGCTTCACAACGACCACCCTTAACGTTAAAGCTGAAACGACCTTTTTTATAACCGCGAACTTTAGCTTCGTTCGTAGATGCAAACATATCCCGTACATCATCAAACATGCCTGTATAAGTAGCAGGATTAGATCTTGGTGTCCGTCCAATTGGTGACTGGTCGATTTCAATGACCTTTTCAAGCTCTTCAAGACCTATAGCAGATTTATATTGTCCCGGTTTCTGCTTAGAACGATTCAATTTCTGTGCGAGTACTTTGTAAAGAACTTGATTGATTAGCGTACTTTTCCCTGATCCTGAAACACCTGTTACGGCGATGAATTGTCCGAGCGGAATATCTACATTTACATTTTTCAAGTTATTTTCAGATGCACCTTTAATGACGATTTTTCGTCCGTCCAGTTTACGTCTTTCCAATGGGAGCGGGATAAATTTCTTACCACTCAAATATTGACCTGTCAGTGAGTTAGGGTCATTCATAACTTTTTCAGGTGTTCCTGCAGAAACGATTTCTCCTCCCGCAACACCAGCACCAGGTCCGATATCAATTAAATAATCGGCAGCCATCATCGTATCTTCATCATGCTCAACAACAATCAGTGTATTGCCGATGTCGCGCATACTTTTTAGCGTACCAATTAAACGATCGTTATCACGTTGATGAAGTCCAATAGATGGTTCATCTAAAATATAAAGAACGCCTGTCAGCCTTGAACCAATTTGCGTTGCCAATCGAATTCGCTGAGCTTCGCCGCCGGATAGCGTTCCTGCCGCCCTCGATAACGACAAATAATCGAGTCCAACATTTATTAGGAATCCAAGACGTTCTTCAATTTCACGCAATATAAGCTTCGCAATTTGTGTATCTTTTTCAGATAGCACAAGGTTTTTGAAAAACTGGTCTGCTTCAGTAATGGACAATTCCGTCACTTTTCCGATATGGACGCCATTCACTTTTACCGCAAGTGACTCTTCCTTCAACCGGTAGCCAGCGCAAGTAGGACATGGCCGCTGTGACATATACTTCTCCATCTGTTCACGGATATAATCTGAAGAAGTTTCTTTAAAGCGGCGCTCTACATTTGCCAAAACACCTTCAAAGTAAATATTGCTATCCCGCGTTCCACCAAATTCATTTGTGTAACGGAATCGAATTTTTTCATCTTTCGAGCCATTTAATATTTTATCAAGTTCATCGTCTGGCAATTCATTTACCGGTACATCCATTGATATGCCAAAATGATTCGCGACAGTTTTTAAAAGTTCCGGATAGTATTGAGAGCTTGTCGGCTCCCATGGCGCAATTGCATGATCTTTTAACGACAGCGTTGGATCTGGCACGATTAATTCCGGGTCGACTTCTTGCTTTGTCCCGAGTCCATCACATTCCTGACAAGCGCCAAACGGACTGTTGAACGAAAACATTCTTGGTTCAAGTTCGCCAATTGAAAAACCGCATAATGGACAAGCATGGTGTTCACTGAACAAGATTTCTTCCCCGTCCATGACGTCAACCAAAACAGTACCATCCGCGAGACGTAGAGCCGATTCAAGAGAGTCGCTCAGACGTGGCGCAATGTCTTCCTTCATAACAATCCGGTCGATGACAACCTCAATCGTATGCTTCTTGTTTTTGTTCAATTCAATATTGTCGTCAAGATCTATAATTTCACCGTTGACTCGAATTCGTACATACCCTTGCTTCTTAATATCTTCGATTAATTTCACATGTGTTCCTTTACGACCTGAAACAATCGGTGCCAGAACTTGAATACGCGCACGTTCTGGTAATTTCATAAGGCGGTCAACCATTTGCTCAATCGTTTGGGACGAAATTTCCGTTCCGTGAATCGGGCAGATTGGTTTGCCAACACGTGCATAAAGAAGACGTAGATAGTCGTATATTTCCGTTGCAGTTCCTACGGTCGAGCGGGGATTGCGGCTCGTCGTCTTTTGATCAATTGAAATTGCCGGTGATAGCCCTTCAATGACATCCACATCCGGCTTGTCCATCTGACCTAAAAACTGTCGCGCATAAGAAGATAATGATTCAACGTACCTTCGCTGCCCTTCCGCGTAAATTGTATCGAAAGCGAGGGAGGACTTCCCTGACCCCGAAAGACCTGTCATGACGACCAATTTGTCACGAGGGATATTTATGTTAATATTTTTCAAATTATTCGCTCGTGCGCCTTGTATGATGATTTCTTTATTCTTCATAAAAACCCTACCTTTCAGCCTTCAATTCCATGATTGTATCCCTTAGTTCAGCAGCACGTTCGAAGTCGAGTGCTTTCGCTGCCTCTTTCATCTCTTTTTCCAAAGTTACAAGCAGCTTTGTTTTTTCGTCTTTTGTCAACTTCTTGCCTTGTGTTACTTTTTCTAAATAAGAAATAGCTTCTTCTGATACTGCTGTTGCACGAATCACATCACGGATTTCCTTTTTGATTGTCGTCGGTGTTATGCCATGTTTTTCATTATATTTTCGTTGAATGTCCCGACGTCGCTCCGTTTCCCCAATTGCTTTCGCCATAGAGTCCGTCATTCTATCTGCATATAAAATGACATGTCCATTGGAATTACGGGCAGCACGACCCATCGTCTGAATAAGTGCTCGCTCAGAACGTAGAAACCCTTCTTTATCAGCATCCAAGATTACAACTAGCGATACTTCAGGAATGTCTATCCCTTCTCTTAAGAGGTTAATACCCACAAGGACATCATATGTGCCTATTCGCAGTTCTCTTAACGTTTCAATTCGTTCAAGTGTTTTAATGTCAGAATGAAGGTATTGAACTTTTATACCAATTTCCTTCAAGTAATCGGTCAAATCTTCGGACATTTTCTTTGTTAACGTCGTAATTAGAACACGTTCATTGTTTTTCGTCCGTTCTCTTATTTGACCTATCAAATCATCAATCTGTCCTTCAATCGGACGGATTTCAATCGTCGGATCTAGTAGACCAGTCGGGCGGATAATCTGTTGAATCATCTCAGGCGTATGCTCAATTTCGTAAGGGCCTGGTGTCGCAGAAACATAAATCGCCTCGTGGACATGGTTTTCGAATTCTTGGAATGTAAGCGGTCTGTTGTCGAGTGCTGAAGGCAAACGGAAACCATGGTCAACAAGGACATTTTTCCGTGCCTGGTCACCGTTATACATACCACGGATTTGTGGCAATGAGACATGACTTTCATCTACAATAATGAGGAAATCATCTGGGAAATAGTCAAGCAATGTATACGGTATCGCTCCTGCAGGACGGAGTGTTAAATGACGGGAATAGTTTTCAATACCCGAACAGAAGCCCATTTCTCGCATCATTTCAAGATCATAGCGTGTCCGTTGTTCAAGACGTTGCGCTTCCAATAATTTGTCCTGGGCACGAAACTCTTTCAAACGTTCTTCCAGTTCAATTTCAATATTTTCAATTGCTTTCACCATTTTTTCTTCACCAGTAACAAAGTGAGATGCGGGGAATATGGCAACGTGTTCACGTTCACCGAGGATTTCGCCTGTCAGTGAATCCACTTCGCGAATTCGTTCGATTTCATCACCGAAAAACTCGATACGTAAGCAATGTTCATCCTGGGATGCTGGCAAAAGTTCAACAACATCGCCGCGTACCCGGAACGTACCTCGAGTGAAACTTACGTCATTGCGTTCGTATTGAATATCTACAAATCTGCGAAGCAGTTCATTGCGTCCGATTTCCATACCTGGACGAAGAGAAACAACATGTGCGCTGTATTCTTCTGGGGAACCTAGACCATAAATGCAAGAGACAGATGCAACAATGAGTACGTCATTCCTTTCAAATAAGGAAGATGTTGCAGAGTGACGTAATTTATCAATTTCATCATTGATGCTTGAGTCTTTTTCAATGAAGGTGTCAGTATGCGCGATATACGCTTCTGGCTGATAATAATCATAGAAACTGACAAAGTATTCGACTGCATTGTCAGGAAAAAACTCTTTAAATTCACTATATAATTGACCCGCTAACGTTTTGTTGTGAGCGATAACGAGAGTCGGTTTGTTAATCTCCGTCAAGACATTCGACACGGTAAATGTTTTTCCAGTCCCGGTTGCACCGAGCAAAGTTTGGTGCTTCTCACCTCGGTTATGTCCTTCTAATAGTTGTGCGATTGCAGACGGCTGATCGCCTTGTGGTGTATAAGGGGCTTGCAAATTGAATTTTCCGACCATCGGAAAAACCTCCTCTATCAGTTACATCTATCTTATCACTTTACCCATCTTTTGACGAGTAAAAAGCGAACGTACGTTTTTTTCACTGATTTTTACTTTTATAAACACACAAAAAAACGCTGCATGTCTACTCAACATGTAGCGTCCTTGCATTTTTCAATCATTCTCTTCAAGTTTGCCCAGTCTTTTGGAATACAGTAGGAATGCGCTTTCATCCCTACTGTCAAGCGCAAGGTCAATCAATCCCATGAACCTACTCTTTGTCTGCTCTCTGTGTATATGTTTCAAAAAAAGATCTAAATAAATTTCATTCAGCAGTTTTTCCGCTTGGAGCGAAGTACTGTTTTTCCCTACAGCTTTTAAAAACTCGGCATATGAATAATTGTTCTCCATCCCTATCACCCCTGATGCCTTTTATTTAGTATATCTAATTCCAGAGATAAGTTGCAAGGTTTATTGGAATATTCTATTTTTATATTTAGTCATAATTTATTAAAGAAAAGCGTAAGGCTCCGTTAAGCCCACCGAGCCTAGACACTGTTCCATGACGAGAAATTCATACTTCCTTTTCTACAAACAAACGCCCCGTCTGCAAATGATTGCAAACGGGGCGACTTTTCTTAGTCATATTCTTTTTTCTCTACAGTCAATCTGATAGTAGCCTCAGAGATGATGAGAATAACAGCCCCGACAAGAAGAGGTGTTACAGAAACCCCATAAAGATACAGTGCAGCGCATGTGACTACTGCCGCCTGAATCCATTGGACTGTACGAACGATTCTTTTAATAGCAGCCGGGCGGGTGTCTTCCTTTTCAGGAAATAGCATATCCATCCGAAAATCGTCCCCTGCCCGCAATGCGTGGATAAGTTGTACGGCAGAGGCAAATGCAAGCGCTCCTGCGAAAATAAATACAACAATCGGAAACGGGATGAAAATCGCTCCAAGCGCCGATAAAGCAGTGAGCCTTACCCATAGCCAAAAAATATCATCCGTACGTATAAATGTACGTCTGATTAAATACGGTTGTGCTACAGGCTTACCGAAATTCGGAGATCCCATCGCAAAACCGAGCCATGCTCTTCTACTAATGGATCCTTTCAAATGCGGGACGTCTGTGAAGTAATTGGCAAAACGGTAAAAACGCATCATCCGATTCTGTTCGAGTGATATGAAATGATCGTAAGGGAATGGTTTTAGCATTCTCTTTTTTCGCCAATAGAAGTTGTACAGTACAATGAGTACACCAATAATCAGAAGTATAATTGGACTTCCTTCAAGACCTGCATAAATTATGGTTCCCGCCAATAAAAACCGGAGGGTCCTATCTAGCAAGATCCCTTTTCCATCCAATACATGTCTGAAATTATATTCTGATTCAATGAATACTCGCTTAATGACTAGTATCAAAATCGCGATAACGATGTATTCCATCTTTGAACCGGTCCCTGTAGCTGAAAGTAACGGCAACGCCACAATATATAAAATAAATGGTAATGGCAATTGGGAATAGAAGCTCCAACTCAAAGCCCGTTTCATATACGTAATAAGCTTTTGTTCCAGTGGTAGGAAATAAACCGTGTCAGCAGGTTTCAATAGCGTCACTGGCGGCGAAAAGGTGAGCGCTAATCCAAGTATGAGAGCCGTAAGCAACGCTGCAGGGAATTCCGCTGGCACTTCCTTCAACCATTCGCTATACGTAAAGCCCCCCGCCCCAATTGTGAAGACAAGGACAATTGCCAAATGGCCTGTAAATACATACTTCAAATACTTTTGGAGCTCGGTTATATAATGGACGAACCGAGATCCCCATATTTCACGCAAATTGTTCATTGTCGGTTTCCTCTGTCATCGCGATATACAAGTCGTCCAGTGACGCGCCAGGACGTCCGAATGCATTTCTCAAGTCATCCATCGTTCCTTCTGCTCGCACCCGTCCTTCGTGCAGCAAGATGATCCTGTCGCAATATTTTTCCGCAGTTGCCAATACATGCGTTGACATGAGAATGGAAGCCCCATTTTCTGTTCTCTGCGTCATCTGCTCTAAAAGTGATTTGATGCCGATTGGATCGAGACCCACAAATGGTTCATCAATAATATATAAAGATGGATTAACGAGGAAAGCACACATGATCATTACTTTTTGACGCATCCCTTTTGAAAAATGCGCTGGGAACCAGTTTAGACGTTTCTCCATTCGGAATTCCCGGAGTAACTCATCAGACCGTGCTTCAAACACTTCTTTATCAAGGTCGTATGCCATTGCTGTCAGTTCAAGATGTTCCCTAAGCGTCAATTCTTCATAGAGTATCGGCGTTTCCGGTATATAAGTGAACGCTTTTCTATACTTTTCGGGATCCTCACTGAATGTCACCCCGTTGACACGAATTTCTCCTTTATGAGGATTCATTAATCCAATAATATGTTTAATGGTTGTACTTTTTCCCGCCCCATTTAGTCCAATCAAACCTACTAACTCACCTTGTCCGATGTTAAATGACAAATCATACAGAACAGGTTTACGTGTATAACCGCCTGTTACGTCTTGTAATTCAAGAATTTCCATATCCATCCTCCATTCTTTCATTCATTTTAGCAAAAAACGCTACAAAAAGCTTTTTCCTTCATACAACCGATATAGTATTGAATGATTGCAATCGAATAAAGCTTGGACCTGTAGGATGCAGGTCATGCAGTGGGGAGGGAGGGAGGGATTGACCTACATCCCTCCTTGTTGCGACACGACGTCGCGAACTTAGACTGCCTTCGTCTCCCCCTGTAAGGCTCCTACGCTAGTTTACCGTATTCAATATTTCAACCTATATCTAAAATTATGCTACACTTGTCCCATTCATGAAAATATGAACAGGAGTGTTGAAAATGACTGAATGTATTTTTTGTAAAATCATTGAAGGTACGATCCCTAGCGTTAAAGTTTATGAAGATGAGAACGTTCTTGCCTTCATGGATATTGTACCTGTAACGAAAGGGCATGTCCTTCTCATCCCGAAAACACATCGTGAAAATATCTATGATTTAACTGCTGAAGAAGCGGCACAACTATTTTCCGTCGTACCCAAAATCGCCAATGCCATAAAAGATGAATTCAAACCAGCTGGAATGAATTTACTACAAAACAATGGCGCATATGCGGGACAAGCCGTTTTTCATTCACACCTACACCTCATCCCTCGCTATGATGAAACTGACGGCTTCCAACTTACGTTTGAAACGAAGGAATCTGAAACAAGTATGGAACGAATTCAGGAAGTTGCAGCTGGAATTCGAATGAAATTACAAAAATAAGCTTGTCAATTATCTGAATACCGTGTATGATTCATAATAAGTTTTTCGCTGTCGATCATGAGGATACGATGGGAGAAACACAAAATACTAGATGAGCCGAGGAGAGATGAGAATTGAATACGAAAAGTCTTGTGTTAATGTCATTATTAACTGCTGTAGGTGCTGCACTGTACTTAATAATTCCCCCAATTATGGGTGGAATGAAACCCGATTTCATGCTGACGATGATGTTTATCAGCATATTCCTGTTCCCTGAAGTGCGCAATGTATTTTTACTTGGTGGAACAACAGGTATTATATCAGGTATTTTTTCAAACTTTCCAGGAGGTTTCATCCCCAATGTGATTGATAAGTTCATTACTGCATTTATCATCTATGCAATTATTATCTCACTTAAAAAAGTTGCAGGTAACTTGATTGCTTCCACTGTTGTTGCAGGTATTGGAACTGTATTGTCAGGGAGTATCTTCCTTTCAATCGCCATTTTCATTCTTGGAGCAGATTTACCGTTCGGTGGTTTATTCTTAGCGGTTGTACTTCCAGCTGTTGCGATGAACGGAATTGCATTTTTCTTGATTTACCCGATTGTTAAGGGTTTGGTCAAACGTTCCTCATTTAAAACTGCATTATCTAATTGAAATTATAGCGAAAGCTTTCCGTCTCCACGAGGAGGGCTTTTTTGTTGTCTGTATAATATACCCGAAGATGAAATTTCGGGCACTCCTCCGCTTTTACTAAAGAAAAGATCATACAAGTAACAGTGCTACGCTATATTGAAAGTGACACTGCCCCAATTCGAAAAGGAAATGCTATCGAAAAGGAGTAAGTAGTCATCTACTGGTTACTCAACACATGTAGTTTAAAATATAAAGTAGCGTCTAAACAGGTCACTTGCGCTTGTTTTTATTGCTCATGCACTTTTTAAATGTTTTAATAAAACTAGAGTAAGGAATACTATTCATAACAGGAAGGAGTGTATTATACAATGAAAGCATCTACATTTTTCATCGGACTCGCAGCAGGTTCAGTTGCAGCTGCTGTTACGGTATTGTATTCGACTCCCCAATCGGGCAGTCAACTTCGGACATCCGTCAGGGATGCTTCAAGCGACATGAAATTTTTGTTCAAAGATGTAAAAGTAAAAGTCGATGATTTAAAAGAGTCCATTTCCCACCTTACGAAAGAAGCAAAAGAAACTGTTCCAACAGCAATTGATGGAATTAAAGGGTCAGTAGATCAGTGGCAACAATCAACGGAATCTAATCGGGAACGCATGGAAAAAGAAATTGCCGCAATCCAATCCGCTATTGAAGAGCTTGAGCAAAACTTCGCAAAACAGCAAAAGTAATGTCAATTATGCCTCGGCGTAATTACGTCCAAAATTTGTAATATCCCTCGGAGGCTTGGTCCTACAGGGAATTTGTTCCCACTTATAGATGCCGGGGATTAATGCCAATTCAAGTTAAAAGTAAATACAATCCACCAGTAAGGAATGCAGTCAACTCTCCACGAAAGACCTACATTGTATAGGTTTTAACTAGTGGATACGGCCGCATTCCTTATTTTCATACCCATTTCCCAAAATATTATTATTGAATCGAAAGCTTTTTCACAATTTTTACTTTTTTCTTCTTTGCTTTCCTGCTATAATAAAAGAAGCGGGAAAAAATAGAAAGAAGGTGTTTCCAATGTCAGAGCAAAAGTACTCTCCGAAAGAAGCAATGATTTTCAGTCAAAGGGTTGCACAGATGTCAAAAGCTCTTTGGAAAGCAGTAGAAAAAGATTGGCAGCAGTGGATAAAACCTTATGACTTGAATATTAATGAGCATCATATTTTATGGATTTCTTACCATCTTCAAGGCGCAACCATTTCTGACATCGCTAAATTTGGAGTCATGCATGTTTCGACAGCTTTCAACTTTTCGAAGAAGCTAGAAGAACGTAATTATTTACGGTTTTATAAAAAAGATGATGACAGAAGAAATACATATGTTGAAGTTACAGAAGAAGGGGAAAAACTGATACTCGAGATGAACATGAACTACTATGATTCTAAACATGATATTTTAGAGGGATCACTCCCTATTAAAGACCTTTACGGAAAGTTCCCAGAATTTCTCGAAGTAATGTCCGTTGTCCGAAATATTTATGGGGAAGATTTTATGGAAATATTTGAGCGCGGCTTTGAGAAAATCAAAGAATCATATGATGACTCCACCGGTGAAATGATGGCTATTAATCATACGAAAAGTAACGAAGAACTTAAAAACCCAGTATTTAGCGCAGAGGAAAATTAATTTCATTTTAGAAGGACTTCTGCTATGATTGCCTTGGGAAGTTAAAGAGGAGGAATAGATTTGATCCTTATTATTACAATTCTGTTCTCGTTATTATATCTGTTTCAAATCAATAAAATGACGTATGCACTATGCGAATCTAAGGAAATCCCTGAAGAGAAGCAACAGAAAATATACACAACCGTTAACGTTCTTGTAACCATTTTAATCGTGTCATTTTACGTCGAGATTCTGTTACAAGTATAAAAAAGTCCATTCCCTTTTTTACGGGAAATGGACTTTTTCCATTATCGATACCCTCAGCGCCTAACGCCTTGAGCTTTTCTGGAATTAATTCAGGAAGGCTGCACCGACAATGATTAATAAAATGAACAAAACAACAATCAACGCAAATCCCGAAGTACCATGGGAACCTTGGTCATATCCGCTCATAGGAGCACCCCCTCTCTCTATGTATCCTATGCAAAACAATTGGCTCGTTGTAGGCAGTATATTCTAGGGGAACCTTTTTGTTTTAGATACGTTTTTATGGTATAGTGTCTACTGTTGCACATAAAAGTTAGGGGAGATTTCAAAATGAAAAAAACTATTTTAGCACTTACAATGGCCGCATCTGTACTTGCACTTTCAGCGTGCAGCGACAAGAATGCCGGTGATGAAGTTCTTGTCAAATCAAAAGCCGGAAATGTAACACAAAGTGAACTTTATAACGAAATGAAAGATGCTCAAGGTGAACAAACATTACAACTACTCGTCCTTGAAAAAGTATTAGATGCAAAATATAAAATCTCTGATAAGCAAGTTGATACAGCAATCAATGAAATGAAAGAACAATTAGGTGAAGGTTTCGATGCTTATATCGCTCAACAAGGTCACACTGAGAAGAGCTTGAAAAAAATCCTTCGTATCAACATGTTACAAGAAGCGGCTCTTACTGATGGCGTTGAAGTAACAGATAAGGAAATCGAAGAGCGCGTTAAAATGATGGCTACAGAATTGAATGCCAAACACGTACTAGTTGCGGATGAAGAGACTGCACTTAAAGTCAAAAAGGAACTTGAAGGCGGAGCTGATTTTGCTGAAGTAGCGAAAAAGAATTCGACTGAACCGGCTGCAAAAGAATCCGGTGGGGATCTTGGGTGGTTTGGCTACGGTAAAATGGTCAAAGAATTCTGGGATGCTGCATATGCACTTGAAGTGAACACAATCAGTGAGCCGGTCCAATCGGAACACGGGTTCCACATTATTAAAGTTACAGAAAAACGTGACATCGAAGCTAAGGAAATGACTAAAGAAGAGAAAGAAAAACTTACTAAAGAAATACAACTTGAGAAAGCAGATCCTAGTACAATTATCCCGAAAGTATCTAAGCTAATGAAAGATGCTGATGTAAAAGTCGAAGATAAAGATTTGAAATCAGCACTTGATGTATTCTTGGAAGAACCTAAAGTAGAAAAAGAAACAGAAACAGATAAAGAATCTAAGTAATGCTACTAACAATTCAAGACTCCTTTTCAGGGGTCTTTTTTTGTTGGGGTATTAAAATGTACAAACAAACACCTCCAAAAGACGCCTGTCTTTCGGAGGTGTTTGCTAGTTCAATATATGTTATTCCACGTCTGTTGATTAACCATTTTCTTGCATAAGATACTGGTAAGGTAGGCGTAAAAGTCTTCATTTGGACTAGTACGTTTCCGGCTCGCTTTCGGCTAAACTAATCACTACATTTTTATCGTGGGACAAGGGTGGCTAGACGTGAAATCTCAATGTTCTAACTCATCCAGGGTACGAGATTTTATAACCTCCTAGACAATAAAAAAGAAAAAACCATAAAGAAGGAGTGAGCCGCCAAAATTGTATCTTTGGCGGCCTTTACCCAGATAAGAACCAACTATTCTTTCATCCAAAAAAGCTTTAGCACTTCGTGTACTTGTGTCTTAGAAGGGCGACGGATGAATGACCACCATACGATTACCGAAAAAATCTATAGGGATACGACAAAGTCGCATCCCTATAGATTAAGATATCACGGTAATTGTGTAGGAGCCGTTTAATCCAAAGCGATCTAAAACAACTGTACTCGGAGCGCCTTGTGGTTGATTGCGTTATTTACTGGTTAGTCAATTGATGGTTTATAAAATGACCTGTTATCCAGCGGGAAAATTCTTTCAGTGAACTCACCAGGAGCCGTCTTGCCAAGTGCACGATCCAACATATTCATCTTCGCATCAATATTATCGATGTAATGAAGGATTTCCGCTTCTTTCAGCATTGGACGTTTCGGGCTTCCCCATTCTTCCTTACCGTGGTGAGATAAAACCATATGTTGCAACAGCATAACTTCTTCACCTGTAATTTCAAGTTCGTCAGCCGCTTTTGAAATTTCATTGACCATAATCGTAATATGGCCTAGCAGATTCCCCTCAATCGTGTATTGAGTTGCAATTGGACCTGAAAGTTCAATTACTTTCCCAACATCATGCAAAATAATTCCCGCGTACAATAAATCCTTATTGAGTGACGGATACAGATCCGCTAACGATTTTCCAAGTTTCAGCATGGAAACAACATGATCAATAAGACCCGATACATAATCATGGTGATTTCTTGTCGCAGCAGGGTACGTCATGAAAGCTGTCTGATGCTTTTTCAATAAATGACGCGTAATTCGTTGGATTTGTGGATTTTGCATTTCAAAGAAATACTGCATCAGCTCTTCGTATAGCACTTCTTTACTTATTGCCGATGACGGAACTAGGTCAGCAATCGCCACCCCTTCATCCTCTTTTACGGGACGTATACTTTTGATGCGCAGCTGATTTTTCCCACGATATTCATGTACTTCCCCGCCAACTTTGACAATCGATGCTGCGGCATATGTTTTCGCGTGTTCATCTGTTGTATCCCATAACTTCGCTTCAATATCACCACTTTTATCCTGCAAAATAAGCGTCATAAACGGTTTACCTTGTGTGGTAACTCCTTTTGTAGATTGCTTAATTAGCAAGAAAAGATCAAACGGCTCGCCTGCATTATATTCTGCAATTTTCTTCATAAGACCATCGCTCCCTGTTCGCTTCCGATACCGGAAACGTTTAGTATTGTTGCCCCCTGCCATTTATCCTTCATCGCTTCGTGGCATGTAAAATAAATGAACTGATGCTTGTTTTGTAGATTGTCTAGTAGTTCAATCATACGCGAAAGTCGCTCTTCGTCAAAGTGAACGAATGGATCGTCCAACATTAATGGAAAAGGTGCCGTATTCATTATAGATGCCGCAAGCGCCAATCTAAGCGAAATATAGGCTTGCTCTTTTGTAGCCTGGCTCAGCTCTACAATGGGATAACGCATCCCATTTTTCGCTACTACTTCGAAATGACCCGTCTCCGTTACACGAAGTGATTCATAATTTCCACCCGTCAGTTCACAAAACAATTTTTCTGCCGCTTCAAGTACTTCTGGCAATTTCTTTTCTTTCAACTCCGACATTGTTCTTCTGATTGCTTCAGTAATCGCTTTGCGCTCAGACCATTTTTTTACGAGTTCTGCGAGCTCCGATTTTTTCATTTCGAAGTGTTGCAGTTTACGACCGTAATTTTCATCTGTCAGTAGTCGTTCCGTTTTGTTAACAAGTGCGGCCTTGTCATTGATTAAGACATTTAGCCTCTCGCTAATCGACGATAGTGTTCCGCTAATATCATTCACTTTTTTTCGCAACTCTTCATCCACAACGCCATCAGGCAATTCAAGAGGGCCATATGATGCTAATTGAGCATTGACATCCTCAAGTTGCCCCTTTAAACGAAACGCTTCCTGGTGGCTATTGTATGCAGCGTAAAAGGCCTCTTCCGTTTCTACTGCTGCTTCAGCAAGCAGAGCCTGCACTTTTTCCAGCAACGAGTTTACAAGGCTGGATGTCTCTTTCAGCGCAGATTCTTTGCGTTCCAAAGCAACTGTCAATGACCTGATTGTTTCTGCCTGTTCATTTAGGTGAATGAATTCCCTTCTCAGCATCTCATAAACTGTTTCTTGTGGTGCAAATTTCCGCACTATTTTTTCAGCTTCTGCTAACCTCACAGCAATCTGGTGTTGAATCGTTTGTCGCCGTAACAAGGCATCATTCAACTCTCTAGTAACTTCCTGAACTTCTCGAATCATACGGAATAATTCCGGGATAATCCCGGTTGAAGGTATGTCATCGAAACCATAAAGTCCTAAAAAATCGACCAGCTCCAATTCGATTTTCCGTCTATTGCTATAGGTATTTTCAAGCTCGGATGTCAACGATTGAAATTTCCTTTCAAGTACCATAAACGCTTCTTGTAAATCTTCTTTCTTGCGCTTGTACATGCCAATTCGGTCTGTCAGTTCTTCCATTTGATGCTCATTTCCATCATATGCGGCAATGATTTTTTCCATCTGCTTCAGTTTTGCTGAATCGGGCGTTTGATGCTGTTTTTTCGAATAAATTAGAATACCTAATCCTATAACAATAACACCAGCTATAATTATGAACCATTCTTTTTGGATGAAACCGAAAACGATGAACGCGACAGCAAGTACGACAAGAAGTGCAGGTATCATCAGTGATTTCTGTTCAACCGGTCTTCCGCTTAGTGAAATATAGGCTTTCGCTTCAGCAAGTTGCTGACGAATTTTAGGCCACTGCTGTACACGTTCTAATTCCTCTACGGCAGGTGCAGTGCGTTCAATTCCACCAATTTCAGTTTCCGTATCACCTAACTCATTTTCCACTTGAATGAGTTGGCGATTCACAAAGCCAATTTGCTGATCGCCTTCAGTAAGTTCTTGAATAATTTTGTGCATCTGTTCTTCCTTTTGGATTGAAACATCTGCCTCCAAAATAGTATTTTCCGCTTCAAGCCCTTTGACACCAAGTCTATCAAGCAGACGTCTCTTTGAACTAGTTAGCTGACTCACGTTTTCTTCTTCAAAAGTAACCGCTGTTTGCCATCTATGCCACTCTGTTTCTTTCGCCAGTAAAATTTCAAGTTCAGCAATGCGCTCAAATTCGTGCTGTTCAGGCATTCGTGTCATTAGCTCTTCTAATTCTTCTTCCAATCGTCGTTTAGTGACTTCGGCTTCCGTTAACTTCCCCGCAAGCATTTCATAGCGCCTGAGACCATCTGCTGGAAAGGTTATTCCACTTAATTGTGATAGTCTTGCATCCAATGCTTGTTTCTTTTGATGAAGGGGGAGTAGCTGTCGCACGAGAGCGAGCTTCTGTGATTCTTGCATAAGTTCCGCTTCCTGTCCTCGCAACTCTGTAAGCAAGTCATCGATTTCCCGTATTCGTTCAATCGAGGGTGCATACTCTCCCACTTTTTCCTGCTCTTCTTTCAACTCTATTTCCAATTCCCGAAGTTCCATGATCTTGACGTTCATCTCCGGAATCCTTCCCGACTTTTTGAACAAATCCCCCAGTTCTTTTTCCATTCGATTTCCAAGCTGCAACAAAGAGTCAACACCAGTAGTCCCCGAAGCAAGAAGTGTCCTGCTTAATTCGTCTTCATCCATTTTTTCAAATCCCTGCAACTGTAACAAAGAGAATGAAAAAATGGATTCGAATGAAGCACGGTCATACTGGCGAAGTAGCGTGTTCAATTGCTCTTCTCCACCCTTTGTTCCATCTTCGAAATAGACTGTAACATCACCAGCAGATTTTCCACGGACCCGTTCGACGATGCATTTCCCATATGTTTCATCTATAAGATGAACTTGCCCACCGTACTTGCCGCCCGATTTCGGTTCGTAGCGTAAGAGCGCATTATTTTTTGGTGGAAATCCAAATAAGATATGCAGGATGAATTGCTGAATAGTCGTTTTCCCAGCTTCATTCAATCCATAAACTACAGAGATCCCTTGTCCAAAATCCACCATGACATTTTCATGTTTTCCAAATCCATAAATGTTTAGTTTTTCAATTTTCATGTAAACACCTCATTCCATTCCTGACATTTCCGCCGCCAACAATGCTGTTGCTCCGGCTTTCACTTCATCTATTTCATCTTCAGTCAAAACATCCAGATATTTGACGCCACGTGCGTGCTGGTAAACATCTTTTAAAACATCCTTCCAGTCTTCCGTCGTCCAACCATCAATCATCCCAGCAACTGATTGCATCAGTGCACTTGATGCCTTAGATGGATTCAACTGACTCGCAAATGTAATCTTCTGCACCCAGACATAGGGTTCGCTTTCACCCACATAATCACGTAGGACCTCCAACCATTCTCCCTCCGGCGATTGACTGAATAGATTCGCAGCTTCTCGATCGATATCAGTCAGCAACAGCTCCACAATTCCCGCGCCATTGTGCTCTTTAAATGACTCTAGCACTTCCGAACATGCCGTCAGCCACTCATTCGCATGACTCATTCCTGCACAAGGCAATTCGAGTCTATCAAAGACAATTGCTGATGCCGGGATGAAATGAAGAGATGCTGTTGTTTTCGAGAGTTCAACTTCATAGAATCCCTTAGCACCACGCTCATTGCGATGACGCCCCTGTAAATTTCCCGGATAAACGATTGGTGGAGATTCATGCAGCTGTTGCCTTACATGGATATGCCCGAGCGCCCAGTAATCATACCGCTTAGCTAGCAACTCATTTTTAGTAAATGGCGCATAAACGGCATGTGTTTCATCTCCCGCCAAGCTACCGTGCAACATCCCGATATGTATCGCATCCTGATCTTCAGCTAGAGGATAACGGTCAATCACTTTATCACGGATATGCCTTTCCTTATAACTAAACCCAGAAATCAACACTTCTTGACCATCCACGGTCAGGCGCACTGTTTCAACATGCTCATCGAAAACATACACATTCGACGGCAGGTCAAATCGAGTCCACCTTCCACTAAGATGATCGTGATTGCCGTGTGAAATGAATACCGGAATGCCGGCCGCAGCCAACTTTACCATCCCTTCCCGAAACTTCATCTGCGTACGTAAACTCCGATCTTCCCCATCGTAAATATCACCCGCGATTAACATGAAATCCGGGTTCGTTTTGACTGCGTGCCCAATCAATTTAGTAAATGCTGCAAAGGTACTGTCACGTAAATTGTTCAGGCGATCTGTTGGTAGGCCAGTCATGCCTTTGAACGGGCTGTCGAGATGCAAATCAGCTGTGTGGATAAATCGGATTGTTGACAAGTTAGTCCCTCCTTCACCAAACGAATACTTGTTCTTATTTTACCATAAATAAAAAGACTCTGCTAATTAATTAACGGGTTCTCTTTAGGGGGACAAAAAAGAAAAACCCATCAACACTAACACTTATTTCAACGACCAAACAAGCATCGGTTATAGCACCGATGCTTGTTATTTTTGAATACATTTTAATAATTGAACTAAAGCTCCTGTTAGTTTAACAGCTATATTAGTTCAATCCCCCTAGTTTTTTTTCTGTTTTGGATAAGAACTTTTCTAATGCTTCACCGCTATCAATATTCGTTCGTTCAGCCAAATTAATCAGCCACCACATGCATTCTCCAATCTTATGTTCAAGTTCAGATTCAGTTTCCCCACTTGTTGGCCAACGACCCTGTTGAGACATTGTTAGACGACCGACCAAACCAGCATCTGTCAGGAAAGCTAGCGCATCTTCTTCTACTGTCCATTCTTTTTCATGATACTGTCGTTCCAAACGATGGTAGACTTTTCTTAATTGTATAGAACGTTCAACGGCTTCACTAAAATTCATATTTTTCATTTTTCCCCCTTTCTTTTAGAGACATTTATTATTCACCTGTTCGCGGATTGGTAAGGGCTTTCCCTTCAATAGGAACGTATGTTCCAGCCGTTAGTATAACCTTAATCTAAATGAAAACACAACAATAACTACTTCAACTAAACTACCAGTTAGTAAAAATGCGTCTCTACTTGTTATAGAAACGCACCCTTTAGTCGTAGTAAAATGTTTCACAATCTATTTATTCATGGATATACCCTTGAAATTTTTATCGTCTCTGTGGAATCGGCATGTCTTCCCACGAATAATCTGGGCTAGTTGCGATCCATAACGTGTCTCCCATGATATCCATATCCCAAACGATGGAATCCCTTGCATCAAACATTTTTTCATGTTTTCTTTCATCTTTCGTGTTGATGGCATAAATAGCTTCAGTCCTATGTGTGATTCCGAATAATTTCTCTCCTTTTTTAATAAGTTTAACTATCACTTCATCAACTTTGATTTTTCTCCAATTTCCCTCTTGAAGATCTTGGGTCCAAATTCCACTTTGTGTGGTAATGAATAGCCTATTATTAATCACTTTCATATCCTCAGGTTCTTCATTGCTATTCGGCATGGTTATCTCGTTCCACCCATCATTTTTCTTTTGCAAAATCTTCCTTTCCTCTGTGAGCCCTACCAAATCACCATTATCCGATATTTGAACCACATAAAATGGTTTAGGAACTATAGCTTGTCCCCAACTCTCCCCTTGATTGGTTGTATAGTAAACCTTTCCATTTGATAGCACAGCTATAAGGTTGTTGATTGAATAATCGATGTTTTCGATCGGGTGGTCTAACGAAAAGATTTTCGTTCCCTTACTTTTTGAGGTAATACCTGCCCATAATTCTTTTTCCGTTGCTGCATATAATTGATCATTCATATCAAACCACGCGTGTATTACATAATTGGTAGCTTGGAGTTCTGTCCATGTTTCGCCATTGTTATGGCTCCATTCAATAAAAGGTTGCTTGGTTGTACTAAATTGTGTTGGCTTTTTGTCTCCCCATACCACTAAATTGTTGTTTCCAGCGAAAACCCCCTTAATCGCCATCCCTTTTTTTGTTAGGTTTTCGATGCCATTCCGTTTGGATAGTAACCCTCCACCGTATGGTAATTTATGAATGGCACTGACCACATCTCCGTTTTTGGCATTGAATGAAATTCGAGTAAAACGGCTATCTCGATCATTTCCAAACACTGTTAGAATGGGTATACCATCGATATTATCAAGTGTAAAATGATATCCTGTTGCCCAATCCTTTCCAGGGTTTAGTCCGTATTTATCCTTTGCTAGTTGGAGTACATCAGAGCTATCCAACTTAATCTCATCGTAGGATATTGTTGGATCCGGAGATTGCTTATCTGGTCTAAACACGGTAATTTTCTTTTCTGAGATACCAATTAGTGCAAAATCATCTGTACCTGGCACGACAAAGAACATAGACCATATAAAGCGTTTCCCTGTATCTCCTCTCGAGCCTCCCTTCGTTTCATCCACACTGTTTATTCTTGATAGTGTTGCGTTTACATTCCATTCTTTTGCTCGCTGCAATCCAATGTCAATCGCTTCTTTTAGCGTAATTTCACCATCTGAAGCGATTCCTTCGCGACCAATCAAATTTACAAAAACTAAAAAAAGTATTAACAAACATGAGACTTTTTTTAAGAAACTCAAAATTACCACCATCCCATAACTAAATAGGCACATTAATCATAAGATTAATGTGCCTATTTAGGATGGAGTAAATACTTCGTTATATACCCTCTTAGATCCAATATAACAAACAAAATACACGTCTGTTGATTAACCATTTATTTACATGAAATACGAGTGACTAGGGCTTAGAAAAATCCATTTTCACTGGATCATTTCCGATTCGCTTTCGGCGAACTATTCATGACACTTCTAGCCGCACTTTTTTCGGTAATTCTGTTGCGAATAGTTGCCTTTCGCGTACCTACACTATTCAAGTAAAAAATGCAGTTGTGTGCGAATAGATGACTTTCTATAGCGATTGTTAGTGCCCGAAGATGCAATTTCGGGCACTCTTGCACGTTGTACAATTTGTTCCTTGCTTACTTCTAGCAAAGAGTTTGCATCCAATCATGTGATACCTGATAGAAAGTGACACTTCTTTAATAAAAAAAAGGAAAAACTATATCGAAAGTTTCAGCTGCCAAAATTGCATCTTTGGCGGCTTTTTCTCCAGTTAAGAAGCCAGCTATTCTTCCGTCCTAAAAAGCTTCAGAACTACGTGTACTTATGAATTTGGAGCGCGACGGATGAAGGACCACCATACGATTGCCGAAAAAAATATGTAGGGATGCGACTTTGTCGCATCCCTACATATCCAGACATCTCGGTAATCGTATAGAAGTCATTCTATCCAAAGCAATCAAAATGCAACGATACACGTAGCGCCCAGTGTGTGATTAAGTTATTAACTGGTTAAATTCGGTTAATCAACAGGTGTGAACACAATACTTCTTTTATCAGAGAATCCTTCTTCCACTAACCTACCATATAGTTGAACAAGAAACAGGATTCGCTTCATGGGATCAATCCGCAAATCATCGAATCGATTGCTTAACAATTTTGTATACACCATACACAGCAGGTTGACATAGCACCAATTCCCGGAAATATTTAATTTCATTACTCAATAAAAAGAAAGCATCCTCTTCATTGTAGGTGATTTCCCCCCTATACATTAACACCGCCTAGTATTTTGCTGTTTTGCCCCCACTAAGAAAACCCTTTAGAACTAATTCAGAGTCTTTTTCATCTTCACTTATTCTTTTCCAAGCTGGATGGCTTTTTTAATATCTTTCAACGAACGAGACGGTCCGTACATGAGAACGCCACCGCGGTAAACACGTGCTCCGAAGAAGCCCAAAAGGAAAATTGTCACAAGCATAATCGCAATTGACAATAACGGTTCCCATACTGGTAACTCCAACATACCAACGCGCAAGAACATGACGAGTGGCGCAAAGAACGGGAAAAACGAAGCATATTTTATATAGGCCATTTCAGGATTTCCTAGCCCAGTTGCCGCAATCATGAACCCTGCCACGATTAGCAACGTCATTGGCATGATAATCTGCTGTACATCTTCCGTGCGGCTGACAAGTGAGCCAAGAAGTGCTGCTAGCGTCGCGAAAAGGAAATAGCCCAACAGGAAGAAAACTAGCGCATAGACAAGCGTTCCCACATTCATATTCGAAAAGCCGAAGACGGAAAAGAAGCCATCTGCCATTTCAGAACCTGTTGTTTTCAATGCAATATATCCTGCCAGACCCAATAATACCATTTGCAAAAGACCAAGCGATCCAATGCCAAGTACTTTTGCAAACATATGTTTAACAGGTGATACGCTTGAGATAAGAATTTCCATCACACGCGATGATTTTTCCGCAGCAACTTCTGTCGCGATCATACTTGAATATACGATGACTGCAAAGTAAATAAGAAACATGAGTACATAGACGAGACCACGTGCTTGGCTCAATTCTTCTTGTGATTTCGCTGACGGAGATACAGATTGCTGTTCAAATTGGATAGGTGCGAATAGTGTCTGTACTTGCTCACTAGACAGTGAGAGCTCCTCCGCTTTCATTTCTGTTTGAATCGACTTAAGTGCTTCTTCTAGCATCATTGGAAGAGAAAAGTCCATGGCACTCATCGAGATGTAGTTCGCTTGAATTGTATTTGTGTTATCAAGTCCAAGCGTCACGAACGAATCGATTTCTCCCTCTTTCACTTGTTCTGTAAGCGCATTTTCCGATTTACTGGACAGTTCTACCTTAATACCTGATTCATTTGACTCTAGTTGCATTTTCAACCGCTCCGCAAGAACACCGCTTTCATCGAGTACTTGCAGCACTTCCGCCGAATCTTTATCTCCGCCCGTGGCACCTTTAACGGTATCAATGATTTTTTCCATGTTAGCAAAAAGGAAAACCGCCGCAATCATGATGGATGTTGTTATAATGAACGATTTCGTTTTCGCTTTTGTCGTAAATGCCTGTTTAAAAATGATCATGAATTCACGCATGCTGTTTCCCCACCTTTTCGATGAAAATGTCTTGTAGCGAAGGTTCCTCAATCCCAAAATGGCGAATCGGGCCCGACTTTAATGCGGCCGTCAACAAATCATTGGCCACTTGTTCAGATTCGACCTGGTAGAGTGCCCCTTCAACCGACTTATGGACAGATGTAACACCTGCAATCGCATTCAGATGTGCTAAATCATTGTCTGAATTTATGCGTACGTTCTGCTTGCCATATGACCGCTTCACATCGCGGAGTGTCCCGCTCACGATTTGCTTACCTTTATCGATGATACTAAGTTGCTCACACAATTCTTCGACATGATCCATGCGATGGCTCGAGAATACAATAGTTGCACCATCATTACGAAATTGAATTATCGCCTTTTTCAGCATTTCAACGTTTACTGGATCCAACCCTGAAAATGGTTCATCTAGAATTAACAATTGCGGATTATGCATGAGAGATGCAATTACTTGGATTTTTTGTTGATTTCCTTTTGATAGTTCTTCCACTTTTTTATTGGCATAGTGAGTGATTTCCATTCGTTCCAGCCATTTATTCATAGCTGTCTTGGCATCCGACTTTGTCATACCACGTAATTGTGCTAGAAAAATCAGTTGCTCTTCCACCTTCATTTTCGGATAAAGGCCGCGTTCCTCCGGTAAATAACCAATCTCAGGACTTGTTGCGTAAGAAATCGGTTTCCCATTCCACGTAATCCGTCCTTCATTCGCATTTAATAGACCAAGAATCATCCGAAATGTCGTCGTCTTACCTGCACCGTTCGCTCCAAGAAAACCGTACATCGTGCCTTTACCTACAGACAGCGTCAAATCATCAACCGCCGTGAAATCTCCAAATCGTTTCGTTACATTTTCAAGTAGCAATGACATTTGATTACCCCTTTCGTTTTACCCAATATTAACTATACGTATCTAGCACTCTGAAGTTTCACTTTTTTAGTTTTTCAGTTTTTACTACTGGCGATTGCTGTACCAATCGCATACGACGCCATGTGCACTACCCAGATTCCCGTTAGAATGAAAAATGCAAGTTGCGGTCCTTCAACAATAATGATAACTGCCCAAGCAATGAGTATCGCAACCGTTGTCGCACACCACGAAATTGAACGGGCATGTTGATGAATCGTTCTATATCGTTCGTCAAACCATCGTTCTTTCTTTCCCCTTTTCCGATTTATTAACATAGTAATGAAAATAATGACTACAGCAAGCGGCAGCCCTGCAAGAAATACCCATATATTAAACCCTTCGTACATTTTCAATCCTCCTCTGGTGTAAAAATATCTTCAATGCGACAATTGAATAACTTCGCAAGTTTGAACGCTAATGTCAGTGATGGGTTATATCTACCTTTTTCGAGGGAAATAATCGTCTGTCTCGAAACTTCCAGTTTCTCCGACAGATCATCTTGCGTTAGCCCCATCGCAGTCCGCATTTCCTTTATCAAGTTATTCATTTCAATGCTCCCCTTTCATACGAAAAGCGCAGGGCACCCGGAGTCTAGACACCGACTATTGTAAAGGTTGCTTTACGTAAAGGTTACTTTACTACACTCGAGATGTCAAGTAACCTTTACAAATTTCCTTTTAGAATTTTTCATAGTATAATGAATGAAATAGAGTGGAAAGGGTGAATTATGTGAGAACATATAAACTAACAGCTTTTGAACCAACGGGGGAATTAATTACAGAAGATACATTCACAGCTGAAACGGACGAAGCAGCAAAAGAAAAAGGCCAAGTAATGCTTGAGGAGAAAAACCTTCTCACCAAAACACACCGCCTTGCCTCTCCTGCTGGAAAGTTGTTATTGTTCCATTCTTGAATAAATTTATGCTTAGATGATTACTTCACTTCATTTATTATGTAATCCTAAACAGAAACAAAGCATTTCCATCATACAAATAGACAGGGTGTTGAGAAATGAAAATCGCATTAATTGCCCATGACGAAAAGAAAAATGAAATGGTGAATTTCACAATTGCCTACGAATATATCTTTTCGCAATACACATTATTTGCTACCGGTACAACGGGAAAAAGAATTATGGACGAAACCAATTTATCTGTAACCCGACTTAATTCGGGACCTTTGGGTGGTGATCAGCAAATTGGTGCAATGGTTGCAACTGGCGAGCTGGACTTAATCTTGTTTTTCCGTGATCCACTAACTGCTCAACCACATGAACCCGATGTCAGTGCGTTATTACGCCTTTGTGATGTCTATGGCATCCCACTCGCTACAAATATTGCAACGGCTGAGCTGTTACTTCGCGCTGTTGAAAAAGGGTACTTCTCATGGCGTGAAATGCTTGATAAATATAAGTAAGTTCATTTCAAAATAAAATAAAAAGTACCAAGCACTGATCCTTTTATTCAACGGATTCATGCTTGGTACTTTTTTAATTACGCAGGCTGATTCAGACTGCATGCGTTGGATTAAATTGTTGATTTCCTTTCTTCCTTATGACCGCCATGGAGCTTGTTATGCTCGCCATGGGTACAGTTATGACTGGCATCAGCCGTTTTATGACCGCCACATGTTAATTGTACAAAATGTCTAGTACAAGAAAAGACACTGATTCAGGATGGTGTAAAAACTCACCCCTAAACCAGTGTCCATATTACATAAAAATCATTTCCCTATAAATTCCGGCTTACGTTTTCCTACAAATGCCTGAATACCTTCTAGGTGGTCTGCTGTTTTCCGCATTGCCACTTGTGCTTCACTTTCCATTGCCAATATGCTTTCAAGTTCTTTCGTTTTTTGCGCGTGCAGAATTTTTTTCGATGCAATCATTGCTGCAATCGGCGACGCAAGCAGTTTATGAGCAAACGCTTCGCCGCGTTCAGCACCAGTATCTTGTGCAGTCACTTCATCGATGAGTCCTTTTTCAAGTGCTTCTTGACCATTCATCACTTTTCCTGACCAAATGAGTTTTTTCGCTTGAGGCACACCTACGCGTTCTTTTAAGAAGAAATGACCTGCCCCGTCTGGAATTAGACCAATGCCGATAAAGTTCATCGCAAGTTTACTTTCCTCTTCCGCAATAATATAATCGCAGCCAAGCACAAGGCTAAATCCAAGTCCTGCCGCCGCACCATGGACCACCGCAATCGTAACTTGCGGTAATGTATAAAGTGCTTTCGCAAGACGTGACACGTCTACCATTACGCTACCAATATCCATTGGGCTATCCGGATTTAACATCGCTTTAATATCCCCACCCGCAGAAAATGCACGACCGGCCCCTTGGATTACCAAAACTTGAACTGACACATCGCTTTTCAATTCCTCGAAAACATCTGCTAGTTCCTTCATCATGACACTATCCATCGCGTTCATCGATGCAGGCCTATTCAACGTAAGATGCGCAAGGCGTCCCTCTTTTTTTAATTCGACAGTTGTATACATAAAAAAACACCCCTTCGTAAGAAATGAATTACCATTCACTTCTTAGATTCGGTGTTTTTTCAGTAAACCCTTTATTTAAGAGCTAAGAAAGTATACGTTTTTCTACCTAGAGTAGGGTCTATCAAGGCGCTTGCGCTTTTCTACTTAACCATCTCTGGAAAAATCGCGTCAAGATGAGCGAGTTTCTTCACGATTGAATCTTCATATGTCAGAATATAAGCTGCCGGATCTTTCGGATTATAGAACTGCGTAATTTTCCCCGTTTCAGGGTCAATGAACTTACTTGAAGCCCCACAGCCTACTCCAATGATCGTCTGTACCTCTTCCATAATAACAATGTTATAGATACTTTCTTCACCAGGCTTTGCGTACCCGACGTTTTCCAAGTTGCCTAAAATGTTCTTTTGACGGTATAAATAGTACGGTTCATAGCCATTTGCAGCGTTCCACTCTTCTCCGAGTTTCATCATCTGCTCGACTGTTTCACGATTAGCTACTTTGTATTTGTCTTTATTACGAGTCATTTCAGATGCCCGTTTGAATGACAATGTATGAACTGTCAGCGATTCGGGTTGCATTTTTTCAGTCTCTGCAAGTGAATGCTTGAATTCTTCCATTCCTTCATTTGGCAAACCGATGATGAGATCCATATTAATATTTTTCATGCCCATATCGCGTGACAACCAGAACTTATCGACTGTTTCTTGAACAGTATGGTGACGACCGATTGCTTTTAGTGTCTCATCTGTATAGGATTGCGGATTGACGCTTATCCGGTCAATGCCCCATTTTTTCAGAACTTCGATTTTAGCAGGCGTAATCGTATCAGGACGACCTGCTTCTACCGTTACTTCTCTGACTTTATCCATATTAGGGAATGAAGCATACATCGTTTCATATAGCGCGTCCATTTCTTCCGCTTCTATAGATGTCGGAGTTCCTCCACCGAAGTAAATCGTCGTAATGGCCATGTCTCGCTCTGTCAGCCATTTTCCCATTTCTCGGATTTCTTCATGCAATCCGTCTAGGAATGTTTCGACTCGTCCATTTTTTCGATTAATCGCATAGGCTGGGAATGTGCAATACGCACATTTCGTCGGACAAAATGGAATGCCTATATAAATACTTACTTCATTTTTTAATTCGTGTAAATCAGGCACCGTTCGCAACTGCACATTCGCTATTTTTGCTAGAAGTTCGCTTTTTTCGCTCGAGAGCCGATGGCGATTCATTAACAATTGCTGGGCCTCTTCCGTACTGTGTCCTTCGTGACGATATTTATGGTACAGTTTCATCGGGCGAATCCCTGTCAGAATTCCCCACGATTGATGCATCCCTGTTGCTTGTTCAAGCGTTTCAAGGAAAACGTGTGAATAAATCCGCTTTAACTGGCGGGTAATCGCTTTATCATCGTCCGTCTCTTCTATCTCAGAAAACTCAGCAGAATATTCCACACCGTCCCATGTAAGGATTGCCTTTCCGACAAGTTGTCCATCAAGCGTCCGTTCCAACGTCAAATTTGCCAGTATCGCACCCTCTTCATCTTCATCGACTATTTTCGATTGTTCAAAGAAAAGGTTTGCTAGATGCGTAAACATCCTAATCCAACCCTGTTCGTAGTTTTCTTTCATGATGATTTTTTGCATTGTAAGTACCCAACTTTCTATTTATAAAACCGAAGTTTTTTCTCTAGATAAACATAAAATCATTATAGCAAATTTACGGAGTGAAAGAAGAAAAACCGGCCTAGGCCGGTTTTTAGATGGATTCGTATAATTGTTGTACTGGTTTCATCAGTACACGGTTTACTTCTTCAATCAAGCCACTCAATTTCATTTCTGCTTCAAGCATTTTCATAATCTTAGGATTTTGCTGCGCAAGTTGTGCAGTCTTTTGAGCATACTCAAGCTCTTCAGCTACTGGTTCTTCACCTTGCATCTGTTTTTCCTGAAGGCTCAATTGGATTTTTCGGAAGTTTTTGAACAACGCTAGTGCATCGTCATCCACCTTCACTTCTTCTACCGCTTGCTGTACTTCTAAAAACTCTGCAGTTTTTCGGAATGTTGCTTCCAATTTGTTTAAATCATCGTAAATATTCACTGTCATGTATTGTTCCCCCTAGGATAAATTTGTTGCCAAGACGACGAGGCCTTGAACGATTCCAATCAAACCGCCGAGAAATGCTCCAAGTATGGTGATCATCTTGAACTCGCGCTTTGAAATGCCAAGTACTAGATCTTCCAGTATTGCAACTGGAAACGCATCGACTTGCTCTCTAACCATATCATCTAATTTAAGTTTGTGGAGCGATATCTCCATTTGTTTTTCTGCCTGTTCGAATGCAAAGCTAGTCAGCGCCGGCGTCAGATTAACAGCTGTCCATTCCGCCCCTGCAGGCCAATAATCCTGTATCGTCTTATTCAAGCGAGCTTCCAGTACAAGTTCTTTTTCTGCATAAGATCGGACTGAATTGAACAACCCATCCCAATCAAACCCTGAGAGAAGTTCCTCAACGGGACGTTTTTGAAGCTTTTCCCATTCATTAAGTATAATTGTGTTCACAAGATCATACGTCCCTTGTGCTGCGACAAACTTCAGTGCTTCACGCTGTACTTTTACAACAAGCGATTCTGATTCTCCAAAAAACATATTTACCATACTTCCAAGTGTACCTTTTGATGCTAGGAAATCATCAATCATTTTATGGAACATTGCTTTTCCTTCATCTGATTCGAAGTAGGTTTCCGACCTGCCTAGAATATAGGTTGTTATGGCTGGAATGCGCCCTGCAGCTTCTACCCGCCACTTTTGCGGTAGCACCTCTTCTACCGATCCCGTCGTCATTTTTACACGAACGGCGTTAAGCTGGGCATCGAGTACTTCCAACACTTTCCGCTCTGCTTTCCCTGCAACATTCATCGCGCCGGCAGTATTAAGCCAGTCATTTAATGTTTTATCAGAGAGAAGGATATGCTGCTCAAGTTTTTGTTGGAGGAAATCCTCTGCTTTCTTCTCCATGTCAGGCGTCAATAATTTCTTTCTGAACGTTTCCGGTGTTAATAAATAATTCGTCACCGTCTTACCGAGTTGCACTGCCAGTTCATCGCGCCGTTTCGGTATCAATCCCGGCGTGAATGGCAAACGCCATTTCCCAATATATTTCGCTTCATGTGGCCTGAACAGCATTTTAATCGCCAGATGATTTGTAAGTCCCCCGATTAATGCACCAATAAAAGCCATGAATAACAATGTCCATAAAATACCCAAATGCTTCACCTTTTTCCGTATCGTTAAGTCCTAATTATAGCAGAACTAAACCGAACGGAAAAATTCAAAGACTTATCTTAGTGCGTTGTACATTGTTGACATGCGAATAGCGTGTTCCATTTCATCATGCATAGCGATGAATAACGGATTGTAGGCCTGCTGAAAAGGAACGGTTAGTAGCATTTCCTTATACATTTCAACCGCTTCAAGCTCACTCACCAATGCCCGCTGAACACACTCTTTTAAGTTATAACAAGGCAATGGTCTCTTTGGATTTGGTACAAATGTCCCCGTCATCATATAATAGAGCTGTTGAAACATTTCATAATGGCTTTTTTCATCTTCATACATATGTCTGAGGAAGTCTTGCCAAAGCGGATCATTGGTCATGTCGTGCATTGATTTATAAAAATAATAATCTTTGTACTCATCCTCGATGGCCTGCTTTAATTTATCAACAAACAAGTCAGCACCCTTTCGCTTTCTTTTCTTGATATTATGCGGTCGGGTAGCGTCTTATGAGAGGAGTTATTTACATGCTACAACATTTCAGTTTTAAACCGATGTTTGATAATACACAATTACCGGGTTGGACATTCTCATTTTTCTTCCGCAATACGAGGTATACCGGTGACTATTTACCTGAGGGTGTCATTGTTTGGACAGGAGAAACGCCGCCTGAAGAAGACAATTTGAAAAAAATGATTCATGAATTGATGATTTTTCACGTCTATGATTGATTTGTGAAAACTTCGGGAATACTGTCCTCCATGACGTATTAAGGAGGCGCAGTATGAATAAAGAAAAATCCCCTGAAGAGTTGCGTAAAGAAAAGGAACAGTTAAAAGTACAAGATCAGAAAACTGAAAATGTCTTTGAAGATAAGAGTCGAGTACCAGAAGAACAAAATGCCTGGAAAGAAACACAAGCCAGACGCGGTGAATAACAAAACTCCCTGCATATTGTATGCAGGGAGTTTTGTTATTCTACATTTCTCGTTTCCTCTATGCCAACCGCGTGCCTTGTATCTTCTTCCAAGTACTTATTACTGTTCGTGTCATTTGTTCCCCTCGTCATATCGTCATAAGGAGTAAAAGGCGTAAACATATTTCCTGACTTCTTCTTATTAAAAAGTGTCTTGTAGATTGCAAAACCAATCAACACCATACCTCCGAGTCCCAATACAATTGCAACAACAGCTATAATGGTAATGCCCATAAGAACACCCCTTTTTATTTATTATACCACTAATTAACCAGTTTTTTCTGACACCCTATTCCTGCGACAAATTTCTTCTGCCAAAAATGAAGTAATAGTACGTCGAGGAAACAACATAGAGTCCTGCTGTGATTGTGAATGCATAGGCATAGCCCCAATACGAACCACTTGCAATAACAAGCCCCGCTGCTACTGGCCCCATCGCTGCCCATCCAATATTAAACACAGTTTGGTTCACTGAATTAGCAAGTCCTTTGTATTTGTCAGCCACGATTTCCATTGCGATAGCGCTTTGAATCGGATTCCCCGCATTCATGAGTGCCTGGCGCATAAGGAATCCGAGTGATGCTAACAACAGGGATGTCGTATAGGCTGTTAATAGTAAAAATGGAATAGACAGCATTTGGAATAGGATAAGCGCTTTCACTTTCCCAACCTTTTTCACTAATGCCGGACCAATAAGCATAGCTACCGCCGTCATCGCAGATCCAAGTGATAAAATAAGACCAATGTATGCATTAGAGGCATCAAATCGGTTTGAGAAATATAAATTCAAGTACGGCACAACAAGACCTGAACCAAAACCAATCAGCAAACTCGCAAATGAGAAATGGAAAATCAGAATGATATTCCGTCTGAAGCTGCTATCGACTTTCTCAATCTCTTCTTCCACAGCTTCAACGGACGTTTTCTTCATTTGCACCAATTCAGGCGGCTTGTTTTGAAGTTTAAATAAGGGAAGTAAACCAATGATAAAAATGGTTGCCCCCGTTAGAAGCGCCCAACGAATCGCATCAGCTGCATCGAGAGCCAAGAGGACTTCTAGTACGTCAGCGATAACGCCCCCAAGCAAACTGCCGATAACATTCGCAACCGTCATGAGGGCGAAGTGGATACTAAACATATGGACCCGTTCGGCGGGCTTTGAGTTTTCGGCGAGAAATGGGACACCCGAAACTTGCACGAATGCCATGAATAAACCCGTCAGAAATGCTGCGTAAATTATCGGTGTTTCGGCAACTGCAACACTTCGGTAAAACAATGTCATTCCTCCGAAAATTGCACCGCCAACAATCATCCATTTCCGACCGAATTTATCACTTAGAAATCCGGCCGGAACGAGCATAATTGCCGACGCCAACGCTGTCATAGAAATAACTTTTCCGTTGATAGTTTCAGGCATTCCTAACTCTTTTATATAGAGATTATACATGACCATGAATACACCCATCCCAATCTGGATGAGCACGTTCGCTAGCATGAATAGCCTGACGTTTTTATTGAATGAAGATATTTTCAACTTCCAATCCGCAAACCATTTCCCCATGCTACTCCAACTTTCCATACGAGATACTTCGTTACTCTAAAGATACGTCTTTCAGAATAGTTTTTCAACAACTCAAATGCATCATGCCAGTTATTGACACCATTTGTACCCTTCAAATTGTGGCAACAGCTGGCACTACACACCGGGTAGTACGGGCAACAATAAAGCAGTCACTTGGAGCTTAATCACAAAGAAAAAAGGAACTTCCCACTTACACGGAAGTCCCCTTCGTCATATCCTTGTCATTCAACTTTCGGAGTAACCGAAGTTCCCGCCTGCAATTTATACATTTGAGCATATTGCCCACCAAGCATAAGCAACTCATCATGTGAGCCTTGTTCAACAATCTCCCCGCGATCTAACACTAAAATACGATCCGCGTTCTTAATAGTAGAGAGCCTATGGGCAATGATGAACGTTGTACGCCCTTTTTTCAGTACGTCCATCGCATGTTGGATGATTTCCTCTGTTTCCGTGTCGATGTTGGAAGTCGCTTCATCCAGAATAAGAATGGCAGGATCGAACGCAAGCGCCCGTGCGAATGAAATAAGCTGGCGCTGTCCAGAAGAGAGCGTACTCCCTTTTTCCACAACTGGCTCGTCAATTCCGCCTGGCAAATGTTTCAACACCAGTTCCCCACCGACTGCATCTAGCGAATGTTGCACTTTTTCGCGTGTAATGCGTGAGTCACCTAAGCTAATGTTCGACTCGACTGTCCCACTAAACAAGTAAGGGTCTTGCAGAACAATACCCATATGATCACGAATCGTCTGACGTGGCATGTCACTGATGTTTAGTCCGTCAATCGTAATCTTCCCTTTCGAAGCGTCATAGAAGCGGAACAGTAAATTCATGATTGAACTTTTTCCCGATCCAGTATGGCCGACAAGTGCGACCGTTTCTCCCTGCTTTGCTCCGAATGAAAGATCCTTTAAGACATATTCTTCATCCTTATAAGCGAACCAGACATTCTCAAAGCGGACATTTCCCTGGTAACGCGCGATTTTGTCGTCGCTTACCGGCTCCCCTTCACGGTCCAATAATTTGAAGACACGCTCTGCCGCCACAAGTGAATGCTCGAGACGTGCGAACTGGTTTACAATGCCCGTCACCGGGTTGAACAACCGTGTAATATAGTCTACGAAAGCATAGAGCATCCCAACTGAAATGAAACTTTCTGTGGAGATCGAAGCACCGCCAAAATACCAGATAAAGAACACAAAGGTCAATGACCGGATTACGTCGACAAGGTTATGTGAAGTCGCCGCCTCCACTTTTAGCAGTTTGTTCTGATAGCGGAAGTGTTCATCATTCAAGTCACGGAATTCCTCTTCCATCTGCTTTTCACGACGAAATGCCTGAATGATTGTCATACCATTAATTGATTCATTAATCATCGCATTCATGTCACTCACTTTTCCGCGGATGATATGGTTAACCTTTGAAGCGAATTTTCTGTATGCCTTCATCCAAATATAAAGTATTGGTAAGACAAATAACGTGATAGCACCCATTTTAGGATCCAAAATGAACATCGCAATGAAGATTCCTGTAATGTACATTCCGCTAATTGCGAACTGTGAAACGACCGTCACATATAAGTTACGGATCGCTTCCGTGTCATTTGTAATTCTTGCAACAACTTTCCCAGCAGGCAAATTATCAAAATAGCGGATTGGCAATGTCTGAATATGTTCGTACAGATCATTACGCATTTTCTGTATGATACGGTTTGCCGCCTGTTGCATCAATAAATACTGGAAATACCTCAGTATCGCAGTGACCACGGCGAGCCCGAAAAAGATGGCAAGCAGCTTGGCAATCGGAGCGAAATCCATGCCCCCGCCAGTAGCCCCTGCAATGTGGTCATCAATGATTTTCTTGGCAATCATTGGTCCCATTAGATCCGCAGCGACTGCGAACGCGAGAAGAATAATACCTGTCAGTAATAATTTTTTATAGTCAAGTGCGTAATGGAGTAAGCGTCTACCGGTACCCATATTATTCAACCTCCCCAATCTGTTGGCGGTCGAATTGTTCTTTGTACCAGCCGTTCATTCCAAGTAAGCCCTCATGTGTTCCCTCTTCAATAACACGCCCATCGTCAAGGACGATAATCCAGTCTGCATGCTGAATAGCAGACAGTCGGTGTGTTGTAATAATTGTCGTTTTTCCAGAACGTTCCGTTTGAATATTCTCTATGATTTTCGCTTCCGTTTTCGCATCGACCGCAGAAAGAGAGTCATCTAAAATAAGAATCTCCGGATTTTTCACCAGTGCTCGTGCAATGGATATTCGCTGTTTCTGTCCTCCGGATAATGCAACACCCTTCTCTCCGACGAGTGTTTCAAGTCCTTCAGGAAGCATTTCAAGATCTTTTTCAAAATAGGACAGACGAATCGTTTCCGCAATGTCCGCTTCTGTTGCATCGGGTCGTCCGAATAAAATATTATCCCTGACTGACCGTGAAAACAGAACGTGATCTTGCGGGACGTAACCAATCCAATCCCTTACCTGATCTTTTGTCATTGACTGCATTGGTACTCCCGAGAAGACGATTTCCCCTTCTCCGGATGGATATTCACGCAGTAGCTGTTTGACAAATGTCGTCTTTCCACTACCGGTTTTCCCAACTATCCCAAGTGTATCGCCACGTTTCAAATGGAGCTTAATAGCATCCAAGTTGACCGAATGCGACGTCGGATACGTGAAAGTAACATCCTGGAAACCTACACTATCAGGTTGTTCAACATTCACGGGATGTTTAGGATCCTTCACATCTTCCTCATAATCAAGCGTCTCTGTCACCCGGTCGAGTGACGCATTTCCGCGTTGTAAAACGTTAATCAATTCACCAATTGCAAACATCGGCCAAACAATCATCCCAAGATAGACATTAAAGGTAACGAGATTCCCTAGCGTCATATCACCAATGGATACAAGGTAGGCCCCGTAACCGAGCCCAATCATATACGTCAGCCCTGTCAGTACTTTTGAAATCGGCATGAACAGCGCGTCAATCTTCTCGACGTGCATGTTTTTCTGATAGACATCTTCCGTCATATCAGAAAACCCTTTTTCAGATGCACGTTCCTGGACGTATGCACGAACAACCCTTACACCCGCGACCGCTTCCAAGACATTATCGTTCAAATCACCGAACGCCTGCTGTGCCGTCATATATCTTTCGTGAATTTTCTTTCCTAAAACCTGCATGATAAACGCCAAAATCGGAAGCGGTAAAATCGCCACAAGCGTCAATTTCCACGACACGAGAAAGCCCATCGTCAAGACTAGCGTCAGTAAATAGAGCGTCGAATCGACAAGCGTCATGATGCCGAAACCTGCCGTCTCAGATATTGCCCGCAAGTCATTTGTAGAACGGGCCATCAGATCGCCTGTTTTATTTTTTTCATAAAACGTGGGGGTCATTTTCAGAAAATGATGCATAAGCTTTCCCCGTAATTGCCGTTCGATGACATAAGCCCCGCCAAACAATTGGTATTGCCAAACATAGTTACTTGCATAATTGAAAAGCATAATTAAAAACATAGAACCAATAAATATAACAAGTAATCTTGCTGTCAACGTCTGTGTATAGATCGAGTCAATTGCCTGCCCGATTAGCCAAGGTGGAATAACAACAAGAATATTCGTCACCATCAGCAGAATAAGCGCAACTGTGTACCTCTTACGATTTTCTTTAAAAAACCATTTTAATTTAAATAGCACTGAAAACATAATTCAATCAACCTTCTTCCCTATTCTCTTACAGCTATCCGCTTTCGAGAGATTCCTTTTTCAATAGTTTCCTTTGTTGTTTGATGATTAACATCGTCAACACTCCTTTTCCTATTAGTTGGTCCAACTTTATGCAACACGCAATGCGTGGAAACACCAATTTTTCTTTAGATTAAAACAAAAAAAGAGCACACGCTTCTTAAGATAAGCGTGTGCTCATAAAAGGAACGGCAAAGCGCGCCGGTCCGGGTTTATTTAGTGTTAAAAACTAAAACACGGATAGGTACGGTTTCATTTTATTGTTGTTGTTTTGGAACACGTATACTTTTTTCATTTTCCGTACCTCCCTTTCTATTTCGAGTAACTAACTACTTGTAGGTTATCATTTCCATTTCAGAGTTGTCAATACTTTTCGAAAACAGAATTACTGCAACCAT
Organism: Sporosarcina sp. FSL K6-6792; assembly: GCF_038004885.1. Taxonomy (NCBI): domain Bacteria; kingdom Bacillati; phylum Bacillota; class Bacilli; order Caryophanales; family Caryophanaceae; genus Sporosarcina; species Sporosarcina sp. FSL K6-6792. Next base: position 2,140,187 of record NZ_JBBOSA010000001.1, read on the forward strand.
TTTCTATGATGTAATCCTCAAGTCAGCGAGAATCTTACTGTTCGTTAATATTGGATAAATATATGAATGAGTTAAATTGAATATGACACCAACAGAGAAATACGTAATGAATAACAGCTACTATAGATGTTAAACAAATGAATACGCCGTAAGCGCTTTATAAAGGTTTTTAGGAGGCCACTGAAAAGGTACCAATACTTAGAACTAAATAGAATTCCTGCCAATACCGCTTCGACGCTTTGTGGATGCCTCCCGCGATAAGCCAGAAAGAAGACCACTTTCAGTCTTATCGCTCCGGCTACCACGAAGTCGCGCCTTCGCTGGATAGTCTATTTGAGAAAGCGCATTTCATTAGTTGGGATAAATCCGGTATATATACTGAGCGAAGGCGCCTTACCAGCAAATATACGTAAGACAAGAGTATCTATTTGTTTTTTTCTTGAAAATAAATTATCATAGAGTTAACTAAGGATTTTACCACTATAGGAGGTGTACACTTTGTTCTCCCCCTCATTTGGGTTCGGAACAAAGTAATTATTTGGATATTGCCATACGATTGACAGCATTTGCTGTCTTGATCGCTCTCACCGCATTTTTTGTTGCGAGTGAATTTGCAATTGTGAAGATTAGATCAACACGGATTGACCAACTGGTTGCGGAGGGTAACCAGCGTGCCGTAATTGCGAGAAAGGTAATTAGTAATCTGGACGAGTATTTGTCCGCTTGCCAATTGGGGATTACGATAACTGCTCTCGGACTCGGGATGCTCGGGGAACCAACTGTAAAACTAATGTTAAAACCGATTTTCTCGTATTTCGATTTAACAGCTAGTACTTCCAGTATTCTTTCATTCATTATCGCATTCACATCGGTAACATTTTTGCATGTTGTTATAGGTGAATTGGCTCCTAAAACGATCGCGATTCAAAAAGCGGAAGCCATTACATTGTTATTTGCAAAACCGCTTATTTTATTTTATCGCCTCATGTACCCTGTTATTAAAGGTATGAATGGTTCTGCACGTTTCTTCGTTGGACTGCTTGGCTATAAATCGATTTCTGAATCAGAAGTCGCTCATACAGAAGAAGAACTTCGAATGATTTTATCAGATAGTTTAAAAAGCGGCGAGATTAACCAAGCCGAATATAAATATGTCAATAAGATTTTCGAATTTGATGACCGGATTGCCAATGAAATCATGGCCCCTCGGACAGAAATGATATCAATCGAAAAAGATATGACATTACGTGAAGTATTCGATGTGATGGGTGTTGAACAATATACACGCTACCCTGTCACGGATGGCGATAAAGACCATATTATTGGTCTGGTCAACATGAAAAACCTATTGACAGCATTCATTAAGGAACCAGACACAGCTGGCCATCAACCAATTGTTAATTATATGCAACCGATTATACATGTCATCGAATCGATACCAATCGCCGACCTTCTACTCAAAATCCAACGAGAACGCATTCATATGGCGATTCTAATGGATGAATATGGTGGAACTTCAGGCCTTGTAACTATCGAAGATATTTTAGAAGAAATCGTCGGTGATATTCAAGACGAATTCGATATGAATGAAGTACCAGAAATTCAAATTCTCGGGGAAAACCACTACATTTTAGACGCGAAGATGCGCATCGAAAATGTAAATGACATTCTCGGTATTTCCATTAACGAAGAGGACATCGATACAATCGGCGGCTGGATCATGACCCAACGCTTTGAAGCAATCCAAGGTGAAAAAATTATTGAACAAGGGTTTGAATTCATGGTGAAAGATGTGGATGGTCATCATATTCTCTACCTAGAAGTCATCAAATATGAACAGGACTCCACTGACAGCACTTCAGAATTGTCAATGGAATCCTAACTAAAAGCGTCTTCCCTATGGAGGACGCTTTTTTTGTCCGATACGTTACACTCCCCACCTTCTCAGCTATATTTCAAATGACCTGAAAAGTCTGTATTGACTTTCTTCTTGCGTCTTGTTATTATTAATTCAACTTACAGAAAGCAGGTGAAGTTTTATGGCTATTATCATTGTACCTATTGCTAATTTGATCGGACCCATACTTTCACCTGCCGTGCTTTTATAATAAGCATGCTTATTCTGTTATGCGCGTGAAAGCCGTGGTGTCCGATCAAAGGACCCACGGCTTTTTTATTGTCTAGCTACAGGCGCCTTGCGCTTTTCTAGTACGCACATAACAGGAGGAATATAAATTGATTAATTTAAACGAGTACGGTTGGAATTTATCCCATGAAACGAACTGGGATGATATAAAAGACGGATTAAAAATGAAAAAATGTACGCCTGGGCGTGTCACACTCGAGCATAAAAGAATGTATCGGGTTGTCACAGCTGAAGGTGAATGGCTATCTGTCTGTTCGGGTGCGATGCAGTACGAAGCCGATGAGCGACGAGACTTCCCTGCTGTCGGTGATTGGGTCGCAGTGGAAAAAATGCCTGGTGAAGAACGTGGTATTATCCATGACATATTACCGAGAACATCTCTGTTCTCCAGAAAATCCGCTGGCACAATGATTTCCGAACAAATTATCGCAGTAAATATCGATATCGTTTTCTTGGTCATGTCGATGAATAAAGACTTTAATGCTAGACGACTCGAGCGTTATCTGGTTGCCGCCTATGATTCAGGCGCAAGTCCCGTCGTCGTATTGACAAAGAAAGACGTATGTGATGACCCTTCCTACTACATTGAAGAAGCACGGAATATAGCTATGGGCGCTGATGTTTTCGCCGTGAGCAATGTAACCGGTGAAGGAATTGACGAATTGACCGCACTGTTAGATGGTGGAAAAACAGCGGCCTTATTAGGTTCTTCAGGTGTAGGAAAATCCTCTCTTACAAACGCCATTTACGGCGGTGAAACGATGTTCGTTCAAGATATCCGTGATGATGACGATAAAGGCCGGCATACGACAACCCATCGTGAACTCGTTAAGATTCCTGGCGGCGGTGTACTGATTGATACGCCAGGGATGAGAGAGTTTCAGCTGTGGGACAACAGCGAGAGCCTGGATTCAGGTTTTAAAGACGTGGAAGCATTCACCAATTCATGCAAGTTCAATGACTGTCAGCATAACAATGAACCTGGGTGTGCAGTACAGGAAGCACTTGCTACAGGTGCTTTACCTGAAGACCGCTATGCGAGCTATCTGAAACTCCAAAAAGAGTTGGCATTCCTTGAACGAAAAATGGATGCCGCCGCTCGATCCGAAGACCGGAATAAGTGGAAAAAGATAACAAAAAGTATGCGGAATCATCCTTCGAAGAAGAAATAAGTAAAGAGTCACTATATGAGAAGGGCTGATCTGCTAATCGATAATTTATCGACTAACAAGAACAGCCCTTTTTTGATATGCATATTGATTGTTATCACCGCGTTGAATTGCTTTATCACCGTCATCGGGAGGTTTATCACCGCCATGGACCCGTTTATCACCGTCTTAAACGAGTTTATCACCGCCATGGAATTCCTAGTAAGTCGGAAACTACTTTTTGCGTTACAAAAAACAGCCACGTACACCAGGTTTACCGATATGCGTGGCGTTTTTGCTTTCAATCCTTCTTATACTCGATATGGTACACATCATGACGACGATCTTTTAGTTGCTTCACGGTACCGTCCTGACGCTGGCGACGTAATATCTCGAGGTCGACGTCGCCAATAAGTACCATTTCTAAATTTGCATTCGTTTCTCCTACGATGCCATCCCGAGCAAACTCGAAATCGGATGGAGCGAATATAGCTGATTGTGCATATTGGATATCCATATTTGCCGTCTGTGGCAAGTTTCCGACCGTGCCAGAAATAACAGTGTAAATCTGATTTTCAATCGCTCGGGCTTGGGCACAATAACGGACGCGCAGATACCCTTGTCTATCTTCTGTACAAAATGGTGTGAAGATAATATTGGCACCCATATCTGTTGCAATACGTGCCAATTCGGGGAATTCGATATCATAACAAATTTGGATGGCGATTTTCCCACAGTCTGTATCGAAGACGCGAACCGCATCTCCTGCACTAATTCCCCACCATTTTCGTTCATTTGGCGTAATGTGAATCTTATATTGTTTTTCAATTGACCCATCACGACGGAACAAATACGAAATATTGTAGATTTCTTCATCCTCTTCCTCGACAAAGTGAGATCCACCAATGATATTCACGTTATAACGGACTGCAAGATTCATGAACATCTCAATATATTGCGGCGTATATTCAGTCATTTTACGTACTGCTTGGCTCGGCGATATTTCATCCATAAATGACATAAGCTGAGTCGTGAATATTTCCGGGAAGACGACGAAATCGGAGTTGGCATCAGACGCGACGTCTACGAAGTATTCGCACTGATGAGCCATGTCTTCGAATGATGAAATCTTGCGCATCAAGTATTGGACAACGCAAATACGTACTGGATAACTTGTCTTGAAATGACGCTTCGTCAGCGGTTTATAATCAACGTTATTCCATTCCATAAGTGTTGCATATTTCTTCGATGCTTTATCGTCCGGTAGATAGTTTGGATTAACCCTCATCAACGTAAAGTCATTCATCAGTTGGAACGTCAGTACAGGATCATAGATTTTATGGCGCGACACAGAATCTACATATTCACGCGGCGACATTTCTTCGGCAAATTTATGGTAGTTCGGGATCCGACCACCTAGGATAATCGACTTCAAATTGAGCTCTCTCGCAAGTTCTTTACGTGCTTCATACAAACGCTGTCCGACCTTCATACGGCGGTAGCCAGGATGCACCATAACTTCGATGCCGTACATATTATAACCGTCGGGATTATGGTTTGTTATGTACCCTTCATCAGTGACATCATCCCATGTATGGCGGTCGTCATACTCATCGAAATTGATGATTAGACTGGAGCATGAACCGATGATTTCCCCATCCAATTCAGCAACCATCTGCCCTTCCGGAAAATTTTCCAAATGACTCTTTAGATGCCCCTCTTCCCACGGTTCCATGCCAGGGAAACATAATTCCTGCATACTTAAAAGCCTCGTTATATCCTCAAATTTCATCTGACGAATAACCATACTTATTTCAAACTCAGACAAATCAAATTCTTCACTCATCCGAAACACCTCTTCCCAACCTGTATCTCTCCATTATACCGCAGTTGCCCCTACAGTTAATAATGTTTTACTTGTTTAATACGACACCCTATAATCAAATGTGTATGTAGTTTACCAAGCAGGAGATGATTATATGCAAAAACGACTAGAAAACAGTCTCATTATTATTTGGTCAGTTTCATTTGTCGCAACGCTCGGTTCGTTATACTTTTCGGAAGTACGCGGATATGAGCCCTGTACGCTCTGTTGGTACCAGCGGATTCTGATGTATCCAATCGTACTCATTTCAGGTGTCGCCCTGTTCCAAAAAAACGCACGAATTGCCTTGACTCTAGCTGTTTTCTCGATTGTTGGTGGAAGTATCTCCCTCTATCATTATGGAATTCAAAAGCTGACTTTTTTGAGCAATAGTGCACCTACTTGTGGAAACGTGTCTTGTACAGGACAATACATCAACTATCTCGGATTCATCACCATTCCATTCTTGGCGCTTACGGCATTTTTAATCATCTTAATCACAAGCCTTTTCATGATGAAATGGCAGAAGGAGTCGAAGTAACTTGAAAAAATTATTAATCATTGGCGGTGCTATTGTCGCGGTCTTCATCCTCATTGTCGTATTATCGAACAAAGCGGACCAAGCAAAAATGAAAGACAATCCATATGGAACGGATAATCTTGAAAAACCAACAATCGATTTGATAGGCAATGAAAACTACAGCAACATCGTCTTGCCAGATGCTCTGTTCAAAAAAATAGAGGCCGGTGAATCAGTAACGGCCTATTATTTCCACCCTGAATGTCAATTTTGCATGGAAATGACACCTGTTTTGATGCCAATTGCAAAAGAGATGGATGTCAACGTACTGCAATATAACATGATGGAATTTGGTGATAAAGCCGGAATGGATACAGACTATAAAATTGAACGTTGGCCAGCCCTCGTCCACTACAAAGATGGTAAAGAAGTCGGACGTATGCTCGGCGCACAACCCGAGGAAAATATACGTGCATTTTTCACTGAATTCGAAGGCAAATAATATGGAACGAAGTCTAAGTTCGCTGCGTCCTGCGGCAACTAGGAGGGATGAAGTACAATCCCTCACGCTTCATGACCTACATCCTGTAGGCCCACGACTGGAAGGAATGATTTAAATGGCTTTATTTCATTATAAAACACAAGAAGACAATATGACGGTTGAATACTTGCTCAAAGATAAATGGCAAGGCGGTAAAAAGACGGTCCACCTTATGCGTATGGCCAAGAGTGTACTAGATTCGAACGGCGAACCCGTAGACGACTGGCGCTTACCTCTCGCGAAAGGTACAGAATTGGTGTTTACTTTCCCTGATGCAGCTTCCACGTATATTGCTGATGAACAAGTTGAACTTACCGTACTTTTTGAAGACGAGCATATCCTGGCAGCTGTTAAACCTGCTGGTATGACAACACATCCCGATGGTCCAAGGGACAAAGGTACACTGATGAATGCTGTCATGGCATATGTAAAAAACAATGGCGGGGATTATGCCGAGCATATCCATCGTCTTGATAAAGGAACTTCCGGTGTTGTTCTCGTTGCGAAGCATCCAATTGCGAAGGCACTCTTCGACCGTATGATTGAGAATAATGACATCTCACGGAAATACACGGCAGAAGTTGACGGTTACTTGAAACGACCTAAAGGTTCCATTAGACTTCCGATTGGAAAAGACCGCCATCATCCAGCCAAACGAATTGTTTCAATGTCTGGACAAGCCGCTGTTACAAACTTCCGACTTATTGAACGTAAAGAAGAGACTTCCATTGTAGAGGCTGATCTTGAAACCGGTCGGACACACCAAATCCGCGTACATTTATCACATATTGGATACCCAGTTACAGGCGATACACTATATGACGGCAGTGAAACGGAAGACGGTCATTATCGGTTAACTGCAACTGCGTTATCGTTCATCCATCCTTTTACAGAAGAACAGACGCTTATCGAAATGAAAAATATCTAAAAAAAATGCCATGGAGAGTATTTCTCCATGGCATTTTTTTAATCAATTACACTTAGTTTGTGGCATCCTCAGAACGCGGCGATTTTAGTCTAGATACCCTCGCCCCTACTGAATCAAATTAAAACGCTAGTTGACGGATTCCATTCTCAAGACGCTCATCAACTTCTTTTGCATCTTCAATATGTTCCACAATTAGATTATGTGCTTGTGAGAATAAACTTTTCGCACCGTGAAGTTCATGTTTCACTTCTTCGGACAGTTTTTTCTGTTCTTCAATCATTTCTTGAATAGCACCAATGTCACCTTGGCTTACCTCAATCGTGCTTAGGATGCTTTCAATTTTTAATGCAGTTGCCAAACTTACTTCGACTCCTTTTTCAACGAGCTCAGCACTTTTCCTTGTAGCGGCAAGCGCTTGCTCGATTTCATTGCGAAGTGAAGAAGTTAATGTTTGGATGTTTGCCGTACTATCCGACGTGCTTTCAGCAAGTTTCCTTACTTCTTGGGCAACGACCGCGAACCCTTTTCCGGATTCTCCAGCCCGTGCCGCCTCGATTGACGCATTCAATGCAAGCAAATTCGTTTGCGCTGCAATATCTTCAATGACGCCGACAATTGACTGTATCTCAACTGATCTAGCGCTTAAGTTCGTCATGTTCTGTTCGGAAGCTTGAATTTGGATTCCCAAATCTTTGATGACATCGGCTGTCGCCTTTACCTCTTTCGTTCCTTCTGATGCTTCTTTAACCATGCTATGAGATTGTTCTTCAAGTGAACGACCTTTTTCAAACAAGTCCTGTGACTTTTCCGAAGTTCTTTCGCTTAGTTCACCCACGTTTTCAAACCTTGTCTCAATCTGACTAACTGCTTCTCCTAATACGTTATGTTGCGCATTTACTTTCTCATGCTGATTGACAGCAGCATTCAACTCGCTTTTTAAGTCAGTTAAACGTCCTTGATCCTGTTGTTCTTTATCCGAATACGCCAACTTCAAACGGTCAATTTCTAGTTGAAGACGATCATCCTCGATACCCTTTTTCTTGCTTCTGAACATGGTAATCAATTCCTCCTACACCCTTTTTTTCATCATACCATAAAATACCTCATTTTGAATGTAGTATTTGTGCTAAAAGTTGCAATACTATGAATAGCATTAAGACTTATGACACATATCATGTACGCTGATGAAATTAGTATGAATCCGGATTGGTTCCCGTCCGCTCATCGCGATTAAGTGCGTTAATCGATGCCATTTCTTCAGATGACAGTTCAAAATCGCCAACTTCATTATTTTCACTTATACGTTCAGGTGTCACCGACTTTGGAATAACGATGAGATTATTTTGCAAATGCCATCTGATAATAACTTGCGCTGGTGTTTTACCGTACTGTTCGCCGATAGTAAGAAGCGTTGGTTCTGCAAGTAGCTTCCCACGTGCAAGCGGTGACCAAGACGTCACAGCAATTCCATTCTCTTCGCAAAACGCACGGAGTGGTTCCTGTGTTAGATACGGATGGAGTTCAATCTGGTTCACCATTGGCGCAACATTTGCTTTTACAAGGATTTTTTCAAGATGATGGGCATGATGATTGGAGACACCTGTAGTACGGATCAGTTTTTCGTCATACAACCGTTCAATCGCTTTATAAGTGTCGACATATTTTTCTGACACGGGCCAATGTGTCAAATAAAGATCCAAATATTCTAAACCTAATTTCTTCAATGAAGTCTCGAATGCGCGGAGTGTCCCGTCATAGCCCTGATCAGTATTCCATACCTTCGATGTGATGAACAGCTCTTCCCGTGGTACACCAGAGTGACGGATCGCTTCCCCCGTTTCCCTTTCATTCTCATAGATTGCCGCTGTGTCAATTGCGCGATATCCTGTTTCTAGTGCGTATGTAATTGCTTCGACAGTCTGACCCGGATCCGTCATCTTATAGACGCCAAGTCCTAATTGTGGCATTTTCACACCATTTGCTAGCTCAAGTGTTCCGTTGAATCGTTTTGTCATTTGAATTTCCCCTTTCGAAACTTATTCTTTAATTGTACAAGCGGCATTCGAATATTACGAATTACCTGATTGCATTTCAGAGTTGAATTTTATCGTAAAAACGAATATTATTGTAAATGTACTTCATTTCGTTCGTATTCTGAAAGGAGATTTACATTGTTTCATTTAAAAAAACATAATACCACTGTGAAAACGGAAGTATTGGCCGGTATGACAACTTTTTTGACAATGGCCTATATTGTCATCGTCAATCCGATTATTCTTGCTGACGCCGGCGTACCATTTGAGCAAGTATTCATTGCGACAATTATCGCTGCGGTTATCGGTACACTTTGGATGGCACTTTTCGCCAATTATCCAATTGCAATTGCACCAGGAATGGGATTGAATGCTTATTTTACATCGGTTGTTCTCGCATCTGATGGTCAACTCGACTACATGACTGCTTTTTCTGCAGTATTCATAGCTGGATTAATATTTGTTCTGTTGTCCTTGACTTCATTCCGTGAAAAATTAATTGAATCAATTCCTGAGAGTCTGAAGCTCGGGATTACAGCTGGGATAGGGTTATTCATCGCCTTTATCGGCTTGCGTCTTTCTGGACTCGTCGCTCCACATGAGGCGAATCTTGTTAAGCTTGGCGACCTTACGTCTCCGCCCGTTCTACTCGCTTTGTTCGGCCTTCTCGTGACGGTTATTCTTATGACTTTGAATATCTATGGTTCGATTTTCATTGGAATGGTTCTAACTGGAATTGTCGCAGTCTTTACCGGTCAGCTCAAATTTGAAGGTGCCTTATGGAAAATGCCTCAATTACCGGAAGGGATTCTTGTTTGGAATCCGATTACTGCATTCGGTGACGTCATTTCACATGGTTTGTATGGGGTGGTTTTTGCCTTTCTCATCGTTACCTTGTTCGATACCACCGGCACGATGATTGGTGTTGCAAAACAGGCTGGCCTTATGAAAGGCAATAAGCTGCCACGTGCACGTCATGCATTACTTGCAGATTCTGTTGCAACAACATTCGGATCGATGTTCGGTACGAGCCCAACAACGGCGTACATCGAATCTTCATCTGGTGTTGCAGTAGGTGGCCGGACAGGATTGACATCACTGACTGTCTCTATCCTCTTCCTTGTCGCGGCATTTTTCGGTCCACTCGTCAGCACATTGTCTGGTGTATCTGCAATCACAGCTCCTGCTTTAATTATCGTCGGAAGCTTGATGATTGGCGCAGTGAAAGATATTGATTGGGATTCATTCGATGAAGCATTCCCAGCATTCCTCGTTATTCTAACAATGCCACTCACATCGAGCATTGCGACAGGAATCGCTCTTGGTTTCATCACATACCCGCTATTGAAAGTTGTGAAAGGGAAAGGAAAACAAGTTCCTATCCTGTTATATATTTTCGCAGTACTGTTCACCTATCAGCTGCTCTATTTACCACATTAAAAAATACCCTTCCGTTAGTATTCGGAAGGGTATTTCTTACATATTGATTTAGCGTCTAGAAGTGATAGCTGACATTACGAGCGCTCCTGCAGTTAGTAGGTGCATGAACCAGCCAATGAACGGAATAGCACTCACTATGCTCGTTACGAGACCTAGGATGGGTGCTGCCTTACCCTGCATGTCCCGAATTGAAAGCAGTAACGTAATGGCATGTAAAACGAACATGACACCCAGCACTGAGTATCCGGAGCTTATAACAAAAACTCCTCCAATGATTGGAATTGCAAGAAAACCTTCTGCAATTGCCGTGATCCATTTCATTCCTGTCGAGTAATTTTTCATACTATATTCTACCTCCATATTATTTAAGTCGTTATGTTATATACGGACAAGCGGACAAAAAGTTTCATTTTTCTTGGCTCTGTCACAATTTTTCCTGACGGTCGTTTCAATTCCATTTAAAATAGGGTATACTTAACGAAGCTACTAATGAATTTACAGGAGGTACCTATCATGACAGTAATTCTAATTATAGGTGTTTGCTTTGCATTCCTATCTGCAATTTTCACAGGCGGATACGATGATAAACCGGGCAAGGTTAAGATACCTGGCCTAAAAAAATAACAATAAGTAAAACGGGACATGCCTTCAGGCTGCCCCGTTTTTTTTATACCAATCCTGGATAAGATTGTTGCCTAAGCGCTTCATATATAAGTATCGCCGCCGTGTTCGATAAATTAAGCGACCGAATGTTGTCGTTCATCGGGATTCGTAGACACCGTTCTTTATTCTCCTCTAAAATTTCTTCAGGAAGTCCGCTCGTCTCTTTACCGAAGACGAAAAATATATCTGTTGCACCATCAGAATAATCGAATGCAGTATGAGTCCTTTCACCGTGTTTTGTCAAAAAGTAAAAAACAGCATCGGGATTCGCCGCGAATAGCTCACGAATTCCTTCATGATATGTAATGTCGACGTGCTCCCAGTAATCGAGCCCCGCACGTTTCAACATTTTGTCATCCGTCGAAAACCCAAGCGGTTTCACAAGATGAAGTTTCGCTCCTGTTCCTGCGCATGTCCTTGCAATGTTCCCTGTGTTTGCAGGGATTTGTGGTTCAAATAACGCTACGTGTATAGCCATCTCAGTGATTCCTCCAATTAAACTTTTTCTTACTATAGATTTGTTGAAAAATAGAACCCCATTGAATTTACTTCTGCTACCTCTTGTAAGGAGCCTTCGTTTAGTTTATATAGGCATTCATTTCTTTAATATATAAGTATCCGCTGCCTTTTCTAATTCAGCACGCACTTCCGGATCTTCCTCTTTCGATAATGCTTCCTTAATCGCTACATATCCTTCTTCCAAACCAATTCGACCAAGTGCCCATGCAATCGTACCACGAATGACGGGCCTTGGATCGTTCTCTAACATACTGATCAATTCAGGTACCGCAGACTCCTCCTTAAAATGTGCGAGTGCAATAATTGCATTTCGCTGAATCGGATTTTTTCCGCGCCAAGATCCTGATACATGTCCAAATTTCTCTTTAAATTCTCGATTCGACAACCTGAGCACAGGCTGAAGAAGTGGCTTCGCCAGTTCAGGGTCCGGTTGGAATGCTTGCTGATGCAAATTATGCTTTCCTTTATTTTTCGGACATACCGTTTGACACGTATCACACCCGTAAATCCGATTACCAAACTCCGCACGAAATTCTTCCGGGATTGGCTTTTTCGACTGTGTAAGGAAAGCAATGCAACGCTGCGCATTTAATTGACCACCCTGAATCAATGCACCGGTTGGACATACATCAAGACAAAGTGTGCAATCCCCACATTCATCTTCCATTGGAACGTCCGGCGCAAAAGGGATATTGGTAATCATTTCACCCAGGTACACATACGAACCGAATTCCGGCGTAATTATTGAACAGTTTTTTGCCGACCAGCCAATCCCCGCCCGTTCTGCAACAGCGCGGTCTGCAAGCTCACCCGTATCTACCATCGAGCGAACCTTTGCTTTAGGTGCATGTTCTAGTATAAATTCCTCAAGCAGTCTCAGCTTTTCACGAAGGACTGTATGATAATCTGTTCCCCATGATGCACGGCAAAAAATACCCCGGCGCTCGCCTTTTTTTCCTCTCGGAGAATCCGCCATTTTGGATGGATAAGCTACAGCAATTGCAATAATGCTTTCTGCTTGATCAAGCAAAAGAGCAGGTTCTGTCCGTTTATCTAAATCCTTTTCTTCAAAACCCGACTGATAGCCTAGTTCTTGCTGCCGCTTCAAGCGGTTTTTCAACTCACGAAATGGTGCAGCTGTTGTAAAACCAATTTTGTCGATGCCGATTGACTCCGCATAGTCCCTCACTGACTGTTGCAACTGAACAGCATTCACACTGTATCGCCTCCACTATGCTACTATTGAATTAAACTATATAAAGGGTGAAGTCATTGATTATTGAAATGGATATGAAGCTTTTAGGTGCCGTACCCGGATTAAAATTGGGCATTAACCATTATACCAAAATTACAGTGTCAGAATCGCCTCAAATGCTAAAAGGAAAATTGCAATTATTCCAAGAGCAACTTTTCTTTGAGTTGGAGAACAAGTCTGTACCCGAATTCCCTGGCATTAAAGAATGGCGTACTGTGTGGAAAGCACTTGGCGCAGACCCTAATCGATACCGTCATTCTACTGAAGCACTTATGCGGCGGATTAAGAAGCAAAACTACATCGATCCATTCCACAATGCTGTCGACTTGAATAACTTCTTTTCCTTGCAGCACGAAATTCCAGTAGGCATCTATGACCTCGAAAAAATTGTCGGCGATATAGTCGTTACTTCAGGGACAGAAGAGGATGGATATGATGGATTGAATGGTCGTTTTAATTCATTACAAAATATTCTACTGTTAAAAGATGATTATAGCCCATTCGGTAGTCCATATGTCGATTCTATACGCAGCGCTGTAACAGAAGATACGACAGACGCGCTACATATCTTCTTCCTACGCCCGTCCATGGATGCTACTGAAGCGTTTGAACTGACAACAGCATGTGGGAACATGTTCACTAGTCTTAGTGGTGGAGATGTTCGTTCATATGTTTTGCACGAGGGACAAACTTCCATTATAGTTGACTGACAATGTTTCTAAATGGGGGGAATGAACAAATGGGCAACATAACACTCGCTGAAGCTGTGAAATTAAAAAGTGTTTTAACAAAACGAATTCATGAGCTTGAAGATGAAATGAGACGCGTCGCCTTTACGACTGTAGAAAAAGGCAACACCCCTGATCAAGGACCACGTAGCCTTAAAATCGTGGAAACAGAATTGGATGAAGTCCGTTTAGATAGTCGAGTCCTCGACCGTCTCATGTATCGTGCCAATATCGATAATGAAATCGAGTTCCAAGGGCAACAACTTGCGATTGTCGAAGCGATTGAACTTGCCATACAATTGCGTGCAAAAGCCCGCTTTTACAAAGAACTCTCTATGGCAGAAAAAGAAGAGATTCAATACGGCTACTCTGAAGGTACGGTCGTATACCGTGTTGCTTTATTCGATCCTGAGGATTATCGGGTGAAATCATTGCAAGCAGAAAAGGATGCACATAAGTTATCTAATTCTATTAATGCAAAAAACTATTCGATTGTCTTGAAATTTGATGATACGAAGTACTTTTAATTTCCTTGGAAAGGTGAGACTCCTCTCCAGGGCATAGAGTAGGGATCAATCCAAATTAAATTGCAGGCAAACCAATAACCTGTCACCATTTATTTTGTGACCAATCCCCAATGACCAACCAAGGCAATTGCAATAGACAACCCAAACTAGTGTCATCGGATCCCCTCTATGAAAATCGCTCCTTGCGCTTCGGCGGTAAGGAGCGATTTTGTTTAGGCTCAATTTTTGAACGGCTGTGTTTTCTCGCCATCGATTAGTAATGTCCAGGTTCCACTCTCTAGAAAACTTGTGCCACCAAGTTTATCAAGTCGATTTTTCCTGATGAAATGCCTCTTACTCATTTTCTGCAATATGCTTCAGAGCTCTTGCTCGACTCACAATAAAGTTTCTCATATAGCTTTCCAAAAACAACTTATCCGCAATAACACCAATCACTCCACAGGGTGATTTATATTGAAATCTGTCAATCATCAGAGTACCATTATCCTTCTCAATAAACTGATGAATATGGTGAAAAGAGTGGAATGCTCCTTTTATCATTATGTCTTCAAACATATACGGTCTATCCATCACCGTTACTTTGGCAGTTAGTCTTTGTCTTATACCGAAATGGACGGCCTCCCATGTAACAACATCCCCGGCTAGCAATAAACCTGTTGTCACTCCACCGACAGCCTTCTCTTTCGTTCCCTCTGTGGTACGGGTATGAATATCCACGTCTCGTGCAAGATCAAAGCAACGTTCTATCGAGGCCTGAACGAACTCCTGGTGTTCAATTAATGGCATAATATTCCTCCGCTCTCTATTCTTTCATCTAAATATATATTGAAATAAAGAATTAAATTGCATTGAATTCTTTAAAGCGCTAGGGGTAACCAAAGCCCGCATTCGCTCAGTTAAGTCATCTTATATAGTAGTAATTAAACACAAAAAAACACAACCGAAGTTGTGTTTTTCATCTGATACCCGAGGCCGGTTTCTATTATGGCCTATGGATGCTGTTAAATCAGTACTTCCGACAATCCTTGTGTAAAATTTGTGTGAAATTGTTTAAGTTTATAATTTTGTCCGCTTACTCTTTCGATAGAGTAAGCGCCTTTTTATACAACGACTTCCCCTGAAAGTTCGGCAATCAGCAGTGTATACAATATGTTCTACAGCGGTTTAAATCCATCCATCTCTTTTCTACTTTATTGTTTCCTTGAAAGATTTTCTTCCTGATTTAATCTCTTTTATTTTAATATCCAGCTTACCAATTGAGTTATCTGTTAATTCCACCTTTCCATCCTGCTCAACTCTTTTCCAAGCCTTCACATTTTCACGATATAAATATTCTGATAAACGATAAATATCGATATCTCTTTTTAATGCTTCTTTGTACGTTTCCTTTATCTCTTGTTCAATTTTTTTTTCTAATTGCTTCCTAATTTGTTCGATTGTTACTTTTCCCTGAATTGAAGCAATTTCAATAGTCATTTTAACATTAATATCAAATTTTAAAGTATCGCTCTCTACGACTGGATCCACATTTTTTTTTATTTTTCCAACTGTAATTGTTACGTTCTCTTCATCTTCACCCTCTCCCGTATCTATCGATATCTCCGTCCTTTTCATCTTGTTATTCATCCAACGTAATCCACGGGCTTTGTCACTAGTTATAAATCCTTTAAAGCCATCTTTCGAGACAACTCCAACCCCAATTACTTTTGCAATATCGTTTTTTCCCTCTATCGTTTCCCAATTTTTAACAATAGATATAACCGGCATTACGGCTTCGTGGCTCGGCTCATTTAATCCGATGATCGTCATACGCATATTAACAGGTTCAATAAATGATTCTTGCATATATGAATTCCTTGGATCTCCAAGTCTAGATAAGGCAAGTGACGTATTAATAATCGGAACTGTTAGCAGTACATCTTTTACGGAATCCTCTGTACTGTAAAACCAAATTTGGTACCTTATTTCTCTATATCGGCTTAACAAATCAATGACGGTATTCATTCGTCCTTTTTTCAACGCTTCTTCAGAGTATACAACAAAAGTAAGGTGCCCCCAAAAAAGCTTTTGATCAAGTGAGTGATATAAATTAAATATTGCTTCATCCACTGTCTTACCAGAAGCTTGTCCAACCTCACTATGTTCGGATTCGCCATCCGGTTGTTCTGATTTAGCCACGGTAGAAAAATTTATCACTTGTGCATATATAGTATACATATCGTCTTCATAATCAATACCAATTCCATGAATATACAACATACGTTCAGATTCATTATGACTCGAGCACCCAGAAAGTAGTATCACAATAAAAAGTATAGTGAAAAAGATAATCTGTGTCCTGCTCATTTTTCATCCTCTTTTAATCTTATTTTATCTTTTGGACTTAACTCATGCGGTCTTTCCACATAATCTTTTTGCGGTAATCTTAACATTGTTTTTTTTACCGTGAACCAACTTAGATCTGCCACTACATTTAAATATGGAACACCAAACGTTCGCATATTTGCTAAATAAAGAATAATAAAAAATATTGAAGTAAAAAGTCCAAAGAAACCCAAAAATGCTGTTAATATGACTGAAAAGAACCTCAATATACTCACAGCCGCAACTAACGATTGATTCACCAAGGTGTATGTCGCAATCGTTGAAACAGCTATGATAACAATCATTGCCGGACTCGTAATCCCAGCCTGAATAGCCGCATCACCGATAATTAAGCCCCCAACGACACTTATTGTCCCTCCAATTGCAGAAGGAAGTCGTAAACCGGCTTCGCGGAATAATTCAAACATGATTAACATTAGCAACATTTCAATCACTGAAGGAAGCGGAAGTCCTCTTTGTGATTGTACGACTGTAGCTAACAATAGCATAGGTAACTGGTTTTGATGAAATGTCGTCAAGGCTAGCCAAGTTGCTGGAAGTATTATACCTATTAAAAGACTAGACAATCTCAATAACCGTGCGAATGAACTGAATATAGTTGGGTACTCGTTATCCTCAGCTGTTTTAAGGAGCAGGAATAAATTTACGGGCGTGATAATTCCATAAGTGACTCCATCAACTAGGATTAGAAATCTTCCTCTTGCAAGAGATTGAACAGCATGATCCGGTCTTCCTGTGTAATCATGTTTCGGGAAAATGTTCGAACCATTATCTATCTGCTCCATTAAAATATCACCACTAAAAATGATATCTATATCGACTTTATTCATTCGTTCTTTTATTTCATTTAGAATCTCTTTGTTCGCTATATCATCAAAATAAAGTATGGCTACAGTCGTTTTGGTTCTTTTCCCTAATTCGAATTTTTCAACGCATAATGAATCCGTTGGTAGACGTTTCCTTATTAAAGCGATATTAATCGAAAGATCCTCAATAAAGTTATCCCTTGCCCCTTTCACCGGAACTTCTATATTCGATTCTTCAGGAGTACGATTCGGGATATTTGCGATATTACTTGAATATAGAACATCATAATCTTCAAAATAAAGAAGGACTCTCCCGGAATAAACACTAGAAACTATTTCGCTTTTTCCTTCTATTTTCTTTATTTCTGGAATGTGTAAGTAACTTTCCACTGCTTCCTCAAATGATATTTTCTTAAGGGCATCAAAGAATAGTTGAACCCGCTCGATTACTACAGCGTTTAATAAATGTCGATCAATCATTGCGTCGCAAGTTATAAACATCACTTTACGCTGTTTAAACGTATATTCTTGAAACTGTACGTCCGAAGATTTCTGAAATATCCGCCTTAATTCTGTTGCGTCGATTATAGCTTTCACAGGTTCGCTTGGGTTGCTTTTTTCACGCTTCTTCATAGTCTTGTTTTATCTCCTTTCTGGATGACTTTGACGACACAAAGGCAACAATCGCCAAGAACAGAGAAGTGACAAAAAAAACAAAGAAGGTAATTGGCAAGATATATTTCCCTTTTAACTCAACGAATTTGATATCGCTCATGGCAAATAGTGATAAACATATTATTATGAAAACAGGAGCAATAAATGTGAAAATTTTCTTCTTTTTCTTATTCAAATTTAACAGGTCGATCACAACGAATAAAATTAATCCAACTCTTATAAAAGTACCTGTTAGCCATTGATAAATTGATAAAAAATCAAGATGCTCGAAAAAGCGTCCAATGGTCACAAGTCCCCATTCTTCATAAGCAGGAAAACGCTGCTTAGCCGCTTCTTCAGGTCCAAACTCTGTAATTGCTCCGGTTAATGGACCTAGCGTTAACCCCATTAAAATGAAAGCCATCACTACAAAATGAGAAAAGCGAATTCGACTTTTTATTTTATGTTGAATGAAGATAAAGAAAATCAGTTCGACAATCCCTGAAGCAGGATATATCATCCCTTTAATTACAGGTTGGAATCCATCTTCAAAAAAAGGTCGTAACAAATTGTAATCTTTCACCTGAAAATTCGTAAAAGCGGCAAAAAAACCAAAACCAACCACTCCAACTAAAACAATTACATTTATCATGACAATCGTTTGAATATCAGTTGTTGCTAGTAGTACACAAAGAATTGTAAAAATAACTAACAGGAACATAAAAGGGGTTTCCGGTAAAAATGTGTTCGTCACGAATTGTAATGTTTCCCTCATCGTGACAGAAGCGAGAAACAAAAGATATGCGATCGTTGTATATAGAAAAATGAATGAACTGACTTTACCTATTTTTTCTTCCAACCAATCTCTAATTGGCTCTTGGTTTGATTTTTTATGAATGTATAACAATAGAATTCCCCACGGCAACATAAACAACGTTGCTAGTACCACTGACGCCCATCCATCTCTCCCACCAACTTGCAAAAGCGGTGGGAGTATTGTGACATGGTTTTTTAAACCAATCACAGTCATTGAAAGGAATATTACATGCAAAATGCTAATTGGGTCGGACTTCTTCATGTAATATAACCTCCAACATTAGCTTCTAACATTTATCTTTCACACAAGTAAGTAAGTTTATACCCTATAGCTACTGATTGTTTTCCGCCACGAAGGAACATTGGTTTGGATCTATGTCAAAAGTAGAATGAGAAAACGTACCATTTGTTTGAAGAATGGAAATGCGAGGATCTAATTTCAAATTTGGTAGCTGACCTTTCAAGTTGTGATCAACGAATTCTAGATGAAATAGATTGCACTTGTTGAAGAAGCCCATGATGAGTATGACAGTCGTCTACGTGGAGGATCAGTACAAGCATCAAGTCAAGGTTCAAGCCAGAAGCCTCTGAGAAATAGGAATGATGATAAAGCATCCAAAAAAGCTGTCAAAGTAGGGCGCCTAAAAACTAAAATTGGAAATCAGTCCCTTGATTCTGAAGTGCACCCCAAAAGTTATAGTTAAAATCCATTGGCTCCAAAATACTGTCAAGAATTTCTTGTTGCATTGCTTTATCAAGTAAAGAGTCAATATCCGTATCTCTACTTTAATTATTTTTTCAACTTATTTAAATCGACAACTAACGATTTAAATTTTTGAGTAGCCTCCATTCCAGAGTCTGTAGATGTATCCGACTACATGGAGGAAAAGATTTCTTTCACCTCTTCCTGAATCCTATCCAGTTTTCGAGTCACCACATCTTGTGCGTGGCTACGAACAATCAAAGAAACGTTTTCCTTTTGATCAACCGTTTCCCAAAGGGCATTTTCAAGGATGATAATATCATCAACTTTTACTACCTGTCTTTGGTTTATCAAAGCTTTTGCTTGAAGAATCGACAGCGACTGTTTAAACCGCCTGTCAGAAGGACGGATTCCTTCATCACGCAATTCATTACGGATTTTTGAAAGAGTTTCATATACTTCGTCAGGAATTGTAACCATGTCAGTAAAAAACTGAAGTTGAACCAACTCATCCATTGTCATGGAGGGCATAACCTGATTTTGACCGGTCCCCTTCATCATTGAAACAAAATTCATTTCATCTGCAATGTAATCTAATCCGAACCTAAGTAAAAACCTGTCGAAAAGAGCTTTAAGTCCCTCTTCCGGTATTCGTTCGAAGCTTCAACGACTGACATCAAATGAACCCTTACTGGCGTCCCTTTATTATAGAATAGCCTTTCGTTTATAAGCGTTAGCCAAGCTATTCAAGATTGCCGAGTTGGCTTTGAATATTTCTTCAAGGAAAATTACATTATCTGAAAAACTAAAGCATGTTCAACTTTAGCATCCCGTTAGCGTGAGTACATTTCCTCGCTATCCATACTAGCTCCACTCTAATGAAGGGTTATAAAACGATTCTGAATCCAATGAGAACCTAAAATTAAGATATTTTAGTATTTCGTCGCTTCAGCAACCTTTTTTACCTTTTGGGCATGACGGGCAATAAAATGGCTCATATAATTTTCCAAAAATAATCGATTAGCTACTTTGCCTAAAATGCCAAAAGGGGATTTATATAAGAATGTATCTTTCATGATTGTTTCTGTGCCCCTTTCAATGAATTCATGTGTATGTGTAAACGAATGAAAGGCTCCATGAACCATGGCATCGGTGAATCTGTAAGGCTTCACCATTTCGATGATTTGAGACGTTAATTTTTGTTTCATCCCAAAATGGGTCGTTTCCCAAGTAACGAAATCGCCACGCTCCATCAATCCAAACGTAATTCCGCCAATGGCTATTTGTTTCGTTAGCAACGTTTTTCCTGCATGAACTTCAACAGTTCTTGCAACATCGAAACAAACTTGGATGGGAGCATGGATTGAAATTTCATGTTTGATGATTGGCATGATGTCACCCTTTTTTGGTATATAAATATTATGACAGTTCCTGTGCGCGGTGTATTTATAACAATTCAATTGGAAGCTCGCCAATGACAGCTAGTATCGGATTTCAAGTTATATTTTATGCAATTAATACGAGGTGCCAGATTCTAACACAATTTTGAATTCAATGAGAACATGGTAACCGAAATTTATTCAGGCAGTATGGTGGCTCAACACCAAAGTCTGTTCTTGACGTAAAAAAGTATGCAAAAAAACACCCGTATCCCCTATAGTTGTAAGTACCAGCAAACAACGAAAGAGGGATACAGATGCACGCTCATTTTACCAGTCTTCTTCTCAATTTAAAAGAGATAACTATTACCAACATTGTAAATGTCCAAGATGATTTCTATATTTATGTCCAACCAACTGACTATCTGCAAGTTTGTCCTCAATGCGAGGGGAGGAATGTCATCCGTAAAGGCACTGCCTATGAGCGAAAAGTCCGGCACCTTCCAGCCTTTGGCCGTTGTGTTTATCTCTTGCTTCCAGCAATCCGCATGTCGTGTAACCAATGTGGGGCTTCTTTCGTTTGGCAGTAGGCGTGTGTCGCGCCTAAAAAGCGCTATACCAAACAATTTGAAGCAACCATTCCTAGTCATGTCGTTGGGGCGACGGTTACATATGCCGCAAGACAGACGAAAACACCGGCAACTACGGTGGAAAGAGCTTCAACCTGTAGCCGTCGTCATGGATTTGGCAAAAGGCTACCATACCTTTATCAATGAAATATATCCATCTGCCATTCGGATTGCCGATTGTTTCCATGTGAATCGTTATGTGACAGAAGCCTTACAGGTTGTTCGAAAGCAAGTTCAGAAAGAACTTTTGCCCCGCGCGCGTCAACAATTAAAGAGGCATTTTCGACTCCTGGGTAAACGGGCGGATCAATTAACCGACAAAGAAACCGAATTGATCAACCAATTCCTTCAATATTCGGATGTTTTACGCGCGGTCTACGAATGGAAAGAAGCATTTATTACTTGGTATGATTGCAGTTCAAATCATACCTTAGCCGTAAAAGGTTTCGTGCGGTGGATTAAGCAAGGTGAACAAATCAACAGTTCAGCTGTACAAAGCTGTCTAAAAACCATGAAAAATTGGCAGGAAGAAATCTGTAATTACCACCACTTACGTTTCACGAATGCAGCTGTAGAAGGAAGAAACAACAAAATAAAAGCGTTACAACGTCGACATTACTTTATACGAAATCCCCAGCACTACAAACAACGGATTTTACTAGAATGTAACGAGGAGCTTATCGGCTGGTAGAAGTAGTCAAGTACATGTTTTGGTGTTGAGCCAGTATGGTAACAGTAAATAAAGGCTAGTTGTATAATCAACTTAGCCACCTAAATTTAGACAAAAAAATGGCCATTATAAAATTTCGTGTATCATTGAAGTTTACAGACTAACAATGAGAGGACATTTTATAATGGCACACCCACAGAATACCTAACAAAAACGGTTGGAGGTTTGAGGTTGCTGTGACCACTGAAAAAGAACAGTTAGGTTTTTTGCTCGTTAAAGAAATATATATATCAAAAGGAAAGGTCTTTTCAGTGTAATTGTAATTAGGGTCTTAATCGTATTCCCGCTTAACCTTGTATACAGGTTGTATTACTCGTTTCATAATAAAAAGCATGTACAAGTTATATAACCTGTACATGCTTTTTATTATGATTTTTCAAGTAGAGATATAGAAAAAATTCTCCCCAGTTTTCAGGGAACCCCATTCGGTATTTTTTAATAAGTTTTTTATTCTCTGAAATATTTCATTCTCTTAACTATACGATTTCACTCTATTTTTACATGTTTTTGCTTTGCTGAAGAAGTTTAAATTCTCCCGTACGTTCCCATCCTTCTACTGTTTCATATGCTTTTTCAGGAGAATACCCTTTCCCTACAAGAACTCCCATTAAAATAAATTCTTGAAGAATATGTGTAGCATTTATTCCTCTTTTAACATCCTCTAACCCTTGATTCACCAAAAAATCCGTGTACCTTATCCATTCATCTGGCGTCTTGCCAAAAACAACTGTATCTCCATTGCCATGACCGTAACCTTCTTCTGAAGCCTCTGCATAAGCTTTTGTTACATGAACTGTGCCAAATGGATGGTTAGGAGGAGCGTAAATCGAATAAAGTTTTAGCGGAATATTACCTGTATTAATTATATTGTGCCATGTTCCAGCAGGTAACATTATTGCAGAATCATCATAGACATTTCTTTCAAAGTTTAAATTGTCTCTACTCTTGCCCATTTGAACAATACCCTGGCCCTGTTCAATACGTAGGAATTGATCAACGTCAGGATGCATTTCCAAACCGATATCTTCGCCAACATTGAGACTCATTAAGGTAACTTGCAAGTATTTTCCTGACCATAAAGCAGTACGGAATGTATTATTTTGCTTCGCAGCTTGATTGATATTAACGACAAACGGTTCTGCTCCATAATCTTTTAGGTAAGGGACATCATGATTGGAGGAGCGAAAATGTTCCACCTCAACAGGAAGAGCCCAGCAACCACATTGCCTACTATGATTATACATTGGCCTATTAGCATAATGAGGATATTGAAATTGATACATATTTGGAACGTAATACATTTTTATCAATCCCTTCACAACTTATAAATTATCCTATGCGCTTTGTAAATGGAGTGTACTTAAATTCAAGATAAATTTGAAGATGCTGGAGTAGTGGTTTTCAACTTTATGCAACCCACCTTACTTTCTCGCTCTTCTGAACCGTGGTAAGAACAAGTTGCTTTCAATCATAACTAACAGAAGTGCTCTATTTTTTTGAGCCCGGAAAGCCTAGAGCCCCAAGAACTCTGAATTATGAAGTTAACTAAATTACCACTTGTGTTGATTATCCATTTAATAGGTTGTTAAATGGCTAGAATTAAGCAGTTTTGGCTATAAATTATAATTATATTCTACATCTTTCTATAGTTGGCTGAAGTGTAAGCGCCGACTCCTGCGGGAACAGCAGTGCAAAGATGGGAAGAGGAAGTACACTCTTCCTCGGCTGAAGACCCTGGACTGAGCGTAGCGAGGGAAGCGGCTGAAGCCGTGCCCGCGGAAAGCGTGCGCTGGAACGGAAGCCAACGGATTCACAGTATTTCAACTGTATAATAATGGGTAATCAACAGACGTGCTAAATTACATAGATATTTCGCTTTAATAAAAAAGACTATCCGTGACCGATTATTCACCGGCTTACAGATAACCCCATTTCCAACTAACTCTATCAAGTATGCCTTGGCATATTTCGCCCTGATTTTTATTTGTGCTTGGTTAAATAATGCCCTTCAAATTCTGTGGCATCCGGCGGGGGGGTCTGAACCCCTGCTGAATTATGTTAAAAATCCATCCATATTTTAATAGCGGTTCCTAAAATTAGTATGGCTAATATCCACTGTAATGCTTTTGTATTCATCTTTTGTCCAAGTTTCGCTCCAATCGGTGCCGCCAATACACTCGCTACAATCATGACAGCCGCTGGACTATATAGTACTTGGTCCGTTAAAACTTTCCCAACAGTTGTGCCAATAAGACGAGATGAACGTAATAGCAAGCGAGGTTGCAATTGTCATTCGTGTCGGGACCTTTAGGACAACTAACATAATTGGCACAAGAATAAATGCACCCGCGGCACCAACAATACCTGCCCCAATTCCAACGATAAATGCAAGCCCAGCCACCAACCACTTATTAAATTTCACTTGGTCGACCGGTATATCGTCCAACCCTTTTTTGGTACAAACATCATGATAGCCGCAATCGTTGCGAGTAAACCGTAAACAAGATTGATGGATCCTTCAGCTAACAAGTTCAAGCCATAACCACCTATAAAACTTCCTATTAAAATACTTGTACCCATGTACAAAATCAATATTTTATTAAGATATCCGCTCTTCCGATATGCCCATACACCCGAAATAGTCGCGAACAATACTTGTATGGCACTGATAACCTGTTACTTCATGCGCGCTAAAAGCAGCCATCCCGAGAAGTGGTGGAACATATAACAACATTGGATACTTGATAATCGAACCGCCAATATCCACCATTCCAGAAATGACAGAACCTACGAAGCCAATTAAAAATAGCACAATCATAAATGAGTAATCCATTACATTATCCTTCTTTCAAAGAGAGAAAGGGTACCCCCAAAGAGATACCCTTTCGTTTTACTTCAGCCTTTCTTTATCCAAAAAGTAAATACGCCTGCCTCTTCTGTTTGCTTTTCAAGATCATGGCCACCCGACTTTGACCATGCAGCCAAGTCAGCGACTGAACCTTTATCCGTTGCTTGAATTTCCAATACGTCGCCCGTTTCCATTTCCTTCATTACTTTCCTTGCACGTACAACCGGCATTGGGCAAGCCAATCCTTTTGCATCTAATACTTTATTTGCTTTCATATAACATCTCTCCTTAGTTTTGATTATCTAACTGCACAACGATTCGGTCCGATTTCCATTTCACGTTGCGTTTCTTCATCTGGTTTTATTTTCCCCATATTCATTTCACGGATTTCTTGGTAGGCGTTTGGCTGAGGTGGTAGGTTCCCTGTTACCATTTCCCTAAACGCTGCCTCATCTTCAATTTTCAATCCATGATTTTCGGTATACAACGTGCCCAGTTTTTCGGATACACTTCCATCATCATTTAACTCTTCTAGAATCATAAAGTGAGCTGGTAAAACTATGAGATTCTCTGCCAATTTCTTATAACGTGTATACAACGTTTCCCTTAAATCGCCTACCCAGTCTTCCGCCAATCCTGCTAAATCCGGCCGTCCAATCGAGTCGATAAACAAAATATCTCCGGACAATAAATACGAGTCATCTACGATAAAGGAAGTCGAACCAATCGTATGCCCTGGTGAATATAATGGCTGAATATCAATCGTTGTATTACCGATTGTAATTGTGTTTCCTTCTTCCAACGGTTCATAAGTAAATGTAACTTCTTCTGCATCTTTTGGCGGCAACCAGTACATGCCACCTGTCGCTTCCGCAATTTTACGGCCGCCTGAAATATGATCCGCGTGAAGATGTGTATCAAGCACGTGCTTGATTGTAACATCCATCTTTTTAGCGAAATCAATGAATACATCAGTCATTCGTGTTGCATCAACAATTGCCGCTTCACCGTTCGAAATAATCATGTACGACAGGCAACCTTTTCCAATCCGAACAAACTGGTATATCTCTCCGCCATCTTTCAAGTTTCCAACTTTAATTGGCTCTAAATGTTCGCTCCATGCTTTCATACCGCCTGTCAAATAATGAACAGCGCGTCCTTCTTCAGCAATCATCTCTGCGATCATGATCGATGAGCCTTCTTTTGCACAAACCACGACAATGTCTTGATCCAGCGGAAGCTTGTTCATTATCTCTTCAACCCCATCAAGCAAATCAAAATAAGGGATGTTCAGATACCCGATCTTCTCTCCTTCAATTTTCCAATCTTTAAAAACGTCCTCATTCCGAACGTCTACTATGAAAAATGCTTCTTTGTTCACTACTTTTTTTGCAATTTCACTTGCTGTCATAGATTTAACGGTCATTTCTACACCCCCTAAAGTAATTTTTCAATTGAACCGTTCCACTCGCTCATACCTGGTATAACGTTAACAACCTGTGTAAAACCGGCTTTTGATAGCTTTTGAGCAACAAGATCACTACGATTTCCCGTTCGACAAACAACATAAATCTCCGCTTCTTTATTAAGGTCACTTAACGAAGTTTCGACATCCCCAAGCGGAAGCGACTGTGCGCCTGCGATGTGGCCGAACGCAAATTCTGCTGATTCGCGAACATCAAGGACAAGTACCTCTCTATTTCCTTCCAAAATCCCTTGAAGCTCCTTGTTAGAGACGATATGTGGATATTTTTTCTCGATTTTTTCTTCTCCACCTGCTTTACGTAAATAGTGTTTAAGAATTCCATCGGCTTCTGTTGTTCCTAAGTAGTCATGCCCCGAACTTTCAGCCCACGCTTTTAAATCTGCTGTGGATCCTTTATCCGTTGCTTGCACTTCTAACACATTTCCTTGTGCTAACTCTTTCATAATCTTTCTTGTTTTAACAATCGGCATTGGACAAGCCAATCCTTTTGCGTCAAGTACTAAATTAGTTTCTATCATGTCATCTTCTCCCTTCACGTTTAGGTATATTAAGTTTCAAAAAATATACTTATTCCATTGGACCTTCCCAATCATTCATACCGCCAACCATATTCATTACTTTATAACCGTGACTATCAAGCAATTGTGCAGCTCTTCCACTTCATCCACCTGAAAGGCATACCATCGTGTACACAGTTCCTTTATCCAATTCATGCATTCGGAACTCCAATAATCCAAGTGGAATGTGGATTGCTCCCACTATTCTTACCTCTTTCACTTCATCTAATTCACGCACATCGATTATGTGAATCTGTTGGTTTGTATTTAATTTCTTTTCGACTTCCATTGGTGTTATTTCATTCATCTTAAACCCTTCATTCTCTCTTAAAACCAAGCACTCATACCGCCTTTTACATTACAAACTTTTTTAAAACCTTGCTTTCTTAGTATTTTTGCCGCTTTTATACTTCTCATTCCGCTTTGACAAATGACAACTACCTCTTTGTTTTTGTCCATCTTATTAGTTTTTTTGGGCAACTCTGAGAGGGATATGTTTTTAAACTGCGGGCGATGGTTCGCCCTATATTCTCCAGGTGTACGTACATCAATAAATTGAACCTTCTTATCTTTAAATTTATCCTTTGTTTCCTGTATGGTAATATTCGTAATTCCTTTTGTTGGAATGAAACGATAAGTAACAAAAACAACTAAAAATATAATAACGACCCATTGTATGATGTCCATTCTGCAACCTCTAACTCCTTATTCATTAATAGTTAATTTAACTGAATCATTTTCATACTAGAGAATTGAGTAATTATGAAATTGACTCAACTACTAAAATTATTTAAAATTGTATTCCGTTACAATTTTTTCCCTGCCAGTAACTAAGTCATCGTGATATTCATATAGGCAAATACCTAAATAGGATCCGGAAATATTAAACACATTTTCAAATCCTAAGTTTTCAAGTGCGATAACCATCTTATAACCGCGTTGCCCAGAACGACAATGGATATATACAGGTTGATCCTTTGGAATTTCATCCAAACGGTCTCTAAATTCGCTCAATGGGATATTCACTGCATTTTTTAAATGTCCTCCATTATATTCGTCTTGTTCTCTTGCATCAATAACAAAGGCATTATTTTCAACCAACTCCCGAACTTGTGAAACTTTCACCTCTTTGTATCTTCCGTACAATTGATTGAGTGCCACTAACGCTGCATGATTGACAACATCTTTGGCTGTTCCCATCATAGGAGAGTAGGACAGTTCTAGATCTTTCAAATCCTCTAATGTCCCATTCATTGTAATCATCGTTGCAATGACGTCAATCCGCTTATCAACATTTCCTTTACCAATTGCTTGCGCCCCTAATATTTTCCCTGTTGGAACTTCGTATACTAATTTAAAATACATCGGACTGCTGTTTAACATTAATCCAACCTTGTCAGCGGGAATAATATAGACAGAATCATAGCTAATGCCAGCACTTTCAGCCATTCGCTCATTTAAACCCGTTGATCCAACATTGAGATCAAACAAATGCATAGAAGATGAGCCAATGACCCCTTTATTTTGATTTGGTATTCCATACATATGATCTGCAGCCGCTCTCGCTTGCTTCTGCGCAGGACCTGCCAATGCGAGTCGAGTAGTTGTCTGTGTCAGTTTATGGTAAACTTCAATCGCATCACCAACAGCGTAAATATCTTTATCGCTTGTTACATAATTGTGATCCACTTTTATTACGCCTGTCTCACCGATTTCAAAATCTGCATTTTGGGCTAACGTAATTTCTGGTCTTACACCAATTGCCAGTACAACAGCTTCGGCCTTTACTTTCTTGCCTGATTGCGTTTGAATATACCCGTCTCCGACTTTCTTCAATCCATCATTTAAAATTAGATTCACTTCATTATCGACCATCTCTTTATGCAGAATTTTCACCATACCATAATCTAACGGCATCATCATTTGATTTGCAAATTCAACTAAAGAAATATTGTATCCTGCCAACTTCAAATTCTCTGCGACCTCAACACCGATGAAACCACCCCCAATTACGGCAATATCTTTAAGACCTTTTTGCTTTATAAACGTATTAAGTCTCTCTATATCAACAACGTTACGTACTGTAAAAACATTGTCTTCATTTACCCCTTCTATATTAGGACGAATAGGGGCAGCCCCGGGTGAAAGAACCAATTTATCATAGCTTTCCACATACGTTTCGTTATTGAGTGTATTTTTGACAGTTATTGTTTTCGAATCGCGGTTAATTTCCATCACTTCTTGATGAACTTTTGCTTCAATATTGTATCTTTTTTTGAAAGTTTCAGGAGATATTAAAACGAGGTCTTCGCTGTTTTCCACAACACCACTCAAATGATAAGGGAGTGCACAATTCGAAAAAGAAACGTGCGGTCCTTTTTCAAACATAATAATTTCCGCCGTCTCATCCAGTCTTCTTACCCTTGCCGGCGCAGAAGCGCCTCCTGCAACTCCTCCAACAACTAAATTTTTTTCCCCATTAAGAATCTTCCTTTCTTCTATCTATTATCTGAGCCATTCAACATTTCACAACTGCATTCCCATACCGATAGGGGTATATTAACTTCTAAATAAAAAGTGCGAACTATTAGAACTACTTTCTCATACAACGCCAACTATATACCCTCGCAGGTATACTGTCAATATTTAGTTTTTAAGACTAGTTATAGATTCTACTTAGCCACCTAAATTCAGACAAAAAAATGGCTATTATAAAATTTCGTGTATCATTGAGGCAGCTAGAGTTGCAATGAGAGGAATTTTCATAATGGTACACACTTAGAATGCCATACAAAACATAAGTTTAAAGACCTTAACCCTTTTGACCGTGGCATAAAGAGGTGCACTCTAACCGAGAGATTGCAATTTCTTGCTAAAAGAGTACATCTCTTTACAAGAAGCTAATCACCGTACCTAGCCTTTAAGCCAGGCGTTCTAATTCTCCCGATTCAACATGGAACAAGTACCCTTGCACTTCGACATTCTGACCATATTTTATATAAATAGGATGTTTTTTTAATTTCTTCACTTGTCGCAATACATTTTGTTTACTCAGTTCGTCTAAATCCATGCTTTCAGTCTCAAAATTGGTAGGCAAGCTTTCTTGAATATGGGAAACCCACTTCTGTAACTCCTTTTCATGATTGCGCTCCATCGCCGCTTTCACACCGCCACAGCTCGTATGCCCTTTGATAATAATCTTTTTCACCTTTAGATGCCGGATGGCAAAGAAGAGACTCGCCGCAAAACTCTCATCCGCTGCCACCACTTGATTGGCGATATTACGATGCACAAACATTTGGCCTAAAGGCAATTGCGTGATGACTGATGGACTCACACGGGAATCACTGCAAGAAAGAACGAAATATTCAGGACTTTGACCATTTTTCAATTCCTCAAAAAAATCTGGATTTGTTTCCTTCGCCATCCGGATGAATTCTTCATTTTTATTACGAAAGTCTTGACTTGCCAATGTGGCTCCCCCCTTACTTCCCAATTGATGATAAGACATGCGCAATCGATACGTATTGCATGCGATCTGCGTACTTTTCGTTCCAACCCGCTTTTTTTAACAAGTCCCGAACAGGCCCTTTAATCCCTGCAAAGTAGACCTTGATCTGACCTTTCGAACAGTTGTCCATCATGTCTTCTAGTGCATGAATGGCTACTGCGTCGATTGAATTTACCCCTGAGAAATCAAGAAGAATCCACTTTAACGCTGGACTTTCCGCGACTCGCTCACAAAGCTTTTCTTCGATAAAGTTCATATTAGCAAAATACAAAGATGCGTCAATCCGGTATATCAAAACCTCTGGATCCGTTTCCGCCTCTGGGAATCGCTTCACATTACGAAAAACCTCTTCGTTTTTTAAAAAACCTAACTCGGCCATATGCGGATAGGCACTTCTTGCAATGAACACGACCAATGAAAAAGCAAGACCGGCTAAAATTCCCT
The DNA here is from genome assembly GCF_038004885.1 of Sporosarcina sp. FSL K6-6792. Classification (NCBI taxonomy): domain Bacteria; kingdom Bacillati; phylum Bacillota; class Bacilli; order Caryophanales; family Caryophanaceae; genus Sporosarcina; species Sporosarcina sp. FSL K6-6792. The sequence goes on from NZ_JBBOSA010000001.1 coordinate 2,171,447, forward strand.
GTTCAATCCCGATAAATAACGTTGCGATAAATGTGACAGCCCATGTCCCACCATCGAGTTTATGAACTTTGAATAAGCCTTTCGCTTCTTTAAAATCGATTAATCCATAAACAGCGACCATAATAATTGCCGCTAAAACCGTGTTCGGCAAGTAATAGAAAAAGTCTGTAAAGAACAACAACGTGAGAAGAATAAGCACTGCTGTAATCATCGTCGCAAGAGGCGTTCGCGCTCCGGCTTGATAGTTCACAGCAGAGCGTGAAAATCCGCCTGTCACTGGATAACCAGAAAAGAATGATCCTGCAACGTTTGCAAGACCTAATCCAACCAATTCCTTATTCGGTACAATCTTATACTTTTCTTTCGCTGCAATCGCCTTGGCCATCGCAATCGATTCCATGAAACCGATAAATGAAATGGTCAATGCAATCGGCAGTAACAGTAAAATGGAGTCCATATTGAACATTGGCACAGACAGCGATGGTAAACCCTTCGGAACCTCGCCGACAATACTTACACCTGCATTTTGTAATTGGAACAGATAAACGATGATACTGCTTAAAACAACGACAACAAGTGGTCCTGGAACTCTCGGAAGAACTTTTTTCAGCGTGACCAGAAGGATGATACTACCCGCTCCAATGGCAAATGATATGGGGTTAATTTCTGCTATTTTCCGGATGGCTTCCCAAAGTACCAAAAACACTTGATTCGATTCTAACTTCACTCCAAGCAAATGCTTCAATTGACTCAATCCAATAATAATGGCTGCGGCTGACGTGAAACCACTAATTACAGCATGAGACAAAAAATTCACTATAAATCCTAGCTTCAAAACCCCCATTAAAAATTGGATGACCCCAACCATAAGCATCAGCAGAAGGACGAGTGAAATATATGATTCCGTGCCTGGTTCCGCGAGCGTAGACACGCCTGCCAATACCAATAACGATACCATCGCAACTGGACCTACTGCCAATTGCCGCGATGTTCCAAACAATGCATAAACTAAGAGTGGGATTGTTGAAGCATATAGCCCAATAACCGGAGGAAGCCCGGCTAGCATGGCATAGGCCATGCCCTGAGGGATTAACATGACGGCAACAATGAAACCAGCCGATAAGTCTCCACTCAGGTCGGATTTTTTATAGTCATGCATCCACATCAAAGCAGGTATTAACTTCTTCAGCACGATTTTCTCTCCTTTCCATTCCCACTACTTGCATACTCTGGATAATCAAAACGTTAAAGAGATATCGGCATCGGAAGCAAAATGGATGAAACTAGCGGCTCCTGCTACTTCTATTCCTTCTACAAACTCATCTTTCGTCATATTCATGACATCCATTGTCATTTGGCAGACAATAAACTTTACGTCCATTTCTTGTGCAATTTCAATCAATTCAGAAATAGAAGGGACATTCTGCTGCTTAAAGCCTTCACGGATTGCTTCACGGCCTTCAGGAATCGGCAATTGCTTATGCGCCTCTTTATGCACTAATTGTAAACCATCGAACGTAAAGAAAATACCTACTTCCGCCTCGCTTGCAGCAGCTGCTGTCGCAATATTAAATACTTTGTACGCATCAAATAATCCACCGTTACTTGCAATAATCGCTACTTTTTTTGACATCTCAATTCCTCCAATAAAGTGATTTAAATGTAATATAGCTTTTACTTTCTTTCAAAAAAGAGAAAGGGTATCTTTTTATAAAACACCCTTTCGATTTTTCTTATCCTTTTTGAATATAAAACTTAAAGACGCCCGCCTCTTCGAATTGATCTAGAAGTGTATGACCGCCAGATTTAGACCACGCTGCCAAGTCTGCAACAGACCCTTTGTCAGTTGCCAAAACTTCCAATACTTCTCCCGTTGCCATCACTTTAATCTCTTTACGTGCACGCACTACTGGCATTGGGCAAGCCAACCCCTTTGCATCCAACACTTTTACAACATTCATTTTTCATTCGCTCCCTTTATCTTACTGCACAGCGATTTGGTCCGATTTCCATTTCACGTTGTGTCTCTTCGTCCGGCATGATAATTCCCATATTCATTCGTCGGATCTCTTGATACGCATTCGGTTGTGGTGGCAAATTACCCGTTACGAGCTGTCTGAATTCCACCTCGTCCTCGATATTCAAACCATGATTTTCCGCGTAAAGCGTTCCTAGTATTTCAGAAACACTACCATCATCATTCAATTCTTCCATGATCATGAAGTGAGCCGGGAGAACAACTAAATCATCCGATAATTGCTTGTAACGTTTGTATAATGACTCACGTAAATCATTTACCCAGTCTTCTGCAAGTCCCGCCAAGTCCGGACGGCCGATGGAGTCGATGAACAAAATATCACCTGATAGAAGATAGTGATCATCCACGATAAAAGATGTAGATCCAATCGTATGTCCTGGTGAATAAAGCGGTTGAATCACAATTGTGGTATTTCCGATTTGAACGTCTTTACCCTCTTCTAATGCTTCATATTCAAAGATTACCTCGCCGGCATCTTTCGGTGGTAGCCAATACGTCCCGTTCACAGCTGCAGCAAGTTTACGTCCGCCTGAAATATGATCTGCATGCAAATGCGTATCAAAAACGTGTTTGATTGTCGCATTTTGTTCTTTTGCAAAGTCAAGGAATACATCTGTCATACGAGTGGCATCAACGACAGCCGCCTCACCATTAGAAATAATCATGTAGGACAAGCAACCTTTACCGATACGGACAAATTGGTAAACTTCTCCGCCACCTTTTACTTCCCCAACTTTCACTGGTTCCAAGTGTTCACTCCACGCTTTCATGCCTCCTGCCAAATAAGATGCCGGAACACCCTTCTCGTCTAACATTTCAGCAATCATAATAGAAGAACCTTCTTTTGCACAAGCGACCAAGATTTCTTGATCCTTCGGTAATTGTTCCATGATTTCTTCTACACCATCCAGAAGATCGAAATACGGAATGTTCAAGTATTGTACGTTTTCACCTTCAATTTTCCAATCTTCAAAGGCGTCCTGGTTTCGTACGTCAAGGATAAAAAGCCCTTCCTTATTGATCACTTTTTTAGTGATTTCACCTGCTGTTCTTGCTGTAACTGCCATCTTCTATATACCTCCCAAATGTATATATATTTTTTTGTTGGTAATTATAAAGACTTTTCTGTAGCGCCTTTCCACTCACTCATGCCTGGAATCACATTTCTCACATTATTGAAACCCGCGGTCGCCAACTTTTGGGCTGCAGTATCACTTCTGTTTCCAGTACGGCAAACAACGTAGATTTGCGCTTCTTTATCTATCTCCTCAAAACCCTGTCCTAATACACCTAGTGGTAGTGACTGTGCACCTGGAACATGACTAAATGCATATTCTGCTGCTTCACGGACGTCGAGGACTATCACCTCCTTGCCTTCGTCAAGCACTACTTGTAAATCGTTATGTGATGCAATATATGGATGCTTAGTTTCAGCCTTTTCCTCTCCACTCGATTTACGGAGGTAATGTTTTAACACATCGTCTTCCTCTGTCGTACCTAGATAGTGATGACCTGCACTTTCAGCCCATGCTTTAATATCTGCTGTCGATCCTTTATCGTTCGCCACCACTTCCAAAACCTTTCCGGGTTCCAAGTCTTTCATAGTCTTACGTGTTTTGACAATAGGCATTGGGCAAGCTAGCCCTTTTGCGTCCAAAACGAAATCTGTTTGAATCAATATAAACTCTCCTTATACCCATTAGGGTATGTTTTTTTATAAAAAATTATTCGGTTGGACCATCCCAATCAAGCATACCGCCAACCATGTTGACCGCTTTATAGCCGTAATTTTCAAGGAATTGAGTTGCACTACCACTGCGACCGCCCGAACGGCATACCATTATATATTCAGCATCTTTGTCCATTTCATTCATTCGGAACTCAAGTAAACCTAGGGGAATATTTACAGCATTTGGAATTTTCCCCGCAGCTACTTCTTCAACTTCACGTACATCAATAATATTGATTAATTGATTATCCTGTAATTTTTTTGCTATTTCAGCTGTTGTAATTTGTCTCATATTTGAACAACTCCTTTTCATGTTTGTTAAATAAACAAGTTGACATTGCCGTCTTGTGCATCGCCTAAATACGCCGCGACTCCGGCATATTCAATGCCGTCCAACAGTTCTTCTTGCTGTAGACCTAGAAGATCCATTGTCATTGTACAAGCAACAAGTTTAATATCCTGTTCTTCTGCTAATTCAATAAGTTGTGGGAGCGTCAATGCATTATGCTTTTTAATGACGTGCTTAATCATCTTGGGACCCATTCCCGCGAAGTTCATTTTAGAAATGCCCATTTTATCTGCACCACGTGGCATCATTTTTCCAAACATTTTTTCTAAGAAACCTTTCTTTAGCGCAACTTGTTCATCCTTACGCAATGCGTTCAAACCCCAAAACGTGTGAAAAATCGTCACTTCATGATCATACGCTGCAGCCCCGTTCGCAATAATATAAGCTGCCATTGCTTTGTCATACTCACCACTGAACAATACAATGGTCGTTCTTTTCGTTTCAGTCAATTAAATCTCCCTCTCCAAGTACCCTATAGGGTATAATGTTTATTAAAAAGAAAAGAGTCGATTATTTCAGCGACTCTTTACTAGTAGGTCTACTGCTTCTCTTACGATATCCTCTTGTGTTCTTGAATCACTGTCCTCCATTTGTTGAATACATTCAATCAAATTAGAACTGACGATTACACCAATTGTCCTGTCAATCGCCGATCGAGAGGCTGACAATTGAGTGATTACATCTTTGCAGTCTTTGCCCTCATCCATCATTTTCAGAATACCTTTGACCTGACCTTCAATCCTTTTTAACCTGTTTTTAACTTTGTCATCATATTCCATGGTTTGGGCTCCTTTTTGTTTACCTGATGTCTCCACTTTATACCCGTCGGGGTATAAAGTCAACACATTTGTTTTTGTTAAAGCTCGAAGTTAAAAATACGTAGCAATATTATCGTAGGGATATGTTAAGAATGTGTTAACTCCCTTATCTAATCCCGAGATAGTACAGATTAGTGCTGTATTAATAAGGGCTTGAATTGACATATAATACTTAATAAAAAGAAGTTTACAATGAATCAAATCAACCCGAATAGGGGTTTCAAATCACTATTGGAGATATTTCTAGTTTCAACACGATTGGGATTAACCTCTTTTGGTAGACCAACGGCTCATTTAGGCTATTTTCATGAAGAATATGTAAGTCGAAGAAAGTGGATGGATGAAAAAGGTGTCTATTGTTCTGAATTACTATCTTATCTGAGTCAATTTCATAATCCGGAGCCCTTGTTTCCTTCCAATCGATATGAGCGCTAATGTAAATCTTTTTGATTGGGTATCCAGCTTGTGCATACTACCTGATTGATCCAGACAAAGTATGATCGGACCTTTCCCTAATACCTCTTGTCCTTTCTGTTCATACATCATTGTCTGGCCTTCCACAAAACGACGAAGGAAGTCATTCTTCGTTATTGGATGTGTGTATAAGCCCAACTCCATCGGTAGCAGTCGCTCAATATCGTTGCCTAACGTAACCACCAATCAAAATTCTCTAAAGGCATTTAAACTTCTTCTTTGAAGAATCAATTAAATGAAAAATTATAAGATGAATATTGGATATTTTTTTTACAAACACCCGTCAACAAAATTAGTTCGTATCCTCCGTTAAGAAAGTAATCACTACAAATAATGCAAATGCCAATAATAATAAAGTTCCTCCTACAATGAAAAAAATCATCACAAATGTTTCATTTAAGTTAAATGGGTTTAAATTATACATCCACATACCTAACGTTAGACCAAATGCACCAAGCATTGCTGTAATAGCTTGTATAGACACAAGTTTTTTATATTTTACAGTATAGACTTTATAAAATATTCCCCATGCAAATACCGATAACCATCCAACTAATAATATATGTGCATATATCGGACGCAATGAATAATCCGTATTTCCACTCATTTTCGACCCTAAAAATGTACCGATTATTTCAAAAATCGGATTGACCATTTATTTTCCTTAATTTTAGATTCTTCTAATTGGTAATTTAATTCCAAATGTACTTCCCTTTCCAATTTTACTTGTTACATTTACTTGTCCACCATGTAACTCCACAACTTTCTTGACAATTGATAGTCCTAGCCCAGTTCCGTCTTTCTTTCTTGCTGTATCTACTCGATAAAAGCGGACAAAAAGTTGAGTTAGTTGTTCATTATTAATCCCTATTCCTGAATCTTTGAAAATAATTTGAATTTCGTCATGAACTTGTCGGCACGTAATCGAAATAACACTTCCAAACTCAGAATATTTTATAGCATTACTTAATAAATTATCCCATACACTCATGAGTAATTCTGCATCGCCTTGAATGGATACAGGTTCTAATTTATAGGATAGTTCTAATTCGCGTTCATTGATCCGCCATTGTGAATTCCTGATAGTCTCTTTTAATTGTTCATCTAATCGGACACTATTCCTTTGTAGGGAATAAGAAGGCTGATCTAATGAGGTTAAGATGAGTAATTGTTTTGTTAAGTTCGATAATCTCTTAGATTCTCGCTGAATAATCGCTGCATACTGTAATCTTTCTTCTTTCCTCAGTTCATCAGTTTGCAGTAGATCAGAATAACCTTGAATATTCATTAATGGCGACTGAAAATCATGAGAAACGTCATTGATAAATCCTTTGCGCAATTCATCATTATGAGCAAGTTGTTGCTGCATTAGATTAAAGTTTTCCGCCAATTGACCTATCTCATCGTTTCGAGAAATATTTAATCGATAATTGAAATTCTCATTTTTTACTGCCTTTGTTGCTTCTGTTAACGATGAAATGGGACGAATTAATTTTCGTGTCATTATAACTACACCCAGCAAGCTAATTATTGCTATTGCAACTACAAAGCTCATTAAAACAACATGTATATCCGAGAAAATTGACTTGTTATCGGGTCTTAAAAATAATGCATATTGGTTTTGCTTTGTAATAACAGGTACCCCAACTGAATTTTCCAAGCGATTGGAAAAATGTCCCATCATAAATAATGAACTCGATGCGTATTTCATTCCATGGTATATTTCACCATCAATAATAGTTTGAACTGTTTCATGAGGTATCTTTAAGTTTTGAAATTCTTCACCAAAAGGATATTTTTCTCCGGAACTAGAAATTAAATATAGTTGATATCCTGAATTACCGATTAATGATAAATATGCATGCATAGAATCCTTTGAATCATGCATATTTTCAATTCCGTTCGCAACCTCTTGAGCAAACTTTACATTTTGTGAGTTAATATTATCCTTTGAGATTGAAAAGTAGATAATATTTGCAAGGGCAAATCCGACGATGATACTGCAAAACAAAATTAATAATGTGGCGCTAATAAATTGTCGATAAAGTGTTTTCATTTCAACATCTCTAATTTATAACCAATTCCACGAACGGTTAGAATTTCAACATCCGCCTCATAACGTATTAATCGCTCCCTCAATCGATTAATATGTGTATTCAACGTATAGTCATTGCCCTCAGTATCAATTCCCCATGTATGCTCAATCAGAAAAATTCGTTGTACGATTTTTCCACTTCGTGATGCTAGAAAAGTGAGTAGCTCAAATTCTTTCAAAGGCAATAAAACTGTTTCATTTTTAATAATTACTTCAAAGTTTTTTTGATCAATTTTCACATTTCCGATTTCTATGAAATTTTCTACTGATCGTTCATACCGTCGTAACACAACTGCAACCCTAAATAATAATTCACTAGGTTCAAATGGCTTTACTATGTAATCTTCCGATCCAGCAATAAACCCTTTTTCTTTATCGACTAATTGGCCTTTAGCGGTCAATAATATAACAGGAATCTCATAATCTTTTGTCAAAATTTCGGTTAATTCAAAACCATTCATTCCTGGCATCATAACGTCTACAATCGCTAAATCCACTTTGAAAGTTTCTAATAACGTTAGCGCTGCTTCCGCATCGTCAGCAATATGCACTTTATACCCTGCACGTTCCAAATGTATAGATACCAGTTGTAATGTATCTAAATCATCATCTACTAATAAAATCTGCATAGTAACGCCTCCACTTTCTAGTGAATTTAGTTTCATGTAAGCTATTAATCATTTTATTGTAACGTTAATTTACCATCTTCCATGCGGTAAACACGGTCGCAATTTGCTAGCATTCGTTCATCATGTGTTACCATAACAGCCGCTTTACCACGTGCTTTAACTTCTTTTGAAATAAGGGAAACGACCTCATTTGCACGGTTTGTATCTAATGATGCAGTAGGTTCATCGGCTAAAATAAGCGATGAATCATTCATAAATGAACGTGCGATTGCTACACGTTGACGTTCTCCTCCAGAAAGCTCGTTTGGAAGTTTTCCGAATTTATTTGTCAAACCAAGCCCTGTTAATAATTCTTTTGCAAAGGCTTCATCTTGTTTTGTTACTTTACCCGACATCTTTTTTATAAGAAGCAAATTGTCTAATACGTTTAAATACGGCATTAGGTTAGACGTTTGTAAAATAAATCCAATTTCATGTAGTCGCAAATTGGAAAGCTCTTTGTCTTTTAGTGTTGCGATATTCTTATTATCAATTTCCACTTCACCTTGCGAGGGCTTTAATAACGCACCAGCAATCGATAGAAATGTTGATTTTCCAGAACCTGATGGGCCTATAATTGCCACAAACTCTCCAGACGCAACCTCCATTGACACTTGATCTAAAGCAATTATTTGAGATTCGCCTTCTTTATATACTTTTGAGACATTTTTCATGCTTAAAGTCATTATTCAACCCTCCCTAACGCTGTTAATGGATCTATTTTTGAAATTCGACGAACTGAAAACAATGAACTGCCAACTGAAATCACTAATAGTACGATTGCATATATAATAACTAATGCAGGATCTAAATTAAATGGCATTTCTTCTGGGAATACCATCGCAGTTAAATATGTAAGACCAATCCCTGCTAAAATACCCAAAAATGACAAGACAAATACTTGGGCCACGATTGCTCTTGCGATAAATCCATTTGAAGCACCAATTGCTTTCATCACACCAAATTGCTGTATTTTTTGGATGGTGAGAACATAGAAAAATACTGCAATGACGAAAGCTGAAATGACAATTAAGAATACAAGCATCATCATTATTGTACCATTTTCCGCAGTATAACCTGGCATACCATTAATAGCTGCGGATTTTGTTACTACTTCAATGCCATTGACTTCTTTTTCCATTTGAATGGCATCCACGTCTTTACCTAATATGGCAAATGCATTGATAGCATCTTCTACCCCATTATTTGATCCGGGTGCGGAATATTTATACTCCCGAACAAAATCCATGTTTCCAAATAGTGAAGGCAAGTGGTTGAAAGTCTCATTTTTCACAAAACCAATAATTTCTGCATGTAGTTCAGAACCATCAATTGCTATGTCATCACCAATTTCATAGCCATTTTGATTTTTTAATGTGACATTCGCAACAACGCCATTTTTAATATTCGGATCAAGTGCTTTACCCTCTATTACTTCAGGATGTAGAAATGAGCTTGCTTCAATACCTAATAGAGCTGCATCTACTTTCTCCTCCCCTTCAGCAACCCCATCAATTGGCAAGATTGCAATCATTGCTTGAGAAAATGGTGCAACTTCTTCTACTCCCTGCTGAGCTTCAATTTCACTTTGCATCGATTGAGATAATAATGATTTTGAAAATCTCGCACCCGCCCCTTTTTCATAAACCACATGCTCTGCTTCCCAGTTTTTAATCGTCGCGGCGCTTAGTGTAGATAATCCATTTCCTAAACCTGAAAGGATAAATACAAGCCATGCGATTAATACAATGATAAGTCCAATCATTGTAAAACGTAACTTACCATGTTTTAATTCTTTTAATGCTAAAAACATACAATAAACCTCCTTCTTTTCATTTACATTCCTCATCATAAACAAGTTATATAAACTCTATATAAACTTTCGGTATTTGAGCTGAAATAGAGGTATTAATACATCCAAGTTAAAACCTTATTTTAGAAATTAATAAAAGTTGTTATGAAAAAATGGCATGCATCGACAAAAGAAGTAAAAAAAACATATGGACATATGACAAAAGGAATAGAAAAAGAAGCCTCTCAAAAATTCAGCGAATTAATGAAAAGCTTCAATATTTAGTGTGATTTTGTGGCGCTTATGACTAATAAAATGACCTCGGTTTGATGAAAGTTGCTCTAACCCTTTGTATATCAGGGGTTTAGAGTTTTTCTTACATCATGCCGCCCCTTACTGAATAGCTTCTACAGATTGATATGTATTGCTACAAATGCTGATAACACAAGGATTTCTATCTTTATCCTTGATTTATTTTATACCAACTTGTACAGTATTATATAACTTTTCCGGTCAAAATGCGGTCGATTTTTCAACGAGGCCACTGAAAAACCTTCTTTTTATAACGAAACTTAGTTGATTGGAGTGGAAAGCGTCCGCTCGGAACGGAAATCAACGGGATTAGTGGAATTGAGACTTTTTCAGTGGTCTCTTTTTCAACCATTACTATTTTTCTTCATTTTTACTTATTCACCTGTTTTAGCGAAGCGTTCAATCCTAGCACCAATTTCATCGCGTACCCGCTGGAAGAATGCCCATTTTTCTTCATCCGTTCCTTCTGCTTTTGCTGGATCATCAAATCCCCAATGGTCGCGTTTTACATGAGGGGGTGTCATCGGACACTTGTCAGCAGCATCTCCACAAAGTGTGACTACAAAATCTGCATTGTTTAAGATTTGCGGATCAATCATATCCGAAGTTTGATTTGAAATGTCGACGCCAGCCTCTTTCATCGCTTTAATGGCATTTGGATTTACTCCGTGAGCTTCGATTCCTGCACTGAGAACTTGCCATTCTTCACCAAGAACCTTTTTGCCCCATCCTTCAGCCATTTGGCTACGGCATGAATTACCTGTACATAAGAAGTAAAGTGTTTTTTTCGACATAATAAAAATCCCCTTTTTTGTGTTTTATTGTATGAATGAGAGCCATATATACAGCCCAATGAGTGTAATCAGGAGTGTAGGGATCGTTATAATAATACCTATTTTAAAATAACTACCCCAAGAGATTTTCATACCTTTTTGAGACAACACATGCAACCATAATAAAGTAGCTAGTGAACCGATTGGTGTGATTTTCGGACCTAAATCCGATCCAATGACATTTGCATAAATTAAAGCCTCACGAATCGAGCCGGTTGTATTCATTTCCGATATGGCCAAAGCATTAATCATAACAGTAGGTAAATTATTCATAATGGACGATAAAACCGCCGCGATAAAGCCCATCGAAATCGTCGCTACAAAAAGCCCTTGATTCGCTGCCATTTGAATGACATCTGCCAAGACACTTGTCAGACCCGCATTACGCAATCCATAAACGACCACGTACATCCCGACAGAGAAGAAAACGATGGCCCAAGGTGCACCTTTAAGTACTTGCATTGCATGAACAGCCGAACTTCTTTGTGCCATAAGCATAAAGAAGATGGCTGTAATCCCGGCAATAATAGATACAGGCAATCCCGTAACCCCACTAGAGAAATACCCTACGAGTAATACGCCTAAGATTACCCAAGCTAGTCGAAACAACTTTATATCTTTGATCGCATCCTTCGGTTCTTTTAAATCCGAGACCTCATAGTTTTTAGGAATACTTTTACGGAAGAATAACAATAAAACTAAAATACTCGCAACTAATGCAAACAAATTCGGGACAATCATACGTGATGCGTATTCCACAAAGCCGATACCGAAAAAATCCGCTGAAACAATATTGACTAAGTTACTCACGACCAATGGTAGCGAAGTGGTATCTGCAATAAAACCACTGGCAATAATAAATGGAAAAATCATCTTTTCATTGAAATTCAAATTTCGTACCATTGCTAACACAATTGGCGTAAGTATGAGGGCAGCTCCATCGTTTGCGAATAAAGCAGCAACGACGGCACCTAAAAGACTGACGTAAACAAACATGCGAATTCCGCTACCTTTGGCTAATCGAGCCATATGTAGAGCAGACCACTCGAAAAATCCAATTTCATCTAAGATTAACGAAATAATTATAATTGCGATGAAAGCAAGCGTAGCATTCCACACGATTCCTGTAACATCAATAACATCTTGGAAATCGACTACGCCTGCCACTAAAGCGACCACCGCACCCATGCAAGCAGACCAACCAATCGATAGATTTCTAGGCTGCCAAATAACAAATATAAGTGTAATTATGAAAATCAATGATGCGGTAATAACTGAAACCAACGCACTTTCTCCTCCTTATGGACAACAAACTCGAAGCCCTTGTGCCTCCAGTTCAGCAATTGATTCATTCTGGTCTGGAAGATGCTCAAGGATGCTTTGAATAAACGGATAGTCTTCATGACTTTCATTAATCGAGAAAAAAATCCATTGCCCTCTGCGTTCTTCCTTAACTAACTTAATATCTCGCAGTTTACGCAAGTGCTGACTGATTGCCGGCTGGCTCATCTTAAAAATCTCAACAAACTCACACACACAACATTCATGCGACTTGAGTAACTTCATCATCGTTAAGCGTGTCGGATCGCCAAGCAATTTTAATAGTTGTGCTGCTCGTTGCAGATCAATTGTTGATGTTGTATTCATCTACCATCCCTCCTCTTCACAACCATCATATAATTATATGCTTATATATGCAAGTGCCTACTTTTGAAAATGGTATAGCAACAGTCAAAGAATTAACTAGAAAATAAGAACATATTTAATGCGAGTATGAGATGTGAAAAAATAACGAATCCTTCAGCTGGAAGATGGACTTTAATGTGAAATTACTCATATTATCGAAGTAGAAGGAGGCCTTTCCAATAAGCAGAAAAAACCAAATATGTGTAGGAGAATCAAGTATTTTCTTTCACATATTTTTATTACATGTAATTTCTAGAAAATCGTCAGAAAAGGCGACACTCCAGCGGGAATAGCATCAGCTGAAGACCCCACAGCGAAGCGAGGAGGCTGAAGCGATGCCCGCGGAAAGGGAGCCGTTCTGACGATTTTCGGTCTTTCCGGACAGCCTCCTTAAAGTATCGAATCACAACTTATTTTCTCAAAATTGATTTCCACAAGAAAGAATCTTAAAACAGACTTAAAAGGAATCCACCTATAGCCCCAGAAACCACAATAATCCAAGGTGGGAGCTTCCAATAAGCGAGCATACTAAACAAAATTGCAGCAAGAGCAAAATCAGCAGGTGCCAAGATGGAACTTGTCCAAATCGGAAAATAAAAAGCAGAGATTAAAATTCCGATAACTGCTGCATTTACGCCCATTATTGCACCTTTAATTTTAGGATTGTTACGTAAACTATCCCAAAATGGTAGCGCACCAAGAATCAGAAGGAAAGCAGGTAAGAAAACTGCAAACGTTGCGACCAAGCCACCCTGCCAACCTTTCATAACGGTTCCTAGATAGGCTGCAAATGTAAACAGAGGACCAGGTACTGCTTGTGTAGCACCATAACCTGCCAAGAATGACTCTTCGCTTATCCATCCAGTTGGTACAAATTCCTGTTCTAATAAAGGCAAAACGACATGACCCCCACCGAAAACTAAAGAACCTGAACGATAAAAACTATCGAACATAGCTACCCAATAGGATCCAGTTATTTCTCTGATGACCGGTAAAAGAAATAATAAACCGAAAAATAACAGTAAACAGATCACCGAAACTCTTTTAGCAATCGGGAATTTCGAACTAGCTTCTTCAATTTGATCGTGTTGTTTAAATAAAAGGAATCCAAAGAATGCAGCGATTAAAATGACGCCTACTTGAGTAAAAGCTGATTGCCAAAGAAGTGTACCTATTAGCGCAAATAAAGCGATGGCTTTTCTTTTTAAATCAGGCGTCAAGTTTTTGGCCATACCAATAATGGCATGTGCAACTACCGCTACTGCCACAATTTTTAATCCGTGTATCCATCCAGCATTTCCGATATCAAATCCAGTGAGCAGTAAAGCAAAAAGGATAAGCGCAATAACTGATGGTAGCGTAAACCCAATAAAAGATGTAATTCCACCTAGTACACCTGCCCGCATAACGCCTATACCGATGCCCACTTGGCTACTGGCCGGGCCAGGTAAGAACTGAGATAAAGCAACTAAATCCGCATAACTTTTTTCATCCATCCATTTTCTTCTTCGTACATATTCTTCATGAAAATATCCTAAATGAGCTGTTGGTCCACCAAAAGATGTGAACCCAAGTCGTGTTGAAACTAAAAATATCTCTAAAAGTGATTTAAATCCTTTATTAGGGTTCGTTTGATTCATTGTTGACTCCTTTTTGTTAGTCTTTGATTTCTTTGAAGAGCTCATATGCCTTTTTCCTGGCTTCAATAAGGACTAGATTTCCTTTTTCAGTTGTTGTGTAATACTTTCTAATTTTCCCATCCACGTTTTTATCTTCTTTTATTAGAAGTTCATCAGACTCCATTGAATGAAGGATAGGATAAAGAGTTCCAGAACTGATACTATAACCATGTTCCCTAAGTTCTTCTAACATCCATACACCGAAAATGGGGTGTTCTTTCGCATGGTGCAAAATGTGTATGTGGATAAAACCAAGAAAAAGTTTCCGCAATACTTTATCTTCCAATCTGTCATCTCCCTTCTTGATATCAAAATCCGATATCGGTTTAAGATATCGACAATCGACAATATAAATATAGCACTTATCATAAAATTCTCCAAGTCAAAATAAGAAATTTACATATTCTTAACAATACAATGCCCGTTTATGAATTTGTCCAATCCAACTCATTCTTAATAACATAGCTTAATACTAGGGATTGCCAATTATTAAACTTCATACTCATATCGACAGTACTGCTTTAACTCTTCTTGCCGTGCCCTAAGGTTGCATTTCAAAACCCTATTTTTTTGATTTGATTGTGGTTTTCTTCATTCCGACCAAATCCCATCCGAAGCTTCTTATTCTAGGATGAGTACTGCTATCAGTGGATTGAAGTAGAGTAGAAATGAAAGGTCAAACGCTAGAAGCAGCTTAATTAAAACCAATATCTATTTAAAAAACTTAGAAATCATCAAGGGGCTATTCTATGCATTTTTAAAACTGCAATTATGAAACTGATTCAATTATTCTACTTTAATTGACTTTCGTAAGGTTTCTAAAAGTGGGTTCATCGCATCTGTACCTTCTATTGGATATTGAAAAGTAATCACTAGTGCATGTTCATCAATCTCATATGCAATAAATCCTTTCATTGGATGGTCGCCGTAAAATTGTATTTTTCCTAGCAAACCATTTTCTTCAACCGGTGTGCTTTTCAATTCATAACTTTCTTCATATCCTTCTGTTTCAAATCCTTCTTGCAAGTTCGATACAGCTTTTTCAAGATTTGTGTATTCTATCATTTCTAATGTTATCTTATAATCATCATCTTGAGTTGAATAAGTTATTTGGTTGCTGCTCATTTTGGGAGCACCGAATACTTCGTCTAATTGATAAGCAATACCATAAGGTTGTATATGATAATTAATAACTTTAATTTCCAAGTCCATGCCTTCCACGTTTCTAATTACTGTTTCGGAAGATCCTGTATGAATCTCCATGTTGGTTTCTTCGTTTTCATCATTTTCCGGCGCTTCTTTTTCCACTTCTTCATGATCATTCTTATCATCGATGATTGGATTATTATTTGTTTGATTACCCTCGTTGCCTGTTGAACTCTCTCCACTTTGATGAGTTATGCTGTTGGATAAGAAGTAATAGCCAAACAACAATAAAATAACCATTATTCCTATATTTGAAGCATATTTAAAGCCTGCGAATAATTTAATTTTGTAACGATCACTATCCATCGAAAATAAAATTTCATTTTCAAGTTTGCTTTTTCTCTTCTCTTCCCAAATAATATCTTTATCTAATTGTTTTAGTTGTTCATCGAAGTAAAACGTATCCTTAGATTTGTTTTTCATTCAAAAAAGCCTCCTTTAGCAGTTCCTTTTCTAAAGCGGGAATTGCTCGATAAAGTGTTGTTTTAACCTTTCCTTCCGACCAATTTAAAATTTCACTCGTTTCCCTGATACTAAACTCTTTTATTTTCCTGAGAATGATGACCTCACGATAGGAGGATTTAAGCTTGCTTAACGCTTTATATAACTCAATTGAACTTTCCCTGATTTCTAAAATATCTTCCGGCAAAGGTGCGGAGTCCTTCGTCGTTTGGAAAATTTCTTGAAAAATCTTTATAGGTTTTTGTTTTCTGATATAGTCTACTGTGTTATTATGCGCAATGCTGAATAGCCAAGTTTGAGGTTTTGCTTTTTTTTGAAAGGAATGATGGTTTTTGTAAGCTTTAATGAACGTATCATGGGTCAAATCTTCCGCTTGATGATAATCGTTAATCATCATCAAGATATACTTAAATATTGAATCACTATAAAGATGATACCAATTCGTAATTTCCTCCTTCGCATCTGGCAAATAACTCACCCTTCCTTGCATTTTGTTATTCATCATTTAGACGTATAGCAAAATATAAAGTCACAGTCTTATTTTTAAACGTTGACTCATAGCAAAATAGGGAGTTGCTTTAGCGGCAAATTCCTATTAATAATGTCTCCAAATAGAAAAAAGGCCTCTCACCAATTCAGCGAATTGATGAAAGACCTTCATATTTAGAATGATTTGATTTGACTTAAGCTTACGATCAATAAAATGACCACGGTTTGAAGAAAGTTGCTCTACCCCTTGGTAAATCAGGGGGTTAGAGTTTTCCTTACATCATGCTGCGTTTTGGAGTGCATAGCGGGTTACTTTTGTTGGATCGACGATACCTGCGTCCATCATGTTGACCCAGTTGCCGTCAAAAGCGCTGAAACCAGATACTATTTCTTCAAGTTGTGTACGGATTTGATTCACACGACCTGCAATTTTTGAGCCCTATGAATTCTGAATATATACTCTAATCACGGAAATGTAGCAATTCTCCAAATTACGTCCTCCCTTCTATTCGTTTTGTTTGAGTAACTGTGATCGCCAAAAATTAATAATCTTTTTAACCGTAACAAAGAGCAATAGGATGCCACCTATTCTTTGGATTATGCCAATAATAATACCTGTATAGACTGTTCCAGAAAAAATCGCATGGATAATCCACTTATTAGTTATTCCCGTTGTCCATGGATTAAAAATAACAACAGTGAGTAAGAAGATTGTCCATGCAATCGCAAGTAATAAATTACTTTTTATCAAAAGCCATTCTACACCTATGATTAACATAATAATTCCGAGAAAAACGGTATAACCAGGAATGCTAAAAGATATTGCAATCAGCAAAAGTCCTGTCACAATCAGGATGTAGCCAGGTATTTTATTTCGGGCTTTCTCAAATTCACTTTTTCTTTTTTGTTCATTCTCCATACTGCTGCTCTCTTTTACTAAATCATCAACAGTTACACGGAAAATCTCAAGGAAATTCTCTCTAGGTGTCTTTCTAGCATATAGTTCCGCATCAGTAATTGGGTATTTATATCTTTTTACTTTGCTACATTCCTAATTAAGTCTTTCAGTTGTCTGGTCGTTTTCATAACAAAATCTCCAAGTAATTCCGTAAGATTTTCTGTACTCTAAACTGTTCCGCATATCTTAATAAAAGTGGAATGTTTTTGTCTTTCCTTCCCACGTATCGCCGAATTGTTTCATTGATGAGATTGGAGTCCATCTTATTCCGACTTCTAATGATGTCGCAAATCGTTCTTTCCTTGTCGTATAGGTTAATTTTTCGACCAAATTCTGTCTGTCCAGTTGTCGCCCCTAGCTTGTGAAGTACCTTTTTCACAGTATAAACCTTTACGCCCTCATTTTTTAAATGGGTACTATTATAACCACTCGGAACAGTGCCCACCCATTGTAAAGGGTCGCGGTCTGTAAAATCATGCAAATAAAGAGCTGTTTCATGAGAGTAGATCAGTCGGCTGCTTCTTGTTTGTAGACTATATAATTCATCATCAAATGCATCTCTGGATAAATAGACACCATGTGCCACCCGCTCCAGAATATCCTCTTTTACCAAAGAACTTAGATAAGTGCGAGGAATTCCTGCCTCTGTCACATCTTTCGTCAAAATAATTCCTTCATGCTGTGCAATTAATGAATCAAGCATTTCACGGTAATTCATACCTATCCCCACTTTTACTTTAATGCTACTATTGTATACAGAATGAGCGTAAATGTAAAATAATTGTTATAAAACTATTTGACTAGGGCTAAACGTGACCGTATCAAGGGGGATTCGGGCACAAGAATGAAAGCAAAGTGACACTGGATATTTGCATTTACCACACTTTCAAGCCAGGCAAACTCCAGGTATTCTGGTACAGAATCGAATTTTCCAGTCAGTGGATTTAAGCTAGTAAAATCCCGTAATTGTGATGAAAGAAACTTTTTGGTCTGCTGCAACATAACAGGTAGAGGACCTTCAATCGTATGTTGTTTGACAATATTCATGGACGTACCCACTTCCTCGCTATCACCCTTATATCGGAAGAAGCGAATACGTGAATTGGGAAAAAATCGGATTGGATATTTTACGAAAAGAAGCACTGCTGCCGCTGTGACTTGCATTATGCTATCTGTCGCAGGATGAATAAATCCGCGAGCATATAAAGGTTGATATAGATCCTCACCTTCATACCCAACCGCCTCTTTATATAGAAGTAAAATATCATCGTCCAAATCCTCAACCCGGCAATTCTCTACAATTTTATCTTCAAATGACCGTTCACCTTTATCGTATTCAAGATTTAGACGTTGCTCATGATTAAGCCGGATACTTTCGTCTCCGATTCTAAGATACACTTCATCACTTGCTATTTTATGTACAGTATTAGGTGAGGCATCGACTTGAATAAGAAGTATTTGATCCGATTGCCCTTTATCATTTAGGACAGATAAAAATCGTTCTTCTGCCCTTACATTAGGAAAACAGTGCGTTACTTTACATTGGATATAATCATTGATTTTAACATTTCCTTGGGCTGTAATTCCTTGAACTCTCCCGTCGCTCACATCAATAGCAATGATACCCCCATCTGCATTGGCCATAGCAATAATTTCACCATCCGCCTTCCTTTTAAGCATGAAAAAAAGCACCACTACGGGCGCAATTCAGACAATGTATTGTTCGATCATATCCACAATTTTTCCAATGCGTTCCCTATACTCTATCCTAGTAAGAGTGGGTGCTTCAGTTACATAAGTTTCGTCTTGCATTTTCTCTTGAATTAATGGCCAAGCCCCGTCCTCCAATTCGACTTCTTTCGACAATTCAAGGATTTCAATTTTATACAGGTTGAATAGGTCATTTTCAGTAATTGTATGTTCTACTTGAATACGTGGGTTTACTTCGATGAAATAAAACTCATCGCCTGCTACTCCAAACTCCACTGTACCCGCATTAATATAGCTAGCGTTTTTCATTAGTTTTACTGCCGCGTCACAAGTGCGTTGACGTAAATCTTCAGAAATCGAATTTGAAGGTGTAATTTCTACAACCTTTTGGTGGCGATATTGAATAGAGCTATCGCGCTCATACAAATGTACGATATTCCCATCTTTATCACCTGAAATTTGAACTTCGATATGCTTTGGTTTAATAATTGCCTTTTCTACATAAACGTTACCTGAACCAAATGCTGCTTTTGCTTGCTGCACAAGACGCATACCACGTCCACCACCAAGTGCCGCTTTAATCATCACAGGATAACCTGTTCATCTGCAAATGCACGTACTTCCTCTAACGATACAGATCTATCTGTACCAAGAATAACAGGGATTTGTACCGAAATTGCTTGTTCACGTGCTTTCACCTTGTCTCCAAACATATCTAAATGCTTCGAAGTAGGACCTATGAAAATAATCCCTTCTTGTTCACAACGCTTTGCAAATTCTAGATTTTCAGATAAAAAACCATACCCTGGATGAATGGCATCAACATTCTCATCTTTCGCAATGCGAATAATATCGTCGATGTCTAAATACGCATCAATTGTTTTTTTGCCTTTTCCGACTAAGTATGCCTCATCTGCTTTATAGCGGTGATATGCATCAATAATAAATTGCAACTGTACGACGTTTTAGCTCATTACACGCGCGAAAAATACGAATTGCGTTTTCCCCACGATTAGCGACTAATATTTTTTCATAACGAACCCTCTTTTTCTAATAAATGAAATTAAAAAAGATGCATACTATCTAGCGCCTCAACTGAATTTAAGTGTATTCAAGATTCCACTTAGCATTATTAAATTCATGAGCTACTAACTTTAGATAACTGACGAACAGTATTTATCTGACACCTACATCTATTTTGCCATTGTTGCCTTTTATCGTTACCCGAAATATCAACATTTTTTAAATAACCATTGCAAGGAGCCAATAATTATTTTAATGTTTTGCCTATAAAACGTGGTCGTTTAATTTTAGAAACAAATTGTAAAGCTCAAATCGCTATTTTAGCCCACTTTCTCTAACCAATAAACTTTAATTGGTTGTTTAACATGACTAACATTACAATCAAAGTGTAATTTCTTTACATCATCAATTGTAACGAATGATAAAATAGAGTTATTTTCAAATTCAAGCATCGTCTTATACTTCCCTGTTAATGGAAATTTATAATGTGATAATACACCTTGAATACTACAATATTTAATAAAATAATGCCCTCCTAGATAGTGCGGAATATGATGCACCTCTCCATTTTCTAAACAATCACGGATAACTGTCGAACTTATTTTGATCTTACAATGTTTTTGTTCATTAATAATCGTAATACCAATACCTATTTCTCTATATTTTTGTAGTGTGTCTGTATTACCGCTAGCTTTATAGCCATATTTATAATCAAAACCACAGACAATATGTTTTGCACCTAGCCCCAAAACATAGTCTTTTATAAATGCATCTGGATCTACCTTTGAAAATCGCTCATTAAATTCCACAATATAAAACGTATCTACTTCAAGCTTTTTCAACTTTTCAATTCGATCTTCTATAGGTTCCAAATAAAAATCAGTGAATTTTTTATTTAATACACTTTTAGGATGAGGGAAAAATGATAATACAGAAAGTTTAAGATTACATTTACACGCAATCTGTTTGGCAGATTTTAAAACTTCTTGGTGACCTAAATGTACCCCATCAAAATAGCCTAATACCATCACACTATTCGATTTTTCCATTTGTATATCCGCTATGTTGTCTATGTTTACGTAAATTTTCTCCATCATTTCCCCTCCCTTAGTTATACATTTAGGCTACTTAAATTTTGGGCAACCTCATAAATTAAATCTTCTTGTCCACCAACTGTTTTACGACGACCAAGCTCCATTAAAATATCACGTTCGTCCACACCGAACTGTTTAGCTGCTTTTTGTGCATGAAGTAAGAAGCTCGAGTACACACCTGCATAGCCTAGGATTAAGCTTGATCCTGTAATTTCTTGGGGTTGTTGCATAAGTGGTACAATCGACTCATTTGCAGCATCAATTAATTTATATAAATCAACGCCCGTATGATAGCCAAGCTTTTCAAGAACTGCTACCACCGCTTCGGTTTGTGTATTTCCAGCACCTGCACCTAAAGCGCGCATACTACCATCAATAAATGTCGCACCCGCTTCGACCGCTGCAACCGTATTTGCCATCGCCATCGATAAATTGTTATGTGCATGGAAACCTACTTCACACCGAAGAGTATCTTTCAACGCTGATACGCGCGCTGTTACATCAGCTGGTAATAATGCACCTGCAGAGTCAGTCACGTAGACCACTTCTGCGCCGTAGCTTTCGAACAATTTCGCTTGCTCCACGATTTTTTCTACAGGCGCCATATGTGCCATCATTAAGAAGCCCGCTGTTTTTAATCCAAGTTCACGACCAAGGCTTATATGTTGTGCCGCTACGTCCGCTTCTGTTACGTGTGTTGCCACGCGTACCATTTTCGCACCGATTTTTGCCGCTGCTTGTAAATCTTCCTTTGTGCCGATTCCTGGAATTAATAGCACAGACACGTTTGAATCTGTTGCCTCTTCCACCGCTGCTTCGATTAATTGTAGTTCATTAACAGCTGATAAACCGTATTGTAACGATGAACCGCCTAAGCCGTCACCATGTGATACTTCAAAATATTTCACGCCCGCAGCATTTAAACCGCGTGCAGCTAAACGTACTTGATCCTCTGTAAAAGCATGGCGTACAGAATGGCTACCATCGCGTAAAGAAACATCCAAAATTTCAAATGATTTCGTCATTGTGCGACCCCCTTCTCTGCAAGTAAATGCCGTGCCATCTCATTGCCGACTTGCACAGCGGCTGCCGTCATAATGTCTAAATTACCTGCATAGGCAGGTAAATAATCTGCCGCACCATTCACTTCCACAAAAATGGATACTTTATTATCCTCAAAAAATGGTTCTGCTTTTAGTTTATAGCCAGGTACATAGGCTTGTACTTCTTTCACCATTTGTTGAATGGATTGAATGATCGCTTCTTCATGTCCTTCTTCCTTTATTAATACATGAATGGCATCACGCATAATAATTGGCGGCTCGGCGGGATTTAAAATGATGATTGCCTTTCCTTTTTTCGCACCACCTACCACTTCGATTGCTCGTGAAGTCGTACTTGTGAATTCATCAATATTGGCACGTGTCCCTGGACCAGCAGAAAGACTCGCAATCGTCGCGACGATTTCTGCATATTCTACTTGTACTACACGGTTAATCGCATGAATCATAGGAATGGTCGCTTGGCCACCACATGTCACCATATTAACATTCGACTTTTCAATATGTTCTTTTAAATTCACCGGTGGTAACGTGAATGGACCAATGGCGGCAGGAGTTAAATCAATTATTTTTTTTCCAGCAGCAGTAAGCAAATCACTATTTTTTTTATGCGCGTAAGCACTTGTTGCATCATAAACAATATCAACTAAATCCAATCGTTCCATTAAACCATCGATACCATTTGAAATAATTTCATAGCCACGATTTTTCGCACGCTGCAAGCCGTCTGATTGTGGATCAATACCAACCATTACACTCATTTCTAATACTGGACTACGCTCAATTTTATACATTAAATCAGTTCCAATATTTCCTGATCCAATAATTCCCACCTTTAATTTCGTCATTTTTTCATCACTTCCTTTGTAATGACAACGTTTACTTTTCCTAGCACGCCAAAGTCTGCTTCAAAAACGTCTCCGTCTTCAAAGACAACTGCTTTCGATAATGAACCTGATAATACGAACATGCCTGGCTCAATTGAAACGCCGTACTTTCCTACTTCGTTTGCAAGCCAAATAACAGCATTTAATGGGTTTCCTAAAACTGCAGCACTCGTAGCCTCATCTAAAAATTTACCATTTTTAGTGACTGTCATTTTTATATCTGTAATATCTGCTATGTCTGAAAGTAGCGTACGTGTTTTCCCTAAAATAGCACCAGCTGACGAACCATTATCCGCTACTGTATCTTCAAATTTAATTTGCCAATCTGTAATACGACTATCGATGACTTCAACTGCGGGTACAACATAGGCTGTAGCATCAATCACATCTTGAACGGTAACATTGGGTCCTTTTAAACCTTTATTGAATACAAAGGCAATTTCAAACTCTACTTTCGGCTGGATAAACTGTGCTGCGGATATACCTTCGGATTCTTCAAACACCATCGAGTCTAAAATAAATCCATAGTCTGGTGTATAAACATTTAACATTTCTTGCATTGCTTTGCTCGTTAAACCAATCTTCAACCCCTTTACAACTGCTCCTTGTTCAACTTTTTTTTGGATTTGATAAAGTTGAATATTATAAGCATCATCAACAGAAATTACTTCCGTTGATGATGTAAAAGGTGGAATTGGCTGTTTTGTACTTTCTGCAACCATTAAAGATTCTGCAGCTTGCTTAATATCCATTTTCCACACCTTCTTTTTAAGATTCTACATTCGCTAGCTCTACTAGTTTTCGATATTTGCCACCAAAGAAAAGCAATGGATTTTTATCTTCAAGCTGAATATCTACAACTTTCCCTATAAATAACGTATGATCACCTTCAATATGTGTAGAAACTACCTCACATGCAAGCTGAGTAACTGCGCCATCAAGTACAGGCATACCTGCCAAATAAACAAACTCAGGCGATCCGTCAGTTTGGCCAGCAAATACGCGTGAATAATCTTCTTGATCATCTGCTAAAATGCTTACACCAAATTTTTGAGATTCAATTACTTTCTCTAAAAATCGTGCTTTATGTCCAATTGAGATAACAACAAGTTTAGGATCTAGTGAAACGGACATGAAAGCATTTGCTGTCATCCCATGTGGTTCTCCGTCATTGACTGTTGTCAAAACTGTCACACCAGTGGC
The DNA here is from genome assembly GCF_038004885.1 of Sporosarcina sp. FSL K6-6792. NCBI lineage: Bacteria > Bacillati > Bacillota > Bacilli > Caryophanales > Caryophanaceae > Sporosarcina > Sporosarcina sp. FSL K6-6792. Next base: position 2,196,013 of record NZ_JBBOSA010000001.1, read on the forward strand.
AAACTTGCCCATTGCATTACGAAATAAAATATCGTCCATTTAAATCACCTCAAGATTTTTATTTTGTAATTACTTCCAATGTTGCCCCTGCATTAATTGTTGGTTCAGGACCATCTGGGGCAACTGCTTGTTCCCCCCAATACGTGATTCCTAACTGCATATCACTTAAGTCCCAAGCAATTGGTTCCCAATCCGGCTCAAAAATCAGATAACCACTTGAGAATAATTCCAGGCGAACGCCGCTTCCTGGGTCTATAACATATAAATACAATGCTTGTGTGATCCCGTGCTTGCCTGGTCCTACAAATGGTATACCGTTTTCAGTTAATATATCTGCAGCACGTAAAATGTCTTGCGTATTATCTGACCAGTATGACAAATGGTGAATTTCATGTGGTGTCTTAATATCCGGGCGAGACATCACAGCAATATCATGGACTAAATTCGTAACGCTTAACCAACCTGATAAAAGATCGCCATTTGGAGCTTTCACGTATTCACGGAGCTTGAACCCTAATTTATCCATTAAAAAATCTGTAATTAATGAAGCAGGCATGTTTGTTGCAATATTTACATGGTCAATACGGCGTGGTGAAATTCCCTTACGCCATGCTTTATATGTTTGATTTTTCAATACTGCTTTACGCTTAGGATCCGCTACTTCAGGTTTATCCATAACAAAATAAATTTCGAAGTTATGGCCTGTTGGTAGTTGAAAGCGAATTGAATCCCCTTGTCCTACTTCAGTTCCTGCTTTTACTTCTTCTACTACAACATCGGCATCACGCAATAAAGCAGCAAAATTATTTACATCTTCTGGACGTTTTGCCTTCCAAGCGATATGGTCCACACGAGATTCTTCGCCAGCTTGAATTGATAACGTATGATGTTCAAAATCCCCCCATGCACGTAAGTAGTGCACGCCATCAACCTCAACTGTTTTTTCTAATCCTACAACTTCTTCAAAAAATAGTAATGATTTCTCTAAATCCGCTGAGACTAATGCTACGTGACCTAACTTTGCAATTTCAGGTAAAAACTCAAATTTATTATTTGTCATTTTAAATTCCTCCTTATTATCCAATCGCCATTGTTTGAATGCCGAATAATGATTTCCCATAATTGTCAATGCCATCTTCGTAAAGTGATGTAATATGTGTACTAATTGTAATTAAATCGCGTGTCATAACTTCTAAAGGATTCCCCTTAATCAGGGCAGTTGCACCCAAAGACGATGTAGCACGAATAGCAATATCTAAACAATTTCTAACAATTTGTACACGAATAGCATTATATTCACCTGGATTATACTGACCTTGATCGGTTTCAAGCATCTCAATATATTCTTTCAATAACCCTTTTGCTTGTTTTAGCTGAAGTGATAATTCTGCAGCAACACGTTGTGCTTTGGCAGACTGTCCTTCATGTGTACCGTCCATTCTCACACGTTTTTTTGTTCTATCAATGAACTCTACAATCACACGCTCTGCCCCACCAATCGCCATCGCTGCAAACCCCATATAGAATGCTGGGAAAAATGGTTTATTGTAATATAAATAGTCTTCGCCAATCTCTAAATTTTGAGGTTTGCGATGAATCGTCCAATCATTAAAATTAATTACCATATCTTCAGGTACAAATAAATTAGTCGCTATAACCGTATTACTACCTGAACCACGAAGTCCTAAAGAGTTCCAATCTTGTACAACTTCTAGTTCTGAAACACTCATGCATAATGCTAATCGCTCTGGCATTGGTTCACCTTCCGGGAAGTAAATAGCACCTAAAGAAACCCATTCAGAATAATTGATACCGCTTACATAATTCCATTTACCATTTAAAATATAGCCACCATCAACCTTTTCTGCTTTACCTACCGGTGCAAAAATATCTGCTAGTAAGCCACCATCTTGATAAATTTCATCCATTCGATGCTTTGGTAAATAAGCTACCCAAGCATTGTGTAATGAGTAAAAATACGTCAACCATGCAGCAGACAGATTATAGTAACCTACTTCTTTTACTAAATCTGCATATGTTGTGAAATCGATTTGTGGATATCCATATTCTTTCGGGATAATTAATCGGTTAACACCAGCCTCAATGATTGCATCTACTACATTTTGTGAAAGGGAAGAATTTTGTTCTGCTGCCAATACTTCTTGCTCTGCTAATTGCCCAATTTTTTTTGCGCTTTCCATTAATTGCGAATACAACTCTTTAGTTAATACATTTACGCCCATGATTATCCTCCTATCTTTTCTAATGTATTTTGATGTTGTTGAATAAATTGATCCACAAGTTGTATAAATTTATTTGGTTTTTCTAATTGAACCCAGTGACCACATTCTTTCAACAAAATTAGTTCAGCATTTGGTAAATGCTCAAATAAACTTAAACTACTTTCCTTTGGTACAAATTGATCTTCATACCCATGAATTAACAAGACTTGCTGTTTAATTCTTCGTAATGCACTTGGTGGTATCAGTGTTTCCATAGGATTAAATGGGAGCAAGGTCGGATATAGTTCGCTCATGTCTTGACGCATAACATTTTGATAACGTGTTTGAACAATTTCTTCAAGATTATCCCCTAATGTACGCTCATCATAGACGAACCATTTAGTTAGATTTCGAAACGCCTCAATCGTTGGATCATTAAAGAAATTTTTCATTCGAATAATCTCTGGCGTTGGACCATTTGTTGTTCCTCCCCCACTGCCCATCAAGATTAACTTATCAAATCTTGATTCGTCATACATTACTGCGTTTAAAGAAACGATACCACCCATTGAATTACCTACTAAGTGTGCTTTTTCCAAATTGTGATGATCCAAAATGGCCAAGATTTGTTTAATACGTAAAGTTGTCCATTCCCAAAATGTCAATTTGGTATTTGAAGGAATTTCTGTATCACCAAAACCAACTAAATCAGGCGCGATAACTTGATATTTTTCCCCCATTACCTCTAATGCTTTTTTCCAATTTGTAATTCCACTTGCACCTGGACCAGAACCATGTAAAAGAACAACCGCTTCATTGTTTTTTTCACCCGAATGGTAATATACGGTTTCAAATCCCTCTGTTTGTAGTTTTTTCACTGCAAACTCTGCCATCTTTATCCCTCCTAGAAGAATTAGTACAATATCAGAATATATGATATATTAAGGATAAACAATGTTTGTTTTTACTGTTATTATTTAAATTTAAAGTAAAAATTACGGAATTTTATTGTGTATGGTATAATAATTCAAGCAAAAATGGAGTGATGATTAGATGAATGAAAATCCTTTTAAATTATTGCCAGCCGATTTAGTGATTACGTCTAAAACATTTGGTCTATTAAGAAATGTGCTGATAGAACACTTAGGTTTAGAGAAAGCTAAAAGATTTTTATTACGTTTCGGACGTGAATTGGGAATAGAAAAAGCTAAAGAAATTTTATTAATAGAAAGAAATATAGAAGACTTTTTAAAATTAGCTCTTGAGCTCCATGTTTCGTTAGGGCACATTTCAAATATAACCGTAACTGGAAGCGCATTAAAAAGAGATAATCGATTTTACTTCGATGATGTATATGGTGTTTGGTATGGTTCCTTCGAGGTACCTTTACAGCTAAATCACTTTGGAAAAGCTAGTGAATGTTCCTGCTATATTTTAAGTGGGTTTGCAAGTGGCATATTAACTACTTTTTACAATGAAGATATTTTTGTTAAAGAGGTCACATGCAGAGCACGGGGCGATGAAAACTGTACTTTTATAGTAAATACAAAAGAATATTGGGAGACAAAAGATGAATTAAGATTAGAAATTTACGATAGCCAAACGATTATTAACGAATTAGATTATACTTATGATAAATTATTACAACAAAAAAACCTTTTAAAAAAGGTTACTGAATTTCACAGTAAAATTACAGAGACAATTGCACAACAAAATGACATAAATAAAGTATTACAAACTGCTTATTCATCATTAAAAATCCCAGTTTTTATAACAGATTTAGATGGAAGTATCCTATATAGGGATGGCTTTGCTACTGATTCAGAACTATCTTTAACACAATTAACAAAAAAAATAAGCACTATAACTCGAGCTACTGTTCTAAATAATGATTTTAATAATTTTCTAGTAGCCCCTATTCAACTGGATTTTAAAAGCTTTGCATTTTGTTTCTTTTTATATGATAAGCATACTCACCCAGATACGAACGATCATCTTTTTTTGGAAAGACTTTGTGTTGCAGCTAGTTTGTGTTTTTTAAATGAAAAAGTTAGTTTTGAAGCATCTGAGCATCTAAAAATCAACTTTTTAGATAGATTAATTAATCATCAATTTCAAAATTCAACTGAAGTTGCTTTACACTCAAAATATATAACACCAAAATTAAAACCGCCTTATCGAACGCTTTCCATGAAATTAGTTATTAATAAAACTGAAGATTTTTTTCCTAATCACTATCAAATAATTCTCGAGATAGCTAAATTTTTAAAAGTGTATAATATTTCAGGTTTATTAAGTCAAAAGAATAATCATATAATTCTATTTTTATATGATTTAACTGATTATAATTGGGCTCTTAAATCATTAAAAAAAGTTTGTCATAAAATTGAAAAGTTCAACCCAGGATTAACATTCAAAAACGGTATGAGCAATGAATTCGAGGATTTAGAATCATTTTATACCAGCTTATCTCAAGCCGAACAAGCTATGAATTTCCCACGAAATGATACATTTACTGAATACCATACATTGGGATTCTTTAGCGCGCTCTTAGAAAATTTCAATTCAGAAACATTAATTGATATTGCTCAGAATGAATTAGGTCCACTACTAGTGGATATCGATAAACATTATGAATTATTACATACACTTTATATTTTCTTGAAAAATAGCCAGAAATTAGAGAAAACTATGCAAGATATTTCCCTATCTATTGGTGGTATAAAATATCGGATAAGTAAAATCGAAAAAATGTTAAATATTGACCTAAAAGATGCTACAACCTCTGCACACATATTACTCCTAATGGAAGTGCTAATATTATTAGATGTTATTTCATTTAAATAACATCAAGCAATATTGGATGTAACTCAAGATTAAATATGAACTATCGCAGAATTATAATTTTGCAAGAAGCCTATTTACACCTTTCGATACTACCTTTAGTCTTAATAAACTTTTGCAACTAAAAAATATTCGTATATTTAAATCATGCATTTAACTAGTAAGCAATATAATTGCACACCACTTTTTAGGACCCTAATAGATAGAAAGGAGAATAATTGGTGGTATCGTTTAAAAGATATCAAACTAAAAGTGGCTCAAGGTGGATGTTCAAGGTTGGGATTGGAGCCGATCCAATTACTGGCGAGAGAAGAAATACTACTAGAAGTGGATTTAAAATGAAACGTGAAGCGCAGGAAAAGTGTTATGAATTAGAATTAGAATTAGAATTAGAATTAGAATTAGAAATAAAAGAACGAGGGAATATTTTCAAAGAGAAAGAATTAACATTGAAAAAGTTTTGCGGGACATGGTTGGAAATCTATGAAAATGAAAGATATAATCCTTGGGTTATTCCAAGGGTCAATAAATAAATTAAAGAAAGAGTTTGCCGAAAGTACACTCGAAGGGATTTATTCAACCACTTTAATAATATTTGAGAAAGCTGTCGAATTAGAAGTAATTAGGAAAACCCTGCACGATTTAGCTATATGCGCGATACAAAAAGACAATCGAGGAAATCGAAAACGAAGAAAGCATACCCAACTTTATGGAAAAAGAAAATCTGTCCTTGTTCTTAAAAACATGTTTAAAATCAGGGTTACAATTCGATTTTGAAATTTTCATAACGCTGGCATACACGGGATTACGAGTAGGAGAATTTTGCTTATTAAAATCAAGCGATGTCATTAAAGATGATGACGGTTATTTCCTTAGTATCACTAAAACTATGTATAATCCAAGGAATATTGTAAATGAATACGAACTTGTCACATCCAAAAATAAAACTTCACGAAGAGTTATAGATATAGATGAAACAGTTTACAATACGCTACAACGAGTTATAGCCTTCACGAGAGCATTAAAAAAAGTAGGTCAAAGTTATCATGATTCCGATTTCATCTTTGTGAATACTGGAAAGTATCCAGGGTACCCCCTATATAAAAAATTTGTTCAGCATCGTATGAATCGAATTTTAAAATTATCGGGATTTGATTCAAACTTTACCCCCCATTCATTTAGACATACACACACTTCACTGTTATCGGAAGCAGAAGTTAGTTTAGAAAGAATTATGAAACACTTGGGGTATGGTAATGATAAAATCACTAAAAAATATATTTGCATACGACAAAACCCATCAGAGAACAAGACTCGAAAAAATTCAAAAAACTAATAGATTCGGTAATTGATTTTGATTAAATTACGGATAATAACGCACGTAAAAAACCCCTCAAATTTAAATTGAGGGGTCATTATTTTAAAATGCGGTCAAAAGACCATACATCTAACCTGAAGCCTTGGTAGATAAGAGGTTTAGAAGGCTGAATTACATCATGCCGCCCATAGAGTCCGAGGTATTACACATGTATACAGGATAGTATAGACCGCTTTATATCAACGTTTTGAAGTGTTTTATCCAAATTAATTATATCAACTTATACTGTTTTTTATAAGTTTCGGCATCAATCAAGGCATCAATTACGTCCTCGTGGCATCAGAAACAGATAGCCGATAATTTCCAGACTCCGCTGTCTGTTTTCTTGATTCCAAGGATTGCAGTAAACCCAACTTTCCCAATCCAGTCTTCATCACTTCCGTTTGTAATTTACCATACTCCCACCATTTTTACGAACCTCATTATAATACTTCTCCATATATTTACCGACCTCTTTTTTATGAAACAACCACTTGTTCCCTAGGCGTATCTTCGGAAATTCTTCATCATATAAAAGATGGGTGACAATTGTATTCCAGGACATATTTAAGTATGTACAAAGTTGCTTTGAATTCATGAAAAAAACTTCTGATTCAAGTTTTTGTAAATGCTCATCTATTTTCTGAAGGTAGAGCTTTTCCAGCTTTTCTTGATCAACTTCTATGGTAATCAAATTTCTTCGCCCACCCAGTCATTCAGCCACTTAATTTCCTCCTGAGATAAACTTTCTTCTTTTGCTTCCCTATCTACTACCTTATTCCAATTAGCATCTTCCCATTCTAAATGCGCTTCCCACTCACGCATAACTTTAACAGCGTTTTCTGTTTCTAGTTGCTGCCTACTTTTGAAAGGTATTATAATCGCCATACACGCCACCTCTTCCGATAAGATCTGTTCCTTCTATTATAGAGGGTCATATTGAAAGAATCAAAAAAGCGTTTACTATAAGTATTATGTTTTTTAGAGAGTGCATAGATTTATCTATTTGGACAATTTCAATCATCACTCTTTATCCGGAATAGTTTGAAACTATCGAAGTCTTTATGTAATAATGAATACAATTGGTTAAGTAAACCAGTATTCTGCAAACAAGGCCAAATTGTTTTATGAATACAAAGGAGATAATTAGTTTATGTCTAATATGAAAATTGTCCAAGATTTCATTAACACCGCAAGTGAGCCATATTGTGATGATTGCCTCTCGGTGGTATTAAATATTAAACCGAGGCAACAGGTTAATCAAATATGTAATAATTTAAAAAAAGAGGGTGCTATTAAAAGGAAAGTGAGCCAATGTTGTCATTGTTCAAAAGACAAATTGATCAATTTTTAGAAAAAGAGGAAACATCTTAATGAATTATTTATTAGATTAAGATATTCCAAGTATTGTTCTTCAATCTAGAAATGATTTTATACGATTGCTTGGACATACGTACTTTAAGAATGGGTGCTGATTGTGTAACGAAAAAGTCTATAACCTAAAAAAGCTCAGATTTAAGTCTGAGCTTTTTGTATGCTATTTTTTGTTGATTAGTTATTGAAATACAAAATATTTAAATTCTTAGTGGGCTATTCTCTTCGGATGCCAAAGCCGAACTCGTTACTATGACTGTATCTGTAAAGCCCTAGTTTTCACTTTATATTTCAAACGCAGTACAACTTCCCACGTCATCAAAATCTTTAACTTGTACCACCTTGTCTGAAAACTGTTCAACTGTTTTTATATTACTCCCTATCGTAAGCGACAATACATTGTAGTGCTTTTCTTTTTTCTTTTTATTAAACGACTCAAGAAACGAATCTTTTACTTTGTCTTCCCCATCTGTAATAAAAACTAAATCAGCTTGTTTAAAACGACTTTCGTTTATTACATTCATCGCTTTTTCAAGAGGTAATGCAAAGTCCGTTCCCCCTCCTAAGAAAGTTTGAGCTAAATTGATCATGTCTGAACTTTTTATTTTCCCTCTTTCATATTTAAAGATTTTTGTACGAGTAGAAAACAGGATTAAACAAAAATCTCTTTTCTGTTTTCTTGCAATTGACATAAGCGCTAACGTAAACCCTTTTGATTGGGTATCGAGTTTGTGCATGCTGCCTGATTGATCCAGACAAAGCACAATTGGACCTTTCCCTAGTACCTCATGTCCTTTCTGTTCATATTGCATCGTTTGGCCTTCCACAAAGCGACGTAGGAAATCACTCTTCGTTATTGGATGTGTATACAAACCCAACTCCATTGGTAGCAATCGCTCAATATCGTTGCCAACCGTAACCCCACTTCTCTCCATTGAATCACTATGCTTAGATTTTTGCTTTTTACGGGCTACCTGTTTAAATCGACCTGCCCAATCCGCAATTTCTTTCATCTGTTTATTAGATGCGATCTTTTCAGCTAATGAAATTTGGTCTCGTAAAGGAACTTTTTTCAATTCTGCGTCACCACTACCTGCACTCGTGCCTCCAAGTAATGATTTCAAGCTATCCTTCGTCTGTTTCGTTTCCTGCATAGCTTGCGACATCGCTTCTGAAAAGCTATGACTGTTGTTTTCCAATGTCTGATGAAGTTGACTCCCTAAGTCTGACATTGCATCTTTTAAGTCTTCTTGTAACTCCTCACTACCTTTTCCAGCCCCATTTTGTTGGTCCTGCTTTTGAAGTTGCCTTTGCATCGCCTGAATTTCCTGCATTTTTTTTTGTAGGTCCTCATCCTTTTTCTTTTGGTCTATTAACCATTCATTTGTTTTCTCTCCAAATTTAACAGTTCCTATGGCTGATGATAAATCATCCAGTCTGGTAAATTTCCGGTAACTTTCAAACGAGTCATCATTCATGATTTTCTCCATAAATGATTTGTTCACTTGCAAATCATCGGGAATATTATCTTCGCTCAATTCAGGCTTCATTTTGTATAACGATGCCCAAATATCAGCAAGTAACGGTTCAAATGTAGGTAATTCTCCTTCAACCTTTAGCTTTTGAAGACTTTGCGACATAGAATAAATTTCGATGAAACGTCTTTTATCAAATGCATCTGTATTCAACACAGATTGATTTCCACTTTTCGCTTTTGCTGGTTCCAATCGAAACACTTCCCTTCATTTGAATGAATAGAAAGCCAGGGATTAATTCTCTGGCTTTCAACTACCAATCCTAACGCTTAAAATGGCATTTCAACAGCAGATTTTGTACTTGAAGTATCAATATCCATTGGCTCTAAAATACTGTCAAGAACCTCTTGCTGAATCACCTTCACTTTATCGAGCAGCGGATCTATATCCTCATCTCTACTTTGATTATGCTTTTTCAACTTATTTAAATCAGCAACCAACGATTTCAGTTTTTGAGTCGCTTCCATACCAGCATCAGTAGAAGCATCCTTCTGAATAAGTGAAAATATTTCACTCGCCTCTTCCTGAATCCTATCCAGTTTTCGAGTCACCACATCTTGTGCGTGGCTACGAACAATCAAAGAAACGTTATCCTTTTGATCAACTGTTTCCCATAGTGCATTTTCAAGAATGACAATATCATCAACTTTCACAACTTGTCTTTGGTTTATCAAAGCCTTGGCCTGAAGCACTGAGAGCGACTGTTTAAATCGTCTGTCAGATGGACGGATTCCTTCATCACGTAATTCATTACGGATTTTTGAAAGCGTGTCATAGACTTCATCAGGAATTGTAACCATGTCAGTAAAAAACTGAAGTTGAACCAACTCATCCATTGTCATAGAAGGCATAACAATATTTTGACCGGTGCCCTTCATCATCGAAACAAAATTCGTTTCATCTGCAATATAATCTAGCTCGAATCGAAGTAAGAACCTGTCGAAAAGAGCTTCAAGGCCTTCCCCTTCTTCTGGGTATTCATTTGAAGCTCCAATGACTGACATCAGAGGAACCTTTACAGGCGTCCCGTTATTATAGAAAAGCCTTTCGTTTATAAGCGTCAGCAAACTATTCAAGATTGCTGAGTTGGCTTTAAATATCTCATCTAGAAATACAAGATTGGCTTCCGGTATTTTAGTTGCTGTATTCCGCTTGTACACGCCCTGTTCAAGATCTTTTAACGACAAAGGACCAAAAACTTCTTCGGGTGTACTGAACCTTGTTAGCAACCATTGAAAATAATCTGTCCCCTTTACAATCTTGGCTAACTCTACCGATAATGCTGATTTCGCTGTGCCAGCAGGTCCAATCATGAGCATATGCTGCCTAGAAAGTAGCGCAACAAGAATCCCCTCAACCTCTTCTTCGCGCTCAAAAAACTTCGCATTGAGCGCCTTTTTAATTTCCTCTAACTTGGTAAAATTAGTGTTTGTCATTTTGATTAACCCCTTTTTTTAGTTTAGATAGCAAAAGGAAGCAGGCTTCTAATGAAACCCTACTTCCCTTTTTAAGATTCATTTCAGTTTTTCGCTGAAAGAATAAACAATTCTTGTTCTTTTATCGATAGCTTACGCATTTTCATCTGCAATTCCTGTTCTTTCAATTCATTTGAACGCTCAAGTTCTTGCGCAATTTTCTTTATAGATTGCACACACTCGACAACATCACGCTCGTAGAATTTTCTCCCCATTATTGTTTGATAAAATTCAGGCATTCTAATCGCTCCATTTCTATATTTTTTAAAGATCCGCAACCATTTTCGAAACCGCAGCACGAATCGTCATGATTTTATTTTCTAGCGTGTCTGCTTCATTGGCGACAATGCCTTTGTAATTTCGATAGTTGGCAATTACCGACTTCGCATTTTCAATAATCTCTTTCACTTGTCCTTTTTTCAGCCCAGCACTCGACTTACAATCATGTAAAATGGATTCCAAATGGTCATTTAACTTCGTGTTCACCATTTTTCGGTTGTCGAATGTATTTACGACGGGTATCTTGAACCCTTCACTGTTCTCAAGAGAGGACGTAAAATTTACAAGTTGATTCAACCCTTCCGTATGTGAATCTGGAACAAAATAAACGCCACCACCAGGACGCACAGGTGTGGGTGCTAATGATTGAAGGATTTTACTCACCATTACTCTTACTTGCTGGGCTGAATAATGGGATTTATAAATATTAAAATTACGTTCTGCTTCAAAACACAACTCTTTTGCAATTTCATTCTCTGTTATAAACGTCAGAGAACTCTTCTGTTTATCCAGCGTGATTACTCCCGCTTTACTGTTGTAATCAAGACGTTTACCTGCCTGATCCACTTTTTCCACCACAATATTTCTTTGCACGTGGCTCTTGTCCGAGAACACTTCACGAATAAGAAAGTTCTCGAATACACCAACATGCCCAGTAGATTTTCTAGTCTCTATCTCTTTAGTACTTCTGCGGAAGGCATCGGCTGGACGAATCGCATTCGGCATCCATTCAACAGGCAAACCCGATTGAACGAGTGCTTGCTCCAAATCATACATTTTGACTAATTGCTTACCAACCGAGAACCACATGAGATGACCGAGAATACCGTCTTGTTGCTTGTTTTGAACAGCCGTCATATTATCAAGATTAATTGACATACCTAACAACCCTTTCTATTTTTGTATTTTAGATAAATAAAAAACGCATTTATACCTAGCTATCGCTAAGTAAATGCGTTTTAAAATAACCCGATTTGTTTAATTTCAATAAATTCCTTGCCATCTCCCTTCAATACCATTTTAAAAGCAAAAAAACCAACCACTCCTGAATAGGAATAATCGGTTTTAATATAGTTCACGCAAAATGCGTAAGTATCTCTTTTGATAAGCAAAAGCAATTTATTGACGTCTAATTCGTCTGCCTAACCTCTCCTTTAAATAAGGAATACAAAGGCTGAAAATTTGTGCCGAATCTCTTTCTGCGTATGCATAAAGTATAACGACTTTCACCAGTAGAACAGTGACTTAATAACATAAAGAATATACTTTCACTTTAACAAAACCCAATGTAAATCGCAACTTCATCAAAAATGACAACTTAAAACCAGATTGTATTTTAAGCTGAAACTTTTATTAATTATTGCTACTACAGGAACGCATGGTAAAAGTGAAGTTTTTCACTCTTGCAAAATAAAAATTATTTGAATGACTAGAGCCTATTCAATCGGTTTGTAAAATGAAATTATTTCGTATCGAAATCTGTTTTGAAAGGTTTTTCTTCATACTTGGAAACATCGTATTGCCCAATTACTTGATAATTACTGGACTCTTCATCACCTAATTGGACCATGTTAAGAGTATCTAAGTTTAACGCATCTGTAATCATTTTAAGTAAATATTGAGGTTCTGAAGCTTCTTCTACCGCCGCAAGAACCAGAGCATTTCGTAAATACCCTGCATGTTGTGAAAGCAATTGAGCGTTAAAGCCTAAATTATTTGCTTCAGCAAATAGTTTCATGAAAATCGAAAGGGTTCGGGTATTCCCTTCTCGATAAGGATGAACTCGCCAAAGATTGGTCATCAACGTTGAAAAATCTTCTGCAAGCTGAGGATTTGAGTAATTCCACAGTTTAGAATTAGCCCAACTGAAAATTGCTTTCAAATCAGAAGTGATTTGGTCTTCATTACTATAATCAACGGATAATCCATTTAAAACACGTTCAGTTTTATAAATATTGATTGTGCGGAATTCTCCTGCCCATGAATATAGTTCATGAAATAGAAAGTGATGAATCTTTTGTAAGCTTCGATACTCTTGGAAATTAATCTCAGCAAAAATAGAAGTAATATCCAGAATACCTGCAATGATTAGTTGTGCTTCAACGTCAATTAATTCTTTTTCATCTTTAATATTTAATTTGTTGATCAAAATATTTGTATTTGAATACACATATGGATCCATAAATTACTGTGATGGCCTTATATATTTTTCAACAATTGCTTGTTTCAATTGGCTGGATGAAACCTGACCTTGTTCATATTGATTTAAAAGATTTTGTGTAAATGCGCTCGGTTTTCCACCGTCAATTGCAGCCATTCCAACTGCAAACTCTACTTGTTTTTGGCGTTCTATACTTATGTTTTTTTCATTCATAAATAACACCCCTCGCTTATTGATATATCCATTATATCAGCTTTCATGTATCGGAAGATAGTTCGAACCTTTCATAAACGTATATGATGAATAGAAAAGGCCGTTTCTAAATCAAATAATCAGACATACTTCTTTCTTGCAAATGGAACGATTACTTAATAATGACTTACATTTTATTTGTTAGCATGATTGGCTTCGATTTCCTCACTCAACTCAGGAAATTGTTTTTTAAAAGTTTTCACTATTTTTGTGGTTTTACTCACTGTATATTTTTTTACTTCGCTATAAGGTATCCATATTTCTTTATTCTGAATCTGTTCATATAGAGATGATATCACCATATCTTGGTGAACAGGAGGAAGCTTTCTTGTTGTACATCTTTCTTTCATCTTATCGTGATAAAGTTTATAAAGTTCCGTTGCGATCCAATCCTTTTGATTATTTTTCAATTGTGAAAAACGTTTGTTTATTCGAAGAAGCTTACCATCTATTTTCATATGATCTTTCATCAAGAATCATCCTTTAACACAAATTTTTATTGAACCATGTAAACGCTACTTGACGCTTACAAACCTTTTCCAAATTGATACCAGCACTAAGAATGTACCACTTCCGCCATCTCTTTTACCAGCGATTGCCGCAAAGCTTACCACTCGCTGCCAATGAGCTTAACAATGCGGTAACGTCAAGAATGTGCAAGTTTACAACGTTAAGGATTTTGAAAGATAAAAAAGCCTAACTCCTCCATATATTGAACGAGGAATTAGGCTTATGATCTTCCGCAATCGCGTCCGATTCCAGAATAAATTCTTACAAAGTCACAATCGAAATTATGTTAGTCATCTAACAATTCTCGGTTTTTACTATATGACTTTCTCAAAGAAATATAATTTAAAAGAAAGAAAAATATCGCAGCTAATATAGCTGGTCCAATAACATTTACTACTTCTTGTAAGTTAGCTGGAATACCTTTAAATACACCATAAACGATTATAAATAGGATTCCGAAACGAATCGATCCATAAACTTTAGAACGTTTTTCCTCTTTATATCTTGCTTTTGTTGCAATTTCAGGGTATTCAATACCCGTCAAGGTAGATCTCAAAAGTATATAAATACTCAGAAACCCTAAAGAAATAAGTGCCATCATATCGCCAGGAACATTTAAATCAATTAAAAAAGAATCAACAATTAAATATAGAAAGAGCAATATACTTAAAATTAATACTGATTCAGCTACAAAATACAGAAATCGTTTTTCCCTATATTCATCTTTTGATAATAAGTTAGCAATCCACGTTTTTTCCATTTCAATCTACCTCCCAAAATAATTCATCAAGTGTTTTATCTAATGCTTTTGCAATTGCAATACAGAGATTCAGACTTGGATTATAGTCTCCCTTTTCAATTAAACCAATCGTCTGTCGGGTTACTCCAGTTACTGTCGCTAATTCATCCTGTTTCATAGAAACTTTTATTCGGGATATCTTCACGTTATTTTTCATAGATACCTCTGCTTTCTCGCAATATATATATTGCTTATATAATATATATATTACATCACGTTTTCTTAAAGTCAATTAAAAGAACGCTAAAAAGTACAGAATAATTTCTGTGCTTTTTAGCGTATATATCTTTCCTTCGATAAAATGGACCTATTGCGGAACGGTTGTGTTCCGTAAAAGCGCCCGATTGTAGAAGGTTCTTATTCTTCCCTTTGTTCTCTTCTGCTTGCCTTAAAATTAAGATAAATCGTATATCCAACGGCTATGATTAAAAATATAATTCCATAACCAATTTCTAAATCTAACCAGTATGTAGATAAAATTAATGTCATAGTGACAATGAAAATAAGCTGTAAGCTAGATCGATGATATTTGTTCATTGTGTCTCCCCCTCACTTCACTTCACACACTAAATTGTCTGAAATAATCTGGCCCAATTCTGACACAACACTTTGCCATTATCGCGCCCGTTTATGGATTTTCTTTTCTGTCTTTACCCTTTATTGCCTTTATAGTCTCAGGGATACCGACAAAGACTATTATTCCACCTATCATTGTTAAAAAGGTGTCTAGGCTTATTACTTTCGTTAAAAAAAGCAAAAACATAACGGCAAGTACGAATATTCGCCAGTAAAAGAGAGATTTCTTTTTCATCGAAACACCCCCATTTCTCTGCAAAATGGCCCGTTAGCTGAATACCGTTCTTACTGAATATTCACTAATACATACAGTAAGTATAGCATTCATAATTGTAAGTTCCAATGCTATTCATCTTAAATCTGCAAAATAAAATTCAAAATCTTTGTGTTCGCAAAAGTACACTTTAACGAACGCTCCTCCAAGTTACAAAAACATAGCTGAAAACAGTTCGTAAATGTATATAAACGCCTACCGAACGTTCACGCATTCCTTTGCAACTTCCCGAACGGAATTATATACTTAAAGAAACAAATGTTCTTAAAGGGGTGTTCTATTTTTGGAGTCACGAAAATTCGGATACATTAGGGTAAGTTCAAAAGATCAAAACGAAAGCCGTCAAATGGAAGCAATGAAAAAGATTGAGATTAGTGATCGCGACATTTTCCTCGACAAGCAATCTGGAAAGAACTTTCATCGCGAACAGTATCAACTAATGAAACGGATGATTAGAAAAGGGGACATTCTTTATATTCATTCTCTGGATCGCTTTGGTCGAAGCAAGGATGATATTTTAAACGAGTGGCAAGAACTTACGAAGGAAATCGGGGCTGATATAGTGGTACTTGATATGCCTTTGTTGGATACTACAAAATATAAAGACAGTATTGGTAATTTCATCTCAGATCTTATCCTGCAAGTTCTATCTTGGCTTGCGGAAGATGAACGAGATAGAATACGAACACGTCAGCGCGAAGGAATTGATTTAGCCCTCTCAAATGGTGTGAAATTTGGACGTCCACCAATCAAAATAACAGACGAATTTATTCAGGCTTATGATAAATGGCAATCCAGGGAAATTACAGCAGTTAAAGCAATGGAGGAAGCTGGAATGAAGAAAACCTCATTTTATAAAATGGTGAATGATTTTAAAAATCAATAATAATATCTGTTTAGAAGGATTTATACAAATCCACAGTATTAACTACACTTGCTTTAGGTTTTTCATGCGAAGCTAAACCTCCTACGTGAGAAGCTCATGCAACAATATGCGAAGCTCACAACTTAAAACCGCGGTTTGCCTACACTTGCTTTAGGTTTTTCATGCGAAGCTCAACCTCATCCGTGAGAAGCTCATGCTCCAAAATGCGAAGCTTAGAACTCAAAACCCCAGTTTGCCTACATTTTCTTTGGCATTTTCGTGCGTGGCTCAACCTCATCTGCGAGAAGTTCGAGTATTAAATTGCGAAGCATCCTTATTTACATTCAATTAGACCGAAATGACATAAATAAATGCATATCCGTCTATTCAATGTCATTTATCTGTCCATTAGCTAACATTTAAATCATATAAATTGACTTACGTTCAAAATAAATGACGCCACCGTCATTTATCCGTCTATTAATTGAGAATCAAATATTCGCTTTTTTCCTATTCATAAGCGACATTTCGATTTTTTTATTATTCTCTGTATATTTTCCAAAAAACAAACATATAATATAATTGTAATTGATCTTTAATAATGATATAATTATTATTATAAAAGATCGATTAAAGGCCGCGGGTTATTTAACCTCCGGCCTTTCTTGTATTAAGGAGGGGAATATGGACAAGTTCTTTTCATTATATAGCCAAAGAGTCGAGATTCTTCGTCATCGAAATATGAATATACCAAATAGTAGTGAACAAAAAGAAATATTAAAAAGATACAGCTATTACAATATCATTAATGGCTATAAGGATCCTTTCTTGTTTCATGGTTCCAGTAAAGTAGAGAAATATAAGGATGGTACTCAATTATCAGAACTGGAAGCATTACTAACCTTTGATACGAATATAAGATTAATCTTTTTAAAAGAAATCTTGAAAATAGAAGAGATAATAAAAAATCAAATCGTACAATCTTTTTATACATATCACCTTGACCCAAAAAGTAACAACACTTCAACGCAGCAAAACAACTTACATAGGGACAGTGAATATTTGCGCAGTACATATTATACCCTAGATGCTTCTTATAGTGTTTATTCTATAAATAACTTTGGTATTGTTAGTACTAGCATTTCAAATAGTAAACCCAACGTCCAAAGTACAAAACTAGATCGACAAGCTGCATATAATAAATTCGTAAAGACTGCAAACCAAACAATACATCAACAAAAAAAGAATAAAAATCTGTCTATTACATCCTACCTAAATCAACATGGATACATTCCTATGTGGATATTGATGAACGTGTTGACACTAGGAAATGTAAGTCACTTATTCACTTTTCAAAAAGAAGCGATTCAACTACACATGATAAAATCATTGAAGTTGCATAGCAGTCCTAACACGAGCAATAATTTGACGATTTTAAACACAGCACGTTCCTTACAAATACTAAGTATCTTCAGAAATATCTGTGCTCATAATGAACGATTTTATAACACTCAAGTGAAAGTTCCTATTGACGATATATTCATGCAGTTCGGGTTAAAATTACCGCACTCCGTTGACCCATCTAGTAATAGACGTCTAAATAAGTCTAAGTCGAATCAAAGACTAAACGCACGTAGGGGTATATTCTCTCTGATTTTTGTAATATCACTCTTTCTTAGGAAAAATGATTTAAATCATTTTATAGAAGAGATACAAAAAGAATTTTTAGTGCTGGATGAAAAATTACATACAATATCTATAGTAGAGATCAAAAGACTGATGGGATTAAATTTTGAATGGATCGATTCAATAATGCACGATCATTAATAGTTTTCTGCACACATACCCAACCCCCATTAAACAGAAAAACCCTTAAACATTCTCAGGGGTTTTTTCCTAGCCAGTCGATATCTTGTTTACAACATTGCATTCTAGATAAAGGTAATTATCGTATATAATTTCTTCAAATATTAACAAGATTCATCTTCAAAGCAGATTCATCTTCTCCAACATTTCCTTTTTCGTAGGATTCGTATACAACAACGTCGTATGAATATTTGAATGTCCGGCTTGATTTGCCACCTCATGAATGCTCATGCCTTTTTCAATCGCATTTGAACAGAAAAAGTGTCGGAGATCATGTGGCGTAATAGCTTTTCCAATCTTGGCTGAATAAGTATTGAACAAACGATTCACAACAGTACGATCTAACCTTCTATTTCGGTTACTTGGAAAGAGGATTTCGCAATCTATACCCTTCTCTTTTCTTTCACGCAGCCAAGACTGTAAGGCAATCTTCACTTTCTCTCCCATAAAAACCGTTCTAGATTTATCGCCCTTCCCGTCTACAATAAGTATTTCACGGGACACCAAGTTAATATCAGTTACTTTTAAATTGAGTGTTTCTGAAATGCGTAATCCGCCATAAGCCAAAACTGTTACGATTGCATAATTTCTTGCTTTCCCACTATCCAGCACTAGTTGGCGAAACATTTCCGCATCCTGAAATTCAACTTTTGCAAGGGATGCATATTGTTGCTGAACTTTAACGAAATCACCTTTTTCAATAACTAAATCAGATTGTTTGTTGTCTTCAATTAAAAACTCATTGAATTTTACCAAACCACTTAATTTCGTGTTAATCGTTTTAGGTCCGACTGTTTGGATCGCTTTAAGATAAGATATATATTCCCGCATATTTTCCCGGTGCAACTTTGTGAATGAAACACCTTTTGATTCATCGAACCATTTTAAATATCCATTGACCGATTGACTATAACCTTTGATGGTATTTTCGCTAAGCCCACTTAAATTTAAATATTTCTGAAAAGCTTCCATCATAAATATCACCCCTATAAATTATGTTGCATTTATTTTTCATTATAAGTTATAAACTATGTTGCATTATAGGCTTAATCTTATCTAATTAAACACGAAAATACAACATAATTTATATTATGTTGTATCGTCAATTTGGTCTATTCTTATTGTGGATAAAAGGATCTGCATGACGACTAGTTTATAAAATTTCACTACTGAAGGAATTTAATAAATATATAAAAATTATAATACACTTGAATCTTTTTTGACTGAATCAAACAAGATTGCTTCATCGTATAGTTAATGCATATTGAAATCCACCCATTTTATAATTTTGGTCGTATATCCTCATAGGCAAATCTGCTTTAGGCATCCAAGCTCTCCCTATTTCTATGTTAACAGCTACTGGAGCAGCTGGAAAAACATGAATCTCATTATTTTGACCATGACGAAACTTAATGTCATTTAATAGTTTACGGAATATTTGTCTGAATTCACTTAGCTGGTGTTTGGATTTTAAGAAATCATTGTTTGGATTGTCAATTGTAAGTGTCCATATCGAAATATCCTCTCCCAATACGCTGACTATGCGATCATCAGTAACAGCCCCACTTAAAGAAATAATAAGTGCGATTTTATTTTTAATTTTCTCGGGTACTTTAACAATGTAGGTAAATTCTTCACATTCCGACCACTCCCAAGTTGGCTCTGGCTCCCTTTGCCGTTGAAACGTTTCCACAACCGGGATATCTGAGAATAGTTTTCCTAGCTTGATTAACAATGGTTGTGGTGCAATACCGAACAAAGAAAAATGCATTTCATTCTTGGATAAAATAGGTTCTACTTTTTCTTTAAATTGCTGTTGCAAGTTTTTAGTTTCAACTGTCCAAAAGAATTCGTCATTATCCTTAAACAAACTATTATCAAGATTTAAAGCAATCGGCTCTACTTGTGCTGGATATCTCTTCTCAACTTTTAAAGCAGGATAAACACTATTTTTATTTAAAGGAGAGCTATGATCTCCAATATTGGTACCAAACAAGACAACATGTGATTCTCTATCCGTATCCATTTCTGTTATGAGTTCAATTCGATTTTCATGTTCTTTTTTCATTTCCTGTAATAATTCTACTGGATGACCTTCAACCTCTTTTATATCAATTAATCTATGATGTGCATCACATAACAACATAATATTGCTAATATCTTTACCTAGTAATATAGATAATTTAACATCACCTCTTGGACCACTTGGTTTATCAGCGATAATATGAGCAATATAGGCACTATTAAATTCTGCTTTTGTAAGTTTATCTATCCATAGAGGTGTGTTGCATCCTCGATATTGACATCTCCCGGCTGCCTTTCCCCATAAACGGTATCTAACATCTTGTGGAATATAACTTACTGACATTTAAATCCCCCCTTTTCCAATGGTTTTTCTTAATAACTTAAATTAAGTGGAATTGCTTTTCCCACTCAGCCCGAGTTAATACCTTGCGCATTCTTAATACACGTTCAAAGTAATCACATTGTGAAACTCTTTTTTTACAACTACAAGGACAAACCATAATGTTAGCTAATTTTCTTTTACTACTTAATACTTTTAACATTTGATATACTTGCGAAGGATTCTTAAGATGAAAAAAGTCCTGAAAATCCAAAAATAAACCAGTTGCTCCATGTGCCAATTCCCCGAATGGGAAGCCACCTTTTTCTTTAATATTTATTGTAACTGCATATAAATAGGGCAAGATGCATTTTTCAAAAAAGTGATTAAAGTCTGGATTTCTTTTCAATAGTATTTTTAAGCGCAGTGGTGATCCTAAACAAAGAGACCCATCTGGGTTAATATGATTGGCAGGTGAGTTATGAATTGCACCTTTACTTTCAAAGACAATTGGTGGATTCTCTGGATAATTTAAAGGGATATGAATTAACAGTGAATAGTCTATATTAATTGTTCCAAAAGAATCATGACGCAATTGCCGACAAAGGTTCCCCTTTAAAATCATTGTGTTATTAACAATAGGTTGCATTCTAAACTCACCATACTGGGTTAAAAACTTATTAATTAAATTGAAATTCATTTATGAACACCAGGGTTTAGTAGTAGGAGTATTAATCACATGGATAGTTGGTGTCGAATCAACTTTATAACCAAATTCTTTTTCTAGGCGTTCGCTATTTATGTCTAATGAAAAGTTCTCGTTAAGAACGGAGCGAATTTCTTCTGTTTTTTCTTTTTCAAGTAACTTTTTAAAATCAAGATATGCTTGATTTAGCCAAATTTTAAAGTTTGCCTCTAAATTTAAATGACTAAATTCTGAGTTGGCCCAGCGGTCAGCAAAATCTTCTTCTGGTTTTACTGGATTTGGAACCCTTGGTTTTTGAGAATGAATATGTTGGGGCATCTTGCTTAATATATTTATAATTGCTACTTCTATATTTAATTCACCATCATAAGCTTTACTTGCCAACGTTGTAATAATAATTGAAATAGGTTTGCTGTCTTGATTTTCTTCAAACATATTATCTCGATGACGCTTCAGTAGTTGAATACAAAGTTGTAAAACAGTTTTTTGTTCATATTTGGGAACAGGCTCAATCAAATTTCTTGATTCAAAAAAACCTTGTTGTTTACTCTTCTGCATTTGCTTTTGGAACCATCTGACATAGCCCTGTGGATTACTGACATACCATTCATGAGTAATAGTAGAGTAATTTTCGTTCTCCATATCTGTAATATTAATTGCAAAATGTACTAAGTCTTGTTGAAAAGACTGTTCGTATCTATAAGCTTGAAATAATTGCGATTCGTAAATTGCTTTTCGTTCACCCTCTAATGGAACACAAGGCACAATATCTAAATGGAAGCTAATCTCATCTTTATATTCCAATCGCCAACATCGCCGCTTTTCATCTAAAGGCTTTTCTATACCTACACTGTTTCGATACAATTCTAGCTCATGTCCTACCAAATGTTTTAACTCTTTTTGAGTCCTAGAACTTTTATATTCTTCAATATTTAACTTACACCCCATATCTAAATCATATTCTTCATTCTCTTTTATTGGTCTAATGGTTGTCCCCAATGCAAATGACCCTTGTGAAAAGAAGTCAATTTTAACATCTTTTAAACTACTGTTCTCGCGACTAAACCAATTACTTAAAGAAATATATCTTTCTCTCGCCTTTTCATCTATACTCTTCGGTAAATCTAGCTGCGATACCATTTCTAATAAAACTTCCTTTACTTTTGCTGCCTGCATTCTTAAATATCCCCCTATATGTTGTACCTATAATTAAATTACGCGTCTATATATAGTGTACATTAGTATGATGTTGTTATCAAACTATTAAAAGTTAAAGGGTTTATAGTATTGATTATACTCTTGTCCCTGGCTACTAATTTTTGTATTTAAGTAACTCAAGATAAATTTTATAGTAAACCATTACCCTATGAAAAATAAGAATTTATTGAATCAAATAAAAATAACGGATAACCTGTGTTTTGGTTAATCCGTTATTTTTATTTAGAATGGTTATTTCATTGATACTTCTACTAAAGTTCATTTAGTCAATTAATCTTCACTTCTAAGATCCTTATATGCCACTTTTGCTACTGCATCCATAACAGCTTGATAAAAGGTCGAGTCTTGGAACAATTTTTCAAATGAATTCATTGACTTTTCATAGTTGTCTAAAGCACTTTTGTGAAAAAACTCCGGAAAAATACTTTGTTCGAAGATCTGGGCATCGTTATTTTTAGCAGATACTTTTAACTTTTTATCTTTCTTTACCGATTTGTACAAGGTTTCGACAATTATTCGTTCACCATCACTAAATGACCCTGGGAACTTCTCATTAATCTTTTGAATGATGACTTCAAGCAGCTCATCTTCTTCAACTGGTTTAATCCCCGTTCCTACGCTTTTTGGGTTCTCCAATACACTATCCACGGTATTAGGATTTAAAGTTATATCACCTTTAAACGTTTCTTCTAGCTTATAGTATTCTAACTTTAATTTATCCTCTATATTTATATCTGTTGTAGATAGTTTTGGAATAAATTTATCTAAATAGGAGGTGAAGACATACTCCTGGTGCAACCCCTTATCAAACATTCTCGCTACTTGAATGATGTATGAGTACCATTTATTAAAATTACGAAGGGATATTCTAAACTCATACTGTTCTTCATCTTTTAAGTCTGTATAACGCTCCAGAACCGGTTTTAAAAGACTGGTCATTTCGCCCAAATCCTTATCGCTTTGTTTCCCTTTTTTATAATAAATCTTCAAGAACTTGTCAATGTCCTGTTTATTATATAATTTGAAGTTATGGATTTTAGTTTGAATATCGTAAATCATATTCACATCAATTGCTTCATCCAGTGATGTGGATTCATAGTATGGTGCAAATGACTCCTTTATTTCTTCCGCCGTATTTATGAAATCCAGTATGAAGGTATCCTCTTTCCCCTCGTGTATGCGATTTAATCGCGATAGTGTTTGAACCGCTTTAACACCCGATAATTTTTTGTCTACAAACATTGTATGCAATAGAGGTTCATCGAATCCTGTTTGATACTTTTCAGCTACAATTAAAACATTAAAATCATCCTCGTGAAACTCGTTTCTTAATTGGTTTTCGGAAATGCTTTTGCCATCCTTCGTTTTATTCATACTTGTTTCACGATAATCGGTATCACCGTCATTTACGACACCGGAGAAAGCAATTAAAATATCAAGATCATCATAATTCTTCGCTTCAATATAGCGTTTGAATTCATGATAATAACGAACAGCATGCAATCGAGAAGCCGTAACTACCATAGCCTTGGCTTTTCCACTAATTTTATTTTTTGTTATATCACGAAACTGTTCAATCATAACAATCGTTTTTTGTTGCAAGTTATGTGCATGTAAAGATTGGAAACGACGAATGGCTTTAACTCCTTTAGTTGTTGGTATTTCTGGGTTATCCGGCGTTGCTTTCGCAATACGATATGATGTTTGGTATGTCATGTAGTTTTTTAGGACATCAAAGATAAAGCCTTCTTCAATAGCTTGTCTCATACTATAAATATGGAATGGATGAAACGTTCCGTCATCATGTTCGGTTCCAAACATTTCTAATGTCTTTTGCTTGGGTGTTGCTGTAAATGAAAAGAAACTCAAGTTTTCATGCCGACCATGGCTCAACAACTCTTTAACCAATTGGTCTTCTCCGTCTTCCAAGTTCTCTTCAGCTACTCCTTCGATTTCAGCATATTCTCTTAAAGCATCCTCCGTATTCGCTAAAGCGGTTCTTAACTTCTTGGCACTATCGCCTGTTTGTGATGAATGTGCTTCATCTACAATAATGGCAAATCTTCGATCGGTATTATCATTGATTTCATCATAAATAACCGGAAACTTTTGAAGGGTTGTAATGATAATTTTCTTCCCGTCATTGATAGCATCCCGAAGATCTTTTGAGGTCTTTTTATCTCCAATTGTTTCTACAA
Organism: Sporosarcina sp. FSL K6-6792; assembly: GCF_038004885.1. Taxonomy (NCBI): domain Bacteria; kingdom Bacillati; phylum Bacillota; class Bacilli; order Caryophanales; family Caryophanaceae; genus Sporosarcina; species Sporosarcina sp. FSL K6-6792. The sequence continues at coordinate 2,220,868 of NZ_JBBOSA010000001.1, forward strand.
GCCCAAGGGTATGATCAAAACCCGATATTGTGGCCTGTAACTGGTTATCCAATACTCGTCTATCCGTGACAACGATAATTGATGTAAAAATATTTTTACCCAACGCATTATGTAAACTTGATAAACGATAAGATAGCCAAGCAATACTATTTGATTTTCCCGAACCTGCACTATGTTGAATTAAGTAGTTATCGCCACTTCCATTCACTCGTACATCCTCCACTAATTTCGTAACAACATCCAGTTGATGAAATCTAGGGAATATCAAACGACCCGTTTTAACATTTCCGTCCAAGTGCATGTATCGTTGTAAAATATCCAACAACGCATCTTTCTGAAGAACATTCTCCCATAGGTAAGATGTGGAATAGCCTTCAATATTTTGTGGATTTCCGGCTCCTCCAACATTTCCGGCTCCATGTGAACCCTGATTAAATGGTAAGAAAAACGTTTTGTTTCCATCTAATCTTGTAGTCATCCATGATTCATATAAATCTACCGCGAAGTAAACCAAAAAACGTGTGTTAAATTGGAAACAAACTTCACGTTCATTCCGATCATACATAAATTGTTTTTTTGCATTATCAACGGTTTGTCCTTTGATTTGATTTTTCAACTCTAACGCAACAATTGGAATCCCATTTAAGGACAGAACCATGTCAATCGAGTTGCGGTTCTCTGTCGAATAGTAAAATTGTCTTGTACAAGTTAGTCTATTAGCCTCATAGGCACTAATCACTTCAGGGTTACCTGAAGTTTCTGGACGAAAGGAAGCAATCATTAGTCTGGTTCCTCTATCGCTTATCCCGTTGCGTAATACGTGTAATAAACCATTCGCATTAATTTCTTGTGTTAACCGCGTAAACAGCTTGTTCGGTGCATCGGATTGGTAGGTTCTCACATACTTCTTCCATTCCTTTTTCTGTGTTTCCTTTATATAGCTTATTAATTCATCTATATCGATAGCTTTTTCTTTATCATAGTTTTCTTGGTTCCCTTTTGAATAACCACCTTCGGCGAGAAGATACGCTTCAATATCTTCCTCAAAGCGTTTTTCATTATCTTGCAGGATCGTCAATTAAAGAACCTCCTTTTTTCCCGTTACGTATTCGAAAATCAGGGAACTTTTATAGTTCTCAAGCTCGTTTATAAGTTTTCTCTTCTGTTCAATTAAGCTGTCAATGTGTGCGCATTTAGAATTAAGGAATAATACGATTTCATTTTGTTCTTCCAAACTTGGGACCGGTAAAACAAAGTTAATGAATTTATCTGTTTGTAATCTCCATCTACCTAAATTTGATACGCCCTGCCCCATTCCGTAAAAAATTTTATTGGAATAACACATTTGAAAAATATATTTATAATAATCAGCTGAATAATTACTGTCATTAATAAACTTAAAGACACGATAATCGGGACTTGTAACCCCTTCGAGTTTTGAGTGGTCAACCCAACCTGTCAATAAATCCATGTGGTTCATTACAAAGTCTCCAACGTTCACAAATTGATACTTACTATAGTCAGCGGAAATTTGTCCTTCATTTTTTGATATATCCCTAACTTTTAAACCCTTTTGTGTAACAGACAAAATTACATGGCCTTCTTCATTCGCTATTCTTTTCTCAACTTTAAAAATATATTTTGTTTTCATTGCGTTCCAGTGAACTGGAACCTTTCCAATCCAATCAACATCGGTCTCTTTCATATCAACTTTATGATTTAACCCTTTTGTGATCGCTTCAGTAATCACAGATTGTTTATACCTTTTAATTTCCTCGATAGAAACTTTAGTGTTTTTTATAATCGAATTAACTTGATATGTTTTTCCGTCGAGTAAATTAACGATTTTTCGTTGTTCTTCTATTCCTGGAATAGCAAATTTGTATTTATTGATGCTATTCGTGGAAATATTAGGTTGGGCCGTGCCACCTGCTAACAAATAAACATATTTAAGAAATTCCCCTGTACTCAAAACGTAATAAATAAATTTTGAATTTGTGGCCCTAATTATTCCAACACGTTGGTTTATAAAAGCATCTTCTACAGTATCGTTTACATAAACGATTTTTCCAACAGTACCACCACTCATCGCAATTAAAATATCTTCCTTTTTTATAGAATAATTTTTCAATATTTCGTAATCTATATTACAATAATTTGCATTTCGAAAATCGATACCATTAATGTTGAAATCACCAATCTTTATTACGGGATATTTCCCTTCCGTTAATAGATCGCTACTCTTAAATGCATACCCATTGATAAATGACATGAAGTTTTTCATTGGGGAAACCCTCCAGTGTTCAGGAATTTCCCCAATCCATTTAACCCTACTATCTTTCATTTTTCTATCCATTAGTTTTAACCTCCTGACCAGATAAAGCTTCAAAAGATTTCACAATGCCTTCTTCTAGTTCTTTGATTCTAAGGATTATTTCTTCTGTTCTTTCAGGTTTTTCATATTTGTAAAACAGACGAGTAAATGGTATTTCGTACCCCACTTTAGTCTTAGTCTTATCAATCCACGCTTGTGGATTAAACGGTTTTACTTCGCGCTCAAAGTACGTTTCGATATCTTCCGTTAATGGAATATCTTCGGTGTCCCTTAAACTTGGGTCGGGTCTTGGTTTATTTTTATTCATTATAATATTACGATTTTCATCTATCAACGGCGATTCAACAGTCACTCTATTAAAGCCGAAATCTTCATTGTTCATAATTATTGATTCAAGTGTTTTTTCTTCTAAAGTATATTCCTTATTTAAAAAGTCGCCATACGCTTGGATGATAATTTCACGACAATCTTGGGTAATATCATTACGTTTATCCCCAATAGCTTTACGACGTTTTTCAAACATGTTGGAAGCATCAATTAGTTGAACCTTCCCCCGCCGATGACTAGGTTTATCTTTTGAAATAATCCAAATATATGTTGATATTCCCGTGTTGTAGAATGAGTCCCCTGGTAATTGCACAATTGCATCCAACCAGTCACTTTCAATGATATAACGACGAATCTCACTTACTCCACTTCCGGCAGCCCCAGTAAATAAAGCTGAGCCATTATGAATAATCGCCATTTTTCCAGTATCTTTTAATTTCTTTATCCCATTCAACATGAACAATAATTGACCATCACCTACCCCTGGTAATCCAATACCAAACCGACCATTATCCCCAAGATCATGCTCTTTTTTGACTGCTATTCTTTCGGATTTCCAGTCAATTCCGAATGGGGGGTTACTGATGCAGTAATCAAATGTATATCCTTCAAAATGGTCTTCGGTCAGCGTATTTCCTTGTTTCATATTCTCCGGATTTCCACCTTTAATAATCATGTCAGCCTTAGCAATCGCATACGTCTGAGAATTTAACTCTTGCCCGAATGCCGTAACTTCTGCATCGGCATCTAATAACTTTAACCTTTCTTCCATCGCACCTAACATTTGTGAAGTCCCCATTGCTTGATCATAAACTGTCTTCACGACACCTTCTTCCATTAAGATATCCTTTTCTTCGGATAATAGAATATCTGTCATTAAGTAGATAATATCGCGGCTAGTAAAATGCGCTCCAGCTTCTTCGTTATAGCTTTCCGAAAATCTTTTTACCAAGTCTTCGAATACATATCCCATATCTGTACTTGTAATAGTATCCGCGCCCATATAGCCTTTAGCTGTGTTAAATTCCTGAATAACATGAAACAATTTTCCGCTTTTACCTAACTTTGTGATGTGTCTATCCATTTCAAAATTAGTTAATACATCTTGGACATTTTCTGAAAATCCGTTTAAATAGGCTCTAAAGTTTTCTTCGATATGCTCGGAGTCCGACAACAACGTATCAAATGTGTAATGACTGGTATTATAAAAAATGTGGCCTGATGCCCTTTGTAAAAATCCTTCCTTAACAGCAAAGGTTTCATACTTATCAAACGCCTCCATTACAGCATCTCGTGTTGGCAATAACGTGTCATGGAATCGTTTAATAACTGTCATAGGCAAGATTACTTCGCCGTATTCATGAGGTTTATATAAACCTCTTAAAATGTCAGCAATATTCCAAATTAAACTCGATTTTTCTTGAACATTAAAGTTTGTTTGCAGGTGTATAGCTTTTTCGCTCATTTTTAAATTTCCCCCTAGAATTTTTCCTTTTATTAGTGGCTCTTTATTTATTACCCTCTGCTATTTTACACATCTAATTAAACCAATAACTTTTGCAGGTCCTAACTTTTTCTTTTACTGTAACTAGTGAATAAAGAACACATACTTACTAAATGTTGAGTAAATGGTATATAGAATACTAAGATAATCAATTCATGCAATTGAGTAATAGTACAAAAGTGCATAGAAAACACCTTCATATCTGATTCACTTTGTATTGGGTTTATTGATTAATTCTATGCACAACTGAAAAAAACCTATTTCCCTCTATTATAGTATATATGAATGGTGTTCCTTTTGTATATTTGTATATAAACACCTATAAATAGTGCTTTATATAAAAACCTTTCTAACTTTTAATACAATTAGAATAATTGGATTACCTGTGATTCTAGGTATCCAAAAAATGATAAAATGTTAAGTTCTAAAAAAATTAAAGTTGAGAAGCATAGAATTATATATAAAAAATAAAAGAGCTGTTACATGTGATTAATTTAATCACATGTAACAGCTTGTTCTCTAAATAATAAATTACTAACACAATCTTATACCTTCTATCTTTACATATACCCTTTTTCTTTAAGCGATAAAAATTTATGATCACCAATAATCACGTGATCCAAAAGCTCCACCCCCATCACACTACCTGCTTCAGCCAATCTTTTCGTAACATCTATATCCTCAGGGGAGGGAGTTGGGTTATATCAATAGTAAAGTGGGAGAAATATTATGAAAGCAATCTCTTGGCTTTGACTACATGTCTTCAGAGTTAGCATAACTAAATTATAAAATTACCTTTTTTATGAAAGAATTAGTCAAAAAAGATAAGAAAAACTGTTTAACTTTATGGGGGCACTTCAAATGAGTGGTCGCCTTTTTATTTCGTTTACCCCTGTAAATTTAGTTTTCGGTGGGGATCATGTCGTTTTGCCTTTATTAGAACAGGAACTTGTACCAACTGGATGGATAAACGAAGTCTGGTCGTTCGCTGTAAAGATACTTCGCACTAGGAATTGTTGATTAACTAATTAATTTAGGTATTAACGATAGAAAACTACATTTCTGTATTTTTAACTTAAAATGATTTGTAAATCAAAAGAACTGGAGGTATAATTCGATTATACATATTCAAACATTTGAATATGTATAATCGAATTTGTCAAAGGAGGAAAATTGATTGTGGACAGATATACAACAATTTAAAGCTGATTTTTTTAAAGCCTTGGCACATCCACTAAGAATACGGATTCTTGAATTACTGTCAGAAGGAGAAAAGAGCGTTACAGAAATTCAAAGCACTCTTAATAGTGAAGGTTCCGCAGTTTCCCAACAACTAAGTGTATTACGCTCTAAAAATATTGTAGTTGGTATCAAAAATGGTAAACGAGTTGTTTATTCACTTCGCGACCCATCCATTATAAAACTTTTAATAGTTACACGAGAAATCTTCAATAATCATTTAATTGATACCCTTTCTATGTTAGAAGAATTAGATGAAGAAGATACACTTTCTAAATCATAGAATCGGAGTAATCAATGGAAATTTAAATAGATATAACTCCCTAAACAATCAATAATATACAATCAATTTACTATTTTAATCATTCATAGAAAAAGAAGGGGTATAATGAAAAGCTTTTTTACAGGAAGATTTGATGACTATTCAATACGGCATTTCCAAAAAGATCTTCTTTCAGGCGTTATTGTAGGGGTAATTGCTATACCATTAGCTATGGCATTTGCTATTGCATCAGGTGTGAAACCAGAATACGGGATTTACACAGCATGTATTGCTGGTATCTTAATTTCTTTATTTGGTGGATCGAAATATCAAATTGGAGGACCTACTGGTGCTTTCGTACCTATTCTTTTTGGGATTGTCATAGCTTATGGATATACAGATTTATTACTTGCTGGTTTTTTAGCCGGTATTATCTTGTGTTTAATGGCGATTTTTAAAATAGGTTCTTTGATTAAATTCATCCCTCGTCCTGTCACAATTGGTTTTACTTCAGGGATTGCCATTATTATTTTCACAGGGCAAATTGAAAATTTCTTTGGACTGACAGGGCTTGAAAAACATGAGAAGTTCATTGACAACATGAAGGAAATTATCTTTCATATTGATACAATGAATTTTTATAGTATAGGAATTGCCATATTGTGTCTTTTCGTCATTTTACTCACACCGAAATTATTGCCGAAAGTTCCTGGATCACTAATTGGTTTAATCGTAACAACAATAATAGCAACAGTATTCTTTTCAGGCAATATTTCAACTATAGGCTCCACCTTTGGAGAAATTCCAAGCCAACTCCCTCATTTTCGCTTTCCCGATATAACATGGGAAAGAATACAGCGTTTAATAGTACCTGCATTTGTAATTGCTATATTGGGAGGAATTGAATCTCTCTTATCCGCTGTAGTAGCAGATGGGATGACGAATAGTAAACACAATAGTAATCGTGAATTAATGGGCCAAGGAATTGCAAATATCATTACTCCTTTATTTGGAGGAATTCCAGCTACAGGTGCAATTGCACGAACAGCGACAAATATTAAATCTGGTGCTACTTCTCCTATGTCAGGGATTATTCATGGGATTTTTGTTTTATTAACCCTCTTAATATTAGCACCCTATGCTTCACTTATTCCGTTAGCTAGTATGGCGCCTGTTTTAATGATAGTGGCTTGGAATATGAGTGAAAGAAAACAGTTTCTTCATGTGTTGAAAATGAAAAGTGGCGATTCTCTTATTTTATTGGTTACATTTCTTTTAACTGTCTTCACCAGTATTACGATAGCAGTTATGGTTGGTCTCATCTTAGCTGTCGTTTTATTCGCAAAACGCATGAGTAATATGTTGGTTGTTTCCAAAGTGTTACCAGACCACACTCATAAGAATGAAATTGTTCAATCCCATGTAGTTAACGAAGCTCATAACTGCCCACAAATTAGCATTTATACAATTGAAGGGCCACTTTTTTTTGGTGCTGCACAAGTGTTTGAACAACGCATAATGGATACAATTCATTATGAACCTACTGTCTTGATTTTACGTATGGGGAAAGTACCGTTCATCGATTCGACAGGTGAAGCGAATTTGAAGAATATTGTCAATTATTATAAAAAACAAGGTGGAATTCTTGTGCTTTCAGGTATAGTTGATGATTTGAAAAAGTCATTGAAAAAGTCTGGTCTTTATGATGAAATTGGTGAAAAGTATATATTTAGTCGTACAGGCGAAGCCATTGACTATTCCATCTCAGAAATTAACCATAATAAATGTTTAGGATGTAAGCATTTCGCTTTTCATGAATGCAATCAACTTTCACATACAGGAAATCTCGATAAAAAGGAGTCTAAATTACTAGAAATATAAAAAATAAAAGATAACTAAAAAGGATGGATATAAAATGGGACTAAACAACGCACTCAAATTACATTTTAATATAACACCTAGTCAACTAATAAAAATCGCTATCAAGCGTAAAGAGGTTCAACTTTCTTCTGGTGGCGCGATAGTAGCGAAAACAGGTAAATATACAGGCCGTTCACCTAAAGATAAATTTATTGTTAAAGAACTTGCCTCTGAACTTGCAATTGATTGGAAAACAAATCAACAAATGACGTCAGCAAATTTTGATCTTCTTTTAAAGGATGTTTCTAATTATCTAGAAGAAAAAGAACTATTTGTATTTGATGGGTTCGCTGGAGCCGATCAAGCATATCGTCTACCTATTCGAATCATTAACGAGTATGCTTGGCATAATTTATTTGCTCATCAATTATTTATTCGTCCAACAAAAGAAGAGTTAGCTGTACACAAAGAAGATTTCACTGTAATCTGCGTTCCTAATTTTGAAGCTACACCTTCCATTCATGGAACAAATTCCGAAACTTTTATTGTGATTAATTTCGATAAAAAAATCGTATTGATTGGAGGAACACAGTACGCAGGAGAGATTAAAAAATCGATTTTTACTATAATGAATTATCTTTTACCAATTAATGATGTTCTTTCTATGCATTGTTCTGCAAATAAAGGATTAAATGAAGATGTTGCTTTATTTTTTGGTTTATCAGGTACGGGAAAGACCACTCTCTCAGCAGATGCTAATCGTATGTTAATTGGTGATGATGAACATGGTTGGTCAGACAAAGGTGTATTTAATATTGAAGGTGGTTGTTACGCAAAATGCATCAACTTATCAGAGGAAAAAGAACCAGAAATATTTCGCGCGATTACTTATGGATCTGTTTTAGAAAATGTCATAATCGATCCTCATACACATTTGGCAGATTATAATGATTGTAGTTTAACAGAAAACACACGAGCAGCTTATCCGATCCATAACATTCCGCATGCTCTTAATCCGAGTACGGCAGGACATCCAAATGTTATTTTCTTTTTAACAGCAGATGCGTTCGGTGTTTTACCACCCATTTCTAAATTATCAAAAGAACATGCCATGTATTATTTTCTTTCAGGTTATACCAGTAAATTAGCTGGAACTGAAAGGGGCATAACAGAACCAGAAGCAACATTTTCAACCTGTTTTGGTGCACCATTCTTGCCATTATCACCTAGAGTTTATGCTGAAATGCTTCGAGAGAAAATTCGGAAACATGACGTGGATGTTTATTTAATTAATACAGGTTGGTCAGGAGGCCCTTATGGAATAGGCGAACGTATTTCCCTTTCCCATACTCGAGCGATGGTTACAGCAGCTATTGAAGGTCAATTAGCACATACAGAATTTGAAATGGAACGGAGTTTTGGTCTTAACATACCTAAAAGTTGTCCTAATGTACCATCTGAAATTCTTAACCCCCGCAATACATGGAAAGATAAAGAGGCTTATGATATCCAAGCAACAAAATTAACAAATCTATTTCGGGAAAATTTCGAGAAGTTTTTATAAAAATCATAAAATAAAGGGTAAGTGGAGAAAAACGAGTCGTTTTTCTCCACTTACTTTTGTATATTTTGATTTTTCCCCAAGGGAATGTTATCTATCCAGTAACATTAGCTGTAGTCTAACCATAGAAGATCTTCGGGAATGCCTTGCTCCATATTTAACAGAGTGCTTTTCTTGTTTTAATTTGCAATGTACTATTTTATCTTATTCAACAAGACCTCTAAAACAACTTGCCATGTAATTTTTGAACTTGATCCCTTAATTGTTTGTTTTCTTCTTCTAGTGCCTTTATTCGGATTTTTAATGTCTTAATTAAACTATCTTCTGAACGAAGGTTTTTACTCTGTTTACGGGGAACTAATTCACTTATTTGCATCCCTCTTAATGTCTCTATTCTAGTTCTAATGTCTTTTTGTTTGTACAGCCATGACTTTGAAACACTTGCTTTTTGTGCAACGGAATTAAAATTAATCTTCTCTTTTTTCAGTGCCATCTCTGAAATTGTCTTTTCAACCCTAATTCTTGTCTTCTCCGACTTTTCTTTGGATAGTTGAATTATGGCAGTTGTGTTACTCTTTCTAGTCATCTTAATTCGTCTCCTTTAACGAATGAATAATTTGCTCTAATCTATTTTTAACACGTTCGTTAGTTTCAACCTGACGCTGCCATTGGTTCTGTTTAGCCCTATTTAATATTTCTTTAGTTCGGTCTAAGTGCTCTTCATGTTCATTTAGAAATTGTTTACTTGTACAGAAGTTCGTACAATCTAAACAAGCATTTGCGTGAGGACACGGTCCCGCAATTACTGGTAAACGACAATAGCCATTAGGAAGTGCTTGTGCATTGATATTTTTTTTAAACCATTGAAGATCTGTATTGTCAGCTTCAGTATTTTCTTCGGTTAAATCCAGAATGCTACCGCTATTCGTCACCAAAGTTTCCTTAAACTTTATGAACTCTTTCTTTAGAGTTTCATCAAAAATATGGGCATATCTTGCAGTCATTTCTGGTGATTCATGCCCTAAGAATTTTTGAACAATATGCTGTGGCACTCCGTTGTTTATCATTCTAGTGCCAACTGTATGCCGAAAGGCATGAGCATGAAATCGGAAAATCTCTCCTTTATTATCCGTTATCTTTTCTTCATAAGCTAATTTATTTAATTTAACTCTAAAGGTATCTTGCTTCAATGGAGAACCATCTTTCCGTGGAAATACATATACACATCCATCGTCAAGTTCATAAGCCACTCTTTGCTCTTGAACCAATATCAATGCAGCAATTTCTTTAGAAATAGGAATGGTATGTTCTTTCTTCATTTTCCACTGATAATACTTTAAAAAGCAATCCCCTTCTTTATCTGTTATGACACTCCCTTTTTTCAATGTACAAAGTTCACCGATACGCATTCCGCATTCTTGAAGTACCATAACCATTGCAGCCATATAAGGTTCCAATTTATCCAATTTAACATTTAATTGTTCAAGGACATGTTCATCTATATAACGTGGTTGTGCCTTCGGCACTTTAGGATAATCTTCTCGAAAGATAAGGATTTGGGAAGGCGAATCCTTCCAATCAAACCTTTGAAGTGTAGAGAAAAAAACTTCTAAAGTAGATATTCGTCCAGTCGCAGTACTAGGTTTTAAACCTTTTAAATTAATTTCATTTAAATATTGCTCAACTTCATTCCTAGTTAATTGATGAATCCTTCGTATGCCTTCACAATTTGTATTTATAAAATTAAAAAACTCTCTTAATTTTGACGCCATATCAACTACATGGGAAAAGCTACGTGTATTTAACATTAACTTACAATATCGCTTGACGATTTCTTTAAAATAATCATTTTCAAAACCCTTGAAATTGATTGTATATTCGTAGGACGTTGGATTTATCTTATCTTCCGGCAATGAAAGTTTTCTTAGATCCCAAACATCTTTATCCCATTCTTCACCATCAAAATAGAAATCCTCATAGAACTCCATAAACTGTTTTAAATTAGTAACGTAGTAGGAGTTCGCTTGCACAGAAATTTTATTTTGATTTATATCAAGCTTGTAATTTTTAGTCGTAGATTTTATTCCTTGTTCTACTAAGTAAGTTCGGTATTCCGTCAAAGCTTTTACTATAGGTACTTCAGTTATAGAGGTAATATCGGGATATTTTAAATTTAAAAACCCCAACATTCGACTTATCACTGTTCCTTTTCTAATCCAAACAGTTTTTGCACTCCAAGTTCCATTATTTAAGAGAACATAATAAAAGTATTTTAATTCTGTTTTTAACCAGATGTTTTCTACTTTATCAAAATTTACCCAACGATTTCTTAACGAAGGATTCTTACTTAACTCTATCGCACTAGGATGTGGGCAAATTCTTATATCCCATCTATCTGCTGCCCAAAACCCTTGTAAGACACTAGTCATATCCGCTATTTTTTTATTAATCTCTGTGTTAGTGACGAGCTTTCGATTTGTTGCAACGCTTGGAAATTTCATTTTTTATGTTTCTCTCCCTTGGAGATACGCTTTATATTCATTTTTCATATCTTGATCAGAAAGATGAACGTATGTATCAAGTGTTGTTTGTACATGTGCATGACCTAACCTTTTTTGTACGTAAGCAGCATCCCATCCACTTCTAATGAGTTCTGTGGCATGCGTATGACGCAACATATGGGCAGTGAAGGTAATCCCTGTCCGTTTCACCAATCGCCTTATAAGATCTAATACACTTTGATATTTTAGAGGTTTCCCAAAATAAGATTCTTTGAGATTTATAAATATATAATCATGCTCCAAATCTTCCCCATATTCATGAACTAAATAATCGGTGTATAAAGCCATTAATTCCTTGCTAACATCGATTGTTCGTTCTTTTCTAAGCTTAATATAAGCCCCATTTTCGTTGTGATCTCTTGGCATGATATTAATCTGATTATCCCAAGTAGAAATATCTTCGATACGAAGGGATAATACCTCTCCTACCCGAAGTCCTCCTTCATACATAAGCATAATAAGTAACTTATCCCTTTTTGTATGACACGCATCGATTATTGCTTTAACTTGTTCGTGTTCTAATACTTGTACAAGTTTCTTTTTGACCCTAAGCTTTAAAATATTTTTTTGATAAGATTTACCTTTAGAAATATGGTGAAGAAACCCCTTGAAATTTCTTCCCCTCGCTTCTTTAGTCATATCTATAGCTTTAAAATCTCCTGTACGATTTAAATACTCTAAGAAACTAGTTACAGCATTAAGTATGGCATTAACAGATGTTTCTTCTCTTTTAGCCTTCTTTGGTTGTAAATCTATTACCTTTACCTCCCCCGTTGGATTTCTTAACCATCCCACAAAGTTTGACATTTCCTCGAATTTCAAATCTTCTAATCTAATTCCTCTTTGGCTCATAAATTCATAAAACAGCTTGAGATGATAACAATATGTTTTAATCGTATTTGGCGCTTTCCCCGTATTATCCAAGTACTTTATATATCTCTTAACCGGTTCTACCACTTCAAAATTTTTGTCTAATAGTATGTATAATGGATATGATTTTTCCTCAACAACTACTTTTTGAACTTTCATTTCTCCACCACCTTTAAATACCTTAACTCCTATAAATAATACCTATATTTATTCATTAGTTAAAGTATTGAATTAAAAAAATCCTAAACTTTAAGTACTTAGAGTACTCTAGTTTAGGATACTATGTTTATAACTGTGCCACTCGGATGATTGTGAAGACAAATTATTGAGGCTGAACTATGCTTCACAGCTTCTTTGTACACCTCCCTCGGATGTACTATCGAAGAATTTAGAGAACCAATAAAAATAGTCTTTTTATGAATTACTTCATTCTTTACATTTAGATACAAGACTACGAAATGCTCCTGCGTTAGTGCTGTCATTTCCGCCATCATATACGACGCTGCATCGTCTGGGGATCTGACTGTATAACGTGTTTCATTCTTGCCAACGTTTCGTACCTTTTTAGCAAGAAGCATGCCCGAATGAACTTTCAAAGCTTCATTATGTGTCATGCCTTCCTCTTCTAATTCGGAAACTGTCATTTCTACCAAAGTCCTTAACCCACGGCCTGCTAAACGACCTGTCAATTCAGGCGTTGAAGATGGCCCGATTAAGACAGCAAGAATGTCCTGTAACTCTATGACCGCTTCAGAACCGACTGCATCATATGTTGCTACTGCTTCACGAGCAGATGTAATATATTTTTTAGTATTCATTTTAATTGTCCCTTCTCACACAAAGCTAGCGCCGAGTGGCACTAGCTTTCATGTGCCACTCTTTCCTACCCGGTGGAGGGTTTTTTATGTTATAATCAATCTACATTGTTTTAAAGATTTACTTTTTGCGAGACGAGAATCTTCTTGTCTCTTTTTTTTCGCCCATTTTTGCTACAACAGCATCATCCCAACCCAATTTCTTTAAGTTAGAAGCAGTAATGTTCAACACTTTCCATGGATTGACGCCTTCAAGAACCATGTTCTGCGCTAATTCTTTCAGTCCTTCTTCATTGAAACTCCACGATGCGGATATGCTGTAATCCCAAATCACATCACCTGTATCAACTGGACCATTTACATCAACGAATGCTTTCAATTCCGCTTTCATCGCTTTTAATGCTGCTTCAACACGTTCAATTTCTTTACCTAAACTTATTGCATGATCCATACTTTTAACTTCTTCTGTCTTTGCCAGTACCATGATTGAACTCCTCCTTTAGATTCCAATATTTCCGCTCCCAATAACTTTCACATCACCTTTTTCAATGGCTAAGAAAATGTCTTGAATATCGGTAGGCAAATCTAACTTTTTAACTTCTCCTTTGTCATCCAGTTGGTAGATACCGCCAAATTTAAAGACAAGGAATTTCCTTTCCTTCTTTTCATCTACATAGCAGATGAATGATTTCTTTGTACCTCCCTTTTCAACATTGGAAATAAGACTTTCTAATTGTTTTCCAACCATTTAAATCACTCCATTCCTTTTTATTTTTCAAAACAAAAAAAGCCGACCGTACCCCGAAGGATTCAATCGACTTTTAATATATATCACGCAATAATGCGGAAATACCCATATGAATATGCTCGAAAGCAATTTTGTGACGTACAATTACATCTGCCTATCTTTTCCCGAAACGAGAATTCAAAGGCTGCAACATTTGTGCCGTATCTCCTTTTGTATAATGAAAAGGTATAACGACTTTCATCAAAATACGATGACTTGGAAACTAATAAATTATAGTTTAAGTTTATCAAATCAAAGTAGGGGTCGCAACACTTTGGAAAATGACGAGAGTCAATTTGTTAAAAGTAAAAACATTTGCACATAAATTTAATTTTGGTGTATACTATATGTAGTAAAAGATAACTCGTGAAGGATACGGCTGGGTTCCCGAATGGGAGTAGGCGCTGAGTAGGCGTTTAGAATTCCTTTGCCCCTGGGGTTATCTTTTTTTAATTAATTCTTTTAGCTTCTGAATAATATTTTCAGGGTCTTTTTTTATTTCTGCGGTAATTAAATCAATCGCTTTTTGCGAATAGGAAAACAAAGGATTACTACTACCCATATAGACATAACAATAATCTTCTTTTGTTTTTAATTCATAATAGTCAACAAATAGCAAAAAAGCATACTGATTTAATTTTATAGCAATATTATCCTTTCTTAACCTTTTGTTAACAACCTCAATTCCACGTTTTGTATTATATGGGTGGGTTTGATTAGGATCTTTTACATCTTTAATAATCTTAACTCCAACGTCTGCGCTACTATCAACCTTAACTTTAGAAGTGGCTTGCCTCTCATCCTTAACTATAAAATGTTGATGAACAATTTTCAAAGCAAATTTTTCATTTTGCATATTACTCATCTCTTCTATTTCTTCAGTTTTTTCTATTAACTTATTAGCGATTTCCTCAGGATATTTCGCGATGATTGATGTGTCTTCAATGGCTTTCATACTAATTGTTAAAGTTAAAAAGTTTTGCGGTATTAATGTCGTAATATCGAAGCTGTGAAACTCCATTAGTTTATCAGAGAAATTTACTACGCAAGATTGAAACAAAGGGATATAAACCATTTCGTATTCTTCAGTAATAAAATGAGTACTTGTATTTCTAAGTTCTATTATTTTCTCTAAATTTATTCTTAGTGGATCTTTATCATTTGTAAACACCTTTTTTATACAAGCCTCTAATGAGATAGTTCTTCCAGGATTATCATCAAAGTAAATGCTAGTTTCTCCATACTTTTTTATCATATGTGATTTAAGCATTAGCTCCCATGCATTACAAATAAAAAAACTGAATCCTTCAACACGATATTTAATTGTAGGTTTATTGTATATTTCAATACCTAAGATAAAAGCTTCTTTGGATTTATTCAAAAGCTGCTCATCTATTCTTTCCAATTTTTCTCCCCCCTCAATTATGTAGCCTGTCCAACTATAATCCATAATGTAATTGTAAAGAAATACATATTAGCTTCATTCTAGCATATTTAAATATTAAAAATGTTGCAATTGAATAGCTCCTTAAAAGTAAGAGATACATCAAATTATAAAATATTTATCTCCCAGTAAAGAATATAGTTCGCATTCAATAATGTTTTCTAGCCACAAACACATATAAATCAAAAATAGACAGCCGTCTCTTCATCGATTGTCTATTATTTTTCAAAATTTTACGACTTGAAAACTGAAGGCTTGATTTACTACTTAATGATTATTCGATTCTTTTTTCCCTTGATTCAATCCCATTAAAAACGACAGAATTGCAATACCACAGCCTGTAGCAATAACTGCGACTGTCTCCATCATTGTAAGCATAGTCATGTAAGTACCTCCTCTACTGTAAATTGAACAAAAAAACACCGAAGGATATAATCCACATCGGTGCTAATTCTGTTCTGTCTTCATTTTTTAATAACTACTAAACTTGCGATAGCATTCAATAACAAACGGACAATGCCTACAATGACTAGAAGGTGTTGACAGGAATAAGTTTTCCGCTTCTTCTGGTAGTAAGTCTAAAATCTCTCGTTTGGAATTGATTTCGTTTGCTACACCCAAAGCCCACTGTCTGGACCTCTCCATATCTAACTGATTGAATACATGCTTGCTTACTCTCCTGAACCGAAGAAAATACAAATTTCCCTCAACCTGCGTTCTGTTCTTTAATTGACCAACAGCCCATGCGTACAATCCTATTTGATGGTTATTCCGAACATCGTATCTAACTCTATTTGTTTTCCAATCGACTATCTTACTTCCGTCTGGTGATATGAGGTCGATATAACCTTGCAACATCGGGGCAGAATCCGCATCAGAAAGAGGTAGTTGGAAATAAATCTCCGTTTTACCCATATTCTCTTGAATCGGTGCATGACTCACCAACTTTGACATTTCATCCATAGTAACTTCCGGATGAAACTCAGCTTCAATCATTCCGTTTAAAACGGCTTCTGAATGGGACACCCCATTAATTTTATCCTCGACTGCTTTATGAACCCCTTTACCCAAAGCTAATGGATAGGTGGTCGGTTCTTCGTATCCTTCAATGTACTTCTTAAAGAATCGGTAAGGACAGGCTGTGTAAAGATTTAGACGTGAAAAAGAATAAATCAATATGATCTCTCCTTTCTTCTCATTGTTCTCAGGTAAAAAAGGAGACTGGATATCCAATCTCCTTCTACTTAATTACTCTTAGGTGCTAAAACGGCAAGTCATCATCGCTTACCGCAATAGGACCTCCACCTGTTTCGAATTGATTACGATTTTGATTTTGAGCGTTACTGTTACCAACATATGGATTGGGTTGTTTCTGGTAGTTCCCCTGTCCTTGCTGTGGTTGATTGCCCTGACCTTGTGGTTTAGGATCTAGGAACTGTACAAAATCAGCGACCACCTCTGTAACATATACACGATCTCCTTTGTCATTCTCGTAATGTCGAGTATTAATACGACCATTCACAGCGGCTTGACTACCTTTTTTAAGAAAGTTGGCTGCATTTTCAGCCGACTTTCTCCAAACTTGAACCATGATAAAGTCAGCTTCATTTTCACCATTCGCATTTTTAAAAGGACGATTGATCGCAAGTGTAAAGTTACATACTGCCACACCGTTTTGTGTATATTTCAATTCTGGCTCTTTCGTTAAACGACCCACTAGACTTACGTTATTCATACTGTTCTCCATTTCTCGTAACTGTTTTACAGCCACGTCCCTCTTTCTCCTCCGTAAAGGGTGACGGATATTTTAATTAGCGAAAGACATTTTGTCATTCACGAATGTTTCATTTTTATGTGTGCTTTTTATGGGCGTTTGTAGTTTATACATTTCTAGCATGTAATAAAGAAATACGACGTTGTACACGACCTTATCCATTCCGAAGTCATAGGTTGATAACGACGCCTTCCATGCCCCCCGTGCTATTTCAGTACCTTCTTTAGCCCAACCGCTACGTTCCTCTTCATCTTTCACGTATTCAGCCAACAGTTGATTGAACAACAAATGAATTCGTGTTTTATGACACGACTGAATGACGTATTGAAGAAGTTCATTTTGGCGTTCTGTTTGATTTTCAATATGAGCAATCACCATGAACATGGCAAAGTGTTTCACCAGTTCTCCGTGCTCATATTTTTTCCAATCTTTTAAAACCGATTCTCGATTCTTTTTGAAATCGTTACGGTCTTTTCGTTTGTATTCAGCCCAACCGATTAATCGAAGCTGACGTGCATTTAAACTTTCGGCAGGATGTACTGGTTTCTTCCTTTTACCAAAGTATTTTTCACGCACTTTGTTATAAGGAAGGCCTGACAACTTTGCTTCGAAGTCTAAAACGCCACCGGAAACGCCACAATACCAACATTTGTACACTTGATCTTGTGTATTTAAAGATAGGTAAAACTTATTACCTTTTCCAGGCTTAGAATCTTCTTCGCAAAACGTGCATTTGCAAAGTGTCTCCTTTTTACCGTGATACCGAGGATTGAATGTTAGTCCATATTCCTCGGCAACCCTTAGGATCTCTGGGAGCATAATTAAGCACTCCTTTTATCTGCATCTTCCAATTTCACGAAAAACGTAAATCCATTTTCGATACGAGTCTGCATTGCAAATTCGCTACCCTCGGAAAGATGCTTTGTTTTCTCAACCGCTTCTTGACCTTGTGCAAAAACCATAGATTGCTTATCGTCCGCAATGTTTTTCACATACATTTTCGCAAAGGATACGCCAGCTGGTGTTGTACCTGGTTCGTATTTTTCCATAATGAATGCTTCAAGTGGTTCTGCTGAATTAGAAACTAATTGACTTTCATTTTGAACAGGTTCTGTTTGCTCGGGCGCTGATTCAACTTGAACATTTTGTTCTTCCATTTGAACCAGAGTGAACGTTTCAAGAAAATTAAAGCCACTTTCATTTTTAATGACCAATGACAACTCTTGCCCCATCTCAACCTGGCTTAGAGAATCAATTGTTTCTTCGTTCTCTTTTACCAAAACAAGACTTACTTCACTGCTTGCTTTGTTCATTACGTTCAATTTTGCAAACGGAACATTTTGTGGACTTACGCCTTTTTCAAAACTTTGTAGGATGAATACCCCTTCGACAGCGTTTTCCTTTGGCTGTTGAACAGGTGCTACTGGAGTTTGTTGCTGCTCAGCCACTTCGGTTTGTTTTTCTGGGGCTGGATTAGACTGGTTCGGAATGTCTGCATTTCCACTATTACCGTTATCGTTTTCTTCGAGTGACATTTCTTCACGAGTATACAAACCACCCAGCGGGAACTGACGACGAAGGACGAAGACTTCAGCTATTTTCTGGATCATAGCCGAGGGCATTTTATCCCAAACGTTTTTATTGTTATACCTCGAATTAAGTTCTCCTGAATTCGCTTGAAAGTATTCCTGGAAATCAACGAATACAGCAACTGGTCTAAAACGTTTATGATGCATGACTGCATAAGCACCAAGTATTGGGCCACGTTTCTGACCGAACTCATGCCGTACACTTCCCTCCGAAGGGATGAACTCAAATGTATCTCCTTCTCTAACTACGTTAGCGTTTGGGGGTCCTACATAGCCTTCTTGTGTAGTAGCTACACGGAGCAACCCATCACGAGTCGTAATGAAAGATGTATTCGGGCCATTCTTCGTTTCATAACGTTGGAAAACGATGTCACCAAGCAAAGGATTCAAGCCGAATGTTTCACACACTTCAATAAAATGATTGGCCTCTTCTTGAGTTCCCTTTGCTGGCTGAACAAACCGATTCCAAATCAACGACTTCTGTTCGTTTGTAAACGTCAATACTTTTTCCACTTAAACCATCTCCTTTTGTATTTTTTATAAATAAAAAAGCCGACTTCACCCATAAGGGATCAATCGACTTTTATGTAACCCACAGTAACTGAAAACGAAAATTGTTTTGTTCTCATGCCATTTCATTGCAGCACTCCTTTCAAATTTTTGAAACAAAAAAAGCCGATGTCACCCATAGCGGGATCAATCGGCTTTTAAAAAATATATCTCACGCAAATAATGCGTAAGTATCTAGTGTGCGAAGAGCAGTTTTGTGACGTAAAACGTCTGCCTAACTTTTCTCAAAGAGAATGAAAATACAAAGGCTGAACATTTGTGTCGAATCTCCTTTGGTAATTAATAAAAGGTTTAGCGACTTTCACCCAGGATAAATGGTGACTTAAAGTTTACTATAATATGTGTTTATTATATCCAATTCAAAACGAGTTAGCAAATCATTTATTTATATTATCTTTGGTCAGTATTTGATCAAATTTAAAGAATACAAGTTTTTACAAAGCTTCGTTCATTAAGTTTTTATAGCCTCCTTTTTCAAATCCTTTAATTTCTTTTTAACTTCATTAAACCTATCAATTTCTTCTTTAAAGTTTTCAAGTGTTGGTTTTTTATAAGCATATTTGTCACTGTGCGAATGCCCTTCCATATATCTACAACATTGTCCATAACTATCCACTATCTCTTTTATAATTACCTTATCAAAATAGACCCCCTTGAGGCTATCTAGACTTATTCTTTCTGTAAATCTTTGTACTACACCTGCGAATAGGTCAAAAACAACAAGCGCTTCATAGCTAGTCCGAAGTGATGCAAATCCATTCTTAATATTGTTTTCTCTATTTTCAGGTCCAAGTTTTAAAGCTTCTTCATAATATTTCTGAGCTTTTCCTGACTTTTTATAATCTTTTTCATACGACGGTGTATTTTTCAACCAAATAGTACCAGGACTTCCTTCAATTTTTTCAATCCAATGGCAATCAAACAATGTATCACTTTCTTCACACTCTCTTAATATTGATGAAACAAATACAAGATCATGGGTAAAAATTACAACTTGTCTATTCTTAGCTTCTTTGACAAGCCTATTTGCTATGACACTTTTTCTTCCCTCATCCAATGATGTAACAGGATCATCAAAAACAATACCCCTGTTAATTTCTGAAAGCTGTATTTCCGAAAGAAAATCTGCGATTGCAATAACTTTTTGTTCTCCTTCACTCAAAACTTTTGATGGCATATTTTCTTTTATCTTCAACTCACGATATGAAGTTCCAATGTTACTCGAATGATTTATTTCCACACCAAATTCACCATCTAATTTCCAACATTCCTCATTAAACTTATCT
The DNA here is from genome assembly GCF_038004885.1 of Sporosarcina sp. FSL K6-6792. Taxonomy (NCBI): domain Bacteria; kingdom Bacillati; phylum Bacillota; class Bacilli; order Caryophanales; family Caryophanaceae; genus Sporosarcina; species Sporosarcina sp. FSL K6-6792. Next base: position 2,241,652 of record NZ_JBBOSA010000001.1, read on the forward strand.
ATATATGACTGATTAAAATATTTTTCCGATAACTCTTTTTCTTTGATAGTTACCTTTCTAGTAGAAAGTTGTTTCTTTGCTTCTGTCGCTATCTTTAACCATTGTAAATCTTGTATGTATTCTTTTATTTTCGGGATATGTTCATTTAATTTTTCTTTATGTGTAAGGTATATAATTTGCTTGTTAATCAATGCTATTTCTTCGTTTGGCTCCTTTAATTCTATTTCTATAATATTTGAATCAATATACAAATCAATGGCATTCAAGAGAGTTTTATCAATTTGAAAACTTTGACGAACAAAAGGCACTTTTTGTTCAATATCTATAATCAGCATATTTAGAAGTTCTTGCTGTGTCCTTAAATCTTCTCTCATTTTTTGTGCTGTTTCTGGAAATTTCTCTATTAGCCATTTCGTTAAAATATCATTATCTCTTAATAAATTAAAATCTAGTTTTCCATAAAAACTTTTAAGATGGCTCATCTTTTCTTTCGTTTGTTTCACTTCCTTTTCTGTTTGGCTCTTTATTACATCCCAATAACTTGAAATTAATTTGACAGCATCGTTAGATAGGGTTTGTTGACATAACAAACAGCTATCTCCTTGTTCTGGATAATTCACACTGGGTTGTTTTTTTGAAAAATCTGCTGCTGCCTCTATAAAGACTTTCCATTCTTCACCATCTGTATTGGTAATTCGTTCAAATTTAAAGTTTTGAATCTCTTCTTTTTTTGATTTATCTTCATTTTCGATTAAAGTTTCTATAGTAGAATAAACTTTAGTAATCGATTCAGTTGTAAAATATTCATTAAGATTTTCGATGGATTTTTCTAATTTACCGATAAGTTCTTTTGTTTCATTCAGAACTTTTACTTCTTCATCTTTTTTCAGAGTAAGTAAATCAATCTTCTTTTCTTCTAGCCTTTTCTTTTCTTGTTTATCAGATTCTGAATAAGGAGTATACCTGTCTAAATTCGTAAGCTGAGTCTTTACATCTAAATTCTGAATTAATGTTTTTATTTCTGAATCTCCATCAAAAAGTGCAGAAAAATCCTTTTCTATACTTTTCGAAGTTATTTCTAAAGAAATCTTTTCTTCAATCTTTTTAAACGCTAAAGTTAATCGGGAAAATATATTGAGGCTAGCTGGTCTAAATTCAAACTCATTTTTACTATTGAGATGAACTGTTGCACTATTGTTATCAAATATAGCAAATCGGGAAAATTCTGGAGCTGCATGATTCCCTGGAATATTTAATGAATAGGAATTGTTATCAGTTTTAAAAGTAAAATCAGCCGATAAAGATTCTTGTTCACTTTTATCATTGTAAACATCGGGTAGTATTTCTTCATTTGCTCTATTAAAGAAAGCTTTCTTTAACATTCTTATGTAGCCTGTTTTTCCAGATCCATTCGCACCATATATTACTGTAATATTAGGATTAAATTTTATTGTTTGATTTTCTACAAGTGCATTTACACCTTTTACGTTCTTAAGTTCATCAAGGTATAAATGGGAGTTATATTTTCCTTCGTCAATATCTGGTATTTCGAATAATATTTCCTCTCTTTTACTTTTTACTTTCAGACCTAAATCTTCAAGAAAGTAATTATAAGCAACCATAACTTCTTCATCAGTTGGCATTTCTCCTATTATCAATTTCCTTGATAAAAACTTCACACAGTATGGAAGTGAATTTAAAAAAGCATTTATTTCACTTTCTAACGACAGATTATTCAATTCAGTTACTCCTAAGTTCCTTCCAAGCAATTAATTTACCCCTTTCAACTTTCCCGATAAATTCACGTCAAATATTAATTTATTAAAGACACAAGAAATGACGATTTCGGAAGTTACAATTTCTAGTTCTACATACAGAAATATAATTTCTTGTGCTAGCTTCTGTTTCTTTTATGCAAATCCAAAATAAACTTCTTGTAAACATAAACATTCAGAACATTATAACACAACATCCCTACTTTGATTGGTTACTTATCTCTTTAGAAAACCCACCTAATTCATCAAATTTATAAAATAGTATTTGTAAATCTTTAACCTCACTCAATAAATCAGATTCTACAACTATCCTTAACTTAAACATCTGGAAAAACGATTTTATTTGTTGCAAATGTCTAATTGCCTCAACAATAACAATAAGTCGTTCATTATTTTTTTTACCACGCCACTTCAAATACATAAGCAAATCATTTACATCTCCCCTTACCACATACACATAAATAGGCTTCCCTTTATAATCAATCGCTCCACTAAAAGGTTCTTGCGTCGGCAATATTTTCGAACCAGCAAAATGTTTAAACAATTGGAAGAACAGAAGACACTTCAAAACATCTTCTATTTTGTATTCAACCCAGTAGTTGCTTTCATAGCAATCACTTAGACCCGCAATAACTGCTCCATTTATCCCAAGTGTAAAAATCGGTATGACCTGTATATTCCTTTTCAATTCATGCCTTACTAGTTTCTTTTCCGCAACCATTCGTTTTAATCGGTTCTTATCCAGAGAAAATAACCGAAAGAGTTGTGCTCCCTCGATTACCCCCACTGCTGCAAGTGCGTCCAATGCTTCTCGTTCTTTCGGTGATTCCCCGTTGATATAATCTGAACGTTTTATGTTCGATGGTATCCGTGTCCAATGCAAGTTCCATTCATGCGATAAAGAATAAGGGCTAATTGTCATCGTTATCCTCCTCTATTTTTAATTTAGAAGGGGAATGCACTATGACATACCCCCTCAACAATATCCTTTTACAACACACGCGTAATACGTGTACGAATCTGCTCTTTTTTAGCATCCGTTTCCAACACACGGACCAATACCCGATCACCCCTCTTAACGTTTTGGAATTTCAAGTGACGGGCCAATGAATCTACACCGGCTTCTAAATTGACGAACACACCGTATTCACGGACTCCTGAAACTGTACCCACGTATTCATTACCTGACGAATATCGACCAATTGACCGCAACCACGGGTTCTCTTGTGTCGCCTTCGCACTGACCACGACTTTCTTCGCTTCTTTATCAATCTCCAAGACTCTAACTTTCAGATGATCGCCTTGCTTCACTTCTTCCGTTAAATCGTCAATCCAACCATATTTGATTTCTTCCAGAGGGATTTTTACTTCTATTCCCCCAATGTCTGCCCGAACAAGTGATGGGCTGACACTACGGACAACGGCAATGATTTCATCATCTACATCAATCTTCTTTAATGTGATTGATGCCATCTGATCCAATGCTGCGATACGTGATCCAGTGAACACTTCCGCTTCACGGTCATAATTCAGCACTTTAAACGCTACCGACTGCCCCGTCATCGCTCGAAGCTGACGCAAGTTGGCTGCGCCCGTAAACTCCAGTGGAATGAACCCGCGGATGTTGCTAAGGGTTACAACAGCACAAGGCTTATCAAGCAACGTTTCAATTCCAGTGATCGGAGCCTGTAAAATAGAATTGTTTTGGTAAGCACCATAAACTTTTTTCCAGTCATTATTAAATTTATTTTCTGTTTGTACTTTCGATGGGTCAAAACCTTCAATTAGAACCTGCATGTTATTTTCCGTCATTTTATTCTCTCCATTTCATTCGTTTATTTTTTTGTAATAAAATAACACCGCCCCTTAACCGATTTGAGTCGATTAACGAAAGGTGTTTCAAATTTAACTAGCTATAACTAATCCCAAAATCCATCATTTGATTTGACGACATTACTTGTTTCTTTCTTTTCAGGTTTTACATCCTCCCGAACAGTATTTTCATCCCCTTTCACGGTAGCAGTAACCTCAGAAGACCTTCTCTGTAGATGAGTTTCTTTAAAGGTATGACTAACATCCTCTTTCAGTTTATCAGATGAACATGGTTGTATTTCTGGCATTAATTCTATTTCTACTTTTGTTAAATCATCTGGCCTTTCAGAATTAGGGATTTCAAGTTCAGGTTGATTGATAGGAACATTCGCGATATCTGTTGATTGTTCTTCTTGTAATTTATCAGCCCCTTTCACTTTTGTTTTATTCATTCGTACCTGAAAACGAACAAACAGATTATCCTTCGATACATCCTTCGTCTTTTTACTCTTCGCATTTTTAAAAGTCTTTTTGTCTTCCCACTCCCTCAACTCCTTCCAATTTCGTGGAACAAAGTTTCCTTTTGCTAGTGCTGGTTTCTGTGGTGTGCCGTCTTCTAAAAGTTTATGGACAAAGTTAAACTTCGGGATTCCATCCATTAAATCTGTTGGATCAAAACGATATTCTTCATCTTCTGTATCTCGATAAGAGTCTGGAAATAGTCGTGGCAACAATATCCGGTTCTTATATGTGCTTTGCCGCATAATGACTTTATCTTTACCAAATTCATCCGCAAAATCTTGGGCATCTTGTGCTGATATACCTCCAAAACAGATTTTGTTTCGACATGACGTAAGAATCGCTTGTTTCATCGCCTTTGGACCAAGACTTCCCGACTCGATTTCAAGTTGGCCAAGAGATTGCGTCGCAAAAATACCCGCTACCCGATATTCAGCAGCGAGCGATAAGAAGATTTCTACATCTGGATTAATATAGCGACTGTATTCATCGACAATCAAAAAATGGGGAATACGTGTATCTTCTGTTCCTGGCCTCCTAAATGTTCCGTTCTGTAAATGCATAATCATAAACTGTCCGAATGCATCACCTGCTTTCCGTAGTTTACCAAGTGCAGTATTGACCGCTAGGACGCCGCCTGTTGCTAGATGCTCGTCAATGTTAACGTCGCTCTTGCCCGTCATGATAGTTCTTAGCGATTCATTACTAACAATGTTTTCGAGTTGCGCTCTTAAACCAATGACAAACTGCTGATATTTCTCACGCATACTACCGAGTAATTCCGCCTCGAAGAAGTGAACCAAATCCGTCATACCATCACGATGTTTTAATTCCGATACTTTCTGCTGTAAGACGTTTTGATCACGAAGCGTATTCATTACATCTATAATGTCCATGTTGTTCCCGTGTAGTTCTTTGAGTAGTTTTGTAACATTACGTGCCGAAAGTTCCTGAACGGTAGCGAAAAATGCATCCTGCTTTCCGAACAAGCCTTTTAATACAACGACTGTTGCCTCCGCTACTGTGTCCGTGTCACCTTCCATTGGATTAAATCTAGCTGAATTCGTTTTTTCAGGATCAACATGCGTACACGGGATATCCATTTCCTCGCACATTTCGGCAACCATCGCTGCTACATCACCTTTTGGTTCTACAACTGATATGCCCAAAGGGACTCCGCGTTTCTTTTGAAGTAGTAATTGATAAATCATTGGTTTCAATATTGTTGCCGTCTTTCCGCAACGTGTGGGTCCTACAGCAAGCATATGTGTAAAACAGTCGCTCCCTTGCCATACAATTGGCATTCCCATCTGCCACAACTCCTTTCATTTTCACCTCTTGATCCAATCCCACTTCCCAAAATAAGCATGGATCTGTTCCATTTTGAATAATGTGTGGTCATTTTCTTCAAAGCTGAACAATGTTTGAATTATTTTCGAGATTTTGAACCTGAGTAGTTCTAAGTGTTCTTTACTCTGTTTTCTAATTATCAGCTGATTGGTCAGTTCACCTTCTTCCCATAATAATTCAGGCAACTCATGAACATTGTGCGAAATACGCTTTATCCAAAATTGCATATCCTTTTTGTAGTTTCGGCTGTTTATTCTCTTCAATAATAAATGAGATGTTTCAAGTATAAGAAAACCCAACTCGATTAATTTGGTTGGGCTTTGCTTAGCTATATGAACTTCTACTTCCGGGAAGATATACAGATTATTTCTGTTAGTCTTACTCTTAAAAAACACTTTACGACTCCCCTTTCGTAAAAACGGCAATAAAAATAACACGCTTCATTCAAATGCTGAATAAAACGTGTTAGGGATTGATTGACTGAAAAACTATTTTAATTCAATTAAACTCAAAAACATAATCTTCAAGCGTCCAACTTTCCCCCAAATCTCTTGGGTGTCTGGGTTTTTTTCCAGTTTCATCTGCAAAACATTTAACTTTCTCTTGAAAACTTTGTAACAATCTTTCTACTTCTCGTTTTCTATTAATATGATTACTCCTTGTCCAAGCTACAACTATTACGTCAGAACTTTTAAATGCCTCTACTAAATAGTCATTATTTAAGGACTCATAATCATTATCTCTTTGAGTAAGTAATTTTGGATCCGTAGTCATGTAAGCAAACAAATTAACAATGGTCATTGAACCATAATCACTATCTACCATAAAGTTATTAACGTTCATTACTGTTCTATCTGTTTTTAACATATCTGCTTTACTCGGGTTAAGCATAATCACCGTAGCTTTTTGTTTATCATCATCCCAAGACCTAGTTAATTGATACCTATATAAATCATTATCTGACATAATCGCAATTGATTTGGTGGTTGTCTCATGAATTTTAACCACTAGCTTAAGCCTCCTAATATCCAATAAGCATACTCCGTTTCGGCGTTCAAAAAAACGCTCGGATAAACGTTCTAAAAAATTCACTAACTCTTTTCCGACAAATCAATAGCCATGCCACGCAAATGTTACCGCTTGGACTTCTTCATTAATTTTCTCCACATAGTATTTTCTAAAGCTTTCAACTGGCGTAGACTCACTTGTGGTAATCGAATAGTATGATGTCGTTTTTGTGTTTTTATCAATGCCATACCACATCTTTATCGTTTCAAAGAAATTCGATTCTTCTTCACTTACATTTTTAATCCATAATTTCGTTGCTCTCGTGATACTTGTAGATTCATTTTTAAATAAATGATCAGATTTCTCTTTGCCATTCTCAACCGTCACTGATATGTCTGTATTATACTCCATTAAACCGCCCACCTCCCTTTAATTCATCCTTCGACATAAAAAGTCAATATCCTTTTTTGCCCCGTTAACACCCAGAGTCTAGCTTTGAAAAATACACCTCAATCGGTACAATCACTAATCTATATTCAAATCGATGGCGAAAGTCTATTCCTAGACAGCAAATATCATATTTTGTTGAAATAATGGTAAATCAGTTAATTGTAAATGACTATGATAACTCCATAAAAAGTCCATTTCCAACTTAATTATCATTGGTATCCGTTGATGCACCCAATATGATTCTTACTTCTCCCCGTTCAATTCTTTCCTTTTCCTCTTTCCGTTTTTCAAAATAGCTTTTGTTCGGCTGTTCCTCGATTCGCTGGTTCCCCCGTTTTTTCTTGTAGGAGATCTCGGCTCGTATGAAGACAATATTCAGGTATATTCCCGTTATGCCAAGCAATACCAAAGTTAATTTCATCATTGTCAATCGGGATAGAAATTTTTCCATGTCCCAGATTGAATAGACAAGACTAGCAAGGAACATAGCCCCGAACAACGTCAGACTGATTGACATTAGTTTGTCTAACTTCTTATTTCTTGACTGCTGCAACTGCTTCACGATGAAGTAGGTGGCCAGAGCTATCAGTCCAGAAACCAGGATTAATTTTGCTGAGGGAATATAGACAGCGTTGTACATGATTGTGACACCCAACGCTGCCGAAAGAAAGCTAATCACCACTATAATTACTTGCAACTAGATCACCCCTTTCTGCTTCGGGCACTCGACACTTCCAAATTCAACACAAATACAAGCTCATCAGCTAGTAGCTCACGCATAGTTCTGTACATTCTCTTTTGCTCTTCTTCCCCTAGATGCACCGCTATTTCATTGTTAAGTCCCTTTTCGTGTGCCGTTAGTTTTGTCATCTCCAGTAGTTCGGGTATAACCTGATTAGTATTATGCATTATGTTTTCCCCTTTCTTGTTTATACTATTTGGTTTTAAAATGTCTTTTGAAGAACAGTTCCTTCTATATAAATAGTCGTTTAGATTGCGGACAGATAATCCACGAGATCCCCTGTATCAATTTCAAGGTAATCAACATGATGAATCGATGCTAATAACTGTTCATGCAAAGCCCGTGTATTTGAAGTTGTGACTACCAGCACTTTCCGACCGTCTAATTCGTACATTTCTTTCCGGTATTGTTTGATGTTATAAACTTTAACTAAATCTGTATCCAGCAAATTCACCAAATACTTTTCTTCGCCATTGTGTCTAACTACACGCTTTAATCCATCATGTTGCTTCATTCCACTTACAGAAGATGTTTTGAAGGACAAGTCGTAGATTTCGTAGTCCTCCAGAAACTTCATGACATTATTTTCATCCTCAAATAGACGGAGATAGTATTTGGCAAAGACAAATGGGAATATTTTCAAACTCTCGCATTTCACGATCAAACCGTCATCTGCTGAAAATACATTGACGATTGTGGTAAAACTGTTTTGGCTTTTTGCAAATACCATATAGTTTGGATAATTGGATTCCTTTATCTCTTTTACTGTTTTGTTGAGATTCATTTTGCTGATACCGTGCATGAACATATAAAATAAGTAGCCTACTTCTCTAGGACTCGTTAACATCCCCTGTACGTTGGCCCCACGGTTTAATTCATACTCTACTTTGACCTGTCGACTGTCTTTCATGAGCCATTGATATTTTTCTAAGTCAATCATTATATCGTTACTGGATAACAAGAACGGAAGATGCCGTATGTTCACACGCAGTTGGTCTGCACTCCGTTCAACAACCACCCCCTGCTTGCGTAAGCAGGTGATGCCCGTTTCACTAATTCTATGGTAGTTCCCTTGTCGTTTCTGATTCGCAAGGTATCCACGGATTGGATGGGTGCTGATTAATTTACTGTTTCGCAACAATGTTAATTTCTTGTACGTGTACCACTTCGTCATTTCGTAGCGTCGCATGATCTGCTCCGTACTCAACGCTCGATGTTCGTAGAGACCAGTGAGTATCTCAATATCACGAGCTTGCAGAATCTTCACCGCTTGTTTATTACCCGTCTTCGACATGCGTTCCCCTCCTTTTTGATTGTTCGCCCCGGCTGTTTATTTTCGGTCACTTCTACACTGCGCTACGAATTGATTCAACTAAACTACTTGGATTTTGCTTTGATTTTCTTAATTCGCAAGTAATGAATGATTGTGCTGTATCCACAAATGTTTATACAGCATAAACAGGGTACAATATTAGCTGATTTCTTGTATCCAATATTAGGGGTTTCAAAATTCCTTAATATTGGATATGAATCTTAGCATCATTATCTAGGTGCAATATGATGTTTTCCAGACATAGATTAACCCCAAAAAACCGCTGCGGAGACACCGCCTTTTTCTTCACTGTCCATCTCGACTAATTTTTTCTTTTTGATTTCCTTTGCTTTATATTCGTCGATTATCGTTTCTTTTCTGAACTCTTCTACAACAGTTACCAAGTTCCGGTGCCCGTCTTGCAAGTAAGACATGAAGTTCGAGAAGTTGTCTTGCGATACTACATAAACTTGAACGTGGTTTTCCTTAGGGTCAAGGAATCCTACATCAACATTCCATACTTTGGACCAGCTATCATCCCCAATTAAACCCGTTTGACGTATAGCATCTTGAATGAGTTTTCTATTCCTGTTGTCTAAATCGCGTATCTGCATGTTGTTAAAGTAATGGGCTGTAATAATGACCGATTGATCAAATTTAATATCTATCTTGGAAAAATCATACGCATCCAACGTTGCACGGTAATAATAGTGTCTAATCAACGCCAGGTAATCTCTGTCATCCTCTTTATAAACGGGTAATGCGCCCTCATATGAGAATTGAAAGACAGGATAACCATTGAGAACCATTGGTTTTACCTTCGCCATTGGGTATACGGATGTTCTTTTAATAGCAGCATCATTTCCACCTAACTTATTTATTTGTAACATTAGGTACACCTTCATTTCCTCGATGTTTTTTAATTGCTTAAATAGCATCTTCTTTTCAGATTCCACAAAATCCATTCCTTTCTTGTTTGGGGACGTAAATTCACCTCTTAAACCCTTAATACAGAAGCATTCTTGAAACTCAACGTCGGACGTTTATAAAGTTTTTCCAACACGAATAACCTAACGTCAGACGTTAGGATTCCAGAACCTTATAACAGCAACGTTTGTAGGGCACTTTCACGTCGGACGTTCATTTTCTTCAACGTCCGACGTTGCTTATCCGAAAAACTGTTCTATCAACGTTTATACCTCCGATTAACGTCGGACAAATCATATTTTTATATTTATTACTTTCCAACAGCCATGTATTCCGTCAAATACGGCATCGGATCTTCTTTTCCACCGGCACGAATTATCTCAAAATGCAGATGGTTTCCGGTTGAGGTTCCCGTTGAACCACATGTGCCAAGTACATCACCTTGAGAAACTACATCATTTATTTTTACTTTCGTGGAGTTTAGATGGGCGTACAATGTAGAGACTTCACCGTGATTGACGATTACATGTAGCCCGTATCCGTTTGACCAACCTGTTCCAGAGGCAAAAATAACATTACCACTTTGGGCTGAAAGGATGGGGTCATTATTTGCGCAAGCAAGGTCTACACCTGTATGCAGTCTTACATCACCATGCACAGGGTGTGTTCGATAACCGAATGGACTCGTAATTCTTAATCCATTTAATACAGGAAGCATCCAGTCGCCTACAACATGTACTTCGCAGTTCATCGTTAGCCCACCAAATTGAGCTACCAACGTAGTAACATTTGGTCCCCAATGTTTATTTAATCCGGTTGGATCATTGTCTGCTCCAATTGGGGCATACACGCTACCTAAATCTGCAATCGTTGTTAAACCGTCCTTAATAATACGATTGTGCAGCGTATTCCCCATTGCATTTAAACCATCTTCAATTGTAGGGAATGAATATAAATACTTACTTCCTGTTGCGGGGTCCATCAAACCACCGGGATTGTTTTTCACCATAACCGCCGATGATGTTCCGAATCCCGTTTCATGAAAAGCTACTGCGGACATCAACACGGGGTCTATGCCGTACTTTTCTGCAACATCAATAAATACTTGCCCTTTGCCTGTAAATTTTCCAGCATCATTAAATTGAGCGAAGAATACTGTTTCACTAATTTCTCCATCAGCACGACATATCGCACCACCCCCAAAGTTCATCTGTTCATCATCTTCTTCTGTGAAAATTACAAATACCCCGAAGAAAAGAAGAAGGGCAAGAAGCGAAAACATTAATAGCAAAGCTGGGCTGGCTATAACTGGTACAATCCATAACAACTTTTTCATAATCATTCACCGAACTACTTACTCTTAAAAAGAGGTTTTGTTCGCTCCCTCCTCCCTATCTTTTATCTTCATAGTTCAAGTAATACTCAACAATTTGAAATTTACGGCTGTCGTCTTTTTCAAACATCAAACTATAAATATCTGTATCCTTTCTGGTTTTTCCATCACTAGTAATCACTTCACTTATAACTACCGCATCCCATGAAATAGCAATTAATGTCGGGGCAACAGGTTCTTTAATCTCCACTGACAGTACTTTTCTTGAAACGATTCCTTTCACATCTTTTAACCCCGTAATCATTTCTTCTTCACTATCCCTCAGGTAACTGATATATCCTTGATCCAGCAGTCCCTCAACGGATTCCAAATGTTTAACAGGTGAGTCCTTATCAAACTCATGAAACTTTAAAGCAAATTCATTTGCAATTTCCATTGTTTGCTCCAAATCCTTATTGCTGAACATATCATTTTGAGTAGGCTTTTTTGAAACTTCTTCAGGCACTTTCAAATAGTTCTTTTCAGGATTCTCTTCTACAACACTATTATCTCCACTTTCTTTCCTCTCGGAATCAGCCCCTTCGTTTTCATCTAAACTTTTTTCTTTGGTTCCTTCTTTTGAAGCATATTGCCAAATATTTTCTTCCTCATTTCCATTGGGGGTTTGCATTGAATTATCATCTTCACTTTCCTTTTTTCCTTTATCGACAAAACCGATAATAAAACCCAATAATAAAAGCGTGACAGCTAGACCCATCACGCCATAAGAAACTATTCTTTTTGTTTGCTCACTCACTGAAAGTGTCAACTCCTTTTTCTAGTTATTATGCTAGTTTCAAAAAACTCATTTACTACTCTGGAAAATCATCTAACGATTTCAGGTTATTGCCTTCAATAATAGCTTTTCTTTCCTTTTCCAATTCGATGGCCCTTCTTTCATTTTCAATGTTGCTAGCAAACGTGTCTGCAAAACCATTTTTCCATTCGCCTTTTTCAGCTTGTTCAACTACCAAATCGAAATGTCTGTTCATTTCACTTGGACTGACATTGTTTAAACCGCGATCACCTAATGTGTCCAGGGTTTGATTAATCATTTCGGGTGGCACACCTTTATTCGCAAGCCCATTTGTCACCATTGATTTATTCAAATGAAGTTCATATTCCACTTCACCGTATACATCTTGCTTCTCTTTCTGTAGTTGAATCGTTTTTCTTTCATCCGCAATCCCTTTTGCAAATGTCGTAGCATAGTCATCATTCAATTCGCCTTGTGTCATCAATTTGTCGTGTTGCGAATGCAATTCTTTTGGACTTACATCATGCAAACCTTGCTGATCTAAAGCAGTAATTGTTGCATCAACCATTTCTGACGGGATTCCTTTGTCAGACAGAACTGCTTTTGTTTGTTCTCGTTTTTGTTCTCTTCCGGCAAATAATAAATCTTTTTCTTTTTCGATTGCATTGTTTCTTCGGTCATCTGAAATACCTTTAGCAAACGTTTGAGCAAAATTACCGTCTAAATCACCTTTATTACTAATTTTCGCAAATTGCTCATTCAGTTCTTCATCACTTAAATTAGTTATCCCTTCTTTTTCAAGGGCTTCCTTCGTCTCCTCTTTCATTTCAGGGGTCAAGTTTTTGTCATCCATAAAGCCGTCTAACTTCCCCTTGTCAGTAGCTGATAGCTTTGCAGCTTGTTGAGTTTTTGTCATCTTACTCAAGTGAGCAAGATGTTGGGCTTTCATGGCAGAGCCAGCAACGTCACTTATGCCACCTTCACCTGTTGCAACCTTACCAACGGAACCACCAATTGCTGCACCTGTCATAGCACCAGCTGGACCACCAACCGCAGCACCCGCAACAGCACCGCCAACGGTAGCAACGTTTTGTACACCTTTCTTAAATGGAGCTGTGAACGTTCCAGAACTTTCTCTTAGATCACGAATTGCATTCGATCCAGACGAGAATATATCTTTAATTCTGTTCCGTAGGATGAAAATTGTTCCGAACAATAATAAATTAAAGGTTGCTGCACCCACATAGCTATAAAATGGATTGGAAGCTCCATTTATCGATTTAAAATCACCAGCGTAAATAATATCTGAAATTACAAATACAATTAACGCAATGAATGATACAAATATCTTCAAAGCTAACGGGATACCTAACTCGATGAAATATCGTTTCAAAACATTGAATTGTCCTGGAATTGCACCAATCAGTAAAGCAAAGGGCGCAAGAGCTGCAATGACCATAAACCAGAACTGAAATAGAATTAAACAAAGTGATAATAAATAGATTGGTAGTGAGACAAGTCCATTAATCATCATGTAGAAATATGAGAAAGCTAATCGGCTATTTACTGCTGAGTACTTCATCATGTTATTAGAGTAGCTATCCTTCGAAGCTTCTTGTTTCACAACTTTAGATTGTCTTTCCTCACCAACCGGTTCTTTTAAAATACTTTTCACACGAGTAATTCCCGCATTCCTATCTCCTTCGCCTAAAGCCTCTACATCATGTGTACCGTATTGCATATACAGGTATGGCCTGTCGACGAACATTCCCCAGATGCTATCCTTCATTTTGGTTCTGGGATCACTAATATTTGATTCTGGGTCACCAGATTGATTTGGAAGACTTACAACAAATCCACTCAAATCTGTAGTTATTTTATTGGCTCCCGTTAATAATGCTGTATAGTTTGCAAACATTAATATTGCTATTGTTAATGCAATAACTGTTTGAAAAATTGTTGAAAACGACTCAAAGAAAGCACGTTTTAGGATGAATACATACAACGCATACATCCCTGTTATAATCGCGATAAGTTTCACTAAATTTCCAAAAAGACCGTTTCCGATACTAAACGTTCCACCAGAAATTCCTGTTATATTAGATATTACAGATTCCAATTCCACGATTATTTTCTCGGTAAAGTCAGCAGTGTAAGCCAAGTCATACAAAACCAACATGGTGTAGGTCAAAAATATATTTATATCAAGAACAATATTGTTAATCAAATTGACCATTTCACTCAACTTGTTTCCTACATTTTCTTTAACATCTGCCCAACCGAAAAGTTTATCATAAGTATCTGCCCAAAAACTTTCCCCATCATCAAACGATTCCACATCTTTATCAGATACTGCATCTAAATGGTAATATGATTTTCCATCATCTTTAAACTCACCATATTGATCCGTAATAATATCCATGATATCAGACATCTTATTCGTTTCTTCACCATCATTTGCTATACCGGAATGAGTTACCCCCATACTAAAAAACAAAAATATCATCATGAATACTATGAATATTATTTTGTAATTAAACTTCATATAATTTTAGGCAATAAAAAATAACCCTTTGCACAAAGCAAGGGTTACTCATAGCCTGTTACCTCCTTCCGTATTTAATTTCTAATTCGTATCCTTATTCTTTATCTTTTATCGGTAACTCATGAAGGACAGTACCTGTTTCAGTATTATCATTGGTAATAACCTTTGGCTTTTGTCCATAAAACGATTCGACTGTCCACTTTTCCTCATCATTTTGTTTAACTATTATCCAGCTATTAATTAAAACATCTTTGTCATCTGGAGCACGATACCTGTAATATACTTCCCCATTTCCCTCATCATACAAGTTATCGTATCTTCTCAATTCATACATTCCATTGAGTTTTTCAAATTCATCTGGCAACCTATGTCTATCTAAAAGGTAATCTCTATCTTCTTCCAATTCTTCAATACCTTCAGCCGATAAATATTTAAGAATCTCAGGATAGTTCTGTTCTATCTTAACCACCATAAAGTCATGCGCTATTTCATCAGTTTCTTTAAATACTTCTCCATATTTCTTCGCATTAGCATTTTCTTCTTTTTCTATCGTTTCGCTTTCTTTCCCATCCGAATTACAGCCCGCAATTAGAATAGTCATACCTAACACTGCTGCTAGGCTTAGTATACGTTTTTTATTCAATATGACACTTCCTTTCGTTGAGTTGTATATTATCATACTACTCTATCTTTTTCACGCTCCCTTTCCTCTTCTGATGACGTAGAAGAATCGAATGCATCTAATAACTCAACAAACACCGGATTAATTTTCACAACGGCAGAACGACCATAAATATCTTGAAATAAAGCTTCACCACGATCCAATGCTTTTAACGTTTCGATATTTGCATTTGTTTTGGGTAGGTTCAAATAACTTAACATTTCTTCCGCTTCACTAGTTTTACGCAATCCAAAACTAAATTTCATTCCCATGTTCGCAACATCATTTCCATGGTCAGAAGCATTTTGCGACCCCTTAATCAAAGTCGTGTTATAGAATCGACCCATTCGGACAATAAAGTCCATTAATTCAGCCCCAATTGGACTTCGTTCAATTGCACTTGCTTCGTCTTGTAGAATGAACTTGTGTGTACCTCTATCGCTTTTAAACATGTATTGCTTTGTCCAAGCAGTGATTGAAATCATAATTGCTTCCGATATTTTGTGAATCGTTCTAGCGTTCTTCTTCTCACTAGATGATGGCAAGTTAAGGTTTTGAATCATAAGTACTTGAATCGGTTTGTCATGTTCTAACACTTTAAAGTTTTGCCCCACTTCCCCAAATAACAACATGGAGAGTTGATTGCGTTTCAACGTCTCTAGCGTACCTTTCAGCCGTTCTAGTGCTTCATAGCGGCTATTCGACATACTTTCTGGACGACGGTCATACAACTCATGTAAATAGGTTAGAACCCTTCCAATACATGGATCATCTTCATTTGATACTTCTTCAACTGCTTCACTCAAAATATTGTAAGCATCTTCGTTCAAATTAATGTTTGCCAGATACGAAAGAATGTCCATAGTAATGTCTTTCGCTTCCTCAATACTTGTACTTGTTCTAAATGGGTCAAGTGAACCGGCATCGTCGGGATCAGAACCGAGCGTCCAAACTTCTATGAACTCTTTCGGAATGAACGGGAGTCCCTTATCCCATCCTGTTCTATCACCTTTAGGATCTATGATTAACCCTTTGGAGCCAGTAAGTGTTGCAAGATAAATAAACAAATTCATAAAGAAGGATTTTCCTCGTCCCGTCATCCCAGCAACGAGAACTGAAATTGAATCTACTACGTTACCAAGCCCATCAAATGCCTTGGCTGCTAAATCGGGCTGGATGAAGACTGGCTTTGAAAACTGTGAAGTATGTCCGATATAGAATCCTCGATTATCCCCAATGTTTGTAGTAGCACCGAACATCATTCCAGCTAACACACCAGGAGCAACTTCCATCTTATAATCATCGTGATACTTTTTTGAACCGGGAATAGCTTCTAATAAGAAATGAACTTGCTCACCATAAGGAGCGACAATTTTCAGGCCGTACTTTGATAATTCATTTCGCAACAAACCAACCCTCGTCTTTAATTGTTCTTCGGTTTCGGCAGTTACTTTAAAGACGAACGATACAGCAAATCCAGGAAATCCTGTTTGCTTAAAATAATTTTCCATTTGGATTGTTCCACTTTGTGAAACATCGACACTCATATCCACGTCTTGACCGCCCTTTTGAGCTTCATTGCGTTGATCTTTGAATTCCAACTTTGCATTACTTAATTTTTTCTTAATTATTTCATTCGGTTGATTTTCCGCGCGAATCGAAACAGTTAACGGAAAAGGCATTCGCAATTGAATCCGGTATAGCCATTCACTACCGGGATGATGCTGAACATCGTCCATATATTCAATCGTTAAGTATTGACAATACAGACTTTCAATCTCATTCGCATCAGTAATCCGACTCAACATCAATGTCTTAGGACCAATTTCTTTGATATTCGTATTTTGCACATCAAAGAATTCCTTCTTATTATTACGAATCGCTTTATATTTCTCTCCTTGTTTATCAATCCCTTCAACTTCTTTACCAATTTCATATGAATTACGAAGCTGAACATCCGTATTGTTATTTCTTGTGCTAAAACTTTTTTCAATAATAAATACTAATTCTTCCGTCGTTACTTTTTGAATCCGTGAACCGAATGAGTTAGCTATTGTTGATTCGATTGACACCGCTTGGCTTTGAAAAGCTTTTATTTGGCTTTCTAAAATGTCATCGGGATACAAACCGACCGCTTGATATAACGGTGAACTGAAGCCTTCAATAAACTTCTTAACAGATGTAAGGGCGTTGATACCAGCATTACCTGAAGCATATTTATTTTTCTCGGGATCTAGCTGAATACCAATGTAGTGATGATACTCACTGGACTCATTCAATTCTCGTTCATTTTCTAAAGCTCTTTTGACTTGATTTATATACTGAATGCCATTTTCTTTCAACGGATAACTTTTCATATTCATTTCATTAATTGTAGCGTTCAAAATACCTGTAATATTCGTCGGATTAGGAATCACTAAATAATGTAAATCAAGACCGATGTTTGTTAGAAAAGACATCTGTTGTTGAAATGGGATTATTTTCTCATCGTCTTCTAAGAAGTCATAATTAAATCCGTCTATTTTGTAATATGCCCAAACTGTTCTATCATGGGCAAATATTAAATTATTTTCTATATGTTTAATCGGAAACTCGATTTTCAATGTGTTCCACTTCCTTCATAGTTTTTTAATAACAAAAGAAGCCGCAAATTAAACACAGCTTCTTTCGTTATCGTTATTCTGCATCCTCGTTCGGTCCGATAGAAATAACGGGTTCTTCTGGTTGTTCCGAATCTGTAGGGTTTGTCGGTTCTGCTGGTTCTTCCAGTTCTGTATTTGGAGTTCCAGGTTCTACTGGAACTGTTGGAAGTTCTGGTTCAATTGGGTCAATCGGTTCCACTGGGTGTACAGGTTCCGTTGGGTCTTCTGTTTCTGTGGGAACTTCAGGATCGGCAGGTTCTACTGGAATAGTAGGTATTTCTGGTTCTGACGGTTCTACTGGTTCTACCGGTTCCTCGGGATTAATAGGTTCAGTTGGATCCTCCGTTTCTTCCGGATCAGTCGGGTATTCGGGTTCAATAGGTTCTACTGGATTAGTTGGCTCTTCCGGGTCTGTCGGTTCTTCTGGTTCAGCTGGCTCTATTGGTTCCTCTGGTTCTGCTGGATCAACAGGAACTACTGGCTCCTCCGGTTCTTCTGGTTCCACAGGGTCCGTTGGGTCTTCTGGAATTATAGGATCCTCGGGTTCTAATGGTACGTCAGGTTCTACTGGATTCTCAGGCTCTGTTGGTAACACTGGATTTGTTGGTGCTTCTGGTTCTTCCGGAATTGTCGGTACTTCAGGTTCCATTGGCTTTGCTGGAACTAGCGGTTTTTGCGGTACAGTTTGTTCTTCTGGATTCGGAGATTCAATTGGGTTTGTTGTTTCTTCTTGTTCTACCGGTTCCGAAATAACCGGATTAGATGGTTTCTCTTGCTCTATCGGCTTCTTAAAATCTACTGGTTTAGTTGATTGCACGGATTCAATTGGCTTTTCAAGCTCCACTGTCTCTATATTTTCTTCCGGCACAACGGAATCCTTTAGCACAGGTTCTGTCATTGCTACATCGTTGGAAGATATTTTAGTTTTTTCCTCTTTTGCAACAGCAATAATGGAGTCATTCAGTTCTTTAAAATCATCTTCCTCATTAAAGAAAGATATGTTTTGGACATCATTCTTTTTAACATTCGCAATGGAATCGTCCAAATCCAAGTATTCATCATCAAAGAATGTTACATCAGATTCTTCATTTTTAGCGGCCTGTGCAATCATCACTTCAAGGACATCTTCAGTTTCTGTTAATTCCTCGTCGAAAGTATACCTCTCAACGACTTCACCATCATCCTCTTTCTTGATCTGCTCTTCATTTTTTTCTTCTGTGGTTTTTTCTTTCAATATGTTATAGCTGGTATATCCTACACCACTAGCTAATACGGCTGACAGGGCAATTGCTCCAACCACCGTCACTTTCTTCTTCATATCTTTATTTTCAATTGACAAGTAAACTCCTCCTATGAAATACCTTTTTATACTTTCCCCTTAGATTCTTCAGCTTCTTTTTTCTCTTCTTCCATGCCTTTGGCATCCGTTTTCTCCTTGATATATGAGTGTAATGAGTTATCATCAATGCTTTTCGCAAATTCAAGAGCCTCATCTTCACGTCCTAAAGCGATATAGGCATCAGCAATAATGTAAGCTCGTCTATCATCCATCTCCATTCTCTCTGCACTTTGATATTCAATTACCTTTTCGTAATCGTTATTTAACGCAGCAACTTCAAATGTGATTAATGCAGAATCAGTTTGTAAATCTAGTAGTAACTTGAGCTCTTTTTTCACGACATAGTAACCAACAATTGATTTATCAAACTCTGGAACATAATCTAATGCTTTTTGTGTATTACCTGACATTAAATACGTAAACAACACGGCATTTCTATCTGCTTTTTCCAATTCATCAAAGTCTAATTTATCGAAGTTTTTAACTGCATCACCATATTTTTGAATAGCCGCAGCCCGTAATCCTAAAATGAGGTTTTCATCAATAGGCAAAACTATTTTTTCTGTACCATCCTTATTTACCTCATGAGGCGAATCCAAATTGTTAGCGATGGCATTAGCTTCACCGAACTTAAAATCCGTCAATGTATAAAGGAAACCGAAAACCAATGCGACGCTTAGTACTATTGTGAAAAGAACAGTAATACCAGTTGTCACAAGTGGGCTCCGATTTATTCGCTTTCCGACTTTTTCCGGATGCTTTTCTGCTTGTAATTGCTCCGTTTCTATTTCTGGTAGTTGTTCATCTGCCACCTTCTCGACCACCTCTGTTTCATTATTTTTATAATTGACTTGTTCCACACTAGCCATTTTTCCTTTATCTGGAATTCTCTTCATATATTCAATTGCGTTCTTTCGTTTTTCATCAACCTCTGTTGCGATAGATACATCATCACTTTCTGGATGTACAAGTTCATTAAAAGTAAAGTAGTTATGAAATTGATAATCCTTTTCTTTATCAACTTCTCTACCTCTATAAACCGAGCTGTCCTTTATCTTTCTTGCTTGATACAAAATAAAAGAACGAAAGAAGTTTACGGGTGATCTACCTTCCGTTCCTACATCTGCAAGTAACCATGCCAATCCTATTGGTATAAGAATTAAGATCCCTACAGGTATCCAATTAACTAACCGCCCAATTCCAGGGGTAAAATAGATAGTAGCCTCCACGATTGCTATCACAAAGAAATACAAAACCGCTTTTAACCGGATTGGTCTGCCTAGTTCTAACCCGAATATTTGATAGAGCTGACGTTCAAAACGAATGAAGTTATTCAGCACATATAACGGAATCTTGTTTATGTCTTTTCACCTCCAAGCTGTCTACTTCAAAACAAATGGCAAGAGGCGCTCTATTAGTACAAGCCCTCTTGCATGTAAAGCAAATAAATTCAGTTACCTAAATTCAATTTCTCAGCAATAAATTCGGATATGTTAATTAATATTTCTGGTTGTACAATGAAGATTCCGATGAACGCAAGGCCGATAACAACACCAATCATCGCAATCCATGCTCTCTTAAATGCTGTCACAATCAATGCAACAAAAAGAACGATGAATAATGCCCACTTGATTTCTTGTGAGAACCATGTAAATAACCCTTCTAAACTCATACAATTCACCTCCCTTTAAAATAAAAAAATACAGACACAATTGTCTGCACCCACATACTGCTTATTCATTTTCTGTATCATTTTTATCCAGTCGATTGCTTTCAGCATCGTGATTTTGATCCTGATTATCTTCCTCGACTTCCATACCTTTTTCAATTTCTGCTTCTGCTTCTGCTTTTTTCTTGCTCTTTAACTCATCAATGTATTGTTTATTGTTTATGAATAACACGGTGTAACGCATTTCCTTTTCAACCAATACAAGAATGTAGGTCGATATAAATTCGATTCCTGTATTGGGGTCCGCTAACACAACCTCCGTTCTTACAATTTTCTCACTCACTTTCTTACCCTCAAATATTTCTGTATTCTTCAAGCTAACAAAATCCATTGTTTTATTAAGACCATTTTGATGTTTAGGGTCCTCAACAATGTATGTTAACTTGTCTTTTGTATCATTTGCATACGCTTCGAAAAACGTTTCCAGGAAAGCCCGAATGTTTTGCATGCTTCCATCATTAATCGGTTTTAACCCCTCCGTTTCAGACTCAATACCTTTACCTACTATCTCTTCATTCATATACGTGAAGCTTGGAAGTTCATAAACTGCGAAACGACTTTCTTCAACGTCATATAAGATTGGAACAGATATATACTTCACTGTTTCAATCTTTTCAGGCACAACGGGTTCATCTTCTGTCGCTTTATCATTCTCCTTGTTTTCTTTACCGGTAGGATTTTCAAAATTTATTTTAACTTGAAAAATGACTCGTGCTCGATTGTCCCCCAGATCTTCAACTTCTTTTAAATGTATATTTTCTCGTAAAATCTTTGAATTCCACTTCTTATCACCTGTTGCGGCAAGATCACTTAACTTTTCGGGCAAATAATAACTTAACTTCATTTTTCGTTGAGCACGATCTTCATTACCATTATTCCATGTGAAGTATTCTGCTACAAAGCCTTTTGAAAACTCTACCCCCTCAGCAGCTAAAGCTTTATTCACCTGTAGATTATCCGCTTCATTGCCGGCATTCGAACTCCCACTGGATGAAAACACATTTACGACAACAATAAAAAGCATAAACAAAAAAAGCATCCAGAAAGTAAATGCACCTAGCTTTTTGGCTCGATACCCTTTCGGTTTGCTTTTCTTTTCAAGTTTCCGCATCTCTTTTTTACGTTTTTCATTTTCAGATGACTTTTTGAATACATCCATCGACTTTTTTACAATACCATCCTTTTTTCCATTGGATTTCCCTAACTTCTTCCGCAAGTTTTGTGGACCTCCTTCTTTTCTTTTTGTTCAAACTTTACACGACCCATCACATTCTTTTTGAACTTCCTACCATAATAAAAATAGCGACAATTAATAGCAGCGTAGTGATTGTCCCATATTTAACAAGGGATGATTCATAAAGAGTACCGATGTGCATTTTCAGTTCCTCCCACAACGGGACTAAGGTTGGAAACTGTTCTAATAATAGACTACCGACAACAGCGATTAAGAATATCATTAGGATGATTCCGATAATTGTTTTAAACACGAATTCACCTCCCTTCAAGGAATTGCACGATGATTTCCCCTTTTATTAATATGAATAGTTAACCTATCTTTTAGGGGAGCTTGATCTATTTAGACTCTTTGCAATTAACGAAGCAAAAAATATCATGCTTATGAAACGACCAAAACGATTCAATTTCCTTGTTAGTCCTTCTTGATTGTTAAAACGTTTATTTCGCTTAGTAGCATCTGGCTGGATATAACTCGAATGTTCTTTTTTAAATATTTTTATAGCGTCCTCTTCTGTTCTTGCTCGTCCTTTCTTCATATACTCAATCATTTTCACCAACTTCTCTTTTGAATGATACAAAGGGATTATAGTAGATTTAGTCATTAACGCATTTTCTACCGTCTTAATATTTGTTTGAAGCGCTGCTATATTTTGCTCAAAGAAAAGTGATGTTTCATTTGCTCCTGCTCTGGATTTGTTATATTTCCTAACAATAAAGTTATAGGCATAAATAAACAGAACAATTATCGCAGTATATATTGCTGTATAGAACAGAAAAACAGGTGTGTAGATGAAAATAAAAAGATCCACACCATTGCGGATATAATTAACAAGCACCATGAAAATCGGCACCCATATGAAAAGGTGTTTTACCATTTTGCGTACTGTTGCTTTACTTACGGTCCTTTCATCCATTGGATTCTTATAAGCTGTTTCCAATTCTACTAATTCATTTTCTAACATTTCTTTTAGTATCACAGTTCTATAGGTTTCTTCTATATTCAATAGCACGAGATTACTCCTTTCAATTTAAATTGATAATAATGATACTCTGTAACGCGCTTTCAATCCTTCTAAATTTACTTCTGGCATTTCTACGCAGTAATAATCTGTTCCGTGATGCTCAATCCTACAGAGCTTGTAATAGCCTCCTTCTTTCATTTCTAAATCCTCTTGCCAAAGATCAAGAAAAGCACCACTTGTTAATTCAAAGCTATTTAATTCATACCTGTCCCTACTATTTCTTCGTAAATAGCCTTCAATTTGAATTTCCTTACTCAAATCAACAATTGATGCATATGCTTCTTCAAGTCCTAATTTAGCTTTATACAGCGTGAAATACCTTTGCACATCTTCCGCATTCAAATTAAAAACATTGATGTTATCCATCAGTTCATCCATTTCCTTCAAAAGCCGTTTTATTGTACTACCTGCTTTGCGGTAGCTTCCTACGGTATCTTCTACTAACTTCATTTTAAAATCCCCCCTCTTATTTATTCGCAATCGTTAATATGAACTCCCTAAATTCAATAACTGAGTGGAACCCTAATGCCTCTCTAATTTTCTTTTTTGTTACGCCTTCTTCAAGCAGCGTTCGTATTTCTTGAGTTGTAATCTCTTGTTTCTTTTCCAGAATTGCTTCGATGTTCGTATCTGTATGCCATAGCTCGTCACCTACGCTTCGCATTCTTTTATAGTTGGGACAGCCCCCACAAATCGTTTCGACAAGTGTCTTGATTTGTGAGCTATCCCCCGTCATTACTAAACCTCTATATTCACAGGAGTCACACACTCTCAGCGTTTCAGATACTTTCAAAAACTTTTTCTTTTTTCTTTCACGCAACTCTTCTTTTGTCCTACCCATTTCAACACCTCCCTTTAATTAATCAAAATTAACACCAAAAGACGATAGCATCGCACTCGCGCTATCGTCAATCGCCTGTTCATTCATTTTATTGTCGTCAGGTTTGTTTACTTCTTCACTTTTAATTGCTACAGCATTCACTATCTTCACTAGCAACTCCTGATGTTGCAATTCTTGATTTTCTTTTAACGACTTTATTTCAGCCAAAAGATCTTGGATTCCTTGCTCCGTTTTCTTTCCTTCCGACATCGTACGAAAAGCGAACCTCAGCATCTGCCGAATTGTTTCACTTCGCTTATTATCCGGGACTTGTTGAAGTAATTTATAAATTTCTCTATCCTCTTCTTGCAAACGAAAGCTATATCGCTTCTCCCAATTAACACTCATATCAAATCACTGAATTTCGACGCTCTAATTGTTCAAATACTGATTTTCCTAATCTTAAATAACCGATGGTGTTTGCAAACTGGCTTTCAGTAATCTTAACCAATCGATTATCAAAGTGAGGCTGGATGAATGGCTCAAAGAGTTCTCCTCCACCACCGGCCAAGAATATCGCATCAAATAGATCAGATTCTTCAGCCCATACATTTTTTAATCGGTCAACAATATTAGTGGCAATGGATTTCTTACTCGACTGAATGATATTACTGAAATCAATTTTGTCTCCTTTGTATGTCAATTTTTCGTCTTTTAAAATGCGTGAAATGTAATGTTCACTTAAATCAGCACCACCTGTTTTGGTTTTATAGGCTTGACGGATATCCCTATATAAATTGTTTACACCGTCGTCCACCGTTCCAGATAGCTTTGCTTTAGGAACAAATGAACCGTTCTGTTGAATCTCAACTACAACAAAGTCCGTTGTCCTAAATCCGATATCAACCAATCCGATAAGCGTTCCTTGATTCATTAGATGGGGATAGGTATATTTCCCATCGTGATTAATTAATGCTGAAAAGATAGCTGAAGCACCTTGTGGAAACACTAAAGCGCGTTCAATATTTACTTGTTTAGCGCCATCTATTAGTGGACCTGATTTCCATTCAATTTGGGATTGGATCCCCGTAATAGACGTTTGAAAATCCTTTGCCTGGGCTTGGTAGAAATCCAGTGGAAGTCCCGTTGACAAATTTACAGAACCCCCTCTTCCGTCGGTGACAAGTTGAATAGCCGTATTAAGTAGAATGTGTGTGTACATATGATTAAAGCGTTCACGTTCAAAGATACGAGATAAAGAACGTGATTCATTTGCTAGTTCTCCCACAAAATAATCTTCACCTTTGATTGATACATGTATATTCGCTAAGTCGTTTGGTGTATCTCCGAGGATATTTGTAATTCCCCTGTCGTATCCTTTCCCAACCAACGAAGGAAAAATTATTCTCTTTCCTGATGATGAAATCGCTTTGACATAGCCATAACCTAAATCCACTGCAACGTTTTCCAATTTTTTACCTCCTATAAATTCAAATTACTTTTTTAAGTACAACCCAACCTATCGCTATAACAAGCAACAGTCTCGTGATTCTGTCTATCCACATAAAACTGAATGATGGAATTGCAATCCCGACAGATTTAGCTGACGGATAGAAGAGTTTCACTTTTCCGGTTAACATGTCTCCTGCAATATGGGCAAGTATCCCTGCACTTACTGACAAAGCCACCCATAATTCTGTAAACGGGTATATAAAAATCCCTGCTAATAACGTAAATAGCAGGGAGTGTGTAAAAGTCCGATGACCAAATATAGAATTAAGTGGTATAGCTATAAAGAAGAACAACTTTCCAAACTTAGACTTCGGTTCATCAAGATCCGGCAGCACACCTGCAATTCCTCCTACCACCGCTCCTCGCCAATCACCCCCCGTAACTGTATATCCGGCTACAATTCCTGATAAAACATGTGTGGACCATTCCATGAATCAACCTCGATTCTAAATTATCGTTTACTTCCTTCATTTTTTCATATCCCAATTTATATCCCCTTCCTTCCTATTAATGATTTTGTTCCTCTTAAAAACAACCAAAACATTTCGATTGCTTTTGACAGGTACAAAAGTTTTTACGTTTCACATATTCCCGTTCAGTTGTGTTGTACAAAATACTGCTTAAGGGAAATTGAAGAGTGATACATGGGATTTTTGCAACAAAAAAACACTGAAATTATTCAGCGTTTTTTGGTTATTATTTTATCGTGCTTCTTAAACAATCGCGCCCGATTGTAGAATAACACCTAGTAACTACTTAAATTCACTTCTAAGCAAATATACAACATCATAGTTTTTCAGTTCGTTAACTCGAACTTGAAAATCAATACCGTTTCTGACGCCAAGTTGACGGAAAGGGAGAAGGGGTACATCATTTTTTTACATAATTTTAAAAGCCGTTCCCTATACAGGAAACGGCTTTTACATAAGACAAAGCAATATTTAGCAGCAGATGCTATTCATTATCTTGAACTTCTACCTTATCTTGTTTCCAAGCAGTACCTACTACGACTAACATGCTTACGACGCCAATCCAAACAAGCGTGGAAACAGGCGTGCTCCAAGTTAAGCCTTTCCTAAAGAAAAACAACTCTCGAAGCCCTTCGATCATAAATCGCATGGGTAACCAAGAATAAATCCAGTTTTGGTAAAATGAAGACATCATTTCAGGTGCCAAGGCCAATAAAGGTGCACCGAAGAACAGCATTAAGATAAAGAGCGGAATCCCCGGAATCCCGACTAATGAAACGACAGCCAAAATCATCAGGAAGAAACTAAAGGATGTAATTGATAAAAATAAAGCAGTATCCATGAACTTCGGAATATTTAAGCCCAACATGCCATCCGCTATCCAAGTTAAGCCAAATCCAATGAACAAAGCAGCAATTGCGCCCATCAAAATTTGACCAAACTTCATCCTAATATTCTCATTTCTCGTCCTGACTGGCATTTTACTAACAACCATAAAAATGATTGCAGCACTAATCAAACTTGCCATCCATAATGGTTGGAATAAAGTTACAGGGGCGTTACCGCCTGCACTGTTTTCTCCAACCTCATTTACATGTATTACTGTTTTTGTAATAGGCATCGCTAAACTTGATGCTTGTTCTACCGTTAAAGTCCCCCCTTGTGCCTCAAATCCTTCTAGCAGTTGCGTACGAACCGTATTGTTCATGTTGTCAACTACGCCATTTAACACTTGACCTGCTATTGTTGATGCGGCCATGTTCATTCCTTGGTTGATATAGATTTCAACTTCAGGTGACTCAGGCGCTGGTGACTGCAAGGATACTTGCTTTGCACTAAAATCTTTTGGGATCACGAAGGCTGCATAATACTTTTGATTATCTAACCCCTTTTGAACAGACGCCATACTCGTTTCGTTCACCCATTTAACAGCAGGCTCTTTTTCAGCCTTTGCCATTTCTGTCATCATCTCGACAATGGTTTCTCCCATATTCATTTTTGGCTGATCAGGAATTTCTACGCCTTGGTCTTCATTAAAGATTGCTATGGGCAATTTTTTCGGCTGAACTTGGACTGACGGGAATAATGTGAGCGAGAAAATAAAAACAACGGCCAATGCAATGATAGGTGTTAAAAGAACAAGTCTGTTTTTAAACATTTTGATTTATTCCTCCTTCTATTTAAGTTATGATAATGAACAACGTGTTGTTTATATATTTAGTATATATAGAGACTGCGTCTTATTCAACAGTCAAAAACCGCAGAAGTGTTGGTTACACAACACTTTCTATACATCCGTTGGTTATAAGGAAGGAGGATTTTACTTTGGAAGATAATAAAATGGATTTACGAGTGGTTCGAACAAAAACTGCTATTCGCGATGCCTTAGTAGTGTTAGTTGAAGAAAAAGGATTTGAAGCAACTACAGTCAAAGATATTACCAATAAAGCAAAAATAAATCGTGGCACTTTTTATGCGCACTATGAGGATAAGTTTGACCTTATAAACAAATGTTTGGAAGAAGTGATGCAAGACATGTTTAACATTGTAGAACGTGATTTTCCAGGTGTCATTGCCGAACTTGAAATTAATTCGACACCGGTTACCCCATTTCCCATCGCTGTGTCTATTTTCGAATACCTGGATGAAAATAGCGGCTTTATGAAAGCAATGTTAAGTTCAAAAGGAGATTTATCTTTCCAGACAAAACTGAAAGACTTCATGTGGAAAACACTATTTGAAAACATTCCAAACCCATTTATTAAGGAGGATAACTTACTTGTCCCCAAGCAGTATTTAGCTTCCTATATCTCATCTGCTCATATAGGCGTCATACAGCAATGGTTGAATAGCGGAAGGAAAGAATCCCCACAAGAAATGGCACAAGTTCTTTCAACAATTGCAATCAACGGACCTTTTTTTGCGGCTGGATTAAAAAAGTGAATGCAAAAGAGACAGGTTGAAAACTGTACCTGTCTTTTTGCTTTTGTATTGTGGTTATAAGAATGTGCGACTTGTCGTCAATGGATTTTGAAAGATAAAAAACCCAATCCCTTGTATGTTTAGTGGGAATTAGGCTTTTGATGTTCAACAATAGCGCCCGTTAGCGAGATAGCAGTATGAACCCGTTGATTTCCGTTCCAGGCTCTAAGTGCGGAAAGATAAAGTTCAATCTTTCCCTGACGCTTTCCGCGGGCATGGCTTGAGCCTCCTCGTCGCTTCGCTCCTGTGGGGTCTCAAGGCTCATGCTATTCCCGCAGGAGTCACCGCCTTCCACTCCAATCAACTAAGTGTCGCTTCTAAACTTATTCCTTAAATGAACCCGTTACTTGAACAGTAAAATAGGATACTTAGTTTAATGGTCCATATATATCAATAAGTTTACCCGTATAAGCATCTATAACAACTGTTGGCTCTGAGCCGTTATTTTTTATCGTGACTTCCCAATTCATTCTATTTGTTAAGTTGTTCCAGAAACCATTCTTTTGATTTAGTGATACAACAACATTTTCTAATGCAGTATCATTCCAATCATAATCTGAAAATGTTTTTCCCCACTCCTTTGGTGGATTTTGCAAGTGTTTTTCTGCACTATCTATCGCTTCCCCTGTACTCATAATTGGTAACTGATATGAGTATAAAAAAAACATCACAATAATCATAACTAAAACAAGTAACAGTTTTTTCAAATGATCGCTCTCCCTCGTCAATTACCTGATCGTTATGTAAATCGAAGGCAAACTCCACGATTTGGCCCGATTGTTGAACTTCAAGAACTTTTCTAATACTCAATATCATTATAGCAAAGATACCCTAAATAACCTTTCAAAAAAGGAAAAGCATTCTAAACTTGATGCTAATTGAATCGTTACTTCAACTTTTATACCACTCAACTGAACGGGTTTGATTCACATAAATATTCACTATAATAAATTTGGATCATGGCGTTGAATGCGTTAAAACATGGGCTGAATAATTGAAGAGCTGAAAGAGCAGACATCGCAATCCTTCCCTTTTTTCCAGCCCAGGTTTTAATTCGTTCCAATTTCTATTTCCAAAACTACTGCAAAATAATAGGGTTTGCAATCTTTTATAAAACATAATGACATATCATACGCTTTAAATTACAACTAATTTCCTCCGAACTTTACGCTCAATATACAGGTGGAAATTCTAGTATGGCAGTTGTATATATAAGAGTGAGATAGAGAGACTTCCTGAAATTCCCAAAAAACCCTTTCACAACAACGTTTACACAGACTTTTACGTGTAGAGATTTATCTACACATGTGTCGATATTTTTCGACACCCCTTTTTCATATTAATCCCTTCAATATGCGCATAGAAGGTGTAGATTTTTTTCGACACCCTCTAAAAGAAGTGTTGAAACTCTATATAAATCAACAATAATGGGTGACGTATTTTCTCGACACCTGGCTAATTCATTTAAGTTTTTTGAATTCCAAATAGCTTTTTCTGCTGTACAACCTTCCGAACTCTTCTCCATTTTTTATCCATAATTTCCAGGAAAGCAATACCTTTTTTCTTTCCAATTTGTCAAATTCGATAACTAACTTTGATAATGTAGCATTTATTCTATTCCGATCTCCGGCATAAATAATTTCGGGATTCATAAATAATGGTCTTCGCGTAACGCTTCTTTTATGTTCCTTAATCTCTTGTGAATCTACCAGTTCGAATAACACCCCTTTTACTAAAAGACTTTGGATTGTTGCACTGATTCCTGTTCGATCACGATTTAAATACTTTGCAATTTCTGAGACTGTCATAAATTGTCCGGTTTCTCTATCGGTAATGCCATTTGAATGTAGTTGGACCAACGGCATCAAAGAAAAAAGAAAACCTAACTCTGCATTTGTCAGGAATTCTTTCCTGATAAGCACATCGAGGTTTTCTTGAATTGTTTGAACAAATAATGCCTTGTTTTTATTTTTCAACTTGTAAAGAGCGTAACCTTGCTCATTCGCTTTCTGTTCTTCTATTGCTACAGCAGCCACATCAACTAAACTTTCACCATCACGAAGTCTAGCATGCTTCTCTGCTGCTTCTAATGCGTACTGCATGTCCATTTCTATATCACCCCCTCTCACCGCTTGCATTGCCCGTACTGAATCGGCTGTTATATTCTGTATACGAGGTGATACGATTTGATAAGCCGCTGTTTCTTTCTGTCAGTTTATTATTTCTTATAGCAATCTCCATCGCTTTTTCTGTACCAATCAAAACGAGTCTTTCTTTTGCCCTAGTCATGCCTGTATACATTAAATTCCGAGCCAACATAACGTAGTGGCTTGTCGTAGCAGGGATTATGACAATAGGTGCTTCACCGCCTTGTGATTTGTGAATCGTGATTGCGTAACCTAATTCTAATTCTTTGGTTTCGCTTTTTTCGTATGATACTTTTATTCCCATGAAATCACATGTCATTTTCTCAACGGTCTCACTATTTTCAATTACTTCTTTTGAAATTTTAGTAATCACACCAATATCGCCATTAAAAACGCCTTTAGATTGATTATTTTTAATCTGAATAACTTTATCGCCGAGTCTGAATAGGTTTTTTCCTATCTTCCATTCATTTTTGGTCGAGTCAGCAGGGTTTAAAGCGTCTCTCAACTGATCATTCAATGCAATTGTTCCAGCAGGTCCTTTTTTCATGGGACTTAAAATCAAAATATCCGATATGGAATAACCTAATTCTTGAAAACGTAAAGCACTTCTTACAATATAGCCTGCGATTCGTTTTGGATCTTCTTGATGAATAAAATAAAAATCACCTTTATCGCTATCGATAAGAAGTGATTTACCTTGATTAACCCTATGGGCATTACTTATGATTTGGCTTTCTTGTGCTTGTCTAAATACTTCTGTAAGAGCCACTGTTGGTAATCCCGACTGAATCATGTCGCTTAGAACGTTTCCCGGATTAACCGATGGCAATTGATCCGTGTCGCCTACAAAGAGAATTTTCGTATCATTTTCAAGTGCGTCCATCAGTAAACTTGCTAACTGAACATCCACCATCGACATTTCATCAACGACTAATAAATCGCAAGAAAGTTTATCTTGCCAATTGTAGGTAGGTATTTCACCTTGCTGATACCCTATGAGCCTATGGATTGTAGAAGCGTCATGTCCAGCTACTTCTGACAACTGTCTACTCGCCTTTCCTGTAGGGGCAGCTAAGCATATAATCAATTCTGGATACAACTCTTTATACACGTCAATCATGGCACGTATAACGGTTGTCTTACCTGTTCCAGGACCACCAGTGAGTATTAACATCTGTTCTTCAAATAACCGCCTAATCGCATCACGTTGCTTCTCAGCTAGGATGATTCCCTGCTTCTTTTGATAGTTGGTTATCTGTTTTTCTAACGAAGGCAATGCTACGCCATCCCGCGAACCCTTCATTTCTGAAAGTTTCCGAGCTAACCTGTCTTCATATGTGAATAAAAACTTTGGGTAAACGCAATTGTCTTCAATAACGATATGTTTCTCTTCTAAACGGTAAATACTTTGTGCTAATTCATCCATCGAAACTTTGTTCTCTTCAATCGTATTATGGTTTAATGCACGTGCAGCTTCCGCAAGCAGACTTTCTTCCAACACATAACAATGGCCTGAACTGAAGCATGTTTCTTTTAGAACATAGTTCACACAAGCATCAATGCGGTATCCTGATAAGGGTGATATACCAATCTTTTGAGCAATTTCATCAGCCTTTAAGAACCCTATCAAGTTTAATTCTGTTAGCTTATATGGATTTTCTGTAACTACTGCTACCGTATTAGACTCGTATTCTTTATACAGCCGCATCGCCATACGAACGGATATTCCGAACACAAGTAGTTCCGAAATGATTTTCTGTACCTCAAACGTAGACCTAACGCTTTCTACAATGTTACTAGCGCGTTTCTTCCCGATTCCTTTAATCCCTAGTAAACTCGCCTCGCCTTGTTGGCTGATTATCATCAAAGCGTCTTCACCCAACTTTTCAGCAATGACCACTGACTGTTTTGGCCCACATCCCTTTATTAGGGGCGATGCTAGGAATGCAATCACTTGATCTTTTGTTTGTGGAATCGGCCTTTCCCAAAACTCTACCACAAACTGCTTCCCAAACTGCGTGTGATTTTCCCATGTCCCACGAACCTTTACTTCTTCACCTTTATTTACCCCATAAATGCTTCCTTTGATTGTGAGTTCTTCATTATCCGTTTGCAATTTGGCAATCAGAAAATCCTCATTTCTATAAAGAACCTTTACAACTATTCCAATGAATTCATTCATTCCAAACTCACCATCTTATCGTCTCTATACAATATGGATCTAAAGCGTTTAAGAAATGCAAAAGAACTTTGGGCTGGGATAAGGTTTTGTTTTTCAATATCATTATAAAGAGCCAAGAATAAATCCATAGGCATCACTACTGTTTGACGTTTACGACGAATAAACGCTTTACATCGTTCTACGTTTCTCATAATTGGGTTAGAGGAATCAATGTCATTTTTCATTTCATTTACAGAATCAACAACTTTAGTTGCAATAATATCAATTTTTTCGAGTAAAACTTTTTCTTCAACAGTACCAACTACTTGATTCGCTTCATGCAGGATTTCGTTTCTTGCTTCAACAAACTCTTCACTTGATAGAATTTCTTCAAATTGCATTTCCACTTCTGGTGTAATATCTACCTGTTGGAAGAAAGCATCGATTTCTTCTTGTGGAACATTGTACTTACTTGGTATTCCTGTTACGTTAGGCACAGATTTTACTAAGTGCCATAAACTATCTGGGAAGTAATAAAAATCTACATTTAACTCTACTAAAATATATCCACTAATTACGCTGCTAATTTTCTTCGTATTCTTTCGAACTTCCCTCAAGTCTTTAGAAAGTTCACGGATGCTGTCTTTGTACGTTTCCAGCAAGGCAAGAGAATTGGCATCTTTGTATTCTTTCAGTTTGTCGCAAGCGATGCGAAGATTGTTTAAACCTGCTTGGATTCTTTTTACATACAAGTGTTCAGAAATATCACTTGTGTTTAACTCGGAAAGATCTACAGCAGTATTGTCATCACGAATAATTTCTGTGAATGTTTCCATTGCATAGATCGCTTTAACCATTGAATCTCCTGCCCTATTCAAAACAGTATTCAACATCTCTTTCACTTCAATTTCCGCTCCGCTACGAACCTGAACTACAAAGTAAGTCATGTCTCTTCATCCTTTCTTAATTTCTGCGTTTGTAATGTGAATTGCATGTCAACTACTTAATGATTTTTTCTTATCCCGGTTACTTGAAAAATCTATGAAAGTTTTTATCAAGAAAAGCTGACATCTTTGATGCTTGAAAAGACCAAGTCTGACCTTTCCCTTTTGGATAATAAACATAGCCCCCATTCTCGCTATCAAGCTCTTTTCGGAATTGCTGCCGAAAGAGAATATTTTCTTTCAACCATTCGTGTTTTTTGCCTGTACGATGTTCTAGTTCTTTCATGTTCCAATACACACCACTTAGTTCTAGTTTTCTTAGTTCTTCTAGTTCCACCTTTCTAATCAATACAGAATCTTGTGGAATTGGAATTGTAAGATTGACTGAAAGTTGTTGTACCATTTGTTAATCCTCCTTGTTTTGAATTACATGCATAAATCACTATTTGAAGCCTAGTACGGATTGATAACTTTTATAGAACGTGTTCTAACTTTTATCCATTTAACTTCACTATTCAACGGGAAACAATTTGTTGCCTTCTTCTTCAAAAAAAAGAGTCCAATCTATATCCAAAACTACTGCAATTTTTTTGGCCACTTTCGGACTAGGGTTTCGCTCCCCTTTTTCAATCATTCCATAATATTGCCGTTCAACACCAACGTTGTTGGCTATACTTTGTTGAGTAATTCTTTTCTTTTCACGTTCTCTTTTTAGCCATGATCTAATTCTGATTCACCTCACCACCCATTAGCAACATTTTGTTGCATTACCTACTCTGTATTATACGCAACGATTTGTTTCTGTCAAGTGTTAATTGCAACACTTTGTTTCTGTTAGTACAAAGCAACAGCTTGTTGCTGTATAATATATTTAATATTACTTTCTGAGGAGATACACTATGAGTTTTCAAGAAAGATTAAAAAAACTAAGATTAGAAAAAAAGCTCACACAAGATGATATGGCCAAACACTTAGGTATTACCAGACAGGCTTATGGTTATTACGAAAGTGCAACCAACCAGAGAGAAACGGACCACGAAGCAACTAAAAAGTTAGCTAACTTTTTTAATGTTTCAATTGATTACCTACTTGAAAATACTGACAACCCTTCACCTATTGATAAAGAGGACGAGGAGTTTAAAAAAGCTATTTCAGATCCCGACTTAAAACGTTGGTACTCAGAATTACCTAACTCTGATGAGGAAGACTTACAAAAGTTGAGAAAAATGTGGGATATTATTAAAAATGAGGACAAATGAAACACCTTTTAAAATATGAGTTACTAACCCTATCTTTTTATTCAAGATAGGGTATTATTATAACCAACGTACGAACATACATTCCTAAAAATTGTAAAGGTGTCGAATTAAATTTGAAAACATCATATCTATCTTCATTAGAAGAAAAGGTTTTTTCGATTTATGATTCTCTGAAAATCTCAGAGCCATCACAGATTTATCATGTCAATCTTATCGAAGATCTTTCTACCATGTTAAAAATAAAAATTTATTACTTTGATGAACCAAGTGAAGCAAATAATTTAGGTGGAGATTATCGGATCTTTTTAAATGAAAACCAATCTAAACAGGCAATTTGGCAAGACTTTGCTCATGAACTGGCTCACATCTTGCGCCATGAAGGATATCAGTGGTCAATGAACAAGCCTTTCCGGGAGTATCAGGAATGGCAGGCAGAGCAATTTGCATTCCACTTCTGTATTCCAACGTTTATGTTGAATCATTTAGAGTTACCAAGACTTAAATGCGAAGCTGTTGGATTTATTGCAACTTTATTCAATGTTGAACCTACATTTGCAGATGCTAGATTGGAAAAGTGGTTACTAAATCAAGAAGTTTTTTATTTGGATAGATTATAAAGTAAATTAATTGAAGGGATAGAGTAATAATGGCGTCATTTCAAAAACGGGGAAAAACTTGGCAGTATATAGTTAGTAATAAAGGAAACCAAATTAGAAAAGGTGGTTTCCGAACAAAAAAAGAAGCACAAGTGGCTGCTGGAGAAGTCGAAGCAAGTTTACTTAGGGGCATTATAGCTAATTTAAAAGAAGAACCTTTTGCTTGGTACTTCAAAGAGTGGATTGATTTATATAAGAAGAATATAAAAGGTCAAACTAAATATCATTATGGTCGGTCCTTAGAAATAGTAGAAGCATACTTTAAAGATACCCCTTTACAAAAAATCACACGGCAAGATTATCAAGGGTTCATTAATGACTACGGCAGCACACGCAGTAAAGAAACTGTAGAGAAACTAAATTATCATTGCAGGGCTTGTATACGTGATGCTGTAGAAGATATGATTATTCCCTTTGACTTTACAAGGAAAGTTACATTAACGTGGAAAGTTCAAGCAAAGCGATCAGAAGAAAAACACCTTAGCTATTACGAAAGCAAGGCGCTTTTTAAAGAAGTTGTCAATCGGTTGGATAAGGGTTTGGGATATTATGTTTTGTTACTTGCGCTATCAACAGGTATGCGTTTTGGTGAAATGGTGGGACTGACAAGGAAGGATTTCAATTTCGAGGACAGTACAATTAACATTGAAAAGACTTGGGGCTATGCAAAGAACTCGCCTGAAGGATTTGGACCAACAAAAAACGATGAGTCTATACGTGTTATTAAAGTTAACAAATTTACTATGGATACTTTTGAACAGCTATTTATCACGACTCCCACAAATAACTTTGATCTTGTCTTCTATAGCCAAGCCTCAAAATATAAAGTGATCAGCAATGCCAATGTAAATAAATTATTAAACAAAGTACTAGATGAATTAAAGATTAAAAAATTAAATTTGCACGGCTTACGTCATACGCATGCAAGTGTACTTCTATATGGTGGCGAATCCAATCAAAAGGTTTCTATGAACTATGTAAGCGAACGACTTGGACATAAGGATGTAGAGACAACTTGGAAGACCTATTCGCACATCTTAGATGAGATGAGAGAAAAAGATGAAGAAGAAACAATTTCAATCTTTGAGAACATGTTTGTGTAATCCTTGTGCATTATTTGTGCATAAACTTTTCAAAACCTATCGTTTTCTATCGTATTCACCAAAAAGAAAAAGCATCTACAAACGCTGTGTTATCAACGTTTATAGATGCTTTAGGTCTTACTCAACTTAACTGGAAAAGACCAGGAAATACCCGAGGCCGGACTTGAACCGGCACGCCTTACGGCATCGCATTTTGAGTGCGACGTGTCTGCCATTCCACCACTCGGGCATAACACTATTTAGTTCACGAACAACGATACATAAGAAAATTGGAGGCGGCAACCGGAATCGAACCGGTGGTAAGGGTGTTGCAGACCCATGCCTTACCGCTTGGCTATGCCGCCGTAGAAGATGGAGCGGAAGACGGGATTCGAACCCGCGACCCCGACCTTGGCAAGGTCGTATTCTACCACTGAACTACTTCCGCGAAACTGGGGTAGCTGGATTCGAACCAACGAGTGACGGAGTCAAAGTCCGTTGCCTTACCGCTTGGCTATACCCCAAAAAGATAAATGGGGCGACTGAAGGGAATCGAACCCTCGAGTGTCGGAACCACAATCCGATGTGTTAACCACTTCACCACAATCGCCATGATATCTAGTTTGTTTTAATTGAATATAAAATGGGGCGACTGAAGGGAATCGAACCCTCGAATGTCGGAACCACAATCCGATGTGTTAACCACTTCACCACAATCGCCATGATATATAAGTTTGTTTTAATTGGATAGATAAATGGGGCGACTGAAGGGAATCGAACCCTCGAGTGTCGGAACCACAATCCGATGTGTTAACCACTTCACCACAATCGCCATAATATTAGATTATACTAAAAAAAATGGCAGGGGCAGTAGGAATCGAACCCACATCAAAGGTTTTGGAGACCTCTATTCTACCGTTAAACTATGCCCCTAAAACTGGTGGTGGGGGGCGGATTCGAACCGCCGAACCCGTAGGGAGCGGATTTACAGTCCGCCGCGTTTAGCCACTTCGCTACCCCACCATATAGGTGTAAATGGTGCCGGAGAAAGGACTTGAACCCTCAACCTACTGATTACAAGTCAGTTGCTCTACCAGTTGAGCTACTCCGGCACAAATATTAAAATGGTGGCTCAGGACGGAATCGAACCGCCGACACAAGGATTTTCAGTCCTTTGCTCTACCGACTGAGCTACTGAGC
Organism: Sporosarcina sp. FSL K6-6792; assembly: GCF_038004885.1. Classification (NCBI taxonomy): domain Bacteria; kingdom Bacillati; phylum Bacillota; class Bacilli; order Caryophanales; family Caryophanaceae; genus Sporosarcina; species Sporosarcina sp. FSL K6-6792. The sequence continues at coordinate 2,279,585 of NZ_JBBOSA010000001.1, forward strand.
CACATATTTGGTTTACATTAAGATATTAGCTTATTCTAAACCTTATAAGAAAAATAAAAATGGCGGTCCCGACCGGGATCGAACCGGCGATCTCCTGCGTGACAGGCAGGCATGTTAACCGCTACACCACGGGACCATTTGGTTGCGGGGGCAGGATTTGAACCTGCGACCTTCGGGTTATGAGCCCGACGAGATACCACTTCTCCACCCCGCGACAACAATATAATGTATTCATTTGATAAAGAGCTAATCATTTACATGTCAGCTATATGATCTGCTGTATCATGATAAAATTTGGTTGCGGGGGCAGGATTTGAACCTGCGACCTTCGGGTTATGAGCCCGACGAGATACCACTTCTCCACCCCGCGACAATAGTATTTATATAATTAAATAATGGTGGAGGATGACGGGCTCGAACCGCCGACCCCCTGCTTGTAAGGCAGGTGCTCTCCCAGCTGAGCTAATCCTCCTGGGTAAAATTGCGATAAGCGTCGCATCTCTTTGTCAGCTTCATTCGCTCAGTCAGTCACGTACTAATGTACGCTCCTTCCTTCTCTCAATTTCAACGAGAGTGTGCTATGCTCGAATTACTGAATTAAAGTCTACGTGCTTAATGATGAATTTCTAAAAAGTTATGGTGACCCCTACGGGATTCGAACCCGTGATACCGCCGTGAAAGGGCGGTGTCTTAACCGCTTGACCAAGGGGCCTTAATTTATCATTTATATGAATCTGGCGGAGAGCAAGGGATTTGAACCCTTGAAACAGCGTTAGCCGCTTACATGATTTCCAATCATGCTCCTTCGGCCACTCGGACAGCTCTCCTAAATGGCTCCGCAGGTAGGACTCGAACCTACGACCGATCGGTTAACAGCCGATTGCTCTACCACTGAGCTACTGCGGAATAATATTAAGAACATACATTAAGTATCTTCTTTTGGACTAACAGACCAGCGACGTCCTACTCTCACAGGGGGAAACCCCCAACTACCATCGGCGCTGAAGAGCTTAACTTCCGTGTTCGGTATGGGAACGGGTGTGACCTCTTCGCAATCGTCACTGAACTATTTTCCACAAGACAAGATTAATTATATCATGTCTTGTTGTTACTTGCAAGCGTTTTTACAAAATAATTAATTTTGTTCGCTCAAAACTGAATAAAACAGACATTGTGCTACACGAATCAGGGTAATCAAGCCCTTTTCAAAATTGGTTAAGTCCTCGATCGATTAGTATCCGTCAGCTCCACACGTCGCCGTGCTTCCACCCCAGACCTATCAACCTCATCTTCTTTGAGGGATCTTACTTACTTGCGTAATGGGAAATCTCATCTCGAGGGGGGCTTCATGCTTAGATGCTTTCAGCATTTATCCCGTCCATACATAGCTACCCAGCGATGCCTTTGGCAAGACAACTGGTACACCAGAGGTATGTCCATCCCGGTCCTCTCGTACTAAGGACAGCTCCTCTCAAATTTCCTGCGCCCGCGACGGATAGGGACCGAACTGTCTCACGACGTTCTGAACCCAGCTCGCGTACCGCTTTAATGGGCGAACAGCCCAACCCTTGGGACCGACTACAGCCCCAGGATGCGATGAGCCGACATCGAGGTGCCAAACCTCCCCGTCGATGTGGACTCTTGGGGGAGATAAGCCTGTTATCCCCGGGGTAGCTTTTATCCGTTGAGCGATGGCCCTTCCATGCGGAACCACCGGATCACTAAGCCCGTCTTTCGACCCTGCTCGACTTGTAGGTCTCGCAGTCAAGCTCCCTTATGCCTTTGCACTCTACGAATGATGTCCAACCATTCTGAGGGAACCTTTGGGCGCCTCCGTTACTCTTTAGGAGGCGACCGCCCCAGTCAAACTGCCCGCCTGACACTGTCTCCTGCCCCGATAAGGGGCATGGGTTAGAAGTCCAATACAGCCAGGGTAGTATCCCACCAACGCCTCATCCGAAGCTAGCGCTCCGGAATCCAAGGCTCCTACCTATCCTGTACAGGCTGCACCGGAATTCAATATCAGGTTACAGTAAAGCTCCACGGGGTCTTTCCGTCCTGTCGCGGGTAACCTGCATCTTCACAGGTATTATAATTTCACCGAGTCTCTCGTTGAGACAGTGCCCAGATCGTTACGCCTTTCGTGCGGGTCGGAACTTACCCGACAAGGAATTTCGCTACCTTAGGACCGTTATAGTTACGGCCGCCGTTTACTGGGGCTTCAATTCGAAGCTTCGCTTGCGCTGACCTCTCCTCTTAACCTTCCAGCACCGGGCAGGCGTCAGCCCCTATACTTCACCTTGCGGTTTTGCAGAGACCTGTGTTTTTGCTAAACAGTCGCCTGGGCCTATTCACTGCGGCTCTCTCGGGCTTTAACACCCTACCAGAGCACCCCTTCTCCCGAAGTTACGGGGTCATTTTGCCGAGTTCCTTAACGAGAGTTCTCTCGATCACCTTAGGATTCTCTCCTCGCCTACCTGTGTCGGTTTGCGGTACAGGCACCTCCCGCCTCGCTAGAGGCTTTTCTTGGCAGCGTGAAATCAGGGACTCAGGGATAAATCCCCTTGCTGTAACAGCTCAATGTTATAGGAACGGGATTTGCCTCATTCCACACCTCACTGCTTAGACGCGCATAACCAACAGCGCGCTCACCCTATCCTACTGCGTCACCCCATTGCTCAAACGGCGGGGAGGTGGTACAGGAATATCAACCTGTTGTCCATCGTCTACGCCTTTCGGCCTCAACTTAGGTCCTGACTAACCCTGAGCGGACGAGCCTTCCTCAGGAAACCTTGGGCATTCGGTGGAAGGGATTCTCACCCTTCTTTCGCTACTCATACCGGCATTCTCACTTCCAAGCGCTCCACCAGTCCTTACGGTCTAGCTTCGACGCCCTTGGAACGCTCTCCTACCACT